>NZ_JAFBIT010000009.1 GCF_021531715.1 Anaeromassilibacillus senegalensis | reverse complement strand
ACCATAGGGGGTGCAGGTCACCAATGTGCAGTAATCCTGACCCTCCACGATTTGCAGCGCTCCGACTTCCTGAGGCTCCACGATGAGAATCTGGTCGACCTCATAGGTGAGAACCTCATCCAGAACGCGGAGGACAAAGGTATCGCCCTCCGTGAGTTTATCGAGGTTGGTAAAGAGCTTGGCACTGGGCAGGCCGCGGTGCCCGGAAAGCACGCAGTGGGTGCTTTCACCGCCGACAGGCAGGCTGGACCAATCCAGATGGCCAACAGCGATCTGCAGCACGGCTTCATCGGTGCCGTGGTAGATCGGCAGGGAGACATCGAGACTGTCGATTTCGATATAGCCCATAATG
>NZ_JAFBIT010000008.1 GCF_021531715.1 Anaeromassilibacillus senegalensis | reverse complement strand
GTGCTCGCTGTGGCTGCGGCGATTCTGCTGGTCACCAAGAAGCGCATGAGCAAGCAGGGCTGATGACAGGCGTCATACCCATCCAAAAGTATACATAAATTTTGCCGTGTAAGCCGGGGCGGGCCGTTCCGTCCCGGCACACAGCGGCAAGGCGAGTCCTATTGAAATGAAAAAACACCTTTCTACCATCATTTTAATATTTGTCTTTTTGATAGGATTGTCCTTGCTGCTGTACCCATCTCTCAGCAATTACTGGAATTCCTTCCATGCCAGCCGTGCGATCGCCACCTATACGGAGCAGACGGCTAACTTGGAAGAAGATACCTGCAGCGAGCTTCTCGCGGCTGCCAAATCGTATAACGATGCGCTTCCCAGCCGGGAAAACACGTTTTCACTCTCCGATGCGGAAAATGAAACGTATCAATCGCTTTTGAATATCGGCGGCACCGGCATTATGGGCTATATCGAAATCGACAGTCTCGATGTCTCCCTGCCGATCTACCACGGCACCGATGAAGCCGTGCTGCAGATCGCTGT
>NZ_JAFBIT010000007.1 GCF_021531715.1 Anaeromassilibacillus senegalensis | reverse complement strand
TTTGGATGGGTATGACGCCTGTCATCAGCCCTGCTTGCTCATGCGCTTCTTGGTGACCAGCAGAATCGCCGCAGCCACAGCGAGCACGCCGCCCGCGATGTAGAAAATCGTCGTGCCAACGCTGCCGGTTTCGGGGAGGGTGGAACCCTTGTTGTTGGCAACAGTGATGCCCGCGATACCAGTGCCGGCATTTCCTGTACCGGCAGTACCGTCAGCGGTAACCGCCAGGTTGGTCAGCGCACTGCTGGCCTGGCCGTCTGTCCAGGTCTGACCGTTGGTGGTGGTTGCCGTGATTACCACAGTGATCTCACTGCTCAGCAGATTGTAGCCGGTAGGTGCCTTGGTTTCCTTCAGATAGTAGGTGCCGTCATCCAGACCGATGACCTTGAACAGACCGTTGGCATCAGAAGTAAGCGTAGAACCGCCCTCCTCAGTGTCAGCCCAGCCAGTTACTTTGCCATCGTTATTGACAATCGCCCACTTATTGTCTGCATTGTGCAGCTTGAATTCCGCACCTTCCAATTTTTCCGTGTTATTCTGTCCATCCACCTTGGTGGTGTCAAGCTCATAAGTGAAGACAATGACCTTATCCTCGGGGGTATTGCCGGTGTTGTTATCGCCGGA
>NZ_JAFBIT010000006.1 GCF_021531715.1 Anaeromassilibacillus senegalensis | reverse complement strand
GCGAGAGCGCACAGGACCTTGAAAATTAAACAACGAGAGAAAGAATGGAACCTGTAATTTCTTTGAGAAATCAAAGACTTACGAGAAACAGAACTCAAAAAATCTGTGATAAACGTCAGAGACGTTGAGAGCTAAGAAGCTCTGAAAATGATTTGAACGCGGAAGCGTTTAGATACAATTTTTAGAGAGTTTGATCCTGGCTCAGGACGAACGCTGGCGGCGTGCCTAACACATGCAAGTCGAACGGAGTTTAAGAAGCTTGCTTCTTAAACTTAGTGGCGGACGGGTGAGTAACGCGTGAGTAACCTGCCTTTCAGAGGGGGATAACGTTCTGAAAAGAACGCTAATACCGCATGAGATTATAGAGCCGCATGGCTCAGTGATCAAAGGAGCAATCCGCTGAAAGATGGACTCGCGTCCGATTAGATAGTTGGCGGGGTAACGGCCCACCAAGTCGACGATCGGTAGCCGGACTGAGAGGTTGAACGGCCACATTGGGACTGAGACACGGCCCAGACTCCTACGGGAGGCAGCAGTGAGGGATATTGGGCAATGGGGGCAACCCTGACCCAGCAACGCCGCGTGAGGGAAGAAGGTTTTCGGATTGTAAACCTCTGTCCTCTGTGAAGACAGTGACGGTAGCAGAGGAGGAAGCTCCGGCTAACTACGTGCCAGCAGCCGCGGTAATACGTAGGGAGCGAGCGTTGTCCGGATTTACTGGGTGTAAAGGGTGCGTAGGCGGATTGGCAAGTCAGAAGTGAAATCCATGGGCTTAACTCATGAACTGCTTTTGAAACTGTTAGTCTTGAGTGAAGTAGAGGTAGGCGGAATTCCCGGTGTAGCGGTGAAATGCGTAGAGATCGGGAGGAACACCAGTGGCGAAGGCGGCCTACTGGGCTTTAACTGACGCTGAGGCACGAAAGTGTGGGTAGCAAACAGGATTAGATACCCTGGTAGTCCACACTGTAAACGATGATTACTAGGTGTGGGGGGTCTAACCCCCTCCGTGCCGGAGTTAACACAATAAGTAATCCACCTGGGGAGTACGACCGCAAGGTTGAAACTCAAAGGAATTGACGGGGGCCCGCACAAGCAGTGGAGTATGTGGATTAATTCGAAGCAACGCGAAGAACCTTACCAGGTCTTGACATCCAACTAACGAAGTAGAGATACATTAGGTGCCCTTCGGGGAAAGTTGAGACAGGTGGTGCATGGTTGTCGTCAGCTCGTGTCGTGAGATGTTGGGTTAAGTCCCGCAACGAGCGCAACCCTTGTGATTAGTTGCTACGCAAGAGCACTCTAATCAGACTGCCGTTGACAAAACGGAGGAAGGTGGGGACGACGTCAAATCATCATGCCCTTTATGACCTGGGCCTCACACGTACTACAATGGTCGTTAACAGAGGGAAGCAAAACCGCGAGGTAGAGCAAAACCCTAAAAACGGTCTCAGTTCGGATTGCAGGCTGCAACTCGCCTACATGAAGTTGGAATTGCTAGTAATCGCGGATCAGCATGCCGCGGTGAATACGTTCCCGGGCCTTGTACACACCGCCCGTCACACCATGGGAGCCGGTAATACCCGAAGTCAGTAGCTTAACCGCAAGGAGAGCGCTGCCGAAGGTAGGATTGGCGACTGGGGTGAAGTCGTAACAAGGTAGCCGTATCGGAAGGTGCGGCTGGATCACCTCCTTTCTATGGAGAACCGAGTAAAGCTAAGGCTTTGCTCAAACATCCTAGGTTAGAATTACAGAGACACTTTCAATCGTTGTTTAATTTTGAGGGTCTTGACTCTCAAGAACGGGGCATCTTCGTTCTGAAAAGAATATGGGGGTGTAGCTCAGCTGGGAGAGCACCTGCTTTGCAAGCAGGGGGTCATCGGTTCGATCCCGTTCATCTCCACCAAGGGCCGAAAGGTTCGAACAACCGGTGGTTTTAACTAGATATGGGCTTATAGCTCAGCCGGTTAGAGCGCACGCCTGATAAGCGTGAGGTCGGTGGTTCGAGTCCACTTAAGCCCACCACATCAGCAAACCCGGTCACGGGAGCGTTGATGATCGAAAACGATTTGTTTTCGACAAATGTACCTTGAAAACTGAATAAAGCGAAGCAGATAAAAATGCGAGAAACTGTTATTTACTAGAGAATAATTATCAAGGTCTAACGATCCAAAGTAATTGTTTAGGGTAATAACTGCAATTTCAAAGAAGCGAAATAAGTAAGTTTATTCTTTGCAAAGAGAAATAACTACAAACTCATTTCTAATTCCAAGAAGAGAACACATGGTCAAGCTACAAAGAGCGCAAGGGGAATGCCTTGGCACTAGGAGCCGATGAAGGACGCAACTAACTGCGATAAGCTACGGGGAGCCGTAAGTAGGCATTGATCCGTAGATTTCCGAATGGAGCAATCCGATTAGAGTCATGTCTAATCATCATGTACTGAATCCATAGGTACATGAGGGGAACCGCCTGAACTGAAACATCTAAGTAGGGCGAGGAAGAGAAATCAACCGAGATTCCGCTAGTAGTGGCGAGCGAACGCGGAAGAGGCCAAACCAAGAGTAGTAATACTTTTGGGGTTTGGACAGCAACGTGTAGGTTTGGATCTAGCAGAACGGCATGGGAAGGCCGACGAAACAGTGTGAGAGTCACGTATGCGAAAGTGAAAAACCGCTAGCTGTATCCAGAGTACCGCCGGACACGTGAAACCCGGTGGGAACACGGGGGGACCACCCTCCAAGCCTAAATACTACCTAGTGACCGATAGTGTATAGTACTGTGAAGGAAAGGTGAAAAGGACCCCGGGAGGGGAGTGAAAAAGAACCTGAAACCTTGTGCTTACAAGCACCGAGAGCCCATCAACGGGTGATCGGGTACCTTTTGTAGAATGGTCCGGCGAGTGAATGTAACTGGCGAGGTTAAGGACTTCAGGTCCGGAGCCGCAGCGAGAGCGAGTCTGAATAGGGCGTATGAAGTCAGTTGTATTCGACCCGAAACCGGGTGACCTACCCATGTCCAGGTTGAAGTGGAGGTAAAACTCCATGGAGGACCGAACCGACTCCCGTTGAAATGGTAGCGGATGAGGTGTGGGTAGCGGAGAAATTCCAATCGAACCCGGAGATAGCTGGTTCTCTCCGAAATAGTTTTAGGACTAGCCTCGTATTAGATTACCGGAGGTAAAGCACTGAATGAGCTAGGGGCCGAGAGGTTACTGAACTCTATCAAACTCAGAATGCCGGATAATTGATGTACGGGAGTCAGACAGTGTGAGATAAGTTTCATTGTCAAAAGGGAAACAGCCCAGACCCACAGCTAAGGTCCCAAAGTACGGTTAAGTGGAAAAGGATGTGGGGTTGCACAGACAACCAGGATGTTGGCTTAGAAGCAGCCACTCATTAAAAGAGTGCGTAATAGCTCACTGGTCGAGTGACCCTGCGCCGAAAATTTAACGGGGCTAAATCGTACACCGAAGCTTGGGATGCAGCAATGCATGGTAGGAGAGCGTCGTATAAGGGGTGAAGTCAGAGCGGAAGCGCTGGTGGACTTTATACGAGTGAGAATGCCGGAATGAGTAGCGAGAAATATGTGAGAATCATATTGGCCGAAAGTCTAAGGTTTTTGGAGGAAGGTTCGTCCGCTCCAAGTAAGCCGGGAGCTAAGGTGAGGCCGAAAGGCGTAGCCGATGCACATACGGTGGATATTCCGTAGCCGCCAAAAGATTTAAGTAAGAGGACACCTTGAAAGGACTTGACCCGGGCGATGGTTGCCCCGGGCGAAAGGGACCGAAATTTAGTAGGGAAGCAAGTTTGGACGAGGGCGAGAAAAGTCTTATGTATATCTTCGGCGCCCGTACCGCAAACCGACACAGGTAGATAGGAAGAGAATTCTAAGGCCAACGGGAGAAGGGTAGTTAAGGAACTCGGCAAGTTGACCCCGTAACTTAGGGAAAAGGGGTGCCACAGCGATGTGGCCGCAGAGAATAGGCCCAGGCAACTGTTTATCAAAAACACAGGTCTCTGCCAAATCGAAAGATGAAGTATAGGGGCTGACACCTGCCCGGTGCTGGAAGGTTAAGAGGAGATGTGCAAGCATTGAATTGAAGCCCCAGTAAACGGCGGCCGTAACTATAACGGTCCTAAGGTAGCGAAATTCCTTGTCGGGTAAGTTCCGACCCGCACGAATGGTGTAATGATCTGGGCACTGTCTCAATTACCCGCCCGGCGAAATTGTAGTACCGGTGAAGATGCCGGTTACCCGCGACAAGACGGAAAGACCCCATGGAGCTTTACTGTAACTTAATATTGGGTTTCGATAATTTATGTATAGGATAGGCGGGAGACTTGGAAGCAGTGGCGCCAGCCATTGTGGAGTCGACGTTGGAATACCGCTCTTAAGTTATTGGAATTCTAACCTGCGGCCATGAATCTGGCCGGGGGACATTGTTAGGTGGGCAGTTTGACTGGGGCGGTCGCCTCCAAAAAGGTAACGGAGGCGCTCAAAGGTTGGCTCAGCATGGTTGGAAACCATGCCTTAGAGTGTAAACGCGTAAGCCAGCCTAACTGCGAGGATGACGGTCCGAGCAGTAACGAAAGTTGGAGTTAGTGATCCGGCGGTATGAGAGTGGAATTGCCGTCGCTCAACGGATAAAAGCTACCCTGGGGATAACAGGCTGATCTCCCCCAAGCGTCCACAGCGACGGGGAGGTTTGGCACCTCGATGTCGGCTCATCACATCCTGGGGCTGTATTCGGTCCCAAGGGTTCGGCTGTTCGCCGATTAAAGTGGTACGCGAGCTGGGTTCAGAACGTCGTGAGACAGTTCGGTCCCTATCTGTCGTGGGCGCAGGATATTTGAGGAGAGCTGTCCTTAGTACGAGAGGACCGGGATGGACGCACCTCTGGCGCACCAGTTGTCACGCCAGTGGCACAGCTGGGCAACTATGTGCGGAACGGATAAACGCTGAAAGCATCTAAGCGTGAAGCCGACTCCAAGATTAGATATCCCATAGCGTAAGCTAGTAAGACCCCTTGTAGACTACAAGGTTGATAGGCTGCATGTGTAAGCACGGTAACGTGTTCAGCTTGGCAGTACTAATAGGTCGAGGGCTTGACCATAACCTTCTTGGTTCAAGATTGCGCAACATTCTCCATTCACTTCCGCTTTTAGCTTTATTCAGTTTTCAGGGTATATACCCTTT
>NZ_JAFBIT010000005.1 GCF_021531715.1 Anaeromassilibacillus senegalensis | reverse complement strand
CCATAACCTTCTTGGTTCAAGATTGCGCAACATTCTCCATTCACTTCCGCTTTTAGCTTTATTCAGTTTTCAGGGTATATACCCTTTATGCACCATTAGCTCAGTTGGTAGAGCACCTGACTCTTAATCAGGGTGTCCCGGGTTCGAGTCCCTGATGGTGCACCATATGGCCCGTTGGTCAAGCGGTTAAGACAGCGGCCTCTCACGCCGTTAACGTGGGTTCGATTCCCGCACGGGTCACCATAATATTCCTCCTTAGCTCAGTCGGTAGAGCATGCGGCTGTTAACCGCAGGGTCGTTGGTTCGAGTCCAACAGGGGGAGCCACGAAAGAACGAACTTTTGTCTACCAAGACAAAGTCCGTTCTTTCTTCATTTTCGGGGGTAAAAACGCCATAATAGGCAGAGAGACAGGCAAAAAGCGATTAAACGGAGCGTCGGAGCGGTCAAAATGGCTGCACCGGCGCTCTTTTTGCGTTTACAGGACGGGTTTTGTGTGGCTTACTAAAGTTCGTTGTTTGCCTCAATAAGGGGCGAACAAAAGGTGGACATTGGGAGATTTGAACGCAAAAATCAGCAAGAAATTCAAAGAGGAACGATTTTGTGCGCCAATTTTATTGAAAAATTCATAGATTGGTGCTATACTTATCCGATATAACTATCACCATTTGTAGGAATCCAGTGGAGGTAGGCTAATGGCGAAAGAAAACAGCCAGAAGATATAACTGCTGAAACTCATGGAGCTTTTGCATCAAGAGACGGATGAACAGCATCCAATGGCAGCTACAGTCGTATGCCAGAAACTGAATGATATGGAAGTTGCCTGCGATCGCAGAACATTGACCAGAGACATTCAAGCGCTGAACGACTATGGCTATGAAGTCATGACCACGATGATCAGCCATGAAAAAGCATACTATGTCGAGGATCGCAGTTTCAGAGTTCCTGAGTTAAAGATACTGATTGACGCGGTACAAGCTGCCAGTTTTGTGACCGATAAGAAAACGGCAGAGCTGATTCAGAAAATCGCAAACCTCGGTGGCAGCCACAGTGCGGACATCCTGCAGAGCAATATGGTCTGCTTCAATACAAGGCAGCACCATAACGAATCCATTTATTATAATGTAGATTATTTAGAGGATGCCATCGAGTAGAAAAAGAAGGTCATCTTCTACTATTTCGATTTGAACGAGAACGGCGAAAAGGTTTATCGCAACGGTCATCACCACTATGTCGTGGAGCCAATCGCGCTGGTGTTCAACGAAGATAATTACTATTGCGCTTTCGAAAAAAGTGTGCTAGGATAAGCAAACGAAGCATACAGGGCCGCGGTTGAATTGGAATGGGAAAATCCCAACGGTACCAAGCCGCCGTAGACGGACAGAAGAGCCGCCCACATCATTGGAGCTTTCCGAGAAGGTGCGGGTATCATGGCGTCCGGAGTCGGAATACGGACTGCGGCCAGCTCGGAGAGACTCTTGGGGACAGTCTGTCAGCGCCGTTGCTGTCCGGAAGCGCGCAGAAATACTGTGCAGCCGGGTGTTTTTAACATATCTGTGAAGTCCCCAAACGGGGACTTTTGTCTTTTTCGGAGGTTTTTTAATGGGAATGAAAAAAAAGCAGGCCGCCAATATCCTTGCAGCGGCGGTTGCCCTGCTCCTTGTGGCGGCCGGTGTTTTGACAGTTGGCTGGATGCAGGGATGGTTTGACAAGAAGGAGAGCGGCGCGGCCGTTCTCACGGAGATCCGCAGTGTTGTCCGCATGGAGCGAGGCGGCGTCGCCTACCCGGTGGAGGAGGATACCGTCCTGTGCGCCGGGGACAAGATCGACTGCACATCCGGTGCGTCTGCGGTGGTGCGCGCAGGCGGCAGCACACTGACGCTCGGCGAGAACGCCGCCGTGACAATCACGGAGCCTTTGGCAGAAGGCTTCGAGGTTCAGGCGGTATCCGGCGAGATTTTTGTGGATACCACGGACACGGCAGCGCTAGGACCTTGTGGCGAAGTGCTTGCTGCGTCGGACGCGGTTGCGTGGGTTCGCGCTGAAAGCGGCGCCGAGAGCATCGCCGTCTTAACCGGGCAGGTCGGAGAGGCCGAAGCCGAACAGATATTGAGCTGGCAGGACGGAAAGCAGACGATCGGCGCGATTTCATCGGATGCGTTCAGTGATTTTGCGATCGTTCAGCTTTCCCACGTCGATTCCGCCCGCAAGCTGTGCTTTACCGCTGAGGAGCTGGAGCAGCTTCAGGGAGATCAGCAGCCTGCCGTACAGGAGAATGCAGACACGGAACCGGAAACCGCCGCTTCTAAAGCGGAGAACCCCGCAGAAAGCAATGTGACCGCCGCGGCATCCGAATCGTCGGAGAACTGGGACAAGATCGATTCGGCCAAGGCCGGGTACGTTCTCAGCGACGGCTGGATCCTCTATACCACGGTGTCCTTTGAGGAGGGCGAGACCGTTTTTGACGTCCTGCAGCGGGCCTGCTCCAATTACGGCATTTCGCTCGAATACAGTTGGTCTCCGATGTACGGCGATTACTACATTGAAGGTATCAACAACATCTATGAATTTGATTGTGGAAGCCAGTCCGGCTGGATGTATACGGTCAACGGCTGGTTCCCGAATTACGGTTGCTCCAGCTATGTGCTGTCGAACGGTGACAGCGTCGAGTGGCGCTATACCTGCAGCAGTGGCGCAGATATAGGTGGCTGATCATGAAATCCGATGCTTTTGGGCGATTTCATCCGGCCGTATGCTTCCTGTATTTTGTGGGCGCAATCGGCTTCGGCGTGGTGATCCAGCACCCGGCCTATGCGGCCGCTGGGTGTATCGGCGCAGCATGCTATTATCTCGTGCTGCGCGGCAGGGCAGCGTGGAAACGAGTTCTTTCCCTGCTTCCGATTTTTGCGCTGCTTTCCGTTATAAATCCCCTCTTTAATACGGCGGGCAGCCGCGTGCTGTTTTTCGTTTTCGGCAGGCCATACACGTGGGAGGCGCTCTGCTACGGCATGGCGATCGCTGCCGTGTTCGTGGTGATGATGCTCTGGTTCTCCTGCTACAATCTTGTGATGACAAGCGATAAATTCACGAGTCTGTTCGGCAATCTGATTCCCGCTCTGTCTCTGCTGCTTGTCATGGTGCTGCGCATGATCCCGAGCTTTCTGCGCAAGGCGTCGCAGATTCAGCATGCCCGGCAGTCCATCGGCAAAAGCGTCGGGGAGGGCAGCCGCATCAGCGAGAAGATCCGGCACGGAATGACGGTGCTTTCCGCCCTGACGGACTGGGCGCTCGAGGGCAGCGTTGTGACCGCCGATTCGATGCGCGCGCGCGGCTACGGAACCGCCCGGCGCACCAACTTTCAGATCTACCGGATGACGGCGGCGGATTGGACGCTGCTGGTTCTGATCGTGCTTTTGGCGGCTGCCGTTCTTCTTGCGGGCGGTACGGCCGCTGCGTATACGCCGGTTTTGTCGATCGAGCCCCTCACATGGGGCTTTGCGGCGTATTGCCTGTATGTTTTGATCCCCACCGCACTTCATGTCAAGGAGGCCGTTTTATGGCGCATTTCGATATCGAAAATCTGACCTTTTCTTATCCGATCGGGGGAAAAGAATCCCTCAGCGGTGTGAACCTTTCCATAGAGAAAGGCGAATATATCGTCCTGTGCGGCAAAAGCGGCAGCGGCAAAACGACGCTGCTGCGCCACTTCAAGTCGGTTTTGACGCCGCACGGCAAGCGCAGCGGCCGGATCCTTTTCAATGGAAAGCCGCTGGAAACAATCGGTCAGCGCGAGCAGGCCGCGAAGATCGGCTTTGTCATGCAGAACCCGGACGATCAGATCGTCACGGATAAGGTCTGGCACGAGCTGGCGTTCGGGCTGGAAAGCCTCGGCTGCGACCAGAAAACGATGCGTCTGCGCGTCGCGGAGATGGCGAGCTATTTCGGCATTCAGGGGTGGTTTCACCGGGACGTCGCATCGCTGTCCGGCGGGCAGAAGCAGCTTTTGAATCTGGCCTCTATCATGGCGATGCAGCCGGAGGTGCTGATTCTGGACGAGCCGACGAGCCAGCTCGACCCGATCGCCGCGTCTGATTTTCTGAACACGGTGCGTAAAATCAATTTGGAACTCGGCACTACAATCGTCATCACGGAGCACCGGCTGGAAGACATCTACCACGCGGCGGATCGCGTGGTCGTTATGGAAAACGGCAAAATTTCAGCGGAGGATACGCCCCGCAAGGTCGGTGCGCTGCTGCACCGGCAAAAGAGCGAGATGTTTGCCGCTTTGCCCACGCCCGTGCGCGTGTTTTACGAATCAGGCGCTGAGGGAGAATGCCCGTTGACTGTGCGCGAGGGGCGAAACTGGCTGACGGAAACCTTCCGGGATAGGCCGCTGTCCGTCACGGCGCCGGATCTGGAACCGGCAGCGGCGGAGACGGAACAGCCGGCGCTGCGCATGAAGGAAGCTTGGTTCCGCTACGAGAAAGAATCGCCGGATGTCCTGCAGGGCGTCAGCTTTGAGGTGCCCGCAGGCAGCCTGTTCGCCGTTGTCGGCGGCAACGGCGCGGGTAAATCCACGATGCTGAAAGCCGTGTGCGGTATCTGCAGAATCTATCGGGGCAGCGTGGAAGTGTTCGGCAAGAGCCTGAAAAAGTATAAGTCCGATGCGCTGTTCCACAATTGCCTCGCCATGCTGCCGCAGGATCCGAAGAGCCTGTTCGTCAAAAAGACGGTTCGGGAGGAGCTTGAGGAAATGTGCGGGGATGCCGAAAAGCGCGCGGCCGTTGCGGATGTCTGCGAAATTACGGCGCTGCATGAATCCCACCCGTACGACCTGTCCGGCGGCGAGCAGCAGCGTGCCGCGCTCGCAAAGATCCTGCTCACCGAGCCGCGCCTGCTGCTTCTGGACGAACCGACCAAGGGCCTCGACAGCTTCTTCAAGCAGAAGTTTGCGGGGATCCTCAAAAAGCTGCAGGCGGAGGGCATCACGATCGTCATGGTTTCCCACGATGTGGAATTCTGCGCGGAGTATGCCGATCTGGTCAGCATATTCTTTGACGGGCAGATCCTCACGACCGACACGCCCCGCCGTTTCTTCGGGCAGAACAGCTTTTACACCACGGCGGCGAACCGCATGAGTCGGTGCGTGTTTCAAAATGCCGTCACCGCGCAGGATGTGACGGCGCTGTATCATATCAATCGGGAGGGACGCGCATGAAAAAGTCGGCGCTTTTTTCGATTCTCGTCATTGTTCTGCTGATTCCCGCGACGCTTTATCTGGGATCGCGGCTTTCCGGACACTGGTATTACCTGACGAGCACGCTGATCATCGTGGAAATCATGATCCCGTTTTTTCTGGCCTTTGAGACGCGCAGACCGCAGGCGCGCGAGCTGGTGACCATCGCCGTTATGGCGGCGATCGCGGCCGCCTCCCGTGCGGTTTTCGCGTTCATTCCGCACTTCAAGCCGATTACGGCGATTATCATGATTACGGGTATCGCGTTCGGCCCGGAAGCGGGATTCTTGACCGGCGCCGTAGCGGCCTTTGCCAGCAATTTCATTTTCGGGCAGGGCCCGTGGACGCCGTGGCAGATGATGGCCTTCGGTATCGGCGGTTTTTTGGCAGGACTGCTGTTCCACAACCGTAAGCTGACGGCAAAGCCGCTTTGGAACGCGGTCATTCTGGCTGTTTACGGATTTTTCTCGATTCTGCTTCTTGTCGGTCCGCTGCTTGACAGCTGCACCATCTTCACGATGGGTACCGAAATCACACCTGCTTTTGTTGGGACGATTCTGCTGTCCGGCGCTCCCGTCAATGTGACGCACGGCGTATCCTGTGCTGCCACGATGCTGCTGTTCAGCAAGCCTTTGTTGGAAAAGCTGGAGCGTCTGAAAACAAAATACGGCATGATGGAGGCCCGGCGCGATGGGGTTTGAGTGCTGTCATCCGGTGATCAACCTGCTCTATTTTGCGGCGGTGATCGCAGCGTCCGTCCTTTTCCGGCAGCCGGTTTTTCTTGCAATCTCCTATATTTCCGCTTTTGCGTATTCCGTCAAGCGAAACGGGAGGCGGGCAGTGCTGTTCAATATCGGCCTGCTGCCGCTTGCCGCGCTGTTTGCGCTGTATTATTGGAGCTATCATCATTTTGGCGTGACGGTGTTGTTCCGGAATTTCATCGGCAACAGCATGACGCTGGAATCGCTATTTTACGGCGTAACGCTCGGGCTTCAGGCGGCGGCTGTGGTGATGTGGATGCGCTGTGTGTTCTCCGTTTTCACCACGGATAAGGTGGTCTATCTGCTGGGCAGAATCAGCCCGCGGCTTTCGCTGTTTCTCGCCGTCCTTCTGCGGATGGAGCCGAGAGCGAAAACGCAGCTTTTTCGCATCAATACGGCGCGCAGGGCGATCGGGCGGGGGAGCGATCAGGGCAGCTTTTTTCGCAGGCTTCCAAACGATTTGAAGATTTTTTCTATGCTGGTCATGTGGCTTCTGGAGTCTCTGGCGGAGCTTTCAAATGCCATGCGCAACCGGGGCGGCGCTTTGCCGGGACGGACGGCTTTTTCCCTCTATCATCCTGATAACCGCGACCGCGCTTTTGCCGTCGTCTTTTCCGCGGCCCTGACCGGCGTGCTGATGGCAATGCTGCTGGGGCAGACCGATATGATTTTCGATCCTGCGCTTCTGATGGTGCCCTTCACAGTGGCGTCAGGCTTTTTCTGCGCTGCATATGCGGTGCTTTGCCTGTTGCCGATGGGCATGGAGCTTTTCAGCCGGCTTCGTTTTGAGCGGCAGAGAAAACGGATCTAGCGTTGTGCCACTGGAGGATACAAGAGGAAACATGCAAAACAGCTACGCATATTTTCAGAACAACGAATGCGAATATTTCCCATGCCATGAAATGCAGGGCGATTATTTCAACTGTCTGTTCTGCTTTTGTCCGCTTTATGCGCTGGGAAATCGCTGCGGGGGACGCTGCACCTACACGGATAAAGGCGTCAAGGATTGCTCCGCCTGTCTGCTTCCGCACAGCCCAGGCGGATATGAATACATCTGCGCCAAGGTTCCGGAGATCAGGGCGTTGGCCGGACAGGGTGAAGTGGATCTTTCCTGACAATACTTTTGCAAAACAGGCTGGAAAATTTCTTCCGCCTGTTTTCTTTTGCAGAAATATATGATATGATAGTACCGCATACAGAAATCTGCTAATTGGAGAGATGAAAAATGAAGATTACGGAAGATATTCGCTACATTGGCGTGAACGACCATGACATCGATCTGTTCGAGGGACAGTATGTCGTGGAGAACGGCATGGCGTATAACTCTTATGTCCTTCTGGACGAGAAGATCGCGGTTTTTGATACCGTGGATGCCAGATTCGGCGAGGAATGGCTCGCGAATCTGGAAAACACGATCGACGGTCGTTTGCCGGATTATCTGATCGTACAGCACATGGAGCCGGATCATTCGGCCAATATTGCGAAGTTCATGGAGAAGTTCCCGGCGGCGCAGGTTGTCGCTTCGGCGAAGGCCTTTACGATGATGCAGCAGTTCTTCGGTACGGATTATGCGGAGCGCCGCGTGGTCGTCGGCGAGGGCAGCACACTCTCCCTTGGCCGCCATACACTGACGTTTGTCACCGCGCCGATGGTACACTGGCCGGAGGTCATTGTTACATACGACAGCACGGACAAGGTGCTCTTCTCTGCGGACGGCTTCGGCAAATTTGGTGCGCTCGACGCGGATGAGGATTGGACCTGCGAGGCCCGCCGCTACTATATCGGTATCGTCGGCAAATACGGCGCACAGGTGCAGGCGCTGCTCAAAAAGGCCGCGAAGCTCGACATTCAGATCATCTGCCCGCTGCATGGCCCGATTCTGACCGAGAACCTCGGTTTCTACCTCGATAAGTACAACACGTGGTCCTCCTACAGTGTGGAGAGCGAGGGCGTCCTGATCGCCTACACCTCCGTGTACGGACACACGAAAGCCGCGGTGGAGCTGCTCGCGAAGACGCTCGAGGAAAAAGGCTGCCCGAAGGTCGTCGTGACCGATCTCGCGCGCGACGATATGGCGGAAGCGGTGGAGGATGCGTTCCGCTACGGCAAGCTTGTGCTCGCGACCACCACTTACAACGCCGGTATTTTCCCGTTCATGCAGACGTTTATCGACCACCTCACCGAGCGCAACTACCAGAACCGCACGATCGGCGTGATCGAGAACGGCTCCTGGGCGCCGATGGCGGCAAAGGCCATGAAGAAGATGCTCGAAAACAGCAAGAACCTCACGTTCACCGAGACGACGGTTACACTGAAATCCGCGCTCAGCGATGCAAGCCGCGCGCAGATCGCAGCGCTCGCCGACGAGCTCTGCAAGTAAACAGAATTCAAAACCGGCTTCCCGCAGCTTCACGCAGCAGGGAGCCGGTTTTTTCTGTATGCCAGACGGTACGGTATTGCTTTTTTTGCGTGAGCGTGTTATACTGATTTAAACAATAGTTCGATTGAAGAGGGGGTTCGTACATGCGTCAGCAAAGCTTATTCGAGCAGGAGCCGCAGGATATTCCGCTTGCCGCGCGGATGCGCCCGCGGGATCTGGAGGAATTCTGCGGTCAGCGGCAGCTTTTGGGTGAAGGCAAGGTGCTGCGCCAGCTCATTGATCAGGATCGCGTGTCGTCGATGATTTTCTGGGGCCCGCCGGGCGTGGGCAAAACGACGCTGGCGCGAATCATCGCCGGGCGCACGAAGGCGAATTTCATCAATTTCAGCGCTGTGACGAGCGGCATCAAGGAGATCCGCGAGGTGATGCACGAAGCGGAGCAGACGCGGCTGATGGGCGAGCGCACGCTCTTGTTCGTCGACGAGATTCACCGCTTCAACAAGGCACAGCAAGACGCGTTTTTGCCGTTCGTGGAAAAAGGCAGCATCGTGCTCATCGGCGCGACGACGGAGAATCCATCGTTTGAGATTAACTCCGCTCTGCTCTCGCGCTGCAAGGTGTTCGTGCTCGAAGCGCTTTCCGAAGCGGACATTCTGGCGCTGCTGCACCGCGCGCTGACCGATCCGCGCGGCTTTGGCAACCAGACCGTAGATATCACCGAGGAGATGCTCGGGATGCTTGCCGCCTTTGCAAACGGCGATGCCCGCACCGCGCTCGGTACGCTCGAAATGGTCGTGCTCAACGGCCGGCGTGAGGGCGACAAGACGACCGTTACGCGCGAAACGCTCGAGCAGTGCATCAGCAAAAAATCGCTGCTCTACGACAAAAAGGGCGAGGAACACTACAACATCATCTCTGCACTGCACAAATCGATGCGCAACAGCGATCCCGACGCCGCGGTTTATTGGCTTGCGCGCATGCTCGAGGCGGGCGAGGACCCTCTGTACGTCGCGCGCCGGTTGATTCGCTTTGCGAGTGAGGACGTCGGCATGGCGGACAGCCGCGCGCTGGAGATTGCCGTCGCGGCGTATCAGGCGAGCCACTTTATCGGGATGCCGGAGTGCGCGGTCAGCCTGACGCACGCCGTCGTATATCTCTCGCTCGCGCCGAAGTCGAACGCACTGTACAAGGCGTATGAGAGTGCGAAAAAGGATGCGCAGAGCATGCTTGCGGAGCCGGTGCCGCTCGTCATTCGCAACGCGCCGACGAAGCTGATGCAGGAGCTGCATTACGGCGAGGGCTACGTGTACGCGCACGATACGAAGGACAAGCTCTCCGCGATGCAGTGCCTGCCCGATTCACTCAAGGACAGAAAGTATTATCAGCCGACCGGCGAAGGCAGCGAAGCGCGCGTGCGCGACCGTCTGCAGCAGATCGAAGCGTGGAAAGCACAGCACAGGGCGGCGGAGAAGAAATAAGAAGATTGGAAAATGCGTGAGATTTGGAAAATGCCGATGCAGGAGCAGATCGAAGCGGCGCGCGCCAAGCTCATGGAATCCCTGCGCGACTTCGACGCCTGCCTGATGACCGGGCCGACGAGCATCATGCACTTCTGCGGCTTTCCGTCGGTCGCACTGCGGCTCGGCATGGGAAAAGACAACACGCTGCGCGGCATGATTCTGTACGGTGCGGACGAAAAGCGGCTGCTTTCCGCAGCGCTGTGCATCGAGCGGTTCACACAGCCGGTCGCGTGGCCGAAAAATATCGAATAAAAAAGAACCGGCACCGCGGCGCTCCGCGATACCGGCTTTGGAAAGCTGTATTGTATTGCCTTAGTGATTTGGCTTGTTTTTTTCGTAGAGGATCAGAAGACCTTTGAGAAGCAGATCGTCGTCGAGGATGATCTTGTTGCGGCACAGCGGGGCGATCACACCGGAGAGGCCGCCGGTCGCGATGACCGTGCAGGGCTCGCCCAGCTCCGCGTTGATGCGGTCGATCAGGCCGTCCAGCGCGCCGGCATTGCCGTAGAGCAGACCGCTCTTCAGGCAGTCGATCGTATTCGTGCCGATCGTCGTTTTAGGCAGCTCGAAGGCGATCTTCGAGAGCTGCGCGGCGCGGCTGATCAGCGCCTCGTGCGAAACCGCGACGCCGGGCAGGATCATGCCACCCCGGTAGCCGCCGTTCCGGTCAATGACAGAAAGCGTTGTTGCCGTACCCATGTCGATGATGATCTGCGGGAGCGGATAATTCCGGATGCCCGCGACGGCGTCCACAACGAGATCGCTGCCGAGCTGCGCGGGGTTGTCGATATGGATACGAAGACCGGTCTTGATGCCGGGGCCGACGACGAGCGGCACGGTGTGCATGTATTTTGCCACCGCGTCCCGCATGGTGTTCGTCACGGCAGGCACCACTGAGGAGAGGATCGCGCCGTCGATGACGCCGGGGTCGATCCCGTTCATCTCAAAGGCGGTTTTCAGCATTGCCGCGTATTCGAGAACGGTCGATGTGGGATTCGTGGAAACGCGCTCGCGAAAGAGGATTTCCTCCCCGCGGCAGCAGCCGATCACAGTATTCGTATTTCCGATATCGATGGCAAGAATCATGCATTTGTCTCCTGCGTTTTGGATTTCTTAGTTGGAGTGTCCGGAATCAGCTTTGCCTTGCACAAAACGGTTCCGACCGCGCCGGTGATGATCGTGGAAGAGAGCATCTCGCACACGGCGTTGATGCCCGCAAAGGTGCAGATGAATACGAGCACATTCTGTCCGTTCATCAGCCCCTGTACGTACTCCGTGCGGCCGAAGAGCAGAACCAGCGTGCTCATGAAGAATGCCGTGTTCAGAAACGCGGCGCAAAAGCCCGTCACAAAGCAGGCAGCGACGCGGTTCAGGCGGCTGACGCCGCGGAAAATGAAGCCGAGGAGCAGGCCGTCCAGCATGCGCGGCACGAAGCAGAGGATGATCGAGAAGAATGGATTGATGCCGAACAGAGTCGATCCCATCAGGCTCAGACCGCCGATGCCGAGGCACTGCAAAAAGCTCGTGAGGCCGAAAACGAATCCTGCGATGAGACCACCTGCAGGTCCGAGAGCCAGAGCGGCAATTGCCACGGGAATGACGTTGAACGTGATCGCGAGCGGCCCGACGTTGAGATAGCCGAGCGGCGTGAACGACATCAGCAGCAAAATGGCAATCATCATGCCAAGCAGAGTGAGCTGCTTTACGTTGAACTTGGACTTCATATTCAGTTTTCCTCCTTGTTATTATTCTCCCGAAGGAGATACAATACAATACGGATGCATTGTAGCACAGTTTTTAAAGAATTACAATCTTTACACAGATTTTTTTGGATTTCTCTCTTGACTTTGACGCGGCGTCAAGCGCTATACTCAAGGCAGAGGGACGAAAGGAGCAGACAAAATGGAACAGATGACGATCAGCGAGGCGTCGGTGCGCTTCGATATTTCCACGCGTACGCTGCGCTACTGGGAGCAGATCGGGCTGATTGAAAGCGCGCGCGAGCCCGGCTATGCCTACCGCGTGTATACGCCGGAAACCGTGCGCCGCATCACGCAGATTCTCGTCCTGCGCAGCCTGCGCATCCCGCTTCGGGACATCGCGGAGATTCTCACCGAACCGGAGGCAGGAAAGCTTCTGGACGTTTTGCAGAGCAATATCCGTTCGATCGACCGCGAAGCTGAGGCGCTGCAAACCGTGCGTACGGCGCTGACGGCGCTCGCAAACCGGGTTTCGTGGGCGATCCACGGCGATTTCCCGCTCCCGCTGGATGACGCGTCGGTGTTGGCGTTTGTTGAACGGCTCGTCCCGCAGAATAACTGGGAGGGCGTCTGCCTTCCGGAAAAAAAGGAGAGTATCAGAATGACAGACCTGAAAAAAGCGGAGCAGACCTTGGAAGCCAACACGGACATCCGGTACATCTATCTGCCGCCGATGACCGTCGCGGCGGCGCAGTACACGGGGCCGAATCCGGAGGATGAAGCCGGCGTGCGGCTGGACCGCTTCGTGCGGGAAAACGGTCTGGCGGAGAAGATGCCCGGCCTGCGCGTGCTCGGCTTCAACAACCCGTCCCCGCAGCACGAGGGGCAGACGTACGGCTATGAGTTCTGGGTGACGATTCCCGAGGACATGGAGGTGCCCGCGCCGCTCGTCAAAAAGCAGTTTGCGGGCGGGCTGTACGCCGCGCACGCGATCAAAATGGGTGATTTTCACGAGTGGGGCACGTTTATGGAAAAGCTGCAGCACGACGCGAAGTACGAGATCGAATGGCGCGCGCCCGACGGCATGGGCGGCTGCTTCGAAGAGCACCTCAACGCGCCGTCGTACTATGCAAAGGGCGAAACGAGTCGTGCGTTCATCCAGCTCGACCTGCTGGTGCCGATCCGCGAAAAGGCGTAAGATGCAGAACAGGAGGCGTTTTTATGCAGTTGGTTCGATCGAAACCGGAGCACATAGAAGAACTGGTGCGCATTTCAAAAAGCGCTTTTGACAGCGATATAGCCGTCGGGGCCACGGAAGCGGGCGGACCGCCGGACTACGATTCCGAAGAGTGGCATATGGAAATGATGCACGGCGGCCATTTGTTCACGGCTGTGGAGCAGGATACGATCGTCGGGGGCGCCATTGTGTTTGTCGATGAAAACAACCCGGCTCGCCTGTATGTCGGCAGAATTTTCGTCGATCCATCTGCGTTTTGCAAGGGCTATGGCTGCGCCATCATGGAGCAGATCGAAGAAAACTATCCCGCTGTGTCGGTTCTGGATCTGGATACCCCGGCGTGGAATGTCCGAACGAACCGCTTTTACAAGAAAATCGGCTACACCGAGATCAAGAACGACGGGGAAGACGTTTTCTACCGGAAAATCAAGTGAAAAGTGAAGTTCTGACTTCCTGATGCGAAACGGAGAGGCTTGCCGCGGCAGGTCTCTTCGTTTCGTTGAAAGCGGCTTTTTCCCTGAAAAATCATTGACATTTCCCCGCAGAATCACTATAATAAGTAGCATTAGCGAGATTCCAATCTTCTTTACAGAATATCAAATAAAGGTGGTTTATTTTCAATGGCAGAAAAGGCTTATTACGTTACTCAAGAGGGTCTCGAAGCGCTTCAGAACGAGCTTGAGGATCTCAAGGTCAACCGTCGAAAAGAGGTTGCGGAGAAAATCAAGGTTGCGCTTTCGTTCGGCGACCTTTCCGAGAACAGCGAATATGATGAGGCCAAGAACGATCAGGCGATTCTCGAAGCCAGAATCGCGGATCTCGAGGTCATGCTCAATAAGGCGCAGGTCATCGAGAAAAACGAACAGGCAGCCGGCACCGTTCATATCGGCTCGTCGATTTCGGTTTCCTATAAACGCGTGGATGGCTCCGAAGCTACCCGGGAATTCAGCATCGTCGGTTCCAACGAAGCGAACCCGCGTGCCGGCAAGATCTCGGATGAATCCGCAGTTGGCAAGGCGCTGATCGGCGCGAAGGTCGGAGACAGCGTGGAGGTCGAGGCTCCCGCCGGCATCGTGGTATACACGATCCTCTCCGTGTCTTAATCGATGGTCTGGGCGGTGCGGAGCAAAATCCGCCCGTCCTTTTTTATGGAATGGAAAGTGGAAAAGAAAGGAATTGTTGCAAATGGCAGAGAACAAGAATCCCGAAACCGAAGTGCAGCGGACGCAGGAAGATATCAATGAAATTCTGCGCATCCGCCGCGAGAAGCTCGCACAGCTCGTGGAAGCGGGTAAGGATCCGTTCACAATCACGAAGTACCCCGTCACACACCACAGCGCAGAAATCAAGGCACATTTCGAGGAGCTCGAGGGCAAAGAGGTCGTCATCGCCGGCCGCATGATGCAGAAGCGCGTCATGGGCAAGGCATCCTTCTGCAATGTGCAGGATCTTGAAGGCGGCATCCAGTCGTATGTTGCCCGCGATATGATCGGCGAGGATTCCTATAAGGACTTCAAAAAGTATGATATCGGCGATATTGTCGGCGTGCGCGGCGAGGTTTTCTGCACCAAAACCGGCGAAATCTCCGTCAAGGCGTCCTCCGTCACGCTGCTCTCCAAGAGTTTGCAGATTCTGCCGGAGAAGTATCACGGCCTGACGAACACCGATATGCGCTACCGCCAGCGTTATGTCGACCTCATTATGAATCAGGACGTCAAGGAAACGTTCATCAAGCGCTCGAAGATCATTTCCGCGATCCGTGCGTTCCTCGACGGCGAGGGCTTCATGGAAGTAGAGACGCCGATGCTCGTCGCGAATGCGGGCGGTGCGGCGGCCAGACCGTTTGACACGCATTACAATGCGCTCGACGAGGATGTGCATCTGCGCATTTCGCTCGAGCTGTACCTCAAGCGTCTGATCGTCGGCGGCCTTGAGCGCGTCTATGAGATTGGCCGCGTGTTCCGCAATGAGGGTGTCGATACCCGCCACAATCCGGAATTCACGCTGATGGAGCTGTATCAGGCATATACGGATTACCACGGTATGATGGACCTGACGGAGAACATGTTCCGCCACGTCGCAAAGACCGTCTGCGGCAGCGCAGTTGTCCCGTACGGCGACGTGATGATCGATATGGAGAAGCCGTTTGCGCGGCTCACGATGCTCGATGCGGTCAAGCAGTATGCCGGCGTTGATTTCAACGAGATCCACACGCTCGAGGAAGCGCGCGCCATCGCCGATGAAAAGGGCGTCCACTACGAGCCGCGCCACCAGAAGGGCGACATTCTGAACCTCTTCTTCGAGGAGTTTGTCGAAGAAAACCTGATCCAGCCGACGTTCGTCATGGATCATCCGGTTGAGATTTCCCCGCTGACCAAGAGAAAGCCCGATGCGCCGGATTACGTCGAGCGCTTCGAGCTGTTCATCACCGGCCGCGAGTTCTGCAACGCCTACTCCGAGCTGAATGATCCGATTGACCAGAGAGGCCGCTTCGAGGCGCAGGAGGAGCTGATCCGCCAGGGCGACGAGGAAGCGAACCACATCGACGAGGACTTCATGAACGCGCTCGAGATCGGTATGCCCCCGACGGGCGGCATCGGCTACGGCATCGACCGCCTTGTCATGCTGCTCACGAATTCTCCCGCTATCCGCGACGTCCTGCTGTTCCCCACAATGAAGTCCTTACCGAACGACAAGTAAGAAAACCCCAGTATTTATGCGGGTTTCGGGACTTTCCAAACCGAATAAATTTACCTCTTTACACCAAATTTACACCAATCGGTGCTAAAAACGGTGCAGAGACTAAAAAATCGCATAATTTACGGAATGAATGGGCAGTCCCATAGTGGGATTGCCCATTTCTAATAAAGGATACATTCGTATCTGAGTGCAAAAGGAATGTTTATTATGGAATTAAGTGAAAAATTACAAGAGTTGAGGAAAGAAAAAGGACTCACGCAGGAAGAACTTGCGGAAGCGTTATTTGTGTCTCGCACTGCAATTTCTAAGTGGGAATCCGGCAGAGGAGTTCCCAATATCGAGTCATTAAAAGCAATTTCAAAGTTTTTTTCAGTGTCAATAGATGAGTTATTGTCCGGTGAAGAAATACTTAAAATTGCTGACGAGGATAATAAGCAAAAGGAAAAACATACAAGAGACTTAGTGTTTGGTTTACTCGATTGCAGTTTGATTATGTTTCTGTTTCTGCCTTTCTTTGGACAAAAGGGTGATGAGATTATAAAAGAGGTATCTTTACTTTCGCTGACAGGTACCCCGCAGTATATCAAAATACCGTATTTAATTATTGTATTTGGAATTGTACTTACAGGTGTTTTGCTTCTCGCTCTACAAAATTATGAAGCAGTGTTTTGGTTGAAACACAAACATCAAATATCCATTGTGTTAAGCACAGTTGCTACAATAGAATTTATGATAACACTTCAACCTTATGCAGCCTTTTTCACTTTTGTTTTCTTGGCGATAAAGTCTCTGATGCTGATAAAATGGCGATGATACGAAGCGTGTCGCCAATGTGACGGTGAAATTCTTTTCATTTTTATTCATTCCACCTATATTGTAAACAGGCGAAAGCCAAATAATTATGGCAAAGGATTGATAAAAATGAAAAAAGAAAAAAGTCAAAAAGTATTGCTTTCAGGAATAGCAATGGTAGTGTTATTTATTTTGTGGACAGTGGCAATAAGCCTTATTGATGTTCAGCCCATCGGGCCACAAAACTCTTCTGTTGGATTTGCAACCTTGAACGGCTTTATCCACAGCCTGACAGGTGTGCATATGGCAATATATACCGTTACGGACTGGTTAGGACTGATACCGCTTTGCTTTATTTTGGGATTTGCGTTGCTTGGACTTATACAGCTTATTAAAAGAAAAAGCTTATTCAAGGTCGATTCCAGTATTTTGGTGTTGGGAGCATTCTATATTGTTGTAATGGCGGCATATTTGTTTTTTGAATTTTATGTTGTCAATTACCGCCCGGTATTGATTAACGGTTTTCTTGAAGCTTCGTATCCATCATCGACAACCTTGCTTGTTATGTGTGTTATGCCGACAGCTGTTATGCAGCTAAACAGTAGAATTAGAAATACAAAAATGAAAAGAGCATTTGCCTTTGCTTTAATTGCATTTACTGCTTTTATGGTAATTGGCAGGTTGATATCCGGTGTTCATTGGATTACTGATATTATTGGCGGGGCAATTTTAAGTGCGGGTTTAGTGATGATTTATTATAGTGTAACCACTCTTATTGCCCGACAGGAAAGATAAAATTCTAACTGAGGAATCACTTATTGACCTTGAGAGATATTTTCTCCCAAGGTCTTTCTTATTATTCGCAAACTACACCAATCCCGATTTTCTCAATATAATTGGGATAATCACAAAGGAAGGGGTGGTTGTACTATGACGGGCAGTTTAGCAAGCGTTCATCCGGAGCTTATTCCTGAATGGTCAGAGAAGAACTTACCGCTAACGCCGGATAAGATAACCTTCGGTTCAAATAAAAGAGTGTGGTGGAAAGGTGCTTGCGGACACGAGTGGGAAACGAGCGTCAAAGCTCGTTCAAAGGGCGAGAAATGCCCGATATGCTCAGGAGCGAGAGTAATAGAGGGTATCAATGATTTAGCCACATTGAAGCCCCTGTTGGCTCAGGAGTGGTCTAAAAAGAACAAATTAAAGCCTACCGAGGTATCTGTCGCTTCTCATAAGAAGATTATTTGGAAATGTAAACACGGACACGAATGGGAAGCAAGCGTTAAAAGCAGAACGGTAAACGGCACAGGCTGTCCATACTGCTCACATAATAAAGTCCTTGCCGGATTCAATGACCTTGCTTCACAGTATCCCGATATTGCTGCTGAATGGTCTGACAGAAATCTTCCGTTGCTGCCTACAATGGTAACAGCCTTTGCAAACAGTAAGGCTTGGTGGAAATGCAAAGATTGCGGAAACGAGTGGTACACTCTTATTTCAACCCGTTCCGGTGGGAGCAGATGTCCGTATTGTAGCGGATATACATTGCTCAAAGGATTTAATGACTTGGCGACTACGCACCCTGACCTTGCGGCTGAGTGGTCAGAAAGAAATTATCCCCTAATGCCTGATGAGGTAAACGCAAAATCAAGACACAATGTTTGGTGGAAGTGTAAGACCTGTGGCAATGAGTGGAAGTCCGTTATCAATGCTCGTGTAAAAGGAACAGTATGCCCGGTTTGTGCGGACAGGGCGGTTCTTGCAGGATACAATGATTTAGCCACAACGGACAGGAAACTGCTTGCTGAATGGGATTACGAAAAAAACTCTCTGCTCCCGACACAAGTGTCAAGAAAGTCAATGAAAAGTGTGTGGTGGAAATGTTCACTTGGACACTCTTGGAAAGCAAAAATCAGCGACAGAACAATTATCGGAGAAAAATGCACTGTGTGCGAAAACGAATATCGCTCCGTGTTCCCCGGCTTGGCTGTCGCCTATTACGCCAATCAAAAAGGACTAAAGGTACAGCTCGGTTCGGATAAACTATTGGGAATACCTCTTGAAACATACATTCCGTCAGAAAAGCTGGCGATAGAATTTACGAACGGCTCAGAACATATGGAGGTTCTCAAAAGCCACTTATGCAAGCAACGAAATATAAAACTCGTAAAACTCCCTTTTAAGACAACCGAAACGGAAGCGGAGTATGCCGACAGAGTAAAAGCAGTTTTCAAAAGCGTACATATCTTTATTTATTCTGATGTCGAAGCAGATGTTTCGGTAATCAGAGCAAAATTCAATGAATGGAGGAAGCGACTGTGAGAGAAGAAAAGTTCCATATCTATCTTAATGATGACGAATATAGCAGAGTAATACAAACACTTATCCGCTTAAAGAACAGTCTGATTTCACAAGGCAGATACACCGACGGAGTTGACGATGTTCTCTGCAAGGTGCTTTCAACCAAGAAAAGAAAGCTCAAAATCAAATATATCTGAACACGAAAAGAGACCGCCTACACGATGTAAGCGGTCTTTGCTAATTTAGAGTAAGTTCGACAAATTGGAATTTGTCAATACCTATTACCATAAAGATATTTATTTGAAATTCTCTTTTGTGTTTCCAAATATTTTGTAACGTTTTCATCATAATCAGGATAATTATAACCAAGTGAATCTGCCACTTTTTTAGATATTTTTTTGAACAAACATAGACACAAATCAAACGATTTCCACATTTCTTCATACGAACTCATTGAATATGTATTTAGTAAGTTATCCCACAATTCTTTTGAAATATGCTTATCTAAAAATTTATAGTTTTTACCCAAACTGAAATTAAATCCTTTTTCAGTACCGACATACCAACTAATCATCCTAAGAAGCTCATGACGTAATACTTCATTCATATGGTCTATTGCAAATAGTATTTCACCACGAAGTAAGCCCTTGGATACATATGTTGCAACATTCCAAAATTCGTTACAACAGTCATCAAACTTTCTTTCTGTTGGACACTTAATGTAATAATCTTCATCTGTGGGAACTATTTCTGTTTTAATCATATTATCTTTATCTAACATGATTTTTACAAGTTTATCGCGAGTAAGATACTCCTCAAGCATTGAAACAGGTAACAAAGTTAAATCAATCTTTACACCATCATCAAAAAGCATTATATAAGAAAATCCTTTTTCTTCTGGAGGAAATAATTCCATATCTTCAGGTTTTTGCATCATAATTCTGTTACCAAAAACACTAAGCCAGTCATCGCTTTTCAAAAATTCTCCCATATCTATAACAAAAAAAGTAATATCATAATCTTGAAGATTGTCTTTTGGTATATTAACATTAGTGCGAGACCCCTCAAGAGTTACAATTCTAATTCTCTCATCTTGAAAAGCAAAATTCAAAACTAAATCGTATATTTCTTTTTCAGTCCTCATTTCATTCACCTCAATAAAATTATATCACAAAAAAAAGATTGATTCTAACTGTTCTTATAATTTGATAACCGCATCAAGGCAGAGCGTAAGTGCATATTCGTATGCATTACCGCCCCAGTTTCTTTCGTCGTATTTGTCAACATCTGCAAGACTGTCTGCGGTATAAAGTATCATACCCCAGGTTGCCCCTCTGAAATCAGCACAGGCCGCCAGAGCAGAACATTCCATTTCTACAACTGCACAGCCTTCACTTTTGCGATAAGCCACCTTTTCTTTGGTTTCACGGAAAAATCCATCCGTTGACCAGGTTATAACCTCCTGATATTTCATACTATGCTCAAGAATGGTTTCTTCAATTGCTTTTCTTGCCTTCTCGCTGATTTCCACAAATCGAGAAGGGGGCGCATAGTGATAAGATGTTCCCTCATCACGCAGAGCCTTGTTTGGTACGAGGAATGTACTTTCGGGGAACTTTTCCAGAGCACCGCAACTACCTGCCGAGATTACCTCTCTTACACCATAACCAATCAGCCAATCAAGTATCTGTGTGGCTGCTGCCGCACCAACGGGTGCTTGACAAAGCACAATGTCCTCACCCTTGTATTTGGTGATGTAAATGGGATAATGCTTCGTTGCACTCTCAAAAGTGGATACCTGTTTGGTATCACTTTTACTGGCATATTCATCTATGTAAGCACCAAGAAATGCGAACACACATTTCTTGGGTAAGTTCAAACCAAGATTTTCATGAGTGGGATTAAGAACTGCTGTCTGCTCTGTATCAAACTCCAAAATCGGTATTTCGTTTTTAATAATAGCCATACTATCTCTCCGTCAAATTCTTATTTGTCTTTCTCTTAATTTCCTATTATACACCAAAATTATGAATATTTCTACCCGCCGTCTATTGACCTCAATTACGAGGGAAATAGGCGGCTTTTTTGTTTCTAAAAAAATATTTTCAAGAATTTTTTGAAAAAGGGGTGATTTTGGGTGTGCATTTTGACCCCCTTTGTCCAAATGAGTGAAGGGGTTAATTCCGAACCACGAAAAGGTCAGCCCATTCACTTGTATTTTGACAACTGAATAAATCATTCACTAAGACTTTATTTCTGATGATTTTAGCCACCTTATCGGGTACGCCGTGACTTCTGCATTGCAGAACAGCGAGAACTCCCGGTATAAGTAGTAGGTTGTCCCTGTTACGGCGATGACAGTCAGAAGGATAATGATACTTCTCTACGGAGCTGGCGGAGTACCCGGCAGAGGTGAAATTCCTATGATACAGATTAGCAGTCTGTTCCTTAGTGACTTCCCGTGAGCTTATTGCTCGGCAAGGGGTGTTGAGAACAAATATTGCCCGACCGGTTAGGAAATGAGCCGGTCAAGTACATAGCCATACTGCGATGGCTATGAATTTTACGAAAGGAGGACGCACAAAGTGTCGAACTGCAAAACGATTGCGATATGCAATCAAAAAGGCGGAGTTGGAAAGACAACCACTACGGTAAACCTCGGCGTCGGTCTTGCAATGCAGGGAAAAAAAGTGCTGCTCATAGACGCAGACCCACAGGGCGACTTAACCACTTGTCTCGGTTGGCAGGATACAGACAACTTGGGTATCACGCTTGCAACAAAACTCACAGATGTCATAAACGAAACGATGAATGACCCTACGGTCGGTATTCTGCACCACGACGAAGGTGTTGACCTTGTTCCGGCAAACCTTGAGCTTTCTGCGATGGAATTTAACCTTGTCAACGCAATGAGCAGAGAGACGGCATTGAGAAATTATCTCAGCGAAGTGAAGGACAAATACGACTATATCCTTATAGACTGTATGCCTTCCCTCGGAATGGTAACAATCAATGCGCTATCTGCGGCAGACAGCGTTATTATTCCTGTTCAGGCTCAGTATTTACCGGCAAAAGGAATGACGCAGCTTGTTCAGACCATTTCAAGAGTTAAGTGGCTGGCATATATCGCCAAGTATCCGTAATCTCCGAATTTTTGATTTCAACCAAATTCAAAAATTCAAATTCAAGGAGATTACGACAATGACAAAACCTACATTAGAACAACAGGCAATCGAAAGAATAGTAAAAAGGACGAAGTGCCTATTTGGTTCAAACCAACTTTGAGCATTGAAGAAACTTCTCGATATTCAGGTATCGGTATGAGTAAATTATACGAACTGACTAATCCGGAAGATTGTCCTTTTGTGCTGTGGATTGGAACAAGAAGAATGATAAAAAGAAGAAAGTTTGATGAGTATATTGAAAGAGTGTACTCAATATGAGGGAGGAATCACAAATGGATAGCGAGGTTAATTGCCAAAGAGAATGGTTCAAGAGCCGAGGTTCCGATGTCCCTTTATGGAATAGGCAAAACCTATCTATTGAAGAAACGGCAGCCTATACGGGCATTGGTAGAGACACGATATACAAGCTCATAAAGCAAGACGATTGCAATTTTACTTTGCGTGTAGGGAAAAGAACTATGATAAAACGAAAGCGTTTTGAGGAGTACCTTGAAAAGCTATATTCGATATAAGGTGGTGAGAGTGTGCTGAAAGTAAGCAGTCCTGAAATATTGGAATATAGGAAGGCGATTGAGGAAAGAAAGCTGGATTTACCGATATGGGAACGCAAGGTTATCACTTGTGAAGAAGCAGCCGCTTATTCCGGTATTGGGATTAAAAGACTTAGAAAAATGGCATTGGCGAAAGGTTGTAATTTTTCAATCTCAAATGGAACACAGATTTTGATAAATCGTGAGAAGTTTGACAAGTATATGGACAAAATAGAAAAGGTTTAGGAGGAAAAGATTATGGCAAAGGCAAAAAGACGAGATAAATCAAGAGTAGTTCTTCGCACGGGAGAATCACAGCGAGCAGACGGTACATATCATTATTGTTGGACAGACGCCAACCGAAAAAGGCGTTATGTGTATGCCAAGACTCTTGACGAACTTCGATACAAAGAAGAGCAAATAGAAAAGGACAAGAAAGATGGCATAAAAGCGGAAGCTCGATATACTACCCTCAATGATATATATGAGCTTTGGAAAGATTTGAAGCGTGGTCTAAAAAACAACACTTTTGAAAACTACAAATATATGTATGAGACATTTGTCCGCCAACAGATTGGCTCAAAGACCGTTTCTTCTTTGAAAAAATCGGATATTAAGAGGTTTTACAACTACCTTGCAGATGAACGCCATTTGAAACCGGCGACTATTGATAATATCCATACGGTTCTTCATCAGATTTTGGATATGGCGGTTGATGATGATTATCTCAGAAACAACCCTTCCAATAATGTGCTGAAAGAGTTAAAGCAGTCCCATTGTTTTCAAACTGAGAAACGCAGAGCCTTAACGAGACCGGAACAGGAACTGCTCCTGAGTTATCTGAAGAATACACCGTCTGCAAGTTTGTGGTATCCTATTTTTGCAGTGTTGATTGGAACAGGGCTTCGTGTTGGAGAAGCGACGGGTCTAAGATGGTGCGACATTGATTTGGAAGAAGGTATCATTGATGTGAACCACACGCTGGTTTACTATGACCACCGTACCGAGGGAAGTAAGCGTGGTTGCTATTTTAACATCAATACTACGAAAACTCCGGCTGGCAAACGCCAAGTTCCGATGTTGGATTTCGTCAAAGAAGCATTCCTTATGGAAAAGGAAAGACAGGAGTTGCTTGATATTCATTGCGAAGCTGTTGTGGACGGATATACTGATTTTATCTTTCTTAACCGTTTTGGACAGCCGCAACATCAAGCAACCCTTAACAAAGCAATACGTCGTATTATCCGTGACTGCAATGATGAACAGCTCCTGAAAGATGAAAATGCAAAGATTTTGCTACCGCATTTTAGCTGCCATTCATTAAGGCATACATTCACGACAAGAATGTGTGAGGCAGGGGTTAATGTCAAGGTCATTCAGGATACGCTTGGTCACAAAGATATTTCTACTACCCTTAACATTTATACCGATGTAACGAAGGAGTTAAGGAGGTCTGAATTTGAAGGTCTTGACTCGTACTTCAAAAATGAGTATAATAAAGCGGCAAACATTTGACGTAGTTTTATTGTTGGCGACGAAAAGATACTTACACCATTTACACCAAATACAACATCAAATAGCACGTATAGGGCAGTAAAGAAAGGGTGTATCAAACAAAATAGGGCAGCAAATCATTTGGGGTAGTACAATGAATACCACTTTAGTAACCCAATAACCGAGATGTCTTTTCCGTCCCGACGATGAAGAGCCTGGACGGTGCCGCTAAGGCTGAGAAGAAGGCTGAGGCCGCTGCTCCTGCAGAGGAGAAGCCGGAGGTCATCGACTTCTCCAAGGTCGAGATTGAGCCACTCTTTGCTGATTGCGTTGATTTCGAGACATTCTCTAAGTCCGATTTCCGTGCAGTGAAGGTCAAGAATTGTGTTGCTGTGAAGAAGTCCAAGAAGCTCCTCCAGTTCACTCTGGACGACGGCACAGGTGTCGATCGTACGATTCTCTCCGGTATTCACGCTTATTATGAGCCGGAAGAGCTCATCGGCAAGACGCTGATCGCCATCACAAACCTCCCGCCGAGAGCTATGATGGGCGTTGAGTCCAACGGTATGCTCCTCTCCGCTGTCCATACAGAGGAAGGCGAAGAAAAGCTCCACCTCCTCATGGTGGACAACCATATCCCAGCCGGCGCTAAGCTGTACTAATTGCATAACGAATCCCCTGAACTTGCAAGAGTTCAGGGGATTTTTTTGTTTGTACACCAAATCGCACACCAATTTACTCCAAGTGTACACCACGGGGTGAAAAATAAATGTGCGAGTTTTTTCACCCCATATTTTGTCGTTTGACTCTCCTTATTGTATGAATAAAAAAACAGAATTCAATAGTATTACCGTATATTCCCATTCTTGAGAGATCAGATTTGTATCGGATCTTTTTTATAGGTAAGCAAGCATGCTTCTTGATTCGATGCTGAAGTTTCTATTCCAAAAATTTTTTCAGAATTTTCAAAAAATTATCGAACAAATGCTTGCCGCATCAAATACATCTGCATACTGATCTATTAATTCCCATGCCTTATCAGCCTTTGGTTTTTTAAGTTTTATCGCCGTGGCCATTTGCTTGAAAAACTGGGTGATGAGTTGCTTGGGATCAGCGCATAACCATGGGTTAAATCTAAGAATTATGGCATTATTGTCTATATCCTCTACAGCTTCGAGCATCATATTTACAAGAGATGTTTTTCCGCTTCCCCACTCTCCATATAGGCCAATAGTAAATGAAGACGGGAAAGAATATTGCGATATTGTTTTTGCAAGACTTTTAGCAAATGCACCCCTGTTCAATTTGTCTTCGGTAAAATTCGTAATTGGCAAATCAGGACTGATCAACTTGTTACCTCCTATTATGAGAAAACATATTTTATGTTTGACTGATTGATTTATGTATCCATATGCGATTTCTTATATCATTGCCCGACTGTATAACAATATCATGATGAACACCGCCACGGAATTCCGTGGCGGTTGTAAAATATTATCTAATAGACAGAGAAACTCAAGCTTGTTCAGACTGCTTTAATAATTTGCCTTGTTCCTCTAATAAGGTTTGCAAAGTTGTTCCAATATAATGATTAAATTCTGTTGGATAGTTAAAAACATAGTGATACTCATAGTAATTTGGGACACCGTTTCGTTTTTGATTATCAAGCATTTCCCAACCCAAAGAGTAGTCCAAAAATTCTTTGTAGCAGGTTGGTATTTCAGAATTGTAGATCAAATGAAGATTGTCCCGCATTATTTCGACCATTTTCATTTGGTTTTCAATTTTATATGTATCGACATAATGCTTCCATATTTTTTGTTCATCTTCTGGTAAATCACTAAAACTTTTGTCTCTCGGAATAACGCAACGTCGTCCTAATTGATAAAGAATTCTTGAAAAACTGACCTCTCCTTCAATTATTAACGCATACATAGGTCCGTATAAGTTCGAGATTTGTTTGTCAATCAGTTCTTTTTTCCACCTGATTCTTTCTAATTCTTTATCATTTTGTATCCGTGTTTTTTCGGTTTTTATAGAATTTCTGTGTGGAACAATCCATCCGAAAATCACGAGAACAAGACCGATAAAAGCAATAGAAATTTCAATGATTTTAAAAATGATTTCGGTTTTATCCATAACATTCACCTCTTGTTGTTTTTATTATTATAACATGGTTGTAGTAATTTTTACAGTAACTTTTCAAAATTGATCAAATCTGCTCCGCAGTAAACAAAAAAGGATTTTTGTGACGAAAAACTGTGACGCCTTGGTTGGGCTGTGCGTTTTTTCACCGCTGTTCTGATTGAAGTTATAGCTAACTGGCATTTTCAGCATCTCTCCAAGTCCGATTTCCGTGCAGTTAAGGTTAAGGATTGCGTCGCTGTTAAGAAGTCCAAGAAGCTCCTCCAGTTCACTCTGGATGACGGCACAGGCACAGACCGTACCATTCTCTCCGGTATTCACGCTTATTACGAGCCGGAAGAACTCATCGGCAAGACTCTGATCGCCATAACGAATCTGCCTCCCAGAGCCATGATGGGAATCGAATCCTGCGGTATGCTGATCAGTGCCGTTCACCATGAAGGCGAGGAAGAAAAACTTCATCTTCTGATGGTCGATCCTCACATCCCTGCGGGTGCTAAGCTGTATTGATTGAGGGGACAAAATCGGCTCGAATCACCAATTTAGTCACCCAAAATCACCTTTCGATCTCCAAATCGGAAGGCTAAAATGTGCGATTCCTCATTGAATGGCATAAATCATCATTATTCTGCAAGAGACTCACTATCATACGGTAGTGGGTCTCTTTTTTTGTTTCCAGCCTGTTCGAGAGCGAACCTGTTGTACGTATCCTACCTGTTTTCCCGCTGAGTAAAATCGGCGGGCATTTTTTGTTTCTGGAGGTGTGTGGAATGAGCTCGAAAAATTTTTTTGAAATTTTTCAAAAATTGATGTCGTTTTTTGGCCTTCGATGTTGCGGTAAGGGGGTGAGAGGAGAAATTCCTACTCACTGCTACTTGACAACTGAATACACATTCATCAGATACGTTCCTGAGCGGGGGCGAAAGCCCCAGCCGAATGAAGGTGCGCCAAGACCCTCCTGCCCATCCGGGTTATAACGGAAAGCAAGGTGGCGAGCGTTTCCGAACCATTCTGAAATATCCGACTGCTACGGATATGGCCATGAAACGCTACATGGTTAATGATACTTCTCTACGGAGCTGGCTGAGGACCCGGCAGGGGTGAGATCCCCTCTGGCCGCTGTGGCTCTGCTACGGCTACGTGACAGTGTGGCTAAAAATCCGTGAAACCGTGGCTAAATCTCCGTGCAAGTGCGGCTACGAGGGTGATATTTACAGTTTTGCGTATTTCTGCAAAATTTTTGTCATATTTGCTCGCAATTTCCACGTCTTTACTTGATTTTTTGGCATCGTTATGTTATACTTACTGAGATCAAATCTGGCTGAATGGCATGAATCAGCCGACACGTTATATGATGTGTTGCACAGGCTGCCGCATAGCATGTAGTTGAAACACAGCATGTCGATTGTGAGATTGCGGCATGCTGCGGAGCAGGAATATTTGAGGCAGACGGGAGAGGGTTACCGCTGCCTTTTTGTCGTTTTTTGTTCCATCATATCGACCGCGAACGGTTCGCGGGCAAAATCATATTCCAGGCGTGGCCGGAAAATCGGTTTGGCGCTGCGGAATAAGGAAGGAGGATCACGTATGCAGGGTTATGATCTGCCGCAGGCAGAACAATACGCGAAACGGCATAAACGCCGCCGCGCCTGGCAGAAAGTTGTGGGAAGTCTGGCCTGCGTGGTGGTGTTCATCACCACATATATGCTGATCCTTCCGGCCATCACAATGGAGCAAACCACCTATTGCGGCTACGAAGAACACCAGCACGGAGAGGGCTGCTTTGAAAAGCAATTGATTTGCGGCTATCCGGAAGAAGCGGAAGCGCCCCATGTGCACACAGCGGAATGCTACGAACAAGAACAGACATTGATCTGCGAATTGGAAGAGACGGCCGGACATGTCATGACGAGAGCTGCATTCAGAGGTCGCAGACTTCGATCTGCACCGACGAGACTGAGGACCACGAGCATACCGAAGACTGTTTTGAGACCACGGAGGTCTATATCTGCGGAAAGGCCGAAGGGGAAAACGGACACACGCATGATGACTCTTGCTACGAGACGCATGATGTTTTAATCTGCGAACAGAACGAAGAGGATCCGGTACATACCCATACAGAAGTGTGCTACGAAGAAGTCCTGATCTGCGAAAAGGAGGAGCACGAGCACCAGCTTGCCTGCTTCTCAGACCCCAGTGCAGATGTGGAGAGCGAGGCTGTCTGGACGCGCAGCTTCTCCGATGTGACCCTGACGGGCGACTGGACAAAGGACGTTCTGCTGATCGCCGAAAGCCAGATCGGCTATCAGGAAAGCACGCGCAATTACACAGTTGCGGAGGACGGACGCCAGATGGGCTATTCCCGTTACGGCGATTGGTGTGCTATGTTCGTTTCGTTCTGCCTCCACTATGCAGGGATTCCGGAAGAAGTGTTCCCGCAGGCAGCGGGCTGCCGGACATGGATCCGTTTACTGGAAGAGAAAGAGCTTTACCGCAGCGCGGCGGAAGAAGTGCCGCAGGCTGGCGACGTGATCTTCTTCGACTGGGAAAACGACGGCCTTGCCGATCACGTGGGCTTGGTTTACAAGGTTGAGGACGATGGACGCGTCACAACGATCGAGGGGAATTCCAGCGACCGCGTGCAGCTTGTCACCTATCATGCAGAGGATGAAAGAATTCTGGGCTATGGTCTGCTGCCAGCAAATGTGGTTTTGCTTGATGATGAATGGACTCAACAGACTCTTCAGGCGCAGATTTATCAGGACGGCAATTACTCGAATCAAGCATCCGGAAACACACAAATCCGCATAAACGGCAGTTTTCCGCAGGGCGTAACAGCTATTGTTGAGTATACTGCAACTCTGAACCAGAACGCCGTTGTTGGTCTGGACGGCAACCCCAACGTGGTCTATCTGGAGTACTCCAACAAGCCTGACCAGTCCGGCTCCGGCGAT
>NZ_JAFBIT010000004.1 GCF_021531715.1 Anaeromassilibacillus senegalensis | reverse complement strand
TTCTCGTAAGTCTTTGATTTCTCAAAGAAATTACAGGTTCCATTCTTTCTCTCGTTGTTTAATTTTCAAGGTCCTGTGCGCTCTCGCCAGCTCCTCACTCCGAGCCTCTCAGCTCTTTGTTTTTTGCCGTCTCTCTCGAGCGCTTGACTATAATACCACGCGCAACCCGTTTTGTCAACACTTTTTTGAAAGTTTTTTTCGATTTTTTTCGATCTTTTTCTCGACCACTATATATTCGATTTTGCTCATCATAAAGCACAATATATAGCACATCTTGTAGCCGTCATTTTTTGGATTGCATCGTCATATACATGTCCTGCGAAGAATATTTTAAAAGATTTTTTGAAAAAAGTCCAGAAAAATTTTTGGGAGGAGACCAAAAAAATGAAGCTCGCCTTTGACTTCCCGTTCAAACGCGCTCTGCTCTTCTGCTGGCGTGTGCTCGTCGTCGCGCTCGTCAACGCCGTCATGCTCCTGCTTCTGCTGCGCGCGCCGCTTTGATTTTCTTTTTTGGGTTTCTTATATATGAAAAAAGAGGCGCCCGCGAGAGCGTCTCTTTTCATTTGATCTCAGTTTGCAGCCTGCGCCGCTTCCGCCTTTTGCTTTTGCATCAGGCGGCGATGCGCCACCAGATAGCAGATGAAGTGCGCCAACGCCGTGACAGCCCACGAGACGGGGTACGACAGGAACAGCGTGGAAAGCGTGCGGTCGAGCTGGAAAATCGTCATGATCCACACCACGCGCAGCGCGCACGCACCGGTGAGCGAGACGATCATCGGCATAATCGAATATCCCATGCCGCGCAGAGAGCCGACCAGCGTATCCATAATGCCGCAGATGAAGTACGGCAGACAGACGAACATCATGCGCTCGAGGCCGAAACGGATGACCTCGGGATCAGACGTATATATAGAAAGGAGATTTCCGCCGAACAGATACGCGCCGCCGCCCATGACAACGCCGACCACTGTGACGCACAGCACGCAGATCCACATGATCTTATTGACGCGCTCGTATTTCCTTCCGCCCATATTCTGACCGGTGAACGAGAGCGCCGTCTGATGGAACGCGTTCATGGCCGTGTAGACGAAGCATTCGATGTTGCTCGCCGCCGTACTGCCCGCCATAACGGTGGAACCAAACGAATTGATCGACGACTGAATCAGCACGTTGGAGATCGAGAACACCGCGCCCTGCATGCCGGCCGGCAGACCGATCTTCACCATAGCGACAAACTTACTTTTATAGATATGCAGCTTCTTGATCTCCAAACGGTACGGCGCGTCCGTCTTGATCAGGCAGATCGCGACAAGCGCTGCCGAAATCACCTGCGAAACTACGGTCGCAATGGCGACGCCCGCCACACCGAGATGGAAAACGATCACGAGCAGCAGGTTTAAGAGGACATTGACGACGCCGGCGATCAAAAGGAAGTACAGCGGGCGCTTCGTATCGCCCACCGAGCGCAGGATCGCCGCGCCGAAGTTATAGAGCATCATCGCGGGCATGCCGCAAAAATAAATGCGCATATAGAGCGCCGCCTGCCCGAGCACGTCGTCCGGCGTGCCCATCAGCGTGAGGAGCGGCTCTGCCAAAATGAGTCCGATGACGATCAGCGCACCGCCGCTGACCAGGCTCGTGAGCACGGAGGTATGTACCGTCTCGTGGAGCTGCTGCCCGTCCCGCGCGCCGTAATAGCGCGCCACGAGCACATTGGTGCCGACGGAAAGCCCGATGAACACATTGATCAGCAGGTTAATCAGCGCGCCGGTGGATCCGACCGCCGCCAGAGCCGTAGAGCCGGCAAACCGGCCGACCACGACGATATCCGCCGCATTGAAGAAAAGCTGCAGCATGCCGGAAAGCATCAGCGGCAGCGCAAAGCGCAGGATTTTGCCGAAAAGCGGGCCGTTGCACATATCGATCTCATAGGAGCCGCGGCCATGCCTTCTTGAGCGCAGGCGCAGCTGCAGCCGGATCAGCATCATTTGTATTTTCCTTTTCATGGCGAAATCAGTAGCCGACCTCCTCTCCGACGAGGACGACGTGTATGCGGTTCTGCACGCGCTGGCGCGCAATCACCGTATATTGGCCGCAGATGCGGCTTTCAGCCCGGCAGCCGTCGCAGAGGCCGCCGTCCGTGCCGGGGCACGCCGCATGCGTACAAGGCGTATCGATGTGCAGGCGCAGCGCATTCGCAGGCGCCGTGATTCCCTTCACATACGCCGCTGCCGCGCCGAGATCGCGCACAATTTTGTTGTAGCCCGCCACGACGATAACCTTTGAGGGCCCAAACAGCATCGCCGCCACGCGGTTGCCGGTGCCGTCCACATTGTACAGCTCGCCGCGCTCCGTAATCGCGTTGGCGCTCGTCAGGTATGCGTCGGCGGAAAACGCCGCGCGGTAGATCTTCTGGCGCTCCTCCTCCGTCTCCACGGCCTCGCGGTCTAGAAAATTGTACCGGCCGCTGCGCATCAGCGCCTTCACGCCGGTGGCATCCAGCGTGACGCTGCCGCCGCAGGTAATCGTATCGCCCTCCTGCAGCAGCGATTCGACAACGCGAACGGCGTCCGCGCTCGTTTCGGCGTAATACGCACGCATGTTGTTCTTTTCCAGCGCCTCCATTGTGCGGCGGATGCGCAGCTCCATCGCCTGCGTCCGGCGCACCATATCCTTCTGTTCCATTTAACAAACCCCTTTCCGAAGAAACCTGAAATAAAAGCTATCAAGAACGGGAGAGCCTGCGCCCTCCCGTCGTCTTTCGTCCTTATTTGCCCGTCTTTTCCGCGAAAGCGTCGAAGCAGGAGAGCACATGCGCCTTATGCGCCTTGCTGACCTCGTCCTTTTCTGACTTTGCATCGGTATAAATCATGAGGAACCGGCCGTCTCCGGAGAGGTACCCCGGCACGGTGTTGTCCAGAATCGTAAAGCTGCCCTCCGCGCGCAGGGAATTGATCACACTCTGCGCCGCCTCGGGGATGTCCTCTGTCGGGAACTCGTACAGCTCGAGCTGCACGTTCGAATCGTTGTAGCGGTAGGCATACTTGTAGCCGTTCAGCGCGCCGATGACGTCGTACGACATCTGCACCTTTTCGCCCACGGCGAGATGATTGTCTTCAAAATACTTGCACATGCCCTGAATGTCGCTATCGTAACCTGCGGGATCCTTGTCCGCCGGAGCCGTCTCCCCTTCGCTGACCGCGCTGGAGGTCTCCAGCGTTTCCACAGACGTCGTCGCCGCGCCGCATGCCGCAACCGACAGACAGAGCGCCGCAGCCAGAACCACAGCCAGAAGCTTCTTTATATTTTTCATTGCGATAACCAATCCTCTCTTTTCTATCCACCCGTCCGGACAGACGGGATATACAGTTTGATTTTACCATACCGGCGTAAAGTTCGCAACACAAAAATAAAATAAAGTATGTGCCCGGCCTGTATCGCCCCATTGCGCACGCCGTTTGGTCGTGCTATAATAAAAAAATGTTGACGGCCGTCAACAAAATGGTAATGAAGGAAGTCAAACCAAATGAACATGAAACCATACAAAACCTGCGCGCTTGTGCTCGCCTGCCTGCTGGCTGCTGTCATGCTGTGCACCGCCTGCTCTTTGATCCCGACCTTTGAATCCTCGTCCGCGGCTTCCTCAGAAGCTGCCCCCACACCGGCTCCTGAAGAATCCTCTGAAATGTCCTCCTTCGCACCGCAAACGGGTCTTTGGAGCAGCGTCGGCGAATACCTCGAAGATCCCAGCGTTGTGGAGCAGATCGACGCGGAAATCGCCGCGGCGGAAGGCACCGGCCTGGCCATCGCGGTCTATGCGGACGGCAACACGCTCGTCTACGACTATACCTACGCAGAGCAGCTCGACCTCTCCGATGAAACGACCAAACAGTCGATGGTGGACGCGCTGAAGAGCGGCACCGAGGCACAGGCGGCAGCCTACGAAAACATCGCGGCTATGCTGCGCTCCGTCATCTCCGCCGACGACATCAAGGTGCGTCTTACCTACAACAACGCAGACGGCTCCGAAATCTATTCCTGCGAGTTTGAATAAGCTGTCCAATAGACGTTTGTCCGAAAACAGTGAATCCTCCGTATGGCTTAGATCATACGGAGGATTTTTTGTGTGCCTTTATGCAAACTTGCCGGCAGAGAACGAAGCGCCCCGGGACGCGCAATACACCCACTGGGAGAGCACAGAAGCGCGCCCTTTCGTTCTTAAAGGGATTTATGCGGCTCGGCAAATCGGAAATGCCGCTCCACGCGCCTTACCGTTTCGTCAACCGTACTGTTCCCGCTTCTTTCAACCCAAAAATAATCGCTGTTTTTGATATCCTGATATCTTTTCTCATTGATACTTTTTAGGGTTGCGTTACAGGTTGCCTTGGCTTTTTCCATATCTGTTGTGCTGTTGATAAAATCGCTGAATCCCTGATGGTCGGGACGATTACAGTAACCCTCAATCAAATTCGATGGTTCTTTGATCAGAAAGACGATTCTTGACGGTTCCGTCAACTTTTCAGCCTCTTCCACCGTCAAATGGCAGTCACACAGTACAATTTGATTTTGTGAAAGACAGATCAAATCCAACAACACAAAATCCAGCTGTTCTCTTGTATTATCAAGCAGCCACTGCTTATATTCCTCAACCGTGCGTCCGAAAAATTCATCCGCGTCCCTAAAGACCCTGTTCATTGCGGGCTGAAAAGCCGAATTGGAAATCTTCTGATGCTTTTCAAACTGCTCATCGATATCATAAACCAACAAATGATGCCGTTTGGCCAGCTCTCGTGAAATCGTAGTCTTTCCGCCGCAGGGTGTTCCGGTTATAAAATAAACATTTTTTAAGTATTGCTTGATTACATTATCTTGAAATATCATTGCGAATCTCCCAAATTAAATAGTTTTCAGCATTTTGTCTGCACATAAAACCATTTAACATCGTTCTACGTGCTCAGATATTTCTTAATTTTAAGAATGCCATCATATTCTTTCCCTCCACAGATTGCGCAGCTCTGTCCGACTCCGCCCGGTATCGCCCATAAAAAAACGGACGAGTCCGACTGACTCGTCCGTTTTTTGGTGACCCGGACGAGAATCGAACTCGTGTTACCGCCGTGAAAGGGCGGTGTCTTAACCGCTTGACCACCGGGCCATATGGTAGCGGCAAATGGATTCGAACCATCGACACTTCGGGTATGAACCGAATGCTCTAGCCAGCTGAGCTATGCCGCCATATTGGCTCCAACTGTATGGTGGAGCGTACATTATTATAATACACGCTTTTTCTTTTGTCAAGTGCTTTTTCACTGGAAAATTTCATATTTCTGTGCTATACTGTCCTATATGGCACATTGGAAGGAAGATTTCGGACGTGAAAAGCCTGATTCAAAAGCATTTTGTCTGGTTTTCTGAAAAAATTGACCGGGACGCCGTCGATTCCTACGCAGCGCAGGTCTCCTTCTGGATCCTGATTGCGTTTATCCCGTTCGTCATGTTTGTTCTGACGCTCCTGCAAATCATTCGGTTTGAGGACACCACCTTGCTCTTTGCCTTCGCCAATATGATGCCGGAGCCGGTCGAACAGCTTCTCCGCCTGCTCTTCAGCGAGATCCGCGCGCCGCAGGGGATCCTCTCCATGACGGCGATCGTGTGCGTGTGGTCGGCGTCCACCGGCATGCTCGCGCTTGTCAAAGGGCTGTACGCCGTGTTTGACGTGCCGAAAAAGCGCAATTTCATCTTTATGCGCGTGCTCGCCATTCTGTATACGCTGGCACTTGCGATTATTCTGCTCGTCAGCATGGGCCTGCTCGTTTTCGGCGACATGCTTTATGAATGGCTGATTCCGTACATGCCGCCCGCATTTCCGAAGCTTGTCCGTGAATTCAAACCGCTGATGGGCTTTGCAATCCTGCTCCTGTTCTTCTGGCTGATGTTCATTGCGATCCCGCGCAAGCAGGTCTCATGGCGCAACGCCTTCTGGGGCGCGGCGCTTGCGGCGGCGGGCTGGGTGCTGTTTTCGTTTTTCTTCTCCATTTTTGTCGAGAACTTTTCAAATTATGCCACGATCTACGGCAGCCTCGCGGCGATCATCATCCTGATGATGTGGCTTTATATCTGTATGTTCATTCTCCTGATCGGCGGCGAGCTCGCGATGTGGCTGCAGCACAGCAGCATCAAGCCCGATGTGCGCGCGCGGCTTGGGAAATTCGTGCGCCGGAAGAAGCGGGCGCAGAAAGGAAATCCGCATGGCAAAACAACTCAGAAGTGAAGAAGCTCTGCAGAGCGCGCTGCTGCGCTTCGGAGACGCGGCGTTCCGCGTCTGCTATATGCACACCAAGAAGCCGCGCGACGCGCAGGAGCTCCTTGAGGACGTCTTTATGCAGTATCTCCTGTGTACGCAGGCGTTTGAAAACGAAGAGGAGGAGCGCCTTTGGGTGCTGCGCACCGCGCACCAGAGCTGCATGGATTACTATGCGAGCAAAATGCGCAAAAAGCTCACAAACGCGCAGATGCAGCGCGCGGGCAAGGATCTGCCGTTTGTCGTCTCCGACGAGCTGTGCGCCATTTTGAGGCTCTCTTACCCCTATCAGACGATGCTCGCGCTCTGTTTCGGCGAGGAGGACACGCTGCGCTTTGCGTCGCGCGTCATCGGCAAGCCGGCCGCTATGCTGCGGCGGCGCGCGGAAAAGGCGCCCGCACTGACGGGACTTTCTCCCGAAGACATGCGCGAATGGATTCAGACGATCGTGATGCCGGACGACATGCGCAGCCGCGTGCAGTACACGATTCTGAACCAGATCAAAGACAAGCATTTCGGCGTGAACAGCCGCGCGAAATCGTTCAAGCGTGGGCTGGATCGCGCGATCCCCTACATCGCGCTCGGGATCATCGTCGTCTGCGCGCTCTCGGTCGTGGCCGTGCGCGCAGGCTGGTTCGGCACGCCGTACGTGCGCACGCCCGATGTGATCCTCGAGGAGAACACGCCGGCTTCCTCCGCGCCGGACGGTGCGTCGAGCGCGGAAAGCCACGCGGCAACACCTGTGCCGGAAAGCTCTGCCGATGAATCGCGCGCAGCGGCCGTGCTCGACGTGCCGGTATTCGTGCCGAGCGACAGCGGCCTTGCGCAGTATAACTATACGGGCCTTGAGGCGGACGCCTCGGTGCTCGTTCAAAAGATGGCGGAAAAGGGCGCGTTCCCGGCGGACGTCACGCTTGACGCGCTCGATTACATGCGAAACGGCGAGGTCGTCTCCGCGCTGCGCAGCGGCGAACAGCTCGAGGTGCGCCTGTACTTTTCCGGCGCGCTTCAGACGCATCTGGACGGCGCGAAATCGACTGCGTCCCTCGAAGCCGTGGCCAAGACGTTCCGCGCGTTTTACGAGGCGGCGGATATGACGCTCGCAAAGCTGGAGATTTATTCGGACGGCAGGCCGGTCGTTGTGGGCGGCATGGAGATCAACTGCACGTCGCTGATGTACGGCGAGCTGCCGGTTTCCGATGTCATCGACGAGCCGTAAAATTCGGGAGGAACGGGAAATGAACATACTGGTTATCGACGGACAGGGCGGCAAAATGGGCGCCGCGCTGACCGAGCAGATCAAAAAGATCATACCGGACGCCGAGCTCATCGCCATCGGCACGAACAGCCTCGCGACCTCCGCGATGCTCCGCGCAGGCGCGGACGCCGCGGCGACCGGCGAAAACCCGGTGGTCGTGAACTGCCCGTGGGCGGATGTGATCGTCGGGCCGATCGGGATTATCTCCGCCAACGCGCTATTGGGCGAGATCACACCGAAGATGGCGGCGGCCGTTTCCGAGAGCCGCGCCAAAAAGATTCTGGTTCCCGTGAACCGCTGTGCCATCACGGTCGTGGGCGTTGAGGAAAAGACACTCTCCGAATATGTGCGCGACGCAGCGGCAGCGGTGGCGGCGGCGACGCGCCGCTGCGAGGTCGCGGGCGGCAACGTGCCGCAGCGAAGTCGCTGAATCGCGCGTGTGCACAACTGATCCAACGCGCACGGCAGCATGGCCTGATTGCGCTTGACTTTCGCTCCGGCGCATGCTACAATGGGCACAGAAGGGCAGGTGAACAGCTTTATGAAAACTTTAGGCTTGATGAAAACCGGAGGCAATGCTGTTCGTCTGTACCGCGCAAGCTGAAAATGCACCCACGCGGCTCTTTGAACGGTAAATTTTGCACCTCTGTTTTTCGGAGGTGCATTTTTTATTTAAAAAGGAGTTATGATATGCTGATTACAGATTTTTTATCGGAACACATTCCCGCCGCCCGCGCGCTTGTGCTGGAAAACTACGAGGAGGAGCGCACCGCCGTCCCCGCGCTGCCTGAAGTCTGCGCACTGCCCGATTTCGACGATTTTGTAAAGAACGGGCTGGGCGCCGCCGCTTTTGAGGACGGCGAGCTGGTCGGCTTTCTCGGCGTTTACGATCCCTGGTGTCCGGCTTTCTCGACACCGGACACCACCGGCGTATTTTCGCCGCTGCACGGCCACGCGGCAAAGAAAGAAAACCGCGTGCGCATTTATCGGCGGCTCTATCAGGCGGCGGCCGCGAAATGGGCGAAGGTGGGCGCGGCGAGCCATGCCATAGCGCTCTGCGCGCACGATGCAGACGGCGAGCGCGCGTTTTTCACGTACGGCTTCGGCCTGCGGTGCATAGACGCCATCCGCGCCGTCGAGCCGCTCGGCGTCCCCATGCCGGCAGGAATTACCCTGACGGAGCTGCCCCGCGCGCGCGTACACGAGATCGCGCCGCTGCGCCGGGCGCTTTCCGCGCATCTCGGACAAAGCCCGTGCTTCATGTATGAATCGCCCGAAGACGTGGAAAACTGGCTCGCCAAAGCCGAACCGCGCGATTCCCGCATTTTCGCGGCGGAACAAAACGGTGCGCCTGCGGCGTTTCTGGAGGTCAGAGTCGGCGGCGAGAATTTCGCGACGTATGCGACCGACATGCTGAACATCTGCGGCGCGTACTGCGTGCCCGACCTGCGCGGCACCGGGACGATACAATCGCTGCTCGATTTCCTGCTTTGCACGCTGCAAAACGAGGGCATCACGCGCCTCGGCGTGGATTTCGAGAGCTTCAACCCCACGGCGCTCGGCTTCTGGACGAAGCATTTCGATGTGTACACGCACAGCGTCGTCCGCCGCATCGACGAAAACGCGCTCAATCGATAACCGAAGGCTCCGGCGGAAAACCCGTCGGAGCCTTTTCCTCTATCATAGCGGAAATGTTGTGCAGGACGTTTACGCTTTGGGGTCGAGCACCATGCACCGCGCGCATTTAGCGCAGCCGTTGCAGGTGAGGCGGCCGCCGCAATTATTACACTGCGGGCCGAAATACGGCTTATAGAGCCGCTCGGGCGGAATCTCGCCGTATTCGTCCTCGAGCAAAAAGTGCATCGGCTTGCCCTGAAACGACATGCCGGATTTATACGCCATCTCGCTCTGCACGCGCTTGTTCGGCATGAAGTAGCGCCGCCCGTCCTTGACGAAATTCGTGCCGGTCTCAATGAATGAAAACGTTACGTCGTGCGCGCGGCACTGGCGATGCAGCGACTGCACCCAGTCAAAATGACACGGGCGCGCGCCATCGTAATTCTCGCCGCCGCAAATGACCTGCTCGATCTGTCCCATTGCGAGATACCGTTCGATCTCCACGGGGCCGATCAGCGGCGCGGTCATGATGCCCTTGTGCTTAAAGGGCAGGCTGTGGAGAATCGGGATGCGCTCGTCGGCGCGGCGCTGATTTTCGCACGTGACGTTGAAAAACACATTTTCCCAGCCGGCGCCCCAATTGAGCGGCAGACATTTTTCCACACGCTCCGGGCGCTTTGTTAAAAGAAAGAACACGACGTCGCGCCGCTGGTCGATGATCTCCCAGGCCTCGCGCCGCCATGGGTCGGCCTCCTCGAGGAAAAAATCGGACGTCATGCAGACGCGAAGCTGCTCGCCACTCTGAACTTTATAGTTTCCGGCGCGGTCGCGGCTCAGCGGGTAGCGAAAGCCGGTCTTCGTGCGGTAGATCTTCGCGCCGTTTTTGCCGCGCTGCCCGTCGAGAAAATACATGTAGCAGTGCTGGCAGCCCTCGCTGCACTTCACGCAGCCGTGCCACGGGTTCCAAATATCGTGCATGCGCCCTCCTTTCCCGGCTTACGCGAGCCGAAGCTTCAGCAGGTTGAACACCTGCTCCGCGCTGTCCGCGAGATTCCGCGACGCCGCATCGGGCCGCATGGCTTCTTCGAGTGTCATCACACCGCGCACGGCCGGGAAAAAGGCCTGAATCCCCGCCGCGTTGCACGCGCGCGCCCCCTCGCCGATGCCGCCCGCAAACGCGATAACGGGCTTTCTGTACCGCGCCGCAAGCTGCGCCACGCCGACGGGCGCCTTGCCCATCGCGGTCTGCGCATCCATGCGCCCTTCGCCGGTCACGACGAGATCCGCCGCGCGGATCTTTTCCGCAAGCCCTGTCTCCTCCATGACGATCTGTACGCCCGATTCAAGGCTCGCGCCGAGGAATGTGCGCAGGGCAAAGCCCATGCCGCCCGCCGCGCCCGAGCCGGGATACGACGCGTCGCTCTCCGGAAAAACCGTTTTGGCGAGCGACGCATATTCGCGCAGCCAACCGTCCATGCGGCGGATGCTTTCGACGTCTGCGCCCTTCTGCGGGCCGTATACGGCGCTGCAGCCGTTCTCCCCGCACAGGGGATTTTCGACGTCGCACGCGACGCGGAACGTGCAGTCCTGAAGCGCCGCCAGCGCATTTTCCGCCGAAATATGCAGCAGCTTGGCAAGTCCCGCCGCGCCGTACGGGATGGGCCTGCCGTCCGCATCCGAAAGGTCAAAGCCGAGCGCCTGCAGCATCCCCGCGCCGCCGTCGTTTGTCGCGCTGCCGCCAATGCCGAGGATAAATCGGCGGCACCCACGGGAGATCGCGTCGCGGATGACCTCGCCCACACCGTATGTCGTCGTATACAGCGGATCGCGCTTTTCGGGCGGCACAAGCGGTAGTCCCGCCGCGCCCGCCATTTCGATGACGGCGAGATCGCCTACAATTCCATATGCGCACGAAACCGGCGTGCCGAGCGGCCCCGTCACGGCGGCGTGCACCGTCTCGCCGCGAAGTCCGGCCGTGAGCGCGGCTGCCGTACCCTCTCCGCCGTCCGCAAGCGGGCAGATCTCTGTCTCCGCATCCGGAAAAGCGCGGAGAATCCCCGTTTTAACGGCCTGTCCCGCTTCCAAAGACGACAGGCTTCCCTTGAATGAATCCATCGCGATGACCACGCGCATAATTCCACATCCTTTCGCTTCCTTGTGGAAATTGTAGCACAGCCCACAGTTGAACGCAAGAAAAAGGCGCGCAGAACCGCAGCTCTGCACGCCTTGATTTTCGATATGTAGCGTTTAGCCCTTGAGGCTGACGGGTGCTTTCGGCTTGTTTTCGCTTCTCGCGCTCGTCTTGCCCTCCGGTCTGATCTCGCCGGCTGCAAGCAAAGAACGCTTCGTGAGCGACGGGCCGATCAGCTCGTACACGAGGACGGAGAAGAGCACGACGTTGCGCACGACGCTGCCGTCTGCCAATGCGGTCGCCGTCAGCGCCATGCCGAGCGCAACGCCCGCCTGCGGCAGCAGCGTGATGCCGAGGTGCTTCTGGATGTTCGCGCTGCACTTTGTCCACATGCAGCTCAGGTAAGAACCGCTGATCTTACCTGCCGAGCGGAAGATGATATAGATGACGCCGATGAGCAGCACAAGCGGATTGCTCAGGATTTTGAGGTCAAGCTCCGCGCCGGAAATCACGAAGAACAGGATGTTGATCGGGCCGGTCCAGCGATCCAGACGTTCCATCAGCTCTTCAGAGGCGGTGCAGATGTTGCAGAACACGGTGCCGGTCATCATGCAGACGAGCAGCAGCGAGAAGCCGCAGTTTACGCCGCCGATCTCAAAGTGCACCTGCGAAATGCCGACGGTAAGCAGCACAAAAGCGACCGTCAGGGAGAGACGTTTGCTGCGGGAATGGAAGTAAGTCTCAAGCCAGTTGAGCAGGATGCCCGCCAGCGCGCCGAGCGCAAGAGAGAGGACGATCTCGATGATCGGCTCAAGCACAACACTGATGATGCTGACGCTGCCCTTTTCGAACGCCGTCGCAATGCCGAACGAGACGGAGAACAGCACAAGGCCGACCGCGTCATCGATGGCGACAACCATCAGGAGCAGCTTTGTAAGCGGGCCGTCCGCTTTATACTGCCGCACGACCATCAGCGTAGCCGCCGGCGCAGTAGCCGCCGCAATGGCGCCGAGCGTGATGGCTGCGGGCAGGGAAATCAGATCGGGGCTGATGAAATGCAGGGCGATCAGCGCGATATCGACCAATACCGTCGTAATAACCGCCTGCAAAATACCGACGGTGATCGCCTGCTTGCCCATCGTTTTGAGCTGGCTGACGCGGAACTCATTGCCGATGGCAAAGGCGATGAAGCCGAGCGCCGTCTGGGTGATGATGCTCATGCCTTCCACCTGCTCGAGCGAGTTGAAGCCAATGCCGTTGATGCCCAGCGCGCCGATGCAGAACGGGCCGATCAGCAGGCCGCCCACCAGATACGCCGTAACAGCCGGCAGGTGCAGGATCTTCGCCAGGCGGGACATCAGAAGACCCACAACCAGCGCGATCGAAAGACAAATCAAGGTTTCTTTCACGTTCTTTTCCTCCTTAGAAATCCCTTCTTTTTTCACATGCGGAGAAAAGGCCGGACTTCCCGATATCGTATGCATTCTACATCATATTGGCATTTCTGTCAATATTGTGTGTCACTTGTTTTTCCGACGGCACGCGGTGCAATTTGTTGAATTGTTCAGGCGGCGTACAGCCTGCGGCATGCGCCGGGTGCGCATGCATAAAAAAAGAACCACACATCTGTGTGGTTCTTTTTGTGTTGGCATCAACCTATTGTCCCGGGCCGTTGCCAGCCAAGTATCGTCGGCACAAGCGAGCTTAACTTCTGTGTTCGGTATGGGAACAGGTGGACCCTCGTTGTAATCAACACCAACTATTCAGTTGCCGTCTCATCTGACGGCTTGACTATAATACCATACCAATTCGGAAATTGCAAGCCTTTTTTTTAAATTTTTTTGGATTTTTAAAACTTTCTTCCGCAAACGCTATATACAGATAGTTTGGAGAGTTTGCAGTCAAGATATAGACTATTCTCCGCCGTAGTCCGTGCCGTCCGCATCGCCGTCTCCGGTATCGTCCGGCGTATTGTCCTCCGGCTCGGGCGTCGGGGTCGGTTCGGGCTGAAGCTCACCGAGCAGATACGACGTCCAGATGGCGCAGCCTGCGTCGTTCAGGTGGATGCAGAGCTGTCCCGGGTCGGCACAGTATTCCGCGGGCAGGTAGCCCTCCGGGAAGAACGCCGCGATATCGGCGAAGCCGAAGCCCTCCGCCGCACAGTACGACTTCATCGCCGCGTTGTATTCGGCGATCGTGCCGCTGCTGAGCCCCATGTAGTCGATCCATTCGAGCATCGGCGTGACCGCCTGCACCGTGATCTCCATCGACGGATACGACAGTTTCAGCGCGGAAAGCACCTGCTTCGCGTTCTCCGTAACGGTTGAGACCTCATTATAGATGAGATCCTCCTTGCCGAGCTGGATATAGAGCTTGCGCGCGCCGGTCTTCAGAATCGCCGTGCTGAGCGTGACGGTCTGCTCCTCCAGCGTGAGGGTGCCCTCGCCGCCGCCAATCTCATTGGCCGCATCCGCCCACGAGTAGCTGTCCGCCGTCAGGAACACCGCGTCGCTCAGGATTGTCGATGCGCCCGCGCCCTGCTCCACGTAGTCCGCAAGCTGCTCGGTCAGGCTGTCGCCGACGAAGAGCGCGCCGTCAAAGACGGATTTCGGCACTGTGACGCCGTCTATCGTATCGCTCCCGGATGTATCGGCGGGCGCGGGCTTTACGGTGGAAAAGAACTCCGGGTCTGTCTGCGCTTCCGGCGCAGGGGTCTCACTTTCCGCCGAAACGGCAGGCTTCGCCGCATTGAGGATACCGAGCGTGATGAGCACCGCGACGGTCAGCCCCAGCGTGATGACCGCAACGCGGAACCAATTGATCTTCTTTCTCTTTTTAGGCCGGCGCGCCGGTCTCTGCGGCTGCGGCGCGGGGCGCGCGCCTCGTCTGTTTCGGTTTGCCAAAATGCGGATCTTCCCTTCCGAATTGTTCTGCGTTCATTGTACGACGCGGCGCGCGGGCTGTCAACCGCTTAGTTGTCCCACTGCGCGAGCATCGTGCAGGCGACCGCGTTGCCGACGAGCACAGTCGCGCCGTCTGCGCCGGCGTCCTCCGGCGAGCCAAACCGGAAACCGCAGTTCCCATGGAACTTTTCGACCTTATCCGGATCGAAACCGAGGCATTCCGCGTCCAGTACGGCATCCTTGAGCGCAATCCATTCCTGCGTCACATCGCCGCCCTTCGCGTATACGCCGATGGAACTCGGTTTGCCGGTCTCGAGCACATAGCACAGGCTCAGGATGCTTCCCTCCGGTGCGGCATACTGCACCATATGCGTCTGCTCATTGACATGCTCACTGATCAACTCCAGCTCGATGCCGGTCGAGGCCGTGACCGCCTCCAAAACGGCGGCGATCTCTGCTTCCGCACCTCCATACTCCGGGGCAGGCGTCGGGGTCGGCGCGGGCGTGGCCGTCGGCTCCGGGGTAGGCGTCGGCTTTTCAAGCAAAACCTGTATCGTGCTGCATGATGTCAGGCTCAAAACAAGCACAAGCGAAAGCAGCAGCACAAGCATTTTCTTCATGGTCGTTCTTCCTTCCTCTTCTGCTCTTTAGCAAAAACACACCTGAATTATAGCATGAACCGGCCTGTTATGCAAACACAGGCCGGTTCTTACAGAAAAATTTACAGTTTTGTGATCCGAATTGCCATATACGGCTTGCCGGGCAGCGCGATGCGGAATTTACCGCTGTGCACGCCCGCATCCGTGACGGTCATCTCCCACGCGTCCCATCACTTCTCGATGACGCCGCTGTAATTCATGCCGAAGCCGTAATCGTACGCATGGCCGGCTTCATCGACGTGCGGCTCCATATCGAGCGCGCAGTCCTCGCTTTGCGCCTCGACCGTCTCCATGTCCTTCGGAAGCTGCATCGGCAGGCGACCGGTCGGCTCGTAATCGCCGAACACGATATCCAGCACCGCCTCGCGGGAGACGCCGAACTCGGCGACGATGGCATCCGTCTCGCGCTCAAACTCGTGCACGACCATCGGGTTGTTGATCGCCGCGCAGACGATCACGGGCTTATCGCCCATCGCCTTGCGGCAGTCGAGGATGTTGTCGAGATCGGACTCGTTGTATGCGATGTTCGTCTTGCCGCGATAGCTGCGGTTTGTGAAATTCTCGCGGAAATCGCCGCCCGCGATGCTGACCTCGCGCGCGGTGTGCGCCGTATACGGACGGTACTGCAGCGTGATCGGCAGATAGCCGTTGCCGCCGTTTGCCGCGTCCTCGGTGGAATACGGGTTGCACGCCGGGCTCTCGATGAACACGATCGCGGCGTCCGCCTCCTCGGGCGTTCCCACGCGCGTGCCGTACTTGCTGATGACCGCATCCTCGACCGGGTCCTCGGTGTGCGCCGGAATATCGTTGCGCATAAAGCCCTTCGAGGCGCGGATCTCGCGCTTCGGTGTGTAGATTTTCAGGCCCTTTTTGAGCGGCAGGCAGTTGTTCCGGTTCTTGAGCAGAACGACGGATTTATGCTGCGCATCAAAGCCATGCTCGCAGAATTCCTTGCAGCCGACGATCTCAGCGGACTTTGCGGGGTCGAGGTACGGGTCCTCAAACAGACCGCACTGGAAGATATTTTTCAGCAGGCGCGCGGCGGAAAGCTCCATGCGCTCGCGCATCGCCGCTTCGCCGATCTTCTCACAGCCGATGCGATACGCTTCCATGATCGGCGCGATCTCCGCGTTGCCGCCGAACTGGTCGACGCCGTTCAGAATCGCGACGAGGCAGCGCTCGCCCTCGGTCATATCCTGCATGTTGAAGCAGCGGCTTCCGAATGTATCGATCACCGGCGCGGGGTCCTGCGTGATGCCCCAGTCCGTGCAGACGACGCCCTTGAACGCGTATTTTTCGCGCAGAAGGTCTTTAATCAGATATTCGCTGTACGAGTTGCCGACGTTCTTGCCGTTCTTCGTGTCGAGTCCCCACGAGACCGTGTAATACGGCATAACCGCCGCCGCGCTCGAGGTAGGGCCGTCCAGCTTGAACGCCGCTTCCGTAAACGGCTTCATGTGCTCCGCGGCGTTATCCGTCGGGTACACCGCATATTCGCCGAACGCGTAGTGCGCGTCGCGGCCGCCCTCACCCGTGCCGCCGCCCGGCCAGTGCTTCACCATCGTGTTGACGCTGTCGCGTCCCCAGCCGGTCTCGGTGTTCTCGGTTGTCTGCATGCCGTCGCAGTACGCCTTGACCATCTTCTTCGTCATCTCGACGTTCTCGCCGAGCGTGTCGATGTAGCGCATCCAGCGCGGCTCGGTACAAAGGTCGATCTGCGGGCCGAGCGCCGTCGTGATGCCGAGCGCGCGGTACTCGCGGGAAGCGTCCTCGGCAAACTGCCGCACAACCTCAGGGTCAAAGCACGCCGCAAAGCCGACGCCCTCGGGCCACTTGCTCACGTCGCTGCCGCCCGTCTTGAATTCTGCGCCGGAGCCGCGCGCGCCGTTTCGCGGGTCGGAAGAAATATTGACCGGAATGCCGTGCGGGAGCGCTTCGGCGCGCTTCTGCAGCTCGTTGCTCCACTTTGCGGCGGTTTCCGCGTTCTGCACCGTAATCATCAAAATGTGGCGAATGTGCTCCTCCTGCATGAATTTCTTCTGCTGATCTGAAAGCTCATACGGGGCTCTGCCGGATTCCGCATACGGCTTGCCGTCGTATGTGCCGCCAAACGGGCCAAACGGCAGCGGCGGCACCGCCTGATGCGGCGAATACAGCATCAGGCCCGCGATTTCCTCCAGCGTCAGCCGACCCGCGAGATCCTTCGCGCGCGCTTCAACGGGAAGACGCCAGTCCTCATACGGGAGCAGCTCGCCCGTTTTCTCGAGATCCTTGAAGAAAAGGCCGTCCTGTTCCAGCACGCCGACGCCGGAGCTTTCCGACCAGGCGAGCGTCCTGCCGTTTTCCTGTTCGAGCCGGCAGATGCCGTCCTTTACGGTTCTATTTGTTTTCACGCTGCAACATCTCACTTTCTGAATGGGTTGTTTCCCGTTTTCTTTGTAATAAAGTATATCATATTCGCGCAATTCTGTAAAGAAAACCATGCACAATTTAAAAAGAGACGCCTGGCCACACGCAAGCGTCTCTGTTTGTATATCGGATATTCCGCGCCGTCAGTCTGCAAGATGCAGGCCGTCCTCATACGCGCGGCGCATCAGCGCCGTATCGTTTTTCACCGGCTCGCGTCCGGTCTTGACGATTTTGTCCCGCACGATCATATTGCGCCGTTCAAAGTCACCGAGAAACCAGTCGATGCGATCCAGATAGGCGTTCGGGTCACTCTGTCCCTGTGTAAACACGCCAATCACCCGGATGCCCGGCTTGACGCGCACCGTCCACGCCTTATCAAGCAGGCAATAGTGCCGGTTCATGTAGCTGATCATCGGGCCGCAGATGCTGCCCGCGTAGATCGGCGCGCCGAGAACCAATGCGTCCGCCTCGTGCAGCTGAGCCCAATAGGGCTTTAAATCGTCCCGGATCACACAGTCGCAGCCCGACGTGCCGGGCTGCTTGCAGGTATAGCACGCCTGACAGCCCTTGAGGTTCATCTCCTGCAGGAAATATTCCGTCACGGTGTGTCCCGCTTCCTTTGCGCCGCGGAGAATTTCGTCGATCAGTGTGTTGCTGTCTCCGTTTCTGCGCGGACTCCCCTTGATTGCAATGACTTTCATCGATACAACTTCCTTTCTAAAATTGCCGCTTTCCCTGTAAAGCGGCTTTTGTTTCTGAATCATGCGTGTCGCTGCCCGGCGCAAGCACTATTGCGACGCTCGCACGGTTTTCTGGTACGCGCTGCCCCACTGCTCCATCGCTCCGATGATCGGACGCATCGTCTCGCCGAGCTCGGACAGCGCATATTCCACATGCGGCGGCACCTCCGGATAAACCGTGCGGGTGATGAGACCGTCCGCCTCCATGGAGCGCAGGCTGTCCGTGAGCACCTTCTGGCTGATGCCCGTCAGATTCTTCTGCAGCTCGTTAAACCGCCACGGGCGAGCGAGCAGGTTGCGCAGAATCAGCAGCTTCCATTTGCTGCCGATGAGCTGTACCGTCGTCGCTACCGGACACGCAGGCATCTCTTCTTTTTTCAGCATGAAAATCCCCCTTTCTGCCTTAAAGCATTCGTTTCGAATGTTACATGCATATTATAGGGCTACATTCGAGAAAAAGTCAAGCCGCAGGGGATAGGCACAAAAAAGTGCGTACTTGTGCGCGGCGCAAAAACCAATATAATGGGAATTGCAGAAACAAAAACACCGACCGGAAAGGAGAACCCACCATGAACGAAATTCTTCAGGCCATGAAAACGCGGCACGCCATCCGCCGCTTTCAGGACAAACAGCTCGACGACGCGACGCTCAACGCCATTTTGGAGGCGGGACTTTACGCGCCGAGCGCAGGCAACAACCAGTATTCGCGTATCGTCGTCTGTCAGGACAGCGAAGTCAACGAAAAGCTCGGGCGAATCAACCGCTGGATGCAGTTCAAGGGCAAGGACCCGGCGACGGTCGCGCACTCCATTTCCGCCGACCAGCCAAGCATTCAGGACGATTTCACGATCATGAGCGGCTACTACGGCGCGCCGACCGTACTGACCGTTTTCACGCGCGGTGGCCAGTATGCGTCTGCGGACGGCGCCATGATTGCCTCGAACATCTGGCTTGCCGCGCATGCTCTCGGCGTCGGCGCGTGCTATGTCGGGCGCACGGGCGAGGTATTCGCGACGGAATACGGCATGGAAATGCGCAAAAAGTGGGGCGTCCCGGACGACATGGTGCCCGTCTGCAACATCCTGCTCGGCTACCGTGAAGGCTCTGCTCCGCACGACAAGCCGCGCAAGGAAGGCAGAATCCTCCGCATATAATTTTAATTACCCAAAAAACAGGGATAGCGTTTTTTGTTTTTCATCATCGTTCACCCCTCCTTGTACTTTTAGGATATAGGAGCATCACCAGATTTACCACTGTGCGAATACGATAAACCATGTCAGGTTAGGTCAAATCCAATCAGAATCAGTGAAACCATATCAGAGGTTTGTTTCTGAAATCGAACGGCAAATATTCACTGTTATTCAGTCTCCAGCGCAGGGAAAAAACGGTCCTCATGAGGCCCTTTTGGAGCCGAAATTTATCCTATTTTTTACCACAAAAGGGGTCCAAAAAGCCTTATCCACTTATTAACACATAAAAACGAGGTCAGATTCGGTCAAATCCGGCGAAAAACGGACAAACTAAATCAGCGTTTCAGATACAAGAAAACCCCGGAAAACCTTGATTTTATAGGCACTGAAAAAGCCAGATCTACATCGGTAGGTCTGGCTTTTTTTGCGTAAAAATGGTAAAATAGGAACAAGGAAGGCGGGATATACTAAAAGAAGCTTTCCATAGACTCTTACCCAAAGGTGGCAATACGGATGGATCTGCGTGTGTTGGAATACTTTCTCATGGCAGCTGAAGAGGGCAGCATTACCCATGCTTCAGAGCTTCTGCATGTCTCCCAGCCTACGGTATCCCGGCAGCTGATTGAGCTGGAAAAGGAGCTTGGCAAAACCCTGTTTACACGCACCCATAAAAATGTTAGCCTAACCCAGGAGGGACTATTGTTCCGGGAAACAGCCAGGGAGATACTGGCCCTCTACCAAAAAGCCATGCGTGAAAATACGGGGGCGGAAACGCTGGCCGGTGACATCTATCTGGGGATGGGGGAAACCGGCTCTGTGGTTTTCCTGATGGAGCAGATCGCGGTATTCCGTGAGCGCCATCCCGGGGTACACTTCCACTTGATCTCAGAGAATGCCGACCGTATCTGTGAAGATATCGAAAAAGGATTGCTGGATGTGGGCTTTATCATGCGAAAAGCGAACCCCTTAACCTTTGAAATATTGGAGATGGGGTTGCGGGAAACCTGGGGCTTGCTGGTGCCGGAGGGTCATCCTCTGGAGAACGCAACCAGCGTTACCGGGAAGCAGCTTAGGCGGGAAAAATTGATTCTGCCTGAAAACTCCTTCTTTCAGAGCGAACTTCTCCGGTATTTGGGAGCAGGAGCACAGGAACGCGTAGGGGCAACCTATAATCTCATCTACAACGCTTTTCCGCTGGCAAAGGCTTCCCGGGAGCTGATTGTCTGTCTGGGCTACCCCGGAGAGCGGCAAGGGGGGCTGATATTTATTCCGTTTGCCAATGGGAAAGACGCATATGCCTCGCTGATTTGGAAGAAGCGGCCGGTACAGAACCCGGCGCTGGCGGCTTTTTTGGAGCACATTGGTCATACGGTTTCTGAATAAATCTCCATTTAAAATAGATATTTCACATTTCAAACCTCCTGCGGTATACTAAAGTCAGATCAAAGATTGAGATATAAACAGGAGGTTTCACTATGAAAAACTTTTTCTATCACGCACCGGTAAAGGTACTCTTTGGCGAGGGCAGCGTGGAGCGCCACCTGGGTACGGAGCTGCGGGCCTGCGGCAAAACCGTCATGCTGGCATACGGGGGCGGCTCCGTAAAGCGCAGCGGGTTGTATGATCAGATCGTGGGTATTTTGGAGCAGGCCGGAAAGACTGTGGTGGACTTCGGCGGCATCACACCAAACCCCACCTATGACATGGTGCTGGCCGGCGCGGAGACTGTCAAGCGGGAAAATGTGGACTTTATTTTGGCCATGGGCGGCGGCTCTGTCATGGACTGCGTGAAAATTATCTCCGCGGCAGCAAAGGCTCCCGGCGACTACTGGAAGCTGATCTTTGAGGACCATTACTACCCCATGAGCGGCACGCCCTGGGGCACGATCGTGACCCTTTCCGGCACCGGTTCCGAGATGAACGGTCTGGGCGGTATCAGCAATAAGGCGCTGAACAGAAAAGCTACTCTGCCGGGCACTCCCGCAGCCTTCGCCATCTGTGATCCCAGCTACCTGCTGACCGTCTCCCAAAAGCAGCTGGCATCCGGCATTTTCGACAACCTGAGCCACTGCATGGAGACCTATTTCGGCGCGGGGGACTGCGTATCCGACGCCATGAATGAAGCGGTCATGCGCGATATTATTACGAATGCCCGGGCCTGGGTGAAGGATCCCAAGAATGTGGACATTCTCGGCAACCTCATGTGGGATTCTTCCCTGCCTCAGACCTTCCTCTTCGCCTGCGGCAAGGAGGGCGGGTTTCAGTGCCACGCCATCGAGGCCCAGTTGTGCGCCTACACCGGAAGCAACCACGGCATGGCGCTGGCGGTGATCCACCCCAGCTATTACCGGCACATCGTGAAAGATATGCCCGAGAGGTTCGCCCAGTTCGGGCGGAGGGTTTTCGATCTGGACCCCGCCGGGAAAACCACACAGAAGCTTGCGGACGAGGCTGTTGAGGCTGTTGAGGCTGTGGCAGGCTTTGCAAAAGAACTGGGCTTGGACAGCAGCTTTACCCAGCTGGGTCTGAAAGTAGACGAGGGCATTTTGCGCCAAGTTTCAGAAAGCTGCGGCATCGCGGGCGGTATGCCCCGCAAACTGGAGCGGGAGGAAATCTTTCAGCTTTTGTGCGAGGTGCTGTAAAAACTGAGAAAAAACAAGGTGTGAGCAGCTTGAAGGCCCACGCAGCAAATTGTCACGCCTGTATACCACTGTGCGATTCAGTCTCATCGGATAAACTTCATTACATTTGGTCAGACCGTGACAAAACGATTCATTCCGTATCAATTGCTCAGCATGACATTTAAGGAAGCATTTTCAAAAACAGACATCGGAAAATAGCAGTAAAAGCACGCTCCCGGCCCCCCCTGATTCGGGGCAAAAGTTCCCCCATCTGTTAACTAAAATGGGGTTAAAAACGTCGGTTCCCCCATCGTTAACTACTAAAAACAGGGTCAAAACACGCCAAATCCTTTCAAATCAGGACAAACAGTATCAGCGATTTTGGGCATAAGAAAACCCCGGAAAACCTTGATTTTCCGGGGTTTTTGAGCCTTTTTGATTGTAAAAACGCCACCAATTATCTCTTGGAGAACTGAGGTGCGCGACGGGCGGCCTTGAGGCCGTACTTCTTTCTTTCCTTCATTCTCGGGTCGCGGGTGAGGAAGCCGGACTTCTTCAGCTTCGCGCGGAGGTTTTCGGAATCGTACTGGAGCAGCGCTCTCGCGATGCCGTGACGGATTGCGCCGGCCTGACCGGTGACACCGCCGCCTGCAACACGGCAGACAACGTCGAACTTCTCGTCGGTCTCGGTGAGGACGAGCGGCTGACGGACGATCGTCTTGAGGGTATCAAGGCCGAAGTAATCGTCGATGTCACGGTCGTTGATCGTGATCTTGCCTGTGCCCTGGTAAATTCTTACGCGCGCAACGGAGCTCTTTCTTCTGCCGGTGCCGTAGAAATAAGGTGCCTTATCGTACATATTCGTTTACCTCCTATTAAAGTTCCCAGACAGCGGGCTGCTGTGCAGCGTGCTTATGCTCGCTGCCGGCATAAACGCGGAGTCTTGCCTCTGCCGCTCTGCCGATCGTGTTGGACGGGATCATGCCGTGAACAGCAAGCTCCATCGCCTTTTCCGGCTTTGTGCGCATCAGGGTGTCATAGCGGACAGCCTTGAGGTGGCCGATATAACCCGTGTGGCGATAATAATACTTCTTTTCCGCCTTACCGCCGGTGAGGATCGCCTCAGCGCAGTTGATGATGATGACATGGTCACCGCAGTCAACATGCGGGGTAAAGGTGGGCTTGTGCTTGCCGCGGAGAAGAACTGCGGCCTGTGCTGCAACGCGGCCGAGCGGCTTGCCTGCAGCGTCAATTACATACCATTTGCGGTCAACCTGACCGGCCTTGGCCATATAAGTGGACATAGCGTTTACCTCCAGAAAGTGTTTGTTTTATGCTTGGTACCCGCACCCGCTCTGTGCGGAATGCAAAGATACGAAACTTTTTTTGCCGAAGCCCGCCGTTTTTCCCGTCGGGCGCTCCATGATATTACCACACGGGAAACGGCTTGTCAACCCATTTTTTCGAGTTTTTTAAACTGTAAAACGCAATCTCGTTTTTCCTCGTTTTTTCTCTTTTTATCTCTCGTTTTTAAAGACTCAACTGCAAAAATTTTTTTGAGCCGCAGAAACAAAAAACACAGCGTTCATGCCGTTTTCCGGCTTTTCGCTGTGTTTTCTGCATATTACCGATTGTCAGTCTCCAGCTCGCATTCGTGCAGCCGCACGCCGTCGTTTCGCAGGCGTGCCTGCAGCGTGCCCACATCCAGTGCGGGAAGGTCATCGGAAAGCGCGAGAGCCGTGCCGATCGCCTGTCCGGTCACCGCACAGGCGGGAATCACGCGCGTGACGTCCCACAGATCGTCGGTGACGGAAATACATCGCCCCGCCGCGGCGAGGTTTTTCACCTTTTCACTGTACAGCATGCGAAACGGCAGCTCGTAAACCGGGCCGGCCTTGCGCCAATCGCCGATCATGCCGATGCTGTCCGTGAAAAATTTGTGCTGCTCGGTGTCGTCCATGGTATACGCGCCGCAGAGCCTGCGCGTCATGCGCACCTGCGGGATCGCGGCCATGGCCGTCAGATTATGCTTTTGGGAAACGCTGCCGTCCTTTAAGAAATCGGCGAGCAGCGCGGTGTGCGCATCCTGCACCATTTCGGAAAGCTCCGCGCCGTCTATTCCGCCGTAGCGCCGACGGTTTTGGCGCTTTTCGTTCTCGGATTTGTACTTGTCCGGCACGTCGGCAAAGCCGAGCATCTTCAGCCGCACGCGGTTGCCGTGCTGCGCATAGTACCACGCGGCAAGCACATTGCCCTGCTTAAACCGGGCGGTGTCCGCACCGCTCATCGCACAGAGATCGGCGTCGCCCGTGCAGTCTGCGGCACAGCGCACGGAAATGGCGGAGCGGCCCGATTTGTTCTCGAGAAACAGCGCGCGGATTTTTCCGTTTTCCGTCTGCACACCGCAGACCGACGTGCCGTACAGGATCTCGACGCCGCTCTCCCGCAGCAGCTGCTCGCAGAGAATCGCAAATACACTTGCGTTGTACTGCACCTCAAACCGGCGCTTTTCGCGCGACTCCCGCGTGCCGCTTTCGAGCCAGGGCGCGGGGTAGCGGTCCTCCCACCCGTGCCGGATGGAAATCCGCAGCAGCTCTTCGGCCAGGCCGAAGCTCACCTGTCGCCCGCAGCCGTCGCAGAGCGGCAGGTAGATCGTGACGAGACCGAGCGTCGCGAGTCCGCCGAGCGCAAACTGTTTTTCGATTAAAATGGTTTTTGCCCCGCAGCGCGCTGCCGCGAGCGCCGCCGCAATCCCGGCCACGCCGCCCCCGACCACCGCGACGTCATACGCGCCGACAAGGGGCGTTTTTCTGGCAGGTTCATCCAAGAACATGACAATTCCCCCTATTTTTTCACACACCGCGTCGCGTAGAAGCAAGGCACGCCGTGCTCGTGAAGAAGGCCGACGCCGTTTGTGTCCTCGTAGATGTCGGTCAGCATAAAGCCCGCCTTGAGCTGCCCGCCGATCTCCTCCTCGATCGTGTGCGAGAACTGGATGCCCCAGTTGTTCTCGATCGACAGCTTGTACAGCGCCTCGTCCTTCAGCGGGTTGAACGGCAGCTTGTAGATGACCTCCCGTTCGCTTTCATCGAAGAGATAGTTGAAGCCGTTATCAAAGCCGACGAGTAGGACGCCGCCGGGCTTTAAGACGCGTGCGCACTCCTGCCAGATGCCCTCGAGCTTTTCCGCATAGCAGTTCGAGACCGGGTGAAAGATCAGGTCGAACGTGCCGTCCGCAAACGGCAAAGGCTTCGTCATATCCGCCTGCACGCAGTCGGCGGTATAGCCCTCGCGCGCGGCGACCTCGCGCTCGCGGTCGAGCTGCGCCTTCGAGTAATCAAGCACGGTGCAGACGGCGCCGAGCGCGGTAAAGACCGGGATCTGCTGCCCGCCGCCGCTCGCAAGACCGAGCACGCGCTTACCCCGGAGCTCGCCGAACCATGCGTGCGGGACGATCTTCGTCGGCGTGAGATACACGCCCCACTCGCCCCTGAGTGCCTTTTCATATGTTTCGTGGGAGATGGGCTTGCCCCACTCCCAGCCGCCCGCCACCCAACCGTCGACGGTGGCGGAGTTGATGTCGGTATAGTTTTCCATACCTCTCTCTCCTTATAAACAGGATTGAATCGCCGCATACAGATCGGCAAAGGTTGTGTTTTTGTACGTCTCGATCGGCGTGCAGCTCTCGTTGATGAGACAATCCGTGACGAGAATGGTTTTCATCCCCGCCGCCTGTGCCGCCGCGCAGTCCTCGTCGGTGTTGTTGCCCACCATCAGGCACTCTTCGGGCTTTTTGCCGAGCATCTCGAGAATTTCCGTGTAATACTTCGGATTTGGCTTGCAGTAGTGCATGTTTTCATACGTCGTTACAAGCTCAAAATCCGACGACGTCAGCCCGATCCAGTTCAGGCGCGTCTCGATGCCGTTTGCCGGAAAGAGCGGGTTTGTCGCGAGCACGACGTGCAGGCCGTCGCGCTTCAGCGTATCGATCAGCGGGCGGGCCAGCGGATTTTCGCCGGTGAAGCGCTTCGCCTCGCGGAATTCCTCGCTGTAAAACGTATCGGTCAGCGCGCGGTGCGCGGGGTTCCAGTTCGGAATAAACGGCTCAAACGTCGCCCAGAACGCGTCCTTGTTCGGGCGCGAGCCGTCGTTTTTCACCATCGCCGCCGTGCCGCGCCATACGCCGTCCACAATCTGCTTCGGGTCGTACCCGTACGGCGCGAGCTTTCCGACAAGCCCTTTGAAATAGCCCTTCGTAAAAATGTCGTTGTCCATCGGCAGCAGCGTGCCGTCGAGGTCAAAGAATATCGTATCGATCATCACTTATCCAACCGCCCAGTTATTCGCCGTTGCGACCACATCGACGCCGGTGCCGCAGACGTTGCCGATCAGCACATCGCCGATGCGCACCGGTGCGGGCACCTCCACGGTGTTGATGACCGCCATGCAGTCGAAAATTTTATCCTTCGGAATGTCCGTCTTTGTGCGCACGGCGACCACCGGACGCTCGCCGCCCGCGACGCGGACGGTGGAGGTGACGGTGCGCGCCGGCGCGGTGATCTCCTTCACCGCGTACGCCTCGCCGCGCTTACAGGTGTTGCCCGAAACGGAGACGACCTTGCCGCCGTCCAGCGTGACGGTCAGCGGGCAGCCGAGCGGGCAGTTGATACAAATGAAATTCTTCGTTTCCATCTCAGTTTTCCTCCGTCGTGATCGTGATCGTATCGAAATCGACGTTCTGCAGGTCGGCTTTTTTCAGCGTGATCTGCTCCATCTCGCCGGGCGCCATGACCTGCTTTTTGCGGTGCACAACGCGGTTTTCGCCGAAATAGACGCTCAGATAGCAATTCTTATAGATATTGCCGACGCGGAAGCGCACGGTCAGCGTATCGGGCATATGCGCGGGGCGCACCGTGACGGGCACGGTGTAGCGCACGCCGCCTGCGGGCACGAGCCGGATGGCCTTTTCTTCGCCTGCGCTCTCCCCTTCGTTGACGTATTTTGCCGCCGCTCTGCCTGCTGCCGCCGCTTCTTCGGAGACGTAATCGACGAGGTCGTGCACGTGCAGGACATTGCCGCACGCGAAAATGCCGGGAATGTTCGTTTCGAGGCTCTCGTTGACCTCCGGGCCGTTCGTCGTGCGCGAGAGACGCACGCCCGCGCCGGTGGAAAGCTCGTTTTCGGGGATCAGACCGACCGAGAGCAAAAGCGTATCGCACGAATAAAATTCCTCGGTGCCGGGGATGGGCTTTAAGCGCTCGTCCACCGCGCTGATCGTCACGCCCGTCACGCGCTCCTTGCCGTGAATCTCCGTGACCGTGTGGCTGAGCTTCAGCGGGATGCCGTAATCGTCGAGACACTGGACGATGTTGCGCTTGAGGCCGCCGGAATACGGCTGCAGCTCCGCGACGACGCGCACCTTCGCGCCCTCCAGCGTCATGCGGCGTGCCATGATGAGGCCGATATCACCCGAGCCGAGGATGACGACCTCGCGGCCCGGCATGTAGCCCTCCATATTAACGAGCCGCTGCGCCGTGCCCGCCGAGAAAATGCCCGCCGGGCGGAAGCCCGGGATATTCAGCGCGCCGCGCGAGCGCTCGCGGCAGCCCATCGCGAGGATGATCGCCTGCGCTTCTATTGTAAACAGGCCGTGCTCGCGGCTGACCGCCGTGACGACCTTATCCTTCGAGATGGAAAGCACCATCGTGCCGAGCTGATACTCGATATGCAGCTCGCGGACGCGCGCTTCAAACCGCGCCGCGTATTCCGGGCCCGTCAGTTCTTCTTTAAAGGTATGCAGGCCGAAGCCGTTGTGGATGCACTGGTTCAGAATGCCGCCGAGGTGCGTGTCACGCTCGAGAATGAGCACGTCGCGCTCGCCGGCCTCGACCGCCGCCGCAGCCGCCGCCAGACCCGCCGGGCCGCCGCCGATAATCACAATCTTTCTTTTCATGATACAAACTCCTTACTTCGTCTTCCCGAATACGATTTCCGATCCCTTGCCGTTCTTGCGGATTTCCGTCAGCGGCAGGTTCAGCTCGCGCGCCAGAATATCCATGACGCGCGGCGAGCAGAAGCCCGCCTGGCACCGGCCCATGCCCGCGCGTGTGCGCCGCTTTACGCCGTCGAGCGTTCTGGCGCCGAGCGTGCGGTGGATCGCCTCCACGATCTCGCCCTCCGAAATCGTCTCGCAGCGGCAGATGATGTTGCCGTACAGCGGGTTCTCGCGGATCTTCTCCGCGCGTTCTTCAACGGAAAGCTCGTTGAGCTTCGTCACGCCATGGCGGATCGGATTGAAGTCCGCCTTCTTTTCGAGTGCCAGCGACGACGCGACCATCTCCGCCATGTAAACGCCGATTGCGGGCGCGCTGGTCAGGCCGGGCGATTCGATGCCCGCTGCGTCGAAGAAGCCGGGCGCACTCTCCTGCAAAATGAAATCGCCCCGATCGTCGTGCGCGCGCAGACCGGAGAACGACGTGATGATCTGGCGCGCCGGGATGTTGTTCACGCTGAGCGCCGCCTTTTCGAGCACGAAATCCAGCCCTTCGCGCGTTGTGGCGGTAAACTCCTTATCCTCGATATCCGAGGCCGTCGGGCCGAGCAGCAGATTGCCGTGCACGGTCGGCGTGACGAGAATGCCCTTGCCAAGCTTCGAGGGCATCTGGAAAATTGTTTTGGAAACGAGGTTTCCGGCCGTCTTGTCGCAGAGGCAGTACTCGCCGCTGCGCGGCTGGATGGAAAACGCATGCGGGAGCGCCATATCATGCACTGCGTCCGCATAAACGCCCGCCGCATTGACAACGGCGCGCGCCTCCACCTCACCCTGCTCCGTCTCGAGGACGTAATATCCGTCCTCCCGGCGGATCGCCTTAACACCGCTCTCAAAGCGGAACGCAGCGCCGTTATCCGCCGCGTTTTCGGCGAAGCCGAGCGTCAGCTCAAACGGGCACACGATGCCGGAAGACGGGCAGTACAGCGCCGCGCAGACGTTCTCCGAGAGGTTCGGCTCCATGGCCTTCGCTTCTTCAAAGGTCAGAATTCTGAGATCCTGCACGCCGTTGCGCACGCCGCGCTCATACAGCTCGTGCAGCGCGGGCAGATCGTTTTCGTCAAAGCAGAGCACAAACGCGCCGTTGCGCTTAAACGGGACGTCCAGCTCCTCGGATATCTGCGTCATCATCGCATTGCCGCGCACGTTCATTTTGGCCTTCAGCGAGCCGGTCTCCGCGTCGAAGCCGCCGTGCACGATGGCGCTGTTCGCCTTAGAGGTGCCGGTACAGACGTCCTCTCCCTTTTCGAGCACGCAGATCTTCGCTTCGTAGCGCGCAAGCTCCCGCGCGATCGCGCATCCGGTCACGCCCGCACCGATGACCGCAACATCAAACCGTTCTTTCATGTTCATAACCACTTACCTTTCCTGTGAGATACAACTCCAAATATATGCGCTCGGATTTTCCCATTCGGGCGGAATATTCCTCTATAGTTTATCATAGAAAAATCCGGTTTTCAATTGGAATCGCCTAAAAAAGGCTTGACACAAAGCAGAAAATGAATCACAATGAAAGGGAAAAAGCTGTGCGGACAGGTTTCCTCGCGCACAAGACGAAAGGATGGATTTTTGTGGAATATTTGATTGGTGTAGATC
>NZ_JAFBIT010000003.1 GCF_021531715.1 Anaeromassilibacillus senegalensis | reverse complement strand
GGAGCGCTGCAAATCGTGGAGGGTCAGGATTACTGCACATTGGTGACCTGCACCCCCTATGGTATCAATACCCACCGGCTTTTGGTGAGGGGACACAGAATTGAGAACATCGAGGAAGCAAAGGTCGTCCGTGTGACGGCAGACGCCATCCAGATCGAGCCGCTGCTGGTAGCGCCCATTGTGGCGATCCCGATTCTATTGTTACTGCTGATACTGCTTCTGCTGCCAAAGCGGCCCAAGACGAAACACGGAGGTGACGCCGATGAAGATCTATAAACGGTTCTGCGCACTGCTGCTTGCGCTGCTGGCGGCGGCCCTTCTGTTGCCGGTCGGCGCTTCCGCGGCGGGAAGCATTGACTTGGGCCACACGCACAGTTTGACCATCACTGCGGTCTATGCGGACATGCCCATTTCCGGGCTGCGGTTTGACGCCTATCTGATCTCCACCGTAGATCAATACGGAGAGCTGACAGTCATTGACCGCTATGGGGCCTATGCGGAAAGCCTGGATATCCGGGGTAAAAATGACATGGCATGGCAGAACATGGCACAGGCCCTGGCCCGGGAGATCCTGCTGGATCCGGACTTGAAGCCCAGCCGCTCCGCCGTGACGAATTCCGACGGCGTGGCAGTGTTTACGGATATCCCTATGGGTCTTTACCTCGTTCCGGGCAGCACCATTCGAAAGAACGGCTATGTGTATTCCACTTCCCCCTTTTTCGTCATGCTGCCGGAGCAGGATCTGAGCAGCAACACCTGGAATTACAATGTAGTAGCCAATGCCAAGCCCGGCCAGGAACCGGTCCGGGCGGACTATGAAGTCATCAAGGTCTGGAAAGACAGCTGCCATAAAGATCAGCGGCCCAAATCCATTGCCATTTCGCTGATTTGTGACGGAGAAATCTATGATACCATTACGCTGCCCCACGACGGAGCCTGGAGCTATACCTGGAAGAATCTGGACACCAATCATCAGTGGACAGTCACGGAAAAAAGGGAGAATGGCTATCAGGACCCGAAGGTTCAGCAGGAAGGAAATACCTTCATCGTCACAAACACCTGCAGCAAGCCTACGACACCGCCCCAGCCGGATAAGCCCACACTGCCCCAGACGGGCCAACTCTGGTGGCCGGTTCCGGTGCTGATTGCCGCCGGACTGCTCTTTGTCGTGATTGGCCTGGTGCGCCGCAGAGGTACCATAGATGAGAAATAAGGGAACTGGTTTGATCTTTTTGGGGCTGCTGCTGATTGCAGCGGCCCTTTTCCTTACTGCCTATAATTTGTACGATGAGCAGCGGGCGGAACAGTCTGCTCTGCAGGTCATTGACCGACTGGAAGATTATCTGCCTTCAGAGGTTCCTACAGAAGCATCCACGGAACCCATTGTGGAGCAAGCGCCGATGCCCAGTGATGCTCCAGATTATGTTCTCTGCCCGGATATGGAAATGCCGGTGGAAACGATCAACGGCATGGACTATATTGGCGTATTACAAATCCCATCACTGGAATTGGAACTACCGATTGCCAGTGAGTGGAATTATCCCAACCTGAAAACTGCCCCCTGCCGATACAGCGGGTCTGCCTACTTGAATAACCTGATTCTTTGCGGCCACAACTACACATCCCATTTCGGAAACCTGAAAAATCTATGTGAGGGCGATATTGCCACCTTCACGGATATGGACGGAAATGTATTCACCTACAAAATGATGGAACGGGAGACACTGAACCCCACAGATATAGAGGGAATGGAAAGTGGAAATTGGGATTTGACTCTGTTCACCTGTACCGTGGGAGGTCAAAGCCGTGTGACAATTCGTTTTGAGCTGCTGCAAGACTCCATTATCATATTTGAAACCAGAAAAATACCGGGACAGCGCATTTTTTAGCTGCCCCGGTATTCGTTTACGCATTGTCGTCATCGCATAGCTCTTCACCAAACAGGCTGGGCAGGTAATCTCTCCTGCCATTGGCATCTTTACTTTAGTCATGGATTCCCAGTTCCTTTTCCACATCCTCCGCAGAGAAGCACCCCTGCTCCTCCCCGGAGCGGCGACCTTTTCCAGCTCGGTCATCAGCTTCTGCATCGCCATCAGCTTTTCATACTGGCGGTATTCCTCCATATCCAGAACCGCATAGCGGTCGTGACCATTCTTGGTCAGAAACAAGCTGTCCCACGGCAACATCCCGCAGAATCTCACCATTTTTCGATAAATGAAACAGGATGTAGTGAAACACGCCGCCCTTATCCCGGATTGCTTTTGGAATCATCCCGGGATTGGAGTGGTTTTCCCGTTTCCTGACATAACAATAGTAGAGAAAAAAGGCAGCGCAGATTACTTCCGCTTCTTTCGATTCCCTTTCCCATGCACCTGATAGGGCACAGCTTTCCCACGCAGATTATTGGGGCTTTTCAGGTGTTCGGACTTTTTGAGAATATTGATCTGCGTGACAAATTCCTCCGGGGTCAGTTTGTCATAGTCAATGCCAAGGGTTGCCAGGAAGAGGCGGGCTTTCTTTTCTTCCTCGGTGCCCTCGTAGTGCATGGCGTTCTCCATCTGCTTTTGAATTTCGGCAACAGGAGAAGCGGTGTCAGCGGTGGTGGTGTCCTTCCTGTGGGCTTCCCGAATATCCTGCATAATATCGTCAATATCCTTATGAACCACATGGGCAAAATAATCTTCTTCCCTGACCTGCGCCAGCTCCAGAGTGCGCACATATAAATCATTTACGCCCGGATTATGCTTTTCCATGATTTGCTTCCGGTTAGCTTCCAGAATGGCGTTCATATCGTTGATCCGCATATCCGCAATCCTGTCAACGAAGATTTCAATATCTACCAGAAAGTGTTGGAAGTCCTTGTGCAGAGCCAGCTCAGACAGCAACCGGTTGTTGAGCTTTCCGCTTTTCAGCAATTCAATCATATCATCACCCAGATGCAGATCGTGCAGGTCTGTGTTTGGGTGATTTTTTGTTTCTGTCAGTCCCAGCAGATAGTCCGTGGACACGCCGTAGAATTTCGCCAGGGTAACGATGCTGAAGGGGCTGATGTCCTTGAAATCATCGGATTCATACTTACCCAGAGCGGATTTGGAGATGCCGGACTCCTGCGCAAGCTGCTCCAAAGTCAGATGCCGTTCCACCCGCAGATCCTTCAGTTTCTCCTGTATGGTCAGTTTTGCATTCATAAAAGCAGTCCTCGAAACAGTTTTCTTTCATTATATCACGGCTGTCTATAACCGTGGAAATATCAAATTTTGTGGGTCTTTTCCATCCTTTTGGATATCCGGGAAAGGCTCTTTTTTTGTTGTAGAATACGGACAGATTCGCCTGCATTTGAGGCTACGGGTGAAGCTTGAAAATTGAATGACCGTCCGAAAGGGATATGTCCTCCGGGAAAGCATCGCGATGACCACGAGCGTGCCAAGGGGGGGAGAAAACGCCGGGTGAAACGCCGGGCAGGAACGGGTTCGGGGAGAGCGGCAAGTACATATGGGGGCTGTCCTGTTTTCCCAAATGGGCTTGTCCTGCGATTAGCCTGTTTTCTGAAAAATTTCCCATAACCATAGTGAGAGGGTAAGTCCGATAGCTTACGCTCCCCAAAAACGAAGAAAGGAGGATGATTGCCTATGGCAAAAACAGAACGGGAACTGACAGTACCGGAACGACGATCCATTCGGAAGCTGGTAACCGGAAGCTGCGCCAACTACGACAGAGACTACGGCTGCCTGCCGCTGGACTGCGAATGCCCCATGCTGGGTATCTGCTACACAAACAGCGCCATGTGCCGGTACTTCTGGGAAGCGGTTCTGCCCAACGACCCGGAGCTGGAAGCAGCCTTGCAGGCTCTGCCCACAAAACGCTGCCAGCACTGCGGAAAGCCCTTCCCGGTCAATGGGCGGAGAGTGTACTGCTCCGACAAATGCGCAGACGATGCCCGAAAAAAGCAGACCGCAGCCAGAGTGCGAAAGTACAGGAGCAAAGCGGCAGTGTAACGCATTGACCCCGAAAAAGCCTTGCGGCGCAAGGACTTTTGGGATTGGATTCAGAAAGGTGGCGCAGATATATTCCCCAACCAAGAATTGCCCTGCAAATGGTTACAGGGCGCGAAACAAGAATCAGGAGATAAGAAAATGAACCAATTTGAAAGAGTAAAGGCAGCCGTCCCACTGCGGCAGGCTGCCGAAACCTACGGGCTGACGGTGAGCCGAAACGGCATGACCTGCTGCCCATTCCATGAGGACAGGCATCCGAGCATGAAGCTGAATGAAGATTACTTCTTCTGCTTCGGCTGCGGGGCCAGCGGAGATGTCATCGACTTCACCGCACGACTATTTGGCATCAGCCTTAAAGATGCCGCAGAAAAACTAACCGCTGATTTTGGCATCTCGGCAGATATAAAGCCAATAGCTATCCGGCAAAATCCATCCCGGCTGGATGAGCTACGCTGCCGTCGGGCGCTGACAGACTATCTGCATCTATTGAAGAAATGGAAAACCCAATATGCACCCAACACGCCGGAGGACAGTCTGGATGACCATTTTGTGGAAAGCTGCCAGCAGTACGACCGCATTGCGGGGCTTTTGGAAATGTTGGATGAAGCCAGCTCCACCCAGCGCAGCCATGCTGTATCCGCTCTGACGGCAGACGGCAGCGTTGCTTTCTGGGAAGGTGTCGTAGCAGAGAATCGAAAGGAGGCAAGATACTGTGCAAAAGAACCAGCAATCGCCTGAGACAGAGCTTCCCATCTGGTATGACGGGAAGAACATCAACGAGGCTCTGTTCTGTCAGGAGTTTCTGCGTGAGCACAGAATCATCTTCACGAACAGAGCCTTTTTCACGCCGGATGGTCGAGTGACGGACGATTTGCCGCTGCGGGGAGAGATTTATGAAAGTCTCAAATCCTGCGCGGTCAACAACATCCCCAAGAAGATCAGCAACATTCTGGAGGTACTGAAGCTGGAAGCGCAGGTGGACGATCTTTTCCCGGAGCCGGATCGCGTACACCTTGCCAACGGTACGCTGCTCCTGGATGGGACATTCCTTGAGGGCAAGCCGGAGATCGTGCGCAACCGTCTGCCGGTGGCCTACAACCCGGAAGCACCCCAGCCGGTTCGGTGGCTGTCCTTCCTGGGGGAGCTGCTCTACCCCGAGGATATTCCCACCTTGCAGGAATTTATCGGCTACTGCCTGATTCCCAGCAACGCAGGGCAGCGAATGCTGATTCTCAAGGGCAGCGGCGGCGAGGGCAAGTCTCAGATCGGCGCTATGCTGGGCAGTCTCTTTGGGAGCAATATGAAGGACGGCAGCACCGGCAAAATTTCGGAGAATCGATTTGCCCGGGCGGATTTGGAGCACACACTGCTGATGGTGGACGATGATATGCGGATGGAAGCCCTGCGGCAGACCAATTATGTCAAATCCATCGTAACGGCTCAGGGGAAGATGGACTTAGAGCGCAAGGGACAGCAGAGCTATCAGGGCTGGATGTACGCCCGGCTGCTGGCCTTCAGCAACGGCGACCTGCAAGCCCTCTATGACCGCAGCGACGGCTTCTACCGGCGGCAGCTGATGCTCACCACCAAACCGAAGCCCGCCGGACGGACAGATGATCCCTATCTGGGTGAAAAACTGAAAGCGGAAGCTGAGGGGATTTTCCTCTGGGCCTTTGCAGGCTTGCAGCGCCTGGCGCTTAACAACTTCCGCTTCACAGAGAGTGAACGCGCCAGAGAAAATCGGGAAGCGGTGAAACGGGATAATAACAACATCTTTTCCTTTTTGGAATCCGATGGTTACATCCGACTGAAAGCGGATGCTTCCATCAGCTCCAAAGACCTGTATTCCATTTACCGAATGTGGTGTGATGAGAATGGGCTCTCACCCCTGAAAGCCCGAAGCTTCAGCGATGCTTTGGTTTCCCATGCAGGTAAATACAATCTGGAACACTGCAACAATGTGACCAATTCAGCCGGACGCAGGGTTTGGGGCTTCATGGGAATCGAGGCCGTGGCAAGACCCGATATAAACAGCTTTTGTGGTAATTCGCTGCGTACGTACCGGACGAATGGGATAAGTAACATCCCGCCGTACGTATGTACGCAGCAAAAAACGCAAACTCTCCTTTACTGAAGCATATGGCAGCAATGTGGGGTAATCCCTTAGGAACTAAGGGCGCACTTCTATACGGGGTAATCCCCGTATGTGCGTCCTGCGGACCGAACACCCCGGACACTTGAATGTCTGAGGTGCGTCACTGCGTTCCGAACAAGGGGCTGCACCCCTTGCGCCGCTATGCGGCTATCCTTTCAGACCGTCAGTGAATGCTGGCGGTCATTTTTATCCCAATCTTTCAGGAGGTCACACTCATTGCCAATGCAAAAATCACTATTCCAGCTGGAAGCCGAGCGGGCAGCCTGCGAACGGCAGCTTATCCAGCTTCAGCACAAAGTGCAGCAGTATGAAAACCGCATTGCCTATTGTGAGAAAGGCGAACGTCGAAAGCGCACCCATCGGCTCATCACTCGTGGCGCTGCTGTGGAAAGCGTGGCTCCCACGGTGAAGGTTCTGACGGAGGTGGAGTTCTACGCTCTTGCAGAATCCGTCTTTGCTCTGCCGGAGGTTCAAGCTTTACTTTCAGAAGCTGTTCACTCACATGACCAAGGGAGGACTTGACCATCGCACTGTTTCATTTTCATGTCACCCAAATTAAACGCAGCGCCGGACAGTCTGCCGTTGCCGCAGCCGCCTACCGTGCCGGAGAAAAGCTCCACAGTGAATACTACGGTGAGGATAGCGACTACACCCACAAGGGCGGTGTGGTCTGTTCGGAAATCCTGCTGCCCGCCCACGCTCCGCCGGAGTACGCAGACCGGGAAACCCTTTGGAACGCCGTGGAGAAAGTGGAGCACGGAAAGAAAGCCCAGCTTGCATACAGCTTTGACATTGCCTTGCAGAACGAGTTCTCCATGGAGGAGAACATCAATCTCGCAAGGCAGTTTTTATTGGAGCAGTTTGTGAGCCGGGGCATGATCGTGGACTTCGCCGTGCATTCCCCCGACAAGGAGGACGGCGGTATTTCCAATCCCCACTTTCATGTGATGTGTCCCATCCGCCCCGTTGAGCCAAACGGCAAGTGGGGCAACAAGCAGCTGCGGGAATATGTGCTGGACGAAAACGGCAACCGCATCCCGGATGGAACCGGGGACTATATATTCAATGCCGTGCCCACCACCGACTGGGGCAGTCCTGAAACGCTGGAGCACTGGCGGCAGGCGTGGGCGGAATTGTGCAACGCCAAGTTTGCGGATAAGGAACTGTCCTGTCACATCGATCACCGCAGCTATGAACGGCAGGGTGTTGACCTGCTGCCCACCGTTCATGAAGGCCCCACCGTCCGAGCAATGGAGCGTAAAGGCATCGCAACGGGAAAAGGCGAGTTCAACCGCTGGATTAAGGCAACCAACGCCGCCATCCGGGAAGCAGCCGAATACAGCAATATCGGAATCAACAAGATTGATAAACTGTTGAAACAACCTAACTGCCCCTTTGTTCTCTATGTTGGCACCAAGGAACTGGTAAAACGCAGGGCATTTGAGGAGTTTATCGAAGGGCGGGTGGCAATTTGATTTTGAGAATTGCTGACTTTGGTGCGCACCAAAAATGCCGAAAGATATTGAAAAATATGCGAAATTATGATAGAGTAAGGTGTCGTGATGAACTCGCGTTTCCGGCTCTACGGAAAGGAGTTCATTAAATGGGCAAAAATCTAAAAGGCAAAGAATGCGGCAAGGGTATCTGCCAGAGAAAAGACGGTAAGTTCTCCGCAAGATATTCAGCCAAGAACGGTGACAGACGGGAGAAGCACTTTGATACCCTCCCGGAAGCCCGTAACTGGCTGGCAGACGCACAGTACGAAGACAAGCACGATGTTTATAACCCCTCCTCCGAAATGACGGTGGACGCCTGGTTCGAGTTCTGGATTGCGAATCTCATCGCAGACCTGGCTCCCAACACAAGGAGGAATTATCGGGAACGGTACGAAAGGAACATCCAGCCGGTAATCGGAAGTATGCGCCTGTGCGATGTCAAACCCATGCATTGCAAAATCGTTCTGAATCGGATGGAGGCAACCTATGCAGGCTCCACCATTCGCCAGACCTATATTGCAATGGGCACCATGTTCCGCGCTGCGGTGACGAATGATATGCTCACAAAGCATCCGATGGACGGGGTTCGTTATACGAAACCCGTCCGCGCTGTGGATGACATAAAGTTCTTAACCGTAGAGGAGCAGGAGAAGTTTCTGGAAACCGCAAAACGCTCTCACAATTACAGGCAGTATGTGCTGCTGTTGGAGACCGGGCTGCGCACTTCGGAAATGATTGGCCTTACATGGGATTCCATCGACTGGAAGAAGCGGACGCTGACTGTCAGCAAGACGCTGGAATACCGCCATAGCGAAGGTGTTTGGCGCGCCGGTCCTCCCAAATCGGCGAGCAGCTACCGAACCATTCCCCTGACGAACCGGGCATACGATGTGCTGAAATCCTGCTACGAGGAGCGGCACACCCGGAAGGAATCGGAACTGCTCTCGCAGATTCTGGAATATGTGGATCGCCGCACCGGTCAGACCAGATACCTTTGTATGCGGGATCTGGTGTTTGTCAACTACCGCACCGGCGAGCCGAACAAAAACAGCTCCTATGATACCCACCTGTACAAATTGTGCGATGAAGCAAAAATCAAGCGGTTCTGTATGCACGCTCTGCGGCACACCTATGCCACTCGCGCGATTGAACGCGGGATCATGCCGAAAGTCCTGCAAAGGCTGCTCGGTCATTCGAGCATCAAAACCACCATGGATCGCTATGTCCATGTGACCGATGCCTCTCTATCCAACGCCGTAAAACAATTCGAGCAGAGCGCCACCATGGCAAGTTAAAATGGTGCGCTGGCGAAAAATTGGTGCGGAATTGGTGCGGAGCTCACCCCCCGAATCCAAAAAAACATTGCAAATAAAGGAGTTTTGAAATATATGAAATTAGGTATCGTCGGCCTTCCGAATGTCGGAAAGAGCACACTGTTCAATGCAATCACAAACGCGGGCGCGCAGTCCGCGAACTATCCATTCTGCACGATTGAGCCAAACGTCGGCATCGTTTCCGTGCCGGACAAGCGTCTCGACAAGCTCGCCGAGATGTATGAGCCGGAGAAATTCACACCTGCGACGATCGAGTTCGTCGACATCGCCGGTCTCGTCAAGGGCGCGTCGAAGGGCGAGGGCCTCGGCAACAAGTTCCTCTCGAATATCCGCGAGGTGGACGCCGTCGTGCACGTCGTCCGCTGCTTTGAGAACGACGACATCATTCACGTCGAGGGGTCGATCGATCCGGCACGTGACATCGAGACAATCGACCTTGAGCTGATCCTCTCCGACATGGAGGTGCTCGACCGCCGCATCGACAAGACGAAAAAGATGATCAAGGCGGACAAAAAATATCAGGCGGAGCTCGAGTTTTTCGAGCGCGTCCGCGAGGCGTTTGACGCCGGTCTTCCCGCGCGCAGCGTGAACTGCACCGAGGAGGAGGCCGAGCTGCTCTCGACGGTCAATCTGCTGACGAACAAGCCGATCATTTTCGCCGCCAACATGAGCGAATCGGACTTTGTGAACGGCATCGAATCGAACCCCGGCTATCTCGCGGTCAAGAAAATCGCTGACGAGCAGCACGCGGCAGTTCTGCCGATCTGCGCGGAGATCGAAGCGGAGATTTCCGGCATGGACGCTGAGGAAAAGGAGCTGTTCCTGAGCGATATGGGCCTGACTGAGTCCGGCCTTGACCGCCTGATCAACGCCTGCTATTCTCTCCTCGGTCTGATTTCCTACCTCACCGCGGGCAAGCCCGAGGTGCGCGCGTGGACAATCAAGAAGGGCACAAAGGCGCCGCAGGCGGCCGGCAAGATCCACAGCGATTTCGAGCGCGGGTTTATCCGCGCGGAGGTCATCGCGTTCGACGACCTGATGGCGTGCGGCACGATGGCGGCGGCAAAGGAAAAGGGACTTGTCCGCAGCGAGGGCAAAGAATACGTCATGCAGGACGGCGACATCGTTCTCTTCCGTTTCAACGTCTAGTCCGTGCGACGAACGGCGAATGTCCGCGAGGTCGTTCGTTTCGCTCATTCGTATAATCTGGAAACGACTGCTCTGCTCGCGTTCTTTGGGCTCTCCCGTCCGTGCAACAGATACCCCTGCGTCTAAACAAAAATGAACGGCTTCCGTCTGAGAAACTCTCTCGGACGGAAGCCTTTCTGTTTTGATTATCTTGAATGATCGCTGTAAAAAAGATTACATCGTAACGAAGATAAACTTGATGACGAAGAGCGCCGCGATGATTGTGATCGGGATGTCCTTCTTCTGATACTTGCCTGTGCAGAGCGTGATGATCACATAAGCGATCGCGCCGATGCCGATACCGTTGGAGATGGAATAGGTCAGCGGCATCATGACGAGTGCGAGGAACGCCGGAACCGCGCTGGTGATGTCGTGCATATCGACCTTCGCAAAGCCCTTGAGCATCAGAACGCCGACATAGATGAGCGCCGGAGCGGTTGCACATGCCGGAACGAGGGAAGCAAACGGGCTGAGGAACAGGCAGATCACGAAGCAGATCGCGACAACAAGGCTGGTGAGACCGGTTCTGCCGCCGGCTGCAACGCCAGCAGCGGACTCAACGTACGTGGTGCAGGTGGAGGTACCGCAGACAGCGCCCGCGACGGTCGCGATGGAGTCGCTGGTCATGCACTGGTTGACGTTGATCGGGTCGCCATTCTTATCGAGCATGTCCGCCTGCGCAGCGGTGCCGTACAGTGTGCCGATGGTATCGAACATATCGACGAGGCAGAAGGTCACGACGAGCATGATTGCGGAGAAGATGCCGCCGATTTCCTCACCGGTGAAGGCTCTCGCCCAAGCGTCGCCGCTGAACACGCCGGTGATGCCGATCTTGCCGAAGTCGCTGAAGGTCTGGCCAACCTGGCTCATATCGAAGGACGGTGTGGTACCGCTCAGGATGTAATAGAGCACGGTGACGCCCGCGATGCTGATGAGCACAGAGCCCTTGACCTTGAATTTCTCAAGGATCGCGATGACAAGCAGACCGAGCAGAGCAAGCAGCGCCGGGAGAACCGTGATGATGCCCTCTTCGCTGGTGATCGCGCCGTGGATGTCAACAAACTGAACGAGCGTGTACTGGTTCGCCTGAATGATACCGACATTCTGGAAACCAATGAACGCGATGAACAGGCCGATGCCTGCCGGGATCGCCTTCTTCAGGCAGTCCGGAAGCGCTTTGGCAACCTTCGCGCGCAGACCGGTGAGCGAGAAGATCATGAAGACGATACCGGAAACGAGAATGATGACGAGACCTGCATGGTAGCCCTTGATGATGTTGTCGCCAACGATAGGACCGTCGCCGCAAGCAATGATCTCCGGCAGAATGAACGACACGAAGAAGAACGAGTTCAGACCCATGCCGCACGCCTGTGCAAACGGCATCTTGGCATAGAGCGCCATCAGCAGCGTGCCGATGACAGCCGCCAGAATGGAAGCCACATAGACCGCGTTCCAAATCTGCTGGAAAACCGGATCCGCATCCGGAGCCAGATGATTGAAGCTGACGATCTGGTTGGGGTTCGTGACCACGATGTACGCCATCGCAAAGAATGTCGTCAAGCCGGCAATTATCTCCGTCCGGACATTCGAGCCACGCTCAGAAATTTTGAAAAATTTGTCCAAGGATGTCACTCTCCTTAAAAAAGTTAATTCCTGTTTCAGTTTCGGACGGTCCATACGCAAAACAGGAATGATTACTTATAGTATAGCGATATATTTCGCGGAAATCAAGTACAAAAAACAAGAAAAGTTACATTTTATTCACAGGACGTTCAATTTTCTGCAAAAAAAATTTTGGAGCCGTGCGGACATCTGCCCGCATGGCTCCGAAAGCCGTTTATTTCTCTTCAATCCGGTAAAACTCGTCGCAGCGCGCGGCGCTCTTGAGCTTCAGCGCCGAGGCAATGAGGCTCACCGCGATGCACAGCACAAACGAAAGCACCATCGCGATGCACGCGTAGAGCGGGCCGTTCGGCGTGGTGAAGCCGGAGGCCGCCGCAGGGATGAACGCCGTCAGGAAACCGCCGAGCATACCGGCCCACGCGCCCGCGCGATTGATCCCCTTCCAGTAGAGGGAGAGCACGTACGGCGCGAGGAACGAGCCGGAAATGATGCCCCAGGAATACGACATCATCTCGAGAATCGGCGTCGGGTAATTCGCGATCAGATAGCTCATGACGACGAACAGAAGGCAGAGCACACGCGTCAGCGCCGTGACATTTTCATCCTTCATATTCTTCTTCAAACTCTTCTTCACGATATCCATGGAAACCGTGGAGCACGCCGTCAGCGTGATGCTCGAAAGCGTCGAGACGGAGGCGGAGATCAGCAGCACGAGGATGACGCCGATCAGGATATTCGGCAGACCCGCACTGTCCAGCATCAGCGGCACAAGGTAATCCTTGCCGCCCTCGGGCATCGTTTCGCCGAAGAACAGATGCGAAAGTGAGCCAATGAAGTAGCCGCCGCCTGCAACAAGCAGCGCAAAGAACGTGGAGATGATGATGCCGCGCTTGACCTCTTTTTTGTCGCGGATACCGTAATATTTGTGGATCATCTGCGGCAGACCCCAGGTGCCAAAGCTCGTCATGAGAATGGTCGCGGTCAGGGATACCGCCGATTTTCCGCTGAGCGGCAGCATTTCATGCCCGCGCATATAATCCGTGATATTGGAAAGGCCCGTGCCAAGCCCGCCGACCTGCGGAGAGAGGATGATCAGCACGATCAGCGCCGTGACACCGATCATCATGACAAAACCCTGCACAAAATCGGCCTTGAGCGTCGCCATATAGCCGCCGAGCACAAGCACAAGCGCCGAGGCGATCGCGATGATAATCATGCAGACATGCTCATCCACGCCGAGAATTACCGAGCAGACGCTCGTGAGGCCCTTATACACGGACGCGGAATACGGGATCAGAAAGATAAAGATTACGATGCAGGAAAACAGCCGCATACCCGGGCTTTGGAAGCGCCGCTCAAAAAGCTGCGGCATCGATTTGATCTGCCAGCGGCGCGTGAGCACACGTGTTTTTTCCGCAAGCACGAGCCACGCAAGCAAGGTGCCGAACACCGCGTTGCCGATGCCGACCAGCACGCTCCACAGGCCGAAGCTCCAGCCGGAGCCGCCCGAATAGCCGATAAACATAACGGCGGAAAAATACGCCGTGCCGTAGCTGAGTGCGGAAATCCATGCGCCCGCATTTCGTCCGCCCACCGTGAACGATTCCATGCCGGCCGCTCCCTTTCGCGAATGCAGGATACCCACAGCGAGCATGACCACCGCATAAACGCCGATGACGATCCAGATGACGGTCAGTTTGTCCATACCCATTTCCCCTTTGTAAGTTCATCACTTTAGCAGTTATAAGCGCTAAAGTTTCTATAAGAATACCATATGTGCGCAAAAAAATCAAGGAAATATTTCCTTTGCGTGAAGTTTTTATAAATATTCCCACGGATTCTTGCTTTTTTGCATAGCGTCATGCTATACTGAATTATATATGCAATTCGGCGTTCCGCCCTGGAACGATCAGCCATACAGAGAAAGAGGTTTTAAAATGAATATACTGGCAAAGCTGTTCGGCAGCTACAGCAAGAAGGAGCTCAAGCGTATCGAACCGATCAAGGAAGCAGTCCTCGCGCTGGAAGATAAATATACAAATATGACGGACAGCGAGCTCAAGGGGCAAACCGCGGCGCTCAAGGAGCGTCTCGCGCTCGGTTCCTCGCTCGACGACATCCTGCCCGAGGCGTTCGCCGCCTGCCGCGAAGCCATGTGGCGTGTGCTCTCGATCAAGCCGTTCCCCGTGCAGGTCATCGGCGGCATCATTCTGCACCAGGGCCGCATCGCCGAGATGAAGACCGGCGAGGGCAAAACCTTCACCGCGGCGCTCCCCGCCTATCTGAACGCGCTGACCGGCAAGGGCGTGCACATCGTCACGGTCAACGATTACCTCGCCAAATATCAGGGCGAGATGATGGCCCGTGTTTTCAACTACATGGGTCTCACGGTCGGCCTTGCCATCCCGGGCATGACGTCTGAGGAAAAGAAAAAGGCGTACGCTTGCGACATCACCTACGCGACAAACAATGAGATCGGCTTCGACTACCTGCGCGACAACATGGTCACCTACAAGGAGCGCAAGGTACAGCGCGGCCACAACTACGCCATCGTGGACGAGGTGGACTCCATTCTCATCGACGAGGCGCGCACGCCGCTGATCATTTCCGGTCAGGGCGACAAATCGACCGAGCTGTACACCGTCGCCGACCGCTTCGCCAAGGGTCTGCGCCCCGTACGCGTCGCGGAGACAGACGAAAAGCAGGACAACGACGAGCTGTATGAAGACTACGACTATATCATCAACGAGAAGCAGAAGACCTGCACGCTCACTAAGCGCGGCGTAAAAAAGGCTGAGCAGTTCTTCAGCATCGATAACCTCACGGACCCGGACAACATCACAATCCAGCATCACGTCAATCAGGCGATCAAGGCGCACGGAATCATGAAGCGCGACATCGATTACGTCGTGCGCGATGGCGAGGTCATCATCGTCGACGAGTTTACAGGTCGTCTGATGTACGGCAGACGGTACAACGAGGGTCTGCACCAGGCGATTGAAGCGAAGGAAAATGTCAAGATCGCCAGAGAGAGCAAAACGCTCGCGACCATCACGTTCCAGAATTTCTTCCGCCTGTACAACAAGCTCTCCGGCATGACCGGTACCGCGATGACCGAGGAGGCCGAGTTCAGCGAGATCTACAAGCTGGACGTTGTGGAGATCCCGACGAACAAGCCGATGATCCGTGAGGACTGCGCCGACGTCGTGTACAAGACGGAGCAGGGCAAGTTCAACGCCGTCATTGAGGACATCATCGAGCACCATAAAAAGGGACAGCCAGTGCTCGTCGGCACGATCACGATTGAAAAATCCGAGCAGCTCAGCGCCATGCTCAAACGGCGCGGCGTCAAGCACGAGGTGCTCAACGCGAAATATCACGAGAAGGAAGCCGAGATCGTCGCGCAGGCAGGACGCCGTGGCGCCGTGACCATCGCGACGAACATGGCGGGACGCGGCACCGACATTCTGCTCGGCGGCAACGCGGAATTCATGGCGCGCGCCGAGATGCGCCGTTTGCAGTTCCCCGAGGAGCTGATCGGCGAGGCTTCGGCGTTCGGCTATACGGACGACGAGGAAATCCTCAACGCCCGCCGCACCTTCGCGGAGCTGAACAAAAAATACAAGGAACAGATCGCGCCGGAGGCAGACGAGGTGCGCGCGCTCGGCGGCCTGTATATCATCGGCACGGAGCGCCACGAATCCCGCCGCATCGACAACCAGCTGCGCGGTCGTGCCGGCCGTCAGGGCGACCCCGGCAAGAGCCGCTTCTATATCTCGCTCGAGGACGACCTGATGCGTCTCTTCGGCGGCGAGCGCATCCAGACGCTGATGGACCGCATGAACGTCGACGAGGACACGCCGATTGAGGCGTCCATCCTCTCGAACACCATCGAAAACGCGCAGAAGAAGGTGGAGGGACGCAACTTCGCCATCCGCAAGAACGTCCTCCAGTACGACGACGTCATGAACCGCCAGCGCGAAATCATCTACGAGCAGCGCGACCGCGTGCTGAACGGCGACAACGTGAAGCCGCAGATTCAGTCGATGATCGAGCAGGCGATTGAATCGAACGTCAAGCGCTTCCTGCCGGACAACACGGCGCACGACGACTGGGATCTGCGCGGATTGCGCGACCACTACCTCGGCTGGATGATTGCGCCCGACGAGCTGCACTATGACGCCGAAGGGCTGGAAAATCTCGAGCCGGGCGAGGTCATCGATTTTCTCAAGACGCGCGCCCAAAAGATTTACGAGCAGCGCGAAAAGGAATTCACCGAGCCGATCATGCGCGAGGTCGAGCGCATGGTGCTGCTCAAGAACGTCGACACGCAGTGGATGGATCACATCGACGCGATGGACGAGCTGCAGAAGGGCATCCGCCTGCGCGCCTACGGCCAGCACGATCCGGTGGTCGAATACCGCTCGGAAGGCTTTGACATGTTCGACGCGATGATCGACACGATCCGCGAGGACACCGCCCGCATGATTCTCACGGTGCGGCTCAAGACGAAGGAAGCGCCGCAGCGCGAAGCCGTCGCGAAGGAAACCGGCACCACATCGAGTGATACGCCCGCCAAAAAGCAGCCGGTGAAAAATGGCAAAAAGCCCGGGCGCAACGATCCCTGCCCCTGCGGCAGCGGCAAAAAATACAAGAAATGCTGTGGAAGAAATGAATAATTTCCCAATTGTATTGGACAATCACGACAGCCGCTTGAAATATTACCATTTGGTGATGCGGCTCGACGCGTCCGCACCCATTCCCGAATACACGCTGCCTGCGGGCTATACCTTCAGCACGTATGACAGCGACCGCGACACGTGGATCGCGATTGAGCAATCCGCAAAGGAATTTGATCGCTATGGAGCGGGACTCGATGCATGGAACGTGTATTTCGCACCCTTTGAGACGCAGCTTCCCGGGCGCATGCAGTTCATCACGGCGCCGGGCGGCGAGAAGATCGCAACTTCCTCTGCGTATTTCGACCCGAAAAATCCGGATGGCGACGGCTGGCTGCACTGGGTTGCGGTGCGGCGCGATTTTCAGGGCAAGGGACTTGCCCGCCCGCTGATTGCGCATACGCTCCGCCGTCTGCGGGAGCTGGGCTACGGCGAGATTTATGTTTCGACGCAGACGACCACTTGGGTCGCCGCACGGCTCTATATGGATTTCGGCTTTCGTCCGACCGAAGAAAACCTGCGCGAAAGTCCTTTCGGCTGGCGCATGCTCAAAACCCTGACAAACCACCCCGCCCTCACCGCACTGGAGCCGATCGCACCCGGGGAGATGCTTGTCTGATATTCGGCGAAGAAACCTGTTTTTAAAAGGAGAGAATCCCGTGGACATTGCACGCCAAATCAAGGAAATCGCCGAACAAAGCGGCTTTTTGGAGGAAGGGTTTTTGGATACGCGCCGGTTGACGTTTTATCCGGAAATCCGAAGAATATGCGAAGAAAATACATGCCGCAACTACGGGACCTCCTGGGCGTGCCCTCCGGCGATCGGCACAATCGAAGCGTGCAAAGAGCGCGTCATGCAATACGATACCATGCTGCTTCTTTCCAGAAAATACACGCTGGAGGATTCCTTTGACTTCGAGGGCATGCAGGACGGTCTTTTCGATTTCAAGAAAACCATCGACGTATTCGACCGGAAGATTCGGGATATTTTGACCGATTATCTCCTGCTCTCCAATGAAGGCTGCGGGAAGTGCGCCGTATGCACATATCCGCACGCACCCTGCCGGTTCCCGGAAACGCTGCATCACGCTCTCGAGGGCTATGGGTTTATTGTCAGCGAACTCGCCAAGGAAGCGGGAGTCCCAACAACGGCGCGGATACCGTGACCTATTTCGGCGCGCTGCTTTTCCATTCGACATAAAACAGCCCGCGCACACTGACGATGCTCTGGGACGAATTTCACACCTCGGCGCTGAAGTTCGCTAAAGAAAACTCCGAGCTTTCGGGCGTTGAAAACTACGGCTTTTAAATTTACAAACAAAAAAGGGCCTGCCGGAACAAACCGACAGGTCCTTCTTCTGTGTTTACAGCATCTTTTCAAACTCAATTTCGTGGCGAAGCGGGATGCCGCTCATTCCGCGCGCTCGCAAATCTCAAACGCGGCGCGGGCGTTGTGGTACGGGCACTTCCACGGGCCGCAGAGCAGGTGCGAATTCTCTTCCTTGGGCGAATTCCTGCCCACCGCGAACCACTCGCCGGCCGGGCCGTTTACAACCTCGCGCTTGATGTATTCCCAAACCTTGCATGCGGTATCGAGATACCGCTCGTCGCCGGTGATCTGGTACGCGTTGACGCAGCCGACGACGGCCTCCGCCTGCCCCCACCAAACCTTGTTCGGCACGGCGATGCCGCCTTCTTCATAGCCCTCGTCGAACAGACCGCCGTCTGCGTCGAGGCCGTGCTCCAGCGTGAAGTTGACCATGTTGATCGCGATCTCTTTGGCCTCCGCGAGCAGCGCCGCAGCGCGCGCCTGATCCGCGCCGTATTTTTCGAGCACCTCAGCCGCCTCGGTCAGCAGCCACGAGCCTTCGATGTCATGACCGAAGGACACCACACCCGGCAGCGGATTCATCTCGCTGTCAAAGAACATGACAAAATGGTGATGCGCGGCGTCATAGATTCTGCGCCCCGTGACCTCGATCAGGTTCACAAGGCACTCCTCGACACACGCATCGTGCCGGATGCGGAAATAACACGTCATCGGCTCGAGAATGTGGATGTGTGTGTTCATCGAAAGGTTGCCTGCCTCGGTGATCGCGCCGTTGCTCGCACCTGTGCCGCGCGCGTTTTCGAGGTAATACTTTCCCTCGCGGCACTCGCTCTCGAGATAATCAAAGACAAGATCGGCGTACTTGCGCGCCTCCTCGCTGCCCGTCGCGCGGACATACTCGGAGAACGCATAGAGCAGGAAGCCCTGACCGTACGTCATCTTGGTATCGTCGAGCACGGTGCCGTCCGCGTTCAGCATCCAGTAACCGCCGCCGTTTTTCTCATCCCAGAAGTATTTCACGATGTAGTCAAACGCGCGGTCGGCGAGTGCTTTATACGCCGGGTCGCCGAAAATGCGATACGCCCCCGCGAATGTCCAGAGCAGGCGGGCGTTCAGCACAAGGCTCTTCGGCGCATCCTTCTGGATCTCCTTGTCGACGGTCACAGCGCCGTAAAAGCCGCCGTTTTCCTCATCGATCGTGTACTGCTGCCAGAACGGAAAAATGGAACCGTGCAGCAAATCCGCGCGCATTTCGTCTCTGAGCTTTAAAAGCTTTTCCATTTGTGGTGCTCCTTCCTACTATTATAAAATCAATCGAGGATACAGTCGAAAACACTGTCCTCTTTGCCGTCCTTGAGGTAAACGCGCGTGACGCGCTTTGAGATACCGCAGACGATCTCGTAATGGATCGTGCCGAGCAGCGCAGCAAGCTCATCGACGGTGATCTCCCCGCCGCCGTCGCGCCCGATGACCGTAACCGTATCGCCGACCTGCGCCGCAGGCACAGCGGAAACATCGATCATGCACTGATCCATGCAGACCTTGCCGAGAATCGGGCAGCGCACGCCATGCACAAGCATGAAGCCGCGATTCGAAAGCTGGCGCGAATAGCCGTCCGCGTAGCCGATCGGCACCGTCGCGACGCGCACGCGGCTCTGCGCCGTGTACGTCCGGCCATAGCTGACGTCCGTGCCCGGCTCAATCTCCTTGACGTGGGAAATCACGGTCTTGAGACTCAGCACTGGGCGGAAATCATCGGGCTGCGCTACGTCCTCCGAAGGCTCGAGGCCGTAGAGGATCACGCCCGCGCGCACCATATCGAGGTAGCTTTCCGGGTAATCGAGCGTCGCGCCGCTGTTCGCGCAGTGGCAAATCGGGAACGTCACGCCCTTCTCCCCGAGCGCCGCGACGAGCGCCGTAAAGCAGGAAAGCTGCCGCCTTGTATACGCCTCACCGTCCGCACCGCCGTCCGACACGGCAAAATGCGTGAAAATGCCCTCCGGGATCAATCCCGGCAGGCGGCAGGCCGCGGTGATCTCTTCCACCGCCGCCGCATCGCGCACCGCATCCTGGAAGTAAAATCCGAGACGGCTCATGCCGGTGTCGGCCTTGATGTGAATCTTGACCGAAACGCCGCTTTTCACTGCGTTTTCTGAGAGCGCCGCGCAGTATTCCGCGGAGTATGCGCACTGGGAGATGTTGTTCTCCGCAAGCTCCAGCGCCGCTTCGGGCGGCGTATAGCCAAGCACGAGCATCGGCAGGGAAACGCCCGCACGGCGAAGCTGCAGCGCCTCCTCGATGTTCGAAAGCGCAAGCCAGTCCGCGCCGAGCGCTTCGTATTCCTTTGCGAGCCGCACCGCGCCGTGCCCGTAGGCATCCGCCTTGATGACACAGCAGAGCAGCGGCTTTTCGCCGATGCGCCTGCGGATCACCGCAAGATTGTGCGCTGCGGCGTCGAGATCGATCTGCGCCCACGTCCTCTTCTGAATAATGTTCATATGCAAAATCCCAAATACACGGCTGCGCGGACAGGAACTGCCCGCGCATACCGGAAAATTGTTTACTTGAAGTAGCGTACGCCGCTTTCAAAGATCTGCTGATCCTTTTCACCCGGCACGTTGAAGTAGAGGTTCTCGCCCTTGCGCTCGCTGTGGCCCATCTTGCCGAAGACTCGGCCGTCCGGGCTGGTGATGCCCTCGATGCCGCAGACCGAGCCGTTCGGGTTCCACGTGATGTCGCCGCTGACCTTGCCGCACGGCGTGGTATACTGCGTCGCGATCTGTCCGTTTGCCATCAGCATCCGAAGCGCCGCGTCGTCCGCGACAAAGCGGCCCTCTCCGTGAGAAACCGGAATCGCGAAGACGTCGCCTGCGTTGACGCCGGAGAGCCACGGGGACTTTGTATTTGTCACACGGGTGTAGACCATGCGGGAGACGTGGCGGCCGAGCGTGTTGAACGTCAGCGTCGGGTCGGTATCCTTCAGCTCGACGATCTTGCCGTACGTGACGAGACCGAGCTTGATGAGCGCCTGGAAGCCGTTGCAGATACCGAGCATCAGGCCGTCGCGCGTATCGAGCAGATCGGTGACCGCCTGCGCGATCTTCGGATTGCGGAACGTGGTGGCGATGAACTTGCCGGAGCCCTCCGGCTCGTCGCCGCCGGAGAATCCGCCCGGGATCATGATGATCTGGGAAGAGCGAATCGCCTGTTCCATGCGGTCGATCGTGTACTCGATGTCCTTCGCGCTGAGGTTCTGGACAACGAGGATCTCGGTCTCTGCGCCCGCCTTTTCAAACGCGCGCTTCGTGTCGATCTCGCAGTTTGTGCCCGGGAACACCGGGATAAAGACCTTCGGCTTCGCGACCTTGATGACCGGGGAGCCGGTATATTTCTCATTCTGGAGCGGCACATCATATTCTACGGCGACGGTCTCCGCCTTATTCGCGAAGATCTTCTCGAGCTTGCCGTTCCAGACCTCGATGAGCTCATCCACGTCGAGCGCGGTGCAGTCGATATCGATCTTGCCGGATTCATTGATCATGCCGAGTACAACGGAATTCAGGTGCTCCGTCACGTCCTTCAGCGCCGCCTGCTCGACCTCGACGACAAGGGAGCCTGCCTTCGGCGCAAAGAGCAGCGCCGGATCCTGCGCGTCCGTGTTGAACACAAAGCCCATTTTGTTGCCGAACGCCATCTTCGCGACGGCAGCCGCTGCGCCGCCTTCCTTGACGACGTGTGCGGAAACGATCGCGCCGTCCTCGATCATCGCGAGGACGTCATTGTAGAACGCCTTGAGCGCCTCCCAGTTTGGGAGCTGCGTCTCCTCATTTTCCGGGATCGGCAGCAGAACCGCGTAGTTGCCCGCATACTTGAACGCGCCGGAAATGGTCTGGCTTGCCTTCGTCATCGTGACCGCAAAGCTGACGAGCGTCGGCGGAACGTCGAGATCCTCAAACGAGCCGGACATGCTGTCCTTGCCGCCGATGGACGGCAGGCCGAGGTTGAGCTGGGCGGTCAGCGCGCCGAGCAGCGCCGCAGCCGGCTTGCCCCAACGCTCCGGCTTGTCGTGCAGGCGCTCAAAATACTCCTGGAACGTCAGGCGCGCCTTCATCGGGTTCGCGCCGACGGCAACGAGCTTCGAAAGGCTCTCGACGACCGCGTACGCCGCGCCGTGGAACGGCGAGAAGCGCGCGATACCCGGGATATAACCGTACGCCATTGCGGTGGCGTCATCGGTCTCGCCGGTGAGCAGCGGGATCTTCGCGACCATCGCGTCCTCCGGGGTGAGCTGGTACTTGCCGGCAAACGGCATCAGAACCGTACCCGCGCCGATGGAAGCGTCGAAGCGCTCGGAAAGGCCCTTCTGCCCGCAGACCTCGAGGCGGGCAAGGTTATCGGCAAACGCCTCCTTGAGCGGCTTACCGAGAAGGCTCTCCGGGACAGCGTTTCTGTAATTCTTCGTTTTGTCGGGCGCGGTGATGTACGCGTCCGCGTTCTGCGTCACGCCGTTCGTATCGAGGAACGCGCGGCTGAGATCGACAACGCGGTCGCCGCGCCACTCCATCTTCAGTCTCGGCTCCGCCGTGACAACGGCGACGACCTGCGCGTCGAGGTTTTCCTCCTGCGCCTTGGCGCGGAACTTCTCGACGTCCTTCGGGTCAAGCACGACCGCCATGCGCTCCTGCGATTCGGAAATCGCAAGCTCGGTGCCGTCGAGACCCTCATATTTCTTCGGAACCTTGTTCAGGTCGATTTCAAGGCCGGGCGCCAGCTCGCCGATGGCGACGCAGACACCGCCCGCGCCGAAGTCGTTGCAGCGCTTAATCAGCGTGGAAACCTCGGGATCGCGGAACAGGCGCTGGATCTTGCGCTCGGTCGGCGGGTTGCCCTTCTGCACCTCCGCGCCGCAGACCTCGATGGACTCGAGCGTGTGCGCCTTGGAGGAGCCGGTCGCGCCGCCGCAGCCGTCGCGGCCCGTCGCGCCGCCGAGCAGCACGATGATGTCGCCGGGCTTCGGCTCCATGCGCACGACGTTCGCCTTCGGGGATGCGCCGATGACCGCGCCGATCTCCATGCGCTTCGCGACGTAGCCCGGGTCATACAGCTCCGTGACCTGACCGGTCGCCAGACCGATCTGGTTGCCGTAGGAGGAGTAGCCCGCCGCCGCGCCGGTTGTGATCTTTCTTGTGGGCAGCTTGCCCTTTAAGGTATCCTTGAACGGGATCGTCGGGTCGCCGCTGCCGGTAACGCGCATCGCCTGATAGACGTATGCTCTGCCGGAAAGCGGATCGCGGATCGCGCCGCCGAGGCATGTCGCCGCGCCGCCGAACGGCTCGATCTCCGTCGGGTGGTTATGGGTTTCGTTCTTGAACTGCACGAGCCACTGCTCGGTTTTGCCGTCGATCTCGACCGGCACCTCGATGGAGCAGGCGTTGATCTCGTCGCTCTCGTCGAGATCGTTGACCATGCCGTGCTTCTTGAGATACTTTGCGCCGATGACCGCCATATCCATCAGCGAAACCGGCTTGTCCTTTCCCTTGTAAAGATCCTCGCGCGCCGCAAAATACTCGCCGAGCGCCTTCTCGATTGCGCCGCTGAGCTTGCCCTTTTCGATCTCAATTTTATTGAGGCGGGTCAGGAAGGTAGTATGGCGGCAGTGGTCGCTCCAGTACGTATCGATCACGCGCAGCTCCGTAACCGTCGGATCGCGGTGCTCCTCGTCGCGGAAATAATCGCGGCAGAAGGCAAGGTCGTCGAGCGTCATGGCGAAGCCCATCGTGCCGTAGTACGCCTTGAGCTCCTCGTCGCTCCACGAAATCATGCCGGTGACGCGCTTGACGTCCGCCGGGTATTCAATCTTCATATCGAGCGATTCCGGCTTCTCCATCGAAGCCAGACGGGACTCGACCGGGTTGACGATATAGGACTTGATTCTGTCCATTTCCTCTTCCGAGAGGTCGCCCTTGATTGCGATGACCTTCGCATACGCGACCTTCGGGCGCTCGCCCTGTGTCAGAAGCTGCACGCACTGCGACGCAGAATCGGCGCGCTGGTCGTACTGACCGGGCAAATACTCCGTCGCGAAAACCTTGTAGTCTTCGCCGACGGTGTAGTTCTCGTCGTATACATGATCGACGTTCGGCTCGGAGAGGATGGTGCGGGCCGCAGCCTCGAATTCCTCACCGGAAAGTCCGGAAACGTCATAGCGGTTCAGGATGCGCAGATCCTCAATGGCCTTGAGGCCGAGATTGTGACGCAGATCCGCCATCATGTGGCGCGCCTCGACGTCGAATCCCTTTCTTTTCTCCACAAATACGCGTGTGACCATATTCTTATCCTTTCTCACGTTCCGCCATAAAAAACGGCGCCTGTGACAAAATAATCCGACTATATTTTATCACAGGTACCGTATAGAATCAAATATAGATTGTTAAAAAACACCGCTGGTTTTTCCGGGCAATTTTGGGCAATACCGCTCAATCTCCGCCCCTATTTTTTCCGCATATTGCGGATCTCCTCCGCGCTCAGCGCCACCGTGTGCTTGATCGGCTTCCATTCGATGTTTGTGAACACCGCAAAGACCATCGCGATCGCGTACGTAAAGACGAAAAGCGGGAACAGCAGAACGCCGAGAACCTTTTTCCGCGCTGGGGCATGGATCTGTCTGCGCTGGGTCAGGCAGGTCACGCCGCCGACAAACCACAGTGTCGTCGTCGAGCCGATCAGCCCCGTCACAACGGAAAGAATGCAGATGTCCATATCCGGTGTGCGCGTCACGATGCCGGCGACCGCCATGATGGTGTTGAACACGATCGAGGCGCAGGTGAGCACGAGGCACGGGATGTTGTTCATAATCATATCAAAGCAGGCGAAACTGCCGTCCACGATCATCTTGCGCAGCATCTTGAAGCCGTAGCGGCTGAAAACCTGCAGATAGCCCTTGATCCAGCGGGCACGCTGGGTGAACGACTGCCCGAGCTTCGTCGGCTGCTCGTCGTAGATGACGGCGGTCTCACAATAGCCGACCGGCGTGTCGTGCAGAATGCAGTCAACCGTAAACTCGAAATCCTCGGTGAGCAGGAAATGCTTCCAGCCGCCGTTTTGCCGGGCGATGCGGCTGCTGAACAGGAAGCCCGTGCCGGAGACACAGCTGCTCGTGCCGAGCATCATGCGCGGGCGGTTGAGCTGCGTAGCCTCGCGGAGGAAGAAGAGCGAATACCCGGCGCTGATCCAGTTATCGCCGAAATTCTTGGAATTCCGGTAGCTTGTGACGACCTCATAGCCGGAATCGAACGTCTTGTTCATCTCCTCAATGAAATGCTCGTCGAGGATGTTGTCGGCGTCGAACACGAAAAAGCCGTCATACGTGTTCTCGCCGTACCGCTCGAAAACCTCGTGCAGCAGGAATTTAAGCGCATAGCCCTTGCCGACGGCATACCGGTCCTGCCGCTCGAAGACGGTTGCGCCTGCCGTGCGCGCCACGGCGGCGGTGCGGTCGGTACAATTATCGGCCACGACAAAGACATCGACCAGCTCCGCGGGGTATGACTGCTGCCGCACGCTCGCGATGAGCTGGGCGATCACCGTCTCCTCGTTGCGCGCGGCAATCAGCACGCCGTAGCGGTGCAGCTGCCGGGCGGTGTACACCTTCGGCTTGCGCAGCAGCGAAACCGCGAGGTAGACCGCCTGATATGCGTAGCAGACCATGAATAGGATGGAAATGATGAAATTGATGTACGATAGCGTCTTCATAGATTTAATCTCCTTTTAAACGGCTCGCCGCAAAACATCCGGATCGCTTCGTTCACATTCTGTTTACAGATTATAGTATACGGCATCGAAACCGAATAAACAATAGAAAAGCGTCATTCTTATGAGTTTCGTAAGAAAATTTAAAAAAACGAAATTTTTTTCAAAAAAGGTATTGCTTTTTCCAGAACGATGTTATATAATACTCAAGCAACAGAAAATTGGGCGCTTAGCTCAGCTGGCTAGAGCACCTGCTTGACGTGCAGGGGGTCAGCGGTTCAAGTCCGTTAGCGCCCACCACAAACCGCAAGAACGTTTTGTTCCTGCGGTTTTCTTTATTCGTGCGGGCGGCAAAGAATTTTTTCAAAAAATTTATCAAAAGGCTTGACATTTCCTGTAAAAGGACGTATAATAACTAAGCTGTTGAAAATGATATGCGCTTGTAGCTCAGCTGGATAGAGTGACTGGCTACGAACCAGTAGGTCAGGGGTTCGAGTCCCTTCAAGCGCGCCAAAAACCGGCGGTCGATTTGAATCGGCCGCCGGTTTTGTTTTATCCAATTGGATATGCCGCGCGGGTTTTCTTGCTTATTCCCCCGCCGCATGCTATAATTGGAAAAGCTGGATTGGGAGAGGTTTTTGTCATGATTGGTCAAAATGACGCCTATCTGCGCGAGCGCTGGCTCGAATTCTGGAATAAAGAAAACCACGATCGCCCCTTGATTTCGGTTGAAGTTCCGCTTTCCACCCGGGATACGCCCCCGCGCGCCGCATCTCTGGAAGAGCATTGGGGAAATCCCGACTATATCGTCGCTGCAAGCCGCTGGCACTTTGAGCATACCTGGTACGGCGGCGAAGCTATGCCGATCCTGAACCCAAACCTTGGCCCCGATTTTGTCGGCGCTGTCGCCGGGTGCAATCTGATCTACAGCCCGTACACGAGCTGGGCGCAGGCCAGCCCTCGGCACGGCACTGGATCGGCGTGCTGCAGAAAATACAGGCGGCAGGCAAATGCATTCAGGTAACCTGTACACTCGAAGATGTCATTCCGATCTGCGAGGCGCTGAAACCGGAGGGCGCGCATCTGATCCTCACCGACTGCCCCGACGTCGACACCGCAAAGGCGCTGTTGCGGGCAGCCGAGCGCTGAGGCGCCGTTGATTCCGAATACAGCCAAAAAGGCTGCCCTTCATGCGAAACGGAGGGCAGCCTTTTGTATTTTCCGCTTTACAGCTTTCAAAATTATCCCCATGCGGGCGGCATTGCATAGTAGGCATACATGTCGCTTTTTTCAGAGATCCAGCCGGAAACTGCGCCGTCTTCAGAAGCGATATGCAGATACAGGGTTCCGCCAATGAACGCAAGGCGGTCGGGCAGATAGATTTCGCCAACCTGCGCCGTGAACGCCTCCTGCGCACTGCCGGGCTCCGTATACGCCTTGAAGGCTGTACCGGCCTTATACATCTCGCTCAGGTCAAAGGGAAAGAGCAGCTCGTACTCCTCCGTCTTCATTTCCTGCACCGCATTGCCGTCAAACATGAACGGCACGCCGATATACATGCAGCCGAACGCGCCGTTATAGACCGGCGTATCCGCCCAAACAACGAATGTGCCGTCTCCCGGGAAGCGCTCGCCATACTTGCGGTAGATGTGCCCGCGTCCCATCATCAGCTGGATGGCTCTCAGGTCACAGTTCAGGCTCACCCGTGCGTCCCGGTATGCGATAAGGCTGTACGCGCCGAGACCATCGCTGTCCTGATACGTGGAAAAGAGCAGCTCGGCACAGCCGTCCCGCGTGTCGGTATCGACAATGAGAAGCTCTGCACCGTAGCCGGTGTAGTAGCCATCGGCATCGATCGGCTTTCCGTTAATCAGTACATTGTAGCCGTTGTAATAATCCCCCGGCTCGCTCACCAGCGTGATGCTTTCCGCAGCGCCGTCGCCGTCGAGATCATACGCCAGCGTCTCATTGTCGCCGATGCAGATCGGTTCCATCGCCTTTACACCTGCCGGGCCGCCCGTGACGTCCGCGAAAACGGTATCCGCCGTTTCCTCCAGCCAGATGTAGCGGCTGCCCGCGTAAATCGGCATGCTCGCCTCGATGTAATCCGCGCGCCGCGCACAATAATCCTCGTACGCTTTTTCATCGACCATTTTGTCCTCTTCGCTCTCCACCTTATCGTCGACGAGCACATTGCGGCTGCCGTCCGGGTTGAGCGTAAAGACCGAGTAGGTCAGCTCGCCAATACCCTGCCACATGCCGTCCTCGACGAGAAGCAGGTAATCCTGCCCGTTCTCCTCGTAGAGGTACACATCGCGGAAGCCGCCCACGTGCACGGTGGAACCGGTCGATTCAAAGATCTGGCGCACGCCGTCCTCCGCCGCCGTATACACGCGCACCGTGCCGTTGAATTCGTCGCGCTCGAGCACAATCATATCGTCCTGCCCGTCCCCTGTGACGTCACGCAGCGTGACGGCGTAATTCGGGTCGCTGAGCGCCGACTCGGAGAACGTCTCCACAAACGTCTCGCGGAACAGAGGGAGCAGCACCTCCTGCGCGAGCGCGCCGCCATCAGACACGCTATCTCCGAACACACCGTTTTCAGACGCGCCGTCCGCCTCCGGTCTGTCCGCTTCCGACGCAGGCACTGCGGAGCTCGTCTCTGCCGGCAGGCTCACCGCAGAAGAGGATCCCACCACAACTTGCGGCTTATTCGCACCCGTCACGGCAGGCAGGATAAACTGAATAAACACAAAAATCAGCGCGGCAAGCACCACGGCCCCGCCCGCGATTGCCGCGATCAGCACCGGTACCTTGCTGTTTTTCTTCTCCGGCATCGGCGCCGGATCGCTGTACGGAGAATTCCGCACCGGCGTCGCCTGTACCGGCGCGCTCTGCGGTGTTCCGCAATACGTGCAGAACGCCGCACCGTCCTGGATCTCTTTTCCGCAATGCGTGCAATACATAAAAGTTCCCTCCGCTTTCTCAACGCTAAGGCTTTACTCCGATTCTAGCACAGTTTCGCCGTATTTGCAATCCGCGCGGAGGCAAAAGCGAAGCAAAAACCGGGCAGTTTCCTGCCCGGTTCTTACATTGGGGTATATAAGACATCGTGAAAGGTGGAGAACGCTTCATTCGCTGACAATGCGATAATAGACCTTCGCGGTGAGCGCATAGACAATCGCGTAGAACACCGAGAAGACGAGGAACGTCACGACGGTGCAGACGATGAACGTCATGACCTGCCGCAGCAGAAGGGCATGCAGGATGCAGTTGACGATCGGAAATGCGAACACGATGTGGATGCCCGCCGCGACGAGCGGCAGGAAGAACACCGTGAGGATCTGCGCGTGGATCGCGCGCTTGACCTCGCCGTGGCTCAGACCGACCTTGCGCATGATCGAGAAGCGGTTCTTGTCGTCGAACCCCTCGGAAATCTGCTTGTAGTAGAGGATGAGCACCGCTGCCATCGTGAAGAGCAGCCCGAGCGAAACGCCCATGAACAGGAAGCTGCCATACAGCGCGTACGTCTCCTGCGCGTCTAAAACGCGGCTCTCAAGCATATAGCTGACTTCCATGATGTGCTCTTCGTTGATCCACGAATGGAAGTGATCGAAGAAGCTCTCATAAAACGCGGCTTGCGCGTCATCGTCGAGCGTGCCGAGGGAGATGCAGAACGCCGTGCGCCCGGCGAGAATCCCCCGCTCGCGGTAGGACGCTTCGGCGCGGGCGAGGTAGGCGTCGTAATCCGGCACCACCATGACCGCAGAATCGAAGATATTCGCCGCGATGGCGCCGCAGACGCGGAACGTCTTTTCCGGCTGCACCGCCTTGTACGTCTTACCGTAGAGCTCCGCTGTGGAGCCGGTGAAGGCGCTGCTATTCAGAAACACAAGCGCTTCGTCGTCGGCGAGCGTTGCCGCACAGCCGGTGATGCGGTTGTACTCCGCAAGCGGGAGCACCGCCGTCTCGCGCAGGTTCCGCATAGACGTGGGCGCGACGCCCGCCATGTCTTCCAGGACGCTCAGGCTGCCACCCTCCTCCAGCAGCGCGTTTTCTTCCCCAAAGGTATACGCGGTGTAATCCCCACCGGGCACGCTCTGCAGCTCGTCCGCAAGGAAATCCTTAAAGCCTGCGGGCGGCTCTGCGCCGTCGAGGTACAGCATGACATCGCCCGGGTAGCGGCTCTCGATGAGTTCGGCGGAGCCGAACCACAGCGAGCAGGTGGACGAGATGATGACGAGCACCATCGTCGAGAGGATACAGATGTTCGCAAGGCCCACGGCGTTTTGCTTCATGCGATACAGCATGCCCGAAACGCTGATGAAGTGCTGCGTCTTATAGTAATAGCTTTTATTCTTTCGCAGGAGCTTCAGCACCGCGATGCTGCCCGCCGTGAAGAGCAGGTAGGTGCCGATGATAACGAGGATGACCGCGATAAAAAAGGTATAGATCGCGAGCACCGCCTCTTGTGCAGAGAGAATCGACATCGCATAGCCGCCCGCGAGGCACGCCGCGCCGAGGATGGCCATAACCGCCTTGGTTTTTGGCTCGCGCTCGCCGGCGTTCGAGCCCTGCAAAAGCTCGATGGGCTTTGCGCGCCAGACGCGCACGATGTTCGACAGATAAATCACGAGGCTGATCGCGCCGAAAAGCGAGAGCGTCTGTACGATGCTGCCGACCGAAATGTAGAACCCGAGCCGCAGCTCGCAACCGATGAGCCTTGCGACAAGCAGATACATGAGCTTATCGAGCAGCATACCCAGCCCGATGCCGCCCGCGAGGATCGCGAGCGCGGTGAACAGTGTCTCGAGCCCGATGACGCGCGCGATGTGTCCCTTGTTCATGCCGAGCACGTTGTAAAGACCGAACTCCTTTTTGCGCTGCTTCATCAGAAAGCTGTTCGTATAGAACAGGAAAATGACGGAAAACACCGCGACGACCGCGACGCCGAGCCCCATCATTGTGCTGGCGGTCTCACCCAGCCCGGGGTTATTCGCGAGGGAATGCAGAATGTAGTAGACGGCGGCGGTCAGCACACCGGTGAACATGTACGGGACGTAGCTGCGCCGGTAGTTTTTGATGTTCTGCGCCGCCATGCGCATATAGAGGCTGCTCATGGTGCACCCCCTCACGCGTTGGCGCCGCCGGTCGCCATGGCCGTCAGCGTATCGGAGATGCGGCGGAAGAATTCCTCATTCGTCGCGCCGCCGCGGTAGAGCTGGTGGAACACGACGCCGTCCTTGATGAACAGCACGCGCCCCGCATGGCTTGCGGCCTTGGTGGAATGCGTCACCATCAGGATCGTCTGTCCCTCGCGGTTGATCTCGCCGAACAGCGAGAGCAGGCTGTCCGATGCGCGGGAATCGAGCGCGCCGGTCGGCTCGTCCGCAAGGATGATCTGCGGCGCAGTGATGAGCGCGCGCGCCACAGCGGCGCGCTGCTTCTGCCCGCCCGAAATCTCATACGGGTACTTCTGCAGAATGTCCGTGATGCCGAGCTTTTCGGCGATCGGCCGCAGGCACTGGTTCATCTCCGGATAATGCCGGCCCGCGAGCACGAGCGGCAGGAAGATGTTGTCCTGCACCGAGAACGTATCGAGCAGGTTGAAATCCTGAAAGACGAAGCCGAGGTTCTGCCGGCGGAACGCGGCGATCTCCTTTTCGCTGACGCTCGAGAGCGCGCGGCCGTTCAGCCAGACCTCGCCCTCCGTGGGGCGGTCAAGCGCCGCGAGGATGTTGAGCAGCGTCGTTTTGCCCGAGCCGGATTCGCCCATGATGGCGACGTATTCCCCGCGCTCCACCGCAAACGAAACGTTCGTGAGCGCCTGCACGCGGTTGCCGCCGAACCGCGTCGTGTAAATCTTTTTCAAACCGTTGACTTCCAAAACAGCCATACATAAATCTCCTTTTCCAATGATCTGTATCCATTATAGCGCCCCGATCTTACAGGCGACATCGATTTGCCTTACATTTTTGTAAGGTGACAGCGCTTCGCAGACTACTCGATCCCCACCTCGTTCCGCCTCAAATCGAGCGTGAAGGTGCTCCCCTGCCCGGGCGCAGACTGCACGGACAGGCTGTGGCCGAGCATTTCGGCGGCGCGGCGGCTCAGGTACATGCCAAGCCCCGTCGATTTCCGCCCGGCGCGACCGTTGTAGCCGGTAAACCCCTTCTCAAAGACGCGCGGCAGGTCTTCGGGCGCGATGCCGATGCCCGTATCGGAAACACTGAGCAGAGCATCTTCGGTGACGCGCACCGTGACGGCGCCGCTTTCGGTGTACTTCACGGCGTTCGAGAGCATCTGCCCGAGAATGAACGCGAGCCACTTCTCATCGGTCAGCGCCGCGATGGGCGCGATCTCGCATTTCAGCGCGATGCGGCGGCGCACGAACTGGGCGGCGTACTGCCGCACAACGCGCCGCACGACCGGCTCCAGCGCCACCTGTGTCAGGACAAGGTCGCCCGAGGGGCTTTCGAGCCGCGCGTACGTCAGCGCCATCTCGGCGTAGCGGTCGATGCGGAACAGCTCGGCGGAGAGCTCGCGACTGCGCGCGGTATCCTCCTCGCGCAGGATGAGCTGCATCGCAGCGATCGGCGTCTTGATCTGGTGAATCCACGTTGTGAAGTAATCGGCGCTGTCGGCGCGTTCGCGGCGGCGGGTCGTCTCACTCTGGGCAAGCAGTGTACAGAGCTGCTGCACGGCCTCCTGATAGCCTTCCTCCACCGCGCCCACCGGGGCGGGCAGGCGGTCGCGTGATTCCGGCAGACCGTGCAGAACGAGTTCCAGTGCGCGGTACCGCCTGCGAAAGCACCAATACCCCGGCAGCACACAAACCGCACCCGCTGCCATACACAGAGCGGACGCATACATCACCGGCTCTGCCGGTACGCCGTGCAGATATACGACAAGATAAAAGCACAGCGCGCCCCCCGGCACAAACAGCGCAATGCCGAGATGCGCGCGCAGATAGGAAAGGATCAGCCTTCCCTCCGTTTTTTTGTTTCGCATCGGTGTCTCCCCTTTGCACTTATTCTATCCTTATACGCCTCCCTCTCAAAGGGAGCAAAAACAATATTCCTCAAAAAACCTCCCTCTTTGGGGGAAGGGGACCGTTGTAAGACGGTGGAAGGAGTGAAACAGCAGCGAGCTGATCTTGCTCCCCCTGTCTGCTTTCGCAGACATCCCCCTCGGGGAGGGGGACATATTTAGACTATGATATATCCCTGCCCCACCCTTGTCGTGATATAGTCGCTCAGCCCAATGGCGGCGAGCTTTTTGCGCAGGCGGGTCATATTGACGGTCAGGGTGTTTTCCTCTACATAAAGGTCGAATTCCCACAGGCGGGTCATCAGCGTCTCGCGGCTGACCACCTTGCCGCGGCTCTCCATGAGCGTCTGGAGAATGCGGAACTCATTGCGCGTGAGCTGCGCTTTCTGCCCGTCGTACTGCACCGTTTCATCGTTGAGGTTGAGCGTTGCGCCGCGGTGCTCAATAACCGGCACGCGGTCGCCAAGGTCGTATGTGCGGCGCAGCAGGGCGCGGATCTTCGCCATGAGCACCATTGGGTCAAAGGGCTTCGCGATGAAGTCGTCGCCGCCCATATCGACCGCCATGACGATATTCATGTTCTCTGCCGCGCTCGAGACGAAAATGACCGGCACGGAAGAAAGCCTGCGGATCTCGCTGCACCAGTGGTAACCGTTGAAGAACGGCAGCGTCACGTCCATCAGGACGAGGTGCGGATCGAACGCTGTAAATTCCGCCGTGACCGCGCGGAAATCGCGCACACAGCGCGGCTGCATGTTCCACGATTTGAGCAGGCGGCTCACCGCCCCCGCGATCGCCGCGTCATCCTCCACGATCAGAATTCTTGTGTTTTCCATCTCCTGCACACCCTTTCATGCTTTTGCTGTGTCGCCCTTAAACCGGATGGAACGACACAAATCGAGAAAATAACTGCCTGCGGCTATTTTACCACAAAAAGTCGCAGGCGTTTTTAACGATTTCCTTACTTTCGCACCTCGTGTGCCATCACATCAGCCCCAGCTTCTTTTTCCACCGCAGAACGCGGAGCACGCTCTCCTCGATACGGGCTTCCTCGATGGCGCCGCTCTGCACGGCTTCGAGGACGGCTGCAAACTGGGTTTTGTAGTCGGTACAGCAGAGCATGTCGTTTCCGGCGAGCACCGCTGCGACCGCCGCCGAGCCGCCATCCGTATAGTCCTGAATCGCGCCCATCGAGAGGTCGTCGGTGATGATCACGCCGTCAAAGCCGAGCGTTTCGCGCAGTACGGTATGCCACGCTGGCGAGAGCGACGCGGGCGTTTCGCCGTCCATGCAGGACACGATGCTGTGCGCGACGAGCACACAGTCTGCGCCCGCCGCGATGCCTGCCTCAAAGGGCTTCAGATCCGCCTTTTCAAACGTCTCGTACTTGCGTTTGTCATAGACGATGCCCGCATGCGTGTCGGCGGCATTGCCGTAGCCGGGAAAATGCTTGAGCACGCAGCCAACCTGCGCCTCGCCGTAGACACCGATGAGCCCCGCGATGCAGTCCGCCGTTTTTCCGGCGGAAAGCCCGAGCGAGCGCTCGTACATGAACGCCGTGGGCTTGGTTGAAATGTCGCAGACCGGCGCGAAATTGACGTTCACGCCGAGCCTTTTCAGCATCTGGCACTTGTCGGCTTCGATTTCGCAGAGCAGTTCCCTGCCGCCCGCCGCGTACAGCGCGCGCATCGACCAGTACGGCTCCTTAGAGAGCTTCGGATTCTGGCTGATGCGGATGACATCGCCGCCCTCCTCATCTGCGCCAATGAAAAGCGGGATCTTCGCTTTTTTCTGGTACGATACGATTCTTTTGATGACCTGCTTTTCCGACAGGCGGGAAAAGTCACGCGCGAAGAGCAGCACGCCGCCGGGCTGGATCGTCTCCACCATCTTCGCCGCTCCTTCCTCCGGACAGCGCACGAAGAAGAGCTGTCCCACCTTCTCCTCCAACGTCATCGAAGCGAGCAGCAGCTCCTCAACCGTCGGCTCGGGGGTTGGCGTCGGCTCGGGCGTAGGCGAAGGCGTGGGACTCGGCGTCGGTTCAGGCGTCGGGCTGGGGGTTGGGCTGGCCGTCGGCGAGGGAGAGGGCGTCGGGCTGGGACTCGGCGTGGGCGATGCAAAAAAGCCGGATGCGCCCTCGAGCATCGTACAGCCGCACAGCAGTACGCAGAGCGCAAGGAACGCCGCGGCTGCTTTACGCTTCACTGCCTGTCAGCAAGCCCTGCAGGTATTTGGCCGACCGCTCCATATCGCCGAGCTGATCTGCGGAGCCGAAGTGCTCAGCAGCGAGCGTGCCGGTGTAGCCGGCGTCCAGAATGGTCTTCACTATGCCCGCGATATCGATGCAGCCGTCGCCGACCGCCACGGGGTACATCTCGCGCCCGAGCACGGTGGGCTTCACCTCGCCCGCATTTTTCTGGAAAGAGCGGTCCTTACAATGCACCGCCGAAATGTACGGCAGGAAATCGGGCAGCACCGCCGCGGCATCCTCTTCACTGTACAGGAAATTACCGGTATCAAAGCCGCAGCGCAGCCCCGGCACGTTCTGCATAAACCACAGAAGCTCCTCCGCCGTGGAGAACGGCGCGGTGAAGCCGTCAAAGTCCTCCATCACAACGGTCACACCCTGCTCCTGCGCCATGCGGACAAGCTCCATGAGCGACTGCGCCATGCGGCCCCGCCGCGTTTGGTACGCCTTGCCCGCGCGGTCGGTTTCCGCTTCGGCCAGAAAGCCCGTGACGGCGAGCAGCTTATCGCACTTTGCCGCCTTGCAGAGGTCGAGTATACGCGCCGCTTCCTCCCGATCCGCCGTCTGCCAGTCTTCGGCGCTGCCGAAATCGAAGAAGTAATAGAGGCAGCTCACGTCCAGACCCGCGTCCCAAAGCCGGGGCAGAAGCGTTTCACACTCGGTGAACAGCCGCTTTGCGTCGAGCTCCACGGCGTCGAAGCCAAAGTCCTTGACCTTTGCACAGACCGCATCGAGCGGCAGACCCGTCTGCCTTGCCGCCTCCGCGATATGCTCATAGAATACAGATAAACGGTTCATGAAAATACAACTCCTTTTATATAGTCAGTGATCCGGCAGAACCAGAGCAAAGACATCCGAAAGCTCCAGAAGCAGCTCGGGCTGCTTTTCGTCAAATTGTGAGGGTATGTAGGTGATCATCGCGCCGAAGTAATACCCGCCGCCCCGCGTTTCGGTGTACAGAACGGTCGCGTACGCTTCGCCGCTATCCGCGTTCGTCGCCAAACCGGTCAGCACAACGACGTCGTACTCCGGGTAGTAATCTCCATCGGAGAGTTCCCATTCCGTCACCCCGTAGAACGCCGCCTGCTTTTTGTAGCGGTCAATCAACAGCTCCATCGCGTCCTCGGCGGTATCCCCCTCTCCTACCTGCAGAATCGTCTCATAGACCGCCATGCCGTGCGCCGTGCCGCGCACCGCATAGCCGCCCTCGAGGTACTCGAGCGTACCGCCGTACGGCAGATAGGCGTCCGCAAATCGGCCATAGCCTTCGGGTACCTTCATGTACGCGATGCCGATATAGTCGTAGCCCGGCGCGGGCGCAAAGAGCAGCTGGTAGTTATCCTCAGTGATCTCCACCTGTTCCGGCAGCGGCGTGGCGGGCACCTCCGGCTCGTCCGGTGCAGCCGTCGGGATTGGCGCCGTCGTCGGCGCTGCGGTTGGCTCAGGCGCCGCGGTCACGGCCGGCAGCGGTGTCGGCTCTGCCGTCGGCGCGGGCGTGGGCGTCGCCGAGAGGCCGTCCCCGAGCAGCACCAGCGCCGTGCTGCAGCCGGTCATCGGGAGCATAAGCGCCAGCACGAGGAGCATCGCGAGCGCGCTTCGTTTCAAATCCTTCATTTTGCAGACTCCTTTCATTCGGCCGGGGATAGCCCCGCTATCTTCAGTATAACAGGCCGCAGAAGTTTGTCAAGAAAAAACGGCCCGTGCCGTCGGGAAGCACGAGCCGTATGTGTTTTAGTAGCGGTTGTCGAACACGCGGGTGGATTTCTTTTCGCTGCGCGGCAGCTCGCCGATGGCGACCGGCTTCGGGATGATCGTCAGACCGACCTGCGCCTTAAACACGCGCTGCACCTCGAGCCCCACCGCCTCGCGGTCGACGCCGGGATCGGTCTCGAAGAACAGCGTCATGATGTCCTTGCCGTACAGGTGGTCGATCATGACCTGATACTCGCTCGAAACGCCCGGAATGTCGCGCAGAACGTCCTCGATCTGGCCGGGATAAATGTTGACGCCCTTGACCTTCACCATGTCGTCGCTGCGGCCGATCAGGATGTCGATGCGCGGGAACTTCGAACCGCAGGCGCATTCGCCGGGGATGATGCGCGTGAGGTCGTGCGTGCGGTAGCGGATCAGCGGCGCGCCCTGCTTCCGGAGCGTCGTGATGACGAGCTCGCCGTATTCGCCATCCGGCAGCACCTCGCCGGTCTTCGGGTTGATGATCTCGAAATACACGAAGTCGTCCCAGTAGTGCATGCCGCACTGATGCTTGCAGCTCATGCCGATGCCCGGGCCGTACACCTCGGTCAGGCCGTAGATGTCGTACAGCTCGACGCCAAGCTCATTCGCGATGCGGCGGCGCATCTTGTCGCCCCAGCGCTCGCTGCCGATGACGCCCTTTTTGAGGTGGATCGTGTCCTTGATGCCGCGCTTTTCAATCTCCTCGGCGAGCAGCAGCGCGTAGGACGAGGTGGCGCAAAGCACTGTGCTCTTCATGTCCTGCATCATGCGGATCTGCTTGTCCGTATTGCCGGGGCCCATCGGGATGACCATCGCGCCGAGCTTCTCCGCGCCGTTCTGGAAGCCGATGCCCGCCGTCCACAGACCGTAGCCGGGCGTGACGTGGATGCGGTCGCGGTTTGTGATACCCGCCATCTCGTAGCAGCGCTTGAAAAGCTCCGCCCAGTCGTCGACATCCTGCTTCGTGTACGGAATGATGACCGGCGTGCCGGTCGTACCGGAGGACGAATGGATGCGCACGATCTCCTCCTCGGGCACCGCGGCGATGCCGAGCGGATACGCGTCGCGCAGCTCCTCCTTGTTTGTAAACGGCAGCTTCTCGAAATCCGCCTGGTCGCGGATCACATCGATGCCGTCGAACTTTTTCTGGTAGAAGCCGCCGGGGAGTGCCTTGAGGCGCTTCATCTGGTTCTGAATCAAAGTGAGTTGTTCGGAATTCATTTTCATGGGGATGCATCCTTTCCAAATTCAGAGTAAAACGCCCAGTGTGACGAGCGCTGCGGCGATGAGCGCCGCGAGAAGATCATGGATTTTAAACCGATACGGCCGGCTCTGGCTCTCCCGCGTGCGCAGAAGAAAGCCGCGCATCTCTGCCGCCGAAGCGACATCGTGAATGCGGCTGACCGAAGAGAGCAGCAGCGGCATGCACAGCGGCAGAATCAGGCCGAGCTTTTTGAAGAGATTTTTTGTATCGAAGGCGACGCCGCGCGCGGGAGCGTCGGACGGATCAGCAAAATCGCGAGGCTGTACATCGCGATGATGAAATTCGGCTTCATGCCGCCGATGTTGATGATGGAGCCTGCGAAGAACTTGAGCACCGCGCCCGCTGCAAGCAGCACCGCCGTGAGGATCAGGCTGCGCATTTCCGCCGCGGCCTTGCCGTCTTCCTTCACAACTCTTTTTTCCGCTGTTCTGATCTCTGTTGTGTTTGCCATGATGAAAACTCCTTTCGCTCGGGGACACCCTCGGGCACATAAAATAAAATATTTCGTTGGCCGGGGAGTTCATAAACCCTGAACGAAAGCGGGAAAAGGATCCGGAAAATAAAAAAGCCCTCACACGTGCCAATGCACGTATAAGGACAGAAACTTTTCTGCGGTACCACCTTACTTGACGCCGGAGCGCCCGCTCTAACAAAAATGCCAACACATTTTCTGCCAGTAACGCCGGCACGCGTCGCAGCTACTCGTCGCCTTTCGCCTTGCCCTCAGCGGTCCATTTATCGGTCAGCATTTCCGCAGGACTTCCACCACCGCCTGCTCTCTGTGGGCGCTTACCCCGACTTGATCTCCGCTTCATAGGTTTCTTTTATGAACTTGTCTGTATTTTATTGCAGAATCCCCAAAATGTCAAGCACTTTTAAAAAAATTTTTCCGCCGCAGAAAACGACACAATGGAGATTTGTCCCGCTCGTATACTGTATGGTATGCGAAGGGAGGCGGGGCTGTGACCGTTTACGCGGATATTCTGTTCATCGTGAATCTCTATGTGGATGCGCTGCTGCTCGCCGCCGTCCGGCGCTTTCTGCGCCTGCCGCTCGGGAAAGGGCGCTTTCTGCTGGCAGCTCTGCTCGGCGGCGTGTTCGGGCTTTGCGCGCTGCTGCCGGATATCCGGGGCTTCCCGCTCCTGCTGCTCGGCGCCATGGAAGCGCTGGCGCTCGCGGCGGCGGCCTTTGCGCCAAAGCCGATCATAACGCTCCTCAAGGCCGCGTTTCTGCTCCTGCTCTTCGGCGCGGCGCTCTCCGGGCTTCTGCTGCTCGCGCAATGCGTGCTGCCGCTGCGGGGCGTGCTGCTTTCAAATGGCGCGGTGTACTTCGACATCTCCGCGCCCGCGCTCGTGCTTCTGACCTGCGCCGCGTACGGCGTGCTGTACCTTTTCGACCGGCTCTTCCGCAAGCGCGAACCCGACGTGCTTTTTTCGACGCTGACCGTCACGCTCGACGGAAAAAGCGCTTCGCTTCCGGCGAAAACCGATACGGGCCTCACGCTGCGCGAGCCATTCTCCGGGCTGCCGGTCATCGTGGCGGAGCGCCGCGCACTTGGTGAGCTTCTCCCGCCGGATTTCGGCAAGCCCGACGCCCCGCCCGGGCCGGGCCTTCGGCTCGTGCCGTTCACTTCGCTCGGCGCGGACGGTCTGCTCCCGGCCTTCCGCCCGGACTGCGCCGCGCTTTCCGGCACGCCCGCCGACTGCTGGATCGCCGTATCCGACCGTCCGCTTTCCGCAGGGTCGTTTTCCGCGCTCGTCGGCGCGGAGCTCGCCCCTGCGCTCCATCAACAGAGAAAGGATCGATTTTCATGCTGACTGCTCTCTTTCAGAAATGCCGCCTGTTCTTCGCGCGGCTGCTTCTTCGGCTCAACCGCGACGAATGCCACTACATAAACGGCCCCGAAACGCTGCCCCCGCCGCTGACGCGCGAGGAGGAGCAGCGCGTGCTGCAGGACATCCGCGCAGGCAAGCCCGGCGCGCGCGACCCGCTGATCACGCACAACCTGCGGCTCGTCGTCTATATCGCGAAAAAGTTCGAGTCTCCCGGCGCGAATGTGGAGGATCTGATCTCCATCGGCACCATCGGGCTGATTAAGGCCGTAAATACATTCAGCGTGGAGCGCAACATCAAGCTCGCGACGTACGCCTCACGCTGTATTGAAAACGAAATTCTGATGTACCTCAGAAAGAGCGCCCAGCTCAAAAACGAGGTCTCTCTCGACGACCCGCTGAACGTCGACTGGGACGGCAACGAGCTTTCGCTCTCGGACCTGCTCGGCAGCGACCCGGACGTTGTAAACCGCGGCGTCGAGCAGGAGGCCGAAAAGCAGGTGCTGCTCGAGGCCGTCGCCCGTCTGCAGCCGCGCGAACGGCAGATCATGGAGCTGCGCTTCGGCCTGCACAACGGGCGCGAGCACACGCAGAAGGAGGTCGCCGATACGCTCGGCATCTCGCAGTCCTACATCTCGCGCCTTGAAAAGCGCATCATCGAGCGGCTGAGAAAGGATCTGGAAAAGGCAGGATGAGCCTTGATCGTCCCGCTTTACGGAACGCGCAGAGCGCGGCACGATCAGGCGAAAATCAGATTGTATCGGCGAACAAGGTCCGCTCCTCGATCCATCCGTCTTCCAGGTAGCCTTGTACCCGTTTGCTCATATCCCAAAAAGAGAGACACTCCATGAACTCATCGAGATAGAAAAAGAACATGTGGTAGCAGTAGAAGGCCAGGCGTTCCGGACGCAGCTTGTAGGCTATGCCGTGTTCCCGCAGCGTGTTGTCAAACAATTCCCTCGCCCACGCATGGCAGCACATCACCCAGGCATCCCGTTCCAAGGGCGCATACATGACCTCGTCCCAGTCCACGATATAATGCTTACCGTGCCCTATGAAAAAATTGCCGGTATCCTTTCGGCAGACGGATGCGAAATGGGAAAGGCGGGAAGCGCAATGCACAATTCTGTCTTTGTGCTGTTCGAAGACAGAAAGGATCGCGTCTCCGCCCCTGGTTTTCGGGGCACTTTTCAACTTATCCCAGCTTTCATAAAACCGTGACACCGCCTGCACGGAAAAATCCGCGGCAGGAATCGGAAATCCCGGCTTTGTCAGCGAATAGATCCTGCACAAAAGCTGATATTCCGGCGTTTTCGTTTCATCCGTTTCCACGTTTTCGCCGTCGATCCATGCAAACAGTCCCAGCACGCCGGAACGAAACGCCGAGCACAATTGCCCGTCGCGCGTTTTGCCGGCGTTACGGCGGTGGCCCGGATACCCGTATGTCTCTGCGATAAAATCCTTCAGACTGTCGATATATTCCCTGTCTCGGGATATGTCACAATACATACGCTAAGTCAACCTCCCAAAAATGCGCCGGATCGGCTTCGCAGATATCCCAAAACGGCGCTGCGGGGTTATCTTCTATCTCACACTCTGCGCAGATATCGCACGGCGTACGGCTCGAGCGGCACGGCGCCGTCGATATGTACGCGCTCGCCGGTGAGAAGGTCCTCGGCGTCGAATGTGCCGCGCGCGTCGACCGTGCAGGGCGCATTTTCGGCATTGACCGCGACGAACACGGTCTCCCCCTCGCAAGCGCGCTCAAAGAGCAGGTTTTTGTTCTGGATCGTGATGTTGCGGTAATCGCCCCAGTTCAGGGCGCGGCTCTGCGTCTTGACCGACGCAAAGCGCGCGATCGCTTCGGTGAGCGCGTTCTCCTCGGGCTTTTCAAAGCAGGGGCGCAGCGCGTCATCGCCGTCGCGCTTTTCACCCAGCGCACCCCATTCGCTGCCGTAGTACAGGCAGGGCATCCCGGGCATCGCGAACAGCAGCCCGTAAAGCGGCGTGAGCTGGTTCTTGTCCGTCAAAATGCTCGCGACGCGCGTGACGTCGTGGTTGTCGGCGAAATTCATCAGGTGCTTGCCGCGGTAGAGCGTCCACGGTTCGGGGCCGAACTGCCGACCGAGCGAGTGCGCGATCTCAAAGAGGTTCATCGAATTGAACGCGGAGTAGAGCCCCTTGTAGCACTCGTAGTTTGTCACGCTGTGCAGCACGCCGGGCGCGGTAATGCGGTTATAATCGCCGTGGATCATCTCGCCGATGAGAACAAAATCCGGCTTCTGTGCATCGCAGAACGACCGCAGGCGGCGCATAAAATTTTCGTCGAGCATATAGGCGACGTCGAGCCGCAGGCCGTCGATGCCGAATTCGCGGATCCACCCGCCGACGCAGGACAAGAGGTAATCGACGACGGCGGGGTTTTGGAGGTTCAGCTTCACGAGCTCGTAGTGCCCCTCCCAACCCTCGTACCAGAAGCCGTCGTTATAGGCGGAGTTGCCGCCGAAATCGATGCGGAACCAGTCCTTGTACGGCGAGTCCCAGCGCTTCTCCTGCACGTCACGGAACGCGAAGAAGCCGCGCCCCACGTGGTTGAACACGCCGTCGAGCACGACGCGGATGTTGTTTTCATGCAGCGCGCGGCAGACCGCCGCAAAGTCCTCGTTCGTGCCGAGGCGGCAGTCGATCTTCGTGTAGTCACGCGTGTCGTAGCCGTGGCTGTCCGATTCAAAGACCGGCGAAAAATACACGGCGCCGACATGCAGCTTCTTGAGATGCGGAATCCAGTCCGCGACCTTTCCGATACGGTTCACGCACACGCCGTCGTTCTCCCGCGGTGCGCCGCAAAAGCCCATCGGATAAATCTGATAGAATATGGTTTCATCTGCCCACATGGTGTTCTCCTTTTATGTCAGCTCAATCGCTTTTTTATTCAGCGCCCGGAAGCGCTCCGGAATTTTCTCATCGATGACGCGGCAGAGTTCTTCCGCCGTAAAGCCGAGCACGCCGCGCTTGGCGGCCGCGCCGAGCAGCGCAAGGTTCAAGACCTTCGGCGAGCCGCAGGCGGCGCAGACCGCGTCGCCGTCGCAAACCGTCAGGTTTTCGGCGTTCTTTTCGAGCCAGCGCAGCATTTCTTCGCCATCGTACTGCCCTTGAAGCGAATCGGTGACCGGCTTGATTGCGCGGCGATTCACGACGACCGCGCCGCCCGGCTTCAGATACCGCAGACAGCGGACAGCCTCGGCCGGCTCAAACGCAAGGATGAGGTCGGCACAGCGCTCCGGAATCAGCGGGGACGCCATGTCGCCGATGCGGACATGGCTGACGACACAGCCGCCGCGCTGCGCCATGCCGATGGTCTCCGCCGTATGAGCGGAAAGGCCGCGGTTCATCGCGCACTGGGCAAGGATTTTCGAGGCGAGGACGGTGCCCTGACCGCCCACGCCACAGAGCAGAATGTTCATCGTGTTCATGCGTTTGCGCCTCCTTTTTCAATGGCGTGCACCGGGCAGACTGCGGCGCACAGGCCGCAGCCCGTGCAGAGCGTCGCGTCAATTTTCACTTCGCCGCTCTCGCGGTAGATCGCAGGGCAGCCGAGCGCTTTGATGCACTTTTTGCAGGAGATACAATTCTCTGTGATCGTCATTGTGCCGCGCGGCTTCGTGACCGCGATACACGGCGATTTGTAGATGATCGCCGAGACGCCCTTCACGTCGTAGGCATGTTTCGCCGCTTCGATCGCGGCGGGCAGATCGAGCGGGTCGACAATCTGGATATCGGAAACGCCGACGGCTTCGAGAATCTTCGGGATGCTGACCTTTTCGGCGACGTCGCCCATCATCGTCATACCCGTGCCGGGGTGCGGCTGGTGGCCGGTCATCGCGGTAGTGGAGTTGTCGAGCACGACGACCGTGAGGTCGGTGCCGTTGTAGACCGCGTTGATCACTCCGGGAATGCCGGTGTGGAAGAACGTGGAATCGCCGATAAACGCGAACGCATGGCGATCCGGCTCGCCGCGGTGTACGCCCTGCCCGATGGTGACGCCCGCGCCCATGCACAGGCACGTCTCGGTCATATCGAGCGGCATGGCGTTGCCGAGCGTGTAGCAGCCGATATCGCCCGCAAAGAGGCACTTTTTGCCCTGCATCGCGACTTTAACTGCGTAGAACGACGCGCGGTGCGGGCAGCCCGCACAGAGCACCGGCGGGCGAGCCGGCAGAGCGGGCATTTCCGGCAGCGCTTCGGGCGCTTCGGTTTCAAGGCCGAGGTACTTTGCCACAACAGCCTTCACGTTCTCGTTCGTGTTTTCACCTGCGGCCTGCACATCGCCGGTCAGCTTGCCGCGCACCGTGATGTGTAGATGGCGCTTGCCGCAGAGCTTGAGCAGTGCGCGCTCGAGCACGGGGTCAAGCTCCTCGACGCAGAGTACCTCTTCGGCGTCTGCGAGGAAGTTCGTCGCGAGCGTTTCCGGGAACGGGAACGGCGTCGCGATTTTCAGTACGCGCGTATCGGGGCTGCCGAGCGCCAGAAGCGCCTCTTTGACGTACATCGCGTTGACGCCGCCCGTGACGATCACGCGCTTCGCCGTTTTGCCATCTGCGCCCCAGTTTTCAACCGTGTTGCGCGGATACGTGGAAAACTCCTCCGCGATCTCGGGGTTGCGTTTTTCGATCTTCGCGTGCGCCGCCGTGGAAAGGCGCGGGAAAATAACCCAGCGCGGATCCTTCGTGAAGCCCTCGGCATGAATTTCCCTGCGTTCACCATCCGTATCAATCACGGCGCAGGCATGGCAGACGCGCGTTGTCGGGCGGAACAGCACCGGCGTGCCGTATTTTTCGGAATAATCGAACGCCTCGCCGATCATCTCGTACGCCTCCTCGGGCGTTGCGGGGTCGAAGACCGGGAGCTTCGCATACTGCGCAAAGGTGCGCGTATCCTGCTCGGTCTGCGAGGAGATCGGGCCGGGATCGTCGGCGACAAGCACGACCATGCCGCCCTTAATACCGATGTATGCGAGGCTCATCAGCGGGTCGGAGGCGACGTTCAGGCCGACCTGCTTCATCGTGACGAGAGCGCGCGTACCCGTATACGCCGCGCCGGCCGCGACCTCGAGCGCAACCTTTTCATTGACCGACCACTCGACGTAGACATCGTTCGGACGCGCTTTCGCGATCGTCTCGAGCACCTCGGTGGAGGGTGTGCCGGGATAACCGGTGACGACGCCGACGCCCGCGCGGATCGCGCCGAGGCCGATGGCGGCGTTGCCCATCAAAAGCTCTTTCATGGAAATACCCCTTTTCAGACTCAGAATGTGTAGGCGCCGTCCGCCTGTTGGCGGATATCGGCGTTGTAGAATGCGGTCATCGCGCGTACCATATAGTCGGTATCCTTCGCACCCGCCGTCTCGACCGCTGCGTGCATCGCGAGCTGCGGGATGCCGATATCGACCGTGTTGAGCGAAAGGTGCGCGTTCGCGATGTTGCCGAGCGTGGAGCCGCCCGCCATATCGGAGCGGTTGTGGAACACCATGACCGGCACATCGGCGCGGCGGCAGATCTCGCCGAAGACCGAGGCGGAGACCGCGTCGGTCGTGTATTTCTGGTTGGCGCTGAATTTGATCACGATGCCGCCGTTCAGATAGCAGCGGTTCGTTTCGTCGCACTTTCCAGCGTAATTCGGGTGGACGGCGTGGGCGTTGTCGGCCGAGAGCATGAAGCTGTCCGGCAGCGTGCGCAGCCACTCTTCTTCCGGGATGCCGAGCGCGGCCGCGATGCGGCGGACGGTATCGGTGAGGAACGTGGAATCCGCGCCCTGCTTCGTGCGGGAGCCGACCTCCTCGTTATCGAAGACGGCGCAGATGTTGAGCTTCTCGCTGTTCTCAGCGGCGAGGAACGCGGTCATGCCCGAGAAGGCGCACTGCAGGTCGTCAAGCCGCGGGGCGACGATGAATTCGTTTTCCGCGCCCGTGACCGTGCCCTTCTGGCGCGGATAGAGAAACACGTCGCTCGAGAGCAGGTTTTCCTTTTCGACACCCGCCGCTTCTGCGATCAGTGCCTGATAGTCGGCCTTTTCGTTACCGAAGAGCGGGAGCAGGTCGACCTGCGGGTTCAGCTTCTGCTCCGCCATGCCGCGCGACATGTGGATCGCAAGGCTCGGAATCACGAGCAGGTCGCGGTCAATATGTACGAGCACGCTCTTGACGCCCGCTTCGGTGCGCACCACCGCGCGCCCCGCGAGGGACAGCGGACGGTCGAACCACGATGAGAGGATCATGCCGCCGTAGCCCTCAGTATTGAGCTTTTTGTAGTGTCCCTCCACCGTGATCTCCCCGCCGGACTTCACGCGGAAGGTCGGCGAATCGCTGTGTGCCGAGACAATCTGCATGCCGCAGAAGCGCTCCGGCACGGCGAAAGCGAGCACGGACGAGCCGTTGCGCGTGACGAAGTACCGGCGGCCGCGCTCGAGCGTCCACGGGCGGTTCTCATACAGGCGCTCGCAGCCCGCCGCCTCGAGCATCGCGGTCAGGCTCTCGACGGCGTGAAAGCACGAGGGGCTTTTATCGATAAAATGAAGTAAGTTCTGTGTGGTTTCCGAAATCTGCATAACGGCCTTCCTTTCGAAGCGCATTTTTTGATTCCCATTTATCATAGCACAAAACAAAAGCGATGGGTAGCCCCAAATTTCATTTGTTGCGCGGTGCGGCCTTACCTCTGCCCCACAGCCATTTTCAAAGAGGACGGCGGTGGCGCGGGAAGATATTGAACATTTTTCAAATAATTCTCCTTTATTTTGAATTTTTGTTGTATATTTCCTCTCGAGAATTAAAACATAATTTGATTATGATAGAATGATTCTGTAAGAATCGGCGCAAAAGCTGTGTCAAAAGGGCAGAAAGGAGACCGCATATGAAGAAGATATTCGCTGTTTTACTCACACTCGTATGGCTTATGCTCTGCGCGGGATGCGCAGGCGCAAAGGAGCTGACACTTTCCGACAAGCGCGACGCGGAAAGCCTTGAGGCATTGTTCCTGCAGGACGAGAAATTCCAGCTTTCGGGTCTGGAATGGGGCATCTCGCGCGCAGAAGCGGAAAAGGCGCTCGGCTTCACCTTCACGGACTTTGAGCCGCCGGAGGAAACCGAGGGCATTACCTTCGCCGAGCATCCGGCGCGTTTTCTCGGACTCTCGGGCACGATGCGGCTCGGCTACATGGACGACCGCTTGTACATCGTGGAGCTGATCGTCGACGAGGGCGACCACGCGAAACAGTTCGACGCGCTGCGCGAGGATTTGTTCGCCGTGTTCGGCGAGACAGAAGACCGCATCAACGCGGACGAGGACTCGAACTCCGTCATGTTCATGTGGCGGAAAGAGCCGACACTGCTGAACCTGTATTACTTCCCGGAGGACGGGCAGATCGCGCTCATCGTCGGCACAACAAAAATCGAATAAAACACAGCGGCGTGCAATCCGAAAGGAAAGCACGCCGCTTCTTTTTGTCTTTATTGCAGTTTGGCGATCGCCGCGTTGACGCGCTCGCGCAGGGCGGGGAGATAATCCGCGCTGCGGGGATAATCCGAAAACGTCATGTCGCGCCCCTCGCCGAGGAGCTCGAGCGTCTTATCAAAGCCGATGCGGCTCTCGAGCAGATCGAGCGCGCGCAGGTCGTAAAGCGCCATCGCAAACACCTTGAGGCGCAGCGAGAGCAGCGGGCCGTTTTTGCCCGGATAGACAGAGAACGCATCGCCGCCCGGGAACGCGCCGCCTGCGTCCGTAACCGTGAACGGATCGATCACGCCTTTCGATTCCTGCTTGAACCAGAAGTTGAAGCCCCAGTGCAGGAACCCCGCCGCGCGGTACTTCCAGAGTTGCACGCCGAGGATACGGTTGCGGTTCGAGGGCATCGCGAGGAAGCGGTTGCCGACGTCCACGCACTGCACGCAGCAATTGTACGCCCAGAGGTCGGGCACGTGGTTTTCGAGGAACGGCTCAAGGTGGTCGTTCGCGACGACGGGGTGCTCCACGACGCCCTGCTCATAAAACGCGTAGTCGGAGAGCGCGTCGCGGATCGTATAGCCCTTGAGGTACGGCTCGACAAGGCGCTTCGCCTTGAGGTAGCTCTCGAGATGCGCCGCGCCGGGCTCGTCCGAGATGTGGAGCATGAGGTCGCCCTTGCCGACGCCCTCGTTTTCAAAGAACGCGAGCAGCGCGGGAATCAGCGCGCCGAGCAGCGCCTTGTAGGCGGAGTCGTCCGCCGCCGTGTGCCAGCCGAATGCGAGTATGCGCACGCCGTTTTCGGTGACGTAGATATTCGGCGCGCACTTCGCGCCCCATTGCGAGAAGAAGTGTGAAATTTCAAACTTTTCGATGCCGCACGCGCGCGCAAGCTTCACCCAGCGGTGCAGCTTTGCAAAATCGAATGTATAGCCCGCCGCCGTGCGGGTGATCTCGACGAGCTGGGTACAGGCGCGCTCCGTGCCAATCGCGGTGTCGAGCGCGGGTGTGAACACCGGCGTGAGGATCATATTGACGCCGTGTTCCGCTGCCGCGCGCATATACTTTTCGAGCAGCGCCCAGTGCGCTTCGGAATAAATCTCGACGTGGTGCAGCGCGGCGATGCAGTCGCCGTGGAACCACTCGGTGAACGTGAGCTTCTGCTCCGGCAGCGCAACGGGCACGACCGTCAGCATGAATACAACGCTCTTGTCCCCGGCGCTGAGCTCCACCGGGTACGTGCCGCCCGGAGCGTCTTCGGCAACGCGCAGGCTGATCCAAAGCGTCTCGCGCGTTTCAACGGTCAGCGTGCCGTTTTCAAGCGGGTACAGCACATCCGGGAACAGCCCCGGCGCGGTCGTGATGTAGTCCGCGTCGCGGCGGTCACGATACGCGGGCATCGAGCACGACACCATGCCGACGCGGAAAACCTCCGCCTTGACCGGCGCGTCCGTGCGCAGCTCGACGGGGTATTCCCCTGCCCCCGTAAGTACCGCCTGAAACGCGGTTTCCTCGCCGCGCAGCGCGCTCGCACGCGTGTACGCGGGATGTGCTTCGAGACTGTCCGCCGGGAAGACCTTTTCCATCGGCGATGTCAGCCAAAGCGTACTTTTCATTTTGTTTTCCTCCCCAGAATCGAACTGTGTGAAATCCGGGATATACCGCTCCCCGGCGGCGCTGCGCTTCTGGCAGAAGCCCGGCAGCTCCAGCGAAAGCATATAATCCTGCACCTTGCGGTGCTCCCGTACAGTGATGCGCCGGTTGAGATCCGAAAGCGTTTCGTCCGTCAGCACGCGTCCCATCGGCGTGTACTGGCTCATCAGGCTGACCGGCACACCCGGGAAATGCTCCCGGATCAGGTCGAGCGCCGCCATCGAGTTTCGCGTGTGCGCGGGCAGAATCAGGTGCCGGATGATGACACCCTTTCGCAACAGCCCGTCCGGCGTGTATTGGTTTTCGCCCGTCTGCCGCACCATCTCCCGGATGGCGGCGAGCGCCGTCTCACGGTAATGCGGCGCGTTCGAGACGCGCATGGCAAGATCGTCGTCCGCGTACTTAAAATCGGGCAGGTAAATATCGATAAGACCGTCGAGCTGCCGGAGCGTCTCCACGGTCTCATAGCCGCCGCTGTTCCAGACGACCGGAACCTGCGGTTTGTAGATTCTAAGCGCCTTTGCAATCTGCGCCGCAAAATGCGTCGGCGTGACAAGGTTGATGTTGTGCGCGCCCTCGCGCTCCAGCGACTGCATCAGCGCGATGAATTCCTCCGTATCAAAATCGCGCCCGTGCGTGCCACCGCCGGAAATGACGCTGTTTTGGCAGAACGCGCAGCGCAGAGAGCAGCCGGTGAAAAAGATCGCGCCGCTGCCGCGCGTGCCGCTGATCGGCGGTTCCTCCCAGAAATGGAGCTTCGCGCGCGCGATATGCAGCGCCTCGCCGCTTTGGCAGTAGCCGAGCTGTGTCTGCCTGTCCTTCCCGCAGCGCCGCGGGCACAGCGTGCAGCCGGTCATACCGCGTCGGGCGCGTCTGCGCGCAACATCAGAAACGCTGCGTTCGAACCGCGCTTGCCCTTTGTGACGCGGTGCGAGAAAATGAGGTCGCTGTTGCACATCGAGCACACGCCGCCGACCGTGATGTTCTCCGGCTTTACGCCGCTTTCGAGCATGAACTGTCGGTTGCATGCCCACAGATCGACGTGGAACTTGCCGTTGCCGTCGTCCGTGACGAAGCCGTCGCTGCCGGACAGCGCCAAAAACTCCGCCGCGCACGGCTCGTCGACCTCAAAACATTCCTTCGCGATGGAAGGCCCGATGGCGGCGAGCAGATCGGCGGGGTCGGTGCCGAATTCCGCCTGCATCTTCTCGACCGTCGCCTTCGCCATGCCGCTGACTGTGCCGCGCCAGCCCGCGTGCGAGAGGCCGATCGCCCCGTGCTTCGGGTCGTAGAAATAGAGCGGCACGCAGTCCGCGCAGTAAACCATCAGCGGGAGGCTCTTTTCGTCCGTCACGAGGCCGTCGATGCTCTCCATGTCCTTCGGCTTCCAGACGCCCGTGCCGGCGTTTTCCATCGTCACGCGGCGGACGTTCGTGTGGTGATCCTGCGCGCCCGCCGTGATGTTCTCCACGGGGATGTGCAGGGCAGCCGCCATACGGTGGAAATTCTCCGCGACGTTCTCGTCGCTGTCGCCCCGGTTGAAGCCAAGGTTCATCGCGGCGAACTCATTCCGGCTCACGCCGCCGATGCGTGTGGAGAAGCCATGCGTGACGCCCGGCAGCGACGCCCACGCCGGGAAGGTCAGCAGGCCAACGCCGTTTTCGATGGAGAGCTGCATGTTTTCGATTTTCATAGGCTCCGCCTTTCTCGGGTTCTCGATCTTCGGCAGCGGGATCGACTTGCGGCTGACGATGATTCCCTCGTATTTCTGCTTCACGCGAAGCTGGCCGCAGAATTCATAGCCGCAGTCCACGCATTTGAACGTGCTTCTGAGGCTCTTGTTTTTCACCGTCCACTTGGAGCGCCGCTTTGCCTCACCGCCGCACTTCTCGCAGGTAAACTTCAGGTGGTGCCGCTCGATCAGCGGGCTGTTCACGTCGCAGATATACGTCGTTTTGAACGTGATCCGGCGGTAGAATTCCGGGTCGGTACAGTCCTGCACAAAGCCGTGGAATGACTCGCGCGTGAAGAGCTTTTCGAGCACCATCGCCGAAAGCACGCTGTCATCGAGCGCGCGGTGATGGTCGAGCGCCGTGTCCTCCACACCCGCGAGCTCTGCCGCCTTTGAAAGGCCGAGCTGCTCCCGGCCGTCCTGCCCGAGCATCTGCTCGCAGTACGCCTGCAGATCGACATAGCGCTGCAGGAATGGGACGGTTTCCTCGCCGCCGAAATAGCGGCAGTTCTCGATGAGCACCAGAATGTCGGAGGTACCCCACGTCGCGATAACGCCGTCGCCCGCCCACTTTTTGAAGCGGCTCACCACCTGCATAAACGACAGCGCGTTCGTCAGGTTTTCATCCGTGATGCTCGTCAGATCCGAAATCACGGAGCTGATCTTCTTGGCGACCTGGGGCTTGACAAAGCACGAAAACCGGTCTGTGATATTCAGTTTTTTATCGAGCTTGACTGCGCCGAACTCGATGATCTCATTGATAAACCCGTGGAGCCGCCGGCTGTACGCCCCGTTCCACTCCAAATCCAAAACGATGATATTCACGATGCTTTTCCGTGCTTTCTAAAAAATGTATATGGATGTTTTGATTATTTCTTCTTTGCTGCCTGCTTCATGCGCAGCTCCTTGCTGAGGATAACCTTGCGCATGCGGATGCTCTTCGGCGTAACCTCGACGAGCTCGTCGTCCGCGATGAATTCGAGCGACTGCTCGAGGGAGAGCACCGTGTGCGGCGTGAGCTTCAGCGCTTCATCCGAGCCGGAAGCGCGCGTGTTCGTCGCGTGCTTCTTCTTGCAGACGTTGATGACGATGTCGTCGCCCTTCGGGTTGCTGCCGACGATCATGCCCTCATAGACCGGCACGCCCGGCCCGATGAACAGGCGGCCTCTGTCCTGCGCATAGAACAGGCCGTAGGCGGTCGATTCACCCGCCTCATGCACGACGATGGAGCCCGTGTTGCGCTGCTGGATCTCGCCCTTATACGGCTCATAGCCGTCGAAAATGTGATTCATGATGCCGTTGCCGTTCGTATCGGTCAGAAACTCCGAGCGGTAGCCCATGATGCCGCGCGCGGGAATCTTGAACTCAAGGTGCGTCGTGCCGCTCTCGCGCGTGCCCATGTTGAGCAGCTCTGCCTTGCGCGTGCCGAGCTTCTCCATGACCGCGCCGACGTAGCTGTCCGGCACCTCGATCATCAGAAGCTCCATCGGTTCGAGCTTCTTGCCGTCTTTTTCTTTATAGATGACGTTCGGGCGGGAGACCTGGAACTCATAGTTCTGGCGGCGCATCTGCTCGATAAGGATCGAAAGGTGCAGCTCGCCGCGACCGGAAACCTTGAAGGTATCGGCGGAATCCGTCTCCTCGACGCGCATCGCGACGTTCGTCTCGACCTCCTTGAAGAGGCGGTCGCGCAGGTTGCGGGAGGTCACGTACTTGCCCTCCTGACCCGCAAACGGGGAATTGTTGACCATAAACAGCATCGAAACGGTCGGCTCGTCGATCTTGACGAACGGCAGCGCCTCCACGTGCTCCGGGTCGCACGCCGTCTCGCCGATGTTGAGATCCGCCATGCCGGAAACGGCGACGATATCGCCGAGCGAAGCGCTCTCCGCGTCGACACGCTTGAGGCCCTCAAACTGGTAGAGCTTTGTCACGCGCGCGCTGCGGGTCACGTCGCTGCCGTCGCTGCAGATCGTGACGGTCTGGCCGACCTTCACCGTACCGCGCTCCACGCGGCCGATGCCGATGCGGCCGACATACTCATCGTAGTCGACGTTCGAGAAAAGCACCTGCGTCGGGCCCTCGAGATCGCCCTCCGGCGCCGGAACGTCGTTGATGATCGCTTCAAACAGCGGCTTCATATCCACGCCCTGCTCGGTGGGGTCGTTCATCGCGTAGCCGTCGCGCGCAGAGGCGTAGACGACCGGGAACTCGAGCTGGCTCTCGTCCGCGCCGAGCTCGATGAACAGGTCGAGCACCTCGTCGACGACCTCGAGCGGGCGCGCGCCGGGGCGGTCCACCTTGTTGACGACAACGACCGGCTTCTTGCCGAGACCGAGCGCCTTCTTCAGCACGAAGCGCGTCTGCGGCATGCAGCCCTCAAACGCGTCGACGAGCAGCAGAACGCCGTCCACCATCATCAGAATGCGCTCCACCTCGCCGCCGAAATCGGCGTGGCCCGGGGTGTCGACGATATTGATCTTCACGTCGTTGTACATGACAGCCGTATTTTTTGACAGAATGGTGATGCCGCGCTCGCGCTCCAGATCGTTCGAGTCCATGACGCGCTCCGCGACGTTCTCGTTGCTGCGGAAAATACCGCTCTGGCGCAGGAGCTGGTCAACCAGCGTGGTTTTACCGTGGTCGACGTGCGCGATAATCGCAACATTCCGCAGATTTTCTCTTTTACCCATATCTACCATTCCCTTTCTATTTTTCATCCAATCAACGCCTGCCGCAAAACGGCGGACGGAAATCTGCCTTAGCCATTAACCGTGTTATTATACCACTTTTTCCGCGCTTTGTGAATCCCCTGCGCCTTGTTGATTCCACTAAAATAACGCGCGGCGCCTTCCATTCTTTTGTCCTGCTTTTCTTGACAGCACGAATTGAACGTGTTATGCTTGAAGCAGTTTCTTTATATTGAAAAGGGGATACAGGAGTGATAAGGAAGATTTTGAATTTCGGTTCGCTGAATGCGGACTACGTCTATACGGTCGACCACATCGTGCGCGGCGGCGAGACGATCTCGAGCAGCCGCATGCAGGTTTTTCCCGGCGGCAAGGGGCTGAACCAGTCCATCGCGCTGGCGCGTGCCGGGCTTTCGGTTTTCCACGCCGGGCTTGTCGGTACAGACGGCGATTTTTTGCTGGAAACGCTCCAGAAGGACGGCATCGACACGCGCTTTGTCGGACAGCTCGATATGAAGAGCGGACACACGGTCATTCAGGTGGACAGCGGCGCGCAAAACGCCATTTTGCTTTTCGGCGGCTCGAACCGCGCGATCACGGAGGAATATGCCGACGGCGTGCTCGCGCATTTTTCGGCGGGCGACCTGCTCCTCGTGCAGAATGAGATCAGCGCCCTGCCGCACATCATCCGCCGCGCGCGGGAAATCGGCATGGAAATCTGGCTGAATCCCTCGCCGATGGACGCGGGCGCGCTCGCGTGCGACCTCTCCGCCGTCTCCGTCTTTCTCGTCAATGAGGTCGAGGGTGAGCAGCTCACCGGCACAACGGATCCGGAAGAGATTCTGAACCGCATGACCGCGCGGTATCCGAATGCCGCCACGGTTCTGACGCTCGGCGGCGCGGGCGCATGGTATGCGCGCGGAGAAGCGCGCGCTTTCTGCCCGGCGGAAACCGTACAGGCGGTGGACACGACCGCTGCGGGCGACACGTTCACCGGTTACCTGATCCGCGGCGTGCTGGATGGCTTGGCCCCTCAGGACGCGCTGCGCCTCGCCGCAAAGGCGTCGGCCATCGCCGTCTCCCGCCCCGGCGCCTCGCCGTCCATCCCGAAATACGAAGAAATCCAGTGGAAATGAGTTGATACGATATGAGAGTTGCAGTCAGAAGAATCAATGAGTGGGACGCGCCGTCGATGCTCAAAATTTACGCGCCGTATGTGGAAAACACGAACTGTGCGCCGGAAAAAGCCGTGCCCACACTCGCGGAGTATATCCGGCGCATCGACCAATACACCTATGGGCGCGGGTGGATCATGACGGAGATCGACAGCGCGACGGCGGGCTTCTGCCTTTTGACGGAGCGCGGCGTGGAAAAGGGCGACCTCTTCACCGCCGACATCCAGCTCTACGTCTCGCCCGATTGCCTGCGCCGCGGCGTGGGAACCTCGCTTTACAGCCTGATGCTCGCGATCATGCACCATGCGAACTACCGCCGCGTGACGGCGCACATCAACCTGCCGAACGACGCGGCCATCGCCTTCCATGAGAAAATGGGCTTCTCCCGCGTAGAGGAAAAGGACGGCGTGCTGCTGATGGCGCGCGACATCGAGCCGGAAAACCCGGCGGCAAAGCGCTTTACAAAGCCGTATCTCATCGAAAACGAAGACTACGAGCGCGCCCGCGAGTATGCTGCGACGCTCGTCCGGGAAGCGAAGGAGGCGGAATGATGGGGCCTTATGAATACGTCGTCTCCCGCATCGACGGCGATTACGCCGTGCTGCGCCGCACCGACAACGACACGCACGATGAAATTCTCGTCGCCCGCGCGCTGCTGCCCGAGGAAGTCGACGAGGGCTCGAAGCTCTTATACGAAGCCTTTCAGTACACCCTGATTTCGTAATACGCACAGGCATTTTGCATAAATTTTCGCGCGTCTAAATTTGGCAAAATCATCAATTGTATATATCCCCGCATTATGATACACTGTAAGCGTGGGCTGCGCACAACGCGGCACACGCTGTTTTTCTGCACAAATTTTCCTATTGCGCACTCTGCTTTATGCAAATATTTATATTTTTCTTTATGTTTGGATTTTAGGAGGACTGATTATGGCAAAAAAAGCAGACACCCTGGACATGACCAACGGCAGCCCGATCAACCTGATGCTGCGCTTCGCGCTCCCGATGCTGGTCGGCAGCGTGTTCCAGTCGCTCTACTCGATGGTCGATTCCGCCGTGCTCGGGCGGTACGTCGGCTCCGGGGCGCTCGCCGCCATCGGCGCGGCGCTTTCGACCACCATGATGATCCTCATGCTTGCGACGGGCGTGACGAGCGCGGTTTCCATTGTGCTTTCGCAGTTCGTCGGCGCGGGCAACGTGAAAAAGATCCGCACCGGTGTGGTCAGCGCCGGATACCTGACGCTTCTGCTCGGCGTGGTGCTCGGCCTGTTCGGCGTTTTGGCGGCGCGCCCGCTGATGCTGCTCCTGAACACCCCGGCGGACATCATCGACATGTCGGTTCTATACATACAGCTCGTCTGCGGTCTCGGCATTGCACAGTTCGCCTACAATGCGGTGGCGTCCATTCTGCGCGCGCTCGGCGACAGCAAAACGCCGCTGATTTTCCTGATTCTCTGCTCGGTGCTGAACGTCATTCTCGACCTCATCAGCGTTCTTCTGCTGAATATGGGCGTGGCGGGCGTCGCGGTGGCAACCGTCGGCTCGCAGGCCATTTCCGCCGCGATCTGCACCGTGGTGATGTTTAAAAAGCACCCGGAACTGGCGCTCACCAAAGCCGACTTAAAGCCCGACATGAAGGTGCTCGGCCAGATTTTCGGCATGGGCGCGCAGATGGCGCTGCAGAGCCTGCTTCTTTCGGTCGGCATGATGGTCATCACGCGCGTGATCAATGGCTTTGGCGCAACCGTCGTGGCGGCGTACACCGTGGGCGGCAACGTGCAGAACCTCGCCGTGATGCTGTTTTCAAACTTCTCCTTCGGCTTTTCAGTTTATGTCGGGCAGAATTTCGGTGCGCGGCGTGCGGACCGCATTAAGCTCGGCGTGCGGCAGATCGCGCTGCTCGTCAGCGGTCTGGCGATTTTCTCCGGCGTGCTCGTGCTGATTTTCGCCGAGCCGCTCGTCTCGCTCTACGTCAAAGCGGAGGAAACCGCCGTTATCGAAGCGTCGCTCAGCTTCATCCGCATTCAGGCGTGGTTCTTCCCGTTCCTCGGCTTGATCTGGCTCTACAACAGCACTTTGAAGGGCATGGGCAAGGTCAGCATCTCGATGGTTTCCTCCGTCGTGGAGCTCGGCAGCAAGATCGGCTTCTCGCTGCTGCTGCCCATCTGGCTGGACTATATCGGCATCTGGTACGCCGCGCCGATCGGCTACATTCTCGGCATCGTGCCGCTTCTCATCTACTATTACAGCGGCAGGTGGCAAAAGCTGCTCGATAAGCCGATTGACGAACAGCCCGCCGAGGTTTGATAAAAAATGAAATACGTCCGGACCACTCCGAATTTTCGGAGCTGTCCGGACGTTTTGTTTTATCCCAGCATGACGTCGAGCAGCATCATCACCGCGAAGCCCGCGACGATGCCCATCGTGGCGGCATACGGCTGTGCCTTCTGGCTCTGCTGGCATTCGGGAATCAGCTCGTGCACCGCGACGAGCACCATTGCGCCTGCGGCAAACGCGAGCGCATACGGCAGGATGGCCTCCATGCTGACGACGAGCACTGCGCCGACGACGCCCGCCACCGGCTCCACAATGCCCGAGGCCTGCCCGAGCAGAAAGCTCCTGCGCCGTGAGTAGCCCTCCCGCCGCAGCGGAATGGAGACGGCGGCGCCCTCCGGGAAATTCTGCAGCCCGATGCCCACGGCGATCGTGACCGCACCCATCAGGCTTTCCATCGACCAGTTGCCGTTCTGCAGCGTGCCGAACGCGACGCCCACCGCAAGGCCCTCCGGGATGTTGTGGAGCGTGATGGAGAGCACCAGCATAATGATGCGGTTCATCCGCTCGTTCGGCCTGCCCTGCGCGCTGTTCGCACGCCGTCTCGCCCATGTGACGCATTTATCCGAACCCCACATGAACAGTGCGCCGCCGAGAAAGCCGAGCGTTGCGATCAGCCACGCGGGCGCGTTTCCCGCCGTCTCCGCACGCTCGATGGCGGGCTGGAGCAGCGACCAGAAGCTTGCGGCGATCATAACGCCCGCCGCAAAGCCGAGCATTAGATTCAGCGCCCTCGGATTCGGCGACCGGAAAAACACGACCGTCGCAGCACCCAGCGCCGTGACCGACCATGTGCCGAGCGTCGCGATCAGCGCCATCAAAACAATTTCATTCATTTCACACACGACCCCCTAAATGCAGTATATTGCATTTTGCCCGGGGTGGTGCGCGGCGGATCTTATTTCCGGCTTTGACGGGCGCGCTTTTTGGCCACTTCGCTTCGCTCACGGCGATAGCGGGCGGGATCGTCGCTGAAACGCGCCTCATTTCTCAGCTTTCTGTACTGCACAAGCCGTTCGGCGGGCAGCTCGCCGCGCTCGATCGCCGCGCGGACGGCACAGCCCGGCTCCCTGCCGTGCTTGCAGTCGGAAAACCGGCATTGTGCGGCAAGATCGGCGACGTCCTGAAACGCACTGCCAAGACCCTGTGTCACGTCCCACATGCCCAGCTCGCGCATGCCGGGGGTGTCGATGACAAGCGCGCCGCAGGACAGACGGAGAAGCGCCCGATGCGTCGTCGTGTGGCGGCCGCGCGCATCGCTTTCGCGCACCGCGCCGGTCTCCATGACGCTTTCACCCGCGAGCGCGTTGACAAGGCTCGATTTGCCCGCGCCGGATGAGCCGAGCAGCGCGACGGTTTTGCCCTGCTGCAAAAATTCGCGCAGGCTTTCGAGATTTTCGCCGGTTTTTGAGCTGACCGCACGCACCGGCGCACCGAACGCTTCGCGCTCCGCCGCGGCGATAAAGTCCGCATAGCCCGGCTCGCGGAGGTCGAGCTTTGTGAGCACGACGACCGGCTGCGCGCCGCTCTGCCACGTGAGCGTCAGGTAGCGCGCAAGTTTTTTCACGTTGAAATCGCGGTTCAGCGACTGCACGATGAACACGAAATCAAAGTTTGCGGCAACCGCCTGCGGACGCGCGCGCCCGTAGGACGGATCCGGCCGCTCAAAGACGGATCGGCGGGGCAGCGTCTGCACAATGCGGCTGTCTCCCGTGGGGTTGAACTCAACGAGGACGAAATCGCCGACCGTCGGAAACGGCTCCGCGCCTTGCTCGCCGAAATAAATGGCGCTCTTGAGCCGCCCGTAAAACGCGCCCTGCTCGCCGACGAGCTCGTAGCGCTCCCGGTGCTCCGCCGTCACGCGTGCCGCGGTGTACGGCGCAAAGTCCTGTGTTTCCCTATATCCGTAATCGTTCAGTAAATTCAAGCAGATTCCTTCTTTCTTCAGTCGTTCGGTTTGCGGCGTTCAAGGTGTATCGCATAAAACATCATCCTTTCTAAAATTGTGTTGTCCTGCCCGTTTTCCGCGCAAAAAAGGGTGCAAAAAGGGACGCCTAAAGCGTCCCCCTTTTACACCCGGTTCACTTTACGCAGAAAATCGTTCGGTTCAGTTTTTTACAGCCTCAAAAGTGCCTGTCATAAAACATTTCCCCTTTCTGCGTTTGAGATTATTTTAACTATACCACCGCTTCGCGCCGCTGTCAAGCGCGCTTTTTTGTAACCGCGCGAATTCCGAAAAGCGTCGCGACCATCAGCACGGCGGCGATGGGCAGGACGATCCACGCGCTCTGCACAAAGCCTGCGATAGCATACGCGACGAACGACACCGCCGCGACTGTCATCGCATACGGCAGCTGCGTGGAAACGTGGTTGATGTGGTTCGACTGCGAGCCGGCGGACGCCATGATCGTGGTGTCCGAGATCGGCGAGCAATGGTCGCCGCAGACCGCGCCGGCCATGCAGGCGGAGATCGAGATCACGCAGATCTGCATATCGAGCGCGCCCGTGCCGAATACGGCGAGGACGATCGGGATCAGAATGCCGAACGTGCCCCACGAGGTACCCGTGGAGAACGACAGACCGATCGCGATGAGGAACACGATCGCGGGCAGGAACGTGATAAACGCGCTCGTGTAGTTGCGTACAAATTCCGCGATGAAGATCTTGGCGCCGAGGCTGTCCGTCATCGTCTTGAGCGTCCATGCGCAGGAAAGAATCATGATGGCGGGCACCATCGCCTTGAAGCCCTCGGGGATCGACTCCATGCACTGCTTGAACGTCAAAACGCCGCGCAGCATGAAGTAGACAATGGCGAAGATCAGACCGGCGAAGGAGCCGTATACGAGACCCTGCGAAGCATCCGCCGCGGAGAACGCGACGATAAAGGAGCCGTAGCCCTCCGCACCCGGCGTGAAGAAGCCGCCGGAGTAGATAAGACCGAGGATGCAGGCGGCGATCAGCACCGCAACCGGTGCGACGAGATCCCACACGCTGCCCTTGCCGCTGTCGTCCTCATTTTCAAGGCTCTTAAAGGATTCCGCATCGTCGCTCGAGAACAGATCGCCCTTGAGCGCGTTTTCCTCATGGCGCTTCATCGGGCCGAAATCGAGCTTCATGACGGCGATCAGCACCATCGCGAGGATCGTGAGCAGCGCGTAAAAATTGAACGGAATCGCGCGGATAAAGAGCGCAAAGCCGCTCTGTCCCTCCGGCACAAAGCCCGCGACTGCCGCCGCCCACGAGGAGACCGGCGCAATGATGCAGATCGGCGCGGCGGTGGAATCGATGAGATACGCGAGCTTCGCGCGGGAAACCTTGAATTTGTCCGTGACGGGGCGCATGACGCTGCCGACCGTCAGGCAGTTGAAATAGTCGTCCACGAAAATCAGGCAGCCCAGAAGAACCGTCGCAAGCTGCGCGCCCACGCGGGACTTGATGTGCTTTACCGCCCATTTGCCGAACGCCGCCGAGCCGCCCGCACGGTTCATCAGCACGACAATCGCGCCGAGCACGACGAGGAACAGCAGAATGCCGATGTTGTACGAATCGGCGATGGAAGCGATGAAGCCGTCCACAAACAGGTGGTCAATCGTGCCGGTGAAGCCGAAGTTCGCATACAGCAGCGCGCCGGACAGAATGCCGATGAACAGCGAGGAGTAGACCTCCTTCGTGATGAGCGCCAGTACGATCGCAATGACCGGCGGCAGCAGCGCGAGCCACGTCGCATAAACATGGATCTCCCCGCGCACAGACGTGAGCGCCGCGCCGAGATTGGTGTCAAACGCGGGGTCGGAATCGACGTTTTCCGAGTAGCCGTCGATATACGCCCACGCTTCGGGGTCGGCCTCTTCCGCTGCGCCGAACGCTCCGGCGCCGAGTGTGAAGAGCAGAACCAGCGCAGCGAATACGGCGATGACCACCGCGAGCCAGGCGGTTCTGCGTGTTTTTGTTGTACCCATAATCCCTCTCCTGAACTAAAAATTTGCGTCAAAAAACCGCTTTCTGCCGAACGCAGAAAACGGTTTTATCCCTTTTCGCTCGTTCTGACAGCTCAACATACCCTTGCGGGCAGACAGTCGCATACATCTTCTGCATGCGCCCAGCTTCGGTGTCCTACGGCACAGGCACCGCGCTTCGGCGTTCGACCCTTTCCTGCGTGCCTGCCGCAGCATGTTTCGCATTACTCTTGTCTGAACGCGCCTCTATCTGAAACGGTTTATTAACTTTTTCTTATCGTAACACCCCGGCGCACGTTTGTCAATCGCAATCGGCAATTATCGGGAATTTTCCGGTTATTTCTGCAAATTCCGCTCGAAACGCTCGAAATATCCAATCAGCTTGCCGGTTTCGTCGCGCACAGGGTTGATGTACTTGCGCTCGTTGTACACGCTGACGCCGAGATAAATCTCGTTTCCGTGGTTTTTCAGCTTTTCCACCGCCGCGATCAGCATTTCCTTCGATTTCTCCGAGTGACACTCGAAAATCGACTTGCCGATCAGGTTGTCATAGCCCCGAACGGTGTGATAGTGGTACTGCGCCTCGCGGTTCATGTAGCGAATGATGTGGTCGGCATCGACGAACATGATGCGGTACGGCACGCTGTCGAGGATATAAGCCATCATTTCTTCCTTTGTCATGCAGGTTCTCCTCCTTTATTTGGTGATTCCCGGCAGGATCGCGCGCCACGCTTCTGCGAGCCGCTCGAGGCTCCACGCGGCGTTTGCCGGACTGGTGGAAGGCAGCGCAATCTCCGGCAAGCGCGTTTCTCCCGCCAGATATTTCTGATACATCCGGTGCGCGGTCTGCCCGTTTGTGAAGATTTGCCGGATGTCCGCCTGCTTCAGGATGCGCCGAAGATCGTTCGGCACGGCGTTTTTGATGCTCGCATCCGACGAGCCGGTGATCTCGCACGAGGCGATCACATCCCACAGCGCAATGCCGTGTTCAAGCAGGAACGCGCGCTTTTCCTGAATCGTCTCCGGCGTCTTCTCGCCGCACACCGCCGCGAGCACACGCCAGAAGCGGTTCCGCGGGTGGTGGTAGAAAAACTCTCCCTCGCGCGACTTGACCGACGGGAACGAGCCGAGAATCAGAATGCGGCTGTTTTCGTCAAAGACGGGAGGAATGTTGTGAAGAACCGGCATGTCCATGCACCTTTTCTGTACCGTTCTTTTGCGCTGTTCGCACGGCGCCATGCTCAAGCGGGCCGAAACACCCCGGACAAAACGGCATGGCGCTGATACTATTTTCGCAGGTTTTCCTGTCGGTGTCAAGCCGGACATCGGGGCATTCTATCGCCCGATCCGTTTTTTAAACGCGCACGCAGACGCTCGAATGTATTTTGATTCTTCACTTTCACAACCTATATCGAACGCATCTTTGAGGGCAAATGTGTGATTGACTATTCGATGATCGCATGATATACTGATTTCGTTCTTTATGTTGGATTATTCGAATATAAAGGGGGTTTTTCCTTGAAGAAAACATTTCGCTTTTATTTTGCCCTGTTCTTTGCCAAGTGCACGGCGCTGCTCTTGAAACTCATTGGCAGGAAGGGTACGTCTATGCCCGGATCCTGGGCAATTATTTTATGTCCGGATTTCATCGGGCGCATCACAAAACCGAAAAAAATCATTGGTATTACCGGTACAAACGGCAAAACCACCGTTGCAAATATGCTGGAAGATATTCTGACTCAGAACAACATTCCTTTCTTCTGCAACCGTTCCGGCTCCAATGTCAATACCGGCATCGCCTCCGCGCTGATTGCAAACAGCAACCTTTTGGGCCACCCGAAGCAGGATCTCGCTGTTCTCGAGCTGGACGAGCGTTCAGCGCCGAAGCTTTACCCGTATCTGCAGCCGGATATTCTGATCTGCACGAACATCTTTCGCGATTCCTGCAAGCGCAACGCGCACGCGGAATTCATTCTCAGCATCCTCAACCAGGAGATCCCGAAGGGTACAAAGCTCGTTCTGAATGGCGATGACCCGCTGTGCAGCTCGATTTGTCCGGAAAACGACCGCGTCTATTTCAGTATTGACCATCTCGACACCGACAAGACGGTTTGTGAGAATATCGTAAACGACGCGCCGATCTGCCCGAATTGCTCTGGTCCGCTTACGCACGACGTCGTGCGCTATCACCATATCGGGCGTGTCCACTGTACACGCTGCGGATACTGTTCTCCGGAGGCAGATTACCTCGCTACGGATATCGACCTGAGCGCCATGACCATGACCGTAAAAAGCGGCGAGACGCAGAGTACGTATTCCCTGCCCAACAGCAGCACCATCAACATCTATAATACGCTTGCCGTCATCTCCGGGCTGCTGGAATTCGGCCTTACGCCGGAGCAGATTCGCGTACCGCTGCAGACGCTTCACATCAGCGAAACGCGGTATATGGAAACCGAGACGCCCAACGGCAAAAAGATTATTCTGCACCTCGCAAAAGCACAGAATCCCATCGCCTGCTCGCGCGCGTTTGAAAATGTGCGCAACGCACCGGGGCGCAAGTCTGTTTTGCTTTTGCTGGATGACCGTCACGACGCCATGCATACCGTGGAGAGCAAGGCGTGGCTGTATGATACAGATTTTGAATTCTTGAACGACGACAGCATTGTGCAGCTGATTCTAGTCGGTGCGCGCCATTACGACACGTATCTGCGCGCCCTTTTGGCGGATATCCCCGAAAACCGGATTACACATATGCGCAATGAGCGCGACGCCGTTTCTGCTCTGGACGCGCATGCCGACACAATCTTTATTTTGTATGAAATCCATTCCATTTCGCTTTCTGAGGAAATACGGCAGAGTATTCTGGATTCTGCCTGGGCAAAAGGCGAAAAGCCTGCGGGGGACTGATTATGAAAATTGAAATTCTATTTCCGGAAGTCTGTAACCTGTTTGGTGATCTTGGAAATATTCGTTATCTGGAAAAAGTGCTGCCGCAAGCGGAATTCTGCTCCACGCCTCTTTGCGGCGACGTGCGCTTTGTCCGTGAAAAAGTTGATCTCGTCTACCTCGGCGCCATGACGGAGCAGACGCAGGAGCGGGTAATTCAAAAGCTGATGCCTCTGCGGGACGATATATCGAAAGAAATAGACGGCGGGACCGTCTTTCTTTTCACCGGCAACGCGCTTGAGATTTTCGGAGACTACATTGAAAACGAAGACGGCAGCCGGATAGACGGGCTGGGCCTTTACCGCCTTCACGCAAAGCGTGACCGGCAAAACCGGCATAACAGCGCCTTTCTGGGCGAGTTTGACGGCAATGCCGTCATGGGTATCAAAACGCAGTTTTCCATATCGTACACACCCGATGATTCGACAGGCTTATTCAAGGTCGTCAAAGGCGTCGGGCTGAACCGGGACGCTTCGACTGAGGGCATCCGCGTGCATAACTTTTTCGGCACGTACCTTCTCGGGCCGCTCCTCGTGCAGAACCCGCCGTTCATGCGGTATCTGCTGCGGCTGATCGGTGCGGAAAACACACCACTTGCATTTGAAAAAGAAGCAGACGAAGCCTATGCCGTCAGACTGGAGGAATACCGGGACGAAGCCTTTGTCGCAGAAAAAGCGCCGGAGAGCAACAAATTGCCGATTCCAAAATTGCCGATCCGATTTAAGCACTGAATAGGGGGATTTTATGCTTAAGCTCAAACTTCTGCTGCGGCGTATCCGCGCATTTGATTTTCACCATATATCTGTCTATATCCATGAGGTGAAAAAGGAAACCCGCATACCCGCACTTTTCATTTTTTTCGATATGCTGCTCTGCATCCTGCTTTACAATGTTGGATTCTATGACTATCATATTTTCGGCTTCGTACATATCCGAAGCCATAAGCAGCGCAAGACCTTTTTTACTATGAACGACAACTGGCGGCTTTCCCGCCTTGCCAATCATGTGGATGACAGAAAATACTTTGAAGATAAGATTCTTTTCTGCGACACCTTCAAGGCGTTTCTCGGGCGCGAATATCTGGATCTGCGCAAGGAAACGGCTGCATCCTTTGCGGCTTTTCTGAAAAAGCATCCCATTGTTTTCGCTAAAGCGCCGGCCGGCTTCGGCGGCTTGGAAGTCAAACGCTTTGACAGCACCTCTACGAATCTCAACGACCTGCCGTCTGTTCAGACGCTTTACGACGATTTCTGCAAGGCAGGGCTGTTCCTGATAGAAGAGGCTGTTACCCAACACCCCAAAATGAACGAGCTCTACCCCAGTTCGCTCAACACAATCCGCGTCTGCACATTAACCGACGCTTCCGGTGAGCCGCATGTCCTGTATTCGTATATCCGAACCGGTCGAAACGGCTCATTTGTGGATAACACGACAAGCGGCGGACTTTCCACTTTGATTTGCTCTGACGGCGTCATTCGCAAGCCTGCGCTTTCCGATAAGACCGGCGAATATTTTGACGAGCATCCCGATACAAACTGCAGCTTTATCGATTTTGAGGTTCCATTCTATCAGGACGCTATTGCGCTGTGTAAAAAAGCTGCGAAGGTTTTGCCGCGCATGCGCTACATTGGCTGGGATGTCGGTATCACGCCGACCGGCCCGATCTTAATCGAAGGCAACGATCTTCCGGCTTACGACGGGCAGATTTATCATCAGCAGGAAAATCCCGGCACCGGCCTTAAGCCTTTAATTCGTTCCATTATGCCAGAACTGTAAGGAGAAATTTGCCGTTTCTGGTGAGAAAAACACAATGGGGAATTGATTTTTCCGCAAAAATCCTGTATGATAAGTGTAATCTAATTTTCAACAAACAGGAGGAGTTCACCATGAAGACTTTACCCGTAGCGGTACAGGTTTATTCTGTCCGCGACGACGCTGCGCGCGATTTCAAGGGCACCATGCAGAAGCTCAAGGATATGGGCTATGAGGGCGTGGAGCTTGCCGGTCTGTACGACATGAAGCCCGCCGAGGTCAAGGCGATTCTCGAAGAGGTCGGCCTTGTTCCGCTTTCCGCGCATGTTCCGTTCCAGGAACTGGCCGCTGACATCGAGGGCACGGTTGCGGCATACAAGGAGATTGGCATGCAGTACATCGCGATTCCGTACCTGATGGAGGAGGATCGCCCGGGCACCGATAAGTTCCTCGAGAACATCGAGATTTTCAAGAAGATCGGCGAGGCCTGCAACAAGGTCGGCATCACGCTGCTCTACCACAACCACGACTTCGAGTTCATCAAGATGCCGAACGGCCAGTATGCGCTCGATTACATGTACGACGAGATTCCGGCTTCCCTGCTCCAGACTGAGCTGGATATCTGCTGGGTCAAGGTCGCGGGCGAAGAGCCGGTCGACTACATCAAGAAGTATGCCGGCCGCGCACCGGTTGTCCACCTCAAGGACTTCTACAAGGAAGGCAAGCCGGCGAACATGTACGAGCTGATCGGCATTGAGACCGAGAAGAAGGAAGAAACCGGCAAGTTTGAATTCCGCCCGGTCGGTTACGGCATGCAGGACATCCCGCCCGTTCTCGAGACTTCCGTCGAGGCCGGCGCAAAGTGGGTTGTCGTCGAGCAGGATCAGGCGTATGAGCGCGCACCGCTCGACGCTGTGAAGCTCAGCCGCGAGTACCTCAAGACACTCGGCTGGTAAGCCATTGCAATACAGGCAAAAAAGCGAGGACAGATTGTTTTCTGTTCTCGCTTTTCTTATGTTTAGATCGCTTTGCCCATAAACCGCGCGGGCATTTTTCCGAAGTTGACTTCGCGCGCGGCGGAGAGAATTTCCTCTTTCCGTGCGGCAAGCGCCGGAGCGTCGAGCACGACGTCGTTCAGATCGTAAGGACCGTTGCGGAAATGCCCGACAACTGCGCCGCGGAATTCGCCGTCAATCAAAAAGTATTGCAGCGGCTCATGGTCATACGGGAGGCTTTCATACAGTGGCTTGAATTGCTCTTTCAGCACATGCTCGTTCGACTTCACGAGAAAGTCGTTGCGGTGCATCGCATAGACGAAGTGCAGCGGCTGGGGCGTGTACGTTTCTAGATACGACGCATCCGATGCAAGGATGTACCCTCCCTCGGTTTCACGCAGCACGCCGCTTGTGCAGAGCGACGCGACGGATGTGCGGATGTCCTTTTCCGGCAGCTTATAGAACGACCGCGCCATTTTGACGTCAAACACAACGTGGCGGTACGCAAAGCGCGGAAGCAGCATGTTCAGCGCCTCCTGCCGCGTATACTTTTGGAGATCAACATCCGGAAACGCTTCGGAAAACAGATACCAGCCGCGATCCCACGCGCCGTCATACTGGTCCTCGTAGAGCAGAAACGCCTCCTGCAGGCGGTGCAGCACCGGCGTGATCTGCTTGACGAGCAGCCCGGTGATCTCCTTGATCTGCTGGATCGTCAGCGGCCCCTCGCGCTCAATCAGCTCCAGGATGGCGAGCTGCTCCGCAGTCGGCTTTTCGAGCAGCTTTTGGAACGCGCACGCGAAAAGCTCCATGTCCTCGCGGCAGATCCAGCCGAGGTTGCCGCCCTGAAACCGACCCTTGACGAGCGCGCGGCGAAGCTGCCGCTCCGCGTTGTACGCCTTGTCGTCAAACTCCGTGCGGAACGTCAGCGTCGGCGGCTGGCCGAAACCGTTCCAGTAGACATTCTGCCCCGGCTGCGTATCGCGGTAGAGCGCGTCGTATTCCCGCTCCCCCGCCGGGCGGGTCAGAAACTGCCGTTCCATGCGCAGGGCGATGATCTTTTCCTTTTCCATCCTCACATCTCCTTGAAAACAAAAACAGCGCGCCGCAAGGACGCACTGTTTCCGAAAATTATTCTTCCTTCGGCAGCTCGGACGCGCAGTGCGGGCACTTGGTCGCGCCGATCTTCACGTCGTCGGAGAGGCAGTACGGGCAGGTCTTGGTGGTCGGTGCGGCCGGCTCTTCCGGCTTTTTCTTCGCGTTGCGCGCCGCGTTGACAACCTTCATCACGAGGAAGATAACCGCCGCCGTAATGAGGAACGTGATGACCGCGTTGACAAACGCGCCGATGGCAAAGCCGCCCGGCGCCCATTCCGCAAAGGTGGAGTTCGGAATGAACAGGCCGATGATCGGCGTGACAAGACCGGACACCGCCGCGTTGACAACCGCCGTGAACGCCGAGGCGATCACAACGCCGACGGCCATATCGAGCACATTGCCGCGGGAGATGAATTCTTTGAATTCCTGTAAGAGTTTTTTCATGGATACCATTCCTTTCTTTTGCGGCCATTTTCGGCCGCTTCCGTTCTTTTCTGCATAAAGCGTATCATAAAAGCCCCAATATTTCAATAGCGCGGCATATAGTTTCTTCAAATCTTGACTTGCCGTCCAAAAAGCCGCATAATAAAGTATCATAATGCAAAGAAATGGGAGAACAGCTATGGGAATGGAACACACGGCCATCCGCTGCGGCACGCTGCCGCGCGGGCCAAAAAACAAGATCTCAGACGTCGCGGGTGTCACGGTGGGTCACGCCACGGTGCTCGGAGAGCGGACGCGCACCGGCGTGACCGTCGTGCTGCCCGGCACGGACAATACGTTTCTCAACAAGCGCATTGCGGCGGCGTACGTGCACAACGGCTTCGGCAAAACGCTCGGCACCGTGCAGATGCAGGAGCTCGGCACGCTGGAGACGCCGATCGCGCTGACGAACACGCTGAATGTCGGCCTCGTACACGATGCGCTCGTCGGCTATACGCTCGACCGCTGCGCGGCGGACGGCACGCCGTGCTTTTCCGTCAATCCGGTCGTCGGCGAATGCAACGACTGCACGCTGAACGACATCGCCCGCCGCGCCGTGCATGCAGAGCATGTGCGAAGCGCGATCGAGACCGCCTCGGCGGATTTTGTCGAGGGCGACATCGGCGCGGGCGCGGGCACGCTCTGCTACGGCCTCAAGGGCGGTATCGGCTCGGCCTCGCGGCAGATTGAAATCGACGGCGAGTGCTTCACCGTCGGCGCGCTGGTGCAGTCGAATTTCGGGCGCACCGCCGACCTTGTGATTGACGGCCGCCGGGTTGGCGAGGAAATTTTGCTGCGCATGGCACAAGCACCCTTCACGCCGGCGCAGGTCGACAAAGGCTCGATCATCACAGTCATCGCGACCGACCTGCCGGTTTCTTCCCGCCAGCTTTACCGGATTCTCCGGCGCGCAGGTGTCGGCCTCGCGCAGACCGGTTCATTCATGGGACACGGCAGCGGCGAGGTGATGCTGGGCTTCTCCACCGCAAATGTGCGCGCGGGCGCGCAGAGCTTCGACACCTGCCGTTTTGTGCGCGACGAGCTTCTGAACGACGCGTTCCGCGCGGCGGCAGAGGCCACGGAGGAAGCGGTGCTTTCCTCCATGCTGCATGCCAAAAGCGCCGCAGCACTTGACGGCACGGTATATCCCTCGCTCGCGGATTTCGACCTGTTCTGACGAAATTCGTCGTTTTGGGTATTGTTGGCCCATGCGGAATATGCTATACTGTTTCTTATACCGAACAAAAAGGAGATGAATGCATGGCATTCGACATTTGGCGGCTTTTGTGGTACTTTATGCTCGCCTCTTTCTGCGGCTGGGCCGCGGAAGTCGCGTATATCGCGATTGTACACCGAAAGTTCAAAAACCCCGGTATGCTCAACGGCCCGTACTGTCCGCAGTATGGTTTGATGATCGCGCTCCCCTGTGCGCTGCTGACTGCACTGCATCTGGAAAAAACGGTGCTGCCGACGCTTCTCGCATGCGTATTCGCCAGCGTGTTTGTGGAGCTCGCCTTCGCATGGCTCTTACATAAGGCTGAAAAGATCCGCCTGCGCGACTACTCGTCGTTCAAGTGGAACTATAAGGGCTATATCTGCGTGCCGCTCGCGCTGCTGCGCGGCGTGTGCTTCACGCTCATCGAGCTGTTTGTGATTCCGGTACTTTCCTCGTTGCTGAATTATGTAAATCGCACAATCGGATGGATCATCCTCGCCGCGTTTCTCACCGTTTTGCTTCTCGACGTCGTGATCACATCGGTCACCGTGCAGAAGCTGCATCATCAGTTCCGGCGCCTTTCCGAGCTTGCGGAACGCGTGCGCGAAGCGCGCGACGCGATCGGCAGCGCGGTCTCCGAGGGCGCGATCGGCGCGGCGGAGCGCATCGACGAGCTGGATCTCGACGACAAGCTGCGCGAAGCGCAGGAAAATGCGGAGGAAAGCTACACTGCGCTTCTGAACAAATCGAACTTTTTTAAGCGCCGCTTCCTGAGCGCCTCGCCGGACATGACCAGTGAGGAATACGAGAAGGAGCTTGCCGCTTACCGCATCACGACGCAGGAGAGAAAGCGCCGGCAGGCGGAGCGCGAGGCGCGCAATCTCTACGAATACGAAGCGACCTTTGAAAACCCAGAGGATCGCCCGTTTGCTTTTGGCATGAACCTGACGAAGCTGTTCTGGATCTTTTTCATCGGATGCATTGCCGGTTTTGTGCTCGAGGAGTGCTGGGCATTCTTCATCGCCCATCAGATCGAGCTGCGCGTCGGCCTGGTTTACGGGCCGTTTCAGCCGATTTACGGCGGCGGCGCAGCGATCATCACGCTTTGTCTCTATAAGCTCTACAAGCAGAACAGCGCGGTCATTTTCATCGCGAGCGGCGTCATCGGCGCGGCGTTTGAATATCTGTGCAGCTGGGGGCAGGAGATGATCTTCGGCACGGTATCGTGGGATTACAGCGGCACGCCGTTCAACATCGACGGGCGCACGAATCTGATGTTCGGCGTCATCTGGGGTCTGCTTGGCCTGATCTGGCTCAAGAGCGTTTACCCCGCCATGTCGCGCTGGATTGAGAAGATCCCGAAGCGCATCGGCGGCATTCTGACCATTGTGCTCGCCGCATTTTTGATCTTCGACGCGTTCATCTCCTGCGCGGCGCTGACACGCGCGAACGAGCGCACACAGGGCATCCCGGCGACGACCTCGTTCCAGTATTTTCTCGACGAGCATCTCGACGACGAATATCTCGCTCTTGTCTATCCGAACATGCAGAAGGTCAATGAGGACGGCACCAAGAGCGAGCCGCTCAAGGACGCCGTGCAGAAAGACTGACTCTATGGCAGAAATTTTTGATAATTTTATGGGAGAACAAATTTGAGAAAAAAGATATCCTTGGATGCGTTTTTGAGATTGAGAAAGCTGATTCACCGCAATGCAAGACCGCTTGATTATACAATGTGGAACTATCTTTTTGAAAACGGCAGCAGCGATGACTTTCTCAGGGTTTTGTCCAGCTACCAAAACGAAGATGGCGGCTTTGGGTACAACCTCGAGTGCAATAACTGGAACCCAAATTCATCCCCCTACACAGTATGCATAGCGTTGGACTATCTGGATATTGTGGATGATTCCGCGAGCGGTATCAAGGATTCCATCGTTTCGGGAATCATAAAGTATCTGGAGTCCGGTGCGTATCAGCTTGAGTCCGGGTGGGTCGGTATGCAGGGTGTTCCCAGCAACAACGATTATGCGCATATGCCATGGTTTCATTTCGACCCAGAAAAAGCTGCAAAATCTGATATCGGAGTGACCAAGCGCCTTTCGGACTTTGTTCTCAAATATGCAGGCCAAAGCCGTGATCTTTACAATAAGGTCGTGGGCTGGAAAGATAGGTATAAGGAATGTGAACAGGTACTGCTCGACGGTTATCCCGATTATGACCCGGCAGCATTGAACATCAAGGCTTTTGACCCCGCGACATGGCCATCCTGGCTACCGCTGCCGGTGTATTTTATCGGTTCGCCAGAAAGCAGGTATTATGCAGAATGCGCGGATGCCGTCGAGATGAATCTGGATACGATTGTCGACACATTGCTGAATACGCATGAGCCTTCGTTTGCCTCTGCGGAAGAGCTGGACGCATACGAACAAAGCACCCCTCATCCGGATGGAAAACGGTGGTGTGTCGCTGAACAAACCATTGGGAATTACTATTGGGGTTCTCATTTTATTATTCGCGATCTGAATATACTGAGAAAATTTGACAGACTGGATTTCCAACTGCCGATTCACGAATAATGCGCATCATCTCCCACATGACGTCTTTGCGAACTTGCCCGAAAGCGTGCTGGTGGGTTGTATCCCTTCGCGAAACAAGTAAAAAATGCAATAGGGGAGCAGTCAGGTTGACTGCTCCCCTATTTTGTACCTTCGTTACGGCGCCCCAACACTTGCAGGCATTTTCCCTACAAAAGCTTTTGGGTCAAGCGCCGGGCGCTTTGGGTCAGGTATTCGATATTGCGTTCGTCGAACACTGTGTCGTGCTTCGTGTGGATCTTGTCCATATACAGGCCGACAAAACGGGCGCGCTTCATTGCGGCGACGGCGACATGGCAGGGAAACTGCGTTTGATCCGAGGGATACAGCGTCGTCGCAGATTTTTCGAGCCGGACGGTTTTCTCCACCGCGGGACCGAAAGCCTCCTCAATCGCCTCGCCGTACGCCTCGCGCGCCTTTTTGCTGCGGATAATCAGCAGCGTGTCGCCGTCCGAAACGCAGTCGAAATTCACGAGCAGCTTGTTTTTCATCTCCGCTTTGTGCTTTTTATAGAACAGCGCGGAGCCGAACATGCCGGCTTCCTCAAAATCGAAGAAGACAAACGCCGCGTTCTGCCGCTCTTCGGCGGTCATCGCCTGCAGAATCTCGCAGAGCGTGATGACGCCGGAGGTGTTGTCGTTCACGGTATGCACATTCGGTCTGCCGCCGACAAGCATCCAGAAAAAGGCGGCCAAAACCGCAAGCATGCCGAGCCATGCGACAAGGAACGAATCCGTCAGCAGCATCAGACCGACGCAGACGGCGACCATCACCGCCAGCAGCGGGATGCAGATAAGCAGATTGTAAAGAACAAAAATCATCGGATTCTTCGGCGTGATGAAATTCGGGAACGGCAGCACCGCGCAGGTATCGTAATGCGCGGCAAAGACGACCTTCGCGGTGTCCACGTCGCCGAGCACGAGGTTGCGACTTTTCGGCGTACCGCCCGCCTCCACCCGAAGCTCCGGAAAACGTGCCTGCATCAGCTCAATAAACGCCGTCTTCTGCGCTTTGGTCTTGCGGATCTGGTAATTCTGCAGGATCTCCTGCGTCAGCTCAGTCATACGCTTTCCTTTCCGCTTAAACCGGCAGGCGGCTGAGCACGTATTGGATATGCTCGTCCCAGAATTCCCAGCTGTGCACGCCGGGGAATTCCGCATAATCGTTTTGTATGCCGAGCGCGTCGAGATGCGCCTTGAAACGGCGGTTCGGGCCGAGCGCCAGCGTGTCCTCCGTGCCGCAGCGGAGAATCAGCTCCGGCAGCGCCTTTCCGGAATCTTTTGCACGCTCCGCGAGGCAGAACAGGTTGTCCGTATCGTTCCGCTCGAACTCGGCGGGCGAGCCGAAATTCACAAAGAACTGCATGCCGCGCGCGTAATCCATCGGGCTGAGCGCATCCCGCTTTGCGCGCAGCTCTTCGATGCTGTTGATCGACTTAACCGCGTCGGGCAAAATGCCGAGACGGTCGCAGCCTGCGGACAGCGCACCGACAACCGAGAACGACTCCGGCAGCGCAAGCCCGATCTTGAGCGCGCCGTAGCCGCCCATGGAAAGCCCGGCGACGAATTTTTCCTCCCGCTTGCGGGACAGATTGAAATACCGCGCGCAGACCTCCGGCACTTCCTTCGCGACGTAATCGAAATACCGGAAACCGTATGCCTGATTCGTATACGCGCCGAGGTGCGTCGTCATCATGACGACCGCGAGGCGCTTATCCGAAACATACCGCTCAATCGACGTGCGCCGCGCCCAGATCGTCTGGTCGTCGCTCGTGCCGTGGAGCAGGTAAAGCGCCGGAATCGGTGCGGTGCTTTCCTCCGCTGCCCCCGCCACGCCGATGCCCTGCGCGTTCTCCGGCAGGATGATCGAAAGCGCCATCTGCATGCCCATCATGGGCGAGAAATATTTGAAGTCTACAAGAGCCATGATCTTTTCCTCATCCAATCGTTTCAATAAACCGGCGAAACGCGGCGCGGCCCTCGGGCGTGCATTTGTAGACGCCCGCGTTTTCGAGCACCTTGACAAACACCGCGCCGACCTCATCCTGCAAAATGTGTTCGACGTTTTCCGCGTTCAGCTCCGGATGGCGCGCCGAGACCTCTTTTGCCCAGTCCGCATGCTTTTCGATGCGCTCGTCCGCGGCGATGTCCGCGCCGGTCACAAGGGCATCCGCCAGCCATTTCAGCTCATCCTTTAAGCGGGACGGCAGCACCGCGAGACCCATGACCTCGATGAGGCCGATGTTTTCCTTTTTGATATGGTGGTATTCGTCGTGCGGGTGGTACACGCCGAGCGGGTACTGCTCCGTCGTGATGTTGTTGCGCAGCGCGAGGTCGAGCTCGTAAACGCCGTCCACACAGCGGGCAATCGGCGTGATCGTGTTGTGCAGCTCGCCGTCCGTTTCGGCAAAGATGAACGCAGCTTCATCCGTATAGCCGCGCCATTTTTCGAGCACGCGCGCGGCGAGCTGGATCAGGCGCTCCGGCTCTTTCGAGCGCAGGCGCAAAACGGAAACCGGCCAATTCAGAATGCCCGCTTCGACGTCCTCAAAGCCGCGAATCGCGCAATGCTCCTCGATGCCCGCCCGCGCCATCGCGAATGTGTAGTGACCGCCCTGATAGTGGTCGTGCGTCAAAATAGAGCCGCCGACGATCGGCAGATCGGCGTTCGAGCCGAGGAAGTAATGCGGGAACTGACGGACAAAATCGAACAGCTTGCGGAACGTGCTCTCATCGATCTGCATCGGCACGTGCTCGCCGCAGAACACGATGCAGTGCTCATTGTAGTAGACATAGGGAGAATACTGGAAAAACCAATCCGCTCCGTTGATTGTGAGCGGCACAGCGCGGTGGTTCTGGCGCGCCGGGTGGTTCATGCGCCCCGCGTAGCCGATGTTCTCCTTGCAGAGCATACACGCCGGGTATCCGGACGCTTTCATTTTCTTCGCCGCCGCGATCGCCTTCGGGTCCTTTTCGGGCTTTGAAAGGTTAATCGTGATGTCGATGTCGCCGAATTTCGGGTCGCGGTACACCCACTTGCGGTCGCGCGCGACGCGCTCGCGGCGGATATAGTTGCAGTCGCCGCAGAGCTGATAGAACCAGTCGGTCGCCTTCTCGGGCGACTCTTGATACAGCGCCTGAAACTGCGCGTTCACCTGCGACGGGCGCGGCGTCAGAAGGCCCATCAGCTTTGTGTCAAACAGATCACGCTCGGTGACGCCGTCGCCGATGATGCCGCGCGCAATCGCTTCCTCGCAGAGCGCGTCGAGCAGCGCGGCGAGATTTTCATACGGCTCTGCCGGCTCGTCCGCATAGCTGTCCTCCTGAAACGCTTCGAGCAGACGGTTGCGCGTATACACCGCGTCGTCCTGTTCGATGAGTCCCGTCCGCACGCCGTATTCGACGAGCGCCTTGATTTTTCCGTAAAGCATACTATCCCTCTTTTGCAGTCAATTTATGATTCAAAGGACAGCGTGAAAATCCATGCGTCCTCTCTCGGAGCGGTATAAAAGTTTCTGCGCACGCCCGCCTTTTGAAAGCCGAGCGCGGTGTAAAGCGCGATGGCGGGCACATTGGAGGCGCGCACCTCGAGTGTGATGAACGCGCCGTTTTCCGCTTTGGCGCGGTCGATGAGCGCCTGTGTCAGCGCACGGCCGACGCCGCGCCCGCGGTACTCCGGAAAAACGGCGATGTTATCCACATAGCTCTCGCTGAGCACGATGTGCATTCCGGCATAGCCGAGCACTTCTCCGTTTTCCACGGCCGTCAAAAAACACGCCGTCGGATTTTCGGTTTCCTCCAGTAGTGCCTTTTCGCTCCACGGCTCGGAAAAGCAGAGCCGCTCCAGCACGGCAAGGCGCGCGGTGTGCGCGGCGGTCATGGGGACGATCTCCATACCCATCCCCCTAAAAACCGAGGAAGCGCTGGAAATCCAGCAGTTCTTCCTGTATTTTGTCTCGGCAGCGCCGATATGTATCGAGGTCGCCGCCGAACGGATCTTCAATATAGTGCGGCACATAAATGCGCTCGGACGGCACGCCCGCCTGCGTCAGAATATAGGCGTGCGTTTTCGACATCGTGAAATACACGTCCCAGATGTCGATCTCGTCCGGCGTGAACCGCCGCGTGATGTGCTCGCTGATATCTACGCCGATCTCCCGGCAGGCCAGAACGGCGTTTTCACACGGGTGTTCGCCCTCCACAGCGGACAGCCCCGCGCTCTGGCACATGATGTTCTCAAACCCTCTCTCCTCCATCTCATGGCGGAAAATGCCCTCCGCCATCGGGCTTCTGCATGTATTGCCTGTGCAGACAAATAAGATCTTCAATTGGTACTCACTTTCCTTCGGTCATTTTCAATCGTTTCGGTCGCAGCCACACAGCCGGTACTCCATCGTGCCGACGGTGTAGCTTACTTTTTCAAATTTTTCTAGACTTACGGTTTCAAAGCCCTGTTTCTCGTACCAGCTTCTGAGCGGCACATTGTCGTGTACCATGCCCAGCGCGATTTTTTCGCAATGCAGCGTTTTGGCTTTTTCCAGCGCAAACCGGAGCAGTTGACTGCCAAAGCCGCGGTTCTGGTACGCGGGGCGTATCGCGATGTCTTGAATATACGCTTTTGGCTCCTCCACGGACATGGAAAGAAATCCGACGATTTCACCGCCGTACACATATCCGTACATCATAAAACCGTTCTTATACTCCTCCTCAAGCGCCGCATACGGCAGACGCGTTCTGCCCCGATACGGACAGTTTTCCTCCGTCATGCCAAAGCGCACCGCCGTTTTCTCATAGCTCTCTTTCAAAACATCCAGACATTCCGAAAGCTGCTCCCTATGAATCGGCACAATCATGTTGAACCCCGCTTCCGATAAATCAAAAAATCGAATTTGATTTCCGTCGTGAGCGCGTCGAGCTTGCGCAGCCGTTCGCCGCCCGCGACGTCCGTTTTCCAGTAATACGGCGTCATGGAAAACAGCGCTTCGATGTTTTCCGTCCCCAAAACCGTGATCTCCCGCTGCACGCTCTCGCGCGCGAGGAAATCGAAGCCCTCGTAAGCCGTGTCGTGCTCCTCATTTTCGTACGGCGCGGTGTACAGCACCTCTTTCATGCCGTAGAGATGGCGCGCGCCCGGCACCGCGAGCATCATCGTGCCGCCGGGCTTTAGGACGCGGTGGAACTCCCCGGGCACAATCGGCGCGAAGACGTCCGTCAGCACGTCGACGCTCTCATCCGCGATCGGCAGGTGGAACAGGCTCGCGACCGCAAAATCGATGCCCTTGTATTTGCCCGCCGCGGCCTTGACCGCAAATTTCGAAATATCCACACCCGATACCGTGCCGCCCCTTTCGCGCGCGACGTCATACAGCGCCGCGGTGTAAAAGCCCTCGCCGCAGCCCGCGTCCAGCACCGCGCCGCCCGCGGGCAGGCTCTCCGCCACGAGCGCGGCGAGCTTGTCGCGGAACGCGTTATAATGCCCGGTCGCGAGGAATCTGCGGCGTGCGTCGACCATCTGCTTTGTGTCGCCGGGCACCTTTGCGTGCATCTCCTTTACGGGCAGCAGATGCACGTAGCCCTGCCGGGCAAGATCATAGCTGTGCCCCTTTGGGCAGACGAGCACCCGATCCCGTTTCTGCAGCGCGCCGCCGCACGCCGGACAACAAAATACCATCCTTTTCTCCTCCGTCAGCCCTTCGCCTGATACCAGCTCTCGCCGCTTTCGGCGTCCGCGATCATCGGCACGCTGAGCGAGACGGCGCCCGCCATTTCCTCGGCAAGGATCGTCTTGACCTGCTCGGTCTCCGCCTCGGGGCACTCGACGATCAGCTCGTCGTGCACCTGCAAAATCAGCTTCGCTTCGAGCTTTTCCTTTTTCAGCCGGTCGCGCACGCGGATCATCGCGATCTTGATGATATCCGCCGCCGCGCCCTGAATCGGCATGTTGCGCGCGACGCGCTCGCCGAACGCACGCATATTGAAGTTGGAGCTTGCAAGCTCCGGCAGGTAGCGCCTGCGCCCGAAGAGCGTTTCGACGTACCCATTTTTCTTCGCTTCCTCCACGACGCGCTCCATATAATCCGCGACACCCTGATAGTTTCGCAAATAGTCGTGGATGTAGTCATCCGCCTCGCGGCGCGAAACGCCGATGTCCTTCGCGAGCGAGAACGCGCCGATGCCGTACACGATGCCGAAGTTGACGGCCTTCGCACGGCTGCGCATCTGCGGCGTGACGAGCGCTTCGGGCATATCGAACACACGCGCCGCCGTGGCGGTGTGGATATCGCGGCCTTCCTTGAAGTCGCCGATCATCTGCGCGTCGTTTGCAACGTGCGCGAGCACGCGCAGCTCGATCTGCGAGTAGTCGGCGTCCACCAGCCGATACCCCGCAGGCGCGATGAAGAACCGGCGGAACTCGCGGCCGATTTCCGTGCGCACCGGGATATTCTGCAAATTCGGCTCCGTCGAGGAAATGCGCCCCGTGCGCGTCTCGGTCTGGTTGAAGTTCGAGTGAATGCGCCCGTCCGCGCCGATGACCTTCAAAAGGCCCTCGCAGTACGTCGATTTGAGCTTCGTCAGCGTGCGGAAGCGCAGCACCTTATCGACCGCAGGGTGCACGTCGCGCAGGCCCTCGAGCACGTCGGCGTTCGTCGAGTAGCCGGTCTTGGTCTTTTTGCCGTGCGGCAGGCCGAGCTTGACAAACAGCGCCTCGCCGAGCTGAGCGGGCGAATTGATGTTGAATTCATAGCCGACATCCTCGTAGATCTCCTGCCGCAATTCTTCCGCCGCTGCGGAAAGCTGCTCGCCGTATTCGCGGATCGCCTCGCGATCCACGAGGAAGCCGCTCTCCTCCATCTCGCCGAGCACACGCGCGAGCGGAATCTCGATCGTCTCGAGCAGCTCGCGCTGCCCGTTTTCATCGATAGCCTTTAAAAGCGCCGCGCAGACGCCCTTCAGCGCAGCTGCTTCCTGCACCGCAGCGTCTTCATAGGCTGCGGCAGATACGCCGTATTCCGCCGCAAGGCGCGCCACGGTGTAATCCGAGCCAGAGGGGTTCAGCAGGTACGCCGCAAGCTCCGTATCGAGCGCGGGACTTTCGAGCGATGTGCCAAGCCGCAGCGCCGCGCGGTGCAACCGCTTGATGCCGGACGTGTATTTTTTGATTTCACGACTGCCGAGAAACGCCTTCAAAAACGCTTCCGTCACCGGAACGACCGCGATTTCCGGCTTGCCGCCCGCGAAATCGCCACTGAACACGAGCTTTTCAATCCGCTCGCCGTCCCAGACCGGCAGGAAGTACGCTTCGCCCGCGTCCTCGCATTGCGCGAGGATCGCCGCGCCGTCTTTGTATTCGTGCACGGGCAGCGCTTCGGAGGGCGCGTCGCCGCCATCCGCCTGCGCGACCGCCGCGCCGGGCGCAATATGCAGCCGCTCCATGAGCTTAAAGAGCTCGAGCCGCGTCATCAGCGACGCCGCAGCTGCCGGGTCGCCCGCCGTGGGGATATAGTCCGCGAGGTTCGTATCGATCGGCGCGTTTGTCCGGATAGTGCCGAGGTCGTAGCTCAAGAACGCGTTGTCGCGCGAGGCTTCGAGCTTTGCGCGCATACCCGGCTTGATGTCGAGCGTCTCGAGATTGTCGTAAATATACTGCAGCGAACCGAATTTGCGGATCAGCTCACCGGCGCCCTTCTCGCCGATGCCCGCGACGCCGGGGATGTTGTCCGAGGTGTCGCCCTGAATCGCCTTGATGTCGATGAGCTGCTTCGGCTGCACGCCGTAGACCTCCATGATCTTCGCCTCGTCGTAGACCGTCACGGCGGATTGCCCGAACTTGGTCGTCGCAAGGCGCACCGTCGTCTTGTCGGAGACGAGCTGCAGACTGTCGCGGTCGCCGGTCGCGATCATGCAGACATCGCCCTTATCCTCGCACGCTTTCGCGAATGTGCCGAGGATGTCGTCCGCCTCCCAGCCCTCGCACGTTACGATGTGGTAGCCGAGGTCGGAAAGCAGCTCCTTTAAAAGCGGCATCTGCGCGGCAAGCTCGGGCGGCATGCCCTTGCGCTGTGCCTTATAGCCCGCATACGCCTTGTGGCGGAACGTGGGCGCGCGCATATCGAACGCGATCGCGACCGCGTCCGGCTGCGTCTCCTCCTTGAGCTTTTCGAGAATATTCAGAAAACCGACGATGCCGTTTGTAAACTCGCCGCTCTTTGTGGTGAGCAGCTTGATGCCGTAAAACGCGCGGTTTACGATGCTGTTGCCGTCCAGTACCAGAAGTTTCACGCTGTCTGCTTCCTTTCCGTTATCACAAAATTTACGGGTCGAAGGATACGTCCCTGTTTTCGAGGTAGACTTTTTCGAGCAGGCGGTCGAGGTCTTTCAGTGTCGTCAGCTCGCCCGCCATGCGGCGGAATTCCGCTGCGCCGCGCAGACCGTGCATGTACCACGCGACGTGCTTGCGCGCTTCGCACATCCCCCTGCCCTCGCCCTTTGCCGCGCAGAGCGCGTCGATGTGGCGCTTGATGACGACAATGCGCTCCGAAAGCGTCGGCGGCGGCATGATGCGCAGCCCGGTGCTGAAATAGCCGTTGATCTCGCGGAAAATCCACGGATTGCCGAGCGCAGCGCGCCCGATCATCACCATGTCGCAGCCGGTGTCGTTCATCATTTTGACGGCGTCCTGCACGCATTTGACGTCGCCGTTGCCGATGACGGGCACACGCACGGCATTTTTGACCTCGCCGATGATGTCCCAGTCCGCCTCGCCCTCATACATCTGCGTGCGGGTTCTGCCGTGGACGCAGATCGCGTCCGCGCCGGCTTCCTCGCAGTATTTTGCGACCTCCACGGCGTTGACACTGTTTTCATCCCAGCCCTTGCGGATTTTGACCGTGACAGGCAGATCGACCGATGCCTTCACGGCGCGCACGATGTCTCCGCACAGCGGCGGCTTTTTCATCAGCGCGCTGCCGCAGTTGTTGCCCGCGATCTTCGGCACGGGGCAGCCCATGTTGATGTCGATCGCATCCGGCCCCGCCGCCGCGGCACGCTTTGCCGCCGACGCGAAATACAGCGGGTCGTCGCCGAAGAGCTGGATCGCGATGGGGTGCTCCTTCTCGCCCAGCGTGATGAGATCCTGCGTCTTTTTATAATTATACTGCAAAGCGCGTGTCGAAACCATTTCGGTTACGCAGTACGCCGTACCGAACGCGCAGCAAATTTCGCGGAACGACCGGTCGGTCGCGCCCGCCATCGGCGCGAGCGCCGCCACGCCGTTCAGTTCCAGATTGCCTATTTTCATTCGATTTTATCCTCTTCCGTCGTATATTCGTCGAGCGAGCGCTCGTAGGACGGCAGAAATTCCGCCATAAATACATCCGCTTCCGGCAGATGCATGTCCTCAACGGCACGACGCAGCGTTTTTTCCGCCGCCAGAAATTCGGTGCTGCCGCTTTTGCGCTCCTCCACGCACTTGATAACCGCGCTGACTTTGTCCGCCGCCTTCACAAGCGGCAGAAGCGCGGCGTCATCGGGATCGTCCATTTTGAGCAGCGGCGCATAATCGCCGCGCAGATCCTCCGGCAGCATGGACAGCAGCCGTTCTGCGGCGAGCGTTTCCACCTCGCCGTATGCCCGGCGGATCTCCGGGCTGTGGTATTTGACAGGCGTGGGCAGGTCGCCGGTGATGATCTCGGTCGTGTCGTGAAACAGCCCGAGCACGGCGGCGCGCTCGGCATCGCACGGCACACCGAACCGCCGTGCTCGCAAAAGCGCGAGCACGTGGGCGATCACTGCGACATCCAGCGAATGCTCCGCGATGTTCTCCGGCTGCGTATTGCGCATCAGCCCCCAGCGGTTGATGTATTTCATGCGCGAAAGCATGGCAAAAAAGTGGCCCATCTGCGTATCCGTCCTTTCCCTTGCGCGTGTCTTTCCTCTCTTATTGTAGCCGAGAGTTTAAAACATTTCAATAAAAATTCCTTAAAAAAACAAAAATTGCCTTTAATCCCTACGGCAATTGTGCTATAATTTTAGAAAACAGGCGCTATTTCAGCGCGTTTTCGGAAAACTACGGAGCTTAACAGGAGGGCGATAGCTTGGATACCTCTCGATATACAGACGGCGAACGGCTGCAGGCACGGCCGCGCGGCAATTACTTTCTCTTTTCCTTTCTTTTTGGTTTAGCGCTGGCGTTTGTCATTTTCCTCCCCTTCATTCTGGTGGATGGCGGGCGCTTCATTTTTTACGGCGATTTCAATGTGCAGCAGATCCCGTTTTACCGGCTTGCGCATGACGCCATCCGCGAGGGCAACATCGGCTGGAACCACCTGACCGACCTCGGCGTCAATTTCATCGGCTCCTATTCGTTCTATCTGCTCGGCAGCCCGTTCTTCTGGATCACGATTCCGTTCCCCGGCGAGTGGCTGCAGTACCTGATGGGGCCGCTTTTTATCCTGAAGTTCGCCTGCGCCTCCCTCGCGGCCTATGTTTATCTGCACCGCTACGCGAAGAACCCGAATGCGGCGCTGCTTGCGTCCCTTTTGTACGCGTTCTCGGGTTTTTCCGTTTATAATATCTTCTTCAATCACTTCCATGAGGCGATCATTGTTTTCCCGCTGCTGCTCGCGGCGCTCGACGAATACATGTACGCCCACCGCCGCGGGATCTTTGCGCTTGCGGTCGCCGCGTGCTGCATCGTCAACTACTATTTCTTCGTCGGCATGGTGACCTTTACGGTGATCTATTTCTTCGTTCGGCTGATTGCGGGAAGCTGGAAAATCTCCGTGCGTGATTTTCTGTTGCTGGCGCTCGAGGCCGTGCTCGGGCTCGGCGCCGCGTGCATTCTGCTCGTGCCGAGCGTGCTGTGCATCCTGCAGAACTACCGCGTTTCAAACCCGATCAGCGGCTGGAACGCGCTGCTTTACGACCGTCCGCAGCGGTATATCCACATCCTGCAGTGCCTCTTCTTCCCGCCGGATCTCCCCGCGCGGCCGAACTTCACGCCGGATTCCGAATCGAAATGGGCGTCGCTCGGGGCCTGGCTGCCAATGTTCAGCATGACCGGCGTCATCGGCTGGCTGCAGATGCACCGCCGCCACTGGCTGAAAAAGATGCTGTGGATCCTCTTCTGCATGGCGCTTCTCCCGGGGCTGAACGCTTCGTTCCAGCTCATGAACGCCTCCTACTACGCGCGCTGGTTCTACATGCTGACGCTGATGATGTCCGCCGCCACGATGATGGCGCTCGAAAACCCGCGCATCGACTGGAAGCGCACGATCAAGTGGACCACCGTAATCACGCTCGCCGTCACACTTGTGATCGGCCTGATGCCAACCTTCATCAAGGAAGACGACGAGATCGTCTCCGTCACGTGGGGGCTTGAAAAATACCCGACGCGCTTCTGGTGCTATGCGGCGATCGCGCTGATCTCCCTGACGCTCGTCGTGTTCCTCCTGACCTTCTACGTGCGCGGCTCGAAGACATTTTACCGCGCTTCGTTCATCTGCCTGAGCGCCGTCATCACGCTGTATTCGATCTATTTCATTGCGCTGGGCAAAACGCAGTCCGATTACACCTACAATCACATCATCCCCTATGCGCTCAACGGCGGCGCGGACGTTACGATCGACGACCTGCGCGACGACCGCGTGCGCACGGATTTCTACGAAAGCCTCGACAATTCCGCCATGTTCTGGCAGGTGCAGTCGATTCAGGCGTTCCACAGCATTGTGCCCGGCTCAACGATGGAGTTTTACGATTCCATCGGCGTGCAGCGCGATGTGGCCTCGCGCCCGGACACGACGCATTACGGCCTGCGCGCGCTGACGAGCGTAAAATATCTCTTTGACTGCGACCACGACGAGGATTATTTTGCGGGCGAAGACTACGCATCGCCCGGTATGCCCGGCTGGATGTACTACGGCAACGCAAACGGCTTTGATATCTGGGAAAACGAAAACTACATCCCGCTCGGTTTCACTTATGACCGCTACGTCACCGAGGACACTTACGAGAACACGGGCGAAGGCCACCGCGAGCTGCTGATGCTCAAGGCGCTTGTGCTGACCGAACGGCAGGCGCAGAAATGGAGCGATATGCTCACCGAACTGCCCGAAACAGAAATCAAGTACACCGAAGAGGCTTATGAGGCCGACTGCGCCGCCCGCGCGAAGCTCACCTGCGACACCTTCCAGTACACAAATACCGGCTTTACGGCAACCATCACGACGAGCCGGGACGTACCGGTTTTCTTCAGCATCCCGTATGAAGACGGCTGGCACGCCTACGTCAACGGGGAAAAGGTGGACATTGAAAGGGTGAACGTGGGCTTTATGGCCATCCGCGTCAACGCCGGCACAAATATCAAAATCGAGTTTGTCTATCAGACGCCCGGTCTGCTGCTCGGCGTGCTGATCTCCGTCGTGTGCATTCTCCTGATCGTTCTGTACATGCTCTGCATGCGCACCGTGGAAAAATACCGCCGCCGGATGGTCGTCGTCCCACACAACATGGTCGTACGCCCGCTTTCGCATTACGCGAAAAAGCACAACACGAGCTTTGAAAACCATCCCCTGATCCGCCTGAAGCCGCGGTTCAAGCCGGACAGGGCGCTTGAAAAAAAGGAGGATTTCCCAGATGAATGCTGAACGAAGCATCCCGGTTCTGTACCTCGTCATCCCCTGCTACAACGAGGAGGAGGTGCTGCCGGAAACAACCAAACGCCTCACGGAGAAGCTGCACACGATGATGCGCAGCGGGCAGATTGACCACGAAAGCCGCATTTTGTTTGTCGACGACGGCAGCCACGACGCAACATGGGCGCTGATCTCCGAATACAGCGCGGCAATCCCCTATGTGGACGGCGTGAAGCTCGCGCACAACCGCGGGCACCAGAACGCACTGCTCGCCGGCCTGATGACGGCGATGCCGCTGTGCGACTGCGCGATCAGCATGGATGCCGATCTGCAGGACGACACGGACGCGGTGGATCGCTTTGTCGAGAAATATATGGAGGGCTGCGATGTTGTCTACGGCGTGCGCAACAAGCGCGACAAGGACACCTTCTTCAAGCGCACCACGGCAGAGGGTTTCTACAAATTCATGAAGCTGCTCGGCGTGGATGTGGTATTCAACCATGCGGATTACCGCCTGATGAGCCGCCGCGCGCTCGAGGGCCTTTCCGAATACAAGGAGGTCAATCTGTTCCTGCGCGGCATTGTGCCGCTGATCGGCTTTCGGAGCGACTATGTCTACTACGACCGCGCGGAGCGTTTCGCGGGCGAGTCCAAGTACCCGCTCAAAAAAATGATTTCCTTTGCGCTCGACGGCATCACCTCGTTCAGCGTAAAGCCCTTAAAGCTCATCTCGAACCTCGGTATTCTGATTTCGATTCTGAGCGTTTTCGGCCTGCTCTACGCGCTGATCTCCTACTTCTGCGGCGTGGCGGTCGCGGGCTGGACGGCGATTGTCTCCTCCATCTGGCTGCTCGGCGGCCTGCAGATGCTCTGCCTCGGCGTGGTCGGCGGGTATATCGGCAAAATTTACAGCGAGGTCAAGCAGCGTCCGCGCTACCTGATCGAAACGCACATCAAGGAGAAGAAAGAAGCGACGGACAAGGAAGCGTAAGCTCGTCCGCATAAAACAGGGCCTGCGGCGTGGAAAACAGCCGCAGGCCCGTTTGTTTTGTTGTGAATCAGAATCCGCAATTGCCGTCTGCGGAGCAAAATGCGCCCTGCGCCTTCTGCGCTTCTTCGGCGTCGCGCAGCAGCTTGCGCCAGTCCTCGGTCGTGTAGACGCCGCCCTCGACCTTCTGCCCGTCGATGAAAATGGTCGGCACGCCCTTGACCTGCAGCACCTCGTGGGTGTACGCATTCAGCTCCTTCTGCTTTTCTGTGTACACACCGTTTTTGAGCGCCTGCTCGAATGCGTCGCCGGGCAGGCCGATCTCCTCCGCAAGCGCGCGCAGAACGGAAAGCTCGCCGATGTCCAGCTCATCCCTGAAATACGCGTCGTACATGCGGGCATTGTATGCCTCGCCGAGTCCATGGTCGCACGCAAAGTGATAGCCCTCGAACGCGAGCCGCGTATACGGGCGTGGAATCACCTTCGGCGGCAGCTTCACATCAAGGTTCAGCGCTTTACAGGCCGGCACAAGCGTTTCAGCCCACTTTTTGGCACGCACCGGGTCATGGTACGTGTCGACGCGCGGCTTCGTCTCCGGCGTCAGCTCGTAAGGCAGCCACTCCACCGTGTCCTCCGGCAGCAGCGCCGGGAGCATCGCCGCTTTCGCCGCAATGCAATACGGGCAGACATAATCGCTCACAAATGTAATTTTCATATCGGAATCCTCCGGTTATTTCAAATTTCACCCTAATTATAGTCATTTTGCGGTTTGCCGTCAATGGCGGATTTTCCCGCGCGCAAAAGCCCCGCAGCGGAGCGTCTAGCTCGCTGCGGGGCTGCCGGTTTTCAGAACATTACATGAGGCTTCTGTACATCGCGGCGATTTCCTCCACGGAGGTATCGCGCGGGTTGCCGGGACGGCAGGCGTCCGCATAGGCGCTCTCGGCGAGGAACTGTACGTCCTCCTCCTTGAGGATGCCCTTGAGGTTCGCCGGAATGCCGACGTCGGCACTGAGCTGCTTGACGGCGGCGATCGTCGCGTTTGCCGCTTCCTCGGCGGTCATCGCGTCGATGCCCGCGACGCCCATTGCCTTGCCGACGGCACGATAGCGCTCGCCCGCGACCGGTGCGTTGTACTCGAGGCCGGTGGGCAGGATAATCGCGCAGGCAACGCCGTGCGGCGTGTCATACAGCGCGGAGAGACCGTGCGCCATGGAATGCACGACACCGAGGCCGACATTCGAGAAGCCCATGCCAGCGATATACTGGCCGAGCGCCATGCCCTCTCGACCCTCGGGCGTGTTCTGCACCGCGCCGCGCAGGTTCTCGGAGATCAGGCGGATCGCCTCGAGGTGGAACATATCGGAAATGGCGCACGCGCCCTTCGTGATGTAGCCCTCGATTGCGTGGGTCAGCGCGTCCATACCGGTTGCGGCGGTGAGCCCCTTCGGCATGGAGGACATCATATCGGGATCGACAACGGCGATCTCCGGGATGTCGTTTGTATCGACACAGACGAACTTGCGCTTCTTTTCCACGTCGGTGATGACGTAGTTGATCGTGACCTCTGCTGCGGTGCCAGCCGTGGTCGGGACCGCGATGGTGAACACCGCGTGCTTCTTCGTGGGCGCAACACCCTCGAGGGAGCGCACGTCGGCGAATTCCGGATTCTCGATGATGATGCCGATCGCCTTTGCAGTATCCATGGAGGAGCCGCCGCCGATCGTCACGATGCAGTCCGCGCCGGACGCCTTGAACGCCTCTACGCCATGCTGGACGTTTTCAATCGTCGGGTTCGGCTTAATCTCGCTGTAAACGGCATAGGGGAAGCCCGCCTTGTCGAGCAGGTCGGTGACCTTCTGCGCGACGCCGAATTTCAGAAGATCCGGGTCTGTGCAGACGAACGCCTTCTTGTAGCCGCGCGCCTGAAGCTCCTCGGGGATCTTCTCGATTGCGCCCTTGCCGTGATAGGAAATCGTATTCAGTACAATTCTGTTTACCATGCTAAACATCCTCCTTGTATGTAGGTTGATAGCTTCAGTATACACCTAATTTATAAAAATGTCACGATATTTTGTGTCGCAAATGTAAATTTTTAATTCAAGAATTCCTCATTGAGCGTCACACCGAATTCTCTGGCAATGGCGATAAAGCTATGTTTGTCAGATTTTTACGGTTTTGGCGGTGGACCAGTCGGAGTAGAAGCTGCCCACGCCGTCAACCTTCTTATAGGTTCTGACCTGAACGGTGTAGGTCTGGCCCGCCTTCAGACCGGTGAAGGTCTTGGTGCCGGTCTTGTAGTTGCCCACCGTGAAGGTCTTGTAGACTTCGCCGTTCACCAGGAACCGAATCTCGTAGCCCGTGACCTTGGAGGAAGCGGTCCACTTGCACAGAACCGAGGTGGAGCTGGCCTTCGTGGCGGAAGTCAGCACCTGACTGGACAGGCGAACCATGGTGCGGCCCGCGTTCCGGCAACCGGACAGGGTCTTCATATCGGAGCCTGCCAACGCACGGATGGTGTACTTATAGACTTCACCGTTGTTGTTCTTCACGCTGGTATCCGTCCAGGTGAATGTGCTGTTGCCGGAGATCGTTCCCACGCGCACCCACGCATCGGTGCCTGAATAGGACTTGCGGTAGATGGCGTAGCCCGTAGCGCCGGTGATCTTATCCCAGCTCATCTTCACGCCTGCGGCGGTGTTGGTACGGGAGGTAATGTCGGGTGTTGCAACATAGGTTACGCCGATGGCTTCAGATTTGTCGGTATGAACATTCAAATCTGTGTTCAGAATGGTGACCTTATAAAAATAGGTCTTGCCGCTCTCAATCTTGGTATCTGTAAAGTGATTGGTAGTGGGATTGGCAATCCAATTGTAGGTGCCGTCTTTACCCGTCTCACTTCTCCACAAGCCATATTTATGAGCACCCTCAACCGCATCCCAATAAACATGGATGCCGGAAACTACGTTGGCAATTTTGTAAGGCTTGGCGGGAGCAGTTACCAGAGCGGGGATGGATTCTGTCTTTGTTTCACTGCACACGGTGCAGGTGTATGTACGGATGCCTGTTTCGGTGTCGGTAGGATCGGTCGTTACAGTACCTCCGTCCCAAGTGTGACCAGAAACGGGAATGGACTGATAAACCGTGTGACCGCACGTGGAGCAAACCATACGTGCCACGCCCTCTTTCTTGCACGTAGGCTCGGTATAAATACTATCCTGTACAAAACGATGGTTGCCATTGCAGACATTCTTCAGAACAGTAAGCTTTCTGGTATAGGAGTTCGGCGCGGAATGCCATTCATACATGGAATAGAAGTCCAGCCAATACTTAACGGTGTAGTTGCCGGGCGTCATATTCTTCAGTTCACTGGTGTTGACAGTAATGGTCACGGTCTTGTACATAATACTGGAATTATAGTAGGTACTAGAAGCAGAAGCAACCTTGACACCGCTGGTGTTGTAAATCTCGATGTTATATCTTTCATTCTTGTATTCAGGGAAAATGGTAAAGACCAATTTGCCAACCTCTCCATGAGGAATGGTCAAATTGGACTCCGTGGTGTCCAAGAAAATCATAGGATAGCTGGCATAGGGCACAGCCATACTTTCATCGAGAGAACCGCCCTCTTCAAGCATGACATTCAAACCTTCGGAGATTACGGTTTCCGATGCAGGTTCTTCTTCCGCTATAGGTTCTTCTTCCGCTATAGGTTCTTCTTCCGCTATAGGTTCTTCGCTAACCATAGCTTCTCCTGCCGTTGCAGCATCTGCTTCATTCGTATCTGCAAAAACGGGAGATGCCACACTCATTAGCATCAGAGCGGCCAAAAATACCACGAGTGTTCTTTTGAGCTTGTCCATCATTATGTCTCCTTAATAAAAAATTTGTCAGTAGTTAACTATATTCTATATTATAACGATAATTATTTCTATGTCAAGTCGTTTCCCAACAAAACTGTGCTTCATAGCGGCGCAATCCAATATTTGTCAGATTTTTACGGTTTTGGCGGTGGACCAGTCGGAGTAGAAGCTGCCCACGCCGTCAACCTTCTTATAGGTTCTGACCTGAACGGTGTAGGTCTGGCCCGCCTTCAGACCGGTGAAGGTCTTGGTGCCGGTCTTGTAGTTGCCCACCGTGAAGGTCTTGTAGACTTCGCCGTTCACCAGGAACCGAATCTCGTAGCCCGTGACCTTGGAGGAAGCGGTCCACTTGCACAGAACCGAGGTGGAGCTGGCCTTCGTGGCGGAAGTCAGCACCTGACTGGACAGGCGAACCATGGTGCGGCCCGCGTTCCGGCAACCGGACAGGGTCTTCATATCGGAGCCTGCCAACGCACGGATGGTGTACTTATAGACTTCACCGTTGTTGTTCTTCACGCTGGTATCCGTCCAGGTGAATGTGCTGTTGCCGGAGATCGTTCCCACGCGCACCCACGCATCGGTGCCAGAATAAGACTTGCGGTAGATGGCGTAGCCCGTAGCGCCGGTGATCTTATCCCAGCTCATCTTCACGCCTGCAGCGGTGTTGGTGCGGGAGGTGATATCGGGCGTTGCAACATAGGTTACGCCGATGGCTTCGGATTTGTCCGAATGCTTTCCATCGACCATGGCAGTGACCTTATAGTAGTAGGTCTTGCCGCTTTCCACATTGGTGTCCGTGAAATGCGGAACTGTAGGATTGGCGATCCACTTGTAGGTGCCGTCCTTGCCGTTCTCGCTTCTCCACAGGCCGTACTTCTCCACGCCCTCAATGGCTGTCCAGTATACGTGAACACCGGAGACCACATTGGCAATCTTGTAGGGCTTGGACGGGACAGGAATCTGCGGCTCGGCTTCATAAGAAACCCACGTAATTGTTCCACCGTAATCCCGCATCACATCCGCCTTCCAGGTAGTGTTGCCCGCAGGATAATAGGCGGTTGCGGTTACGTCTAAGAATGCATCGTAGTCGATACTGGGTGCGTTTCCACTAAACGTGAGGCGAGTCAGAACGTAGCACCCACAGAACACACCACTACCGATGCTGGTCACGCTGGAAGGGATGGTAATGCTGGTCAGGCTTTCGCAGAAATAGAATGCCCAATCGCCGATGCTGGTCACGCCGCTAGGAATGTGATAAACGGCTTCGTCTTTGCCAGCAGGATATTGAATCAAGGTTGACCCATTCTTATCAAACAGGACACCATCAATGGATTTATAGTTTGGGTTTCCGGCATCAACAGAAATATTGGTCAGGCTATAGCAATAACTAAACACGAGGTCGCCGATGCTGGTCACGCTGGAAGGAATGGTGATACTGGTCAGCCTTTCGCAGTCAGCGAACGCCCAACCGCCGATGCTGGTTACGCTGTTCGGGATGGTGATGCTGGTCAAGCTGTTGCAGCCAACAAAAGCACCGTCACCGATGCTGGTTACACCGCTAGAAATGTGATAAACGGATTCGCCTTTGCCAGCAGGATATTGCATCAAGGTTGAACCATTCTTATTGAAGAGAACACCGTCAATGGATTTATAGTATAGACTTTGAGCATCGACAGAAATGCTGGTCAGCCCGGTACAATAATCGAACGCATAGATGCCGATGCTGCTCACACTAGCCGGAATGGTGATACTGATCAGATTACCACAGCCACCAAACGTATAGTCGCCGATGCTAGTCACGCCATTCGGGATGATGATATTGGTCAAGCTGTTGCAGTTATAGAACGCATCGTCACCGATTCTGGTCACGCTGGAAGGGATGGTGATGCTGGTTATGCTTTCGCAGTCACTGAACGCACCGTTGCCGATGCTGGTTATCCCATCGCCAAGATCAACCGATGTGATATCACTACGATAAGCATACCATGGGGCAGAAGCCGCATAAGAATAATCATCCATTTTTCCCGTGCCGGAGATGGTCAGCTTGCCGGTGCTATCCAGTGTCCATGTCAGGTTCTCGCCGCAGGTGCCGCTGGCCGTCTCCGCTGCCAATACTGTGAGCGGCAGCATAAATAAAATCATGCACAGCGCCAGAAGCGTGGATAGAATTCGTTTGCTTTTCATCGTGTATCCTCCTCGTATTTTTCCATAAAATGGATTTATATCTTCAGTATACACCTGAATTGTGAGAATGTCACGATATTTTTCGCAGAAAAAGCAAATTTTTAATTTAAAAATTCCTCATTGAGCGTCACACCGAATTCCTTTGCAATCGCACGCAGGTTGTCGTCCGTGATCGTCTGACGGATCTTGCCGCCGGAGGCCGACATCGCGAGCATATAGATCTGGGCCGCCTTCTCGATCGTGTGCATCAGCCCGAAGGTGATGTCGAAATCCGGGCCGGAGACGAACAGACCGTGATGCGCCCAGACCGCCGCATCGTACTGCTTCATCAGCTTGCTCGTCGCGAGCGCAATATCCGCGCCGCCCGGCACCATCCACTCGACAACGCCGACGCCGCCCGGGAACACGACGGGGCACTCGGTCGCGCTCTGCCACAAAGCGCGGGTGAAGTCGCGCGCAGTCAGCGGCAGGATGTATGTCATCGCGATGAGGTTCGGCGTATGGGCGTGGTAGATCACGCGGTACGCGCCGTTTGTCGCCGCCTTGCGGACGCTGTGGTTCATGAAATGGCTCGGGAATTCGCTCGTCGGGCGCGCGCCGTCCTCGAGACCCCAGACGATGCGCCATGCGTCGCCCGCCGCGTTGATCTCGACGATGCCGGTGTTGTGCGCGGGATCCTCCTGCACGTTGCGCAGGAACTTGCCGCTGCCGGTCGTAATGAAATATTCGCCGGCGAGGTTCTCCGCCGAGACGCCCATTGTGTTCCACTCGCGCGGCTCATTGAAAAACGGTCTGCATGCTTCGACCTCCTCCGGCTTCATGCGGTAGGTGAGGTTGCCGCCGTTGCGCTCGTGCCAGCCCTGCTCCCAGCCGTCCTGACACATCCGGATGAACCCGCGCAGTACGGGAATTTCTGTCATCATATATATCGCTCCTCTCAGCGCTTTGAAAGCACGTTCTTTTCGTAATCCATCACGGTTTTGAACCACTCCTGGTCGTCTGCGGGCACGCCCTGCATCTCGCAGTAACGCTCCCAAACGGCGGAGAACGGCATCGTCTTGAGCTTTTCGGAAAGCATCATCAGCTCGGTGAAGTTCGCGTTATCCTGCAAAGACTTCATGTACTGCGCTGGCTGCAGCAGCGCGAAGAGCAGTGCTTTTTCCATGTTGCGCGTGCCGACGACCCATGCCGCGACGCGGTTGATCGACGCGTCGAAGTAATCGAGCGCGATTTTTACACGACCGTCCAGACCGCCGCAGCGCACGATCTCCTTCGCAATTTCCTTCGTCTCGTCGTCAAAGAGAACGACGTGGTCGCTGTCCCAGCGCACGCCGCGCGTGATGTGCAGCGCGATTTCCGGGAAGAACGCAAGCAGCGCCGGAATTTTATCGGAAACCACTTCTGTGGGGTGGTAGTGGCCGTTGTCCAAGAGGGGAATGCACTTGTCGCGGTTCATCGCGGCGTAGCTCAGCGCAAATTCAGCACTGCCCACCGTATATGCTTCCACGCCAATGCCAAAGACCTTCGATTCCACACAGGGCTTGACGAGGTTGAAATCGTACGGCTCGGAGAGGATCGCATCGATCGACTCCTTATAAAGCACGCGCGGCGTCATGCGATCGGCCGGGATGTCCTTGAGGCCGTCACCCGTCCAAATATTCATGATGCATGGCTGCCCGAGCTCCTGTGCGAGGTACTGCGAGATGCGGATGCACGCCTTGCCGTGGTCGATCCAGAATTTCCGCGTTTCTGGATTCGGACTTGCAAGCGTCAGCGGATCACACTTCGGATGCGAGAAAAACGTGGGATTAAAATCGCAGCCGAGTCCGCGCGCCTTGCAGAAATCCACCCATTTTTTAAAGTGCTTCGGCTCGAGCTTGTCGCGATCCACCCAGCCGCCGTTCTCCTCGTCAAAAATTGCATAGCTCGCGTGGAGATTCAGCTTTTTCGTACCGGGGCAGAGCGCAAGCACCTGATCGATATCCGCCATCAGCTCTTCAGGCGTTCTCGCCCGGCCGGGATAATTTCCTGTTGTCTGAATGCCGCCGGTCAGCGGCGCCGCAGGATCGCCGTCAAAGCCGCGCACGTCGTCGCCCTGCCAGCAGTGAATCGAAATCGGCACGCCCGCGAGCGTTTCCATCGCGGCCTCCGTGTCCACGCCGAGCGCGGCGTAGCGTTTTTTCGCCTCTTCATACATAGTCATGGTTATCGTCCTTTCCTGATGCTCTGTATTTTGGTGAGGATGCGGTCCGCCGTCTCGTCCTTTGTGAGCAGCGGCAGCTCCTCCGTTTCGTTCTCCGTCAGCAGCGTCACGACGTTCGTATCGACGCCGAAGCCCGCCCCCTGCGTGCGCAGGCTGTTCGCGACGATCATATCGAGGTGCTTGCGCTTTAATTTTCCCGCGGCGTTTTCGAGCAGGTTTTCTGTCTCCATCGAGAAGCCGCAGAGGAACTGCCCCGCAGGCTTTTCAGCGCCGAGCGTCGCCAGGATATCGGTCGTGCGCTCGAGTTCGATCGTCATGCCGCCCTCGTGCTTTTTGATCTTCTCCGCGGCGACCGTCTTCGGGCGGTAATCCGCGACGGCGGCGGCTTTGACGACGATGTCCGCCGTTTTGGCAGCCTCCAGCACCGCCGCGCACATTTCGGCGGCGGATTCGGCGCGCACAACATGGACAAACGGCGGCGGCTCCACGGTCATGCGCCCGCAAACGAGCGTCACGTCCGCGCCGCGCAGCATCGCGCGTTTTGCGACAGCGCAGCCCATTTTGCCGGTGGAGTGGTTCGTGATGAACCGCACGGGGTCGATTTTTTCTGCCGTCGCGCCTGCCGTCACGACGACCTTCAGCCCGGCGAGATCCTTTTCGCAGGCGATCTCGCGCTCGATCCATTCGAACAGCGTCTGCTCCGAGGGCATTTTGCCGCGCCCCGTGTCGCCGCAGGCGAGATAGCCGGAATCCGGCTCGATGATCGTATAGCCGAAGCGGCGGAGCTTTGCGAGGTTATCCTGCACGATCGGGTTTTCGTACATATTCGTGTTCATCGCGGGCGAGATCAAAATCTTGCAGCGGCATGCCATGACCGTCGTCGTCAGCATGTCGTCCGCAATACCGTTTGCGATCTTACCGATCACGTTGGCGCTCGCCGGGGCGATGAGCACAATGTCCGCGCGCTTGGCAAGCGCGACGTGTTCGACGCTGTACTGGAAATTGCGGTCAAACGTATCGATCAGGCACTTGTTGCCCGTCAGCGTTTCAAAGGTGATGGGATTGATGAAATTCGTCGCGTTCTGCGTCATTAGCACCGTGACGTTCGCGTGCTGCTTGACGAGCATGCTCGCAAGACCGGCGATTTTATACGCCGCGATGCTGCCCGTCACGCCGAGCACGATATTCTTACCCTTCAGCATTCGGTTTCGTCCTTTCTTTTGGGTTCAAACACGCGGATGGGGAAACTTTCGCGGATCACATCGCGTGCGTGCTGCACGTCGCGCAGCGCACCGTCCGCGATCATCTGCACCGCGAGATTGCCGATCGCCGTGCCCTCCGTCGGGCCTGCATAGACCGTGAGACCGGTCGCGTCCGCCGTGAGCTGATTGAGGTAGTCGTCCTGACTGCCGCCGCCGACGATATTGAGGCTCGTGTAGGTTTTGCCCGTGATCTTCTCGAGCGCGCGCACCGAGTCGGCGTAGCAGTCCGCAAGGCTGTGGTAGACGCAGGAGAGAAGCTCTTCGAGCGTCGGGTTTTCAAAGCCGTTGTCGCTGAGCACCGTGCGCACCGCGTCCGCCATGCTGTCCGGCGCTAAGAAGCGCTGGTCGTTGACGTCGACGCGGCCGGGGTAATTCGCCGCACGCTGCGCAAGCTGTGTCAGCGCGCCGAAACTGTACTGCTCCTCGCCCAGCTCGCGGCGCAGGCTCTGGAGCATCCAAAGGCCCATGATATTCCGCAGATAGCGGTAGCGGTATTGATAGCCGCCCTCGTTTGTAAAATTCTGCGCGCGGCTTTCCGGCGTGGTGATCGGCTCCGTGAGCTCCACACCGAACAGGCTCCACGTGCCGCTCGAGAGAAACACGGCGTTTTCATCGCGCGCCGGGACGGCGAGGAACGCCGAGGCCGTGTCGTGCGAGGGCGCAAGACACACCGTCGTATCGAAGCCGGTCTGTGCCCGCACCGCCGGGGTCAGACCGCTGAGCGCGTCGCCCGCCATGCGCAGGGGGTGGAAAATGCTCGCCGGGATGCCGACCTGCTCCATCAGCGCGGTGTCCCATGCTTTTTCCCGCGCGCCGACAAGCGCGGTCGTGCTCGCCTGCGTATACTCGTTCGCGCAGACGCCGGTCAGGCAGAAATTGAGGTAATCCGGCATCATCAGAAAATGCGCGGCTTGTTCGAGCTGCTCCGGCGCCTCCTTTTTGAGCGCCAGAAGCTGATAAATCGTGTTGAAGCTCTGCTTTTGGATGCCCGTATGCTCGTACAGCGCTTCAAACGACAGCGTTTCCTCGAGCGCCTCCGGGATGCCCTGCGTGCGGCTGTCACGGTACGCGACCGCGTCGCCAATGCGGTTCAGCTCCTGATCGAGTAGGACGAAATCCACGCCCCAGGTGTCGATCGCCACGCTTTCCGGCACAGAATCGACCTGCGCGCATTTCGCAAGGCCCCGGATGACGTTCTCCCGAAGCCCATCCGCGTCCCAGCAGAAATGCCCGCTGCGCGGCTGGATGCCGTTTTTAAAGCGATAAACCTCCGAAAGCTTCAGCTTGCCGTCCTCGAGCCAGCCCAGAATGTGCCGCCCGGAAGACGCGCCGATGTCCACAGCCAGATACTTTTTCAAATTCAACGCCTCCCTGTTCCGATTATGGGTTTTACTGTTTGTAGTATAGCAAAAGCCAAAGAAAAAAATAAGGACGCTGTTTTAAGAAAAAAAGCGTCCTTATTTGCCTTGCGCATGAATTCCCGAAAAGAATTGACACGCTCCATAAAAAGCGGTAAAATGTACGTACAACCTCGCACAAAAATGGGGAAAGGAACGGAACAGCAAATGGAAAAATTCGCAAAGCTTACGGTGGAGAAGGATTTTAAAATCTCCGAAATTGACAAGCGCATTTACGGCTCGTTCATCGAGCATCTCGGGCGCGCGGTATACGGCGGCATCTGGCAGCCCGGCCACGCGAGCGCGGACGAGGAGGGCTTCCGGCAGGACGTGCTCGACCTCGTGCGCGAGCTGCAGGTGCCGATCGTGCGCTACCCGGGCGGCAACTTCGTCTCGAATTTCTACTGGGAGGACAGCGTGGGCCCCGTGGAGTCGCGCCCGAAGCGGCTGGAGCTCGCCTGGCGCAGCACCGAGCCGAATTTGATCGGCATTAACGAGTTTGCGTCGTGGGCGAAAAAGGCGGGCTGCGAGGTCATGCAGGCAGTGAACCTCGGCACGCGCGGCATCGAGGCGGCGTGCAACCTGCTCGAATACTGCAACCATCCCTCCGGCACGAAGTACAGTGATCTGCGCGTCGCCCACGGCGTCAAAGAACCGCACAACATCAAGGTGTGGTGCCTCGGCAACGAGATGGACGGTCCGTGGCAGACGGGTCACAAGACCGCCGACGAATACGGCCACCTCGCCGACGAGACCGCGAAGGCGATGAAGCAGATTGACCCCTCGATTGAGCTTGTCCTCTGCGGCAGCTCAAACACCGCGATGCCGACCTTCCCCGAGTGGGAGAGCACGGCGCTCGGCTGGGCATACGACAGCGTCGATTACATCTCGCTGCACCAGTACTACGGCAACCGCTTCAACGACACCGCGAACTTCCTCGCGCAGAGCGACGACATGGATCACTTCATCAAGACGGTCATCGCGACGTGCGATTTCGTCAAGGCGAAAAAGCGTGCGAAAAAAAATATCAACCTCAGCTTCGACGAATGGAACGTGTGGTTCCACGCGGATGCAGCCGACGCCGACACGATGAAGAACCGCCCGTGGCAGGTCGCGCCGCACCTTCTCGAGGATCACTACGATTTCGAGGACGCGCTGCTCGTCGGCCTGATGCTCATCACGCTGATGAAGCATTCCGACCGCGTGAAGATGGCCTGCATGGCGCAGCTTGTCAACGTCATCGCGCCGATCATGACCGAGGAAAACGGTCCGGCGTGGAAGCAGACGATCTACTACCCGCTGCTGCACGCTTCGAAATACGGCAGAGGCACGGCGCTCCAGCCGGTGCTCTCCTCCTCGAAGCACGACACGATCGATTTCACCGATGTCACGGACGTGGAATCCATTGCCGTGTGGAACGAGGAAAAGGACGAGGTGACCGTATTCGCGGTCAACCGCAGCGTAACGGACGACGTCGTGCTCGACCTCGACCTGCGCTCTTTCAAAGACTACACGCTCGCGGAGCACATCGTCCTCGAAAACGGCGACATGAAGGCCGTCAACACCGCGGAAACGCAGGTGGTCACGCCGAAGACAGTCTGCGACCGTACCGAGCGCGACGGCGACCTCTACCGCACGAAGCTCACGAAGACCTCCTGGAACGTGCTGCGGTTTACAAAGTAACCCCCAAAAAACAAGGAGCTGCAAGGTTCATCCCCTGCAGCTCCTTTCTATTGCGCAGTTTGCCTTTACACCTTCTGCCGCATCCGGTACTCCCGCGGCGTCATGCCGTACATCTCCGAAAAGGTGCGGTAAAAATAGCTCGTATTCTCATAGCCGACGGCGGTGATGATGTCGCCGACAGGCAAGCGCGTACCGCCCAAAAGCCCCGCAGCCTTTTCCATCCGTTTACGCCTGAGCAGCGATTTGAAGGTGGAGCCGGTCGCGGCGTGCACTGCGGCGCTGAGATAGGAAACGGTCACGCCGCATTTTTCCGCCAGTTCCGTCAGGCTCGCGGTACGGTAGTTTTCCTCGATTTCCCGCAGCGCCGTCATGACGAGCGTGCTGTGCTCGCCCTCGTCCTCAGACGCGGCGAGGCGGTCCGTGCAGTTCAGAAGCTCCAGAAACAGGAGCGCCATCGTGTTCTGCATGATGCGCCGCCGGTTCTTTGTGTCGCGCACAAGCGTCCAGATCATGTTCTCCACAAGGTTCTGCACCGGCAGCACATCGGCGACGCGGAACAAGAGGCAATCCGAACCGCCCGCGCGGCTGATGCTGTCCGCGATGAACCGCCCGAGTGCGTTATCCGCGCCGATCAGCTCAAGCGCCGTGTCGAAGAACTGCGGCAAAACGATAAAATTCACGGCGATATCGTCGAAGTCCGCGCGTTCAATCTCGTGCGACGCGCCGCGCCCGAGAAAAAGCAGCTCGCCCGCGTGGAGCGTGACCGGTTCGCCGCCGTTGATGCGGTGCACGGTCTTGCCCGAGCACATGTACATGATCTCGATATAGCTGTGCGTGTGGCGCGGAAACGGCGCAAAACGCGTGTGGGCGCGCACGGAGATCAGCCGCCCGCGCTCGAGCAGCTTTTCGCTGTCCACCGTAAAAACGGCGCGCTCCGTATAGGCTTTTTTGTCGACCGAGCCGCCGTCCAGAATGCGCTGCTCCTCGGGCGTCACGGCACGCAGCCGCCGCATCAGTTCCTCATGCATGCAAAGCTCCTCACAGAATCCACTGGCTCTTGTAATACTTTTCCTGGAATGCGACCGCCGCGCGAAGCTCATCCTCGCTGTACAATCCCGTCTGCTCCGCGACAACCCACTTATCCTCGCAGTCATCGAAGCGGTGCACAACAGCGACCACCACGCCGTCAAACACCTTGAGCGGCACAGTCGGGCCGATCACATACACGTCCTGCTCCGCGCCGTCGCCCGCCATCACGCCCGGCACGTAGCCGTAGTTCACGGGGTAAATCATATCGGGATAGCGCGGATGCGCGGAACCGAGCGGGCGATCCATCACGCAGCGGACGCGCGCGCCGAGCACATCGGCGTAATCCTCACGCGTTTTGCTGCACTTCGCATACAGCGCGTCCTGCGCCGCCTGCCAGCTCTCCCGCGTGACTATTTCGCCGTCCACAGTCACCTGCTCAGCGTCGCTTGTCTCAAAAAGGCTGCCCACGGCGGCGTCGGCCGCCTCTCTGCGCTCTGCGTCGTTCCCGCCGAAATCCGTCTGCACCTCGATGCCGTTTTCACCTTCCGTGCAGGTCATCCGGCCGTAATAGTGCTTGTATTTTTTGTGGACGGCAAGCCAGCCGTTTTCCTCCGGCTGCATCAGCAGCGTCACGGTTTTCATTTCTTTAAAATCCATTTTTCGTTCCTCACACATTCAAAAGCAGCTTGATCGGGCAGTGGTCGCTGCCGGCCACTTCATTCAGGATGACATGATCCTGTACCTTATCCCGAAGCTCATCGGTCACGAGGAAATAGTCGATGCGCCAGCCCACGTTCTTCTCGCGCGCTCTGCCCATATACGACCACCACGTGTACGCGCCCTCACGGTCCGGGTAGAGCATACGGAACGTATCGTTGAAGCCCGAGGCGAGCAGCTCCGAAAACTTACCGCGCTCCTCGTAAGAAAAGCCCGCGTTGCCGATGTTCGCCTTTGCGTTTTTGAGGTCAATCATCTTGTGCGCGACGTTCATATCGCCGCAGACGACGACCGGCTTTTTCTCGTGGAGCTTTGCGAGATACGCGCGGAAGGCGTCCTCGAACGCCATGCGGAAATCGATGCGCACCAATTCGCGCTGGGCGTTCGGCGTATAAACGGTGACGAGGTAGAAATCCTGAAACTCCGCGCAGATCACGCGCCCCTCGGCGTCGACCTCCTCCACGCCGATGCCGTATGTAACGGACACAGGCGCCTGCTTGGTGAAAATCGCCGTGCCGGAGTAGCCCTTTTTCTCGGCGGAATTCCAATATTCCGTATAGCCCGGAAAATCAAAATCTGCCTGCTCGCGCTGCATCTTTGTCTCCTGCAGGCAGATGACGTCCGGATCCTCCAATGCTAGGAAGTCCGCGAAGCCCTTCGTCATACAGGCGCGCAGGCCGTTTACATTCCATGAAATCAGTTTCAAGCAAAATCACTTCCCATTTATCTTTTTATGTGTTATACTAAAGGTTAAGCTATGAAAGGAGCTAACCAATATGCAGAATCCTGTTGTTACCATTCAGACAAACCGCGGCACGATCAAGGTGGAGCTTTATCCCGAAATCGCGCCGAACACGGTCAACAATTTCATTTCCCTCGTGAAGAAGGGCTTTTACGACGGCACAATCTTCCACCGCGTCATCCCCGGCTTTATGATTCAGGGCGGCGACCCGGAGGGCACCGGCATGGGCGGCCCGGGCTACGGCATCAAGGGCGAGTTCGCGATGAACGGCTTTCAGAACAACCTGCGCCACACGACCGGCGTGATCTCGATGGCGAGAAGCCAGCGCCCGAACAGCGCTGGCAGCCAGTTCTTCATCATGGTCGATGACGCACCGCACCTCGACGGCCAGTACGCCGCTTTCGGCAAGGTGACGGAGGGCATCGATGTCGCACAGGCGATCGTCTCCGCGCCGCGCGACTGGTCCGACCGCCCGCGCGAGGATCAGGTCATGGAGAAGGTCACGGTTGAGACCTTCGGCGTCGAGTACGACGAACCCATCACCGGCCCCGAGCGCGGCTAAGGCGGCGACGCGTCGCTGCGAGGTCGCGGAATCGTGCGTTTTCACGCACTTCGCCGCAGAAATCAATACACTGTACAAACGCGCACGGAACACGCTTCCGGCGCGTTTGTTTTTTATTCCACTCTTGCCAAAACGAGCGGTTCGGGTTTTGGCGGCTCTGCGCCGAAACTGAACGCCTGCAAAAGCTTCGGGGCGGCTTCTTCGCAGCGTGTTTCCCCGTCGGCGTAGAGTGTTGCGAGCACGTCGCCGCGCTTCACCGCGTCCCCGGCGTTTTTGTGGAGGATAATCCCCGCGCCGAAATCGATCGCACTGTCCTTCGTCTCGCGCCCCGCGCCGAGCAAAACACTCGCGCGGCCGATCTGCTCCGCATCCGCACGCGTGATGAAGCCGTCTGCCGGGCAGAGCACATCTTGCTGTACATGTCCGAGCGTAAAGCGGCTCGTGTCGCGCAGATAGTCGGCGTCGCCGCCCTGCGCTTCGACCATCTCGCACAGCTTCTGGAATGCCGCACCGCTCTCAATGGCATCTTTCGCAAGCATGCGCGCCGTCTTCATATTCTCGGCTCTCTCGCCGAGGTAAATCATATTCGCCGCGAGCTCCACACATTCAGCGGTGAGGTCAGCCGGGCCGCGCCCTTTGAGCGTCTCGCAGACCTCGATGATCTCGAGTGCGTTGCCGATGGCTCTGCCGAGCGGACGATCCATATTTGTGATGAGCGCCACCGTCTTTCTTCCGACGCTCGCGCCGATTTCCACCATCTCGCGGGCGAGCGCTTCGGCGTCGTCCTTCGTTTTCATGAACGCGCCGCTGCCCGCCTTGACATCGAGCAGAATGCGGTCGCTGCCCGCAGCGATCTTTTTGCTCATGATGCTCGACGCGATCAGAGGGATGCTCTCAACCGTCGCGGTCACGTCGCGCAGCGCATAGAGCTTCTTATCCGCCGGGCACAGATCGCCCGACTGCCCGATCACCGCGCAGCCGACGCGGCGGACGACCGCGAGAAATTCCTCCCGGCTGAGCGCCGTGCGCATACCGGGGATGCTCTCCATTTTATCGACCGTGCCGCCCGTGTGCCCGAGCCCGCGCCCGCTCATCTTCGCGATTTTCACACCGTACGCAGCCGCGATCGGCACAATGACAAGGCTCGTCTTGTCGCCGACGCCGCCGGTGGAGTGCTTATCCACCGTGATGCCGCCAACGGCCGAGAGGTCAACCATATCGCCGGAGTGCGCCATCGCGAGCGTCAGGCGCGCTGTTTCGCGCTTCGTCATACCCTGAAAGCAGATCGCCATCATCAGCGCGGAAAGCTGGTAATCGGGAATTTCCCCGCTGACGCAGCCGTGCACGACCGCGTCGATTTCTGCGTCGGTCAGCTCTCCGCCGCCGCGTTTTTTGCGGATGATGTCCACCATATGCATACGCGTCACTCCTGTCCGTTCAGATTGTCCGGGGAAAAGCTCTCCGGCAGCAGCTCTTTCAGCGCGAAAACCCGCACCGCGTCAGGCTTTGCGAGGATGATTTGAAAATCGTCACGGCAGAATTCGCGCATCACCTGCCGGCAGACGCCGCACGGCGCGCAGAAATCCTTCGCCGCTTCATTCGCTTTGCCGCCCGCAATCGCGATGGCGGTAAAATCGCGCTCACCCGCCGCGACTGCCGTGAAAAAGGCGGTGCGCTCCGCGCAGTTTGTCGGGCCAAACGCGGCGTTTTCGACGTTCACGCCCGTGTAGAGCTTGCCGTCCGCCGTGAGCAGCGCCGCGCCGACCGCAAAGCCGGAGTACGGGCAATAAGCGTTCTCTCGCGCCTGAAGCGCCGCTTCCGCAAGGCGCCGCGCCATGGCGTCGCACAGCTCAATACCCATGGTCGTGCGCCTCGCTTTTCAGAATCTTCACAAGACGCGACGTGCCGAGACGGTCCGCGCCGAGCGCGAGAAACCGCTCCGCGTCCTCAAACGACACAATGCCGCCCGCCGCCTTGATTTTGAGCGTCTCCGGCGACGCTTCGCGCATCAGCTTGACATCCTCAAACGTCGCGCCGCCCGCCTGAAAGCCGGTGGACGTCTTGATATAATCCGCGCCAGCCGCGGCGACGACACCGCAGAGATGCCGTTTTTCGTCGTCTGTCAACAGGCACGTCTCGATGATGACCTTCAAAATCTTCCCCGCGCAGGCATCCTTTACCGCGCGGATCTCGTTTTCCACGAGGTCATATTCGCCGCTCTTCACCGCGCCGACCGGGATCACCATATCGATCTCGTCCGCGCCGTTTTCGACGGCGTCGCGCGTCTCGAACACCTTCGCCGCCGTCGTGTGGTAGCCGTTCGGAAAGCCGATGACGGTGCAGATCTTCACTCTGCCCGCCGCGTACTCCGCCGCCTGCTTGACAAAGCGCGGCGGAATGCAAACGCTCGCGGTCTCAAAGCGGATGCCGTCGTCGATGATTCCCTGTATATCCACCCACATCGCCGCCACGCCGAGCAGCGTGTGGTCGACATGGGACAAAATTTCCTTCTGTGTCATGGTATTCTCCTTACGCCAGCCGCAGCGCGATTTCCATCATCTGCGTGAAGGTGGTCTGGCGCTCCTCGGGAGTGGTCGCTTCGCCGGTCAGCGGCAGGTCGGAGACCGTCGCCATCGCGAGCGCCTTTTTGCCGCAGCGCGCCGCGTTCATATAGAGCGCCGCCGCTTCCATTTCGACCGCGAGCACGCCCATCTTTTTCCAGTCCGTGAGGCTGTCTGCGTAGTCGCCGTAAAACAGATCGCTCGAAATCAGATTGCCCACGTGGAACGGCACACCCTGCGCCCGCGCGAGAGAAACCGCTTTCTCGAGCAGACCGAAATCCGCCGTCGGCGCAAACGTGCCGGGCAGGCGGTACTGCGCGGCGTAATTCGAATCCGTGCACGCGCCCATGCCGATCACGACGTCGCGCAGCTTCACATGATCCGCGATGCCGCCCGCCGAGCCTATGCGGATGATCGCCTCGACATCGTAAAAATGGTACAGCTCGTAGCTGTAAATGCCGATGGACGGCATGCCCATGCCGCTGCCCATCACGGAGATCTCCCTGCCCTCGAACGTGCCGGTATAGCCGAGCATATTGCGCACGGTGTTGAAGCACTTCGGGTTCTCTAGGTACGTCTCCGCGATGAATTTCGCGCGCAGCGGGTCGCCGGGCATCAGAACGGTTTTCGCGATCTCGCCCTTTTTCGCCTGATTGTGCGGTGTCATAAGCTGTTCCTCCTTACTCTTAGTGACATTTTGGCTTGAAATGCTTTTACTTCAATAAATTTCAAGAAATCATCCGAATTACCAACATCAAATTCCCTTTTATCGAAAACAAAGCAAATGCTATTGCTGCAAAACAACAGATAAAGATTTTCGGATTCTCTTACTTCTGTAATCATATCATACGTTAATTCACTGGTAGAGTTTGTGCGTCTGTCCACTTCCATCCAAGCATTTTCAAAAAAGAAAACTTCGCTGCAGATATCCGATTTGAGAAGAGAGCGATCTTGCTTCTGACGCTTATATGCTATATAATTCGGCCAGATTACCCAATAATACAAAACACCAATTATTACGTAAATGATATCGCAAATCAACAGAAAAAGACTCATAATTGCTAACGACCAAAGTATCAGAAAAATACTAAGTGCTATTACCAGCAAAGTATATATCCAGCGCTTCTTTCTGCCCCAACACATATAGAGTTCCCGATAATCTCTTTTACTGACTCTCATAATGCTATGAAATTTTGCATCCATCAAATCACCACCTTAATTTGACACGTCTCTATGTCTCAACATTCTGTCTGCATGAACCTCAAACACCTCGCGGATACAAAACTGTGCCGAGACTGACTAACGCAACCTCAGACCAGCACCCAGCCGTCCTTGTTCGCGTCCCAGAACATCTCTCCGAGATCATCGGACTCGTATACTTTGAGAATCTCCGGGAAGCTATCCACAAGCTGACAGTTCATCAGCTCGCATCTGGGAATCCAGAACACCGCGCCCTCCTCGGAGGATCGCAGCGCGCCGGAGAAGCGGTTTGTCTTGTAGAACAGCACGACATACCGCGTGCCGTCGTCGAGCGGGAACTGCTTCACGCCGCAGAGCTCGGGCTTTTCGATCGTCAGTCCGGTCTCCTCGAACACCTCGCGGATGACCGATGCGGTGAATGATTCACCCGGCTCCACATGCCCGCCCGGAAACACGATGCCGGGCCAGCCGGGGTCGTTACGGTTCTGCACGAGGACGTTCCCCGCCCCGTCGCACACCATGCACATATTCGTAAAAATCGCTTTTTCTGCCTTTGCCATTCTATTTCCTCCTACAATACAAACTCTTCGCCCATTTCCCCCGAAAGCAGCTTTTCGACCGCTCTGCCGATGCGGTCGAAGCCGTGGAGCGTACCGAGATTTCCGGGCGCGATCCCCACGCCGACGACGAGAAACGGGATGTACTCGCGGGAATGGTCGGTGGAGGGCGTGCCGGGGTCACAGCCGTGGTCGGCGGTAAGCATCAGCACGTCGTCCGCCCGAAGCGCCGCAAGCAGCTCGGGCAGGCGGCTGTCAAAATACGTCAGCGCGGCGGCGTAGCCGTCCACGTCGTTGCGATGCCCGTAGAGCATATCGAAATCGACGAGGTTCACAAAGCACAGCCCGGTGAAATCCTCCGCCATCGCGCGAAGTGCCGCGTCGGCGCCCTCCGCGTTGTTTTTCGTGCGCACCGCCTTTGTCACGCCGCGCCCGTTGAAAATATCCGCAATTTTGCCGACCGAATAGACCGTCTTTCCGGCGGCGCTCAGCCGGTCGAGCACTGTTTCTCCCGGCGGGGAAAGCGCGAAATCGTGGCGGTTCGCCGTGCGCGTAAAATGACCGGGCACGCCGGTAAATGGACGCGCGATCACGCGCCCCACGGCAAGCTCGTCCGTGAGCATTCCCCGCGCTGTCTCACAAATTTTGTACAGCTCGCCGACGGGCACGACATCCTCGTGCGCCGCGATCTGGAACACGCTGTCGGCGGACGTATAGACGATCAGGTCGCCTGTTTTCAGGTGTTCCTCACCATAATCCGCGATGACCTCGGTGCCGGAATACGGCTTGTTGCAGAGCACGCCTCGCCCGACCGTCTCGGAAAAGCGCGCGAGGAAATCCGCCGGAAAGCCCTCCGGAAACGTGGGCAGCGGACGCTCGCTGACAACGCCCGCGATCTCCCAATGACCGACAGTCGTATCCTTACCGTTCGATTTCTCCGAAAGCCGCGCAAACGCCGCCTGCGGTGCGTCCGTCTTTTCTCCACACGTTACGCCGTCGATGTTGAAAAGGCCGAGCGCGCCGAGGTTCGGCAGATGGAATTTTTCACTTTTCGAGCAGCTTTTCAGCGTGTTGCTGCCTGCGTCGCCGAACCGCGCGGCATCCGGCAGTTCGCCGATGCCGACACTGTCCAGTACGATCAAAAAGACACGGTTTGCGCGCATAAAGACAAGTCCTTTCTTCCTGTTTTGCAAACACAGCATGGGGAACCCGTATCACAGGTTCCCCAAAGCTTTAAATCAGCGTTACACAATACCGACCTGGATCACCGCTTCAAGCTCTTCCTTCGTCGGCAGACCCTCGTTGTCACCCTGATGCGTGATCTGGATCGAGCCGATCACCGTGCCGCGCGCCGCGGCCTCGCTGAGCGAAAGGCCCTCCGCGACCGCGCTGATCACGCCGGCCGCGAAGCCGTCACCCGCACCGACCGTATCGACAATTTTCTTCACCGGGAACGCCGGCACCGTGCCGTGCTCCCCGCCGGTCGACCAGTACGCGCCGTCTGCGCCGAGCTTCACGATCACGCTGTCGACGCCGCGCTCATGATAGTATTCCGCAATTCCTGCGGCCGTATCGCGCTTTGTGAGGATTTTTCCCTCGCCGAGACCCGGCAGGACAAGGTCAGCATCCTGCGCGAGCGAATTGAGTGTGCGCACCATTTCCTTTTCGTCGCGCCAGAGCTGCGGGCGCAGATTCGGGTCGAATGAGACGAACATATCAAGTGCCTTCGCGCGCGCCATCAATCGCTTGACCGCTTCGAGCGCCGATTTCGACACCGCCGGGAAAATGCCGGTCACATGCAGGAAATCACAGCCGCACAAATCGAGCTTGTCGATGTCGTGCGTCGAAAGCTGAGACGCCGCGCTGCCGCGCCGGAAGTAGGCGATTTTCGGGTCGCCCACGTCCGTTTTGCCCTTGAGCATAAAGCCGGTCACGGCATCGTCCGTCACGGTGACGAGATCGTCGGAGACGCCGTTTGACGCCATGCTCTTTAAAATACGCTTGCCCATCGGGTCGTTGCCGAGGCGTGTGCAGTACAGCGCCGTATGGCCGAGCCGCGAAAGCCCGACCGCGACGTTATACTCCGCGCCCGCGACCGCCGCCGAAAAATGTTCCACATCCTCCAGCTCTCCGGTTTCCTCCGCGATGAAAAGTCCCATCGGCTCGCCGACGAGCACGATCTTGCCGCGCTCCTCCTCGGGCATTTCCTCCTCCGGATTCAGTTCCGCTTCATCCACAAATTCCATTTTCATCGGGCATCCACCTCAGACCGTCGTCTTCACGATCGTGCACTTACCGCTGACCGTGATCTTTCCAGCGCCCGCCGGGACAAACAGGCTGTCCGCCGCCTTGAACGCGACTTCGTTTTCCGCACCTGCGACCGTTCCCTCGCCCTCGGTGACGACGAGCGACGCAAACGAGCTTTCATCCACCGTGATCTCCGTCGTGCCGTCGATCTCGTATTTTTCGGTTGTGAAGTATTCGCAGGACGCGAGCGCGCACTTCGTGCCGCCCGGAATTGCCTCCGGCGCGCTCTGCTTATCCGCCGTGTCGCTCGGCGTGAGCGTGGAGACATCGATCGCCTTGTCGATGTGCAGCTCGCGCAGCTTGCCGTCCGCGCCGCGGCGGCCGTAATCGTACACGCGATACGTGGTGTTCGAGTTCTGCTGGATCTCGCAGATCAGAATGCCCGCGCCAATCGCATGGATTGTGCCGGACTGAATGAAGAACACGTCGCCCTTCTTGACGTCCGCCTTGTAGAGCACGTCGGTCAGCGTGTTTTCCTCGATGCGCTTTTTAAACTCTTCCTTCGTGATCGCCTGATTGACGCCGAAGTACAGCGACGCGCCGGGATCACAGTCGACAACGTACCACATCTCGGTCTTGCCGTATTCGCCCTCGACGCGGAGCGCGTATTCGTCGCTCGGGTGCACCTGCACGGAGAGCGGATCCTTCGCGTCGATAAACTTGATGAGCACTGGGAATTCCTTAAAGCGCGCGCAGTTTGTGCCGAGCACGCTGCGGCCGAGCTTTTCAATGTATGCGCCGAAAGTCAGGCCGTCGTATTCGCCGCCCGAGATCACGCTCTGTCCAGCCGGGTGCGTGGAAAGCTCCCAGCTCTCGGCGACCTTTTCATAGTCGCACTTTTTGCCGTATACGTCGCGCAGCTTCGTGCCGCCCCAGAGATAGTCCTTAAATGCCGGTGTGAGTTTTTCGATTTTCATAACCGTTCGTTCCTTTCAAAAATACTTTATCGCTGTGTCGATTGCTTTTCATGTAGCGGCATATCGAGGATGAGCGGATACTCCGCATCCCCGCTGCGCAGCATGTTGATGAGCTTGTTTGCCGCGATGCGCCCCATTTCGTCCTTCGGATGCGCAAAGGAGGTGATCTTCACCGGAGAATACTCCGAAACGCTCGAATCGTCAAAACCAACGACAAGCACCTCCTCCGGCACGCGCACGCCGCGGCTCGTCAGCAGATCGATGACGCCGTAAGCGATCTGGTCGTTGTAGCAGACGATACCGTCGCAGCCGCGCAGCCGCTCGAACATGTAATCCCGGTTATCGGGGCGGAACAGCCGGCTACGTTCCGCCGTCGTGTACCAGACAACGTTGTCGTCGCCGATGGCGCAGCCGTTTTTCACCAGCCCCTCGGAAAAGCCCGCGTAGCGCCCATGGCCCTGCATGTCGTCCGATTTAAAGACGCCGCCGAGCTTGCGGCAGCCCTTTGAGAGCAGCAGGTTCACCGCCTGCCGTCCGGCCCTGCGGTCATCCGTAACGATGTAGACCGCATTGGGCAGGTCGCGGTAATAGCTGTTGAAAAAGACGACCGGCACGCCCATCTTTTCGAGCTTTCGGTACAGCTCGACATTCGGGTTCGGAAAGGCCGTCTTTGTGCCCTCGACGATCACACCGTCGATGCGGCGGCTGATGAGCGACTGCAGGATGCGGCCCTCGTCCTCGACATGGTTGTTCGTCACGCCGAGCGTAAGGCTGTACCCCGCATTCGTCAGCGTTTCCTCGATGCCGCGGATGATCGTGGGAAAGATATAGTCCGAAATATACGTCGTCACAATCGCGACATTGTTGCCGCGCTGGGGTCTGCGGCTCTCCGCGCTGATGTATGTGCCGCTGCCGCGCCGGCGCTCGATGAGCCCCTCGCGCTCGAGCACGGAAAGCGCCTGCCGCACGGTCTGTCGGCTGTACCCGAACTGCTCGGATAGCCGGTTTTCCGACTCCATTCGCTCGCCCGCCATGTACGCGCCGCTTTTGATTTTCTCCTTGATGGTCTCCACCAAAAAACGGTACTTCGCCGTTTTTCTCTCTGCGTCCGCCATACTGCTCCCATTCCTTTCAAAGGATTCCCCCTGTACGCCCAAAAACCATACAGGTTTCGATACAACTCTATTATAAAAAACCGTACAACTTTTTGCAAGGGTTTTGCAAAAAATTGTACGGACTTATTTTATCTGAATTTTGATGTGAAATGCAACAATCTTACGGGATCCGTGATTCCAATCGCTTATTCTACGGCAAGGTCAAAGCGGAAGGTGAATGTCTCCGCGTTGAGCTGCATGGGTTTCGCAAGCTCGGGACCGCAGCTGTTCGAGCCAATGCCGCTCATCTTGTAATCGAAGCAGAACACGACGTCCGGGCTTTCCGTCAGCTCGTAGTTGTGCTTCTTTGCGGTCAGCTCCTCCTGCGTGTAATGCGAGAGATTGAAGGAGACATCCTCGGGGCTCGTGACCGTTACCGCGCCCGCGCCGTCCGTCACCGTGACGGATGCACAGCCGAAGTGGCTGCCGTTCTCCTGCGGCTTCACATAGTCCTCGAAGAGGTCGTCGGCCGTCTGGGCAAAGTGCCCGAGGTAAGACGCCTGATGCTTGTCGCAATAGGCCTCATACGGGCCATAGCCGAAATACTCCGCCGTGTCAAACGCTTTGGGCAGGAACATCCTGAGGCCAAAGCGCGGCAGGAACGGGCGCTCCATATCGCGCTTCGCGTCGACCTTCGCGCGAATGCGTCCGGCGGCGTCGATCTCAAAGCGGCAGTCGAGCGTGAGGAACGGACGGCGGTAAACGGCGGCAAGGCTCAGCCTGCAGGTGATCACTGCCACGCCGTTCTCCACATAACCGTCGCACGCGTAGACCTTCGTCATCGGGGTGTTGTAGCCCGCCTGCTCCCACTTTTCGCGGATAAACTGGTCGTTGTCGGTCGGTGCGCGCCAGACATTCCATGTCATCGGGCGCGTAATGACCGCCTCATTGCGCTTGACCATGCTCTGGAACACACCCTCGGTTTTTGAGAACACATAGCGGAAATCCGGGCCGCAGACTGCGATCGTACGGCTGTCCGGCATAACCGTGAGCGCGCCGGGCGTGAGCGGCTCCTCTGCGCGCGCCGCGCGGGAGACGATGAGCTGGTCAAAGCCGAGCGCATGACCCTTCGGGAAGAACACGCTGTCGTCCTTCTTCGCGCTGTAATTCAGCAGGATGGTCACGTCGCCCTGCGTCGGGATCTCGCCGTTCAGCGTGATCACGCCGCTTTCGTGCGGGGCAATCGCGACATCCTCGATCACGCCGCATGCCATGGTGTCGCCGTCCTGCTGGATCTCCCACGAGATCATCAGGAAATCGTCGGTGTTTGTAAAATCGCGGTAATTCGTCAGGCGGATCTGCGCCGTTTTCGCGTCGAGCAGCTCGGCGCGCACCGGACGGATGACATTCTTATATTCGAGCAGGCCGGTATGCGGCGTGCGGTCGGGATATACGAGGCCGTCCATGCAGAAGTTGCCGTCGTGCGGGAACTCGCCGAAATCGCCGCCGTAGCGGAAGATGTCGCGGTTGTCGGGCGTTGTGCCGCCGTACACGGCGTGGTCGCACCACTCCCAGACGAAGCCGCCCATGAAGCCGTCGTACTTCATGATCTGCTGCTGGTACTGCTCCGCGTCTCCGGGGCCGTTGCCCATCGCGTGGATATACTCACACTGCACGAACGGCAGCGTGTTCTTGGGATCGGCAAAGTATTCGTCGATCCACTCCGGCGCAGCATACATGCGGCTGCACACGGAAAGCGAGGAGATGTCGTTCTGATGGCCGCGCGCGTTGTAATACGAGTTTTCGTAATGCGTCAGGCGGGAGGGGTCGTACGCGCGCACCCACGCGCCCGCCTTTTCAAAGCTCGGGCCCCAGCCGGATTCGTTGCCGTAGGACCACATGAGCACGCAGGCGTTGTTCTTGTCGCGAATCACGCTGCGCTGGATGCGGTCGAGGATCGCCTTGTCGAAGATCGGGTTCAGCGCGACGTCGGCGTATTCGTCCATGCCGTAGCCGCCGGTCTGGGTCGCCGCGCCGTGGCTTTCCATGTCCGCCTCAGCGATCACATAGAAGCCGTATTCGCTGCAGAGCTGCAGGAACCACGGGGCATTCGGATAGTGGCTCGTGCGGATGGCGTTGACGTTGTGCTGCTTCATCAGGAAGAGGTCGCGCTTCGCCTGCTCGCGGCTGATCGTGTAGCCCGTGACGGGATCGCTGTCGTGGCGGTTCACGCCGCGCAGCTTGATCTTGACGCCGTTGAAGTACAGCACGCCTGCGCGAATTTCGATCTTCGAAACGCCGACCATCTGCTCGATCGTTTCCTCCGGCGTGCGGAGCACGAGCTTGTACTGGTACGGATCCTCCGCGTTCCAGAGCAGCGGGTTTTCGATTTCAAACACCGGCTTTGCACCCGACGCGCTGCCGACAAGCTCGCCGTGCGGCGCATACAGCTCCGCCGTGATCTCCGGCGCGCCGCAGAGCTCCGTCTCCACGGTGACCGTCGCCTTTGTGAAATCCGCGTTCAGCGCGGTCTTCACGAAATAATCGCGGATGTGGTTTTCCGGGCGGCTGATGAGGTACACATCGCGGAAGATACCGCTCATGCGCAGCTTGTCCTGATCCTCGAGATACGTGCCGTCGCACCATTTGAGCACGAGCACCGCCACGGAGTTTTCGCCCTCCACGAGCAGATCGCTGATGTCGAATTCGCTCGTCGAATGGGAAACCTGGCTGTACCCCGCAAACTGCTCATTGATCCACAGATAGAAGCAGGAATCGACGCCCTCAAAGTTCAGATACGTCTTGAACTTCAGGTCGTCCTCATTCATATAGAAGCGGCGCAGATAGAGGCCGCAGGGATTTTCATCCGGCACATACGGCGGGTCAAACGGAATCGGATAGCGGACGTTCGTGTACATGTGGCGGTCGTAGCCGGCGTTCTGCCAGCAGGACGGCACCTCGATCTCATCCATATCCTCCTCGTCAAAGCAGATATCACCCTCGGAACCGTCCGGAAACACGTCGAGGAACGAATCGAAATAGCGGAACGACCATGTACCGTTCAGCGAGCAGATGCGGGAGGATTCCCCCTCGTCCGCCGGGGCCTTCGGCAGGTAATAGCTGCGGGTCGGACACGTGCCGACGTGCAGAACATCGGGATTTTCGTGCATTTTTGCAAATTCCATGATAATTACCGTCCTTTTTCGGTTTTGGTTTGGATTTGACAAAGAAAATTAAGTTGAACAGCTTTTTCCGGTATGGTATACTGAAAAGCAGTATACCCTTATCTACAAGATTACATGATATTTCCGGTCGGGTCAAGCCCGAATTCGCATTATTTTTGAGAAAGGAACGTTTTTTATCATGACCCTTCAGATTCTGCTCTCGGCGGCATTTCTCTGCGCCGTACTCTGGCTCTCCTTCCGCGTGCCGGTATCAGAGCCGGACGCCCGGCCGCACCGCGCGCTTTCGGGGCTTGCGCCTGTGCCCGTATTCTGCGCTGTGCTCGCCGTGGGGCTTGTGCTGCGGCTTCTGCTCGGCTACAACATCAACGGCTTCGACGCGGACATCAGCTGCTTTAAGGCGTGGGCGGCATACACGCACGAATACGGCTTTAACGAGATGTATTACAGCGACTTTTTCATCGACTATCCGCCCGGGTACCTCTACATGCTGTATCTGACGGAGTTTTTCCGGCGGCTGTTCTTCATCCCACAGTATGCGCAGGTCTCGACGCTGCTGATCAAGATGGTGCCGATCCTCTCCGATATCGGCTGCGCGGCAATCCTCTGGGTGCTCGCACGCAAAAAGCTCGGCGAGCCCTCGGCCCTGTTCGTCTCTGCCGCGTATCTGTTCTGCCCGGCGGTCATCCTGAATTCCGCCGTGTGGGGGCAGGCGGACAGCTTCTGCGCGCTGCTGCTCCTTCTGACGCTGCTTCTGCTCTGGTATAACCACACGCCCGCCGCAGCGCTGCTCTACGGCGTCGGCATTCTCTCGAAGCCCCAGATGCTCATTTTCGCGCCGGTGCTGATCTTCTGGGTGATTCGCCGCCGCGACTGGAAAAACCTGATTTTGGGGCCGATTCTGGCGCTCGCCGCGATCCTCCTGCTCTCCACGCCGTTCATCAAAAACTGGGACTACCTCAAGCTTGTGGATATTTATTCCGGCACGATCGATTATTACGCGTATTATACGATCAATGCGTACAACATCTGGGCGCTGTTCGGGCTGAACTGGGCTGCTCTGCCGGAAAAGAGCCTGTGGCTGCAGTTCGGCATTCCGCTCGCCGTGCTGCTCTCCGGCTGGCTGATGCTGAAAAGCCGCCACCGCGAGGCGGTCTTCGCCTGCCCGACGGTGCTGATGTTCACGGTCTACATCTTCTGTGTGAAGATGCACGAGCGCTACCTCTTCCCCGTCTTGCTCTGTTTGCTGCTGACCTATATTTTCACGCGCGAAAAACGGTTCCTGCTCTGCTTTGCGGGCACATCGTTCTTCCATTTTCTGAACGTCGCCTACGTCCTGTACCTGAATAACGCCTACGTCGAGCCGACCGCGCCGCAGATTGTTCTGCTCTCGTTTGCACACGTCGTGATGTACGGCTACATGCTCTATATCACGTGGCGCGTGTTTCTCTCGAACCGGGCGTCAAAGCCCCTCGCCCTGGCGAAGCGGGAGCCCAAAAAGCACACGGCACGCGGCAGCACACCGCACAAGGGCGTATCCGCACAGGCCGCGCCGCTTCTCACCGACACAAACCAAAACGTGCGCCTCAGCCGCACCGATGTGCTCCTTGTCTGCGCCGTCACGCTCGCCTACGGGCTGGTGGCCTTTTGGAACCTCGGCGACCGCCAGACCGCGAATACCACATGGACACCGCAGAACGGCGAGAGCGCCATCTTCTCGACAACGGACGCGTATGGCGAAATTTACTATCTGCCCGGCATCGCCGCAGCGGATAACGGCATCGGCCAGCGCGTCGGCACCTCGATGCGCATCGAGGTCTCTGACGACGGCGAAAGCTGGGCCGTCGCCGCCGAAAATACCGAGGGCAGCGTCTACGCGTGGCAGAGCGTCACGGCGTTCGCGACCGGCAAATACATCCGGATCACATCGACATGCGACGACCTCGCGATCAATGAATTCGCACTCAAAAAGGCGGACGGCACGGGCTTTGCGACGCTGACCGCCGTGCGCGGCGACGCATGGCAGCTTACCGACGAGCAGAACGTCGTGCCGCTTTGGCCGAGCTACATGAATTCGACGTATTTCGACGAAATCTACCACGCCCGCACGGCGTACGAGCACATTCTCGGCCTTGAGCCGTATGAGAATACGCACCCGCCGCTCGGCAAGCTGATCATTTCTCTGGGCATCCGGATGTTCGGCATGAACCCCTTCGGCTGGCGGTTCATGGGCACGCTGTTCGGCGTGTTGATGCTGCCTGTGCTCTACCACCTCTTAAAGCGCCTGTTCGGCTCCACATTCCTCTGCGCTATCGGCACGACGCTCTTCGCGTTTGACTTCATGCACTATGTGCAGACGCGCATCGCGACGATCGACACGTACGCCGTGTTCTTCATCCTGCTGATGTACGACGCGATGCTCATTTTCCTCCAAACCGACCTGATGACGTCAGGCTGGCGGAAGATCCTGCTCCCGCTCTTTTTCAGCGGACTGTTCATGGGGTTTGGCATCGCCTCGAAATGGACCGTCGCCTACGGCGCGTGCGGTCTCGCGGTACTGTTCTTCGGCAAGCTCGTCTTTACGTACCGCGCGCTGGAGCTGTCCGCGCAGCCCGCAAAGCGCCGCGACGAAGCGCAGGCCGCGTTCTGGCAGCGGACGCTTATCACCTGTTTGTGGTGCTGTCTCTTCTTCCTGCTGATTCCTTTTGCGATCTACTTTGCGGCCTTCCTGCCGCTGACGACGCTCGCGCACAACCGCTATGACGTTTTCGGGCGCTTTGTCTCCTATCAGGTGCATATGTATAACTATCATTCGACGCTGCAGGCGACACATACATTCGAATCACCGTGGTATCAGTGGCCGTTCGATGTGCGCAACGTCTGGTATTACGGCAATTACCACGCCGACGAAACCGGCGCGATCCGCACGATTTCCGTGCTCGGCAGCCCGCTGTTCTGGTGGGCGTGTGTACCGGGCATGGTCTACGCGTTTGTGCGCGCCGTGAAGAAGCGCTCGCGCCCCGCGCTTGTCGCCGCGGTCGGCTTCCTTTCGGTCTATCTGCCGTGGGTGCTTGTGCCGCGCTGCACGTTCATCTACCACTATTTCACGGCGGTGCCGTTCCTGCTCGTCGCGTTCCTCCTCGCGTATAGCCGTCTGGCTGAAATGCCCCGCATGGCAAAGCCCATCTTCGCCGGCCATGTGCGCGGCGCTACGGTCACGCCCACAACCGCGCAGCTTTGCCTGCTGATTTTCACGCTGATCCACCTTGTGCTGTTCGTCGCGTTTTACCCGGTGCTGACCGGTACGCCGACAACGCAGAGCTACGCCAACGCCCTTGAATGGCTCCCGACCTGGTTCTTTATTTGAACGGAAATCGCCGCTCCCACAGCCAGGAACGGCGGAACGTGCCGCAGCGAGGTCGCGGAATCACTCGTTTACACTCGTTTCGCCGCAGTAAGAAAGAAGCCGAGCCAACGCGCACGGCATATGCTCCCGATTTTCAACAAACAAAAATCGCCGCTTCCCGTCAGCCGGGAGCGGCGATTTTGCTTTCATGCGTTTTTTCAGCGGACAGATTCCGAGTGCTCTTCATCCGCATGGGGCTCGCCGAGATGGCAGATCTCTTTGTTGTACAGCCGCGTGAAGAACACGATGGTAACGAGCAGCGAGGCGACCTCCGCGATCGGGAACGCGAACCAAACCGCTTCGAGGCCGATCTTCGCGAGCAGCCACGCCGCCGGAACGAGCACAACAAGCTGGCGCAGAAGAGACTGGATCAGGCTGTAAATGCCCTTGCCGGTCGCCTGGAACAACGTGGACATTGTGATACCAATCGCCGCGAGCGGGAAGTGTGTGGCGATGATTCTGAGCGCCGGCACGCCGATGCGCAGCAGCTCATCCGTCGGGTTGAAAATGGAAACGAGATGCGCCGGGAACGTCTCAAAAACGATCAGGCCGACCATATTGATCACAAGCGCGATCATCACGCCGTTTTTCAGCGCACCTGTCACGCGGTGCTTATTGCGCGCGCCATAGTTGTAGCCCATGATCGGCATCAGGCCCTGCGTCAGGCCGAACACCGGCATAAAGACGAACGACTGGAGCTTGAAATAGATGCCGAACACGTTGACGGCCACGGCGGAGAACGCCGCCAGAATGCCGTTCATCGCCATCGTCATCACCGTGCCGATGGCGGACATCACGATGCTCGGCACACCCACTGCATAGATGTCCTGGATGGTTTTCAAATGGAACCGGAAGCCCCGCAGGCGGATGGACACAGCATGTTTGCCGAGGAACAGGATCAGAACGCAGGCGATCATCGAGATGATCTGGCCCGAGACCGTCGCGATTGCCGCGCCCGCAACGCCCATAGCCGGGAAGCCCAGCAGGCCGTAAATCATGATCGGGTCGAGAATAATGTTCGACACCGCGCCGACGAGCTGCATGATCATCGGCAGGATCATATTGCCGGTGGCCTGAATCATCTTTTCAATGCAGCTTGCAAGGAAGAAACCGAAGGAAAAGACCGTCACAATCGTCAGATATGTCTGGCCCATGCTGAGCACCTCGGCGTCCTCTGTGTACATCGCGATAAACGGGCGCGCCGTCGCGGCGCCCGCAATAGCGAACACCGCCCATGTGATCGCGGCCAAAATGACGCCGTGTGTCGCGGCATTATCCGCCGCTTGCTGATCTTTTTCGCCGAGGCGGCGGGAAATCAGCGAGCTGACGCCGACGCCGGTGCCAATGCCGAACGCAACCTGCAGGTTCTGGATCGGGAATGCGAGTGAAACGGCAGTCAGCGCGTTCTGGCCAATCTGCGCGACAAAGTAGCTGTCCACAATGTTATAGAGCGCCTGGATCAGCATGGAGAACATCGCGGGCAGCGCCATCGTGAGAATCAGCGGCAGCATTTTTGCCGTGCCCATGCGGTTTTCGCCCGCGCGCTGTGTCTGCATCTTTTTTTCTTTCGTTTCCATAAGGTCATCCTTTCTTTTCTGCATACCAAAAGGCTTTGTCCGGCTCTCCCGACAAAGCACCATTTCATAAAGCGTTTACTTGTTTCGTCCATTATACCATGGCCTATGCATATATGCAATAGCGCGCAGGAAAGGTCGTCACAGAATATTCACCTTTTGTTCTTGCTTTTGACGCAATAAGCCGTTACAATAAAATCAGACTAGGCGTATTCTGCGCTCGGCGCAAAATACAGTGCATTCGGAAGCAAAACAGGACGTAAGAAAAAGGAAAGAGGTACAGAACATGGCATCCGGAAAAATTTTGATTGTTGACGACGACAGAAACATCTGCGAACTTTTGCGGCTTTATATCGAGAAGGAAGGCTTTGAGACCGCCATCGCGAACGACGGCAAGGCGGCGCTGCAGATGTTCGATGCGGTAAACCCCGATCTCATTTTGCTCGACATCATGCTGCCTGAGCTGGACGGCTGGCAGGTCTGCCGCGAGATCCGCAAAAAATCGCAGTGTCCCATCATCATGCTCACCGCAAAGGGCGAGGTGTTCGACAAGGTGCTCGGCCTCGAGCTCGGCGCAGACGATTACGTCGTGAAGCCCTTTGAGACGAAGGAAGTCATCGCGCGCATCAATGCCGTACTCCGCCGCATCGGCAAGAAGGAGACGGCGCAGGTGCAGGAGGTCAGCTATGAGAACCTCACGATCAACCTGACGAACTATGAGCTCAAGGTCAAGGGTGTGCCGGTTGACACGCCGCCCAAGGAGATGGAGCTCATCTATCATCTCGCTTCGAACCCGAACCGTGTTTTCACGCGCGACCAGCTCCTCGACGAGGTCTGGGGCTTTGACTACTACGGCGATTCCCGCACCGTGGACGTGCATGTCAAGCGTCTGCGCGAAAAGCTGGAGGGCGTCTCCGACAAATGGGCGCTCAAGACGGTTTGGGGCGTCGGCTACAAATTTGAGGTCAAGGACTGAAAGGGTGACTCGCCTTGCAGAAATCCCTGTTCGGCAAATATCTGCGCAACACGATGATCATCGTGTTCTCAAGCTTCGTCGTACTCGGCAGCGTCATGATGGTTTTTTTCTCCGGGTACACCAAAAACGATAAGCGCAAGCTGCTGACGCAGAGCGCAAACTCCATGGCGTCGATCACCTCGGCGGTCGATATCACCAACGCAGGCACGCCGCAGCTCCTCGGGCTGTTCGTGCAGTCGTTCTCCCTGAATATCGACGCCGACATTTTTGTCACCGACCTCGAGGGCACCGTGCTTTTCGGCGCATACGCGAACAGCACCTCCCGCGTCGGCACGCAGTTCACGCCGTTTGAATCCGTTCCGCCGGATATTGTCGCGCGCGCCGCGGCAGGCTCCTTCTCCGGCACCGGGCGCAAAAACGGCATCTACAAGGATCCGTATTACGTGATCGGCGTACCGCTCTACGCCTCCACGGGGGACAAAACGCCCGTGGGTGCGGTATTCGCCGCGACAAACGCCACCACACTCACCGAGTATCAGTTCGCCGCGTTTCAGATGTTCCTCATCGCGGCGGCCGCCGCGTTCGTGCTGGCCTTCTGCGTTGTAGGGCTCTTCTCCTACCGGCTCGTAAAGCCGCTGCGGCAGATGTCCGCCGCCGCCAAGAGCTTCGGCAACGGCGATTTCTCCATGCGCGTGCCGGTCACCTCAAGCGACGAGATCGGGCAGCTCGCGTTGGCCTTCAACAATATGGCGGATTCGCTTTCTAACAGCGAGAGCATGAACCGCAGTTTTGTGGCGAATGTCTCCCACGAGCTCAAGACGCCGATGACGACAATCGCGGGCTTCATCGACGGCATTCTGGACGGCACCATCCCGCCCGAGCGCCAGACGCATTATCTGCGCATCGTCTCCGACGAGGTCAAACGGCTTTCGCGCCTCGTCAAGACCATGCTGAACCTCTCGCGCATCGACAACGGCGAGCTGAAGCTCCGCCCCGCCGATTTTGATATTTCCGAAACGGTGCTCTCCACGGTGCTCACCTTTGAAAAGAGCATCGAGGAAAAGCACATCGACATCCGCGGGCTGGATACGCTCACGCCCCAGCAGGTGCGCGGCGATGAGGATCTGCTCCACCAGGTCATCTACAACCTCGTGGAAAACGCCGTTAAGTTCACAAACAAGGGCGGCTACATCGCGTTTACCGTCTCCGACAGCATCGACCGCGTGGCCGTCGCCATCGAAAACAGCGGCTCCGGCATTCAGGCCGACGAGCTACCGATGGTCTTCGAGAAATTCTACAAGACCGATAAATCGAGAAGTCAGGATAAGAACGGCATGGGCCTCGGCCTGTACCTTGTCAAAACCATCATCAAGCTGCACGGCGGCGATATCACCGTTTCCTCCACCGTGGATCAGTACACGCAGTTTTCCTTCTATATTCCGAAGCCGCAGGAGGCGCCGAAGCTCAAGCCGGCGTACAGCGTGCCGGTCGAGGACGCCGTCATCACCGAGCGTCCGAAGAAGGAACACCGCGGACACACAAAGGACGATTCAAGCAACCAATAAGCGTGCGGCGCATGACGATGCCGCAGAGGAAAGGGACCATTCAAATGGACGAATTTGAAAGAGAACAAAACGAAACCGCGGAGGAAGCGCAGCCCGAAGCCGCACCCGCCGCAGAGCCTGCACAGCCTGAGCCGGCGGAAAACGCGCCACAGCCTGCGCCGACCTCCCCCCAGCCGCCCTACGGCTATCCGCCGCAGCCGCCGTATCCGTATTATACCTATCCGCGGCCGGCGCCGCAGAAATCCAAAATGCCGCTTGGGCTGAAGATTCTCATCATCGTGATGTCCGTGCTGTTCGCGGGCTCCGTGATCGGCTTTGCCGTCTACGGCGCTTACACCGCCGTGACCAACTATTCCACGCCGTCTCAAAAGCCCGGCATTCCGAATTTTCTCGATCCGGAGTTCCCGTACGGCGGCGAGGAGGATGAGGAAGAGGACTTTGTTCCGGAAGATGACCTCCCGGAGCTTCCGGATATTGAGATCATCCCGAACGCCGAGGGCATCGTGCTGCACAGCGTTCCGGGCGGCGAGGAGCTGGAGATTTCCGCCGTCTACGACAAGGTCATCCCCTCCACCGTGCTCGTCATCACGGAGACCGACACCGCTTCCGGCACCGGAACCGGCATCATCGCCACGCAGGACGGTTATATCATCACAAACAGCCATGTCGTGCTGAATTCCCGCTCGGTCTCCGTGCAGGTCAAGACGAATGATGGCACGCTGCATGACGCGGTCGTCGTAGGCTGTGACAAAACCACCGACCTCGCGGTGCTGAAGATCGAGGGCACAGGCTACACTCCCGCCGAATTCGGCGATTCCAACGACCTGTACATGGGCCAGTGGGTGCTTGCCATCGGCAACCCGGGCGGCGAGCAATTCTCCGGCTCGCTGACGCGCGGCATCATCTCCGGCCTGAACCGTTCCGTCGGCTCGTACAGCGCCAACGGCATGACGTATATCCAGACCGACGCGGCAATCAATCCCGGCAACTCCGGCGGCCCGCTTGTCAATCTCTACGGCCAGGTCGTCGGCATCAGCTCGGCAAAGATCGTCTCCGAGCAGTATGAGGGCATGGGCTTTGCGATCCCGATTACAGGCGCGCAGCACATCATCAACGATCTGCTCTCCGGCGGTTACGTACAGGGCCGCGTCCGCTTCGGCATCAAGGGCACGGCGGTCACGGAAATGCAGTCCGCAATGTACGACGTCCCGCAGGGCTTCCTCATCAGCGAGATCGACGAGGTCAGCAGCTTTACGGACACGGACGTGCAGGAATACGATATCATCACCGCAATCGACGATGTGGAAACCCCGACGCTCGACGCGCTCTCGAACGCGCTGCTTTCTTACAGCCCGGGCGACAGCGTCCGCGTCTCGCTCTTCCGCCCGAACGAGAACGGCAAGGGCGGCGAGGCCTTCGAGGTCACCGTCACACTGCTTGAGGACAAGGGTGAAACGCAGGGTTGAGCCCACAGGAAAAATGGGGAGAAAATCGAGTATGCAGAAACTGACCAGCCGTGAGCGGCTTATGCTCTATCTGGACGAAGGCTTAAAGGCCGTCACCAGCATCTAAACCGAATAAACAGGGAAATCCCGCCGCAGTTTCGTTCAAAACCTGCGGCGGGCTTTTTATCTGCTTCAGCGGAACGCCAGAACCGCGTAGGTCACGCCGGTCTCATTGAGCGCCGCCATGCTGCCGCCCGCAAACCATATTTTATGAGTAATTGTCTATGAGCAGAAAACACACAATAAGTGAATGCCTCCCTGTTACTATTTACGAATTTAACTTGGAAGGTACTTTTCCCTTTACTTTATAATTTTTGTATGTTATAATGGTATTTAAATTATGGATGCACAGTAAATTTATGTGCATTTTTGACTGCGTTTCGAGAGAATCCAGCGTCCACAAGATTTATAAGGAGGAAAACAGTAATGAAAACCGCAAAAAGATTTCTGGTCGTATTGCTCACGTTTTGTCTTCTCTGCAGTACTGTAATGCCTGTTTTTGCTGAAGAAGCCGTCACACCTGAGCCCACACAAGAAATCGCAGATGAGACCGCAGAAGAAACTGCGGATGAGACTTCCTATGCAGAGGAAACTCCTATTGAGAAGATTCCCGAAGAAGCACCGGTTGAAGAAGCAGCCGAGGAGGAACCCTCCGCTGAAGAAGCAGCCGAGGAGGAATCCTCCGCTGAAGAAGCAGCTGAGAAGGAACCCTCCGCTGAAGAAGCAACTGAGGAAGAGCCTTCCGCCAAACCCATCGCAGGAAAAGCGCCTTTTAGCGCCGCTAAATCCTCTGCATCCGTTTTTAGCACTGCTTCCGGTACACTTGGGAGTCTGAATTGGAGCATTTCAGGCTCAACACTGACCATCAATGGCAGCGGCGCTATGACATCCTACTACTCCGCATCTAACTATCCGTGGCATAGCTATCGTTCCTCCATTACGAAGCTCGTCATTGGCGATTATGTCACATCTATTGGCGAAGGTGCGTTCAGAGACATAGGCAACTTAACTTCTCTGACCATCGGCAGCCGCGTAACCAGTATTGGCCACTACGCTTTCAGGAACTGCTCCAATCTGACGACGGTTACCATTCCGGCTGCTGTTACAGTCATCGGCGAAAACGCATTTACGAATTGTACGAATCTGGTCGCCCTGGAATTTGCATCCAACTCCAAATTGACTGACATTAAGTATCAGGCTTTCGACAACTGTAAAAACCTGAGAACACTTGAGCTTCCCAATTCCCTTGTTACCATCGGCTCCCGAGCTTTCCAAGACTGCACCAATCTGTTAGCCGTCGAGTTTGGCACCAAGTTGACTACAATTGATTACGAAGCTTTCGAGAACTGCAGCAATCTGATCGAAGTGGATATTCCTGCAAGTGTGCGTACGATTGGCCGCGATGCTTTTGCTAATTGCACCAGCATGGTATCGCTGAATTTGTCTTACGGTCTCCAGACTATCGGATCCTACGCCTTTAACAATTGCACCAAACTGGCCGGTACAGTTAAGATTCCCGGCACCGTCACGTCTTGGGACTCCGGTACTTTCAACGGATGTACCGCACTGGAAGGCGCTCAGATTTACAGTGCGTGCAATATTCCTGATTATGCATTTAAGAACTGCACTTCCCTTTCCTCTGCGACAATTGGCGGCACAGTTACTGGTATTGGCTATCAGTCTTTCTATAACTGCTCCAAGCTGACGAGCGTCAGTATTCCTGCTTCTGTTAAAACAATCGGTACCTATGCTTTTCAGGACTGTACCGCCCTTAAAACCGCTACCCTGACATCCGGCTTAACCTCCATTGGCAACTACGCATTCCAGAACAACACCGCGCTTACCAGCATTAAAATTCCGAATTCTGTTACCTCTTTAGGTTATTCTGCATTTGACGGCTGTATAGCCCTGCAGACAGCTACAGTCAGTACCGGCGTAACCAGCATCGGAAGCAGTACATTCTCAGGCTGCACCTCCCTGACCACGGTTACACTGGGGAATAATGTGAACTCCATCAATAGTTCTGCCTTTAAGAATTGTACCTCTCTGAAGTCCATCAACTGGCCTTCCAACCTGAACTCCATTGGTTACCAAGCCTTTTACAATTGTGACTCTCTGACTACCATCGTATTCCCTGAAGCTCTGAACAACATCGACGGCGATGCATTCCGAGATTGCAACAGCCTGAGCAGCGTTACACTGGATCGCAATGTAACCAAAATTTCCTACGATGCATTTGAGTACTGCCCGGCTCTTACAAAATTCACGACGCATAGCACAACCACCACTTACGGCAGTAACGTGTTCTACGGTGGCTCCTCCAGTCTGACAATCTATGGCTATGCTGATTCCACTGCGAATACTTACGCAAACAAAAACAACCATAGATTCGTTGCAATTACCAGTTTGGATACACCGACGAACAAGAAGATTGCCAACACGGTTTCTGGTGTTCATGTTTATTGGAACTATGTGCCCGGCGCTTCTTACTACACCGTCTACCGCTCCACTTCTCCGAACGGCACTTACAGTGTGGCTAAGAGCGTCTGTGCCGCTACCAACTGGACCGATACATCTGTTACAAGCGGCAGCACCTATTATTATAAAGTGGAAGCAAAGAACAGTTCTGCCTCTTCTTCCAAATCTGCATACCAGAGTATTACGTATATCGGCACCCCAGATATTACTTCCCGCATCAATAAGGCTGCCGGTATCCAGCTTGGCTGGAATCGCATCAGTGGCGCTACGGGTTACGCGATCTACCGTAAGCCGTATTCCGGCGCAGGTTCTGATACCTGGGTTCGCGTTGCTACTATTACAGACGGCAGCACTGTTTCTTGGACCGATACTTCCGTCAAGAACAATAACGGAACGACTTATCGGTATACCATCCGTGCTCTGTACGGCAGTACGCTTTCCGGCTGCCGAAATACCGGACGCACCATGGTTCGTCTGTGCAGCCAGGTTCTGAACAGTGCCACAAAGGCAAGCTCCACTTCCATTAAGTGTAATTGGACGACATCCAGCGCCGTTACGGGCTATGAGGTACGTTTCATGATCGGCGATACAGTTTATAAAACCGTTACCATCGGCAATTATAATGCCGGCACGAAAACCTTTACCGGCTTGATTCCTGGAAAGACATATAAGATTCAGGTTCGAACCTATAAGAAAGTTGATGGAGTCGGAAGCTTCTATTCTGCTTGGTCCACTGCCAAAACTGTATCTCTGTAATCTCTCTTCTGTGCAGATGCGCATAAGAAAGTGACCTGTGGCAATAAGTTGAACCTCAACTCTCTGAGCACTATAAAAACGATAGACAGCGTAAAAGGCAGAAATGCTTTTTACGCTGTCTTCTTTATACAAAGACTAATATAAATCAAGGTGATAAGGTACAATAAGTTGCGCAAATTAAAAAAGGAATAAAAAGAGAGACATAGTTTGCTGAATACGCCGCGGCAGATGGTGCATGCTGACCGCTGGCCGTGGTGCAATGTTTCCGCTGCAAATGGTGCACGGGACATGGTTTCCTGTATAATGGAACTGCATTGAAAAATGCAAATCTATTATCAGGAGGATGTCATCATGGCAAACCACAAAGAGATCCTCAGGCTAAAAAGTCTGGGGCTAACCCATGCCCAGATCGCGCAAAGCTGCGAATGTGGGCGTAACACGGTCACCAGGACACTACAGCAAGCTCAGAGCGCTGGGCTTAGCTGGTCGCAGGCCCGCAACATGACCGAGGAGGAAATCTCCGCAAAACTCTATCCCAAGGCGCCCTGCAGCTCGGCATACCAAATGCCGGACTACGAGTACATCCATCAGGAGATGCAGAAAAGTGGCGTTACCCTAAGTCTGCTCTGGAAGGAGTACTATTCTCAGTGCCGCGCCAGATGCAGGATTCTGCCGCCTACAGCCAGATGGGTTTTGAAGAACGACTGTCCCCTTTGATAGATGCGAAATGGAACTGCCGGCAGAATAACAAGCTGCTCCGCTGCATCCGGGAAGCACGGTTTGCAACTCCCGGCGCTGTGATTGAGGATATTGAATACCACGAGGATAGGCATCTGGACAAGGCTCAGATCCTCCGTTTTGCCTCCTGCAAATTCATTGAGGAGAACCACCACATTATCTTTAAAGGCGCCTCCGGCAGCGGAAAGACATTTCTTGCCTGTGCACTGGGAAACGCCGCCTGTCGGAAGCTGAAGTCGGTTCGATATATCGTCTGCCAGAGCTGTTAGAGGTATACTTGGAGAGAAAAAAGCAACGCAAAAGCATTTCAATCTTTCACGTTGCCTCTTACCTTGCGATACCCATAAAGTCAATGACCGATCATTGTTTTCAAATCACTTCATAATTTTGCGTCAGCAAAAGCTAAACCGCATTTGAAAACACACATCTTCCAGTCTCTTGAGTATTTCCTGCTCTACGAATGAACGCTGTCCCAAACATCCAGTCAGCCTTCAAACTAATATCGAATTGAACGTTTTACTTGGATCCACGTTTGCAGAAAAAATCATTTACTCTTCTTATTAAAGCCATAATACCACATTTATACGCAGACTTTTCAGTTTCTAACGGGCCGTTCGTAGGCTTCACCAAAGATTTTGTGGTATCCTTCGTGTCATCTGCAACCAGTGCATCTAGTTTCTTATCTCGACCTGCATTAAAAGCCCGATATGTGGGGTTGTTGACAAAATTATTCAATTCCATTCGCAACCCATCCTTCAGCGGCAAAAGCTCCTCCTGACTCATACCAGTGACTTCCAAAACCTTGCTGTTGTCCACGACACGATCCAGCATACGGTCGTACTTGATCTGATAAGGTCCACCAAAAACGCTCTGATAAACAGATAAATCAACGATCTTGACGTGCATTCCTAACAGTTCAATATAAAGCTCCATGATTTCCTTCCAAGTATGGTGCTCGGCGGTTGAAACGGTATAAACCTCACCCATGGCTTTTTCATTGAGAATTATCCGGCTCATCATCTTGGCAACATCACCGGCCCAGGACAGGGTAGCCTGCTTCTCCAGCATTTGCTCAGGAATAATAACTGTCTTTCCCTCCAGCGCACGTTTGACAAAATCCTGTGCCTCCATAGTACCCAACTGGAATCGATCCTTAGAATATGTAATTGCAGGACGGATAATCGTCCAGTTATTTCTGCCGGATGCACGAAGAATATTTTCCTGACGCGCCTTGGTCAGACCGTATTCATCGGTCGCAAGATATTCCTCATCCTGAACACTGTCCAATAGGCGAGGGGACTCTTCTGTAATAGGGGCGCCGTGGTTATCGCCATACACGCGGTAAGAAGACAGGAATACATAATGGGCTGTACTGTTCAGTAAATCCAAGTACCTTTCGCGGAATTCTTCAGTCTTATAGATCATGAAGTCCACGATACAATCATATCTCTGCTTCAGCAAAGTATCCAAAAACGACTTATCCTTGGCATTACCAGTAATATAGGTGATATTCTCTGTGGATTTATGTTCCTTACGAGAGGTGAGATACACATGATATCCCAATTTGATCATCTCGGGTGCAAGATACACACCCATTGCACCAGTACCACCCAACATCAGGATTTTTTTCTCTTCTTGCATTATATCAACCCTTTAATATTTCAGCCGGCTGAGTTAAAAAAACTTCTTCAGTCCGCTTTTGATGATATTCTTGACGCTTTGACCCGCCTCAGTCTGAACAATCTGCTGAACAACAGGATTCGTCTTGACCTTATCCGCCAAATTTTCCTGATGAATTAGCCTGCGAAAACCTTTCAAAACTTTAATATCATCTGCCTTGTTCGTAAAAATTTCCAGAACAACCGGCTTATCTTCATCTGTGCTGATAAACTTCGGCAAAACCTCAGCAAATTGATCCGCATTTGCCGCAGTAAGATATCGGAAATTATTGGAGAGAACCCAATTTTTTGCAGAATTCTGGTGTGCAGCAGAAATATGCATATCAATATTCGGCAGACGTTCCGGGCCCATGGAAAAATAGAACTCCGCGCCGCCGCCATTATTCACAAGCAAGATATGTACATTGGAACCAATATGACGAATTCCTATCGAGTTCATGTCGTAGAAAAAGCTGAGGTCACCGATCACCAGGAAGCACTGCTTGTCCGGGTGCATAATGGACTGCCCAAGAAAAGTGGACATGGAACCATCGATGCCGTCTGTTCCGATGTTGCTGTAAACGGCAATGCTGTTATCCAGATCAAACATCTGCATAATGCGGGTACTGTTCAGAATGCTCAAATGCAGAAGGCTGTCGTTCGGAATCACTTTGGAAAGCTTGTATATCGCAAGGAACGCCGAGAGATAATTCTCTGAAAGAAGATCTTTTCCTTCTGGGGGCGGAAGTTTCTTGAACTTCGCATCGCCAATGGCCAACTGATTGACACGTTGCGCCAGCTTATCCACATCCGGCATGTTGATCTTGTCCCGCAGGCATACAAATTCATCATGAAGTTCTCTGTCATTCTTGCCCTTCGGATTTGCCTCAGCAAAGAAATCAAAGAAATACTCTGGTGAGCACTCGAACACATTGGTCAGATTCTGGAACGGATCCACAATGGCACCGTCATCATTTATGACCCAACTTTCACAAGTGTCCTTGATCACTCGCAGCATAACTTTGATGCGCGAAATAAAGTTTCCTCCAAAAAAGATAACGACGTCCGGTCCCATCTTCTTGAGAACATTGGCCGTAATTGCCTCACAGACCAGATACGTATTCAACTCATTCTTGCAGTGAACATTGGAAAGGTATTCCGTAGAAATAACGCAATTGTAGCGCTCTGCAAAGGCATCCATACTGTTTTTAAGTGATTCGGATGCTGGTACCGCACTGCCACAAACGACCAGAATACGTTTGGCTTTTTTGAGTTTTGCAGCCTTTTCAAGCCACTTTTCCTGTGCCTTACCAACTTCGCAGCGTTCAATTTTGTTATACATCGGCAATTCCGGAACACTGGCATCTGCAATATCTTCAATAGACTGATTAATCGGAAAATTGATCTGAACGGGACCTTTGCCGTGATGATCCAACTCAAGAATGGCCTCGTTAATCAAACGCTGGCAATACCATATATCTTTCTCTGTCTCCACAATGGGAAGAGAAACACATTTTTTGCAAAAATTCTTATACATATCAACTTGATTGATCATCTGATCTTCCAATTGATCGAGCAGATAAGGATCACGATCACCAGTGAGAACCAGCAGAGGAACTTTCTGATAATACGCTTCAGCAATGGGCGGTACATAATTACAGGTTGCCGTGGAAGATGTACAAGCGATAGCCACCGGCTCCCCCAATTCTTTTGCCAACCCCAGTGCAAAATAACCTGCGCTTCTCTCGTCGACAATAGAATAACACTTGAAAAATTCGTCATTTTCCACCGAATGTGCCAGAGGGACATGCCTTGTACCAGCCGATAACACCAGATGACGAATATTATGCTGTTTCAGTAAGGAAACCAAAATCTGAACATTCTTGATTTTCGTATACATTAGTTTTGACCTCCGTTGCGACCATATTTCTGAACACTGGTCTGTAGAAAATCAATCGAGTTTTTGCGTAGAATCTGCAAGTTTTCCGATACTGCATCATAATCAATATCGTTTGTAGCTGCAGCCACAGCGTCCGTTGTTATTTTAAAGTATCGATCCGAAAGACCAAGCTTATCCAACAGCTCTGTCACGCGGTTCCCGGTCTGCGCATGAGGAATTGTAACAAATTTTTTCTTGAATATGACGGAAAAAACTGTACCATGAAAAGAATTAGTAACTACATATTCAGCATTCTTTATGTACCACAAGAATTCGTCCGGACCGCACAGTCTATTATCTTCGACTTTTTTATTCATCTTATTCGGATCGCCGGATACATCAATCACTTTCATACCCAACTTTTCGGAAAGCAATCTTGCACCATTATAGATCTGTTTCTGTGTTTCACCAGTCATGGTGTATGTCAAAATGTACGGTTCCTTCTCTCTGGGCATATCCGGCATAAATGCCGCATATTTTCCTTCATCCAGCAACAGAGTTGGATCAACATCAATGTGTGTGGGAATTTTGCCCGCAGCCGCCTTTTCCACCACAGAAAGCCATCTCTCTTCGCGCAGAGAGATCACATCCAGATCCTGAATCAAACCGCGCAGGGCTTCTTCAGGTTTTTCCAGATTTCTAAAATCCGCACCGACAGAATACGACATTTTTCCAACTTTGGCATCACCAAAGTTGAGAAAATATGCACTGTCAAAAGTCCCATTTGTAATCGCACAGTTCCAAAGCTGATCACTTCCGGAAATATACATATCACATTTTGGCGGATTTCGCTGCAACTGCTTTAGCGAACGATAGACTTTGGTTTCATGCAGATAACGCTTTACAAAAGGGCGAAACTTTTTTTCCTTTAAGGAAACTTCCGGATACTTCCTCCAGGAATGAACCGTTCTTCCAAAACCATCTACTGCATGACAACAACGTCTGGCAAAGTCACCCGCAGGCTCCTGAAATCGCTTTTTGGCAAAATATATCGGATTCTTTAGCGGGGTATAGCGGTTCTGATGATACCATGGTCTGTAATTGATAACACACACTTCGTGGCCTAATTCTTCCAATTTAGTCTGAAGTGCAAGACACTGCAGCGCAGCGCCACAATTGTAAGGAAAATGGTAAGTAATGATTCCAACTCTCATCTTTTCAGTCTCCAAAACACGTTCTTACAGTTCCTCTTAATCTTTTTCAAAAAGCTCTTAAATCCATGTACAACCTTCCAAATTTCCAAAACGTTGTGAATCCTCTTTGGACTTTCGGCTACAATCGCCTTCGAGAGCATACGAGTCAATCTGACTTTAGAACGCACCGCCTGTTCACTAACCATCCGACTCTCTTCGAAATCTATAACCTCTTTATACTCTCTGAACTTCTCTTCTTTTGACAAGTCGGCAACGAAAATCTTCATCAGCGTCGTCTTAATGACGATAAGAAAGATCGCATCGACACCTCCGGTTGCCATTCCGAGATTCTCCATAAATTCCTTTCGGCGGCGATATCCGTTTACAAGAAACTTATATGTATCTTTGCGATATCCTTTTGACAACGACTGCTCCATCTGCCGGTAAAAATAGAAATAATCGCGCAAAACAGATGTTGTCGTTACATACTGAAAATAGTCAATATTAAAGCAGCAATCCTCTTCATAGTCAATATCTTCACTGAATCGAATATTGTTGTCCTTTATAATCTGCGCACGATACATTTTTGCCCAGATTGATACACCAAACATATTGGTGTTTGCCTTCTTGTAAACACTGGCAAGTTCCTGTTTACTCTGAAAAATCAAAAGCGAATACGGACTAATTCGAACTCTCTGCTTCCAACCATCCCGAAACCTTTCAAAACCGCAGATGCAAAGATCTGTTTGATATCGGGTCATCGCAGCCGTCATCTTCTCCAGCATTTGTGGATGGATTCGGTCATCAGAATCCACAAAAACAATGAATTCACCCTGAGCCGCTTCAATGCCTCTGTTTCGCGTAGCCGACGGACCCTCATTCTCTTTGTGAATCACCACAACTCTGGAATCAAGCTGCGCAAATTCATCACAAATCGCAGGACTGTTATCCTTGGAACCATCATCCACAAGAATCAACTCAAAGTTTTCGTATGTTTGTGCCAACACCGACTCCACACATTCGCGAAGATAAACTTCAATGTTGTACACAGGAATAATAACGCTTACCATTTCCTCAATCATGTTCCATTTTCCTCCAAATACGCCCCGCAAACTTCGTCCGCCAAACCGCACATCCGCATAACGCCCTTATCTAACCAAACTGCATGGGTACACAGTTTCTGAACCTCCGCCATAGAGTGCGATACAAAGAGCAGCGTCGTGCCATTCTCACGCATCTCGGCAATCCGATCCTGGCATTTCTTCTTGAACTTTATATCGCCAACCGAAAGAATCTCATCCACAATTAATAGATCCGGACGAATAGAAGTCGCCACTGAAAAGCCAAGTCTGGCTTTCATACCGGAAGAGAAATTCTTAATCGGTGAATCCAGAAAGTCCCACAACTCCGCAAAGTCTACGATTTCATCGAAATGTTCTTTCATATATTTCTCCGAATGACCCAGAATGCAGCCATTCAGGAATATATTCTCTCTGGCAGTCAAGTTACCGTCGAAACCGGCGCCCAACTCAATCAGAGGCGCGATACTGCCATTCACTGTGACTTTCCCCCTATAGGGTTTAATAATGCCACTAATTGCTTTTAAAATTGTTGATTTACCAGAACCATTGTTTCCAATAATTCCCCAGGCCTCTCCTCTTCCAACTTTAAAACTTACATCTTTTACAGCCAGAAACTCCTGAAACATAAGCTCCTTCTTGAGCAAACGGATACAATATTCCTTGAAATTATCAACTTTCATATTGGCTAGATTGAAACGAATCGTAACATGATCCACATCCACCATTATACCTTTTTTTTCCATAATGACACCTACATAATTATATATACAGAATGAATCTATGCTGCCGCTTAACAAAGGTGTGAATACCAATCGCCAACATAACCAAAGCACTGATACATCCAGCCAGAATCAAGCCGCTGCTCGGAAGCTGCTGATAATAAATAATATCTCGGAACTGACCAACATAAAAATACATTGGATTTAAATGCTCAATAAACCATCTGACCTGATCCGGCAAAGATTCCAACGGATAAAAAATCGGAGTAAGATACATCCACGCCGTTGTAACCGCATTATAGATATATGTTACATCCCGAAAGAACACATTCGCCTGTGCAAGAAAAAGACCGAGGCCCAAACAGAAAACATACAACTGTACCAATACAACAGGAAACAGGAGATTCGTAAAGCTGAAACCAGCACCGGTAAATACCATGACAATAATCAAAGCTCCCAGCGAAAAGACCAGATCCACCATGCCACTGGTAATCTTTGCAAAAACAAAAATATATTTTGGCACATATGCCTTTTTTATCAAAGCACCATTCGCGTTGATTGCACTTAACGCTGTATGCGTTGACTGATTCATGTAATTGAAAAGCATCTGACCTGTAAACAAATACAGGGGATAGTTTTCAATCGAGCGCTTAAACATAGAGGAAAAAACAATAGAAATAACAATCATAATCAGGAGCGGGTTTAAGACACTCCAAAGATAACCTAAAACACTCCGTCTATACTTCAGTTTCAAGTCTTTCATAACCAAGTGCTTTAGTAGATCCCTGTAACACCAGAGCCGATTCACTCGATCCTTAAGAACCTTCATAATTAACACCACACTTTTGCCCAGCAAAAGTTACCCTTTCATCAGTATTCAATCTCTTTACGAAACTTTTTTCTTTAAAATGCGGTTCTCCACTTTTAGATACAGAATATCAAAAAACCTTTTTGCTTGTGAACATTCTTTTGTCGTTCCGATCAAACTGTTTAATCTTCGCCTCTCATAAGGATTTAGCGAAGATACATAAGCAAACATTCGGTATTTATCAAAAATTTCGCAAATAACCTTGGATGTATCCCTTTTACTACTTCCAGCCGCTAAATGTACAAAATCACTATAAAGAAATCTCAGAGCCCATTTTAAAGCAAAGGAACCGTTCCTCTCTAAAAGCTCTTTTTGATACAGAGCTTGAAACAGCGTTTCAACTACACAGACATGCTGCTCAAATCGAATCTGACTGTTTTGAAAGTATTTTACTGTCGCTGAATCCTTGCGTTGATAACGATAATTGTACAAGGGCTTATCCACAAAAGCAATCTTTCGTATGTATTGGAATAAAACCTGCAGGAAAACACCATCTTCTCCTAACACCAGATTTTCTGGAAATATAATCTTATTCCGTAATAGGATATCACTGCGTATCAGTTTGTTCCAAATAAACGGCCAATACCCCGGACGTTTTAGAACTGCCCAAATATCTTCTTTCTCGTCCAAAGAAGACAAAAACTGGTCTTCCACTGTCAATGCCGATTGCAAAGAGTTTCGATACCGTACCTCTTTTAGCGCAAATCTTTCACACTGAACTTTTGCAGAACAAATAATCATATCTGCATTTGTTTGTTCTGCCTTCTCCACCATGCTCTCCAACATTTCTTTTTCTAGCCAATCATCTCCATCAACAAAAATAATATACTTACCTTTGGCTTGCGAAATGCCGAAATTTCTTGCTGCACTCACCCCTTGATGATTTTGCATCAACAAATGTATGCGAGAATCATGTTTTTCAAAGCTCCGAACAATATCAGCAGAGCCGTCTGACGATTCATCGTCAATACAAAGGATTTCAAAACCTTCAAAGGTTTGATTTATTAGGCTCTCCAAGCATCGCGGCAAAAAGGTCTGTACGTTATATACTGGAATAACAACAGATACTAACGGTCCTTTGAACTTCGTCATTTTTTGCTCAACACGCCCTTAACTCTATTTTTAATTGTTCTGTAGTTAGCAGACTGCACCAACTCCTGATACTTTTTCGGAGCAACATATCCATAATTCATAAGAGAATACAAGCCGTATTTATTGCGAATTGCCCTCCAAGCCTCAGGGAATTTTGCTCTTAATTTTCCGCAGAGACACCGTCCAAGCTTTCTCCCTTTCTTCTTATCTTTTTCGTAAACAAATGCCGTGGCAAGATAAATCAGACAAACACTTTTAATTCTCTCAAACAAATAAGTTTTTGCTGTTTCTGACAAACCAGAAACTGATTGATAATATGCTATCAGACTCCATAGTACTCGTTCTACATGATCAATCCTTTTCGCTTGATTTTCACATGAAACGCTCTGCTGCGCATTACCAATCATATATTGATAAACAAATATGTCAGAAATTGCTATATGTTCAGCATTGCAAAACGGGATTGCATTGTACACCTGATCTTCGTAAAAAGTATGCTCCGGCAACATATTTCTACTGTTCCGGTAAAAATCCGACCGATAAGTAATGCCATGAAAAACGCAGACGTCCTCGAAATCTGACCAGTGAGAAAGGATATCGTTAACCGTTACACGGTTACTTTTCCAATTTGCTATATACTTGGCTTTCCGCTCACCTGTCATCATATCAACTGTATGAAACGGCGTCAAAACCACATCTGCCTCACATTTCGACAGTGCGGTAATAAACCCCGGCAAATTTTCCGTAATTACCCAATCGTCTGCATCGATTGCTTTGAAATACTTGCCTCTGGCCCTGTGGCTGCCAATATTGATACCCGAACCATGTCCACCATTTTCCTTATGAATAACACAAAACGTCTGCGGATATTGAGATGCATAATCGTCTGCAATTTTTCCGGTTTTATCTGTAGACCCATCATCTATTATAAGTACTTCCATCAACTTCATGACCGATGGACATAAAAAAGAATCTAAACATTTATTCAGATACTGCTCCACATTATATGCTAGAATAATAAATGTAACAATCTTATCCATTTTTCGCCTTATTTTTCTGCTCAAATATTATATTTGCTTTAATCCCCTTCATAAGGGCAATAAAAGCAGCCTTCATTGAGATTTCCTTTTTATACATGCTGTGTTTTGTCAGAATATAATACAAACCATAAAGTATCGCCGGAAACAATCCAAGCATATAGCGAGTTGCTGAACCTCTCTGAAAGAAGAACTTTTCATCAAAGCCAAAAAACCACGCAGATTCCTGCACTTTCAAAGCTGCAATCTGCTTCGGAACATAGTAAATCTTCAGTCCCGCCTTTAAACAGTCCAACAAAAACTTATTTTCTTCACCACAGCCATTCCCACTACCGGAACCCATGTAGGGATCAAATCGAACGCCCGAACGCAAGACACTTTCTTTTCGAAAAGCCAATTGGCAGGAGCAAAGACGCATAGAACTCAGTCTTCCAACCCGTGATACGCATGGTTTTAAGCGTGTCACTTTATTCTTAAGATCAAATGCAATGATATCTGCCTCGGGAAGCAAACAGAAGTACTCTTCAATCAGTCCAGCATACCCTTCTACAAATTCCTCATCGTCATCACCTAGCAAGCAAAAGTCACCTAAAGCATTCTGCATTGCCATATTACGGCTACGGGACAGTCCTCGCTCCGTTGTACTAATCATGCGAATACATCTACCATCTTCCGTAATCTCAGTCAAACCATCCCAATTTGTCTGATTGATTATCAAAACATCTCCGGATATTTTGCTTTTCATCGCTAAAGATACATCTTTCTGATGCATGCAAGAAATAAGAATTTCAACTTTCATATTTCAAATAATCCATAACTGGACATAATGTCTTCGCATTTCAATCAACCTTTTTTCTACATCTTCGAAAACTTTTATATCGCACAAAAGTAAGCTAATTTCACTTTTGCAGGAAATATTTCCATACACCGTTCAGTGCATAGCATATAAAGCAGCAGACAGACTTCACTATACCAAATCTCATATAGCGATACACTTTAAAAGTCATACTTGCGGATTTAAGCTTATTTCCTGACTTTCCTGTGTTACTAAAACGGTAACGCACCAACGGCTCATCAATACCACTAACCTTCCCATATTTCTGGAGGATTTCCAGCCACATAATATAATCTTCGTGGCTGTCAGCATGGTGCATAGGAAACGCCTTGGCAACTTCGGTTCTAATCAGCACGGATGAGCAGCAGATACTATTATGCTTCAAGAGTTCTCTATAAGAAATCTCACGCTTCACATGAAATACACGTCCAGTGCTTTTTCCATACGACGTTATAAGCTCACGTGCTGTACAGCACAAAACCGTTCTATTTTCTTCTATCAAATCCAACTGCTTTTTCAGCTTTCCCGGTACCCACACATCATCGGCATCAAGAAAAGCTACATACTTTCCTTCTGCCAGCAGAACACCTTTATTTCTGGTTTCTGCCGCTCCAAGGTTTTCCCTGTTCCGCAAGTAACGCACACACGGCTCATCTTCATACGATCGCATAACCTCATCCAGCTCGTCAGGGGACTGATCGTTAATTACAAGAATCTCCAACGGTACATCCTGCATCAGAGCGGAATCAATAGCCTGCGCAATATATTGCGCACAGTTATAAGCCGGTATGATAACGGATATCAGCGGCTTCGCTGCAACATCATCCATTGTTTTTTTCGTCTTTCTTTATCTTGTTTTCTTTCACCGCTGTGGTCTGCCAAGATTCAACCCCCTCGGTGTTTTCTTTCTGGAACAGAATTTTGAAAGTCAGCAGGATCAGCTTGATATCCAGAAGGAATGAGTAGTTTTCGATGTAAATAAGATCCAGTTTCAATTTATCATACGGCGTGGTATTGTACTTGCCGTACACCTGCGCATAACCAGTCAGACCTGCTTTAACTTTCAGTCGAAAATTGAATTCCGGAATAATCTCTTGATATTCCTCCGCCGTCTTCGGACACTCAGGACGGGGACCAACAAGGGACATGTCACCTTTTAGAATATTGAAAAGCTGCGGCAGTTCATCAAAATGAATATTACGGATCACTTTGCCAACGGGGGTAACCCGTTCATCATGTTTTCTGGTCAAGTGATACTCCGCCTTTTCAGTCTCAACCCGCATACTTCTGAATTTTATAACCTTGAACACTCTTCCATCTTGCGTCAAACGATCTTGCTTAAAAAACACAGGGCCGTGATCGCACAACTTGATGCTGGCTGCAATAATTAGCATAAACGGACTGGCAATTACAATAGCAATCAGCGACACCACAATATCAAAGAGCCGCTTTAAAATCTGCTGCTCAATCGTTAATCCTCTGTTTCTGAATAGCAGTAGAGATGTATTAAACAAATGGATGTTTTGCGAACTCATAATCATAATATCCGAAATTTTGGGCACAGAATAGCAACGGATATTTTGATCAAAGCAAAATTTAAGGATCATATTCCGGACACTAGATGGAATATCCGTCATAACGACACCGCGATACTGCAAAATTTTCTCCTTCAAAATATCCATATCCTCTTCAAAGGAGATTTTCTCCTGAATTGCATATTTATCCTCACGGGTACCAATTTTGCGGATCAGCTCATCCGGGTTATAGTTGCCGTAAATCAGCAGCAATTTACGCGGTGGATAGATTTTCAGATAGACCCAACGGGTAAGAAATACCCAGACAACCACCACGGCAAGATCCACTCCCGTCATGGCAAGAATCGGCCCAATATGTGACAGGAAACGCCAGTGGCCAATCAAACAAAGCTGCAAATATGTAACGGCATTGACACAAAGCACCGAAAGAATCTGCGAATACAGCACTTCAAACACCCGAAGATAGCCAACCTTAAAGCCACCATATAGTCTGTAAAACAGAAAAAGCATCAGCGCATACAGAATAATGACTACATAATTACCTCTGCGCCAAAAAATCTTCAGCAGCACTGCGGAATTACCTGCATAATTATGATACCAAACATAAGCAAATATTATTGTAAGCAAAAAAAGGATCACAGCAGAGCAAAAGCCCATAATCAATCGCTTATATTGTTCTCTCTTTTCCATTTCTCTCGTCCTTATCCGTTCTGACTCCTCTTATTCAAAAACATAGCAATCTCACTTTATTTAGTGATTATAACATAAAGTCCTACATTTTTCAACATTTGCATGTATAAAAACGTTTCTTTCCAGTAATTTTCTACTTAAGACTTATAGCTTTGTAGTTCTTTCTGTTGTTATGTATCCGATATTTGGTATTATTGTATATTAATCGATTTATGTAAATTTTGCCGAACCACACAAACTTCCGTGACAAAGCAGAACTTATATGGTATACTGAGTTTAAGAAAACTACTTCAAAAGATTTCCAAATTTATTTATTGTGGTCCGCCGATACTCGGATCGGAAAGGAAAGCAATTATGCGTTACGATTATTTAGTAGTGGGTACGGGGTTATTCGGTGCTGCCTTCGCACAACAGGCAAAAGCAGCAGGAAAAAAAGTTCTGGCTATTGATAAACGAGACCACATTGGAGGCAATGTCTACACAGAAGAAATAGCGGGTATACAAGTCCATCGATACGGTGCTCATATCTTTCATACGAATAATCATCTCATTTGGGATTATGTAAATCAATTTGCAGAGTTTAACCGATATACAAATTCACCCATTGCCAATTATCACGGTAAAATTTATTCTTTACCCTTCAATATGTACACCTTCAATCAAATGTGGGGTACGATTACACCACAAGAAGCTGAGCAAAAAGTGATAGAACAACGTAAAGCTGCGGGCATCACAGATCCAAAAAACCTGGAGGAACAAGCAATTTCTCTAGTCGGCACGGACATTTACGAAAAGCTTATTAAGGGATATACGGAGAAGCAATGGGGCCGCCCCTGCAACCAACTACCGGCTTTCATCATTCAACGTTTGCCGGTACGTTTTGCTTTTGACAACAATTACTTCAATGCACGCTTTCAAGGTATTCCTATTGGTGGCTATACTAAAATGATAGAAAACATGCTCAGTGGCATAGAGGTTCAGTTAAACAAAGATTATTTGAATGAGCGCGATTATTGGAACAAAATCGCAAACAAAGTTGTTTACACTGGTTCCATTGATGCCTATTTCGACTTCTGCTATGGATATCTCAGTTATCGCTCTCTACAATTCGAAACTGAACTTCTAAATATGCCTAATTTTCAAGGAAACGCAGTGGTCAACTACACGGATTGTGAAACGCCTTATACACGGATTATCGAACACAAGTGGTTTGAGTTCGGAACACAGTGTCAAACTGTTATCTCCCGTGAATACAGCTTGGAATGGCAACCGGGTATTGAACCTTATTACCCAGTCAACGATCAAATCAATATGGCTCTTTATGAAAAATATAAAACGCTTGCAAATCTTGAAACTAAAACGATTTTCGGAGGGAGACTAGGAGAATACCGTTATTACGATATGGATACAGTTTTGGCTTCTGCACTAGAGGTCGCTGAAAGGGAATTGAGCAGGAACAGATAAGTTAATGTCTCTAAAGAATTTTATCAGTGTAATACGCAAAAGAAGACAGCAAGACATGGGTGACTGGATCTAACCATGTTTACACACGACGGAGCGTCTGAGAAATATGCCTAACAAATTCTTGCTAGACAGCTTGTCCATATACATATCTTTTCAAAAGACTGATTCCTCGCAAGGTGATAAACTGGCGGTTCCATTCTGATCACGACCGTTAACACGGATATGCCCTGAACGTTTACGCGATATTGTTCTCTTTTCTGTTCTCACTTTTATCTGCAAACGCAAATAACGGATATCCAGTTTTAAGCCAGATACCCGCTATTGCATCGTAGACAGCCCCAGTTTGTTGTTGTCCGCACAAGCTGGGGCTGTTCAAGGTCCGCTGAATAAGCGAACTTTTTATCTGCTTCAGCGAAACGCCAGAACCGCGTAGGTCACGCCGGTCTCATTGAGCGCCGCCATGCTGCCGCCCGTTTCGGGCTCCGTCTGCGTCTGCGACACGCGCACCTGCACGGTACTCAGCGCAACGCCGAGGCTGTGCTGCCCACCCGCGGAAAAGCCCGCATAATGCTTCGTATAGGCGCCCGTATACTCCGAAGCGCCCTTGCCAATCGCAAACACGATCACCGCCGACGGGCTGAAATCGAATACGAGCGAGCGCGATACCGCGCCCGTTCCCGTATATGTGCGCACCTCCACGGGCGTGTCCACCCGCGCGCGGCGCGCATCATCCAGGTGGAGATCTGCGTTCTGCAGATGCCCGCCGACGAGCGTTTCGAGCGCGCTGTTGTCCGCCACGAAATCCGCGCGGCGCGGCTTGTCCGTCCCTGCCCAGAGCGAAAGCCCGAGCACCTCTGTCTTTTCACTTGCTGCCAATTTGCATCGTCCCTTCCGTTACAGGCTGTCGATCTGCGCCCATGTGTAGTTTTTCGCGTCCATTTCGTCGAACGTCAGCCCGGCTTCATCGGCCGCGTCCCACGTGTTGCTGCCGAAATCGAATGCACACGGCAGATGCGCGGGCATAAACGTGCGCGCCTCGCTCTCCGCCGTCGTCTCCGAAATGCCGAGCACCTCCTGCACATTGACGAGCAGGCCGCCTTCATAATTTTCCACAATGCCGCCCCGGATGCCGGCGGCAAGCAACTGCTCCTCGAGCGCCGCCTTCGTGTGATCTGCCGGCGTTATGCCGCCGCGCCGCAAAAGCATCGCACGGCGGTTCTCCGCACTGTCCGAGGACGGCCGGATCCGAAACAGCCCTTCAAACCGCGCAAGGCCCTGCGCGTCTGCCGTCTGCACGAAGAGATTGCGCCGCAGGCGCTCCAGCTCTTTAGCAAAAATGTCGAACCCCACGCCATATGCCGCCACTTCTGCGGAGAAGATCTTATCCTCGCCCGAGTACAGGCCGGTTTGCGTCAGAATGCGCCGCATCCGCTTTTCCGCGTCCGTCATGTACGCACCTCCTTACGCCTGCGCTTTGAGCGCCGTGATCTCGCCCGGCACGACGATCTGATTCGCCGCCGTGCCGTAATCGACGACGCTCGCGGGCAGTGTGCAGTTTTTCACCGCGCCGGTCTGCATGATCGCTGCCGTTATTGCCGCCGTCACAAACGGCGCGCCGACAGACAGCGAGGCAAAATATGCGCGCACCGCTTCCTCGCAGACGGCCTTTGCGTCCTCAAAGCCGCAGCCGTCCTTCGGCACGAGATACATCGTGACGCGCTTTGTGACGGGCTCCGCCGCCGCAACGGTCACATCCACGTTGATCTCACGCAGCGCGTCGAGCGCCGCCTGCACCGCCGCGACGACCTCCGCCGAAGCCGCCTCGCCCTCGCCGTACAGGTAAACGGCCACCGTACCGATGCCGTTCGCGCGCGGTACGACGTTGACGCTCCCAACGCCCGGAACCTGCAGCGCCGCCCGGCGGTATGTCTCGCCGTTCGCGCCGTTCGGCAGTACGCTGTAATGCGCCAGCAGACGCTCCCGCAGCGCTTCGTCGCCCTCCGCGTCCAGACCGCCCGTAAACGGCGTCTCGTTCAGCACGCTTTCAATGCCCGCGGGCGGCGTGACGAGCGTATCCACCGTATGCACCGCCGCATTGTACGCTTTGCCGCCCGCAACCGCCTGCGCCTCCGCCGTCACGGAAAGCTGACCTGCCGGGAGTACCACGGCCTGTGTCGTTTCAAATTCTGCCGCCGCGCCGGACGACGCACAGACTGTCCCCTTCGGGATCTCCGCGTCGTAGCTCAGCGCCGTGCCGCGGGAAAAGGTCAGCGTTCCCTTGGCGCGCACGGCGGGCCTGCGCGTAAGGCCGCGCTGCCCGGCGTGCAGGTCGAGCGCTTCGCCCACAGCCGTCTGCGGAAACGACGCATCGCGCACCGTTTCAAGCGCGCAGAGCGCCGAATAAATCTCCCCCGCAAGCACGCGCAGGCGAATGCCCGCATCCGAAGCGTCGTCCGGTGCAAAGCCTGCAAGCGCTTCGTATTTCTGCGCCATGCGCGCGTAAAGCTCCTCAAATTCCATCGCCTGTCTCCTCCTTTTTCACCGTGACATAGCCTGTGCCGAGCGGCGTCGCAAGGTACACCGTCACCGTATTCCCGTGTATTTCCGCGCGCTCCGCCGTGATCTCCGCACACCCGAGCAGTGCCTCGCGCGCAAAGCCGAGCGCCTGCTCCGCCGCGTGCTCGGCGGTTACCGCCATCTGCGGAATACGGCTGCCGAGCGCGCGATCGTACGGAAAGCTGCCGCGCACCGCGTTCAGCCGGATGTACGCGCGCTGCAAAAGCGCGTCCAAACCGTCCGCTGTTTCCGGCAGGCCGAGCCCGTTCTGGCGGATCACACCGTTTTCTAGCCTTACATCCATATTACGCCTCCGCCTTTGGAAAGACCTGTCCGTTGATGACAACCGTGCCGTCCGCCCGCAGCAAAATTTCCGCGCCGCCTGCGGAAAACAGCCGCACCTCGCCGGGTGAAAGCCCCTCCGTCTGATTGACTGCGCCGATGCACACGCCGCTTTCCGGCAGCATCACGACCTTTTCCCCCTGCGGCAGGCACACGGCCATACCGTACGGCACCGTGACAAGCGGCGCGCGGCGCTCCATATCGGTGCGCACGCTGATCTCTCCGCCGCCCGTCGTGACGACGCCGGTCTTCGCCGTCTGCACCGTCTGTGTCTCAGCCGTTCGTTTTGAAAGCCACATGCTCTCCTTCCTCCTCATTTTTTATACTGTGTCCGGCTCAAAGGTCAGCTCCGTTTCCTCCCCGCCGTCTGCGTACCGGTAACGCAGGGCAGCCAGCCGCATTCTTTCACATGGTGCGCCGAACGCCGGAAAGCCGCACACATCGCCCGGATCCGCATCCACAAAGCCGCCGCATGTCACGCGCAGCCGCACGACCGCACGCTCGCCCTGCGCAAGCAGTGTTTTGGGCGCAGTTCTGGCGTACGCCGAAAGATACCGCACGCGGCTGACACCGGCCGCCGCCGGATTCTCATACACGGTGCTGTACGCGCCGGTGCGCGTGTTTTGCACCACGACGCGGCTCAGCCGGGCATACGGGCGGTGCGAAAGCTCCGTCTCCCGCACATCGGAAAGGCGCAGCGTTTTCGGCTCGCGGTCCGCAAAGCGCAGCGCGCCCGCACGCGTGCAGTGCGGCGTGCAGTGCAGGAACGTTTCCGCAAAGCTGCACACCGCCTGCCAGCAGCTCGTGCCCTTTTCCAGTACGAGTTCGCCCGCTTTCGGCGAAAAATCCTCACCCTCGGCCCGCAGGCCGAACGGCTGCAGGAACAGCGTCTCGATCAGCCGCAGGGAGGGCATCCGGAGCTGCCCCGGCATCGCCTCATTGTCGAGCAATACCGCCGCCCGGCTGCGCAGAGAGAAAAACTCCGTGCGCACGCCGGCTTTTGTGTGCACACTGTGCTCGTCGAGAATGCCCGAAAACAGCACCGTGCCGCCGTGCTCCATCCGCACGCCGCACGGCTCTTTTGAAAAGAGCGGCCCGGACGGCGTAAAGGTCAGCTCCAGACTGTCCGCCGGCGTATCCGCGTCGCGCCGCAGAGAGACACGCGTCGGCTGCGTATTCGGCTCCGTTTCCGTGCCGTCCGCAAACAGAAAAACAAACCGCATCACGGGATATACACCTTCTCCCCCGGCGCAAGCGACGCGATACACGCAAGGTGGCGGTTCGCCGCCGCCAGACGGTCGATCGAAACGCCCGAAAAATACGCATAATCCCACAGGCTTTCGCCGCCCTTTGCGGTATATGTCCGTCCCGAAACGCCTTCGGCTTTTCCCGCTGTCTCCACAAACGTGAAGCTGTACGCCACCACGTTTTTTTCCTGCACGCCCGAAAGCGTCAGCTCGCTCAGAACCGCTTCAAACGGCCTGCGCCCCGGCAGGAACAGCGTGTGCGGCTCACCGAACTGTCCCTCCAGCCGCAGATAATCGGCCATTGCCTCTTCGCCGGTGAAAAAGCCCTTGCCGCGCACGCGCTTTTTCCGCACGCCGACCGGCTGCACCTGCGTCCCGCCCTGCGCCGAAACGCTCTCGCGCAGCAGCGCGGCCAGCTCAACCTGCAGCTCGGCGGGATTGACCGGGAATTCAAAATCGCCGAAGCGCATCTTCATCAGATTGGTCATCGCCGTCTCCTTCCCCGCGCTCAGGCCGTGCGGATCGGCCCGGGATAGCGCCGCCCGTCGCGCTCCAGCGCATCGGAGAGCGCGCGCATCGTCTCATATTGATCTTCCATTCTATTCGTTCTCCCCGCTTTCCGTGATGTTCTCCGCACCGCCCGCCTCCAGCACCAGACGGTTCGGCTCGATCCTGCGCCATGCGCACGGCGCATACCGCACGCCGCCTGTCTCCAGCGCAAAGCTCTCAATTCCCAGCAGCTCCGTGCCGCCGGTAAATCCTGTCAGCGTGACGCGGTACGTCTTTTCGCCATTCACAACCGTGTGCGGCTTCTCCTCGCCCACAGAGCCGTACCGCTTCGTCTGCGTCTCGAGCGATACCGAAACGCCGTCCGCCGCAAACTCCATGCCGTTGATCTTGACCGCCGTGCGGTTCTCCGCCGCAGTGGTCGTCACGGCCTGAATTGTGCACGGCGTCACGACGCAGCCAACCGCACCGTCGTATTTCGCTTCACCGCGCGTTACGCTGCGCACCGTGCAGGGAATCGCCTGCAAAGCGGCGCACACCGCAGCGAACAGATCGGCGGGTGCGTTTTCGGGCGGCGTATAGAGCCATACGCCGAGCTTCGCGCTACCCGCGCCGTCCGCGCGCTCTTCATGCAGCAGCCCGATGCAGAGCACCGGCTTTGCGGGCTTTCGCGTCACACGCCCAGAATAAGCCGCGCGAACTTCGATCTCCGGCAGCGCTGCCCTGAGCTTTTCCAGAAGCGCCGCCGCAAGCTCACTGCCCGTCATCCGCACGCCTCCTTTCGAGAACGGCGCGCACATACGCGCGCCCGAAAAAGCCGTCCACCGGCGCGGCCTCGAGCACGGTGTACGTCTCCCCGCCGCAAAAAACCTGCGCGTCGTCTGCGCCGAGCAGCTCCTCCGCGTCGCCGAGATAAAGGTACAGCGGCGTCTCGAGCTTTCCGCAGCGCAGCAGATCGAATGTCGTGAAATCCTGCGCGTTCCGCCCGAGCGCGCGGATCACACCGCGGCGATGCACGGTTTTCCCCGCCGCCGTCACCGCAATCGGCTGCGCGCGGCGGAACAGCGTATGAATCAGGCTTCTCATGCGCGCACACCCCCAAAGTAAAACGTATCGTCGCGCAGGATACCAGACAGGCCGCGCAGGCACTGTTCGTAGTATACGCGCGCCTTTATGCTGCCGGTTTTATACTCCGCGCGCACGTCGCCCGCCGTCACGCTGTCCGGAGACTGCGCCTCGTCGAGCAGTGCGAGCTGATACGCCGCGTACGCCGCAGCTGCGGCACACAGTGCGTCCTCTTTTTCCGCAATCTCCTCCGCTGTGCCGACGACGCGTTCCGAAAGCACGCCCACCGCGTCCGAAGCGAGCAGCAGAAGCAGCTCCTCGCGGCTGTCCTCCGTCAACAGACGCAGCCGGTTCAGCACCGTTTCCAATTTCATGTCTACCACGCACCCTTCCGCGCGTTCTGCCGCCCCGGAAACCCGGGGCGGCACGCGCAATTCAAATCAGTAGCTCAGACCCTGTGCGGCGTCGCCGTAGATCTGCGCAAAGCCCGCGATGGAGGTGATCGCCGCGCGCTCCATCTGGCGGTCGATCAGCTTGTCGTAATCCGTGAGCACATCGCCCGCCTGCACCATTTCGAGCGCACAGTTCTTATCGAGCGCGATGATCTTCTTCGCATCCATCGACGGCACATGGATCAGTGTCGCACCGAGCGGTGTGATCAGCTTGCCTGCGCCGTTGATGTTGAGACCTGCCTGCGCGTCCTTGAATTCGCTGATCTTCAGCAGATCCTGCAGCGCTGTGGTACCGGCCAGGATCGTATTGAAATTGTAGGACGCGAGCTTGCCCCAGAGCGTGACGAGATCATTGTATGTCGGCGCGGCGGTCAGAGAGGTCACTGTGATGCCGCTGTTGGAGCCGTCGCCGTTCAGCAGCACGTCGACTGCGTCCTTCATCTGTCTGCGCGCGATGTACACGCCGATCTGGCGCAGGATGACCGTGAACAGATCCAATCTCTGATGGCGCAGCGCCTCATACGAGCTGACAACCATGCGGCCGCGCTTCTTGAGCGTGACAAGTGCGCTGCCTGTCTTGACAACGGTCTGCGGAATCGCCGTGCCCTCTGCGACCGGATCCGCGATTTTCTCTCCCGAATCTGTCTCCGCCTTGATCGTACGGTAATCGAGCGTATCGATCTTGGTGACGGTTGCCACCATATCGGGCAGGTGGTTCGCCATCTCCATGCCCTGACGCACTGCGCGGGCGACGTATTCCGGGAAAAGCGCCGCGCTCTGCGAGGAGGTGAAGAACTTCTCCACGGTGTCGCAGCTCGGGCCGCTCACGCGAATGTCGAAGCGCTTGAGCTGGCGCTGGTAAGCGTCGAGGCCCGCGAGCGGCGTGCCCGTATAATTCTGGGAACCGTCCAGCTCTTCGAGCACCTGTGTGAAGCTCTTGCCCGGTACACCGTACATGCCTTTTTCGAGTGTAATGTTTTCAAATGCCATGATGTTTTCCCCTTTCAGATTTGAAAATGTTAAATGCAAAACGCGCGGTCATCCGCGGTTTTTTCCAGTGTGTCTCCCGCGTCTCCGGCAAGCTGCGGCATGACCGGCATGCGCGCCTCCGCCATTTTGCCGAGGGCGCCGGCCGCTTCCTCCAGCTCGCCGATCGTCAGCCCCTTGAGCATCGCGTCCAGAAGACCACGCTTCAGCGTGGGCTGTGCCACGGCGCTGAACTTCGCGATCTGCGTGCAGAGCGACGCGCGGTAGCGGTCGCCGCATGCGGCGCGTGTCTCCAGTGCCTTGAGCTCCTCGCGGAGCTGCTCGAGCTCTCCGCCCGAAACCGTCACGCTCTCCTCGGTTTCGAGCCGTTTCAGAATGTCGTACACCGATTGGATCTCCCCTTTCTCCGCGCGCGAAAATTGCTTCACGACGCCCGCCGCGCGCTGCGCGGGCACCGCCACGAACGAAAACTCGTACGCATCCGTCACGTCCTCCAGAATGCGGACGCAGCGCTTGCCGTCGTACACCCTGCCGCGCAGATGGCCGCAGCTCTCCTGCCCGCAGATCGAGCACGTGCGCTTTGCCACCGCGCAGCCGACGCTGACCTCCTTGCGGATGCCGCTTTCGATTGATTCGATCAGCGCGTTCGTCTCCGCGCCGCGGGGAATGTACGCCTCGGCGACGAGCTGGGCGTAAACCTCTCCGCGCGCCGTGCGCTTTTCCGGAAATGTCCGCACCTGCGTCGCGTAAATGCGCGCCGACTGGTTCCGGCTCGAATGGACGTGGTCGAGAATGCCCGTCTTGCCCACAAAGAGCGCCGCAAGCTGCTCGAGCGCCTTTTTTGTGAAGCACTCGAAATCGCGGTCCACCTCGTTATCGCAGAGCACGACTGAAAACGTGTAGACCTCCTCCGCGCTGTACGGGCGGCGCGTGTAGCCGTTGATGCGCTCAAGTGCCTCGGCGCCGATTTTCTGCGCACCCTTCAGAATTTTCCCGTTCATTGTCTTTCTTCTCCTCTCCCCTGAGCGCCGCCGTGCGCGCCGCAAGGTATTCCGCGTTCGCGTGGTCGACCTCATCCTGCATCGTGATCTCGTCCCACTCGATGGCAACCTCGTCCGAAAGCCCGTTGAGGCGCAGCCATGTGCGGCAGATTTTCAGCACGACCGGCTCCAAAATGCGCCGGTAGGCCATCAGCTCGCTCGTCAGCACGTCCGCCTGCTGGCTCGACATGCGCTCTGTCGAGGACCACGAAAGCCCGAGCAGAAACGGCGGGATGCCGAGCTTTGCCACGATCTGCTCGAGAAGCTGACGCACCGGTACGTCGCTGTTCATCTGCTGGTTGTCTGCGCCGATCGCCTGGATCGACACATCGCCCACCGCAACGAAATCGCTCACGCCCGGGCCGTGCATCGCGCGGCTCCATTCGCGCGCAAGCTGCGCGGCGCGGTCGCCTGCATTCATGTAGCCCTCGTTCTTGCACGTCACCGCAAAGCGCACGTTGCCCATGCGCTCCCAATTGATCCCGATCGTGCGGTAAATCTTGAGCAGCACCTCGCTCACGAACGGCAGGCCCTTCAAAATGGAAGTGCCCTGCGCGCTGCCCGGCGCCGGATTCAGCGCCGAGGAGAGGATCAGCTCCGGATAGCGGCACGGCTGCGCGCCGCTGCGCCGGATTACAAAGACCCCCGCCTCCAGCGGCGAAACGAGCCGGATCTCGAGGTCGTCGAGCGAGGCGTTGTACAGCGCGTGCACCGCACCGTTTGCCGCAACGATCTCCCCCACCGCGTTGCCGTACGTCAAAAGCTGCTCAAAATAGACGGAAAGGAAGCTGTCGATTCCGCAGTTGCAGCCGTTGACCGGCACCGTACGGAGAAAATCACGGAGCGCCGCCTCTGTTTTGGCCTCCGGGCAGCTCACCGTGAAGCCGCCCACAAGCCGCACGAGCTTGTGGATTGCCGCGTCGATGATCGGCACCTGCTCGCGCAGCGCGCGATACAGCCCGCGTTCGCCCGCGGCCTGCGGCAGAACCGGCGTGTATGCGCCCTGCGTCTGCACAGACACGGCCGCCTGCCTGTTCTTTTTCAAAAGTCCCAAATGCTCTCTCCTTTCTCTCCGTCCCCACGGCGCTCCACAGCGCAGGCAAACGCTTCCTGCACCGTGAGCACCGTCGAGACGAAATACCGGATGTCGTCCATGGCATGGTCGTTTTCCTTGACCGGCACGTCCCGTACGCCGTCGTCCGCCCAGCGGTACAGCGAGAACTCCCGCACCGTGTCGGCACAGCAGGCGGCAATTTTGATCCGCCCGGTGCGCAGTGCCGTCGCCGTCTGGCGGATGCCGTTGAGCACATCGTTCTTCGCGGGCGTCACCGCGTAGCCCCGGCTGCGAAGCAGCTCGATGAAGCTTGCCGCCGACGGGTCGCAGACGACCGTTTCCGGCGTTCTGCCGGCCAGAAGCTGCTGAAAGCCGCGGAAATGCTCCTCGTCCGTCCGCCGTATACCCTCGGCGCGCGCGTCGTAGTAGTACTCGTCGATCCGGTACCACACGCCGTCGAGACAGCCCCAAAGCCCCATCGAGGTCGGATTCACCGTGCCGTAATCGATCGACACGCCGAACCGCTCGAACGGCCCGGCCGGCGCGTCGCAGAGCAGCTCCTGCGCGAACGGGTACACAAGCCCCGTCGCCGCCGTCCACTTGCCCTCGATGAACCGGCTGTAAAACGCACCGGTGAACATCCGCCGGTACCGCGCCCGCACCGCGGCGCTCAGCGACGGGTTGTCCTCCATCGTGAAGTGCAGATACAGCGCCCCGCGCGATTCCGCTTTCAGAATCCACTCGCGGTAGAACCAATGCTGGGGATGCTCGGGGTTGCAGTTGAACCACAGCTTTGCGCCCGGCAGCGAGCAGCGCGCGATGCCCTGCTCCACGAACGACCGCGGCATCAGCGCCGCCTCGTCGAACAGGATGCCGCCGAGCGTCATGCCCTGAATCAGCGCCGCACTCGATTCATCCTTGCCGCCAAAGAGGTAAAAGCGGTTTTCGATCCCCCTGTACCGCAAAGTCAGCTTGTTCTCGGAATACCGCACCTGTGCCGAAAAGCCCATGTGCCGAAGCTGCGGCAGCAGCTCAGCGATCACATTTCGCCGCACCGAACGGATCGTTTTGCCGCACACTGCAAAGCTCACCCCGGAAAACCTGGCCATCGCCCACAGGAAAAACGAAAGCCCCATGCACACCGTCTTGCCGCTGCGCACCGCGCCGTCGCAGATGATCGCGTTCTTGTTGCGGTACGGGCTTTTTTCGCCCCACCAGCAGAGCGCCTGCATCTGCTTTTCGGAAAACGTCCTCACGGCGCGTCCCCGTCCCGCCCGCCGAGCGCCTCCGCGCCGCGCTCAATTGCGCGCAGCACATCGCTTGCGCCGCCGCCCGCGCTCTCCAGCTCGCTCAGAAGCCGAAGCGCTTCGATGCGGTCAAAGAACCGGATCTCCATGCCCCCGCCCTTCGGCCTGCGGATCTCCGAAACCGCAAACAGGTTCATATTCCGGAGCATCCGCGGGTTGACCTCGTCGCAGAACAAAAGCCGCACCGCGTCGCGGATGTCACCGAACGCCAGCCTGCGGAATCCCTCCAGCGCCGTTTCTTCCTGCATGTCCAACACCCTTTCTGTGAAAGATTTTTTGAAGGGAGGAAAAAGTCCCTTCACTTATACCTCCAAAAACGCAAAAAGTTTCCCTCAAAAGGGAAACTTTTCTAAAGCATGTCCGGTCATGTCCGCTGGATGTCCCAAAATGTCATGACATGTCATGACATTTCCAGACATTTCCAGACATTTCCGGACATTTTCGGACATGGAAAAATCCCGCAGACTTTTCAGCCTGCGGGATGCTTCTGTAAAGTACATTTATGAATCGATCAGCGGAAGCTCTGTCATGCGGAGCTTGGCGCAGCCGTAGGGGTACAGCTCGATTTCTTCGGCGTCGCCGAAGGGTGTCCTCGAGCGCGGCGTCTTCGCGCAGAGCGCATCATAGCCCGGCTCCATACCCCAGTCGATTTGGACAGCCCGCGCCGTGATTGTCACCGGCGGATGCCCGGAGGAAAACGGAACCGCGTCCGTCTCCCGTCTGTGCAGTGTCAGCGCGCCGCCGCAATAGGCGTAATTCCAGTCGCTCTTGGGCCAATACTCGTAATCGCAGTACGGGTATTTCCGCTCCACGCCGTTCTTTTCGTATTCGTACATCTTCTTCTCATACTGCACGGGCACGGAAAAGACGAGCGAGCCGCACTGGACCGCCGTCAGCTCATACGGCCGTTTTACGAAATGCGGGGCCGTTTCAAAGCGCACGCAGATTTCCCGCGTCTCCCCCGCCTTGATCTCCGCCGAGAACATCCCGCCCGCAAACGGCTGCCCGTCCACCGAAACATTTTCGGCGAAGGAGGGAATGCGGATCTGGAACGTGAAGTCCTTTCCGGATGCGATGGTATATCGGAACGTGTTCTCAAAGGGATAGTCGGTTTCCAGCTCAATGCGGAAATCCGCCGTCTCCAGCACGGACGGCACCGGAACAGCGCTCAGAACCGTGCTGCCGCTGTGCATAAATGTCGATAGCGCAAACTTCGGCCAACCCTGGCTGAAATTCGCCGTGCAGCAGCCAAAATTCGGCTCCAGACCAAACAGATGTGATTCCGGGCCGTTTGTGCGGAAGATCGGCTTGACGTCCTCCGGAAACCGTACGCACGCCATCTGATTGCTCATCTGCACGTACTGGTGCGCCCACATATCGTCGCTGATTGTCGCGGGCAGCGCGTTGAAGGCGAGCACCTCGAGGCGCTCCGCCCACTTCTTGTCCCCCGTGTGGGCATACAGCAGCTCGCAGGAATACATCTGCTCCACCACAGCGCACAGCTCCGTGCCCTGAATGGGGCTCAGCCCCGAAAGGCACTCGTCGCCCGTAAACAGCCCCACCGGCGTGCCGTTGTATCGGCGCAGCGCCGCATACAGCTTTTCCGCGTCATCGCCGTACGGCTCGCCGAGCAGCTCGCACGAAACTGCCTCGTATTTCAGCGCCATCGCGAGGTTCACAATATGCGTGTCAAAGCGCCAGACGTCCTTCGGCTCCTCCCAAAGCGGCATGAGCGCCGGATAGTCCGTTCCCTGGTCGTTCAGGATCTTCGCCAGCTCGATGAGCCAGTCCTCCTCACACCGTTCATACAGGAAGCGGATGGCCACAAAGCCCTCATACCAGCGAAATTTTCCCCAGTCAAACAGCCGGATCTCCCCGCTTTTCAAGAGCGTGTAATAGTTTTTCAGCGTATCATAGAGCGCCTTCGGGATCCGCTCATCCTTCGAGCACTCGTAATACACGGTCAGCACCTTGGCGATGAGCAGCACCGCCCACGTATCGTACGTCTTCCTGTCCGCATCGAAACAGGGGCAGATCCAACCGTCGCTTTTCTGCGCCGCGAGGATCGCATCGATATACCGCTTGGCCCTTGCGATCATATCCTCGTTTTCGAGCAGATACGCAAGCGGGATGAAGCCGTCCAGCCAGTACGGCACGCGCTCCCAGCCCTCGGCGTCCCCGCCAATCCACGCGCTGTCCCGCACGTCGCGCCAGACCTTATCCAGATTGCCGCTCAGTCCCGCCGCCTGAATCTCGAGCTGCCGCTTCAGCCAGCCGCGCGGCTTGATTTCCTTCGCCGTGTAAAAATTCCACGCACCCATACTTTTCCCCCCCATTTGAAAGGCAGGTATGAAATACTGCTATTTCATACCTGCCTTTACCTGCTTTTGTGTTCCGTTTTGGATCACATGTTGTAAAGCGCTTCAGCCGTGAGAATCTCCACGCCGTTCTGCGTGAGCACCTCGGCGGCGCGCGCGGATTTATCCGTGCGGATGATCACGTACGCCTTGCCCTTATCGCGGCTGACGAATGCATAGATGTACTCGACGTCGATACCGGAATTCGCCAGAATGCGGATGACCTTCGAGAACGCGCCGCGCTCGTCGGAAATGCCGACGGCGAGCACATTCGTCAGGGAAACGGTCATGCCGTGCTCTCTGAGCGCAATGACGGCCTCCTTCGGGCGGTCGACGATCACGCGCAGGATACCGAAATCACTCGTATCCGCGACGGAAATCGCACGGATATCGACCTCGGCCTCTGCCAGAACCTCGGTGATCTCCGCCAGTCGGCCGGGCTTATTTTCAATAAAAACCGATAACTGCTGAATCTGCATAGTAAGCTCCTCTCTTTCTCTGTATCACAGCTTGCGCTTGTCAATGACGCGCTTGGCTTTGCCTTCACTGCGCTCGATGGACTTCGGCTCGAGCAGACGAATCTTCGCCACGATGTTCAGCGTGGACTGCAGTGCGCTTGCGATCTGCTTCTTGACCGCCTCGAGGTTGCGCACCGTATCGGAGAACATCGCCTCGTTCATCTCCACCTGCACTTCGAGCGTATCGAGGTTGTTCTGGCGGTCGACGACGAGCTGATAGTTCGGGTCCATGCCGAGGTCAAGCAGCACGCTCTCGATCTGCGACGGGAACACGTTGATGCCGCGGATGATGAGCATATCGTCCGTTCTGCCGCGCGGCTTGCACATGCGCACCAGCGTGCGGCCGCACTTGCACTTCTCGTGGTTCAGCGCGCAGATGTCGCGCGTGCGGTAGCGGATCAGCGGCAGCGCCTCCTTGCCGATGCAGGTGAACACAAGCTCGCCGTATTCGCCGTCCGGCAGCGGCTCGCCGGTTACAGGGTCGATGACCTCCGGGTAGAAGAAGTCCTCATTGATGTGCATGCCGGCCTGTTCCTCACATTCGCAGGAAACACCCGGTCCAGCGATCTCGGAAAGGCCGTAAATGTCGTACGCCTTGATGTCGAGCAGGCGCTCAATTTCGCGGCGCATCTCCTCGCTCCACGGCTCCGCGCCGAAGATACCGGCTCTCAGGCGCAGGCTCTTCGGGTCGATGCCCTTTTCGCGCACGGTTTCGCCGATGTACATCGCGTACGACGGCGTGCAGCACAGAATGTCCGAGCCGTAGTCCTGCAGAATCTGCACCTGACGAGCCGTGTTGCCGGAGGAAACCGGAATCGCCGTCGCGCCCAGCTCCTCGGCGCCGTAGTGCAGGCCGAGGCCGCCGGTGAACAGGCCGTAACCGTAAGAAACGTGTACAAAGTCGTCCTTCGTGCCGCCGACGGCCGCGATACTGCGCGCCGCGCAGACCGCCCAAACCTTGATGTCGTTCTTCGTATAGCCGACGACCGTCTGCTTGCCCGTCGTGCCGGAGGAAGCGTGGATGCGTGCCAGCTCGCCGCGCGGCACCGCGAACAGACCGAACGGATATGTGTCGCGCAGATCCGTCTTCTTCGTAAACGGCAGCTTCGTGATATCGTCGATGCTGCGGATGTCGTCGGGCTTGAGACCCATCTCATCAAAGCGCTTCTTGTAGAGCGGAACATTTTCATAACAGCTGTGCACGATCTTCACGAGACGCTCCGACTGGATTTTCCGCAGCGTTTCGCGATCCGCACATTCAATTTCCGGATTGTAATAGTTCATGGGTAACAGCTCCTCTTTGTGCGTATTTTAATCTATGCATGATAACCGAGCGCAAATGCGCGCTGGTTCATCTCCAGGAATTTTGGCGGAACAGTTTTCTCGATCGCGGAGAGCCAATCTGCCTCCGGAATATCGAGCAGCGACGCCATCGCGCCGATGAGCACGACGTTCACCGCCTTCTGCGAACCGGCCTGTCCGGCGAGCGCCAGCGCATCCACAGCCGTGAGCTGCACGCCCTTTTCACGGATCGCGTCCAGAAGCCCCGCGGGATATTCCGCCGCGCCCGTGATGACGGGCATCGGGTCGATCTGCTGGGTATTTGTGAGCACCATGCCGCCCTCTTTGAGATACGGCAGGAAGCGCGCCGCCTCGAGCTGCTCAAAGGCGAGCAGAATATCCGCCTCGCCCTCGTTGATCACGGGCGATTCCACGCGCTCGCCCCAGCGCACATAGGTGACAACACTGCCGCCGCGCTGGCTCATGCCGTGTACCTCACTGACCTTGACGTCATAGCCCGCGTCAAGCATAACGCGCCCGAGCACACGGGACGCGAGCAGCGTGCCCTGTCCGCCGACGCCGACAATCATAACGCTTTTCATTCCTGCGCGCCCTCCTTTTTCTCCGCTTCTCCGATGGCGTGCTTCGCGCAGAGCGCCGTACACACGCCGCAGCCGACGCACTGGGCGGCGTCGACAACCGCCTTGCCGTCCCGGATGCTGATGGCGGGACAGCCGATGCCCATACACGCCTTGCAGCCGATGCACTTCTCCGCATCGATAACGAGTGCGGGCTTGTGCTTCACGGTCTTGAGCAGCGCGCACGGACGGCGACTGATGATGACGCTCGGGCACTCGGCTGCGAGCGCCGCCTTGATCGCCGCGCGGGTCGCCTTGAGATCGTACGGGTCGACAACCTGCACATCGGAAATACCGACCGCATGGCAAAGCGCCGTGAGATCGACCGCGCTCGTCGGGTCGCCCTTGATCGTGAGACCCGTCGTCGGGTTCTGCTGGTGACCGGTCATGCCGGTGATCGAGTTGTCGAGAATGATGACCGTAGAGTTCGAGCGGTTGTAGGCGATGTCAATCAAACTCGTGATGCCGGAATGAATAAACGTGGAGTCGCCGATAACCGCGACGGCCTTCTTCTCAGCCTCAGCCCCGCGCGCCTTGTTGTAGCCGTGCAGCGCAGAAACAGACGCACCCATGCAGATGCAGGTGTCCATCGCGCCGAGCGGCGCCGAAGCGCCCAGCGTGTAGCAGCCGATGTCGCCGCTGACGTATACGCCCTCGCGCTTCAACGCATAGAACAGCCCTCTGTGCGGGCAGCCGCAGCACATGACCGGCGGGCGCACCGGGATATTCTCTTCGAGCGAGACGGACGCGCCGCGCGGCGCGCCGAGCTTCTCGGCGATCAGCTTCTGGGAGAATTCACCGCAGCGCGGGAAAATTTCCTTGCCCACGACCGGAACGCCAATCTTTCTGCAGTGCGATTCGATGATGTCGTCGAGCTCCTCGATCACATAGACCGTCTCAAGCCCCGCCGCGAAATCGCGGATCTTCTGCACCGGCAGCGGGTTCACAACGCCGAGCTTTAAGTAATTGACCGTATCGCCCAGCGCCTCTTTCGCGTATTTGTAAACGGATCCGGCGACGATTACGCCGACCTTTGCGCCGTTGTCCTCGATGAAATTGAGCGGTGTGGTCTCCGCCCATTCGCGCTCGGCGACGGTGCGCGCCTCCACCTTTTCATGCTTCGGGCGCGCGAACGCCGGCAGCATGATGTTCTTTGCCGGGTTCTTTTCATAGTCCCGCAGCGGCACGTCTTCGCGCTCCATCGTGTCCACGATGCTTCTCGAATGCGCGATGCGCGTCGAAAGGCGCAGCATAACCGGCGTATCGAACTTTTCCGAAAGCTCGTAGGCGAGCTTTGTCATATCGCGGCACTCGGCGGAATCCGACGGCTCCAGCATCAAAAGCTTTGCCGCGATCGCATAATTTCTCGAATCCTGCTCGTTCTGCGAGGAATGCATACCCGGGTCGTCCGCCACGCCGATGACCATGCCGGCGTTCACGCCGATATAGCTCATCGTAAAGACGGGATCGGCCGCAACGTTCAGGCCGACATGCTTCATGCCGCAGAAGCTGCGCGCGCCGCCGATGGCCGCGCCCGATGCCACCTCTGCCGCAACCTTTTCGTTCGGCGCCCACTCGCAGTAAAGTTCGTCATACGTCGCCGCCGCTTCCGTGATTTCGGTGCTCGGCGTGCCGGGATAGCTTGAAACGACGCGGACGCCCGCCTCATAAAGCCCCCGTGCGACGGCTTCATTGCCCTGTAAAAGTTCTTTCACTGTTTAATCCTCCATATTTCTAAGGTCAAGCACTCTCTTGGCTTTTCCCTGGAATCGTTCCAGCGTCTTCGGTTCCGCCAGCGTGACCTTCGTTTCAAGCCCGAGCACGCTCTTGAGCTTATCGTGGATCGCGCGCTGGAGCGCTTCAAGCTCGCGGTAACGGTCAAGCAGAGATTCGTCGATCAGCTCCACCTTAACCTCGAGATTATCCATATAATTCTTGCGGCGCACAATGAGCTGATAGTGCGGGCCGATTTTGTCCGAAATGCCCTTTGTGCCGACGAGCACGCTCTCGATCTGCGACGGGAACACGTTGACGCCCTTGATGATGAGCATATCGTCCGTGCGGCCCATGACCTTGTCCATGCGCACGTGTGTGCGTCCGCACCGGCACGGCTCGTAGTTCAGCCGCGTGATGTCCTTCGTGCGGTAACGCAGCACCGGGAAGCCCTCGCGCAGCAGCGTTGTGACGACAAGTTCGCCCGCCTCGCCCGGCGCTTTGCGCTCGAGCGTATCGGGGTCGATGATCTCGGGCAGAAACGCGTCCTCCGCGAAGTGCAGGCCGCAGCGGTATTCACACTCGCCGGAAACACCCGGGCCGCCCAGCTCCGTCATGCCGTAGTTGTCGGTGACGTTGATGCCGAAATTTTTCTCAATGCGCTCACGCATCTCCGCGGTGCAGCCCTCGCTGCCGAGGATGCCGTGGCGCAGCTTGTAAGCGGAGAGCGGGTATTCGCCCTCGCGCACCATCTCGCTCAGGTAAATTGCATACGACGGCGTCGCCACAAGGCCGGTCACGCCGAAATCGCGCAGCATCATGAGCTGCTTTTCGCTGTTGCCGGACGAAGCGGGAATGACCGTCGCACCGAGCTTTTCGAGGCCGTAATGCAGGCCGAGCGCGCCGGTGAACAGGCCGTAGCCGAAAGAGATCTGCACGATGTCCTCGCTTGTCACGCCCGCTGCGGCGCAGAGACGCGCCACATTGTCCGACCAGTTGTCCAGATCGTTCTGCGTGTAAACGCCGACGGTCGGCTTGCCCGTCGTGCCGCTCGATGCATGAATGCGCACGATATCCTTCATCGGGCGCGCCAGCATACCGAACGGATAGTGGTCGCGGATATCGTCTTTCGTCGTCACCGGTATGTACTGGATATCCGAAAGCGTCTTGATTTTGTCGCCGGAGGTAATGCCCGCCGCGCCGAGACGCTCATGATAAAACGGCACATTATTGTAGCAGTAATCCACCATGCGGCGCAGACGCTCAAGCTGCAGCGCTTCAAGGTCTGCGCGCTTCATGGTTTCAATATCTTTTTGAAAAAACATGGATCTATTTTCCTCCCTGTAGCTTTCGCATGTGAAAGCGCGAAATCTTTGCTTTTATCATACAGGGTTTTTGGTCATTTTGCAAGAGAAAAGACGTCTTTCATCAAAAAAGGCAGACATTTCTCGAATTTCACGCCCCAGCGCGTATCCGTCCTTCCCGCCAGAACCGTCTCTTCGATGCATTTCGCCGTGTAGCGCACTGCACAGCCGCACGCATCGGCTATCGGAAGTCCGCACAGATACGCGCCGAGCATCGCCGAAGCGAACACGTCGCCCGTGCCGTGAAACGAGCCGGGCACACGATCTTCCAGACAAAACCGCACCGTATCCGCCGCGTGATCCCAGCACGCCGCGCCGACCTGCTTCCCATCGAAATACACGCCGGTCATCACGACGGTTTCCGCCCCGAGCGCGGAAAGCCCGCGCAGCATCCGACGGATCTCCGCTTCGTCGTACGGCCCCTCGCGGTACGTCTCCCCGAGCAGATAATACGCCTCCGTCATGTTCGGCACGATGATATCCGCCTTTTCGCACAGCCGCGCCATGCCGTCCGCCATCTCCTTCGTGTATGTCGAGTACAGCCGCCCATTGTCTCCCATCACGGGATCCACAAGGATTTTTGCCTGCGGGTTGCCCTCGCGGAACATCTCAAAGATATCCCGCACGATACCGATCTGCGCCGCGCTGCCGAGAAAACCGGAGTACAGCGCGTCGAAGCACGCGCCCTCCCTTTTCCAGTGCTGTGCGATGGGCAGCATGTCGTCGGTCAAATCGATGTAAACAGGCGACTTAAACCCGCCCGTATGTGTGGAGAGCACCGCCGTCGGCAGTACGGAAACCTCACAGCCGAGCGCGGAGAGCACCGGCAGCACCACCGTCAGCGAGCTTTTTCCCGCGCCGGAAAGGTCATGGATCGCCGCCACACGTTTATTGGCCTCCAGTTCCATGATATGGATTCTCCCTTCTGCGTAAACTACCATAATTGTACCGCCGCGGCGAAATAAAGTCAATCTGCGGCTTTACAGACCCAAAAAAGAATGGTAAAATATAATGTAATTTTACGATTCGGAAGAGGAGGGATATTTCCATGCAAAAAGAAAGCCGACGAAAGTTCTTTATCCGCATCACCGCACTTCTTCTTGCGGGGATGATGATCTTATCTGTACTCCTGAGCGTTATATTTTCCTGAAAAGTCAAGATCACTAAATCTATAAAAGGATGGATCAAACCATGTGTAAACCCAAGTATTACATCACGACGGCGATCGCTTACACCTCGAGCCGCCCGCACATCGGCAACACGTACGAGATCGTGCTGGCCGACAGCATCGCGCGCTTCAAGCGCCAGCAGGGCTACGACGTCTTTTTCCAGACCGGAACTGACGAGCACGGTCAGAAGATCGAAGAAAAGGCGAAGGCCGCCGGCATCTCCCCGAAGGAATACGTCGACAACGTCGCGGCGATCGTCAAGTCCAACTGGGACGTCATGAACACCTCCTATGACAAGTTTATCCGCACCACGGACGACTACCACGAGAAGCAGGTGCAGAAGATCTTCAAAAAGCTCTATGAGCAGGGCGACATCTACAAGGGCCACTACGAGGGCATGTACTGCACGCCGTGCGAATCCTTCTTCACCGAGTCCCAGCTTGTTGACGGCAAGTGCCCGGACTGCGGCGGCGAGGTCAAGCCCGCGAAGGAAGAGGCGTACTTCTTCAAGATGAGCAAATACGCCGACCGCCTGATCGACCACATCAACACGCACCCGGAATTCATCCAGCCGGTACAGCGCAAGAACGAGATGATGAATAACTTCCTGCTGCCCGGCCTGCAGGATCTCTGCGTTTCGAGAACGTCCTTCAAGTGGGGCATCCCGGTCGACTTTGACGACCGCCACGTCGTCTATGTCTGGCTCGACGCGCTCACAAACTACATCACCGGCATCGGCTACGACTGTGACGGCGAGCACACCGAGCAGTTCAAGCGCGACTGGCCCGCCGATCTCCACCTCATCGGCAAGGACATCATCCGCTTCCATACGATCTACTGGCCGATCTTCCTGATGGCGCTCGGCCTCCCGCTGCCCAAGCAGGTCTTCGGTCATCCGTGGCTCCTCATGAACGGCGGCAAGATGAGCAAATCGAAGGGCAACGTGATTTACGCGGAGGACCTTGTCGAGCTCTTCGGCGTGGACGCCGTGCGTTACTTCGTCCTGCACGAGATGCCGTTTGAATCCGACGGCACAATCACGTGGGATCTGATGATCGAGCGCACGAATTCCGACCTCGCGAATACGCTCGGTAACCTCGTGAACCGCACGATCTCGATGAGCAACAAGTATTTCGGCGGCGTGGTCGCCGATAAGGGCGCAGCAGAGGATGTTGACAATGACCTCAAGGCCGTCGTGCTCGCCACCAAGCAGAAGGTCGAAGAAAAGATGGATCAGCTCCGCGTGGCGGACGCCATTTCCGAAATTTTCACGCTCTTTAAGCGCTGCAACAAATATATCGACGAAACGATGCCGTGGGCGCTCGCGAAGGACGAGGCGAAGGCCGACCGTCTTTCCACCGTGCTCTACAATCTTGTGGAAAGCATCTGCATCGGCACGACGCTTCTGATTCCGTTCATGCCCGGCACAACGGAGAAGATCTTCGCACAGCTCGGTACGACGGCGCGTGAGCTCTCCGACCTCGACCACTTCGGCCTCTACCCGAACGGCAATAAGGTCACCGAAAAGCCGGAGATCCTCTTTGCGCGCATCGACGCGAAGGAGATGGCGGAGAAGATCGCGGCGGTCGAAGCAAAGCACGCGCCGAAGCCCGCTGAGGAAAAGCCCGCCGAAAACAAGAAGGAAATCCCCGGCGTGGCACAGATCGGCATTGAGGACTTCGCCAAGGTAGAACTGCGCGTCGCCGAGGTGCTCGACTGCGAGCCGATCAAGCGCGCAAAGAAGCTCTTAAAGCTCACGCTGAACGACGGCGCCGGCACGCGTACGGTCGCTTCCGGCATCGCGAAGTGGTATAAGCCCGAGGATCTCAAGGGCCGCCACGTCGTGATCGTCTCGAACCTGAAGCCCGCCGTACTCTGCGGTGTGGAGAGCCAGGGTATGATCCTCGCGGCAGACGTCGGCGAGGACGACGTCCGCGTGATCTTCGTGGACAACATCCCGGCTGGTTCCAAAATCCGCTAACGAGGGCACATCATGATTTTTGATTCTCATGCCCATTACGACGACGAGCAGTTCGACGCAGACCGCGCCGAGCTGCTCGGCTCTGTCCTGCCGCAAAAAGGCGTTGTCGCCGTCGTCAACATGGCGTCGGACTACGCGAATCTCTCAAAAACAATTGCCCTGTGTGAGCAGTACGACTATATCTACGGCGCGGTCGGCATTCACCCCGAGTGCGCGGCCGACCTGCCCGAAACGTGGCTTTCGGACATCGAAGCGCTGCTTGCCCACCCGAAGATCGTCGCCGTCGGCGAAATCGGGCTCGACTACCACTGGGAGGAGCTCTGTCCGCGCGAAAAACAGAAAGAGGTCTTCATCCGGCAGCTTGAGCTCGCCGCAAAGCACGATATGCCCGTCGTCATCCACGACCGCGAGGCGCACGGCGACACGATGGACATTCTCCGGAAATGCAGGCCAAAGGGCGTTGTGCACTGCTTCTCGGGCAGCGCGGAGCTTGCGCGCGAGACAGTTTCGCTCGGGCTGTACATCGGGCTTGGCGGCGTGGTCACGTTCAAGAACGCGCGCCACAGCCTGGAGGTCGCAAAGTCCATTCCCCTCGACCGCCTGCTCACCGAGACGGACGCACCCTATATGTCTCCGGTGCCGTTTCGCGGCAAACGCTGCGACAGCACCATGATCCCTTACGACGCCGCGAAGATCGCCGAGGTGCGCGGCATCACGGCGCAGGAGGTCCTGCGCGCCGGGTGTGAAAACGCCTGCCGCCTCTTTAACCTCCCGCCCGAAATTCTCGAAAAACAGCCGTCCTGAAAGGAGCGCTTTCCCATGACCATGACGTATGAATACGGCGGCAATCTCTATATCAATGTCACCAATCAATGCCCGAACGCGTGCGAGTTCTGCCTGCGCCAGAACAGCAGCGGCAGCCTGTACGCGGATAACCTCTGGTATGAAGGGACGGAACCGACAAAGGAGCAAATCCTCGCCGACCTTAAGACGCGCGACCTTTCCAAATACACGGAGATCGTTTTCTGCGGCTACGGCGAGCCCGCCTGCCGCTGGGACGACATGCTCTGGCTCGCCAAATCGCTCAAAGCGATGGGCGATTACACACTGCGCGTCAACACGAACGGTCTGGCGGACTGCATCACCGGACGCAACGCCGCGCCGGAGCTCAAGGGGCTCATGGACGTCGTGTCGATCAGCCTGAACGCGCCGACCGCCGAGAAATACGACGCGGTCTGCCACTCGCAATATGGTCCCGCCGCGTTTGACGCGATGCTGCACTTCACGGCGGAGGCGGTCAAGGTTGTCCCGCACGTCGTGATGACCGTCGTCAGCACGATGCCCGCCGAGGACATCGAGACCTGCCGCCGCATCTGCGAAGGTCTCGGCGCCAAATTCCGCGTACGCGAATACATTGAAAAGTAAGTGGGCGCGATGAACGAATACATCTCCAGCTTCACGACCGGCTTCGGCAGCGTCATCCGGCGCGCACTCGCGCTCTCGCTGCCCGGCGCGGAGACGATCGCGGTCTACGACGGGCTCGTGCACTACCGCTACGACGGCGATCCCGCTGCAGCTCGCCGGACGCTTTGACGCGGCGCAGCTTGTTGTCGGCGATCTCGACCCCGCCTGTACCGAAGCGCTGCGGCAAAACCCGACGCTGCAAAAGCCGGGCATCCGCATCCTCACCGAGGACGCCCGCGTGCTGCCCTCCGTGCCCGATCAGGCGGTTGACCTCATCATCACCGACCCGTCCTGGGGCTATTTCGAGCAGATCGACGACATCACCGGCTTTTACGTCGAGATGCTCCGCAGCTTCCGGCGTATTTTGAAGCCGAACGGCAAGGCGGTTGTGCTTACCGCGCGCAAAGCCGAGCTGCTCGCCGCCGAAGCCGCCGGCGCCATCATCCGCGACCAGCTCAACACGCTCGTCAACGGCAAAAAAGCCGCGCTGTTCACCGTTCAATATGACTAAAATCGAATACACGAAATGTAAAAACAGCGGAGCGCGCAGCCCCGCTGTTTTTTGATTTCTCTGTCGTTTATTTGTGCGCTGCGCGGTAGTAGATGTCGTTCAGCTTCTTGAGCCAATCCTTGTCGATGCTGTTCATCTGATCCTGCGAGAGACGGAACGCCCAGTTGCCGTTCGGCACGCCGGGGACGTTCATCTTCGTGTCCTTGCCGAAGCCGCAGAGATCCTGCACCGGGACGATGACCGTATTCGCCGGGCTCTGCCACAGCGCACGGATCATCGCGCGGCATGAAGCGCTCTGGCTGCCGCCGACCGCCCAGTCGCCGCCGGGGAAGCCGCAGTATTCGAGCGCGTGCGCACGCTCATGCGGGAGCGCCTCCCACAGCCAGCCGAGCACGGTGTTGTTGTCGTGCGTGCCGGTGTACGCCACGCAGTTTTTCGGGAAGTTGTGCGGCAGGTGCATGTTGTCCTGCTGCTCCATAAAGCCGAACTGCATCACGCGCATGCACGGCAGACCGGTCTGCTTCAGCAGGTCGATCACACCCTCGTCGATGATGCCGAGATCCTCCGCGATGATCTTCGGGTTCTCAAATTCGCGGTTGACCGCGTCGAAGAAGTCCATTTTCGGGCCGTCGATCCACTTGCCTTCTTTTGCCGTTTCCGCCTCGGCGGGCACCGCCCAGTATGCGGAAAACGCGCGGAAGTGGTCGATGCGCACGGCGTCAAACAGCTTGAAGCACGCGCCGAGCCGGTCGAGCCACCAGCGGTAGCCGTCTGCCTGCATCGACTTCCAGTTGTAGAGCGGGTTGCCCCACTTCTGGCCGAACTCGCTGAAATAATCCGGCGGCACGCCCGCGACGTTCTTCGGCTCGCCGTCCTCCGAGAGGTCGAAAAGATGGCGGTTTGCCCAAACGTCGGCGCTGTTGCGCGCCACGTACATCGGCAGGTCACCGATGATCTCCACGCCCTTATCGTTGGCGTACGCTTTGATCTTCTTCCACTGCTCGAAGAATGTGTACTGGATGAACTCCATGAAGAGGATTGTCTCGGCGTGCTCCTCCATCGCGGCAGCAACGGCCTCGGGGCGGTGGAACTTGAGTCCCTCATCCGTCCAGTCGTACCACTCCGCGCCGAGATTCGCTTCCTTCAGGATGATGTACAGCGCGTAATCCGGCAGCCAGCGCGCATTTTCCTTTGCAAACGCGCGCACCTTATCGCGGTATGCCTCGTCCGTGCGCGTAAATGCCCGGTACAGCACCGGGATGCGCCGCAGCTCCAAAAATTCAAACGCCGCGGAATACGGATTCGCGTACATCTGGTCGCGCAGCTCCGCATCCGTCAGAAGTCCCTCGTCGCGCAATTGCTCGAGGTCGATAAAATTGCGGTTGCCCGCGAACGCCGAAATACTCGCATACGGCGAATTGTACGCGTCGGTTGGCGTGAACGGCAGCACCTGCCAGTAGGTACAGCCCGTCTCGCTGAGAAAATCGATAAACTGCCGCGCCTCCTTGCCAAAGCAGCCGATGCCGTACGCGCCCGGCAGAGAGGAGACGTGCATCAGCACGCCGCTTGCCCGCTTATCCATGGGATTGCCCCTTTCTTTTGATGGTTTACTCAAATTTTCGGTAATGAAACCGACTAAACTTGTATAATCATACCACAAAAGGGCACAAAGCGCAATTGTCAGAATTCACAGAGAATCCCATGGGATTTTTCCGAACGCGTGCGGTTCTCATTCCACCAGCAGCACCACGGCGCTCACGTCGTCCTCATGCCCGTCGGCGCGGTCCTTCACGGCGCGATCGACGATCTGCTCGGCAAGCGCCTGCGCGTCGTCCTCCACGAAATTGCCGACGAGGTCACAGAGCCACTCCGTGCCCGCCGCGGTCACGCCGTCCGACACCATGACGATGAGATCACCGGAATCGAGCGCCTTCTCACTGCGCGCAAAGCGCACCTCCGGCATAATGCCCACCGGCACGCTCTTCGCCTCGAGATATTCCGCGCGGTGCTTGCGGCGCAGCACCGTGCCCGCCGCGCCCGCTTTTCTGAGCTGTGTCTGCCCAGTGAACAGGTCGATGCACACGACGTCGAGCGTCGCGAGGGATTCCTCCCCGCCCTTCGCGAGCATGGCGGAGTTGATCATGCGCAGCGTGCTCTCAAAGCCGATACCCGCCTTCAAAAGCGACTGTGCCATCGAGGCCGTCATCGTGCCGTCCACCGCCGCCCGGCCGCCGGTACCCATACCGTCGCTGAGCACAGCGAAGTACCGCCCGCTGCCGTCCGTGAACGCAGCCGCGCAGTCCCCGCAGAGCGCGGCGCCGTTTGCCGCGTGCTGGGCAAAACCGCGCTGCACGGCATAGACCGGCTTCTGGCACATCTGGAGCTTCAGAATATCGCCCGCCGCCGCGACGCTCGGCTGCGAGAATGTGCGCCCGCAGGCGGAGGAAATTTCACGCGTAAGCTGGCCCTTGTTGATGTGCAGCCCGCGCGGGCGGTGAACGTTCGCCTCGATTGTCATGCGCCCGAACTTATCGATGCGGCAGCAGACCTCAATCGGCGTCAGCTCATGGCGTCGCAGCACCTCGCGCACCTGCTCCGCGCTGTCCTCATCGAAATGCTGGTACTGCTCAAATTCCTCCGCCATGTCGCCGAGCATCTGTGAGGTGGAGCGGAAATGCTCCTCCACCACGGCGCGCACCTGCTCGGCGCGCATTTTGGCGCTCTCCTTCGCGAGCAGCTCGCGGTACGCGCCGTTTACCGCGTCGCGCAATTCCGCCGCACGCCCGCAGCGCGTCAGGAACGGCACATCGAAATCGCTTCGCTCCACGCGCCCGTGCTCCCGAAGGGGGTAGCTCAGCCGCGAAAAGCTCTTCTGCGTTTCGTCCCGGTTTTTCCGCCAGCACACGGCACACTGGCTGCACCCCGCGCAGATTTTCTCCGCCGCGCGCCCGTACACGCCGGGCAGGTCGTCCGCCGCCGTGTCCTGCAACTGCTTGGAGATCTTATCCACCGATTCCGAAGCACCGCGCATCGCGTCCGCCGCATAGCGCAGCCGCAAAATCACGTTCTTGCGCAGCGAATCGCCCGGCAGCTTGTCCCGCCGCACCGCGAACAGCGTCGTGAGCCGGCGGCTCTGCGGCAGGAGCATGTAGACGATCGACGCGATCGCCACCTCCACCGCGCCGTAAAAGGCCTGCACCGAGCCATTCACCTGCAGCGACGCAATGCCGTTCGAGATGACGAACGCGATCGCGACGGCGATCTTCCCGAGCGGCGAGAACACGCCCGCCATCAGCCCACCGAGTCCGTACGCGCCTGAAAGATACGATAGCCCGGCGGTGGAAAGCCCCTGCACTGTGCCCGCCGCGATGCCCGCCACCGCGCCGCCTGAAAGCCCACCGAGCCGCGCCGAAACGAGGATCGTCAATACGATCAGAATGCGGCCGATCGAAACGCCCGCGACCGTGATGCCGGAGAACGAAAGCAGCAGCACGCCGAGCGTCACGATCACTGCCGCGACGTCGCCGCTGTCAAACACGGCGGCCTCCCGGCGGCTCTCGAGCAGCCGCACCGTGCGGCGCAGGAAATACGCCGTGCCGCCCGCAAGGAATGACTCCGCCACGACCATCGCGGTGACGTTCGAGAGCGAGCCACTGATGAGCACCGTCGTCACGCCCGTCGCGAGCAGCGGCAGAAACGCGACCGCCGGCACAAATACCGGGTGATCCCGCACGGTTTTCAGCTCCGAAAGCGACCAGCGGATCGCGCCCACGGCGAGCAGCGCCGCGATATACCGCGCGGGCACATCGACCGGTGAGGGGATGAGGTACCCGAGCGACGCGCCGGCGATCACTGACCACATGACGGAAAACGGCGCAGCCGCAGCAGCCGCCGCGGCAAACGGCGCGTATTTGCCGAACACCAGCCCGCGCGCCGAGAGAAACCCCGCCATAGCGCCCAAAAGCAGCAGCGCCGTGCGGCGCACATACGGCACGCTCAGGAACCCGCGCGTCCTGTCCCGCAGCCTGACCAAAGCATTTTCTTCCATGATTTTGCCTCCTCTGCAAATCCGTAATCTACATAAATATGTAAACCGTACGCTCATTATACGGAGCGGGACGTGCAGGAAAACGCGAATTGCGCAGGCTGTTTTTTTGAATGTTTTGCGGTTTGTCCGCCGTTCGTGTCGCGGGCGTTTCAGATCGGCGCGAAATAGCCGTGAAAACCGCGCAAACTTTTCGCCCGGGCGGCGCGGGGCGCCCCGGGCGTGCTTTACTCTTGACAAACGGCGGAAAAGGGCATAGAATAACAGTATATATAAACTGATGATTGGAAAGAGTACCCGTGTTCAGACGGCACAGAGAGCTCCCGGCGGTGGAAACGGAGCGCGCGCGGCACGGCGAATGGCTCCATGAGGGCGGGCGGGAAAATCGCCCGACGTTCGCCGCGTTAAGGCTGTGAGCGGGCGCAATGCGCCAATTTGGGTGGTACCGCAGGAATTCAGCCTCTTGTCCCTTGCTGTAAGGGCGCAAGGGGTTTCTTTTATACTCTTTCATATTTTGAAACAGAAAGGTAAAGGCAGCTATGGAATACAAATTTTCTGAACGCGTTTTAAGTTTAAAGCCCTCCGCGATCCGCGAAATCTTCAAATACGCGGCGGATCCCACATACATTTCGCTCTCCGCGGGCAATCCCGCGCCGGAGGCGTTCCCGGCAAAGCAGCTCGGCGAGATCTCCGCGAAGCTGATGGCGGAAAACCCGATCCTCGCGCTGCAGTACAGCACGACCGAGGGCTATGTGCCGCTGCGCGAGCATCTCAAGGACTACATGAAGAAGACGCACAACGTCGGGCGCGACTTTGACGATCTCATCGTCACGAGCGGCGCGCAGCAGATCATGGATCTGTTCACGAAGTCGATTCTGAACGAGGGTGAGACCGTGCTGTGCGAGGCGCCGAGCTTCATCGGCTCCCTGAACGACTTCCGCTCCTACCGCGCAAAGCTCGTCGGCATCCCGATGGACACCGACGGCATGAACATGGAAGCGCTCGAAAAGGCGCTGCAGACAGAGCGAAACGTGAAGTTCATCTACACGATTCCGAACTTCCAGAATCCCTCTGGCATCACGATGAGCCTTGAAAAGCGCCGTCGTCTCTATGAACTCGCAAAGCAGTACGGCGTGATGATTCTCGAGGATAACCCGTACGGCGACCTGCGCTACGAGGGCGAGCCGCTGCCGACGATCAAATCCTTCGACGAGGACGGCATCGTGCTCTACGCCGGTTCGTTCTCGAAGGTCATCTCCCCCGGTATGCGCGTCGGCTACGCGATTGGCCCGAAGCCGGTGCTCGCGAAGATGACCGTCTGCAAGCAGGGGCAGGACGTGCACACCAACATCTGGTCGCAGGTCGTCTGCTACCGCTTTATGACCGAATACGACTTTGACGCGCACCTCGAGGGCCTGCGCGCGATCTACACGAAAAAGCGCGCGCTGCTGCTCGACCTCATGGAAAAGAACCTCGCACCGCACATCACGTGGGACCCGTTCAACGGCGGCCTGTTCGCGTGGTGCCATCTCCCGAAGGGCGTCGACATGATGGCGTTCGTGCAGAAGGCGCTCGAAAAGAAGGTCTGCGTCGTGCCCGGCACCGCGTTCCTGACGAGCGAAAACGAGCCGTGCGACGCGTTCCGCATCAATTTCTCCACCCCGACCGACGAACAGCTCACAAAGGGCATCGAGCTGCTCGGTGAAACCATCCGCGAAATGATCTGAGAAAGGTGAAGCAATATGGAAAACACAACTGAAATCCGCAAAAAGCGCGTTTTAAGCATGATTCAGCCGACGGGCATGTTCACGCTCGGCAATTATCTCGGTGCGCTGAAAAACTTCGTCGCTCTGCAGGACGACTATGAGTGCGTCTACGCGCTCGCCGACCTGCACGCGATTACCGTGCGGCAGGAGCCCGCGGCGTTCCGCAAAAACACACTCTCTGCTTATGCGATGATGCTCGCGCTCGGCATCGACCCCGAAAAGAGCATTTTCTTCATCCAGAGCCAGGTGCCGCAGCACGCGCAGCTCGCATGGGTTTTGAACTGCCACACGCAGTTCGGCGAGCTCTCCCGCATGACGCAGTTCAAGGATAAATCCGCAAAGCACGCCGATAACATCAACGCCGGTCTGTTCACCTATCCCTGCCTGATGGCGGCGGACATTCTGCTCTACAACGCGGACTACGTGCCGATCGGCGCCGACCAGAAGCAGCACCTCGAACTCGCCCGCAACGTCGCCGAGCGCTTCAACGGGCTGTACTCCCCGACCTTCGTCGTGCCGGAGGGGCTGATCCCGAAGACCGGCGCGCGCATCATGTCCCTGCAGGACCCGACAAAGAAGATGAGCAAGTCTGACGAAAATACGGCGGGCTTCATCACGATGCTCGACACGCCGGACCAGATCATGAAGAAGTTCAAACGCGCCGTCACGGACAGCGAAGCATGCGTCCGCTACGCCGAGGGCAAGGACGGCATCAACAATCTCATGGGCATTTACAGCTGCATCACCGGCAAGAGCTATGAGGAAATCGAAAAAGAATTTGAGGGCCACGGCTACGGCGACTTCAAAACGGCCGTCGGTGAAGCGGTCGTCGCGGAGCTGGGGCCGATCCAGAAGCGCTACAACGAACTGATCCGCGACAAGGCGTACCTCGAAAAATGTTACAGCGAGGCCGCGCCGCGTGCTGAGGCGATTGCGCGCCGCACGCTGCAGAAGGTCATGAAAAAGGTAGGCTATCTGCCCCAGAAAGGATGAGTCCCATGGCCCGCTATACACCAAAGCATGCCGCACCGCGCCATTACCGCGGCAAAAAACCCGCTGTGAAGCCCCCGCGCACACCGGAACGTGTGGAAGACACGCTTGAGATTACCGAGGAGCTTCCAACCGAGAGCTTCACAACGCTTCCTGCGGCGCCGTCCCCGGACGAGAATGCGCTGCCGGCCTATACACCGCAGCGCATCCGCGTGCAGGAATATGAAGAGGAGTTGCCCGTAAAGCAACGCCGTTCGCCGGTCGTGCCAATTGTCATCGTCCTGCTGCTCGCCGCTGCGGGCATCATCGTTTACATGCTCTGGAGTCTCGGCCTCTTCGGCGGCACAGGCAGCTATTCGATTCCGGGCCTGACCGCAACGGCCACCCCGGATCCGACCGCCGAACCGACCCCCACCCCGGATCCGACGCCCTCGCCCACGCCTTCTCCCACACCCGAGCCGACCCCGCCGCCGATCTACGACGACGGCACCGAGGGCTACATGTCCTCCGATATTCTGATCTACAACGACAAGGGCTTTGAGATGTTCTACGGCAGCGACGATATGGCGCAGACTTATGCGGAAATGATCAACGCCTTTGCGGATGAGCTCTCCGGCATCCAGGTCTACAATATGGTCGTTCCGAACCACTCGGAATTCGGCGTTCCGGAGCGTGTGCGCGAATACTACGGCACCACCTCGCAGCGCCAGAATATCGACGTGATTTACGAGAACCTCTCCGATAAGGTCAGAAAGGTCGATATTTACGACACGCTGAACCTGCACAACAACGAGAACATTTACTTGAACACCGATACCCACTGGGCGCCGCTCGGCGCATATTACGCCTACACGAAGTTCTGCGAGGTCGCGGACTGCGAAACCGCCGCACTTGAGAGCTTCGACAAGACAAGCTACGACTTCACAGGCTATCTTGCCTACGCGACCTACGAGGACTGCCTGTTCGATCAGCCCGACACGCTCGACCTCTACGATCCCACTTTCAGCTACGACTGCGAGATGTCTTACGACGGCCTCAGCTACTTTGAGATGTCCTCGATCAACTTGCACGACGAAAGCGCGGGATATTCGATGTACCTCTCCGGCGATCTGGGCTGTGTACGCGTCCAGAATCACGACGTGCAGACCGGCCGCAGGCTGGTCGTCGTGAAGGATTCCTACGGCAACGCGTTCGCACCGTTCCTTATGGCAAGCTTCGACCAGGTACATGTGATCGACTTCCGCTATTTCGACGCCAGCCTGCCGGATTACTGCGCCGAGCAGGGCATTACAGACGTCCTGTTCCTCAACAATGTGATGTCCGCAAATACTTCCACACAGCATGACTCCATGTGGAGTCTCTTCAACGGATAAAAGGAACCGGCCATACACCGGCCATACCATGAAAAAGACGATCGCTCTGCTGCTCACCTTGATGTTTCTGTTCACGCTTCCAGCCTGTACCGCACTCTCTGGCCTTATTGCGCCGGAGCCCACGCCCTCACCGGAACCGACGGCGGCTCCTACGGCTGATTCCGCCTGCAAACACCAAAAAGCTGCCCGAAAGCCAATGGCTTCGGACAGCTTTTCTGTTTTATTCAATTTTTCACCGCTGCGCGTGCAAGGATTTTCGCTGCCTCCGGCGGCAACTCATCACCGGGGGTGTAGGACTGCACATAGCCGTGCCATTCTGTACCCTGCCGACCGCAGAACAGCCCCGCACAGAACACACCGGTCAAGGCGGCACAAAGTGCGAGGATCAGCATACAGACCGAAAGCCGCCCGATTTTGCGGCGCACCGGCACATAAGCGGCAGCCAGCAGCTCCGGTTCGCCAGCAGCCGCAGTGAGAATATCAAACGACATTGTTTCCGCATGTGGAATTTCAAGCAGCAGATTCCGTATCTCTTGAAGCGCCGCTTTTTTCTCTCTGTGGGAGACATGCAGCGCAGCCGCTGCACGCTGCATATAGCGCTCCATACCATTACGCGTTTTTCTGATTCGCATACGCCGCCTCACAACTCTGAAACAGATTCTGCACGCCCCGCACGGTGCGCAGATACTCCGCCATCTGCTTTTCCATATATGCCTCGGCACCCGGCTCCAGATGGTAGTACACACGCAGGCGCGCCCGCACAGCGTCGGACATCTCGCTGTGCGCGGTCACATAACCGTTTTCTTCCAGCCGGCGCAGAACAACATAAACCGAAGCCAGGTTGAAGCTGAGCAAACCATCGCTACGTGCCTCGATCTCCTGCACCATCTCGTAGCCGTACATATCGCGCTCACGCAGGATCAGCATACAGATCAGCTCCATGGGCACCTTTTTTGTCACATCGTTATTCGCCATTCGACGCGCCACCTTCCTGAGTTCCGTACACAGCATAGCACACATTTTACAAAAAGTAAATACTAAAAAAATTTAATACAAAATTATTGACATATTGAAATCCCAGTGCTATACTGCAAGCAGGAACACGGGGCTTTCTGTTTTTGACAAACCACGAATCTGCTTCAAAAAAAGAAAGGACTGAAATTATGAAAAAGCTTGGAATTTCCGTACTGGCACTCCTTCTTGTCTTTGTGCTTGCACTCTCCGTATCCGCCGCTTCTGCGCCTGCACTGCATCCGTCGGAAGAATTGGCGGCCTCCGGCATCTCAGAAGAGGAAGCAAAGGCACTCTTTGCCGAGGCGCAGGCCAACGCCGCACGTTTTAAAACGGACTTCTATCCGATGGAGCATCTGAAGCAAGATTTCTCCGTGGAGGAGACGCTAAAAAACTACAAGATCGTCGATATTTCCACCTCGACCGGCTATTCCTCCGACGGCAGTGAGCTGTTCATCACCTCATATCGTCTGGAGCCGAAAGTCGGAGAGCCGGAAATGACGGCAGATGAAGCTACTGTCATGCGATATACGCCCTGTCCTGTCGGGCCGGGTCAATGTCACACAAACGATTATCTGAGCATGGACGCGATTGTGGATGCAAACGGCAAGGTTCGTTACTACGTCCTGCACTACGGCTGCGGAATGTGCGGCGGTGTCGATCATTCCGAGGTCGTTTGGCCCTCGTAAATCAACACACAGACAGCCCTTTTCCACGCAAAACAGCGCCGGAGCCAAAAGGCTTTCCGGCGCTGTTGGTTTTTATGTTCAAATGGATTTGTATTCATCCAGCAGACGCTGGGCGAGCTTGGAATTGATGACGGCGAAATCTTCGGGCACTTTGTAATCGAGCGCGCGCAGCACCTCCTGTGACTGGCGGTATACCGCCATCTGCGTCGTCTGGTAGACCGGCTCCTGCCGCCCTTTGATGAAGATCGCGAAACGCATCTCTTTTTCCGTCGCGGCGCAGAAATACGCATGGATGTTTCCCTCGAAGGTCTTGCGGATCACGGTGACAATTGCGTTCTTGACAAGCTCCACCGCCACGTCGTCGAGCCCAGCCTCGAAGATCAGGATCTTCTCCTTGAGCTCCTGCGGGTTCTTGACGCTCCGCTTGATAAGCGATTTCACAGCCGGAATCGGCTCCGCCTTGGACACCGCGCCGGAGGGGCGCAGGCAGATCATGAAGCCGTGGCCGGGATCGTGGTAGATCATCGGGTAGGCCATCTGGGCCGTGTAGCCGCAGTGGCGGCATTCCCAGTCGAAAACCGACTCGCGCAGGATGTCCCGGCGCAGCTCGGGATTCTCCTCCGCATTGACGCTCGTGTACATTTCGAGCTTCTGCGTCTGCCCGCAGGCGGGGCAGACAATATCCTTTTTGATTTGTGTAGACATGCGGATAACACGCACCTTTCTGCGAGCATTTTAGGAATCAATGATGCCGGAGCCGAGGACGTAATCCCCGACATAAAACGCGGCAATCTGGCCGGGCGTTACCGCCCGCTGCGGGTTTTCAAATTCGAGCACGGCCGTCCCCGCCCCGGTCGGCGTCAGCAGCGCGCGGTCGGGCTTTGCGGCGTAGCGCACCTTGGCTTCCACCGTGACCGGTTCTGTGAGTGTATCGTATAAAATGAGGTTCACATCGCGCACATGCACGGTGCGCGTATAGCGGTCTGCGTCGCGCCCGAGCGTCACGGTGTTGCGCCCCGCGTCGATTCTCGTGACAAAACGCGGCTCACCGAAGGCGATACCCAGCCCCTTGCGCTGCCCGATCGTATAGCGGTAAATGCCGCTGTGCCGGCCGAGCACCGCGCCTTCGGGCGAGACAAAATCGCCCGCGCCCGGCAGCTCGCCGCCAAACCGCTCCAGGAATGCAACGTAATCGTTGGAGGGGATAAAGCAGATCTCCTGGCTGTCCGGCTTCTGTGCGACCGGCAGCCCGAGCGCTTCGGCGCGGGCGCGCGCCTCCTCCTTCGGCATGCGGGCCAGCGGGATCCGCGTGCGGCTGAGCTGATGCGGCGTCAGGCCGCTGAGAAAATAGCTCTGGTCCTTCTTCGCCGGCGATTTTTTCAGCAGATACCGCCCGTTTTCGCAGACGATCTGCGCGTAGTGGCCGGTCGCGATCTTATCGAAACCGTGCGCCGACGCCCAATCGAGCATCAGGCCGAATTTCACGGTCTGGTTGCACAGAAAGCACGGATTCGGCGTCTCGCCGCGCTTGTACGACGCGATAAACGGCTCGATGACAAGCCGCTCGAATTCCGCCGAAAAATCGGGCGCGACGTGATCGATGCCGAGCTTCACGCACACGGCCGCAGCGTCCGCCGCCTCGCGCTCCACCGCCGCAGCCTCCGCTTCAGAGAGCATCCGGCGCGGCTTTAAGCGCATCGTCATGCCCGTCACATCGTAGCCGGCTTCCTGTAAAAGTTGAGCGGCGACCGAGCTGTCCACGCCGCCGCTCATACCCACGAGTATGCGCTCTTTCATCGCTTATTCGTAGGGCAGTTCTTCACTTGCGTCCTTTTCCGCAGGCTCTTCCTCGGCCTCCGGCTGCACGGCTGCTGGCTCTGCCGCTTCCACGGCCTCGTCCACAAGGCCCTCCGGCACGGCTTCGGCTTCCGCGTCCTGCGCAGCCTCTGCGGGCGCCGGATCCGGCACGTACTCGCGCACGTCTTCAAGCGTGATCTCCTCGATCTCGCCCTCCTCGCCTTCCTCGCGGCAAAGCGCTTCGAGCTTCGCGACCGCGGCGTCGATGCGCTGCTCCGCCGCCTCAATATCGATGCAGTGCGGCTCCGTGACCGTGTTGGATGCGTCGCGCAGATTGTGGTAGTAGTAGCGGCCAAGCGCGAGATACGCGCGCTCCGCTGCCTTTTCCTCGCAGCGGATCACCGTGCGCAGGCGGTTCATCAGCGCCGTCTTGCGGTTCTTTTCCGCCACGACGCCCACGGCATTCTGCACCGCGCCGCCCGCGGTTTTAAATACGGATGTGATATTCTTCAGAAAATCCATAACGAAACTCCTTTCCATTTCAAAACGTCCCTGCGTTTTTACCTCTGCTTTATATTATAAAGCAAAAAAGTGCAAAATAACAGCCCCAAATTGTAAATAAATCCAATCAGAATTGCAGCACGATGCCCACAACCGCCGCGATAGCGATGAACACGACCGGATGCACCTTCTTGAATTTCAAAATGCCGAACAGCAACACGGCAAAAAGCAAAATCGCCGGCAGACTGAACACATTGAAAACGTCCGAAAACTGCTGAAAGCTGCCGAACGCCTCCGGGAAGAACAGCGAGCCGCTCATCGTCGTGAAGCATGCGCAGGCGATCAGGCCCGTCACGGCGGGACGCAGCGTATAGAACACATCCTGCACAAGACGGCTCTCCTTGAAGCGCTTCAAAAACTGCGCGACAATCAGAATCACAATGACGCTCGGTGTGATCAGGCCGACGGTCGCGACGAACGCGCCCAGAATACCGCCCGGCACGCCGCCGACGTACGCGCCTGCGTTGTAGCCCGCATACGTCGCCATATTGACGCCGATCGGCCCCGGCGTGGATTCCGAGATCGCGATCATATCGGAAAGCATTGCTTCGTCGAACCACGTGTACTTGTCCGCGATCTCATAGAGGAACGGCAGCGTCGCAAGGCCGCCGCCAATGGCAAACAGACCGGTTTTGAAAAACTCATAGAATAAAAGCAGATAAACCATCTTATTTGCCCTCCTTTCTGCCGCTGACGCGCCCGTACAGGATGCCAAACAACATCGCGATCACGACGATGATGATCGGCGAGACATTCAGCACCAGCGAAAGCAGGACGACCACGCCGAAAATAACGACGCCGAGCGCATCCTTGATTCCCTTTTTCCAGAGCTTGACGATGGCCGAGACGATCAGCGCCGCCACCGCCACACGAATGCCCGCCAACGCATGCGCGACGACCGCGTACTCCGCGAAATGGTTGATGAGCGTCGCGAGCAGGAGGATAATCACAAACGACGGCGCGACCACGCCAAGCGTGGCGACAATGCCGCCGATCACGCCGCGCAGCTTCTGCCCGATAAACGTCGCCACGTTGACCGCGATAACGCCCGGCGTGCACTGTCCTACGGCGTAATAATCGAGCAGCTCCTCTTCCGTCGCCCACTTTTTGTTTTCGACGACCTCCTTCTGGAGCATCGGCAGCATCGCATAGCCGCCGCCGAACGTCAGCCCGCCGATACGCGCAAACGTCAGAAAGAGGTCAAAAAGCTTTGCCTTCTGATTCAAAATTCTCCCTCCGATATTTTTCATTTTATTCCGGGTTTAGTATACCACGTTTTGGATTGGGGCGCAACCTTTCCGCGCGCTTGCATACTCGGTTTGGGATTTTTTGTGGAATGCAAAACCGGACATTACCGGACATCTTAAACAAATGTTTGATGTTCGATTGACAAAGCCGTAACTTTTGTATAATATAAAAAGTAACGAACACACGTTCTCACGCTTTATGAATACGAAAGGCATGGTGATCTTATGACCAATTACACCACTTGGGGACAGGAATACCTGAACGAGGCAGAGACGCTGCGGCGGCGCATTCAGACGGCGCGCGCGGAAAAGGACTACGACATTTCCGGCGAGCACGCACGGCGCATCAATACGCTGTACAATATGTACCTGGAATGCATGGTGACCGGGCATCTGCTGCAAAAACGTGGGAGGAGGCGGGCCTGAACATGAGAAAGCTACATGGTGCGGGCGCGCGGCAGACGGCCTTGCTCAGCGCAATTGGTCTGGAGCGCGGCGAGAACCGCGCTTTGCTGCAGGAAACGGAGCAGCTTCTCCGGCGCGCGGTGCAGGAAGAACTGACTGACCGGCAGCGTTCCTGTCTGCTGCTCTATTACAGCGGACAACACACGATACCGGAGATCGCCGCACAGCTTGGGCTGACGCGCGGCACCGTTTCGAAGCACATCCGCAAGGGCATCAACCGTTTGCGGCACGCGCTGATGTACTCCGCATTCGGCGCGAAATTTCTGGCGTGAGGGAAAATACGCCTTGAAAACAGCATCTACTTATGCTAAGATTTGTACATACAAGTTTCTTCATGGCGCGATGCTTCCGCTCGGATGAAAGGCGGCGGAAAGCGCGCAGAAAGGGAAGTGTTGAATATGAATCTGATCCGTATCGACGAAAACGGGCTGCATCTCGTTTTCGAAAAGAAAGAGGACGGCACCTGTAAGCTGCTGCATTTTTCGGCGCTGCCGTTCGACGAAAGCAAGATCCTTCGCGTGCACGACCGCCGCACGGGCGAGGTGAAAATCCAGACCGAGCGCTACAACGTGCTGGAAATCATGATTTCCGGTCAGGACCGCCCCGGCGAGCGCCACGGCAACAAGTACATCTCCACCGCGCCGGGCTACCGGATGCAGCTCGTCGATTTCGTCGACAAGCGCAACGCGCTCGGCCGCAAGCTGGAAATCAAGATGCACGACGACGTCTGCGGCGTGGATACCGTCTCGCACATGCAGTTTTTCGACGGCATTCAGGTTGTCCGCTGCTGGACAGACGTGACGAATGTCGGCGATGAGCCGCAGGGGCTCGAGTATGTCTCCTCCTTTGCCCTCACCGGCATCGAGAAGGAGGGCCTGCTCTCCACCGACGACAAGATGCGCGTGTGGTATCCGCACAACGGCTGGCAGCGCGAAATGCAGTGGGAAAGCTACTCCTTCCCGCAGCTCGGCCTCGCACGGTGCCAGCCCGAGGAAATTCAGCGTTCCTCGAAGGTGATCGGCGCGACGAACATCGGCAACTGGTCGACAAAGGAATACCTGCCGATGGGCCTGCTCGAAAACACCGAGACCGGCTCCAATCTCTTCTGGCAGATCGAGCACAACGGCTCCTGGCACTGGGAAATCAGCGACCAGATGGGCAGCTTCTACATCCAACTCAGTGGCCCGTCTGAAACGGAATCGCACTGGTGGAAGAATCTGCAGCCCGGCGAGACGTTCACGACGGTGCCGGTATGCGTCGGCTCGACGGTCGGCAAGTTTGACGATGCGATGGGCGAGCTGACGAAGTACCGCCGCGTGATCCGCCGCAAAAACGACGACAACGAGAAACTGTGCATCATTTTCAACGACTATATGAACTGCCTGTGGGCAAACCCGACGACCGCGAAGGAGATCCCGCTGATCGACGCCGCGCACAAGGCCGGCTGCGAGTACTTCTGTGTGGATGCAGGCTGGTACGCCGCAGGCTTCTGGTGGGACAACGTCGGCGAGTGGCTGCCGAGCTACGAGCGCTTCCCGAACGGCCTCGAGGAGGTCATGGACTACATCCGCTCGAAGGGCATGATCCCCGGCGTGTGGCTCGAGATCGAGGTCATGGGCATCTGCTGCCCGAAGGCGGCGCGCGTCCACCCCGATTGGTTCTTCACCCGCCACGGCAAGAAGGTGCACGACCGCAGCCGCTGGCAGCTCGACTTCCGCAACCCCGAGGTCATCGCGCACGCGAACGAGGTCATCGACCGCCTGATCCGCGATTACCACGTCGGTTACATCAAAATGGACTACAACATTGAGCCGGGCATCGGCACGGAGCTGAACGCGGACAGCGTCGGCGACGGTCTGCTCGGGCACGAGCGCGCCTACCTCGCGTGGCTCGATTCCGTATTCCAGCGCTATCCCGACCTTATCATCGAGAACTGCTCCTCGGGCGGCATGCGCATCGATTACGCGATGCTCTCCCGCCACAGCATCCAGTCGACGAGCGATCAGGACGACTACCTGCGCTACGCGTCGATCGCGGCGAACGCGCCTTCCGGCTTGACGCCGGAGCAGAGCGCGATCTGGAGCTACCCCATGAAGGGCGGCGGACGCGAAGAGGCGGTCTTCAACATGTGCAACGCGCTGATGCAGCGCATTCACCAGAGCGGTCACCTTGCGGAGATTCCGGAGAGCGACTTCACGCTCGTCAAGGAGGCGCTCGACTACTACAAGACGATCCGCGGGGACATCAAACGCGCGCTGCCGTTCTGGCCGCTGGGCACCTCCCGCTTCACCGACACATGGATTTCCCTCGGCCTCAAGACCGACCACAAGGCGTACATCACCGTATGGCGCCGCGGCGCGCCGGACGGTCGCTGCGTGCTGCCGGTTGACTTCCTGAAGGGCAACCACGACGTCAAGGTCAAGTGCGCGTATCCCGAAAACCACAACACCGCCTGCGCATGGAACGCGGACAAGGGCACGCTGACCGTCGATCTGCCCGCGCCGATCTGTGCGCGCATCTTTGAACTAGAATACTGATGACAGGCGCAGAGATCCGGCAGAAGCTCGAAAAAGTTCGCTGTTTCGTGCTCGATATGGACGGTACGATCTACCTCGGCGAGAACCTGTTTCCGTTTACGAAAGACTTTCTTGCCGCGGTGGAGCAGAGCGGGCGCACCTTCTGCTTTTTCACGAACAACAGCTCAAAAGACACGGACACGTATCTCCAAAAGCTCGCGCGCATGGGCATCACGATTCCGCGCGAAAGAATGCTGATTTCAAACGGCGTCGCGGCGGATTACGTCCGCACGCATCACCCGGGCGCGCACGTTTTCGTGCTCGGCACGCCGCTTCTGCGCCGGGAGCTCGCCGCTTTCGGCATCGAGGTGGTGGAGGACGCGCCGGACGTCGTGCTCGTCGGCTTTGACACGACGCTCGAATACAACCGGCTCGCGAAGGCGTGCGATTTCATCCGCGCCGGTCTGCCGGTTTACGGGCTGAATCCTGACCTTAACTGCCCGACTGAGACGGGCTTTATCCCGGACTGCGGCTCGATCGCGAAGCTCATCGAAGGCTCCACGGGGCGCACATTTCCGTTTTTCGGCAAGCCCAGCCCGCTGACGCGCGACTATATTGCAAAGAAAACGGGTCTGCGCGAGGAGGAAATCGCGATCGTCGGCGACCGGCTCTATACGGACATCGCCCTTGCGGACAACAGTCCGATGTGCGCGATTCTCGTGCTGAGCGGCGAATCGAAGGAAAGCGACATCGGCAGGCTGCCCGGTACGCCCGACCTCGTTTTCCAAAACCTCGGCGAAATCATTCCCTACCTGTAATAAATGTGCCCGCAGGCGACCGATTTCCGGTGTCTGCGGGCGTTGCTTTATGTCTGGATTATTTGAAATGCTCCACGGCCTGTGCCATGCGGTCGACGACGTGCACGCCGAACGGGCAGCGGGACTCGCAGCCTGCGCAGCCGATGCAGTCCGACGCATTCGCGGACAGATTGTTGTAGTGCTCGCGCAGCGAGGCGGGCACCTCCGGCTGCATTTTCGCGAGATCGAGGAGCTTATTGACCATCGCGATGTCGATGCCGGCGGGACACGGCGCGCAGTGGCCGCAGTAGGTACACTGCCCCACGTACGCATGGCGCGGCGCGCTCGCAAGCACGCTCGCGTAGTCCTTTTCGCCCTCCGTCGCCGTCTCGTAGGCGACTGCCGCATCGACATGCTCAGGCGTATCGAAGCCGACCATCACGCTAGCGACCGCCGGACGCGTCAGGGCGTAGTGCAGGCACTGCACCGGCGTGAGCGCCACACCAAACGGCGAAGCGTCCGCGCTGAACAGGCGACCGCCCGCGTAGCCCTTCATGACCGTGATGCCGACGCCGTTTTGCTCGCAGATACGGTAAAGCTCCGCGCGCTCGGGTGTGATGCCGCCGAGCGATTCGTCGTATGTATCGGCGAAGTAGACGTTCAAATCCTCCGTGGCAGGCATCATGTCGAACGCCGGGTTGACGCTAAACAGGATCATTTCGATCTCGCCGTGCTCTGCCGCGAGCCGGGCGACGTCCGGATTGTGCGTGGAGAGACCGATGTGGCGGATCGTGCCGCTCTGCTTTAAGCTGCGGACGTACTCGATGAACTCGCCGTGCATCACGCGCTCAAATTCCGCCTTTTCGTCAACATAGTGGATCATGCCGAGGTCGATGTAATCCGTGCGCATCCGCGCGAGCAAATCCTCAAACGCCGCCTTGACCTTCGGCAGTTCGCGGGTGCGGACGTACTGTCCGTCCTGCCACGTGGAGCCGATATGCCCCTGAATGATCCAGTTCTCGCGCCTGCCCTCGAGCGCCGCGCCGATGTTCGAGCGAACTGTCGGCTCGGACATCCAGCAATCGAGGATGTTGATGCCTTCCGCCGCACAGCGGTCGATGACTGCGCGAACCTCCTCGGTGTTGTGGCGCTCCAGCCACTCGCCCCCAAGGCCGATCTCGCTGACCTTCAGCCCAGTTTTGCCAAGCTCTCTGTATCGCATAAGGTTTTCCTTTCTGTATATCACTCCACCTCGACAAGCTCGTAGGCTCTCGAGCCGTAGCCGAGCGCCGCGGCGGCTTCGATCGTGTGCACGCCGTTTCTCGATTCGATGCGCTCGAGCAGATGCGGCTTGCCGGGATCGTCCGAAGCGTAGACCAGATCGAGGCACGCCTGGTCGATCGCGATCGGGTCGAGCGAGACGAGCACGCCGATGTCCTGCATACAGGGATCCTCCGCCACCGCGCAGCAATCGCAGTCGACGGACATATTCTTCATGACGTTGACGTACGCGATCTTGCCCTCAAAATAGCGCGCGACAGAGCCTGCCGCATCCGCCATGGACTCGAGGAACGCGTTGTGATCGGCCGTCCAGAGGTTCTCCGGCACGCCTGTGCCGTGGATGTACGCCTTGCCGAACGAGGACGCCACGCCGATGGAAAGCTGCTTGAGCGCGCCGCCGTAGCCGCCCATCGGATGCCCCTTGAAGTGGGAAAGCACGAGCATGGAATCGTAATTTGCCATGTTCTTGCCCACGTAGTTCTTCTGGATGACTTTGCCGTCCGGAATATCGAGCACCATATCCGGTCCCTCGCCGTCGAGCAGATCCACATCGAAATACCGGCTCCAGCCGTGCTTTTCGAGCGTCTTGAGGTGCTTCTCCGTCGTATTGCGCTCGCCCGCGTACGCCGTGTTGCACTCGACGACCGTGCCGTGCACCGCGTCGATCACCGGCTTCCAGAAATCCGGGCCGAGGAAGTTCTGGTTGCCGACCTCACCGGAGTGCAGCTTGACCGCAACCTTACCCGGCAGCTCACAGCCGAGTAGGCGGTACATCTCGAGCACCTTTTCGGGCGTGATGGTTTTCGTGAAGTAAACCTTTGGTTTCATAGCAATTCCTCCTGAGAATTATTCCTGCTTCTATATTAGCACTTAGAGTACACTCTAAGTCAAGGGGTTTTGCGTAAAAACACAGTCTTTCATTCAGTTTTTCTCCGAAAGATCGCCGCTGCGGCGTTTGTACCAACGCCTGATCAGCAGCGAGCAGAACGCCGAGCGCGGCGACACCAGAGAACACCGTGCCGAGCACAAGCTCATCCTATAGAATTCGTAAGGACGAAGAATACGCCTTTGTCTCTTTCGGATTGATTGACAGCCGTCTCGTGATCTGATATTATTTAGATAATTGAATTTGAAAGGGGAAGAAGAGACTGTGAAGAAAGAAAATATTTACACCGGGGAGATTACGACGGAAGCGTTAATCATTGCAAACGGAGACAATCGCATCTATGGTCAGATTTATCGACCTGTAGGAAAAGGAAAACATCCGGCAATTATTTTGAGTCATGGTTATAATGGTGTGCATACAGATTTTGTGCATGAATGTAAGTATTTTGCACAGAATGGATATATTGCATATGCATATGATTTCTGTGGTGGTTCCGTACGTTCCAAGAGCACGGGAAATTCCACAGACATGACTATTTCTTCGGAGAAATCCGATCTTCTTGCCGTATTTGACTTTATTTACGGAATGGAAGAGGTGGATTCGGATAACGTGGTTGTTTTTGGTGGAAGTCAGGGTGGTTTGGTGTCTGCCCTTGTGGCTGCAGAGAGAGCAGATAAGGTAAGTGCACTAGCTCTTTACTTTCCGGCACTTTGTATTCCGGATGACTGGGCAAAGAAATATCCAAATCTGGATACGGTTCCTGAGAAATTTGATTTCTGGGGTCTGATGTTGGGCAAAGGCTTTGTGGAGGATCTGAAAAAGATTGATGTATTCGGAACCATCGGTGCATATGAAGGAAATGTATTGATTCTCCATGGAGATAAGGATGCAATTGTACCGTATTCTTATTCCGAGAAAGCAGTGGAAACCTATGCCCATGCACAGCTGGTGAAAATGGAAGGCGAAGGCCACGGCTTTACACCGGTCGCAGACAAAACTGCAATCGAAAAGGTGTTGACATTCATGAAGGAGAATTATAAATAATTATAGGGGCGCCCCTAGGGGTTGGCGTAAAACACAGGCTTTTATTCATGTTTTCTCCGAAAGATCGCCGCTGCGGCGTTTGTACCAACGCCTGATCAGCAGCGAAATGCCCGCGGCGAGACCATCAGCGCTGCCGCAAGCTGCTCCTGCGACATGCCCTTTTCCTTTCTAAGCCTTTGCAGCTTTTCCGCAAATATCATGCTTCCCCATCCTTTCGGTTTGATGGCTTCATTCTAGCACATACGCCGGTTGCGCGCAACCAACGGCGCTTGCATTTCCGCCACGGAGCGTGGCAATATGCTGAAAAGGGCTCCCTGCGTGGTGCAGAGAACCCTTTTTCGATCAAAACTTGATGGTGACATTCAGCGCTTTTTCCGGATCGGCTGCCGTTTGAATTGCCTCGCTGATCCGCTCCAGCGGAAACTCCTGCGTGATGATGGATTCCAAATCCCATCTCCCGCTCGCCATGATGGCCATGACATCCCGCACATCCTCTGGGAAATAGCCGCCCGAGCCGATGACGCTCTTCTGCGCGTATGTCAGGTGCAGCAGGTCGATCTGGCGCGGCTTATTGTTGACCGCCACCAGGACAAAGCGGCTGATGATTTTTCCGTACTGCATGAAGGAGTCCAGAATGCTCTCCGCGCCGGCGGCGTCGATCCAGCCAATTGTGTTAGAATTATGAAAACACCGAACACTCAGATTACCGCAGGCTTCTCTCTTCCTCCAGATCCGCCTCGAAGAATTCTCTGTCCTTATAGTAATATTTTTTATCTGTCTCATTGATCTCCCGCAACACCTTGCAGGGGTTGCCGACGGCGACCACATTGGCTGGAATGTCGTGCACCACAACGCTGCCCGCGCCGACCCAGCAGTTGTCGCCGATCGAAATGTTGGTTCCGTAGCAGCAGTAAAAAGGCGGCTCAATCCACGCCTTTGTCTCTCTGCCGAACAGCTTCGTCATCGCCTCCATACGGGCGGGAAATCGGCCGACTGGCTTCCTCCATGACGCCCTGCTACCGGTACGAAAACGACCCGGGCATCCTCGTGATGCGGCAGTCGCCGCTCGACTATATCAACCAGTACCGGCTTCAGGTGGCAGCGAGTCTGCTGCTTTCCACCGATATTTCCACAAGATGCGGCTTTAACCATCACAGCTATTTCGCAAAGCTCTTTGTCCGCTCCATGGGGTGCAGTCCAAGCGCGTACCGCCGCGAAAACGCACGCGCCTCCTAACCCGCGGCCGCACTTTGCAAAAAAGCTTTTCTTTTGCCGCGCGATGCGGTACAATGGGGTTAGATTACAGGAAAAGGAGAGCGAGCGTATTGAAACCGCTTGTCAGCGTGATCGTACCGATCTATAACGCCAAAGACAACATTGCCCGCTGTGTGGAGAGCATCCGGCGGCAGACGTACGAAAATCTGGAGATTCTGCTTCTGAACGACGGCTCCAAGGACGTCAGCTATCCGGTCTGTGAGATGTTTGCCAAGGCGGATAAGCGCATCGTGCTGATCGACAAGGAGAACTCCGGCGTGTCGGCAACGCGCAATCTCGGCATGCGCGTCGCCACCGGCAAATATCTGCAGTTTGTCGATGCTGACGATACGCTCGAGCCGTTCGCCACGCAGCTTATGGTGGAGCGCGCCGAGGAACACAGCGCCGATCTCGTCATCGCCGCGTACAACCGCATCACACCCTACAAGGAGAAGAAAAGCAGCGCATCCTACGGCGACCCGCTGATCCCGGAAAAGACCGAGCTCACCGAGCGGCTTGCGAAATTTCAGACCTTCGGTTTTTTGCCTGCGGGCTTCATGACGAAGGAGGAATTCGCCTGCGGACTGATGCAGGAGCCTGCGAGCTTCTATTACGGCGTGATGTGGAATAAGCTCTATCGCGCCGATCTTGTGCGCACGCACCGGGATGTCGAGTGCAGCGAAGAGCTGACGTGGAGCGAGGATCTCTATTTCAACCTCAGCTTCATCCGCTACGCGGAGCGTTTCTGCGCCGTCACCACGCCGGTGTACAACTACTACGACACGCCCGGCAGCGCCGTACACATCACTAAGACGCGCACGATGTTCTCCACGCGCCTCTCGCTGCTCGCCTACTACAAGTCGCTTTACGAGCAGCTCGGGCTGTACGAGGAAAACAAGCTGCAAATCTTCAAATATCTGATCGCCTCCGCGGAGGCGTGAGCACCGCACACAAAAGGCCCTGTCCGGTTTTTCCCGGACAGGGCCTTGCTTTTGAAATTCAGCCGCGGTCGATGGTGACGACGGTGCGGTAGGTGGGGTCGAGCGCGCAGACAGCTTCTTCAATCCGGCTGCGCACGGTGTCGTCCGAATCGGACACGGAGAACGGCACCACCATATCGAAGACAATATTCGAGTGCGTCACGCCCCAGACCACGCGGAAATCATGGATCGGCGCGCCCGGATACAACTTCTGGACAATCGCCTGCACCTCGCCTTTCAGCGCGTCTGTACGCGGATCACCCACCACAACGGGATCGAGGTGAATGACGAGGTGGATGTTGAGCTCCTTCTGGAATTCGCGCTCGATGTTGTCGATCAGGTCGTGGCTCTCGAGAATGTCGCGGTGCGCGTCCACCTCGCAGTGCACGGACGCGAAGCACCGGCCGACGCCATAATTGTGTACGGCAAGGTCATGCATGCCGATGACACCGTCGTAGGAGAGGATCTTATCGCGGATCTCCTTGACAAGCGCGTCGTCCGGCGCCTGCCCGAGCAGCGGATCCGCCGTGCTCAGGATGAGCTGCACGCCGGACACCACGATGAACAGCGCGACCACTGCGCCCATGTAGCCGTCGAGGTTGATGCCGGTCACCATCGTGATGATCGCGCCGATCAGGACGGCGCTCGTCGCAATCACGTCGTTGCGGCTGTCGTTCGACGTTGCGGCCACGGCCTCGGACTGGATCATCCGCCCGACCTTGCGGTAAAACAGACATTGCCAGAGCTTGACGAGAATGGAGATTACGAGCACGACGAGCGCAACGGGCGTCAGCACGTTTTCCTCCGGGGTCACAATCTTCTGGATGGAGGTCATGCCGAGCTGCAGGCCAAGAAACACAACGATGAACGAGACGATCACGCCGGCCAAATATTCGATGCGCGCGTGGCCGTACGGATGTTTTTCGTCCGCCGGCTTGCCCGCCAGCTTGAAGCCCACCATCGTCACGATGGAGGAGCCGGAATCGGTGAGGTTATTTACGGCGTCCGCCGTGATGGAAACGCTGTGAAACAGCGTGCCGACAACGATCTTCATCGCAAAGAGCAGCAGGTTCGTCACGATGCCGACAAGTCCCGCAACGCGGCCGCACTTATCGCGCACGTTCAGATCGTTTGTATTCTGATAGTCGCGGACAAACAGCTTCAGAATCAGTTTGGTCATAAGCGACCGACTTCCTTTCAGACGGCGCATAAAGCGCCAGAGATAGAATGGCAGAGTTTGAAGAAACCTTCAAACTCTGCTGAAAACAAGCTTTGATTTTACTGCGGATCACTTCACGCAGAAGAACTCCACAGTCTCGCCGCACGCGCCGGTGCAGAACGCGATGCGCGCTTCAAGATCCGCCAGCTCCACGTCCTTCGGCTCAATCGTGATCGGGTAGCCCGCTTCGCGCACACGCGCGGCGCAGGCGTCCACGTCGTCCGTCGCGAGCGCGAGGTGCGCAAACTTACCCTCGCACGGCAGCTCAGCGCCGTCCATCTGCGGCAGAACCTCGATGCAGCTGTTGTCGCCGGTGGAAATCATCGTGCAGGGATACGTCTCGTCGCCCCACTGACGCACAACCTTCAGTTCCAAAATCTCCGTGTAAAATTTCATGACCGCGGCGAACTGCTCCTTTTTCGGCTTTAACGCCACGTGATGAATCCCCTGAATCAAACTCATGTTGCAAACCCCTTTCTGTTTTCGCATCTATAAAGACAGGGTATCGAAGCCGATACCCTGCACAGTATAAAATTACTTTCTGTTGAAAATGGACATGATGTCCGAGAACGTATCGTCGTCATCGATCACGGAGGAGCTTGCGCTCGCTTTGGACGTGCCCGAAGAAGCGGACGGCGTGCTGAAGAGATCCGCGTCGCTGATGGCCGGAGCCGCAGCCTTCGCGTTATTCTCGCCGTTCATGCCATCGAAGCCGGTCGCGATGACGGTAACCATCATCTCGTCCTCCATCGAATCGTCGAACGCAGCGCCCCAGATGATGTTCGCATCCTCGCTTGCACGCTCGGTGATGAGCTGGGAAGCGGTATCGATCTCGTCGAGCGCGATATCCGGAGAAGACTTGATGTTGATGATGACGCCCTTCGCACCCGCAATAGCGGTCTCGAGCAGCGGGCTGGAGATTGCAGCGATCGCGGCCTGCTCTGCCTTATCCTTGCCGGCTGCACGGCCAACGCCCATGTGCGCATAGCCCGCATCCTGCATGATGGACTTGACGTCCTCGAAGTCGAGGTTGACAATGCCCGGGATCTGGATGAGGTCGGAAATGCTCTGCACGCCCTGACGGAGCACATCGTCCGCCACGCTGAACGCATTCGCGAGCGTGATTCTCTGCTCGCTGACGAGCTTCAGTCTCTCATTCGGGATCACGACGAGGGAATCGACGTGCTTGCGCAGCTCGGCAATGCCCTTTTCGGCCTGCTCCATGCGGCGCTTGCCCTCGAAAGCAAACGGCTTTGTGACGATGCCGACAGTCAGCGCGCCCATATCCTTCGCGACCTCCGCGACGATCGGCGCAGCGCCGGTGCCCGTGCCGCCGCCCATACCGGCGGTGACAAAGACCATGTCCGCGCCCTTGAGCGTCGCGGCAATCAGCTCACGGCTCTCCTCAGCGGCCTTCGCGCCAACCTCCGGCTTGGAGCCTGCGCCGCGGCCCTGTGTATTCTTTTCGCCGATCTGCACTCTCGTCTTCGCCTGCGAGCGGGAGAGCGCCTGACGGTCCGTATTCATGCAGACAAGTTCAACGTGCTGTACGCCGGCAGAAACCATGCGGTTCACAGCGTTTCCGCCGCCGCCGCCAACGCCGACAACCTTGATGGTCTGGGGGGATTCTTCAAGCATGTTATCAATTTCAAATGGCATTTTATGTTCCTCCTTGATTTGGTCTGTGGCCCATTAAAGATCTTAGCGATCCTTTCATTTCAAAATTCAGCTTACTGTCCGGAGAGAACCGGACTTTGTTTTATCTGTAAAGCATATCCCCTTTACACAAAAGCCGTATTTTTCAAAATTCTGTGGCTTATACAGTATAATTTATCACTTTTCTGTTCAAAATTCAAGCCGAAACTCGCAAAAAAAGCGGGGTTAGGCAAATATTTTTACTTTACAGCGATTTTTGACGGCCGCGTGCCGTATCTTCCGTTCAAATTGACATAAAACCGACTGTCTTCGCCGGAAAATGCCGGAATTATTGGTCCGAATTGTCGTCTCCCGTGTCGTCCCCGCCGTCGTCGGAAGCGGACGGCTCCGTGTCGCGTCCGGCTGTACCTTCGGTTGTATCCGGACCGTTGCTCGCAACGTATTCGTTGAAATATCCCGCATTCTTTTCCTGCACCAGAGTCAGGTCGATCTCGCCGCGCATCTCCTCTGTGAGGCTTCCATCTCCCTGCATCTGCGTGAGCATGCCGATGCCGAACATCGTTTTGTACGCCATGTTGTTCGTATTTCCGAATCGGAAAACGATGCGGTCCTCATAGGTCATCGTGATATCGTATTGGTTGCGCAGGTCGATCTCCGTGATTTCCCCCGTCATACCGTTTTCCTCAAGCTGGCGGATGATCTCCTCAAGCGCCGTATCGACCGCCTCCTCTTCGAAGGCGATCTGCTGGCTGGGGCCGGTTGCAGTGGGCGTGCAGCCGCGCACGACGGCGCTGTTCGGGCACGGCTCAGCCGCGACCTCGAGCACCTTGCCCGTCCGGCTCACGTAAAGATAGCCGAGCTCGCATTCGACCGAGAAGCACGTCTTCGCCGCAGTGATCTGAACCTCCACGGTCGAAGGGATATGCTTGACGATGCGCGCGTCCTCGATATACGGGAAGCGATGCTCAAGCTCCCTTTCGCGGTCCTTTGTGGAGAGCAGAACCAGGTTATCGCCCTCCTGAATGCCGCAGATGCGCAGGATATCCTCCTCGTTGTAGCCGGCGTCCCCCGTGATGCGGACGTCGCCGACCTTGAAAAACACAAAGATGCACAACAGGATCGCGCCGATCACCACAGCGGAAAACGCCGTTATGTAAAAGATGACAAGCGCCCTGCCGCGCGCGCGCCGATCCTTTGGATTTCCGCCACGCGCAGGCCGCCGTTCGGTTCCCCGAGAAGATTCTGCCATGCCTCTGCTCACTTCCTTTGTTTGCGTCTATATTCTGTACACCTCCGCGCCAAGGCTTCTCAGGTTTTCCTCGAAGCGCTCATAGCCGCGGTCGATATACTGCGGATTCATAATCTGTGTTTCTCCCTGCGCCGCAAGCCCCGCCGCAACGAGCGCCGCACCGCCGCGCAGATCCTGTGCCGAAACCGGTGCGCCGGAAAGCTCCGGCACGCCCTCAATGACAGCCACCTTACCCTCCACCTTGATCTTCGCACCCAACCGGTTCAGCTCCCCGGCGTGCTTGTATCGGCTTTCAAAAATATTCTCGACAAAAATGCTCGTGCCGTCCCCGAGCGCCGCCATAACCATCACGGGCGCCTGCGCGTCCGTCGGAAAGCCGGGATACGGCATCGTGCGCACATGGCGCACCGGCTGCAGCCGTTCCGGCGCGCGAATCAAAAGCTCGTCGCCGGACTGCAGAATCACGCAGCCCGTTTCCTCAAATGCCGAGAGTACCGGCAGAAGATGGCTGCCATTCACCTTTTTCAAAAGGACGGTACCGCCTGTCACGGCGGCTGCCGCCATATATGTCGCCGCAACGATCCGGTCGGGCATCACCGTATACTCGCAGCCGTGCAGCGCGCGGACGCCCTCAATAATCACGCAGCTTTCCCCCGCGCCGTAAATGCGCGCGCCGCATTGGTTGAGATACCGGGCAAGGTCGACGATCTCCGGCTCCCGCGCTGCGTTTGCCACCACGGTTGTGCCGTTGCCTGTCGCTGCCGCGAGAAGCAGGTTCTCCGTCGCGCCGACGCTCGGAAACGCAAGCGACACAAAGCCGCCGGTGATCCCGTGCGGCGCGGTACAAAGCAGACAGCCGTGCTCCTCGCGGATCTCCACACCGAGCTTGCGAAGCGCCGAAAGGTGCAGGTCGATCGGCCTTGGGCCGATTTCGCACCCGCCGGGAAAGGAAAGGCTCGCCTCGCCTGTGCGCGCCAGAATCGCGCCGAGAAAGACGATGGACGAGCGCATCTCGCGCATCAACTCATGCGGAATGTCACAGCGCGTCATGCCGTCCGGATCGACGACGAGCGTTTTGCCCCGGCGCGTACACCGGCAGCCGAGACGGCGCAGAATGCGCACCGAAACGTGAACGTCGGTCAGCTCTGGGCAGTTATGAAGCACGGTTTCCCCGCGGCAGGCCACTGCCGCCGCCAGTAGCGGCAGCGTGCTGTTCTTTGCGCCCTGCACGCAGATCTCCCCGCGCAGCGGATTCCCGCCGCGCGTCAGGATCGATTCCGGGCGGCTGCAGAAGCACCCTGCACCGGAAAACTCGCCAAAAGTTTCCATGGACGCCATACGCACACCTCGCATCGTTTGATACGGTCATAGTATGCGTTTTCGCCCGGTTCGGTTCAAAGGCGGCGTTACCGCTTCGCCTTTTCGCAGATGATCTTATAGATGCGGTCGTTGGCGTCGAGCACGGCCATTCCCTTTGCATTGCGGCCGATTTCCTCCGCGCGGCCCGGCTCGGAGAGGATGCTTTTCACCGTCTCCCAGAGCTTCTCGCCGGTGAGATCCTTTTCCTCGATCAGCACCGCGGCGTTCCGGTTCACGAGTGCCATCGCGTTGTGGAACTGATGGTTCTCCGCGACGTTCGGCGAAGGAATCAGGATGGAGCACTTACCGGTCGCTTCGATCTCTGTCAGTGTAATCGCGCCGGCGCGGCCGATAACGAGATCCGCCGCCGCAAGGCATTCCGGCATGTTGTGGATGTACTCCAGCATGCGGATCTGCGGGTTCTCCGCTTCCTTGACGCCCGCCTCATGCGCTTCATCGAGGAATTTCTCGTCGTGCTGGCCGTAGCCGTGAATATGCTGGAATTTCTTCTCCTTGGCGCTTTCGCCGAGCATATACGCCGCCGCGCGGTTGATGGCCGCCGCGCCGAGGCTGCCGCCGAACGAGAGCACGAGCGGTCTTTCGTCGAGACCGAGCGCACGCCGGCTCGCCGCGCGCTCCGCTTTCAGCACCGACATACGCACCGGGTTGCCGGTGAACACACAGTTATCCGTGCGCTCTAAGTATTTCTTCGCGTCCTCCACGGCGAGCATGACGCAGTCCGCGTGCTTCGCGAGCATCTTGGTCGTCACGCCCGGGTAAGCGTTCTGCTCGTGGATGACGGTCGGAATGCCGAGCTTCTGTGCCGCGCGGATCACCGGGCCGCTGACATAGCCGCCCGTGCCGACGCAGATATCCGGCTGGAACTCTTTAATGATCTTTTTCGCCTCCGCCGACGCCGAGAACACGCGGAACACCGTCTGCACGTTCCGCTTGATGTTCTTCACCGTCAGCTTGCGCTGAAAGCCCGAGATCCGGATGGTCCGGAACTTGAAGCCCGCAGCGGGGACAAGACGCTCCTCCATGCCGCCCTTGTTGCCGACATACAGAATCTGGGCATCCGGCTGCTTTTCGCGCAAATAACCCGCCGCAGCTAGCGCTGGGTTGATATGGCCGGCTGTGCCGCCGCCCGCAAACAATACTCGCATAATTTATACCCCTCTTTACGTTTTTTCAATATTGGAATGGCGGGAAATCGAGAGCAGAACGCCCATCTCCGCCAGAAGCATGATCAACGCCGTGCCGCCGTAGCTGAAAAACGGCAGACTGATGCCGGTATTCGGGAAGGTGTTCGTGACGACGCAGATGTTGAAAATCGCCTGTATGCCGAACTGGAACGTGATGCCAAGCCCCAGCATCGTGCCGAAGCGGTCGCGCGCGTGGAGCGAAATGTAGACGCCGCGCCAGATAAACAGCGCAAACAGGATGATGACGATCAGCGCGCCGATAAAGCCGAGCTCCTCACAGATGATCGCGAAGATGAAGTCGTTCTGTGGCTCCGGCAGATAGAGGTACTTCTGCCGCGACTGCCCGATGCCGACGCCGAGAAGCTGCCCGGAACCGATCGCGTAGAGCGACTGCACCGTCTGCCAGGTATCGACGCCCTCCGGGGGATTGAACGGATCGAGCCAACCCTGAATGCGCTCGAGCGCATACGCAAATTTATCGGAGAACAGCAGCACGCAGACAAGCGCCACGCCGCCGATCGTGCCGATGACGACAAAGTACCGCATCTTTGTGCCGCCGATAAACATCAGCAAAAAGGCAATCAGGCAGATGATCAGCGTCGCGGAGACGTGTTTTTCGAGGATGACCAGACCGGCGATGATCGCCAGAATGCCGGCAAACGGCAGAAAGCCGTAGCGGAAGGTATTCATCTTCGAGCCGTACAAGGAGATCAAGTGCGCGAACATCAGAATCAGCGCGAATTTGGCAATCTCCGAGGGCTGAAACTCAACGCCGATGTCTATCCATCGGTTTGCGCCGCCCTTGACCGGCGCAATCGCCGTGCCCTTGAACGCGAGCACCATCACAAGCAGAACCACCGAAATGCCGAAAATCAGCAGGTTGAATTTGTGAAGCTGGTGGTAATCGACCGTGGAAATCAGCAGCATCAGCACGACGCCTGCTATGGCGAACATGCCCTGCCGCATCACGAAGTGGTAGCTGTTGCCAAAGTAATAATACGCATACGCGTAGCTTGCGGAGAACAGCATGACAAGGCCGACCGCAAGCAGCACCAGAATGAGAAACAGCATCGGCATATCGAGGCCGAGACCGAGCGTGAAGAACTTATAGCGGATGCGCTCGCGCCGCTTGACCTTGCGCGCCGCTGCCGACGCCGCTTCGTCCGCGGGTACGCGCACCGGCATTCTGCGCGGGACGCGCTCCAGCCCGCGCGCGGTGGATCTTCCAGTATGCGCCATGCGAATCATCCCTTCCTTTCTGTGCAGGCCCGGGAACCCCCTTGCGGCCTGCGCACTCCTTTTTCCAAATAGTATAAACCAAAAAGCGGTAGTTTAGCCAAAATCAGCATCCGAAACGGACGATGAGAACCGCGAGAATACCCGCAAGGAGCGTCACGGCGCTGAAAACGAGGCAAACCTTGTTTTCGCTCCAACCACACATTTCAAAATGGTGGTGAATCGGCGCCATCTTAAAGATGCGCTTGCCGTGCGTCGCCTTGAAATACGTGACCTGCAGAACAACCGAGAGAATTTCCGCAATGTAAATGATACCGACGAGGATCAGCAGGATCGGCATATCGACGCCGAACGCCAGCGCGCACACAAAGCCGCCGAGGAACAGCGAGCCGGTGTCTCCCATAAAGACCTTCGCGGGGTTTGCGTTCCAGAACAGAAAGCCGATCAGCGCGCCGACCATCGCGGCCGCAAAGATCGAAAGCCCCACACGGTTCAGCATCATCGCGATCACGGAGAACGTGAGCGAAACGACGAGCGTGACGGAGCTATTCAAGCCGTCGAGGCCGTCCGTGAAGTTGACGGCATTCACCATGCCGACGATCAGCACCGCCGCGATGAAGTAGTAAAACACGCCGAGATCAACTGCGCCGACAAACGGGATCACGGTTTCTGTCGTGCCGCCCGCAAGAGCGACCGAAACAAGATACGCCGCCGCGATGATGAACTGCAGCACGAGCTTCTGAATCTCGGTAAGGCCGAGATTGCGGTGCTTTTTGATGCTGATATAGTCATCGATGAAGCCGACGAGACCGAAGCCGACCGCCATCAGCGCGCCCGCAACGATCTTCACAAGCATGAGCTGTGTTTCCGCGCCGCCGTGCATCCAGAGGAAAGCAATGCAGATGGCAGCCGCCGCAAGACCGCCAATAATAAACATCAGACCGCCCATCGTAGGCGTGCCCTGCTTGCCCTTGTGCCAGCTCGGGCCGATCTCCCGGATGGTCTGGCCGAATTTGAGCTTATGCAGAAACGGAACCATAAATCTGCCGAGCAGGCCGGTAATGACCGCCGCCGCAGCAACCGCAAGACAATACAGTGTGATTTCCATAGTGAATAACATTCCTTTCCGTTTACCCTCTCAGTTTACTCATTGTCGCCGGTGACCGACTCCACGCCGCCGGAGCTGACGAACGAGATCTTAATGACGGAACCGCGCTTGACACGCGTGCCCGCCTCCGTATCCTGACTCTGCGCATAGCCGGACGAACCGTCGCCCGTCACGACCACCTGCACGTCTGCCACATTGGCGAGGTACTGGCAGGTCTCCAGACCGTAGCCGATGAAGTTCGGCACCTCGACATAGTCCTCTTCTTTCGGCTCGGCCGTGTAGAGCGCCACCGTGCCCTGCTTCGGGATCGCCGCGCCCGGCGACGGCACCTGCGTGACGACAAGCTGATCGTCCGCGCTCTCGCCGCTGTAATCGACGATCGTCCAGTCGAAGCCGGCTTCTTCAAGCTGCTGCTTTGCCTCGCCGATTGTGCGCCCGATGACATTCGGCGCTTTGTCCGCGAGGTTTTCATATTCGGACTCCGTATACTGCGGATCAACGCCGAGATAAGGGAGAATTTCCTCCATGATGGCGGCGAAGATCGGGCCGGCCTGCGAGCCGCCGGAGGGGTTGCCGATCTGCGGCTCGTCGTAGAAAACGAGCAGCGCGTACTGCGGGTCGTCCGCCGGCGCATAGCCGCCGTAGGAAACGATATACTGCATGCCGCGTTCCGGATGCAGATTGTACTCGTTCATCTTCTCCGAGGTACCCGTCTTGCCCGCGATACGATAGCCGGCAACATAGCCGTTTTTGCCACTCTCGCTCGTCGCGTTCCGCTGCAGAATCTTCGTCATGCGCGCGGAAACATCCTCGGAGATCACCTGCCGCTTATAGCTGGTATCCGCTGTCTGGACGATATTGCCGTCGCTGTCAAGCATACGGTCCACGATGTGCGGCTGGACGAGATAGCCGCCGTTTGCGACGGCGCAGATCGCCGTGATCATCTGAATCGGCGTGATCGAGAAGTTCTGACCGAAGGATTCGGTCGCGAGCTCTACGACATTCAGGCCGTCCACATCGTAGTACAGGCTGTCTGCCTCGCCGGGCAGGTCGATACCCGTCGGCTTTGTGAAGCCGAAGGCGTCAAAGAAGCTGAAGAACCGTTCCCGCCCCAGTTTTTGTCCAAGCCAGATCATATATGGGTTGCAGGAATTGCAGATACCGTCCACGAGCGTCTCCGTGCCGTGACCGGGGTGGTACCAACAGTTAATGGGCTCTATGGAAGGATCATCGAAGTTCCATTCACCCGTGCAGGTGTAGACGGATTCTTCCGTCGCGACGCCCGATTCCAGCGCCATGGAGCCTGTGACCATCTTAAAGACCGAGCCGGGATAATACGTATCGCTGACGGCCTTATTTCGCCACTGTTTATTCTGCGCTGCGGCGTATGCGTCATCCGTCAGCGTCTCGCGCAGCTCGGCGAGATCCTCGCTCGTCAGGCGGTCGTAATCCGCCAGCGCCTGCTTCGCCGCTTCGCGCTCTTCCTCCGTTTCGGCCGTATCGATATCAAGCTGGAGCTTGTTCAGCTCCTGCTGTTCCTTCTCCTGCGCCTCCTTGAGCTGCTCCTCCACCTTTTCCGGAATCGCAGCCTCGACTTCCTCGGAAATTGTAAACGGGTCGTTCGGGTCGTAGTCGCCCTTTGTGGAAAGCGCGCGGATGGCGCCGGTATTGACGTCCATCACGACGGCCGTGCCGCCCTCCAGAGCGCCGCACGCCTCAAGGCCCGCCTCGAGATGCTTCTCCACGATGCTCTGCACCGTCTCATCGATCGTCAGCACAAGGTCGTAGCCGTCCGCCGCCTCGATATACTGGTCGTACTGGAACGGCATATCCGTGCCGATGGCGTTTTTTGCGCTGACAAGGCGGCCCTCCGTGCCGGAAAGCACATCATCATACTGCGTTTCAATGCCTGCAAGGCCCTGATTGTCCGTGCCGGTAAAACCGAGCACCGTCGAGGCCGTCGTGCCGTACGGGTAGTAGCGCTTGTAATCCTCCATCAGGATGATGCCGCGGCTGATCTTCTGCTCATCGATCATCGCCAGAATCTGGTCGCGCACATCGGTTTCCACCTTGCGCTTGACGTATGTAAAATAGCTGTTCTGCTGTGCTTTTTTCAGAACGGTCTCATAGTCCATGCCGAGGATCTCGGAAAGTCCCTTGGCGATCTTGACGTCGTCGCCCTTTTCCGTATCGATGTAATTCGGCTCGAGCGCCACGGTCCAGACGCTCGCGCTCTGCGCCAGCACCTTCGTGCCGGTCGCGTCGTAGATCGTGCCGCGCATCGGCGTCAGCGCCGTAGAGGTCAGGCTCTGGTCGATCGCCTTCGTCTTGAGCTCCTCGCCGCGCACGAGCTGCCAGCGGATCAGGTTGCCGGTGACAACGCCGAAGCCCAGAAAAATCAATATGCCCGTTATGACAACGGTTTTTCTCCACATCTTGGAGTTATTGGAGCCAGCCATACGCCGTGTTCCGTCCTTTCCCGCTCTGCCGCCGCCCGAAGCGTGCAGGCAAAAGTTGCCGTATACCGAAAAATGAGAGTTAAGATCAGCTCTCAACTCTCCTCTTCAGACTTCCCCGCATCGGGGAACCGCATAACTCATTTCTATTCCAGTGCGCGCCGCATTATGAGAAGATCGACAGGATCGACGCCCAAATGTCCTCAAAGAAATTGGGCCTTGTGTCTGCCTGCACGACCGTGCCCGCATCATCCTGCGCGAGGCTGATGTAGGAAACCTGCCCCTCGGAGACCTTCTCCATGCCGAGACGCTCGCGCGCATACGTCTCGACCTCATCGGTATTCATTTGGGATGCCGCCAGCATTTCAAGCTGCACCGAGAGACTCTTCTGCTCGGAAAGCGCCTGCGTGGTGGTATTGATCTGATCGGTCAGCTCCGTGAGCTGTACCTGGCTGAACACGATCGCGCCGATCGCACCCACCAGAACCAGAACAAAGCCGAGGTTCAGCATCGTTCTGAGGGAATGCGCGCCGTGCCTGTGACTGCGGCGAAGCTGCTGCTCGCTGAGCTGGATGACATTGCTTTTTTTCTTCTTCGGCGCAGCTTTCGGGGCGGGCGCCGCGGCCAGCGACGACCGTTCCGCTTTCGCCTCAAACAGGCTGAAATCATATGCGCTCGATGTGGATGCCATTCCCGTTTTCCTCCTTTTCCAGTCTTGTCCGTTTGTTTATTCTATGTTATACTAAAGTTTAATCACAATTTTTCGATGACCCGGAGCCGTGCGCTGCGCGCACGCGGATTTTCCTCAAGCTCCTCGTCACGCGGTGCAAGCCCCTTCTTATAAATCAGCTTGCCCTTTGGCTTGTTGCCGCAGACGCACACCGGGAAATCCTTCGGGCATGTGCAGCCCGTGCACCACCCGTTCATCTGCTGCTTGACGATGCGGTCTTCGAGTGAATGGAACGTGATGACCGCCAGCCGGCCGCCCGGCTTCAAAAGCCCGAATGCCGCGTTGAGGCCCGCCTTCAGCGCGTCAAGCTCGCCGTTGACGGCGATGCGCAGCGCCTGAAACGTGCGCCTTGCCGGATGGCCCTCCGCGCGGCGAACCGCAGCGGGGACGCTTTCGCGGATGATATCCGCAAGCTCCAGCGTGGTTTCAATCGGCTTTTCCTCGCGCGCCTTCACAATGCCCTTCGCAATGCGTACCGCGCTCTTGTCTTCGCCATAGCGGCTGATGATTTCCGCAAGCTCCTGCCACGACAGCGTATTGACGAGGTCAGCGGCTGAGGTGCCGCTCTTGCTCATGCGCATGTCGAGCGGCGCGTCGCTGTGGTACGAGAAGCCGCGCGCAGCGGTATCGAGCTGATACGACGAAACGCCGATATCGAGCAGAACGCCGTCCACGGCGGTGATGCCGTGCTCCAGCGCGATGCGGTCCATCTCGGAGAAATTGCCCATGGCAATGACGGAGCCGGGATACTTGCCGAGCCGCTCCCGCACGATCCGGATGGCGTCGGGGTCGCGGTCGATGGAGAGCAGCGTGCCGGTGGTCAGGCGTTCCAGAATCGCGCCGGAATGGCCGCCGCCGCCCGCGGTGCCGTCTATATAGGTTCCCGCCGGATTGATGTTCAGCGACTCGATGGTCTCCTGAAACAGCACCGGCTTGTGGTTGAAAACAATCTCACTCATCTTAAATCTGTAAAGCGGTCATATCGGCGAGGAGGCTCTCGCTGGACATCTCCTCATTGTACTTGAGCCAGCGCTCGGTGTCCCAGATCTCCGCCGTGAGGCCGACGCCGATCACGGTGACGTCCTTCACAAGACCGGCATGCGCGCGCAGACTCGGGCTGATGAGAATCCGGCCCTGCTTGTCCGGTACAACGGCCTCCGTCGACGCAAAGGCGAAGCGCCGGATATTTTTGGCCTGCGCCTCGGGACACGCGTTGATCTGCTCGACGCGCTTCTGCCACTGCTCCTCCGAGTACAGGGTCAGGCAGCCGTCAAGACCCCGGGAAACGTAAAAACGCTCACCGAGCTCTTCACGGTACTTCGAAGGGATCGTTACACGTCCCTTCGCATCCATATTATGTTGATATTCGCCCATCAACATACAGTCGCCGTTCCCTTTCCGGCGCGCTGGGCCGCCAAAGCATGGATTTTCATGCCACACACCCCGCAGCTTTGCCACTTCGCGCCACGATTTGCCACTCACATGGGCTTATTATACTCTATCCGGGGCGCAAAATCAACCCGAAATAAAAATTATGTTTACCGCGTTCGATTGGCTGGTCGAATACAAATTGTGTTCAGCCTTATTTTTTTGTCGAAAAAACGCAATATCTTGTGTTTATTCTAGAATCGCCGCGAAGGGCTGCTGGATTTATTTACAAAATGTTTACAATTCCAGATTTTATCCTGACGCCTTCCTGAAACGCCGATTCTGCTATAATTTCCATTTTTTGTACAGTTTCGCCGCAGTTTTTCTCTGCCGAACAGAAAAAGCAGGCCATGCGGTTGCACAGCCTGCCTGAGAAAGCAAAAAATTTATGGACAAGTACTTACTGCTGGGTGGACTTGATCGACTGGCGGGTTTTTCTGAGCTCGGCCAGCGATGCGCTCACCGCCTCATCGGTACGGCGCATGATGTCCTCCACGTAATCGTTCGAGGCCTTGCGCATCTCGCGGAACTTCACCTGCGCCTGCGCCATGATATCGTTCGCCTTGGCCTGCGCCTGACGGACGATCTCTTCCTGATTGACAAGCGTTTTGGCCTTTTCCTCGGCGACGCGGACAATCGTCTCCGCCTCGCGCTGCGCCTCGCTGATGATCTGTGCGCGGTCCGCAACGATCGCCTTCGCCTTGCGCACCTCCGCCGGGATTGCCTCGCGAATCTCGTCGAGAATCTGCTTGGCTTCCTCGCTGTCGATGAACGACTTGCCGCCGGAGAGCGGCAGGCTCCAACCCTTTTCCAAAACGTCGTAGAGTTCGTCGATTAAATCTTCAACTGCTGCCTGATTATTGCTCATGGGTAATCCATTCCTTTCTTATTTTCAGCCGATGCGCTCAGCCGCGCGCCGTGCGGCAAAGTCTTTCGTTGATTCTTTCGAGCAGGCATTCCGGCACAAAATGCGAAATATCGCCGCCGAAACCCGCCACCTGCTTGACCATGCTGGAGCTCAAAAACATGTTTTCCACGCTCGTGGGCAGAAACATCGTTTCGACCTCCGGGTTCAGTTTTTTATTGGTAAGCGCCATCTGGAATTCATACTCGAAGTCCGAAATCGCGCGCAGACCCTTGACGATGGCCGCGGCGTTTTTCTCGTGCGCGTAATCGGCCAGAAGGCCGCGCACGCAGTCCACCTCCACGTTGAGCCCCTGCGTGACGGTGCGCAGCATGTCCATGCGCTCCTCCACCGTGAAGCTCGCGTGCTTATCCGGATTGACCGGCACCGCGACAATGACTTTATCGAAAATTTTACACGCGCGGGTGATGATGTCCATATGCCCCAGCGTAACCGGGTCAAAGCTTCCCGGACAAATGCCTATCCTCATGTAAAGACCCCATCCCGGCCGCTCAGGCCATGCTCTCATGGCGGTAAGCGGTCAGCAGTATTTTTCCGTAGCGGTATTCGCGCGTGCGGACGAATTCGCCGGCCTTTTCCGGCAGCTTCTCGTCCTGCGGATGCTCACAGATCACGATGCCGCCGCGGTTCATGTGCGCCGAAACGGCTTCGAGCGCCTTTTCCAGCGTGCCCGTGCGGTACGGCGGATCGAGGAACGCAATGTCGAACCGCTCCGTGTTGCGCAGCAGGAACGACGCGTAGTCCGCGTTGACCACCCGCGCCTGCGCCGAAAAGCCCGTCGCCTCAATGTTTTCCTGCACCACTGCGCAGGAAGCCTTGGCGCTGTCCACGAACACGGCGTGATCCGCGCCGCGGCTGATTGCCTCCAGGCCGATCTGGCCGGAGCCCGCGAACAGGTCGAGGAACACCCTGCCCTCAATATCGAACTGCAGGATGTTGAACAGCGATTCCTTCACGCGGTCCGGCGTAGGCCGCACGGAGCTGCCCTCCAGAGTTTTCAGCTTCTTTCCTCGGCGGGAGCCGGTAATAATGCGCACAGCCGAACAACTCCTTTCCTTTATAACAAATTGATTATCCCATTAAACATAGAATATGTCAACCATTTTTGCAGAGTTTTTGCAGAGAAAAGCCGAAAAAAGGCGAAATCCGCCTTATGGCTGTTCTGCTTCCTGCGCTTCCTCCGCGTGAAAATACCGGTACACAGCCCGCGCGGCGGGCGCGTTCATGCCCGGCGCCTGCCGCAGCATTTCCTCGGTCGCCTCGCTCACGGCGCGCAGCGTGCGAAAATGGCGCATCAGCGCCCGGGCACGCGTCTCGCCGACGCCGGGAATCGAGGTCAGCGTCGTGGAGATCGACGACTTTTTCCGCTGCTGGCGGTGATAGCCGATCGCGAAGCGGTGCACCTCATCCTGAATCTGTGAGACGAGCGTAAACGCCGCGCGGTTCGAGTTGATGGCGATCTCTCCGCCGTCCTCGGCGATCGCGCGCGTGCGGTGCTTGTCGTCCTTCACCATGCCGTACACCGGCACATCGATCTGCATCTGCTGCAGCAGCGGGCGCACCGCCGAAACATGCCCCTTGCCGCCGTCGAGCAGAATCAGGTCAGGCAGACGCCCGAATCCCTCCGCCTTTTCGGCGGCTCTGTATTCCTCAAAGCGCCGCGCGATGACCTCGCGCATGCTGCCGTAGTCGTCCTGCCCCTCGACTGTTTTGATCTTGAATTTGCGGTACGCGCTTTTCAGGGGGCGGCCGTTTTCAAAGACAACCATGCCCGCGACGTTTTCGCCGCCCGCGAGGTTGGAAATATCGTACGATTCGATATATTCCGGCGTTTTCGGGAGATTGAGAAGCTGGCGCAGCTCGTCGAGCGCGGAGGTTTCGCGCCCCGTGGAGCGCCCGGTCGCCTGCGCGAGCGCCTCCGCCGCGTTTGTGCGGCACATCTCCACAAGCTGCTTCTGCTCGCCCTTCACGGGAATGTGCAGCTTCACGCGCCGGCCCGCCTTCTGCGTGAGCCACTCGGCGATAACCTCGCTGTCGTTCGCCGCGCCGTCCAGCGTGACGACCGGCGGGATCTTGTCGCGGATGGCATAATATTGTGTCAGAAACTCGCTGCGGATCTGCTCGGGTTCCGCATCGCCGGTTAAGATAAACGATTCGCGGTCGTACAGCCTGCCGCCCGAAAAGCGGAACACCTGTATGCTCACCTTCTCGCCGCCGAGCACGAGCGCCATGACGTCCTGCTCCTCAATGCGGCTCGCGACAACCTTCTGGCGCTCCTTGAGCTTATTTATAGCCGCAATGCGGTCGCGTATGCGCGCGGCAAGCTCAAATTCCATATTCTCGGCCGCCTCGTTCATTTTTTCGGTCAGCATGCGCACCGAATCGCTCGTGCCGCCGCGGATAAAATCGAGCGCCTCCTGCACGGCTTCCTGATAGTCCGCCGCGCTGACGTGTCCGCGGCACGGCGCGCAGCACTGCTGGATGTAATAATTCAGGCACGGGCGCCCCTTGCCGAAATCCTGCGGGAACTTGCGGGTACACGAGGGCAGGCGGAAAATCTTCCGCGCCTCCTCCACCGTGTCCTTGATCGTCCACGCGGAGAGGTACGGCCCGATGTACTTCGCGCCGTCGTCGAGCACCTGCTTCGTCTCCGAAATGCGCGGCCAGTCGCCGCCCGTCACCTTGATATAGCTGTAACCCTTGTCGTCCTTCAGGAGGATGTTGTATTTCGGCTGGTGCTGCTTGATGAGGCTGCTCTCGAGGATCAGCGCCTCAAACTCGCTGTCTGTGAGGATATATTCAAAGTATTCGACGTTGGAGACCATGCGGCGCACCTTTTCGTCGTGGTTCTTATCCGAGCCGAAATACTGGCTGACGCGGTTTTTGAGCGCCTTCGCCTTGCCGATATAGATGATCGTGCCGTCCTTGTCGTGCATAATGTACACACCGGGGTGCAGCGGCAGCTTCATCGCCTTTTTGCGCAGCTCGCGGATATGCTGCTTTTTCTCTTCCGTCAGCAAAACCATCAGAAGCCCTCCTTCCCATGGGATAAAAGAAACGCCTACCGGAATGCTCCGATAGGCGCCGCCTGTGCAAAAGGATTATTCTGCAAAACCTGATTCTACGAGAGCGACCAGGCTGTCCACAGCCTCCTGCTCATCGGAGCCGTCTGCGATGATATCGATCATCGTGCCGCCGACAATACCGAGAGACAGCACGCCGAGCAGGCTCTTCGCGTTGACGCGGCGCTCTTCCTTCTCCACCCAGATAGAAGACTTGAACTCATTTGCCTTCTGAATGAAAAACGTTGCCGGTCTTGCATGGAGACCTACCTGGTTCTGAACCATAACTTCCTTAACACACATGTGATTCACACTCCTGTAAGTAATCAGTGATACGCTGGATTTCATAAAGGCTCGAAGCCAAATGACTTCTTGCGTCTTATTATAGCATAATTTGTCTGCTCGTCAAGCCGAACCCTTCAAATTTGGATACATGCCCGTGGCACATCCTTTTTTTGCCGGATTCGTTTGTGCACTTTGCTCGCAATGTTGAAAACATTTCGTCGCTTTGTCCTCCACCGATGGATTAAAAGCGCCAAAATCCGCCTACTTTTGACCCAAAAGCCGTTTATCTTCCTTCGTCAGCTCAATTTTTCGGAAGAGGTCAGGGCGCGTTTTTTCGGTGAGAGAAAGCGACTGTGCGCGCCTCCAGAGGCGGATATTCTCGTGGTGTCCGCCGAGGAGCACCTCGGGTACGGCGCGTCCGCGCCACACGGACGGCCGCGTGTACTGCGGATATTCGAGCAGGCCGCCGAAATGGCTCTCCTCCTCGAAGCAGACGTCCTCGGAGAGCACGCCCGGCAGCATGCGCGCCACGGCGTCGGTCAAAATGACGGCCGGGAGCTCGCCGCCGGTCAGCACGAAGTCGCCGATGGAGACCTCCTCCACATCATATTCTTCCAGCACGCGCTCGTCCACACCCTCGTAATGCCCGCACAGGATCAAAAGGCTTTCGTAGCCTGCAAGCTCCCTGACCTTCTCCTGGTTGAGAACACGTCCGCGGGGGGACATATACAGAATATGCGGGCGCTGTCCGGTGTGTTCGATCACCGCGTCGAAACTCGCCGCGATCGGCTCCGCCATCAGGAGCATGCCCTTGCCGCCGCCGAAGGTACAGTCGTCCACGCGCTTGTGCACGCCTTCGCCGTACTGCCTGAGCTGATGGCAGCAGACCTGCAGGTGCCCGCGCGACCGCGCGCGGCCGATGATGCTCTCGGCGAGCAAATTCTCACACATCTCCGGGAACAGCGTCACAATATCAATCCGCATCGTCCGGCTTTCCCTCCCCTGCAATTGTTTCCGCATTGTCGTTGAATATACCCGGGATCGGGCGCACAAAGAGGATTCCCGCCGCAATATCCGTTTTGGCAATCATCGCATCCACCGCCGGGAAGAGGAATTCCTCGCCCCGCTCGTTTTCGATGCGGTAGACGTTGTTCGCGCCCGTCTCAAAGACCTCGCGCACCGTGCCGTACACCGCGCCGGTCCCGTCGTCCTGTACGGTGAGGCCGATCAGATCGTCGATGAAGTAGCGGTTCTTCGGCAGGCGCACGGAATCGCGGTTGAGATACAGCACGCGCCCGCGGTAAAGGTCGGCCTCGGTCGCGCTGTTCACGCCCTCCAGACGGATCAGGAGCTGGCTCTTATGCACGCGCGAAGCGATAAGCCCCGCGTCGGTCCGGCCCTCATCAAAATACAGGCGTTTGACCTTTTTGAGGAATTCGGCGGAATCGCACCACGGCTCCACGCGCATTTCGCCGCGCACACCGTGCGTGCCGACGATCCTGCCGGCCTCCAGAAACTGTTTGACCATATCACACATCCTTTTTCCGGTAAACAAAAAGGGGTGTACGGAGACCCGTACACCCTTCGGGATCAGTCGATCTCGACGATAACCTTTTCGTTGCTTCTTGTCGCGGCAGCACGCATGACAACGCGGATCGCCTTGGCAATGCGTCCCTGCTTGCCGATGACTCTGCCCATATCCTCTTCAGCAACATGAAGATGATAGACCACAGAGCCGTCGTCCTTGGGCTCATCCATCGTAACCGTAACCTCGTCCGGCTTTTCGACGAGACCCTTCGCGATGATTTTCAGTAATTCCTGCATGGGATTTTCCTTTCTCAGCGTGTGAGCCAGGCAATCACATTACGCCGTGCTTCTTGAACAGTGCCTTAACTGTATCGGTCGGCTGTGCGCCCTTCTCCATCCACGCCTTTGCCTTCTCCGGGTCAACCTTTACGACGCTCGGCTCTTCCATCGGATTGTAGTAGCCGATCTCCTCAATGAAGCGGCCGTCTCTCGGATAACGGGAATCCGCGACGACGATGCGATAGAAAGGAGCCTTCTTTGCGCCCATTCTGCGAAGTCTGATCTTAACCATGATAAATTCCTCCAAAGTTTTATATAAATTAATTTTTATCTATTAACCAACAAACGTCGGCAATATTTGAGTTAAAACGGCGGGAAACCGCCCATGTCCGGGCCGCCGAAGCCGCCCATACCGCCCATACGGGCCATCATCTTTTTGCCCTTCTTGCCGCCGAACTGCTTCATCAGCTTCTGCATCTGCTTGAGCTGGTTGCACAGGCGGTTGACGTCCTCCACCTTCATGCCGCAGCCCGCCGCGATGCGCCGCTTTCTAGAGGCTTGCAGCAGCTCCGGCTTCGCGCGCTCCTCAGGCGTCATCGAGAGGATGATCGCCGCGCTGCGGTCCATGATCCGGTCGTCGATGTCCATTTCGTCGAGCTTCGCGTTGTTCACGCCGGGGAGCTTCGAGAGGATGCCTTTGAGAGGCCCCATCTTCTTGACCTGCTGGAACTGGTCAAGCAGATCGTTGAAGTCCATTTTATTCTGCATCATGCGCTCGGCCGTGCGCGCCGCCGCCTTTTCGTCGATGCGCGACTGCGCTTCCTCAATGAGGGAAAGCACGTCGCCCATGCCGAGAATACGGCTTGCCATGCGGTCGGGGTGGAAAACCTCAAGGTCGCCGAGCTTTTCGCCGGTGCCGGCGAATTTGATCGGCTTGCCCGTGATCGCCTTGACCGAGAGCGCCGCGCCGCCGCGGGTGTCGCCGTCGAGCTTTGTGAGAATCACGCCGGTGATGTCGAGCAGATCGTCAAACGCCTTCGCGACGTTCACGGCCTCCTGACCGGTCATCGCGTCGACCACGAGCAGAATATCGGTCGGATGCACCGCCTCGCGGATGTTCTTCAGCTCGTTCATCAGCGTTTCGTCAATCTGCAAACGGCCAGCCGTATCGATGATCACATAGTCGTTGCCGTAATCGCGCGCGTGGCGCACAGCCGCCTCGGCAATCTTCACCGGGTTCTCCGTGCCCATCTCGAACACAGGCACGCCCGCCTGCTCGCCGACAATCTGGAGCTGCTTGATCGCGGCCGGTCGGTAAATATCGCCCGCTACGAGCAGCGGACGGTTGCCGCGCCCCTTGAGCATCTTCGCGAGCTTTGCGCAATGCGTCGTTTTACCGGCGCCCTGCAAGCCGCACATCATGATGACAGCCGGCGGGTGCGCGGGCATTTTCAACCGCTCCTCGCTGCCGCCCATCAGAGCGGTGAGCTCCTCGTTGACGATCTTAATGACCATCTGCGCGGGCGTCAGACTTTCCATGACGTCCTCGCCGACGGCGCGCTCCGTGACGCGCTTCGTGAAGTCCTTCGCGACCTTGTAGTTGACGTCCGCCTCAAGCAGCGCCAGACGCACCTCGCGCATGGCCTCCTTGACGTCGGCTTCCGAAAGCTTGCCCTTGTTCTTCAGTTTTTTAAACGCGTTGCCGAGCTTATCGGCAAGACCTTCAAACGCCATGCGTCCGTCCTTTCCGGGCTGAGCGCAGCTCAGTCCACCAGCTTTTTCGCGGAGAGCAGAATCGCCTCCACATTTTCGCGGATCGTATCGTTTCCGCCGTTCCTTTCATTTTCCGCTTCGATCTGCAGCGCGCGGTCACAGATCGCCGCGAGCTCCTCCTGCACCGTGCGGAACCGCTTCGCAAGGCCCAGCCGCTCCTCCATCTCGATGAGCTGCTGCTCCGCGCGCTTGATCGCGTCGCGTACGCCCTGCCGCGTGATGCCCTTTTCCTCGGCAATCTCCGCCAGTGAAAGATCCTCGTTGTAGTAGCACTCGATCACTTCGCGCTGCTTATCGGTCAGCATGTCGCCGTAAAAATCGAGCAGAAAGGTAATATGCAAATCCTTTGCCATGTCCTTCATCCTTTTCCCGGACCGCCGTGCAGCCCGCCTGTAAAGTTTTTTTCTTTACAGCCCTTGTATTATACAATAGAGCCGTGGGATTGTCAAGAAAAAAAACTGCAAAAGCATCGAATTCGTGATAAATAAAGGGGAGCTCCCTGATATAGAAAGCTCCCCTATTACAAACCCAATATTTGTATTAGTTTTCAGATTTCTTCTGCCCACATTTACAGGTTGTTACATATACCTTGTTCACGCGGCCACAAGTGTGGCATTTCCAATCGCTGTCATTCCGAATTCCCGCGATCTGACTTGTCGGCGCTCCAATGTTACTTGTGGGTACTCCGGTATGCGCTGTCTGCACCGCTGAAGCGCTGATCTCCGCTCCAGCAGCAGAGATACGCGCATAATAGTGCATATCTGCAAAAGACTCCAAAAGCAGTGCGACCAACATGCCCACATCTGCTATGATGGCTGCCGCAACACCGTACGGAACAAACGTCGTCAAAAACAGAATAAAACTGAAATCATCATGGTAATCTCTTGCATTTGCGCCTAAGATCAATCCCATAATAAACAGAAAAGCCGCCAAAACAATTGCGGATGTTTTCAGACCTTCAGCCGTTCTGAACAGTTTGCTTTCTCTGTCGTCATACGTTTTTTGATTGTTAACTGCAAGTGGCATAGTTTATTCCTCCCAAGCCAATGATGAATTTATAAAGATATTAAATCTTTGAATTTATTTCAAAATGAGATAAAAGCCAATATCTCATTTTGAGAATTATAAAATAAATGGCAAGATGAAACGGAGGGATGAATATGTGACTTCGGGATTTACGCGAGGATCGGGACTTAACACAAAAGCAGGTTGCGGATTTTCTTGCCGTAAAGCAGAATACGTACTCACAATACGAGAACGGAATACGCCAACTCCCAATCGATCTTTTGATCCGTCTCGCGCACTATTACACCGTTTCAACGGACTATATTCTCGAGTTGACCAATATTCCCGATCCATATCCTGCAAAGGCCAAAAAGAGCTGAAAAAACTGCCCGCTTGCTTTACAAAGCTGCGGGCACGTGCTATATTTTATAGTATTCAGTTTCGCCGTATCCGGCGGAATATGAGAGGAAAGTTTGAAAAACAAGTTTTTCAAACGGCACCTTTTGTTTGCCGACCATAGGTGAAGGTCGGCATTCTGCTGACGCAGAACCACAAAACGCGCACCGCGCAGAAAAAATAAGGAGCTATGTGTATGATTTACTTTAACTGTGATTATACGGAGGGATGCCACCCGAAGATTTTGGAGCGGCTTTGTGACACGAATCTGATGCAGACCATCGGCTACGGCGAGGACGAGATCTGCGACGCGGCGCGCGCCAAGATCCGCGCGGCGTGTGGCAGGGATGACATCGACGTGCACTTTCTCGTCGGCGGCACGCAGGCGAACGCGACGGTGATTGCGTCGATTCTGCGCCCGCACCAGGGCGCGCTGAGCGCGGAAACGGGACACATCAACGTGCATGAATCTGGCGCCGTGGAGGCCACGGGTCACAAGGTACTCGCGCTTCCCGCGACGCCCGACGGCAAAATCAGCGCTGCGCAGGTGGAGGCGGCGTACACCGCGCACGTGAACGACGCGTCGTTTGAGCACATGGTGCAGCCAAAGCTCGTCTACATCTCGCTGCCAACCGAAAACGGCGGGCTGTACTCCAAAGCGGAGCTGACCGCGCTGCACGACGTCTGCACGCGCTGCGGGCTGTATCTCTTCATTGACGGCGCGCGGCTCGGCTACGGGCTGACCTCCCCGGAAAACGACGTGACGCTGCGCGATCTGTGCGATCTGAGCGATGTGTTCTACATCGGCGGCACGAAGGTGGGCGCGCTGTTCGGCGAAGCAGTCGTCATCACAAACCCGGAAATCAAGCCTGATTTCCGCTACCACATCAAGCAGCGCGGCGGCATGCTGGCCAAGGGCCGTCTGCTCGGCATCCAGTTCGACGTGCTGTTCACCGACAACCTGTACTTTGAAATCTCCAAAAAGGCCGTCGTGCAGGCGAAGCGCATCGCCGCCGTCTGTAAGGAAGCGGGCTGCACGTTCTTCGCAGATTCGCCCACAAACCAGCAGTTCCCGGTTTTCCCGGACGCGGCGCTCGAAAAGCTCAAGGAAAAATACGTCTATTCCTACTGGGCGCGCGTCGATGAGACACACAGCGCGATCCGCCTTTGCACGAGTTGGGCGACGAAGGACGAAAACGTAGAAGCACTCTGCAGCGACATCCGCGCGATCATGGCGGACTCTGCAAAATAAGAAAGGAAACGGTACATATGGAAATGTTTAAGGAACTCACCCAGCTGCACGGCGTCAGCGGCTACGAGACCGCAGTCGCCGCGTATATCCGCGAGAAGCTCGCGCCGCTCGCTGACGAGATCATCACCGACCCGAACGGCAGCGTCATCGCGTATTTCAAGGGCACGGGCGAGAACAAAAAGCGCATCGAGCTCGCCGCGCACACCGATGAGATCGGCTTTCAGGTCATCAAAATCGAGGAGGACGGCCGCATTCTGTTCAAGGAGCTCGGCACCTGCTGGATGTTCACGACATACCAGAGCCGCGTGCGTTTCCGCAACGGCACGGTCGGCGTCGTCGCAAGCCGCATCCCGCCCGAAAAGCTGAGCGCGGGCGGCTACGCAAAATACACCGACTGCTACATCGACATCGGCCTGCACTCGAAGGCGGAGGTTATGGAATACGTCGATGTGGGCGACGTCGCGTGCTACGAGGGCCCATACACGGAGCTCGCCAAGGGCTATATCACGGCCAAGGCCATCGACGACCGCGTCGGCTGCTACATGCTGATGCAGGCCATTATGAACGTCCAAAAGCCGAAGAACGACATCTACCTCGCCTTCACGGTGCAGGAGGAGGTTGGCACGCGCGGCGGGCAGGTCACGGCGCAGCGCATCCAGCCGGACATCGGCGTTGCGGTCGACGTCACGCCGTGCCACGACCGCCCCGGCGACCTCGAGGGCAGCAACACGCTCGGCAACGGCGTCGCGATCAAAATTTCCGACACGCATTCGATCAGCGACGAAGGGCTTGTGCAGAAGTCCATCGAGCTGTGCAAGGCAAACAATCTGCCGTACCAGAAGGACGTCATCTACGTCGGCGGCACGGACGCAGGCGCGATGACGCTCGTCGGCGGCGGCATCAAGACGGTCGGCTTCTCGGTCGTCACGCGCTACACGCACGGCCCGAACGCCATCGTCCACGCGGGCGACATCCAGGCGACGGTAAAGCTCCTCGAAGCGTTCATGAACGCAGATTTTGAGCTGTAAAAGAAACGATACAAAAAAGGCCGCATGCCCTCTGTTTTTCAGACGGTATGCGGCCTTTTGCTGTAAAACATTATCGTTTAAATCGGGTGCACCGTCACCGGCGCGTCGGGATTGTCCAGCGTCCAAAAATTTTCATGGCGCTCAAAATAGCCAATGACCTGCCCCTGCACGTCGCGCACCGGCACAAAGAATTCGCGCTCGTTCGTCGCGCCGTTCAGCACCTCGAACATCTCGTCCTCACCGGCATCCGCCCGCGCGAGGAATTCTTCAATTTTCACGCGCGAACGCTCATTGTGGCAGTTAAACAGGCTGCCGCCGACGCGTACAATGCCCGCGTAGCGCTTTTTCGCCGCGCGGTTTAAAAACCGGACGGTATGCGTGCGGTCGCAGAACACGATCTCATACGGGTAGGCGTCCAGAATCGCCGTCAAAATTTCCACATTGAGTTCCATTTCTTTTCATCCTTTCCGCCTTTACGCTTCCAGCGTTTTAATAAAGCGCTTCTGTTCTTTTTCGTCGGTGTAGCCGTTTGCGCGGTAGAATGCGTGCGCGCCGCGGCGGGTGATGCCGGAATTGAGCCGAATCTGCCGCACGCCCGTCTCCCGTGCCCAATCTTCGACCGCGCCGAGCAGCTTGGTGCCGATCCCCTTGCGCCGGTGATTCGCGGCAACCGCCAATCCGAGGATGTTCTTCATCGTCTCGAAATACAGCACGTCGTAGTCCTCGGCGTGGATGTACCCGGCGACCTCGCCCCCGCACACGGCGACGAACACGCGCTCCCGCTCGCTTTGCAGCGCGCGGCGCAGCTTTTCCCGCACGAGCGCCGGCGCGCAGTCGTAGCCGAGATCGTCCCGGCTGATTCTCGCAATCGCTTCATAGTCCGCTTCCACAGCGATTCGGATTTCCGTTCCCATATGCAGCTCCTTCTATTCGTTATCGCAGGCCCGGCACGTAGTTCACGATCAGAATCGCCGCGCCGAGTATGGTCAGTACGATGCCGGTCGCGCGGTTGAGCGTCTTGGGCTTCGCCTTATTCGCAAAGCGCGCCGCAATCTGCGCCCACAGCAGCGTAAACACCACGCAGAGCACGAGGATCAGCGGGTCGGGCATGCCGTCGAGCGCAAAGTGGGAGACTGCGCCGGTCAGCGCCGTAAACGCCATGATAAACACGCTCGTGCCGACCGCCGTTTTCAGTTCGTAGCCGAGCACACTTGTGAGGATGAGCAGCATCATCATGCCGCCGCCCGCGCCGACAAAGCCGCAGATCAGCCCGATCCCCGTGCCGCACACGATGGACTGCACCACGCGTTTCTTCGGCGAGACCACTTCCATCGCTTCTTTGGTCGTCATCACGGGCTTTACAATAAATTTAATGCCCAGCAGCAGCGTCATGAACATCGAAAAGCCGCCCATCGTGCTCTGCGGCAGCAAACTCGCAAGCCAACTGCCCACCATTGTAAACGCGAGCACCGCCGCCATCATGACCAGCCCATTTTTGATATCGAGATTCTTGTTTTTGCCGTAGGTATAGGCCGAGACGGCGCTGGCAAGCACGTCGCTCGCGAGCGCCACGCCCACCGCCTGATACGCCGGAACGCCAAGAAACGTGATGAGCATCGGGCTGATGACCGCTGCGGCACTCAGTCCGGCAAGGCCCGTGCCAAGTCCCGCACCCATACCCGCGAGAAAGCAAATGAAAACCGTAAACAAACCGAACACTCCCTGACTTCACGATACTGTATAGTAGTATAACAAGTCCGATGAAGCAAATAAACAGGATTTTGTGAACGATTTATGTTTCCGTCCGTCAGCCCTTGAAAACCTCGAGCAGCGCCGGATCTCTTGTGAATACCGGGATGACGGTCAGCGGGGCGTCGGCCTCGATCACGCAGCCGCCCTCCAGCGCCTCGCCCGTCCAGGCATTGTACCATGTGCCTGCGGGCAGATAGACGCTCTTTTTGCGCTGGCCCGCTTCCATAACCGGCGCGACGAGCAGGCTGCCGCCGAACATATACTGCGTATCGTTTTCCCAGCAGGCGCTGTCCTCCGGGAAGTCGTAGAACATCGGGCGGATGACCGGCGAGCCCTTTTCGTGGGCGTCGCGCATCAGACCGGTGATATACGGACGCAGGCGTTCGCGCAGAAGCATGTATTTTCTGCACATTTCGTAGAGCGTTTCGCCGTAGGACCAGACCTCGTTCGGGCCGCCGGACGCCATACGACCGCCGCCCACGGTGCTCATCGGCGGCGTGTGCGGCTCACGGTCGCCGTGCAGGCGCATGACCGGGCAGAACGTGCCGTACTGGAACCATCGGGCAAAGACCTCGCGGAAAGCCTCGTCGTTCGGGTTGCCGCCGTGGAAACCGCCGATATCGGTCGTCCACCACGGAATGCCAGCAAGACCCATGTTAAGGCCGGCGGCGAACTGGTTGCGGAAGCTCTCAAAGCTCGAGTGGATATCGCCCGACCAGACAAGCGCGCCGTACTTCTGCGAGCCGGCCCACGCGCAGCGCAGCAGATTCAGGATGTTTTGCTGTCCGGCCTGCTCCATGCCCTCATAGAAGGTCTGCGCGTAGCATTTCGGGTAGATATTGCCGATCTGCACATTCGGGCCGAGGTGATAGCGGTAGTTGTCGAAATCGTAGTAGGAATATTCCGGCTCAGCCTCATCCAGCCAGAAAATGCGGACGCCCTTATTGTAATAATTCTTTTTGACCTCGTTCCAGACGAATTCGCGCGCTTCGGGGTTTGTCGCATCGTAGTGGATTGTATCGTCCACGCAGTGCAGAGCGACCGGATAGCCGCGCTCGACGTTGATGAGCAGGCCGCGCTCGCGCATCTCCTTATAATTTGCGCACTTGTGGTCGACGGTCGGCCAGATGGAAACCATCAGCTCGATGCCCATTTCCTTCAGCTCGCGAATCATGCCGTCCGGATCGGGCCAGTACTGCGGGTCAAAGCGCCATTCGCCCTCGAGCGGCCAATGGAAGAAATCGACGACGATGACGGAAATCGGCAGACCGCGGCGTTTGTATTCGCGCGCGACCTCCAGCAGCTCCTCCTGCGTCTGATAGCGCAGCTTGCACTGCCAGAAGCCCATGCCATAGTCCGGCATCATCGGCACCTTGCCGGTGACGGCGGCGTACGCTTCCTCGATCTCCGCCGGGGTATCGCCCGCCGTGATCCAGTAATCGATGACCTTTGTCGAAACGGCGCGCCACGAGGTCGTGTTCATGCCGAACGTGACGGAGCCGACGCCCGGATTGTTCCAGAGGAAGCCGTAGCCGAGCGAGGAAATCATGAACGGCACGCTCGCCTGCGAGTTGCGGTGCGCAAGCTCAAGCTCGCAGCCCTTGAGGTTCAAAAGCGGCTGCTGATACTGGCCCATGCCGAAGATTTTCTCCTTGGGGTCGGATTCAAAGCGCATGGTCGCCGAGAAATCGCCGCCGAGAATCGGGCGGTGCTCGCGTGCGTCGATATCGAGCGCGCTGCACTTCGGCGAGGTCACGTCGCGGCGGTTGCGGACGAACTCTTCCAGAAGCAGCTTGCCCTTGCTGTTATAAAACGTGATCTTACCTGCTTTCGTGACCTTTGCCACGATCTTGCCATTTTTTACGGTTGCATCCTTTTCGCCGATCTCAATCTCAGCCGAGGCGCTGTGCGGTTCCTCGAGCGCCCAGTTTTCCTCGGGCATCCGGGGCATTTTGGTGGAGCGCACGCGCAGGGCGTTTTCGCCCCACGGCTCGATCCACAGCTTTTCGTTGTTGTCGGTCACAACAAGGCGACCGTCCTTTTCGCGCAGAATAGCCATAATCCTTTTCCTTTCTGTCTTTTCATACAATCCTCCGGCATATACCGGCTCAAGATTATCATACCGTAAATCCGCACAGAATTCCATATCAATTTTTTGAGATTTTATTGCACTTTTTTGCTCTGATGCAAAATCTGCCGGAATCCCGCCAGCTTCCCTCTGCGGATACTCACAAATACCGAAAAAACACTGCCGCCCGCAGGCCTAACGCTTGCGGGCGGCAATTCTTTGTCCTATGAGACAGACGGTTCTGTTCAGATCACTTCCAGCGAATCCTTATCCGGGAGGGTCGGGAAATCGGCGGTCGGGAGCGTCTGGTACCAGTATGCGACGGAGGCGATGTCATCCTGCAGCGGCAGGTAGCGGCCGCCCTCGCGCCAGCCGAGCGCCTGGATCGTAACCTTGAGATCCTGCTCGAAATAGATCGGGTCGGTGATATGCCAGCGGTACAGGCCGAAGCGGAACTGGCTGCTGTACAGTGTATCCGGTGTGATGACCTGATGCAGACCGGAATACGGCGTGGAGAACGCAGCGTAGTTTGCGTGGGTGTGCGGATCCTCAAAGTTGTACGAGCCGCAGAAGTAGTCCTCGGTGCCGGTGCCGCAGATTGTGGGGTATTCCTTGTCGCCGTCCATGTAGAACTTGATCTCGCCTTCGCCCCACCAGCCGCGGTTGTTCACGCCCCACGCCATGTAGGTACCGACATATTTGCCGCGGCCCTTGACGCCGTCGAGAATCGTATAGACGCCCTTGTACGGCAGGGGGTTCACGCGGCGGAACTGGGCGTGGAAATACGCCTCGTCCTCGGCGACCTCGCACAGGGCGTAGTCGATCTGATAATACATCGTAACGGGCTCCTCGGCGATGTTCGTCAGCGTCATGCGGGCGCGCTTGCGGAACGGCATCGGCCAGTAGCAGTTGAACGCGCTGCCGGGATTCACGCAGACGGCGAGCGAGTTAAGCTGGGCGTATTCATTCCAGCCCATGCAGAAGAAATCGCCCACAGGGCACTCCACACTCGGCTGCTCCTGATCGTCCCAGTACATGCGCAGGATGGTGTTGCGCCAGCGGCCGGTCGGTGTGAGCCAGATGTGCTCGATGATGCCGCTGCCTTCGATATCGGCGATCGTGAACGTCTCGCCCGGCTGCAGGACGATGAACGGGTTGACCTTCCAGCCGGTGCCGAGGTCGCGTGCCGCGTGACGCGCCGAGCCCTGCTCCAGCGGGCACATGCCGCCCTTTCCTTTTTCGCCGGTGAAGTTTTCCGGGCTGATGGAGCGGCTGATTTTCTTTTCCATTTTGCTGAGATTATGCATTTCCATGATGTATTTCTCCCATTCGGCATTCTGCCATTAGCCCACATCATATCACAAACCGAGTAAAAGGTCTATACCTAAATCTATGTTTTTATGATATATTTTTATGATATGTTTTAATAAATTCCGTGCAAAACAGTCTTTTTCAATCTGGACAAAGCGTATTGGCTCTGCTATAATGCAGACAAATCCCATTTGGGTTTGGAGTTGATAGTATGTTGAAAACACTAGACGTCTCCATGCTGGGCCTGCCGCATGATCTGCGGACGCTCGCTCCGCTTTGCAGGCGGCACGGCATTCCGGCGCTGAGCGCGGCGGGCAATCTGCTGGAAGACGCACAGGCTGCGCGGGAAACCGACGCGGTGCTGCGGGACAACGGGATTTCATGGGGCCTCATGCCGATGCCGGCGGACTTTTACAGCTGGGAGCTCGGCGACGAGGCTTTCGAGGAAGCGCTCAAGGCGCTGGAGCGCCGCGCCGCGGCCGCCGAAGCGCTCGGCATCCGCTATGCCTACAACCATGTCTGGTCGTCCGGCCCGCGCCCGTACGACGAGAATTTCGAGTGGCATGTGCGCCGCCTGCGCCGTGTCAGCCGCATTCTTCACGAGCATGGCATCCGCTACGGACTCGAGTTTCTCGGACCGCATGAGCTGCAGCGCCTGCAGCCGCACCCGTTTATCCACACGCTTGCAGGCATACTGGCGCTCGCAGACGCCGCAGACACCCCCGTGGGCGTCGCGTTCGACACATTCCACTGGTATTGCTCCTCGAACGGCGACCGCGATGCGCTACTCTACATGGAACAGCACATCGACCGCCTTGTGATGCTCCACCTGAACGACGCGGTAGCGGGCGTGCCGTATGACGAGCAGCATGACCTCGAGCGCCGTCTGCCGATGGAGACCGGCATCATCGACAGCCGCGAAATCCTCGCCCGCTTTGCCTCGAAGGGCAGCGACGCGCTGTACATGATCGAGCCGTTCGAGCCGGGCCGCACGCATTTTCACGCGCTCTCTGCCGAGGATGCCGTGCGCGAGGCCGTGGAAATCTTCGCCCGCGTTGAGGGCAAAAGCTGACAGAAAGGAAGTCTTACCATGACAAAACCCGTACGTGTTGCCATGATCGGCGTCGGCGCGATCAGCGGCATCTACTTGCAGAACATTACCAAAACCTTCCGGGAGATCGCGCTCGTCGGCGTGTGCGACCTGATTCCCGAGCGCGCGGAAAAGGGCGCACAGTACGTCCGTGAAGCGCGCGAGCAGGGCGCGGACGTCGCCGAGCCGAAGATCTATAAGGATATGTATGAAGCCTTCAACGACCCGGAGGTTGAGGTCATTTTGAACCTCACGCGTCCCTACGAGCATTATGAGGTCACAAAGCAGGCGCTCCTGCACGGCAAGCACGTCTATTCCGAAAAGCCGCTCGCGGTCGATATGGACGAGGCGAACGAGCTCGTCTCGCTCGCCGAGGAAAAGCATCTGCGCCTCGGCGGCGCGCCGGATACATTCATGGGCGCGGGCATCCAGACCGCCCGGCGCATCATCGACAGCGGCATGATCGGCGAAGTCGTCGGCGCGAGCTGTGCGATGGTCTGCCACGGCCATGAGACGTGGCACCCCGATCCGGAATTCTACTACAAGCGCGGCGGCGGCCCAATGATGGACATGGGCCCGTACTATGTGACGGCGCTCGTGCAGCTTCTCGGCGAGGTCAAGGGCGTGATGGGCATGACAAAGCGCTCGTTCGACCGGCGCGTCATCACCTCCGCTCCGCACTGCGGCGAAATCATCGACGTGGATGTGGACACCTACCTTGCGGGTAATCTGCTCTTTTCGAGCGGCGCAATCGCGCAGATCTTCACGACCTTCGACGTGTATTACAGCCCCGCGGCACAGGCGCGTTTCGAGGTCTATGGCACCGAGGGCACGCTGATTGTCCCCGATCCGAACACCTTCGGCGGCCCGCTGCGCCTGCTGCGCCCCGAAGACCAGGCCGCGCCGAAGACCGATCCCGCACTTACAAACCGCCCGCAGCCGGGCATCTACGACGGCTACAAGGAGATTCCGCTGATGTTCGACTATGCGGAGAACTCCCGCGCGCTTGGCCTCGCCGATATGTGCAAGGCACTGCGCACCGGACGCGGCTTCCGCGCGAATGTGCAGCAGCAGCACCATGTGCTCGAAATTCTCACAAGCTTTACGAAATCCTGCGAATCGGGCGCGTTTGTCCCGCTCAAGACCCATTACGAACGCACCGCGCCGATGCAGCACAACCCCATCCACGGCATTCTGGATGACTGACATCCATATATATTTATAATATTGAAAGGAACCATAATGATGATGAAAGTATGTTATACAGGCTGGACATGGATCACGGCCCGCGAGCCGGAAGCCGCAAAGCAGCAGCTCGCGCAGTCCTTCCGCGAGTGCAAATTTCTCGGCTACGACTATGTGGAAAACTTTGCGTTTATCCGCGATTACTATAAAGACGATCCGCAGGAGCTTGTGCAGCTCACCAAAGACTGCGGTGTCGAACTCGTAAACCTTTACGGCCATTTCACGTTCGACGTGGAGGAATCCCTGCGCATCGCAAAGGAACAGATCGATTTCCTCGCGGCGATCGGCGGCAAATGGTACAACTGCCAGAACGGTGGCTTCGGCGATGACGGCCCGAGCGAGCGCCCGACGAATCCGGAAATGATCGACAAGATGTGCACAATCGTCAACGAGCTCGGCGCTTATGCGAAAGAGCGCGGCATCACGGTCTGCTTCCACCCGCATTACGGCACCTGCGTGTTTTCGAAGTCCGATATCGATTACTTTGCGGCGCACACGAACCCGGAAGCCGTTTCCTTCTGCTTTGACACCGCGCACACCACGCTCGCGGGCATCGATCCCGCCGCGCTGATTCTCGAGTACGGCGACCGCATCGGCTTCATGCACCTCAAGGACGTCGATACCTACGCACTGAGAACCGCCGAGGGCCCCGCGAAGATGGGTACCTTCCGCGCGCTCGGCCACGGCACGGTCAACTTCCCGGAGGTCAAGGCCGCGCTTGAAAAGGTCGGCTACGACGGCGTGCTCTGCGTGGAGCTCGACCGCCCGGAGGTCTGCAATTTCCACTCGGCTGAAGTCTCGCGCATCTACATCCGCGACGTGCTCGGGCTTTAAGCTCCGTCTTCAAAAGATTCCCCGGCAGCCTTCCGGCTCGCCGGGGAATTTTGCTATGTTAAATCTAGGTTAAGTTTCGTGCGAATTCATTGACACCCCATGATTTTTCTTTATATAATCACGTTAAAAGAAAGTAAAATGAAGAAAAGGAACGAAACTTATGAAAATCAGCGATTTTCTCGGACTGCTCGGCGGTCTCGCCCTGTTTCTCTATGGAATGCAGATGATGAGCGCCGGTCTGGAGGCTGCAGCGGGCAACCGCATGAAGCGTATCCTCGAAAAACTCACCGCCAACCGCTTTCTCGGCGTACTCGTCGGCGCAGGCATCACGGCAGCCATCCAGTCCTCCTCGGCAACGACCGTCATGGCTGTCGGCTTTGTAAACTCCGGCATGATGACGCTGCGACAGGCGGTGTGGATCATCATGGGCGCAAACATCGGCACCACGGTCACCGGTCTCCTGATCGCGCTCGATGTCGGCGTGCTCGCCCCGCTCTTTGCCTTTATCGGCGTGTCGTTTGTCGTCTTTCTCAAAAAGCCCGTCCTGCATCACTGGGGACAGATCATCGCCGGTCTGGGCATTCTCTTCCTCGGCATGGAGATGATGAGCGGTGCGATGAAGCCGCTCAGGGAATCTGCGTTTTTCATCGACCTGATGACGAAAATGTCGAATCCGCTGCTCGGCATCCTCGTCGGTATGCTGTTTACCGCAATCATCCAGTCCTCCTCCGCGTCTGTCGGCATTCTGCAGACGCTCGCCGCGAGCGGACTCATCGGGCTGCCGAGCGCCGTCTACATCCTGTTCGGCCAGAACATCGGCACCTGCGTCACGGCGGTGCTCGCTTCCATCGGCACAAACCGCAGCGCAAAGCGCACAACGATTATCCATCTTCTGTTCAACATCATCGGCACCACACTGTTCACCGTGCTCTGTATGCTCACGCCATTGACCTCGCTCGTCGAATCGATGCTGCCAGCAAGCCCCGCCGGGCAGATCGCCGCGATGCACACGCTGTTTAATATCGCCACAACGCTTCTGCTTTTGCCCTTCGGCACACAGCTTGCCAAAATCGCGGAGCATATCCTGCCCGACCACACCTCGGGAAACATCAACCAGCGCTGCCTGATGTACATCAAGCCGGTGGACACCTCCCGGGAGCACCGCATCGGCACCTCCGCCATCGTGCTGACCGGCATCAGCCGCGAGCTGAACCGCATGGCGGAAATCGTGGAGACGAATGTCCGCGAGAGCTTCCTCACCGTGCTGGACGGCATCCCGAAGCGGCTGCCCGATGTGGAGGATGCGGAAGAAACGATCGACTATCTCAACAAAGAAATCTCGCGCTACATCTCGACGGTTATCGTCCACGAAACGAACGAGCGCGACTCCGCGCAGATCAGTATGTTCTTCAAGATTGCCGGCAACCTTGAGCGCATCGGCGACCACGCGATGAATATCAGCGAATACACAAAGCGCATGGCGGAAAAGAACCTTGTGTTTTCCGAAGCCGTGCGCAAGGAAATCGTGCAGATGCAGGACGTGAGCCTTGCGGCGATGCAGCTCGTCTATCCGCTTGAATCGATCACAACCGAACGGCTCGAGCAGATCGCACAGCTGGAGCAAAAGATCGACGACATGACGCTTGCGCTCCGGCAGAACCAGATCCAGCGCATGCACAACGGCGCGGACGATGAATCCGCCGTCCTCTATTCCGAGCTGCTCACGGATTTCGAGCGCATCGGCGATCACATTCTGAACATTGGCGAAGCCATGGCGCAGATTTCACAGCCCGTGGCTTTTGAGGCGGTATAATCCATCCTGATTTTTCGCACAGCAAAGCGGGCATTGCCGGTTTTCCGATCGGCAATGCCCGCTGTTTTTATGTTTCTTCCTCTTCAATACGGATACTCACGCCGTTGACCTCCACACCTTCCTCGGCGCGGATGAGGATGTACCGCGCGCCGTCGATGACGCGCGTCTCGATGAGATCGCTGCGCTCGGGATTGACGCGGATCGTGACGTCCGGCATCGTAACCTCAAACTTTTTTGTCTCCACAAGATTTCTCGGGCTGAGCGACGTATCGCCGAAGTTCTCGGTGTACTTCTCGTCGAACGACTGCACCTGCTCGCCCGAAACGCCGCAGGCGGTGAGCATCGTTTTCACCGTGCCCTTGGAGATCACGAGCGGTTCAATTTCCTTGTTGACCTTATGCTCCTCGATCATCCCGCACAGCCCACTATGTACGGACTGCACCACCTCAAAGCTGCACGCTTCGCCGAGCGCGTCGCCGAGAATCGTGCCGAACGTCTCCTTCTGCTCTTCGGCGGGCATCGGCGGCTCACAGCGGAACACGGCGTCGATGAAATCGGCGTGGCTTTCCGCCGCGTCGCGCGTATAATACAGCGCGCTGTAAATGTCGCAGCTTCGGTCATTGAAAGCCGGGAAGAGGAAGCCGAGCGACGGTGCGGCAACAAGCCAGTCCACACCGCAGTTATGGAAAGCGTTCTCCGGCACATCGTAGCGCAGAACCGGCTTCGTCTGCTTGACGGGGCAGATGCTGCACAGCACATAGCTGTACACCTCGCTCGAAGCATCCTCGAGCTTCGCGCCGTCCTTTGCGCGGTACGGCACGTCGTATGGTTCGTGTGCGAGCAGGATCAGATACGTCCCCTCCGGACGGTACGACTCCATCACCTTTTCAAAGAAGGCATGCACGGCGTCCTCGTCGCCGAGGGCGGAGTCGCGCAGCGCCATCAGGAGCCGGTGCTCGTCGCTGTCCACGACCTGCGCCGTCGAAAACGGCATGTCGATGAGATTTTTGCCGAGCGTACCCGAAAGCGTGCGCCGCAGCACCGCGAGCAGGTTTTCGCTCTCCTCCTGCGGCATCAGCACGAGCGACTGGTCAAACTCCGAGACGATCTCCTGCCGCTCGTTGACATAGCACCCGCGCACATGGGTGATGTTGCTTTTGTCCGAGCGAAACCTGCGCCGGATCTCTGATATTTCCTTTTCGTTCATGGCGTCCGCACTCCTTTTGAGCAAAATGCACGACCTATTGTATCGTTTTTCGCCGGCGTTGTCAATCGCCGCCGGTTTTCCCATTTTCGGAAAAATCCGGCTTTTCCCGCCTTTTTGTGATATATTGAGAGCAGAAACAAAAACGGAAAGGAAAAACGCGTATGCAACAAAAAACCATACGGCATTGGCTGACCGTCATCGCCTGCTGCGGTCTTGCCGCAAGCTCCATCGGCATCTGCACGAACGCCATGGGCGTATTCTATACGCCGGTTTCCGAAGCGCTCGGCGTCGGGCGCGGCGATGGTTTCGGCAAGCATGGTCGGCAACATCCTGTCGAAGCTTGTCATCGGCACGCTGAGTGACCGCATCGGTCCGATGCGCGCGTGCACGCTGATGATCCTCGTGAACGGCGGCGCGCTTCTTGCGCTGGCGCTGCTTCCCGTTCAGACGCCGTACGCGTTCCTGGCTGCCGCCTTCTTCTACGGCACCGTCTACTCGGTCGGGGCGGTCGGCATTCCGCTCGTCACGCGCCGTCTCTTCGGTGCGGAGCAGTATGCCTCCGTTTATTCCGTGCTCACGGTGCTCACAAGCGTCGGCAGCGCCTCCTCCCTCACCATCATCGGTCTGGTCTTTGACCTGACCGGCACTTACCGCGCCGCAATCTGGGGCGGGCTGGCGTTTGACTGCATCAATCTCTGCCTGCTCGCCGCCTTAAACTTTATACTCAAGAAAAAGAAAGGAAATCTGTCATGATGAAAACTGCTGTTGTTCTTTTTGCGCCCGGCTTCGAGGAAAGCGAGGCGCTGACCGTCGTCGATATTCTGCGCCGTGGCGCCGTGGACGCGAAAGCCGTCTCCGTGGGCGATCCGGACGTCACCGGTGCGCACGGCATCACGCTCCGCGCGGACTGCACGCTGGACGACCTGACGACGCTGCCCGACCTCATCGTGCTGCCCGGCGGCTATGCGGCGGTCGAAGCGCTGCGTCAACATCCGCGCGTGCGCACGCTGTTGTGTGAAGCCGCTGCCGCCGACCGCTGCCTCGCTGCGCTCTGCGCCGCGCCTGTCGTGCTTTCGGACGCCGGTCTGCTCGAAAACCGCCGCTTCACCGCCTACCCAACCGTCGCTGCCACCATCTCCGCCGGTCACTTCTGCGCGGAGTCCGTCGTGTGCGACGGCAAGCTCGTCACCGGTATGGGTCCTGCCGCCGTTTACGCGTTCTCCTATGCGCTGCTGGAGCAGCTCGGCGCCGACCGCGCCGCCGTGGAAAGTCGCATGGTGTACAGCCATTCGTTTGACCCGAGCCGCGCCGTTCCGCTTCCAAACGCGCTCCCCGCAGCCGACGCCGAAACGCGGCAGGAACGCATCGCCGTCCTGATGGCGGAAGGCTTCGAAGAGGGCGAAACGATGACGATCGTCGACCTGCTGCGCCGCCTCGGTTTTTGCTGCGACACATTTTATTTCGGTGCGCCGCTCGTGCGCGGTATGCACGGCATGATGCTGTACGGCGACCGCCCGTTCGGCGCGGATGTTTCCGCCTACGACGTGGTCGTGCTGCCCGGCGGCAGACCGGGCGGGGAGAACCTGCGCCGCAATCCCGACGTGACCGCGCTCTTGCGCACGATGAACGATATGCCGGGCAAATACCTTGCCGCCATGTGCTCCGGCACAACCGTCCTCGCTGCGGCAGAGGTCATCGCGGGCAAGCGCATGACCGGCTATACGGGCTACGCCGAAAAGCTGCCCGGCGCGCTGTTCAGCGAGACGGTTGCCGTCAAAGACCAAAACCTCATAACGAGCCAGGGTCCCGCCACGCCGTACCCGTTCGCACTGTTGATTGCAGAAACGCTCGGCGCAAACACCGCATGGCTGCGCGCGCGGACGCTGTATCCGCAGGTCGGCGGCATCGGCTGAGACTTGTTCCGCCGCGCAAAATCTGCTATACTGGTACCAGCAACAAACAAAGGAGGGCGCCGCCATGTTCGGTTACGGAAAACTGCCGGTCGTCCTGCTGGCAGAGCTTGCGGCAGGACGGTCGGATTCTACAAACTGCCGGATCGCATCGTATCTTCTGGCGCACGTACAGGAGACAGAGGATCTCGGCGTTGAGCAGCTTGCCGCCGCCTGCTACGTCTCGAAAAGCTCCATTAGCCGCTTCTGCCGCGAAATCGGGCTGGAGGACTTCACCGAGCTGCGCGACCTGCTGCGTACCAGCGAGCGCACCTTCAAGCTGTACGGCGGCGCGCTTTCCGCACGGGAACAAGGGCAGCTCTTCACCGAAAAGGTGCAGAACAGCCTGCGCCTTGCCGCCGAAACACTCGATTACGCCGCGCTCGACCGTCTCGCCACCGCGCTGTGCACAGCCGAAAAAATCGCCGTATTCGGGCTTTTGAAGGGCGAAACCGCCGCGATGAACCTGCAAAGCGACCTCGTGATGCTCGGCAGATCCGCCGTCACCAAAATCACGCTGCGCGAGCAGATGGATTACCTCAGCGCCGCACAGCGCGGGGAGACAATTGTGATTTTCAGCTACACCGGCGTGTATTTCAACTACGGTCTGCCGCAGAGAATTCTGCACGCTGCGGACCGTCCGGCGCTGTGGTTCATCACGAGCGACGCACAGGCTGCCGCACGGCTGCCGCACGCCTCGGTGCTGACCTTTTCCTCCGAGCAGGATTTTGTCTCGCATCCTTACCAGCTTCAGCTCATCGCGAGCCTGATTGCCCAGCGGACAGCGGCTTTGATGGGAGGGAAAGCAAATGGAACAGACTAAACCGGTGCGCGGGCGGTTCGCGCCGAGCCCCTCGGGGCGAATGCACCTCGGCAATCTCTGCTGCGCGCTGCTCGCGTGGCTCTCGGTGCGACATCAGAACGGCGAGATGCTCCTGCGCATCGAAGACCTCGACCCCGACCGCTGCAAGCGTGCCTACGCGGAGCAGCTCTGCGACGACCTGCGCTGGCTCGGACTGGACTGGGACATCGGGCCATATTATCAGAGCGAGCGCCGCGCCGAATACGAGCGTGCGCTCGAAGCACTTAAAGCACGCGGGCTCGTGTACCCGTGTTTCTGCACCCGCGCGCAGCTCCACGCCGCCTCCGCTCCGCACGACAGCGACGGCGTTTTCCGTTACCCGGGCACATGCCGCGATCTCACCCCGGAGGAGATCGCGCAGAAGAGCGCCGTCCGCGCGCCTGCCCTGCGCTTTCGCGCCCCAGAGGGTGAAACCCGGTTTGACGATCTGTTTCTCGGCGTACAAGGCTTCGACGTGCAGCGCACATTCGGCGATTTCGTCGTCCGCCGCAGCGACGGCGTACACGCCTACCAGCTTGCGGTCTCCGTGGACGACGCCGAGATGGGCGTGACAGAGGTCATCCGAGGACGCGACCTGCTCGCCTCTACCGCCTGCCAGCTCCGTCTTTTTGAAGCACTCGGCGCAAAGCCGCCGCGCTACGGGCACGTCCCGCTGCTCGTAAATCCCGAGGGACGCCGCCTGAGCAAGCGCGAGCGAGACCTTGACATCGGCGTGCTGCGCGAGCGGTTCACGCCGGAGGTGCTCTGCGGGCGCATCGCATATCTGCTCGGGATGCTCGACCGTGCCGAGCCCGTCACCGCGCGGGAGCTGATCCCGCTTTTCCCGAAGGCCGATCTCTCCCGCGCGACCATTACCGTTCCGGAAAACTTTGCCGCGCCAGGTGAAATATCCGTCGATGATGGTACGTCACTCCGGTCGAATATCCGCTGATTTTTGCGGGCAAAAAGGGTGTGCTTTGCGGCACACCCTTTGTTCTGCAATCAAGTTTTCCTTTTTCCCCGCGCGTGTTTTTCACGAAATGCCGGCAGTGCGGCGAGACCGAGCTCGGTGACGGGGCGCACCCACTTGCCCGAATACATGTGAAGCTGCATCAGCACAAAGCGGATCGGCTCATCGATGTAGCAGCAGGCAAAGATCACGAGGAACGGCGCCTTCCACACAAGGCCGGTCAGGCACACGGCGGGCAGCACGAGCACATACATGAACGTGATCTCCAGCACCGTGCCGAATGTGGCGTCTCCGCCGGCGCGGTAAGTGTCGTTTTGCGTCCAGTTGCACATGCGGATGACGGCGGCGACGCAGTAGATCATCAGCAGGCCGGAGCCGATCTCCAGCGACTCGCCCGAAAGGCTCATGGCGGAGAGCACCGGCTTATGTACCGCAAGCAAGAGCAGACAGATCACCAGAATGCAGCCGCCGCAGAGCGCAACAAGCCGTTTGGCACGCTCATATGCCGTATCCAGCTCGCCGGCGCCGACCTCCTTGCCCACCAGCACGGACGCCGCGTTTGAAAAGCCCGCAAAGAAACCGATGACAAGCCCCTCCAGCGTGCGGAATACCGCGATGGCGGCGATCGCCTGCTCCGACTGCCGCCCGAGCACGATATTGATCACCATGATGCCGACACCGATCAGAAGCTCGTTGCAAATAATCGGGAAGCATTTGACAAAATACGCCTTGACCTGCTCCCGGTTCCAGCGGAAATGCTTGCGGAACTGGAACAGATACGGGTAACCCTGCGCGCGGCTGAGAATCAGGATCACGAGCATATTGACCGCCGCCGCGCAGGTGGTCGCGAGCGCCGCGCCGCGGATGCCCATGGCGGGGATGCCCAGCTTGCCGAAAATGAACACCCAGTTGAGCAGGATATTCGTTCCCACCGAGGCGAAGGCCGCGAACATCGGGATGCGCACGCGCTCCGTCGAGCGCAGCAGCGCGCTCATCGCCATCGAGAAAATCTGCATCGGGTACGCAAAGCCGACAATCCGCAGATACTCGACGCCGATGCCCTGAATCGCCGCCTTATCCGTGTACACGCGCATGACAAGCTCCGGCGCGAGCAGCGCAAAGCCGGTGAACAGCGCCGCCACGGTCATCATACAGGTTAACGTCAATCCGTAGGAACGGTCGATGCCGTCCTCATCCTGTGCGCCCCAATACTGGGCAAAGAACAGCATGCCGCCGCCTACAAAGCCCCAGTAGCAGGAAAACATCAGCGACGAAAACTGCGCGCACAGGCCGACCGCGCCCACCGAAATCTCACCCAGCGACGCAATCATGATCGTATCCACCATGCTGCCGGTGGTGGTCAGCAGATTCTGCAGCGCCACCGGAATGGCGATCACCGCAAGACTTTTCAAAAACGCCTTCCACGGAAAGCGTGCTTTGGTTTTCATTCGGACTCCTCACTTTTTCCAAAAATTCGTGTGTATTTTCATTCTATCCGGATTGCCGAAATCTGTCAATAGGCGTGAAAAACCCCGGCTCGTTGAGCCGGGGCAAAATCACCGCCAAGTGAAATTTTCTTTTCCCGCGCCGATCTCGAAGTGATACTTCACGATTCCGAGATCGATCTTGCTGTAAAAACCGACGCCCGCTTTTGCGGTTATCGTGCTGCCGTCGAGCTCCAGCCGGAATTTCTGCTGGTTCATCGCTTCTAAAAGATCCATATTGCCGTTCCTCCTGTCTTAATCTTCATCGGTTCGGTCAGGGAGCGCTGCCATAACCTTCCGCGCGTGCTCCAGCATGCGCAGCAGACTGGCCATCGCCTCGGTGTCCGCATCGAAGTAGTAATAGTTTTTGGTTCCTTCCCTGCGCATTTTGATGAGCCCGGCTTCCCGAAGCACCCGAAGATGATGGGACACAGCCGGACGGGAAAGATGCGTCCTTTCCGTGATCGCACCGACCCGCACGCCGCGGCATTCGCCCATCCGCATTATTTCCAGCATCATATGCTGCCGGTTTTCATCCCCGAGCGCCAGCAGGATTTTCCGGTTTTCCTGAAATTCCCGCGCGAGATGCTGTACCTCTTCGTGCATGAACGGTTTCATATCTGAGGGAATATACACGCAGGAAAACCCTTTTGTTTTCGCGTACGCGATGACATGCTCAATCATCTTATGGCTGATTCTGTTCCCGCGCGCATCTTCGGCCACAAAAATAGAACTGATCCAGGGGAAATAGCGGTTTTCGGGATAAAAGTCTTCCTTTAAAAACGTACAAAACCCCAATATGGCACCATCCTTTACGGCAACAAATGCGGCCTCCCAAATTGATTTCATGATGGTATTTTAGAGAAGCTGCCTGTTTGAGCATCAAAAAGCAAAAAACAGGGGCTGGCGCGGTCTGTTCAACCGTTCCAACCCCTGTTTCAGCGGTATTTTCCTATATTGAGGGCTGTTTTGTCCCTAAATGCATGAAAAAAAACTCTCTTGTCTTGGTAGACAAAAGAGGTTTCTTTCGTGGGAACTGACCCTAATTTTGATACAAATGCACCCCCTTTTGAGGTTAGGGGGTGCAAAGTCATTTTAGGGGGTGCATTTTACGCCGAAGGGGGGATGCAAAGTGGGTTTAGGGGGGTGCAAAACTAAAAACCGTACTGGGAAAAAGGCACGATTTCTGCTTGCAATTTACTGACGATAAACGGATTGAGTTTATATGGAACATGGCTTGACATACCGATCAACTCAACTTGTTCCAGCTTTAAGATAGAAAAGCCACTACATTCTTGTATTTGAAAATAGTAATCTCTATGAGAACCATATTCTGAAAATCTTATGATTGCTTTCTCAAAATCAAATGTGCAGGATAGTTCATCAACGTCGTTCTTCAAACTTAACAAGTCAACTGCCTGTTGGTATGAGAGGTTAATCTTATAAACAAATTTTTTCATTGTGGAATCGTAGTTGATAATGCCACCGGTTACACTACTGTGCTTCTTATATATGGGAATTATTATCCCCAAAACCAGCGGAATAAGAATTACAAAAAAGAATATTGAAAAAAACAATAATTCCATTATAATCCCTCCTTTTTCACATTATACTACAAAAAGAAAATAACCGCAACCTTGTATCAAGATTGCGGTTATTTTTTGGTGGACCCGGAGGGATTCGAACCCTTGACCTCTCGGATGCGAACCGAACGCTCTCCCAGCTGAGCTACGGGCCCATATTGTCCGCCTGAGCGGACATTTTTACGCCGGTTCAACCCGACGCTGACTATTATAGCATACTGTTTCGGAAAAATCCAGCCCTATTTTCAATTTTTTCTCAATTTTTTCTCGGAACTGGACTGCGTGCAGATCAAACCGCCGCTTCTTTGTTGATGGCTTCGATGAACGCCGGAATGAGCTGCTTTTTGCGCGAGACGACGCCCTTGAGCCAAACGGTACCCGCCTGCGGACTGCGTCCGAAGGCCTCCTGCACCAGCGTGTCGGCAGATTCGCCGTAGCACATCAGACGCGTGGATTCCTCGATGATATTCGTCAGCATGAAGAACATCATCGACAGGCCGTGCTCCTTGCACGACTTCTCGAGGTACGGGCGCAGACGCTTTTCGATCTCGTCCAGCTCGCCGCCGCTCATGCTGTTGATCTGGCCGACGCCAAACGAGACGTCTCCGAACTCGAACTTCTTGTAATCCTGATAGAAAATCTCCTCCGGCGTCTTGTCCTTGAGGTTGCTGCCAGCGGTGAACATCTCAATGCCGAACGCCTGGCAGTCGATGCCCGCGATCTCGCTGAGCGCCTGCGCCGCCATGCGGTCCATCATCGTGCAGGTCGGCGAGCGGAACACGAGCGTGTCGGAAAGGATCGCGCTGCACAGAAGCCCCGCGATATTCGGCGGGATGTCAAAGCCCTTCTCGCGGTAGATCTGGTAGATGATCGTCGCGGTGCATCCAACCGGCTCGTTGCGGAAATAAACCGGCGCCATGGTCTCGAGCGAACCGATGCGGTGGTGGTCGATGATCTCGAGAATCTCCGCGTCCTCGATGTTGTCAACAGCCTGCGAGCGCTCGTTGTGGTCGACGAGAATGACGGAGCGCTTGCGGATACCGAGCAGGTTCCGGCGCGAGATCATACCGAGATACTGCCCGGTCTTATCGACGACCGGGAAATCGCGGATGCGCGTGTTCTGCATGCTGTCCTTGATCGAATCCGTATAGTCGCCGGGCAAAAATGTGATGAGATTCTTTGTGCGCATGAACGCGCGCACGGGCATGCATTGATTGATGCGGCGCGCAACGGTATAAGTATCGAGCGGTGTGACGAGCACGGCGCAGCCGTTGTCCAGCGCGAGCTTCTGGATGCTGCGCGAAACCTGCGCGCCGAGGCAGATGACGATGCACCCGGCGCCCGATTCGATCGCGGAAAGCTGCGATTCATACCGGTTGCCGGTGATGACCATGTCGTCGTGCTCGATGTAATTCTCCATGACGTCCGGGTTCGCGACGGCAATCAGCACGTTGCCGTGTTCAAAGACCGCTTCGGGGTCGCCGACGACAAGCTCTGCCTCGAGCGTCTCGAGAATATTGCGGTACGGCGTTTTCGCCATCGCCAGAAGCGTGCTGTCCTGATTCTCCATGTAGGAGGTCGCGATATCGTTGATCGTGATCAGGCCGTTGAGCCTATTGTCCGCATCGATGATCGGCAGCGTGACGGCGTTCAGCTCCGCCATCAGGTTCCACGCCTTTTTCATGGAAATATCCTCGGAAATGCCGGGGATCTTGCGAATCTCCATATCGCGCACGCGTGTGCCGATGTTATTCACATACGTCGGCTGGCGCATGCCAAAGCGCTGGAGCACGTAACTCGTCTCCGGGCTGAGCTGCCCGGCGCGCGCCGCAACATAGTGGTTGCCGTCGTTTTCTTTATTCTTGACGTCTGCATAGGCAATCGCCGAGCAGATGGAATCCGTGTCCGGATTCCGGTGTCCCAATATATAAACTTCTTTTTTCTTGCCGCCCATAAAGTTGACCACTCGCCTTTCTGCGTGTGTGTTACGGGAACAGTATAGCACATTTTCCCAAAAAAGCAAACGGAGATTTACCAACGCTTCATATTGCGCTCGTGCTTCTCCAGATACACATTTTTCAGCTCCTCTACGGAGATGCCGTAGCAGAGCATGACGTCGTTGAAGTACATCATCACGTCACACAGCTCCTCGACAAAATGCCGCCGGGTCTCCGGGTCGTCTGTGATGGCCGCGTCGCCCTCTTTTTTGATGATGTCCGCCACCTCGCCGGCCTCAATCATCATCCAGAGCAGCTTGTTGCGCCCCGTTTCCGGGCACACCGGTTCCCACTTGTGCTTGTACCGCTCCTGCAGCTCCCGCTGGATGCACTGCATTTCCTCAAAACCGAAATTTTCCATCCCGTTCCCCTTTCCCAAGATTGTGTCACACATCCTTCTGCAGGATATAGTCGTCCATCACGAAGCCGCAGCCGATGTCGGTCACGACGGCATCGATCTCATAGAAGCCGAAGTGCTTGTAGACCTCAATGGCGTGGTGGTTGCGCTTGTTGACCGTCAGATAAATTTTGTCGAGCTTTTCCGCACGGCAGAGCTTCACGATAAAGTCGAACGCCGCGTGCGGCAGCCCCATGCCGTGGAATTCGTCCGCGACGTAGAGCTTGCTGAGGAACATTTTGCCCTCCTTATGCGGCACAAGCCCGATGAAGCCCGCCGCCTTGCCGGACGCGAGCATCAGGTAGTAGACGTAGCCCTCGCTCTCGAGCTGGCGGTGAATCGCCGGGACAGACTGAAACTGCTCGATCATGTAGTTTGTGGAGTCCACGCCGTTGATCGGATCGTACGTTGCGTGCCAGATCGGCTCCGCAATGCGCGCCACCGTCTCGATCTGCGCGGGTTCCGTCACGCGTTCAAATGTAATGTTCATGGCACACCTAGCTTTCCTTATAATTGCCGAGGAACGAGAAGCGCGGCATTTCGCCGGACAGCGCGCAGATCAGCGCAAGCGTCCGCTCGTCGTGAATGTTCCCCGTAAAATCCAGATAAAAATCGTACTCGAAGTTCTGCCCGGGAATCGGACGGGACTCGATTTTTGTGAGGTTCAGCCCGCTCAGCGCAAAGCGCTCCAATGTGCGGTACAGCGAGCCGGTCGTGTGCGGCAGCGAGAAGCACAGGCTGATCTTGTCCGCGTCCCCGGGCAGAACCGCCTCGCGCGCGATGACCGCAAAGCGCGTGCAGTTGTTATCCGTGTTCTGGATGTCCTCGGCGAGGATCTCCAGCCCATAGACGCGCGCGGCGTCTGCCGAACAGACCGCGCCAAGACCCTCCGGCCTGTTTTCGGCGACATACCGCGCGGCAGCCGCCGTATTCGAGAACACTTCGCCCGCGATGCCGTTTTGCTCCAGATAGGAGGTGCACTGTGCGAGCGCCTCCTGCTTGGAGATGACTTTCTGCACCGCGCCCGTACCCTTTGCGCGGCACAGGCAGTGGCGCACCGGGATATCTGCCGCGCCGACGATATACATGCGATGCCGCAGGATCAGGTCGTATACCTCGGAGACGCTGCCCGCGTCCGAGTTTTCCACCGGCACCACGCCATAATCGCCATCCCCGTTCCGTACCGCCTCAAACACATCCCCGAAGCCGGGCAGGAAGACCGGCTCCCGGCCGGGAAAAAGGCGCAGCGCGGCACTGTGAGAATACGCGCCCGGCGCACCCTGGCAGACAATCCGCGGGTTTTCGAGCAGTGCGCGCGGCGAATTCTGCTCCAGCGCGCGCAGCGCACCACCGCTTTCGAGCATCGTGTGCTGACGCGCGCGGCTGATCGACATGATCGCGCTGTACAGCGCCACGGCGCTGTCGCCGTATTCGCCCGCATCGCGGCGGACGCGGTCCAGAATCACCTGCTCACGTGCAGCGTTCAAAACAGGAATGCCCGCCTTGCGCTTGATTTCCGCCACACGCTCCGAGCACTGCATCCGCTCGATAAAAAGCTGTAAAAGCTGCTTGTCGATGCGGTCGATATCGTTGCGAACCGGCAGAAGCAGCTCGTCAAACGTTTTGTTTTCCATCTCAATCCCTCCATGCTCCGCGAAGCAAATCCATCAGCGCGATCGCCGCAGCAGCCTCTGCCACCGGAATCGCGCGCGGCACGATGCACGGGTCATGCCGTCCGACAATCATGAGCGGCGCGTCGCGGTGCGCGGTCAAATCGACCGTCTGCTGCGGCTGCCCGATCGACGGCGTGGGCTTCACGGCGATGCGGAACAGCACCGGCATACCGGTCGTGATGCCGCCCAGAATGCCGCCTGCATTGTTCGTGCGCGTTTTGACTGCGCCGGTCTCGTCATAGTAGAACGGGTCGTTGTTCTCGCTGCCGCGCATCTCGCCGACCGCGAAGCCCGCGCCGAACTCGACGCCCTTCACCGCCGGGATGCCGTAGAGAATTGAGGCGAGCACGTTCTCGACGCCGCCGAACATCGGATTGCCTATACCCGCAGGCATACCGACTGCGGCGCACTCGATCACGCCGCCGATGCTGTCGGCCTGAAGCCGCGCGCACTCGATTTCGTCGCGCATTTTCTGCTCCGCATCCGCGTCCTGCACGGCGAAAAAGCGCGTGTTCAGCGCGTTCAGCTCCGCCGCCGAGACATTTACGGGGTCAAACGGCGTATCCCACGCCGCACCGACGCGCAGCGCGTGCGCGCCGATTGTAACACCGCGCTTTTCGAGAATCTGGCGGCAGATCGCACCTGCAAAGACGAGGCACGCCGTGAGCCGACCCGAAAAATGCCCGCCGCCGCGGATGTCGTTCGCGCCGTCGTAGCGCACCGCCGCCGTGTAATCGGCGTGTCCCGGGCGCGGGTGGACTTTAAGGTCGGAATAATCCTTCGAGCGCGTATTCGTATTTGCGATGATCGCGGCGAGCGGCGCGCCGGTCGTCACGCCGTCGAGCAGGCCGGAAAGAATCTGCGGCTCATCGGCCTCAGCGCGCGTCGTCGCGGTTTTGTCTTTGCCCGGCGCGCGGCGAGCCATCTGCACGCGCACCGCGTCGAGATCGATTTTCTGATTCGGCGGGAGATTGTCGAGCACAACGCCGATCGCCCCCGTGTGGCTGCCCCCGAAAACGGACAGCTTGATGTTTTCACCCCATGTCGACGACATCGGCGTGCCCTCCTATCGCTTTAAAATCCCGGTAGAAGCCGGGGTAGGATTTTCGGATGCTCTCCGCGTCCGTGACGGTCACAGTGCAGTCACAGCCCGCAGCGGCGAGCGCCATCGGGATGCGGTGGTCGTTCTGCCCCTCGGCTCTGCCGCCCGCAAGGTGTGCCTTGCCGTGGATCACGAGCCCGTCCTCCGTCGCGCGGATGTCCGCGCCGAGGTTTCCTAGCGCCGCCTCCATCGCGAGCAGCCGGTCGCTTTCTTTCAGGTGCAGCCGCCCGGCATTGTAAATGACCGTTTCACCCTCGGCAAACGCGGCTGTCACGGCGAGCGCCGGCACCATGTCCGGAATCTGCGCCGCGTCGATCGAAATGCCGTGCAGCCCGTGAAACGGCTCGTCCACGCGCGGATTTTCCTCCGTCAGCACGCCGTTTTGCTCCGTGATTTCCAGCCCAAAGCGCCGCCAAAGCGCGACGCACGCCTTGTCACCCTGCAAAGAATCCATGCGCAGCCCCGACAACGCGACGGGACCGCCGCCGATCGCCGCCGCAGAGAGGAAAAACGCCGCCTGCGACCAATCGCCCTCGACGGTGTACGCATCCGCACGATAGCGCTGTCCGCCGGGCACCCGCCAGCCCGTTTCCGTCTCCTGCACCGTCACGCCGAAATCGCGCAGGACGCCGAGCGTCAGATCAACGTAGCCCTTCGATTCGAGCGGCGTCGTCAGCGTGATCGTCGAATCGCCGTCCAGAAGCGGCAGCGCAACCAGCAGTCCGGTGATAAACTGCGAGCTGATGTTGCCCGGCAGCGAAAAATCACCGCTCGTGAGCTTGCCGGAAATTTTCAGCGGCAGGCCGCCCGCCGTCTCTACCGACACGCCGTGCTGCGGGAGCAGATCTGTATAAACGCCGATCGGGCGCTGCGGCAGTCTGCCGTGTCCGATGAACGTCGCCTCGATACCGAGCGCGGCGAAGATCGGGATCAGAAAGCGCAGCGTGGAGCCGGACTCGCCGCAATCCACCGTGACGGCTTCCGTCGGCGCTTCGCCCGGCGTGAGCTTCACAACGCCGTCTGTAAAATCCGCCTGCACACCCATCGCGCGGATGCCCGCGAGCGTCGCGTACATATCGGCGCTCGTGTCGATCGGCGCCACCGTGCACGGCGCTTTGCCGAGCGCGGCGCAGAGCAGCGCCCGGTGCGCGGCGCTCTTGCTGGGCGGAATCCGCACGCTGCCCGCAATTCGGGCGGGGCGGTATGTCACTTCTGCCATGTTCACGGCCCCCTTCCTTCGGTTACTTCCGGCGGCGCTTCTGCTCCGCCGCGATCTTATACCGGAGCACGAGATAACTCCGGTCAACCGGGTGAATGACGCATTCCCCGATGGTTTTCAAAAGAATCAGATTCAGCGTCTTGCCGAAGCTCTTCTTGTCCAGCGCCGTTGCTTCAACGACCTCGGCAAAATCATATCCGGCTTCCACCGGCATGCCGTAGCTTTCGAGCACCCGGCGGATGCGCGCCGCCGTGCCCATCTCCGTAATGCCAAGGCTTTCGCCGACCTCGCCGGCCATCACCATGCCGATGCCGACCGCCCGGCCGTGGGAAAGCGCGGAAAAGCCGGTCAGCTTTTCGAGCGCATGGCCGAAGGTGTGGCCGAAATTCAGGATCATGCGGTGGCCCTTGTCCGTCGTATCCTCCTCGACGAGGATTTTCTTGCACTGCACGCAGCGGCAGATCGTCTCCTCGAGGCGGTCGATAACCTCGCCGCGCTCGAGCTGACCGAACAGCTCCGCATCCATAATGCAGCCGTACTTAATGACCTCGCCGAGACCGTCCGTGAAGAAATCGTCCGGGAGCGTCGAAAGCGTCTGCGGGTCGCTAATGACGAGCCGCGGCTGGTGGAACGCGCCGACGAGATTTTTGCCGAACGGCAGATCAACGCCGGTTTTGCCGCCGACGCTCGCATCCACCTGCGCGAGCAGAGACGTGGGCACCTGCACAAAATCGATGCCCCTGAGGAATGTCGCCGCAGCAAAGCCGCCCATATCGCCTGCGACGCCGCCGCCGAGCGTGACGATGAAATCGCTGCGCGTAAAGCCGTGCTCAGACAGCGCTTCATAAATCCGCATGACGGTGGAAAGCTGCTTTTGCTGCTCTCCCGCCTCAAAGACGAAGTGTGAGACGCGGAAACCCGCCGCCGTCAGCGACGCAGTCAACCGCTCGCCGTAAATCGGGAACACATTCGTTTCGCTGACGATCATTGCCTGACTGCCCGACTTAAAGAGCGGCTTTACCGCCTCGCCCGCGCGGTCGAGCGCGCCGTTTTCCACAAGCACGTCATACGGCTTGTCCGTTGCAATATGAATAACCATTAGCCAAATTTCTCCTTCTTTTCTCTAGCTGCCGCAAGCAGCGAAGCGAGCCGCTCCCGGTTTCCGTCCGCGATCGCACCGCGGAGATCTTCAATGTTGTGCACGAGCTCCGAAAGCTCGTCGGTCAGTTCCTCCCGGTTTGAAAGGAACAGATCCGCCCAAAGCTCTGCATTGATGCGCGCCACGCGCGAGACGTCGCGGTAGCTGCCCGCCGAAAAGCCGCTGTGCTCGTCGCAGCGCGGGCTCATCACGTAGGCGCACGCCAGCACGTGCGGCACCTGCGAGGTATAGGCGATCATGCGGTCGTGCGTTTTGGCGGTGCAATACTTGATCGTGCCGAAGCCCATGTCCCCGGCAAGCCCCGCAAGCGTATCCACCGCGTCCTGCGGCGCGCCGTCCGGCACGAGGATATACGAGGCGTTGTAGAACAGCCCCGCCTCGCTCGCCTCAAAACCACTGCGCTCCTTGCCGGCCATCGGGTGCCCGCCGACGTAGACAAACGGGTGCGCGGCGGCAATCTCCGTCAGCCGTTCCCACACGCCGCCCTTGATGCCGCACACATCCGTGACGATACAGCCGGGCTTGAAGCGCGCGGCGTTTTCCTCCACAAAGTGCACGACGTCCGCCGGGTACAGGCAGACGTACACGACGTCCGCCGCAGCGAGCGCCGCCGTGCTGCCGGTGCGGTCGATCGCGCCGAGGGAAAGCGCATCGAGCAAAACGTTCTCGTCGCGGTCAAAGCCAATGACGGTGTGCGCCGTATTTTCCTTGAGCGCCTTTGCAATGGACCCGCCGATCACGCCGAGCCCGATCACTGCAATCTGCATAATTCTCTCCTTACAGCGACTTGACCGTCTCGGACACGCGCTGAACCTTTTTGGCGAGCACGTCGAACTGGTCGGGCGTCAGCGACTGCGCGCCGTCGCACAGCGCGCAGCTTGGGTTGTTGTGCACCTCGATGATGAGGCCGTCCGCGCCGACGGCGGCCGCCGCCATGGCCAGCGGCTCGACGAGCCAGTTGATGCCGCTCGCATGGCTCGGGTCAATGATAACCGGCAGGTGCGAGAGCTTTTTCAGAATCGGCACGGCGGAAATATCGAGCGTGTTGCGCGTAAACGTCTCGTAGGTGCGGATGCCGCGCTCGCAGAGGATGACTTGGTCGTTGCCGCCCGCCATGATATATTCGGCGCTCATCAGAAGCTCCTCAATCGTGTTGGCGAGGCCGCGCTTCAAGAGGATCGGCTTGTTTACATGGCCCAGCGCCTTCAAAAGCTCGAAGTTCTGCATGTTGCGCGCGCCGACCTGGATCACATCGACGTCCTCGAAGAGATCGAGATGGCTGATGCTCATGATCTCCGTGACAATCGGCAGGCCAGTTTTCGCCTTTGCCTTTTTCAGCAGCTCGATGCCCTCTGCCTTCAAGCCCTGAAACGCATACGGCGAGGTGCGCGGCTTGAATGCGCCGCCGCGCAGGAACGAAGCGCCCGCCGCCTTGACGCGCTCGGCGACGCAGCAGATCTGCGCCTCGTTTTCCACAGAGCACGGACCGGCGATCAGTGCCAGCGAGCCGTCTCCGATTTTCTGCCCGGTCGGCAGCGTGATCACGGTGTCGTCCGGGTGGAATTTGCGGTTCGCCTTCTTATACGGCTCCTGCACGCGCTTGACGCTCTCTACGATGTCCTGCGCCGCGATATATTCACCGTCTACGGCGGCTGTATCGCCGAGCAGGCCGAGCACGGTGGAATGCGTGCCGACCCACGTGTTGACGGTGACGTCATAGCGGTCGGTGAGCATGGAGATGAATTTCTGAACCTGCTCTTCACTGCGATTGGATTTTAATACGATGATCATTTTCTGTCCCTTTCCTTTCTTCCGGAGCGCCTGCACTCCGCTGTGGGCGGTCGGCCCGAAACAAAAAAGCGGAGCCCCTGACGGCTCCGCTTGACATTATGCTGTACCTGCAGAAAATCCGGTTATCGCGCAGAAACTGCGCCACAGGCCGGACAAGCGTTACCCGGGATATTCACGTACGACGAAAAGCACACGCTGTAAAATCGTGTGCTGCAATACTTTGTAAATCGTCTTGTGAACAAGGCGGAACGCATGGAAAAACCATCCTTTGCTGTACGTCCGGTAAAAACCGATTGCTAAAATTTTACCGCCCACCGCGCGCTTTGTCAAGTCTTTTCTTGCGCCCCGCCGCGCTTTTTGCCGCCCTGATGGCGCCGTCCGGACGTTTTCACGCCCCGCAGAGCGCAGATGCGCTCCACGACGACAACGGTCGGCGCGCCCGCATCCACCACGATGTCGGCGCTCGCCAGATACTTCGGCTTGCGCTCGTTCAAAAGCCGCTCAATCACCGCCCGACGGTCCGGCGTCTGCAGAAGCGGGCGGCGCCTGTCATTTTTCAGCCGTTCCTGCAAAGCGGCAAGCGGAACGTCCAGATAATAGACTGTGCCGCCGCCCCGATGAAATTCCTCCACGTTCTGCGGCTGCATCAGCGTGCCGCCGCCGGTCGCGATCACGTAGTCCTTGCTTTCGGAAAGCTCGCGCACCGTCTCCGTCTCAAGCGCGCGGAAATATGCCTCGCCGTATTCATCAAAGATTTCCCTGACCGTCTTTCCTGTCTTTTTCTCAATATACAGATCCATATCGACAAATTTCATGCCGAGCGCCGCAGCGAGCCGCCGCCCGACCGTCGTCTTGCCGCAGCCCATGAAGCCGCTCAGGACGATGTTGCCGTTCGCTGTTTTTTCGTTCATACCGTTACGCATTCCCTTTCTTTGCGCCGAACACGCGCTCGGTTTCCGCCTCCGCATCGCGGATCAGCCGCTCAATATCCGCATCCGCAAACACAGCGCCGTACCAGATCTCGTGCGCCGCCACAGCCTGACAGACGAGCATTCCCATGCCGCCCACGGTTTTCAGCCCGTTTTCCCCCGCAAGGCGCAGGAATTCCGTCTCACCGGGGTTGTACACCGCGTCGAACGCCGCCGAGCAGCGCATGAGCACCGGCGCGCCGACGGCACTTTTGCCCGCGTTCGGGTACATACCGACGCTCGTCGTGTTGAGCACGAGGTCATACCGCGTGTCCTCTGCCGCAAGTTCGGCGTAGCTCAGCACGCGGAACGCGCCGCGCTTCCCCTGCTTTTCGCAGAGCGCGGAAAGCTCCGCACAGAGCACCTGCGCCTTTTCCATAGATTCCTCCCGGCAGGCGAAATCCATCACCGGCGCGTCGGAGGAAAGCACCGCTTCAAACGCGATGGCGTGCGCCGCGCCGCCGCGGCCGAGCATGAGCAGACGGCCCGAAAAGTCGAGCCCGAAGCGCGCGAGCGCCTTTCTGCAGCCGACGCCGTCCGTGGTGTAGCCGGTCAGGCGGCCATCCTCCGCCTTCACCGTGTTGACGGAGCCGAACAGCCGCGCCTTTTCGTCAATCGCATCGAGGAGCGGGATGATCGCGCTCTTGTGCGGGATCGTGATGTTAAAGCCGTCCAGCGCGCGGAGCACTTCCAGCTGCTCCTCAATGGAGGGCACATCCAGCACATCATAGCGCGGGGAAAGCCCGGAGAGCGAAAACAGGCGGTCATGAATAAACGGGGACATCGTGTGTCCGATCGGATGTCCGATCACGGCAAAGCGATTGAGGCGCATTTTTGGGGTCTTCCTTTCCGGCACGGAAAAAATTTGCGATTGCATATTGACAAATAATCCGCGCATCAATACAATGTAGGTAAAGTACACATCGATTGTACCATGTCCGCGGCATTTTGTCCATACGGCAGTCGGTACAGGGCATGAACTTGACTATGATACAGGAGGAAAACAAAATGGTTCTGGATAAGGTCATCGAAATTCTTGCGGATCAGCTCAGCGTCGATCCGTCCATCATCAATGAGGATTCCAATCTGGTTGACGATCTGGACGCGGATTCCCTCGCGGTCATCGATCTCATCATGTGCATTGAGGACGAATTCAACGTCGAAGTCCCGGATGAGGAAGTTGAAAACCTCAAGACCGTCGGTGCGATCGTGCAGTTCATCGAAAATCACCAGTAATTTTCATGCATACCAAGAGCGGACAGCACACACGCTGCCCGCTCTTTTTTTGCCGCAAAAAGCGCCCTAAACCGCGCAAAACCGCTTGCTTTTCGCGGTGCCATTCGCTATAATAAAGGGACGACACGACCCGATAAAACAACCTGTGAAAGGAATGAATTCTTTTGGCGAATCAGAAAAAGATGGTGGACGACATCACCTCGATGGACGTCGACTTTTCCAAATGGTACACCGATATTGTCAAAAAGGCCGAGCTGATGGATTATTCCAGCGTCAAGGGCTGCATGATTATCCAGCCGTACGGCTATGCGATCTGGGAAAACATCCAGCGTGAGCTGGACAGCCGCTTTAAGGCGACCGGCCACCAGAACGTATACATGCCGCTGTTTATCCCGGAATCGCTTCTCCAGAAGGAAAAGGATCACGTGAAGGGCTTCGCGCCGGAGGTGGCGTGGGTCACCGAGGGCGGCAGCGAAAAGCTCTCCGAGCGCCTGTGCGTGCGCCCGACGAGCGAGATTCTCTTCTGCGAGCACTATCAGAAGATCATCAAGTCCTACCGCGACCTGCCGAAGCTCTACAACCAGTGGTGCTCCGTCGTGCGCTGGGAAAAGACAACGCGTCCGTTCCTGCGCTCCTCCGAGTTCCTGTGGCAGGAGGGCCACACGATGCACGAAACCGCCCAGGAAGCGATGGAAGAGACACTCGGCATGCTGCGCATCTATGAGGAGTTCTACAAGAACGTCCTCGCCATCCCGGCCGTAACCGGTCAGAAAACCGAGAAGGAAAAGTTCGCCGGCGCGGTCGCGACGTATACGATCGAGCCGATGATGCACAACGGCGTCGCGCTGCAGGGCGGCACGAGCCACTACTTCGGCGACGGCTGGGCGAAGAATTTCGACATCACCTTCACCGGCCGCGACAACACGCTGCAGCACCCGCACCAGACCTCCTGGGGCGTCTCCACGCGCATGATCGGCGCGATCATCATGGTGCACGGCGACGACAACGGCCTCGTTCTGCCGCCGAAGGTCGCCCCGATCCAGCTCGCGATCATCCCGATTGCACAGCACAAGCCCGGCGTGCTCGACAAGGCGAACGCACTTTATGAATCGCTCAAGACGAAGTTCCGCGTGAAGCTCGACGATACCGACAACTCCCCCGGCTGGAAGTTCAGCCAGTACGAGATGCAGGGCGTGCCGCTGCGTCTGGAGATCGGCCCGAAGGACATCGAGAAGAACCAGTGTGTCCTCGTTCGCCGCGACACGCGCGAGAAGCTTTTCGTCTCGCTCGACAACCTCGAGGAGGAAATCGAGAAGGCACTCGAGGCGGTGCACAACGGCCTGTACGAGCGCGCGCTCCAGAACCTGAAGGAGAAGACCTACACCGCGACGACGCTCGACGAGTTTGTGGATACCGCCGCGAACAAGCCCGGCTTCATCAAGGCGATGTGGTGCGGCGACAGCGAATGCGAGGACAAGCTCAAGGAGCTGACCGGCGGTGTCAAGTCCCGCTGCATCCCGTTCAACGAGGAGCATCTCGCCGATACCTGCGTCTGCTGCGGCAAGCCCGCCAAGCACATGGTTTTCTGGGGCAAACAATATTAAATTTATCCCATCAAGATTCATAAATCCTTAAAATAAAACTTGTACAGGTCCGCTTTTTTCACAAAAGGGTATTTACTTTTCCAAATGAATACTGTAAAATGAACTTGTAATCTTAAATACTGCGGGTTCCCAAGCCCGTCAATGACTAGGAGGAGAATTCCAATGGCAAATGTAAGAGTTGGCTTCATCGGCTGCGGCGGTATCGCAAACGGCAAGCACTTCCCGGGCATGTCCACACAGGAAGGCGTCGATATGTGCGCATTCTGCGATCTCATCATCGAGAGAGCTGAGAAGGCTGCAAAGGAATACGGCACACCGGACGCGAAGGTCTACACAGACTACAAGGAGCTTCTGGCTGACCCGACCATCGATGCTGTTCATGTTCTGACACCGAATATCGCACACTGCGAGATCACAATCGCGGCTCTTGAGGCCGGTAAGCACGTTCTCTGCGAGAAGCCGATGGCTGCTACAGAGGCGGATGCGAAGAAGATGCTCGAGGCGAGAGACAGAACCGGTAAGATGCTGACCATCGGCTATCAGTACCGTCATTTCGCTGAGAACCAGGTCGCGAAGAAGGTCGTCGACGACGGCTGGCTGGGCGATGTTTACTATGCTGAGGCTACCTACCTGCGCCGCCGTGGCGTTCCGACATGGGGCGTGTTCACGGACAAGTCCAAGCAGGGCGGCGGTCCGCTGATCGATATCGGCACACATGCCCTCGATCTCACCCTGTTCCTCATGAACAACTACGACGTCGAGTACGTTGTCGGTACTTCCTTTGAGAAGCTCGGCACCCTCCTCGATCCGGAGCATCAGGGCCAGGTCAACCATCGCGGTGAGTTCGACAACTGGAACAACGAGACCTACGACGTTGAGGATTCCGCTGTCGGTCACATCAAGATGAAGAACGGCGCTGTCATCAACCTGCGCGCTTCCTGGGCGATCAACATGGCTGAAGAGTACGGCGCAAACAACCAGGCGTTCACCATGCTCGCCGGCACAAAGGGCGGTCTCGACACGAAGGAAAACCGTGTCCGCCTCAACCATGTCGTCGCGGCACAGCCGACGATCTCCTGGGTTGGCAATAAGGTTCAGCCGTACATCCCGGGCTTCTCTCAGGGTCCGGCACCGAAGTCCAAGGAAGCTGAGATCTGGGTCAAGGCTCTGAAGGGCGAGGGCGAGCTGTTCGTCACAGCGGATCAGGCTTATACCGTCACGAAGATTCTGGACGCGATCTACTATTCTTCCAAGCACAATAAGCCGGTTTACTTCGACGAAGTCACAGGCAGACCGATCTACGACTAATGCAAACCATTTCGATGCGGCGGCGTTATGCCGCCGCATTTCCTTTATAGTCCCATAAAAACGATGGAAGAAAGGTGGATTTTTCCCATGGAAAACATCAATGTTCAGGTCTACTCCCTGATTTCCGAGCCGATTTCCCCGATCGAGAAGCTGCAGACCATCGCAAAGCTCGGCTTTGCCGGCGCTGAGTTCACGGCGGACTTCACAGAGGTTCCGCTCGAGGAAATGAAGAAGGTTCTCGCAGAGACCGGTCTGAAGGTTCCGTCCGCGCACGTCGGTCTCGACAAGATCGAAGAGGTCATCCCCTATTTCGCAGAGCTCGGCACAAAGCTGATCATCTGCCCGATGACCGACTTCTGCAACAAGGCAGAGGCGCTCGAGGTCGCCGCAGAGCTGAACCGCCTCGGCCAGATCGCGAAGCCCTATGGCATCAAGATCGGCTACCACAACCACACCGATGAGTTCTACATGGACGAGGGCAAGTACCTCTACGACTGGCTGATCGACGCTTGCGACCCCGAGGTCACTGCGTTCCAGGTTGACTGCGGTTGGTGCAGCGCGGCTGGTGTCAACCCGGTGGAATTCATCAACAGCCACGCAGGACGCATCGGCGCCATCCACATCAAGGAAAACGGCGGCGTCATCGGCTCCAAGCAGCCGCGCTCCCGTCATAAGGAGTATCCGCCGTTCAAGTTCGAGCTCGACGAGAACGGCAAGCCGATTTTCCCGCCTGAGTTCCTCAAGATGAAGGAAGAGCATGACAAGCTGAATGTTCCGCAGGGTCAGGGCATTGTCGATTGGAAGGCTGTCAAGGCGGCTGCCGACGCGCAGTGCGACGACGTCATCTACGTTGTGGAGCGTGAAGCGAGCTACAACGATCCGCAGGATCGCGTCGCTTGCCTCGCAGAAGACATCGCTTGGCTCAAGGCAAATCTGTAAAATCCGCATAACGAAAGGCGAGTGCATCTGCACCCGCCTTTTTGTTTTGTCGATTTTCTCTTATGCGTGCGCGAGCAGCGGGAACATCAGCTTCTTTTCCTCAAGGATATCCATATCCCCCCAGACATGCAGCGCCGCGTCGTCCCTGTAGCCCTTTACAATTTGTTCCATACTGCATTCTCCTGATTCAAAATTATTCTCTCCGCTACCCTCACGAAAGCGGAGGCATCCCAAACGGGATACCTCCGCTTTTCAAGACCTTTATGGTTTAGTGCTGAATCTTCTGCTCCTCCTCGTCGTCACCGCCGCCGAAGAAGAACGGGGGCGCGGCCTTCTTGTGCAGTGCAATCAGCTCGTGGTCGTAATTGTGGCGAACCTCGCAGGTCTTGTCGAAGACCATCGTCGCCTCGTCGTCCGGCGTGCAGGCGGGCCACTCCGGCAGAGCGTCGCTCGAGGGCTTGCCGGTGCGCGCGAAATTCAGCCATGCGTCGCACATCTGCTTTTCGAGCAGATCGGTCACGCCCGGCTCGTTGAATGCCGCCACAAGGCTCGTGTTGTGGAAAACAAACGGAATCTCGCTGCAGTGCCACGCGATGTGTCCGCCGTCGTACGGGAAGGTGTAAGACATCAGATACGAATACGTGCCGCTTTCGGGATGCTGCGCCTTCTTGTGCAGGAAGTCGATAGACGGCGCGCGGAAGATCGAATCAATGAACAGCAGGTCGCTGATATCCTTATCTGGATAAGCTTTCTTAAAGAGCGTCTTGAGCTCCTCGGTGTGCTCGCCATACATCTTCTGCAGCTTCTCTTCGATCAGCGCCGCGTCCGCTTTTTCCTCCGGATCAAGCGCGGGCATGAACGAGAACTCGCCCAGAACCGTACCGACCATGACCGGGATCGTCTTCGCGTGCTCTGTGAAGCCCACAACGCACGGATCGCCGACGTACCAACCGTTTGCCTTGGGGTTGCCGCCGACATACACGCCGGTTTTCGCGACCTCGGGCATCACCTTGTTGTATGCTGCGGCAAGCTGCGCGTACGGGATCGTCTCAAGCGTCTTGACGTCGTCCGTACCGAGCTCTTCCATCAGCGCCGTGACAATTGCCGTACCGTCCGTCTCATCCGCCTGCACAAAGCCCTCGATGCAGCCGCTCTGCACGACGCCCTTGTGGAACAAGCCGTCCGCCGCCGGGGTCTGCATCAGCGTCCACACCTTCATGCCGCCGCCCGACTGGCCGAACAGCGTGACGTTTTCCGGATCGCCGCCGAAGTTTTCGATGTTTTCGTGAATCCACTCGAGCGCCGCGACCATGTCCGCATTGCCCGCGTTGGCGGAATTTTCGTATTCCTCGCCAAACGGCGAGAGATCGAGATAGCCGAGGATGTTCAGGCGATGGTTGAGCGAGACCACGACGACGTCGCCGTACTTGCTCATGTTTTCGCCCTCGTAGGCGATGTGCTCAATCGACGAGCCCGCCGCAAAGCCGCCGCCGTGCAGCCAGACGAGCACCGGCTTCTTCGCTTTGGGGTCGAGCGACTGCGTCCAGATGTTTAAATACTGGCAGTTTTCATCGAGCGGCCAGTAGCGGTGCGGAACCATCAGCTCGTTTGAGGGCTCATCCTGCCGCAGCATCGGGCAGACATAGCCGTATGCGAGCGCGTTTTTGATGCCCTCCCAGGGCTTAACCGGCTCCGGCTGATGGAAGCGCTTGGCGTCTGCGTACTTGACGCCGTGAAACGCGTATGTACCGTCGAGGCGAAAACCGCGCAGCTTGCCGGCTTTCGTCTGCACGACGGGCTCTGTTTTGGTGCACAAAAATTCTCTTGCCATAACTCACAACTCCCTGAAAATAAAATGGTGCTATACTGCAAACAATTTGATTACAGTATAGCACCATTTACACTTTCCGTCAAATATTTTTTGTATAGACTAAATTTACTGTGGCAAACCACCATGGGCGTTTCATCATACGTCCGCCTTCTGCGCGCTGAAATACTCCTCGCGCAGCATCGACCACATCCATTCGTCATGCACGGAGCCGTCAAAAACCGATGCGGCGCGGCGGAGCACACCCTCAAATTTGTAGCCGCACTTCTCGATCACACGGCGGGAGTGTGTGTTGAATTCGAAATGCTGGATCGAAAGCGTGTCCATACACAGCTCCTCAAACGCAAACCGCGTCATGCGCCGCACCGCCTCGGGCATGTAACCCCTGCCCCAGCTTTCCTCGCGCAACACATAGCCAATCATCTTCGCGCGCGGGTTCGAGCGCGCCCCGTCGTTGTGCAGACCGATCGAGCCGATCACGCGACCGGATGCTTTTTCCTCGATCGCCCAGACCTCCGTGCTCGTCGTCCAGCGCTTCACAATTTCCTCGGATTCCTCGCGGCTTTCGTGCGGCTTCCAGCCCGCCGCCGGACCGACCTTTGGATTCTGCGCGTAGGCGAACAGGTCGTCCACATCGTCCATCGTCCACGGGCGCAGGATCAGCCGCTCAGTTTCGAGCGTTTTCAGCGGGATGTCAATCCAGTAGCGGCAGAGCGTTTCGTCGCCGTCCTGCCGCTTATCCTCAAACACGCCGCCGCACGCTTCAATCGTCCGCGCGGAAGCCGTGTTCCAGTCATTGCAGGTGATCAGCGCGCGGGAGATGCCGAGCGCCTTCGCGACCGGCAGCGCGAGGCGGAGCTGCTCCTTCGCGTAGCCCTTGCCGCGCTCGCTCGGCACGATGCCGTAGCCGATGTGCCCGCCGAAGTTCAGGAGCACCTCGTTCAGACCGTGGCGGATGTCAATCGCGCCGTAAAGCTTCGTCTCCGCGTCGTCCGTCAGAAACAGCAGCGTGCTGGGTACAAGATGCGGCGGCACGATCGTGCGCATCCTGACGACATCCGCGAGCCAATGCGCCCAGTCCCGCCCTTTCGGGTCGGACGCGGCGGGGATGATCTTCTCCTCGCCCCAGTCCGCGACATACGCGCTATACAGCTCCTCCGTCGCCCACTCGGGCAGAATCAGCTTCATTTTCGCATCACCGCCTCGATGTCCTCGATCGTGCGCGGGACGGACGCGGAAAGGTTCTCGCAGCCGGACGGCGTGACGAGGCAGTTGTCCTCCACGCGGAAACCGATGCCCCAATCCTCGACGTAGATGCCGATATCGACGCAGAACACCATGTTCGGCGCAATCGGCTTGCCGAGCGCGTCCACAACGTCGTGCACATCGTAGCCGACATGGTGCGCGCCGCCGTGCCACATATATTTGCCGATTTCATCGTAGCTTGAAAGCAGGCCGAGCTTTTTGAGCTGCTCATAGCAGTAGCGGCGGGCGGTCTTGTCCACGTCGTCCATCAGCATGCCGGGCTTGATGATGGAGAACATGTAATTTGAGGTGTTGAGCGCGCATTCGTACAGCGCGCGCTGCTCCTTCGAGAATTTGCCGTTGCACGGCCAGCCGCGCGAGACGTCGTTGCATTCGCCGTCCCATTGTGCGCCGACGTCGTTCAGGATCATGTCGCCGTCCTTTGCCTGCCCCATGTAGCTGTCGTAATGGATGCAGAAATTGTTCTCGCCCGCCGAGATGATCGAGTGGAACGCCGGCTCGAGCACGCCCGCCTGCGTCAGCGCGTAATCGAATTCCGCCTTGTATTCGTATTCATACATGCCCGGGCGCGAGGCGCGCATCATGCGCAGGATGCCCTCGCGGGTCACGGTCATCGCGCGGCGCATCGCGTCGATCTCACACGGCGCCTTCAGCGTGCGCAGGCGTTTGAGCGCGGGCAGGATGTTTTCCACCTGCACGAACGGGTAGCCCGCTTGCACGCGGTGCGCGAGCCGATGCGCCTCGTCCGGGGCTTCATCGGGCGTATGGCGGTAGAGGTCCAAATACAGCCGCGTCACGCTGCCGCTGTTCAGCACCTTGTGCAGATCATCCTCGAAGCGCTCGACAAAGCGGATGTCCGAAATGCCGGACTGCGCGAGCACCTCGTCCGCCTTCGGGCGGCGACCCGTCCAGCGCTCCTTTAAGAGGTCGGGCGGGAGAATGTAGATCGTCTCCTGCACCGCGCCGCCGGTCTTGACCGCCAGCAGCGCCAGCCCCGCAAATCGGATGCCGGTCAGATACAGGAAATTCCGGTTCGTGAAAAACGTGTAGTACGCGTCCGCCGACTGGCGCGGCGCATGGCCGGAAAAGAACACCGCCGCGCTGCCGTCCGCCATCTCCGCGTACAGCCGCTGCCGGTTTGCAATATGGAATTCTGCTTTCATGCTTATGCCTCCTTTAGCTTCGCCGCGAGTGCGACCCAGCCCTTTTCCTCGCGGCGGTCGATCAGCTCAAATTTCTCCGCAAGGCAGGCGAGCACGTCGTCCTCGCGCGTGTCGATGATACCGCTCATGATGTAGACCGTGTCGGGCTTCATGAAGCGCGGCGCATCCTGCGTCAGCAAAATGACGATATCCGCGACGATATTCGCAACGACGATGTCGAACTGCCCCGTGACCTTCTCGGCGAGGTTGCCGCAGATGCCGGTAAAGCGGTCGCCGACGCTGTTTGTCTCGGCGTTTGCAATCGCCGTTTTGACCGCAAGCGCGTCGATGTCGACGCCGACCGCGCGCTGAGCGCCGAGCAGGAGCCCCGCGACGGACAGAATGCCGCTGCCGCAGCCCATATCGAGCAGCGTATCGCCCGGCTTCACGTACTTTTCAAGCAGCTCCATGCACAGGCGCGTCGTCTCATGCGTGCCCGTGCCGAACGCCAGACCCGGCTCGAGGTGCAGCACCACGCGGTCACCCGCGTCGTATTCGTCCTCCCACATCGGGCGCACAAGCAGCCGCTCGCCGACCGGAATCGGCTTAAAATATTTCTTCCAGTTGTTGATCCAGTCCTCCTCCGCGCAGTTCGCGGACGCGATCTCGTTCCAGATGCCCTCCGCCTGGAAACGCTCCGTGAGGAACGAAACCGCCTCAGCGGGGTTATCCTCAGGGCTGATGTAGACGTGAATCACGCTCTTGGTACGGTCCTTTTTGAGCAGCTCCTCGTCGATTAGATCGATGTGCGCGATTTCCATCGCCTCTTCTTCTAAATGCGAATAGTCCTCAATATAAATGCCGTAGGGCACGACCATCTGCGCGATGTCGCCCGCCCGGTCTGTATCCTCCGCCCGGATGGTGACCGCAATCTCGGTCCAATCCGCGTTTACCTGTCCAAAATCTGTCATTTTTTCCACGCTCCCGTTTCCTATAAATATTGATTCATTATACAACGCGGCGGGGGAACTTTCAATAGGAGGCCCTATGACAAAACAGAAATTTCTGGTGCAGGGATTGCTGCTGACGGCGTTTTCGCTCTTTCTGCGCGTGACCAACATCGGCTATCGCGCGTACCTCTCCTCGAAGATCGGCGCGGAGGGCATGGGGCTTTACCAGTTGATTTTCTCTGTGTTTATGCTGGCGGTCACACTGTCCACCTCGGGCATCAGCCTCGCCGTCACGCGCATGGTTACGGCGGCGATCGCCGCGAACCGGCGCGAGACAATCCGCTCCGTCGTGACGAAATGCTTTTTGTTCTGCCTGACCATGAGCTGTACGATCGCGGCGCTCCTGCTGATCTTTTCCGATTTCGCCGCGGCAAAGATTCTCGGCAACGTGGGCGCGGCCTCGAGCCTGCGCATCCTCGCGCTCGGGCTGCCGTTTATGTCCCAGTGCACCTGCATGAAGGGGTACTTCCTCGCGGTGGACGAATCGCTCTCCACCTCAGTGAGCGACGCGGTGGAACAGGTGCTGACAATTCTCTCCGCCGTCGCGCTGTTCTGGACCTTTGCGCCGCAGAGCATCGAGGCCGCATGCTTCGCCGCGATGCTCGCCTCCACGCTCGGCGAAGCGGTTTCGTTCCTCACCGGATGGTCGGTATACCGCCGGAGCTTACGGCGCAACACGCCGAAAAAGGTCGAGCCGGGGCGCGGCGTGCTGCACGGGATGTTCCACATCGCGGTGCCGTGCACGCTCTCGAGCGCGGCGCGCAGCCTGCTTTCGACCGCCGAAAACCTGCTGATCCCGCGCGAGCTGAAGCGCTCCGGGCTGGACGCCTCTGGGGCGATGGCTGCCTACGGCCTTCTGCAGGGCATGGCGATGCCGATGCTCTACTTTCCCTCCTCGTTCCTCTCCTCGTTCGCATCGCTGCTGATCCCCAAAATTGCGCGGGAATTCGAGCAGAACCACCGCCGCGCGGTGCGGCACATCACGGAGCGCGCCGTGGGCGCAGCGCTGCAGTTCGGCGTGTTCTGCGCGGGCGTGTTCTTCGTATTCGGCGGCGACTGGGGCGCGGCGTTTTACAGGAGCGAGGCGGCGGGCGGCTATCTCAAAATCCTCGCGCCGCTCGTGCCGCTTTTGTACCTCGACGTCGTGGTGGACAGTCTTTTAAAAGGACTTGACGAGCAGTTCAACTCGATGAAATACAATTTTGCAGACTCGCTGATCCGCGTGCTGCTGATTCTCCTTCTGATGCGCTTTTCCGGAATGCGCGCCTACATCGGTATCCTCTTTTTTTCCTCCATTTTCAACGCAATGATAAGCGTGCGCAGGCTTTTGAAGGTGGCGGACGTGCGCTTTCGCGTCCTGCGCCGCGCGGTGCTGCCCGCCGGTTTTGCGCTGCTTTCCGCCATCCTGACGCGCATTCTGCTCATCGGCGCCGCCCTTTCGGGCATCCCGCTCGTGCTGCTCGAGGCCGCCGTCTGCGGAGTGTTTTACCTTGCCATGCTCACCCTCTTTGAAGCGGGCTGTGAAAAACTGGTAAAAACGAAAAATCCGGCCGCCTCCGAAGAGACAGCCGGATAAAAGGCTTTGGCTAGTGCATCAGCCCTTGACAGCGCCGAGCGTGATACCGGAAACAAAGTATTTCTGCAGGAACGGATAGACAATCAGCATCGGGATCATCGCAATGAACACCTTCGCGGCTTCGAGGGCCTTGTTGGAGTTCTGCGCGAGCTGCTGATACTGCTCGGTCGTCAGGGTGACGCCGACCGGAATCTGCACCGTGATCTGACGGATGTATGTCTGCAGCGGATAGTTCGTCTCCTTGTTCATCAGAACCAGGCCCTGGAAGTATTCGTTCCAGTAGCCGACGGAGGTGAACAGGATGACCGTCGCGATAACCGGCACGGAACACGGAACAATGATCTGCCACAGAATACGCCACGGACCCGCGCCGTCCACAAGCGCCGCCTCTTCAATATCGGCGGGCAAGTTGCGGAAGAAGTTCATCAGCAGCAGGACGTTGAAGACCGGAACGGAACCGGCAAAGACCAGCGCCCAGAAGTTATCGAGCAGACCGTACTGCTTGACGGTGATGAACCACGGAATCGTACCGCCGTTGAACAGCATGCAGAACACGAGGATCCACATGAGGATGGTTCTCGGCTTATACTCTCTGGAGCTCTTCGAGAGCGGATACGCCATCATGATGATGACGACCATGGTCCAGAGTGTACCGATGACGACACGGCCGACGGAAATCATGAAGGAGTTCCAGAACGCGCCGTCGCCCATGATGAGCTCATAGGACTTGAAGTTGAGGCCGATCGGATACAGCGTAACGAGACCGCCGTCTGCCGCCAGCTTATCGGACAGGGAAACGCAGAGCTCATACCACAGCGGATACAGGCAGCTCAGTGCCAGAATCGTGAGGATGATGTAGTTTATGACTTTGAATACTCTGGAACCAACGGTTTTGGTTTCAACCATAAAATAATCTCTCCTCTCTTAGAAAATCGTGTAATCCGCAAACTTATAAGCCAGCGCATAAGATGTGACAACGAGAATGAAGCTGACCACAGACTTGAACAGACCTGCCGCCGTGGAGAGCGAGAACTGGAGCTTCACGATACCGAGTCTGTAAACGTATGTATCGATGATATCCGCCGTCTCGATGACGAGCTGGTTGTACATATTGAAGACCTGGTCGAAGCCGGCGTTCAGGACATTGCCCATTGCAAGCGTTGTGAGCAGGACAACCGTCGGAACCAGACCGGGCAGCGTGATGTGCCAGGTGGACTGCCAGCGGTTTGCACCGTCAATGGCTGCCGCCTCGTAGAGGCTGAGATCGATGCCGGTGAGTGCGGCAAGATAAACAACTGCGCCGTAGCCGAATTCCTTCCAGATATCGGTGCCGACCAGCAAGCCCTGGAAGGTGGAGGGCTCGGTCATCGGCATAACAGGACCTGCGCCGAAGAGGCCGAGGATATAGTTCAGGATGCCCTTTGTGCCGAGCATGTTGGTGATGATGTTGCCGAGCAGAACCCAGGAAATGAAGTGCGGCAGATATACGATGGTCTGTACGCCCTTCTTGAACTTCATGTTCTTAATCTCGTTGAGCAGGAGTGCGAAGGTCATCGGGACGATGATGTTCAGGATAACCTTGGACACCGCGATGACGAGCGTGTTCCACAGCGCACGCTTTGCATCCGGAATCGTCCAGAGGAATTCAAAGTTCTCAAGACCGACCCACGGAGAGCCGAACCAGCCCTTGCTGGGGTTGAAGTTCTGGAACGCCATGACGATACCGACCATCGGGACGATCGAGAACATAAACAGCCAAATGTAGCCGGGGAGGCACATCAGCGAATAATGGAACCAAGTTGGCAGAGCTTTTCTTGTTTTTGTTTTTTCCAAAGCAAGTCCTCCTTTTTTGTTTTGTAAAAAAGCGAGGGCGCTGGGCTTGGTGGCCCGCGCCCTCACCATCAGGTGCAATACCCGAATTTACAAATTAGCCTGCGAGGAACTCTTCGACGATCTCGAGGATCTTGTCGCCGCCCTGTGCATGCCAGTCAGCGCAGAACTGATCCCACTCGTCGATGCTCTTCTTGCCGGTGATCATCTGGAGGATGGTCTGATCTTCGAGGTCAGAAACCTGGGTCCAGTACTGATCCATGCCGTCGAGGGTGTAGTAAACCTCAGAGTAAATCTTCTTGTCCGGCTCGATCGTCGCATACGGACGGTCGCCGACGAAGATAGCATAGAAGCGGTTGAACTGACCGTTGTTGGTCATAACGTCCATATCGGTGACATGGAGTTCCTTCGACGGATCGTAATCCTCGGAAATAACCTCGGACAGGGTAGCTGCGTCGTTCGCCAGGTTCTTATAGAGCGTGGTGTACTTCGCGCCGCCGATCTGATAATCCTCAACGGTAGCTTCGCCCTTGAGGATGCCCATCAGAGCGTTGTACTCATACTCGCACTCGTCAGCCGCCGCGATAACGTTACGCTGCGGATACCAGCCGATTGCAACAGAGGTATCGAAGGTGGACTCGTCGCGAACGAGAACGTTGTTCGCGATGACAGCCGCCTCGAGCTGCTCCGCTGTGCAGTCCTTGGAGAGCATGGTGTAGGTTGTGCCGACGTCCTTCATGTGGATGTTCCACTCGCCGTCGTTCGTGTAGAGCGGATATGCCTGCCAGTCAGCGGTCGGGTCGTTCTTGAAGGAGTCGCCGTTGCCGTAGCCGAGAGACCACCACGGGCCCATGAAGATACCGCAGGTGCCGTTCTTAACGCCGTTTGCGTTATCGCCGTTTGTTGTAACGCCAATTTCCGGATTGATGAGACCTTCCTTGTACCACTCAGCCAGCTCTGCGACCGCAGCCTTCATCTCGTCGGTTGTGGTGCCCCAGTAGATCTTGCCAGCGTCGTCTCTGAGGAAGTAGCCCGGTGTTGCGTTGAATGCCTGATACAGAGCATCAAAGCCGTAGCCGTTGTTGGAGGACTGGAGGAAGTTGGAGTATGTTCTGCCGCCGTTGTCGATACCAGCAATCGCATAATCCGGGCTCTTGCCGGATTCCATGAATGCCTTCGCAGCAGCCTTCAGCTCACTGTAGGTCTTCGGAGCTTCGATGTTCAGCTCATCGAGCCAATCCTGGCGGATGAAGTAGATGTAAACACCGTCTGTGTCAACCGTGATGTTCGGCAGAGCGCAGAAGACGTCATCGACAGTGCAGTTGCTGATTGCGCGGTAATCGCCGTCCGTACCGGTTGTCTCGACGATTTCCTTAACCTGCTTGGAGTCATAGCCGTTGAATGCCGGCCAGAGATCCGCGAGGAGGTCAGCGCGCGCAGCCTGAACGAGATAGTTTCTGTTCGGCGCGATTACGCTGTTCGGCAGAGAAGCGGAAGCAATCGCCAGAGAGAGCTTCTGCTGGAAGTCGGCGGTGTTACCTGCCGTCCACTCGCAGACATACTTGATGTTGAACTTCTCTTCGAGATATCTGGTGTACTGGTTGTTGTCGACCGAGTCGCCCTCGGGGAGGGTGGTGTCAACCGGGTCAACCTGCTGACCGAATGTGATTTCGACGGTGTTCTCGAACTTCTTGAACGCACGGTCGTCGTTCTCGCCCGGGATCGCGTCGTCTTCATGCTCAGCCGCCGGAATCCATGCGCCTGTAGCATCGATGGTGGTGCCTTCGTCGGTGTTGGTCTCGCCGGCATCGGTAGAGGACTCCGCTGTGGAGCTCTCCGTCTTGGAGGACTCTTCCGCGGTGGAAGAGGTGTTTCCGCCATTGCCGCAAGCTGCCAGACCGATGACCATTGCCAGCGCGAGGAGCGCTGCAATAATCTTCTTGCTCATTGTTTTTTCCCCCTTATAAATTTTGTTAAATTTTGTGCGTGTGGGCCACGCAGTTTCTGCACAAGCATCCATTGTATTCCGCAAATGCGGAATACACAAAGAGAGGGCCCTCTCTTTGTGGTACTCGTATTGGATGCCTATATCTTAACACAATGTTCATGATTTGTAAAGACCCGTTTAAGGATTTTTTCCAAAACCATTGCCGAAATCCCGTTCAAAAAAGCCATATTGTACAAAATGAGTTGTATTGTTTTGTGGAACCCCTTCCACAGTACAAGTTATTGAACAATTTTATCGAAAATCCAACAATCTTGTGATTGCCGCGTTTTTTCAGGCACAAAAAACAGCGGGACTTCCGCTGCGTTTTTACGCGCAGGAAGCCCCGCTGAGAAAATTTTCAGAAAAATTTTTAAGCTGTTTACCGCATCACACCCAGCGCAGATCGGTCATCTTCGGCTCGAAGACAACGACGGACTTGAGCATCTCGACGGCCTTGACAAGGCCCTCGTTCTTGCTCATGAGGCTGTCCTCATGCTCGATGCTGATCGCGTAGTCATAGCCGACCATTCTCAGCGCGCTGATGATGTCCTTCCAGTAGAGGGCGTCGTTGCCGTAGCCCACGCTGCGGAAGATCCAGGAGCGGTTGATCTCGTCCGCGTAGCTCTTTGTATCGAGCACGCCGTTCTTCGCGGTGTTCGCTCTGTCGATGCGCGTATCCTTCGCGTGTACGTGGAAGATCGCGTCGCCCATCTCGCGGATAACCGTGACCGGGTCCATACCCTGCCAAATCAGGTGGGACGGGTCGAAGTTTGCGCCGATTTCCGGGCCGACCGCCTCGCGCAGCTTCATGAGGGTCTGCGTGTTGTATACGCAGAAGCCCGGGTGCAGCTCCAGCGCAATCTTGTTGACGCCGTGCGCCTTTGCGAACTCGACAAAGCCCTTCCAGTAGTCGATGAGAACCTTCCACTGATACTTGAGGATCTCGCCGAAATCGTTCGGCCACGGGCAGGTAACCCAGTTCGGGTACTGCGAGGTCTCGCTGTCGCCGGGGCAGCCGGAGAAGCAGTTGATCTGATGGATGCCGTATTTCTCAGCCATGAGAACCGCGTCATGCATCGCCTTATCGAATTCTGCGGCGATTTCCTTGTTCGGGTGAACCGGGTTACCGTGGCAGGAGAACGCGCTGACCTCCATGTCATACTTCTCGATGAGAGCCTTCCACTCGTTGAACTTCTCCTCGTCGTTCAGCAGAACATCGGGATCGCAGTGATCCTTGCCCGGATAGCCGCCGCAGCCGATCTCGACCATCTGGATGCCCAGAGACTTGAAGTACTTCAGCGCTTCCTCGAACGGCATGTTGCCGACGACGTTTGTGCATACGCCTAATTTCATGTTTGACACTCCTTAAGAAAAATATAATGAATCAACAGGTTTTCCGGGGACAAGCCCCGTGTCAAGATTATTGTACAATATGTTTTCGCCGAAATCAACAGGAAGTTGCGCTTTCGCCGTGCAAAATCGTGTCAAATCCCGTCGGAAAGCCTCTGGAAATCCGGCACTGCATTTGCTATAATAGGAAGCAACGCTGAACATAAGGATGGCTTTTCATGACTCAGACACACGCTCCGAACTTTAAAAGCACGATTTTTGCCTGCTACCGCGGCTACATCACGCAGGGCATCGTCAACAACCTCGCCCCGCTGTTTTTTGTGATCTTCCAGAACCGCTTTCACATCTCCTACGGGCTGATCTCCGCGCTGATCCTCTGCAATTTCGTCACGCAGGTCGTCACGGATGTGCTCGCCGTGCGCTATGTCGACCGCATGGGCTTCCGGCGCGCCGCCGTCGCCGCGCATTCCCTCGCCTTTATCGGCCTGATGCTGATGGGCATCCTGCCGAACGTTCTGCCCGTGCCGTACATCGGCCTCGTAATCGCGACGATCGTCAACGGCGTCGGCGGCGGTTTGATCGAGGTCATCATCAGTCCGATCGTCGAATCCTGCCCGGGCGACGCGAAGGCCTCCGCCATGAGCCTGCTCCACTCGTTTTACTGCTGGGGACAGGTTGGCGTCGTGCTCATCACGACGCTGTTGCTGCGCGTCATCGGCGAGGATCTCTGGTTCGTGATCCCGATGCTGTGGTCGTTCCTGCCGTTTTACAATTTATTCGCTTTCCTCAAGGTGCCGCTGATGCCCACCGTCTCCGAGGACGAAAAAACACCGCTCAAAACGCTTTTCGCATCCAAGATCTTTCTTGTCGCGATGCTGCTCATGCTCTGCGCGGGCGCGAGCGAGCTCGCCATGTGTCAGTGGAGCTCCCTTTTCGCAGAGCGTGCGCTCGGCGTGACGAAGGTCGTCGGCGACCTGCTTGGCCCGTGCTTCTTTGCCGTACTCATGGGCATCGGCCGCACGATCTACGGCGTGTGGGGCGAGAAGATCAACCTCTCCCGCGCGCTGATGCTCTGCGCTTTGCTCTGCATCCTGTGCTACCTCGGCGCGGGACTGTTTGAAAATCCAATTCTCTCTCTGCTCTCCTGCGCGCTGTGCGGCCTTTCCGTCAGCCTGATGTGGCCGGGCACCTTCTCACTGACCGCTGCGGCGTATCCGAAGGGCGGCACCGCGATGTTCGGCGTGCTCGCTGTCATGGGCGATATCGGCTGCTCCGCCGGCCCCGCACTGATGGGCGCGGTCAGCGCCGCCGTTTCCTCCTCCCTCCCGACCGCGACCACGCTGTTGTCCTCGTCGCTCACCGCCGATCAGCTCGGCCTGAAAGCCGGCATGCTGTTCTGCATGCTCTTCCCCGCGCTGATCTTCATCGGTGTCGCGCTGCTCAACCGCTTCCGCCGCACCGAGCAATACACGAAAAAATAACAAAGCCAAGGCCGGGCCGCTCCCTGTGTGGAACGGCCCGGCCTTTTGCTTTCGCTGCGCCATACCAACATCACCATGCAGATTGCAGCGGGCGTACCGCTGGTCACAGTGGCCGGTAGAGCAGGCCACGCGCGAACGAGCACTACGACGGACATCTACAGCCACTTCCTAAAGAGCTCCGATAAAACAGCCGCAGAAAAGCTGGAGCAGCTATTCGAATAACGGATAAAGCAAAGCCGCCACTCAGTAAAAGCTGGGTGGCGGCAATTTTTGTTTTTGGTATGGCGGTGGGGAGTGATCCCCACTTTACAATCGCCCACGTGTGAATGTAGGTTACGCCATCTTTGCAGCCAACAGATACAAGTTCACACACAATGACTGTTGACAGCCTGGCACGCCCGGCGCGATTCGAACGCGCGGCCTTTCGCTTAGGAGGCGAACGCTCTATCCTGCTGAGCTACGGGCGCATATTATGAAATTTAGGTAAATTGGGCTTTGAAGGCATATCCCTTACGTTTTCTCGAAAAGGCACCAAAGGGTACCAAACAGGGTGCCAAATCACCGGAGTTCTTGATACAAGGTCGCGAAATCGGCGTTTTTCTCGCGTTTTCGCAGGTTTCCTCGGTTGCGGGGCGGATATAGCAAGCCCTTAGGAGAATCTTATTCTATCCCTTAAACTATGGGGGCGCATTGTGTAACGTATATTTTACCGCACAAGCGGGGATTTGTCAAATAAAAGCGGGGAGTTTTCTCGGGATTGGACAATTGGATCCGTGCATCCCGGCCAGACAAATTATTCCATCGAAAAATCAGTTATCCTGTCGTAAGTTCCCTTGACTATTTCAGCGGATTATACTAAACTAATATGTGTATCGCGTTCTGCAAAAAATAACCGCTGCAGCAAGCACTGTCTGGATATATAAGGAGTATTTTGAACATGGTATTTGCCGATCTGTTTTTTATTTATTTTTTCCTGCCGATCTGCCTTCTCTGCTATATGTTGGCTAAGAAGCTTGAAACAAAAAACACTGTGCTCATTATCTTTTCTCTGATTTTTTACGCTTGGGGCGAGCCACTTTGGATTCTTTTGCTCCTGTTCAGTTCCGTTTTCAACTGGTTTATCGGTCTGATGATCGAAAAATACCGGGAAACCAGCAGCGCAAAATTGGCTGTTGCAGCGGGCATTTCCATAGATATTCTGCTTTTGATTATTTTTAAGTACAGTGCGTTTATCGTGGAAAACATCAATGCTGTTTCCGGCGCCTCGATTCCCGTGCCGCAGATCACGCTGCCGATCGGTATCAGTTTTTACACCTTCCAGGCCATTTCCTATGTGCTCGACTGCTACTGGGAGACCGTTAAGGTTCAGCACCAGTATAAAAAATTTCTTTTGTATCTTTCCCTGTTCCCACAGCTTATCGCCGGCCCGATTGTCCGATACAGCGTTGTGGAAGATGAGATTGACAACCGCAGCATCACGATGAACGATCTGTGTGAAGGCGCGCTGCGTGTCATCGTCGGCCTTGCGAAAAAAGTCATTGTGGCCAATAACCTCTGGGTCATTGTCGACGCTTTCTTCGGCAAGGACATCACCGGTTTGTCTGTACTCGGCACATGGTATACCGTTATCGCTTATTCGCTGTATGTTTATTTTGACTTCAGCGGTTATTCCGATATTGCCATCGGCCTCGGCCGCATGTTTGGTTTTCATTTTGATGAAAACTTTACGCACCCGTTCGCCTGCAAAACCATTGCGGAATTCTGGCAGCGGTGGCACATTTCGCTCGGCTCCTTCTTCCGCGATTACCTGCTGTACGTGCCGATCTTCGGCAAAAACCGCAAATACCTCTCTCTGTTCCTTGTCTGGTTCTGCACCGGTGTTTGGCATGGCGCAGCGTGGAACTTTATCCTCTGGGGCCTGTATTTCGGTTTCTTCATCTTCTTTGAGCAGAAGCTCGGCAAAAAGCGCATCAAGAAATGGCCGATCTGGTGGAAGCATATTTACAGCAAGCTGGTTATTATCATCGGCTTTGGCATTTTCTATTTCGAAGATCTTTCGCAGCTCGGTCAATTCTTCGTCAATATTTCAGGCATCAGCATGATCGCGAATGGTGCGCCGTTCACAGATCCTATGACCTTTTCCTCTTTCCGCAACAACCTGTTCCTGATTGCGGCGGCCATTATCGCCAGCCTGCCTGTACTGCCAAAGCTCAAGTCGTATTTTCTGGAAAGCCGTAACGATGCGGTCTATGCCGTCGGGCGAATCGGCTCCGTGACGATCTGCATCGGTCTTCTGATCGTTCTGAGCATCATGCTTGTCGATGCAACCAACAATGTGTTCCTCTACTGGAGATTCTGATGGAAAGGAGAGCCGATATGAATTCCGAAAGCTTTTATGACGACAGCCTCAACGAAATCCCCGCAAATGAAAAACGTGCTACATCATTGCGTGACCGCAAGGCTGAAAAACGTTCCCTGCTGGAAACACGCCTCTCCATGATATCTCTGACGGCCATGGCTCTGTTTCTTCTGCTCGCAGCCTTATTTCTGCTGGTTTTCCCGCGTTCCGAGAAATCCCAGATTGAAAAGCGCGAGCTGGCAAAATTCCCCTCTTTTTCTCTCGAAAGTTATTTTTCCGGCGCGTTTACTTCCGGCGTGACAACCTTTTATGATGATACTGTCCCATACCGCGATAATTTTAAGAATCTCAGCAATGAGATTAAGAATGTTTTTGGCATGAAGCTGTTCTCTGCCTCCGGCAGCGCAAATGTCTCGTCAAAAGGAGATGACGAAGATGCTGAAAACACAGAAAGCTCCGCCACACCGGTTCCCACTTCCACCGGCAATATACTGGAGGGTGTTGCAAGCCGCAATATGGCCCTTCCTGCTGCCAGTGCTGCAGACGAGCCCTATCAGCGTGACTATACAGCTGAAGAGAATGGCTCGCTTGAATGGGTCAACAATCTGCTCATGGTCAATTGGGACGGGCATTGGCGCTGCATGGAACCCTTTGGCGGCGGCAGCGGTTCGGACTACGTTGATGCACTCAATGAGCTGCAGAGCCTGGTCAGCCAAAACGTGACCATCTGGTCTATGCCTGCGCCGACCTCAAGCGCAATTTATACGCCGAAAAATGCAATTGATTATGTAGCCGATCAGGGCAAATGCTTTGACGAAATTGCTGCAAAACTGAACCCCGGCATCCGGTCTGTCAATGTGGTGGATGTCATGCGCAAGCACACCGAGGAGAATATTTACTGTCGTACGGACCATCACTGGCAGCCGCGCGGCGCCTATTACGCTGCACGCACCTTTGCTGAAGCCGCCGACGTTCCCTTCACGGATATCTCTTCCTACACCAGCGGCTATAATGAAGGCTTTGTCGGCACGATGTACGGCTTTTCACAGGATTCCCGCCTGCTGAACGATCCCGAAGATTTTGTGTACTACGTGCCTTCTGCCAAGTATCAGGCGTATTACTACGATTCCTCTTTCAATTATCAATTCAGCGATGACCTCTTCGCGGAGGTGGATGTCGCGAACTCGTATCTCATGTTTATGGGCGGCGATTCCTGGGTCGTCAAAGTCGATACCGAGGTGAAAAACGGCCGCAAGCTGCTCGTTGTGAAGGACAGCTTCGGCAATGCGGAGATCCCGTATTACACCAGTTCCTTCGAGCAGATCTACGTCGTGGATGTGCGCGAATTCCATCGCAATCTTGTCAACTTCATCGGCACCACAGGTGTGACCGACGTCCTGTTTACGATGTCCGCCTATTCCGTGGTCGGCGACAATGCCTCGAACATCACCAACCTCATTCACCAGGATGCGGACAGCACAATTGTGGATGAACATCCCACAGGCAATACCGCCAGCAGCACCCCGGCACCGGACAATACGACATCCGACAATTCCGCCTCCTCGGATCCGGATGTCCATGATGACGACCCGCAGGCTTGATTCATCGCGCAAAAGGTGCAGAAAGGAAAGCATATGACTGAACTTGAATATCCCTTTGACGCCGCTTACATCATCAAAAAGCGGAAATCTTTGAGGAAAGCACTGCTTGCGGACGGCACGGTGCGCATCAAAAAGAAGATCGCCGTATTGGGCGGTTCAACGACAAGCGACATTGTCAAAACGCTGGAGCTTTTCCTGTTGAACACCGGCATTGAGCCGGTCTTCTATGAATCGGAATATGCGCAATATTTTCAGGATGCCATGTTCCCGAATGAAACACTTCTCGCCTTTGAGCCGGATATTGTCTTTGTCCATACCTCCAACCGGAACATCACGAACTGGCCTGAGATGACTGATTCCGCCGACCTGGTGGAACAGAAGCTGAAAGCGGAGTTCGAAAAATTCCAGAGCATGTGGACAAGCATCCGGGAAAAATTCCACTGTCCAATCATCCAGAATAATTTTGAGATGCCGTTTTACCGTCTGCTTGGCAATCGAGACGCATGGGACATTCACGGCCGAACAAATTTCGTCTCCCGCCTGAATGACGCGTTTTACGGATATGCACGTGAAAACGAGAGCTTTTATATCAACGATCTCGACTATATCTCCGCCGATTACGGCCTGAAGGAATGGTCCAATCCTCTGTTCTGGAATATGTACAAATACGCGATGTGCTTTGAGGCCATCCCCGCCTTTGCATTCAGCGTATCAAATATTATTAAATCGATCTTCGGCAAAAATAAAAAGGCGCTCGCACTCGATCTGGACAACACACTCTGGGGCGGCGTTGTCGGAGACGACGGCGTAGACGGCATTGAGATCGGTCAGGAGACCGGCGTTTCGCAGTCGTACTACGAATTCCAGAGCTACCTCAAGCAGCTCAAATCCCTCGGCATCCTGCTCACGGTCTGCTCGAAAAATGACCATGAAAACGCGATCGCCGGGCTGAACCATCCTGAAGGCGTGCTGAAGCCGGACGACTTCATCATTATTAAAGCAAACTGGGAAAATAAAGACCGCAATATTGCGGAAACTGCCGCCGAGCTGAATATCCTGCCCGATTCGATCGTCTTTGCCGACGACAATCCCGCCGAGCGCGAAATCGTCCGCGCGCAGATCCAAGGCGCGGCAGTCCCCGTCATGGACAGCGTGGAAAATTACATCATGACGATCGACCGCAGCGGTTTCTTTGAGGTCACATCCTTCAGCGAGGATGACCTGAAGCGCAACGAGATGTATAAGAAAAACGCGCTGCGTGCTGCGCAGATGGCGTCTTTCGGCGATTACGGCGAATATCTCAAAAGCCTCGAAATGCACGCCGTTATCGATGACTTCCTGCCTGTCTATCTGGCACGTATTACACAGCTGTCCAACAAGAGCAACCAGTTCAACGTGACAACGAAGCGCTACACGCCTGCCGAAATGGAGGAAACCTTCAAGAGCGATCAGTATATCCGCCTTTACGGCAAGTTGATCGACAAATTCGGCGACAACGGCGTTGTATCCGTTGTCATCGGCAAAAAGAACGGCAGTACACTTGATATCGAGCTTTGGCTGATGAGCTGCCGTGTCCTGAAGCGCGATATGGAGCTCGCCATGCTGGACCGTCTTGTGGAACGCTGCCGCGAGGTCGGCATCGAGACGATCCGGGGGTATTACTATCCCACCGCGAAGAATAACATGGTGCGCGAATTGTTCGGAACCTTCGGCTTTGAAAAAATCAGCGAGGATGAAATCGGCAATACGGTTTGGCAAATGGCTGTCTCCGGCTATATGCCGAAAAATCATGTGATTGAAGTCACCGGCAACGAAGCGAACGCTTAACATGCATATAAACGAAACCAATAAACGAAGAAAGGATTTGCATAACATGGATACAAGAGAAATTTTCACAAGGCTCAACCGCGTATTTCAGGATGTTTTCGACGACGACAGCATCCGTGTCACGCCGAAAACCACAGCCGATGACATCGAGGACTGGGACAGCCTCGAACACATCACGCTGATCTCCGCTGTAGAACGCGAGTTTCGCATGAAATTCAAAATGGGCGAAATCTCCTCGATGAAAAACGTCGGAGAAATGGCGTCGATCATTCAGCAGCGCGCAAAGAGGTAAACGCATACAGAAAAACCGTGGAACCGGCAATACGCCGATTCCACGGTTTTTTATATGGAGTCTTATTTATACCGATCCATGAACGCGCGGTAGTCACTGTCTTTTACAGAATCCGATCGCCGTACGGATCCGGTTTCTGTCCGGCGCGCAGACGCCGCGCCGCCGCGCTGCTGTGCTCTCCTGCGCCGTGCCTCACGTCTCTTTTTGCGCACCATTTGTCCATGCACCTGGATAACGATCAGGGAAATGACCGCTAACGCAAGCAGAACCAGGACAAACGTGCCAAGGAACTTAAGGATAGAAAGGAATACGCTCCCGCCGCTTTTCTCATCTTCGGTCTTCTCCGGCACGGCAGATGCTTCCGGCTCCTCGGAAAGCTCCGCGCTCGCTGCCAGCGATGCCGCGTAGGTCTCCGCACGCTGCGCCGCCGCCGTAAAGAACTTGGCAACGCCTGCATCGTACGCCTTATTTTTGAAATCCGGCTCAAGCTGTTCATTCAGAAGATTCTTGAGCACGACATTGGTAAATTCCGGCTTAAAGTTGTTCCCCGCGACTGCCACATAATCTTCGTCTGAAATAGACAGTGCCAGAATCAAGCCGTTTCCCTGTTCACCGCCGACCTTCCAGGACTGGATTACAGAGGTCAGATACGTCGCTCTCGATTCCAAATCGCTGCCGGGCAGCAGGTTCACAGTCATCACGACAATCTGCACGCCGTATTTTTCATTCAACTCCGCATTTTTTGCGAGAATTGTACTCTTCGTCTCCGCGCTGAGCACATTGGCTTCGTCGTAGACGTAAAAATCCACGGTCGGCTGCGGTATGGCGGAGGAACCATCGGCCGAAGCGGGTTCCGAATCGCCCGCTTCATCCGCCAGCGCGGGGATCGCGCAAACGGAAAACACGAGGATAAATGCGAGCAGAAGCGACAAAATCCGCCGCACACCCGCCTGATGTACGCTTGTCATATCGATACCACTTCCCTTTCTGCGGGGCCGCGCGCCCCGGTATTTTCATCGCGGCACAAAGGCCGCGGCATGCTCTGTATTTATTCTACGTTTATTCCGCGTCCGTGTCAAGAAAAAAGATAGGAAAGGCCCGACTTTCGCCGGGTCTTTGCATTATTTCAGTTCCACGACCGTGACGCCGCTTTCGCCCTCGCCGTACACGCCGAGACGGAAGCTTTTGACGGCCTTGTGGCGCTTGAGATGCTGCTGAATGCCGCTTCTCAGCACGCCGGTTCCCTTGCCGTGGATGATGGTGAGCTGGTTCAGATTGCGCAGCAGCGCGTGGTCGATGAACGCGTCGACCTCAAGGATTGCCTCCTCGACATTCATGCCACGCACGTCGATCTCATTGCGAACGCTCGTGGTTTCCGCGACCTTCGTCACATTGCGGTGGCCGCCGAGCTTCTTTTCCTTCGCCTTCTTATCGGTGAGGCGCAGGTTTTTCATGGGCACGCGCGTCTTGACAATGCCCGCCTGCACGAGCACCATGTCGCCGGTTTTCGGCAGTTCAAGCACCGTGGCGGCCTTGTCGATGTCATAGATCAGCACATTGTCGCCGACCCGGAGCGGTCGCGGCAGGACGTATTCTTCATCCATGCGCTTCTCATGGACGGGATCGCTGGCCTTCTCGAGGTCGCGAATGCCCGCCTTGAGCCGCGCCTTCTGCTCGGCGGAAAGTTCCGCCTGCTTTTCGCGCCGCAGCGCGTCGAGCTCGTCGAGCAGCCCCTGCGCCTGCTGGCGCGTTTTCTGCACGAGCGTCGCTGCTTCCTGCCGCGCGCGCTCCACCTCGTTCTTTGCGTCCTTTTCCGCGCGCTCGCGCACCGCTTCCGCCTCGCGGATCATGCGCTCGGCGTCGATGCGGTACTGCTCGGCGTCGCGCCGTTCGTTTTCCATCCTGCGGCGGCTGTCCTCCAAACGTGAGACGACCTCCTCGAACATCGTGCTCTCCTCGGAAACGAGCGTTTTGGCGCGCTCCACGATGCCCTCCGGCATGCCGAGCCGCTTGGAAATCGCAAATGCGTTCGATTTGCCCGGCACGCCGATCAAAAGCCGGTACGTCGGGCGGAGTGTGGAAACGTCGAATTCGCAGCAGCCGTTTTCCACGCCGTCGGTCTGCAGCGCATACGCCTTGAGCTCGGCGTAGTGCGTCGTCGCCATGATGCGCGCGCCCTTCGCGCGCATCGCCTCAATAATCGAGATCGCGAGCGCCGCGCCCTCAACCGGATCGGTGCCCGCGCCGAGCTCGTCGATGAGAATCAAGCTGCTGTCGTCCGCAAGCCCCAGAATGCGGATGATGTTCGTCATGTGCGCGGAGAACGTCGAGAGCGACTGCTCGATGCTCTGCTCGTCGCCAATGTCGGCGAGCACGTGGCGGAATACCGAGACCTCGCTGCCGTCCGCCGCGGGGATCATCAGGCCGCACATCGTCATCAGCGTCAGAAGGCCCGCTGTTTTGAGCGAGACCGTCTTGCCGCCGGTGTTCGGGCCGGTCACGATCAGCGCGTCAAAGTCGCCGCCGAGCACGAGATCGGTCGGCACGACCTTGTTTTTGTCGATCAGCGGGTGACGCGCCGATTTGATATTCACGCGGCCCGCGTCGTTCAGCTTCGGCACAATACCTTTCATTTTATAGGCCAGCTGTCCCTTTGCGAAGATCAGGTTCAGCTCCACCGCCGCGCGGTAGCTCTGCACGATGCCGTCGGCGAACTCGCCCACCTCGCGCGAAAGCTCCGCCAGAATGCGGTCGATTTCGTCCTGCTCGTCCGCGCGCAGCACACGGATCTCGTTGTTCGCCTCCACAACGCCGATCGGCTCGATGAAAACGGTCGCGCCGCTGCCGGAGGAATCATGCACGAGACCCTTGATCTCGTTGCGGAACTCTGCCTTGACCGGCACGACGTACCGCCCGCTGCGCTGCGTGACGATGGCCTCCTGCAAATACTTCTGATACGTCTGCGAGCGAATCAGCTTGTCGAGCTGCTCGCGCACGCGCAGCGACGCCGCGCGAATCTTGCGGCGGATACTCGCAAGCGCCACGCTCGCCGTGTCTGCGACCTCTTCCTCGCTCACGACGGTCATCGCGATGCGCTCCTCGATAAACTTGTTCGGCTGGAGCGTCTCAAAGCGGTAATCGAGCGCCGTTTTGATGCTCTCGCTCTTCTTCCGCCAGTCCGAAACGCTCCGGATGGCGCGCAGCGTCGCGGCAACCGCAAGCAACTCCGCCAGATTCAGCACGCCGCCCGCCTGTGCGCGGCGCAGCGCGTTCGTCACATTCGTCATGCCGTAGAACGACGGCGCGCCGAACTTCGCCATCAAGACAAAGGCGTCGTCCGTCTCCTGGAGCAGACGCGCCACGTGCTTCGGGTCAGTGTCCGGCTCGATCTGCATCGCGAGCTCCGCCGCATCCGCGCACGTCGTTTCATTTGCAAGCTGGGCGAGGATCTTATCCAGCTCCAGCGATTTATAATCCTTTAACATTTTATACTCCTATATTCAAAAAGCAATTCCTAATCCAAAAACGACTTATAAAATTCCAGCGTTTTCGGCATCGTGTGCAGCGTGCGCACGACGTAGCTTTCGGTGGCGGCGTTCAGAATTTTGAGCGCCTCTTCCGGCAGGGAAAACGCGTACAGCTTTCTAAAGTCCGCGTAGGCGATGTGCCGCATCGCGGTGAGCACGCCGGGCGGCAGCGCGATGTACGGCTCGTTCGCGCCGTGGAAGCAGTCCTTGCAGCGCAGAATGCCGCTGTCCGGCAGAAAATACATCACATCCGATTCATACGCCGCGCAGTCCGCGCACGCGACGAGGTCGGGCATATAGCCCGCGATGGAGAGCATACGAAGCTCCGTCGCGGATTGCAGCATCCGCTTCGGGCGCGTGCCCTTAGTGAGAAAGTGCAGGGAATTCAGCACGAGCCGGAGATACTCCTCAGACTCCGTCTCCTCCGGCACCATGAGGTACGCAAGCTCGCAGAAATACTGCGCGAGCGCAAGCGCGCCGATATCCCGCCGAAGCCCGAAAAAGACCTCGATCGGCTCGGCGTCGTCGATTATGTATTTTTCCCGCCCCTTGTACACCGAAAGACGGGAATAACAGAGCAGCTGCGTCGCCGCGCTCTTGCTGTCCTTGAGATTTTTGGCGCGCCGCGCAAACGCGCGCAGCACGCCGGCATCCCGCGTCAGCACCGTAACGAGGCGGTCGCTCTCGCCGATGGTCTGCTCCTTAATGATCAGTCCCTGGGTCTTTACCTGCATGCTGGACTCCTGCCGTAATGGAATGGGCGCCGGGCTCTTCCCCGCGCCGAAGCTGTGCGTAACGGATATAATCCTCCACCTTGCCGCTGTGGTAAAAGCTGTTCCACGCCCTGTTTTCCGCCTGAACAGCCGCATCCGTGCCTTCGTATGCCAAAAAATCCTCACCGGGAATCATCATACCGGGTCCTCCTTTTCGCGCATCGGTCTGCGGGCAAAGCCCGCGGCCTTTCACGGGATTACTCTTACATTATTTGCGTTTGAGGGGACGGTATGACAGGAAAATAAATCTTTTATCGACCGTTTCCGGCAGAATTTTCAAAATGTTTGTGCTAGGGCGCTCAATTCAGAAGATCGCGCTTGTCAAAGCCGAGCGACGTGAGCACCTCCGGGCGCTGCCGCCAGTCCTCCTTGACCTTCACCCACAGGCGCAGGTTGATCTTGCAGTCGAAGAAGCGCTCCATATCCTCACGCGCCTTCGAGCCGATCTTCTTCAGCATCGCGCCGCCCTTGCCGATCAGAATACCCTTGTGCGTATCGCGCTCGCAGTAGATCGTCGCGTCGATGTCCGTGATGTCGCCGCGCTCCTGCATGCGCTCGGTGACGACCGCCACGCCGTGCGGGATTTCCTTGTCCGTAAAGCGCAGAATCTTCTCGCGCACGATCTCGGCGGCAATGACGCGCTCGGGCTGATCCGTGAGCGTATCCTCCGAGAAGAAGTGCCCGCCCGGCTGCGCGAGGCGCTTCAGTTCGTCCTTAAGCGCCTCCATGCCGTTGCCGTCGCGCGCGGAGACCGGCACGACCGCGTCGAAGTCGTACAGCTTCGAGAGCGCGGCGATCTGCTCCATCAAAAGGCTCTTGTCCTCGAGCAGGTCGATCTTATTGATCGCGAGCACGGCGGGCAGATCGAGCGCTTTGAACCGCGCGGCGAGCTCCTCGTCCGCTTTCGAAATCTTCGTGTGCGCCTCCGCGACGAGCAGGCAGGCATCCACGCCCGCGACGGACTGCGTCACGCTCTTGACCATATAGTCGCCGAGAGAATTCTTCGGCTTGATGAGACCCGGCGTGTCGATGAACACGAGCTGCGTCTCGTTCTCCGTCCACACGCCCATGATGCGCGTGCGCGTCGTCTGCGGCTTGCTCGAGACGATCGCAAGCTTCGTGCCGATCAGCCGGTTCAAAATGGAGGACTTGCCGACGTTCGGACGCCCCACAATGGCGATAAACGCCGATTTTTCATGCATATAATCTGGTGTTTCCATATTGATAATCCTTTATTTTTTCTTTTTCCGCTCAAACCAGCCGGCGATTTTTTCCGGGCCGGCGAAGATGAAGAGGAGCGCGAGCGCCGCCGCGAGCACAAACAGCGGGCAGTAGACGGGCGAGGTGAAAATCGTCTGTGCAAGCGCCCAAAGCTCCGCCGGACGCCACAGAACCGTCACGCCGACAAAAGCGGCAAAAACGGCGCTCACCAGCACCGCTCCCGCCGCAATATCCTTCGTTCTGCCGATAAACCGGTTGTAGCTTTTCTGCGCAAAATCGCAGAGCATTTCGATCGCGGTGTTGAAGCCCTCCGCCGTGATGACGAGCGCAACCGCGAGGAGCAGCGCGGCGTATTCCCCGCGCGTCACGCCGAGAAAGCGCGAAAAAAACAAAACGTATACCGCTGCTGTGACGTGTATACGCATGTTCCGCTCTGTTTTGACCGCATAAAGAACGCCGCGCGCCGCGTCGCCGAAGCTGTCAGCGAGCGTGCGGCGTTTTCCCTTTGTTTTCCAGTCCGGTACCATATCACACGGTGTAGCTGGACGTGCCCGGCAGGCCGAGCTGCGACATAACGTATTCTTCCTTTTCACGCATGCGCACGCGCTCCATGCCGCCCTTCTCGTGGTCGTAGCCCAGCAGATGCAGCATCGAATGCGCCGTCAGATAGCCGATCTCGCGCTCGAGGCTGTGGCCGTAGCGCTTCGCCTGCTCCATCGCCATTTCGACGGAGAGCACAATATCGCCGAGGATCTTCGCGCCGGTGTCGTGGTTGACATCGTACACGCCGTTTTCGCCCATCGGGAAGGAAAGCACATCGGTGGCGCTGTCCTTATCGCGGTACTGCGCATTCAGCTCGCGGATCTGCTCGTTATCGACAAAGGTCACGCTGATTTCAGCGGAATCCTCAAATTTCTCCATCCGCAGAACCGCGTGGCAGCAGCGGCGGATCAGCATGCGCACGCCGGTGGGGATCTTGACCGCCTTTTGGTTGTTTGTGATGATGACTCTGATTTTTTCCATATGCCAAAATCCTTTCGCTTGAGGAATTATTTTGCAGCGGACGCCCTTTCGTACGCCCGGATAATATCCTGTACCAGACGGTGACGCACGACATCCTTCTCCGTGAACCGGAAGATCGCGATATCGTCGACATTTTTCAGCACGCGCATCGCGTCACGCAGGCCGGAGCGCTTGCCGTCCGGTAGGTCGATCTGTGTGATGTCACCGGTGATGACCATTTTGGAATTGAAGCCGAGGCGCGTCAAAAACATTTTCATCTGCTCGCAGGTCGTATTCTGCGCCTCGTCGAGAATCACGAAGCTGTCGTCGAGCGTTCTGCCGCGCATGTATGCGAGCGGCGCAACCTCGATGCTGCCGCGCTCCACATAGCGCTGGTACGTCTCCGCGCCGAGCATGTCGAAGAGCGCGTCGTAGAGCGGCCGCAGGTAGGGATCAACCTTCTGCTGCAGGTCGCCCGGCAAAAAGCCGAGCTTCTCGCCCGCCTCCACCGCGGGGCGCGTCAGGATGATGCGGCTCACCTGCTGCGCGCGGAACGCCGTGACCGCCATTGCGACGGCCAGATACGTCTTACCGGTGCCGGCCGGGCCGACGCCGATGGTGACGGTGTTCTTTTTGATGTTCTCGCAGTACGCCTTCTGTCCGACCGTTTTCGGCTTGACCGGCTTGCCTTTCGCCGTAATGCAGATACAGTCCCCGGCAAGCGGCGCCATCTGCGCCTCGTTGTTTTCGCGCACCATATCCATGCAGTAGCCGACGCTCTGGTCACTCAGCGTTTCGCCCTTTTCGATCAGCCTGAGCAGGCTTTCCGCCGTGCGGTACGCCTGCGATACGCCGGGCTCCTCGCCCGTTATCTTCACCTGCGAATCCCGGCAGGAAATTGCAACGCCAAATTCTTTTTCAATCCGCTTCGCATGCGCGTCAAAGCTGCCGAACAGCTCCGCCGCATACTCCGCCTTTTCCACAAAAATACTTTTTTCCAAATTGTTCTCCCTAGATCAAAATATAACGCGGTATCGTCCTGCGGTTATTATACCATAACCTATTGAATTGTGGTCACGAAATTTTAAACGAAATTTACCGCGTTCCCTGTACATTTCCGACAAACAGCCGCAAAAAGCGGGCTCATGCACGCCTATTGTCCGTCTGTGAGCGACACCTCCCGCGCGATATTTTCCAGGCAGACGCACGAAGCCGAGGCGTACACCACGCCGTCGCGCACCGAATAGGACACCGCCTCGGAAAGCAGCTCACCCGTTTCGCCGAGATAAAACGCTTCAAGCTGCCGCACCTTTTCGAGCGCGCGGCTTTTCGCTTCCGCCTCAGAAAATTCCACCGTCACCGGCTCAAGATCGGCCGCGCGCAGCGTCTCCGTCCAGACGGGCAGCTCCGTGCCGAGCAGCGTGAGCAGTTCGCGCGTATAGGCGATGCGGTCGGCATCCGGCGCGCCGGAAAGGCCGAGCGGGACGCGCACGCCCAGCACATACAGCGCACGGCGCTCGCCGCGCACGATTTCGCGCGCCGATTCCATCCGAAGCGGACACGACGCCGTGAACGTGTGGCGCGTCTCGGCGATGACCTCGGCGCGCGCATGGGAGAGCAGGTGACGCAGCGGCTCCTCGCCCCACGGGTCGCCGATCTCCGTCACACCCGAGACAAGCACCTGCCCCGCGCCGACCGCAGAACCGACCTCGACGAGCACCGTGCCGCTCTCGGCCGTGATCTCACGCACCAATCCCGCGCGCGAGGCGACGATGTCGTACGCGCCGCTATGCTCCGCGCCCTGCTCCTTTTCAAGCGCCGAGCGAACGCTCAGCGTGATGAAGCAGCCGTCCGTATTGAGCGACGCCCACGAGAGGCGCGGCAGCTCCCGCATCACGCGGTAGGACGCCAGCGCGGTATCGAACTCCCCGCGCGGCGCGCCGATATACGCCCCGCAGCGCTGAGCGGCCTCCAGGATCTCGCTCTTCGCATACGGCGCTTCGCCGCTGATGCTGACGCCCCAGTAAAAGCCCGAAAGGTAAATAAACAGCGCCACGCCGAGCCCCGCGCCGAGCGCAAGCCCCGGGCGGCGCAGGATGCGGCGCAGAACGAACGGCCCGCCGTGCTTTTTCAAAAGCCGCACGCGCGTGTGTGTGCGGATCTTGAGCTTATGCAGCTTTTTGAACTGCGACGCGCGGATCACAAGCCGCACGCCTTCGTCCTCCCTGTGCAGCTCGAGCGGCGTGATTCCGCTCTTCACCGCCACGTTGACAAACCGCGCCGTGTCGCCCGAGACGCGCACCGCCGCCGTGCCAAATATCCACCGTGTGATCTTCTCCGTCATTTGAACGCGATCGCCTCGATTCTTCCGGACAGCACGGCGCAGTCCTCCTCCACGCACAGAAGCTGCAGGTTCTGCCCCGTCACCCAGAGCTGCTGCCGCCCGCACCGCAGACCGATCTGCGCCGGGCCGTACTCGATGATGCCGTCGCAGCCCTCGAGAATCAGCCGACTGTTGCCGAGAATCTCCGTGCGGATGGTGCCGCCCGTCAGTCCGAACCGGATCTTATCCGCCATACCGCCCATCGCCGCGCCTCCCTTCTCCGCCATAAATATGCGGGCTGCGCGGCGCATATACTGCATAGAATACGACGCGTTACTGGAGGGAGCTGCTTTGAAAACGATCGCCCGTCCGCTGAAACCGCATCTTGAAGCCGCCCGCAGCGTCTGCGCCGCGGCGGCGCTGCTCGCGCTCTGCGCGCTGCTGCTTCTGTACCGGAACGACGCGGCGAGCGGCGTGCTCACCGGCCTGTACACCTGCCTCAATACGCTCGTACCCGCGTTGTTCCCCTTTGTGCTGCTCGCCTGCCTGATGGCGAAAAGCCCCGCGGCGGGCGTGCTGTTCCGCCCGCTCGCGCCCGTCATGCGCCATGCGTTTCGCCTGCCGCCCTGCGCCGCGCCCGCGCTCGTCTTCGGTTTGACCGCAGGCTACCCCACCGGCGCGAAGATCGCCGCTCAGCTTTACGGGGATAACCGCCTGACGCGCGCGGAGACGGCGCGGCTGCTCTGCTTCTGCACGTCTCCGGGCTATGCCTTTGCTGCCGCGTACACCGGCGCCACCATGCTCGGCAGCGCGCACACCGGGCTTTTGCTCTTTCTCGCCTGCCTGCTCGCCCCGCTGCTCACGGGGCTGTGCCTCGCGCGCTTTGCCGAAAAACCGGTGCGAACCGGAGAAACGCCCCCGCCGGCGGGCGGCGTCACGCGCGCGGTACAGGACGGCGTCTCCGCGATGGTCTCGATGTGCGGCTTTGTCGTGGCTTTTTCGGGACTGCTTGCCGTCCTGCACGGCTCCGGATGGTTCCAGCGGTGTGCGGGGCTGCTCGCGCGCCTCGGCCTGACGATACCGGCGGCCGGGACGCTCCTCTCGTTTTTTCTGGAGGTCACCAGCGGCGTCATGCACGGCGCGTACTGGCACGCCGCGCCCGCGCTGATCGCCTTCGGGCTGGGCTTCGGCGGCGTGTGCATCCATCTGCAGATCTTTTCGTTTTTCAGGGCCTCCGGCTTTCCGATGAAAAAATCGGTCTACCTGCTTTCGCGGCTCATCAACGGCTTTGCGGCCGCCGCGTGCTACCGCGCGCTCGCGTATTTTTTCCCGGCGAGCGAAGCCGCCACAGTTTCCGGCGGCGCGCTTTCCGCCGCGCCGACCGCAGGCAGCGCCGCCGCAAGCGCCGCTCTACTCGCACTCTCCGTCTTCTTTTTGCTTTCGTGCACGGAAAAAGGCCGCCTGCCGAAAACCGGCAAACGGCCCTGACGCCTGTTACAGATCGAGCACCGCGACGATCTCCCCGCCGCATATTTCTCCGTTCTCGTGAAATCCGGCCGCATGGTACAGCGCCCGCGCGGCGGCATTTTCCGGCTCATACGACAGCCAGCACTGCGCCGCCTCGCCGCACGGCCTTGTGCGCAGGTAATCGAGCGACACGGCGAGCGCCGTCTTGCCGAGCCCGCGCCCCTGAAAGCGGCGGTCGATCATAAACCGCCAGATGCAGTAATTCTTCACGGCGACCTTCGGCTCGTCCTCGTCGCCGAGCGCATCATAGCCGAACATCACAAACCCCACCGGCGTTTCGTCCTCGTAAATGCCAAACGGCAGCGCCGTAAAGCCCGAGGCCTGCGTCGCGTACGCCTCGAGGATGCTCGCCGCGTTGTCCGCGACGAAACTTTTCTGCGTTTCATCGACGGACAGCTCCAGAACCGCCCAGATATTGCTCAGATCGACCTTTCTCAGCGTAACCATATCTATTCCTCCCGCCTGTTTTTTCCAGTATACCATATTCCCCTGCGGTTGTCGCGCATATTCACAAATTCATTGTGGAAATTCGGGCGGCAAGATGCTACAATAGGCGTATCAAAGGAACCGGAGGAATGTCATCTTGTTCGGACGCAAAAAGAAAAAGAAGGACAGCGCGCTGTTCGGCAGCCGCGTCACACCGAGCTGTGCCTACTGCGCGCACAGCGTGAGCGCGCAGGGAACCACGAAATGCCTGCTCGGGCAGCTTCCGGAGAACGGCTGCTGCAAGCGCTATACATATGACCCCCTGCGCCGCGAGCCGAAGGGCGAGCCGCAGCTCGGGCAGTTCACCGCCGAGGATTTCAAGCTATGAAGTATCTGCGCGCCTTTCAGCTGCGCCGCTTCTGGCTCTTGCTTTTGCTGCCCGCGGCGTTTGCGCTCGATTTCATGGCGAAGTCCTCGCCGGATTTTGCCGAATGGTACGCCGTGACGGTTTACCCGCTCTACGCGGAGTTTTTCTCCGCGCTGACCGGAATCCTGCCGTTTTCGCTCGGCGAGCTGTGCCTCATCGCGCTCGCCGTGTTTCTGCTCGTCTACCTCGCACGGAACATCTACCGGCTCGTCCGGTACGGCGAGAACCGTTTTGAGCGGCTGGTGCGGTTTCTGTCCGTCCCGCTGCTGATCGCCGTGTGCATCGCGTTTCTCTGCGTGACAAACTACGGCACGAACCACCGGCGCTACCCGTTCGCCGCCGTGAGCGGCCTCGAGGTGCGTGATTCCTCCGTCGAGGAGCTTTACGACCTCTGCGTCGCGCTGACCGAGACCGCGAACGCCCTGCGCGAGGACGTCGCGGAGGACGAAAACGGCGTGTTCACGCTCTCAGAAAGCGTATGGGCCGACGCAAAAGCCGCGAAATCCATCTTCAACGATCTGCACCCCGACTACCCAACGCTGTACACGACCGGCACGCCGAAGCCCGTTTTCTTCTCGGAGGTCATGTCGTACCTCGACATCAGCGGCATCTACTGCCCGTTCACGTTTGAGGCGAACGTCAACGTCCACATGGACGACGTTCTGGTTCCGGTCACGATGTGCCACGAGCTTTCGCACCTTTCGGGCTACATGCGCGAGGACGAGGCAAACTTCATCGCGTTCCTCGCCTGCATCCGCAGCGACAACGCGGATTTCCGGTACAGCGGCGCATACCTCGCGATGGTAAACGCCACAAATGCGCTGTTTTCCGCCGACCTCGAGCTGTGGAAAGAGGTGGACGCATTGAAAAGCGACGCACTCCGCCGCGACGTGCAGTCGAACAATGCGTACTGGAAGCGATATGATACGCCGGTCGCCGAGGTCTCGAATAAGGTCAACGACGCCTACCTGAAAGCCAACGGACAGGCAAACGGCGTGCGCTCCTACGGCCGCATGGTCGATCTGCTGCTGGCTTACTATCGGGCGTAATGTATCATTCATCATTGATCGTGAAAGGACTTCCGCCCCGAGGGAGCAATCAAATATTTTTATGTATCCCCTCCTTGAGGAGGATGCCCGTAAAACGGACAGCGGGAGTATGATCAGCTCGCTTCTGTTTTCACTCCTTCCGTCACGCTTCGCGTGCCACCTCCCTCAAAGAGGGAGGCTTATGAGGCTTTAGATGATAAAGGATGCGTGATGGGGACAGCATGTTCTCGCTGTGTATTTTACCGTCCCTGCTGTCCCCGCTCTGTACTCACGCAAAACAGCCACCCGCCGGATTTTCCGGTAAGTGGCTGTTGGTTTTTTTATTGCTGTACGTCTTTTTGCTGCGCATTCTTCTGCGCGTTGTTCTCGCGCACCTCGCGCAGGATGTCGTCGAGGTCGAATTTCCGCGCGGGCGCGGGCTTCGACGCGGCAGGTGCCGGGGCGGGTTTTGGCTCGGCGGGCTTGGGTGCCACGGGCTTTTGTTCCGCCGGTTTTGCAGGAGCTGCGGGTTTTGGCTGCACGGCCGGCTTCGGCGCGGGACGCTTCGGACGCTGCGCGGCGTTCGGCTGCATGGAAACCGGCGTTGTCGGCACGATCGGGCGCTCCACGGTATAGTCCGCGCGGTCGGGTACGAGCGGCACCTCGCCGGTCACGCTGTACGGGTCGTACTTTCTCTCCGTGGGACGTGGGGCGCGATCCGCCTCGCGTGCGGCGATCCGCTCCTCGTATTCGCGCGCCTGGCGTTCCGCCTCGCGCTTTCTGCGGTTGCGCTGCTCCGCCTGCGCGATCTCGTCAAAGATATCCTCGCGGTCCTCCGCAGCGCGGTCGCGTCTGCTGGACGCCTTCTGCCAGACGATCAGGCACAGGATGCCCACAGCGCCTGCAGCAACGCAGGCGAGTCCGGCCACAAACAGCGTGGTTCCCACGCCGTTTCCCGCTTTCAGCTCGTCGAAAAACGTCTCCTCGCCCGCCTCCGAAGCGGTCACATCCGGCTCCGCCTCGTCCGCGGCAACCGCCGGGCAGCACAGCCATACGCAAAGCAGCACCGCCAAAACGGCGAGCCACCGGCTCTTTTTCAAAATCTGCATGATACGTCATTCCCTCTCCGGTGCGGCTTTCCCGCTCCGTTCATCTATATGTAAAGTTATTTTAGCATATTCGGAGGGCGGATTCAACGTCAAATTGCACAAAAGCGCCCGCAGAAAAAAATCCGTGTTCCAATGAAAAAAGTGTCGATTACCCATTGAAAACAGCGTGTTTTGTAGTATACTAATATGCATAATTTATATTTACTTATGTTGGAGGGTAACAATGGCTAGAGAAAAATGGGCTTCGCGCTCAACCTTTATTCTGGCTGCGGTCGGCTCTGCGGTGGGCCTCGGAAATGCATGGCGCTTCCCGGGACTTGCGGCAAAATACGGCGGCGGCGCTTTTCTGCTGATCTACATCCTTGCCATGCTCATTATGGGCATTCCGCTTCTGATGATGGAAATTTCCATCGGTCGCCACATGCGGCAGGGCGCGCCCGGCGCGCTGGGCGGCATGAACCGCAAATTTGAGCCGCTCGGCTGGGCGGCCACGGCCAACGCGTTCTTTATCGAGATTTACTATGCGGTCGTTTTCGCGTGGGTTATCCTGATGGCGGTCTGCGCGTTCAAATTCGCGCCACTGACCGGCAACAGCGAGGCGGCGTCCGGCGTGTGGGCCGAGCTGATCAAGACAACCGGCACCACAAGCGGCTATGGCACGATCTCCTGGCCGGTCGTGGGCTGTCTCGTCGTCGCATGGGGCCTCATCTACTTCTGCATCCGCAACGGCGCGCACAGCGTCGGCAAGGTCGTGAAATACACGGTGTTCCTGCCGGTGCTCTGCCTTGTGATCATGGCCGTGAAGGGCTTCACGATGCCCGGCGCGATGGAGGGCATCCGCACGCTCTTCGTGCCGAATTTCTCCGCGCTCTCGAACCCGAACCTCTGGGTGGAGGCCATCGGGCAGGTGTTCTACTCGCTCTCGATCATGATGGCGATTATGATCGCCTACGGCTCGTTCATTGACAAGGACACGAACATCGCGCTCGATTCGATTATCATCGCGTTCTCCGACCTCGCGATCAGCGTGCTCTCCGGCGTCGTGCTCTTCACGACGATGTACGGCACGGGCATGACGACCGCAGACATGAGCACCTCCGGCATCGGCACGGCGTTCATGATCTATCCGATGGCGATCGTCAACCTCTCGGGCAGCGGCGTCTTCAACGCGATCTTCGCCTTCATTTTCTACTTCTGCCTCTGCACGCTCGCGATCGACTCCGCTTTCTCGATCGTGGAGGGCGTTTCCACGGCGGTTTCGGACAAGTTCTCCCTGCCGAAGAAGAAGGTCACAATCTGGACCTGCACGATCTCCGGCGTGATCTCGCTGTGGTTCGTCACGGGCGCTGGCCTCGCCTGGCTCGACATCGTCGACCACTGGTGCAACAACTTCAACCTGATCATCGTCGGCATTCTCGAGCCGCTCGCGGTCGGCTGGTGCTTCAAGACCGCAAAGGTGCTCGATGAGATCAACCTGAACACGAGGAGCTTCAAAATGCCCGGCTGGTGGTTCAAGTTCTCGCTGAAATTTGCCGCGCCGGTTCTGCTCTCCGTTCTGTTTGTCTGGAACGTCGTCGATCTCTTCGTCACCAACGGCGGCATTTACGGCTCCGCCGACGGCTACAGCCTGACCGCGAATCTCATCGGCGGCTGGCTGATGACGGCGCTCGTGTTCCTGAGCGGATTTATCGTGCGCATCGTCGCGAAACGCAAGAAGGCGCCCGTGAGCCGCTGCACATGGGACACCGCCCCGCGCGACTAATCAACTGCATCAAAAAAACCGATTGCTCCGTGTATTTGCGGAACAATCGGTTTTCTTATTGTCTTTATGTGAAATCAGAATTCGATTCTGGCGGCGATGTACGCTTCGAGCTCGTCGATCTTCACGCGCTCCTGCGCCATCGTGTCGCGGTCGCGGATGGTCACGCAGCCGTCGTTTTCGCTGTCGAAATCGTACGTGATGCAGAACGGCGTGCCGATCTCATCTTCGCGGCGGTAGCGCTTGCCGATCGAGCCGGTTTCGTCGAAATCGACCATGAATTTCTTCGCGAGGCGGTTGTAAACCTCGAGCGCCGGACCGGAGAGCTTCTTCGAGAGCGGCAGTACCGCAGCCTTGTACGGCGCGACGGCGGGATTCAGGCGGAGCACCACGCGGACGTCGTTCTTTTCCGCGTCGAGCACTTCCTCGTCATACGCCTCGGAGAGCAGCGCGAGCACCGTGCGGTCGAGACCGTAGGTGGATTCGATGATGAACGGGATGAACTTCTCGTTCGTTTCGGGATCGAGGTATTCCATCTTCTGACCGCTGTACTCCTGGTGGCGCGTGAGGTCGAAGTTCGTGCGGTTGTGCGTGCCGTTGATCTCGCCCCAGCCGAACGGGAACAGGAACTCGATGTCGCACGCCGCCTTCGCGTAATGCGCAAGCTTCTCGTGGTCGTGGAAGCGCAGATGCTCGGCGGGCAGGCCGAGATCCTCAAAATACTGCTTGCCGTACGCCTTGAAGTAGTCGTACAGCTCGGTGTCCGTGCCCTCCTTACAGAAGGTCTGGAACTCCATCTGCTCGAACTCGATCGTGCGGAACGTGAAATTGCCCGGGGTGATCTCATTGCGGAACGCCTTGCCGATCTGGCCGATGCTGAACGGCAGCTTCGCGCGCATCGTGCGCTGGACGTTCAGGAAGTTGACATATTCGCCCTGCGCGTTTTCGGGGCGCAGGTAAATGATGCTCTTATTGTTGTTCGTGACGCCGCGGAATGTCTGGAACATCAGGTTGAATTCGCGGATGTCGGTGAAATTGTGCTTGCCGCAATTCGGGCAGGGGATGTGATGATCCTTGATGTACTGGAACATCTCCTCCTTCGTCATGCCGTCGGCATGCGCGTTCGGATCGAAGTCGTCGATCAGGTTGTCCGCGCGGTGGCGCATCTTGCACTCCTTGCAGTCGAGCAGCGGGTCGGAGAAGGACGCCACGTGGCCGCTCGCCTCCCAGACTCTCGGGTGCATCAGAATATCCGCATCCACCTCATAGCTGTTTTTGCGCTCCTGAATGAAGCGCTTTCTCCATGTATCCTTGACATTGTTCTTCAGCCTTGCGCCGAGCGGACCGTAGTCCCATGTGTTGGCGAGACCGCCGTAAATGTCGCTGCCGGGGAAGATGAAGCCCCGTGTCTTGCAGAGCGCGACGATTTTCTCCATCGACTTTTCTTCAGGCTTTAAAACTGCTTTCATTGAAAGAACTCCTTTCGCGCCGCTGGCTGCGGCGTTTTGTGATTTATTCATCATAGCATGTTTTACACCGTCGTGCAATACATCTTTCCTGTTTTGCCCGAAAAAACCTCCCGCCGTTACACCGGTGCTCATAAAACAGTATGGCGAAAAAGCTGCTGGTTGACTACAAGCAGAACGCCCGAAGAATCTGCGGACTCTTCGGACGTTCTGCTTTTGTACATAGAAATTATTGCTTCTTGTACCCACACTTCGGGCATACACCTTTTTCGTTCAGAGCAATGCCGCACAGGGGGCAGCGATCCTTCGTGCCCTCCGGCTTGTATTCCTGGGATGCAGCATTCACGCCGCTGGTGAAAGTCAGCTTGGCGATATTCAGCTTGTCCTTCAGAAGATTATAGACGATTTTGATCATGCCCTCAACGGTCATGGTCTCTTTCGTTACGACCAGACGGCACGCAGGGTAAGCGGTGGCAAGCTCGGTCTGGAACGCGGGGCCCTTCATCTTGTTGGTGGGGGCGCCATCCTTGATACCCTGCTCTTCGTAGACTTTCAGGATTGCAGGCAGCAGCGGATCATCTTCCCGCAGGATCAGGGCATGGTCAAAATTCTTCAGTACCTCCCATGCCGTCTTCTGAATTTCGTTGCAGGGGAAAACCATATTCACGCCCGGTTCGACTGTGTCCTCGACTTCAATGGTCAGAACGCCGGTATGTCCATGCAGATACTGGGCCTCTCCTTTGAAACCATAAAAACGGTGTGCGTACTGCAGGTCTAACTTCGTAATACTTCTCATGATACTCCTCCTTGAAAATTGATTTATGAAAAACGCTCATTCCCGCGCCTTTTCCGAAATTGGCTATTCCTCGGTGTGATCCTTTTTCTTTTTGCATTCTGGGCAGACACCATGAAAAATGATGTCATAACCGGTGAAGTCAAATCCGTGGGTATCCCGGATCCCGCTTTCGAGACCGTCGACAAAATCCATGTCCACATCGAAGACGCGCTCGCATACTTTGCATTTTACATGACAGTGGTTGCGACTGATATGGTCGTAACGGTCGGCGCTCCCAGGGATCTCAAGCCGTCGGATTTCGCCCAACTCAGATAACACTTTCAGATTGCGATATATGGTTGCCTTGCTGATCGTTGGATGCTCTTTGATGATTTCTTCATAAATCTCATCTGCTGTGGCATGGCAATGCAATTTATTCACTGCCTCCAAGACTAAAGAACGCTGGATAGTATTCCGTTTTGCCATAGCTCTCACCTAATTTATATTGATCCTTTATTGATATAATATATCATTAAAGAATAAATGTCAAGAACTTTCTCAAAAGAGTTTTCCCTTCCATAGCTTCCGGTTAGCCCACCGCATCAAAGTCACTCAGGCGAATACAAACAAATCCTCCATATGATCGCTGTGTGATCATATGGAGGATTTGCAGGTTTAGGCGGCTACGCCATTCTCAGCCGACTCAAGCGTCAGCTCCCTTTATTTCTCTCTCAGTACAGCACCGCACTCTCCCTTTTAGTGGTGCAACTTAGGGATACGCAATCCCGGAAAAATATCGGCATAGTTGTTATGTATTTACCGGCTATGCCGATTTTTCTGTGTTTGTTACGGTTGGCGGCGTGAATTCGCCAATGCAGTTCCAGACGATTCGGATGCGCTGAACCTTCTGGCCGTCAATTCGCTCTGCCTGGTGAACATACACCTTCTCCACAAATTCCCGCACGATCTCAGCGGTGAGTTCCTGCACATCCGTATACTTGCGCACAAGGGTCAGGAAGTGGTCAACATTGACGGAGCGGTCTTTCTCGGCGGCAAGCAGCTTTTTCAGTTCTGCCACCCGGCTCTCCAACCCCTTCTGCTCCTCTTCATAGTTGGCCGTCATTCTGGCAAAACGTTCGTCGCTGACCTTGCCTTCCAGGTTGTCCTCATAAAGCCGTTGGATAATATCATCCAGCTTGCGGATTCTGGCTTGGGCCTGCTCCATTTCCCGTTTCCCGTCCCGGAGACTTTTGTCCAGTTCGGTCTGTGATTTTTGAGTGATCAGTTCCACAAAATCAGCTTCATGCTCTCTGGCATAGGCGGTCACAGCCTGGATTCCGTCAAGGAGCAGCCGCTCAAGAACCTCGTTGCGTATCTGGTGGGAACTGCAGCCGCCCTTAATCTTCCGGTAGGTGGAGCATACCATGTATTCCTTTTGCGGAAGATTTCTGCCCCGAACCTGGTAGAGTTTCTTGCCACAGTCCGCGCAGAATACCATTCCGGAGAGTATCGGCATTTCGCCCATCGGTGTCACCCGCCGTCTGCCATCCCGGATGCGCTGTACAATATCGAAGGTCTCCCGGTCAATGATAGCTTCGTGGGTATTCTCAAAAATCTGCCATTGGGACGGGTCATTCTTGAGCTGCTTCTTGTTCTTGTAGGACTTGCGGTAGGTCTTGAAATTGACCGTGTGCCCCAGATACTCCATCCGGGTGAGAATGTGGGAAATGGTGCTGTTCTGCCAGGTGTAATCGTCACCGACCGTGCGGTTGTCCGGTGTGGTTCTTCCATGCGCTCTGGCATAGGCAGTCGGGTTCAGGTAGCCACGCCGCATCATCTCTCTTGCAATCTGCTGCGGCCCATAACCGGATACACAGAGATGGAAGATTTCCCGCACCACATTTGCGGCCTCCTCATCAACGATCCAGTGGTTTTTATCCTCCGGGTCTTTGATGTAGCCATAGGGCGGATTTGTGCACAGTGGCTTGCCGGACTGTCCTTTGGATTTGAACACCGCCCGGATTTTGCGGCTGGTATCCTTGGCATAAAACTCATTGAAAATGTTGATGAACGGGGTCATGTCATTTTCGGTGCCGTTGATGCTGTCCACGCCGTTGTTGATGGCGATGAAGCGGATGTCGGCATTGGGAAAGACCATCTCGGTGTACATACCGACCTGCAGATAATCTCTGCCCAGCCGTGACATATCCTTTACGATGATGGTTCCGATCAGCCCTTCATCGATCATGGCGCTGAGCCTGTTCCAGGCGGGCCTGTCAAAGGTCGTGCCGCTGTACCCGTCATCCACGAAACACTGGGTGTTGGTGAAGCCGTTGTCATCGGCGTACTTCTGCAGGATGGCTTTCTGGTTCAGAATGGAATTGCTGTCCCCCTGCAGTTCATCATCACGGGAGAGGCGGCAGTATAGGGCGGTAATCTTCTCGTTTGTTTTAGACTGTCTGTTGGTATTCATGATGTTCCTCCTTTCCGACAGCCTTCAAGCGGTACTTCATATTCGCTCTATACTGCCGCAATATCAAGCGTCAGGATGCTTTTTTCTGATAAATTTCTGTGTCATGGAGGATGAGCCTCCGTATCTTTTCATAAGCGGTCTCCCGGGCATCGTCACTGACGGTATTCTCAATGATGTACATGGTATCTCCAATTACCTTCTCCACCACAGTCGCTTTGTTTTCCGCCATTTTTGTCACCTGCCTTTCTCCAAGGGCTATTCCCCCGAAAACTTCCGCGATTTCGTACACGCAACCCCACGCCCGTTCCCCAGGGGACGAGCCGTAGAGATTTTGACCGCCCCTGGGGTATAGGAATGCCGGAGGGGCGGTCATCCTCTCAGTGGGTTACTTCATCTGAAGCACCTTGACTGCGTCTCTGCGGACGAGTTTACCGTCCAGATACTCCAACGCGAGGTAGCCGATCTGATCATTCAGAACGAACTTCTCCGTCAGGGTTCTGAGGCTGAAAGGCGCTCTCAGCACGACCCAGTAGTAGCTGAAATCTCCAAAGGCAATGGGCTTATTGCCGGGAATAGAATCCGGCATGAACTCACATACCCGGACAGGCTTGCTCAGAAGGGTGTCGTTGCCGCTGTTCCAGAGGTAATTGCCATCGGCGTCCTTCAGCGTTCTGAGTGCCAGAGCCGTCTTGTCGTTCATGAGCCACACACCGTTCCTGCGGTACTCCGGCTTCACGGAAAAGTACAGGCCGATGACATCATCGTAGGTAAGGCTCCCGGTAGTAACGCCGACCTCGGCTCCTGCATCGGCGTGGAGGATACCGATGGGTTCATGGACACCGCTGCCGGTGATGAAGCCCTTGTCCTCGGCCCTGCCGAAGTTCCTGCCGAGACGGTCTGTAAGGTAGTCCTCCATACTGAACCCGGCATCGTTGACGAAATCCTCATCCAGCTTCACAAACACAGCCAGCTTATGACCGCCGATTTTGCTGATGGTGAAATCATCGATCCCGTCATAAACGGGGATCAGGCCACCCTCTTCCACAAACTGTGCCAGATCATCGGTGTCCTTGGCATAGAGGGTGTAGTCATTGCCATAGGCACGGATTACAGTGGCCATACCCCGGAACAGACTCTCCTGGGAGAGCGCCTGCTCCAGCTTTTTGCCAAAGGCAGCGGGCAGTGCGTAGGTACCGCTGGCGGTGTTGTACCCCGTGGAAGGATGGTCACCCTGACCAGAACGGCATCTCGCCATATTCCAGAACCGGGGTTCGTATTCGTGCTGATTGATATAACCGATTGCGTTCATTGTAATTTCCTCCTTAATCCTTGTTGCACACCTTGCAGGTGTAGAGACCGAGTTCCGTGCCGCTGTTCTGACGGGCTACCTGTTTCAGGATCGCGCCGCACTTGGGGCACTTGATGTCATAGGCAAGCGCCATTTCCGGGGTGTGCCAGTCTCTGGCATGGAGCCGGTAATACTCCTGAAGTTCGCCCTGCTCGTTGCGCTCGATGTGATCCGACAGATACAGGTCGCACATCCTCTCTGCATACTCGTCTGAGTAGCTGGAATGGATGGGCGTCAGGATTTCCGGGTGCTTCTTGTTCTCGTTGTGCAAAGGGTAATTCATATCAATATCCTCCTTATTTCGTGACACAGGCGCTGCATACATACAGCCCGTGTCTAGTTTCGTTAATGTCCGCACTGATCCGTTTCAGCACCTTACCGCAGCGGGGGCAGCGGATACGGAAGGTATCGGCGGGACAATTGCTGTTTTGACTACAGAGCCGGAAATAGTGGGGAATCATCTCCTCCAGCCACATACCGGCCTGCGCTCTGACTGTGTCCTCATTGGGTGTTGGAATCATGGGCGCTTTCTTGCGCCCCTCGGTGTCACAGTCGATGAGGGGGTAATACAGGATCTTGGTCATGGGTCACACCGCCTGTCCGTTCGCATCGTAGAACCGGCCTTTGCAGTAGGCCAGCGCGTCTGCTCTGGTTCCGAAGAATACGGTAGAAAAGCCGTGCTGAACCTTCCAGATGTCCAATTCTCTGTTGCAGGATACCGTCACGGGCGTTCCCCACCGTGTCTGGAGGAGAAGGTCGCACACATACCCTTTCCCGGAAAAATCCCTGGGTCTGAGGTTTCGGATGTTCGGTTTCGTGCCGTAGAAAAATCGGTACTTCATAAAATCTTGCTCCTTTCGTTGGCTTTGGGATGTTGATCACAGGGTGCTATACAATCATAGGCACCACCTCCTTTCCGCATGGGGCAATGTGGCAGGTAATTCTGGTTGTTTTCAGGATTTGTTTTCCTATAGAAAAACCTATAATCATCTGCCACATTGCCCCGCACCCTGTGGTTATGCCAGCAGCGGGGTATCAAACTCGGAGATGAGCCGGTAGCCTAGCAGCACTGTGGTTTTCTCACCGCCCTGCTTCGGGCGCTTGCGGACTACCTGGGCGAATGCCTGCAGCCCCTGTTTGAAATTCTTCATGCCCTCCGGGTAGCAGCCGTTTTCCTGACACCATCCCTTGTACCGGGCATAGACCGTGGAGGTCAGTTCCTCGGCGGTATCGTCCGCCACCAGATTGTCCTCAAAGAAGAGCACCATCCTGTCGCTGTCATGCTGATAGCGTTCGGTCGCTTCTTTCACCGATTTGGGGAGTCCAAGCCCTTCATTCCGCAGGAGCCGGTATCCCTCGAGCAGCCAGTTTAAAATGGCACTCTGGACATGAGGTTCGGCAAACTGACGCTTGAGGGTGGTGTCACGGGACTGCTCGTCAAAATGCCGGTCAAAGGGGATAATGATGATGCGGTCACTGGAAAACAGGGTCATGTCGTTGATGACCGGCAGGAAGTTGGTGTTCACATAGATCTTGAACTGGGGCTGGAAGTCGAAGCTGTTTTCATGGAGGAACCGGGCATTGAGGGTATCATTTCCGGTCATGGCTTTGACCTTGGCGGCATCCAGCACCATGCCTTTTCCCGGTTCCGGGATATTCACGAAGCGGACACCCGCCAACCGTGCGATATCCTCGCTCGGCTGAGAACTGTTGGTGTAGCTTTTCATGGCGATGGTCTCCGGGCGGGAGGCACAGCCGTAATCCCCCAGCACCTTCAACACGCTTTCGCACAGGGTGCCTTTGCCGTTGCGTGTGGTCACACCGTAGAGGATGGTCATACATTCGTGCCGGGTGTCCCCAGTCAAGCCGTAGCCGAGTATTTTCTGGAGAAACCTGGCTCTATCCGCATCACCACTCATAATTTCGTCAATGTAGGTGCTGAAACGCTCCGAGTAGGCTGTTGGGTCATACACCACGGGACTGATTTTCGTAAGCAGGTCGGTGCTACGGTGTTCTGTGAACTCCCCGGTATCGATATGAAGCGTGCCGTTTTTGCAATTGAAGATGTAGATGTCCGCATCAAAACTGCCATAGGGGATGGGATGATACACCTGGGCGTCCTTGAGGATGTTGACCCGATTGTTATGGCTGTGCCACCTGCTGGCGTATTTCATATAAACTGTGCGCTTGTCCTCGTCATGGATCTTCAGAGCAAAGGCGTAGATGAGGTTGGCCAGTTCCATGCAGTCTTTCATCGCCCGGAGACTGCCTGTGTCCGGTTTCCAGATGCCATCCTCGTAGTAAAACCACACCTTGCGTTCCGGCACAAAGCGCAGGCGGTCCTGGCAGAAGTCTGCGAAGATGTGCCCCGCACCGATGTCGTTCCAGGGATACTTGGCGGTGTCCAGCGGGTCAAGTTCTTCCAACCGCTCCATGCCGAAGTCCTCTGCTGCGGTTGTGGAAACAACAGGCTTGTAGGAATCGGTCATACCGGAGAGCGCTTTGGCGATCGTGAGGTTGCCGTAGGTATCCGCTCCACGGAGTTCGTCCCACTTTTCACGCATCAGGCCGGACTGTCGGAACAGGCGGTCTATCTGCCCGGCATCCCCGCCGCACCAGAATGCCAGCATGGATGCGAGAGCGGCGTCTGCTTCGCTATGGCTCGGATACCCGGTAATATCGCCGCTCCAGAGCCGACAGAATTTCTCGCCGTTTTTGGCCTCGGAGGCTTTTGCAATGACGCTGTCATCGCTGAGATAGCTTGTCCCGGGGACAGTAGCGGATGGAGTCGGCGGTGTAGGGCGGCGCATATAGGTGTCGAGCAGCCAGACCAGCGCCTCCGCCGTCTCCGCCACATCAGCTTCGGTAAGGGCGTTGCCTGTGACCGTAAGGAACCGGTTGGTATGGCCAGAAATGTAGACCTCGATATCACCATGCTTGATGTAGTAGATCTGGGTATCGTAGCTGAATTCATCCGGCAGCAGACAGAAGATGCGGAGACCGGTACCGGATGGGCTGATCTCTATATAGGTATCCTTGAAGCGGTCTACAATGGGCTGCGCCCAGGGGAGCAGATTGCCATCCTCAACGCAGTGGTCCAGGTCGATGCCCACGATTTTGCCGCTGACACGGATACCGATGCCGTCATAATCTGTTGCAGATGCCGCAGCATCGAAAGCGGCAAAGGTGGCAGGGTCGCTCACGCTGGCTCTGCGTGTTGTCCCCGGTATATATGGCACCTTGGTCTGGTTGCCGTCCCGCTGTTCATATTTCCAGTTACAGAACTGGCCGTTGTTCTTGAGAAACGGCGGTATTTTTTCAAATTGAACTTGCACTGTGTGTGCCTCCTTTCGATTTTGTGTTTCTGTGCTTACTCTTCCTAATGGAAACGAGGAAAGCGTTTTGGTGAAAACCCGGCGGATTTTCTGCTCCTACTCTCCACTGCGGATGAGAAGTGCGTTTGGGAAAAAATCGGAAAACAAATTGTTTGCTCCTCACTTCACTACCGAGGAATTGAAAACCGTTTTGGCGAAGAAATCATATATTTTTATGAAATTTCTGCCGCTCTCGCTTACATGGGAGAAATGTCAACCCCCACTACCCATTGGAGGTGAGAGGCTGGTTTGAACAGTGAATCCGAAAATTTCTCCTCACACTTTCCAATGGACATGAGAAGTGCGTTTGGGAAAAAGAATCGGAATCTTTTTGAAAAAGTTTCTGTTCCCACTCACTACTGGAGGCGAGATGCCCAAGTGGTCCGCTTTTTGGGAAATTTTTCTTTCTCACTTACATGGGAAAAATGTCAACCCCCTCTCTTCCACTACCCACTGGAGGAAAAGCGGCTGTTTGAACGAAAAAAGTGAACTGCTATCCAAATCTTTTCTCACTGATCTATCTGGACAGGAAAAGGTCAAATGGCCGAAAAAATCTAAAAATAGAAAAAACAGCCCTATCACAGAAAAGACTCTGTGATAGGGCCGCTTGATGTTGAAAAATTCACGATTGCGTGATATAATATTTCTATACACATTTATCTACACGCGCGGAGGTGCCTTATGGCTGTAAGCTATAAAAAACTATTCCACATGTTGATTGAGAAAGACATGACTCCTGCCCAGCTACAGCATCAAGCAGGATTTTCGGCCAATATTATCGCCCGGATGAAACGGAACGGCTATTTATCGCTGGAAACAATTGAAAATATCTGCCGCGTGATGGATTGCGGCGTGGACGATATTCTGGAGTTTATTCCGGATCATGCGGAGGAAATGTAATGGATAAAAAGAGAGTCAGCCAGATCAAAGAGCAGTTTGACCTTGTGATACATAGCGATGAGGGCGCACATATTGAATTCTGGTATGCCCGGGAGTTGATGCCCCTGCTGGGATATGAGCGATGGGAAAACTTTGATAAAGCTGTTTCCCGTGCAATGGAATCCTGTGAAACCAGCGGTATCGAAGTGGCGGATCATTTTCGTGAGGTCACGAAAATGATCGAGACCGGCAAGGGCGCCCGCAGGCCTGTGAAGGACTATATGCTGACGCGTTATGCCTGTTATCTGATTGCGCAAAACGGCGATCCCAAAAAGGAAGAAATCGCTTTTGCCCAGAGTTATTTTGCCGTGCAGACCAGAAAGCAGGAACTGATTGAGGAACGCATTGCGCTGATTGAGCGCACAGAAGCCCGGGGCAGACTGCGTGAATCGGAGAAACGCCTTTCCCAGAATATTTATGAGCGCGGGGTCGATGATGCCGGTTTTGGCCGCATTCGTTCCAAGGGGGATCGTGCGCTCTTCGGTGGGTATACCACGCAGGAAATGAAAGACCGCCTTGGCGTCAAGGATACTCGTCCACTTGCGGATTTTTTGCCGACATTGACGATTGCCGCCAAGAATCTGGCAACCGAAATGACCAACTACAACGTGGAAGAAAAGGATTTGCAGGGCGAACGCGCCATCACCGGCGAACACGTGCAGAACAACCTCTCTGTCCGGGAGATGTTGGGGCAGCGTGGAATCAAACCGGAAAATCTGCCGCCGGCTGAGGATATCAAGAAGCTGGAACGGCGGGTAAAGTCACAGGAGAAGAAGCTGGCAGCGCAGTCTGGCAAATTGCCGGAAAAAGGAACGGACGGAGGAAACGACAATGGCCAATAAGCTGGAACTGACCTGGTACGGTAAGGACGAGCCGATTCGTGTGGAGCCGCGCCTGTTGATTGAAAATGCAGCTCTCTCCAATACTGCCGTCGATCCGGATACCGAGAATATGCTGATTCACGGCGACAACTTGCTGGCGCTAAAAGCACTGGAACCAATGTTTGCAGGACAAATTAAGTGCATCTACATTGATATAAAAACACCGAGATTGATACAATTTAATTATTCCTCCGCCGATTTTGCCGCTTGAGGGGTAAGTTGGCGTTTGAGGGGTAAGTTGTGAGAGTCGGGTCGTCCCGGCTGTTTTTATAGGAGGTATTTAACATGTCTGGAGGAACAAAGCAACAATTCAAGCAGTTTAGTATTACCTGTGCTGAAGACGCATGTCTTGTGTTGGGAATGCTAATCTCCGGGATGACTGTCAATCTTGAAAAATATAAGGAGTATGCGTCTGAGGCAGAATCCTTATTGGAAAGCACCCAAGAAGAATATGTTCCCGCTAAAGAATATGATGATGTTAATGATAAACTCCTTTATAGGCAGCGTGAGATTCTAAAATTTACAGCGGATCATCAGAGCAGTTCTTTTTCATACATAGATCTACGCAAGATTCTGGAGAAACAAAGGTATGTTTCATCACCACTCTCAGAAGAAGTGTCAGCAATTCTCTCTGAATTTCTCGATGTGCGAAATTGGACCTTTCACAATCCACAGTCATTAATGGTAGCGGCTAAAGAAGCGGCCCATAAAGACATCCCTGATGAGTTGAAGGAGATTGCTCAAGTAACACCACAATTAAATCCGGTACTTATACGAAAAATCTGTCGGTACGAATTAGTCATGCTTGCCTCACTTACAATTCATGCGCAAAAACGCATAGGACAGTTTGAACAAGTTCTTAGAAGCATGAAAGCCGACTACCAAGAAATATATGATTCCATTGAGAATAAGCCCTTCCTAATGACCACTCACGGATTTTCAGACAAAGTACAATATGTTGAATTGAATGCAACTTCTGGTTTGTCGGATTATCATAGCGACATTGCCCAGATATCAATGGCAATTCAAAAATCAAAATATGATGGCTCAGATGAAAAGTTTAATGATTGGGTTGTAAGGCCGGATGGCGAAAACTCTTGCTGTGATAGTACACTTACGGAGGACCCTCAAAATGAAGCAAATCACAAATAAGGAATACGAAGAGTGGCAGAAGTACAAAGCGGAGAAAGCAAAGGGCCACGTCCTGCTGCCAGATACCGTCCGGTTCATCTGTGAGGCCAACGGCTATGACGCTGAGAAGATCGGTCAGCACTTCCTTGAAATTCTGCCGAAGATCTGCCCACCTGAACAGAGATAACAAAAAACGCCTCCGAGCCGATGTGGTTCAGAGGCGTTGCTGCGTCTATGGGATTATGCCTTGATCTCGGTGCCGTCCTTGAAGGTCACCCGGATGTCGTTTTTGCTGTGAACGGTGATGTAGTCCACCATCGCCAGCCAGTCAGTTTCACGGAATTCCGTCAGCAGCTCCCGGCCTCGCAGATCCTTCAGATAGGTTTCAATCTGGTGCCTTCTGGCTGTGCGCTCGGCAATCAAGTCTGTGACCTCGGTGTGTCTGACCTTGACCTTATCGAACCGAGCTACCAGACCGTCGTACCGTTTCTGGTATTCAGCCTGATCGAGGGCGACGTGAGCGTTTTCTTTGATGCACTCCTCGATGAGCTCAGCAGCGATGTTGATTTCAGCTTCCAGATCCGAAAGCTCACTCTCAAGGGCTGTGGTATCGAGGCTCCTTGAAAGGACCTGCTCGTATATGGATATAAACTGTTCCTTCTGGTCAATCACCTGATTGGCGGCCCGGAGGAACAGTTCTTTTATTTCATCCTCGGTGAGTGTCGGGGTGGCGCATTTCTGACCGTCGAACTTGTGATTGCACTGCCAGATGACCTTCCGGTAGGCGTCGTTGCTGTGCCAGACCTTCGGCCCGTACCAGCTGTCGCAGTCTCCGCACTTGACCTTGCTGGAGAAAATACTAACCGAGCTCTTGCGGTTCCGGCCCTTTTTGCGGGTGGCCATCAGGGTCTGCACCATCTCGAAGGTCTCCGGATCGATAATGGCCTCGTGGTTGTCCTTGACGTAGTACTGCGGGATTTCGCCCTCGTTGGCCTTTTTCTTCTTGGTCAGGAAATCGACCGTGAAGGACTTTTGCAGCAGCGCATCGCCCTTGTACTTTTCGTTTGTGAGGATGCTCTTGATGTTGCTGGGGTTCCAGTGGTCCTTCCCACCGGGTGAAGGAATGCCTTCTTCGGTCAGCGTCCGTGCAATCTGGAACGGCGACTGACCTTGCAGGAACATTCCATAGATGCGTTTGACCAGCTTGGCCTGTTCCGGGTTCACCACGAGGTTGTGGTCAGGCCCCATGTCGTAGCCCAGAAACCGATTGAACGGAACAGTGACCTTGCCGTCTGCAAAACGCTTCCGCTGGCCCCATGTGCAGTTCTCGGAAATGGATCTGGACTCCTCCTGCGCCAGTGAGGACATGATCGTGAGCAGCAGCTCGCCCTTGCCATCGAAGGTCCAGATGTTTTCTTTCTCAAAATAGCACTCCACGTTGTGTTCCTTCAGGGAGCGGATGGTGGTAAGGCTGTCAACTGTGTTTCTGGCAAAGCGGCTGACCGACTTTGTGATGATCAGGTCGATCTTCCCGGCGAGGGCGTCGGCCACCATGCTTTTGAAGCCCTCACGCTTTTTGGTGTTCGTCCCGGTGATACCCTCGTCGGTATAGACACCGGCGAACTCCCAATCGTCCCGTCCTTGGATGTAGTTGGTATAGTAATCGACCTGCGCTTCGTAGCTGGTCAGCTGCTCCTCGTTGTCGGTGCTGACACGAGCGTAGGCCGCCACACGTCGCTTCTTGGTGCTGTTGATCGGTGCCGCCGTGAAGCGTGACAGCGTCGCCGGTATCGTGGTTACGGATTTGGCCATTTCTTTTCGCTCCTTATTTTCTTGATTCTCTCACTCATTGCCTCCCTGCGCTCGTCTGTCCAAGCGGCCTTCATGGATTCTCTGGCTTTTTCTCGTCGTTCCTCGGTCCAAGGAGTGCCGTGCCGCTTATCCAAGAAGTCTCTGGATTCGGTGTGGCCGTCCCGGAAATGGAATGTAACCGTGTGGTCGAGGATTGTAGCGTTTTCAATCTGGGCGTCCATCGCAGCCTCATCGAACTCGTCAAGGCCGAGAACGTCGGTCACCAGCCGCTTCATGGTCTCGTCCCGGATGCCGGGGTTGTGGCATTGATCCTTCGGGCCGGTGCAGTACCAAGACCGTGTCGGAGTGCCGTCCTTGCGCTTTCCGGACTGGCAGCGGTAATTCGCACCACAGCAGCCGCACTTGATGAAGCCGGTGAACTCGTAGAAAAGGTGCTTGTTGGGATTGGTGTCTTTGCGCTTGTGCCGTTCTCCCCAGAGCTTTCTGCGCTCGTCCGTCCACCAGTCGGTCTTGGCGGTAGACTGCCATTTGGTGGTGACCTCGTGGCCGTCGTAAAAGCGGAAGGTCAAGGTGTCGTCTCCGATGACGATGACCTCCTCAATCTGCTGACTGAAAGCGTCCTCATCAAACTCGTCAAGGCCCAGCACCTCTGCAGTGGCGTTCTGGAGCATCTTCTCAGGTATGTTTTTTGAGTGGCAAGCCGACGCACCTTTCTGGCTTTTCGTCTGGCAGGTCCAAACATAGTAAACCTCACCGGCAGTGTTCCGCTTCCCGCTGTGGCGGTAGTGCTTTCCGCAGCAGCCGCAGGTAATCTTGGTGGAGAAAGCGGATAGCTTCAGAGATTTATTTCCGAAGGGGCCAAGGTCCCGTCTGCGCTTGAACTCGGCCTGTACCGCTTGCCATTCATCCATCGGGATAATCGCCTCGTGGGTGTCCTCGACGAAATACTGCGGCATCTCACCGTAATTCTTCCTGCGGTGCTTGGTGATCGGGTCTTCGCAGTATTCTTTCTGGAAAAGCATGTTCCCGGTGTAAGTGATGTTTGTCAGGATGACCTTCACATTGGAATCCACCCACGGCTTTCCCTGCCGGGTATAGATGCCTCGTTCCATCAGGGCTCTGCCGATCTCAATTCGGGATGCGCCTTTCATGTACTCTGCGTACATCCATCGAATGATCTCGGCTTCATCTGGAACGATGACCAGTTTGTCATCCTGCCACTCATATCCGAAGATGGTGAACTTGCCGTTTGGGATGCCCTGCTTGAACCGCTTGATCGTGGCCCAGCGCACGTTCTCGGAAATGCTGCGGCTTTCTTCCTGTGCGAAAGAAGCGAGGATGGAAAGCATCAACTCTCCGTCGCCGCTTAAGGAATTGATGTTTTCCTTCTCGAAGCGCACCTCAATGCCGAGCTCTTTCAGGTGTCGGACCGTGTTCAGAAGATCCACGGTGTTCCTCGCAAACCGCTGGATTGACTTGGTGAGGATGATGTCGATGTTTCCGGCTTCACACTCAGCCAGCATGCGGTTGAACTCATCACGCTTTTTGGTGACGGTGCCGGAGATCCCGTAATCCGCAAAAACGCCAGCATATTCCCATTCGGGGTTCTTCTGAATCAGTGCGCTGTAATAGCTCACCTGTGCAGAAAGCGAGTGCTGCATCCGCTCGGATTCCATCGACACTCTGGCGTAGGCAGCGACTCGCTTTCTTGTTTTCAGAACCGGCAGTTTTCGCTCGATTTTCTCTACTGTTTTCAATGAAATCCCTCCTTCCGGTAGTGTCTATATATCACTCTAAAAGGCCGGAATATCAAGCGTTTTCGGATAATAATGTACCCAAATATGGCCGGTATTTTTCGAGCAGAATTGTATCAATTTCAGCGTATTCCTCTTCGGTGATCAGGCCCTTTTCGAGCATGGATTTCGCCATTGAAATCGCTGCATGGTAGAGCATATCGTTGCGGAGCTCCTCCTTGCTCATCAGGCATCACCGCCTTTGAACCGGGCCGCAATATAGCAGCCGTGGGAGCAGTACTTGCGCTTGGCGTTTCCGTAGGCCGTGAACTCCTTCCCGCACTCCGGGCAGGTAAAGGTATAAACGGCCTTCTGCTTTACGGCCTCCGGGTGAGCGTTCCACCATGCCGTCCGGCATTCCGGGCAGCAGAACTTCTTCTGTTTCCGTCCGGGGTGCTGGATCAGCGTCTTGCCGCAGTTCAGACAAAGCTGCGTGGGGACCTCAGCAAGGCTGTGACTCTCTGCCTTTTCACCGGCGAGACCGTGGGAGCGGCAGTAGGCTTTGACGCTGTCCTTTGACAGACCGACGCTGTTGGCGATGGCCGTATATCCAAAGCCCTGATGCCGCAGGGCAGTTATCTTTTCTCTTTGCTCGTTGGTCATGAGATTGTCCTCCAGTCCGAGAGGGGTTCCTCTCACTACCCACTGGACAAAAAAAGCTGTTTGGCCAAAAAATAAGCAAAAAAATAATGGCCCATCGCAGAAAAAATCCACGATGGGCCAGAAGGTCAGGTTATTTCAGGATTTCATTTACACGGGCCTGAACCGCATAGTAGTCATAACCGGCAGCGGTCAGACGGTTCTTGCGGTCGATACCGTTACCCCAGAGACCACGGATGACCTCACGGGCAAGCTCGTCCACAGTCTTTGTGGGCTTGGCATTCACCAGTTGAAGATCTGCAGCGTTGACCGGGCTGCAGATGGCGTTCTTGCCGTCCTCGCTCTTGTCGATCACGACACGGCTGCCGTTCACCTGAAGGACGTACCAGTTCTTTGCCTTCACCCAAGCCGGGATGGTCTGGCCGCCGTAATACTTCGTGCCGGTAATCTTGACGAGATCACCCTTCTTGAAGGAAGCGGTAGGCTGCGGGTCCGGCTGCGTCGGAACAGTCGGAGTCTGGCCCGAACCGGTGAATCCGTTGAGCTTGGCGTTCTTGATGATGGTCGGATAGTCCTTGTAGGCAATATCGGTATCGACGTTGCCGTTGATGCCGCTCACCTTGCCGGTGGACGAGCTCTGCCACATACCGAAGGCTCCGGTATAGGTCGGAGCGGAAGCCCACTGTGCCAACCAGTGATCAAAACGTTTCAGCTTGGAATCATCGAGGTAGTTCTTGAGCCAGTTGAGGTTGCTGTACAAAGAGCAATAGAAACCGGCCTTTTCAATGGCGTCACCGAAAGCGATAACCATATCCGTCAGGACGGTCTTACCGAGACCCTGCTGGGTCTTGTCCTCCAAGTCGAAGGCCACTGGATAGGTGAAGACGCCTTTATACTTCTGAAGAACATTCACGACATAGGCAGCTTCCTTTTTCGCAGCGGCCACAGATGTGGCGTAGGAATAGAAATAGCAGCCGATGTTGATACCGGCTTTGAGAGCGTTTACCACGTTCTTCTCGAAGTAACCGTCAAGACCACAGGAGTTGCCGTCAGCGGAGCCGTATCCGAGGCGGATCATGGCGAACTTCACGCCATCTGCCTTGACCTTGCTCCAGTCGATTTCACCCTGCCACTTGGAGACATCGATGCCTTTGACGGTCGTGTCAGTGGAAGGAGTGGTTTGCTGGGTATAGGTGACATACGGCAGCTTGCCGTGCTTCGTCCAGTTACGGCGGTTGTATCCGGAGACGTTCCTGTTGCAAGCGGTGATCTGTACCTTATTGTCCCAGCGAGGGGTGCATTCGACCGCCAGACCGTCGCCCACATAGACGCCGATATGACCTTCCATCCAGACGGCCTCACCGATCTCGATGTTGGAGAAATCGGTGGACACGTTCTTGCAGACAGTGATCATGCTGTCTGCGCCGATGTCCGGGACTCCGTTGGAAGCGTAGGTAGCACCGCCGTAGACGGCATTCTTGTCACCGGACCAGCCCCAGAGGACGCCTTTGATGAGGCATACGCAGTCAAAACCGAAGGTGTCGGCAGAGGCAGCGTTGATCATGGCAGTTCTGGCGGCCTGTTTGTTGTAGCTGTGGTTCTGGGTGTAACGCTTCTTATTGGTGGCCGTCATTGGCGCACCGAAGCAGCCCATCACATAGAGAGTTTTGTAGTTCTTTGCGATATTCTTGAGCTTATTCGCAAGTTCAATGTTCGTCATCATTGTGCTCATCCTCCTTTTCAGCACGGTCATGAAGCTGTTCAAGCACTGCTTTCAGCTTTGCGGGAATCGGCAGACCGAGGTGGCCAGCGTTCTCGATGAGGGACACACCCTCGTTGGAAATGTAAAAGAAAATGACGGCAGTACGCAGTACAGAGCCGGTACCGATAACCTGTGCGTCAATGATGTGGCCGATGCCGACAAGGGCAAAGATAAGTACCTTCTTGAAGATGCCCTTGAAGCCAACCGCCGAGGACAGCTTCTTGTCGACAATGGCGCACATGATGCCGGTGATGTAGTCGATGACCACAAAAGCCAAGAGTGCGTATAGAAGACCGTCACAGCCTCCCAAGAACCATCCGAGCCAACCGCCGATAGCGGCAAAGATGACCTGAATGGTCGTCCAAAATTCCTTCATTGTGATATCCTCCTTTGCGTTTTTAATTGAGCCATGACGGTTTTTCCGGGGCCGTCAGGGTGTCCGTAACTTTGAGCCAGTCTGAATACCAGACCTGCAGTTCTGCTTTCTGCTTTTCGGAGAGCTGGTCATACCAGAACTGGCCACGATTGATATAGGAAAAGCACTCTGTTTCTCGCCGCTTCCGCAGGTCGTCACAAAGTGCTTTTCGCTTGAGTTCTATATTCTGTTGTTCGTCGTATTCGAGAGTCCCGTCCCGGACCAGATAAGACTGGAAATGGGCCTCAAAATGCTCGATGTCCGGTGGGTCCGGAACTTCTATGCCGCCGATGATATTTCCGTCAAAGGCATAGGATGATACATATCCGTTTTCAAGTAATACCTGCATAGCACACCTCCTTACGTTAATCCAAACACTCTTTTTATTGTTCCGCTTCCTGTACTGATCGTCAGCGTAGCTGTTGTTCCAGAGTATTTCAGATTAAAACAGCGGTAATAGGATTCATCGGTAATCTGGTATTTCACGTCAGACGTCGTAAGCATTCCTTTTGGAACCACAATACCTGCTATTGCAGTTGCTGATCCCGGCTGCCCCAGAATCAGATAGGCATTGTAATTTCCATAGTTAAAGGTGATACTTCCGCTTGACAGCGAACCGTTATAAAGCGATGTACAGGTTATACCGAGATTGGTTCTTGCCGCTGCTGCAGTAGTTGCTCCCGTGCCTCCATGAGCAACAGCAACGGTACCAGTGACATTAGTGGCTGTGCCATTGCAATAAACATTTGATCCGTCAGCATAAACAAGCCACTTACCGAGCTTGTAAGAATAAACTCCGTGGTTCGTTCCTCCTGAGCCGACGCCCATATAAACCGATACACCGGTGTCGCTTCTTGTAGCCCTGAAGCAAGCATCTTTATTTGCAGTGCCATGTTCAATCAAAAATCCACCCGCATTGGCATAAGTGGATTTCACTTGCCCGGTTACAGTGCCTCCAGCCAGAGGAAGCACGGCCAGATTGGTTCTTGCCGCAGCCGCCGTTGTTGCTCCTGTTCCTCCCTTGGAGATGGGAACCGCAGCAGATAACTTTGCCGGAGCCAGTGCGCCTGAAAGCGTCGTCGCAGTGAGCGTCCCTGATACCTTTGCATCACCCACAACATCGAGAGCTGCCGCAGGTGTCGGAGTGTTGATTCCGACCATCTTCTTTCTGAGTGCCACCAGAGGGGTGCCCTGCGGGATAACATAGTAAAGGTCAAGAGACGAGAGGCTGTTGAGCTGGTCCCTGATTTGGATATGCACATCCCATGATTGATCCGAAGCAAGACTCCGAAGCTCCAGATTGGAATACGAGAACGAGGTCCCGCTCTGTGTTACCGCAGAGAGTATGCTCACATATGAGCTGTACGATGTTGCGCTGGTTGCCTTGTATCGGTATCGTACATATAGGAGCGAGTTCTTCTGCACGCTGTCCACGGTGATTGCGGAGATGGACCCATTGAAGACCAGCTGCATTTCGGCTTCGATGTCATTGGTGCGTCGGAGGGTCAGGGAGCTCACCTTGGGCTTGGCGTAAGCCAGAACAGTGATATTCTTCGAGACGCTTGCTGTATAGCCACGACTATCCGTAACCGTCAGAACTACCGCTACGGTTCCGCTTTTGGAAACCACTCCAACAGTTAAAGCATCACCGGTTGTATTGGAAACTGAGACACCGTTGCAGGTGGCCGTATAGTTTGTGATGGTGGCGTTGTTTTTCGCTGTTGCCGTTCCGGGCGTGACCGTCAGTTTGGAATAGCCCTGAATGAATAGTTGGTCGTTACCCGTGATAGCCGTTGTCGTTGCATAGCTGTCCGCAAATGTAAATCCGGAAAGCGTCGGGCCGGAATTCGCTGCGGTAGTTGACACCGTTGCCGTCTTCGATGAGGTAGAGCCTATTTGCGTTGAGCCGCTGTAGGACGAAACTGCAAAGGTGCCTGTGAATGACTTGATCGTGGACATCGCCGTTAGAAGCGTGGTCTTCTGTGCCGCCGTGAGCGTAACCGTCCGGTCTGCTGTTCCTTTTGACCACGACAGGCCACTGATGGTGAGATACGCCGTTGAACCATTTTTGATGACCAGCGTATTCGTATAGCTGGCCTCATACACGGTCACATTAATTACCACCTTAACCGTGGCAGCATCAGCGGTAAGGGCTGTGACGCTGTTGACCACGGCACCGCCAAGCGTTTTTACCGTTGCAGCAGAGGATGTACCATAGACCTGATTGCTCTTTTTCCTCGCTCTGACCTTGATGTAGTAGGTCGTATTCGGAGAAAGCCCGGTGATGGCCTTGCTTGCCGAGGTTCCTGCTGTCGTGGAAAACTGCGTCCATGTGGAGCCGTTATCCGTACTGTACTGCCAGATATCCGCCGTTGCAGAAGAAGTCGCAGAAATCGTGACACCGCTGGACGTAATGCTGGACGTTGAAAGCGATACCGTTGGTGCGGCACGGTCGATGGTATCCAGCGTAATTGTTGTGCTGGCCGTAATCGAGCTGATAGCCGTTCCACTGTAGGTACCGGAAAACCTCCAATATGCAGAAAGGGCGACACCGCTTTTGGTGCCGTCTGCATTGTGATTGACCCGGACGGTTTTCGTTTTCAGTAACTTGGTATGCTGCCCAGAGGAGTAATCGTTGATAGCCGGAGCTGTATACGTTTCCGAAGTGCCATTGATGGAAATAGTCGAATCGGCACGGGAGCCAACCTCCAAGGCATAGTATTTCAGGTAAACATTCAGCGTCACATCCGAGTAGTTCCCTGTGACGCTTTGCGTAGCCGACCATGTGCAATACAGGCCGAAATTGTTTACAGGCAGATTTTGAAAGCTGCCGCTTAGTGCCATATCGGTCGCCTCCTTTCTTAGTCGAGAATTACGATGTTCAGCCCTTCAGAGGCTGTCGACATCGGTACGAATTTTGTCTTGCCAACAGTGAGCTCGCCGTCCACTGTGGTTTTCTTTGTCTGGGTCTCATCCTTGTTTAGGGTGAAAATGACCTCGTCGTTGTAATAACCGGCAAACTCAGTATTCGTGATAACCGTCCGCTGAGACGATGCTGCATTGGAAACAGCGATGCCGTGCTTGTCGATTTTGACCTCGTTGGTGTAAATCTCATTCGGTGCCGGGGTCCAGTTGTGAACGGTGGGGCCTTCTACCATCATGATGTCTGAAACATACAGCGAAGCGATACGATTGTAGATGTAGAAAACGACCGTGCTGTCGGTAATGTCGTCAATTACGAGGCTGAAATCCTGCCAGCCAAATGTAGTAGTCTGATTGAAGAAGTAGGCATATTTGTTTCCGTTGTACTGCACCCGGATATAGCTGGAATAGCTCGATCCCGTTTTCTTTGCTCGTAGCGAGAAGGCATAGGACTGCCCGGTGACAAGGCCTGTTACCGTCTGCTTAAGCGTCGATGAAGCACCGAGCACGAAGCAGCTGTCAGATGTCGTATTATTCTGTGTGTCAGTGGAAGTGTCGACCGTGACAGTGCCCGTTTTCACCCAATCATCTGAGATCCCGTTTAGACCCGCCGAGTTCTGGATAAAGTTCAGACCGCCAGCATACTGATTTGTGACCTGAACCGTAAGTCCGTCAATAGTCTGCTGTAGCTGGGACATCTGCGCTTGCATTTCCAGCACAGTTTGATGTTCGTTTCCGAGGTTGTCTGAAACCGTCTCGATTGTTTCTGTCATGGTCCCAACGTAGCTGTTTAGGCCATCGATAGTGCTTTGCAGTTCTGCGCTTTTCGTGGTGAGAATGGAAATAGTGGTGCGGAGGGTTTCAATGTCGTTCTGCACGACCCACTCCGCACCGTTCCATATTTTTGTCTCCGGAGGCGATGCCGAGGTGTCCACCCACAGCTGTCCAACATATGGATTCTCCGGAGCTGTTTCGGAAGCCACCACATCACAGATGTTTGTAATTGTGAATTGGCCTATCGCCTTCATGGATACACCTCCTCAGATATTCACCACGACCATGAAGGTTGCCTTGGTATCGACATCAGAGGTTGAAACGGAGAGCGTTTTTCCGGTCTTTGTGCCGTTTGTACCCCAAGCGGTGTCGATAGCTCCATTCTTGTCGTATTTGGTCCATGTGTACGAGCCACTTCCAGTAGCGTCTACTTCGACTCCGGCCTGATAACAAACCGCTGTCAGAACCGTAGTACCGACGCCGTTTTTAAAGACATCACCGCCGGTCGAGGAAACAATGACCTGCAGCGGATCGGAGTTGTCGATGAAAGTGCAGACGTCATAGAACTTGCTGTTGTAAGTGGCCGAGGCTGAATCGGTATCCTTGACACAGCAGCGGATTACCGCATAGCTTTCAACAGCTGCCGCATAGAGGGTCAGGGTGTTGGTGGTACAGCCGGAGTACATATTCGTGGTGTTGGTCAGCTTGCGCCAGCCGGTGCCGAAGTCAGCGTCATAACCAGCGGAAGAAGACGAAGTAACCGAGGCGTCCATCATGGCCCACTTGTAGGTGACGTTGGTGGTATCGACCGTCGACCCACGCCAGAGCTCGGCCTTCGCTGTCAAAGTGGCTACCTCCGCATTCTTGAACACATTACCTTTTGGAGTGGTAACAAGCAGATCGACAATGCCGCTGCCGTTGACCACACGAGAGAAGGAAATGGAAAGCGGATGAACGAGGTCCATACCGGTGCTGGGGTCTCTGTAGGTAATTTCGCACTTGAAATCAACACCGGGAAGACCGGCCATGATATTGGCTTTGACCGTCAAGATGTGGTTCTTCGTGCCGCTCAAGGCATAGTTGCCGCCAGTCGTGATAGCTGTGGTGGAAGTGCCCTGAAACCATTTCACCGACTGAACATTATCCGAGGTGATCTGGTCTGTGGTCGTGCCGATGATATAAAGGCTGGGGGTCAATACCAGATTGGTCGAGGCCCAGCTTGGAGTATAGCTTGCGTTGTCCGGGTTGTACATCTGTGTCTTCGGGTGATTGGAGCCGATGTACCCGGTGAGGGTTAGAGCGTCATTGTAGTCAATAATCGTGAATTGACCTTGGGCTTTACTCATAAGAAAACCTCCTTAATCAGCCGAGTAAGCTGTTTCTTGTTGTGGTGTCAATGAGATCGCAGAAGAAGGTCGCACGAACATTGACATCGTCCCTTGTGATATTGATAGATTTGGTCCCGCCGAAATGGGCGTCGTTCCACACCTGATCCGCTACAGGATCATCCGATACCCTCGTCCAGATGAACTGGTTGGGATCGAGGCTGTCGGTTACATTCGTATCCCATGAAAAGACGACAGCAGAAAGCGTGGTCTGGATATTGTTGTTCTTGAAGATGTTCCCGTTGGAAGACGTTATCACCAGCCGGTACATCTTCTGTTCCTCAATCTCGGTGATCCGTTCATTCGTCTCAACGACGGATTCCGTGGTGGCATAGGCCCGAAGCACGACCTCGCCGGTTTCCAGATCCCAATAAGAGGACCCGTCCTGCGAGGAAAGCACTCCGGCCTTGATGATGTTAGCGGCCAGCGTTCCGGTGGTGATGAAGTCAGCGACAATCTGCCCATCTGAGGTAATTGCTGTCTCAAAGGGGCCGTTATAGCCGTTGTGGGAAAAGCCGAGACCGCCCACGTTCCACCGCCAGATGTTCACAGCAGAGCCGATATCCGGAGCATCCATCACAAGAAGCTCATAAGGCTGGCCGTTTTCGGAATCCGTATGGATTACCACATAGCCTCCAGTCTGGCCGGTGATAAGACTCGTCGCTCCCTGAATGGCAGCAGTCATCAAAGCCGGGAATCTGTCTACTTTTGCGGAGACAGCCTGAGCAGCGGCTTCGGCAGCGGAAACCGAATTGATCAAGTTGGCCTTGGAGTTTCCGAGAGTGATGGATACGTACTTTTCGGAGAGCGTATCGTAAACGGTCTTGATCACCTTTACCTTGGATGTAATGCCAAGAGCAGAGTGCCGAATCGTCACCGTGTCACACAGGGATACCCGCTCCAGCACGGCAGCATATTCCGGCTGCTTCCACAGCGGCTCAAAGGCCACTGTGAGCGTTGGCGCAGTGATGCCGAGCGGATTTCTGTCCAGATAGCTTGTGGCCCTTGCCCGAAGAGCGTCCTCAGTAATAGTGTCTCCGAACTCAAAATATTCCGTGAAGTCCTTGATTAGAGTCTTTCGCCGCACGAGCTCGGAGCCAGTGATAGGCAGCAACACTTCCGGCAGCATGACCACGGTTTCCGTCCCGTCCTCGGCTGTCTGGACTGCATACGGAAGCATATCTGTATAGACATCGGTGTTGTCGCTGTCGTGCTCCAGCTGGGTGAGATTCTTTCCGTACTCAATGACAACACCGGTATTATGGCCACGGCCCTGATGATGGATAACTCGCCAGTTGTCCCACTCATATTCACCGCCCCACAGGTCCAAAAAGGAACCTGCCACACCGCCGAGGCAAGCCCTGACGCTCTGCGGCTTGGAAACCGAGAACGGCTTTGCTTCGGAATAATCGGTCTGGCAGGTGAAGTTATGAGGTGTTGCCGTCTCCCTGAACACTCGCTCCATTGCCAGCGTCGGAGAGATGTTACTTGATTCCCACCGCAGGGCTGCGATGTTTGAGAGGTCATATGAAAGGTGCTGTGCATAAACCGTCACGACGCCGTTCAGCGGTGTGGTGATCCTGTAAATGCGAAAGGCCTGATCCTTGGCAGTGTCGTTGGGCTTAGCCTTGATGAGACGCTCATTTGCCAGAAGCTCATAGTTATTGCCGGACGTCGGGTATTTCATCACCAGCTCAAAGGCACCGTTTCGCTCCTCGGTAACCTCGCAGGAGATAGCATCTGCCAGCGCACCGAGGCCAAAGGTCGTGAACTCTGTTTCGTTTGCTCTGTATAATACCGGAATCATATCGTCACCCACCTTGGAATAATAGTGACCGAGGTGATGCCGCCACTGAAAACGATGTCGTTATAGCCGGGATACAGAATCGGAAAGCCGCTGCCTGAAACATGGTCGTTTCTCGGTTCAGCGACCTTATAGAAGTTCATCTGCTCACTGTCGATCTCGATGTAACCGCCGATATCTGTGAAGTCCCACGGAGACTGCCTCAGAGAAGAATTGACTGACAGTCTTCCGGTACCACTTCCTGATACCTTGATGTAGGGCTTGGCCTGAAAGACTGTCGGGTTTTTTACCGTGTAGGGAGACTCGGTAATCGTGATAGCTTCTTGGCCTTCATCCAGATATCGGAATGGCAGACAGGAAAAGCTGACCGTAAAGATGCCGATCTTGTTCAGCTGGTCCTCAATATCGAGCTGAGTGTTGACGACCGCCTTCCGAAAGCCGGTGGTATCGTAGCTGTCCCTAAGCTCGTGATAGCGGTCCGGCTCATAGAAAAGCCACGCCTTCACTGCAGCGATCTTCTCGGCCAGTTGTTCCTTTGTCTTTGTCGGAAGGAACACCGAGTAAGTAATCTGGACATTCGGGAACCGACCATTCGGAAGGATCAGGTCACCATCCCGTCCGGGGATCGACTGAAATTTCGATTCATACTTCGGAGCGGAAAACACATTCTTGCTTTCGATACGAAGGCCCATATCCAGAGAGCTGATGCCGTTGTATTCAAAATAATTCATGCGAAAACCACTCCTTTCCGTTTTGCGAACTGACCGGCGGTGACCATGATCTCATTGGTCAGCTGCTCAATATCGTCGCTTGAATAGTTGTTAAAGGTTGCGATATTCAGCTGCAGGGAGAAACCGGAAGTCCGACCCACGCCGTCAGCAGCAGAGGCAATCGCACCGCCCACGCTTCCATCAATGTCGAAATTTGTCGGAAGTGCAGTGCTCATGTCTTTGGCAAGACCTTGCATGACATCATCGATGTCCTCGCTCATGGCTTCTGCAGCCTTAACCGCCTCGTCGCCGTTTTCCTCGATGGAACCGGACAGACCCTTGACCAGCATCTGGCCGACCCACGCCATTTCTTTAGACGGCGAGTGGATTCCGAAGAAGTCCAGAATGCCGTTCCAGATGGAGGAAATCCATCCGGACACCTTGTCCCAGAGCCATGAGGCCAGCTGCTGGATACCTTGCCAGAGGCCTTTGACGATATTGCCGCCGATCTCAACGATCTTGCCCATTAGGGAGCCGAAAGCAGAAACAATACCAGAAACAATCTGAGGGACCGCTTTACAGATTTCCACGATGATGGTCGGCAGGTTCTTTATCAAAGCCACGAATAGCTGAACACCGGCCATGATGATCTTGTCGATGTTCCCAATCAGGGCGTTCACAATCCCGGAGATTATTTGCGGGATCGCCTGAACGATGGTTGTTATAATCTGCGGCAAGGCCTGAATCAGTGAAATCAGGAGCTGAATACCAGCCTGAATGATCTGAGGGATGGCGTTCAGGACAGCGTTGATGATGTTGTCGATGATTTTCGGGATGGCTGCCACAATTGCTGTGATAATCTCCGGAAGGGCCTCCACCAGAGAAGTAAGCAGCTGGATACCGGTGTCGATGATCTGCGGAATGGCGTCCAAGAAGAAAGTCACAATGCTATCAATGACTTCTGGGAGTGCTTCAATCAGGACAGGAATTGCATCCAAAATACCCTGAGCAAGACCCTCAATGAGGGCCAAAGCCGCCTCAAGCAGCATGGGCAGGTTGTCTATGAGGCCCTGTACAATGGTGACAATTGCTTCTACAGCAGCCGGAATCAGTACCGGCAAAGCCTCGCTGATACCCTGAACCAGTGAAGTAATGATTTGCATTGCAGTCTCTATTAAAAGGGGCAGGTTCTCAATGATCGTGTTCACGATTGTCATCACGGCTTCAAAAACCACAGGGATCAGCTGCGGAAGCAACGTTATAATGGTGTTCAGGACCTGAGCGAACAGGTTAGTTACCGTTTCAAGCAGTGTCGGCAACAGGCCAAGAACAGCCTCAATCAGTGAATTCAGGACCGTCGGAAGTGCAGCCACAATGTTTTCAATGACCGGAGTGATGTTTTCTATAACGGACTGGAAAGCATCAACAACGTTCTCACAGAGCATCTGCATATCCGCATCAGCGTCTCCAAAGCCGACAACAAGATTCTTTACTGCCGCCTGAAGAGAGTTGATTGAGCCGGAAATGGTGTGCTCAGCTTCCTTCGCCGTGGTGCCGGTGATATCCATGCTTGTCTGTATCACATGGATTGCCTCGACAACATCTGCGTAGGAGGAAATATCGTAGTGGATGCCGGAGATGGCCTCTGCGTCAGCGAGGAGGCGTTCCATCTCTGTCTTGGTGCCGCCGTAGCCGAGCTTCAGGTTGTCCAGCATCGTGTAGTTCTGCTTGGCAAATCCCTGATAAGCTGCCTGAAGCGTGGACATATCTGAGCCCATTTTGTTGGCGTTATCGGACATGTCTGTAATGGCCATATCTGCATACTTGACGGCCTTTTCCGTGTCGCCGCCAAGGGAAGCGATCAGACTCGCAGAAAAGCTCGTGACCGTCTCCATGTATTCGTTTGCAGAAAGACCGGCAGTCTTATAGGCATTTGCAGCATAAGTCTGCATTGCCTGAGACGAATCCTTGAAGAGGGTGTCAATACCGCCGACAAGCTGCTCATAATCTGCGTAGGCAGAGATTACCTCTTTGCCGAGCTTGACCGCAGCGGCACCGGCAGCAACAACGACGGCTCCCATTGCTACACCGACTGTTTTCAGCACTTTACCGAGGCCTTCAAACTTACTCTCGGATTTTTCTGCCGCCTCGCCGGATTCCTCGATTTCTTCGCCCATGTCGTCGGCACTGTCAGCTGTGGAATCAAGCTCCCGCTCCATATCATTCAGAGCGGCCTCGGCATTGTTTAGCTGGATCTGCCAGTTCTGTGTTCTTCGGTCGTTTTCTCCGAAAGATTCAGCTGCGTTCTGTAGGGCCTGACGGAGAAGCTCGATTTTCTGCTTCTGGGCGTCGATCTCCTTATTCAGGACCTCGTTCCGAGCAGAGAGGGCTCTGACGGAAGAATCGTTTTTATCAAATTGTGAAGTAACCAGCTTCATCTCCGAGCCGAGAACCTTGAAGGAGGAGTTGATGTCAGCAAGGGCCTTTTTAAATTCCTTCTCGCCCTCAAGACCGATCTTTAGACCGAAATTGTCTGCCATACGAACCGCCTCCTTTCCTTAGATTCCGTCCGGGATAATGTCGTCGATGAAGTGCTCCCGTTTCGGTGTTGCCAGACCGTTATACTGTTTGTGGCACTCCCACAGATCGAGGAGCAAGCCAAACGGCATCGTCCAGACTTCCTCCTGTGTCAGGTGAAGATGGGCGATGCCGTAATAAAGAAGTCGAGTAAATAACTCCTCGTCACTTACTCGACCACTGCGTTTTTTGGATCAGTCTCACTTTCGATGTTGCGCTTGGTGCCTTTGTACAGGGCCTCCGTGATTGCCGTCTTGTATTCAGCAAGATCAGAAGGCACCGTCAGAAGCTCCACTTCCTCTGTGGTGAGCAGGTCCTTGGGCTTATCTTTGTGTTTCAGGTTGTAGATGAGAATGCTCTGATTGGCCAGAAGCGAGATGAGCCAGACGATCTCGTCAATAGCCATCTCAAAGTTCTCGCTCTTCATGAGCTTATCTCCAAGGCTCTCCAGACCGCCATAGCGACCGGCGATTTCCTTAGTTGCTCTGGTGGTGAGGACCAGTTCATAGTCCACGCCGCCGATATTGATAACTGCGCTGCGTTCTGTATCCATGCCAAGTCCTCCTTACATCGTTACATCGCCGCTGGGAAGATGAATCGGGGAAAGATTCAGCTCTCCGACAGGTTCATACACCTCATCGTACCAGCCGTCAATGACAGACTGATCGACGCCTTCAGTGCCTTCAGTGACTTCGGCTTTCCACGGGTGCTTGCCGAATGCGTCCAGTTTGTTTCGACGCATGATCGTGCCCTCGATGGTAGGCGTGGAGAAGGTGATGCTGTCGCCCTTGGTGGCGAGGTTGGTGGCCGGGATGCCGAACTTTACACGGTACAGCCAGTAATACCTGTATTTGCCGTTAGATTTCTTCGCACGGAAGCCCACGGCCACAGGATCGCCGCCGTCCTCGGAAGCGGAAATGACGACGCCGTTTGTATCGATGGTGGAGCCGGTGAGATCACTGGCCACCGGTGCGCCGATATCGTCCACACCGAGGGAAAGCGTACCGGATTTGAACTCCTTCACGACTTCCGCTGCACCGTCATCCGCATAAAGGGTGGCTTCGTTCAGCTCGACCGAGAGGTCAGCCGTCATAGCCTTTGCCAAGACCTGCGGAGTGGCATAGGTTTCATTCCCGTTGTCATCCTCGGTGATCTTGGAGTAGAAAAGTTTATCAAGACCGATTGTTGCCATTGGTCATACCTCCATTTCATAATATTTGGCCACATCCACGGTGTAGTGGTGGTAGCCGGTTTCGGTTTCATATCCGTTGTAAAGCCTGCCGGTGATGGTGAAATCATCACGCAGCAGGAGCCGGATCAGCTTTTTCTTGGCAGCTGTATAACTGCCGGTTGTAAACAGGGACAGCCTCGCTTCCTGCACATCGACGCCGGGTGCGTTATCCGCATGAAGGTCGAAGGTATCGGCAAGAGGAATGATGACGAGGTACTGTTCCGGGGCCTTGTCGGAGAAGATGCCGGTTTCCACGGGGATGTCCATCTCAGCAAGGGTTGTCTGTAAGTCTTCAAGCAGACTCATTTGCTTTGCACCTCCTCCTCAAGTTTTCGCTTCATCGCCTCGATTGCGGCAGACTTGGACGCCGATTTCGCAGGTTTCAAGAACGGTTTTGCCGGTTGCCCGTGCCGTCCGTATTCGAGGATGTTGGCGATCTTGGCGTTGCTGTCACCGTCACGACGAGACTCCGCAAAGCCGACCTTCACATTGTGATTGCCTTGCCGGTCGAGCTTTACTCCGGAAGTGCCCAGAGCCGATAGAAGCTGACCTGTAGAGCGGGACTCGACCTTTGTGCCTCTGCCGATAACACCTGCGAGATTGGAGCGGACCCGTGCTTCGACAACTTCGGCTCCGGCATTGAGCACTCTTTCGGCCATGCCGTCCTCGTCAGAGGCAAGGTGGGCCAGCTTTTCCAGAAAGTCATCCGGCATTTTGATATCCACTTTAGCCACTGGTCGCCACCACCTTTTTTGCAAGGACCTCTGTGTACATGCCACGGCCTTTCACGTCTTCAACGGAGATGATGTTGAACCGTTCTTCGTTGCACAGGATGAAGTGGTCCGTGGTGATCTTCAGGTCCGGTATTGTGCGGAAGCGGAATAGGTCGGTTGCCTCGGAAAAAGCAGCGAGGTTTGCCCACCGCTCGGAGCCGTGCCGACCTTCCCGATAGACACGGATAAGGGCGAGGACTGTTTCCCGCTTGGAGGAAAAGCCCTCGCTATCCTTGACGTTTCGGATTTCCGTAATTTCTGCAAAGGTGTTCATCTTTCCAAAGCTCATGTCACACCTTCCAATCCCGGTCGAGCCGCAGAAGCAGATTGACCGTATTCCATACCTGCTGACCGGCTTGCACGTTGTCGGCAAAGAAACCGCCGGTCGAGCCATCTCTTGATTCGTAGAAATGGCTCGCCAGCATAATCACTGCCTGTTCCGTAGTCGGCGGCATGGGATGCTCGGAATAGTAACCTTCGCTGATGTGCTGATAGCTTTCGGCATAAGAAACGGCAGCGGTGATAAAGCTCGAAAGCAAATCATCGTCTGCCGAATGGGAAAGAATCAGATTCTGTTTTACCCGTGCGAGTAAATCATCCATCACCTCTGCCTCCTTTCGTTAAGATCCGGATTTCATCTGGAGCAGCTTGATGGCTTCAGGAAGGACCAGCTTGCCATCGACACGCTCCTTGGCCACGAAGCCGATCATGCCGTTACCGGCAAAGAGCTCCTTGAGCTCTGCAAAGGAACGAGTGCCACGGTCACCGATATTGTAATAGCTGAAATCACCGAAAGCGACAGCAGTGCCGCCAGCAGTGGGAACCGGGAAATACGGAGAGGTGTAGACCTTATAGCCCAGCACACGATCCGGCTCACCGGCCTGCAGAGAAGGCTGCCAGAGATACTGACCGTTGTTATCCTTCAGCTTTCGAAGTTCAGCAACACAGACATCGTTTGCGAGGAATACCGCATTCTTGCGGTAAGGACGCTTCAGAGAGTACACGAGGTTGATAATCTCATCGGCGGTAACCTTGGTGCTGGAAGCGGAAGTAACGCCAACCTGTGCGCCGCCGGTTTCAGCCAGAATGCCAAGAGGCTGCCCGACGCCGGTGCCGTTGATGAAAGCATCTTCCTCGGCATTGGACAGAGCCTTGCCGAACTGCGTAAGGATGTAGTTCTCAAGGTTGAAGGCGTTGTCGTACAGGAGCTCTTCGGTGACCTTGATCGCCACATGGAGCTTGTGGGCGTCGAGGATAATCTGGTCGAAGGTAGCGTCACCGAAGGTCAGCGTACCGCCTTCCTCGATCCACGCCGCAGCAGGTTTGGTGGCTGCGATGTTGATCTTGTGCTCACCGCTGGTGGTGATATTGGTGCCGAGGGTACGCATGACATTCTCCTCGGTCAGGATGTCGATCAGGCGTTTGTCGTACTCATCAGGAACGAGGTAACCGCCCTGCGGGTCAATACCCTCCTGAAGCACGTTGCTGATCTGACGGAAGTTGGTTCTCATGGCCTGAAGCAGGGCTTTCTTGTACTCATCGGAAGCACGACCGGTCTTGACGGCCTTGTCTCCATCAGCCTTCATGGGCTTGCCGGTGAGGGGCTTGGACGTGGGCTTGCTGAGTTCCGCTTCGATCTCCTCACGACGCTCCATGCGATGGATGCTGTCGGTGAGCTGTGCGACTTCGGTTTCCATATCCTTATAGGTCTTGTCGTCTTCGGCAGAAAGAGTGCCCTTGTCGGTGGTGTGGGTGTCGAGGAAGGTGTCCATCATACCCACGAGCTTGTTGCGCTTTTCACGCATCTCAGTAATAGTCATCGTAAATTACCTCCATTAAATGAATTTTTTGATGGTGTTTAGCTGCTCCCTGAGCTCTGTCACGGAGCGGCCTTGGGGCTTATCCGGCTGGGCCGGTCTTGCATTGATCCTGCATTTCTCCGCAATCTTTCCCATCAGGGAGTTCATTACGGCTGTCTCCGAGAACATCACGGGAACCGCAGGCTGGGAGTCATCATCGGATACCTCCTCACGGGAGAGCACATCGTCTATGAAGCCGAGCTCCATAGCCTTGTTTGCGTTCATCCATGTTTCGGCATCCATCAGATGGGAGATCTTCGCACGGGATAGACCGGTCTTGATTTCGTAGGCGTTCATAATGCTTTCCTTGACCTCGGAGAGCATCTCGATTGCCTTTTCCATCTCGGCCTTGTCGCCCATAGCGATGGTCATGGGGTTGTGGATCATCATCATGGACACAGGCGACATCAGCACTTTGGTACCGGCCATAGCAATGACGGACGCCGCTGACGCTGCAATGCCGTCGATTTTCACGGTTACGTCGCCCTTGTAATCGATCAGCATGTTGTAGATCTGCGCTGCGGCCACACAGTCGCCACCCGGCGAATTGATCCAAACGGTGATATCGCCGCTGCCGGAGTTCAATTCCTCCTTGAAAAGCTGCGGTGTGACGTCATCGTCAAACCAGCTTTCCTCTGCGATTGTCCCGTTTAGGTACAGGGTTCTCTGTGCCGGAGTCGTCTCCGTCTGCGCCTGATTCTTCCACTTCCAGAACTTCTTCATCGGTGTTTTCCTCCTTTCCGTCATCGTTCTGTGTATTTGCAAACGCTCCGGCCTGTTGAAGCGGGAGCATATTGCCGTTGATAAGGTAGAGATCACCGCCAGCCTCGGCAGGAATGCGGTCGAGGTTTTCCAGCTCACGGATGTCGTTTGCACTCATCCAGCCGTTCTGCCTTGCGGTGGCGTAGCCGTTCATGCGGCTTTGGTAATCTCCACGAAGGAGTCCTTCCAGATTGAACTTCACGAAATACGACTTCTTTTCTTCCGGGGTGAGAAGCGTCCGCATGATGGATTGCTCCCAGCGGATCACCCATGGGTCAAGGGTGTATTTCACGAACTCCAAGGACTGCTGCTCAATATTAGAAAAGCTCGACTTTTCGAGGTCACCGACCATGTGAGGTGGTACCCTGAAAATTCGAGCGATTTCATTGATCTGGAACTTTCGTGTCTCAAGGAACTGCGCCTGTTCCGGGGAGATAGAAATGGGCGTATATTTCATGCCTTCTTCCAGCACGGCGATTTTGCCGCTGTTCTGGGAGCCTCCGAATTGAGACTGCCATGCCTCCCGGACACGCTGCGGGTCTTTGATGGTTCCGGGGTGTTCCAGTACACCGGAAGGGGCCGCACCGTTGGCGAAGAACTTAGCTCCGTATTCCTCGGTGGCGATGGCAAGGCCGATGGCGTTCTTGGCCATTGCTATCGGGCTGTAGCCGACGAGCCCATCAAAGCCGAGGCCGGGAATGTGAAGCACGTCCGTAGGCTTCAATATGACCGTTTCATTCTTGCCGCCGACCTCGTCCGTGGAGCGAAGGTACTGGTAGTAGAGCTGGCCGTTCTCGTCCCGGTCTACGCTCATTTTGTTTGGCATCAAGGGATACAGAGCCATGACCTCGCCCTTGCTGTTTCTGATGATCTGAGCATAGGCGTTGCCCCACAGGAGCAGGTGTGTCATGAGCGTTTCCCGGAAGACGAAGGAACTCATCTCCGGATTCGGCTCATCATGCAAAATCAGGTACAGCGAATGGTCGATAGCTTTTTCCTTGCCGCCGTTGCTGTTGTATCGGTAAACATGAAGCGGGAGCCCTGCGATAGCTTCGGCCAGAATGCGGACGCAGGAGTAAACCGCCGTCATCTGCATGGCACTGCGTTCCGTTACTGCTTTGCCGGAGGTGCTACCGCCCATGTAAAAGGTGTAGCGAGACCCGGCTGTGCTGTCGGTGGGCTTGTCTCTGGATTTGAATAGTCCGCTGAAAATACCCATATCACATCACCGTCCTTTCATAAAAATAAAAGACCACGAGTGTCGTAGACGCTCTCGGTCGTATCGTTGCCGCACCGGATGGCACGGTCCAAGGCCATGACAGTTGCCACGGCACCATCGATTTTCTCTGTAGACTTTTCCTTGTCCGGCTTGATGTTACCGGCAGGATCGGTCCGCACATAGATGTTGTCCATCATCCAGCGGAGCACCGGGTGGCCGCCGTGGGCGATGCGTTCCTCCAAGACCAGCTTCATCAGCTCTTTAGTCGGAGGGCTCATGTCCTTGAAGCCCTGTCCGAAGGGAACGACCGTGAAGCCCATGCCCTCAAGGTTCTGGACCATCTGCACGGCTCCCCAGCGGTCAAAGGCGATCTCACGGATGTTGAACCGTTCGCCCAGCTGCTCGATGAACCTTTCAATATAGCCGTAATGGACCACGTTACCTTCGGTGGTCTGCAGGAAACCTTGACGTTCCCACACATCGTAAGGAACGTGATCCCGGTTGACCCTCTGGTCGATGTTTTCTTCCGGTATCCAAAAGTACGGCAGGATCACAAACTTGTCGTCCTCATCCAGCGGAGGAAAGACCAGCACAAAGGCAGTAATATCCGTGGTGGACGAGAGATCCAGACCACCATAGCAGACCCTGCCTTCGAGGTCGTCTTCGTTAGTGGCAAAGGCACAGCGGTCCCATTTCTCCATCGGCATCCAGCGCACGGCCTGTTTGACCCACTGGTTAAGCCGGAGCTGCCGGAAGGAGTTCTCCTCGGCGGGGTTTTGCTTTGCCGACTCACAGGCCGCTCGAACCTTGTCGATGCCGACCGTGATACCGAGCGAAGGGTTCGCTTTCTTCCAGACCTTCGGGTCCGTCCAGTCGTCATTCTCATCGGCACCGTAGATGACCGGGTAAAAGGTCGGGTCAATCTTGCGGCCCTCGATGATATCTTTTGCCTTCTGGTGTGTTTCATAGCAGATGGATTTGGTGTCTGTCCCGGCTGTGGTTATAAGGAAATAAAGCGGCTGCATACGAGCGTCGCCGGAGCCCTTGGTCATAACATCAAAGAGCTTCCGATTAGGCTGGGTGTGCAGCTCGTCGAACACCACGCCGTGAATGTTGAAGCCGTGCTTCGAGTAGGCCTCTGCCGAAAGCACCTGATAAAAGCTGTTTGTCGGCAGGTACACGATCCGCTTTGTGGCCGTCAGGATTTTGACCCTGCGGTTGAGGGCCGGACACATCCGGACCATGTCGGCTGCGACCTCAAAAACAATCGAGGCTTGCTGCCTGTCCGCAGCGCAGCCGTAGACCTCCGCACGTTCCTCACCGTCGCCGCATGTGAGCAGGAGTGCGACCGCAGCCGCAAGCTCCGATTTGCCCATCTTCTTGGGTATCTCAATGTAGGCGGTGTTGAACTGCCGGTATCCGTTGGGCTTGATGATACCGAAGATGTCCCGGATGATCTGCTCCTGCCAATCAATCAGCGTGAATGGCTTTCCAGCCCATGTACCTTTGGTGTGACAGAGGCACTCGATGAACGAGACAGCATAGTCAGCCTTTGTCTTGTCATAGACGGAGTCCTTTGCTTTGAACTTCGTCGGTGTGTATTTCTTCATTCGCCTCAAGTGTTATCACCTCCAAAAAGGCATAAAAAATAGCCGCCTGAAGCGACCGCCATAACGAGGAACAGAGCCGAGCGGCTCATGTCCCAAGGGTATTTACTTTACCGGGGTTTACTGTTGCATGGCCCAAGCGATGGCGTGACCGTCATCCTCGAACTCAACCTCGCTGATTGCTCTCAGGCCGATGGTGCCTTCGCAGCTGTGGTCGTCGTCAAGAAATTCGTAGGTTGCGCCGAAGAAGCTGGGCTTTCCGGGGCCGTTGTAGAAGCCTCCCGCCATGATGACCTTGTCTCCAAAGGTGAGCACCTTGCTCCATCTGGTTTCGAGGTCCTCCGGAGTGGTGGGGTTCGGCAGCCGGTACTTTCTCATCGCATCGTTGATCGTCATCGTCGGTCCCTCCTTAATACTTCGTGGCCTTGTGGCTGTCGAGGTCCTTGAAGAAGGCGTCAACCTCTGCGAGGCTGGAAAGGACGTCTTCGTAGGCTCCGAGGCCGCTCTTCTTGATGATCCTGTAGTAGCCCTGACGGTTCTTCAGAACTCCGAGGCCGTTTGCTTCGGCAATCTTGGTGGCCGTGCGGGTGAGCTTTCCAAGGCTCTGGATCTCGTGGTCTTCGCCCTTTTCAAAGGCTGTCTTGCAGTTGGTGTGGTCGATGTAACGCATCGTGGTTTCCTCCGTTTGTGTGTATTTCCTTTCGGTAGTGTATATATCACTCTAAACGCCTGAAATAGCAAGTCATTTCTGCGATATAAACCGAAGTATTCTACACAAATATTCGGGCTTGGAATTGTGTACTTTATGCCTCTCCGTAGAGGATGAAATGCACATATTCCTTGCGATGCTCCTCAATGAAGACCACCAGCTCATAGAAGTCTCGCTCGTAGGCCAGCCGCTGCACCATGTTTGTATCAAACATATTCGTCAAGCCGGTGTCCCGGATGGCGAGGATCTGCTTTTTGATCGTCTCAGTCATCGTCGCTCACCACCCTGCAAAGGTCTGCGCCGTATGCGACTGACAGGCCGGAGCCGTTGTCCCATGCGACCATGATGGAACCGATGTCGTCCACGCCGAGGACCGTTCCTTTCGTCCCGATGGGAGGGGCCTGAACATCGTCCATCTGCAGGAGCTCCACCCGTGTACCGGGCTTGTACCGGCGACGTAAGCCCTCAAGGGCCGCTTTTGAAATCACTCGCATGATTCCACCTCCGTTTTCTTTGCGCCGCTTTTGAAGGCCGAGGAGCCGGAGAGGTTGCGGAGCAGGATTTTACGTTCAGTCTTGTAGTCGTCACCGATGAAGCCCAGCCTCAAAAGGAAGCAGCGGAATGCGTACTTGTCGTTGTCGACCGGCTTTTCCTTGGCGGTGATCCGCTTCTGGTTTAGTGCCATCTCACACAAGGCTGCGATGAAATGCGAGTAGGCTTCGATCTCTTCGGGAGAGGGCAGCTCCTTGAACCACGGGAAGGCGATGCGGTCGTCCTTGAGTTCAATGCGGATGTCCTCGATACCAAGGGCCTTCTTGATCAGTTCTCCTTTGGCATCCAGCAGCTTGGTGAGGTTTCCAACCGAGACCTTTTCGAGCGGGATCTCAATCGTCAGGCCAGTTTCTTCGGCTTCGGCCTCGTCTTTGACCGGGTTGAATCCGGCTGCGGCAAGGGCGATGATGACCGCCTCAATGGTGTCCTGATCCGTGCGCTCGTCCCAGACCATCGTGCCGTCTTTCTCAACGGTGATGTTGCTGATGACGAAGGCGCAGGTGGGCATGAATTTGTAGACGGCCTTCATGCCGACCACCTTGGAGATGATGCCGACCAGTTCTTTGCGGTCCTGCCCGGTGACGTTGTAGTGTAGTGCTTTCATGGGGTTACCTCCTTGTTTTTTGGTACTGTATATATCACTCTGAAGCCACAGAATAGCAAGTCATTTCAGCGAAATATATGTACCGATTATCGTAGAAAAACAGGAGCCTCAATTGTCTACATTAGCTACTTCGTCGAAGCGGAAAGTCACGCCGTCACGCTGCACCGTCACACCATCCGAGGAGCCGACCTGTTCGATGTATCGTTTCACGATGACGTCGCAGAACTTCTCGTCCAGTTCCACGGTATAGCAGATGCGATCCGACTGCTCACAGGCAATCAGTGTGCTGCCGGAACCGCCGAAGGGGTCCAGAACCACAGCGTTGCTCATGGATGAGTTCATGATCGGATATGCCAAAAGCGCAATCGGCTTCATGGTCGGGTGATCGCCGTTCTTCTTGGGCTTGTCGAACTCCCAGATGGTGGTTTCCTTGCGGCCCGTGTACCACTGGTGTTTGCCGTTTTTCTTCCATCCATAGAGCACCGGCTCATGCTGCCACTGGTATGGAGAGCGTCCGAGCACCAGAGACTGCTTTTTCCAGATGCAGCAGCCGGAGAGGTAGAAGCCTGCATCGGCAAAAGCCCTGCGGAAGTTCAGACCTTCGGTGTCCGCATGGAACACATAGATGGAAGCATCGCCGGTCATGACGGCTTCCATATTGGTAAAGGCGTCAAGCAAGAACTGATAAAAGGCGTCGTTTGCCATGTTGTCGTTCTTGATCTTCCCGGCAGAGCCTTCATAGTTCACGTTGTACGGCGGGTCCGTGATCACGAGGTTGGCCTTGACGTCGCCCATCAGAGTGTCGTAGGTTTCCTTCTTCGTGGAATCTCCGCAGACCAGACGGTGCCGACCGAGCGTCCAGACATCACCGGCCTTGGTGAAAGTGGGCTTTTTCAGCTCCTCGTCTACATCGAAATCATCATCGTGGATACCGTCCTTCAGGCTGTCCTTGAAAAGGTCGTCGATCTCGGCAGGATCAAAACCTGTAAGGGAAACATCAAAGTCCTCGCCCTGCAGGTCAGCGATGAGCAGGGCCAGCTTGTCCTTATCCCAATCGCCGCTGATCTTGTTCAGGGCGATATTGAGAGCCTTCTCCTTGGCGTCGTCCATTTCAACGACCACACAGTCAACCTCGGTGATCCCAAGGTCGATGAGAACTTTGAGCCTCTGATGCCCACCGACAACACGACCGGTCGTCTTATTCCAGATGACCGGCTCGACATACCCGAACTCCTCGATGGAGCGTTTCAGTTTTTCGTATTCCTCATCACCGGGCTTCAGGTCCTTGCGAGGATTGTATTCAGCTGGAAGCAGCTCCGCCGTTTTCTTTTTCTCAATCAGCATATAAGACCCCACTCAGCGAACTTCTCAAAACCGCCGATACGGTCGATGAAGGCCCTCGCTGTTTCTACGATTTTCTCGTATGGAATACCGTCCACGGCATCATCACCGATGGCGCAGACAAGCTCGACCGGCACACCGGTTTCCTGCGCCTTGAGCCATGCGTAGATGTTGACGCTGACGTCGGCTTTGGAGAGGTCCTTGCCGTGTAGACCGCCGCCGGTCACGGAGTCTCCCATATCGGAGCCGAGTTTACGGTTGGTGGCACCGGAGTCAACATCTGTGCCGCCGGTCCAGTCACCGAGAGGGTTGATCTCGGCATCCGGGAAGACTTCACGCAGATTGATGGTCTTGGCGTTGCTCTGGCAGAGGATCAGGCGGTCGCCGTCCAGAATGTATTTGCCGTCGCTGCCGTAGGTGTCATAGAGCTGCTTGGAGATGGCGGTGAGCTTTTTCTGCTCTTCAGTCACCGGGACACCTTTGAAAATGCCGTTGTCGCCGCAGTGGATGCCGTCGATCTGGTTGTCGGCCAGATGCTCGTCCTGCGAAACCTCCCGGTATTCCACCAGCAGGTTCCCGGCGATACGGGAAACAGCAGACTCTACCTCATCGGGTGAGAGGGCCACCGAGGTTTCGGTAATAATATGGCAGATGCCGTGGCCGATCAGGACTTCGACGGCGATCTTCGGATTATTCTCTTTTTGATACGCAAGGTCGACAAGAGCACCGGCAATACGGTCGGCCACCTTGTCGGGATGCGCCGGGTTTACTTTTTCAAACATATCAGTTTCCTTTCCGAGCGGTGAGCAGCCGCTCCATCAAATCATCTTGTGGATTTCTGCCGCCGTACTCCACGGCACAGTTTTCTTTCACGATCTGGTAAATCTGGTACCAGACCTGATTGACCTGCTTCATGTAGGTCTGGCTCATCGCCACATACGGTGAAGCGATGGCATTGCCGGTGGTGGGATGCTTGGCCAGAAAGCCGAACTCGGAGATCGCTTCCTCGCATTGAATCCATCGGGAGACTGACATGGCGTACTGCTCAATCAGCTGGTTGTTTACTAACATTTCACAGCCACGAGCCTTGAGCCAGTTCCAAGTATCCCGGTATACCTCTTCGGCACAAAGGTCTTTACCGTTCTTCTGAGCGGCTTTCAAGTATTCTTTGACCGGTGGAACATCCGCTCCTTCGATTTCTGCCGGTTCCGGGAGCACCATCGCACCGTTTAACCTGCCGTCAGCGATTTTATCAGTCAGAGCCTTGGATTTTCTTCCGGCACCGACACGCTGACCGCCTCTCATTGTTCCGTCTTTTGCCACACATTTCACCTCACTTTCCGGGCTGGGGGTTAATACCCCGTTTGATTTCTGATTTTTGCGCTCGTGACCCCACGCCGCTGTCCGGGTAGAAAGGTCGTAGAGATTTGACCCGCCCTACGGTCACCGATCACCCAGCTCGTGATGGATCTTCGTGTGGCACGACTGGCACAGGCTCATCAGGTTGCTGGCATTGTGGGTGCCGCCTTGGGAAATAGGAAGAATATGATGAACTTCCTCGACCGGTGTTAACCGACCTTCCTTGAGGCACTGTTCACACAGAGGGTGGGCCGCTGCGTACCTGTCACGGATGCGCTTCCAAGCCCTACCGTATTTCCGGTTGACGTCTGGGCTACGTTCGTACTTGTTATAACGATCCCGGTCCAGCTTCTCGTGCTCCGGGCAGAAGCGTCTATCAGTAAGCCTTGGACAGCCGGGGTAAGCGCAGGGCTTCTTTGGACTCCTTGGCACATAATCACCTCGCTTTCCGGGCATAACAAAAGCCCTGCGGGAGAGGGGCTCCCACAAGGCTTCCGTAGGTTTTACTTTGTCCATCATAATACTATCATAAGAGGCGACTCTCAATCTCTCTCATTTACTCTCATGATGGCGGCCACACAGGAAAGTGCCGTATCGTGCATCCGGTAAATGTGCTGGATGCTGTAATGCATCTCAACCGCAATCTTCTCCCACGAGAGGAAGCACAGATACCGCTTCTCCAGCAGGGTTTGCAGTTCAACATCCGAAACGGCCCGTATTGTGGCCATGATTTCCTTCTTCAATTCCACCAGATCCTCGACGTCGTGTTTCAGGCTTTCCTCAACCTCGATAATCTTCAAAACGGCCCGTTCTATTTTGGAGCCGCCACGATTCGGGTTTCTGGGCATATCGCTGTAAACGACGGTGCAGGATGTGGCCAGTTCATTTAAAGACTCGATCTGCTGGAGCTTGGATTTAATCCGCATATCCAGCGTCCGGGCCTGTGACAGGTATTCTTTAGCGGTCATTTCGCTTCTCCTTCCGTAGCTCTTTAATGAGGAATTCCGGATCGACTTTTGACAGGACACCGAACCAGCCGGAACGGAAGAAACGCTCAATTTCCTGAAGCTGCTGTTCATCGTCGGTCAGCCGGTAATCCTTGACCGCCTGCAGAATGATGGCGTTTGCCAGATTCTCGTATGGGTTCAAAGTCGCACCTCCGAATTTGTGGTCACTCGGATTGGCGAAGATTGTCGAATATTGTCGTTAGTTTTTCAGATTTGCCTTGACCGCAGCGATCAGAGCCGACTGCGTTTTGTCTTTGGCCTTAAGTGCCCGGAGAATCTGCTCATCAATAGTGCCGTCCGTCACGATATGCTGAACGACCACAGTTTCGGCAGTCTGACCTTGCCGCCAGAGTCTTGCTATGGTCTGGGAATAGAGCTCCAAGGACCATGTGAGGCCGAACCAGACGATGGTGTTGCCTCCGGTCTGAAGATTGAGGCCGTGTCCGGCAGAAGCTGGGTGGATCAGGGCTACCGGGATTTCGCCGTTGTTCCATCTGCGGATACTGTCGGCTTTGTCCAGCTTGGAAAACGGAATATGGCGATCATGCAGCCGTTTCATGATCCGCTCCAGATCATGCTGGTACCAATAGGCCACCAGAAGGGGCTTGCCGTTTGCCGACTCGATAATGTCCTCCAGAGCGTCCAGCTTCTGCTCGTGAATGGGGACCGTATTCCCGGCATCGTCGTAAATGGCACCATTGGCCATCTGGGAGAGCTTGCCGGAGAGGGCTGCGGCATTGGCAGCGGATATTTCACCATCGGGCAGGTCCAGAATGAACTGTTTTTTCATCTCGTCGTATGCGTCCTGCTCATCGGGGCTGAGATAGACCTTGTATTCGCTCGATATGAGTTCCGGCATCTTCAGGTGGTCCGTGGATTTCATCGAAATGGTGATATCCGAGATTTTCCGGTATATGGCTTGCTCGGCACCGGGTTTCGGACGGTAGCTGTAAACGATCTGGCCGTTCATGGCGTCCGGCACGAAATACTCCTGCCGATAATAGGTGATAAACCGACCGAGGCGTTTTCCCATGTCTATGACCTTGAACTCTGCCCACAGATCCATCAGTCCGTTGCTGGCTGGAGTGCCGGTGAGCCCAACGACACGCTTGATTCTGGGCCGTACCTGCATCAGAGCCTTGAAGCGTTTTGACTGGTGGTTTTTGAAGGAAGAAAGCTCGTCTACCACGACCATGTCGTAATCAAACGGGAGCTTGCTTTTCTCGATGAGCCATTGGACGTTCTCCCGGTTGATGATGTAGATATCAGCTTTCTTCGTCAGGGCCGCTTTTCGCTCAGCCTCGCTTCCGACCGCCACCGAATAGGTCAGGTGGTGAAGCTGGTCCCACTTTTGAAGCTCTGCGCTCCAAGTATCACGGGCTACTCGAAGTGGAGCAATGACCAGCACCTTGTGAACCTCGAAGCTGTCGAACAGCAGGTCCGCAACAGCGGTCAGTGTGATGCTCGTTTTGCCAAGGCCCATGTCCAGCAGCACGGCAGCGAAGGGATGGTCCTCGATATAGTTGATTGCATACCTCTGGTACTCATGCGGTTCGTATTTCATCAAGTATCCCTCCAATCTGCTCAGGAGCATCAAGGACATACACCTTGAAGCCCAGCCGCCGCAGTAATCCGTGTCTGGCTACCTGCAAAGGTCTCGGTTCCTTGCCCGGTGCCTTGACTTCCACGAAGCCGATCTTGCCTCCGGGCAGCAGCACCAGTCGATCCGGCATCCCGTCAAATCCGGGACTCACCAGTTTCGGTGCGATGCCGCCGCTGTTTTTCACGGCCTTGACTAAGTGTTGTTCTATGGTTTTCTCTCGCATAATGTTCCTCCATCAGGGATTAGAGTGGGTGGAGTGCAGGTCGTGTACCTTATTTCCGTAACTTTTCTTATATGTTGTTTTTTCAATGCTATAGGAATAGTTAAGGAAGAGACTATCACGACCTGCACTTTTGCCTTTACTCCAAGAAATCAGACTTAAGCTGCAAGCCGGAAATCATGACTCCGGCATTGGTTTTGCGCCGCACGAAACCAGCCGTTTCCAAGGCAGCGTAAAAATCGGTCGTGCTGCGAATATAGTCGCCCACCTGCATACAGTAGCTGCGGTATGCGGTGTAGAACTCGCCGGATTTGGCCTTGGCGTCCGGATCAATCACGCAGCATTCTTCAAAGAACTGCGAGAGCCAGTCGTTATTCTCCCTGTACTTACGGGTGGCTTCTTCAACCACAGCCGGTTTGACAACGTGGTAGTCCCGCTCAATCACACGCTTGGCACCAGCCATGATCCATTTGAGAATGGCACCACCGGCCTTCGCATAGAGGTAGTCGGCATAGTTCTTGATGTCCGACGAGCCTTCGATCTTGGCGTTGAACGGGATCACGATTAACCTGCGCCACGTTCCGGCATCAAGCGCACCGACCTTCGGCAGGTGGTTCGTGTAAAGCACAAGGGTGTGGCTCGGCACGAAGCTGAACGGGTCCTTGTACTTTTTCTCTGCATAGATCTCGTCCGTAGAACTGAGCTGCTTGACGTTGGCGGTGGAAAGGCGCATTCCTTCCTCCAGCTCGGCTGCGATAATGAGCCGCTTGCCCTTGGCCTCGGCCATCTCCGGCTTCACGTTTCGCTTGCATCCGACGGTCAAGGTATCAGCGGACATATTGCCGCTATAGGTACCCAGCACATGGGCCAGCGTATTCCAGAAGGTGGATTTACCGTTGCGGCCCTCGCCATAAGCGATGATCAAGGCCTCGACGCAGACCTTTCCGATAGCGGACAAACCGGCGACATCCTGAACATAATTGATGAGCTCGCTGTCGCCGCAGAAGAAGGTCTCCAGAGCGTCTTGCCAGATTTCAATGCCCTCATCAGACGGGTCCACGCTCGTCTGCTTTGTGAGGTAGTCCGTGGGGGTGTGCTCATGAGACGAGGCGGGACCAATACGAAGGTCATAGGTCGCTGATGGGGTGTTGAGCAGAAATTCGTCTGCGTCGAGCTGCCGCTGGTCAATTTCCACCATCGGGTGCGTTTCCTTTAAGGCAGCAGAGATGTATTTGGAGTCCCTGCGCTTGATGGCATAGTTGCGGTAGGTCGTGGCGTTCTGATACTTCTGGAAGGAACGAGCCTGTTCCGAGCTGAAGGCCATAGCCGCTTTTTTGGGACCCATCGAGGCCAGCAGCTCCCATGCGCCGTTCTTCATCATCTCATCGGTGGCCTTCTTGATTTCGGTTTCAGCCTCCTCAAGCTGGCGGCTGGTGAGCTCCTGCGCCACGGCCTGTGCCTTGGGCTTGGACTCCTCCCAGAACCGACCGTTGTAAACAAGGTAGTCGGTCGAGGGCGAATAGCGGAGTTTGTTTTCATATTCCCGTGCCAGAACCGTGGCCTGTCCGACATCGGAATAGTCGGTGGGCTTGAGCTGCAGGTCTTGATTGTATTGCTCCGGAGGGATGTATCCTTCCTGTGCGGAGACCTTTTCATAGAACCGCTGTGCGCTGCGCCAGATGCTGTCGAGCTCCGACTGCTCCAAAGGCGGCTGACAGCAAGCAGCAACTTCCGCAAAGTGCTTATGCGCCTCATCGGTATTGCCAAAGCGTTTCAGGATGCGTCCGGCATAATGGGACATAGTGGCGTTGCGGCTGCCTTCGGGAATTACGATGTCGCCGTAGCTGCCGGAGTCCATGTTGGCGTCGAAATCATCGTCGGCAAGAAAGGTGGTCAGCGTCATCGGGCCATCAAAGATCTCGACCTCCGGCTTCTGGGTCCCGAAGAAGAACCGAGCGGCATCGAGGGCCTTGGTGTCGAAGTACGGGAAGATGCTGTTGACCAGCTTTTTCATCTCACTGTACTGGCTGGGATCGGTGATCCGGTCGATGGCGAAGAAGACATGGAACTTCGGCCTCGGTGCTTTATCGCCCTTTTGCTTCATGTGATTGCGGCTGTAATGGACCGCAAAGGCCACACCGGGGAAAGCGTTAGCAACGTCGGAGGGATAGACCCATTCTTCCGGATCGTCGCTGTGGTCGTTATCGCAATCGACCGGCAAGCAGTCGGAGCCTATGAAGTTCTCGTTGCTGCGGTAATTGCCCTGATACTCGGCGCATACATAATCGTTGGTGACTGCCTGAAGCAGAGATTCCTTGCCGGTGACCTCGACCTTATGCGGGTAGGTACAGTTACCGGGGATCTCAAGACAGTCGGCATGATACAAAGTGAATTTCATCTTGTTACCTCCTCGCAGGTCTCGCTGAAGTAGCGGATTCGGTGTCCTTTCCAAGTTGCTCTCTTGATCTCGGCCTCCATGCCCTCGGAGATCCGGTCACCGAAGACCCACATTTCGGTACATTTACTCAGGATGGCATTCCCGAAGAACAGCCCCAGCTCACGCTCCTTGGGATTGCTGTCATCAAGGAACTGCGGGAACAGCAGGTGCGGTGCGATGGGAATGTATCCAGCCTCTACTGCAAAACGGCTGTAGCGTCTGGCGGCAGCAGTGTTGTTTTCAATGTCTCCGGCATACGGGCTGCAGATATACACGATGGGCCTGAATGCCCGGAGAGCTTTTTCTTCTTTTTCAATGGCACAGAAGGCTCCGAATGCGGTGGGATCGGCATAGCCCTCTGCGTTTTTATATTCAGCCATAATGGGTACCTCCATTTCGTTAGTCTTTTTTATAAAACAAGGTCTCGTAGCCATCGGCACGGAGCTTGAGCCCGTTTGCCCACGGCGGGGTCCGGCCCATCTGTTCACAGAGGACCTTCAGGTCGACGCCGGGGCTGGCTTCGATGACCAGCTCGTCGTGAATGTGCATGGTAATGAAGCAGTGCGACAAGGTCCGCATAGCGTAGCAGAGAATGTCACGGGAGGTGGCTTGGACGATGTTCTCCACGAGCTTCGGTCCGTAGGTCTCCAGCCGTTCCCATTTCTTTGTGCCGCCGATGCCTTCGTAGGTGATACACTCGCCGCCGAACTGGTTAGTGCCGAGTTTGGGCTTTACATAAGAGAGGCATCTTCCGGACGGGAGCGTAATGAAGAGCATCCCGCTCTGGTAGCAGAACTTGACTCCGCAGACTTCGCCGTCCATGTGGTACTTCACGGCATTCATGGCTGCCCGGTCGATATCCCACCAGAACTTCACGATGTTCTGGTTCGAGTTTCGCCAAGCGGTGACCAGCGGCTGAAGTTCGTCTTCCGAAAGGCCCATCTCCAAGGCTCCCATCGCTTTGAGGGCTCCGACAGAGCCGCCATAGCCGAGGGCGAGTTCAGCAATTTTGCCTTTTTGCCGCAAGTGGCCGTTCACGCCGTGCTTCTCAACAGGGACCTTGAACATCTGTGATGCAGAGGCGCAGTAGATATCGCCGCCTTTTTCAAAGACCTCCTGACGCCAGATTTCACCAGCAAACCACGCCAGAACTCTGGCCTCGATTGCCGAGAAGTCAGAGACGATAAACTTGTATCCGGGCTTCGGCACAAAGGCGGTGCGGATCAGCTGGGATAGCGTATCCGGCACATCTTCGTAGAGAAGCTCCACGCCGTCAAAGTCACCGCAGCGTACAAGACCACGGGCCTCTGCCAGATCCGGAAGATGGTTCTGAGGCAGGTTCTGCATCTGGATAATGCGTCCAGCCCAGCGACCGGTTCTGTTGGCACCGTAAAACTGAAACATCCCACGAGCACGACCGTCGGCGCAGACTGCCTTTTCCATAGCCTGATACTTTTTGACGGACGACTTGGCCAGCTGCTGCCGGAGAAGGAGGACCTTTTGGAGCTCTGCCGGAGCGGTCTTGAGCATTTCAGCGACTTCCTTCTTGCCGAGGGAATCGACCTCCAAACCGTTATCCGAGAGCCACTGCTTCATCTGCTGCACGGAGTTGGGATTATCCAAAGCGGTCAGTTTCTTCATGGCGGCAGTGAGCTCCGCACGGGAGCGGGTGTCCATAGCGATAGCCTGACGCACCAGCTCCATATCGAGAGCGACACCTCTGTCGTTGATTTCCTGATCGAGGTGGTATTGCTCCCAGACCGCTTCCGGCACAGGGAACTTGGCGAGCTTTTCCTGAATGGACATCTCTACCTCGACATCACGGATGTTGTACCGTTTGAAGGAAGCCCACTTGTCCGGAGCGTTTTCCGGCAGGTTGCGGGTGCGACCTCCGTTGGTTTTTGTCGGCGCACAGGGCTGGCAGAAATACTTGATGAGCTCTTTGCCTTCGGTCAGCTTCTGCTTTCCGAGGCCCAGAACGGCACCGACACCTTCCAGAGACAGCGGCAAGCCCATGTAAGCGGACCAGATCATGGTGCATTTCCATGAGGCCGGATCGAGGTAGTTGCCCACGGTGTCTTCCGGGATGCTGTAGGAGGCGTTATCAAAACCGCCGTGATCCCGAAGCCAGCGGGAAAGGCATATCCTCTCAAACTGTGCGTTGAAGGCCCACTTCGTCACGTCATCGTTTGTCAGCGCAACGATGACCTCCGGCGGGATCTTCTCGCCACAGGCCAGATCGACCACCTGCACAGGGCCGCCGTCCGTGGAATACCCGAAGAGAAGAATGTCGAAATCTGTCGCCTCGGTGTATTTGTAGACGCCGCACTTGGCGAGGTCCACGCTGCTGTAGGTTTCAATATCAATACTGAGTGTTTTCATATACATCGGTCCTTTCCGTAGCCTGAAAGGGTGGCAGGATTGCTCCCACCACCCGCAGGCCGGACATTACTTCTGTTCGAGCTCCTTCATTCGGGCTTCGTGGTATTCGACTTCACGAATGGCACGTTCTCGTTCAAGCTGCTGACGCTCGGCCTCCCATTTGGCGTTACGAACTTCACGCTCAGCCTCAAGAGCAGCATTACGCTTTTCACGCTTGCGGTCGTCGATAGTGTCAATGATGGACCTGACGATCCAGAACACGGCCAGAACCAGATAGAGGGACAGAAGCAGTATGCAAAGAATCGTAGTAGCGTTCATGGTGCGTACCTCCTTAAGACAGGAAATCTTCATCCGCATCGGTGGAGAAGTCAGACGCTGCGCTGGACTTGCCGCCGAGGGGTTCGCCGTCACGGATCTTCTGCAGGTTATTCAGCCCACAGGCGATGCCCTTGTTGCCGTTGGAGTTGAAAGCGTAGAAGTTGATGCTGGCACGACCGTACACGCCGGAGTAAACCTCGGAGCGAGTCAGGATCGGATTGCAGTCAGCATCAACGATGCCGGGAGCCGTAGCGGAGTTGGCGTTGATGAAGTAGCTGTTGGCGTAAGCCGGATCATCCGGACGCTCGGTGTCGCCGTCACGAAGAGGTGTCTTGATAGCGGTGAGAGGCGGTACGGTACGACCGTTGCCCTTGAGCTTGGCCTGACCTTCCTCATAGGCCGCCTGAATCGCTGCCTTGATCTTCTGAACGGTCACGGTGTCAGTCTTCGGAATGATGAGGCTGACGCTGAACTTCGGGGTGCCGCCGTTGATGGACTTGGCTTCCCAGACATTGGCGTAGGACCAACGGGTGTCCTTGCCGGTGATAACCTTCATGGGGTTTGCGAGTTTGATAGAATTTGACATATTAGTTGTCCTCCTTGAAATCATCGATAATGGTTGTCATTGCCGGTCTCTTATCGCTGTCCGGCACCAGCGTGGGTTTGCCTTGAGGCTTGGTAATCAGGCCTCCAAGGATGTCGTTGAACTGTTTCTTTCCGAGAAGCGAGGTCATAGCGGTGACTCCGAGAATCTTGTGTTCGTAGGGGTCATACCCGGCAGCGGTCACGGCTGCGATGACGGCATTCTCATCTGTGTACTTGCGGTTGGAGCGGCCTTCGATCAGCTTGTAGCCGGACCACTGTTTGCCACTGATGGCTGCCTGAAGCGCATAGTCCTTGATGTCGGAGGCCCAAGCGATCAGCTCGTCGATGCGACCGAGGATTTCTTCGACCTCTTCATCTGTCAGCAGAGGCGGCTGCCTGAACTCGAACTTGGCAAGCTCCATGTTGGCGTTGGCTCTTTCACGGCAGTCGGCTTTGGCCTTGCAGAACTGGCACCATTCGCCGCAGCGGTATTCACCGTCTCCGTTGAATGCAAGTTCGGCGGTCGGGGCCAGAACCTGATCGGCCCACTCGTAGAGTTCTTCCTTCTGAATGGTGAAGGTGCTGACATTGGAGCGTCGGGGCTGGTAGATGGTCATGCTGACGGTGTCGATGTCGTAGATGCAGTCGAACAGCTCCAGCGCACCGAGGGCGTACAGCTTCATCTGCGGGTTGTCGTCAGCCTCGACCAGAACGCCTCTGCCGTGCTTGTAGTCCACGATGTGCAGCGTCCCATCTGCGATGATGACGCAGTCGCCGGTGCCGAAGCCCTTCTCGACGTACTTGGAGTAGTCGAGCTGCTGTTCGATCAGGACCACGGGGTCCGGGCAGGTCTTCTTGGCATCTTCGATCAGCTCCATCACAAAGGCCACATACCCGTTGGCGCATTCCTCCATTTCGGAGTTGTACCAAGTGAGGTCTTCGGTCGGGTCTTTTGCCTCCATACCGAGTGCCGTCCGGAGCTTGAACTCACAGAGAGCGTGGGCGTCGGAGCCTTCGGCTGCGAAATCACTGCCTTTATCGTCGTAGCCTTCACAGAGCCTTGCCGAAGGTGGGCAGTTGAGCCACCTGTGCGAGGACGATGCGGAGAGAAGTGCGTGATTAGCCATTACCGAGCACCTCCGCATCCGCTACCAGAGCCTTGTAGCTGGTCGGGTCAACCTCGGAGAGCTTTTTGGCACCGTATTTCAGGAGAAGGTCACGGATCTGAGCGGTGAAGCCAGCACGGGACTTTTCTGCCAGAATCGCTCTTACCTCTTCGAGGGTGAGGGCCTTTTCCGGTTCCGGAGCAGGAGCCGATTCCTCGGTGCCGCTGAATGCGCCGGTCAGCCAGTTGGCGATGTCGTTAATAGAAGATGCAATATCCCGTAACTCTCTGATGGTCGCTTCCATTTCGCTCGTTTTGCTCATCCTGTTTTCCTCCTTCCTGAGATTGGCTTGTCTGGTTCAGCTGGATCAGCTTCCTCGCCAGACGTCTTGACACTACGCTGATTGCCGTAAGTACTCCGATAAGCTCTTCATCGGTGACGGCCTTGTTGGGGCTGGACTCACTCATTGGCGGTTCCTCCTTTCTGAGAACCTGTGTTGTTTTGCTGTCCTCAGTACCCACTGGACAAAAAAGTCGTTTTGGCCAAAAAAAATCTAAAAAAATTTGACCGCCGCAGAATTTCTTCTACGGCGGCCATTGCGGGGTATTAGATGACGTCCTTCAGGGCTTCACGCAGGATGGAGAGGACCTTGGTCTTCTGATAATTGATAGTAGAGCGAAGTCTTCCCATTTCTGCTGCGATTTCTCGTTCCGTCTTTCCTTGCATGATGAGCTCACAAATACGTCTGCCGTCTGGATCAAGACGGTCCAGTTCATCGTACAGCGCATCCAGCACAGCCTTATCCACGAGAAGGGATTCCGGTGTCGGCTCGTCCGAAGAAATGGTGTCGCCAAGCGTCAGGTCTTCGGAATCTTCCAGAGGTGCGTCAAAACTGACCATGTTCCCGGCTGCATGATAGGGGCAAAGCTCACAATCGGCATCACACATCCAAAGCATTGACTTCGGGCAGGTGCAACGGCCACTGCGCTGCATACGCTTACGGGTTTTCCAAATGTGCGGATAGATAGCGTTGTAGACTTCTTCTGAAATCGGAACCAGCTCGACTTCATAGGGGTTGTTCGCCTTGCGAACGGGGTAAAAGAATTCTTTTGACATTGTTTTTCCTCCAATGGTTTTCAGATTTGCGGAAACCACCGAAGGAAAAGGTCCTGTGGGGTTTCCACAAGACCATCCAATCGTTTGTAAGGTCAGCTGCCATAGTTGATAAGGTTTATAAGGTCAGCGACCAAAAAAGTTTTTATATTCTCGCCATATCGAGTTCATCGCCGGGGATTGAATTTTCGGCTTTTTTGTGTTATAATGTGTTTTAGTGGGGTTTGTTAGGAATTAGAAATCCGAAAAGGCCACCACTTTTCGGCATGCAAATGACTGTCAATCGGAGGGACAATCTGTGACAATAAACGAATATCCTCGCCTGTGCGGAGGCACCTTCTTCACTTTGGTGCTACAAGCCCTCCAGCAACGAATGAATGCGAGAGAGCACTACGACGGCGATAGCGACGGCCTGTCTGATCCGGAAGTTCTGGTGGGGCTCATCAAGGTGATCAATCCCGCTTACACCGATCCCGGTAAGGAAAGACTCAAGACCATAGTGAACAATTACAAGAGATGCGAATCGTCGACCAGCACCTATTTCCCATTTAGTGACGATCAGGTTGTGGCCGCATTCGACAGAACCGTAAGAACGGACTACCAAACAGCTCTGAACGGGATGGTCGAGTTTGTCAATGACTTCCTCGATGTGAGCAAGGCAGTTCACAAGGATGCCAATCTGGTCCGAGCCCTCGTCGATCTGATTCAGCAAGACCAAAGCATCGAATCAGAGACCGAATTCTACGTCGGGCAGAATGGCGAGAAAAAGAAAAAGGCCGCACTTGGCGACCTCAAGGAAGTGTGCCTTCCGTCATTTTTACTTGGCGTTTGGCATTTTGTAGTTGTAAATAGGAAGGATAACAGCGTCGGCAAGAAAACCTACGATGTGTGGTGTCCTTCAGCTGGTGGCGGTCAACGAAAGTACATCGCACACATGGGTGAAGGAATTCTCGAAGGCCTGACAATTAGTTACGCAGATACTGTAGAGAAGGTAGAAACGGATGCCGAGCCGGTTGAAACCGTCATCATTGAGGACGTACCGGAACAACCGGTTCAACAGACGGTGAATAATCCCTTCGTGTTCAATTTCAATCAGTACGGAAACAACGGTACCCAGATAGGACACGTTGAGAATTACTTCGGCGGTAAAAAAAAGGAGGATTGATGCAATGAGCGATGATACACAGATTGCAAAAACCGGCAATAATCTCCCTCAACCGGCTCAGCCGCAGCAGCCCATTCAGGCGAACCTAAATCAATACGGAAACGATAGTACGCAGATTGCGTATGTTCAGCACTATGACGCCACAACGAATCAGACGGTACTTATCATGCAGGGAGCCCAGCCAGCTGGCGGGACCGTCGTTGGGCAAGGCGTCACATTCAACTATGACTGCTTCAATTTCTTCGTCCTTGGGACCGAGCAATACGACGGGCCGACATTTATGGTTCCAAAGAATAGAGCTCTAACGGAGAGCACGTCGGACGAGATGAAGGCGCAGTGCGCTGCACTCACTCCGGAGGCAATTGAAATCGTCAAGACATTCCCTGCGCTGTTTTGCAGCGAGAATCATAATTTTACGAAGACAGATCCCGACCACATGGCCTACTACGGCTATGTGACGGATATAAAGGTACAGGATAACGGAATCAAAATATACTTCACTAAATTGAATGCCCTGCCTCAACAGGTCCTGATTGACCTTGCAGCAGAGCTCTGCATCGGAGGTGCAAAGGCTTATAACGAACTCAGCCGGACGCATTGGGCGATAAAGCGGATCAATTTGGTGGAGGTTTTAGAAAAGGCCGGATACAGAGTATTCAAACTCTAAGCTCATGGTTACGCAAATAAAATGGAGGTTATACGATGAGTCACGAATATGAAGAAATGCAAGTCGAGAAGTGGGTTAATCTGGAAGATGTCGCTGAACATCTGAGCATCAGTCAAGATACAGTTCGCACATGGATTAAAGAAGGAAAACTGCCCGTGTACCGGGCTGGCAAGCGATATAAATTCAAAATCTCAGAAGTTGATGAATGGGTCCGCAAAGGTAAAATTCAGGACTGAACTTCGAGGTTGGAAACAGGATGGTGAATTGAATGCAACGTAAGGTCCCTTCGGCAATTACGAATATCACGCTCAATAGAGCAACTTTTACAGATGTCCCGATTGATGAGCTCACGTTCGTCAACTTCTTCTATGGCAACAACGGTGCGGGAAAATCTTCTATCGCCCACGCCATTGCAGAGGATGACGGCATTGTCTGGGCCGACGGCAAAACTGCTGACGACTATGACGTGCTCGTCTATAATCAGGATTTCATCAATGACAACTTCATGAACTACGGCGATCTGAAAGGCGTCTTTATCTTCGGTGAAGAAGATATCGAGGCCAAGAAGAAGATCGCTGAACTCACTGAACAGAAAAAGCAGAAATCAGAAGCTCGTCAGGCTGCTCTTGACGAACACAAAAAGAAAACTGACGGCCTTACATCTGCGCTTACGCAGTTTCAGGATACCTGCTTTACAAAGACGGCAGAAATTCGGAAACGCTTTGATAAGTGTATGGACGGCAAGAAACAAAAGAAGAACTTTGCCGAAGCCGTCCTTGCAGAAACGAAACCGACCGATCACGATCTGGCAGATCTGGAGCGTCTTTACGACGTGGCTTTTGATGATTCGGCCAGAGCCTATCCGGAGTTCAAGAAAGCAGCTGCTACCACCTACGGCAGCCTTCCCGGAAAAGACCTGCTCGACAGGATGATTGTTAGTAGCAGTGACACTCCGTTTGCGAAGTTTATGAAGGCTCTCGGTGACACGGCTTCCGATTGGGTCCGTGATGGCCACACCCATTATGCCGGTGCAGCGGGTGGAAAGTGCCCGTATTGCCAGCAGAAACTCCCTGCAAACTTCGAGGCAGATATCGCCGCCACATTTGACGCTCAGTATCAGCAGGACATCCGTGATCTGGGCCAGTTCCAAGCCACCTACATCAGGGAGACGGATGGAATCCTTCGGGCGCTTCAGGCCAATACCTCTGATGTGATGCCGTCAATCGATCTGAAGGCTTATCAGGAAAAGCTCGCTCTTCTGGAGAGCAATTTCGAGATCAACCGCCAGCGCATTGCTGAAAAGGTAAAGGAGCCGTCAAAGACGATCTCCCTCGAAGATACGGATACGCTTCTACTGGAGATCGGTGCCCTGATCGACGACATCAACAAGAGCATCAAGGCAAACAACGATGTCGTTTCTGCAAAACGGTCCAGCAAGGCCAAGTGCAAAACGGATATCATGCAGTACCTTGCTTTTATGCTTGCCGCCGATGTGAAAAGCTATCAGGATGAAGTTGCCAGACTCCAGAAGGAAATCGACGATGTAATCGAGCGTGGCAAAAAGCTCAGGAAAGAAATCGGTGAGCTGACTACGCAGATCTCCGATCTTAACAAACATAATGCAAACACCGAGGCCGCTATTGATAGTATCAATAAAATCCTGCGGGACTCCGGGTTCCAAGGTTTCAGCATTCGTGCCAAGGCCGGTGTCGAGAACGTGTACGAGGTCATCCGTGAGGATGGCACCGTTGCCGAAAACCTCAGTGAGGGTGAGCGGAACTTTATCGCCTTCCTTTACTTCTACCATCAGGTTCGTGGCAGCATGAGCAGCGAGGAGCTCAAGGAAAAGATTGTCGTTATTGATGACCCGGTGTCCAGTATGGATAGCACAGCCTTGTTCCTCGTCAGCGCAATCGTCCGGGAGATGGTTAACGTCTGCCGGAACAACACCGAGTACCTGAATCCGAAGGTTCCCGGCGACTACATCAAGCAGCTGTTCGTACTGACGCATAACGTGTACTTCCACCGTGAAGTCACTTACCAGCAGGTCGGTTATTACAACTGCACGTCGTTCTACATGATCCGGAAGAACGACAACATCTCCACCATCAAGCTCTGCAAACGTCAGAGCAAGGACGTCCCGACCGAAGAAGAAAACTACAATCCGGTTCAGAACTCCTATGCTGCTCTGTGGGACGAGCTGCGTGACCTCCAGTCTACGATCCCGGCACTGAACGTGATGAGGCGTATTCTCGAATACTACTTCCTGCAGCTTTGCGGTTATGAAGGAAGCGACCTCCGAGCACTCGTTTTGGAGAATCCGGAGAACCGCAGCAAGTTCATCAAACAGGTCGAGGGCGAGAAGCCGGATATGACCGATTACCAGCTGGCTTCTTCCTTGCTGGCATATATCAACAATCCCAACGGCATCAGCGACGGTCTGAACTATGTTGAGGACTGCGAGGACGTCGACGCATACAAGAGGGTCTTCCAGATGATCTTTGAGGCCCTCGGCCAGAGTCAGCACTACAAGATGATGACCGGCAAACGGATAAAGTCCTGATTATGGGACAGCAATATTTATAAAATAGAGGTAGCGTGGCACTACCACAATGAAAAGCGAGGTATAACGGCAATGGCAGACAATCATGTTATTGATGCAATGTGGGATGATTCGCCCATAGATGTTTCCACCGAAGTAAACTTTATCTGGTCCATCGCAAACAAACTGCGTGGGCCGTATCGCAGCGACAAGTATAAGGATGTCATCATTCCGATGACGATCATTCGCCGCTTTGAATGTGCACTGGCACCGACCAAGGCAGCTGTCGTGGCAAAATTCAAGGAGAATCCGAACTTCCCGGCAAAGGCGATGCAGCGTATTTCCGGGTTCCAGTTCTATAACACCAGCGAGTTCGACCTTGCCGAACTCGTGAATGATGCGGATCACATCGCCGCCAACTTCAAGAGCTATCTGCAGGGCTTTTCTGCCAACGTGCTGGAAATCCTGATGTCCAAGGAGCGTGGCCTGAACTTCGGTGAAGAGATCGACAAGATGGATAAGAATAACCGTCTGCTCTCTGTGGTCAAGGCTTTTTCCGAGCTGGACCTCAATCCTCGCACCATCGACAACGTGAAGATGGGATACATCTTCGAGGAACTGATCCGGAAGTTCTCTGAAAATGCCGAGGCTGGTGACCACTACACCGGTCGTGACATCATCAAGCTAATGGTCAACATCCTGCTGGCCGAGGGCTGCGATGATATTTTCGATGACGGGAAGGTTATCACCATATTGGATCAGGCCTGTGGCACGGGCGGTATGCTTTCCACCGGCTATAACTTCATCAAGCGATATAATCCTTCTGCGGATGTACGCCTGTTTGGTCAGGAAATCAATCCGGAGTCTTATGCTATGTGCCTTGCCGAGATGCTGATCAAAGGTCAGAACGCTGAGAACATTTGCTATCAGGACACCATGAAGGCTGACCGGTTTAAAGGTACGAAGATGCGCTTTGTTCTGGAGAATCCTCCTTTTGGCACTGCATGGGGTGGTAAGGATGCCGCCGAGGGTGTTGAGGATGCCGTTAACGCTGAATTCCAGAAAGGTTTCGATGGACGCTGGGGTGCCGGTCTTCCGGGTTCCGGTGATATGCAGATGTTGTTCCTCCAGTCAGCCATTGACAAAATGGACGACAACTATGGTCGTGCTGCAATAATAGAAAACGGATCGCCGCTATTTGCCGGTGGTACCGCATCGGGTGAAAGCCAGATAAGAAAGTGGATGTTAGAGCAAGATCTAATTGAGGCAATTATTGCGCTGCCAACAGAACTGTTTTACAACACTGGAATCGCCACATATATCTGGGTCCTTTCAAAAAATAAGAGAGCGGAACGGAAAGGGAAAATCCAACTGATTGACGCAGGACATATTTTCCATAAACTTCGCAAAGCATTAGGTGATAAAAGAAACGAGATAACGCCAGAGGACAGAGCTGCTATAACCACTCTTTATGCTGATTATACTGAAAATGAACACTGCAAGATTTATCGGAACGAAGAGTTCATCTACCGTGAATACACAATTATGCAGCCGTTGCAAAGAAGTTATGCGATTACCGAAGATCGCATTGAAAATATGTTGATTAAGGGGTCTTTGTCTGGGGTCTATGATGAAGGAAAAGTCGCAGAGTTAGAGAATGCCGAGGAACTAACGGGCAAGGACCAGAAAAAGTTGGAAGCCTTTCAAAATAACAAACCATTATATGATGCCATCTTAGAGGCTTTACATTCTGCTGTATCACAAAACGTTTATTTGTCACCTGCAGCTTTCATGCCTGTATTAACTCGAGTGTTGTCGAGCGTTACCTCCGACAAGAAGTTACTTGAAAAGATCGCAGACGGCCTATCTGTTATGGATAAATCTGCTGAGATCCAGAAAGACAAGAAGGGTAACGTGATACTCGATAAAGAAACAAAAGACTCCGAGTTTGTCCAATTTGAGGAAGATATTCAAACCTATATGGAACGAGAAGTTTACCCTTACGTTCCGGATGCGGTTGCCTCTTTTGACGAAAACCTTGGTGCTAAAAAGCCCGTGATAAAAACAGGTGCGGAAATTCCATTTACGAGGTACTTCTACAAGTATCAACAGCCTCGCACAAGCGAAGAGTTAGAAAGAGCATTCCTCGATCTTGATGCCTCTGTAAATGCTCGCATTGCTCATCTATTCGGACAGGGCGGTGAAGAAGATGTGTGAATTACATGAGAGCGGAATTGAATGGATCGGTGCTATTCCATCAGACTGGAGCGTTGGAAGAATAGGTGGACTTTATTCCTTGAGAAATCAGAAGGTTAGCGACATTGATTTTCAGCCTCTTTCTGTAACAAATAAGGGTATTGTCCCTCAATTGGAAACTGCGGCAAAGTCAAATGCTCACGATGATAGAAAACTGGTTAGGGTCGGAGACTTTGCAATCAATAGCCGCTCAGATCGTCGTGGCTCTTGTGGTATTTCAGCTTATGAAGGCTCTGTATCATTGATCAATACAATCTTGTCGCCAAATGGAGAGATGAATCCTCGTTATTACGACTGGCTTTTCCACACGGTACAGTTTGGAGATGAATTCTATCGTTGGGGACACGGCATTGTTGACGACCTTTGGACGACAGGCTGGCAGGATATGAAGCGTATCATAATACCAATTCCCAGCGTTGATGAGCAAGAAAAGATTGCATCATTTCTTGACAAAAAGTGTGCTGAAATTGACCTTATCGTTTCAGACCTTCAGTCTCAGATCGACGCCATCGAGCAACATAAACGATCACTAATAACCGAGACGGTTACAAAAGGCCTCCATGATGTTGAATTGATTGATAGCGGTATAGACTGGGTGGGCCAAATGCCACAAACGTGGATTTCAATCCCAAACAAATACTTAATGTACAAGGTTAAAAACATCTGCCCAGTCTATGATGGAGAGGACATTCTTTCATTAACCACAAACGGTGTTATTGTCAGGGACTTGGATGCCGGAGGGAAAATGCCGACTTCTTTTGATGGCTATCAACGGATTAAACCGGGCAATTTATTGATGTGCTTGTTTGATATAGATGTTACGCCACGTTGCATTGGCCTTATAAAAAATCACGGTCTTACCAGTCCCGCTTATAGTCAATTCGTTATGAAAGAAGGTGCTTATGCGCCGTACTACTATTACTATTATTTGATGGTTGATTACACAAAGGAATTACTGCACATGGCAAAAAACCTTCGTCACTCACTGACAGAGGACCAGCTTGGGGCAATTAAAGCACCGAAACCACCGTATGACGAGCAAGTTGAAATTGCAAACTATCTCGATGCCAAGTGCGAAGAGATAAACGCAATCATCGGTGAAAAAGCATTACAGCTTGAGACCCTTGAAGAATATAAGAAATCCTTTATCTTTGAATACGTCACCGGCAAGAAGGAGGTGCCCAGCACATGAATGATATTCTGAGCGAAAAAGAATACCAACATTTCATAATGGAAAGGCTCTCGCAGGACAACGGTTATGTGGTCCGCAAAGCGACGAGCTATGACCGTTTCTTTGCCGTTGACCGGGAGCTGCTTTTCCAGTTTCTGAACGACACGCAGCCGGACGAGATGGCGGCCCTCCGTAAAATCTACAAGGGCGATCTGGAGGATACTATCGTCAGTTTCATCAATTCTGAAACGACAAAGACCCGTGGCAGCTTGCTGGACGTCTTGAAGCATGGCATCGAGCTCTCCAATATGAAGCTGGAGCTCATGTATACAAAACCGGCGACTACCTTTAACCGGGAGTTGCTGGCGAAGTATGAGAAAAACATTTTCTCCGTTATGGAGGAGGTCTGGGCCAGCGACGATGAGCGTATTGACCTTGTGATCTTCCTGAACGGCCTCGCCATCATGTCCTTCGAGCTGAAGTGTAATGCTGCCGGTCAGTCTTATCAGGACGCTATCTATCAGTACCGTGTGGACCGCAATCCGAAAACCAGACTCTTCTGGTTTAAGGCCGGATGCCTCGTAAACTTTGCGATGGATCTGGAGCAGGTCTACATGACCACAAAGCTGAACGGCAATTCAACCTTCTTCCTGCCGTTCAATATGGGCAATGGCGAAGGCGTCAATGCCGGTGCCGGAAATCCGACCTATGAGGATAAATATAGCGTTTCCTATATGTGGGAGGATATTCTGAAGAAGGATACCGTCCTCGACCTCATCGGGAAGTTCATTTTCGTGGAGTCGAAGGAAAGCAAGGACGAACTGACCGGCAAAACAAAGAAGTCAGAGAATATCATTTTCCCACGGTATCATCAGCTGGACGTTATCCGAAAGGTGCTTGCTGACGTCCGTGAGAACGGTACGACGCAGAACTACTTGATCCAGCACAGTGCAGGTTCCGGCAAAACGAACTCTATCGCATGGCTTGCCCACCGGCTTACATCGCTGCATGATGCGAATAACAAGATCATCTTTGATAATGTCATCATCGTTACCGACCGTGTCGTGGTTGACCGGCAGCTTCAGAAGGCAATCATGGGCATGGAGCATAAAGCCGGATTAATTCGGGTGATGGACGACAAGTGTAATTCTGCAGACCTTGCGATTGCTCTGAATGGCAACACGAAGATCATCGCCACCACCATTCAGAAGTTCCCATACATCGTTGACAGCGTTGCAGGATTGAAAGGTAAGCGTTTCGCAGTCATCATCGACGAGGCCCATTCCTCCACAGCCGGTAAGGATATGGCTGCGGTTACCATGTCGCTCGGCTCCGGCGAGATTGAGGTTGGTGAGCTCGATGTTGAGGATATGATCACAGACCAGATTCGCCGCAACGGGAAGCAGGCTAATGTTTCCATGTTTGCTTTCACCGCTACTCCGAAGCCGACGACGCTTCAGCTCTTTGGTCGTTTGAACACAAGAGGCCAGCGTGAGGCGTTCCATGTCTATTCAATGAAACAGGCCATCGAGGAAGGCTTTATTCTCGATGTGCTCCAGAACTATACGACTTACGATACCTTCTACCAGATCAACAAGGAGATCGAAGAAGATCCGCAGATGAAAACTGCATCTGCAAAAAGGCAGATTGCCCGTTTCGTGGAGCTGCATGAAACGAACATTGCACAGAGGGTTGAGGTCATCGTTGAGCATTTCCGCACGACGGTGATGCCGGAACTCGGTGGTATGGCAAAGGCTATGGTTATCACCGCCTCCCGTCAGGGTGCTGTCAAATACCGTCAGGCCTTTGAAGACTATACCAAGAAGAAGGGATACACCGACATTAAGGCTCTGGTGGCTTTCTCTGGAAAGGTGAAACTCCCGGATGATGAGACTGAGTACACCGAGGCGTCCATGAACGGATTTCCGGAGGACCGTCTGACTAAGGAGTTTGACAAGGACGAGTATCAGGTGCTTCTGGTGGCCAACAAATATCAGACCGGGTTCGATCAGCCGAAGCTCTGCGCTATGTACGTCCTCAAGAAGCTCAAGGGTGTTTCGGCTGTTCAGACACTTTCCCGCCTGAACCGAATCTGCCCTCCGTTTGAGAAAAAGACCTTCGTTCTGGATTTCGTGAACAGCTACGAGGACATCAAGGATGCCTTCGCTCCGTACTATACGACTACGCTGCTGTCCAATTCCGTAACGCCGACGGCCATTTACGACCTTGAGGCAACTATTGATGCATACACCGTTCTTGATCCGGACGACATCGAAAAGGCTAACGAACTGCTGTACAAGGAGAATATTTCCTCCAAGGATAAGCAGAAGCTGACCTTCTATTTCAAACGGGCCAAGAACATGATTGAGCAATATGAGCTCATCAAGCAGCATGAGATCGTGGCCATGATGCGCCACTTCGTCCGCTTCTATGAGTTCCTACTGCAGGTATCCTGCTTCGAGGATACGGACCTGCACAAGAAATACAACTTCATCACTTATCTGCTGGCTTACATCAACATCAAGCATCCGGGTGGTGGTTATAACCTTGACGGCAAAATCAAAGCGACCAACTTTGTGCAGAAAAAAGCCGAGGAACACACCACTCCGAATCTGGTGGCGAAGCCGGTGGTAAAGCTGCCGACCGCAGAGAGCTTTGGCCTGACCGAAGCGAAGGAAGAGCGGCTCTCTCAGATCATTGCGGAAATCAACAGTCGTACCGGAAAAGCCTACGACAACGATGTGGCCGTAAAAGCCATGCTGCAGATCCGGGATATCCTCCTGAAATCGGATAAGCTGAAAACCAGTGCAAAAAACAACACTGTAAAAGATTTCGAGTTCTCTTACTTTGACGACATTGACGATGCGCTGATTGAGGGCCTCGAACAGAATCAGGACTTCTTCTCTCTACTTCTCGGCAACGATGAGATAAAGAAACAGGTGCTCGGTATCTTCACAGAAGAAATTTATAAGAGCTTGAGAGAAGCGTAAAGAGGTGATCGCATGTTTGACCAGTATCGTTTGAAAGACGTGCTTGTATCGTACAAGCAGAACTTCGTCTCAAAGCAGTGGGGCGATGAAAAATACAAATGGGAAGCCGTGAAATGGTTTCAGGACAATTGGAATGTGAACGCTGCTGATTTTGCAGAGATGCTGAATCGATCTCTGGATAAGACGTTCAATCTGCTTGCCTCTAACAACAACTTCCCGAAAGGCATGATTGTCGGGTTCGCTAAGTCTGCTCCCGAAGAGGTCCGTGCAATGTTCATCGCTTTGTTCGATGAGAGCAAGGATGTCTTCGAGCGAATGGATGCTTTCAAAATGCAATCGTCCATTCTTTTGGAGAAGTACGGTAACGGTGCCGCACAGCATTATCAGTATGAGAATGCCATCAGTACCTACCTGTGGCTCCGTTACCCGGACAAGTATTACATCTATAAGTTCGGTGAGGTTAAAACGGTCGCCAGCGAACTGGAATCTGACTATCGCTTCAAAAAAGGTGCTTACGCCGATAACATCCGGAACTTCCTGAAGCTCTATGATGAAATCAGCGTGGCCCTCAAAGAAGATACCGAGTTGGTGAATCTCTTCCAGTCGCAGTTGACCGATACCTGCTATCCCGACCCAGAACTGAAGACACTGACCATCGACGTCGGCTTCTACATCAGCCGGTATTACTCACAGAAGGATGCCGCCCCTGATACGACAAGCTGGTATGGCGCAGACTTTGATCCCGGCCTCTCTGTTGAGGACTGGAGCAAGCTGCTGAAGGATGAAACCGTCTTTACGACCGGTGCGCTGGAAATCATGAAGCGCATGAAGGATTATGGCGGCATGGCTTCCTGCACTCAGCTTGCTGTGAAATACGGTGAGACAAAGAACTTCTATAATTCTGGTTCTGTTGCATTAGCAAGAAGAGTCTGCGAGGCCACTGGCATCACGCCGAACACCAGAGATGATGGTTCAACTCAGTGGTGGACGATTCTTTATACAGGCCGTGATGCGGGAAAAGATGAAGACGGTAGCTTTGTTTGGAAACTGAGAGACGAGCTTTCTGCTGCACTCGACAAGGCAGATCTCAGTGGTATCGAGCTGTATGTCGCAGCTGCTCCCGGTGAGGAAGACCGTGGTTATTGGTGGTTGAATGCCAATCCAAAGATCTGGAGCTTTGCAGATATCGCTGTTGGAGAGGTTCAGTCCTACACGCTCTACAATGAGAACGGCAACAAGCGTCGCATTTTCCAGAACTTCCTTGATGCGAAGGCTGGCGACATGATCATCGGGTACGAATCCAATCCGGTAAAGCAGATCGTTGCCATCGGTCGTGTCAGCGCAGAACAAGACGGCGAGAAACTGTTCTTTGAAAAGGTCGAAGGCCTGACTTCACCGATTGATTATGCGACCTTGAGAGGATGCCCGGAGTTGGAGCGTATGGAGTATTTCCAGAATCCGCAAGGCAGCCTGTTCAAGCTCACCCGAGGCGAATATGACTTCATCCTCGATATGATTCGTGAAGAAAATCCTGTAGCGCAGGAAGCCTCCATCGATGCTTACACAAAGAGCGATTTCCTCGATGAAGTGTACATGACCGAAAAACGCTACGAGAACCTTGTGGCCGTTCTTCGCAATAAGAAGAACATCATCCTGCAGGGTGCTCCCGGTGTTGGTAAGACTTTCGCCGCAAGACGTCTGGCGTGGTCCATGATGGGTGAAAAGGACGATAGCCGCATCGAATTCGTTCAGTTCCACCAGAACTACTCCTACGAAGATTTCATGATGGGTTATAAGCCAGTCGAGGATGGCTTCGAGCTGAAATATGGCATTTTCTATCGTTTTTGCCAGAAGGCCGCAAATCAGCCGGACAAGGAGTTCTTCTTCATCATCGACGAAATCAACCGTGGAAATATGAGTAAAATCTTCGGTGAGCTGCTGATGCTGATCGAGAAGGACTACAGAGGCACAAAAGCGACCCTCGCTTATAACGGGCTCTCATTCTCCGTCCCGAAGAACCTCTATATTATCGGCATGATGAACACGGCAGACCGCAGCCTTGCTATGATCGACTATGCGCTCCGTCGCCGCTTCAGCTTCTTTGAGGTGGAACCGGGCTTTGATTCAGAGGGCTTCATTCATTACCAGAACGGTCTGAACAACGAGACACTGAACGAACTCGTTAATAAGGTGAAAGACCTGAACCGTGAAATCTCTCTTGATAAGTCGTTGGGTAAGGGTTTCTGCATCGGCCACAGCTATTTCTGCGGCAGGGATGTTTGCACCGAGGAGTGGCTGCACTCCATCGTTGACTATGACATTCTTCCGATGCTCAGCGAGTATTGGTTCGACGACGCCAACAAGCTCCAGCGTTGGGAGAACATTCTGCAAGGTGTGTTTCAATGATTAAGGATAAGAGCATCTTCATAAAAAACATATACTATATGCTTTCGTATGCCTTCACGACGCTGAATCAAGGCGGTTATGAGGATGTTGCTACCGAAGAGTTTGAGAACATGCATAACCTCTTCGCTGCGATTCTGGCGAAGGGCATCAGCAGACAGTTGAAACAGGGCCTGTACCGGGAGTATTTGAACCGCAAGGAGGATGTTGCGGTAGTCCGAGGCAAGATTGATATGCCGGGGACCATTCAGAACCGCCTTGCCAGAAAGCGGGTGCTGACCTGCGAGTACGACGAGCTTTCCGAGAACAATCTCCTGAATCAGATACTGAAAACGACTGTTATGCTTCTGCTCCGGCACACGAGGGTGGATCAGGAGTACAAAAGCGATCTGAAAAAGGAAATGCTGTTCTTCTCGAATGTTGACACAATCGATCCCACCACGATCCGCTGGTCAGCCATTCGGTTCCAGAGAAACAACAATACCTATCGGATGCTCATCAGCCTCTGCCAGCTCATTCTGGAAGGAATGCTTCTGACCACAGACTCCGGAGAATACAAGCTGGCCTCCTTTGTGGATGAGCAGCGCATGAACCGTTTGTACGAAAAATTCATCCTCGAATACTACGCCAAGGAGTGCCCGCAGGTGACGGCGACGGCCTCGCAAATCCCGTGGGCCTTGGATGATGGTATCGGGACGATGCTGCCGGTAATGCAGAGCGACATCATGCTCACAAGCAGGTCTGGCGATACAGTGCTAATAATTGATGCTAAGTACTACACGCATACTACGCAAACACAGTACGACGTCCACACGCTCCATTCCGGCAATCTGTATCAGATCTTTACCTACGTCAAGAACAAGGATACGGAGTTCGGGGAGCAGCCCCATAAGGTTTCCGGTATGCTACTTTATGCCGCAACGGACGAGGCTATTCAGCCGGACAACAGCTATCAGATGAGCGGCAACAAGATCAGCGTGAAGACGCTTGATTTGAACCGGGATTTCTCGGAGATTGCTGCACAGCTGAATGCAATAGTCACAGAACACTTTTCATAAGAAACGAGGCGACAGTGCTTGCTCGATGTCTATACCGTGTCCTTCTTTGGCCACCGTCAGGTTGACCGCTTCTTTGAAACTGAAGAAAAGGTTACTGAGTTGGTCAGGAAGCTCATTACCGAAAAAGAATATGTGGAGTTCCTGATCGGACGAGATGGCGAGTTTGACCAGATTGTGGCATCGACAGTCAGACGGGCAAAGCGTGACATCCGGGACGACAACAACGAACTCGTCTGGGTGCTGGCGTACCCGAAAGCCGAATACACCGACAATGTGGACTCCTTCGACGAGTATTACGACAGAGTCGAAGTCTGTGATGAAGCCGCCCGGAGCCATCCAAAAGCAGCGATTCAGGTAAGGAACCGGAGTATGGTAGACCGGTCTGATCTGGTGGTGTGCTATGTTGAACACGAGAGCGGTGGGGCCTATCAGACAAAGGCCTATGCAGAGAAAAGCGGCAAGACTGTAATCAACCTCGCCACCGACTGAACCTTTTAATTATTCCACACTTTTTAATTATTCCTCCGACAGTCGGCTTTGAGGGGTAAGTTTCAAAGGCCACAGAACCGGCCGGCGACAATCGAATAAACAGAATAAGGGCTTCCGAAGCTCTGCTGTAAAACACAGCGGAACCTCGAAAGCCCTTTATTTCAAGCCTTTTTCAGCACTTATGTGCCGGAGAAGGCTTTTTCTGTTTGTATCAAAGACAGCGTCTTTATAGACCCTCCATTTAATACTGGACAGGCTTTTGAACATTATGATGATAATCTGGAGCATTCAATTTGGTTAAATTTGATGTACCAGAGATTCAAACATTTATATAATCTGCTTGAAGCAAATGGAATGTTTTGGATCCATTTGGATGACGTAGAAGTGCATTATTGCAAGGTGGTTCTCGATGAAATTTTCTCTCGTCAAAATTTTGTCGCACATATTACATATGAGCGTTCGGCTGTAGCGGGGCTAGGACAAGGTGGGTATCTTGTAAATACGACGGAGCATATTTTACTATACAGAAAAGGTGCTTTGCCAGATAAAACAAATCTCAGCTTTGAAGAACTTGGGTTTAACATTATTAAAAGATATAACCGCTATGTATCAAGTTTCGGTGAGCGCAAACTTGTTAGAGAGTTTACCGCTAAATCCAATGGAGAAGTTGTTCGTATTTACGAACATTCCGGCGTTGAAATTGAAAGTATTTCTTTGCGTGATGTAAAGAATCGCGAAGCAGAAATACGTCAGGAGTTTGTCACTCATTTGGGTTCTCTTTTCCGAGGAAATCGAGTGCAAAAAGAAAATGAGTTTCAAAATGATATCATTGCGTCGTTAGAAAAAGGTAAGTTTTATTCGGTAGATTACATTCCAAGCCGCGGTAAGAATAAGGACGAACAGACTACTTTGTACTATTATAATTGTGAGCTTCTATCCTGGCTCAAAGATACCACAGCCCTTGAAAATGGTATGCTTACAAAGTCGCAGAAAATGACTACGCTTTGGAAACACAGTGAAATCCCCAAAGCTGACATTGCTAACGAAGGGGGCGTGTACTTTCCAAGGAGTAAAAAGCCTGAACAGTTATTGCGTCGCATAATTGAAATGTCAACTGAGCCTGGAGATATCGTTTTGGATAGTTTCTTAGGTTCTGGAACAACCGCTGCCGTCGCACACAAAATGGGGAGACGATACATTGGCATTGAAATGGGTAACCATGCATACACCCACTGTAAAACAAGACTTGATTCAGTAATTGCTGGTACGGATTTGCTTGGCATCACCAAAGCACAGAATTGGCAGGGTGGCGGTGGTTACCGTTTCTATGAGGTTGCCCCGACCCTTATCAACAAAGACCCCTTTGATGAGTATGTCATCAATGGAGCGTATGATGCGGATATGCTGGCGGCGGCAGTTGCGCTGCATGAGGGCTTCCGCTATCAGCCGGACAGCAGTCTGTTCTGGAAGCAGTCCGTGGGCAACGAGAGCAGCTACCTCTTCGTGACCACACGGCACCTCAACAGCATCTATCTGGACTCCATCAAGGACACCATGGAGGAGGGCGAATACCTGATTATCGCCTGCCGCTCCTTTGACAGCGGTCTGGACAAGGCGTACGGCAATATCACCGTCAAAAAAATACCGCAAATGCTGCTTGACCGCTGTGAGTTCGGCAAGACCGATTACAACCTGAACATTGTACATCCACCGGTCTATGACGATGAAGCAGAAGAGGAGGAACAGGATGAATAATCATTTTCCTCAATATACCACGGACTATATCAGCGGCGTCATGTCCCTGCGCAAGCCGCAGACGCAGTCTCTCAAAATTCTGGAGGAGATTGTCAATACTGTGCAGCTTCGCAAGGCTATGAACCTGAAGGCTGCCCTCGGTGCTGTCCACGCCATGTATCCGATCTGCTCCGATTTTGAGCGGGATTTCATGTCGCTGACCTTTGCCCTGGCTACCGGCGTGGGCAAAACCCGGCTGATGGGTGCGTTCATTGCCCATTTATATACCCAGCACAATATCCGCAACTTCTTCGTTGTCGCGCCGAATACAACAATTTATGAGAAGCTGAAGAAGGATCTGAGCGACAGCAACAGCGAAAAATATGTGTTCCGCGGCCTCGGCTGCTTCGTCACGGCACCGCAGATTATCACGGATGATGATTATCGCGAAAAAACGATTTCCCTGTTTGAATCCGATGTTCATATTTTCGTATACAACATCGACAAGTTCAATAAGGAAGGCGCGAACATGAAAAAAGTGAACGAGCTGATTGGCAACTCGTTCTATCAGTATCTGTCCGAATTGCCGGATTTGGTCCTCATTATGGATGAATCCCACCACTATCGGGCAGAAAAGGGCGCACAGGCACTCAACGAACTGCATCCGCTTCTGGGCCTGGAATTGACCGCCACACCCCTTGTGACCCAGGGAAGCAAGCAGATTCCTTTCAAAAATGTGGTATATGAGTATCCGCTGTCCAAGGCGATTGAGGATGGCTATACCCGTACTCCGTATGCGGTTACCCGTTCCGATATTGATTTTTACAACTTTGGCGATGAGCAACTCGATAAAATGATGCTGCTGGACGGCATCGCCTGTCATGAGAACACGAAACGCAAGCTGGAGGTTTACGCTGCCAATCACGGCAAACGGCTTGTAAAACCGTTTATGCTGGTCGTCTGCAAGGACACCGACCATGCGGCCTGGGTGGAGAAGTTTGTCAAATCCGATGAATTTCGCGGCGGAGCTTATCGAAACAAGACCATTATCGTCCATTCCAAGCAAAAGGGTTCTGAAACCGAAGCCAACACCCGCCTGCTTCTGGATGTGGAAAATCCGGAAAATCCGGTGGAAATTGTCATTCACGTCAACATGCTCAAAGAGGGGTGGGACGTTAATAACCTTTATACAATCGTTCCTCTCCGAACGGCTGCATCCAAAATTCTGCGTGAGCAAATGGTAGGCCGTGGCCTGCGTCTGCCCTATGGGGAACGCACTGGGGACAAAGATGTGGATGCAGTTATGCTGACTGCTCACGATAAATTCAATGACATTCTGGCTGAAGCACAGAAGGGCGATTCTATCTTTAAAGCCGGGAATATCATCAAGGCGGAAGAAATCGTACCGGAACAGGTTGCCTATACGCAGCTGGCGATTGAGACCGAGCCGGAAACAAACCTTCAAAAGGCTTATGAGCATACCCAGCTTCAGAAAACAGCGGCAACGGATGCACTGCTGAAAAAGGCCGCTGAAATCATCAGTACAGAGGTCACGCAGCATATCCAACATACGCCTGCGCACACGGTTACCCCTGCTCAAGCCCAGCAGATTGTGGAGACGGTCAAGCAGAAGGTTTCTGAAGATAAAGACCTGGGCGATGTATTCAAGGAAAATGAAAACCCGCTTGCGGCGTGGATGCTATACCAGACAGAGGAAACCCATCGAGCTGCGGTCAGCAAGTTTATTCCCATCCCTCGGATCAAAGTGACCGATACCGGCGTTGAAGAGTATGTGTTCGTGGACTTTGACCTGGATATGACCGAGTTCACTCATGTGCCCATCAAGAACGAACTGCTGGTGCAAAATCTGGAGGATATGCAGGATCGTCAGCGCATCAAAGGCGATGCCATCGATTTTGATGGATACAATCCGAAAAAGGTCATTTTGGAGCAGCTTCGTAAGAAGCCGGAAATCGATTATGAAAAATGCTCCAAGCTGTTGTTCAAGCTGATCACCCAGGTCTGTGACCATTACGAAAGCCGGTACGGTACCAATGGTATGCAGAACATCATCATGATGTACAAGCGTGATATCGGCAACAAAATCTACAAGCAGATGCTCCAGCACTTCTACTGTGAAAATGGATTCTTACAGGAAGAGGTGGTGGGCACCCGGGATTACAATTTGCAGCAGTCCTATAGCTACATCGAGCGCGTCAATCTTTTTTCTGCTTATACGGAAAAAATCCAGTCTGTCCTCTTCGATGGTATCAAAAAGGGTGTATTTGACCGAGCCAAGTTTGACAGCCACCCGGAACTGCTCCTCGCACGGGTATTGGAATATGATACCGATGTGCAGAACTGGCTCCGTCCGGCACCGCTGGAATTCAATATCACTTATAATCACGGACACAGCTATGAACCGGACTTCGTTGTAGAAACAGAAAGCGTCATCTATCTCGTTGAAGTCAAAGGCGAAGATAAACTCAACGACCCGGATGTCATAGCCAAGAAAAAGCGTGGTATCCAGTATTGCGAAGTTGCTTCCCGTTGGGGCAAGGCGAATGGTTATAAGGAATGGCGGTATCTGTTCATTCCGTCTAAACAAGTCATGCCGAACTCTTCGTTCATGCAGTTGGCAGGTAGATTTAAAGAAGTATAGAAGGGAGTGATTATTTTGTCGCTTGATATAATTAAGAAGGTGTTTCAAAATCTAGGTTCTGGAAGCAATTGGTCCCTGCAATTGTTGAATATAAAAACATCAAAGCGGACAGGCACAGGATACAGTAGCAGACAGATTACACTCTCTCCGAATGGAAGACTTTCTACATTGATAAATGATATAGCGGCTGTTTATACCGGAACTGGAAAAAAAGCAATCGATTCGTATCGAGAAGTTCGTGAGTATGACGGGACTGCAGATGCGCTTGTTGTTTATAAGCTTTCTACTGCCCATGAATTGATTGCTTCGGAATATGCCAGCTTTTTGCAGGTAATTGCAGATCCAAATACCGAGAATGATCCTTTTGAATATACCTCGGCATATCTGCTTAAGGGACAGATTAAGCTTGACAATGAGAGTACACCTGTAAAATTGATTTCTATGCAAAATCCTGTCACCACGCTCAAACATAAATTTCTCCGAAAAAATGGTGTTTTCGAAGAATTATCTGATAAGGTCTTATCACTAAGACCAACAATGGATATTCTCGTTGTTGGGGAAACGGTGTACTTTTTGACTTTGGCTGGCGAGAACCTTTTTAATATGGCTCGTTCGTACAAAGCGGTTTGTCAGCAAAAAATTGAAGAAGTCGAGCAAGCAAATATTATTGGTGGTATAGACTGCTTTAAATCTACTGCAGAATCCGGTCACAATCCAAGAAGATTTATTGCCTTCAATGCAAGTCGGCTGACTGCATTGAAGAAGAAAAACATTCGTGTAGCAATGGCCAAGCGTTTCTCTATTCCGTTGTATGATGCTGGAGATAAGTTTGACGCGACAGTAGAGGGAGCAGCTGAGAAAATCGTAAAACTACTGTGCAACAAGGGAATGATCGATCCATTTGAAAAAACTGCAGTAGAAGTCGATGGAGCGCGCCAATGGAAGTAATCATGGGGGGAAGAAAATGTCGATAATAACGGGTTTTAGCATGTTTTTCCTTTCGTTTTTTCCCCTTTGGATATCTGTGCTTTTCTTAGATATAAAGAGCATTTGCGAGGGAAATCCGAATATACAAACAGAGGCAATCAGCGTTTTATTGATATTGATTGTCAGCATTATTTCTCTCATTATCTTAATGCTGGAATTTAATCCCAAGAACATGCAGGGATCACAGGAATATTCAATTATCACGGCTATAGAAGAAAAAACTATTACTGCAGATTTTTTGTTATCGTATATACTCCCTCTGTTTGCATTTGATTTCACTGTATGGAGTGAAGTAGTCCTATTCCTCGTTTTTTTCTTTGTCTTTGCATTTCTGTCTATACGTCATAGCCATTTCTCAGTGAATATATTGCTTGAGCTAATGAATTATAGATTCTATTCTTGCGAACTCAAGAATGAAGATGGTATTTCTATTAGCAAAACTGTAATCTGCCAGGAGATACTCTCCGCTCGAATTGGCGAAACGATATTGGTACGTCCCATTAACAATGAATACGCTGTAAAATTAAATGAAGAAAAGCAGCATTAAGTATCATCGCAAAATAGGAAAGGCCACACAGCAGACATTGTAGCCTGTTGTGTGGCCTTTCTGTTGGTCCCACTTGAAGAGTGTCAGTCAAAAATATCCTTTTTTGGTTATCCCTAGGCTGAACGCTCTTTTGCGAGGGGCTTTTCTTGATTTCCTCCCACACTTATGGTATAAAAGAAGCAGAAAACAAACCGGAAACGGAAGGGATACCGCTATGACCGCCTCTCAAAACGAAAACCGCTGCCCGCACAGTAAGAAATGCGGCGGCTGCCAGCTTCAGAACCTCAGCTACAAGGAGCAGCTCGCGTGGAAAAACCGCCTGTGCATCCGGCTTCTCGGGCGCTTCTGCCATGTGGAGCCGATCATCGGCATGGAAAATCCGTACCACTACCGCAACAAGGTGCAGGCAGCGTTCGGCACAACGCGCGCCGGGCGCGTCATCTCCGGCATCTACCAGAGCAGCACGCACAACATCGTCGCGGTGGACAGCTGCATGACGGAGGACGAAACCGCCGACCGCATCATCGTCGATATCCGGAAGCTCCTCGTCGATTTCAAAATGACGACGTACAACGAGGTGACAGGGCGCGGCTTTCTGCGCCATGTGCTCGTAAAGCGCGGCTTCCAGACCGGCGAGGTCATGGTCGTGCTCGTGACCGGCACTCCGGTCTTCCCCGCGAAGAACAACTTCCTGCGCGCGCTGCTGAAGCTCCATCCGGAGATCACGACGGTCGTGCAGAACGTCAACGACCGCTTCACCTCGATGCTGCTCGGCCCGAATGAAAAGGCGCTTTACGGCCCCGGCTACATCACGGACGTGCTCTGCGGGCTGAAATTCCGCATCTCGGCGAAGTCCTTTTACCAGATCAACCCCGTGCAGACCGAGGTGCTCTACGGCAAGGCGATGGAATTCGCCGCGCTCACGGGGCACGAAACGGTCATCGACGCATACTGCGGCATCGGCACCATCGGCATGATCGCCGCGAAAACCGCCGGACAGGTGCTCGGCGTGGAGGTCAACCGCGACGCCGTGCGCGACGCGATCTCCAACGCGAAACTGAACGGCATGCAGAACATCCGCTTTATCTGCGCCGACGCAGGCGAATTCATGATCGACATGGCGGAAAACCGCGAGCCGTGCGACGTCCTCTTGATGGACCCGCCGCGTGCGGGCAGCGACCAGGCGTTCCTCTCCTCCGCCGTCACGCTCGCGCCGAAGCGCATCGTGTATGTCTCCTGCAACCCCGAAACCCTCGCCCGTGACCTCACCTTCCTCTCAAAGCGCGGCTACCGCGTCCAGAAAATACAGCCCGTCGATATGTTCCCGCACACGAATCACGTCGAGACGGTATGTCTTCTGTCACGAAACAAGTAAAAAAAGTACAGAAATAGGCTTAAAATAAGGGATTCCGAGAGATTTGCAGTTTTTGGCAGTCTCCTGGAATCCCTTTTTTCGTGTTTTGACAATAGCGTCATAGTCTGCATTTGGATAGGTTGAGACAAGAAACTGCTTTTTGGGCTACTGAGACGATAGGACTATTGTCATTATTTTGTGGCTTTTGCCTCCAGTTCTTTCAGTGTCACACCGGCTGCATTCTTCCATGTAGCGGGTCCACTTACGCTGTATCCGGTGACGAAATCGGCGGCAGCAGAAGAGCTGGAGAAAAGAATATCTTCAGTGGTCACAAAGTCCTTCACCTTGTTAGAAGCAAGGTACTTTTTACGAAGAGTGGCAGCACCCTTACTCAGAGATTTCTCTGATGTCTTTTCATTGAGGACTGCTCCTGCAAACAGCACGAAGCCTTCAGTAGTAATCATACCCTTGCCGGATGCATTGCCCAAATTCAAGAAGCGGACAGTATTTCCAACGGAGCGGGACATCTGAAATGGCATGAGAGCAACATCCATCAGATCCTTACCAATGAGAAGTACATCGGAGATGCCCTTCTGCAGAAGACTTACACGGTCAGCATCCTGGACAAGAAACGTGCTGCCAACAACGGCGAGATGCCGAAATACTATGTGGAAGGCAGCCATGAAGCCATTATTGATAGGGATGTGTTCACGAAAGTCAAAGCGGAGATCGCCAGACGAGTCAATCTGAATCCTGACGGCAAACGCAGAGTTTACAGTAGCAAGTACGCACTTTCTGGCATGGTGTTCTGTGGACACTGCGGAGACATCTACCGCCGAGTGAAATGGAACAACCGTGGCTGCAAATCCACGGTCTGGCGATGTGTCAGCAGAGTTCTCAAAGGAAAGATGGACTTTGACTGTCCGGCAAGGACGGTGAAAGAAGAAGTTCTGCAAGGGGCAATCGTCACTGCGGTCAACGATGCCTATGCTAGAAGGAACGCCGTCATTTCTCTTCTGAAAACAAACATCCAGGAAACGGTCTTTGATGACCTGGAAGCGAAGATTGCGGCGATTGATGAACAGCTTGCAGATCTTCAGCAGCAGATGATCGACAACTCCGGCGATAACACACTGGTGGAAGAACTGGGGCTTCAGATGGATGACCTTCGAGGAGATCGCCAGGATATCCTTGCCGAGGCAGCAGAGCGAACTGACCTGCAGGCACGAATGAACGACATGATTGCTTTTCTGGAAGAAATGCCCGCAGCCGTTACGGAGTACAGCGAAGCCCTCGCCAGAAGGCTGGTCGAAAGGATCACCATTTTCGATGAGAAGATTGTGGTGGAATTGAAATCTGGTCTTCAGATGGAAGTTGAAGAGTAAAGAAAATATGGACACAAAACGAAACCCGGAGCCGACTTTTTTGGTCAGTTCCGGGTGACTTTTATTACTTCGATATAATATGCTGATCATCGCCTGTCGGAAATAATCATGTCAATTCCTTGCTGCAAGGTTTTAATATTGATAACTGCCATATTGCCAGCTCCTTTCCTTTGCTTGATTATAGTATAGCCAATCTAAAATAACATTTCGGTGATGAGATCACATAAAATAGTGCGACATTGCTGTCGCACTAAATTTTTTCGTTATTAAGTAACTCGAGGATATGTTCACTGGAACGGATGATTTGAGACTGCTTATCTTTTATGGATGTTTTTCTTGCCTCCTCCAGCGAGAGAGAAGCATATAAATGAACCGTGTATGCTTCCTGCCTGAGAGAATCGTTATACTGTTCAGCTGCAAGATATTGTTTCTCAAGAATACTAATTTTATTTTGGAGATCACCAAAGTACAGTTTACAAGGGACTACACAGGGTAGGTATCTGACGGGAGGGGTGCCGCCAGTCAGATTTTCCATGTGATGTTCAAGCTGTCGCTTGTGGCGGCTATGGTGGTGATCATCAAATCCACCACACGCCGCTTGTCATCAAAAGATACATTCTCCCAGGTATCGAGGTAGCCGGAAATCTGGCTGACCTGTTCCGGGCTGATGGCCTCCACAGTCAACTCCGCTATCCTTGCCAGAAGTTCCTGCTTGCGCCCGTCCAGTTCCGCTATCTTCACATTCACATAGGAGAACAGGACATTGTTTGCCCCCGTCAGACTGTCCACCAGCTTTTCAATCTCGCTGTCTACATGGGCAAGTTCCACTTGCAGGGCGGTGATTTTCGGGTTTGCCTTTGCCGCTTTCTTTTTTCCTGTCAGCGTCTTGTAGCTTGCCAGCTTCTTTACCATCTGCTGATAAACAACCGCTTCCAGTTCCGAAGTGATGATTTTCCCACAGCCAGGACAGCTTTTATTGTCCAGCCGTTTCGTGCAGCGGAGATACTGTTTGCCGGAGGGATTGTAGATACTCATAAGAGCATACCCGCAATTCCCGCACTTGATTTTTCCTGCCAGCCATGTGTGGGTGGCTTTCCGGGCAGACTGGATTTTCATGTTGTTCATCAGCTTCTTGCGGCAGGTCAGCCAGGTGTCGGAGGGGACGATACCCTCATGGGGAGCCAGTACCAGCATTTGGCCTTTTAAGTCGTTTTTCTTGCTGGCCTTTACATCTCGCCCTTGATACAGATAGCAGCCGTTCATGCCCGTAAAATCGGCAACGTCATTGACAATGACTGTACCTTGACTTTTGAAAAATTCGTACACATCAAGGTCTGCCTGCACATAGACAGGATTGCGTAACATCTGCGCCAGCGTGGGGCGTATCAGCTCTTTGCCATGGAACAAAATCCCCTGTTCGGCAAAGTACCGGGTAATGTCCCCGTAGGAAGTTGTGGGCTGGGCGTACATCTCAAACATCAGCCGGATATTGGCCGCTTCCTCCGGGTTTACCACCAGCTTCTTTGTGTTGATACCGTCCATCTTGATAGGCTCCGTATGGAAGCCGTAAGGGGCTTTCCCGCCCATCTTAAAGCCCCGCTGACTGCGGGAGTAGTAAGCGTCCGTTACCCGCTTCTGTATCGTTTCCCGTTCAAGCTGGGCGAACACGATACAGATATTCAGCATGGCCCGTCCCATCGGCGTGGAGGTATCAAACTTTTCCGTAGAGGACACAAACTCCACATTGTACTGCTGGAACAGCTCCATCATGTTGGCAAAGTCCAGAATGGAACGGCTGATACGGTCGAGCTTGTAAACCACGACCTTTGCAATCAAGCCCCGCTTGATGTCCCGCACCAGTTCTTGAAACTTCGGACGGTCTGTGTTCTTGCCGCTGTACCCTTTGTCTGTGTATTCCTTGCAGTTACCGCCTTTCAACTCGTATTTGCAAAATTCAATCTGGCTTTCAATGGAAATGCTGTCCTTTTTGTCTACCGATTGTCTTGCATAGATTGCGTCTATCCGATTGTTCATATTGTCGCTCCTTTTCTTAAAAAAGAAACGGAGCTGCTGACAGTTCTATTATACCGCCAGCAGCCCCGCAAATCAATGATGGGTTTGGAAAACCTTATGTCCCGGCTTCCTCACTCTCCCGCTTGTCGGCGTACTTGCGGAACACCTCATAAAGCTGCTGTTCCAGTTCCCGGCGTTTGGCTGCTTCCTGTTCCGGCGTGAACACCGGGGAGAGATTTTCCAGTGTGATTTCCTTTCCCTGAAAAGTCACGATTTCGATTTCCTTTTTGTATCTGATATTACTTATAAGATCACCTTTCCTTTCCATGCTGCCGCTGTTGCCGTTTCAGTTCCGCTAAAATCTCCGGCGGGATACGGTCAACCAGCCGCCGCATATCATCCAGTTCGCTTTTTAACTTCGCCCGTTCCATCGTGTCATTCATCTTGCCTTTTTCGCTGGCCTTTGCCCTGACTTCCAGCTTTTCATTTTCCGCTAACAAGTCATTGATTGTGACCTTGTATTTTTTCAGTTGCCCGGAGAAGTTCTCCATCTGCGGAAACCACTTTTTCAGCATGGAGAGGGCTTCCTCTTTCTTCTTTCCGGCGTTCAGCGGGGTAATGCCGGAGAGAACCGCTTCAATGGCCCTCGCCTGTTTGGAGAGGTTGACCGCCTGTTTGAACAGCCGGGTGGGGATATGCTTCCGGCCCGTCTTGCTGGCGCTTTCCCCACGCTCCAGGTCGGGGTACTGCTCCACCATACAGGCGTGAAAATCGTCCTGCCACTTCGTCAGATTGGCCCGGTTGCCGATAATTTCTTTGGCGCACAGGCGGTTGTCCTTTGTCAGCGGCACAAAGACCAAGTGCAGATGGGGCGTTTTTTCATCCATGTGTACCATAGCCGAAACGATGTTCTCCCGGCCCACCCGGTCAATGAGGAAGTCCGCCGCCCTCTGGAAGTAGGCCGCTATCTCCTTTGGGGACTTGCCCTTGAAAAACTCCGGGCTGGCGGTAATCAGCGTGTCCACAAACCGAGTGCTGTCCTTGCGGGTGCGGCATCTGGCCTGCTCGATGCGGCTCTGAATGAAATGGTAGTAGCGGCCATCCGGCTTGACGATGTGGAAATTGTACTTGCTCCGGCTGGTGTCAATGTCCGGGTTGCTGGCGTACTGCTCCTTTTTCCGTTCATGGTGGGCTTCCAGCGGCCCCGCCGGGTGGCCCTTGTGCTTCTCAAATCGCAAAATTGCGTGTTGTGCCATTGAACTCCTTTCCCCATTCCATTCCTTTCCGGCGGGTTTTCCCGCCGAAAATATCTCTGATAGGATTGGAATGGAATGAATGTAAATAGATGGTTTTAATCTCTGTATTTCTATATACCGTCAGATTTCCGTACTTCAAGAGGATTGATTTTCGTACTCGCCAAGTACGGTTTTCAGCCCTCCGGCGTACCATAACCGGATTTCTTGAAGTCGGTGTTTGGAACCGCTTCATAGGATTTCGGGTAAATGCGGTTGGGTTTTCCACAGCCCTGTTTCTGGATTTCCACCAGCCCCGCATACTGCAACTCCCGCAGGGTGTTGACCGCTTTCTGCCGCCCGCAGCGGAGCAAAGCGACCACCTCGCAGATGGGGTAGTACAGGTAGACCCGCCCGTACTCGTCCGCCCAGCCGTTCTTCCGGGACAACTCCGCCCGGCGCAGGACAAAGGCATACAGCACCTTCGCTTCGTTGCTCAAGGGCTGGAATGTGGGTGCTTCAAAAAGGAAATTGGGGAGCCGGGTGAAACTGAACGCCTTTTCCGGCTGGTGAATATAAATCGTGTTTGTCATAGCGTGTTTTGTGGACGGTTAGAGGCCCGTTTTCCGGGGCGAATGATAAATGATACCAGCCGCCCCGGTTGAGGGCTTGCGGAGCCTTGCAAATCAAGGCTTTTCCCGCTCTTAACTGTCCACAGCAGACCTCCTTTTCCGTTCACTTTCTGTTTTCTGCCGCCTGTGAACTCTGGCGGCGCAGTCCGGGCAGTATTTGCCCCGGTTGGACTTCGGGACGAACACACCGCCGCACTCCGCACAGCGTTTCAAGTCCCTGTCCCGGTAAATCTCCGCTTCCAGCGTCCTGTCCAGCGGCAAGACCGCCCAGCGGAACCACTTGCAGCAGACGGAGAACGAAATCATCTGCGGACAGGCGCAGGTGTCGCCATCGTCCAGCGCAAGGCAGTTTCCGTCCTCGCAGTTGCAGCACTCCCGGCGTATCAGGCCGCTGGCTCGTCTCTTCTGGGGCGGGGTTATGCGGTAGGGGGAGCCGTCCGGCCTGTGTTCCAGCGGCGGCAGGTGTTGATAGGGTCTTTTGCTCATGCGTCCCTCCGTTTTCTTTGGCGTGTTCTGTTTCCAAGGTGCTTGTCCATCGATGAACTATCCCAAGTCTACACCTTTTTGACCGCCTGTGCCGTATATCCAAGAGGTAGGAAATCAGCCTGAAAAACTCCCTATTTCCACGCTCTCGGATTTGTGATATAATCAAAAAAAGATAAAAGACAAATTCAGGTTTCTGGTCTTCTTGCACAAAATAAAGGAGGAGCTATTATGCAAATTGTTTATATTCCAAGCGAATCAATGTCTGTTCAAGGTAAAAAAGATGAAATCTATAAAAGATATGGGAAAGACTGGAATATTAGAGAACAGGGAGGAGGTAACGGAAATTGGTTGTTGACCAGAAAAAGTGATGTGCTTGTAGATGGAAAAAGTTATCGTACTTTTGTACTTGAACACTACGGTAAATCCAAGCTGACAGCGAAGCTTGTTGATAAATTTCGTGAAGATGTAGCAAATGGTAAAATAAAACTGTAAATGCCTATGCCGTTATGCTATGAGCATAGTACATAGCATAACGGCTTCTCTTTCGTTGAGCTAGCAAGGAGGGTGAATATGTCTTTATCCATACAAGAGCGATTAAAAGACCTACGTGTGGAGCGTGGCTTGACGCTGGGGCAGCTTGCGGAGCAGACCGGGCTTTCCAAGTCTGCGCTGGGCAGTTACGAAACGGAAGACTTCAAGGACATCAGCCACTATGCCCTTATCCGGCTGGCGAAGTTTTACGGTGTGACCGCTGATTATCTGCTGGGGCTGTCTGAAATGAAAAATCACCCAAACGCCGATCTTGCAGACCTGCGTTTGAGTGATGAAATGATTGACCTGCTGAAAAGCGGGAGGATAGACAATACCCTGCTGTGTGAGCTGGCGGCGCACCCGGATTTCCCCCGGCTGATGGCTGACCTTGAAATCTATGTGAACGGAACGGCACTGAAACAGGCGCAGGGTGCAAACGCCATAGTGGACACGATGAGCGCAACTGTTATAAAAAAGCATAATCCTGGCATGAGTGATACGCAGTTAAGACAGCTTATCACCGCCCATATTGATGAGGACGAGTTTTGCCGCTATGTGATACAACGGGACATAAACGGGATTGCCCTTGCTCTGCGGGAAACACACAAGGACGATTTTTTCAGCGTCCCAGAGGATAACCCGCTAAAAGAAATGCTGGAAACTGCTGGTGAAATCGTCAGCCAGGACAGCGACACGGAACAAGCGTACTTGGCGTTTATCTGCAAACGGCTCAAGCTGAATTTTAGGAAGCTGTCAGTAGAAGAACGGAAGTGGCTGAAAAAGATTGCGGAAAAATCCGACTTGCTGAAGAATCCAAAACCGCAGAGAGGACGAAGATAAAAAATGCCTGAACGGCGGTTCTGGTTTTTCAGAACCACCATCCAGGCATTTTGTTTAGTAATAGAAAAAGGTGCAGTTGATTATTGCGTATTGTCAATCTCTCTCAAACCGGGTAGTAAAAATACGGCAAGCGCAACGATGATAATGCCAATTCCGCAAATGACAAACCATTTCTCAACTCCCAGCCGCTCCGCCAGAGGCCCGGAAATGACAAGGCCAAACGGCATGGCGAGGGAAGCGGCGCTTGTCAGTAGAGAAAAAACTCTCCCCAGATATTCTGGTTTGACCGTTTCTTGAAAAATCGCATTTTGCACACCGTAAAATGGAGCGGAAATTCCCATAACAGTACAGCACACAACAAAGACAAGAAATGCGTCTGGCGGCAAAAGCCCGGAGAGCATATTGCTAACGCCCATCAGGAGAACGGAAAGACCGATGGTGTACCGCCGTTTCTTAAAACCGCCCCAAATGCTCAGAATGACTCCGCCAAGCAGCATACCAACCGCAAAAGCAATTTCAGCGGCAGAGGCATGGGCCGGTGTTCCTTTGAAGTATGACATACAGATGAGAGGAAAAAGCGTACTGATTGGCATATAAAAGAACATATAAATTACACCAATCCAGAGCAGAGCAAAGAGGCCCCTGTTTTGCTTTAATACCACATACCCCTCTTTCATATCCTGTAAAAACTGTTGTCTTTTCGTTTCTGGACATAGTTCAGGCGTTGGTATGGACGAAATCGCAACAGTCACACAGGCAAGGATTGCACCCACAATATCTAACAATATAATTGCATTAAGAGGCCAAACAGCATATAAAAACGCTGCGGCAGCTGGACTGATAATCGCACTTACTGCTTGCATGGTCTGCGTGTAACCAGCGCATTTTGTAAGTTCCTCTTTTGGCACAATCATAGGTGTTGCTGCGCTGAATGCTGGAGAATGAAAAGCAGTTCCCGCACTTCGGATTAACAGGACAACCATAATAGACCATACGGGCAATTCCATGTAAAACGCCACCAGCGCCAGAATACCGCCAGCGGCGGCAATTATCAAATCCGCACCAATCATTACGCTTTTACGGCTGTGCCGGTCAACAAAAGCACCTGCAAACGGGCCTAAACAGGCTTGCGGCAAAAATCCAATCAGTGTTGCCGCCGTCAATATGATTGCAGAATTAGTTTTCGCAACCAAATAAAAGATAATGGCCATTTGCAAAATACCGCTGCTAATAAAGGATATTGCTTGTCCGGCAAGAAGTGTAAAATAAGTTTTTCTCCATGAATTGTTGTTTTGGGTCATAATGCGAACCTCCTTTTTTATTGCATTGTTCCTTTGTTTCTGCAATAAAAAGCAGGCGTTGTCCCACAGAGAGGGCAGACGCCTGCATAACAACAAAGCACGAAAAAACACCACGATACAGTTCAAAGACTGCTCGTGTCAAACCTACGTGTTCCTTTGCATACGCACGCAAAAAAAGCCCACCATCATGTGGAAAGGTACTTCTACTTTTTATTGCTTATTAGCGTACACAAATTAACACACGTAAGCCTCCTTCCAATCTCAAACTGTCGCACAGTATAACACACATCCGATAGACTTGTCAACCATTTTTAACCTTGTTTTCCATCTTGTTTTTCCATCTCTTACGGGCAGTAGCAAAGCCAGGCGAGCCAGTCAACGGTCAAGATGAACGGCGCTTTCAGCGCCGCCGTTGACAGTCTCGCCCGTCTTTGCTAATGGGTAATCAAGGCGGGAAAGCCATTTTAGGGCTTTCCCGCCCATTTCAATTTTGGGAGAAGAAAGGCCCCAAAATGAACGAGTGCGGCCAAACACTTTTAGGGATTGGCCACCTTGTCCACCCATCCAGCGGGGCGGCGGGGAACGGTCAAGGCCGGGCGTCAGCCCATTCATTTCAGCCTTGACGGTTTCCTGCCGTCCTGCTACTTTTCCCGGAGTGTGGCCACACATCTGGTCACGGTGTCCAGAGCTTTGGGACTTTTTGTCCCATAGGCCGGGGGCGGAGGACGAGGGACGGGGGCTTTCATAATACGCCCTGTCTGCTGCTGAAATCAGCCCTTTGTTTCCGGCTTACCAGCCCCAAACAAAGCCCTGCTTTCCTGCCGCGTCAAATGCCCTTGCCCTCCCCGGCGGCAACGGTATTTTCAGGGCAACGCCGACAGAGCGTATAACACACTACACTTTGCTCCGCAAAGTCGTGTGCCAAATGGGGCGCTGCCCCCTTTGGAAACCCCCGCAACAAACAGGTGCTATGCACCCAGCCGGGAGCATAGCGCCGTTTGTTGTCAGCAGCCCGTTTCACGGTCTGCGTGTAGTTCCTTGTAAACTGACCTAATCTGCTGTTGAAGCGACATCACTTTTTTCTTTTGAATATAGAGGAAAGAAGTAAGAAGAAGTAGCAGTAATATGATTGATAGGATAATAATCATTCTTATTGCTTTCCTTCCTTTAACAAAAGATAAGCCTTAACTGCATTACGGAGACTTCCTGGTAGAACAGGCATGGGCAAGATGATCAACTTACCTGCATTCTTTTCTATCGTTATTTCTGATTCCGGTTGATTGGATAGAAGAATCACAGGTGTTCTTTTGTCCGCCTGCCACGGCTGATCCGGCTGTTTTGTCAGAGCTTCCGTAACAACCCAAAGCATATGCTTTTTCTTGTCAAGTTTTTTTCTTGCTGCCTCCGGAGTTTCAAATACAAGGATGTTTTTTGATAAGCGCTGAAGTGCCAGTTTCAGTCCGTTCCCATAGGCTGAATCACTGCACATAATGGCAATCGTGGCATTTGATTGATCATCTTGTGATGCCTTTATAAAATCAAGAACTGGCGTATTATAAAGGTTGAAATCTTTTTCTGTATGTACTGCTTTATAATAAGCTCTGGCCGCTTGGCACATTCTTCGGCAAAACTGTTCAATATCGATACGGATGTCCGTAAGGCTATTGTCAGAACCAATTCTATCCAGTTGACAAACTGAGGTTCCTCTATGCGATGTAAAAAAGGTAAAGCTGGCATTATCTTGAATCATAGGCATCCTCCTGCGAAAAACCGCCTGCCGGGAAACCGACAGGCGGCATACTGCCTTTTATACTTCCATCATCTATAGGCTATAGTGATTAAAGAACCAAAGAAGGAGCAAAGTAAATTCGTGCTGCCAATTCCTGATTGAGCATATACAAGCTCTTGGGATCGGAGCCAAAGAGTTCAATTTTGGAAATCAAATTCTTTGCATTGGTTTCTTCTTCACCTTGTTCTTTCACAAACCAATCGAGGAACTGCATGGTACGGAAATCCCTTGCTTCGTAAGCCTCACTATAGATATCATTAATCAGCGAGGTCACATATTTTTTCGTGCTCAAGACCTGCCTTCAAAACATCCATATGGCAAGCTGCATTCAGATCAGGCTTGTCAATGGCTTCAAGCGTTACCTTCTGGTTTTCGTTTTGCAGGTACTGATAGAAAAGCATGGCGTGGTCACGCTCTTCCTGAGCCTGAATTTTATACCAGTTGGCAAAGCCGTCAAGCCCGACTTCCTCGAAATAGTTTAAAAAATTGAGATAAAGGTATGCGGAATAGAATTCCTTATTTATCTGTTGATTGATTCTTAGTAATTTTCCGCACGCACTTCGAAGAATGCCTGAGGATGCTTGCAGACAGGGCAGATCTCAGGAGCCTTGGTTCCTACTACGATATGTCCGCAGTTACGGCACTCCCAGATGGTAACGCCGCTCTTCTCAAACACCTGCATGGCCTCCACGTTGCTCAAAAGCTTGCGGTAGCGCTCCTCGTGCATCTTCTCAATAGCAGCTACGCCACGGAACTGTTCAGCCAGATCATGGAATCCCTCATCATCGGCTTCACGAGCCATGCGGTCATACATATCCGTCCACTCGGCGTTCTCACCTTCAGCAGCATGGAGCAGGTTCTCGGCAGTATCGCCCAGCTCGCCCAGAGCTTTGAACCACAGCTTGGCGTGCTCCATCTCGTTCTGTGCAGTATGCAGGAACAGAGCAGCAATCTGCTCGTAACCGGCTTTCTTGGCTACTGAAGCAAAGTAAGTATATTTGTTGCGTGCCTGAGATTCACCAGCAAAGGCTTCCCACAGATTTTTCTCGGTTTTGGTGCCTGCATAGGGATTCTTTGCAGGAGCCGCAGCATCCTCAATCTTCACAAACTTGTTGGCAGGCTGCTTGCAGATGGGGCACTTGAAATCAGGTGTCATAGGGCCTTCGTGAATGTAACCGCAGACAGAGCATTTCCACTTTTCCATTTTCTTTTCCTCCGTTTTTTCATTGAATTGAATGTTTTTTAACAGGGATTCCACAGCATCCACAGGAATGCCGGGATACGTTTTAATGCTTTCCAGAAACGTTCTGGTGTTGCTGCTCTGAGGCAGCATAAAGCCGGCTTCTCTGCACAGATCCTCAGCCATCAGGCGAGAGGATTTTTCCACAGCGACGCTCAAGACATCAGGAAGCTGAGAAGCAATGCTCTCGGCTTGAGCCTTACTCTGTACCAGACCCCGCAGGGCTTCCACTACCTTGTCCTCCTTGGGCTGCTGCACAGGAAGGGTCTTGGGAACCATAGAAATGGCCGAGGACGGACAGGCTTCGGCACAGGCACCGCAGCCGATACACTTTTCAGGATCAATGATGCTGTTCTCTGTATCAGTCGCTCCGGTTGGGCAGACATAGAGGCAAAGGCAATCCTTGGTACATAAGCGAAGATTTCTTACTGCATATTTTTCAGCCATAGTTATGCCCTCCCTTCCATTTTTTCAAATTTCCAACTGGGAACCTTACACACCGGACATAGCTCCGGAGCTATGTCACCAACATAGACAAAACCACAGACCGTGCAAACCCAGACACCGGTGTTTTCCAACATCTTGTCTCCCTCAGATTCATATCGAGTCAGCAGAGATTGGAGCATTCGGGTAACCTTTTCACTCCACACCTGACAGCGCAGACCACCCCGATCATGCTTTTCACCGGCTATAGCATTGCCATAGGGATACCCTACAGACAAATCCTTGTCAATGAGTTCCAGCAGCTTGGCTGTGCTGGCCTCCTCGATGGGCGCAGCCTTGCTTCTGAAGAACTCTGCCAATTTTCTGAAATCATCTGCCTGCTGGGGCAGATACTGCTTTTCGCAGCCACGGGCCAGATTGGAGCAGATGATGCTCATTTCCATGGGAGAGAGTTCCTTGTCCACATGGGGCTTTTCAAGGACCTCCTGGAACGCTGTTTTTTCTTCTTTGGGTTTGAAAGCGTCTTTGCCTGCTTTACAGACAGGACACTTCCAATCGGCAGGTAGGTCTTCCCACTTGCCACCGACAGCTTCATCGTGAATATATCCACAAATGCCGCAAACATATTGTTTCATAGGTTTTACCGCCTCCTTTATCTATATTTTATCAAATCACGACACATATTCCGTGACTTAATCACCTATTTCAGTCGCAGGAGTGATGGCTGCAGCCGTGGGAACCGCAAGAGTGACCTTCCCCATGGTGGTCGTGATGATCACACCGGACATTGGGGTTGAAGTCCAGCTCGCCTGCTGCCAGTGCTTCTGCTGCTGCATCAGCGTTGCCGGAAACACCACCATAAAGCCGGATACCCACATCGCTCAGTGCCATCCGGGCACCGCCGCCAATACCGCCGCAGATCAGGGCATCCACCTTCAGTGCACTCAGGACGCCTGCCAGTGCACCATGTCCGCTGCCGCCAGCATCCACAACCTCAGATGAAATGATTTTTCCATCTTCCGCATCGTAGATTTTAAACTGTTCGGTGTGACCGAAGTGCTGAAAGATTTCTCCGTTTTCATAAGTGACTGCAATTCTCATAATATTATCTCCTTTCGGTTTTTCGTGCATCGGATGGATTTTTTGCTGATAGCAATTTTTGCACCCGTAGGCTGCGCTGTTTCCGCTGCAGAGTGTAAAATCCCCTCCCTCGATTCGCAGAGGAAGTCCCTCAACCAGCGCATCGGCCAGTTTTTTGCGGGCAGCTGCATAAATCTGCTGAACCGTTGTTCTGGCAATACGCATATATTCTCCGCATTGCTCCTGAGAAAAACCTTCACGGTCAATCAGGCGAATGGATTCATACTCATCCACATTCAGGACAATGGGAGTCAGTTCCTCGCCGCCACGAACCGGAACAAAACCATCATTATCCGGCAAACAACAAACTTTTCTGCATTTTCTCGGTCTTGGCACAGATTCACCTCCATATTATTTGCGGCATATGCCATTTATGCGACCATTGTACATCTCCTTTTCCTATATGTCAACGGAATTATTGACATATGCCATAAATTATTTTATACTATGTGTATTCAAGGAGGTGTACCCATGGATTTTTCATCCTATTTTCCAATTTGGAACAAACTGACACCGACTCAGCAGCAGATTTTGGAGCAAAATGCAGTTTTACGAAAAGTGGACAAAGGGACTGTGATTCACAACGGAACTGTGGAGTGTACCGGTCTTCTGCTGGTAAGAAGCGGACAGCTTCGTGCCTATATTCTTTCCGATGAAGGACGGGAGATTAGCCTCTATCGTTTGTTTGATCGGGATATTTGCCTGTTTTCCGCCTCCTGTATGATGAACAGCATTCAGTTTGAGATCACCATTGAGGCGCAGAAGGATACCACGATGTGGGTTATTTCTGCTGACACTTATCAGCGCATTATGAAAGAGTCTGCTGTGGTAGCTAATTTTACCAACGAAATTATGGCTACCCGTTTTTCTGAGGTTATGTGGCTCATGGAGCAGATCATGTGGAAAAGCTTTGATAAAAGGCTGGCAGAATTTCTGCTGGAGGAATGCAGCTTAGAGGAAACAAACATCCTCAAGATTACCCATGAAACCATTGCGGGCCACATGGGCACCGCCCGTGAGGTAGTTACCCGAATGCTCCGCTATTTCCAGAACGAGGGTATGGTCAGGCTGTCTCGTGGAACAGTGGAGGTTACAGACAAAATCAGACTGGAACAACTGCAAAATGATTAAGCAAAAAGGACATCTGCTTGCTATTCGTTGCAAGCAGATGTCCTGATTTTATGCTCGATCCATTCCGCAGGCCGTAGCCGATTCAATGAGACAGCGATCATTGGTCACAGCATCATAGAAACGGAAGCCGCCGGAGAAGTTATAGCAGTCAAAGCCGTTTCCGGCCAGGATACGACAGGCAATGTAGCTGCGCAGACCGCTCTGACAGATGACGTAGACTCTCTTACGCTTGTCCAGCTCACCCAGCCGCTCTCGCAGCTCGTCCACCGGGATGTTAAAGAAGCCGTCAATGTGTCCGTGTGCGAATTCTTCCACAGTGCGGGTGTCCAACAGAGTTACGCTTCCGTCACGAGGAAGACGATCTGCATCTTCCAGATGCCATTGTTTCAGAACACCGTTTGCGATATTCTCAACCATAAAGCCAGCCATATTTACCGGGTCTTTCGCAGAGGAATAAGGCGGTGCGTAGGCCAGATCCAGATCCTTCAGTTCCGTGGCTTTCATTCCTGCCCGGATAGCGGTGGCCAGCACATCAATGCGCTTATCCACACCTTCATAGCCTACGATCTGCGCACCCAGCAGGCGATAAGTCGCCTTTTCAAAGACCACCTTCATTGTCATGACTTTCCCGCCGGGGTAGTAACCTGCATGGCTCATGGGCGACAGGATAACCGTATCAACATCCAGCCCTGTTTTTCTGGCGTTGGTCTCATTTACGCCGGTAGTAGCGGCAGTCATGCCGAAGATCTTGATGACACTGCTGCCTTGGGAGCCGGTATAATAGCTGTCTCCGCCACAGATGTTGTCCGCAGCGATTCGTCCCTGTTTATTGGCAGGGCCAGCCAAAGAGATCAGAGCCTCCTGCCCGGTGACGAAGTGCTTCACCTGCACCGCATCGCCCACGGCATAGATGTCGGAAATAGAGGTTTCCATTCGGTCATTGACCACAATACTTCCTTTAATGCCCAGTTCCAACCCGGCATCCTTTGCAAGGGTGGTTTCGGGAGAAACACCAATGGCCAGGATTACCATATCCGCATGGAGAGGCTGTTCGTCTTTCAGCAGCACATCCACGCCGCTGTCCCTTTCCTCAAACCCTTCTACGGTATGACCAAGTGCCAGCTTTACACCGTGCTTGCGCATTTCATTATGGATGAAAGAAGCCATATCGGCATCAAAGGGATTCATAAGCTGTTTTGGACGCTGGACAATGGTGACATCCATCCCCAGCTCTCGCAGGTTTTCTGCAAGCTCCAATCCAATGAAGCCACCACCTGCCAGTACAGCGGATTTGGGATGGTTTGCATTGATGTAATCCTTGATACGGAAGGTGTCCTCCACGGTGCGCAAGGTAAACAGTTTGTCAAGTCCCACACCGGGAAGTCGGGGCTGGGTAGGCTTGGCACCGGGAGAGAGAAGCAGCTTGTCATAGCGTTCCTTGAATTCCTCACCCGTCTCCAGATTTTTTACGGAAACAGTTTTTTCTTCGGGATGAATCGCCGTAACCTCATGGCGCACCTTCATGTTTACACGGAACCGGGAGAAGAAGCTTTCCGGGGTCTGGAGGGTCAGAGCCTCAGGATCGGTAATGACATCACCGATATAGTAAGGCAGACCACAGTTGGCATAGGAAATATATCCCGACCGCTCAAACACCACGATCTCCGCCTGTTCATTCAGCCTGCGAATACGGGCGGCAGCGGTAGCACCGCCTGCCACACCGCCTACAATGACAACTTTCATATTATCGTTCCACCTTTCCTGCATAAGCGGAAATTCCGCCTATGTTTTTCACGTTGGTATAACCCAGCTGCTGCAAAACAGCAGCTGCCTGGCGGCTTCTTGCACCACTGAGACAGTGTACAAAGATGGGGGTAGCTTTATTGTCGATCATGTCAGCCACTTTGTCAATGGACTGCAAGGGAATATTTTTACTGCCGGGGATATGCCCCTGCCGGTATTCGTCGGGAGTGCGAACATCCAGCAGGACTGCGCCATCCGTAGTGCTATATTCTTTGACACCCTGATTGATGTCAGGGCCTTTCAGGAAATCGAAGAATCTCATCTTTGCACCTCCTTACAGCATGGCGAGAATCTGAGCCTTAGGTCTGGCACCGGTGACTTGATTGACAATCTTTCCGTTCTTCATAACCACCAGAGTGGGTATGCTCATCACACCGAACTGCATAGCCAGTTCCTGTTCCTCATCCACATTAATTTTAACAACCTTGATATCGGAGCGCTCCTTGGCAATCTCCTCTACCAGAGGAACTACCATGCGGCAAGGACCACACCAGGGAGCCCAGAAATCCATCAGGACGGGCTTGTCCGAGTTCAAAACCTCTTGATTGAAATTGTTTTTATTAACACTGATAGCAGACATATTTAAGTCCTCCTGTTTTCTTTTTTATGGCTTTATTATATCCAGTAGTCGTTCCTTGTTCTGTGATTTTATCACTTATCGCCGGTGACTGTTTCACCGGGCCAACTATTAATTCCGCCGATCTCAATGATATTGGTGTAGCCCAGTTTCACCAGTTTTTCAGATGCCTGCTTACTCCGATTACCGCTGCGGCAGTATACCAGAATCAGCTGATCTTTATCCGGCAGTTCAGAGATATCCTCTGTGCCAATGGATTCGTTGGCAATATTGATAGCACCGGGAATATGCTTTTCGCTATATTCCTGAGCAGTACGAACATCGAGGATGATGTATCCGGTTTCCTCCTCCATCATCGTAATAGCTTCCTCCATAGTAATCTGTCGATAGGTTTTTTCAGCGGATTGCGTTGCACAACCAGAGAGAAGCAGTAAAGTCATTAAAATGGGAATGATTCTTTTCATGTGTATACCACCATATTTTGAAGATAGGACAGCCGTTTCCAGCTGCTCTGTTTCCTTTTTTATGTTCTTGCCATTCCGTCTACACTGAGCACAACGCCCGTGATATAGGATGCTTCGTCAGATGCCAGGAACACAAATGCATTGGCAATATCCTCCGGCTGACCCAGGCGGCGCAGAGGGATCTGCTTGATCATCGGCTCGATAACTTCCTTGGGTACGGCCTTCATCATGTCGGTCTCCGTGATGCCGGGAGCCACCGCGTTGACCCGGATACCCTTGGGACCCAACTCACGGGCTAGGGATACCGTCAGGCCATTCACTGCGAACTTGGACGCGGGATATGCAAAGCCGCTGGGTTGGCCAGAAATACTGACCATAGAGGACGTGGAGAGAATAACGCCCTTGCCCCGGGCCACCATGCACTCACTGACCGCCCGTGTGGCGTTGAACACGCCTTTCACATTCAGATCCATAACCTTATCAAAGGTTTCCTCCGTATACTCGGTAAAGGGAGTGCTTTCGGATACACCGGCATTGTTCACCAGAATATCAATGCAACCGTATTTTGAGGCAGCTTCTCGGAACGCATTGCGGACAGATTCCAAATTGGACAGGTTAGGACTGATTCCCGCAACTGTTGCATCAGGGTACTTTTCTTTCAGCTGCGCAATCGCTTTGTCAGCAGAACCTTGTGAGCTTGCGGTCAGGATTACCGTAGCGCCTTCCTTCAAAAATTTGTCTGCGGTAGCGTAGCCAATGCCACGGCTGCCTCCGGTGATGATTGCAACTTTACGCTGCGCCACTCCGCTTAATACTTATTATTTCCTACTTAGGGGCTCTTTTGTGCTGTCCGCACAATCTGGGGCGGTTCAGTTTTTCTTCAGCGGCACCCAGATGGAAACCCTCAATTCATTTGATCCGTCTTCCGGGAAAAGATAAACCTCGATATAGTGTTCTCCCGCAAGGGAATACCCTTGAAGCGCAGGCAACCACTCCGACCAGATCTTTGTGTTTGTATCCTGCAGTGTTTCATCGGTGCATGGAAACTGCGCCCAGAAGCTTCCCGGAATCACTCTGGTCTCACAACCTTCCGGTATTTCCTTCCAAGGGGAATAGAGATCCGCAATCCAGTAATCGAAGTCCTTCCCCTTCGTATTGATGCATACACCAAAGACTCCCATAATCGGACGATCTTCTCCCTGTGCCAGCCATTCATTCCAGAATTTAGGAATCGGCGACGCGGAATACTCCGGGTTTGTGCGCAACGCGATGGAAGCGCACTTTGCATCGATGTACAGCGGTGCGAAGGAGGCCGTCGGCGAGGAATTCTACCTGGCGCAGCTCGAGAATACCATTTCCGACGACAACGTGCAGGCGGCGGAGCTTTACTTCGACGCGGGCGGCTTTTCCTTTGTCTGCCCGGAAATCCAGCGTGCAAAAAGGCGCTGTTCCCACCAAACGGAACCGCGCCTTTCGCTTTTTACTTTATGCCCGGAGGATCGCCGCGGATTCCCCGAGATCGGCGAGGAAATCGCCCGCGCTCATATCCTGATCGATCAGCTCCGGTATGGCGTGCGCCCGTGCAAACGCCTGCACCGCGCGCCAGTCGAGTGCGCCGTGTCCGAGCGGCGTGTGGACGTCCGAAAGCGGCAGCGCCGCATAGCCGGGCTTCATGTCCTTATAGTGCACCGAGCGCAGATACGGGAGCACCTTTTCCATGTACGCAACCGGGTCTTCGCCACCGTACAGCACCCAACCGACGTCGATCTGTGTGCCGACCGCGCCCGCGCACCGCTCGAGCACGCGTTCCAGCGCGCTCCTGCCGTCATCCGTTTTCGTGCGGATCTCCCGCCAGCTGTTGTGAATCCACAGCTCTGTGCCGACCGCCTGCAGCTTCTGAGCCAGATACAGGCAGTCCTCTGCAAACACCGGCCAGATCTCCGCGAGGTCGCCCTCCGGGAAGCCGATGACAATTGCCTGCAGACCATTTGCCGCAGCAAGCGCCACCGCCTGGTCCGCATCCGCGCGCAGATCGCCGAAAATATGGCAGGACGAAAACGCCAGCCCGTTTGCCGCTGCGAGCGCTGCAAAGCCCGCGGCCTCCTCCGGCTGCCAGACCGAGTTCACGCCTGCTTCCAAAAGCTGCGCCGCCGTTTTGTTCAGCGAAACGCACGGCTCAAGCTGCGTGTAGCCCGCCGCCGCAAGCCGCCCGCAGAACGCCTGCGGATCCGCGCGGAATTCGCGCATGCAGCCGTAAATTTGTACTCCTAGTTCCATATCAAACGTCCCCTTTCCTTTTTTAAAATTATAGCAGGCGCGCAAAAGCCTGTCAATTTTTCATGAGCCGCTTGCCTGCCGAGTAAATTGCGTGTATACTGATTTTATATGATTTTGCAGAGCGCCGCTCTGCACCGAGAGGACTGGGGTAAATGGATAAAAAACGGAGGGTGACCGCGCTTTTGCTGGCTGCCGTACTCGCCGTGCTGGCGCTCAGCGGGTGCGCGGATCCATCTGCACGGCTGGAAAACGCAATGAAGGAGAAAATCACGATGGGCAACTACCACGTGGAGACCGACGCGCTGACGGGCGTGGGCATGACCGCCACCGTGACCATGCCGGATTACAGCGCCTATATGCTGCAATACATGGCGCAGGCCGGGGAAACCGCCAAGGACGAGGACGATTTTGAGCAGAAGCTCTACAAGCTCGTTCTGGAGGCAGCCGCCGACGCGCCCCCAGACTGCACGCGCGAGGTTTCGGTGAATCTCAGCGCGCTCAACGAGAAGAAGGCGCAGAAGGACTGGACCGAAAAGGAGCTGATCGCCGCGGCGCAGCAGGCCGCGTTTGACGCGGAGGTTGAGGAATTCTGCCTCGGTCTGCTTGCGGGCAGCTATCCCGGCGATTTCACGCCCGAGGAAACGACGGAAAGCGGGGCGGATGCGGAATGAAAAGGGTAAAAAGCGTCGTCGCTCTGCTCCTGAGCGCTCTGCTGCTCATCGGCATGCTGCCCGGTTCCGTCCTTGCCGACGAAGCGCAGGAAGCCGAAGCATACCGCGAGCGTGTCTTCCAGCGGTATGAGGACTATTGTTCCGGCCGAAATACATACGCGCATTTGATCGACACCTCTCGATTCTCCTACTGCGCCTGGGCGGACGAGATCGAATCCTACAACGCCGTCGAGAAAGCCATCCTCTGGGCGACGCATAAGCTGCTCGGCAAGGAGCTCGACACTGAGGCGTACATGGATTACCTGACGAAGATCATGGCGCTGATGGATAGGGGCCTGACCGAAACGCTCGCGGCGCAGGCCAATTACACTGCGAAGGAAAACGGCCTTAAGCAAGCCATGGACATCGGCGCCGCCACGCTCACCGCGTTTCTCGACGTGGGCTATCTGGAAAAGATCAACAAGGATCTCAAGGCGCTTGGCGCCGGCATAGACCTGATCAAAATCGTGTCGGAAACCACGGTGGACACCAGCGCAGCGGTGCTCGCCACCGCCCTGAGCGAGAGCTGCGCGCATAAGATCGCTTTTCTGGAGGCGATCCGCGACAACACGGACGACAAAGCGCTGAAAAAGGCCGCCGAAAGCCTGATCAGCACCGCCACGCTGGAATTTGCCTTTCATCTCGACAAGCGCACCTTCAGCGCCGTGCTTGACAGCGCCGATTTCACCACCTACTGGCTCGATGAGGATAACCTCGGCGATGCGATCGAAGCGGCGGGAAATCGCCTGGCCAAAGAATTTGAACCCTGGGCGCGCTATGTGCTCGGAGACAACAGCCTGACCCAGAAGCTCTCCACCGCCGGAGGCGCGGCGCTGTTCGGCATGGGCAAGCTGCTCTCGGCATACGGCTGCATAAAAACAGGCTTTGCCATCGGCGGCGCCGTGATGGCACCGTTCTTCGCCGACGACGTGGAGCTCTTCCGCGAGATGAAGGCGATGGATGAAATCGGCGGCGCACTGACCACGGCGCTCCCCAGCCTTGTAAAAGCGGCGAACGGCGGCAGTGGCGGCTCAAAGCTCACGGCCATCCGCGATTTCGTCGCCGTCGGCGAGGGGCTTTGCTACGTCCGGCTGCGCGGCGAATACTGCGCGGTGGAATCCATCCGCGACAAGAAAACCGCGCCGCAGAATCTCGACGAGATCTTCGGCCACACCACAGATCTGCTGACGCGCTGTTACAGCGCCCTTGCCGCGATCTTCCCCGACCGCGCGCAGCAGGTCATCGTGACCGTATCGGTTGAGGAAACGGAGGATCCTGTCTTCACAAGCAGCCTTGCAAAGCCGACCATCTACATGCCCGGCGCAGAGGACATTGCAGAAAAGATCACAAACAGCGAACCGCTTACCACGCTCTATTCCCATGCGGTCGAGCAGCGCGAGGAATCCCTCTCTGAAGCGCGCAAGTATAGTGACCTTTATTCGTGGGACTACACGATCAAGCTATACGACACATACGCCACTGCCGGCGCGCTCAGTCTGCATTTCATGGAAATCAACTATTCCGGCGGCATACATCCGATGCATGCGCGGTATTCCTACAACTTTGATCTCGCGACCGGTGAGCAGCTCACGTTTTCCGATCTGTATGATCCGAAGAACCTCAACGCGGAAGAAGCGCTCATCCGCCTTCTCACGCAGGAACTGCGCGAGAAAAGCGACAACCTTTTCTCCGATCCGGAGCAGATTATCCGCTCCTGCTTTGACGGCCCATCTGCGCTGAGCATCTGGCGCTTCACGGAAGAAGGCCTGTGCATCACGTTCTCCCCGTACATGATCGCCGCCTACGGCGCGGGCTACATTGAGGCCGTCGTACCGTACGGCAAGCTGGACGGCATTTTGAAGTCCGACTACATGCCGCCGAACCGCGCAAGCGAGGAGACAACCGGCTACTGCAACCTTTACGCGCAGAGCGAAGTGAAAGATGCCGGCGATTTCACGGATTTTTACGGCGAGGAATCCGCCTTCGGCCTCACCTCGGGCTACGGCGAAGTGTTCGAGGTTTCGCTAGGCGACGGTGTCAACGGTTACTCTGTCTACCGCAACGACGTGCGGTTCTATGCCAATTACATGCGCGGCGGGGATTTGTTCTGGCTGCCGGAAACGGAGACCAATACGTTCATCGTCTGCTTTGAAACCAAGGTGACGAGCAAGTCTTCCGCCCTGTCTCAAGCCCTGTGCTTCACCATTACCGGCGATACCTTCTCCATCGAAGATATAATACTGACGGATTAAGTCCAAGCAACGCAAAACCGCCCTTCGCACCCGTGTGGATGCAAAGGGCGGTCTTATTTTTTTCAGTCCTCGCGGTATTCGAGGATGTCGCCGGGCTGGCAGTCGAGTGCCTTGCAGATGGCGTCCAGCGTGGAGAACTTCACGCCCTTCGCCTTGCCGGTTTTCAGAATGGACATATTGGCAAGCGTGATGCCCACGTGCTCGGCGAGCTGCGTCACCGACATCTTCCGTTTTGCGAGCATCACGTCGATATTCAGGATGATCATGGAATCCGCTCCCTTCGCCTCAGATGATCGATTCGTTTTCCTCGCGCAGCAGCGCCGCTTTCTCCACGAGATGCGAAAGCGCCGCGGCAGCCGTCGCCACGGCGACGACGAGGAAGCAGACGAGCACAGCCGTCACGAACACCGAAAGCTCGCTCCAGTCCAGCAGCACCATGACGACGTTGCCCGCGAAGAAAAAGGCCGCGTCAAAAAGCAGCGCCTTCATAATTCTGCGCAGATAAACGGCGTTGATGTGCGAAAAGGAATTATCCCGCCGGATCTCGCTGATGATCCGCCAGCCCCAGAACGCACACAGGTAGCACGGCGCCGCCGTACACCAGATGAACACAATCCACGGCCAGAAGCCGCTGTCAATCTCCGGATGGCGCGCCGCTATGCGCACGCCCCAGAGCGGAACCAGCACAAAATAAACGACCAGGCTGCACAGCACCACGCCTGCCAGAATCGCGCGGAGCCACAGCGCGAGCTTTTTTTGATCCATAAAAACCATCCTCCCGTTTTCCTGCTTACAGCATACCGTCAAAAGCGGGGTTTGTCAAGCAGAATTTATCGTGCTGCAATAAATTCTTACCCTTTGGCGCTATATATAGACATCCCGCCGCCCAGAACAGGCAGCGGGATGTTTTGCTGTTTGTGTGTTCAGTTTCTAAAGGTCGCGCCGGCGAGGTAGACATAGCCGGAAGCGCGCGGAGAGCCGAACGCGCCGTCAACCTCGATGCGCACCGTCTGCGCACCGCCGATCTGCAGGTTCAGGTCGATCGGCTGGGAATTGCGCGTGAGCGCGCTGACCTCGTACTGGAGGCTGCCGTCCACATAGATGCGCACCGTGGCGGAGAAGTCGTCCGTGCTGTCGCTTTCCACCACCCATGTGCCGCTGAGCAGCCTGTACTGCCCGTACGGCGCATACTCCGTCGCAACGCTCGTCACGAGGATCGGGTACAGCGTGAAGCTCAGGCCGCTCGAGTAGGTATTGCCGGAAATGTCCGTCGCCGTCCAGCCCGAAGCGCAGTCCGCGCCGCCGATCGGCGAGAGGTCAATGAGCCGCACCGGATAGAGCGATTTATATTCCTCGATTTTCGCAAGGATCTCCGCGTCGTCGCCGAGCAGCTCCCTGGCCTTTTCGAGCACGGCGACCGCTTCCTCGTAGTCGCTCACTTCGGCGTGCTTGGCGGCTTCTTCAAGGCGCTTCTCCCTGTATTCGTCCTGATACGCCTCGATCTGCTTATCGATGCGCGGGTCCTTCTTCGTCGCGTCTGTGAGCAGCCCGATTGCACCGGCGTAGTCGTTGTCGTCCACAAGCGTTTTGGCGGTCTTCAGCAGGTTCTCCACGTAGTCGTCGAGCTCTGCCTGGCCGAGCGATTCGAGCTTCTCCGCGATATCCGCGTCGTCGCCGAGAATCGCCGCACTGTTCTCCAGAACGGCCTTCGCGCCGGGGAAGTCCTTCGCGTCCGCGCACTTCTGCGCCTCCTCGAGCACCTGCGCCTTATACGCGGCCTTGATGGCTTCGATCTGCTTCTGCGCCGCGTCGTAATTCGTGTCCTCGCGGATAACCTCGCCGTAGCGACCGATGGCCCCGGCGATATCGCCCTGCTGCTCGAGCTTCTGCCCCTCCCGGAAGGCGTCTTTCGAGACCTTGAGCGCAGCGATCCGATCGGCGGCGCCGTTCACCTTCGCGTCCGGGAACAGCCGCTGCAGACGGTCCAGAAGCTCATACGAGTCCCCGTATTCCGCTTCACCGCGGTTGTACCGGTCATAGACCGTCTCGGCGTATTTTTCCATCTTCGTGTAGAGCGACGCGCGCTCCGCGTCGGAGAGGCGCGGCAGCATCTGCGTCACGGCGGAATAATCGTATGCGTCGAGCGCGCGGGTGAACTTCTGCATCGGCGCGTTGTACCACGAGAGAATGCCGATCACCGTACCCGCCACCGCGAGCACGATCGGCACAACGATCAGAAGCCACTTGAACGACCGCTTTCGGCGCGGCGGCAGCTCCTCCTCGTAAACATAGCCGTCGTCATAACCGGGCACGGCAGCGTCTGCGGAAAGCTGTTCGCCGGAGTAGATGTCCTCGGGCAGCCCGCGCGCTTCGGGCGCGCCCGAATCCAAATCCCCGGGCATATCGGGAATCTGCTCGCCGGAATCGAGATCCTCCGGCTCCTGCAGAACAGGCTCTTCCAAAACGGATTCTTCGGGTGCGGGGGCCACCGGCTCCGTCGCCGCAGGCTCGTCCTTTACAGGCTCGGACAGCACGACCAGATTGCCGCAGATCGTGCACTTTTCGGCATCCGGCGGCAGCGTCGCGCCGCAGTATATGCAAAACATCAGGGAATCACTTGCCTTTCTCCTAAAGCGGGGAATTCTCCCCCATTTTGCTATAAGCATACAATATTCTGCAAAATCTGTCAATTCCCGCGCGGCTTTCTCCTGAAATTGGAAGCACGCCGCTGACTGACAAAAGGCGCGCGAAATCGCACAAAATGGCTCTGCAACGGATACCGGGAATCCCCGAATGAAAAATGCTCGATCGTTTCTTGTGACAACGGTAGATTTTTCAACATTTATGTGATATGCTTATTCTCCTTTTTTAATAAATAAAAAAGCAATCCTCCGTATGATCGTGAACATACGGAGGATTCTCAGTTTTGTGGACGCCGCCCCATCGGTTGCGTCCTTTCTGTATATGTAAGTCCCCAAAATGCCGGTCAATCGGCGATCTGCGCCTCCCAGAGGCGCTTCTGCTCGGGCGATACGGTTTTGAGCGCCGCGAGCGTGTAGGGCGCGCCGAGCGCGTCCCACTTGGATTTGCCGATGTCATGATACGCCATGATCTCGGCTTTCTGAATGCAATTGTATTGTTTTTTCAGCGCGCGGATCGCCGCGAAATGCGCGTCCGTGTCGTTGACGCCCGGGATTATCGGGCAGCGCAGCACAACGTTTGCGCCCGCGCGGTCGAGTGAAGCGAGCGTTTCGAGCACCGGCTCGAGCGGCGCGCCCGTCCAACGCTTGTGCTGCTCGGGATCGGTGTGCTTGCAGTCGAACAGGAAGAGATCGACGAGCGGGAGCAGCTTTTGCAGACGCTCCGGCGGGATCAGCCCGTTCGTCTCGAGCGCGGTGTGATAGCCGCGCTCGCGGCAACTTTCGAGCAGCTCTGTGAGCAGCTCGAAATGCAAGGATGCCTCGCCGCCCGAGAACGTCACGCCGCCGCCCGACGATTTGTAGTACTTCGCGTCCTTGTCGATGACCCGCATCACGTCCTCGGCGGTCATTTCGCGGCCGGAAAGCTCGAGCGCGCCGTTCGGGCAGAGCGATGCGCACTTGCCGCAGGCGACGCAGCGTTCGCGGTGAAACGTGTGCACGCCGTTTTCAAAGGTGTGTGCGCCCTCGGGACAGACCGCGCACGCGCCGCAGGCGGTGCACTTCTCCGCGCGGAACAGAAGCTCTGCCGCCGCCGAGAAGCTCTCCGGATTATGGCACCACGCGCAGTGCATGTTGCAGCCCTTGAAGAACACCGTTGTGCGGATGCCCGGTCCGTCATATACGCAGAAGCGCTGAATATCAAAAATCAAGCTTTTCAATGTTGTTCCTCCAATTTGCCCCATCCCGGGAGCGTCCTACGTCCGTCGCACGAACCGGAAGCGCCCTACGTCCGCGTTTGCTCCGGTCGTTTCCTACACCGGCGAAGTGAGTGCAAACGAACGATTCCGCGACCCCGCCGTGGGGCGTCCCCACCGCGACTTCGCCGCGGCACGTTGCCGCTTACGCGCCGTAGGTGGTGCGTTCGATGATTTCGCGCTGGACGACGGGGTTCAGCGTGACAAAGCGCGCGCTGAAGCCGCCGATACGCACGAGCAGGTTCTGGTAATTCTCCGGATGCGCCATCGCGTTTTCGAGATCGTCCCGGCCGATGACGCATAGGTTCGTCTGCACGCCGCCGTTGTCGTAGAACGCCTTGAGCACCGCGCCGACCTTATCCATCGAGCCGGTGAAGAGCTCCTTCGTGAAGCGCACGTTGTTGATGACGCCGACATGCTTCGTGTTGTCGAACTTCGACATGGAATTCAGCAGCGCCGTGATGCCGCTCTTATCTGCGCCGATAGACGCGCCGTTCGCGTTTGCCATCGCGCTGCCGCGTCTTCTGCCGCAGGCCGAGGCCTCGCAGAAATTGCCCCACTCCGCGCTCATCGAGTTGTTGACGCTGACGATGTTGTAGTGGTCGAGCCCGGCCGCCTTGCCCGCCGCCGTGGTCAGATCGGCGAGATCGGCAAAGAGACGCGTCGCGATATCGTCGGCGGTGTCGTCGTCGTTGCCGTACTTCGGCGCGTCAAGGCAGAGCTTGCGCTCCGCTTCAAAGCCCTCGAAGTTGCAGTCGAGCATATGGACAAGCTCCTCGAGCGTGAAACGCTTTTCGTCGTAGACAAGCTTCTTGATCGCGGTCAGGCTATCCGCGCAGCTGATGATGCCGAACATCTCGCTCGAAGCGTTCAGGTAGCGCACACCGCCCTCAAAGACCGCCTTGCCGCGCGCGATGCAGTCGTCGAGCAGCAGGCTCAGGTGCAGGTACGGGGCGTTTTCGCCCGCGACCTTGTAGTTCAGATATTTATGTACGGCGAGCTTTTCGATGAACGGCTTGAGCTGCCCGAGCACCGCGTCATACAGCTTTTCAAATGTGTCAAACGTGCTGAGCGCGCCGGTCTCGACGCCGCAGCGCACGTTCTGGTACTTATCGACCCCGTTGTGCAGCGTCATTTCGAGCGCCTTGAGCGCGTTGACGCCGTTGTTCGGCGTGCCGACGCTGCGCCCGACGAGCACATACTCGCCGCAGCCGAACGGCACATACTGCTCGGCCTCCTCGCGCGAAACGCCGTATACCTTCTCCACGGCGGGGACGTTCGTCTCGTCGGAATAGATGATCGGGAACGTCGTGCCCTCCGCGTTGACCTCCATCGCTTTCTGGAACACCGCGTCGCTCATGCCGCTGTAATAGCGCAGGGTGAGCTGCGGCACGGTCTCGCGGAATCGGCGGGATGCCTCCATGATAACGATCGCGAGCCGGTCTGCGGCCTCGGGGTGCTGACGCCCCACGCCGCCGATGATCACGCGGCAGTCGTGAATCTTGTTGATCTCCTTGAAGTGCTTGTAAAGGCCGAGGACGATCTCCACCGCGTCCTCCTCGGTGATGCGCCCGGCGTCGATATCGTCCGCGTAGAGCTGGCCGAGGTAGTCGTCCATGCGGCCGTAATTCATCAGGTCGGAGCTGACCGAGTAGATCCACATGAGCTGCACGCCCTCGAGGAACGTCTTCGGCGGGTTGTGCCGGATCGCCTCAAGCGCGTCCGCGAGATCAAGGAAGTTTTGCTTCGCCTTCGCATCCGCCGCCTGTTCGGCGAGCGCGAGCGCCTGCTCCCGGTAGCGCGCGCAGGCCTTTCTCAGGCTTTCGATCCAGATCTTCAGCGCATCGTAGAACGTGGACGCGCCGTTTTGCGCCACCATTTCGCCGATCTCGCGGTCGAGGCCGTCGAGACCGAGCTGAATCAGCTTTTCAAAGTCGACGTTCGTGCCCGCCACGCGGCAGTCGCAGTTTGCCGCGCCCGGGCCCTGGTAGCCCTTGGGCAGAATGTGCCCGTAGCGATTCGCAAAGGCGACGTCGAGCTTGCGGGCGGTGTTTTCCTCGCGCCAGAACATCTCGACGGACTGCAGCGCGCATTTCTCGTCGTTCGTGAGCCGGTCATTGCACGCGCGCATGGCGAGCGTAAATTCAAAGTCGTTGAAATAATACGTGTAACCGGCGCCGAGCGCGGAGTAGCCGCCCACCTGCGAGGAGAAGCCGACGAAATCGTGCTCGTAGCGACCGGCGATGCGGTCGTTTTCATCGAGCGGCACCAGAATGTGCTCGAGCTGGAAATCGAGGCAGCGCGCCTCGCGCAGGTTGATATCCCCGCTGTTCTCCTTGTAGATACGCGTGAATTCCAGCGCATTGTGCAGTTTTTCGAGATCGGTCTTGAACATATTGCATACCTCCCGTGTGTATTTTCTTCTTTATTGATGCGAAAGATCTTGATTTCCTCCCGCCGGTTTTCTATAATGGAAACGAAATTTTCGGAGAAAGGCGGCGAATCGTATGCCCGAAGAAATTGAACGCCTGCAGCTTACCGAGGAGATGCTGCGGGAAAGCGGCGGCCGCGTCCTGCACCAGTTCGGCGTGCCGTCCACCTACAAAATCCACTCGCACGATTTTTACGAGCTGTTCCTCGTGCCCAAAGGCAGCGCCGTGCACCTCATCAACGGTCGCTCCCAGCTTTTGACCGAGGGCTCCTTCGTGCTGATCCGCCCCGGCGACGTCCACCGCTACGACTTCTTCAACAACGCCGATTTTGAGCTTCTGGACATCGGCATCCCGACCACGCTGTTCACGCGGCTGTGCGGCTATCTGCGGCTCGACCGCGCGCAGTTCGACGCGCCCGCGCTGCCGCTGCACTGCGTGCTTTCGGGCGCGACACTCTCCGACGTGAAGCACAAGCTGCTGCAGAGCCATCAGTTTCGCGACGCGGAAGCCGGCGCGCTGTATATGGTGAGCCTTTTCCCGTTCCTCATCCAGCTCTTCCTGCTCAGCCCTGCGCCCGAGGCGTTTCTTCCCCAGTGGCTCTCCGCGCTGCTCGAAAAGATGGATGAGCCGGAGAATTTCATCGCGGGCCTGCCCCGCCTGCTCTCGCTTGCCAATATGTCGCAGGAGCACCTGACGCGCTCGTTCCGCCGGTACATCGGCCTCACGCCGACGGCGTACATCAACGGCAAGCGCATGGGCCTTGCCGCGCACCTGCTGCTCGAGAGTGATCTGCCGGTCATCGAGGTGGGCGGCGCCTGCGGCTTCAACAGCCTCAGCCGCTTTTACCGCCTGTTTTCCGAGCGCTACGGCTGCCCGCCGAAGACCTTCCGCGACCATTTCCGCGCCGCCGCGCCCCGTTTGAATACACCCTCATCATAGAGCTTTTTCCTGCGGATTTCATCTACTCTTTTGACCATTCTTTCCACTATATTGATCTCAAAAAACGGTAAAAGCCGACCGGGCGCTGCTTTCGCGCTTCGGTCGGCTTTGATGGTTTTTCAGATCAGTCGCACAGCTCGAACATGGCCTCGATCTCGACCGGCAGATTGCCGGGCAGGACGTTCATGCCGACGGCCGAGCGGGAGGGAATGCCGATCTCCTCGCCGAAGAGCTCGCCGAGCAGCTTGGTCGCGCCGTTCGCAACGGCGGGCTGGTCGTAGAAATCATCGGCGCTCGCGACGAAGACGAGGATCTTCACGCAGCTCTTGACGCGGTCGAGATCGCCGATCTCCGCCTTGAGCACGGAGAGAACGTTCAGCATCGCGTTTTTCGCATGCTCCTGGCCCTCCTCGAGCGTGAAATCAATGCCGAGCTTGCCCGCAACCGGGCCGTCGATGATGCAGCCGCAGCCGGACACGTACGCGAGGTTCGTGCCGAACAGCTTGCAGGACTTATACAGGCCGCCGCGCGGGGGCGGGGGCGGGAGCGTCAGACCGAGCGCTTCGAGTTTCTTTTCGATATGCATGGTTTGTCATCCTTTCAAAATCAATTTATCTATGCGCCCTGAGCCATCGGCCCGGGCGATTGCCTGTTAACTGGTCGTCCTCGACGACGGGTACGCCGCCGATCAGACTGTATGAAAGCCCGCTCGCGGGATCACTGCGGCCGGAGAAGTCCGCGTTGTCGGTGAATTTCGCGGGGTCAAAGAGCAGTAAGTCCGCCCTGCAGCCCGCTTGGATGCGTCCGCAGCCGGAAAAGCCGAAGCGGTCGGCGGGCAAAGCAGTCATCTTGCGGATCGCCGTCTCCGGCGTCACGACGTGCCGCTCGAGCGCGTATTCGCGCAGAAAGCGTGGGAATGAACCAAGCAGCCGCGGGTGCGGCGTATCAGTGGCGGCGTAGAGCGAATCGGAAATCAGAATCGAGTACGGCAGCTGCGCTACGGCGTCCACATCCTCCTGCGCCATGCTGAGGTTGATGATGCCGCACGCGCCGCCCTCCGTGTGCATCAGGTGCGCAGCGAGCGCTTCCGCATCCGCAAAGCCGAATTTCTCCGCCCCTGCCTGCACCGAAAGCCCGAGGAACCGCCGGTTCTCCGTCTGTGCGACCGTGCTGATAAGAATGCGGTCCCAGCCGAGCGTCACGGCGTAGTTGTCCCAGTCCGGGTACGTCTGCCGCGCCGCGCGGCGGAAAGTTTCCACGCCTGCTTTCGTGCCGAGCCTTGCGCAGGCCGCGTCCGCGCCATCCGCGCAGAGCGCCGGCGGGAGCATCGTCGTCAGCATCGTCGAGCCGCCGCAGTAGGGATAAAAATCGCAGGTCACGTCCTGTCCGCGGGCGCGCGCCGCCTCGGTTTTCTCGATCGCGCGGTAAATTTCACGCCCCCAGTTCTGCATGCCGCAGGACTTGAAATGGCTGATCTCGAGCGGGCAGCCGACGGCTTCGGCGAGCCGGATGACCTCCTCCACGCTCTCGACGAGCCCGTCGCCCTCGCCGCGGATGTGCGCCGTCAGCGGGCGGTTGTATCTCCCGAGCGGACGGAGCATCGAAACGTATTCGTCGAACGTGTTGAAGCACTCGGGCATATACATGATGCCGCAGGAGATGCCCGGAGCGCCGAGCGCAAGCGCTTCCTCCACGCACGCGGCGGCTTTCTCGAGGTTTTCCTTTGTGAACGGCGCGCGGGAGAAGCCCATCAGGCTGATGCGCACCGCGCCCGTGCCGAGCATCGCGGCAAAATCGAACGGCAGCGCGGCTTTCTCCATAAAGGCGCTGTATTCGCGGTACGTCCCCGGCGCGTTCTCCGGAACCGGGCCGAGCACGGCGGCGGAAAACGCCGTCTGCTGCGCGCGGAAGGCATTTCCGCACGGCGTCAGCGAGATGCCGCAGTTGCCCGATACAGCGGTCGTGATGCCCTGCCGCAGCTCGGCTTCGCCGCTCCAGTGCAAAAGCGGCTGGACGTCCGCGTGGCGGTGAATGTCGACAAAGCCCGGGCAGAGCCAAAGCCCCTCGGCGTCGATCACGTTCGCGCCCTCCGGCGCGGGGAGCCCCCTGCCCACCGCTTCAATGCGGTCATCCCGCACGAGCACATCGCCAAAAAAGGACGCTTCGCCCGAGCCGTCGTATATGTTCGCATGGCAAAACAGGGTAAACACCGCAGGCCCTCCTCCCCTGTCTGTTATGTTCAGTGTACCGCCCCGGCGGCGCAAAGTCAAGCGCTTGACACGGCAATTTTCGCGGCGTATACTCAAAATCAGAACAAAAAAAGGAGGGCTGCACATGCAGACCAAAACCTACGCGCTCGAAAACGCGGGCGAGATTCTCTCCCCCGCGCTGATTTATTACGCCGACCTCATCCGCGAAAACACGCGGCGTGCCATCGAAATCGCGGGCGGCGCGAACCGTCTGTGGCCACACGTCAAGTCCCACAAGATGAAAAAGCTGATCGAAATGCAGATGGAAATGGGCATTGTGCGCTTCAAGTGCGCCACGCTCGCCGAGGCGGAGATGACCGCTTCCTGCGGCGCGGAGCATGTCCTGCTCGCCTATCCGCTCGTCGGGCCAAATATTCCCGCGTTCGTCACGCTCGCAAAGCGCTTCCCCGAAACGAAGTTTTACGCGCTTGGCGACGACCTTTCCTGCCTGCGCGCGCTCGACAAGGAGGCCCTACGGCAGGACGCCGACCTCGGCTTCTTCCTCGATGTGAACATGGGCATGAACCGCACCGGCATCGAAACCGCGCGGCTGTACGACTTTGTGAACGCCCTCGGCAAAACAGAGCGCATCGTATTCAGCGGCCTGCACTGCTACGACGGACACGTGCACACGACCGACCTTTTGCAGCGCGAGGCGGAGGTCACCGAGATGGTGTCCGACATCGCCGACGTGCTCGACCGCCTCAGCGCAGACGGCATCGACGTGCCGATGATTATTGCGGGCGGCAGCCCGTCCTTCCCGTGCCACGCGGCGAACCCGGACGTGTTTCTCTCGCCCGGCACGGTGTTCCTCTGGGACAGCGGATATCTCAAAAATTATCCCGACCTGCCCTTCACCCCAGCGGCGGCGGTTCTGACGCGCGTTATCAGCCACCCGGCAGGCGGCATTTTCACGCTCGACCTCGGCTGCAAGGGCATCGCGAGCGACCCCGCCGGCGCGCGCGGCGTGGTGGTCGGTCTCGAGCACGCCGAAGCGCTTTTCCAGAGCGAGGAGCATTGGACGTGGCGCATGCTGCCCGGCTTTGAAGCCGAGCGCCCGGCGATCGGCACGGTGTTTTACGTCATTCCGACGCATATCTGCCCCACCACTGCCCTGTACAGCGCCGCCCTCGTCGCCGAAAACGGACGCATCACCGACCGCTGGACAGTGGACGCAAGGCGGTAACTGCCCGTACAGGCTGCATGACAGTACCGTCCCGTGTAGATTCAGCTGTCACGCCTCCACCTGTCATCCGCAAAAGCGAAGAGCGCCGGCGTGATGGCCGGGTAGGTCACATTTTCGGGCAGGGTGTCGAACAGCCGGGTCTCCGCCATTTCGCTTTCGGGGAGAGTCCCGAGGCGCGTGATCTTGGCGCAGAACACCGCACCGGTCGCCCAGTCATCCGCTTCGCCCGCCCAGTAGTCGCACAGCGGCTCGATGGTGTAGTCCGCCGCACCGGATTCCTCCCACAGCTCGCGCTTTGCAGCTTCGAGCGGCGTCTCGCCCGGCTCGATGTGCCCACCCTGCGTCTCCCAGGTGGTGCGCGCTTTGTGGCGGCTCAGGAGAATTTTCTCGTCCATGCGGGAGAGGATCACGACGTATTTGCGGTCGCTGAACGTATTGTACGGATAAATTTTGGTTTGCACGGCTCTGCGCCTCCCGTTTTTTATTTGCTTTGATTCTACCACACCGCGTCCTCGCGGGCAAGCACATTTGTTCCTGCGTTGTCATTTTGCGCGCGGCGTGGTATACTTTTTTCGTCATTTTCCCCGGAAGGAAGTTTTGTTCATGGAAACGGATCGCTTCTCCCGCGTCAGGGCATTTTTCAAAAAGGAGACGGTGCTCTGCATCGCGGCAGCGCTGGCGGTGCTCTCGATGGTCTTCGTGCCGCCCGACGGCGCGTACCCCGGCTATATCGACACGCGCACGCTCTGCCTGCTCTTTTCGCTGATGGCAGTTGTCGCGGGCTTTCGCGACGCGGGCACGTTTTCGGCGCTGAGCCACGCGCTGCTCTCCCGCGTCAAAACGGCGCGCGGCGTGGTACTCTGCCTTGTGCTCGTCTGCTTTTTCACGAGTATGCTCATCACAAACGACGTCTCGCTGCTCACGTTTGTGCCGCTCGCGATTCTGCTGCTGCAAAGCGCCGGTCTCGGGCGGCTGACACTGCTCACCGTGACGCTGCAAACCATCGCGGCGAACCTCGGCAGCATGCTGACGCCGATCGGCAACCCGCAGAACCTGTACCTCTACGCGCTTTCCGGCATGGGCATCGGCGATTTTTTCCTGACGCTCCTGCCGTACGCGGCGCTTTCGCTTGTCCTTTTGGTGCTCGCCTGCCTGTTCGTGCGGCACGAGGCGATTCCCCCGCAGACCGCCGAGCGCCCCGCGCGCTGCCTGAAAACCGAGCTGCTCTGCGCGGCGCTTTTCGTCCTGTGCCTGCTGTGCGTCCTGCGCGTGCTCGAAAGCTGGGTCGCGGCGCTCGTCACGGCGTTCGCGCTGCTTGTCTACAAGCGGCGGCTTCTGCTGCGCGTCGATTACGGCCTGCTGCTCACCTTCGTCTGCTTCTTCGTTTTCATCGGCAACATGGGGCGCATCGAGCCGGTGCGCGCGTTTCTCAGCGGGTTCATCGCCGGGCGCGAGATGTTGACCGGCGCGCTCCTGAGCCAGGTCATCAGCAACGTCCCCGCTGCGATGCTCCTTTCGGCGTTCACATCGAATTACGCCGAGCTGCTCATCGGCGTGAACGTCGGCGGCCTCGGCACGCTGATCGCCTCGCTCGCGAGCCTCATCTCCTACAAACTCTACTGCTCCACCGAGGGCGCGCGGCCGAAGAACTATCTGCTCGTTTTCACCGCCGTCAACGCCGCATTTTTCGTTTTGCTCACGATTTTATGGTTTTTCCTGAAAAACACTTGACTGTAAACCCGCTTCATGCTCTATGATGAAGGCAGAAAGGGGCGTGTACGTATGACAATCAAGGAAATGGAGGAGCGCTGCGCCATGGATCGCGCAAACATCCGCTTTTACGAGCGCGAAGGGCTGCTCTCGCCCGAGCGGCTCGCAAACGGTTACCGCGACTACACAGAGCAGGACGCCGAGACGCTGCTGCGCATCAAGCTTCTGCGCAGTCTGCGCGTGCCGATCGAGGACATCCGCGCGGTGCAGTCCGGTGCGCAGACGCTGGACGCCGTGCTGTCCGACCAGCTCCGCATGCTGGAAACGGAACGGGAAAACATTGCATGCGCCGAAGCGGTCTGCCGCGCGATCCGCACAGACGGCGCGCGGTTTGAAACGCTGGACGCCGAAAAATATCTTCAAAAGCTCGAGGACGGCGCGCCTGCGGAAAGCCCGTACTTTTCCGCGAAGCAGGATACCATCCCGCCGCTCACGTATCCGTGGCGCAGGCTGTTCGCGCGCGAGATCGACCTCATGCTCTACGGGCTGCCTTTGAACTTTCTGTTTTCGCTCGTCTTTCGTATCAATCCCGCGACGGACGCAGGCGAAACGGCAAACGCCGCGATCCTTTTGCTCGGGCTGCTCCTGATGCTCTTTCTCGAGCCGCTGTTTCTGCACCTTTTCGGAACGACGCCCGGCAAAGCGATTTTCGGCCTGCATCTGACCGATGCGAGCGGCCGCCGCCTGTCCTACGCCGAGGGACTTCGCCGCACATGGACGGTATTCTGGCGCGGCTACGGTCTTTTCATCCCGGTGTATATCCTGGTCCGCCTGTGGAAAAGCTACAAGACCTGTAAGGCCAACGAAACCGAGCCGTGGGACGACTACCCGCTGAGCCGCCTGTACACGATCCGCGATACAAAGCCGTGGCGCGGCGTCGTCTTTGCCGCTGCGTATGTACTGTGCACGCTGCTCTCAAACTGGGCAGTGGAGGTCTCCAAGCTGCCGCCGAACCGCGGCGAGCTGACCGTCGCCGCATTCGCGGAAAACTACAACTATCTCTGCCGGTACTACGATCTGGAATACAGCTATACCCTCGGCGCGGATGGGAGTTGGTTGCCCGCCGCCACGACGCGCCATGATTACGGCGTGATTTACCTCGGCAGCAGTCCGAAGCCTCTGACTTACACGACAGATGGCGATAGGCTCACCGGGTTTTCTCTCTCTGCCGAGGATTGCGAATTGCTCGACGTGCCCTCAGCGGACAAAATGGCGATGCTCGCGCTCGCCGCCGTCACCGCTGAACCGAACGCCGGTGTGTTCTCCGGCGCGCAGAACAGCGTCATCAAAATGCTGTCCGGCACGCCCTACAACCCCGCCCACTACATGTGGGGCGGCATCACGATCGACTACACGATCGACTTTGCTGAGACCGGCGAGACACTCTCCTACCGGTTCGAGGTCAAACGCACGGCGTGACAAACCGCATACAGAAAAGGAGCCGCTCCAGAGGGAATGAAGTGACCCCAAAAAGTTAGACAAATAATTCTAAAGCGAATTGTTCAAGCAACCGAAAGGGCTTGTAGTCTGTGAATTGCAGGCGGCAAGCCCTTACGAATACAGATGAAAGGACACAAGTTATGGATGTGTTTAATTTTCTGAAAGCCGAGACTGCCGGAAAGACCACCCTGCCTGCGCTGGTTGATGTTTTTGAGAAGATGTGTAAATTGCCAATTGAAAATGTAAGCGACGCCGATATTATGATCTTGTTTGAGACCGGAACATACACCTTTACCGGCAAACCGCTTTTCTATTTTTCACTTGTCCGGCAATACCCGGACGAAGAAGATGAATTCTATCAATTGCGTCTGGAGCTGCTGTATGAGCCATCCGAAACGACCGCGCCATTTAGCCGAACCGATTGGGATATCGACCTGAAGGAAAATATTTTTGACCACATCCGCAAGTCGGCCGAATATATTGCCCTCAAAGACGAGCCCATTTATAAAATCAGCGTTTATTTGAACCAGACATGACATCTGTTTATCCGCACAAAAAACAGGCAAGACAGGATGAATTCTCCCGTTTTGCCTGTTTTGCTTTTTTGAGCACAGAGCGGAAACGATATCAGGACTTATCCCCCGGCTTGGCGAGCAGAGCGGCGAGGTAGCCGAAGAACACGGCGGCGGCAATGCCGGCCGCACCCGCCGTAACGCCGCCGGTGAAGGCGCCGAGCAATCCTTTTTCCTCCACCGCCGTGCGCACACCCTCCGCGAGCAGATAACCGAAGCCCGAGAGCGGCACCGTGGCGCCGCAGCCGGCGTAATTCACGAGCGGCGCATACCAGCCGAGCGCGCCGAGCACGACGCCCGCTGTGACGTACAGCACCATGATGCGGGCCGGCGTGAGCTTCGTGAGGTCGATCAGGAGCTGACCGACGACGCAGATCAGCCCGCCGACCACAAAGGCACGGATATATTCCAAAAGCGATTCCTCCTTTCCCCTGTATTCTGCGCGGAATAACACGGTTTATCCGGCGCAGACTAAGGGCAAACGCAAAAGGAGAATCCGCCGATGAAAAAAATCGCATTTTTTGACGCCAAGCCGTACGACCGCACGTGGTTCGACGCGCTGGGCCAAAACTATGATATCACGTATTTTGAAGAAAAGCTCAACCACCACACCGCGAAATTCACGGACGGCTTCGACGCTGTCTGCGCGTTCGTCAACGACCGCATCAACGCACTCGCCGTTGAACGGCTGTATCAAAACGGCGTGCAGCTCATCGCCATGCGCTGCGCGGGATACAGCAACGTGGATGTGAAAGCCGCATATGAAAAGCTGCATATCGTGCGCGTGCCGGCCTATTCGCCGCACGCCGTCGCCGAGCACACGATGGGCCTGCTGCTCACGCTGAACCGCCGCCTGCACAAGGCGTACGGGCGCACGCGCGAATTCAATTTCAGCATCGTCGGCCTGACCGGCGTCGACCTTTACAGCAAAACGGTCGGCGTCATCGGCACGGGCAAGATCGGGCGCGCGTTCATCGAGGTCTGCCGGGGCTTTGGGATGCGCGTCATCGCCTACGACAAATTCCCGCTTAAAGACAGCGGCATCGAATATGTCCCGCTTGAAACGCTGCTGCGCGAGAGCGATGTGATTTCCCTGCACTGTCCGCTGAACGACGAATCCTACCATATTCTCGACCAAAACGCCTTCTCCCTGATGAAAAAAGGCGTGTTTATTCTGAACACCTCGCGCGGCGCGCTGATCGACAGCGCCGCTCTGCTCGACGCGCTGAACGACGGCATCGTGCGCGGCGCAGGACTCGATGTCTACGAGGAGGAGGCGAACCTTTTCTACGAGGACCGCTCCGACACCATCATGCGCGACGACACGCTCGCGCTGCTCGTCTCGCGCCCGAATGTCGTTTTAACCGCACACCAGGCGTTTCTGACCGAGGAGGCGCTGCACAACATCGCGGAGGAGACGGTCAAAAATCTCGATGCTTTCTTCTCCGGTGCGCCGCTCGACAACGAAATCTGCTACCTCTGTGACCGCGACAAAGCCGCGCACGGCTGCAGAAAGGAGCGGAAAGAGCGCTGCTTTTAGCCCCACTCCAACCCGTAGGGCCAGCCGACGAGACTGCCGACATCATAGACGCGCGTGTAGCCGAAGGCGATGAGCTTTTCCGCCGCCTCACGGCTGCGCCGTCCGCTGCGGCAGTAGAGCAGCACCGGCGTGTCGGGGGTAGGGATCCGCTCCGCCGCGGTTTCGGCCGTGATCGTATCGACCGGGAACAGGACGGCGTCCGCCGCGTGTCCCGTGACGTATTCTTCCTCCTCGCGCACGTCAAAAAGCACATGCGCCGGCTCTGTATCCATGATCCGCTTCGCCTCCTCGAAGGTGATGCGGCTGTAAAGATGCTCCATGTTGGTTCCTCTTTTCTCTGTCCGATCGGTTTACAGATGGATTTTACTACAAAACCCGCAGCAAAACAAGCCCGACCTTGACAAGCGCCGGGCTTCGTGTTATTCTGAGCATGATCCCATTGCATATTCAGAAAGGAAAAGGTTTTATGACATTATCGGCAGGTGCGTCGGTCTGAGTCTCTGAGACTTTGACCGGCGGTAAACAGACACCCAAAGGGCGTACCGCGTGCGGCACGTCTTGAATTTGTGTACTCTGTTTGCGCCTTTCAGCCGATACGTTCACCTTTTCGCAGAGCCGCGCGCTGCTTTGCGTCCTTTTGTGCGTATCCGCAGGTACAACCGGAGTACCTGCGGACTTTTTTATTTCATGGAGGATACCTTATGCAAAATGCACTCGAAACCCTGGAGTTTGATAAAATACGCGAACAGCTCGTCTCCTATGCCGCGACGCAGAGCGCAAAGGAGCGGCTTGCAGCGCTCACGCCGATTTTAAGCGAGGTGCGCCTGAGCGGCGCGCTGCGCGAAACCGACGGCGCGCGGAAAATTCTCGACTTCGCCGGACTGCCGCCGCTGCCCGACACCGCCGCCGTGAAAACCGCGCTGACGCTCGCGGAAAAGGGCGCGCTGCTCACGTCCGAGCAGCTTCTTTCCTGCGCCGCCTTCGGCGCGGCCTGCAAGCGGCTCAAGGCCTACCTCAAAAAAGCCGAGAGCACCGGCGCGTCGCTCGCCTTCAACGGCGCGGTGCTCGACCCGCTCGAGGAGCTCACGCTCGAAATTCACCGGTGCATCTCGGGCAGCGGCGTCGATTCCAACGCCACCAAGGCGCTGCGGGACATCCGCCGCCAGATGGAAAACGCGCGCGGGCAGATCAAAACAAAGATGGATGAGCTTCTGAAGAGCCACAAGAAATACTGCACGGACAGCTTTGTGTCCGTCAAGAACGGGCACTACACGCTGCCGGTCTCGAAAAACTACAAGAATCAGGTTGCCGGCACGGTGATCGCGACCTCCTCGGCGGGCTCCACCTGCTTCATCGAGCCGAGCGCGATCCACCGCTTCACGGAGAAGCTCGCGCTGCTCGAGACGGAGGAGACCGTCGAGATCGACAAGATTCTCTACACGCTCTCCGCGCTCGTCGCCGAACAGGACACGGTGATCCGGCTGAACGCCGAAACGATTGAGTCGCTCGACTTCGCCTTTGCGAAGGGAAAGCTGAGCCTCGAGACGGACGGCTCAGCGCCGCAGCTCAACACCGAGCGCCGTATGAAGATCGTCAAGGGGCGACACCCGCTTTTGAACCGCGACGACTGCGTGCCGGTCGATTTTGAAATCGGGCAGGAGCGCCACGGGCAGAAGATCCGCGGCATCGTCATCACCGGCCCGAACACCGGCGGCAAAACCGTGACGCTCAAGCTCGTTGGGCTGTTCTCGGTGATGGCGCAGTGCGGCCTGCACCTGCCCTGCGAAAGTGCCGAAATCTGCATGAACGGCAATGTGCTGTGCGACATCGGCGACCGGCAGGACATCACGCAGAATCTCTCGACGTTCTCCGCGCACATCACGAACATCATCGACATTCTGAACGGCACAGCGCGCGATTCGCTCGTTTTACTCGACGAGCTCGGCTCGGGCACCGACCCCGCCGAGGGCATGGGCATTGCCGTCTCGATTCTCGAGGAGCTGCGCCGCCGGGGCTGCCTGTTCCTCGCGACGACGCACTATGCGGAGGTGAAGCAGTACGCCGAAAAGGCGGAGGGCGTTCTGAACGCGCGCATGACGTTTGACCGTGAGACGCTCCGCCCCGAATACCGGCTCGTCATCGGCGAAGCGGGCGAAAGCTGCGCGTTTTACATCGCCCAGCGGCTCGGCTATCCCGCGCATTTGCTCGACTACGCGAAAAGCGTGACGTACGGCCGGTCGGATACGCCCGAGTGCGCTCTCAACTTCACCCCACTCGAAAACGCGCCCGCCGCGCCGCATAAGAAGAGCCAGATCGAAAAAGCGCCGCGCCAAAAGACAATCCCCGCGCACGCGCAGCAGTTCGGGCTTGGCGATTCCGTTTTCGTCTATCCGGGCAAGAAGATCGGCATCATCTATCAGCCCGCCGATGAGACCGGCACGCTCGTCGTGCAGGTGCAGGGGCGCAAGTACCGCGTGAAGCACAACCGCTTGAAGCTCCAGACCAAGGCGAGCGAGCTCTACCCGCCGGATTACGACTTTTCCATCATCTTTGACACCGTGGAAAACCGCAAGGCCCGGCACAAGATGGACAAGGGCCACACCGGCGTGGAGGCGAGCTGCGACACGGAAATTGAAGATTTATAAACGAGAAAAAGCACGGAGGAACCGAAATTCCTTCGTGCTTTTGAATCGATAAAGCTTATACGAATCAGATCTCGACCTGACGGATAATTTCCTTCAGGCACTCAGCGCTCTTGACGAGGGAGGCGCGCTCCGTGTCGTTGAGCGGGAGAAGAATCTTGCTCTCCGCACCCTTGTGACCGACAATGTTCACAAGGCTGAGGCAGACGTCATCGATGCCGTATTCGCCGTTGAGCATCGTGGAGACGGTCATTGTGGTGTCGATGCCGGTCAGGATGCACTTGACGATGTGGCAGACGGAAACGGAAACTGCATAGAACGTCGCGCCTTTTCTCTCGATGACGCGGCCGCCGGACTTGCGGACATACTTCTCAACCTCGGCAAAATCGAGCGGCGGTACGAGCATGTTCGAACCCTCAACAGAGCTGTGGTAGTCCTGCACCGGGATGTTCGAAATGTTCGCGAGGGACCACGGGACAAAGGAGCTGTCGCCGTGCTCGCCGAGCACGTACGCGTGCACGTTGAGCTGGTTGATGGAGAAGTACTCCGAGAGGCGCGCACGCAGACGCGCGGTGTCGAGAATCGTACCGGAGCCGATGATGCGGGACTGCGGCAGACCGGAGCACTTGCAGAAGGTGTATGTCAGAATATCGACCGGGTTGCTGACGATGAGATAAATCGCATCCGGTGCATAGCGCGTGATGTTCGGAATGATGCTCTTGATGATGTTGACGTTCGTCTGGGCGAGATCCAGTCTGGACTGACCCGGCTTGCGCGCCACACCGGAGGTGATGATGACGATGTCCGAATCCTTGCTGTCCGCATAGCTGCCCGCATAGACCGAGCAGGGGCTGCAGAACGGTGTACCCTGACGGATATCGAGCGCCTCGCCGAGCGCCTTGTTGTTGTTGATGTCAATCATGACAATTTCGGAGGCAACGCCCATAACAGTCAGCGTGTATGCGATTGTTGCGCCGACGCTGCCGCTGCCGATGATGGTGATTTTATTCATAGCGTGTTCACCCTGATCCTTTCAAGCGTTTATGCTCGTGCATGTTTGACCGCCGCAAAAGCGCGCGGTACTGTCTTATATATTATAGTGTATTCCCGGGGATAAATCAAGGGGTATTTCTATCCATTTGTCAAAACCCTGTCGATCTTTCGGCGCATTTTCTCCCGCCGCAGCGCCTTTATCTTTCCAGCATTTCGCAGTAGCTTTCCCGCGGTTCGGTGCCGAATTCGGGATTCAGGTAATAGTGGGAAAGTGAAAAGCTGACGATCTCTTCCGTGTACCGCGCGGCGGTATCGAGCTGCGTTTTAAAACGCTCCGTTTCGGCAGGCTTGTAGTCCTTTGTGAAATTCTCGCAGTTCGCCCAGAAGCGCAGCTCCGGCTTTGTCTCTACCGCGCGCTTGACGGCGGCGTAGTAGTAATCGAGGTCATCCAGTCCGATCCATCCCGCGCCGATCGCGTCCTGCAGGCAGAAGATGTCGCCGGGGCGGAAATCCACCTGCGCGAAGAAGTCCGTCCACTCGCGTTCGGCGCTCTTATAGCTGGAATTTTTGGAATTGAACGGCGAGAGTAAAAGCGGCAGGTCGGAGTTCAGCTCCGTCAGCACGGCGAGGTCAGCGTTGATCAGCGCAGCGGCGTCCTCCGCGCCGCGAAAGCCGTTTGTCAGCTCCCACGCCCAGTACCAGCCGTGAAAGGCGTTCGGGTATTTTTCCGCGTAGAGCGCGTAGATTTCCCGTGCCATCGCTTCGGAGACCGCATTTTGCTTTTCGCGCCACGCTTCTTTTTTCACCGCGAAGTCCCACCATTCGTCCGCGAGGTTCAGCCCGATAAACACCTTGACGCCTGTTTTTTCAGCGGCAGCCAGGCAGTTTTCAAGCATCTGCGGGTGGCGCTCGGCGTCCTCCGCGAAGAAATCCTCCGGCAGCGCTGTGTCGTAAAACACCGACTGAATCTTTCCCTCGGGCGTATCGGCCGTCCACTGCAAAATCAGCTTGTCCGCACCGAGCGCGAGAAGCTGCTCCATATGTGCCGCAAAGTCATTTTCCGTCCAGTCCGCGCAGTACCACGGCTGGAGGAACGAGCCGGTCGCGGCGGGCGTGATCTCCGGCGGTTCCTTCTGCACGGTTTTATAGTAGTTCGGGTCGCGGATCAGGAACAGCGCCGCGCCGATGCCCGCCGCAACGAGCAGTCCGGCGGCACAGAGCAGGACGATGCGGCGGCGCTTTTTATTCTTCGGCTTTTTCACGCCGTTCACCTCTCGTTGAAAATCGTTTCCTTCTTGTAGGCGATATTCGCGAGCTTGCCGTCACGGCGCTTAAAGTCGCCGGTGAAGCTGCGCGCATAGAGGAAATTGCGTCCGAGGAACGCCATCGGGTACTGATCGTCCGTGCCCGCCATAATCTCGTCGCACAGCTCGAGCGCCTCATCGATGATACATTTCGGCACGGCGCCGGTTCCGTGGCCGCCGTACAGCACGTCGAATGCATCCATAAACGACGCGAAGTGCAGAAGGCTCTGCTTGTACGTCTCGATCGTCGTGGAGCACGGCAGGGCGAGCAGCGTATTTGGGTTACAGGCATCGCCGGAATAAACCGTGCGGTGCGCGCGATCGAGGAACGCCAGCGTGCCCTTCGTGTGGCCCGGCACGGCGACCGCCTCCAGTGTGATGCCGCCGAGATCGAACTTGTCGCCGTCGCAGACGGGCAGCGTGCGCACCGCGCAGAGCGGCACCACGTCGTCCATACGCGGCAAGAATGCACCCTCCGGCTTGCCGCGCGTGACGAACTCATACCGGCGCGCGGGATCGCCGTGCTCGTAGAGCAGCGCGACGTCCGCCGGGTTCACGCGGCAGACACCGTATTCAAACGACGCGCCCGCATGGTCGACATGGCCGTGCGTGAGCACAAGCTCCACAGGCAGGTCGGTCAGCTCGCGCACAAACGCTTTCAGGCTGCCGATGCCGGTCAGGCCGTCGATCAGCAGCGCGCGCTCCTCGCCCTCGATGAGATAGCACAGCTCGCCGCCAAGTCCGCCGATCTGCGTGACGTTTTCATAAATCTTATGGGCCGTGAAAAATTTTGACATGATAATTCCTCCGTTCGCTTTCGGCGCACCCGCGCGGCGTGCCGGTCTTTCTGTTTTCATTATAAGGCAGTGCGCCGAAAAAATCCACAGAAAAATGCGGCGCGGCCCCGCATCTTGTGGTCTTTCGGAAAACCTGCATCCACAAGGCGTGTTTTGCGAAAAAACCGGAAAAAACGCTTGCTTTTTCCGGGGCGATGTGGTATCATTATTTCTGCGTTATTGGAGTTTTAGGCGAATCTATGCCCACCAATACGGTTCAGGCGGTTTCGCCGTACTATAATCCTGTTATCGAGGAGGTGTCCACTGTGCCTAACATTAAATCGGCTAAGAAGCGCGTAAAGGTCGCTGCTGCAAAGACCCTGCAGAACAAGATGATCAACTCTCAGCTCAAGACGGAGATCAAGAAGGCAAACGTCGCGATCGAGTCCAATGCTGCTGACAAGGCGGAGGCTGTCAAGGTCGCTGTCAAGAAGATCGACCAGGCTGCCGCGAAGGGTATTCTGCACAAGAATACGGCTGCCAGAAAGAAGTCCGCACTCGATAAGAAACTCAACGCGGGCGCGTAACTTCCAAAATCGCAAAGCTTAAAAGACCGCTCCACTGGGGCGGTCTTTTTGCGTTTTTCATGCATTCCGGCACACAAAAAGGGTAAGCCCCGCGCATTCGGGCTTACCCTTTGGCTTTCGGTTAATAAAGCAGGCTGTCCACATAGACGCCGCAGAGCGACAGGATCAGCATAACGATCCAGAACAGGATCACAAGGCCGTTCAGAATCAGGCCGGCAATCGCGAGCCCCTTGCCCCGCTCGCCGGTTTTGGTCATCTGCGGCAAGCTGACGATGGACAGGATCAGGCCGATGATCGCCGTGATCGGGAAGCAGCACAGTACCATCGACACGCACGAGAGGACAAAGCCCGCGATCGACATGCCGTTGTACGGCGGCTGCGGCGGTTGAGGCGCCACATAATACGGGTTTGTGGGCTGCACGGGCGTATACGGCGGCTGCACCGGCGGCGGATTGTACACCGGCGGCTGGCTGTACCCCGTCTGCTGCGGCGGCTGATACGCCTGCTGCTCATAAATGGGTTCCTGCGCCCCGCAGTTCGGACAGTACGGCGCGCCATCCTGATAGATCGCCCCGCATCGATTGCATCTTGCCATGTTCCATGCCTCCCAAAATTCGACAGATTCCAATTTCAGTATACTGTTCCCGGCCGCCGTTGTCAAGGCAAAAAGACCGCCCCTCACAGAGCGGCCTTGCTTTATTTCTTGAGAATACCATACTGCTTCATCAGCTCAATGCGCTGGCTGCCGATGCGGATGCTCTCCGCCGCGCCGTTTCCGGCGGCTGTCTCCTTCCGGTATTTCAGGAGGCGGTCGCCCCACGCGGCCGGCAGAAGAAACGGGTATTTTTTCAGATACGGGTAACGGCCCGAAAGCGCCTTTGCCGAGGGGAACACCGTTTTCAGCACATTGCGCTTCGCTTTGCCGCCCTGCTTCTGCGCAGCCACGGCGTTCAGGGTAATGGTGCTGCTGTGCAGGCGGTTCCGGTCGGCCGCGCCGTAGACGCCGCCGGAAAGCAGATCCTCCAGCAAGGCGGTCTCATCCACCGCAATTTCCGTCCACAGCGGCGGCAGGTACGCCTTCTCCGGCGAAAAACCGAGGTATTTTTCCCCGATATGAAACAGCGCCGCCGAGAATTTTTCGGCATGGATCTCCGTGCACTGCGCAAGCAGACGGGGCCAGTCGATCCCATCGCCGTATGCGTTCGCGAACAGCGCGATGTCGCACACCTGCCGAATGCCGAAACCGCTGTGGAGAAAATGCTTGAACGCGTGGCAAATCAGATAAAAGAGGTGGTCCGTACTATTCAGCGTGGAAACCGCCGCGCCCTGCACGGAGACGACAGCCGCGCGGTCGTGCGCGCCCGCAAAGAAGCGGTTCAGGTCGCCGTAGGCCTCGGAATCCGGCGGGAAAAGCGATTTGTGCAGCTCGATATAGAGCGGGCTGCCCGGTTTGCCGTACGCCACTTCATAAGCCGTCTCGATGTCCTTTTCCGGTTCCGCGGGCTGCATGCCGAACGCCAAAAGCGCCTCGTGGCACGCGGAAAACTGCTCTGGCTGCACCCACACGTCCTCGTCGCCGGACACGCGGGCGTCCGGATCCGGGTAAAGCGCCCGGCAGACGATGCCCTTCACGACAAGCGGCCGGATACCGGCTTTCTGCAGGTGCGCGTAAAGCTGCAGAAACGCGCCGGTCTTGATGGCCTGCAGCGTGACCTGCTGGATCGTCCTGCGCTTGAACGGCAGCAGGAAGGTGGGGTCGAGCTCTCGCGCCGCCGGGCAGTCGTAGACCGCTTCGTAGATCATCGGAAGGACGTGGTGCTTTTCCGCGCACTCGAACAGGCCGAGCCAGTCCTGCGCGGGGAAAGCCGTCTCCCATGCGGTTTTTTCATGCTTCAATGCGGCGGCAAGCGCCTGCAAAAAGCGTTCATCCTGCTGTTTCATTCCGGAAAACCGTTTGCCTTTCTTCTGTATGTTACTTTTGCTGCATATCCTGCGGCGGGATGGGCATCTGAGGCGGCGTGCGGCGCTTTTTGCGCTTCACAACGATCAGCACCACGATCAAGGCGACCGCCGCGACCAGAATCAGCGGGGACACGTAAATCAGCAGCAGGACGAAGCCCTGCGCGCCGTTCTTGACACCGTTCACCATATTGCGGAACGCCTCCGCTGCGCGCTCGCCGAAGCCCGGCTCAATGGGCGTGTACGTTTCGACTTCCTCGAGGTCAATCTCAACGGTGGAATAATCGATGCGGTTCTCGAGCGCTTTCATCTGCCCGGTATAGTTTTCGATCTGATACTGCACCTCGGACAGCTTATCCTGCACGGCGAGCAGCTCCTCCAGGCTGCCGGAGTTCTCCATCAGCTCCAGAAGCCGGTTTTCCTGTGTGCGCAGGCTCTTCAGACGCGCTTCGAGGTCGATATACTGGCTGGTTGCGTCCTGCGTGCTCTCCTCGGTGCGCACGACGCTGCCCGCGCCGCGCACGTTCTCAAGGAACATTCCATACTGCTCTGCCGGGATGCGGCAGGTATAGCTCGCGCTGCGCGTGCTGCCGCCGGCATACTGCGAGGAATACTCGATGTAGCCGCCGGCCTGCGTGACTGCCTGCTTCAGAAGCGCGGCGGACTCGTCAAATTCCGTCGTCTCCACGGTCAGGCTCGTGTTTCGGATGATCTTCCGGCCGTCCTGCGGCAGCGTATCGCCGGTAATCTCCTTGATCTGCGCGCCGGCCTCATCCATTGCCTCCTCCGTCGTGGCGTAGTCGCCGCCGTCCCAGTCTGCGCCGCCCGCCTCCGCCGCGTAATCGCCGCTTACTGCGTATGATGCCGTGCTGCTCGCCGATTTGTCCGATGCATTGCCCGCGCAGGCCGTGCAGGTGAACACAAGCGCCAGTGCGCAGAGCAGTGATGCCATCCATTTCCGTTTCATACCCAAAACTCCTCTCTGAACGTTTTTCCTTTGTCTCCCTGTTTTATTATACAGAAGGCGAAGGGGAGTTACAAGTGGATTTTTCCCCTTCACCCTATATGGAAGAAAAAGGAGCGCAAAGGTTACGTCTTCCGGAAAGAATTCGAATTAAATTTTAAGATAATATAAAAAATCTTGAAATTCTTATTGACAATCATATGACTGCATGATATATTTAATTCATCAGATAAAAAGGAGATGAGAATTTGGAATGGATGCTTCCCGGTACGGTGCTGCGGGTCGATCTTGACCGGCCCGAGGCGGCCGAAGAGGTTTTCTCCGCCATGTTTCTGACGGGCGGGCTCGTGCTTTCACAGGTCACGCAGGTGACGGGCCTCGAGCCGTACACCGTGCAGAACTGGGTGCGGCGCGGTTTTCTGCCGCCGCCCAAGCAGCGCAAATACACGCGCCGCCAGCTCAGCCGCATTCTGATGATCAACGCGCTCAAAAGCGCTCTGCCGATCGAACAGATCTGCCGGCTTCTAAGCTACATCAACGGCGCGCTGGACGACGAGGGCGACGACACCATCGACGACACGCAGCTCTACCGCGCGTTTCTGGCGCTGGCGCGCACGGTCGCCCGCGAAGGCTTCCCCTCGCCGGAGGAGCTGACGCCGATGCTGGAGGACGGCCTGCACGATTACGCCGAGCCGATTCCCGGCGCGAAAGAGCGCATTGAGGCCGTGCTGCGCATCATGCTGACCGCGTGGCGTTCCGCCGAGCTGCAGAGCGAAGCGCAGCGCATGCTCGGAGAGCTTCCCGAATAGCGGGGGCTTTATAGGTTTGAAAAAGGATTTATGCATAAAGCGACCAAAAAGGAGAAGCGCCATCACATCTGGAGACAGGTGTGGTGGCGCTTTTTGCGTTATTCAGATTTGCCAAACCGAAGAATCAAAGCGCCATTCTCAACTGGCTGGTAGAACATGCAGGAAGGACTGACGCACGCGCTGAAGAGGAATTCGGCAAGCTGGCGCGCTTTTGCGTCACGGACGAGGATGCCGTCTCGGAACAACATGCCATAAATCTGGTTTCGGCACGTTTCACCGGACATACCGGCTATATGTGGGTTTCCTATTACCAAACCGCATACGATAAAAACCACGCAGTGACCTCCGGCAGCGGCGGAAAATCCATTGGAAGTCAAATATTGTCCCGATGGGAATTGAGTCAAGACGGCGGCAAGTGGACCGTCACCGCCATCCGCGAACATCCATAAAGATCAGAAAACGGCGTCGGAACCCCGGCGCCGTTTCGTTATGTATTTGCGATGCGTTTCATTCTAAGAAGCCCCAAAGAACGCGCCCCAGCGGACATCGCCGTGCGGATTATTCGTCGAAAATGGAGACGATCTCGCCGTCCAGAATGCGGTTCATGTTCTTGACCGCGCAGAAGTTGCCGCACATGCTGCAGGTGTCCTCCTTTTCGGGGCGGGAGGATTCGCGGTAGCGGCGCGCCTTTTCGGGGTCGATCGCAAGGTCAAACATCGCGTTCCAGTCGAGCTTCTTGCGGGCCGCGCTCATCGCGTTGTCCCAGTCCATCGCGTTGGGCACGCCCTTCGCGATATCCGCTGCGTGCGCCGCGATGCGGGCGGCGATGATGCCCTCCTTCACGTCGTCGACGTCCGGCAGGCGCAGGTGCTCTGCCGGGGTGACGTAGCAGAGGAACGATGCGCCGTTCATGGCGGCAACCGCGCCGCCGATTGCGGAGGTGATGTGGTCGTAGCCGGGCGCGACATCGGTCACGATCGGGCCGAGCACGTAAAACGGCGCGCCGTGGCACAGCGTTTTCTGAATCTCCATGTTCGCCGCCACCTGATTGAGCGGCATGTGGCCGGGGCCTTCGATCATGACCTGCACGTCCTTCGCCCACGCGCGCTTTGTCAGCTCGCCGAGCGTGATCAGCTCCTCGATCTGGGAAGCGTCCGTCGCGTCCTGGAGACAGCCGGGGCGGCACGCATCGCCGAGGCTCAGCGTCACGTCGTATTCGCGGCAGATGTCGAGAATCTCGTCGAAATACTGGAAGAACGGGTTTTCCTCGCCGGTCATCTCCATCCAGGCGAAAATGATGGAGCCGCCGCGCGAGACGATGTTCATCAGGCGGCGGTTGCGCTTGAACTTCTTCGCCGTCTCCTTGTTGATGCCGCAGTGGATCGTCATGAAGTCGACGCCGTCCTCCGCGTGCATCCGCACGATGTCGATCCACTCGCGCGCCGTGATCTTGCCGAGCGCCTTGTGGTAATAGACCACCGCGTCGTAGATCGGCACAGTGCCGATCATCGCCGGACACTCATGCGTCAGCTTGCGGCGGAACTTCTGCGTATCGCCGAACGAGCTGAGGTCCATGATGGCCTCCGCGCCCATATCCACCGCGCGGTTGACCTTCTCAAGCTCCATGTCGAGATCCGTCAGGTCGCGCGAGGTGCCGAGGTTGACGTTGATCTTGGTTTTGAGCATCGAACCGAGCGCGTTCGGCTCGATGCAGGTGTGCACCTTGTTGCAGGGAATGATGACCTTTCCCTCTGCCATAAGCTGCATCAATCGCTCCGGCGCGATGTTTTCCTTTTTGGCGACGGCTTCCATCTCTTTGGTAAGAATCCCCTGCCGCGCAGCGTCCATCTGCGTTGTATACGTCATTTTTATTCACCCTTTCCGCCACCGGGCAAAACAAAAAGGGTACGCGGCAATGCGCATACCCATAGCTTTCGCTTCCCTACGTTGGCATTATCCAAATCAGGTTTCCGGGTCGAGGGTCACACCCTCCTCTCAGCCTGTTTACAAGCCCCCCTCTTTATTTGTCGAATTAACTTTACCACCGCGCAGCCGCGTTGTCAAGCCCGTCAATGCCCGCGGACGTTGACTTCCTCCTCGTGGAGCTTGGAGAAAACGATGTGCTGGCCGGAATACAGGCTGAAATAGCCCGAGAACAGGAAGCTGATGAACGCCGCCAGCATGTAGAACAACGCGCCTGCGCCGCCGAACAGCTCGATGCTGAGCAGCACGGTTGTCATCGGGCAGTTTGTCACGCCGCAGAAGAGCGCCGCCATGCCGACCGCCGCGCCAAACGCCGGGTTCAGGCCGATCAAAAGCGATACCGCGCCGCCGAGCGTCGCGCCGATGAAGAGCGTCGGGACAATCTCACCGCCTTTGAAGCCCGCACCGATCGTGATCGCCGTGAAGAGAATCTTCAGCAGGAACGCCTCCGGGCGCACCGTGCCCTCCTCAAAGACGCGCTCGATCACGTTCATGCCGCCGCCGTTGTAATCGGTTGTGCCGACAAGCAGCGAGAGTACGATGATGATCACGCCGCCGACCGCGACACGCAGGAATTCATTCTTGAAAAATCGCTTGAAGAGCTTTGCACCTGTATGCATCGCCCAGCAGAACAGCATGCTCACGACCGCGCAGACAATCGCGACCACGATCACGCGCCACAGCGCGCCAAGTTCAAGGCCCGGGGCGTTTTCCACCAGGAAGCGCTCCGGCGGCACGCCGAGAAGCTGCGCCACACCATACGCCGAAGCCGACGACACAATGCACGGGAACAGCGCCGCCGTGCAGAAGCGCCCGACGCTGACAACCTCGACCGCAAACACGCAGGCCGCCATCGGCGTGCCGAACACCGCCGCGAACACCGCACTCATGCCGCACATCGTCAGAATGTGGCGGTCGCGCTCATTCAGGCGGAAGATGCGGCCGAACAGCGTCGCCACGCTGCCGCCAAGCTGCAGCGCCGCGCCTTCGCGTCCGGCGGAGCCGCCGAACAGGTGCGTGATGACCGTGCCGAGGAAGATCGCGGGCGCGAGCCATACGGACACGCCCTTTTCGGCGCGCACGCCCTCAAAAACCTCGTTCGTGCCGACGCCCGAAACGCGACAGAGCTTATAAAGCCCGACGATCGCGAGACCGCCGACCGGCAGCAGGTACAGCAGCCAGCTGTTTTCGCCGCGCAGTGTCGTTGCATAGGCGACCGCCTTTGAAAAGGCCGCGCCGACCAGACCGCCGCATCCGCCGACAACAAGCCCCAGCAGGGACCAGCGCAGGAACGCCGCGATGTAAGCCCAGACGTTTTTGGCTGTCCGGGCGAACTGTTCATTTTTACTCATTTCCTTATGTGCCCCTTTTACTTGCGAATAAACAGAACGCCGAGCGTATTCGGCCCGCAGTGGTTCGAGATCGTGCAGCCCGCCGTCGTCTCGAGCACCTCGTCAAAGCCGCCGCATTCCGCGATCACGCCGCGCACGCGCTCGACAATCTCGGGCGCACAGCCCGAATGCGTGATGAAAATGCGGTTGCGGCGCAGATCGTCACGCCCGGAAAGCCGCTCGCGCACGTACTGCTCGATGCAGTTCCCGATCTTGCCGCGGTACTTCTTGCCGACGCCCATTTTGCCGTCCTTGACCTCGATGCACGGCTTGAGCTTCAAAAGGTTCGCGCCGAGCGCCACCAGCGAGGAGCAGCGTCCGCCCTTCTGCAGGTAGAGCAGCGTGTCGATGACAAAGCTTGCCTCCACCTTCTCCGCCGTTTCGCGCATCGTCTCCGCGATTTTCTCCGGCGCTTCGCCCGCCGCAGCGCGCTCCGCCGCCTCGAGCACCAGAAGGCCGATCGCCGTGGAAAGATTGCGGGAGTCCACAACATATACATTGGTGAGCTCCTGCGCCGCCATGCAGGCATTCTGATAGCAGCTCGACATCTCACTGCTGATGTTGAAGTGGATCACCGCATCGTATTCCTTCCGGTACGCCGTGAACACGTCGAGATAATCGCCGACGTTGACCGCCGCCGTACGGCACACGCCTTGCCCGGAGCCGACATAGTCGTAAATATCCTGCGGCACGATATCGATGCCGTCCCGGTAGTTTTTGCCTTCCTTTTCGATATACAGCGGTGTGATGCCCACGTCGTACTGCGCGCGCAGCGCCTCGGAAAGATCACATGTGCTGTCCGCCGAAATTTTGACTTTCATCGTTCTGCCCTTTCCTTTCTGCCAGTATCCCGTCTGAAACAAATCTTTGTGTTGTTCAGTATACAACACAAAAGTGCAATTTTCAAGATTTGCCTTACAAAACAACGGCGCAAACCGACACCGGTCTTAGAAAAATTTAAGACATTCTTACATCGAAATAAAACCGCTTGAAAAATCAAGCGGTTTCCGATACAATAAACGCAGAAAGCAAGCGCTACGATCACGAAAAGAGGTAACCGTTATGCAGGACAACAATTACAGCCCCTACACCAACCAGCCCGGCGGCGCGCCGGTTCCCCCACAGCCTCCCGTCTACAATGCCGTTCCCTTCGGCGGCATGGAACCGCCTGCCGGCTACCCGCAGAAAAGCCGTCTGGCAGCAGGCATCCTCGGCATTCTCGCCGGAACGCTCGGTCTGCACAATTTCTATCTGGGCAACAGCCAGCGCGGCCTGATCCAGATTCTTGTCGCCACGCTCGGCTCGGCGCTGACCTGCGGGCTCAGCACTGTGGCCATGATGATCTGGGGCGTCGTCGAGGGCGTCCAGATCCTCGAGGGCAAGATCAACATCGACGGCAACGGCATCAAGCTGAAGGATTGAGCCAAGGAAAGGAGTACCGGAACCATGACCGATTTCAACGATAACAACATCCAGAACACCACCCCCGCGCCGGCACAGCCCGTTTCCGAAACGCCGGCCGCACCCGCGCCCGCCGTACCGGAGCTGACCGTGGATCCGATGGCCGCAGCCGAGCAGCTCGCGAAGGACGCCGAGGCCGTACAGAATGTGGAGGTACCCAAGGCGCCGGAAATGAACGTCCCGCCCGTGCAGAATCCGACGGTCGAATCTCCGTTTACCGCACCCGCGCCGCAGTACGCGAATTACCAGCCGCCGCAGTACCAGCCGCCCCAGTATACGGCACAGTCCGTACAGCAGACGCCGCCGACGCCGACGCAGGATCACGGCGAATACCAGCCGCCGCGCTATACACAGCAGTATCAGCCGCCGTACGAAACGCAGCAGCCCCAGCAACCGTATCAGCAGCCGTATCAGAACCCCTACCAGCAGAGCTATCAGAATCCGTATCAGGCGCCGAAAGTGTACACGCAGAAGAGCCGCATTGCGGCCGCGCTGCTCGGCATCATGTTCGGCACGTTCGGCGTACACAATTTCTATCAGGGCCGCGTCGGCATCGGCGTGGCACAGCTCGCCATCTCCGTCGTCTCCTGTGGCTGGCTCTCTCCTGTGTCCATGATCTGGGGCATGGTCGAGGGCATTCAGCTCCTGCAGGGCAAAAAGACCGTGGACGGTCACGGCCTACCGTTTGTCGATTAAACAGAATCATCCATATAGAAAAGCGGTATCCGAAAACGGATACCGCTTTTTCTGCATGCGGGTGGTTTACGATTCATCCGGAATCAATTTTAATACCGCCGTGCTCTCGTAGGTCATATCCTCGTCCTGAACGAAAGCCACGGTGCAGTTTTCAGGCGCGTAAAGGCCGCAGCGCAGTGTGCTGAGATAAGGATCCCAGATGCGCGCGAGAAGCTGCCCCGCAGCAACGGCTTCGCCCGGCTTTACAAGCGCCTCAAAAAAGCCCGCACTTTCGGCACGCAGGGAGATGAAACGTTCGCTCTCAATCACGCGGGACACGCAGCCCGCCTCGCCTTCATACCGGATAAGGCCCTGCTTGGCCATAAAGGTGAGAATCGCCTCCACCGCCTGCCGCGCACTTGTCCGGTCGACACGCGCCGTATTCGTCGTATATACGGAAAAGGCGTTTGTCTCCCAGATCTGCCAGTTGTAGTTGAGCGTCGTTGTATCGAACGGCCGCGGCGCATGCAGCACCACATACGGCAGGCCGAACTGCTTCGCAAGCTCCACATTTTCATATCCGGTTTTCATCATGCGCACATGCGGCACAAACGCGCCGGGCATGTAAAAAGACGCAAGCTGCACGCCGTAGGTGTATTTCTTGACGATGTCGAAAACGCCGGCCGCAATGCGCTGGGTTGTCTCGCCCTGATCATAGCCCGGAAACATGCGGTTGATATCGGTATTGTCGATGCTCCAGAACCGCTTTTTGATGTTGATGGAATACGGATTGACACAGGGAAGGACGAGAACCCGCTTATCCGGTGTGATGCGGCCGTCCGCCTCCAATTCAGACAGGCGGCGCACCAGCTGTGAACAGACAAAAAGCTGCTGGTTTTCGTTGCCGCGCATGCTGCCGACCACGCACATCGCCTTTTCTCCCTGCCCGAAAGTAAAGCCCGTGACGCGGAAATCATCCCGATACAGCGCCTTGATTTCATAAAGCACTTCACGCTTCATCCGTGTGCGCCTCCTCTCTCCGAAGAATGCGCGCAAGCAGCGAGCCTTGATCCACAACCGGATATTCGCGTATTGTGAACAGCCAACCATCGGCCGGCGCGGTTACCCGGCAGAGCAGAACGCCCTGCAGCGGATCGATAATCCGTCCGATTTCATCGCCCTCGCGTACGGCCGCGCCATGGGAAAGCGTCTTGACAAAAATGCCGGAAACGGGCGCGTTGAGAAAAGCGACCTCACCCGGATCGGTTGAAATCACGGGGCTGCGCGCCGCTTCCACCGGCCCGGTCCAGATCCCGAGCTTGTGCATCAGACGGAACAGGCCGTCCGAAAGCTGATCTCCGTATGCCTTCGTGATACGCATCCCGACACCCATCTCGACAACGAGTGTTGGCACACCGCGGCTGTTGAGACTGTAGGCCAGCGTCGATTCAAGCACCGTGCTCGCGCCGTGTACCCAGATGAAGTCCACATTCGCTTCGCGCGCATACGGCAGCAGAATTTCGCGGTGCAGCTCATTGATGCGGATCTGGGGGATCTCTGTCAGATAAATATTGCTCGCGTGAATGTCCACGCAGAGATCGGAGCCGTCGAGGTCACGAATGATCTCGGCAGCCAGATATTCATTCATATCGCCGTCCAGACGGCACGCGGAGATTATCCTCCAGAATATACCACTGTCCGTCCTTTCCCTGCACAAGATCGATGCCGGCAATGTGCGTATAGATCCCCTTCGGAGGCAGAACACCTTCGCACTATGCGAGATATCCGCTCGAGGCGTAGACAAATTCCTCCGGCACCACCTTGTCGCGCACGATCTTCTTTTCGCCGTAGATATCGCGGATGAAGCAGTTCAGCGCCATGACGCGCTGCTTCAGGCCGCACTCCAGACTCTCAAACTCTTCCGCCTCAATCACACGCGGAATGGCGTCAAAGGGAAAAAGCTGCTCGCGGAATGTTCCGTTTTTATAAATGCCGAATTTTACACCGTAGCGCGCCAACAGCTCGTTGACCGTATCCGCCTGACGGCAAAGATTCATTTCTTCCATATTGCTTGACCACTTTCCTTCCTGCACGGCACACAAAAATGCCCCGTGTGTCTTTCCCACGCAAAAAAGGCGCTTTGCATTAAGCAAAACGCCTTTCTTTCATTTATCATACTACATGTGCATGTGCGGAAAATCGTCAATAGGTTTTCAGAATTTTGCAGGATTCAAAATAAGTCCCTGCACTTTATCGGACCGGCAGCCAGACGCGCATCTGGTTCTCGCCGCGGTTTGCCCATGTGTAATACGGGATCAGCCGGATCTCTTTTTCCACAAAGCGCGGCTTTTCTGTGGAATACAGCGCGCCGCTGTCCTGAACCCGACAGCCGTCCACGACGACCGGCACAATGCCGCCGAGCGTCTCCGGCTCAAAATCAAGCGCGCGGGGCTGCGCATCCTCGCGGATGTAAAGCGGGAGAATCTCGCCGTTATCGACTTCCTCCGCGCAGTAGACGAGCGCGCCGCGCTGGACGCACGCCTTGCCGCTGTCCGCCGCGATCTTCGCCGAAGCGTAAACGAGGTGCGGCGTCATGTCGAGCGTGAGGGCGAGCTTGTCGCCGTCCCGCCAGGCGCGCGTGATGTACGCATAGCCGTCGCGCGTGACCGCGCTGAGGTCGATCGCTTCACCGTTTACCGTCAGCACGGTCTGCTCGCTCCACGCCGGGATGCGCACGGCGATCGTCGTTTCCGCCGCGCCGGACACCGTATAGACCGCGCTGCCGCCGTGTGGGAAATCGGTTTTGCAGGTCAGGGCAATGCCCTTCTGCGTCTGCACCGTGCCACCCGCGTACAGATCGATGAAGAAGGTGTCCTCGCTTTCGCTGTACGCATACGCGCCGAACGAGGACACGATGCGCGCCACATTCGGCGGACAGCACGCGCAGGCGTACCATTGTGGGCGCGTGGGAAGATCCTGTGCGTGCGTGACGGCCTTGCCGGAAACACCGGGCACGACCTCAAGCGGATTTACATAGAAGAACCGCTTGCCGTCGAGCTGCATACCGGCGAGCACCGTATTGTAGAACGCGCGCTCCATCACGTCGCCGTATTCGCCGCGGTGCTCATTTTCGAGCAGCTTCTTCGCGAAGAACATCAGACCGATGGAGGCGCAGGTCTCGGCGTAAACGGTATCGTTCGGCAGGTCGTAGTCGACGGTGAACGCCTCACCCATAAACGTGGAGCCGATGCCGCCCGTCACATACATGCGGCGCTTCGTGATGCTCTCCCAGAGCCGGCGGCACGCCGCAAGCAGCGCCGCGTCGTCCGTCTCCTTCGCGACGTCCGCCATGCCGGTGTAAAGATACACGGCGCGCACCGCATGACCGACCGCGTCCTTCTGCTCGCGCACGGGCAGCGTGCTCTGCGTGTAGTCGGTATCGAGCTCTACCGTATGCTGCCAGACATTCCAATTCCGATTGGCTTCCTCCTCCGCGAAGTAGTTCGGCGCTTCGCCGCGCACGTCGATGAAATGCTTCGCGAGCGCCTTGTACTTCTCGTTGCCGGTCGCGCGCCACAGGCGCATCAGCGCAAGCTCCGCCTCCGGGTGACCCGGGCACGCGCGCGTATTGTTGTGCATGAACTGCTCGTAGATGCAGTCCGCATTTTTCGCCATGATATCGAGCAGGCTGCGCTTTCCGGTGACCTCATAATACGCGACCGCCGCCTCCATCATGTGCCCCGCGCAGTACAGCTCATGCGCCTCGCGCATGTTCGTCCACATCCTGTCCGGCGCCTTGACCGTGAAATATGAGTTGACATAGCCGTCCTCGTGCTGGGACGCGCCGTACAGCGCGATGACCTCGTCCACCGCCTTCTCAAGCTCGGGATTCTCGCCCGCCGCGAGCGCGTACGCCGCCGCTTCGATCCACTTCGCGACGTCGCTGTCCTGAAACACCATGCCGTAGAATTCCTCGGGCTTGACGTCGCCGCCCTTGAGCTTCTTCGCCGCAAGGCGGATATTCTCAATCGCGTGGCTCTTCTCCACATCCGGCAGCGCGTCGTTCAGGATTTTATATTGATACGGCAGCACCTCGTCGCGCACCAGCTTCTGTACGCGCCCGACAAAGCCGTCGTCCGCATGGAACGATTGAACTGAAATTCGGTTACTTTTCATACTCAAAATATCCTTTCCTCTCCCGTATTGGGTCATGTTGGACAAAGTTGTCCGCACATCTTTTATACCATAGTCGTGTGGCATTTTCAAGCTATTTTGTAAAAGTTTCGTGTACAGCGCCGGTATCGCAAAAAAACTGTTGCATTTTCTCCGCGGGACGGGTACAATCAAGCTATAAAGCGATAAGGAATGGATGCAGCCATGAAGATAAAAGGACGAATTCTCATGAAAATCGGCAGCCTGATGCTGATCCTGTACGGCGCCGCCTCTTTGCTCGCCATTGTGCTCTCCGTATTCAGCGCGGACGCCGCAGAGCAGTACGGTCTCGCCGCCCGTCTGGCGTCTCCGCTGTCGATATTCGCGGTGATTTTCGCCGTGCTGGTACCACTTGCGTTCCTGCTCGCCGGTCTGCTTGGCTTAAAGCGCGCCGACGTCGCCAACAGCGCGAAGCCGTGCTTCTTCCTCGGCCTTCTCATTCTCCTGTTCGTCATCACCGATGTGATTTACGCCGCCTCCACCGGTCTTGTGACCGACATCACGGAGCTCGGCGGCTGTGTCCTCCATTTCACCGTCACGCTTCTCTACCTGATCGGCGCCTGGCGAAACTGGAAGCAGCCGCCCCCGACCAAAACCGAATAAACAAAAATCCCGCCGCCTGACCGGAATCTCTTCCGACCGGGCGGCGGGTTTGTTATGCCGTCAGTTGTTTGTAAATTTCGCCTTTTTTGAAGCCGGAAAGCTTCGCGGCTTCCTTGGCGGCATCGGAGGCAGAGCTGCCGTTTTCCATTGCTTCCCTCGCGAGTGCGACGGCGTCCTCGAGCGTCATGTCCTTTTTCTCCGCCGGCTTTGCGCCCTCGATGACGAGCACAAACTCGCCGCGCGGCGCGTTTTCAGCGTAATACTTCGCCGCCTGAAACAGCGTGGTGCGGATGCACTCCTCGTGAATTTTCGTGATCTCGCGCACGAGCGCGATGCGCCGGTCGCCGAGCACCGCCGCCATGTCGCTGAGCGTATACGGCAGCTTGTGCGGCGCTTCGTAAAACACCATCGTGCGCACCTCGTCGCGCACCGACTCGAGATGCTCGCGGCGGCTCTTTTTGTTGACGCTCAGAAAGCCCTCGAACGTGAATCGCCCCGTCGGCAGACCGGACACCGCCAGCGCGGAGATCACAGCGCTCGGGCCGGGCACGACGAGCACGCGGATGCCCCGCGCGGCGCACAGCGCGACGAGGTCCTCGCCGGGGTCGGAGATCGCGGGCATACCGGCATCGGAGACGAGCGCGCACGTCTCGCCCGCCGCGATGCGGTCGGCGATGACGCTGCCCTTCTCCTGCTTGTTGTGCTCGTAATAGCTGACGAGCGGCTTTTTGATGCCGAAATGATTCAGAAGCTTCATCGTGACGCGCGTGTCCTCCGCGGCGATGAAATCCGCGCCTGCGAGCGTTTCGGCGGCGCGCGGCGAAAAATCGGACAAGTTGCCGATCGGCGTGCCGACCACATACAGCGCGCCTTTTTCGAGCTTATTCTCCTCCATTGGAGCGTCCCCCTTCATGACCATCCTTATAGTCCCCGTAGATCTCGAGCATTTCCTTTGAGAAGCCGCCCGCGCCGTCCTCGATCACGAGCGTGGGCAGAAGCTGCAGGCCGGGCTTGCCGCCGCGCCGCGCTTCGAGCAGAAAGAGCATCGGCGCGCTGTCCGCACGCTGCTGCACGAGGCGCAGCTTTTTCGGCTCCAGTCCGTTTTCGCGGAACACGCACATCGCGTCCGTCAATCGCTCGGGGCGCTGGCAGATACACAGCCGTCCGCCAAAGCGCAGCACCGCCTTCGCCGCGCGGGCGACGTCCTCCAGCGTGCAGGTACACTCATGCCGCGCGTTTTCCATGCGCGCATCCTCGTTGCGCAGCCCCGCACCGACCGCCTTGTACGGCGGGTTACAGGCGACGAGGTCGAGCTCCGGCTCGGGAAAGACCGTGCGGATGTCGCGAATATCGCCGCGCCGGATGGAAATGCCGTCCTGAAATCCGTTTTCCCGCACGGAAATTTCGGCCTGCTCGGCGGCCTGCTCACCGAGCTCCACGCCGGTGATTGCGCGCGGCGCATAGCGCACGTGCCACAGCAGCGGAATCGTGCCGCAGCCGGTGCCGAAATCGGCGCAGCGCTCGCGGCGGCGCGGCGCGGCGAAATGCGCGAGCAGAATCGTATCGGTCGTAAAGCGGTGCGCACGGCTGACCAGCACGCGGCAGTTTTTGGCCAGCGGCTCCCAGTGCATATCCTCGGTCATCTCGCCTCTTCCTTTCTGCAGATTCTCCCGGAACGCCGGGGAAAGAAAAAGGACCGCCGCATCGCGCGGCAGCCCTCTCTTGTTTTTGGAACGATTAAGCCTGCTCCGGAGCGCCAACCGGGCATGTGTCTGCGCATGCGCCGCACTCGATGCAAGTAGCCTCGTCGATCTCGTACTTGCCGTCACCCTCGGAGATCGCGCTGACCGGACATGCGTCCGCGCACGCGCCGCAAGCGATGCAAGCGTCTGTAATTTTATATGCCATAACAGGACACCTCCATATAGTTGATACCTACATTCTAACACAAATTTGTGAAAATGCAAGAACAAAATGTTTCCTCATCCGTTTGAATTCGGTAAAATCCTCAGCCCTCGAGCTTTTTGAACTCTTCGATCTCTTTTTTGTTCAGCCGAATCTGCCCGTCGCGGATGACGCGGACGTCCTTGACCTTATAAATGCCGGGCGCGGCGTCCGGATTTTTATCGAGCCGTACGGTCAGCTTACCGGTCAGAAGGTTCTGGTCGATGACGACGCCGCGACCGTCCGGCGTGGAAACGACGGCGTTCACCTTCGGCGTGGTGCGCAGCAGGTCGAGATACGCCTCCTGCTCGTATTTGAGGCAGCACATCAGGCGCCCGCATGTGCCGGAGATCTTCACCGGGTTCAGCGAAAGCCCCTGCTCCTTCGCCATCTTGATCGAGACCGGCTGGAAGCCGCCGAGGAACGAGCCGCAGCAAAACGGCCGCCCGCAGATGCCGAGGCCGCCGATCATCTTCGCCTCGTCGCGCACGCCGATCTGTCTGAGCTCAATGCGCGTGCGGAACATACCGGCGAGATCCTTGACAAGCTCGCGGAAATCCACGCGGCCGTCCGCCGTGAAGTAAAACAGGATCTTGCTGTTGTCAAACGTGTATTCCACATCGACGAGCTTCATCTCAAGCCCCCGCTCCGCGATCTTCTTTTCGCAGAGGGTAAAAGCGTTTTTCGCCTTGATTTCGTTTTCCGCCACGCGGCGCAGGTCATCCTTCGTCGCCTTGCGGATCAGCTTTTTGAGCGGCTGCACGATGGATTCCTCCTCCACGTCGCGGTTTGCCATCGCCACCTCGCCGCATTCCACGCCGCGCGCGGTCTCCACCACCACGCGGTCGCCGGAATCCAGCTTTTCGCCGTTCGGGTCAAAGTAATACACCTTGCCCATATTTTTGAATCTGACTCCGATTACTTCGGCCATGTCCGTTCTCCTTTATCGCAAAGCGGGCTTACCGGCCCGCGGTTTCTCTCATTTTGGCGCAGAATGCCGTGACGAGCAGCGCCATGTTCGCGTTGCGCTGCATGTAGTTCGCATACTGCGCGGTCATCTCACAGAGTGCCATCAGACTCCGCAGCGAAAGCTTCCGGTTGAGCCGCTGCGCCGTGTCCAGGGTGCCCGCCGCAGCCGTATTCACGCCGTTTTTCACCATGCACGCATCGCGGAATAAAAGCTGCAGGCGCACGGCCGTCTCCTGAAACAAGGGCTTGTCCTTGATGAGCGGCGCCGACGCCGCGAGCAGGTCGTGCTCCGTGCCCTCCGCGAGGGCGAGCGCCATGTCCTGCGCGAGCTGCGCTGCCTTCGCCGCGCGGCCGTTTTCGCCGTCCGAAAGCATTTTCCCGATGTTGCCCCGGTGCAGCGCAGCGAGCGCCAGCGCCTCCTCAGGCGGGATACCCGTTTTGTGTTCCACATACGCCGCCGCCTCGCGCTCGTCCGGTGCACGCAGCGTGAATGTCTGCGCGCGCGAGCGGATGGTGGGCAGCAAAAGATCCGCCGACGGCACCGTGAAAATAAACAGGACACCGGGCGGCGGTTCCTCGATGAGCTTTAAGAGCTTGTTCTGCGCGGCGTCCGAGATCCCGTTTTCCACGAAAAACAGGTAAACGCTCGCGTCGCCCTCCTCCGGACGCCGGTACGCGTCCGCGATCACCTTTTCGACCGATTCGGCGCTGATCGCGTTCGACGCGCCGCTGCCTGAGATGATGCGGATATCCGGATGCGAGCCCGCCGCCGAGCGGATGCACGACGGGCAGACGCCGCACGGGGCATTTTCGCGGTCCGCCGAGCGGCAGACCGCAGCGCGCGCGATCAGCCGGGCGAGCGTGCGCTTTCCGAGGCCTGCCTCGCCCTGCAGAAGAATCGCGTGCGGCAGCCTGCGGCGGGAAAGCGCACCCGAAAGCGCGGCCTTCAGCGCCGCATTGCCGACAAAACCTTCAAATTGCATTTAGACCTTCTCGAAGCGGTCGACGTTCAGAACGAAGATCGTGGAGCCGCCGACGGTGACCTCGACCGGGAACGAGGAGTACATGCCCACATCCATCGTGGAGGTGCTCGGTACAATCTGCGTTCTGCGGCTCGAGTGCTTCGCGATGACGCCGATGACCTCATCCACTTTCTCATCCTCAACACCGGAGATAAACGTGGTGTTGCCGGCCATCAGGAAACCGCCTGTCGTCGCGAGCTTCGTGACGGAGAAGCCGCCTCTGGTCAGCGCGGAGGATACCGCGCCGCTGTCATCGTTGCTGACAATTGCAAGAATAAGTTTCATAGTAAAACTGCCTCCTTGTATTTTTTGGCTGAGCCTTGTTTTTTCTTTCCGCGAGGCCGTGCCCGCAGTTCAATTCTATTCTATCATCTCGGCGCTAAAAAATCTATACTTTTTTCTCTTTTCGCATTAAAATCCCATAAGGTTTTTTGAGGTTCTGACAGTTTTTTCCGAAAACGCAGCCGGAGAGCAGGAATAGGGAGAGAATATTCGGAATGGCCATCACGCCGTTGAAGGCGTCGCAGAAGGAAAGCACACCGGTAAACGGCAGAATACAGCCGAGAAAGCACGAAAGCGCAGCAAACGCCACATAGATGCGCCTGCCCGCGCGCCCGGCCGAAGGCGCAAGGACATGCAGCGCGTCCATGCCGTAGCAGCTCCACGCGACGACCGTCGCAAAGGCAAAAAGCGCCATGGAAACAGATACCGCCGCATTGCCCGCGCCGTCGAGCACCGCCGAGAACGAGGCGAGCGTCTGCGCCGCGCCGTCGCCTGCCGCCGGGGACACGAGCAGACAGAGCGCCGTAATCGTGCACAGCACGATGGTGTCGATAAAGACCTGCAGCGCGCCGAGCGTGCCGATCTGCTCCGGCGTCTTGCCCGCCGCGCGTGCCAGCGCAAACGTGCCGCTGCCAAGACCGGCCTCGTTCGTGAACACGCCGCGCGAAACGCCGACGCGCATTGCGGTCAGCATCCCGACCGCGCCGCCCGCTCCCGCGCGCCACGTGAACGCCGCGTGCAGCATGGAAGCCACCGCGCCGGGGATGCGGTCATACCGCAGAACGAGCACCGCGCCCGATGCAAGCAGAAAAAGCCCAGCCATAAACGGCACGAGCTTTTCGGTGACGCGCACGGCCTTCTGCAGCCCGCCCCGCACGCAGAGCACCAGCAGCGCGGCGACCAAAACACCGGACACCCACGGCGGCACGCGTATGGCTTGGAGCGCGGCGGAAACCGCGCCGGTCTGCGCCATCGTACCCATGCCGAGCGCCGAGAGCACGCAGCCGGCGGCATAGAGCTTCGCGGCGTGACGGCCGAGCGCGCGGCGGACATAGCCGACCGCGCCGGGGGCGTCCGGCGATGCGAACTTCGCCGCGAGGACGCTCTCGGCGTAGACGGTCATCATGCCGAAGAACGCCGAGATCCACATCCAGACGATCGCACCCGGGCCGCCGGCCGTGAGCGCCGCCGCGACGCCGATGATATTCCCCGTGCCGAGCGAGCCGGCGAGCGACGCGGTGAGCGCCTGAAACGCGGAGACATGCTCCTCTCCCGCCGGATCCCCGCCCCGGAGCGCGCCCGCCGCAAGACGCGGCAGACGCCAGAGCTGCATAAACCGCCCGCGCAGTGTGAACCACACGCCCGCCGCAAGGATCAGCAGCAGGACGTGCGGCCCCCAGAGCACATCACGCAGAACGCTCACAGCGCGCAGTTCTGCCCGAGATATTCGCAGACGGACATCGCGAGGTTCTGCGCGATCAGCGGGATGTTGTTGCGGATCCACGCCTCATCCTGCGGATTGTCATGGTAGGCGATCTCCACCAGCACCGCGGGCGCGCTCGTCTTCGTGATCTCGGCGAGCTTCGTCGTCGCGACCGTACTGACGAGATCGGGATCGGGATAGATCTTGCGCAGGTTGTCGGCGATGATCTCCGCCGCGCGCTTGCCCGCCGAGCTGTACGGATAATAATAGACGTCCGGGCCGCGCAGCTTGCCCGCGAGGTTGACCGGCCCGGCGTTCGAATGCAGCGCGAGATGCAGGTCATAATTGCCCGCGTTCGATTCGCGGATCGCCTGCCCGAGCGTCGTGCCCGGCGTGTTGCGCTTGACCGTGATGCCGTTCTGCTCGAGCAGCGGCACCATGTCGTCGGCGATGAGGTTCATCCAGTACTGCTCATCGCCGGTCGTCAGATACTTGTTGAAGGGCTGCAGGGACGGACTCAGATAAATCGTTGGCATAGCAAATCTCCTGTTCTGTAAAAAGTTAGCCCAGAATGCGGCTGAAAAACGCTTCGCTCGTCTCGCCCGTAGGACGCAGATAGCGGCCGAGGTATATGAGGCTCTGCGGGTCGCGCGTGACGGTACTCGTGCGCTCCTCGCATGACAGCGTGACCTTGAAGCCGAGCTCCGCAATGATCTCCGGCTCGCCCTCGCTCACCGCGCCGAACGGATAGGCAAACAGCACCGGCTCGCGCCCGAGATTCGTCTTCGCCTTCTCCTGGAAGAGCAAAACGTCCTCCGAGAGCATCTCGCGGTACGCGTCCATCGATTCGGTGGAAAGCCGCTTCGTGCCGAGCCGTGCGCCGTCCGAGCTGTGCAGGTCATACGTGTGGTTGCCGATCTCAACGAGGCCGGAATCCTGCATTTCGCGCAGCATCTCCCACGTGGCGTGCGCGTAATACGGGCTTTGGTCGGGCGTCTCGGTGTAGAGGTCGGCGCACTTGCCGATCGGCGAGAGCACGAACTTCATGCAGTACTGCTTTGCCGCCGGGAACGCGTAGAGGTAGTTGTTGTAGTAGCCGTCGTCAAACGTGATCAGCACCGGCTTCTCCGGCAGCGGCGCGCCCGTCTCCGTGTAGTGGATCAGGTCTTCGGAGAGCACCGCCGTGTAGCCGTGGCTCTTGAGCCAGCGGAAGTCGTTCTCCAGCTCCGTCGGCGAGATCACGTATTTGCCGAGCCGGGCGCTGTCGTCGATGACGGCGTGGTACATGATGACCGGCAGCTCCACGCCGCTGTCCGCCGCGAACACCGTGAGCAGCGTGCCGAACACGCCCACGGCACCGGCCGCGAGCACCGCCGCCGCAGCGTACCGCAGCCATCGCTTCAGATTTACGATCCCGTACATAAAACCGCCTGCCTTTCCGCGCTTACAGCCCAGTATATGGCGCGGTACAGGCCGGATATGCGAAAAAACGCGCCCGCACCGGATGCATCGTCCGGGCGGGCGCGGCAAAGCGCAGTATTTATTTCTCTGCGGGCGCATTCTCCGTTTTCGGGAGCAGCGCGGTGAAAAACGCGTAAAGATCCGCGAAGACCTGCGCGCTGTTCATCTCTGTGACGAGCGCGTGGCGGATGCGCGGGTAAAGCGTCAGCTTGACGTTGTGGCCCGTCTCGCGCAGCTTTTTATCAACCTTCCGTACGCCGCGCCCCATATCGCCCACGGGGTCCTGCTCGCCGGAAATCAGATAAATCGGCAGCTTCTTCGGCACGCGGCGGTACCACTCGTCGGTGTTGATCGCATGCAGCAGCGTGCCGAGATCTATGTATCCCTGCACGGTCAGCGGGAAGCCGCAAAGCGGGTCGTTCTGAAAACGGTCGACCTCTTCCTCCTTGCTCGTCACCCAGTCGTACGGCGTGCGGTTCGGCTTAAATTTCTTATTGTAGGGGCCGGTCGCCATCTTTTCGAGGTACGGCAGCTTTGCCCGCGCGCCCTTCGATTTCTTCAGCATATTGAGATACGCGCGCTCCGCCCGCCAGACGGCTTCGGGAATGCCCGCGCTCGTGCCCATGAACACAACGCCCGTCAGCGACGTGCCGTACGCCGCTGCGAATTCGCGCGCGATGAACGAGCCCATGCTGTGGCCCATCAGGAAATACGGCAGCTCCGGATACTTTTTGCGCAGAATGGACTGCAGGTTCCGCACGTCTTCGACGACATTGTACAGCCCGCCACGGTCGCCGAAATGCCCGTACAGCGCGCCGGAGGTCACACTTCGTCCATGTCCGAGGTGATCGTTGATCGCGACAACAAAGCCGCGCTGCGCCATGTACTCGCAGAACGGCTTATACAGCGCGCTGTGCTCTGCCATGCCGTGCGCGATCTGCAGAACGGCGACGGGCGCGGTGTCCGGCTCGTACAGCCTTGTAAAGATTTTGTTGTGCGCTGTGCAGGAATTAAAGGTGAATTCGGATACTTTCACGTTTTTCCATCCTTTCATTTGTTCTCGCCCGCGGCGTTACAAAACAACAGAATATACGGTCAGAGCGTGCAGGACGCTGCCCGCCAGCACGAAAAGGTGCCAGACCGAATGCATATACGGGATCTTCTTGCCGAAGCCGTACACAACCGCGCCGGCCGTGTACGCTATGCCGCCTGCCAGAAGGCACCACAGTCCGAACGGGGACATGCGCGCCACAACGGTTCGGAGTGCGAAAATTACGACCCAGCCCATCGTGAGGTAGCAGACCATCGAGAGCTTCTTGAACCGCTCCATATTGACGGCATTCAGCGCGATGCCGAGAATCGCCGCGCCCCACACGACGCCGAACAGCGTGAAGCCCACCGCGCCCTGCAGGCAGCAGAGCGTGATCGGCGTATACGTGCCCGCGATCAGGAGAAAGATCGTGCAGTGGTCGAGCACGCGGAATACGCGCTTCGCCCGGTTCACGCCGAGCGCATGGTAGAGCGTCGAGACCGTGTAGAGCAAAATCATCGTGCCGCCGAAGACGCAGACGCTCACGACTTTAAGCGGCGTTTTCTCGCAGAAAACGAGCAGCAGCACGAGCGCCGCTACGCCGAACAGCGCCGCCGCACCGTGCGACACCGCCGAGAAGATTTCTTCGCCGAGCGAATACAGCGGCAGGCGCAGCCGCTCTCTGTCTTCCCTGCGCCAAATCTTGCGCGTCATCCCGCCGGCAGCCGCGCCGGCATATGCTGTCTGCATCCGCATGGAAAAGCCTCCTTTATCTGATTTCGAATTTTCTTTTATTTGGTTTTCAAAACTAGGTATGTTCATATTATACTCCGCATCCATGTAAAATGCAAGTGGATAAATCTTAACAATTCTTAAAAATATGTTCCATTTTCTCTGCATTTTATGCATGGCCCGTTGACTTTTTCATATCCCCATGCTAAATTGGTAGTACCGTCATGAAGTCGCCGGGGATCCGTGTTTTCCGGCGCGGTATACGCATTGGTAAAGGGTACGGGAAAAGGCTCCCGCGCCCGATTTCGCCGTGCAATCGGTACGGCGCAGATGCGCGCTTTTGGGGAAGCCTTCCGGCAGGGAATAACCCGCCCTACCGGCTTTTGCGCGCATCGGAAAGGTTCGGTATTTTGTGAAAAAGGACAAGAAACACACCAGCATCCTGCGGTTTTACCCGTTCACGAAGGGACTGCGCCACAATTTCGTGCTGGCGCTCATCTCCATCGTCATCGCGGTCTTTGCAAACTATATGACACCGCAGGTCATCCGCGTCACAGTCGACTCCGTCATCAACGATTCGCCGTTCAATCTGCCCGCATTTCTGACTGGGTGGATCGAATCGCTCGGCGGGCGTGCGTTCCTGCGCGAAAATATCGTGCTCTGCGCACTGGCCTCGCTGATTTTCGCCGTGCTTTCCGGCGTTTCCACCTACCTTTCGCGCATGAACATGGCAAAGGGCTGCGAGGGCACGGTCACGAAGATCCGCGATACGCTGTTCTCGCACATTCAGCGGCTGCCGTACGCGTGGCACAACCTGAATCAGACCGGCGACATCATCCAGCGCTGCACGCAGGACGTCGACCTGATCCGCAATTTCATCAGCGACCAGATGATGGAGCTCGTGCGCGTCACGTTCCTGATCGTCGTCTCGCTCGGCCTGATGTTCGCGATGAACGCGCAGCTCGCACTGATCGCCTTCATCTTCATCCCGATCGTCGTGGGGTACTCGCTGATCTTCTTCTTTATCGTCGGCGACCGCTTCCGCGTGGCGGACGAGGCCGAGGGCACGCTGACCGCCATCGTACAGGAAAACCTCACCGGCGTGCGCGTTGTGCGCGCGTTCGGGCGCGAGCGGTTTGAAAAGGACAAATTCAACAAGCAGAACGAGCTGTTCACCGACATGTGGGTGCGCCTCGGGCGCGTACTCGGCCTGAACTGGGGCCTCGGCGATCTGCTCTCCGGCTTGCAGGTCATCACCATCATGGCGGCGGGCATCTTCTTCGTCGTGAACGATTCGATCACGGAGGGCGAATACCTCGCGTTCATCGCGTACAACTCCATGCTCGTCTGGCCGACGCGCAGTCTCGGCCGCCTGCTCAGCGAGCTTTCCAAGACGGGCATCAGCTCGAAGCGCCTGTTTGAGATTCTCGACGCTGAGCCGGAGCGCGACACGGAAAACCCGGTCACACCGCCGATGGACCGCGACATCGAATTCAAAAACGTCAACTTCTCGTACGGCGCCTCCGGCGAGGTTCTGCACGACATCAACTTCAAAATCAAGGCCGGCACGACGCTCGGCATCCTCGGTTCCACCGGCAGCGGCAAGAGCACGCTGACGTATCTGCTCGACCGCCTGTACGAGCTGCCCGAGGGCTGCGGTGAAATCACCGTCGGCGGCGTCGACATCCGGCGCATCGCGCTCGACCACCTGCGGCGGAATATCGGCATCGTTCTGCAGGAGCCGTTCCTGTTCTCGAAGAGCTTCAAAGACAGCATTTCGGATGGCTCAGACCGCCACGATCTCGAGAGCGTGCGGCGGTACGCGCGCCTTGCGGTGATCGACGACACAATCGACAGCTTCGCCGAGGGCTACGACACGCAGATCGGCGAGCGCGGCGTGACGATCTCCGGCGGCCAGAAGCAGCGCGTCGCGATCGCCCGCATGCTGATGCAGAACACGCCGATCAAGATCTTCGACGACTCGCTCTCCGCCGTCGATATGGAGACCGACGCGAAGATCCGCGAATCGATCAATCAGAACGTGCACGGCACGACGATCATCATCGCGCACCGCATCACGACCATCATGAATGCCGACCAGATCATCGTCATGGATAAGGGCCGCATCGTGCAGCGCGGCACGCATGAGACGCTGAAGGACGAGGACGGCATCTACAAACGCATCTACGACACACAGCGCTCCGCTACATAAGCCGCGCTGCTTTGGGGAATAACCATATGAAAATTAAAAACAAATCGTTACAGACATGGGCGAAGCTCCTGCCGTTCCTCGCTCCGTACAAAAAGCAGATGATCGCGATCATCGCGCTGATGCTGTTCGGCGCGTGCATCGATACGATTCAGCCGCTTTTCTCCGGCTACGCGGTGGACCACTTCATCGAGCCGCGCACCACGGAAGGACTTCTGCCGTTTATCCTGTTCTACGTTCTGCTCACCGTGCTGATGACGCTCGGCACCATCCTGATGGCCATCGCCGCGCTCAAGGTGGAGATGTACGTCGGCAGGGACATGAAGCGGAAGCTGTTTGAGCATCTGCAGACGCTCGACTTCTCGTACTACAACACGACGCCGGTCGGCACGATCATGGCGCGCGTGATGAGCGACACAAACAAGATCGGCTCGGTACTCGCCTGGAGCCTTGTGGACATCTTCTGGAGCGCCGCGTACGTCGTCGGCTGCGTCTTCGTGATGCTCGCGGTAAACTGGCGGCTCGCGCTGATTCTGATCGCGATCATCCCGGTCATCGCGGTGTTTACGGTGTTCTTCCAGAAGAAGATCCTCGCGGTCAACCGCCGCGTGCGCGCCATCAACGCCGAGGTCACGCGCCACTACAACGAGGGTATCTCCGGCGCAAAGACCTCCAAGACGCTTGTGATCGAGGAGAAAAACGACACGGCCTTCCGCGCCGTGACCGACGACATGCGCCGCACGACGATCCACGCGGTCTGGCTGAACGCGGTGTACATCCCGATCATCGGTTTTCTGACCGCCATCGGCGTCGCGCTCGTGCTGACGCGCGGCGGCCGCATGGTGCTTTTTGGCGATATTTCGGTCGGCGAGATGACCGTTTTCATCAACTACGCGCTGATCATTGCAGACCCGGTGCAGCAGCTTGCGCGCACCATCTCGAATTTCATCTCAACGCAGGCAAACATCGAGCGCGTCTCCGCGCTGCTTGAGCGCAAGCCGCTCATCACCGACACGCCCGAGGTCATCGAAAAATACGGCACCTCGTTTGAGCCGAAGCGCGAGAACTGGGAGCCGATCTACGGCCATATCACGTTCGACGACGTGACCTTCAAGTATTCGGACGGCGTGGAAAACGTGCTCGAGCACTTCTCGCTCGACATTCCCGCCGGCACAACGGTCGCCATCGTGGGCGAAACCGGCGCGGGCAAGAGCACGCTCGTGAATCTCGCCTGCCGCTTCTTCGAGCCAACCGAGGGGCGCATTTTGATCGACGGCAAGGACTACCGCGAGCGCTCCATGCTCTGGCTGCACTCGAGCATCGGCTACGTTCTGCAGACGCCGCACCTGTTTTCCGGAAGCGTACGCGAGAATATCCGCTACGGCCGTCTCGACGCGACCGACGCGGAGATTGAGGCGGCGGCAAAACTCGTCAGCGCACACGACTGCATCATGCGCATGGAAAAGGGCTACGACAGCGACGTCGGCGAGGGCGGTGACCAGCTCTCCACCGGTGAGAAGCAGCTTATTTCCTTTGCACGCGCCGTGCTGGCCGACCCGCGCATCTTCGTTCTCGACGAGGCGACGGCATCCATCGACACGAAGACCGAGGAGCTGATCCAGCACGCGATCTCGACGCTGCTCGAGAACCGCACCTCATTTTTGATCGCGCACCGCCTTTCGACGATCCGCCACGCGGATCTGATTCTCGTCGTGCGCGGCGGCAAGATCATTGAACAGGGCACGCACGAGGCGCTGCTCGAAAAGGGCGGCTACTACGCCGATCTGTACAACAAGCAGTTCGAGCAGGAGACCGCCGGCAAGGTTTTTGCGGAATAAGGTGCGCAAAACAAAGAGATTTGAAATGGAACAGAAAAAAATAAAGATTTCGGGCATTCCCGCGATTTTGTGGGGAGCGCCCGCGCCGCGCATTTTCATCCATGTGCACGGCAAGATGTCTGCCAAGGAATACGCGGCGGACTTCGCCGAAATCGCCGCCGAACGCGGCTTTCAGACGCTCAGCTTCGACCTGCCCGAGCACGGCGAGCGCGCCGGCGAGCCCGACCGGTGCGACATTTGGAATGGTATCCGCGATCTGAACATCATCGCCAACTGGGTGTTCTCCCGGTGGGACGACGTTTCGCTTTTCGCGTGCAGTCTCGGCGCGTATTTCAGCCTGAATGCCTACGCGGGCAGACCCCTCAAGCGCTGCCTGTTCCAGTCGCCCGTGGTCGACATGGAGTACCTCGTGCAGCAGATGATGACGTGGTTCGACGTGACCGAAGCGCGGCTCGAGGCAGAAAAGGAGATCGCCACGCCGATTGATCCCCTGCGCTGGGATTACTTCCAGTATGTCAAGGCGCACCCGATCGAAACGTGGCCGATTCCGACCGCGATTCTCTACGGCGGCAAGGACGTTTTGCAGTCCCGCGCGGTGCTCGACGCTTTCGCGGGCAGATTTCACTGCAAGCTGACCGTCTCCGAGGAGAGCGACCACTCGTTCATGCAGCCCGGCGATAACGCGATCGTCCGCAAGTGGATCGGTGCCAGCCTGCCGCCGCGCATCACCACGCTGCCCCTGACGCGGGCGCGCCTTGCGGAATGCGTGGCGCTGTACATCCGCGCCTTTTCGGGTGCGCCGTGGTATGACGAATTCCCGTCCGAGCAGCCCGTCCACGACTACTTTGAAAGCTTCCTGCGGCTCGACGCGTTTCTCGGGTACATCGCCGTGGTGGACGGCAAGGTGGCAGCGCTGTCTGTCGGCATGAAAAAGCCGTGGATCGGCGGCGTGGAATACTACATCGACGAGTTCTGCGTTGACCCCGACCTGCAGGGCATGGGCATTGGCTCGCAGTTCCTTGCGGACATCGAGACGGACCTCTCCGCCCGCGGCATGCGCGGCATGCTGCTCAACACCGAGGAAAGCTACCCCGCCTACCGCTTCTACCGGAAGAACGGCTTCGAAAAGCTCGGCGACCTCTGCGTTCTCGGTAAATAAAATATCAAAAGGGCTTCCCAAAACCGGGAAGCCCTTTCCTTATTGATCGCTCAATATTTTCTGAACCGCTCATAGCGCGCTTTGAGGAGCGTATCGGTATCCGTTGCGCAGAGCGCGTCGAGCTCTGTCTCGAGCATGGACTTGACGCGGCTGAAAACCTCGCCCTTGCCTTCCTCGCTGATGACCTGCTCCACGACGCCGAGCGCCTCCATGTCCTGCGCGGTCAGGTGCAGGCACTCCGCCGCGTCCTTCGCGCGTTTTGCGTCCTTCCAGAGGATGCTCGCGCAGCCCTCGGGGGAAACGACCGAATAGACGGCGTTTTCGAGGATCCAGACGCGATCCGCCACGGCGAGCGCAAGCGCGCCGCCGGAGCCGCCCTCGCCGACGAGAATCGAGATCACCGGCGTTTTCAGGCCCATCATCTCCACGAGATTTTCCGCGATCGCCTGACCCTGTCCGCGCTCCTCCGCGCCGATGCCGCAGAACGCGCCGGAGGTATCGACGAAACAGACAACCGGGCGGTGGAATTTCTCCGCCTGCTTCATCAGGCGGAGCGCCTTGCGGTAGCCCTCCGGGTTCGGGGAGCCGAAATTGCGGTAGACCTTGTCGCGCGTATCGCCGCCCTTTTCAATGGCGATAACCGTCACCGCGCGCCCGCCGAGCCATGCCACGCCGCCGACAATTGCGGGATCGTCCGCAAACCGGCGGTCGCCGTGCAGCTCGACGAAATCCGAGAAAATATTTTGGATGAACGAAAGCCCTGTCGCGCGGCCCTTGCCGCGCGCAAGCTGAACCTTTTCGTATGCCGTTGCCATTATGCTTCGCCCTCCTCTGTTTCCGGCTCCGTCTCGGGCGGTGTGCAGACGCCCTGCTTTTCGCTGTCATGCATCCGCAGAAGCTGCGCGATAACCGCCTTCTGGCGGCTTCTCGGCGTGATGAGGTCGATGAAGCCGTGCTCCAAAAGGAACTCCGCGCGCTGGAAGCCCTCCGGCAGCTTTTTACGGATCGTCTGCTCAATGACGCGCGCACCCGCAAAGCCGACCATCGCGCCCGGCTCCGCCATGATCACGTCTCCGTCCATCGCAAAGCTCGCCGTCACGCCGCCGGTCGTGGGATCGGTGAGGACGGTAAGATAAAACAGACCCGCGTCGCTGTGCAAACGAACCGCGCCGCTCGTCTTCGCCATCTGCATCAAAGAAAGGATGCCCTCCTGCATGCGCGCGCCGCCTGCGGCGGTAAATCCGATCACAGGCAGGCGGTGCTCGGTGGCGTACTCAAACAGGCGCGTGATCTTCTCGCCGACCACGGTGCCCATGCTGCCCATCATGAAGTGCGGCTCCATGCAGAACAGCGCGCAGTCCTCGCCCTCGATCTTCGCGGTGCCGCAGACCACAGCCTCCTTTTCGCGGGTTGCAAGGCGTGCGCTTTTGAGCTTATTTTCATAATTCGGGAATTCGAGGATATCGCGGCTCGTCAGATCGCCGTCCAGCTCCGTGAAGCTGTCCTCATCCGCGAGGAAGCTGATGCGCTGGCGCGCCGTCATGCGAAAATGGTGTCCGCAGCGGCAGACGTTCTGGCTGTCCCAGAGCTCCGAAACCGGCGTCTGTGTGCCGCATTTCGGGCAGGTGTTCGTGATCTCGTGCAGGTCCTCCTGCGGATTTTTCGGCTGCTTGCCGCCTTTTTCCAGCTCATTCTGGGGCGACCGGAACAGGCCCATCAGGTTCATAACGGTTTACTCCCTTCTTACCCTTCGCGGTTTTTGATGAAATCCGTATAGTAATCTCCGCTGTGGAAAACGGGGTCGCGGATGATGTCGATCTGGTTTTCGATGTTGTTCGGCAGGCCGCCGATGACAAGCTCGCACAGCGCGGACTGCATCTTGCGGATCGCCTCCTCGCGCGTGGAGGAAAAGACGATCATCTTGCCGAGCATGGAATCGTAAAACGGCGGCACCTCATAGCCCTGATACAGGAATGTATCGAAGCGCACCCACGGGCCGGACGGAATGTGCAGGAAATTGACCTTTCCCACACCGCCGGCGTTGATGCGGCACTCGATCGCCGCGCCGCGCACCTTGATGTCGCTCTGTGTGCAGTCGAGCTCCACGCCCGCCGCAATGCGGATCTGCCACTTGACGATGTCCTTGCCGGTGACGAGCTCCGAAACCGGGTGCTCCACCTGCAGGCGCGTGTTCATCTCCATAAAATAGAAGTTTTTGTCCTTGTCCATCAGGAACTCGACCGTGCCGGCGTTGACGTAGCCCACCGCCTTCGCCGCCTTGGTTGCGGCGTCGAACAGCTCGCGGCGCTTTTCCTTGGAGACGCCGGGAGACGGGGACTCCTCGATCAGCTTCTGGTTGTTGCGCTGAATCGAGCACTCGCGCTCGCCGAGGCAAACGACGTGCCCCTGCTCGTCGCAGAGAAGCTGCACCTCGATGTGCTTCGCCGGGTATATGTATTTTTCCATGTACATCCGCCCGTCGCCGAACGCGCGCAGCGCTTCGCTGGAGGCGGTGTTGAACGCCTGCTCAATTTCCTCGGGCGTGCGCACCAAGCGGATGCCCTTGCCGCCGCCGCCCGCCGAAGCCTTGAGCATGACGGGATAGCCGATCTTCTCCGCGGCGGCCTTCGCCGCTTCGGCGTTTTCAAGGATCTCCGTGCCGGGGATCGTCGGCACGCCGGACTGCTGCATCAGGCGGCGCGCGGCGTCCTTATCGCCCATGCGCTCAATCAGCTCGCCGGAGGGACCGACAAACGCGATGCCGTGCTTTCTGCACAGCTTTGCAAAGGCGGCATTTTCGGCAAGGAAGCCGTAGCCCGGATGGATCGCCTGCGCCTTGGAGGCGATCGCCGCGCTGAGAATGCGCTCCTGATTCAAATAACTGTCCTTCGCCGCGGCTTCGCCGATGCAGATTGCCTCATCCGCGAGCGCCACATGAATGGATTCCGCGTCCGCCTTGGAATAGACCGCGACGGTGCGGATGCCCATTTCCTTGCAGGCACGGATGATGCGCACCGCGATTTCGCCGCGGTTTGCAACGAGTAGTTTCGTAAACATACGCTTTGTTCCTTCCCTCCGCCGGAATCAGGACTTCACCAGCGCAAACGAAAACTCCGCCGAAACGCAGACCTTGCCGTTCACGCGGCCGACGCCCTTGGCAAAATAGAACGCGCCGCGCTGGCGCACAAGCTCGCACTCCGTCTCCAGCGTGTCGCCGGGCTTTACCATGCCGCGGAACTTGACCTTGTCGAGGCTTGTGAACACCGGCGTCATATTCTCCGCCGCGCCGTCCGCCAGAAGCACGCAGGCGCTCTGCGCGAGCATCTCGCACTGGATTACGCCGGGCACAATCGGGTTGCCCGGGAAGTGTCCCTGCAGGAAATATTCGTCGCCGCGGATGTGGCACTTGCCCAGCGCCTTGCCGTCCACAAGCTCCACCTCGTCCACGAGCAGCATCGGCTCGCGGTGCGGTAAAATCTTTTTGATTTCTTCCTTGTTCATCCGGATTCTCCTTCTTTCCGTCAGGATCAGACAATGCGGAACAGCGGCTGGTCGTATTCGACGACCTGTCCGTTGCCAACGCAGATCTCGACGATCTTGCCGTCCACATCGCTGTTGATCTCGTTCATCAGCTTCATCGCCTCGATGATGCAGAGCGTATCGCCGCGGCGCACCGTATCGCCGACCGCAACGAACGGCTTGCTGTCCGGCGAGGGCGCGGCATAGAATACGCCGACAGCCGGACTCTTCACATAGACGCCCTCTTTTTCCTGCACCTCGGCAATCGGCTCCGCCGTATGCATCTGCTCCGGAACGGCAAGCTGAGCCGCCGCAGGCGCCGCAGCCTGTACCGCCGCGGGTGCGCGCTCGATGACGATGCTCTCGCCGTTGATTTCCAGCTTTGTCAGCTCATTCTTCCGGACGATCTCCGCCAGCGCCGCAATATCCTTTATATTCACAAAACGTCCCTCCGTTTGCTGCTATCGTATATTCTATCTGGTTATTTTACTACAAAACCTTGCGGATTGCAATACAGGCATTGTGGCCGCCGAAGCCGAGCGACACGGACAGCGCAAGGTCGAGATCGACACGTCTCGCCTCGTTCGGGCAGATGTCGAGGTCGCAGTCGGGATCCGGTTCCTTGTAGTTGATCGTCGGCGGGACGACGCCCTCATTAACCGCGAGCGCCGAAGCGATCGCCTCCACCGCACCTGCCGCGCCGAGCATATGGCCGGTCATGGACTTCGTGGAGCTGACGATCACGTCGTACGCGTGCTCGCCGAACGCCTTCTTGATCGCGAGCGTCTCGCTGCGGTCGTTGAGCGGCGTGCTCGTACCGTGCGCGTTGATGTAGATCTTCTCCTTCGCCGCATCGGCGCCGGCCTCCTCGCATGCCATACGGATGGCACGTGCGCCGCCGTTGCCCTCCGGATCGGGCGCCGTCATGTGGTGCGCGTCGTCCGTCGCGCCGTAGCCGACGATCTCCGCGTACATCCGCGCGCCGCGCGCCTTCGCGTGCTCGTATTCCTCGAGGATCAGCGCCGCGCCGCCCTCGCCCATGATGAAGCCGCTTCTGCGCTTGTCAAACGGGCAGCACGCATCCTCCGGGTCCGGACAGGTGGTGAGCGCCGTCATGTTGCTGAAGCCCGCCACGCCGATGGGTGTGATCGCCGCTTCCGCGCCGCCCGCGATGATCGCGTCGAGATAACCGTGCTTGATCGCGCGGTACGCCTCGCCGATCTCATTGTTGCTCGTCGCGCACGCCGTTGTGATCGGCAGGCAGGAGCCCTGCGCGTTGAACTTAATGGCGATGTTGCCGCCCGCGATGTTCGCGATCATCATCGGAATGAAGTATGCCGAGACGCGCTTCGGGCCCTTCTCGTTCAGCGTCGTCATCTGGTTCGAAAACGTCTGGATACCGCCGATGCCGGAGCCGAAATACACGCCGAAGCGCTCGGGATCGATTTTGCCCATGATCTCGCTGTCGTTGACCGCCTGCGTCGCCGCCGCGAGTGCAAACTGTGCGAACACATCGTTCTTGCGCAGCTCGCCCTTGTCCATGTACAGCAGCGGATCAAAATCCTTGACCTCCGCCGCCACATGCGCCTTAAAATCTGTGGAATCAAACTTCGTGATCCGCGTGATGCCGCACTTACCAGCCTTCAGATTATTCCAGAAGGTCTCCACGTCGTTGCCGATCGGCGTTACCGCGCCCAGACCCGTAATCACAACTCTTCTTTCCATCATTTATCCTTTCCCGGAAGCCGTTCCTTCACATAAAGCTCCCGTCCGCGTTTGCCAAACTCTTTTCTTTCTGCGGCGAAGCGCGTTCTACGCGCGATTCCGCGACCTCACCGTGGGGCGTCCCCAGTTACATGGCGAGACCGCCGTCCACGCGGAGGACTTCACCGGTGATGTATCCTGCGGCGTCGCTCGCGAGGAACGCGACCGCCTCGGCAATATCCTCCGGCTTGCCCATTCTGCCCAGCGGGATCATCGTGCGCAGGGCGTTATCCTCGCCGATATCCTTGGTCATGGCCGTCTGAATGAAGCCCGGCGCGACCGCGTTGCACGTGACATTGCGGGAGGCAAGCTCGCGCGCCACCGTCTTGGTCAGGCCGATCAGGCCGGCCTTGGACGCCGAATAGTTCGCCTGGCCGGCGTTGCCCATGATGCCGGAAACGGACGAAATGTTGATGATGCGGCCGCTCTTCTTGCGGATGAAGCCCGAATAGCACGCGCGGATCATGTTGAACGCGCCCTTGAGGTTCGTGTTCAGCACGGCGTCAAAGTCCGCGTCCTTCATCGAGAGCACAAGGCCGTCGCGCGTGATGCCCGCATTGTTGACGAGGATATCCACCTTGCCGAGATCCGCCGCCACCGCTTTGACCGTCGCCGCAACCTCCTCGGTCACCGTGACGTTGCACTTATACGCCTTTGCCTCCACGCCCATGGCGCGAAGCTCCTCACAGACCAGCTCGCCCTTTTCCACGCTCATATCGACCACGGCGATGTTGGCGCCGTCCGCCGCCAGACGCAGCGCGATCTGTCTGCCGATACCCTGTGAAGCGCCTGTAATCAGCGCAATCTTTCCCTGCAATTTCATAACACTCTACCCTTTCTTTCGTGTAATTCTTTTGTGTTATTCCGCGCGGAGCGCCGCGAGCGTCGCCGCCAGCGTGTCCGCATCCTCAACGTTGTATATCTTCACGGCGCGGTTCGTCTTTTTGATCAGACCGCAGAGCGTCTTGCCCGCGCCGACCTCGACGAACGTATCCACGCCCGCTTCGATCATGCGCTCGACCGTCTGCTGCCAGCGCACCGGATTCGAAACCTGCTTTTCGAGCAGGAGCTTCGCGTCGTTTTCGCCGTACGGCTCCGCCGTGTAGTTCGCGTAAACCGGCATCTGCGGCGCCTTGACGTCCATGCCGCTGAGCACCTGCGCAAGGCGGATCGACGCGCTCTCCATGAACGGCGAGTGGAAGCCGCCGCTGACGTTCAGCGGAACGGCTCTGCCGCCGTTCGCCGCGACGTCGGAGAGAAAATCCCCGAGGCTCGATTTCAGACCCGCTACGACGAGCTGGCCCGGGCAGTTGTAATTGACCGGGAACACACCCGGATGCATCCGGCAGAGCTCCTCCACCTTCTCGTTTGCGAGCTTCAGAACAGCCGCCATCGCGCTGTCCACCTTTTCCGCCGCTGCCTGCATCGCTTCGCCGCGCTTTGTGACAAGCGAGAAGCCCTCGGCCTGCGTGAAAATGCCCGCGAACGTCACCGCCGCGACCTCGCCGAGCGAGAAGCCCGCGACCATATCCGGCTCGATGCCCGCCTCGCGCAGCGCCTCTGCCGCCGCGAGATCGACGCAGAACAAACACGGCTGCGTATTTTTCGTGATGCTGATCTCCTCCAGAGCGCCCTCAAAGCACTGCTGCATCGTGCCGGGACGGATCTGCTCCGCCGTCTCAAATACGGCCTTGGCCGCCGCGCTCGCCTCATAGAGCGATTTGCCCATGCCGCTGTACTGCGCGCCCTGTCCGGAAAAAACAAATGCTACTTTACCCATTTCGTCGCTCCGTTCAATACCGTCTCCGCTTCGCGGAAGATTTCCTCGATGATCTCCTTGGCCGGCTGCTCGCGGTTGACCATGCCGGCGATCTGCCCTGCAAGGAAGCAGCCCGTCTTTTCGTCGCCCTCCACGGCCGCGCGGTAGAGCGAGCCTCTGCCGTACGCTTCGAGCTCCTCATCCGAAATGCCGCTGTACTCAAGGCGGAGATATTCCTTGGAGTACGGATTCTTGATGCTGCGCACCGGATGTCCGAGCCGCTTGCCGGTCGTCATCGTGGCGATGTCGTTCGCCTTCAGAACCTTATTCTTGTAATTCTGGTGCACACCGCACTCCTTCGCAACGAGGAATCTCGTGCCGAGCTGCACGCCCACCGCGCCGAGCATAAACGACGCCGCAACGCCGCGCCCGTCGCCGATGCCGCCCGCCGCGATGACCGGAATCGCGACCGCGCTGACAACCTGCGGCACAAGCGCCATCGTGGTGAGCTCGCCGATATGGCCGCCGCTCTCGCCGCCCTCGGCGATGACCGCCGTGGCGCCGACACGCTGCATCAGCTTCGCCATGCTGACCGAGGCCACGACCGGGATCACCTTGATGCCGGCCTCCAGCCACTGCTTCATGTACTTCGAGGGATTGCCCGCGCCCGTCGTGACGACCGCGACCTTCTCCTCGGCGACGACCTGCGCGACCTCGTCGGCAAACGGGCTCATCAGCATGATGTTGACGCCGAACGGCTTGTCCGTCAGCTCGCGCGCGATTTTGATCTGCCCGCGCAAGTATTCCGCGTTTGCGTTCATCGCGGAGATGATGCCGAGGCCGCCCGCCTCGGAAACGGCGCCGGCCAGCTTTCCGTCGGAAATCCACGCCATGCCGCCCTGAAAAATCGGGTACTGGATACCCAGAATGTCACAAATCGGTGTTGAAATCATTGTCTTTTCTCCCTTCGGATCCTTTTATATCATCGGTATGCTTTAAAAGCGAATGATCATCGCACCTGCGGAAAGACCGCCGCCGAACGCCGCGAGCACGAGCAGATCGCCGCGATGGATTTTGCCCGCGCGGTTCATCTCATCGAGCAGGATCGGCACGCTCGCCGAGGAGGTATTGCCATAGCGGTCAATGTTGATGCAGAACTTCTCCGGCGCGATGTCCGGGATGCGGCGGCGCGCCTCATTGATGATGCGGTAATTTGCCTGATGCGGGATAACCAGCGCGACGTCCTCGCCGGAAACGCCCGCGTGCTCCATCAGCGCCTTGATGTTGTCGGACATGGCCATGACGGCAAATTTATACGTTTCGCGCCCGTTCATGTAAATGGAGGTCTTTTCCGGAACCTCGCCCTTATACCACGGAGAATTGCCGTAATGCGTCGGAATCTTGATGACGTCGTCGCCGCCCTTTGTCATCAGATGCGAGGCGACGAGGCCATCGCCGGGGCCGAGCACCACCGCGCCCGCGCCATCGCCGAAGATGCAGCAGGTGCTGCGGTCTGTCCAGTCCACGATGCCGCTCATGCGCTCCGCGCTGACGACCAGCACGCGCTTATACAGGCCGCGCGCGAGGAAGCCCGCCGCCGTCTCAAGCCCGAACAAAAAGCCCGAGCATGCCGCCGACATATCGAAGGCCGGGCAGTGCGCCCCGAGACGGTTCTGCACCATGCAGCCCGTACCGGGCGAAAGCGTATCGCCGGAAATCGTCGTCGCAATGATCAGATCCAGCTCTTCGGGCTGTACGCCCGCGTTTTCCAGCGCGCGCTGCGACGCCTGCACCGCGAGGTCGACGTTCGTCTCCGTCTCGCAGATGCGGCGGGATTTGACGCCGATGCGCTGCGTAATCCACTCGTCGTTCGTTTCGACCAGCTTCGAGAGATCGTCGTTCGTGACGACGTGCTCCGGCGCGTAGCTGCCCGTACCCAAAATTGTGAAACTCATTTTCTGCCTTCCTTTCGTGCCGCACGCTCCGTGCGGCATTGTCCTATATCTTCGTCCTGAAATAAGAATTGATACGCGACATCGTGCGGAGCAAATCCGCCTTCTCCGCTTCGGTGAGATCGTCGCTGATCTCGCGGATCATGCTGCGGTGGCAGCGCCGGTGGAACGCATCCACCTTCCTGCCCGCCGGGGTGAGCGCCACCAGCACGGCGCGCCCGTCATCCTCCATGCGGCGCTTTTCGCAGTAGCCCTTCTGCACGAGCTTATTTACCGCCACCGTCACGGAGGGCTTCGTCACCTTGAGCTGCTGGGCGATCTCGCTGACGGTCATGCCCGCGCCTCCCTTTGCGATGAGCTCGATCAGGTGCATTTCATTGATTGAAAGGTTCAGGCGGTTCTTCTTGAGCTCGCTCTCCTCCAAAATCTGGATATTTCGGTAGATTTCAACCAAAAGGTCGTTCAGCTCCGTTGAAAACATCGGCACGGCATTTCCCTCCTTTCCGTGCGGCCTTGTGTCGAAGCCGCTCGAAATTTAGTTAAACAAACTAATTATTCCACCCTGTTATTCTACCGGTTTTGCTCCGGAATGTCAAGCGGCACGGCGCATTTCGCCGCCAAATCCGCGATTTTTTCCTCCATTTTCCAGCACCGGGCATCTCGATACCGATTCGTAGCCGCTTTGTAACGCCTTTGCAATTTTCTTGTTGTTTTTTTGTAGTTTTTTCGCTATAATTCTTTAAAGGAATTATAAGTTCCATGAATTCCGATATACTGTAATCGATAATGTGTGGATTTGTAACTTTATGTCATTTTTGTCATCATCGCTGAAAGGAAGACCGCCCATGAAGCATTTTCATAAGGGGCTCACACGGCTGACCGCACTGGCGCTTTCCGCGCTGCTGTTTGCTGCCGCGCCGCTGAGCTACGCGACCACCGTCGAGGACATTGAAGCCGAGCAGCAGACGCTCGCACAGAAGAAGGAAAACCTCGAAAACAAAATTGCCGCGCTGGAATCCGAGGAATCCGACAAGGAAGCCGTTCAGGCTTTGCTCGCCGAGCAGATCAGCACCGTAAAGGAGCAGATCGACTCCGCGACCGGCAACATCGATTCGCTGAACAAGAGCATCACGGCGCTCGAGGACAGCATGCAGCGCGCACAAGAGGAGATTCAGGATACGCTCGCTCTGCTCAAGAAGCGTATCGCCGCGCTCTACACCGCGGGCAAGGTCAGCACCTTGGAGATTCTCTTCAATTCGCAGAGCCTGCATGATTTCTCCATGCGCACAGAGCTGATTTCCAGCATCACGCACCGCGACAAGATGCTGGTCGACACGGTCTACGACTATATGGAGAAAACACAGGAGCAGCGCGAGGAGCTTGAAAAGCAGAAGGCCGCGCTCGCCGATGAAAAGAAGCTGCTCGAGTCCAGCCAGACCGAGCTGACCGGCCTTGAGGCCGAGAACCAGGCGCTGCTCGAAGAAATCCGCGCCGAAAAGGGCAAGGCGGAAAACGAGCTCAAGCGCACCGAAGACGAAGAATACGCGCTCGTCGGCATGATGGCAAGCCTGATCGCCCAGATGCAGCAGGCGAAGGCCACCCCGACGCCGACGCCTGTCCCGACCGTGGAGCCGACGCCGACCCCGACGCCCGTCCCCACGCCGGAAATCGATGAAAACGGCGACGCCCTCCCGACACCGACCCCCACGCCGGTGCCGACCGTAAAGCCCACGCCGACCCCGACACCCGTTCCGGAAGCGCCCTCGAACCCCAATTCCGGCGAGAGCTTCTGCTGGCCGGTTCCCGGCTGGAGCAGCGTAAGCTGTGCATTCGGCGGCGGTCATTACGGCATGGACATTCCCGCCGCTTACGGCACGCCGATCGTCGCGTCCCGCTCCGGTACGGTCATGGTCGCAAACGGCAGTGATTCCTGGGGCTACTCCTGGGGCTATTACGTCTCGATCTACCACGATTCCGAGTTCTCCACGCTGTACGCGCACATGAGCTCGGTCGCCGTCTCGGCAGGCCAGTGGGTTAACAAGGGCGATATCATCGGCTATGTCGGCGATACCGGCTACTCCTTCGGCAACCACTGCCACTTCGAGGTCTATCAGAACGGCACCCGCGTCGATCCGGCACAGTTCGTGTAAATTTCATTCAAACTGTTTGACCCGCGCAGGGAATTCCCGCGCGGGTCATTTTTTGCAAAAAAACAAGTGCGAAAAAATATCCGCACCCGATACATAACTATACCACAAGTCAAAATACAAGTCTAGTCTTTTTTCGCCGTTTCTGCTAAACTTTGGATGCCGGCAAATTACGATAAGGAGACTTAGTCATGAAAGCAAAAGCATCCGATTGGTACAAGACCATTTGGACACTCGACATCAAGCAGCAGTCGTGGGTGGAGGACACCGCCGCGCAGGTGGATTTCCTCCTGCGGCATCTGCAGCTGCCGCGCGGCGCGCGAATCCTCGACCTCGCCTGCGGCTTCGGGCGGCATGCGCTCCTGCTCGCACGGCAGGGCTTTTCGGTTGTCGGCGCAGACATCACGACGGACTACGTCGCGGACGCGCAGAAAAGCGCCACCGAAATGCAGCTGCCGAACGCGCAATTCCTATGCAGTGACATCCGCGACCTGCGTTTCCAGGCGGAATTCGACCTCGTGCTGAACCTCGCGGACGGCGCCATCGGCTATCTTGAAAACGACGCGGAAAACCTCAAACTCTTCGACGTCATCTCCGCCGCTTTAAAGCCCGGCGGACGCCACGTCATGGACATCATCAACGGCGACTACGCCGACCGCCACTTCCCCATGCGCAACTGGGAGGTCGGCGAAAAGGCGCTGGCGCTCTCTGAATTTGACTGGGACAAAGAGCGGCGCATCATGCTGTTCGGCGGCGCGGACATCCCCTACGGCGTGCCCGCCGTGATGCCCGTCATCGGAGAGGGCGATCCCACGCGCCTGTACACGCAGGCGGAGATTCAGGAGATCTGGCGCACCCGCCACATGCGGCTCGACGCCGCTTTCGCAGGCTTTACCGACGCGCCCGCCAACCCCGACGCCATGCAGATGGTCGTCTTTTCCACAAAGCTATAACATCCGACATAAGTACAGCCCGCAGAATTTTCTCTGCGGGCTGTATCCGTTTTCATGGATCAGGCGTTGAGCGTATATGTCTCGAAGCCGCGGTCAGCGATGCCGCCGGAGATCGCGAGCGTGGATTCGCAATCGATCGTGAGCTTATCCTCGCCGAAAGTAAAAATCATGCGCTTGCCGCCGACGGCCTCCGCACAGCGGATCTCCGCCTCAAAGCGGTTGTCGCTGCGCCAGCGCCCCACCGCGCCGTACGTGCGCCCGCAGAGCGTGCAACTTCTGAAATGGCTGTTGAGACCGATTTCCACCGAGAATTCGCCGTTGTCCTGCTCGGCGGTGAGCACGGCGCAATCCGCTTTGAAATCGAAGCGGAGCGATTTCGTCTCCCCGCCCTGCGGCTCGACGATCCAGATGCCGCCGATGAAATCCGCCAGCCCGGGCATTTTTTTCGCCGGCACAAACGCCTTGCCGCCGACCTTCTGCTCCGCCCACGGGTTGCGCATCGAGAGCATCGGGATAAGCTCCGCCTTTTCGAGACGGTGCTTCAACACGTGCGCCATCGGACTTTCGGGCAGCGACGCTTCCTCCGTCATCGCGGGCAGGAGCGCCTCCCACGCGCAGGTGAGCTGCTCCTGCTGGTTCGGCGACGCGCTCTGGAGGATCAGAATCGCGTCCTTATCCTCAAAAATCACGCCGTACTGGCCGAACGCGCCGTCCGCACGGTACGTGTTTTCGGGCACACAGCGCCAGAACTGGAAGCCGTAGCCGCAGCGCCAATCCGGATTATCCGGGTTGTTCGCGGGGCTGAGCGTCTCCACCTGCTTTGCGGCGGCGAGGTCGAACCACGATTCCTCGAGGAGCTGCTTGCCCTCCCACTTGCCGCGCTGCGCGACAAACAGGATGAAGCGCGCCATATCCTCGGCCTTCAGGCGGCTGCCCGCACCGCCCATCTCGATGCCGTCCGGCAGGCGGAAGCATTCGACGTTCGCGATGCCGAGCGGCTCGAACAGGCGGGGCGTGAGGTACTCGAAAAGGTCCTCGCCCGTCCGGCGCTTGAGCGCCGCGCAGAGCATATTCGTGCCCGCCGTGTTGTACATGAAGCACGTGCCAGGCTTATACTTGAATTCATGCGCGAGGAAATTCTTCACCCAGTCCGGCTCGTCGACGTCAAACGTGTTGATCTCCGTCTCATGCCCGCAGGACATCGTGAGCAGGTCGCGCACGGTGCAGGCGAGCAGGTTCTCGCTCGGGCTCTCCGGCATTTTATCCGGGAACAGGTCGCACAGGCGATCCGTGAGCGCGATTTTTCCTTCCTGCCGCGCAAAGCCGATCGCCGTGGAGGTCAGCGCCTTCGTAAACGAGAACATCATATGCGGCGACGCCGGATTGTACGGCTTCCACCAGCCCTCTGCGCAGACCTTCCCGTGCCGCAGCAACATCATGCTGTGCAGCTCCAGACCGCGCCGCTCGGCGAGATCGAGAAAATCGAGAATCCCCTTTGAATGAATGCCGACGCTTTCGGGCGTCACTCTTTCCAATACCATAACGGTCACCCTTTCCGCAGTTTTGCTGTCTCCATTCTAGCACAGTCCGCTCCGGTTTTCCACCCCGCACAAAAGGTTTTTGCCGCACCGCTTGAAATTCCGGAAATCGGTTGGTATACTGAAAAAAGCAAGACACAGGAGGAAGTGCCTTCCACCTACGTCTATAGGGGACGGAGCGAGATATACGGCACGGTGACCTATCGCGGCACACCTGTGGAGGGCGCCGCGGTCACGGCCCATCGGTATATCAACCATGTACTCGTTCCCGTCACGAACAATGAATTCGCAGACAATGAGATCGTGGTGATGCACACAAACCGGAACGGCAAATTTTTCATGCCCGATGATTTGAAATCCCAGAAACGCCGGTGGGGCACCTATGTTGTCCGGATCGACTATCAGGGTGAAACGTATTACGCGCAGGTGAATTTTCACGGAACGGACGGCTTCGGCTCGGTGGACATCGGCAATAAGCTGACGCCTGTTGCAGCGCCGGTGCCGACACCGACCGCATCGCCGACGCCCGCCCCGGACTGCCGGGCTATGCTCGAAACGTATCTGCGTCAGGTGCTCATTCCCGAACACGGCCTGCTTGTGCAATACGCGGATACGCTGCGTCCGTACGGTATGCAGCGCAACGATCAGCGCATCTGGGTCGATGAGCTGTACGATGCGCAGCAGTCCCAAAAATACTCCGTGCAGGATCTGTTCTCAAACAGCGGCAGCATAACATGGGTGGCCGAGCTGGATACCTGTTACGAATTCTCCTATCGCACAGCGCAGAAGGTCGTTGTCGCCATCGATTATGCCGATCTGGCACACTGACCCGAATCTAAATACATACGCGAAAGGAAGTCCATAAGAAAATGAAAAAACAGCGATTTTTGATTTGTCTGGCACTCTTAACCGCACTCTGCCTGCTCACCGGCTGCTCGACGATCAGCGTTTTGACCGCAACGCCCACGCCGGCACCCACAGCGACGCCCGAGCCCACAGCCGAGCCAACCACCACGCCGGAACCGACGCCGGAGGCGACGCCCGAGCCCACGGCACTTCTGGAAGAATTGAAGTTTCATCTCGATCTGCTCAACAAATGCTATGCCGAGACCTGCGGTGCAGTGCTCGACCTGGATACGTCCTACAGCCGTGTTTACACCAGCTCGCAGGCCATGATCGACGGTGAAGCGCCGATCGATGTCGTTCTGCGGGACACATCGAATCGCCGCACGCTCACCGACCCCACAGACGCCACGCTGTACGAAATCACGAATTTCAAGACAAACGCCGAGGCGCTCGAATACCTGAAGCAGTATATGACGCCGGAAATCGCGGAGACGCTCTTCCCGAACGAGTTCCTGGAATTCGACGGCAAGCTTTATATGGTATACGGCAGCCGGGGTTACGGCGGATATCAACTGGATTTGGATTCCGCCGAAATCTCCGAAATCACCGATACAGCCTGCACCGTGACGCTTGATTCCCTCTGGTTTGAGACATCCGGCGGATTATGTACCGTAACCTTTGAAAAGCAGGACGGCCGGTGGATCATCACCTCGATTTACGACCCCGCATATTAACGGATCGCACCGCGCGCAAAACAGACCTCTCCCGCAAAAAGCGAAAGAGGTCTGTTTTTCTTTGTATTTTCAGTCTCAGGAGAAGACGCGCTTTGTGTTCTGGACGCGCAGGAACATGCTGAGCACAAAGCCGGCGGCGGCAAAGCCCGCAAGGAGCAGATACAGCGTGCGGATGCTCGTCGCTTCCACAAGGTGCCCGCCGATATTCTGCATCAAAATGGCGCTGACCGCGTTCGTGGCGTTCAGCACGCCCATCGCGGTGGAGACCGAATTCTCCCGCACAATGCCGCGGATGATTTTGAGCATAATCATCATAAACAGCGTCGCGCCGATTGCGCGCATCAAAAGCACCGTCGCAATCGCCACCGCCGCGTTCGGCGCAAAGCTGTACAGCAGGAACTGCACGAACATGATCGCAAAATCGACCGCCGTCAGCGTTTTGCCCGAGAAGCGATCCATAAACTTATTCGAGAACAGGATGATGGGCAGCTCGATCACCGTGCTGAAAAACAGCACCGTCCCTACCGCAGCGGTCGGCACGCCAAGCTCCTGCAGCAGAATCGGGCTGTATGTCATATTGAGATTCGACGCACCCATAAAGATAAAACCGATGACAACGAACAGCAGATACATCGGCGTGCGCAGAAACGAAAACTGCCTGTCCGCCGTGTCATGCTCGTTTTCCGGTTCAAAGGGGATGTCGTCCGTCCCGCAAAAGCCCGCGATGGCGATCAGCGACGTCACAGCGATCATCGCGAAAATGAGCTGCGGCACCGTGACCTCCATGATGATACAGGCAAGCTGCGCCGCGACCGCGTAGCCAAAGGTACCCCAGATGCGCACCGTACCGTAGCGATAGCGTCCCGCACCCGCCATGCGCTCGCTGATCGGCGAAATCGAGGAGATCAGCCCCATAATCAAGCCGTCCAGAAGATACAGCACAAACGTGTTGCGCGCCACCGCGAACACGACGCTGAGCACGCCGACACCGGCAAGCATCACGCCGACGATCACGCGCGGCTTGCGCAGCCGGTCGTTGATATAGCCGACCACTGGGATCATCACCACGCCGAACAAGCTCGACGCCGACACGATAAACGACATTTCCGCCTTTGTCTTGCCCAGACCGGTCAGATACATGGAAAGCACGGAGGTGAATACGCCCATGCCAAAATAGAAAAAGAAGTACGTGAGCACGTAGGCCAAATAACTGCCCCGATATGTAAATTTTGTTTTTTTCATCTTGTAGACAGAGTTCCTCCCCATGGCTTTGCGCCAAATATCCTCACCTGTGATTGTATCAGACCGCCGCCGGCATTTCAAGCGAAACCGGACTTTTCGCTTGCGTCCATCCGGTCACGCCTGCGCGCAGGCGGCATTTTCGATTTTTTCGTTGTATTCGTCCACCATACGCCCGACCAGACGGATGCGCTCGATATCGCCGGTGGAGGAGATTCCGTCGGAGATGCCCAGAATCAGATGCGGCGGCAGCGTGCCGGAGTGGATGTTATCGCCGAAGTTGATGATCTTCACCGGGGACGCGTTGATGACGTCGATCAGCCGGAACTGGCTTTCGTGCAGCGCTTCAAAATATTCCTCCACCGTTTCGGGGTAATCCGCTACCGAATAGACGGCTTCCTCCACACCCATCAAATCGATATATATGGTTATTTGTATCGTAGCACAGTTGATTTCCATTTGCAAGCACACCTTGTCCGAAAGTCGATTTTGCATAAATCCCCTCAAACGGCAGACAATATACAGGCAATCCAAACCACAGAGGAGATTGAATTATGAGAGCAACGGGAATTGTACGGCGTATGGACGATCTCGGCCGTGTGGTCATTCCAAAGGAGATTCGGCGCACGATGAAGATCAGCGAAGGCACGCCGCTCGAAATTTTCATCGATAAGGACGGAGGCATCATCTTCCGCAAGTATTCACCCATCGGCGAACTGAGCGAAAGCGCACAGCGCATGTCGGAATGCGTTTCGGCGCTGTGCGGCGCGGGCGTCGCGGTCGCGGACCGGGACCGCATTGTCGCCTCGGCAGGCATCCCGAAAAAGGATCTGCTCGACAAGCCGGTCTCGAAGCAGCTCGAAGAGCTGATGCGCAAGAAAACGCCGTTCGTTTCCTCCGGCGAGGACACGGTGCTCGCTGCGGACGGCGGGCTGCGCACCGCAAACGCCGCTTTCCCCATCCTCAGTGAGGGCGACATCTGCGGCATGTTCATGCTCATCAAGGATGAAAAAGCGCACCCGGGCGAGCCGGAGGAAAACCTCCGTCTGGCAAAGCTTGCCGCCGCTTTTCTCGGCCGTGAGACCACAGACTGACCGCCGCCGGCGCGCCCCGTCTCCCCCGGGGTGCGCCGCTTTTTTGTCTTTCTGCCGGTTTCTGCGCTTTGAAGGCGATTTCAGACAGCTTTTATGTGCAATATGAATATACGAGGCAGGCGCAAAATAGAATATCTGTATAATTTGCGATTGGAGATTGCAATATCTGGAGATATGATATATAATTAAAATTACAATCTCAGACGAAATTGTGAAATATACATATAAGGGGTGTTTTCATGAACACGTATCAGGCAAAGAACATTATCAACGTAGCTATGGCAGGCCATTCCGGCGCCGGCAAGACCTCCCTCGCAGAGGCAATGCTCTATCTTGCGGGCGCATCGGACCGCCGCGGTAAGGTCGGCGAGGGCAATACCGTCTGCGACTACGACCCGGAGGAGATTCGCCGCAAGACGTCGGTTTCCACAGCGGTCGCACCGTTCGAGTGGAAGAACAAGAAGATCAATCTGCTGGACACCCCGGGTCTTTTCGACTTTGAGGGCGGTCTGTATGAGGCGACGCGCGCCGCAGAATCCGTCATCATCGTGCTTGCGGGCAAGAGCGGCGTTTCCGTCGGTACGGAAAAGGCGTTTAACGCCGCCGAAAAACGCGGACTCGCGAAAATTTTCTTCGTCAACGGTCTCTGCGACGAAGGTTCCGATTTCTACAAGGTTTTTGAGGATTTAAAGGCCAGCTTCGGCCCGTCCGTCTGCCCGATTGTCGTCCCGTATTTTGAGGACGGCAAGGCGGATAAATACATCAACATGCTGGAGTACAAGGCATACGATTACTCCGGCGGCAAGCCCGTTCAGGTGCCGATGCCCGATATGGGCGCGCGCCTCGAAGGTCTGCGCACCGCCATTTACGAAGCCGTCGCCGAAACGAGCGACGAGCTGTTTGAGAAATATTTCTCCGGTGAGGAATTCACGCCGGAGGAGGTCATTGTCGGCGTTTCCCAGGGCGTCAAGCGCGGCACGATTTCGCCGGTCTTCTGCGGCGACGCCATGCTGATGCGCGGCATGGAGCAGTTCATGGACGGCCTGTGCTGGCTCGCGCCGAGCGCGGCCGACAAGGGTGCCGAGCTTGCGGTCGACGTCGACGGCAATCCGGTCGAGCTCGCGGTCAACGAAGACGCCGCAACGGCAGCCATCGTCTTCAAGACGGTCGCGGACCCGTTCATCGGCAAGCTCTCCTACGTGAAAGTCGTTTCCGGCAAGATCTCCACCGAGACGCCGCTCGTCAACATGCGCACCGGCAATGTGGAGCGTATCGGCAAGACGGTCATGATGTGCGGCAAAAAGCAGGAGGACGTCAAGGCGATCGTCGCGGGCGATATCGGCGCGATCCCGAAGCTCTCCGGCGTCAACACGGGCGACACACTCTGCGCACCGGCGCGCAAGGTCACGCTGGATGCCATCGAGTACCCGATTCCCGAAATGAGCATGGCCATCGTCCCGAAGAATAAGGGCGATGAGGATAAGATCGCGCAGGGCGTCATGCGTCTTGCCGAGGAAGACCCGACCATCCGCTTCGTCAACAACGTGGAGACGAAGGAGCTCGTGCTCAGCGGCATGGGCGAGCAGCATCTGGATGTCATCGTCTCGAAGCTCAAGTCGAAGTTCGGTGTGGAAGTCACGCTGCGCAGCCCGCGCGTTCCGTACCGCGAGACGATCCGCAAGACCGTCTCCGTGCAGGGCAGACACAAGAAGCAGACCGGCGGTCACGGCCAGTTCGGCGACGTTTGGATCGAATTCTCCCCGTGCGACGCGGACGGCCTCGAGTTTGCCGAGCGCGTTGTCGGCGGCGCGGTGCCGAAGGGCTTCTTCCCCGCCGTTGAAAAGGGTCTGCGCGACTGCATCGCGAAGGGCCCCCTCGCGGGCTATCCGGTTGTCGGTCTGAAGGCCACGCTGTATGACGGCTCTTACCACCCGGTCGATTCGAGCGAAATGTCGTTCAAGATGGCGGCGACGATCGCCTATAAGAACGGTATGCCGCAGGCCAACCCGGTTCTGCTCGAGCCCATCGGCACGCTGAAGGCAACGGTACCGGATGCGAACATGGGCGACATCATGGGCGAGGTCAACAAGCGCCGCGGCCGCGTGCTGGGCATGTCCCCGGCGACGGCGGGTTATCAGGTTGTCGAGGCCGAGGTTCCGATGGCGGAAATGCACGATTTCAGCACGTACGTCCGTCAGGTCACGCAGGGCAGAGGAAACTTCACGTTTGACTTTGTCCGCTACGAGGAAGCGCCCTCGAACGTGGCGCAGAAGGTCATCGAAGCGGCCAAGGCAGCCGGCGAAGTCGAGTAAGCACGGCTTACAACGAGGTCGCGGAGTCGTTTGCTTGCGCAAACTTCGCCGCAGGTATACAATCGCTGGTTTGTCGCGGCGAAAGCTTGTATTATAAATTCAACACCACATGCATTGGCGCGGGCGGTTTTCCGTCCGCGCTTTGCTGTCTTTATTTTTGATTTTTCCCAAAAAGAATTATGCCCTTTCGCAGCGGTGCTATACTTTTTGCAATTTATCCGAAGCAGGAGGTGATCCCATGACGGAACAGTCCGCGCTCCCCCAACAGACTGCAAATGATCCGCAGCAAAAAATGAGAGGAGAAAGAAACATGAACAAAACTGAAAAATCCATCGACAAAGATGTGCTCGAGGATTATAACGCGGGTATAGAACGCAATCGCCTGCGCAGCGGCTTTGGGCTCCTTGAATTCGCGCGCACAAAGGAGCTTCTGCTCGAATTCCTGCCGAAGCCGCCCGCCGTCATCTACGACATCGGCGGCGGATACGGCGAATACGCCTGGTGGCTCGCGTCGCTCGGCTACACAGTGCATCTGTTGGATATTGCGGAGACGAACATCCGCCTGTCCGCGGAGCTTGCTGCAGAGTACCCCGGCGTGTCGCTCTGCGCGGCCGAGGTCTGCGATGCGCGCAGCGTCGACCGGCCGGACGCGAGCGCCGACGCCGTCCTGCTGATGGGCCCGCTGTACCACATTCCCGAAAAGGCGGAGCGCATTGCGGCAGTCCGCGAGAGTCGCCGCCTTTTAAAGCCCGGTGGGCGCCTGTTCACCGCCGCCATCACGCCGTACGCCACGCTGCTCTGGGCGATTTCCGTCTTCGGGCGCGATAACCGCCTGATCGAGGAGGACGCCTTCATGCGCATGGTGGAGCGCGAGCTGACCGACGGCGAACACATCCGCCCCACGGACAGCGCGTACCATGGCATCGGGCGCTCGCACTTCCACAGCGCGGAGGAACTGCGCGAGGAGCTCACGGCGGGCGGCTTTTCCGAAAACGCGGTGCACGGCGTCGTCGGCGCGGCGTGGCTTGCGCCGGATCTGGACACGCTTCTGACGAATCCCACCGCGCGCGAAGCGCTGCTGCGCACCGCCCGTCTGCTCGACCGGCGCGAAGACATTTCCGGGCTTTCGACGCATCTGCTCTGCATTTCAGAAAAATAATTTTCACTTTATTACTTTAAAGAATTATGTTTTTCATTTAACGTGATATACTGAATCTGGAGATTTATACACACATCGTTCTTTTGAAAGGAATGGGATTCTTATGATGTGTCCGAAGTGTGGAAAGATTCTGGAAGGCGATATTGTCCGCTGTCCGGACTGCGGCGTAGAGCTTGAGGTGCAGTATATGCCTGCGCCCACACCCGGCTCGAAATCGCGTTCGTCCTTTACGCCGATGAATTTTATCCCCAAAAACGTGCCGATCGGAAAGGCGAAAACCTCACCCGGCTGGTGGATCGGCGTCGGCGTGCTTGCGGCGATTATGCTGGCCGCCTTGGTTTTTGCCGTTCTGGCCCGCAGCAATATCCTGTAACCGCAAACGCGGGGATGCTCATCTGTAAGCATCCCCGCTGTTTTTATGCTGCTCCCGCCCGCACTGCGCGCATTTTATCTTGACACAGGGCGAGCACCTGCGCTACAATGGAAAAAAATCCGGAAGGAATGATCTTAATGGCTGACATCAAGGCCTTTCACGCCATGCGATACACGGACGCGGCAGGCGCCCCGGCGGAACTGACCTGCCCGCCCTACGACATCATCAGCGACGCCGAGCGCGCCGCATACCTCGCGAAAAACGAACACAATGTGATCCGTCTCGAACTGCCGAGGGGCGACGATCCCTATACCGGCGCGGGCGAGACGCTGCGTGCGTGGCTCGCAGACGGCACGCTGAAATGCGACGACGACGCGGGCATTTACATCTACGAGGAGGAATTCCTGACCGGTGTCGACCACGGCGAGCGCCGCTCCCTCAAGGGCATCGTGTGCCTTGTGCGCGTGGAGGATTTTGCCGCGGGCGTGGTGCTCCCCCACGAGGAGACGCTCTCCAAGGCGAAGCGCGACCGCTTTGAGCTGATGAAGGCGACAAACTGCAATTTCAGCCAGATCTATTCCCTGTATCAGGATGAAACCGGCGAGACCCAGCGCCGCATCGACCGGCTTTCCGCCGGCACGCCGCGCTATGAATTCTTTGACGGCCTCGTGACACACCGCCTTTGGATTGTCAACGACAAGCTGGCGCTCGAAGCGTTCCGTGCGGATTTCGCCGCGCGCAAGCTCTATATCGCCGACGGCCACCACCGCTACGAGACGGCGATCAACTACCGCAACTACTGCCGCGAGAACGCCGTCTGGGCGCCGGGCAGCGAGTTCGTCATGATGATGCTCGTCGATATGGCGCATCCGGGCCTTGTCGTATTCCCGACGCACCGCCTTGTGCGCGATCTCCCGGATTTTTCGGCGGAAAAGGTGCTTTCCGGCAGCGAGACATACTTTGATATCGCGCCGCTTTCCGGCGCGGAGGAAATCGAGCCGCGCCTCAAGGCCGACTACGACGCGGGCAAAAAATCCTTTGTTTTCGCTTACAAACAGGACAGCGCGATGGCTTACGCGCTTCTCTCGCTCCGCGATCTTTCCGTTATGGCAGAGCTGCTGCCCGAAAAGAGCGAAGCCTCGCGCGGACTGGACGTCAGCGTGCTGCACACGCTCGTGCTGGAGCGCATCCTCGGCATCGACAAGGAAAACATGGCGAACCAGAAAAACCTCACCTACACGCGCTCGCTCGACGAGGCGCTCGAAAGCGTCGCGCAGGAGCAGAGCCAGTGCGCGTTCATCCTGAACCCCACGCGCGTGGAGGAAATCGGCGCGGTCGCCGCCGCGGGCGAGAAGATGCCGCAGAAATCGACCTACTTCTACCCGAAGCTCATCACCGGTCTCGTCATGAACAACCTCGAAGCGCCCATCGAAGATTGATTTGGACATCGGACGCTTTCTGGCAGCGCAACCCTATAAGGACATACAAATGGACCGTCTCCGTGTGGAGGCGGTCCATTCTTGTCTGTGTGCTTTCAAATCTTACGCCATGATCTTATCCATGCAGGCTTTGATGCAGGCAACCTTCTCGTCGTCGGTCTCCATAGCGGCCAGCTTCGGGCTGAAGGGCTCAGCAATCACCGGGCCGGTATAGCCCAGCTTGCGCAGGCCGTTGATGACGCAGGCGATGTCGATCATGCCGGTCTCGCCGGGCAGCGCGCGGGGAGAATCCGGCAGCTCCAGCGGATCGCCCACCGGGGCGTCGTTGACATGGACGCTGACGATGCAGCTTTGATCCGGAATATGGTCGAAGACGTCCTTGTTGTGGGCGCCGGTGTACCAGTGATACGCATCGAACAGCAGGCCGACGTTGTCGCCGCAGTCTTTAGCCAGCTTCAGCATTTCCTCCGCCGTATAGAGGAACACATACTTCTTGCCCTTTCTGCCGGTATACGGGCCGATAAATTCCAGACCCAGCCGCATGCCGTATTCCTTCAGGACGGCAGCCGCAGCGGACAGCCGCTTCACATGAAAGGCGTAGTTTTCTTCCTTGGTCAGCGTATCGCTTGCCGGGAAGATCCAGATGATGCAGCGGGTGCAGCCCACGGCGCTGAGCGCCGCAGCCTGCGCGGGAAGCGCTTCCATGGCAGACGCAAACGCGTCGTCATCCAGCTGCGTGGGATGGAAGGGCAGGTTCGCGCTGGAAATCTGCATACCGTGCTTTTGCAGCAGCGCCCTGACGTTTTCCACACCGTTTTCCATGACCTCCTGCGCGCCGGCTTCTATATAGCTGAAGCCATATTTCTTCGCCAGCAGCAGCTTCTTTTCGAAATTCTTCTCCGCCACATTGGCGAGACCGAGATTCAGCGATTGGAACATTCTGTTCATCCTTTCTGTGTCACTTTTCAAAAATTTCTGTCTGCGTCTTTGCAGACAGCCCCCCAAAATCTCAAGCCAAGTATAGCACAGCCACTCTTCGGACACAAGCCCCAAGTTCAAAATAAACGCACAGTTTTTTCGCATATCTTTGATTCTTTTAGTTGACTTTACTGGAACGAAACGCTATAATCAAAGCAGCACAGCGTGTGGAGAAGCGCCGCTGTGCGGGAGGCCCGGTTTCCCTGCGATCGGTTCGGGAACCGGTTACATACAGAATTGAAAAGTCAAAACAAGGAGGAATCCAACATGCCCATTGGTATCGTACCCTGGACCCTGAGACACCAGCTCTTCACCGCAGAACAGGTGGAAAACACCTATAAAAAGCTGCAGGAGCTCGGCTTTGACGGCGTCGAAAGCGGCCTTGGCAGCAGCGCCGGTCTGAGCGCTGACGAAGATCTCGCCATGATGCAGAAGTACGGCCTGCGCCCTTGCAGTGTCTACTGCGACATCAGCAAGCCCGAAGAGGCCATTGCCACGGCTAAAAAATACGGCGTCACGACGCTCGGCATCCCCGCCATTCCCGGCATCATGATGCGCCGCGCAGAAGGCTTCTATGCCTACGCCGAGCGGATCAACAAGATGGTCGAGCCCTTCCGCGGCTCCGGCATCCGTCTGCAGTACCACAATCACAGCCAGGAATTCCGCAATTTCCCTGAGGAAAACGGCAAAACCGGCCTGCAGATCCTGATTGAAAACACCGACCCCGAGCTCGTTTGCTTTGAGCTGGACGTCTTCTGGGCCTCCGCCGCGGGCTGTGATCCGGCAGAATGGATCCGCCGCCTGAAGGGCCGCATCCCGATCGTTCACTACAAGGATATGGGCGTCGACTGCACCTCGGAAGTCACCGGTCTGGGCGATGTGCCCCGCGTCTTCATGGAAGTGGGACAGGGCAACCTGAACTGGAAGGAAATCACCGCCGCCTGCCGCGAGGCCGGCTGCGTGTGGTACAACATCGAGCAGGATCAGACCAAACGCCCGATCTTTGAGAGCATTAAGCTCAGCATCGACTACATGCGCAATGTGCTCGATATCCGATAAGCGAATATCAGACAGTATATTCATTTTGGGAGGAAAACATCTATGTCTATCAAGCCCGTAAAAGTCGCGCTGATCGGCAGCGGCAACATCAGCTACACGTACCTGAACACCCTGTGCAACGGCGGCTTCAACATCATCGACGTCGTGGGCTGCTCCGATATCATTCCGGAGCGCAGCAAGGCGCGCGCAGAGCTGTTCGGCATCCGCCAGATGACCAACGAAGAGATCCTGAACGACCCGGAGATCGAGATCGTCATCAACACCACTCAGCTCTGGAACCACGAGGCCGTCACCCGCCAGATCCTCGAGGCCGGTAAAAACGCCTACTCCGAAAAAGCGATGGGTCACAATTATCCGGGCGCCAAGGCAAACTATGATCTGGCAAAGGCCAAGGGTCTCCGCTTCGGCTGCGCGCCGGACTGCTACATGGGCTCCGCGTTCCAGACCGCAAGAAAGCTGCTGGATGACGGCGCGATCGGCAAGCCGCTCGTCGCCCACGCCATGTGCTACCGCGGCTACAACGCCCACTGCGCGCCGGATTATCCCGCCGACCCCATGGCAGGCTCCGCCGGCACCACCATCACCTACGATATGGCCGGCTACTACCTGAACATCCTCATCAATATGCTCGGCCCGGTCAACCGCGTTTCCGGCTACACCCGTTTCTATGAGGATAATGTCTACGAGAACCCGAGGCATCCCGACTACAAGCAGCCGGTCAAGACCGAGGTGGAAGGTATCCGCCGCGGCGATTCCCTCCTGCTTGGCGCTTTGGAATTTGAAAACGGCGTTTACGGCAGCCTGACCCTCTGCTCTGAGGGCTTCTTCCCGGAGACACCGCGTATGGAGATTCTGGGCACACACGGCATCCTCACCATGCCCGACCCGAACTACTTCGGCGGCTGGGACAACCAGGTTTACATCACGCGCGTGGGCAACGCTGTGGACGGCAAGAACGAGGTCTTCCGCGTGCCGTTTACCCACGGCTTCAGCGATACCGACCCGAAGATTCCGCCGCTGAGTGGCAAGCGTGAACCGTGCCACAACAGCTGGCGCGGCCTCGCCGTCGTCGATATGGCGTATGCCATCCGTCGCGGCCGTCCGCACCGCAGCAGCGCAGAACTGGCGCTCCACACCGTTGAGATTCTGGACTGCATCGAGAAGTCCTGCAAGGACAACAAGGTTTACACCCTGCAGTCCCGTCCGGAGCGTCCCGCTCCGCTGGCGCCCGGCTACTTCGGCGCCGTTGCGGAAACCGCTCTGGATACCTGATCCCATATTTTTCGCCTGCAAAAACCCGCCGCGCAGAAATGCACGGCGGGCTTTTTCTATGTGTGTGAATCGTTCGACTTCATGGTATAGGCGCCGAGGTCCCGCTCAGCGCCCCTTCTCCGCCATGATTTTTTCCCGGTATTCCGAAGGAAAAAGGCCCGTATATTTTTTGAACTGCCGAGAGAAATAGCTGGGGTTCATATATCCCACCGCGTAGCTCACATCATACAGCTTATTGGACAGATCCATCAACAGCTCTTTCGCCTTTTCCATGCGGACCGTCGTCAGATAATGATTGATCGTGGTGCCGGTCGTCTGCCGAAACAGCAGACAGAGATTTGGTAATCATCCTTGCTGACAGCCATCTTGCCGGTCAAAGTGCGTTGTCCCATTTCACCGATTTCTCGCAGGGTGAGGGCAACTTCCCGGGCCGGTTCGTAACGGACTTGCTCTGCCAGAATCTTTTCCTGCAGATCTGCAAGCCGCTCTTTGTCCTTCATGATTTGATACTGCAGAGACGTAGGACTCCGAAATCGTGGACGGGGAAAGACTTTTCGGACAGCACGAAGACTGCATTTCGACAACTACCGTGGGTTCATCCTTACCGATTTCTTTGAAGGGCTGCGCTATGGGCATTACCCCAAGCGATGTGAGATTTGTGGGAAGTATTTTCTGATGACCTCTGCTAGGAGGCAGAAATACTGTGACGGAATGTCCCCTTACTACTACAACGGAAAGAGGCTTAGCTGCAGGCAGTGCGGAGCAGTCAGCGGGCGGCGCGAGCTGGCGGAAGATAATCCTGTGATCGATATTTACAACCGTCGCTGTGCGTGTATCCGTGCAGAACTCTCACAAAAGAAGATATCCAAAGAGTTTGCGGAACAAGCAAAACAAATCGCATCCAGATTGAAACTTGAAGCCTTAAAGCAGGACGGATATACACTGGCAGAATTCAAAAGGGATATGGAAAAGAACGTGCTGTATGCACAGGTAAAAGAACGAATGCAATGATATTTAACTGACTGGGAGATGATGTTATGAAAGAATGGGAAGAAGAACTGTATATGTATCGGCTGTCTCCGGCTCCGCCGAAGGTAAAGGATTTACAGGAGTATATTGATCTGTACCTTTCTGAAAAAGATGAAAAGTATTTTGAGTGGTTCCTGCATTACTATGAGCCGATCCTGAACACAACAGCTATGGGAATCGTACAGCAATATGCTATGCAAAGCCATTTCGAGGATATAAAGGAGGTCTGTATTCTCGGATTGCTTCAGGCATTGGACAAATATTCTGCCGGCTGTGGGACACCGTTTTTAACCTACAAAACAAGAATCATGTGGGACGAAGTGCACCGGTATATCCGGACTATGCGGACTGGATTAACTATATCAACTGACAGCGAATACAAAAAAGTCAGAAAAGCTATGAGGATATACAATGCATGTAAGCAGCAAAACAAACCTGATGCTTTGATGAAGATTTCCAAAGCAATCGGGGTCAAAGAGGATATTGCATCTCAGATCCTTCAAGGAGCGGTACGAAACCAGCAGTTTATTGACTTTTACCGGCAGTACGCCGACGAGGACAGTGAAGAAAGTCATGAGGAAGTTTACGGTGACGGAAGACTTGAGCCGCTGCAAACATTGATTCAGAAGGAACAGCGTGAGGCACTTTTTTCAGCGTATGACTCTTTAGATTTTAAAGAGCAGGAAGTAATTCGTATGCACCTTGGGTTCTGCCCGGAATGTCACAGTACCAAAGGTCCAAAATTTCAGCCGCAAACATTTTTTGAGGTAGCGATTAATATTGGACTCTCTTCCGCAAAAAGCGCCGAGAAAATTTATAGGAAAGGGATTCGCAAAATGAAGAGTACCTTTTTGTTTAGAAATATCACTACATAGAAAGCTCCTAAAATAAAAGTTCAGTTAAGTTGCGAGATGAGGATTTGTTCTGTATATATCATTTGCCCTTTGTATAGCCTCACCATAATACCCTGTCATATGTTGTATGTATAGATTCCGTATTCCGACAAACCTCGCACAGCACAAGTTGTAAAATACAATGCGAAACAGTTCGTAACGTCATTCGTCGATTCACTGGAAATTCCGAGAGATTTATGACGATTCGCGAAAAAATATGTTGCATTTGAGACAAAAAGGTGGTAATATAACAATGAAACTATGGATGATGGGGGTTCTGTCATTACAGGGGGTAGCAAACATGGAAATAAACAGAATCAAGGTTTGCGGTTTCAGAAATATTTCGGAAATAAATCTGTATTTTGGCAATATTACTGCATTGGTAGGACTGAATGGATATGGAAAATCCAATGTATCGGATGCTATAGATTTTGGATTTGACTTTATTCAAGCTCCTAACCCAGCAAAAGATATATTGATGACTTCAAAGCACTGTATTCCTATTTTGAAATCCAATGCCGGTCAAGATTTTTCTTTTGAAATTGAACTGACAGTTGAATCTAATAAGAAAAAGTACTATGTAGAATACAACTTTTCTTTTAGTTGGAAGACAAATCAATCTGCATCAAAAATCAAGTCTGAGTCACTTCGTATAAAAGCAGATGAAAAGAATCAAAAGTATAATACTTATATATCTAGAAGTGAAACTTCCGCACAATATAAACCATCTGAAACTGGACGCTGCAGCAAGAATATCGCAATAGATGACAATGCTCTAGTATTAAATAAATTGTGCGCTCTCGACGATCTGTTCTATCTTGATATCATTAAGCAACTTAACGGCATACAGTTCTTTGTTGAGAGACACTTAGACGCTAGTCCTTCGTTTCAGCCGGATCCTTTTGTCATTAAAGGCTTTCAGGAATTGGAACTACAAGGAATTCAAAGTATTCCTCGCGCAATCTATTTTCTTAAGAAAGATTATCCCGGCAAGTATGAATTACTTATCAATGCATTTAAGCAGCTTTTCCCAGAGGTCATTGATTTGGACGTTCAGGAAATCAAGCTAAATAGAGACACCAGATTTTCCATTGCTGAAGACGCTCCGATTATGTTCACGGATAGCATTTATTCGATAGATATAATTGACAACAAACTGGTTCAACCTGTCGGTTTTGAGCATTTATCTGATGGAACTAAACGTATTTTTCTGATGCTTACATTTGCAGTTATTGCTGATATCAGGAATCTATCTATGATAGCTATTGAAGAACCTGAAAATTCTATTCACCCTAGCCTATTCCAAAACTATCTCGATGTTCTGAAACAGCTTGTCAACAACTGCAAAATTCTTGTCACTAGCCATTCTCCGTACATAATTCAATATTTAGATCCAAGTAATATCTATATTGGAATGACTAGTACAACTGGCGAAGTCGATTTTAGAAGAATCGCCCCCTCAAAGGTTAATTGTCTACTTAGGGATGCTGCTGAATACGATCGATCTATAGGCGACTATATCTTTGACTTAATCTCTTCTTCCGACTCTGACGAATACTTGAAGGAATACGTTGAGTCTAGTGGCTAATAAAGTGGTAGCTTTTTTCGTGGAGGGGCCCACGGAAATAGAATTTTACAAAGCAGTTATTCAGCACGTACGCGCGGTGATGCAGACTCCATTCGACTGTACATTTGAATGGGTAGATATGCGAGGCATCGGAAAGTATAAAAACGATGCCTTGCGAAAATTCAAACATTTACAAAACAAGCATCCGGGAGAAGATATCTCTGCCATTCTCTGCATCGATACTGATGCATTTGATTTGTCAAAAAAACCGCCAATCAATAAAAATGACGTAAAAAAGTCATTAGAAACATCTGGTGCCCAAAAGGTATGCTACATAGAAGCACGAGACTCTATCGAAGATTGGTTCTTATCCGATTTAGAAGGCGTTGTGTCTTATTTAGGTCTACTCAAAGGAACTAAGAGACCATCTGGAAACGGACAGGCTGCACTCAAAGCATTGTTTATCCGTGCCCATAAGGTTTATCTAAAAGGAAGCAAAACCGAAAACTTTATTAAGAAACTTAATATCGCTAAGATTATTTCTTTGAACTGCAAAGCGATTAGACCTCTGTGTCAAATCCTTGGTCTAGATTGTAAAAAAGTGTGTGGAAAAGATCACAGCAGTAAGAGATCCAAGTAATCAATTACAGGAAGCAGGTTTTAGGGATTACTAAGCATCCCAAAACCTGTTTTTTGAGCAAATAACAAACTCAATTAAGATCCCCTATAAAACATTCCAGGGACAAAACATGTGAATTATCTTTCAAAAGCACTTGATTTGTTGTAGAGCCTATTAATACGAATTATCGTAAAAGAGCGACCTAAACTGAACATCTATCTTAATGCTTAACAAAGCATCTGGCTATATTATTTTGTAGTCAGGTGCTTTCTTTTTTGTCAGGGAGTAACATAGATTCATCAACTAAAGTCGAGATTGCTTGCTAAGTTACTGCGAAAGCTGTATAATTAAATAAATATATGCAGGCGCAGCGCGAAATAAGTGTTGGCATCAATTAATCAGACGATGAGTACACATGCTGCAGAGTTGAGTTTATTGGTTCTAAGGCGGTGATAAAGCAATGACACCTGAACAGAAGGCGCGAGAAATCATAGATAAGAAGCTTAATCAAGCTGGTTGGGTAGTACAAGATATGAAGCAACTCAATCTCTTTGCCGGATTGGGTGTCGCTGTGCGTGAATTCCCGACGAGCAGCGGACCGGTAGACTATGCTCTTTTTGTCGACGGTATTCCTGTTGGAATTATCGAAGCTAAAAAAGATGATGCCGGAGAGAACATCACCGTTGTTGAAGGTCAGTCTAACCGCTATGTCAACAGCACTTTCAAGTGGATCAAAAGTGACTACCGCATTCGCTTTGTTTATGAAGCTACCAGTAAACTGACTCGGTTTACCGATTATAACGACATTAAGTATCGTTCCCGTACTATCTTTTCATTCCATCAGCCACAGGAATTGCATCGACTGATGAAGCAGCCGAATACTATCCGTAATCGTATGAAGCAGTTCCCGGATTTTGATACTACCGGTTTCCGTAAATGTCAGATTGCCGCTATCAGTAATTTGGAAAAATCCTTTGCTGCCAATAAGCCGAAAGCATTGATTCAGATGGCTACAGGTGCCGGTAAAACTTTTACTGCAATTACTACTGTTTATCGACTGCTTAAGCATACCGGTGTAAACCGCGTGCTATTTCTCGTGGATACCAAGGGTTTGGGCGAACAGGCAGAGCGTGAATTTTTGGCTTATCGCCCCAATGATGATAATCGTTCTTTCTCTGAACTGTATGGTGTCCGTCGACTGAAATCTTCCTTCATTCCTGGGGATGTGCAGGTGTGTATCAGTACTATCCAGCGGATGTATTCTATTCTCCGAGGAGAGGAACTGGACGAATCCACTGAGGAAGAGTCTTTCCATGAGAATTCCTCTATGGACAAGCAAGCTCCAAAAGAAGTTGTTTACAACGCTAAATATCCTCCGGAGTTCTTTGATGTTATTATTATCGATGAATGTCATCGATCTATTTATAATGTCTGGAAGCAGGTACTGGAGTATTTTGACGCTTTCCAGATTGGTCTCACTGCAACGCCGGACAAGCGAACTTTTGCGTTCTTCGATCAGAATATCGTCAGCGAATATCCCAGAGAGCAGGCCATTATCGATGGTGTCAATGTTGGTGAGGATATCTTCTTGATTGAAACAGAAGTAGGCAAGCAAGGCGGTACAATTCTCCAGCAGATGGTAGAATACCGCAATCGCCTTTCAAGAGAAAAGCGATGGGCGCAGCTGGATGAAGATGTGGATTACCGTCCCTCTCAGCTTGACCGGGATATCGTAAATCCCAGTCAAATCCGCACCGTTATCCGTGCGTTTAAGGATGCCCTCTACACATCTCTGTTCCCCCGGCGTAAGGAAGTGCCCAAAACTTTGATTTTCGCCAAGACCGATAGTCATGCTGATGATATCATTCAGATTGTTCGCGAGGAATTTGGTGAGGGCAACGAGTTCTGTAAAAAGGTAACTTACGCTGCTGAGAATCCGGAATCTGTCCTTAGTTCTTTCCGTAATGACTATTATCCCAGAGTTGCGGTAACCGTCGATATGATTGCTACCGGCACTGATGTGAAGCCTATTGAGTGCTTGATATTCATGCGAGATGTCCGCAGCAAGAACTATTTTGAACAAATGAAAGGTCGCGGTACCCGCACTTTGGGTAAGGACGATCTGCAAAAGGTCACACCCTCTGCGACAGAAAACAAAGACCACTTTGTCATCGTAGATGCTGTTGGTGTTACTAAGTCTAAAAAGTCTGACACCCGCACTTTGGAGCGGAAGCCTTCTGTCAGCATGAAGGAACTGATGATGAACGTAGCGTTGGGTGCACAGGACGAAGATATCCTCACATCCCTTGCAAGTCGCATCATCCGTTTGAATAGCCAAATGACGGTGTCTGAGAAGAAGGCGTTTACAGAGTCCGTTGGTATTCCTGCGGCCAATTTGGCAGAGAATCTGCTGAATGCTTTCGATGAAGATGTGCTAACGGCAAAGGCACAGACACAGTTTGGCTGCGCTGAACCAACCCAGGAGCAGATATCCCAGGTACAAAAGGAAGCAATCGTCGATGCGGTCAAGCCTTTCCACGATCCTGAAGTGCGTGACTTTATTGAGAATGTTCGCCGGAGCCATGAGCAGATCATTGACAACACCAATATCGATACTGTGACCTTTGCTGGCTTTGATACGCAACAAGAAGCAAATGCTGACCGTGTGATTGCATCTTTCCGTGACTTTATTGAAGCAAATAAAGATGAGATCATTGCACTACGAATCATTTATAGTCAAACCTATAAAGACCGCCCCATGGTCATCTCCAAGCTAAAAGCCCTCTATGAAAAGCTGAAAGCGCAGGGCATAACCATTGACCGACTGTGGGATTGCTATGCCATCAAGAAGCCGGACAAGGTGCGTGGCAAATCCACTATGCACCAGTTGGCCGATTTGATTGCCATTATCCGCTTTGAAATGGGCTATGGAGACAACCTGCAGCCCTTTGCAGAAACAGTAAACTACAACTTCATGCGCTGGACGCTGAAGCGAAACGCCGGTGCGGTCCATTTCAGCGAAGAGCAGATGGAATGGCTACGTTTGATTAAGGACCATATTGCCGTATCTTTGAGTATTGAACCGGAAGACCTGGATCTGAATCCTTTCGACCGTAAGGGCGGATTGGGACGATTCTACGAAGTCTTCGGAGAGCAGTATGAAGAAATTCTGGCAGAAATGAATATTGAATTGGTGGCATAAAGGAGAGAGAAACATGGCAGTACCTAGAGTGTTTATTAGCTCTACATTTTATGATTTGAAACAGGTAAGAAATAACATCGGAGATTTTATCAAAGGACTCGGATATGAGCCAGTAATGCATGAACGTTCGGGTGTAGCTTACTCGCAAATTACACCACTTGAAAATGATTGTTACCATGAGTTGGCAAGCTGTGATATTGTTGTATGTATTATTGGTAATCATTTCGGCAGTAAGGCACTGGAAAACGACTTGTCCATCACAATGAATGAAATCCAAACGGCAATAAAGAACAAGAAAAAGGTATATATTTTTATTTCAAATGATGTCTATACTGAAAACAGAACTTATTTACTTAACAAAGACTCTGGTTCATTCAAATCCGCATATACTGATGATATAAGAATTCATGAGTTTATCGCAGAATTGAACGCAACTGTCAAAAATCATGTAATCATTCCTTTTGAAACTACTGTTCAGATCATTGATACTCTTAAATCTCAATTTGCAGGTTTACTGCAGAACCTATTACAGCGTGAAGCAAGTATGACTGAGGCGAAAACTGCTTATGACTTACAGCAATCAGCAGACAAAATGAAAGCCATGATCGATGATTTTGAGCAACAGAAGGAAGAATTTTTCTGTAAATTTAATTCAGCTGTTTTTCTTAATAATAGGGTTGCTTATACGATAAAGACTTTCCTAGGGATGAAGAATTCATCTTTTTTTGCTCCCAATGTGGAAGCACTCGATGAATTTATGTTGCTGGTTGGCTTCTCCATAGCTGATGTGGATGATATTTTTGAAGATAAAAGAAAATATGTACAAAAACGTTATGATAGGTTTATAACTATCATTCTGAAACAATCAGTGGTTAATGAGGATAATTCCTTTTCAAGATCGCTGAATAGAGAAGATTTTGAAAAAGGCGTTATATATAAAGAGGAGTATAAAAACGAAGATGATTTACCCTTTTGAGCAGGTGATAACATGAATCTGATAGAATTCGGGTCAATAGCGCATATCAAAAAAGGAAAAAAGCCATTAAGGCAGATAAATCATCCTCAGGCTGGATATTTGCCATATGTAGATATTGAAGCCTTTGAAACAGGCAATGTAAAGGCGTATGCTGATGGCGAAAAATGTTTGCCATGCCAAGAAGGAGAGATACTCATTGTATGCGATGGCTCTCGTTCTGGTTTTGTTGGCCGAGCTATCGATGGGTATGTCGGCTCAACACTGGCGGTAATTTCAGCAGATGGAATGAGTTCTGATTATCTCTACTATTTTTTGAAGGGAAAATATGAACTGCTGAACACCAAGAAGAAAGGAACAGGAACGCCTCATTTGGATCAGCAAATTCTCTTTCAGCAAAAGTTAATCGTTCCTTCTCTTGAAGGGCAAGAGAAAATAGTTGCTTGGATTGAGGAACTATTCTCCGAACTGGATAACGGTGTGGAAACCCTGCGAAAAACAAAGCAGCAGTTGGCGGTGTACCGGCAGGCGGTATATGCTTCTGTGTATGGCATAGATGATTTGCGCCCGATTACAGACTTCTTCGACATTTCTGGTGGCTTAACAAAGAATTCTAAACGACATGAGTTGCCTATAAAAATGCCATACCTCAGAGTTGCAAATGTATATTACAATGAGCTGGATTTATCTGAAATCAAGTACATCGGCGTTACAGAAAACGAAGTGGAACGTACCCTTTTGCGAAATGATGACTTGCTTTTTGTTGAGGGAAATGGAAGCAAAGAGCAAATTGGTCGTGTGGCAATTTGGGATGGGAGTGTTGAGAATTGTTTACACCAGAATCACCTAATTAAAGGTCGACCTGTTAGTGGAATGTTATCGCAATATGCACTCTATTATTTGATTTCCAGATATGGGCGGAAGCAAATCCTTGATGTTGCTTCTTCCACTTCAGGACTGTATACGCTGAGTACAAATAAGGTGAGAAATTTAAAAATTCCATATGTTGACATAGAACAGCAAAAGACGTGCATTGAAACTATCGAAGCACGAATTTCGGTTTGTGACAGTATCGAAAAAACCGTCGATACCGCATTACAGCAGGTAGAAGCCATGCGGCAGAGCATTCTGAAACAGGCATTTGAGGGGAAATTATAATGAATAATAACATCCCTTTTAATGAACAGCAAAAAATAGCAATATCACTGATTCGTAATGACTTTCGGTTTGTATATACGATCCTGTGTAATATGAACCAACTAAAATCTAATTATATTTCCTTTTCTATGCCATTACTTGGTACCATTATGGATGGTGCAGAAGATTGGGTAAAATCATATAATAATTCGAGTAAAAATAAACTGGAAATCCCGACTTTTAGTGTGGAAGAACAGGCGTATTACGAAGAAATGCGCAATGCCATTAAGTTGTGGGACAACTCGTATGAAACCGTATTTGAGGAGCTTAAAGCAACATACCAAGCGAGCGACGAGTATTTTTCCAATTTGTGTAAACCGATTGCGAAAAAACTGCATCTTTATGATATATTTGGTGCAGATTTGGTAGAAGGTGAATTTTGTGGCAACACAATCCTCGGAAGCTATTGTACACCTCAATATCAGTTCGGCAGTAGTGACGGCGAAAAAATAAAGAAATACGCTGAGATTATGGGGGCATATGTTGTTCTATTTGGAGCAATGAAGGAATATGCTGTCAATAAAGATTTCCACTTTTGCTACAAGGACTATGGCGGTCTTGTAAAGTCTCCTGTCGGCAATGATTTTAGCGACAAGTTTGTTCTCTTTTCTCTGCTTTGCCAGACACAGTTTGTAATTTACTGTGTTGATAAATATATCACTGAGGAATGCACCACAAAGCTTCGTGTTTTATATTTACAATATTATTATCTCTCTAAAATACTTCAAGAAATAAACAGTAAACTGTACACTGAGTTTACTATGGACGCTTCTTTGATATCATCCCAGTTCAGAAACACTATGGCGCACTATAAAATTGGTGTTGCCTTAAAGCCCAACGAAATCATATATAGTGACCCGTTCTTTGGGCTGACACAGAAGTTTTTCCATTGCGATTATTATACAACAAAGCAATTTGTGCTTGAAAACTTGAATGCGCTTACTACGCAAATTAAAGCATACATTCATATTGATAAAGGGTGAAAATCAATGCCTGAACAAACATCATCTATAATCTCCAAAGTCTGGAGCCTGTGCAATCCCCTCCGGGATGACGGCGTTTCCTATGGAGATTATCTGGAACAACTTACTTATCTCATCTTTCTGAAAATGTCTGATGAGTATTCCAAGCCGCCTTACAAAAAAGATACTGGCATTCCTGTGGGGTATACTTGGCAGGATATGAATTCTCTCAAAGGTGCGAAGCTGGAAGAACAATATAAAAATACGCTTGAGAAGCTTGGCGAGCAAAGCGGTCTGCTGGGCCAGATCTTCAAGCAAGCTACCAATAAAATCAGCAACGCTGCTATTCTCTACAGGGTAGTGCAGATGATCGACAAGGAAAAGTGGGTATCTATGTCTTCCGACGTTAAGGGCGAGATCTATGAAGGTTTACTGCAGAAGAACGCGGAGGATATCAAATCCGGCGCTGGTCAGTACTTCACACCTCGTCCGCTGATCAAGGCTATGGTGAAGTGCCTTCGTCCTGAGCCGGGTAAAACAATTGCCGACCCATGCTGCGGCAGTGGTGGTTTCTTCCTGGCAGCTCAGGAGTTCTTGACTGATCCCGATAACTACACCCTCAGTCGTGAGGACAAGCAGTTTCTGAAGAATGAGACTTTCTACGGAAATGAGTTAGTCAGAAACACTTTTAAGATGGCTCTGATGAATCTGTATCTGCATAATATCGGAGATATCTATGGTAAGGTTCCTGTAACTCTTGGTGATGCGCTGCTAACCGACCCGGGTTATCGCGTAGATTATGTTCTGACAAATCCACCTTTCGGCAAAAAGTCTTCTATCTCCGTTACCAACGAGGATGGTGAGGAGGAAGATGAGGAACTGGTCTATAACCGCCAGGATTTCTGGACCACCAGTTCTAACAAACAGCTTAACTTTATTCAGCACATCAATACGATTCTCGCTGCAAGCGGCAGAGCTGCTGTTGTAGTACCGGACAATGTTCTGTTTGAGGGCGGTGCCGGTGAAATCATCCGTCAGAAGTTGCTTCATACTTGTGACCTGCATACTATTCTTCGTCTCCCCACCGGTATCTTCTATAAACCGGGTGTCAAAGCAAATGTTATCTTCTATGATAAGAAACCCGCCAGCCCAGAGATGCAGACAAAGGATATCTGGATCTACGACTTTAGAACCAATATCCACTTCACACTGAAACAGCATCCTATGACGGATGCCGATCTGCTGGACTTCACTCAGTGCTATCACCCGGAGAATCGCCATGAGCGTACCGAAACATGGTCCGAGGAGAATCCCGATGGCCGATGGCGCAAGTTCAGTGTTGAAGAAATTCTAAAGCGCGACAAGACTAGCTTGGATATTTTCTGGATTAAAGATAAATCCCTGGCAGATCTTGACAGCCTGCCCGATCCTGATGTGCTGGCTGCTGATATCATTGAAAATTTGCAGTCCGCTATGGACAGCTTTAATGAATTAATGCTTACGCTGAATGAGCACAAAAATTGAAAGCTCTCTATAAAAAGCACAAGCACCCTAAAGATGAATTTCATTTCATCTCAGGGTGCTTTTTCAGCATGTTCTACCAGTACAATACCAAGGGAATTTATAAGCAACTAATTTAGTTCCCTCATCAAATACGCCCCATACAGCAATCCATCCCGAAAAGCTTTTCGCTCATAAGCGATGCATAACCGACAGCAGAGAGTAAAGACTGCATTATTGTCCTGTAGAGGCAGAGAGCAGAGGTATTCTTCAAGTCGCCTAAATCCTTCCTTGATTTCCTCGGGGTCACTTTCGTGAGATTCAGCATAAGCTTGATACAGTTGATCTAAGACTGTCTTGCAGTCACTTTCCCCGGAATCAAAGGGATGTATTTCTATGTAGGCCTTCATTCTTTTTGCAATATTATCCATATTTGCGCCTCCTTGGTTTCTGCAGCTTTATCAGTAAATCGTTGATAGCATCCGGATATCGAGCCTGCTGAATCAGCTTGTTGCGGAACTGAATCAACGCATAGATCATTAACCGGTACTCGTCGACACTAACCTCTAAAAAGTATTTAGGCCGCTTCATACACAAATCAACTCCTTGTACATGATCTTTTTAGCTCGATTGCGGATGCTATTCATACGCCGTACCCATTCAAGAGGGTCCGTAGCCTTGAGCTGTTCTGTCAGACCTTCCTCACGTTTCAGCTGAAAAACCAACCGCTCAAACATTTCACCGGCTAATATATCGATTTCTTCAAGATGATCATTGAATGTACCGTTTGTCAGCATGTTGAAATATAACACCTTTTTCTCAGCCCGAAGATACCGTGCCCGGCGCTGTCCCCAGATGCCTGTATTTACATTTGGGGGACACTTTATGTCCGGAACCATGTAATCACCGGCTTGTCGGTATGCGCCACCGAACGTTTCAAAAATATTTTTCATGTGCATTTCCTCCTTGTGTTTTATTTCCGCTCTAATTTTAAGAAGGAAATTCTGTTTTGACGAATGTGCGGATATGAAAAAAGCTCAAGAGATAAAAATCCCATGAGCTTGTGAATTGTATGCAGTTATTAAGTAACATCCGTCACATAAACAAAAAATCCGAACGAGTTCCCGATTAGGAAAAAGTTCGGATTATTTGCGTCTGGCTGGGCTGGCGGGATTCGAACCCACGGGATGACGGAGTCAAAGTCCGTTGCCTTACCGCTTGGCGACAGCCCAACATCGCGTACGGCGGGTTGAAAAAATCCCCATTGTCTGTTCAATGGGGATTTTATGGGGTGAATGATGGGACTTGAACCCACGGTCTCCAGAGCCACAATCTGGCGCTTTAGCCAACTAAGCTACATCCACCATATGGCGCGCCAAAAGGGACTCGAACCCCTGACCTACTGCTTAGAAGGCAGTTGCTCTATCCAGCTGAGCTATTGGCGCTTATCGCAGGCGCCTTCGGCGCTTTGTCCCTGTTCCGGGCTGGAGCGGGTGATGGGAATCGAACCCACACGACCAGCTTGGAAGGCTGGGATTCTACCATTGAACTACACCCGCACATTTTGCGACACTTGAGATTATAACACAGAAGTGCGCTTTCGTCAACAGCTTTATATCGTTTTTTCTGAATTTTTTGCTCCGTGCGCCGTATTGACATCCCCGGCGCAATGTGATACGATTTTTCTGCACGGAAACGACAAAAGCCGCCGTGCACTCTGTTTGCCAAAGCCGCGCTCTGCCGCATGTTACGGCGGCGCAGCCGATATTCAGCACTGCGGGCAGCACCCGCAAAAGAAAGGGATGTTCCAAATGAAAAAAATCACAGCCGTATTGCTGGCGGCTCTGCTCTGCATCACAGCGCTCGCTGCGTGTGGGCAGAACGCCGTCTCCGAAAGCAGCGCGAACCCCTCCTCCGAGGCTTCCGCCACAGCCGAGCCGACCGCCGAGCCCACGGCAGAGCCGAGCGAGGTGGAGGTCGCCGCCGAGCCTGCCGTCTACGAGGTCGCGTCTCTCAAGGGTCCGACCACGATGGGCATGGTCAAGCTGATGCAGGACGCCGAAAACGGTGAAACCTTCAACACGTACAACGTCACAATGTACGGCACGGCCGATGAGATCACCGCCGGCATTGCGAACGGCACCATCGATATCGCGAACGTGCCGTGCAACCTCGCCTCCGTCCTGTACAATAAGACGCAGGGCGCGATCTCCATCGCCGCCGTCAACACGCTCGGCGTGCTGTACGTCGTCGAGACGGGCGAAACGATCCAGTCCGTTGAGGATCTCAAGGGCAAGACGATCTACTCCACCGGCAAGGGCACGACACCGGAGTACACGCTGAACTATATTCTGCGCGGAAACGACATCGACCCCGAGACGGACGTGACGATCGAATACAAATCCGAAGCGACCGAGGTCGCGGCGGCGCTGGCCGAGGCGGACGACGCCATCGCGGTTCTGCCGCAGCCGTTCGTCACAACGGCGATGATGCAGAATGAGAAGCTGCGCATCGCGCTGAGCCTGAGCGACGAGTGGGACAAGCTGCAGGGCGAAGGTGGCAGCACAATGGTGACCGGCGTCACGATCGTACGCAACGCGGTTCTGGAAGAGAATCCGCAGGCATTTGAAAAGTTCCTCGAAGAGTACGAAGCCTCCATCGCGTACGCCGAAAGCAATCCGGATGAAACCGCCGCGCTGATCGCAGGCTACGAAATCGTGCCGAAGGAGCCGATCGCCAAAAAGGCGCTCCCGTTCTGCAACATTCACTTTATTGCGGGCGAGGAAATGAAAGAAAAGGTCTCGGGCTATCTGGAGGTTCTCTTTGAGGCGAACCCGAAGTCCGTGGGAGGAACACTGCCGGATGACGCTTTCTACTATTCGGAATAAAAAAGTAAAAAGTAAAAAACAGGAAGCCATAGCCACCCTCTGCGCTGTGGCTTTCTGGCTATTTGTATGGCACATCGTGAGTGTCGCCGTGGATTCGGAGATCGTCCTCGTCTCCCCGCTCAACGTGCTGCAGACGCTCTGGACGGTCCTGCGCGACCCGTCGTTCCTCGCGACCGTCGGCTATTCGGCTTCGCGCATTCTCGGCGGCTTTTTCATCGCGATGGCGCTCGGCGTGACGCTGGCGTGGGTCTCCTCGCGCCTCTGGGTGGTGGAAACGCTGCTGCGCCCAATCACGGCGGTCATCAAGGCGACGCCCGTCGCGTCGTTCATTATCCTCGTGCTGCTCTGGTTCTCAAGCCGCAATCTCTCGATGATTATCTCGATGCTGATGGTATTCCCCGTAATTTACACGAATACGCTGAAGGGCATCCAGAGTGCGGACAAAAAGCTGCTCGAGATGGCGCGCGTGTTCCATATGTCCGCCGGGCGCCGTCTGCTGTATATTTATCTGCCTGCCGTGTTGCCCTTTTTCGTCTCGGCGTGCTCGGTGTCTCTGGGGCTTTGCTGGAAAAGCGGCATTGCGGCGGAGGTCATCGGCGTGCCGGGCGGCTCCATCGGCGAGCTGCTCTACAACGCGAAAATCTTCCTGCAGACCGGCGAGCTGCTCGCGTGGACGGTCGTGATCGTCGCGGTGAGCGTGCTGTTTGAAAAGCTGTTTATGTTCTTATTAAAACGGTTTGTGGAAAAACTCGGGATGGGAGGTGCGCTGCATGGCGGGCGTGCATGAGCTGACCGTGCGATACGGTGACATCACGGTTCTGAAAAACTTTTCCGCCGAATTCCCCGACGGCGCGGTGACCGCCGTTTCCGGGCGCTCCGGCTGCGGCAAAACGACGCTGCTCGCCGTCCTGCTCGGGCTGCTCCGCCCGGCTTCGGGCACGGTCACGGGCTTTCAGCGCCCGAGCGCGGCGTTTCAAGAAGACCGCCTGCTGCCCTACCTCACCGCCGTGAAAAACATCACGGTGGCGGCGGGCTGCACCGCGCAGGCAGCTCAGGATGCCCTGCGTCAGGTGGGGTTTGACAGCGCGGACAGCGAAAAGAACGCCGCCGCGCTTTCCGGCGGCATGGCGCGCCGCGTCGCGCTGGTGCGGGCGATGCTCGCCGAGGGCGACGCCGTAATCCTCGACGAGCCGTTCAAGGGTCTGGACGAGCTGACGCGCACCGCCGTCCTCCGCTTTGTGAACGAAAACCGGCGCGGGCGCACGATGGTCGTCGTGACCCACGATCCGCGCGATGCGGAAGACCTCGGCGCCACACATTTTGTGCGGATGTAAACAAAGCTCGCTGTAGCGCTTCACCGGAAATGCTGCAGCGAGTTTTTATTTTCGCATTGCTTTTACACAATATTGGCACGCATGCTCTGAACACGATATGCATACACAGTCTGCATTGAAATACTCACCATTTTGCATGCAGTCACGACCCAAATTGCCCGGTTTAAGTGGATAATCACGCATTTTTTGACCTCTTTCGTCTTATAGAATGATTTCATTCTACTATAGTCGCTTATAAAAATCAACTATAGAGGATAAAATAGATTTTATAGATGAACAGGAGGTGCGGCTATGCGCGATGAGAAATTACTTTCTGAAATGGGAGCGCGACTCACACAAAAACGAAAGAGTCTCAGTCTTTCTCAAGAGGAACTTGCCGCCATGGCGGATGTCACTGCACAAATGATTTCCACCGCAGAGCGCGGAGAAAAAGCGCTGCGTCCGGAGAATCTCCTGAAAATCAGTCGCGCACTCGGAACCAGTACTGATTATCTGCTCACCGGTGAAATATTGCCGCCCAATACGGCTACGCTTGAGCAAAAGCTGCGCTTGATTCCGCCGCAATATTTGCCGTTGGTCGAATGTGTCGTCGATGCATGTATTAAATTGAAATGAAAAAGGCTTCCCACACGGGAAGCCTTTTTGGTTCAGCAAAACTTTTTCACAAAAAACAGGTTGAGATCGTCGTCGTTGACGCACGGCGCATACGGCTCCAGCGTCTTGCCGCCGTACCACACGCCGGTGCCGTCCGGAATATAGCCGCGCTTCACGTACATGCGCTGGGCGGCACCGTAGCCGCTATGCAGCCCGACGCCGAGGCACACCGCGTCGGCGCGTTCGGCGGCGAGGGCCTCGGCAGCATCCATCAGCGCCGAGCCGATCCCGTTTTTGCGGTATTCTTCCAACACGCCGAAATCCACAATCTCTGGCAGGCCGGTGCGGTCCATCGGCGCGTACGCCCGATAATACAGGTTGATATAGCCCACAGGCTTTCCGCAGTATTCGGCGCAGAGTGCCGTACAGCGCCCCTCGGCTGCATCGCGCAGGCGCATTTCGTATTTATCGCGCGTGGCGTGCCAGCCCTGCGCGATTTCGCCCGCAACAATTTCATCGATGTCCACCGCGCACAGATCGCGCACGACGAGTTTATCCCCCTCAAAATCGATCATTCCAGCTTCATCTCCATAATCATACTGCGCGGGGTCATACCTGCGTGCTCATAAAATTCGATTGCGTTCTGGTTGAACGCCCAGACCATCAGCTCCAGCGACACCGCGCCGCGCGCCAACGCCTGTCTGCGGCTTTCCTCGAGCAAAGCGCGTCCAATGCCCTGCCCGCGAAAATCCGGGTGCACGGCGAGATCATCTATAAACGCCGTGATGCGCGGCACCATGACGGGATTTTCCGTCGGCGCTTTCATATACGTATACGCGACGCCCGCGACCTTCCCGCCGCACTCTGCACACAGCGCAATGCCCCCAGGGTTTTCCACCATCTGCGTGTAATACGCGCGCGAAAGGGGCGCGTCCAGCTTGCGGTAAAGATCCGGGCGGTTCTCCTGGTGCATCGCGTGCACCGTGCGGAAAATCTCCTGCACCGCGTCAAAATCATCGGGACGCATGGCCCGTATTTGAATTTCCATTCCTTTGTTCCTCCCTTTCCTGCGGCGGCGAGACGATCCACACCGCGACCTGCCCGGGCATAAGCCCAAAAGCCTCCGTCAGCCGGGCGGTGATTTCCGCGCACGCAGCGCGGCGCTGCCGTGCGCTGCCCGCCGGGAATACGCGCACCGTGACACATACAGCGGGGTTTTCCACTTCTTTTTCATCATAGTTGAAAAATGCCGGAGAAACATAGAGTCCCAGCGCGCTTTCCAGCGCACCGGCCACACACGCGGAGAGTTTTCCCCAATCATCCGCCAGCCCCGTGGAAAATTCAATCGTCACCTGCGCCATACGGCTCCCTCCCAGTATAGCATATCAGCGGCACAAACCACAACAGAAAACAAAAAATAGGCTGCGCGACTGCGCAGCCTATATGAAAAAGGGTATATACCCTGAAAACTGAATAAAGCTAAAAGCGGAAGTGAATGGAGAATGTTGCGCAATCTTGAACCAAGAAGGTTATGG
>NZ_JAFBIT010000002.1 GCF_021531715.1 Anaeromassilibacillus senegalensis | reverse complement strand
TATTTGATTGGTGTAGATCTCGGCACAAGCGGCACCAAAACCGTTCTGTTCGACGTGGACGGCAATGTAGTCGCCTCCAAAACGATTGAATACCCGCTGTATCAGGAAAGAAACGGCTGGGCGGAACAGGATCCGCTCGACTGGTGGAACGCCGCGGCGGACACCATCCGCGCGGTTATCACTGAGAGCGGCGTCGATAACGCGGACATCAAGGGCATCGGCATCTCCGGCCAGATGCACGGCCTCGTCATGCTCGACAAGGACGGCGCCGTTCTGCGCCGTTCGATCATCTGGTGCGATCAGCGCACGGCGAAGGAGTGCGAGGAAATCACCGCGCGCGTCGGCGCAGAGCGCTTGATTGAGATCACGGCGAATCCGGCGCTGACGGGCTTCACGGCCTCGAAGATTCTCTGGGTGCGCAACAACCAGCCGGAAATTTATGCGCAGTGCGCGCACATTCTGCTGCCGAAAGATTATGTCCGCTACATGCTGACCGGCGATTTCGCCACCGAGGTTTCGGATGCCTCCGGCATGCAGCTGCTCGACGTGCCGAACCGCTGCTGGAGCGACGAGGTGCTCGAAAAGCTCGAGATCGACAAGGCGCTGCTGCCGAAGGTCTACGAGTCCCCGGAGGTCACCGGCGTGATTTCCGAGGAAGCCGCGAAGCGCACAGGCCTCAAGGCGGGCACTATTGTTGTCGGCGGCGCAGGCGACAACGCGGCGGCTGCCGTCGGCACGGGTGTCGTCGAGGACGGCAAGGCGTTCACGACAATCGGCACCTCCGGCGTCGTTTTCGCCCATACGGACAAGATCTCCATCGATCCGAAGGGCCGCGTACATACCTTCTGCTGTGCCGTTCCGGGCGCATGGCATGTGATGGGCGTCACGCAGGGCGCGGGCCTCTCGCTCAAGTGGTTCCGCGACAACTTCTGCGCCGCCGAAAAAGAAACGGCCGCCGGCATGGGCGTGGACCCGTATTATCTGATGGACCAGCAGGCCGCGCGCGCACCGATCGGCTGCAACCGCCTGATCTATCTGCCGTACCTGATGGGCGAGCGCACCCCGCACCTCGATCCGGACTGCCGCGGCGCGTTCATCGGCCTTTCCGCCATGCACACGAAGTACGACATGCTCCGCGCGGTCATGGAGGGCGTCACGTACTCCCAGCGCGACAGCGTGGAGGTTTTAAAGAGCATGGGCGTTTCGATCGACGGCATGCTCGCCTGCGGCGGCGGCGGTTCGTCGAAGCTGTGGCGTCAGATGCTCGCCGATACGTATAACTGCGCGGTGCGCACGGTCGTCTCGAAGGAAGGACCGGCGCTCGGCGTCGCGATCCTCGCAGGCGTCGGCGCGGGGCTGTACCCGTCCGTGCAGGAGGGCTGCCGCCGCGTGATCCGCCTGAATCCGCCGCAGGAGCCGATCGCTGAGAACGTGCCGCAGTATGAGGCCTTCTACCGCATGTACACGAAGCTCTACCCGGCGCTCAAGGACTGCTATAAGGAGCTTGCCGCACTGTAATGGACGAGCTTCTGCAGGCGCTCCATGCGCATCTCGACACCCATCCCGCGGCGCAGATTCAGGACGCGGTGAAGTTTCTCTATCAAGCGTGCTTCGGCGGCGGTCATATGATCGCCGACCCGAACGCGGCTTACGCCTATCTCTGTGCGGAGGCCGCCGCGCTGCCTGCGGACCGCTCCGCCCCGCTGACGGAATCGCTCGGCGACTACGTCCGGCTCGATCTTTCCGCCCTGCGCTTTCTCTCGCCGGAGACGATGAACGCGATGTTCGTCGCCTCGGCCGAGGACGCGCCGCAGGACAAAACGCGCTTTCTCGCTTTGCTCGACGCGTTCTGCGAAAGCGATTGGTTCGACGCGGCGGAAAAGCGCGCCTATCTGGAATCGTACCGCGCGTCGGGCTGTCCCGCCGTACACCACAGCGAAAGCTACCGCGCGGCGTACGCGCCCGCGTACCGCGTCGTCAAAAAGCCGTACGTGCAGTTTCTGGACGCCTTTAAAGCGATTGATAACGGAATCAAACAGAACGGCAGGCTGACCGTCGCGATCGACGGGCTGTGCGGCTCGGGCAAGACGACGCTCGCGGCGCTGCTTAAGACCGTCTACGACTGCAACGTGTTCCATGCCGACGACTTTTACCTGCCCATCCCGCTGCGCACGCCCGAACGCTACAAGACGCCCGGCGGCAACGTACACTGGGAGCGCATCCTCGACGAGGTGCTGCGCCCGCTGCAAACCGGCGCGCCGTTCGCTTACCGCCTGTTCGACTGCGGCGTGATGGATTATAACGGCACGGTCGACGTGGAGCCGAAGGCGCTCAATATTCTGGAAGGCTCCTACTCGATGCACCCGGCGCTCGCCGGCTATTACGACCTGCGGATCTTCCTCAAGACGCCGCCCGAGGTACAGAGCGCGCGCATTTTAAAGCGCAACGGCCCCGAACGGCACGCGATGTTCGTCGCGAAGTGGATTCCGCTCGAAAATGCGTACTTCGCGTCGTATCCCGTGGAGGCGGAAAGCGACCTCGTCTTCACAACCTGACACAAAATCTGCGTATCTCAAGGTTTTTCCGATCAACATATTGGTATTTTCAAAAAATCTGAATTTTTTTTGAAAAAAAGCTTGCAATTTCCGGAACGGTATGGTATTATATTTAAGCCGTCAGATGAGACGGCAACTGAATAGTTGGTGTTGATTACAACGAGGGTCCACCTGTTCCCATACCGAACACAGAAGTTAAGCTCGCTTGTGCCGACGATACTTGGCTGGCAACGGCCCGGGACAATAGGTTGATGCCAACACTTAAAGCGGTCATCCAATAGGATGGCCGTTTTTTTGCTTTGATTTTATCGGAACCGGGGGTCTTGCTATGCATGCTTTGATGGGACACGTCCGCGCGGCGGCGGAAAAATACACAATGATCGACGAGGGGGATCGTATTGCGGTCGGCGTTTCAGGCGGCAAGGATTCGCTTTACCTGCTGTATGCGCTTGCCATGATGCGCCGGTACTACCCGAAGCGGTACGAGATCGTCGCGCTGACCGCCGACCCCTGCTTCAACGGGCAGGAGACCGATTACAGTGCCGTGGAAGCGCTCTGCCGCGAATGGGATGTGGAATACCGCATCCGCCGCACAAACCTCGGCAAGATCATTTTCGAAGACCGGAAAGAGGAAAACCCGTGCAGCCTCTGCGCCCGGATGCGGCGCGGCATTCTGCACGACATGGCAAAGGACGCGGGCTGCGGGAAGATCGCGCTCGGCCACCACTTTGACGACGCGGTGCAGACCTTCCTGATGAACCTCTTCTACGGCGGGAGCATCGGCTGCTTCTCGCCGAAAAGCTACCTCTCGCGCAAGGATCTGACGCTCATCCGCCCGCTCGTGTTCTGCGCGGAGAGCGACATCCGCCGCGCGGTGAAGAAGATCGGGCTGCCGGTCGTGAAAAGCGGCTGCCCTGCGGACGGCGTGACCGCCCGGCAGGACACGGCAGACCTGATTGCAGCGCTCGAAAAGCAGTTTCCGGACCTCAAGCAAAAGGTCATGGGCGCGATGGAGCGCGCGGGCATCGACGGGTGGTAAGAATTTTCAAAAAAAGTTCCGGAAACATTGACAGAACGGCATGAATACCCTATAATCGGAAATAAATCGGAAACTACACTGAATTAGTAGACAATCTAGGCAAATGGGGGCTGGGACGTGAAAACAGACGATATTCTGGAGCTCAGAGGCATAAAAAAAGCATTCGGCGGTGTGCCGGTGCTGAACGGTATCGATTTAAAAGTCCGGCAGGGTGAATTCATCACGCTGCTCGGCTCCTCCGGCTGCGGCAAAACGACGACGCTGCGCATCATCTCCGGCCTCGAAACGCCGGACAGCGGCTCGGTTCTGCTGGAGGGTGCCGATGTGACAGGCGCCGAACCGGACAAGCGCGGCGTGCACACGGTGTTCCAGAATTACGCGTTGTTCCCGCACATGACGGTGGAGGCGAACATCGGTTACAGCCTTAAAATCCGCGGCGTGAAAAAGCCGCAGATCAAGGCGCGCGTTAAGGAAATGCTCGAGCTTGTGCAGCTCGAGGGCTTTGAGAGCCGTATGCCGGGCGAGCTTTCCGGCGGCCAGCGCCAGCGCGTCGCGATCGCCCGCAGCGTCATCGATTCCCCGAAGGTGCTTTTGCTCGACGAGCCGCTCGGCGCGCTCGATTTGCAGCTTCGCCGCATGATGCAGGTGGAGCTCAAACGATTGCAGAAAAAGCTCGGCATCACCTTCATCTATATTACGCACGACCAGGAAGAAGCGCTCAATATGTCTGACCGCATCGCCGTGATGCGCGGCGGCCTGTTTGAGCAGCTTGGCACGCCGAACGAAATCTACGACCACCCGAAAACGGCGTACGTAGCGCGGTTTGTCGGCTCGGCCAACATCCTGACGCTCGGCGGCAAATGCCTTGCCGTGCGCTCCGAAGCACTGGAGCTCAAAAAAGACGCTGAGGGCTACCTCTCCGGCGTGGTGTGCGAAAAGAGCTTTGCCGGCGGCATGCTGCGCATTGCCGTGGAGACGGAAAGCTGCGGCGAGCTCGTCGCGAGCCGCCACGGCATCGATTCCCCGCTCGCGCCCGGCGACACCGTGGGCATTTCGTGGGCGGACGGCGCCGCCGTGGAGGTGCAGCCGTAAATGAAAAAGCGTAGAAAAATCGGCAGGGAGGCTTTGATGCTCCTGCCTCTCTACATTTTCACCATTGTCTTTATTCTCGGTCCGCTCGTTTACATGGTGGTGCTCAGCTTTCTGCAGCGCGCCGAAACCTGGGGCGTGACAAGCCAGCTCACGCTCAAAAACTACATGGACATCCTCGAGCCGGTCTATCTGCAGACCTTCGCGGAGTCCTTTAAGCTTGCGATTCTCAGCACGGTGCTGATTATGTTGATCGGCTATCCGTTCGGCTATTTTATGGCAAAGCTGACCGCCAAATGGAAAAAGCGCACGATGATGCTTCTGATGATCCCGTTCTGGACCAGCTCACTGATCCGTTTGTACGGCTGGATCATCATTTTCCGCGCAAACGGTGTGCTCGATAAGCTCCTGATGGGGCTGCACATCACAGACGCGCCCTTGAAGTTGCTGTACACGTACCCGGCGGTCGTCGTCGGTATGGTGTACGCGCTGCTGCCGTTCATGATCTTTGCGGTGTATTCGAGCGCCGAAAAGCTCGACTGGAGTTTGATCGAGGCGGCGCGCGATCTCGGCGCGTCCCGCATGAAGGCGTTTCTGACCGTCACGCTCAAGCTGACGCTGCCGGGTCTGCTTTCCGGTGTGATTCTGACGTTTATCCCGTCGATGGGCCTGTTCTTCATCGCCGACATTCTCGGCGGCAACAAGGTTGTGCTCGTCGGCAGCCTGATTCAGGATCAGCTCATGAAGGCGCACAACTGGCCGTTCGCGGCGGCGCTCGCCGTGATCCTGACGATCCTCACCAGCGTGATGATCGGGCTGTACCGCAAGGTCTCCGGCGTGAAGGATTTGGAAGGCATAGTGTAATGGGATTTTCGATAGTTCAAGATAAAAGGGAAAAGAGGCGCGAAAGCAGATGAAAAACAGAACCAAGCTTCCGAATATCTATCTTGCCGTGATTCTGCTTCTGATGTACGTGCCGATTGTGCTCGTCATCCTGTATTCCTTCAACCAGAGCAAAATCAGCTCGGTGTGGGACGGCTTCTCACTCAAGTGGTATGTTGAGCTGTTCCGCGACCGCGCGCTGTTTGAGTCGCTCATCAACAGCATTGTGCTCGGCGTGACGGCCTCGCTCGCGGCGGCCGTGATCGGCACGCTCGGCGCGGTGGGCTCCTCGAAGGTGGAGCTCAAGGGCAAAGGGGTTGTGGAATACATCTCGACCTTGCCGATCATGATTCCGGAAATCATTCTGGGCATGGTCTTCATGGCATTTTTCTCGCTGCTCGGCCTGCCGTTCGGCATGACGACGCTGATCATCGCGCACACGGCGTTCTGCATTCCGTATGTCTTTATGCTCGTCAAGGCGCGGCTCGTCGGCATGGATAAAAGCCTCGAGGAAGCTGCACTCGACCTCGGCGCCTCGAAGGTTCGCGCGTTTTTCGATATTGTGCTGCCGCTGATCGCCCCGGCGATCGCTTCGGGCATGCTGCTTTCGTTCGCGATGAGCTTCGACGATGTGATCATCAGCGTGTTTGTGACAGGCGTCAATTCCAACACGCTGCCGCTGAAAATATACTCGCAGCTCAAAACCGGCGTGACGCCGAAGATCAACGCGCTGTGCACGCTGATGTTCTTTGCAACGCTGCTGCTCTGCGGCGCTTCCATGGTGCTGAGCCGTGAGAAAAAGGTAAAAAAGCCGTGATCTGGCGGGATACCGCTTCAGATAAAATTTCCGTTCAGGAAAGGAAGGAATGAAAAATGAAAAAAACACTGGTCGTTCTTCTGGCGCTTGCGCTTCTCGTCGCTTCGTTCGCGGCGTGCGGCGGAACAGGCACAGGCAGTGCATCCTCCGCATCCGGCGCTTCGGCGGAAGAATCCTCCGAAACCGCAGAGGGCGGCTCCGATACGCTCGTGCTCTACACCTGGGAGGGCATGTTCCCGCAGGAGGTGCTCGACGCGTTTGAGTCCGACACCGGCATCAAAATCAATTATGTGAACTTCGACACCGACGAGACGATGCTCGCGAAGCTCGAGTCCACAAACGGCGGCGAATACGACATCGTCATCGCGGATGACTATATCATCGAGACGGCTGTGGCCGAAGGTCTTGTGACCGAGCTCGATAAGGCGCAGATTCCGTCCGTTGAAAACGTAAACCCGGTCTATCAGGGTCAGTATTATGATCCGGACGACAAGTACACGGTACCGTACGGCGCCGGCGTGCAGACGATTGTCTACGACCCGAGCCTTGTGGACATCGAGATCAAAGGCTATGCCGACCTTTGGGATGCGTCGCTGAAGGACAGCATCGGCATCACAAGCAATTTCCGCGTGATAAACGGCATGGCACTCAAGGTGATGGGCGAGAGCTACAATACGGATGACGTCGCGACGATCGAAGCGGCGGGCGAGAAGATGCTTGAGCTTGCGCCGAACATCCGCCTCATCAAGGACGACAACATCCAGGACGACCTGCTTTCCGGCGAAATCAACACGGCGGTCATGTACACCTCGCAGGTGACGATGGCGATGCTCGCAAACCCGGAACTGAAAATCGTCTATCCGAGCGAGGGCATCGGCTTCGGTGTCATGGGTATGTTCATTCCGAGCGCGGCCCCGCACAGCGACGCGGCCTATAAGTTTATGGAGTACATCCTCGACCCGGAGGTTTCCGCGCAGTGCTTTGAGTACCTCGGCTACTACTGCACAAATCTCGCGGCGGAGGAATACATTGCTGAGGAGTTCAAGCCCTTCCTGACGCTGCCGGAGGACTTCAGCGGCAACACCGAGATGATTGAGAACATCTCCGCTGAAGCTGAGGAAGCGCAGGCAAAGGTCTGGACCGAATTCAAAACCGCAACCGGCAACTAACAGCGACGCGCTGCACCGAACGTCCGCGTGATCGCGCGTTTACACGCGCTCGTATAATCGACGAACGACTGCTGTGCTCGCGTTCTTTGGGCTCTCCCGGCGGCAACGTGCCGCTGCGAAGTCGCGGAATTGTTCGTTTGCACTCACTTCGCCGGTGTAGGAAACGAACTGAGCAAACGCGTTTTTCGGCAACTCCCGACCCCCAGAACATAAACCTAAAAGTTTTCGCCCGCCTTTTTCAAAAGGCGGCGGGGTCGAGGGGAGGCGCCCCCGGCGCAATCCGCAGAAACGCGCGGTAAATTCTTCCGGCCTCTTGTAATTTCGCGTTTGGTATTGTATACTAAAAAGGTGTAAAATACACGTTTCACATATTCCGGTAAAAACGCGAAAAACTGAAAGTAAAATCATTCCGAATCAGAAAGGAAATGCAGTATGGAAATCACAAAAAAGACCACCATGGGCGAAATGCTCGATTATGACCGCGGCATCGCGTACGTCCTGATGCAGTCCGGCATGCACTGCGTCGGCTGCCCGTCCTCCATTCACGAATCCCTCGAGGATGCCTGCGCCGTTCATGGCCTCGACGTCGACGAGGTCTTCGCTTCGATTCAGGAGTACCTCAACAGCAAAAAGGCGTAAAACATCAAAAATGAGAGGGCAGCCGCGCGCTGTCCTCTTTTTTGCGCAGAAAAAGCGGGCAGCCTCTTTGGGAGACTGCCCGCCAATTGTATTTTGTGAAATTACAGCGTAAAGGTGACGTCGCCGAGGTCCGCGTTGACAGTGAGCAGCGTGCCGAACTCGTGCTCGGAAGCCGCAGCGCCGTTCAGATCGGAAACGGACTGCACATTGCGCAGGAGAACCTTGAGGTTCTCAGCCTTGCCCTCGAAGTGGATCGTGACATGGCCGCCCTCGTTCTTCGCGCAGACAGCGAGCATATCGTTGCCCTTGCTGTCCGTGATCTTTGTGCAGGCCTTGTCGGAAAGCTCAAAGACATGGAGGGTGAGGTCCTTGCCGTAGTCGTAATCCGGCTTCTGATCGTTCGCGCCGATCGCGACGATGGAGTTTTCACGCGCGAGGAGCGGGAGAGAGAAGAAGTCGTAATTCTCGCGCATCCAGCGGCCGCCGACCTTCGTCTCGTTCGAGAGCAGGTGCGTCCACTTGCCTTCCGGCAGGTAGTACTCGACGTCGCCGTTCTCACGGAATACCGGCGCGACGAGCAGGCTGTCGCCGAGCATGTACTGGCGGTCGAGATCCTCGCAGGAAATGTCGCCCGGGAATTCGAGCACCATGGCGCGCATCGTCGGAACGCCCGTCTTATGCGTATTGACCGCAGCGGAGAACATGTACGGCATCAGCGTACACTTGAGCTCGGAGAACTTCTTGACGACCGCGACGGACTCTTCGCCGTTCTCCTCGCCTTCCTTGCTGAACAGCCACGGCACGCGGTAGGAATCGGAGCCGTGCAGTCTCGAATGGGTGGAGAGCAGACCGAACGCCGCCCAGCGCTTGTAGACATCCGCCGGAGCCGTGCCCTCGAAGCCGCTCATATCGTGGCTCCAGAAGCCGAAGCCGGAGAGGCACAGCGACAGGCCGCCGCGCAGGGACTCGGACATGGACGGATAGTTGGAGGAGCAGTCGCCGCCCCAGTGAACCGGGAACTTCTGGCCGCCGACCGTGGCGCTTCTCGCAAAGAGGCACGCCTCGTTCTTGCCCTTGTACTCCTCAAGCACCTCAAACACGCACTTGTTGTAGAGGTAGGTGTAGTAGTTGTGCATGCGAACCGGATCGCTGCCGTCGTAGTAGACAACGTCAGTCGGGATTCTCTCGCCGAAGTCGGTCTTGAAGCAGTCTACACCCTGATCGAGCAGCTTTCTGAGCTTGTCCTGATACCACTTCCAGGCGCCCGGGTTTGTGAAGTCCACAAGGCCCATGCCCGCCTGCCAGAGATCCCACTGCCAGACGTCGCCGTTCGGCTTCTTGAGCAGGTAGCCGAGCTCCTTCGCTTCCTTGAAAAGCGGGGACTTCTGGCCGATGTAGGAGTTGATCCAGACGCAGATCTTCAGGTTCTTTTCTTCCTTCATGACCTTGAGCTGGTGGTCGATATCCGGGAACATCGCCCGATCCCAGTCGAAGTTGCACCACTCGTTTTCCTTCATCCAGTAGCAGTCAAAGTGGAAGACATGCAGCGGGATGTGGCGCTCTTCCATGCCGTTGACGAACTCCATGACGGTCTCTTCGTCATACTTCGTCGTGAAGGAGGAGGTGAGCCACAGGCCGAAGGTCCATGCCGGCGGAAGCGCCGGTCTGCCGGTGAGCGCCGTGTAGTTTTCGAGCACGTGCTTCATGTTCTCGCCGCCGACGACCATAAAGTCGAGCTTCTCACCCGGCACAGAGAACTGCACACGCGTGACATGCTCCGAGCAGATCTCATAGGAGACCGGGCCCGGATCGTTGACGAGCACGCCGTAGTTGCGGTTTGTGATGTAGAACGGAATATTCTTATAGGAGATTTCGGTGCAGGTGCCGCCGTCCTCGTTCCAGATATCGACGCGCTGACCGTTCTTGATAAACGGCGTGAAGCGCTCGCCGAGGCCATAAACCTTTTCGCCGATGTCGAGATCCATCTGCGCGCGCATGAAGCTCGAAGCCTTGAGGTTCTCGCTGTGCATATCGGCGAGATCGAGATCCATCTGATTGCGCATATAGTTCTCATCATGCGTCTGGATGGTGCTGATCATCGCATGGCCGAAACGGTTGCCGATGCTTGTCAGCTTCTTGTCTTTATAGTAATAGGTAAAATCGCACGGATTCTTTGTGACGACGAGCTTTGTATCGCCGCTCTTGATCGAGATTGCCTTCTCGGTATCCTCAACCTCCAGCTCGCAATGCGCGTCATTCAGCTCAAACGCGGGCATCTTCTGGTTGCTGCCCATAAAATGATACGCTTCAATGCGGATAATATCCGGCTGCGGGGACGAAATAAACAGCTCAAGCAGCGGACCGCCCATTGCGCGCATGTCCATGGCATACGGCACCGTGTAGAGATACACGCGGTCTTTTTCTGCCTTGACTTCTCTGACCTGAACCGCATCGGCATTTGTGACGCCGGGCTTGTTCATCCAGTAGCCCTTTGTGAATTTCATAAGCTCACTGCCTTTCAAAAAAATTTCAAAATTCCACAGATTACACTTGCGCTTTTTTTTCAAGTGCTCTATCATTAGTATAGACGCAAAAGCAAACAAAGTCTACCGTTAATTTACCAAATTTTATAAGGATTTTGACACACAGCAAAGAGAAAGGCGGTGTTTTCCATCCAGACTAACGAATTTATGCGCATGAAGGAATCCCGACGGCACGGAAATGAGCTGCTGCCGATCACGACGTATTATATTCCGACCGGGAACGATTTTTCTGCGCTCGACTGTCATTGGCACGATGAAATGGAGCTGTTCCGTGTGATGCAGGGCGTGGTGACCATCCAGTGCGGCGCCTCGCTCTTTGAAGCGCACGCGGGCGATATCGCGTTCTTCAACAGCAGTGAGCTGCACGCCGCCGTCCCGGCAGACAACGCGCGCGATCTGTCGTTTCAGGCAATCGTGTTCAGCCCGGATTTTCTCTGCGGGGTCACAAACGACATCATCCGTGTGAAATATGTCTCGCCGGTCATGAACGGCGAGCTGCATCTGCCGAACCTGATCCGGCAGGGCACCGAGCTGCACCGGCGCGTTTCCGCCGCGTTTGACGCCGTCTATGAGCTGCTGGAAAACCGCCCGCCGTATTTTGAGTTTTCGGCGCGCGGCGGCATGCTGGCGGCTTTCGGCGCACTGGTGGAAAACGGAGAATCCGGCGGTGGCGGGGCGCGGTACGGCGCGGCGGCGGCCAGCATCAAAATCGCCATCCAGCACATTCAGGAGAATTACCGCACAGCGCTGACCATCGCCCAGCTTGCGGACATCGCCGGCATGAGTGAAGGCCACTTCTGCCGCGTCTTCAAGCAGTACACGCTCAAGACGCCGGTACAATACATCAACAGCGTGCGGCTTGTCCACGCTGCAGATCAGCTTGCGAACACAAACAAGCGCGTGCTGGACATTGCGATGGACTGCGGCTTCAACAGCGTGAGCTACTTCATTGAGGTTTTCCGCGAGAACTTCGGCATCACGCCCTCGAAATACCGCAAGAACTGATTTACGGAAAGGAATGGGATTCAGATGGATTGTCTGCTGATTATACTAATCGTAATATTCGCTCTGGCTGTGCTGCTGACGCTCGCATGGCTGTTCTGCATCGCGCCTGCCGCACCGCGCGGCGATTTCTCCGCGCTTCAGGCGTATGACTACGCGCACCGCGGCCTGCATGAGCAGGATCGTTCCGTGCCGGAAAATTCGCTGGCCGGTTTCCGCGCGGCGGTCAAAGCGGGCTACGGCATCGAGTGGGATCTGCAGCTCACAAAGGATAAAAAGGTCGTCGTGCACCATGACCGCAGTTTGAAGCGCATGTGCGGCGCGGATATTTCCATCGGAGATCTCACCTACAAGGAACTGCGGCAATACCGCCTGCTCGACACCGAGGAGCGCATCCCGCTGTTCTCCGAAGCGCTTAAAGTCGTCGGCGGCAAGACGCCGCTCATCATTGAGCTGAAGGGCTATGACGACGCCGACATGCTCTGCCCGCTCGTCTGGGAAATCCTCAAGGATTACAGGGGCGATTACTGCATCGAGTCGTTCGACCCGCGCATCGTTGCGTGGTTCAGAAAATACCATCCGCATGTGCTGCGCGGTCAGCTCATGGGGCATTTTACCGGTAAGGAGCCGGAATTCAACAGCGCGATCAAAGCCTTTTTTGCGCGCAATCTCTGGACGAACGTCTGGACACGTCCGCATTTCGAGGCATACGATCTGCACTTCCGGCAGAATCCGAGCCATCGCGTCGCCTGCGATCTGCTGAAAATGCAGGAGGTGAGCTGGACGATCCGCAGTGCGGAGGAATACCGGATCTGCAAATCCGCCGGCGCGCTGTGCATCTTTGAATTTATCCGCCCCGAAATCACCGACGAACAGTATTGATTTTTTGCTGGAAATGCGGTACAATAAATCTGTACTGAGTTGTACATACAATTTTTCGCAAAGAAATTTATATTATTATGCAGGAGGAATTTGAAATGAACAACATCCCGCAGGTCAAAATCGGCGTTGTCGCAGTCAGCCGCGACTGCTTCCCGGAGTCCCTTTCGGTCAACCGCAGAAAGGCGCTGATGGAGGCCTATACAAAGAAGTACGGCAATACGGAAATCTACGAGTGTCCGATCTGCATCGTCGAGAGCGAGATCCACATGGTGCAGGCGCTCGAGGACATCAAGAACGCGGGCTGCAACGCGCTCGTCGTTTACCTCGGCAACTTCGGCCCGGAAATCTCCGAGACGCTGCTCGCCAAGCACTTTGACGGCCCGGTCATGTTCGTCGCAGCGGCGGAGGAATCCGCAGACGATCTGCTCGACGGCAGAGGCGACGCATATTGCGGCATGCTCAACGCGAGCTACAACCTCAAGCTCCGCAACGTGAAGGCGTACATCCCGGAGTATCCGGTCGGCACAGCGGAAGAGTGCGCGGACATGATCCACGAGTTCGTTCCGATTGCGAGAACGATTGTCGGTCTCAAGAGCCTGAAGATCATCAGCTTTGGCCCGCGTCCGTTGAACTTCCTCGCGTGCAACGCGCCGATCAAGCCGCTGTACGATCTCGGCGTCGAGATCGAGGAAAACTCCGAGCTCGACCTGTTCGAAGCGTTCAACAAGCATGCAAACGACCCGCGTATTCCGAAGGTCGTCGCCGATATGGAAGCCGAGCTCGGCAAGGGCAACATGAAGCCCGAAATTCTCCCGAAGCTCGCGCAGTATGAGATCACACTGCTCGACTGGGTTGAGGAGCACCGCGGCTACCGCGAGTACGTCGCAATCGCGGGCAAGTGCTGGCCGGCATTCCAGACGCAGTTTGGCTTCGTTCCGTGCTATGTCAACAGCCGCCTGACCGGCATGGGCATTCCGGTTTCCTGCGAGGTCGATATCTACGGCGCACTCTCCGAGTTCATCGGCACCTGCGTCAGCCTCGATGCCGTCACGCTGCTCGACATCAACAATTCCGTTCCGGCGGATATGTACAACGCAGAAATCAAGGACAAGACCACCTACACGCACAAGGATACCTTTATGGGCTTCCATTGCGGCAACACCTGCTCGAAGAAGCTCGCGTTCTGCTCGATGAAGTACCAGAAGATCATGGCGCGCAACCTGCCCGAGGAAGTCACACAGGGCACGCTCGAGGGCGACATCATGCCGGGCGACATCACGTTCTTCCGTCTCCAGAGCACGGCGGACACGCAGCTTCGCGCATACGTCGCGGAGGGCGAGGTTTTGAACGTCCCGACGAATTCCTTCGGCGCAATCGGCGTTTTCGCGATCCCGGAGATGGGCCGTTTCTACCGCCACGTGCTGATCGAGAAGAACTATCCGCACCACGGCGCGGTCGCGTTCGGTCACTTCGGCAAGGCGCTGTTCGAAGTCTTCAAGTATCTCGGCGTCACGGATATCGGCTACAACCAGCCGAAGTCTCTGCCGTACCCGACGGAGAATCCGTTCAACAAGTAAGCTAAAAACAGCATTGCGGGCGTCCCCGAAAGGAGACGCCCGCTTTTTTAATACCCGGCGAAATTATATCGATTGTATAGTTCATCCCAGAAATGCTCAAAATCCGGTCGGGTGACCGCGCCGCCGAAGGAGAGAATCTCGTATTCCTCCTGCCGCCAGCTATAGCGCACCTCCGTCGCGCGGTAGCCGTTTTTCAGGTAAAACCGACGGCGCTTTTCGCGCTGCGCTTCGTTTGCCGCGCGGGGATTTTCCCGCTCAATATCGACGATGATGCGCTGCCCGCGCTTTTCCGCGTGCATGGCTTTCAGCGCCGCAGAGCCATATCCTTTGCCGCGCAGCGACTCCTCCACGGCAAAATAAATGATGTGCGCAATGTCGCCGCAGGTCAGCAGACACGCAAAGCCGCAGAAAAGCGATCCGTCATAAAACGCGAGCACCTCGCCGTGACCGGTCGTGTCCTCCAGCAGCGGCTCGAGCGGTCTGCGCTCGTTTTCCGGAAACGACGCCCGGTACAGCGCTTCAATTTGCCCGAGCTCCGCCGAATCCACCTTGATTCTTTTTACGGTCAGCATATTGTCACACTTCTTTATTTTATCCGAACACCAGCTTGCCGTCGATCTCATAGAGCGCGGCGCAGAGGTCGATGGCGCGGGTTCGGTAATACAGCATGATACTTTCCGCCACGGTGATGGCAGCAAGCGGGTCGTCCTCGCTGACGGAATCGCGGATCGCCTGCAGTTCATTGCTCTGCTCGTTGATCCAATGTGACTGATCCTCCGTGACCTGCTCAACCGTTTTGTCATCGCCGCGCTCCAGAATCTGTGCATAGACGGAATCGATCTGCTCCCGCCAGCTCTCGGAGGCCGCATTGCACGCCGCGATGATATTTGCGACGGAGCCAGCGTTCTCTAAATCCGACGCATACTGGGCGTCGACAGGATTGACTTCAAACGCCTTGCGGAACGCCTCGCTGCCGTTTTCCGGCGCGGGAAGAACGTTTTGATGCGTTTCCTCCGCTTCTTCTCCCTCAGGGGCAGGCGTGGGGAGAACGTCCTCTTCGGGCGCGGGGGTTACCTCCGGCGCGGGCGTGATCTCCGCGCTCTGCGCGGTATCTTCGGATATGGAATCTTCCGGTGCGGTCTGCCGGCATGCGGCAAAGGAAAGCGCCAGCGCTGCGGCGCACACGATGCAAACGAGTTTTCTGATCCTTTTCATATTCAAAATCCTTTCCGGGAAAATTTTCGCATGGTCGGCTAATTACGTAAACCGATCATGCATAGCGTACCACAAGAAAGAAAAATATGCAAGGGAAACCGCTTATCTCCTTGCGAAACCGAAAAACTTTTCCTATAATAGAGACAGGAAGAGAAAGCGCGCACCGCGCAGAAAGGTAAATGGTCACAACTATGAAGCTTTATGAAAAAACGCTCGCGAGCGAGACAAAATTTGAGGGCCGGATTATCAAAGTCATTCTCGACGATGTGGAGCTTGAAAACGGCAAGACCGCCAAACGCGAGGTCATCTGCCACAACGGCGGCGTCTGTGTTGCAGCGCTGACCGAAAACGACGAAGTGCTGCTCGTGCGCCAGTTCCGTTATCCGTATAAGGAGATCCTGCTCGAGCTGCCCGCAGGCAAGCTCGAAAAGGGTGAGGATCCGTTTGAGGCCATGAAGCGCGAGCAGATGGAGGAAACCGGCACGACGGGTGAAAACTACGTTTCACTCGGCAATCTGTATCCCTCCCCGGGCTATTGCGGCGAGATCATCCGCATCTGGGCGTGCCGCGTCTCCGCAAAGGGCGAGATGCACCTCGACGACGACGAATTTCTCGAGGTGGAGCGTATCCCGCTGCAGAAAGCCGTGGAAATGGTGCTGAACAACGAAATTCCCGATTCCAAAACGCAGGTTGGCATTCTGAAAACCGCTGCGCTCGTCAAAAACGGAAAGCTGTAACGCCATTTTTCGTTTGAAAACTTCTCCGGTTTATGCTATAATAAACATAGAACAACGTGTGGTTTTCTCGCAAAACGTAAGTCCAGTTGCGGGAAAATCACACCTTTTTTATGGAAGGGAGCCGGGGGTATGTTTCAGGTAAACGATACGATCTTATACGGCAGTCAGAGTGTTTGTACCGTGACGGAAATCTGTGAAAGGCGCATCGGCGGACAGAAGCTGCGCTATTATGTCCTGAAGCCGGTTTTTGACAGCCGTTCGACGATTTACGTGCCCTGTGAAAACACCGGGCTGGTGGGCAAAATGCGCAGAATTCTCTCCGCAGCGGAGATCTATACGCTGATCGACGAGCTGCAGGACGGGGCCGTGCCGTGGATAGCCGACGAGACCGAACGCAAGGAAGCATACGGCGAAATCCTCCGCGGCGGCGACCGGAAAGCGCTCGCCGGGCTGATCCGCACACTGTACCTGCACCGCGAGCAGCAGAAGGCCGCCGGAAGGAAATTTCACACCGTGGACGAACAACTCCTCGACCGCGCGCAGAAGCTTCTGCACGAGGAATTCGCCTATGTGCTGAACCTCCGCCCGGAGGATGTCCCGCCGTTCATCGCAAAACGGATCGAGGTCTCCGAAAAACAATAAATCCGCATGTCCGGCAAACTGTACCGGACATTTTTTATGAAATACAGGTTGATAATTGCGCCGGAATGTGGTATCAATAGGGAGGGGCGCATTTTGCCCCGCAGAAAGGCAAGTGATCTCCGTCTTGAAACGAACCTATATCACCCAAATGCCGGATAAGGCGGGCGCGTTTCTGCGCGCAAGCCGCATCATCGCCGAAGTGGGCGGCAACATCACGCGCGTCAGCTACAACAAGGCCGTCGATGTGCACATGCTGTTCATCGAGGTTTCCGCCGATGCCGAACAGCTCGATACAATCTCCGAGCGTCTGAACGAGATCGGCTGCATGATGAACGACCGTGCGCCGGGGCAGACCATTCTGGTTGAATTCCGTCTGCCGAATGTGACGAGCGCCATGCTGCCGGTGCTTGAGCTGATCGACAGCTTTCATTTCAATATCACCTACATCAGCGCGCAGGAAAACGATACGGACTTTTTGAATATCAAGATCGGGCTCTATATTCAGGATCCCGGCAAGACGAAGGAATTTCTCGACAGCGCCGCAAATCTCTGCGCGCTCAAAATTCTGAATTACGACAAGAGCCAGAAAATCCTCGACAACACTGTTTTTTACCTGTCTTTTGCCAATCAGGTTTCGTCCACGCTGCGTCTCGGGCGCGACGCGACGGATCTGCTGATTGCGGATTCCAACCGCATCATGCAGCATCTCGACGAGCGCAACGAAGCGCCGTACAAGACGTTCTCCTACATCGGCAGATTCGCTGAAATGCTGCACAGCTTCGAGGGCAGCGCGTTCTGCGCCAAGGTGCACCGCAGAAGCCTTGCGAACGGCTTCACGCTCCACATGATCGAACCGCCCTGCGGCAGCAACACATACATTCTCGAAAAAAACGCGCATCTGCTGTTCATCGACTGCGGCTTTGCCTGCTTCAAAGCGGAAATGCTGGAGATTCTGCACGGCCTGTTCCCGGATTTCGACGCGATGGAAAAATCCATCGTGCTGACGCATCCGGATATCGACCACTGCGGCCTGCTCTCGCTTTTTGAACGCGTATACGTCAGCGAGGATGGGCGGCTGAATTTCGCGTTTGAAAACAACAGCCTGCCCGATTTCCGCGAGCAGAACAAGCTGCACGCGCCGTACTGCCGCATCAGCAAGCTGCTCACAAAATACACGCCGCCCGATATGGACACGCTCCGCCTCATCGAGCGGACGCGTGAAAAGGAAGATGCGCCTGTTTCGCCGCTCGGTACACTGTACTTTCAGGGCCTCACGCTCGACGTCTTTGAGGGCAACGGCGGCCACGCCAAGGGCGAGGTCGTTTTGGTGGATGAAAAAAACCGGCTCGTGTACAGCGGCGACATTGTCGTGAACATTCGCGGCTTCTCGAAGGAGCAGGCGGCGTTCAATGCGCTCGCGCCGTACCTGATGACGAGCGTCAACCTAGATTCCGCTCTCGCCACCGAAGAGCGTGTCTACCTGCAGAATAAATTCAGCCCCAAAGCCTACACCTACTGCTGCGGCCATGGCGCACTGCTCGAACCGGCAACATAAAATAACCGCAACAGCGTTGAAAGATATTTTGAAAAGAGACCTTTCCGGTCTCTTTTTTTATTTTACAGAAATTTGCGAAAGCCTTAACGGATTTCAGATAGCGTAAAATGGTATGATTCGATACCATATAGGTGGATTTTTTGATGAAAGAAGCGTCGAAATGAAGAAAAGAAGCGCCGTGATCTGCGGTCTGATCACTCTGCTGCTCCTGACTGTCATCGCCGTCTGTGCTGTTTTGCTGAATCGCACAGAGCAGAGCGCCGGCGGTATGAAGCTGGAAAAGAACACCGTATCCTGGGAACAGGAAATGAAAAGCGCAAATGAAGCTGCTGATATTCAGATTCCGTATTATTCGGATATTTACATGCAGGGCGGCTCTGACGAAATCGAAATGTATCTGGTCAATCCCAAGGAAAACGACTGCTATTTCTCTGACTTGTTTTTTACGGCGAAATGTCCGCCAATTCCTGTTCATTGAGGATGAAATTCTCTGTATGCAGGCGGTTTTCAAAGCAATCGGCAATTTCCTCATACGATGCGGTTTTGATATCGACACGCTGCACACTGCCGTTGTAGAGTCCCCAGTTGTCGCCGGTATTCACCGTTTTGTAGGTCCACTTGATGTAGCCGATCTGGTTTTTCCTGTATTGTTCACAGGCGTAGCGCTCCAGCTTCTGATTGTTGAACTCGCCCACAAGCACCGCCACGCCCCAATCCTTGCGCGCGGTCACAAGCTCCTGAACACGGTAATTGACCATACCGCGGTCGGTATCGTACAAATGAAGCTGGTAGAGCATATTTTCATAGCCCATCTCGTCCGGATCCGGCAAAACCGTCGTCGACCATATTCCTTCCAGCGAGACAACATGTTCCCCGTCCTCATCGCGCACGGCGCGGTACAGGCGGTCATAGGCGGCATTTGTATGCGATACGGCTTCCGCGCTTTCGGCAGGCCAGGCAGTATCGCCTGTATAGCCGCCGTTATTCTGCGGCTCGTTCAGAAGGTCGTACGCCGCGACCACCGGATTGTCCTGATACCGCGCGGCAATCGCTTTCCAAAGGCGTTCCGCCGTTTCGAGATTGTCCTCTCCGGTATAAAGCAGGTTTCGCCCCGCTTTTCCCGTACAGTGGTTCATGCTCTGCCCGCCCGGCGCGCCGTGCAGATCGAGAATCACGTAAATACCGTGCTGCCCGCATTGCTCGAGGAGCCAGTCCAGCCGCTGAAAGCCGGGATTCTCCGCGGGATCCTCCGCAAGCCACGCGCCGTCCTCCGTCATGAAATTGCGATACCAGAACGGCACGCGCACACAGTTGAAGCCGAGCTGCTCGATCTGCGCGATGTCCTCCGCCGTGATGAAATGATCCTCGTAGAGTTTCACAAGCGCAGCGGTTTTTTCTGCGCCAAAGCGCGATTCGAGCACCTCGAGCGTATCGTAATATCCCCAGTCCTCAGCGTAATTGGAGACGACGCCCATCCAGGTTTCCATCAGCATCCAGCCGCCGAGATTCACGCCATACAGCGTGACCGCTTCTCCGTCCGGCGTCACAAGCTGTCCATCCTGAACGGACAGAATACCCGTGATCGGCGGATTTTGATGGTCATCAGCCTCCTGCGCTTTCGGCGTACAGCCCGAAAAGCAACTCAAAAGCAGCAGAACCAGAAGCAAAACACTGATTTTTCTTTTCATGGAATTTCCTCCAGCTGTTCCGCCAGCGCCCATACGTTGTCGCCGTAGTTACTCACCAGCGTGCGGTTTTCGTGCGTTTTTCGGTTATAAAGTGAAATAAAGCTCACGCCGGGATCGCTGCCGGTAAAATACGGAACGTAGCCGTCCGGCTTTTTTTGCATCCAGATGCCGAGCCCGTAGCTGTCCTCACCTTCATTTTCCACCTGCACGGAGAGCATTTCTTCCGTCATTTGCCCGGACAGCAGGCGATAGCCGAGCAGCGCATCCCAGAAGCGTTCCACATCCGGCACGGTGGTAAAGGCGCCGCCTGCGCCCGTGCCTTTTGCGTCCACGCTGAAAATATTGGTGTAATAATCCCCGCGCGCCGCATCAAAAATATAGTGATTCGCGCAGTTTTCCGGCAGGCGGTCAAGCTCATAATAGCCGGTATGCGCCATGCCCGCAGGCTCAAAGACATTCTCCCGGAGGTAAACGTCAAACGGCTTGCCCGTCACCGCTTCAATCATCAGGCCCAGAACGACAAAACCCGTGTTGTTGTACTGAAAGCGCGTGCCGCGCGGATACATCATGGGCTTATCGATGAAAAGCGGCAGCAGATCCGCACTTTTGCGAATCTTATAGTTCGGAAAATCACGCCACAGCTCGTCGTACTCCGTCATGACGGATTCATCGAAATAGTCCGGAATCCCCGAGGTGTGCGTCAGCAGCTCGCGCACCGTAATACCTGTATCAATTTGTTTCCAATCCACCGGAACGCGCGCGATGGTATCCGAAAACGAGAGCTTTCCGCGCTCGATGAGCTGCAAAATGCCCACCGCGACGAACGCCTTGCCCGCCGATGCCGTGGCAAACCGCGTTTCGGCCGTATTCTTCACGCGGTGGCTATAATCCGCATAGCCGTTTGCAAGGCAAAGCTGCAGCTGACGATTCCGTCGGACGGAAATACATCCGCGAAATCCGTGTTTTTCCAGTATATTCATAAAACCCACTCCTTTTTTCCAGTATAATACAGCCCGGTCGCCCCCGCAAGAGAAAGTTTTTCTGTACGCGCTCGAGGCAAAAAATAAGGCACTCTTTTGCGGAGAGTGCCTTAAAATCTAATGAAAATCGGATCAGTTTTCCTCGTCGTCGCGGTCGTCGATATCGGGCGTGAGGTCGTCCTCGCCCTCATCGGCGGTGCCGTCATCCTCCACAGCGGAGATTTCCTCGCTGTCGTCATGCGGCACGCGCGCCATCGTGATGACATGGCTGCCCTCGGCGAGCTTCATGACGCGGACGCCCTTACTCGGCCTTGCGCAGACGCGCACAGACTGCGCCTCAATGCGGATGATGATGCCGTCGTCGGAAATCAGGATGATATCGTCGTCGAGATCGACCACCTTGATGGCCGCCACATCGCCGTATTTCTCGACGTGGTAGTTCAGGATGCCCTTGCCGCCGCGTCTCTGGAGCCGGTAATCGTCGATGTTCGAGAGCCGGCCGTAGCCTGTTTCGGAGACGGTGAGCACCAGTCCGTTTTCGCGCAGGATGCTCATGCCGACCACTACATCGTCGCCGAGCAGGCGGATCGCGCGGACGCCGCGCGCCTGACGCCCCATCTCGCGGACGTCGTCCTCGTGGAACCGGATCGCCTTGCCGTGCTTCGTCGCGACAAGCAGATCATCGTGCCCGCTCGTTATGCGCACCCAGCTCAGCACGTCGTCCTCGGCGAGATCGAGCGCAATCAGGCCGTTCTTGCGGACATTCGCGAACGCCGCGAGGCTGACGCGCTTGATGACCGCATTCTTTGTGACCATGACGAGATAGCGCTCGTCGTCAAATTCTGTCACGCGGATCATCGAGGTGATGCGCTCCTCCGGCTGCAAGGGCAGCAGATTCGTAATATTCATGCCGCGGCTCGTGCGGGAGCCTTCAGGAATCTCATAGCATTTGAGCCGGTACACGCGTCCGCGGTCCGAGAAGAACAGCACGTAATCGTGCGTATTCGCGATAAACAGCTCCGTTGCGATGTCCTCCTCGCGGCGGGACATGCCGGAAATGCCGCGCCCGCCGCGCCGCTGTGTGCGGTACGTATCGAGCGTCTGGCGCTTGACATAGCCGAAATTCGTCAGCGTGAGGACGCATTCCTCCTCCGGAATCAGGTCCTCGATGTCGACTTCGCCGCTGACCGATGCGATCTCCGTGCGGCGCTCATCGCTGAATTTTTTCTTCATATCCATCGCTTCATCCTTAATGATGGCGAACCGGCGCGGCTCGCTCGCGATGATATCGATATAATCGGCGATCTTGATGCGAAGCCCTTCGAGCTCCTCCTCGATCTTCGTGCGTTCGAGACCTGTGAGCTGGCCGAGACGCATCTGCACGATCGCCTGCGCCTGCACGTCATCGAGCCCAAAGCGGCTCATCAACGCTTCCTTGCCTTCCGGAATGGTCTTGGAGCTTCTCAGAATCGCGATAACCTCGTCAATGAAGTCGAGCGCGATCATCAGGCCCTCGAGAATATGGGCGCGTTCCTGCGCCTTTTTGAGGTCAAACTGCGTGCGGCGCAGCACAACCTCGCTCTGGAACTTGATGTATTCCCGCAGAATCTCACGCAGTGTGAGCGTTTTCGGCTCGCCGTTTACAATGGCCAGCATGATCACACCGAACGTAATCTGCATCTGCGTCATGGAAAACAGGTGGTTCAGAACGATCTGCGGCGAAGCCTCGCGCTTGATGTCGATAACGATGTGCATGCCGTTGCGGTCAGAGTGGTCATCGATGTTTGAAATACCGTCGATGCGCTTTTCCTTGACGAGATCGGCAATGCTCTCGATGAGACGCGCCTTATTGACCTGATACGGCAGTTCGGACACGACGATCTGGTACCGGCCGTTCGGCTTTTCGACGATCTCCGCACGCGCGCGGACATAGATCTTGCCGCGGCCGGTGCCGTATGCCGCGCGGATGCCGCTGCGGCCCATGATGATGCCGCCGGTCGGGAAATCCGGGCCCTTGATGTGCTGCATCAGGCCGTCAAGCGAAATATCAGGGTCATCCACCATCGCGCATACGCCGTCGAGCACCTCACCCATATTGTGCGGCGGGATGTTCGTCGCCATGCCGACTGCGATGCCGGTGGAGCCGTTGACGAGAATATTCGGGAAATGAGAGGGCAGAACGAGCGGCTCCTTGAGGCGGTCGTCGTAGTTCGGCTGGAAATCAACCGTGTCCTTTTCGATGTCCCTCAGCATTTCGACCGAGAGCTTGCTCATTCTGGCTTCTGTGTATCGGTAAGCCGCAGGCGGGTCGCCGTCCACGGAACCGAAGTTGCCGTGACCGTCCACAAGCATGTAACGCATGGAGAAATCCTGCGCAAGGCGCACCAGCGCGTCGTAAACCGAGGCGTCGCCGTGCGGGTGGTAGCGGCCGAGCACGGTACCGACGGTATCCGCGCATTTTCTGTATGCCTTTTCGGGCCATAGGCTGTTCTCGTACATCGTGTAGAGGATGCGGCGGTGCACCGGCTTCAAGCCGTCGCGCACATCCGGCAGCGCGCGCTGCACGATGACAGACATGGAGTAATCGAGGAAAGAGGACTCCATGATCTCCTTGAGGTCAACCTGTATGAGATTTTCCTTGAATTCGTTGTTATCCATTTGCCACTATGTCCTTTCGAACTTAAACGTCCAGATTTTTGACGTATTTCGCGTTGCGCTCGATAAAATCACGGCGCGGTTCCACCTTATCGCCCATGAGGATCGTAAAGACCTCGTCCGCCTGCGCGGCGTCGCTCGGCGTAACCTGCAGCATGACGCGCGTATCGGGGTTCATGGTTGTTTCCCAAAGCTGTTCGGAATCCATCTCGCCGAGGCCCTTGTAGCGCTGAATGTCGTAGCCGCCCTGCAGCTTTTCCATGATCTGATCGCGCTCCGAATCGGAATACGCGTAGTAATGGCGCTTGTTCTTCGTGATGCGGAACAGCGGCGGCTGCGCGATATAGACATGCCCGGTCTCGACGAGCGGGCGCATATAGCGGTAGAAAAACGTCAAAAGCAGCGTGCGGATGTGCGAGCCGTCGACGTCGGCATCCGCCATGATGATGACGCGGCCGTAACGGAGCTTTGTAAGGTCAAAATCCTCGCCGATACCCGTACCGAGCGCCGTGATGACCGGCATCAGCTTGTCGTTGCCGTAAACCTTGTCGAGACGCGCCTTTTCGACGTTCAGCATCTTGCCCCACAAGGGGAGAATCGCCTGGAACTTGCGGTCGCGGCCGCCCTTTGCGGAGCCGCCCGCGGAATCGCCCTCGACGATGTAAATTTCGGTTTCCTCCGGATTTCTGGACTGGCAGTCCGCGAGCTTGCCGGGGAGCGTAGCGCTTTCGAGCGCGGACTTGCGGCGCACGAGATCGCGCGCCTTTCTGGCGGCTTCTCTCGCGCGGGACGCCGCCATTGCCTTATCGAAAATTGCGCGGGCGACCGCCGGGTTTTCCTCGAGGAACGTCATCAGCTTATCGGAAAGCATGGAGCTGACCAGGCCGCTGATCTCGGTATTGCCGAGCTTGCCCTTCGTCTGACCTTCAAACTGCGCCTCCTTGACCTTGACGCTGATAACGCAGGTGAGGCCCTCGCGGACATCCTCGCCGGAAAGATTCTTATCGGCTTCCTTCAGAATATTGTATTTTCTCGCGTAATCGTTCATGATGCGCGTCAAAGCGCGCTTGAAGCCGTCCTCGTGCGTGCCGCCATCGACCGTGTGGATGTTGTTTGCAAACGAGAGAATCAGCTCGTTGAAGCTGTCCGTATACTGCATCGCAATCTCGCACGTGGAATTGTTGTCCGCCGCAGTCGCCGCGAAATAGATCACATCGGGATGAATGACCTCGACAGCCTTTTTCTTGTTTAAGTATTCGACGAAGCTCGAGACGCCGCCCTCGTAGTGGAACTGCTCGCTTCTGAGGTTCTCCGGGTCGCGCTCGTCCGTCAGCACGATGTTGACGCCCGCGTTCAGGAACGCCTGCTCGCGAAGGCGCGTTTCCAGCGTCGAAAAATCATAAACGGTCGTTTCCTTGAAAATTTCCGGATCCGCTTTGAACGTGACAGTGGTGCCGGTCACCTCCGGATTTTCGACCGGGCCGAGATCCTTCAGCTCATATTCGGCATTGCCGCGCGCAAAGCGCTGGCGGTACAGATGGCCGTTTTGGCGCACCTCAACCTCCATCCACGTGGAAAGGGCGTTGACGACCGAAGCACCGACGCCGTGCAGGCCGCCGGAGACCTTATAGCTGCCGCCGCCAAATTTGCCGCCGGCGTGCAGAATCGTATAGACGACAGTTAAAGCGGGCAGACCCGTCTGGTGCTGCACGCCGACCGGAACGCCGCGTCCGTTATCCTGAACGCGGATGATATCGCCCGGCAGAATTTTCACATCAATGCGGTCGCAGTAGCCAGCCAGCGCCTCGTCAATTGCGTTGTCGACGATCTCATAAACGAGATGATGCAAACCGCGCGGACCGGTGGAGCCGATGTACATACCCGGGCGCTTTCGGACTGCCTCCAGCCCTTCCAGAACCTGAATTTGATCCGAACCGTAATTCGCATCCACATGTGTCATTTCGTTGATATCCATCTGTACACTCATTTTCCTTTCTGTCCACAGGGTAACCTTTATATATAGTATACCACAAAGCGATCGGACTTACAAGGACATCTCTTAAATTTGTGGCAAAAAAATGCGCTCAAAACGCGCGTTTTTTCACCCGTCTCTCTATCCACATGCGTGGGGGTCAAACGGATTCTGGCGCATTCTGGGCGTATTTACCGGTTTTGGGCGCAAAAAAAGCAGGCACACACCACGGTATGCCTGCAAAACGCTCAGTGCCGTGTATCGTACCGGCCTGTATTGATTTCCGAGAAGGTGTCGTCCATTCTCGTGCGGCGCGGCTGGCCCTGCGGCTTACGGCGCACATCGGGAGCCGGACGCTGCACGCGCTTGATGACCGGCTTTTTCAGATAGACCGTAAACAGGCTCAGAAGGAAAAACGCCGCAAATGGGATGAAGATATACAGGCAGGTGAACAGCCCGATATCGTCGAGGACAAACTTATGGAAGAAGTAGATGCACACGCCGGCACAGATGGCCAGCACAGAGAAAACATAAACGAGCGGCGAAAGATAGATATTGGAAATGCCGCCGCAGCGCGGGCATTTGTATTCGCCCTCCCGCTTGAGCTTCCAGGTGCGGATCAGATTGACATGCTTTCTGCAATACGGGCATGTCGGAATACCGAAATACTGCATAGATTTACTCCTTTCTCCCGGCGTGTCCGCCGTGTTTTCTGAACGGGATACCGCCGATTTCCGCGCGGGAACGCTTCAAAAGTGTTGCGGGCGCGATCTGTGTGATATAGACGCGCTCCCCGCTGATGTAATCGCGGCAGACGACAATGGAGCGCGGCAGATCGTAGCAGACGTCCTCGACGAGGTTTTCCTGCTGCGCGCGCTTCAAATAGTCGCGCGTTACGGCCGACACCGTCGTATTTTCCAGATCGAAAATACCGATGACATCCTCCTCGCGCACCACGACGCCGAGTCCGAGATGAATATACATGCCGTCCTCCTGTATTTTATGCTTTGCGGTTATTGTACCACAGAATCGGTCTCAAGTACAGTATTTTTCACATGGCCGTTCTCCACGAAGAAGCCGCGCCCGCGCTCCATGAGGCGGACGGTTTCGGGATCGCAGCACGTGATGAACACCTGCCGCCCATCCAGATGGTTCAAAAGATAATCGCGGCGGCTCATATCGAGCTCGCTCATCACGTCGTCGAGCAGAATAACAGGGCGCTCGCCGGTTTTCTGGAAAAGAATGTCGGCCTCCGCAAGCTTCAAAGCCAATACAATGCTGCGCTGCTGTCCCTGCGAGCCGTAGGTGCGCGCAGACAGGCCGTTGATCTCAATGGAAAGGTCGTCCCGGTGCGGTCCGGCACTCGTGAAGCCCGTGCGGATATCCGTGCTCTGTGCGCTTTTCAGCGCGGAAAAGAACTTTGCGGCGATTTCCTCCCGCGTATTCGCACCGCCGAACGGCGCATAGGAAAAGGATACGCGCTCTTTTTCCTTCGCGATGCCGCCGTAGATCTCCGAAGCCTTCGGCGCGAGCGCGCGGCAGAACGCGATGCGCTCCAGAATGACCTCGGTGCCGAAGAGGATCAGCCGCTGATCCCAGATGTCGAGCGTGTCGCGCAGCTCCGGATGGCGCAGGATATCCTTTAACAGCGCGTTTCGCTGAGCAAGGGCTTTGTTATAATTTGTGAGCACGCGGGCAAATGCGGGCTTCATCTGGCACAGCGCGCCATCGATAAACGCGCGCCGCCGGGCGGGTCCTTCCTTGACGAGCAAAAGATGCTCCGGCGAGAAGATCACCGCGCAGAATTTGCCGACAAGTGCCGAGCCTGTCCGCTTTTCCACGCCGTTGATCACGCTTTCGCGCCGCCCGTTCTTAAAAAGAAGCTGCAGCTCCTGCTCGCGCCCCTCCGTGAACACCGTCATTGTAAGCGACGCCAGAGCGGCATTTCTGCCGTTTTCCAGCACGGGCAGCTCACCGTCCTTTGCGCCGCGAAACGAATGCCCGCCGGTGAAAAGCCAGACGGCTTCCAGAAGGTTGGTTTTCCCCTGCGCGTTGCTGCCGTAAATCACGTTGATCGTATCACAGGGGCGGATCTCGCCGTCGCGCAGATTGCGGAAATGCGCGAAGCCAAGACGCGTGACGTTCACCGGCTCAGCCCTCCGTGACCCGCACGGTGTAGCGCACGCCGTTGTATTCTGCAAAATCGCCGTCGCGCATCTTTTTGCCGCGCATCGTGCAGATTTCGCCGTTGACGAGCACCTCGCCGTTCTGGATGACGAATTTTGCCTGTCCGCCGGTATCCAGCGCGCCGCCGAGCTTCAAAAGCGCGTCGAGCCGGATAAATTCGGTTGTGATTGTAATAATCTGATTCATACGGTTCTCCAAGTTGTACGAAAATGTTTCACGCCGGTGTCTGCTCTGCACGGACATCCCTGTGAAACCTATTTTTTGTTTATACCTCGCTGCGCAGGCGCACCGGCAGAACGAGGAACGAGAAAGAATCGCCCTCCTTCGGCAGAATCAACATCGGGCTGATCGGCCCGTTGAGCTGCATGCGAACCTCGTCGCTTTCGGCACTGCGCAGCGCGTCGAGCAGATACTTGTTGTTGAAGCCGATCTCCAGCCCGCCGCCGTTGATCGCCGCTTCGATCTGGTCGCTCGCACGACCCATCGTCGTTGTGCACAGAAGCTTGATGGTGTCGTCGCCGATCACGCAGCGAACCGGGCTTTTCAGGCGGTCGGTGATCAGAAGTGAAACGCGCTCCACGCTGTCGATGAGTGTCCGTGTGGAAACGACAACTTCGGTCTTTTTATCCTTCGGAAGTGCCGCGCGGTAATCGAGGAATTCGCCCTCGAGCAGCGCGGAAAGCACGGTGTAATTATCGATTTTAAACAGGATATGGCGGCGGCTCGGGCAGATTTCCACTTCGCTGTCGTCGTCGCGCAGGAGCTTCAGCACCTCGCTGAGTGTCTTTCCGGGAACGACAAAATCGAGTTCGCCGTCAAACTGGATGGCCTCGCGGCGCAGCGCGAGCCGGTATCCGTCGACGGAGACGACATCGAGCGTGCTATTCTCAATTTTGAACAGGCTGCCCTGATGGATGGGTTTCGCATTCGAATCCGCGACGGCGAAAAGCGTCTGGCGGATCATGCTTTTCAACAGGTTGGCCGGCAGGCGAACCGTGTCGGTGTCGGTGATTTTCGGAAATTCCGGAAATTCGGCGGCGTCCATGCCGATGATCGTGAAGCAGCTTACGCCGGACGTGATCGTCGCGGTTTTGCGGTCGTCGGTTTCGATCGTGACGTCTTCGGCCGGTGATTTGCGGACGATTTCGGAGAACAGCTTTGCGGTGAGGATGATTGCGCCGGGCTCGGAAATGACGGCGGGCAGCTCGGTCTGCATGCCGATTTCGAGGTCGTAGGCGGAGAGAATGATTTTTTCCACGTCGCTGCGGATCAGAATGCCTTCGAGCGCGGGAATGGAGGTTTTGTTGGAAACGGCGCGCTGCAGGTTGCTGACCGCTTCGTTCAGCAATCGTTTTTCTATGGTGAATTTCATGTTTTTTCCTTTCTGTCGCTTTGGTTTCCCGGTTTTTGTCGGCGTAAAGCCGCAGTTTTGGCGCAGGTTCTTCCGTTTTCCACGTTGGGTTGGGAGTAAGAAGTGCGCCGGAGGGGTTCGGGAGGCCTGCGGCTTTTTTTATTATTTTATCTTTTACTAAATTTAGCAGTAGCCGTAGGGGATGTGAATTTGTTGGAAATTTCGAAAAGTGGCTTTTTGCCGCCGGAAATGGGTAAAAAGTTTTTCAAAATCTGCTGTGGATGAAATGTGGACAATGTGGAAAGAAATTTTTCTTCCACAAGCCTGTTGAAAACTCTGTGTGAAATGTTGAAAATTTGTTTAGGATCTTGTGGAAAGCTGGTTTCGCTGTGGAAGGCTTCCACTGGTCGTCAACGGTCGCGGATGTTCTTGATGATGTCGCTGACAGTCGCCTTGGTGACGGGATCCTTGAGAGATTTCTCCTCGATCTGCTGGATGGCGTAGACGACGGTGGAGTGGTCGCGTCCGCCGAATTCCTTGCCGATCTCGACCATCGGCATCTGCGTGATTTCGCGGACAATGTACATGGAGATCTGGCGGGCGAAGGAGACGTTTGCGTTGCGCTTCGAGGACTTGATGTCCTCCGGCGAGACGCCGTAGGTGCGGCCGACCTCCTCGATGATCTTGCTGACGGTGACGGGCGCGGGCTGATCGTTGTTGACGATGTCGCTGATCGCGCGCTGGGCGGTGTTGATCGTCGGTGTCGCGCCCTCGACGAGGTGGATCGCCTTGAGCTTTTTGACGGTGCCCTCGAGCTGACGGATGTTGCTCTTGAGCTTGACCGCGATGAATTCGCAGACGCTGTCTGGCACGGTGAGCCCGACGAGCTCCGCCTTGCGCTTGATGATCGCCATGCGGGTCTCGAAATCCGGCGGCTGCACGTCTGCGGTGAGGCCCCACTCAAAGCGGGTTTTCAGTCGGTCCTCGAGCGTTGCGATGTCGCGCGGCGGCCGGTCACTCGTCAGAACGATCTGCTTTTTGGATTCGTAAAGCGTATTGAAGGTATGGAAGAATTCCTCCTGCGTCGATTCCTTGCCGGCGATGAACTGAATATCGTCGATGAGGAGCGCGTCGGCCTTGCGGTATTTTTCGCGAAAGCCGGGCGTCGTACCGGTGCGGATGGCTTCGATCAGCTCGTTCGAGAACTGGTCGCCCTTGACGTAGATGATATTCTTCTCCGGAAAATTCTTTTTGAGCTCGTGGCCGATGGCGTTGAGCAGATGGGTCTTGCCGAGGCCGGAGTTTCCGTAAATAAACAGCGGGTTATAGTTTTTGGCCGGCTCCTTCGCGACATAGCGGCAGGCCGCGCAGGCGAACTTGTTGGAGCTGCCCTCGATGAAGGTTTCAAAGGTGTATTCGTATTCGTCGTCCTCCGGCACGCGCTCCTTCTCTTTTTTGGCGAGCGGCGTGACGAGCTTATAGGTAATACCCGGCCCGAATACGCTCTGAACGGCGTCGTTCAGGCATTTGTGGAAGCCGCGCTCCAGCGTGGACTTGTGAAATTCGTTCGGGGCCTGAATGATCGCGACGCCCTGCTCAAAATCGAGCGAGATCGGCACGAGCTTGCTGAACCACGTATCGTAGCTCACTTCCGTAATCTGGGACCGGCAATAGCTGCAGATCAGATCCCATGCTTCTAAGAATGATTCCATTTCCTGTTTCCCTTTCTCCCGTGGTCTCGTATCGGTACGCAAAACGCCGGCTCTGCCCTCAGCGGTTTTCCCGGGAAATCCGCGCGCCTCCTGCATTTTGGCGATAAAATACTAATATAGAGTGTAGCACAAAATCGGCCGGTTGTCCACAAAAATTCGCGGTATTGTTGAAAATTCGGGCGCGCTGTGAGATCTATATTCTGTGGTTTTGGAAAAGAAAAACGCAGAATATGGGACGCCGCCATTTTGCGCCGATTTTTTTCTTTAAAAACCGGAAAAAAGGTTGACAGATTCTCCCGTTTTAAGGTATAATGCTTAACTGTAACAGACTGTTGTGTTACGGATTTTGCAAAGTAACCTCACGAAAGGAGGGTTTTTGATATGCTGAGAACCTATCAGCCGAAGAAGCTCCACAGAAAGAAGGAGCATGGCTTCAGAAAGAGAATGTCTACACGCAACGGACGTAAGGTCCTGGCGCGTCGCAGAGCAAAGGGCAGAGCACGTTTAACTTATTGATGTATGCTTTGAGGGTCACCGACGTGTGACCTTTCTTTGTTTTGCATGCAAGTCGGCACAAAGGCACAGGGAAAATCGTATGGATATTATCGTACCGCTGACCGAAAACCATGAATTCAAGCGCGTCTACGCCCGCGGAAAGAGCGCGGTGCGGCCGTCGCTCGTCGCGTACTGTATGCGGCGGGGCGGGCCGGGGCCGCGCATCGGCATTACGGCCAGCAAAAAAATCGGCAACGCGGTGAAGCGAAACCGTGCGCGCCGCCTTCTGCGTGAAAGCGCACGCGCGCTGTACCCGCAGATGAAGCCGGGCTTCGATATCGTGCTGGTGTCGCGCGGGAAAACACCGTTTGTAAGCTGCCAAACCGTATGTACGGAAATGACAAGCGCGCTGGAGGAACTCGGCGTGCTTGTTTCTGCAACCAAAAATAAGGGCGGACGCGAAAAAAGCGCGCCCGAAAAACAGGCATGAGCCGTTTTTCGCCGCGAAAAGCGCTGGTGGCGCTGATCCGGCTTTATCAAAAAATAAGACCGAGCAGCACAAGGGGCTGCTGCAAATATATCCCCACCTGTTCGCAGTACGGGATAGAGGCGATCGAGCGGTTCGGCTGTATCAAGGGCGGACTGCTGGCGCTGTGGCGCATTCTGCGCTGCAATCCGTTTTCAAGGGGCGGCTATGATCCCGTGCCCGAGAAAAAGAAAAAGAACGAGACTTGATCCGGGAAGGATTTGATCACAAATATGATGACTATCTTTAATTTCTTCGGCAGCATACTCGGCTATCTGCTGTGGTTCCTGTATACGATCTTTAAAAACTACGGCGTAGCGATTATCCTGTTTACCATTATTGTCAAGGCGATGATGTTCCCCTTCTCCATCAAATCGCAGAAGAGCATGGCCGCGCAGTCCAGGCTGGCGAACAAGCAGAAGGAGCTGCAGACCCGCTACGCAAACGACAAGATGAAATACAACGAGGAACTGCAGAAGCTGTACGAAAAAGAGGGCGTCAACCCCGGCGGCGGCTGCCTGATGACGCTGCTTCCGTTCCCGATCATGCTGGGCATTTACTATTCGGTCATTTATCCGCTTTCGAATACGCTGCACATCGCAAAGGAAACGATTGCGCAGGCGACGGACTTCGTCTCGAAGATTCCGGGTATCGCGAGCACGAATCAGTATGTAGAGCTTGAAATCGTGAAGAATTTCTCGGTGCTGAAGGATCATCTGACGATGTTCTCCGCGGAGGACATCGAGAAGATCGAGTTCTTCGGCAAGGGCTTTAAGTTCCTTGGGCTCGACCTGCTCGCCACGCCGAATGCCTCTTCGTTTGCTTCGATGATGTGGATCATTCCGGTTCTGGCGCTTGTCACCTATTGGGGCCAGACGTTTATCATGCAGAAGCTCCAGCCGCAGCAGCAGCAGTCGGGCGGCGGCTGCATGAAGGTTATGCTGTACGGCATGCCGCTGCTTTCCGCGTACTGGGCATTCATCATGCCCGGCGCTGTCGGCTTCTATTGGATCATTTCCGCGGTCGTCGGCTTTGTGCAGTCGATCGTCACGCATAAGTATTTCTCACCCGAGCAGGTTTCCGCGCACTCCGAAGCGAGCCGCTATGTGACGCTGCTTGAGGCAGATCAAAAGATAAAGCCTCTGCCCGCAAACCTCCAGAAGCAGATTGCGGACAAGATCGAGGCGAAAAATCAGGCGCAGCAGAACCGCATCAACGCGCAGCAGGCCAAAAAGACCGCAACAAAGAAATCCGGCGGCGCGCAGAAGAATAAAGGCACGACCTCCGATTATCTCGGAAGCCGCAAATAAATCAGCCGATTATCCCACCTCCTTTCACTCCACACGGGATAACAAGATATAACGGAACAGCAAGAAAGGATGCAGAAAAGCAATGGTAAAAGAAGCAATTGCAACGGGCGCAACGGTTGAGGAAGCGCACGCAAACGCCTGCGCACAGCTCGGCGTAGACACGACGGAGGCGGAATTTGAGATTCTCGAGCTGCCGGAAAAGAAGCGTTTTGGCCTCTTTGGCGGCAATCCGGCAAAGGTTCGCGCTTTTATCCGCGAGACACCTGCCGATGTGGCGGCGGAGTACCTGCGCACCATTCTCAGCGGCATGGGCCTAAAGGACATTCAGGTAGAGATCCGCGAGGAGGAGGCCGGCGCAGAGCTGGCGCTCACCGGTGAGGACATCGGCTTTATTATCGGCCACCGCGGCGAAACGCTCGACGCGCTCCAGTATCTCGCGTCGCTCGTCGCCAACCACGTGGACGAGTCCTACTACCGCATTACGCTGGACGTGGGCAACTACCGCGAAAAGCGCAAGGAAACTTTGGAAAACCTCGGCAAGAAGATGGCGGCGCGCGCCGTGAAGACAGGCCGCAACGCGTCTCTGGAGCCGATGAATCCGTATGAGCGCCGCATCATCCACACGGCGGTGCAGACCGTGGAGGGCGCAAAGTCCTGGAGCGAGGGCGAAGATCTCGCGCGCCACGTCGTCATCGGTCCCGAGGGCGGCGAGCGTATCCAGAAGCGCGACAACCGCCGGGGCGGAAACCGCGGCGGCAAGGGAGGTTTCAATCGTGACGGCCGCAATGACCGCGGCGGCAGATCGCAGCAGCGCCGCTCCAACAGCCGTCCGCAGCGCCCGGCACAGCCCGTCGCACCGCGCGTGCTCGACGACGTTTCGACGCCCTACGGCAAGATTGAGAAGAAATAAGTCTAAGGCTTTTACATCCGGAAAAGAACCCCCAGCGGGTTCTTTTCTTTTCCTCTGAAATGGGGACGCCGCGCGCAGAAGCAGCCAATACGTGGGAAAAGGAGAGAGAAAAATGCAATTGGAAACGGAAAGACTGATCCTCAGAGAAATGACAACCGACGATTTTGACGCCCTGTACGAGATTTTCTCCGATCCGGAAACGATGCGGCACTATCCAAAGCCGTTCGACCGCGAAAAAACGCAGGGGTGGATTCGCTGGAACCTCGAAAATTACGCGCAGTACGGCTACGGGCTTTGGGCGGTGACGCTGAAAGAGACCGGCCGGGTGATCGGCGACTGCGGCATCACGATGCAGAAGATCCACGGGGAAATGAAGCCCGAGATCGGCTACCACATCCACAAGGACTGCCAGCGCAAGGGCTATGCGACGGAAGCGGCGCGCGCGTGCCGGGATTTCTTCTTCACGCACACGGATTTCGATGCGGTGTACTCCTACATGAAGTACACGAACGCGGGCTCGTACGGCACCGCGATCAAAAACGGGATGCACCTGATCGAGGAGTATGAAGACCCGGTCAACACCGTCACCAAGGTGTACAGGATTACCCGGGATGAATGGGAGAACATGAAAAAATAATGGAAAGCCGCGCGCGGAACAAGACGGGAAAACATAGCCAAAGACTTTTTTCGGAAAGAACCCCTTGTGGGTTCTTTTCTTTTGCAAAAACAGGTGGCGCAGCGGCTTTTAGAGTGTTATAATAGGAGAAGTAAATGAAAATGGGAGTTTCTGCGGCGCTTTTCTTGCGGCGGCGCTCGTCGTATGGGGCATCGTCTACGCGCTGGTGCATTATAGAATAAAAAACAAATAAATTATATTTTGTATAAGAGGTAAGAAATGAAAACAATTGCGGCGATTTCTACGGCGGCGGCGCCGGGCGGCATCGGGATCATCCGCATCTCCGGCGAAGAGGCGCGATCGGTCGGCGACCGTGTTTTCCGCGCGGTGTCGGGTGAAAAACTGCATACGGCGGCGGGCTACACTTGCCGCTTCGGACACGTATTTGACGCGGACGGCGTGCGCCTCGACGAATGCATCGCGACGGTTTTTGCCGCGCCGAAGAGCTTTACGGGCGAAGATGTCGTGGAGCTTTCGTGCCACGGCGGGCTGTTTGTCCTAAAATCCGTTTTAAAGGCGGTCTTCGCGGCGGGCGCAGCGCCGGCGGCGGCGGGCGAATTCACGCGCCGCGCGTTTCTGAACGGCAAAATGGATCTCGCGCAGGCCGAGGCGGTCATGGAACTGATTTCCGCCGAAGGGCGCGAAGCGATGAAGGCGGCGCAGGCGGGGCACGACGGCGTGCTTTCCCGGCGCATTGGGGCGATCCGCGACGATCTGACCGACGTCGGGGCGCATCTTGCGGCGTGGGCGGATTACCCGGACGACGATATTCCACAGGTGGACGAAGAAATGTTGAAAACACGGCTTGCGGCGGGGCGTAAAGCGCTTGAGACGCTGCTCGAGAGCTTTGACGGCGGACGTGTCCTGCGCGAAGGCGTGGTGACGGTCATTGCGGGCAAGCCGAACGCGGGCAAATCGACGCTGATGAACCTACTGGCGGGCTGCGAGCGGTCGATCGTGACCGAGCTTGCGGGCACGACGCGGGACGTCGTGGAGGAAACGGTGCTGCTCGGCGGCATTCCTCTGCGGCTTGCCGACACGGCAGGCATCCGCGAGACGGACGACCGCGTGGAGCGCATTGGCGTGCGCATTGCGTTGGACCGGCTCAAAACGGCGCAGTTTGTGCTCGCGGTTTTTGATGCGAGCGAAGCGCTGAACGACGATGACCGCGCGATGATGGACGCGATCGGCTCGACGCCTTGTGTGGCGGTGGTCAACAAGTCCGACCTGCCGGCGCAGATCGACCTGCAGACGATCCGCGCGCGTTTCTCCGAGGTGGTGACGATCTCGGCGCTTTCCGGCGACGGTTTGTCTGCGCTGAGCGAGGCATCGTCCCGCGCGCTGCACACGGCGAAGCTGAACCCGAATGACGGCATTCTCTACACGGAGCGCCAGCGCGCGGACGCCGAAGCGGCGCTGAACTGCATCAAGGAAGCGCAGGACGCACTCTCCCTCGGCATGACGTGGGACGCGGTGACGGTGTCGCTGGAGGGCGCGATCGCATCCCTGAACGAGCTGACCGGCGAGCGTGTCTCCGACGCCGTCGTGGACAAAGTCTTCTCCAAATTCTGCGTCGGCAAATAGGCGGGTACGACCCGCTGCGAAGTCGCGGAGTCGCGTGTGTGCACACGCTTCACTGCAGAAGGAAAGAAGTTTTTGCAAACGCGTACGGAGGATGCTTCCGGTACACTAGATAAAAAAGTTTTCGCCCGCCTTTTTCAAAAGGCGGCGGATCGTGAAACACTTTACATCAAATCTTTTTTATGGATGATACACAATGAACTACGAAGCAGGAAATTTTGACGTCGCCGTGATCGGCGCGGGGCACGCTGGCATTGAAGCGGCGCTCGCTTCCGCCCGCCTTGGCTGTCACACGGCGGTTTTTACAATCAATATGGACGCGGTGGGCAACTGCCCGTGTAACCCGAGCATCGGTGGCACGGCAAAGGGTCACCTCGTCCGCGAAATCGACGCGCTCGGCGGCGAAATGGGCAAGACGGCGGACGCGTGCACGCTCCAGAGCCGGATGCTGAATCTCGGCAAAGGCCCGGCGGTGCACTCGCTGCGCGCGCAGATCGACCGCAACCAGTACGCGCGCGTGATGAAGCACAAGCTCGAGCTCTGCCCGAATCTCGAGATGAAGCAGGCGGAGGTCGTCGACCTGTTCCGCGAAAACGACGCGTGGCGCTTGACGACGCGGCTCGGCGCGCAGTACACTTGCAAGGCGGTCGTGCTCGCGACGGGTACGTTCCTCGGCGGCAAGATTTTTGTCGGCGATGTTTCCTACGCGGGCGGCCCGGACGGCATGTTCCCCGCGACGGAGCTGGCCGGCGCGCTGTCCCGCCTCGGCATCGAGCTGCGCCGCTTCAAGACCGGCACGCCCGCCCGCGTGCTGCGTTCCTCGATCGATTTTACCGACCTCGAGGAGCAGCGCGGCGACGAGCCGGTGACGCCGTTTTCGTTTGACACCGAAACGCCGCCGGAGAACAAGGCGGTCTGCCACGTGAGCTGGACGAACGACTGCACCAAGGAAGTTATCCTGAAGAATATCCATCGCTCCCCGCTGTACGGCGGGATGATCGAGGGCGTCGGCCCACGCTACTGCCCGAGCATCGAGGACAAAATCGTGCGATTTTCCGAAAAGCCGCGCCACCAGCTTTTCATCGAGCCGTGCGGTGCGGAGACGGAGGAAATGTACCTGCAGGGCATGAGCTCGTCTCTGCCCGAGGATGTGCAGATCGCGTTTTACCGCACGATTAAGGGTCTCGAAAACGTGCAGATCATGCGCAGTGCCTATGCGATTGAATACGACTGCTGCGACCCGCTCCAGCTCGGCGCGACGCTGGAATTCCGCGATTTTTCCGGGCTTTACGGCGCGGGGCAGTTCAACGGCAGCTCCGGCTATGAGGAGGCAGCGGCGCAGGGCTTCATCGCGGGCGCGAACGCGGCGCTGAAAATTCTCGGGCGCGCGCCGCTCGTGCTTGACCGCGCGAGCTCGTACATCGGCACGCTGATCGACGATCTGATCACGAAGGGCGTGACTGACCCGTACCGCATGATGACCTCGCGCTCGGAATACCGGCTCGTCCTGCGGCAGGATAACGCAGACGAACGCCTGACGCCGATCGGGCGCGAGCTGGGGCTGATCTCTGACCGGCGCTGGGAGAAATTCCAGCTCAAGCAATCGCGCAAGGCGGAGGAATTAAAGCGCGCGGAAAAGACCGTTCTGTCGCCGACGGAGGCGCTGAACGAAATCTTGGTTTCACGTGGAACATCGCCGGTGTCGACCGGCGTGCGCATGTCGGAGCTTTTGCGACGCCCGCAGATCACCTACCGTGACTTAACGCCCGTCGATCCGAACCGTCCGGACTATCCGGCGGAAATTTTCGAGAGCGTCGAGACGTCGCTTAAATACGAGGGTTACATCAAGCGGCAGCTGCAGGATATCGCCGAAATGCGCCGGCTTGAGAAACGGCTCTTGCCGAAGGACATCGACTACGCCGGAATCGCCGGTCTGCGGCTCGAGGCGCGCGAAAAGCTGAACCGCGTGCGTCCGGAGAATATCGGACAAGCGGGGCGCATTTCGGGCGTTTCGCCGGCGGATATCTCGGTGCTGCTGATCTGGCTTTCCGCACACAACGACGATAAGGGGGCATACCATGGAGATACAGAATGAATTGATCGCGCTTGCGAAGGAGATCGGCGTGAAGGTCACGCCCGCGCAGGCGGCGCAGTTTGAAACCTACCTCGGGCTTTTGCTCGAGCGCAACGAGGTCATGAACCTCACGGCGATTACCGATCCGCACGAGGCGGTCGTGAAGCATTTCGTCGATAGCCTGACGCTTTTAAAGGCGGTCGAGATCAAGAAGGGCGCGAAGCTGATCGACGTCGGCACCGGCGCGGGTTTTCCGGGCCTGCCGGTCAAGATCATGCGCCCGGACATCGAGCTGACGCTGCTCGACTCGCTGAACAAGCGCCTTGTCTTTCTGCAGGACGTCTGCAAGGCGATCGGCGTGGAGGCGACATGCATCCACAAGCGCGCGGAGGAAGCCGGGCGCGATGTCAAGCTGCGTGAGAGCTTCGACGTGGTGACGGCGCGCGCGGTCGCGAACATGAATACGCTCGCCGAATACTGCATTCCGCTTGTCAAGATGAAGGGCATCTTCGCCGCGATGAAGGGACCGGGGCTTGCGGAGGAAATGGCGCTTGCAAAGCGCGCAGTTTCCACACTCGGCTGCAAAATTGTGAAAAACGTGCCGTTTACGCTGCCGGATGCCGAGCACAGCGAGCGGAACATCGCCGTGATGCAGAAAATTGCGTTTACGCCGAAGACGTATCCGCGCCACGGCGGAACCATCACGAAAAAACCGCTGTTTCTTGAGAAGGAGGACAAATAAATGGATATCTGTTACAGAAAAGCGCGACTCAGCGACATTGAGAAGCTGAATCCGCTGCTCGCCCAGCTTTCCGACGCATTGGCAGACCCCGCAAAGATGGCGGAAAAGATGGAGAAGCTCGACCGCAACGAGGATTGCTTTCTGCTCGTCGCCGAGGATACCGACACCGGCGCGCTCTGCGGTTCGCTGCTCGGCGTCGCGTTTGAAGACATCTGCGACGAGTGTAGACCGATTCTGCTCGTCGAAAACGTCATCACCGACGAAAACTATCGCGGAAAAGGCGTCGGGCGCGGGATGTTCGAGTTCATCGAGAATTGGGGGCGCGAAAAGGACTGCCACTACTGCATCCTCGTCTCTGCCCTGCACCGCACCGGCGCGCACAAATTTTACGACGCGATCGGGTACAGCGAGGTCAAAGGCTTTAAAAAATACCTGTAATCCATTCGGTTGATACTAAAAGTTTTCGCCCGCCTTTTTCAAAAGGCGGCGGGGTCGAGGTGCAGAGCCCTTGGCGCAAAAGGCAGAATAAAAGAGGGAGAACAGCCAGTGCTTGCCGTTCTCCCTTTTGTTGTTTTACAGCATCTTCACCATCGCGATTTCGTCCGCATAGGTGCCGTCCTTGTACTTCATGCCGTGCGGGCGTCTGCCGTAGGGCACGAAGCCGAGGCTTTCGTACAGATGATACGCGCGCGTGTTGTCCGCGACGACCTCCAGCTCGGCCTGCTCAAAGCCGAGCGACTTTGCGACCTCAAGCACGGTCTCGAGCATTTTGCGCCCGATGCCGAGCCCGCAGTATTTCTGATACAGCGCGATGGCAACGTCGCAGCGGTGCGCAAGGCGCATCTTATCAAAAGAGATCAGCGAGCAGTTTCCGGCGTGTTCGCCGTCCACAAAGGCGAGCAGCATCAGCGAACGCGGGTTGTCGAGATTGCTCTGCAGGAATCCCTCCTCCCGTTCAATCGTCAGCGTGATTTCCTCGGGTTCCCGCAGGATAAAACGTGTCTCACCTGCCGTGACCTTCAGATACTCGATCAGCGCCGCGGCGTCCTCCTTGGGGCGTGCGCTGCGCAGCACACAGGTGCGCCCGTCCTTCAATTTGAATTCTTTTTCCGCAAAAAACATGTTCTCCACTCCTTTTCAAGGTTTTCCCTATTGTAGTACAGGCATGATAGGATGTCAAGCAGCCGGTTATGCGCATGAAAAGAAAAATTTTTCGTATGACACAATACGGCAAAATCTTCTTTTGCGGCGTGGTATAGTATTACCTGTAAGGCGGGACAAGCCTTACATCAGGTGTCATCAGGCAGAAGACGCGCGCGGCGCAGAAAAGGAGGCAATATGGTTTTTTCCGAAAAAAAGCGGCTGATCGAGCTGGCGACGGATAAAATCGTGCCGAACCCCGCGCAGCCGCGCAAGGATTTCCCGAAAGAGGAGCTCGAGCAGCTCGCCGAAAGCATCCGGCAGAACGGCGTTTTGCAGCCGGTTCTCGTCCGGCGAGACCGCGATCGCTACGTGCTGATCGCAGGAGAGCGCCGCTGGCGTGCCTCCCGCATGGCGGGCCTTCACACCATTCCGGCTATCGTGCAGGATTTCAGCGCAAAGGACAGCGCGGTGTTGGCCTTGATCGAGAACATGCAGCGCAGTGATTTGAATTATTTTGAAGAGGCGGCGGCAATTTACGCTCTGATGCGCGACCGTTCGATGACACAGGAGGAGACAGCGAGGCGGCTGGGGATGAGCCAGCCTGCGCTCGCAAACAAGATCCGGCTTCTGCGCCTTTCCGGCGAGGAGCAGCGGATCATACTGGAAAACAGGCTGACGGAGCGCCACGCGCGCGCTTTGCTGCGCATCGACGACCCCATCCGCCGTGTGCAGACGCTCAAAGCGGTGATTGACCGCGGGCTGAACGTCGCGCAGACGGACGCGCTTGTGCGGGAGGTGCTGGAGGTAAAGCCCCAGACGCCCAAGCCGAAGCGCACCTTTATCGCGAAGGATGTGCGGCTGTTTTTGAACACGATTGACCACGCGGTCAGCGCGATGAAGGACGCGGGCATCCGCGCCGTTTCCCAGCGGACGGAGACGGACGACTACTTTGAGTGCGTCGTACGTATCCCCAAAATTCATTCGAGTACGAGGTAAACCCATTCCCTTATTCATTTCCCACAACGCAGGAGGACCGTCGGCTGAGCCGGCGGCCCTTTTGCGTTGTTTCACGTGGAACATTTTCGGCAAAAAACCGGTCAAAACACAACTTTGGTCTTTATTCCGCACGGAAAGTGTGATACAATAGTCGCAAGCGACTATTGCGATGAACACGGAAAGGAGTGCGGTACATGAGCAAGGTCATTGCCGTTGCAAATCAGAAGGGCGGCGTGGGCAAGACAACGAGCGCGGTCAACATCGCCGCGTGGCTCGGCGCAAAGGGAAAACGCACGCTGCTTGTCGATATCGACCCGCAGGGAAACTCCACGAGCGGCGTCGGGCTCGACCGGCGCAGCCTGAAGACGACGACGTATGATATCCTCATCAACGGCGCGAAGGGAGCGGACGCTGTGGTGAAAACAGCGTTTGAGAAGCTCTCCATTCTGCCTTCCAGTGCGGATCTCGCCGCGGCGGAGATCGAGCTGGCGGATATCCCCGCGCGTGAGGCGGTGCTCAAGAACGCGCTTGCGCCCCTGCGCGCTGAATATGACTTTATTCTGATCGACTGCCCGCCGTCGCTCGGCCTCATTACGACGAACGCGCTGAACGCAGCGGATTCTGTGCTGATCCCGGTGCAGTGCGAATATTACGCGCTGGAGGGGCTTTCCCAGCTGATGAACTCCGTGCAGGCGGTCAAGCGCCGCTACAACGAGCGTCTGGAGCTGGAGGGCGTGCTGCTCACGATGTACGACGGCCGCCTGAACCTCACGCAGCAGGTTGTGACGGAGATCAAGAAATACTTCCCGCGCAAGGTCTTTTCGACGGTGATCCCGCGCACGGTGCGCCTTTCGGAGGCGCCGAGCTTCGGGCAGCCGATCCTCTATTATGACCGCTCCAACAAGGGCAGCCAGGCCTACGGTGCGCTGGTCGATGAGATCTTGAAGAAAAACCGCTGATTTTCTATATTTTTCAAAAGGAGATGAGGACTTCATGGCGAAAAAAGGCGGCCTCGGCAAGGGGCTGGACGCCATTTTTTACGATAACGCCCGCGGAGACGAAGGCGGCGCGGTGGAGCTGAGCATCAACGAGCTGGAGCCAAACCGCAACCAGCCGCGCAAGAGCTTTAACGACGAGGCGATGAGCGAGCTGGCGGATTCCATCGCGCAGCACGGCGTTCTGCAGCCGCTGCTCGTGCGCCCACTGCTTTCCGGCGGCTATCAGATCGTGGCCGGCGAGCGCCGCTGGCGCGCTTCACGCATGGCGGGGCTGACGACGGTTCCGGCGCTGATCCGCGAGCTGACCGACAGCGAGGTCATGCAGATCGCGCTGATCGAGAACCTCCAGCGCGAGGACTTAAAGCCGCTCGAGGAGGCGCAGGGCTATCAGGCGCTGATCGACGAGCACGGCTTCACGCAGGACGAAATTTCCAAAACGGTGGGCAAGTCCCGCCCGGCGGTGACGAACGCGCTCCGGCTTTTGAATCTGCCGGAGGACATCCGATCTATGCTGGAGCGTGGGGAGCTGACCGCCGGTCACGCCCGTACGCTCCTGAGCTTTAAGGATGAGACGGCGCTCAAGACCGCCGCAAAGCGCGTCGCCGCAGAGGGTATATCCGTCCGCGAGCTGGAAAAAATGGCAAAGAAAGCGAACGAGGAAAAGCCCGAAAAGGCAAGGCCCGCGCAGCGCCGCATCCGCTATTACGACGAGGCCGAGCTTGCGCTCCGCGATACGCTGAACCGCGTGGTGCACGTCAGCGGCACAAAGAAAAAAGGCGTTCTCACCATTGAGTTCTACGGCGAGGAGGATCTCAAAAACCTGCTCGACGAGCTCAAGCTGAACGATAAAGTGTAAAGATACAGACCGAAAGGATGGCAGAACATGATTGACATTAAATTTTTGAGGGAAAATCCCGATGTAGTCCGCGAAAACATCAAAAAGAAGTTTCAGGACGCGAAGCTCCCGCTCGTCGACGAAGTGATCGAGCTGGACATCGAGAAGCGTGCGACGCAGCAGAAGGCCGACGGCCTGCGCGCTTCGCGCAACAAGCTCTCGAAGCAGATCGGCGCGCTGATGGGTCAGGGCAAGCGCGAGGAGGCCGAGCAGGTCAAGGCGCAAGTCAAGGCGCAGTCCGACGAGCTGCTCGCCGCCGAGGCGAAGGAGAAGGAGCTCGACGAGCGCATTCTCAAGATCATGATGACGATTCCGAACATCATCGACGCGAGCGTGCCGGTCGGCAAGGACGACAGCGAGAACGTCGAGGTGGAGCGCTTCGGCGAGCCGGTCGTGCCGGATTTCCCGATCCCGTACCACACCGACATTATGGAGAGCTTTAACGGCATCGATCTCGACGCGGCGCGCCGCGTGGCGGGCAACGGCTTCTATTACCTGATGGGCGACATCGCGCGCCTGCACTCCGCTGTCATCGCCTATGCGCGCGACTTCATGATCGATCGCGGCTTTACGTATGTGATTCCGCCGTACATGATCCGCAGCGACGTCGTCACCGGCGTCATGAGCTTCGCCGAGATGGATTCGATGATGTACAAGATCGAAGGCGAGGATCTCTACCTCGTCGGCACGAGCGAGCATTCGATGATCGGCAAGTTCATCGACCAGATCCTGCCGGAAAACGAGCTGCCGCTGACGCTCACAAGCTATTCGCCGTGCTTCCGCAAGGAGAAGGGCGCGCACGGCATTGAGGAGCGCGGCGTCTACCGCATCCACCAGTTCGAGAAGCAGGAGATGATCGTCGTCTGCAAGCCCGAGGATTCGATGATGTGGTACGACAAGCTCTGGAAGAATACCGTCGATCTGTTCCGCAGCATGGATATTCCGGTCCGCACGCTCGAGTGCTGCTCCGGCGATCTCGCGGATCTCAAGGTCAAGTCGGTCGACGTCGAGGCATGGTCGCCGCGCCAGAAGAAATATTTCGAGGTTGGCAGCTGCTCGAATCTCGGCGACGCACAGGCGCGCCGCCTGCGCATCCGCGTCAACGGCGAGAACGGCAAGTACCTCGCGCACACGCTGAACAACACCGTCGTCGCGCCGCCGCGCATGCTGATCGCGTTCCTCGAGAACAATCTGCAGGCAGACGGCAGCGTCCGCATCCCGGAGGCCCTGCGTCCGTATATGGGCGGCAAGGAAGTCATCCTCCCGAAAAAATAAGTCTTCTGGAAAGCCTTTCCCGGCGGAGCACCCCGTGTGCTCCGCCGTTTTTTCATGCCTGTTTGTGAATAACTTTTCCTGCGGATATGTGGAAAAAGCGTGTCTTCAAAATACAGATATACAGAAAATATGCATAATACAGAATCAAGCTTATCGGAAAAAATATCCAAATACGTGGTTGGTTTCTGAAAAATGTCCGCGAATAAAGGACGGACAACAAGAATTGCATCGATGCAAAATATGCATAAATATACAATATATTCTCAAAAAGCCCTGTGGAAAACTCGGTGGAAAGTGTGGAAAAGCACACGGTGTAGTGTAGAAAACTATGTTTTTCACAATTTGTCGGATCATGTGCAAAAGCAAAATGATTGGGGCATACGAAAAGGGCTGTCAGCACGTGGCCGACAGCCCTTTTTTGTATGAAGATCACAGTTACATCTGTGTCCAGTTTGTGGGATAGACCGGTGCAGGCGGCACGGGCGCGGCGGTTTTCTCGAGGCCCAGAGTGCGCGCTGCCAGAGCAAAGAGCGCGATAAGCAGCATGCGCAGCGGAACGGGAAAAGCCAAACTGCTCCAGTTTAAGAAGAGCGAGAAATTTGCGGGGAAACCTACGGGGATACCAAGCGTGGATGTCCATTGGACGACGCTGATCAGCGAGAGAATCAGACAGAGCACAAAGGCCACGGGAGAGGCGATCAGAACGACGCGTGTCAGAGCGGCCTTTTGTCCGGTCAGATACCACACCATCGCAAGCACGAGCACGACGGCGAGCAGGAGATTGGAGAGAACGGCGAAAACCGATGCGGGCAGCGTATAGACGAGGCCGAAATAGAAATCAAAACCGGCGGAGGAGATCAGACTCAAGAAAGCGTGAAGAATCGGCAGAATCAGAAGCAGGCCCTTGAGCGGCGAAGCCGTTTTGCCGATACAGGCGGCAATGGGAAACGCCATGGCGGTGACAGCACCCAAGATGCTGTACAGCAGGCGAAGGAGCAGGACGGGCAGAACGAGACTGGAGAAAACCAAAGAAACCAGGGTGGAAACCAGGGTGGATAACACCAGAACGGCCGCGGCTGCGATGGAGAGAATCAGCAGCGTTTTTCTGGTTTGCTCGGCGGGCTTGCGCATCGTGGCCAGCGGCACAATTGCCAAAGCAAGGCCGACAATCACGACCAGTGCCGAAAAGACAAACCCCAGAGCGGACTGCAGAAGAGAGACAAAACTCATAGAATACACACCTTTCAGCGTTTTTTTCATTATAACAGAAAAACTTTTCCAAAGCAACAAAAAACCGCCTTGTGGGCGGCTTTTTGAAGGTGGTCAGCCCGCCTGCGCAGCGGAGGGCCTTTTCATGGAGCTTATGGCGAAAACGACGACGGAGAGGAACATTACGGCGCCCGCGATCAGATAGAACGGCTTGCCGCCCACAGCGTCGAAGAGAAAGCCGCCGAGCAGATTGCCGAGGATGCCCGCGACCTGCGAAACGGAGATGAACATGCCGTGCGCCGTCGCGCGCAGATGGGCGGGCGCAAGCTCGTAGATGTAATTTGTGGAGGTGCCGAGGAACGCGCCGTTTCCGAGGCCGAAGAACGAGGCGAAGATGATGAACTGCGGCAGAGACGAGACGAAGAAGCCGAGCAGCAGGCACTCGACGCCCATCAGCGCGGCGGCCAGCATGATCAGATAGCGCAGCTTGATATGGCGGCGCAGATTGACGATGAAGAACAGGAACGGGATTTCCATCATCGCGCGGATGGAAAGCACCAGACCGATGTTTGTGCTCTCCACGCCGATATCGGACATCAGGTAGGGCAAAAAATTGCCCTCAAAGGTTACGGCAATATAAAAGAAAAAGGCAAAAAGCAGGAACGCCACAAACCGATAGTTCTTGAAGAGCTCCTTGGAGCCGACGCGACTTTTCTTTGCGCGTACGCCGCTCTGCGGCTCATAGCAGAAGAAGACGAGAATGATCGCCGGGATCATCACAAGGCCCATCGCCCAGAAGGTGGAGGAAACGCCGAGCGCCGGGATCAGGCAGTTGACCGTGATAACGCCGGAGATCGCGAAGAAAAGAGAGCCGCTGCTGCGGATGGCGCCGTAGTTCAGCCGGTGCTCCGCGCAGTTGCGCACGGTCAGGTTGTCGACAAAGGGCGACATCGGCACGCGGAAGAAGCCGATGGCGGGTATAATAATCAGAAAGAGTAGCGTCGAATACGACTTGCCGGTCGGGATCAGCGGGATCAGCGCGTACAGCAGAATGCCGAGCGTCAGCGTGAGAATGACAATCTTGCGCACGCTGCCGATGCGGTCGCTCACCATGCCCCAGAACGTCATCGCGATGATCGCCACAGCGCAGGCGATGGCGTTCAGCAGACCGAACTGCGAGGCGGGAAAGCCGTTATTTTGCAGATAAATCGTCTGGTAGCAGCCGACGGCCCACGAGGCCCAGAAGATACCTTGTACCGCCGCCAGCCGAAGCGCTTCGGCGCTTTGGGGCGTCATGGCGGGAAAATGAAGTTTTTTCATGTGTTTCATCCTTTGCTTGCTCAGAATTCACCGTTTCAATACAACAACCCTGCGGTTTAGGCAAAGAATATATCAAACGCGCGGCCATGTCAAGTTTTTCCGCTTATTTTTTTAGCGGATTTCGGTGTTTCGAGAGTGCGTTGGCGGAGACGGTCGCTTTTTGTCGCTTTTTCCCAAGAAGAAGCGCTTTAGGGTGTGAAAATATCTCTGTTTTTCTCCGGAAAAAGCGGTTGAAAAGCATCGGTCAAAGTGGTAAAATCTAATATCAATAATCCCATATCGAAAGCTGCGGCTGTGCGGAATCTGCGCGCTTTCGGAAAGAATATGCAGCGTAAGGATTGCCGGGCGTGCGTGCCGGCGAAAAGTGAAAGGATGGTTGACGGTAATGCTGAACACGGACTTTACTTCTAAATTTGTCAAGGAAGGGCTGACCTTTGACGACGTTCTTCTGATTCCTGCAGAATCGAACGTGGTGCCTGCACAGGTTGACGTTTCTACACAGCTCACCAAGAAGATCCGGCTGAATACGCCGATCATGACAGCGGCAATGGACACGGTCACGGAGGCGGACATGGCGATTGCCATTGCGCGCGAGGGCGGCATCGGTATCATCCATAAGAATATGTCGATCGAGCGTCAGGCAGACCTCGTCGACCGCGTCAAGCGCTCGGAAAACGGTGTCATCGTGGACCCGTTCTTCCTCGCACCGGAGAACACGGTGCGCGAGGCGGACAACCTCATGGGCAGATATAAGATCTCCGGCGTGCCGATCTGCGAGGACGGCAAGCTGGTGGGCATCATCACGAACCGCGACCTGCGCTTCATGACGGACAAGGATTTTGACCAGAAGATCGCGGATGTCATGACAAAGGAGAATCTCGTCACCGCGCCGGTCGGCACAACGCTCAAGGACGCGCAGGAGATCCTCCGCCATCACAGAATTGAAAAGCTCCCGATCGTCGATGAAAAGGGCTACCTCAAGGGCCTCATCACGATCAAAGATATTGAAAAAGCCGTCCAGTATCCGAATTCCGCGCGTGACGCAAACGGACGTCTGCTCTGCGGCGCGGCGATTGGCGCGACAGCCGATGTGCTCGACCGCGTGGCGGCGCTCGTCGAGGCGCAGGTCGACGTCGTCGTTCTCGACTCCGCGCACGGCCACAACAGCGGCATCATCGAGGCGGTCCGCAAGGTCAAGAAGGCGTATCCGGATCTCCAGCTCATCGCGGGCAACGTTGCGACGGGCGAAGGCACGCGCGCGCTGATCGAAGCCGGTGCGGACTGCGTCAAGGTCGGCATCGGCCCGGGCTCCATCTGCACCACCCGTGTGGTCGCCGGCATCGGCGTGCCGCAGATCACGGCGGTCTATGACGCGGCATGTGTCGCGGCGGAGTACGGTATTCCGGTCATCGCAGACGGCGGCATCAAGTACAGCGGCGATATCGTCAAGGCGCTCGCAGCAGGCGCAAACGTCGTTATGCTCGGCTCGCTCGTCGCGGGCTGCAAGGAAGCGCCCGGTGAATACGAGCTTTATCAGGGCAGACAGTTTAAGGTCTACCGCGGCATGGGCTCGCTCGGCGCGATGGGTAAGGGCTCCAGCGACCGTTACTTCCAGGCAAAGAACAAGAAGTTCGTGCCCGAGGGCGTTGAGGGCCGTGTTCCGTTCAAGGGACCGCTCGCCGATACCATCTATCAGATGATCGGCGGTCTCCGCTCCGGCATGGGCTATGTGGGCTGCGCGAACATCCCCGAGATGCACGAGAAGGCACAGTTCGTCCGCATCACCGGCGCCGGCCTCAAGGAAAGCCATCCGCACGATATCCAGATCACCAAGGAAGCCCCGAACTATTCTTTCCACAGCTGATTTACCCTTACGGTACAGGCGCTTGCCGGTTTTCGGCAGGCGCCTTTTGTTTTGCAGCCGGGCGGCCATGGAAATCCCGGCATACTATATAAATGATAGATGGCGAAGAATAACTGCATGGCTGCATCCCCATATACTCCGTCTTTTGTCAGCGGACACCACATCTTGTTGTTATCACACATATTTTGCCGAGAAAAATGCAGGAAAAAAGCGTTTTGCCGTCACACAAGGACAAAAATCCGCAGAATGTCTGCGGAAAATGGGCAGTTCTCAGTTTTGTGAAGAAATAATTACAAACGTGAGATACTTTTTGGCTGGAATTCAGCTTGTGTACATCGCTGATGAGCAGTTTCTACAAAATTTTTTCCGAATGCGCGACACAATTACTTTGATTTGTCACTTGCGGTTGTGAATTTTATGCTGTATTATATATCCAATATGAATTTTCGCTGAACGGAAATTTCATAATTCAATCACCTATATTTAATTAGGAGGAACAAGAAATGAAACTGAAGAAGGTTTTGGCTCTGGTTCTTGCTCTGGCTCTGGTTGTTACCGCGTTCGCAGCTTGCGGTGGCAACACAACCTCCAGCACAGCTTCCGAGAGCAGCACTTCCAGCACCGCTGAGGAATCCTCCGAGGCGGGCGAAGAGTCCTCTGCAGCGGAGCCGGCAGGCGACGCAGCAGCGATCTTCACACCGAAAGCAGTTGATGACGCAAAGAACATCAATCTGAACGCAGGCATGGAGCCGACGGGTCTGAACACCCTGACCTCCACCTATTCCATCGAGTTCTCTCTGTTCAAGCACATGTATGAGAACCTCGTCATGCTCGACGACAACGACAACGTCATGGCTGGCGCTGCGGAGACTTGGGATATCGACGACACCCAGACCGTTTACACCTTCCACCTCCGCAAGGATGGCGTTTGGACAAACGGCGACCCGGTTACGGCGAAGGACTTTGAGTTCGCTTGGAGCCAGGCTCTGAATCCGGAAGTCGGTTCTGACTACGCATACTTCCTCTACATCCTCAAGAACGGCGAAGCTTACTACAACGGCGAGTGCAATTGGGAAGATGTCGGCGTTAAGGTTATCGACGACTACACCCTCGAAGTTACCCTCGAGCAGCCGACCGCTTATGCGCTGAGCCAGTTCTCCTTTGGCACCTTCGCTCCGATCAACCAGAGATTCTATGAGGCTGTCGGTGCGGATCTCTATTCCACAGAGGCTCAGTACTTCTGCACAAACGGCGCTTTCGCTCTCACCGAGTGGACCCACAACGACAAGATCGTCATGCAGAAGAACGATGCGTTCCATGACGCTGCGAACATCGAAGTTGAGCAGATCACATGGAAGATTATCACAGACGGTAACGCGTCTCTCTCCGCATTCCTCGCCGGCGAGCTCGACATGGTTGGTCTCGGCACGGGCGAACTGATCAAGCAGGCTGAGGCTGCAGGCGCGAAGGTTGAGTCTTACTCCGACGGCTCTGCGTTCTATGTTTACTACAACCACAAGAATCAGTACATCGCAAATAAGAACCTCCGTCAGGCTCTCTTCCTTGCAATCGACAGACAGAAGGAAATCGAAACGGTCTGGCAGAACAACAACATCCCGATGACGTCCTTCACGGCTCCGGCTGTTCTGGGCGCGGACGGCACCTCCTTCGCTGGTAAGGTCGGCACCCTCTATGAGGCAAGCGGCGATCCGGCAAAGGCTAAGGAATACCTCAACAAGGCTCTTGAGGAGCTCGGCTGCACAGTTGAGGACCTCAACGCGAACCTCTCCATCGACTGCGGCGATTCCGCTACGGCAATTGCAGAGGCTTCCTTCTATCAGGAGCAGTGGAGAACCAACCTCGGCATCGAAGTCACGGTTAACTCCATGATCACAAAGCAGGGCTCTCAGAACAGAAAGGACGGCAACTACGTCATGTCCATCACCGGTTGGGGCCCGGACTACAACGACCCGAACACGTTCCTCGATCTGTGGGTCACAGACGGCGGCAACAACCAGACCGGCTTCTCCAACGCGAGATATGACGAGCTGATTGCGCTGGCTGCAACCGAGACAGACCTTGAGAAGCGCGAAGGCTATTTCATCGAGTGCGAGCAGATCATCGCGGAAGAGCTTCCGATCGCGCCGATGTTCTGGAGAGCTCCCTCCTATGCTTGCTCCGAGAAGATCAAGGGCGGCATGCACAGATCCACCTTCCAGGATATCAACGCTGTCTACGTAAAGCTTTCCTAATTTTGTGAAGATAGTCCGGGCTTCCGGACTTGAGCAAAATCAATAAATACGGTTTCGGTTTGCGGTACACCTCGTGTGTACCGCACCGGACTGTTTTTATTTATCTTTTCGCTTTAGTGTTTTAACAACTGTTCGCGTGTGTCCGGTATGGACGCGCATCTGATTCGAAAACCCAATGTGCCAAAGGCGGCCACAGTATCACCGATCCTTTGCACATTTTTTGTTATATTGTCGTTTATCGGACAAGGCCGCGGGCGTTTTTGCGGCTCTCGACCGTAAAAACGTCGGCGGCTTTGTCCGCGTTTTGATACTGCTTATGTTTTATCTACAACAATCTACTACAAACAAGAGAGGTGGTTTGCGTCATGACCAAATACGTTTTAAAGCGTTTGGCCTATTCCATTGCTACGTTGTTTCTGCTGGTGGCGCTCACATTCTTTATGATGCAGATGCTTCCGGGCGATCCGTTCACCGGTGAAAAGCAGCTTCCGCAGGCACAGATGGACGCTTTGATGCAGAAGTACGGACTGGACAAGCCCGTATGGCAGCAGTTCTTCATCTATATTGGCAATGTTGTGCAGGGTGACCTCGGCGTTTCCCTCACGTATAACCGCGCGGTCACGCTGATGATCGGCGAGGCGTTCGTCGTTTCGTTCGATGTCGGTATCCGCGCCATCATCTTCGCCTTCATCGGCGGCGTTCTGCTCGGCACGCTCGCCGCGATCAAGCGCGGCAAGGCGGCAGACAGCGTCTGCATGATTATCGCGCTGATCGGCGTCTCGGTGCCTTCCTTTATTGTGGCGTCGCTTTTGCAGTATACGCTCGGCTTAAAACTCTACATGGCAACCGGCGTGCGTCTCTTTGCGATCACCGGCTGGGATAAGCTCAACAGCCAGATTCTGCCGGTCATCGCGCTCGGCTTCGGCTCGCTCGCCACGATCTCCCGTCTGATGCGTACCAGCATGCTGGACGTTCTCGGACAGGACTACATCAAGACCGCGAAGGCGAAGGGTCTTTCGCAGAGCGGCATCATCTTCAAGCATGCGCTGCGCAACGCGATCATGCCGGTTATCACTGTGCTTGGTCCGATTACCGCGAGCGTTCTCACCGGCGGCTTCGTCGTGGAGACTGTGTTCGGTATCCCGGGTCTCGGTCGTTACTTCGTGCAGAGCGTGCAGGGTCTCGACTACAACATGATCGCCGGCACCACGATTTTCTACGGCGCGTTCCTGATCCTTGCAAACCTTGTCGTCGACCTCGCGTATGGTCTGATTGACCCGAGAGTGAAATTGGAGGGCTGAGTATGACTAAAATTGAGAAAAGCCGCTTTGCGTGGATCGGCTCCGACCCGGAGCGCCGCGAGGGCATTTCCCGCCCGAGCACCACGTTCTGGAAGGACGCGATCGGTCGTCTGCTGAAAAACAAGGTTGCCGTCGTGTGCTTCTTCATGATCGTTCTGATCATTCTGACCTGCATCATCATCCCGTTCTTCTCCCCGTTTGAGAGCCGCGAGCAGCACCTCGGCGAGATCAACAAGGGCTTCATGACCCCCTGCACCGACTCCCGCTTTGAGGGACAGGGACACGTGCATATCTTCGGCACCGACAACCTCGGTCGTGACCTGTTTGTCCGCGCCTTTGAGGGCGGTCGCGTCTCGCTGATGATCGCCTTTGCCGCGGTTTTCGTCAACCTCATCGTGGGTATGATCTACGGTGGCGTTTCCGGCTATATCGGCGGCACGACGGACGTCATCATGATGCGTATCGTCGAGATTGTCAACGGTATCCCGTATCTGATCGTCGTCATCCTGCTGATGATGGTGCTCCCGAAGGGCATCTTTACGATGGTCGTCGCCTACGGCGTCACGGGCTGGACCGGCATGGCGCGTCTTGTGCGCGGTCAGGTGCTCCAGCTTAAGAACCAGGAATTCATCATCGCCGCGGAGGCGATGGGCGCGAAGGGCTCCCGCATCATTGCAAAGCACCTGATTCCGAACGCGCTCTCCGTCATCATCATCAACGTCACGCTGGCGATTCCGAGCGCCATCTTCACCGAGGCGTTCCTGTCCTATATCGGTCTCGGCGTTCCGGTGCCGCAGCCGTCCTGGGGCGTGCTTGCACAGAATGGTCAGGCCGTGTTCATGACGTATCCGTATCAGTTGATCGTTCCGGCAATCGCCATCAGCTTGACTATGCTTTCGTTTAACCTGCTGGGCGATGGTCTCCGCGATGCATTTGACCCGCGCTTGAGGAGGTAACCGAATATGAGTAAAGTTTTGGATGTGCAGAACCTGCACGTTTCCTTTGATACGTATGCCGGCGAAGTGAAGGCCGTCCGCGGCGTCACCTTCTCTCTCGACGAGGGCGAGGTGCTCGCGATCGTCGGCGAGTCCGGCTGCGGAAAGAGCGTTTCGGCGCAGACCATTATGAAGCTGAATCCGATGCCGCCCGCAAGAATCAAGGAGGGCACCGTCCAGCTCGGCGAGCACGACATCGTCGCCGCCTCCGAGAAAGAGATGCAGAGCATTCGCGGCAAGGAAGTCTCCATGATTTTCCAGGATCCGATGACCTGCCTGAACCCGACGAAGCCCGTCGGCAAGCAGATCGTCGAGGCGATCCAGCATCACCGTCATCTCTCCGCCGCCGAAGCTAAGGCCGAGGCGATCAAATACCTGACCATGGTCAACATTCCGAACCCGGAGGAGCGCGCGAAGCAGTATCCGCACGAGTTCTCCGGCGGTATGCGCCAGCGCGCGATGATCGCTATGGCGCTCTCCTGCAACCCGAAGCTGCTGATCGCCGACGAGCCGACCACCGCGCTGGATGTTACGATTCAGGCGCAGATCATGGATCTGCTCGCGGAGATCAAGGAAAAGACGAACACCGCGATCATCCTGATCACGCACGACCTCGGCGTCGTCGCGTCGATGGCGGATCGCGTGGCGGTCATGTACGCGGGCAAGGTTGTCGAGACCGGCACCTGCGAGGATATTTTCTACCGCAATGCCCACCCGTACACGCAGGCGCTTCTGAAGAGCCTGCCGTCCGTGGATATGACGAAGGCGCAGCGCCTCGTCTCGATTCCGGGCACACCGCCGGATCTGCTCAACCCGCCCAAGGGCTGCGGCTTCGGCGCGCGCTGCACACACTGCATGAAGATCTGTCACGACGAGCAGCCGCCTGTCTTCAAGGTCGGCGAGGGTCATGAGGCAGCCTGCTGGCTGCTGCATCCCGATTGCCCGAGTGCAGCGGAAAGGGGTGAGCCGGATGAGCAGTAAGGAAAAACTGATCGTTCTGGATGACGTATGCAAGCATTTTAAGGTTTCCGGCGGCATGCTGAAGGCCGTCGACCATGTAACACTCGATATCTACAAGGGCGAGACGCTCGGTCTCGTCGGCGAATCCGGCTGCGGTAAGTCCACGCTCGGACGCGTCGCCATGGGCATCTACCCGGCGACCTCCGGCAAGCTGGAATACGACGGCGAGGAGCTGAACCTGAAGAACGCCTCCACGCGCTTCAAGTACGCCAAGAAGGCGCAGATCATCTTCCAGGACCCGTACGCCTCTCTGGATCCCCGTATGACCGTTGCCTCTATCATCGAGGAGGGTATGGTCATCCACAATATGTACGACGCGAAAAAGCGCCAGGAGCGCGTCTATGAGCTGCTCGAGCTCGTCGGTCTGAACCGCGAGCACGCGAACCGCTTCCCGCACGAGTTCTCCGGTGGCCAGCGCCAGCGTATCGGCATTGCCCGTGCGCTCGCGATCGAGCCGGAATTCATCGTCTGCGACGAGCCGATCTCCGCGCTGGACGTTTCCATCCAGTCTCAGATCATCAATCTCCTGCACGACCTGCAGAAGAAGCTCGGCCTCACGTTCCTGTTCATCGCGCATGACCTGAACATTGTCAAGTATATCAGCGACCGCATCGCGGTCATGTACCTCGGCAATGTCGTGGAGCTTGCGTCCTCCGATGAGCTGTACAAAAACACGCTGCACCCGTATTCCAAGGCGCTTCTGTCCGCGGTTCCGATTCCGGATCCGAGCAAGGAAGCCCAGAAGCAGCGCCAGATTCTCACCGGTGACGTGCCCAGCCCGATCAACACGCCGAAGGGCTGCAACTTCGCGGGCCGCTGCCCGGTCGCATGCGACAAGTGCAAAGAGTCGAAGCCGACGCTCCGCGAGATCAGACCCGGTCACTTCTGTGCCTGTCATCTCGTCGAGCCGGAAAAGTAATTCAAAACCAGCATGAAAAAACCCGTTCTGATGCGCTCAGAACGGGTTTTGGCGTCTTGGGGAATTATTTCCGGTTCAGCTTGTCCGCGCGGCAGAAGACCGCGAAGCCGATGATAAAGATCACGGCGATCGCGCCGACGGCGATGTTCTCGCTGCCGGTAATCTGGCTGACCACCGCGACGATCAGCGTGCCGAGGAACGCCGCGCCCTTGCCGCAGATATCAAACAGGCCGAAATATTCGCCGCTCTTTTCGGCGGGGATGATCTTCGCGAAGTAGGAGCGCGAGAGCGCCTGAATGCCGCCCTGGAATATGCCCACCGCCACGGCGAGCGTCCAGAACTGCCACTGGGAGGTGAGGAAGATCGCGAACAGCGCAATGCCTGTATAGGCAACGATGCAGATCTTGATCAGCAGGCCGGTGCTGTATTTCGCGGCGAGCCGGCCGAAAAGGATCGCGAACGGGAACGCGACAAACTGCGTCAGCAGCAGAGCGAGCAAAAGGCCGGTCGTGTCCAGACCGACCGCCGCACCGTACGCCGTGGCCATTTCGATGATCGTGTAAACGCCGTCGATATAGAAGAAGAACGCAAGCATGAAAATGAAAATGTTCTTTTCCGCGCGGATGTTTTTGAAGGTGCGCCCGAGCCGTTTGAACGTTTCAGAGAGCTTCGTGCCGGCCGATTCGGAATACGCCGTCTGCTTGTACGTCTTGAGCAGCGGGACGGTCATCAGCACCCACCAGACCGCCGTCAGCAGGAACGCGAGCAGCATCGCGGTGGACTGTGCAATGCCGAGCTTGTCGTGCAGCAGCACGATGGCGAGGCAGGCGATAAACGGGATGCAGCTGCCTATGTAGCCGAACGCGTAGCCGTGCGAGGAAACCTTGTCCATGCGCTCTTCCGTGGTGATCTCCGGCAGCATCGCGTCGTAAAAGACGTTGCAGGAGGAGTAACCGACCTTCGCGACAATGAAAATCACGAGGAAGGAGAGCCAGCCCCACGCGAAGCCGAGCAGCGCGCAGCCCAGCACGCCGACGGCGAGCGAGACGAGAAAGAGCACGCGCTTCATGTTTTTGCGGTCGGCCAGCGTGCCGAGAATCGGCGCCGAAACCGCGACAATCAGCGTCGCGATCGAGCCGGCGTAGCCCCAGTAAGCAAGGTAATTGCTTGAGGAGATGCCCGCGCCCTCCGCCAGCGCGTTGAAGTAAATGGGGATCAGGGTGGAGATCAGCATGATAAAGGCGGAGTTGCCGATGTCATACAGCACCCATGCCTTCTCTCCGCGTGTCAGTTTGAATTTTTCCATAGAGATGCTCCTTGTATAGATGGTGATTAAGAATAGCCTGATTAAATTAGAAAGATGCGGCGCATCGCCGCCGGGAGTATCTGGAGAACGCGACCTGCGCGGTGATTTTTGGCCTATACGAGCGTCTGCACACACGCGACTCCGCCGTCCGCCGTGCAGACTAGCCTTCAAAGGTGCGATCAAAGGCGGCGCCGGCACGGGCGCCGTTTTCGATGTAGTTGTCCGCGTCGTGCAGAAGCGCCTGCGCCAGCGGAAGCGCCTCGCCGTAAAGCTCCAGAAGATGCGCGTCGCTCTGCAGGCACCGCTCATCGCGCACCGGCGTCATGCGCATGTCCGCAATCGCGTCGTGATGCATCGTGATGTACAGCGCCTTGTCCAACACCGTGCGGAACGCGCGGTTCTGGTTGAACAGCACACGCCCGTAAAAAACCATCGATTTGAGGCTTTTTTCCACAATGTCCGTCACGGCCGGTGGATAAAACGGCGCGATGATCGCGGCGTTGCGGCGCGTCACCTCAAAATGGCCGCAGGGATCGAAGGTCAGCGGGTCAATCCGGTCTGCCGTCAGCAGCGCACGGTCAAAGGCCGTCTCCACCGCGGCGTGCGTCAGGTCATATTCGGACATCGCCTCCGCAACGTAGGGGTGGCAGACAGAGTCGAGCGCGAAATGACAGAGCAGGCCATAGAGATACGCCCGCGTCGCGCGTTTGTCCTTTGCGGCGGAAAGCACCTTTTTGCCCCGGACAAGAAATTCGCGGCCCGATCTGTGGTGCGCCTCATGTCCGATGCGGTTCACGCTGTTCGGCAGGACAGGGCGGTAAAAGAAAAAAAGATCCGGCCCGTGCAGCCCAATGTCGAACAGCGCGCGGTTTTCCTGGCAGACGGTTTGTATAGAGGGCGGCGCGTCCCGAAGGACATCGCACCCGAAGCGATAATGTGCGTAAAATGCGGGCATACTGTTCACCGATCCTTATGCTGAAATGACGTTCCAATGTATTCTACTTCCTATAATACCCGTTTTGTGTAAATTTTACAATCGCCGGAATGTAAAACTCGGGGTGAAATTTTTGCTTTTTTCCATAAATCGCATTTTGCAGAGACTTTTTTTCTATGCGCTCTTGCCATAAAAGCCAAAATGGATTATCATATAAGAATAAAGTATGCGCAGGGCGCATGCGCAGCCAAAAGAAAGGAAAGATGCCACAATGAATCCGTATAAAATTGATTGGGAGCGTTACGCTGCATTGGCGCGCCAGACGGTCGCCGAGGGCTGCGTTCTCCTGAAGAACGACGACCATGCCCTGCCGATCCGCAAGGGTGAGCGAGTCTCCGTATTCGGCAGAATCCAGTTCGATTATTACAAGAGCGGTACAGGCTCCGGCGGCGCGGTCAACACCCGCTATGTCATCGGCATTCTCGATGCGCTGAAGAGCTGCCCGGATGTTCAGGTCAACGAAAAGCTCGAAACGGTTTATCGCGATTGGGTCGCGGAGCACCCGTTTGAAAAGGGCATGGGCTGGGCGCAGGAGCCGTGGTGCCAGGAGGAAATGCCCGTTTCCGCAGAGCTTGTCGCCGAGGCTGCAGCAGAGTCCGATATCGCCGTTGTTATCATCGGCCGCACGGCGGGCGAGGATAAGGACAACGGCCCCACCGCAGGCAGCTACCTGCTCACGGAGGCTGAGGAGCAGATGCTCGAAGCCGTCTGCGGCGCGTTCAAGCGCGTGGCGGTGCTGCTGAATGTCGGCAACATCATCGACATGAAGTGGGTCGAAACATACAATCCCGCCGCCGTGATGTACGTCTGGCAGGGCGGCCAGGAGGGCGGCGCAGGCGTGCTCGATGTGCTCACCGGCGCGGTTTCCCCGAGCGGCAAGCTGAGCGATACCATCGCCATCGACATCGCGGATTATCCGTCCACAGAGGGCTTCGGCGATCCGGTCAAGGCCGTTTATAAGGAAGATATTTACGTCGGCTACCGCTATTTTGAGACGTTTGCGAAGGACCGCGTGATGTATCCGTTCGGCTTCGGCCTTTCCTACACCACGTTTGAAATGGAAATTGCGGGCTTTGAGGCGGACAAGGACACCTTTAAGGAGGTCGTCGTCGTCAAGAATACCGGCGACGTTCCGGGCAAGGAAGTCGTGCAGGTCTATGTCGAAGCGCCGCAGGGCAAGCTCGGCAAGGCCGCGAGAAGCCTGTGCGCGTTTAAGAAGACCGCAGAGCTCAAGCCGGGCGAGAGCGAGGCCGTTGAGATCACCGTCGAGCTCGCGAAGCTCGCGTCGTATGACGACAGCGGCGTGACGGGTCACAAGTCCGCTTATGTCCTCGAACAGGGCGAATACAAGGTTTATACGGGCAGCTGCGTCCGCTGCGCGAAGGAAAGCGGCAGCTTCGTTATAGAAGAAGACACCGTCACAGAGCAGCTCACCGAGGCCTGCGCGCCGGTCGAGCCGTTTGACCGCATGCACGCCGTTCTTGAGGATGGCGCCTACAAGATCGCGTGGGAGCCGGTTCCACAGCGCACATACAGCATGAAGGAGCGCAGCGCGGCGGCGCTTGAGCCGTGCGCGCCGTACACGGGCGACAAGGGCATCAAGCTCGGCGATGTGTTCGATGGCAAGGCAGCGCTCGACGACTTTATCGCGCAGATTCCCGACGAGGAGCTGATTTACCTCGTTCGCGGCGAGGGTATGAACTCGCCGAAGGTCACGCCGGGCACCGGCGGCGCGATGGGCGGCGTCACCGACGGTCTGCTTCATTTCGGCATCCCGACGGCCTGCTGCTCGGACGGCCCCTCCGGCATCCGCATGGACTGCGGTACGATTGCGTTCAGCCTGCCGAACGGCACGCTGCTCGCCTGCTCGTTCAGCGAGGAGCTCAACGAAGAGCTGTTCGCGATGCAGGGCCTTGAGCTTAGAAAGAACCGCATCGACACGCTGCTCGGCCCGGGCCTCAACATTCACCGCAACCCGATGAACGGCCGCAACTTCGAGTATTTCTCCGAGGATCCGCTGCTCACCGGCAAAATGGCGGCGGCACAGCTTCGCGGTATGCAGCGCTGGGGCACGACGGGCACAATCAAGCACTTTGCGTGCAACAACCAGGAATTCCACCGCACCGACATCGATTCCGTCGTTTCGGAGCGTGCGCTGCGTGAGATTTACCTGACAGCCTTTGAAACGGCGGTCAAGGAAGGCGGCGCGTACTTTGTGATGTCCACCTACGGCGGTCTGAACGGCCTGTGGACGGCGGGCAACTTCGACCTGCTCACGACCATTCTCCGCGGCGAGTGGGGCTTCGACGGCGCGGTCATGACCGACTGGTGGGCGAAGATCAACGACGAGGGCGAGGAAGCGGTCCGCACAAACGTGGCGGCCATGGTTCGCGCACAGAACGACCTGTACATGGTCAATGCGGACGCCAAGACGAACAGCGCGAACGACAATCTGCCTGAAGCGCTTGCAGACGGCCGTCTGACGCGCGCGGCGCTCGTCCGTGCGGCGAAGAACATCTGCAAGGCGATCATGAAGTCTCCCATTATGGAGCGCAGCCTCGGCCGCATGAGCGACGAGGAACGCGAAGCGGCGGAGGATACCGCGAGCGAGGATTACGTCGATTTCGATATTGAATACCAGAACATCGACGACGAAAAGCCGCTCGATATCTCCGCGCTCAACACGGAGAAGGGCGCGTCCACGCTCTATGGCATTCGCTACTCGAAGAACGGCGTCTATAAGCTCGTGATGCGCGTCAGCTCCGAAGCGAGCGATGTGGCGCAGATCCCGATGTCCATCTTCCTCGATGGCAACCTGCGCGGCATGATTATGATCAACGGCACCGGCGGCGAGGTCGTCACCGCGGAGCAGGAGATCGGCGTGCTGTTCGGCGGCACGAACTATTTGAAGCTCTATTTCGGCCAGACCGGCATGAACATCGAGGAAATCAAATTTGTTTGTGTGCAGGCGTTTGAATAATACTTGAATCCAGTCGTTTTCACCCGCTGTCTGTTTTGGGCGGCGGGTGAAAATATGTTTATCGGAAAGGATGAATGAAAATGAAAAAGTTTGATGAGCAGCGGGCGTTCGACCTGCTGGGCAAAATCGGCTTCACGCGCATCGCGGGCTCTCCCGAGGAACTGAAAGTGGCGGAAATGCTGAAAGCGGAGTGCGAGAGCTTCGGTCTTCAGGCGGAAATCGAGCCGTTTGAAATTGAGAGCGCCGTCGTGGAGGCGCAGCTCGAGGTGCTCGAGCCGTATCAGAAGACCTACACCGTGCGCGGCTACCAGTGCTCGGAAAGCACGCCGCCCGAGGGGCTTACAGCGGAATTCGCGTACGTGGAGAACGCGCTGCCTGCCAACCTGACCGACGTGCGCGGCAAGATTGTTCTGGGCAACGGCTTTCTGCGCGTGCCGCAGTTCCGCAGCGTGATGAAGGCCGGCGCTGCGGGCATCATCACGATCGACGGCTCGCTGCGCGACAAGCTGGAGGAAACCGACCTGCATCAGCGCAAGCTCCGCGCGGCGCTGCGCGCGTTCGGCAATGTGCCGGTTGTGATGATCCGCACGGCGGACGCGATGGAGATCGTCGCGAAGGGCGCGAAGAAGGTCAAAATCACGCTGAAAAACGAAAACGTCAAGCTGACCTCCCACAACGTGATCGCGGAGATCAAGGGCACAGAGCACCCGGAAGAGATCATTTCGTTCGGCGCGCATTACGATTCCGTCGAGTTCTCAAAGGGCGTGTACGACAACGGCGCCGGCTCCGTCATCAATATGGAAGCGGCGCGCTGGTTTATGGCGCACCCGCCGAAGCGCACCGTGAAATTCTGCTGGTACGGCAGCGAAGAAATCGGTCTCGAGGGCAGCAAGGCGTTTGTGCGCGACCACAAGGACGAGCTGAAAGACCACCTGTTCATGATCAACGTCGACGTCGGCGGCCCGGTGCTGGGCTACGACAACGTGGCGGTCACGGCCGGCGAGGAACTTCTGCATTACGTCGATTATTTGTTGAAGATCAAGGGCCTCGCGGCGGCGACGCGGCAGGGCATCTATTCCTCCGATTCGATCCCGTTCGCGGACAGCGGCGTGCCCGCCATCAATTTCTCGCGCGACGGCGCGCAGGGCGCTTCGTTCATCCACAACCGCTTCGATACGATGGCGTTTCTCTCTGCCGAGGCGCTCGGCAAGACGGCCGAGATTGTGCTCGAGTTTGCGGACACGGTCATCAACGCGGCGGTGTTCCCGATCGAGCGCAAAATCCCGGAGAATATCCGCGAGGACGTCGACAAGTATCTTTATAAGAAAGAGCTTGCCGAAGCAAAGGAGAAGGCGGAATGAAGCGGTATACTCTGTCTGAAATCCCGCACCTCGTACACGGGCGTACAAACGGCGAAACGGAGCCGCTGACGCTGTTCTGGACGGCCTCAGGGCTGGAGGTCAACGTCCGCGCCTCGGAACTCTGGGTGGAGCTGCACGCCGAATGGTCCCTGTACGAGCCGTGGTTCAGCTTTGAGATCAACGGCGAGTTTTTCTCGCGCCGTATGGCGGCGCAGGGCACGGAGCGCGTCTGTGTGTTCCGTGGCATGAATCCCGACGCCGTCAAAAACGTACGCATTATAAAGGATACGCAGGCCATGAGCGCCGATCCGGAGAGCGTCCTGCAGATCTGCGCGCTTGAGACGGACGGCACGTTTGAACCGGTCGAGCCGCGTGCGCTGAAGCTGGAATTCATTGGCGACAGCATCACAAGCGGCGAGGGCGATATTGGCGCGAAAGCGGAGGAGGACTGGATCTCGATGTTCTTCTCGGCGCAGAACAACTACGCCGTCATGACGGGCCGCGCGCTGAACGCGGACATCCGCGTGCTTTCGCAGAGCGGCTGGGGCATCGGCTGTTCATGGGACAACAACCCGCACGGCGCGATTCCGCCGGTCTATGAGGAAGTCTGCGGGCTTCTGAATGGCAGCAAAAATGAAGCGCTCGGCGCGCACCGCGCGAACGATTTTGCCGCGTGGCAGCCGGATTATGTGTTTATCAACCTCGGCACGAACGACTGCGGCTCGTTCAGCCAGCCCATGTGGCGGGACGAAAAAAACGGGGAGACGTTCCAGAACCGCCGGGAACCGGACGGCTCGTTTAACGCGGCGGATATCGCGCGCCTGCAGGAGAAGGTCATCGCGTTTCTCAAGACGCTGCGCCGCTGCAATCCGGGCGCAAAGCTCGTCTGGATCCTGGGTATGCTGGGGGTGGAGCTTGCCCCGGCGATCAAAGCGGCGGTGGAGCGGTACAGGGCGGAAACGGGCGATACGCGCGCGGAATTCCTCGCGCTGACGGACGATCTGCCGAACCGCGGCTGCCGCAATCATCCCGGCGTCGGCGCGCACCGCACCGCGGCGGCAGAGCTGACGGCGTATATCCGCGCTCAGTAAATTCAAGAGAAGAGCGTCTGCCAAAGGGCTTTTGGCAGGCGTTTTTTTCTGCCCGAAAAAATTTTTCAGGCGTGTTATGCGGCGTCTATGCATTTGTTGACGATAATTTTTTGCGCGACGCGGCGCTCCTGCGAAAAAGACCAGAAAAACGGCAAGGGCCGAAACGGTTGTGCAGCGCGGAAAAATCCGGCAGGAAGCGGCAAGATTTCGGGGATTTTCCCTGTATTTTCCGTTGAAACAAACTGGATTTTGTGGTGTAAAGTCGAATGCCATTACAGTCGAAAAATGAATCTAATCCGCAACAATATACGAAAGCGCACCGTAAAATGCAGAAAAAACGGCAAAAAATGAAAATCATGGGCGCAATATTATTCACAATTATGAATTCAAAATATTTGTTCGCCCGCAAAAAATATGCAAAATTTTTGCAAATTGCACAGACGGCCTCAAAAGAAAGCTTCAAAAAAGGCAAATAGCTGCTTTCAAAAAGGTTAAATAAGTTGTTATGTTAATTTATTTCTCATTCGTAATTCAGCATAATGCACAAAAGTCACAGCTCAAAAAACTTGACAGATAAACATTTTACCATTATACTCACAGTGACTTTTGAAGCCCCGGGGAAATTGGGCTTTAAGGTGGTGGAGCCGGAAGCTGGGCGCGGAGCAGCCGCGGGCTTTCCGGGAAGAAAAAGGCCTCTTTTGAAAGGAGCAAATGCTATGCGACACCTGAGAAAGCCGCAGAGAAGACCGCTCTCCAGACTGCTGATTGCAGCCGTTCTGGTCGTGATGGTCAGCGTCGGCTCGATCGTTACGGTCATGGCCAACACGGCGGACGTCACGGTGCGGGACGGCGAGGATACGTATGCGTTCAGCATGCTCGGCGCAGATCCCGAGGAAATTCTGGCCCGCGCCGAGACGGAAGGCATGAAGCCGGTTTCGGACATCGACACCTATGAGTTTTCGGAAGCGGACGGCGTTCTGACCATCCGGCGTGCGGTGCGCGTCGCGGTTATGGCGGACGGCGCTTCGCAGACGTTCATCGTCGCGAAGGACACGTCGCTTTCGGACGTTTTGGCGGATAACGGCATCGTGCTCGGCGCACGCGACGTAGTGGAGCCCGCTGTGGATACCGTGCTCACGGCGGACACAAACGTCACGATTACGCGCGCCTGCCGTGTCTTCCTGGAAGTCGACGGCACACGCCGTATGCTCGACCGATTTGGCGGTACGGTGGGCGATGTCCTGCAGGCTGCAGGCGTCACGCTCGGCGCATCGGATACCGTCTCTCCCGCAGCGGACACACCGCTTGAAAACGGCATGCGCATCCGCGTGGCGCGTTACATCGATGTGACGGTCACGGCGGACGGCGAAACCGGCACGTACAGCATCGCGGCGCACAGCTATGGCGAAGCGGTCGGGGAGGCCGGCATCACGCTCGGCGAAGAGGACCGCCTGTGCCTGGAGACGGAAGACGGCAAGACCACGGTGAAAGCGAACGATCCGGTTTCGGATGGGGATTCCATCCGCGTCGTACGTATCCGCACCGAGGAGGTCACGGAGACGGAGACCATCGATTATGAAACGACCTACGAGGACAGCGACGCGCTCTACGAAGACGAGACGGAGACGCTGACCGAGGGTGAAGAGGGCGAAAAGCGCGTGACGTATACGGTCACGTACGCCGACGGCGAGGAAGAGAGCCGCAAGCCCGTTAAGGAAGAAATCGTCCGTGAAGCGAAGAACGCGGTTGTGCGTCGCGGCACAAAGGAGCGCGAAACAAGCGCATCCGGCAGCGCAGGCACGTTTACGGATGCCTCCGGCAAACAGGTTGGCTATGCGTACAGCCTGACCGGCTCCTGCACCGCGTACTACGCGGAGGAGGGCGCGGTCACTTCGATCGGTGCAAAGCCGCAGGTCGGCTATGTGGCGGTCAACCCGAACATCATCCCGTACGGCTCGCTGCTGTACATCACATCGCCCTACGGCACATGGGATTACGGCTACTGCTATGCCATGGATACGGGCGGTGCCGCGATGGCGGGCACGATTGTGGCGGATCTTTACTACGATACCTATGAAGATTGCTGTGCGTTCGGCAGACGCGACATGACGGTCTACGTCATCCGCGCGGGCTGGGAATGAAAATATGCAAAGCAAGCGCTTTGACAGACTGTAAGCGGTCTGCCGGAGCGCTTTTTCATTGACTGTTTCCGCCGGATATGATACAGTTAAATGGAGAAATCTGCGGGAGGGCTGTGCTGTGAAAGCGAAGAAGATCGTCACAAGGCTGATTGCTGCCGCCGTGCTGCTGGCGCTCGTGCTCTGGCTCGTGCCGCTGCCGGTGCCGGTAGGGTTCACCATGACGGGCGCCGAGGTCAACAATGACTACACCGCCGGGGAGAGCGTCACGCTGACGGTCGACGGCTGGCGTCTGTACCGCTTCCTGCGCGAGCCGGAGCTGCACGCGACGATCACTGTGCAGTCCGGAAACGGCGAAATCTACGCGCAAAAGCTCAGCGGGTGCTGGGATTCGCCGATCCCTACGGGTGCGAGAAGCGTTCTGTATCCGGTTTATGACAGGACGACGAACGACTTTGCGACGGCCTTGCTCGTTTACGATACGAAGGAAACGGCGGCCGTGTTGTACGACGGCTTTGGGCACACCTACGCGGCAAGTGCCGAGCCGATGGATGTACGTGCGGTTTTCGATACCTTTGAGAAGACTTATCAATTTCACCTGGAGGCTCAAAGGCCGTAAGCGTTCGCGCACAGCATTTTGTGTACGGCGGAGCGGGAACAACAGGATTTTCCGCAGCGCCCCAAAAGCGGAAAAACCGCAGAAAATCTGAAAAATATTTTTAAAAACGCTTGCAATTTGGCGGATGCCCTGTTATAATAATTGAGCGTGACTGCGACAGATATGCGATGAAGCGGGAGGTTGCGGCTGAGACAGCCGGTTTTTCCGTGGAGTATGTCCGATTTTAAACCGGGCGACAACAATTGAAGCAAAGCGGCTCCCCGTGTGGAGTGGCGCGCGGAACCATGCGCTGATTTCTAAGGCGCACAGGCCGGTCAAAATGCGCTTCGATGGTTTTTTATGTGCGGGTTTGTGTTTTCAACACCGGCCCAAAGGAATCCCGGAATTCACAAAAGTGAATATCCGGTTTTTATATGGCTTCCGGCGAAACACCCGGAGCAGTGTTTAAAACATAAAGACCTGTACAGCCCGCCAACTTACAAAATAACAGGAGGCGATTTACGTGGCAGTCAAGGAAAAGATCAGGATAAGAATTAAGGGTTACGATCATCAGGTCGTCGATCAGTCGGCGGAGAAGATCGTGCAGACGGCAAAGCGCACGGGCGCGAGAGTTTCCGGTCCCGTCCCGCTCCCGACCGAGAAGCAGATCATCACGATCCTCAGAGCTGTTCATAAGTACAAGGACAGCCGTGAGCAGTTCGAGATGAGAACCCATAAGAGACTTATCGACATCTTAAGACCCAGCAACAAAACTGTTGAGGCGTTGATGGGCTTAGAGCTCCCCGCCGGTGTTGAGATCGAAATCAAGCTTTAATCGATGGTCGGCATAAGCCGCTCAACCTACAGGCAGGAGGGTCATGTCGGAGAAATCCGACCAATAACCTAAAGGAGGATACAAAATGCAGAAGGCAATCATCGGCAAGAAAATCGGCATGACGCAGATTTTCGACGAAAAGGGCAGAGTCGTTCCCGTAACAGTTGTGGAAGCCGGTCCCTGTGTGGTCACACAGAAAAAGACTGTTGAAAACGACGGCTATGACGCGGTTCAGGTAGGCTTCGGCGATCAGAAGCCGCAGCGCGTATCGAAGCCCCTCACGGGCCACTTCAAGAAGGGCGACGTCGCTCCGAAGAAGACCCTGAAGGAGTTCCGCTTCGCGGATTGCGCCGCTTACAACGTAGGCGACCTCATCAAGGCAGACGTCTTCGCGAACGGCGACAAGGTCGACGTTACGGGCGTGAGCAAGGGTAAGGGCTACGCCGGCGTCATCAAGCGCTGGAATTTCCAGAGACTGAAGGAAACACACGGTTCCGGTCCGGTTGCCCGCCACGGCGGCTCCAACGGCGCATGCTCCAGCCCGTCCAGAGTCTGGAAGGGCCTGAAGATGGCTGGTCACCTCGGTGCGGAGAAGGTTACGGTTCAGAACCTCGCCGTCGTCAAGGTTGACGCTGAGAACAACCTGATTGCTGTGAAGGGTGCTATTCCCGGCCCCAACGGCGGTACAGTCGTACTGCGCGACAGCGTAAAAGCGTAAGGGAAGGAGGAATAAAGAATGCCTACAGTAGCAGTTAAGAATATGGCGGGCAAAGAGGTTGAGACAATCGAGCTCTCCGCAGCGGTTTTCGGTATCGAGCCGAACGTCACCGTCATGAACGATATGGTTAAGGCTTACCTCGCAAACCAGAGACAGGGCACACAGTCCGCTCTGACGCGCGCTGAGGTTTCCGGCGGCGGCAAGAAGCCGTGGAGACAGAAGGGCACAGGCCGCGCAAGACAGGGTTCCACAAGAGCGCCGCAGTGGACACACGGCGGTATCGTGTTTGCGCCGAAGCCGAGAGACTACACCGTCACCCTGAACAAGAAGGTCAAGCGCCTCGCGATGCAGTCCGCGCTCTCCAGCAAGGTGCAGGACAACGAGATGATCGTTGTCGATGCCATCAAGACAGAGGGCTACAAGACGAAGACAATCGCTGAGATGCTCAAGGCGCTCGGCAGCGACAAGAAGGCGCTCATCGTTCTCCCCGAGGTCGATGCAGAGGTCATCGCTTCCGCAGCGAACATCCCCGGCGTCAAGACCGCTCAGGTCAACACGCTGAACGTATACGACATTCTCAACGCTGACAAGTTCATCGTCGCGAAGGATGCCGTCTCCAAGATTGAGGAGGTGTACGCATAATGAAAGCGCAGGACATCGTCATCCGCCCGATCATCACGGAAAAGTCCATGAGCGGTATCGCGGATAAGAAATACACGTTTGAGGTCTGCAAGGATGCGAACAAGATCGAGATTGCGAAGGCAGTCGAGGAGCTGTTCGGTGTCAAGGTTCAGAAGGTCAACACGCTGAACGTGCGCGGCAAATTCCGCCGCCAGGGCAGATACGAGGGTTACACCAAGGCCTGGAAAAAGGCAGTCGTAACGCTCACAGAGGGCAGCAAGACAATTGAGTTCTTCGAGTCCATGATCTAAATTGGACCCCAGAACCCCCTAAAGGGCATGAATGGGAAATCGCCCGATCCCGCAAAGCCAATCAGAGGAGAGAAAACACAATGGCAATCATCAATTTTAAGCCGACCACCAACGGCCGCCGCAACATGTCCACCACGGACTACAGCGCGCTGAGCAAGTGTGGCCCGGAGAAGAGCCTGCTGGCTCCGAAGAATAAAGCTGCCGGCCGCAACAGCTACGGCAGAATCACCGTCCGCCACAGAGGCGGCGGCAACCGCAAGAAGTACCGCATCATCGACTTCAAGCGCCAGAAGAACGACATGACCGCAACGGTCCTGACGATCGAGTACGATCCGAACCGCTCCGCGTTCATCGCGCTTGTGCAGTATGAGGACGGCGAGAAGAAGTACATCATCGCGCCGAACGGCCTCAAAGTAGGCGACAAGGTCGTCTCCGGTAAGGACGCGGATATTAAGCCCGGCAACGCGCTTCCGCTTGCAAACATCCCGACCGGTACCTTCGTGCACAACGTTGAGCTTTATCCCGGCAAGGGCGCACAGCTTGCCCGTGCCGCCGGCATCATGGCACAGCTCATGGCGAAGGAAAACGGCATGGCACTGCTGAGACTGCCCTCCGGCGAGCTCAGAAACGTGCCGGACGCCTGCATGGCTTCCATCGGCCAGGTTTCCAACATCGACCACGAGAATGTGAAGATCGGTAAGGCCGGCCGCAAGAGAAACATGGGCTGGAGACCGACCGTCAGAGGTTCCGTCATGAACCCGAACGACCACCCGCACGGCGGCGGTGAGGGCAAGAGCCCTGTCGGACGCCCGGGCCCGGTCACACCGTGGGGCAAGCCTGCTCTCGGTTATAAGACGCGCGCCAAGAAGAAGGCAAGCAATAAGTTCATCGTAAAGCGCAGAAACGGTAAGTAAGGCACGGAAAGGAGCTTAAAAGAAAATGAGCAGAAGCTTAAAAAAGGGTCCTTTTTGTCAGCCCGCACTGCTTAAAAGGATTCAGGCAATGAATGAAAACGGCGAAAAGAAGATCGTCAAGACATGGAGCCGCGCTTCCATGATCTTCCCGGATTTCGTCGGTCATACAATCGCCGTCCACGACGGCCGCAAGCACGTTCCGGTTTATGTGACAGAGGATATGGTCGGCCACAAGCTCGGCGAGTTCGCCCCGACCCGCACCTTCAAGGGTCACTCCGGTTCCAAGACGAGCAGATAAGAGAAAGGAGAGTATAAAGATGGAAGCAAAAGCAGTTCTGAAGTATACCCGAATTTCTCCCCGCAAGGTTGAGATCGTTCTGGACCTCATCAGAAACAAGCCCGTAGACCTCGCTATGGCGATTCTCAAGCACACCCCGAAGGCGGCGTGCGAAGATCTCGAGAAGCTCCTCAAGAGCGCGATTGCCAACGCAGAGAACAACTTCAACATGGATAAGAACAACCTCTATGTTTCCGAGTGCTTCGTCTGCCCCGGCCCGATGCTCAAGAGAATCCGCCCGAGAGCTCAGGGAAGAGCTTACAGAATTTTGAAGAGAACCTCTCATGTCACACTCGTTGTGAAAGAGAAGGAATAAGCGAGGAGGTCACATTATGGGTCAGAAAGTTAATCCCCACGGTTTACGCGTGGGCGTCATCAAAGACTGGGATTCCCGCTGGTTCGCAAAGAAGGCTACATTCGGCGATACGCTTGTCGAGGACTACAACCTCCGCAAGACGCTGAAGAAGCAGCTCTACCTCGCAGGTGTTCCGAAGATTGAGATTGAGCGCGACGCCTCTAAGGTCCGCATTCATATTCACTGCGCAAAGCCCGGCATGGTCATCGGCAAGGGCGGCGCGGAAATCGAGAAGCTCCGCCTCCAGTGCGAGAAGCAGCTCAAGAAGCCGGTTGTCATCAACATCGTTGAAGTCAAGCAGCCGGATCTCAACGCACAGCTCGTCGCGGAGAACGTTGCACAGCAGCTCGAGAAGAGAATCGCTTTCAGAAGAGCGATGAAGCAGTGCATCGGCCGCTCGATGAAGCTCGGCGCAAAGGGTATCAAGATCATGGTCTCCGGCCGCCTCAACGGCGCGGAAATTGCGAGAAGCGAGCAGTACCATGACGGCACGATTCCGCTGCAGACCATCCGCGCGGACATCGACTACGGCTTCGCAGAGGCCGCAACAACGTACGGCAGAATCGGCGTTAAGGTTTGGCTGTACAAGGGCGAGGTCCTCAACGAGAACCGCAGCCGCAGAAACAGCAAGAAGGAAGGAGGACGTGCGTAATGTTACTTCCCAAGAGAGTTAAATACCGCAGAGTGCACAGAGGCCGCATGACCGGCAAGGCATACCGCGGAAACAAGGTGACGTACGGCGATTACGGCCTCCAGGCACTCGAGCCCGCATGGATCACCTCCAATCAGATCGAGGCAGCCCGTGTCGCCATGACACGTTACTGCAAGCGTTTCGGTAAGGTCTGGATCAAGATTTTCCCGGATAAGCCGATCACACAGAAGCCGGCTGAAACCCGAATGGGTTCCGGTAAGGGCTCGCCCGAATACTGGGTAGCCGTCGTAAAGCCCGGCAGAGTCATGTTCGAGCTCGGCGGCGTTTCGGAAGAGACTGCGCGCGAGGCGCTTCGCCTGGCGAGCCACAAGCTTCCGATCAAGTGCAAGTTTGTAGCTAAAGAAGGGGGAGAAGAGTAATGAAAGCTTCTGAAATCAGACAGCTCACAGCAGAAGAGCTGAACACAAAACTGAATGACCTCAAAGCCGAGCTCTTTAACCTCAGATTCCAGCTCGCGATTAACCAGCTCGAAAACCCGATGCGCATCTCGGCGGTCAAGAAGGACATTGCCCGTGTCAAGACAGTGATCCGCGCGAATGAGCTGAACCGAGAGAACGCGTAAGGGAAGGGAGGACTAAGAAGTGAGCGAAAGAAACATGAGAAAGACAACTGTCGGCAAGGTCGTCAGCAATAAGATGGACAAGACAATCGTTGTTGCTGTTGAGGACAGTTACAGACATCCGCTTTACAACAAGATCATCAAGCGTACGGTCAAGAGAAAGGCGCACGACGAGAACAATACGTGCGGCATCGGCGACAGAGTGCGCATTATGGAAACACGTCCCCTCTCTAAGGATAAGAGATGGCGCCTGGTTGAGATTATCGAGAAAGCCAAATAATCGGCTTTAGCAGAAGGAGGAATTTACTGTGATTCAGCAGCAGACTTACCTCAAAGTGGCCGACAACACAGGAGCGAAGGAGCTTATGTGCATCCGCGTTCTCGGTGGTACTGGCCGGAGGTATGCAAATATCGGCGACGTCGTGGTTGCTTCCGTTAAAAAAGCAGCACCCGGCGGAGTTGTTAAGAAGGGCGATGTCGTGAAGGCGGTTATCGTGAGATCCGCAACCGGCGTTCGCCGCGAAGACGGCACCTACATCCGTTTCGATGAAAACGCAGCCGTCATCATCCGTGACGACAAAAACCCCAGGGGCACACGTATCTTCGGGCCTGTTGCGCGTGAGCTGCGCGACAAGGAATACATGAAGATCCTGTCTCTCGCCCCGGAAGTTCTTTAATGGAGGTGTCCTGAAATGAGTAAAGTTCATGTAAAAACCGGTGACACCGTCGTAATCCTCAGCGGTAAGGACCGCGGCAAGAAGGGCAAGGTCATGGCCGTTTCCCCGAGCGAGGGCAAGGTCATTGTCGAGAATGCCAACATTGTCTCGAAGCATGTAAAGCCCCGCAAGATGGGCGAGGCCGGCGGCATCATCAAGGCCGAGTCCGCGATCTACGCGTGCAAGGTTCAGGTTGTCTGCCCCCGCTGCGGCAAGCCCACACGTGTCGCCCACAAGCTGTATGAGGACGGCACCAAAGAGCGCATTTGCAAAAAATGCGGCGAGTCGCTTTAATGGGAGGAAGACAAAATGGCAAGACTGAATGATTTTTACAAGGCTGAGGTCGCGCCCGCTCTGATGACGAAGTTCGGCTACAAGAGCGTGATGCAGATCCCGAAGCTCGATAAAATTGTGATCAATGTCGGCGCCGGCGAGGCGAAGGACAACGCGAAGGCGATCGATTCCATCTCCGGCGACCTCGCGAAGATCACAGGCCAGAAGCCCATCGTCTGCAGAGCGAAGAAGTCCGTTGCGAACTTCAAGCTCCGTGAGGGCATGCCGATCGGCGTGAAGGTCACGCTGCGCGGCGACAAGATGTGGGAGTTCATGGACCGTCTGTTCAACGTCGCGCTTCCGCGCGTCCGCGACTTCCGCGGTATCAACCCGAATTCCTTCGACGGCAGAGGCAATTACAGCCTCGGCATCAAGGAGCAGCTGATTTTCCCCGAGATCGAGTACGATAAGATCGACAAGGTCCGCGGCATGGACGTCTGCTTCGTAACGACGGCAAATACGGACGAAGAGGGCCGCGAGCTGCTGAAGCTCATGGGCGCTCCGTTTGAAAAGTAAGGAGGGATTATTGTGGCCAAGACTTCTATGAAACTCAAGCAGAAGAGAGAGCAGAAGTTCTCTACTCGCGAATACAACAGATGCAAAATCTGTGGCAGGCCGCATGCCTACCTTCGCAAGTTCGGCATCTGCCGTATCTGCTTCCGTGAGCTGGCTTATAAGGGCCAGATTCCGGGCGTCAAGAAAGCAAGCTGGTAAAAGCTTTATAGGAGGTTAATAAATCATGCAGATTACTGATACAATCGCTGACCTGCTCACCCGTATCCGCAATGCTCAGTCTGCAAAGCATGACACTGTTGACATCCCCGCTTCTAACATGAAGAAGGCTATTTGCCAGATTCTTGTTGACGAAGGCTATGTCAAGGGCTTTACGGTAACGGAGGATGGCAAACAGGGCGTCATCACCATTACACTGAAGTATGTCGAAGGCGGCGTACCCGCAATCAAGGGCCTCAAGAGAGTCTCCAAGCCGGGTCTCCGCATTTATTCCAACGCTGCAGAGCTGCCGAAGGTCATGAAGGGCCTGGGCACCGCGATCATCTCCACCTCGAAGGGCGTCATGACGGACCGCGAGGCAAGAAAGATGAACATCGGCGGCGAAGTTCTCGCGTTCATTTGGTAATCAGGGAGGTGCAATAACATGTCCAGAATTGGAAGAAAACCGATAAATATTCCCGCAGGCGTCGAGGTCAATGTCGACGGCAACTGCGTCACGGTCAAGGGACCCAAGGGTACGCTGACTCAGAAGTTCCAGCCGAGCATGCACATCGCGGTAGAGGGCGCTGAGATTGTTGTTACACGTCCGGACGACGAGAAGGAAAACCGTTCTCTGCACGGCCTCACCCGCACGCTGATCCACAACATGGTCGTGGGCGTCACCGAGGGCTTCAAGAAGGAGCTCGAGGTCAACGGCGTCGGTTACCGTGTACAGAAGCAGGGCAAGGACCTTGTCATGAACCTCGGTTACTCGCATCAGGTCATCGTTTCCGAGACCGATGAGATCAAGATCGAAGTTCCGGCTCCGAACAAGATCATCATCCTCGGTGCTGATAAGCAGAAGGTTGGTCAGTTCGCAGCGGAAGTCCGCGAGAAGAGACCGCCGGAGCCGTATAAGGGCAAGGGCATCAAGTATGTCGATGAGGTCATCCGCCGCAAGGAAGGCAAGACCGGTAAGGGTAAATAATAGGTTAGGAGTGAGATAGAAATGGTTAGTAAGGCAGATAAGAACGTAGCCAGACTTCGCCGCCACAAGAGAGTCCGCGGCAAGATCTCCGGCACACCGGAAAGACCGCGCCTCGATGTTTTCCGCTCCAACATGCATATTTACGCGCAGATCATCGATGATGTAAACGGCGTCACGCTGTGCGCAGCATCCACGGTTGAGAAGGCGTTCACCGGCAACGGCGGAAACAAGGAAGCAGCACGCGAAGTGGGCAAGCTGATTGCCCAGAGAGCAGCAGATAAGGGTATCACCAATGTGGTTTTTGACCGCGGCGGCTATATCTTCCACGGCCGCGTCAAAGAGCTGGCCGACGGCGCCCGTGAGGGCGGCCTCAACTTCTAAGAAGGAGGAATATTGTTTTGGCTATGAAAATTGACGCATCCACACTCGATCTGAAGGAGCGCGTAGTTGCTATCAACCGCGTTTCCAAGACCGTTAAGGGCGGCCGTATCTTCAAGTTTGCAGCGCTCGTCGTCGTCGGCGACGGCAACGGCATTGTCGGCTTCGGCATCGGCAAGTCCGGCGAAGTTCCGGACGCTATCCGCAAGGGCATCGAAGACGCGAAGAAGAACCTGCAGAAGGTTGCGCTCCGCGGCTCCACAATCCCGCATGAGATCATCGGCGAGTTCGGCGCAGGCCGCGTCCTCTTGAAGCCCGCTGCTCCCGGTACCGGCGTTATCGCTGGCGGCCCGGTTCGTGCGGTCGTCGAGAGTGTCGGCATCAAGGATATCCGTACCAAGGCGCTGCGCTCCAACAATCCGTGCAACGTCGTCCGCGCTACGCTCGCAGGTCTCGCACAGTTGAGAACCGCAGAGGAAGTCGCGGCAGTCCGCGGCAAGTCCGTGAAAGAGATTCTGTAAGGAGGTTTGCAAGATGGCAGACGTAAAGATTACGTTAAAGAAGAGCCTTATCGGCTGCAAGAAGCCCCAGATTGCAACCGCCGAGGCGCTCGGCCTTCACAAGGTCGGCGATACGACAACACAGCCCGACAATGCGCAGACGCAGGGCAAAATCAATAAGATCATTCATTTGGTCGAGGTCAGCAAAGGCTAAGGAGGTGTGTTAAATGAAGCTCAATGAACTCAGAGCCACGCCCGGCGCCATGCAGGAGCCGAAGCGTATCGGCAGAGGTCACGGCTCCGGCAACGGCAAGACAGCCGGCAAGGGTCACAAGGGCCAGAAGGCAAGAGCAGGTCACGGTTTCCGCCCCGGTTTTGAAGGTGGTCAGATGCCGCTGCAGAGAAGAATTCCGAAGAGAGGTTTCAACAATATCTTCGCGAAGGAGATCGTTGCGATCAATCTCAACGCCCTCAATGCTTTTGAGGACGGTGCGGTCGTCGATCAGGCGGCGCTCGTCGAGGCTGGCATCATTAAGTCCAACTGTGACGGCGTAAAGGTTCTTTCCAACGGCGCTCTTACCAAGAAGGTTACCGTTAAGGCCAATGCCTTCTCCGAAGCAGCCAAGGCGAAAATTGAAGCTGCAGGCGGGAAGGCCGAGGTGATTTAAGTTGTTTAACACACTTAAAAACGCTTGGAGAATTCCCGATCTCAGAAAGAAACTTCTTTTCACGCTTTTGATCGTCGTCGCGTTCCGTTTTGGCTCCGTTGTGCCGGTTCCGTTTTTGGATGCTTCGGCACTTTCCGGCCTGATGGAAGGCGCGAATGAAACCGCACTGGGCTATATCAACATGCTGACCGGCGGCGCGTTCTCGAACGCCACGCTGTTCGCAATGGGTATCACCCCGTATATCAACTCCTCCATCATCATCCAGCTCCTCACCGTGGCGATCCCGCCGCTGGAAAGACTGGCGAAGGAGGGTGAAGAGGGCAGAAAGAAGCTCGCCGCGATCACCAGATACGTGACGGTTGCCCTCGGCCTCATTCAGGGTACTGCGTATTATTTCTTCCTGCGCAACAACAGCGTTACCCTGTATAATGACGGCTTCTCCGCAGTTTTCACTGCGATTATTATCGTTCTCGCATTCACAGCGGGTACTGCGCTGATCATGTGGATGGGTGAGCAGATCAACCAGAAGGGCGTCGGCAACGGCATTTCGATCATCCTGTTCGCAGGTATCGTCGCCCGCCTTCCGGTTACGATGGGTCAGGTCTGGAACTACTTCTCGGCTGCGCTGCAGTCCCCGGAGAGCTACGGCAAGTACTTCGTCTTTGCACCGCTGTTCATCGTCGTTTTCCTCGCGGTCATTTGGGTCATCGTTTTCATGAACGATTCCGAGCGCCGCATCCCCGTGCAGTATGCCAAGAAGGTCGTGGGCAGAAAGATCTATGGCGGCCAGAGCACATTCCTGCCGATCAAGGTCACCATGAGCGGCGTTATGCCGATCATCTTCGCCTCCGCGATCCTTTCCATCCCGAGCACCATCCGCCTGTTCATCAACGAGCCGACAGGCTTCTGGAAGGGCTTCTTTGACGCCTTCTCCTCCTCCGGCTGGCTGTACAGCGTGCTGTATCTGTTCCTGATCGTCATCTTCGCGTATTTCTATATGACGATCCAGTACAATCCGCTCGAGATGGCAAACAACCTCCGCTCCAACAACGGCACGATCCCGGGTATCCGTCCGGGCCGCCCGACAGCGGAGTTCATCAGCAAGATCCTTTCCAAAGTTACACTCATCGGCGCTATCTTCCTCGCGGTCGTCGCGATCCTGCCGATCGTTTACAGCAATGTAACGGGCATGTACGGCCTCTCCATGGGCGGCACCTCGGTCATCATTATGGTCGGTGTTGCGCTTGAGACGGTCAAGCAGATCGAGTCGCAGATGATGATGCGTCATTACAAGGGCTTCCTCGATTAAGGAAGAGAGATACGAGAGACATAAGAGACGAAAGGAGTCATGAAAATGAAGCTGATTCTTTTAGGTGCACCCGGTGCCGGTAAAGGCACACAGGCAGAAGTTATCTGCAAACATCTCGGTATACCCGCGATTTCTACGGGCAATATTCTGAGAGAAGCGCTGAAAAGCGGCACGGAAATGGGCCTCAAGGCGAAGACCTATATGGACGCCGGCCAGCTCGTTCCGGATGAGGTCGTCATCGGCATCATCAAGGACAGACTGGCAGCTGAGGATTGCCAGAACGGCTTTATCCTCGACGGCTTCCCGAGAACCATTCCGCAGGCCGAGGCTCTGGATGCTTCCGGCATCGTCATCGATCGGGTTATCGATATCGAAGTGCCCGACGAGAAGATCGTCCTGAGAATGTCCGGACGCCGTGTCTGCGAAAAGTGCGGCTCCTCCTACCACCTGCTTTACAAGAAGCCGGAGAAGGAAGGCGTCTGCACAAACTGCGGCGGCACCCTTGTTCAGCGCAAGGATGACCACCCCGATACCGTGAAGGACCGTCTGCGCGTCTACCACGAGCAGACCGAGCCCTTAAAGGACTACTACGAGAAGCAGGGTAAGCTGAAGATCGTGGAAGGCCAGGAGGAGGTTGCGGATACGACCGCCCTCACACTTAAAGCATTAGAGGCGTAAGCATGATCAACCTGAAAACAACCCGCGAGCTGCGCTGCATGCGCGATGCGGGAAAGATTTCACAGGAGGCATTGCTGAAGGCCGGTGAAGCGGTTCGCCCGGGCGTCTCCACGCTCGAGCTGGACAGAATCGTCCGGAAAACGATCGAGAAGGCGGGCGCTGCGCCCAGCTTTCTCGGTTACGGCGATTTTCCGGCAAGCGCCTGTATTTCGGTAAACAATGTGGTTATCCATGGCATACCGTCGGCAAAGCAGATCCTCAAGGAGGGCGACATCGTCTCCATCGACGTCGGTGCGTTCTATGAGGGCTTCCACGGCGACAACGCATGGACCTTCCCCTGCGGGGAGATCTCCATGGAAGCGCAGAAGCTGCTCGACGCAACGCGTGAAAGCCTGTTCCTTGCCATTGACAAGGCACGGCCCGGCAACCGTCTGGGCGATATCGGTTCCACGGTTCAGCGGTATGTCGAAGCTCGCAATTACTCGGTGGTACGCGAATTTGTCGGCCACGGCGTAGGTGCGAAGCTGCACGAAGACCCCAGTGTTCCAAATTACGGCACACCCGGCAGGGGTGTGCGCCTGTTACCGGGCATGACGATCGCGATTGAGCCGATGGTCAACGCCGGCGGCTGCGAGGTGCAAGTCCTCGGCGACGGCTGGACCACGGTGACGCGGGACGGCAAACTGTCCGCCCATTTTGAGCATACCGTCGCCATCACGCCGGACGGCCCCGTGATTCTCACGGCGCTGGACTGAGGTGATCCGATGGAGTTCAGACGCGGAGGGATCATGCAGTCGCGCGCAGGTCACGACAGAGGCGATTTTCAGGTGATTCTCAGGCTGGACGGCGCGTACGCCTATATGGCGGACGGCAGACGCCGCACGCTGGAGAATCCGAAGAAAAAGAAGCTGATCCACCTAGCGCCCACCGGCGCGGTGCTCGGCGAAGAAAGCCTTTCGACCAATCGACAGATACGCACGGCTCTCCAGAAGTACAGAGAGCGCACAACGTAATTTATCCGATGAAGGATTGGTGATATTATGTCAAAACAGGACGTAATTGAAGTAGAAGGAATCGTCAAGGAAGCTCTGCCGAACGCCACGTTCCAAGTGGAGATTCCGGGCGGGCATATGATCCTGGCTCATATCTCCGGCAAGCTGCGGATGAATTTTATCCGTATTCTGCCCGGCGACAAGGTCACGGTCGAAATGAGCCCGTATGATCTGACCAAGGGACGCATCACCTGGCGTTCCAAGTAAATAAGGAGGGCACACAAATGAAAGTCAGACCTTCTGTTAAGAAGATGTGCGAAAAATGCAAGATTATCAAGCGCAAGGGTAAAGTCATGGTTATCTGTGAGAACCCGAAGCATAAGCAGCGCCAGGGCTGAGGCTCTGAAATTATCATGGAGGTGCAATAAGCATGGCTCGTATTGCTGGTATTGATTTACCCAGAGACAAAAGAATCGAGATTGCTCTTACCTACATCTTCGGCATCGGCCGCAAGACAGCGTCGGATATCTGCGCTGCAACAGGCGTTGATCCGGACATCCGTGTAAGAGATCTGTCCGAGGATGACGCAACAAAGTTAAGAGAATATATCGACCACCACTGCACAGTTGAGGGCGACCTCCGCCGTGATGTCGCGTTCGATATCAAGAGACTCATTGAGATCGGCTGCTACCGCGGCGTTCGCCACCGCAAGGGTCTGCCGGTTAGAGGTCAGCGTTCGAAGACCAACGCGAGAACACGCAAGGGTCCGAGAAAGACAATGGCCAACAAGAAGAAGTAATCGGGAGGGATTCTTAAATGGCAGCAACAAAAGGCGGAAAGAAAGCAGCAGTTACCGCAGTCCGCAGACGCCGTGAGCGCAAGAATATTGAGCGCGGCGCTGCACATATCCAGTCCACCTTCAACAACACGATCGTAACCATCACAGATACACAGGGCAACGCAGTTTCCTGGGCGAGCGCAGGCGAGCTCGGCTTCCGCGGCTCCAGAAAGTCCACGCCGTTCGCAGCGCAGACCGCTGCGGAGACCGCGGCGAAGATCGCCATGGAGCACGGCATGAAGAGCGTCGAGGTCTATGTCAAGGGCCCGGGCGCAGGCCGTGAAGCTGCAATCCGTGCGCTGCAGGCGGCGGGTCTTGAGGTCAGCATGATCAAAGACGTTACACCGATTCCGCACAACGGATGCCGTCCTCCGAAGAGAAGACGCGTATAAAAGATTAGGAGGTTACACACAATGGCAAGATATACAGATGCTGTCTGCAAGCTTTGCCGCCGCGAGGGTCAGAAGCTGTTCCTCAAGGGCCAGAGATGCTACACAGACAAGTGCGCAATCACACGCAGAGCATATGCACCGGGCCAGCACGGTCAGGGCAGAAAGAAGACTTCTGAGTACGGTATGCAGCTGCGTGCAAAGCAGATGACAAGACGTTACTACGGCGTTCTGGAGGGCCAGTTCAGACATTACTATGACATGGCCACCAAGATGCAGGGCAAGGCCGGCGACAACCTCCTCGTCCTCCTCGAAACACGCCTCGACAACGTCGTATACCGCTGCGGCTGGGCTTCCTCCAGAGCGGAAGCGCGTCAGCTCGTCGTTCACGGTCATTTCACCGTCAACGGCCAGAAGGTTGACATCCCGTCCTACCTCCTGAAGGAAGGCGACGTCGTCGCGATCAAGGAAAACAGCCGCTCCTCCGAGAAGTTCAAGGCTGTTCTCGAAGCAAACGCTGCAAGACCGGTTGTGAAGTGGCTCGAGCTCAACGCCGCAGCCTGCGAAGCAAAGGTCGTTGCAATGCCCGAGCGTTCGGACATTGACCTCGAGGTTGACGAAACTCTCATCGTTGAGTTGTACTCCAAGTAATTCTGTAAACCTTATATGGATTTTACGAATTGCGTTAAATGTGTAAAGGAGGATCGCAAATGATTGAGATAGAAAGACCGAGAATAGAGACCGAGGAATTATCCAACGATAACACCTACGGCCGGTTTGTTGTCGAGCCGCTCGAGCGCGGCTTCGGCACCACACTGGGCAACAGCCTGCGCCGTGTGCTCCTTTCCAGCCTGCCGGGTGTCGCGGTTAAGTCGATCAAAATCGACGGCGTCGTTCACGAATTCTCCACCATCCCCGGTGTAAAGGAAGACGTCACCGAGATCGTGCTGAACATCAAGGGCCTGATTGCGAAGCTGCACTGCGACGGCCCCAAAACCGTGGAGATCGCGGCGGAGGGCCCCTGCATTGTGACCGCAGATTCGATAAAGTGCGACAGCGAGGTTGAGATCCTCAACCCCGATCTGCACATTGCCACGCTCGGAGAAGGCGCAAAGCTGTATATGGAGCTCGTGCTCGATAAGGGCAGAGGCTATGTCTCCGGCGAGCGCAACAAGCAGAACATGCCGCAGGGCGTGATCGGCGAACTGGCAGTTGATTCTATTTACACACCGGTGTTAAAGGTAAACTTTAACGTGGAGCCTACCCGCGTCGGCCAGAGCATTGATTTCGATAAGCTGACGCTCGAGGTATGGACAAACGGAGTTATTACCGCTCAGGAGGCCGTTTCCCTCGCCGCAAAGGTTCTCACCGACCACCTCAATCTCTTCGTGGATCTGTCCGATAAGGGCAAGAGCACCGAGATTATGGTTGAAAAGGACGAAAAGGGCAAGGAAAAGGTTCTGGAAATGACCATTGAAGAGCTGGACCTCTCCGTCCGCTCCTTCAACTGCCTCAAGCGTGCCGGCATCAATACGGTGGAAGACCTGCTCTCGAAGTCCGAAGAGGACATGATGAAGGTCAGAAACCTCGGCCGCAAGTCGCTGGAAGAAGTCATCTGGAAGTTGGCGTCTCTCGGCTTTAACCTCCGTAAGGACGATGAATAATTTTATTACGAAACGATAGGAGTGACAATCATGCCGGGAACAAGAAAACTCGGAAGAGACACTGCGCATAGACTCGCTATGCTGCGCGGCCTCGTTACGTTCTTCTTCGAGAACGGAAAGATCGAGACAACAGCGACAAGAGCACAGGAAGTTCGTGCTCTGGCGGAAAAGATGATCACGATCGCGAAGGAAGACAACCTCGCGAACAGAAGAAACGTCATGGCTTTCATCACAAAGGAAAGCGTTACGAACAAGCTGTTCAAGGAGATCGCGCCGAAGTATGCGGACCGCAACGGCGGCTACACTCGCATCACGAAGCTCGGGCCGCGCCGCGGCGACGCAGCTGAGATGGCGATCATCGAGCTCATCTGATTTCCATAAATCAAGCAAAAGGACTGTCGGATACCCGGCAGTCCTTTTTTGTATGCTCAGTTTTCCTTTGGTTTTGCCGGTGTGAAATGCACGCAGTCGCCGCAGGTTTTTTCGGTCATGGTGGTCATCCTTTCGCTTTTTTCGTTCAGTATATCCGATGCTTTTTCAAAAGTGTGGATAAAGTCTTACCCAGACTATTTGATTTGAGTGGGCGAACGATGGATGATGCATGACCGACCAGAAGAGAAATTGTCGGGAAACGGCATGAATACTTGTAATTTCGGCTTGCTTCGGCTATAATAATACGGTAAACTGCGCGGTATGCGCAAAAATCGAAACAAGAGCAAAGAGGTTTGCGTATGGGTTATTTTTATGCGGCAATGTGGGTCATTGCCGGGCTGGTGCTGATCTTCCGGCTTTCTAAAGAAAACAAAATCTTCTATCTCGCGGGCGCGTTTTTCCTGGTGCTCGGCTGCTGGTGGCTCGTCGATGCGCTGCGGCCCGAATGGCTGGTGTTTCAGGGCGTGCCGGGCATTGTGCTCAAGGCGCTGACCGGCGCCGTGCTCGTGGTGCTTGCGGTGCAGTTCTTCGTGCTGAACCGCGCGGGCACAAAGCAGGACAAGACCGGCAAGAAAGACTGAGCGTGTAAAGGAAAGGACAGTGGTCAATATGGATGCTTTTCTGGCGGTTACGCTCAAGGTCGCCATCATCCTGATTCTGATTTTGGTCGGCTATTTTTCAGTGAAAAAGGGGCTCCTCTCGCAGAAGGGCCTCAGCGAGATCACGGATCTGCTGATCCGTATCGTCACGCCGTGCCTGATTGTCTCGTCGTTTCTTTCGGCGGAATCCGGCGCATTGGGCGCGATGGATCTCCTCCTCGCGGTGGCGCTGCCCGCGGCGTCGATTGCGCTGTGCATCGCGCTGAGCTACCTGTTTTTCCGCAAGGAGGAGAAGCCGCGGCAGAAGGTTCTGCGCTTTTCCATGATCTTCTGCAACGTGGGTTTCATGGGAATCCCGCTCGTTGAAGGCATTGTCGGTACGGACGGCGTGCTGTACGGTTCGTTTTTCATCTCGGTGTTCAACCTGTTCTGCTGGACGTACGGCTACGTTATGATGGGCGGCGGCAAGGTCAAGCTGACGACACTCCTGATGAACCCGGGAATCATCGGGCTTGCGATCGGCCTGCCGATTTACTTCCTCAATATCCGTCTGCCGGAGCTGATTGCTTCGCCGGTGCAGATGATCTCAGCGCTCAATACGCCGCTTGCGATGATCGTCGTCGGCGGCTATATAGCCCGCGTAAAGCTGAAGGAATTCATTTCAGACGCCGCCGTGTATAAGATGGCGGTTCTGCGTTTGTTCGTCGCGCCCGCACTGTACCTCGCCCTCGCGCTGCTTGTGCGGCCGAACGACACGCTGCTGATGAGCTCCGTGATTCAGGCGGCAACGCCGGTGGCGGCGAACTGCGTGCTCTTTGCTGTGCAGTACGGCGGCGACGCGGAGCTGGCCTCGAAGAGCGTGGCGGTCACAACCGCGCTCTCCATCATCACGATCCCGCTGTTCACCGTGTTGGCACAGCTTCTCATGTAAGCGAAAGGAAAGGGATAAAAATGAAAATCGCACCTTCTATGCTGGCCAGCGACTACACCCGCATGGGCGAATGCGTCCGCGCGGTGCAGGATGCGGACTGGCTGCATCTCGATATCATGGACGGCCATTTTGTGCCGAATATCAGCTTCGGGCCGGACGTCGTGCACGCGCTGCGCCCGCTGACGGACAGGCCCTTTGACGTTCACCTGATGCTCTCGCATCCGAAGCGCTACGTGCAGAAATTTGCCGACGCCGGCGCGGATATCCTCACGTTCCACGTCGAATGTGAGGACGACATCGAAGAAACCCTTGCGGAAATTGAACGCTGCGGCATGAAGCCCAGCCTTTCGCTGAAGCCCGGCACGCCGGTGGAAGCGCTGTTTCCCTACCTCGACCGGTTGTACATGGTCCTTGTCATGACGGTCGAACCCGGCTTCGGCGGGCAGAAATTCATGCCGGAGCAGCTTGAAAAAGTCCGTGCGCTGCGCGCGCGCCGGCCGGAGCTGCTGATCGAGGTGGACGGCGGCGTGAACCGCGAGACGGCGGCTGCGTGCCGCGCGGCGGGCGTGGACGTCGCCGTGGCGGGCACAAGCGTGTTCCGCGCGACGGATATAACGGAGGAGATCCGCATTCTGCGGGGCGAATAAACCGAAAGTTCACAGTTTGTTTTCAAATTGAATTTTGTTTTTCACACAGTTATCACACAGTGCCCCTATAATGCAGGATAGCAGCCGCTTTTTGTCGGCTATTTTGATCAAATTTGCGGATAAAGGTTCGGAACAACTATTGCAAAACAGCGAAAGTTGCGGTATGATTATCAAGGCAGTTCCGCTCGAATCCGCGGGAAAGCGAGCTTTGAACGGGATTGCTTTCTTTTATTTCAGCAATTCTTGCGCGGTTTCGCGCAAATTGGGGAGGATGGTTCCCTGCCGGCCGTTCCGGCGGGAGCAGATTCCGTCCCGCAGAGAAAGGATGGTTATCAATCATGATCGAGGTCAAAAACCTCACCAAGCGCTACGGTGCAAACACCGCGCTGAACAAGGTCAGCTTCACGGTTGAAGAAGGCACCATCGTCGGTTTTCTCGGACCGAACGGCGCCGGTAAATCCACAACCATGAATATCATCACCGGTTACCTGTCCGCCACGAGCGGCTCGGTAACAGTTCAGGGTAAAAGCACGCTGGAGAATCCGAACGAAGTCAAAAAGCTGATCGGCTACCTGCCGGAGATGCCGCCGCTCTATCTCGACATGACGGTTAAGGAGTACCTGAACTTCATGTACGAGCTCAAGGGCGTCAAGCTCGACCGCAAGCAGCACATCGGCGAAATCTGCCGCCTGACGAAGATCGACAACGTCTACAACCGTCTCGTCGGCAACCTGTCGAAGGGCTATAAGCAGCGCGTCGGCATCGCGCAGGCGCTGCTCGGCAACCCGCCGGTCCTCATTCTCGACGAGCCAACCGTCGGCCTTGACCCGAAGCAGATCATCGAGATCCGCAACCTGATCAAGAGCCTCGGCAAAAACCACACGATCATCCTTTCTTCGCACATCCTGCCCGAGGTTCAGGCCGTCTGCGAGCGCGTGATCGTCATCAACAACGGCCGCCTTGTCGCCGACGGCGCGACCGATTCCCTTGCGCACGACCTCTCTGCGGAGCATCGCCTGATCGCCCGCATCGAGGGCCCGGAAAACGACATCGTGCAGGCCATCCGCGGCCTCGAACATATTGAAGAAGTCTATTCCCTCGGCGAGAAGGAAAAGGGCGTTTATGAGATCTCCATCGAGGGCAAGGCCGGCTACGACCTGCGCCGCAATCTCTTTGCGCTGCTCACCCGCAAGGGCTGGCCGATGCTCGCCCTGAAGAACACGGATCTCACGCTCGAGGAGGTCTTCCTCCAGCTCACCAGCAGCGACGCTTCCCATATCCAGCAGGAGGATGCGGGCGACGATGCGGTCGTTACGGAAGCCGATATGGAGTTTGAACAGACCGAAGCGGAGAATAAGGAGGATTCGGAGAAATGAGAGCAATATTCAAAAGAGAGCTGAGAGCGTACTTCGCCTCGCCGGTCGGCTACGTCGTGGTCGCCGCGCTGCTTGCGCTCTACGGATTCTTCTATTATCAGGTCATGATGCTGGGCTCCAGCTCCTACATCACGGAAGTTTTCAACACCATGTTTATGTTCAGCATGATGATCATGCCGATCATCACGATGCGCAGCATGAGCGATGAGCGCAAGAACAAGACCGACCAGGCTCTGCTCACGGCGCCGGTCAGCGTCACCGCGATTGTGTTCGGCAAGTTCCTCGCGGCGTTCGGCGTTTATTTCGTCGCCAATACGCTCGCGCTTCTGCCGGCGCTCACGATGAGCATGTTTGCCTCGGCGTTCCCGTGGGGCCTGCTGCTCGGCAATTACTTCGGCACGCTGCTGTACGGCGCGGCGATGATCTCCATCGGTGTGTTCATCTCCAGCCTGACCATCAGCCAGGTCATCGCGGCCATCGGCACCTTCGTTATCGCCGTGCTGCTGATGTTTATCGACCAGATCGCGTCTGCGCTTTCCGGCAACATCTTCGGCACGATTCTCACATGGATTTCGTTCACCTCGCGCTACGATACATTCACACAGGGCGTGTTCAGCATTTCAAGCTGTGTGTACTTCATCAGCGTCGCGGCCGTGTTCGTCTTCCTGACCGCCCGCAAGGTGGAAAGCCGCCGCTGGAACTAAGGAGGAAGCATAGAGATGAGCAAGAAACCCAATATGGCAGCGGTCAAGTCTGCGCTGCACAAGGATAAATTCAAGCACGGCTCTCTGGCCGTCGCGTTCACGGTCGTGTTTATCGCGATCATCATCGTCATCAACATTCTCGTTTCGGCGCTGACCACGCGCTTCCCCTCGATGAACATCGACTTGACGCTCGAGGGTCTGAATACGCTGAGCGAGGATTCGCTCGACGTCGCCAAGGGCATCGAAAACGAGACCACGATTTACCTCATCGGCTCGGAGGACGCGATCCGCAGAGACGAGGTCTATACGAATTACGGCCTCAAGTACAGCCAGGTTGCGAACCTTGCGGATAAGCTCCACGAGGCCAACAACAAGATCAAGGTTCAGTTCATCGATCCCGACCTGAACCCCACATTCATCAGCCAGTATTCGGAGGACAGTCTCACGACCGGTAAGATCATGGTTGAGACGGAGAAGCGCCACAAGGTGCTTTCGGTCACGGATCTGTTCAGCATCCAGCAGGATTCGACCACCGGCCAGTACAATTACTATTCCAAGGTTGACGGCGCGCTCGCGAATGCGCTCTACCTCGTCAACCTCGACAGCGTCCCGGTCATCGCGTTTGCGACGGGCCACAACGAGATGCTGACGATTTCCAGCAACCTCACCTCGTTCACCGCCATGCTCGGCGACAACAACTTTGAGGTTCAGGAATTCAATCTGCTCACCGAGGAGATCCCGGAGGAAGCTTCCATCATCTTCCTCGGCACACCGACAACGGATTACACCACGGAAGAAATTGCAAAGCTCGAGGCGTTCCTCAACGACAAGGAGATGGCGTCCTCGCGCACACTGTACTGCACAACATATCCGACGCAGAGCTGGGATTCCATGCCGAATCTGTCCTCGTTCCTCGCGGAGTGGGGCCTTGCACCGCAGACCGGCGTCCTTGCGGAAACGGATATGAATAACGTCATCACAACGCAGGACGCGTCCGGCGCATACCTCTTTGCGAATGTCACGGAGGATGTCCTGAGCGACACATATCAGAACATCGTGATGCCGGCCTCCGCGTCGGTCAAGCGCCTGTTCAATGCGAACAACGACATCGTGACCTACTCGGTCGTGGAGACAAGCGATACGGCTTACGTTGTCAGCGACGAGATGGAGGCGCAGGAGGATCCGGAGACCGATGTGTACACGATCGTCGGCCTTGCGCAGCGGTACATGGATAATTACGGCAAGATCTGCGCGAACGTCGTCGTGGACGGCTGCACCATGAATTATCTGAGCCAGTATATCGGCAACCCCACCTTCGGCAACAAGACGCTTACACTTGATTTCATCAAAGCGCTGACCGGCACGACCGATACGCGCATCGGCCTCACGGTCACACAGACGCAGACCAACACGCTCGACATCGCGGCGTCCTCTGCGGTGATCCAGATGGTCGGCCTCGGCCTCTTCACCATCGTGGTTCCGATTGCCGTACTCGTTGCGGGCCTTGTGATCTTCCTCAGAAGAAGACACCTGTAAGCCGCAGGGAGAAAGGAATACCATGAAGAAAACGACAAAAAACATTATCATCGCACTCGCCGTTCTGCTCATTCTGGGCATTGCGGCGGCCGTGCTGATGCTGACCGGCACGCCTGCCGAGGAGGAAGCGGAATCCAGCTCCTCCGCTTCGAGCGAGGCGGCAGAAAAGCTGATTGACCGCTCCATCACGGAAGTGAAGAACATCGTGGTGGAAAGCGCCGAAAGCGGCGAGACCCTGACGCTTCTTCCCACGAAGAGCGACCCGGAAAGCGAAGAGAACGATACGTTCACCATCGAGGGCTGGGAGGACGAAGCGGTTCTCACCTCGAACGTGCAGAATCTTGCGATTCGATTCTATTCCGTCACACCCTCGAAGGAGATCGGAACGGTACAGAACCTTTCGGAATACGGTCTTTCCGGCGACGGCCAGTATAAGGGCACCGTCACGTATACGGACGGCACGAAGGACACCATCATCATCGGCAGCGAAGCGGGCGAATCGTACGGCCGCTATATCCTGTACAACGATCTCGTGTATATTGTGCCGGTCTCCACATACCTCACGCAGTCCAAGTATGAATTTATCGATAAGGCTGTGATCGCCATCCCGAACCCGGTGACGGAAGATGCGGAGGGCAATGAGACCGAGGGACAGCCTGAGCTGGAGAGCCTGCATCTTTCCGGCACAAACTACCCGCAGGAGATCCACATGGGTCTTTCGGATGACGAGGTGCTTTCGTACGACATTACCGAGCCGATCTACGCCGGTGCGAACTCCTCGAAAATCGACGGCCTCATCGAGCAGCTCCAGAACGTGACCGCTTCCGGCGTCGTGGCGGTACAGGCGACCGAGGACGAGATCGAAAAGTACGGTCTGGACGAGCCGGTTGCCATTGCCGAGTACCAGATCTCCGGCGAGAAGCACACGATCCGTCTGGGTGAAAAGACCAGCGGCCTCTACGGCATGATGGTCGATGACAATAAGACGATCTACACAATTGCGGAGGCAAGCGTGGATTCCTGGGCAAACGTTTCGCTCTACGATCTGCGCGACGGCTTTATCCGTCTGCCGTACATCAAGAGCGTCCAGAAGCTGACGGTCACGGCGGCCGACGGCACGGACGTCTACGACATCACGCGCATCGAGGACGAGGAGCGCTCCACGGAGACCACCCCGTACTACAACCTTGAGGTCTCCAAGAACGGCAAGGAGATCGAGTACGACAATTACCAGCCGTTCTATCAGATGCTCCTGGGCGTATCCCTGCTCAACGAGGATATCCGCGAGCCGGAGGGAGACCCGCTGCTGACGATCCGCTACGACTACTTTGACGGGAAGACGGAGGAAATCTCGTTCTACGCCGACCCGAACGCCGAGCGCCGCTGCATCGCCACGCTGAATGGTCAGCCGACCGGCGCCGTGCGCTCCACAGACATTGAGGCGATCCTCGAAGCCAAGCCGATTCTCGCCAAGAACCAGCCGGTTAAGGATGAAGACTAAATCTTGAACAAAGCCGAAGGGCACGGAAAGCTCCGTGCCCTTTTCCTGTTGAAAACTTTGTTTTTCTCCTTGCAAAACGGGAAAAGGCGTGGTATAATAACCTACGGTAGATAGTAGGATGATGAAAGAGTGGGGCGACCCACTCTTTCGTTTGTATTGCGGATAATTCCAAAATCACCGCAAGGCCGATCCTGCGAGAAAGGAATGCGCATATGGCAGAGGAAAAGAAAAAGAGAGGCAGCACGACGGATATTGTCCGTGCGATTGCCGAGCCGCTGGCGAAGGAGCTGGGGCTTACCATCTGGGACGTGACGTTCACAAAAGAGGGCGCGGACTGGTATCTGCGCATTTTCATCGACAAGGACGGCGGCGTCACCATCGACGACTGCGTGGACCTCACGCATGCGATCAATCCCGTGCTCGACGCGGAGGACCCGATCCCGCAGGAGTACATGCTGGAGGTTTCCTCCCCGGGCATCAACCGCAAGCTGACGCGCCCCGAGCATTTTGAGGCGTTTCTGGAAGCACCCGTGCGCGTGAAGCTGATCCGCCCGCTGGAAAACGGCGTGCGCGAGCTGGAGGGCGTTTTGATCGACGTTGCGGAAAACGGCGATTTTGAGATTATCACAGACGAGGAGACGACGGTCACCTTCACCAAGAAGGAATGCGCGTCGGTCAACCTGATCGAAGACTATTAAAACAATCTGATAGAAGGCAGGTAATTGGGAAAATGGCAAGGAAAGCAGTCCAGAAAAAGGAAAACAACGACGGCAAGGAGCTTTTTGAAGCGCTGAAGCTTCTGGAAGCGGAGAAGGGCATCCCGGTCGATTTTATGATCGATAAGATCAAGAAGGCGATCGTCACCGCCTGCAAGAACAGCTACGGCAACGAGGACGTCGTCATCGATATGGATCCGGAGAAGGGCCAGTTTGACGTATTTCTGCGCAAGGAGATCGTCGAGACCGCGGAGAACCCGAACCGCGAGATCGCACTCGAGATCGCGCAGCAGTATGACCCCCGCGCACAGCTCGGCGGCTTTGTGCGCCACCGTCTCGATACGAAGCAGTTTGGCCGCGTTGCGGCGCAGACCGCGCGAAACATCATCCGCCAGGGCATCCGCGACAGCGAGCGCGGCCAGATGATGCAGGAATTCAAGAGCCGCCATCAGGAGCTCGTCAGCGCACTGGTTGAGCGCGTGGATCCGAAGACCGGCGCGCTCTCGCTGAAAATCGGTAAGGCCGAGGCCGTGCTCCCGAAGAGCGAGCAGGTCGGCACCGAGAACGTCAAGGAAGGCGACTATGTGCAGGTCTACGTCGTGGACGTCAAGGAGACGGAAAAAGGCCCGAAGGCTATCATCTCCCGCACGCATCCCGATCTGATCCGCCGCCTGTTCGAGAAGGAAGTTCCGGAGATCTTCGACGGCACAGTTGAGATCAAGGCCATCGCGCGTGAGGCCGGCTCCAGAACGAAGATCGCCGTCATCAGCCACAATCCCGACGTCGATGCGGTCGGCGCGTGCATCGGCACACGCGGCGCGCGCGTCACGGATATCGTGAACGAGCTCGGCGGCGAAAAGATGGATATTGTCGATTACAGTGAGGAGCCCGCGAAGTTCATCGCGGCGGCGCTCGCGCCGGCTACGGTGCTCTCCGTGGAGCCTGCGGCGGACGGCTCGCACGTGTGCAAGGTCACGGTGCCGGACAGCCAGCTTTCGCTCGCCATCGGCAACAAGGGCCAGAACGCCCGCCTTGCGGCGAAGCTGACCGGCTGGAAGATCGACATCAAGCCCGAAAGCGGCTTCTTCGGCGAAGAGGGCTGATTTCGGAACGCACAAGCATCTCGCAGAAAGGAACGTGATTGGAACCGTGAAACAGAAGAAAATACCGCTCCGTATGTGTGCGGGATGCGGTGAAATGAAGCCGAAAAAAGAGCTGGTGCGCGTCGTGCGCGCGCCGGTCAAGGAAGAAAACGGCGTGCAGACGGGCGGCGAGGTCTCGCTGGATCTCACCGGCAGAAAGCCCGGGCGCGGCGCGTACGTGTGCAGAAATCCCGAGTGTCTGCAAAAGGCGCAGAAGGCGCGGCGCTTTGAGCGCGCGTTTTCGTGCCGCATCGAGGATGCGGTCTTTGAGGCCATGTACGCCGAGCTGTGCGCAGACGCGCAGAAGAGCGGAAAGGATGGATGACCGGCATGAAGCAGCCACTGTCCGTGATGGGGCTTGCGCGCCGCGCAGGGCAGCTCCGCTGGGGGTATGAAACCGCTGTGGATGCGATGCGGTGCGGGGAATGCCGTCTGGCGCTCACCGCGTGCGACCTTTCGGACAAGACAAAGAAAAACGTGCGGTTTGAGGCGGAGCGGTACGGCGTACCGGTCGCGGAAACCGACTTTACGATGGAGGAAATCTCCGCGGCCATCGGCAAAAAGACAGGCGTTGTCGCCGTCTGCGGCGAGGGCTTTGCGGAAAAGCTGAAGCAGGAGCTTGGGGCAGCCGGAGAAAGAGAGGAATTGCGTATATGATGATCAAATACAGGGTTCACGAGGTCGCCAAGGATCTCGACGTTGCGAATAAGGAAGTGCTGGATATTCTCGGCAAGTATGTCAAGGAGCCGAAGAAGCACATGACGGCGCTGGAGGAGAACGAGCTGGACATTGTGTTCGACAAGTTCACGCAGGATCACGCCGTGCAGAATTTTGACGCGTACTTTGCGACGCGCAACAAGGCGCAGGAGGCGCCCGAACAGCCTGCGGAGAAGCCCGCCGCGCCGAAGCAGAACGCGAAGCCGCAGGAAAAGCGCCCGGTGCAGAAGGGGCAGCCGAACGGCAGACAGGCGAACGACCAGAAGAAGCCGAACAACGCAAACGGCGCAAAGGGCCAGAAGAACGACCGCAAGCCGAACGGCCAGAATGGTCCGAAGAATCAGAACGCTCAGAATGGCCAGAACAGCCAGAATAACCAGAAGCGTCCCGCGCCGCAGCAGAATACCGCGCCGGCGGCCGCTGCGGAGGAGACGAAGACGGTAAGCCGCCGCGTCGTCGATACGCGCACGGTCAATGTCAACATCGACAAGTACAACGAGAAATACGACCGCCTCGCCTACGACAAGGTGAAGAACGACACCGTCGCGGCGAAGCAGAAGATTAACCAGAAGAGCCAGCGCCGCGGTAAGCCGAAGAGCGCGAAGCGCGAGACGGAGGCGGAGCGCCTGAACCGCATCGCGGCGGAGCGCAAGGCGAAGCCGATCACGATCACCGTGCCGGATGAAATCACGGTCGGCGAGTTCGCGCTGCGCCTGAAGGCGACGAGCGCCGAGGTCATCAAGAAGCTGATGATGAACGGCGTGTTCGCCACGATCAACGACACGATTGATTTCGATACGGCGGTGCTCATCGCGGATGAGTTCCATGCGAAGGTCGAAAAGGAGGTTGTCGTCACGATCGAGGAGCGCATCATCGACGACAGCGAGGACGACGATGCAAACCTCGTGCCGCGCGCACCGGTTGTCGTCGTCATGGGTCACGTCGACCACGGCAAGACCTCGATTCTCGACGCGATCCGCCATGCGAACGTCACGGCGGGCGAGGCCGGCGGCATCACGCAGCATATCGGCGCGTACCGCGTGCAGGTGGATGACCGCGAGATCACCTTCCTCGATACGCCGGGCCACGCCGCGTTCACCACGATGCGTGCCAGAGGCGCGCAGGTCACGGATATTGCCGTCCTCGTCGTCGCGGCGGACGACGGCATCATGCCGCAGACCGTTGAGGCCATCAATCACGCCAAGGCGGCGGGCGTTTCGATCATCGTCGCCATCAACAAGATGGATAAGCCGGCGGCGAACCCCGACCTCGTCAAGCAGCAGCTCACCGAGTATGAGCTGGTGCCGGAGGAGTGGGGCGGCGACGTGCCGTGCATTCCGGTTTCCGCGCACACGAAGATGGGTATCGAGGATCTGCTCGAGATGATCATCCTCACGGCGGACATGAAAGAACTTAAGGCGAACCCGGACCGCGCCGCGAAGGGCACGGTCATCGAAGCGCGTCTCGACAAGGGCCGCGGCCCGGTCGCGACGGTGCTCGTCCAGAACGGCACACTGAACGTCGGCGATATCGTCGTCGCGGGCACGACGGTTGGCCGTATCCGCGCGATGATGAACGAGCGCGGCGAGCGCGTCGAGCACGCCGGCCCGTCCGTGCCGGTTGAGGTCACGGGTCTCAACGAGGTGCCGGTTGGCGGCGATATCTTCAACGCCGTTTCCGATGAGCGCCTGGCCCGCGAGCTGGTTGAACAGCGCATCACCGAGCAGAAGGAAGAGATGTTCAACTCGCAGACAAAAGTCACGCTCGACAATCTCTTCGAGCAGATGAAGGTCGGCGAGATGAAGGAGCTCAAGATCATCGTCAAGGCAGACGTGCAGGGCTCCGTCGAGGCGGTGCGCCAGTCGCTCGAGAAGCTCACGAACGACGAGGTGCGCGTCCACGTCATCCACGGCGCGGTCGGCGCGATCAGCGAAAGCGACGTCATGCTGGCGAACGCGTCGAACGCGATTATCGTCGGCTTCAACGTCCGTCCCGACCCGGTCGCGGAGGAAAACGCGAAGCGCGACGGCGTCGATATGCGCTTGTACCGCATCATCTACGACTGCATCGAGGAGATCGAATCCGCGATGAAGGGCATGCTTGCACCGAAGTACCGCGAGGTGTTCCTCGGCAAGGCGGAATGCCGCGAGGTTTACAAGATCACGAACGTCGGCATGGTCATCGGCGGTCACGTTACCTCCGGCAAGATCGTGCGCGGCGCGCTGGTGCGCCTGGTGCGCGACGGCATCATCGTTGCCGACGACAAGATCGCCTCCCTGCGCCGCTTCAAGGACGACGTCAAGGAGGTTGCGGACGGCTACGACTGCGGCATCACGCTCGAGCGCTTCAGCGATATCAAGATCGGCGATATCCTCGAGGCGTACGAGATGGAGGAATACAGAGAATAAGCTAAGTCGGTTTGACCGCGCCCCCAGCCGCGGGGCGCGGTTCTTTTATCCCGCACTTTGAAAGGGAAAGTGTGCATCACAATGGATTTGGAACAATATATCGAGCAAAATGAAAACGAGGCGCTCGAGCTGCTGCGCACACTCTGCGCGATTCCCGCGCCGAGCCATCACGAGGAAAAGCGGGCGGCGTTCTGCAAATCGTGGCTCGAGGCGCACGGCGCACAGGGCGTTTTCATCGACGACGCGCTGAACGTCGTCTACCCGTACCGCGCCGGGGACGCGGAAAAGCTCGCGCTTTTCATGGCGCACACCGATACCGTGTTCCCCGATACGGAGCCGATGGCGCTCACGGAGCGGGACGGAAAAATGTTCTGCCCGGGTGTCGGTGACGACACCGCAAACGTCGCGCTGCTGATGCTGATGGCGGCGTACACGGCGCAGACGCAGCCCGAGACGGACGGCGGGATTGTGTTCGCGATGAACGCGTGCGAGGAGGGACTCGGCAACCTCAAGGGCTGCCGCGCCCTGATGGCGCGCTACGGCGACCGCACGGAGCAGGTCGTTTCCTTCGACGGCTATATGGAGGGTATCTGCAGCGCCGCGGTCGGCTCGCTGCGCTACCGCGTTACGGTGCGCACCGAGGGCGGGCACTCCTACGCCGCGTTCGGCAACCGCAACGCCATCGAGCGGATGAGCGCCGTCATCGCGAAGCTCTACGCCTACGAGCTGCCGCAGGACGGCAGCCGCACGACGTTCAACGTCGGGCGCATCGAGGGCGGCACCTCGGTCAACACGATCGCGCAGGAGGCGTGGATGCTATACGAGTTCCGCTCGGACGATTACGACAGCCTGCTGGACGCGAAAGCGTATTTCGAGCGCGTGCTCGCGGATTTCCGCGCCGAAGGGCTCGAGATCGAAGCGGAGCTGCTCGGCGAGCGCCCCTGCGGCAAAAAGGACAATGCCGATCCGCGTCAGGCGACGCTGCTTGCACTCTGCGCCGGGAGCATTCAGAAGCGTGCGGGCTTTGCACCGGAATTCCATCCCGGCTCCACGGACTGCAACATTCCGTTTTCGCTCGGCATTCCCGCCGCGACGGTCGGGCTCTGCCGGGGCGGCGGCGCGCACACACGCGAAGAATGGATCGAGACGGAAAGCTTAAAAACGGGCCTTGGCATCGCGGCGGATCTGATTTCCGCGCGCTTTGCCGCCCATGCATAAACAAGAGAGAGGAGAAATACCATGCCAAGTCATAAGTTGGGCAGAACCACAGAGGACATCCGCCGGGAAATCTCGGCGATCCTGCGTGAGCTCAAGGATCCGCGCGTCAGCGGCATTATGCTGAGCGTCGTGCGCGTAGAGGTCACGAACGATCTGTCGTACTGCACGGTTTACGTCAGCGCGATGGAGGGAATGGCCGCGGCGGAAAACGCCGTGAAGGGTCTCAAGAGCGCCGCGGGCTTCGTGCGCCGCGAGCTGGGCGCGCGTCTAAAGCTCCGCCATGTTCCGGAGCTGATCTTCAAGGCGACCGATTCCATCGAGTACAGCGCCAACATTTCGAGGATCCTGCACGATCTCGAGAAGCAATAAAGGGGTAGTGGATATGGCAGATATGAAACGGGCCGCGGATCTGCTGCAGAGCTGGGACAGGATTCTGATTCTCAGCCACCGCTCGCCGGACGGCGATACGCTCGGCTGCGCCTCGGCGCTGAGCCGAGCGCTGCTTGCGCTCGGCAAGTCGGTGCAGTTCCGCTGTGCGGATCCCGTCCCGAAAAACATGGCGTACCTGTTTGCGGGTATCGAGTACGGCGATTTCGAGCCGGAGCGCATCGTCACGGTCGATGTGGCGGACAAGGCGCTGCTCGGTGCGCTGGAGCCGCTCGGCGAGCGTGTCGACCTCGCGATCGACCACCACGGTACACACCGCCCGTTTGCCCGGGAAATCTGGGTGGACGACACGGCCGGCGCGGCGTGCCAGATGATTTACAAGCTCGTGCAGGTGATGGGCGTGGAGATCACGCCGGAAATCGCCGACTGCCTGTACACCGGCATTTCGACGGACACGGGCTGCTTCCGCTATTCGAACGCCTCGCCGGAGACGCACCGCATCGCGGCGTCGCTTCTGGAGTGCGGCGCGCGCGCGGCGGAGATCAACCGCGCGATGTTTGAAACGAAGAGCCGCGCCGCCGTCGAGCTTTTGAAGCACGTGTACGGCGACATGGAATTTTACCACGACGGGCGCTGTGCGGTGCTCTGCCTGACACGCGCGCTGCTCGAGGAGACGGGTGCAGGCGAAAGCGAGCTGACCGGCGTATCGTCGTTTGTGCGGCAGGTGGAGGGCGTTTTGATCGGCCTGACCCTGCAGGAGCGCGGCGAAAACGAATATAAGGTTTCGATGCGTTCCAATGCGCCTGCCAGCGCGCAGGCGGTCTGCGCGCGTTTTGGTGGCGGCGGACATAAATTTGCGGCGGGCTGTACGATTCACGCGCCGCTGGAAGAAGCAAAAGCACAAATTGTCGCGGCGTGCGGCGAGGCGCTGAAAGCGTTTTAATCCAAGGAGGAATGCAAAATGAAAATGGAAGACCTGACACAGGAACGTATTGAGGAGATCCGGGAGACATCGCGCGGGTATACAAAGGCAGACGAGTCTCGGGAACCGGAGGATTTCAAATCCGACCAGCAGAGGATGCTGCCGCAGCCGCCGCTCGTCAAAGCGCCGGTGAGCGAGGTGCGCATCGATCTGCCCCGCGATTTCAAGCCGCTGGGGCTTGGCAAGGATATGCTGAATGTGATTTTCAACCGCTGCTCCTCGCGTGTTTACACCGATGAGCCGCTGACGCTCCTGGAGCTTTCGTTCCTTCTGTGGGCGACGCAGGGCATTAAGAGCATTCGCGGTAAGAAATACGCGACGATTCGCACCGTGCCGTGCGGCGGCGCGCGCCATCCGTTTGAGACGTATCTGCTCGTGCGGAAGGTGGAGGGCCTGCAGCCCGGCCGTTACCACTATTTGCCGATGACAAACCAGCTCGAATACCTCGGCGCGGTGGAAAACATCGAAAGCGTGCTGAATGAGTCGCTCTGCGACCAGCGCTGGGCAATGAAGTCGAGCGTGGTGTTTTACTGGTCCTATGTGCCGTACCGCAATGAGTGGCGTTACGGCTATTTCAACCACCGTATGTCCCTGATCGACATGGGGCACGTCGGCGAAGCGTTGTATCTTGCCTGTGCGGCGACGGGGCTTGGCACCTGCGGTATCGGCGCCTACGAGCAGGCGCTCTGCAACGAGCTTTTCGGGCTGGACGGCAAGGAGGAATACATCATCTACACCGAGACGGTCGGCACGATCTGCGCCGAGGACAAGGACGCGGAAAAGGATTTCTACAAGTTCGTCGAAGAAGCCGGGTGGTAAAAGTCGTTTGACGCGAATACTTCGCGGCAAACGACTGGATAAAACGCCTTGTCTGGCGGACATTTTCGCTGCGCGAAAAACCGGCGTTTTATCCCCTTTGGTGCGCAGCATTGTTTGTGGGAAACTGTGCACCGCACAGTTTCTGTGGTCGCGCACCGAGGTCGCGGAGTCGTTCGTTTACACGCACTTCGCCGGTGCGGGAAATAAACGGAGCAAACGCGTTCTTTGGGTGCTTCCGGCAATATATTTTTACACAAGCATGAAAAGTTTTCGCCCGCCTTTTTCAAAAGGCGGCGGGGTCGAGGGGCGGAGCCCCCGGTGCAGCCCGTTGGAGATGGAAATGGATGGAATTATAGTTTTGGATAAGCCGCAGGATTTCACGTCGTTCGACGCGGTGGCGGTGGTGCGCGGGCTGACGCGCGAAAGGCGCATCGGGCACACCGGCACGCTAGACCCGATGGCGACCGGCGTCCTGCCGCTTCTGCTCGGCCGCGCGACGAAGGCGGTCTCGCTTCTGCCCGATACGGACAAGTCGTATGAGGCGTCGTTCCGCTTCGGCGAAGCGCGCGATACCGGCGATGTGACCGGCGCGCTCTTAAATACCGACGACACGCCGGTGTCTTTGGATGCGCTTAAAGCTGCGCTCCCGCGCTTTACGGGCGATATTTTACAGGTGCCGCCGATGTACTCGGCGGTGTCGGTCAACGGGCAGCGGCTGTATAAGCTTGCGCGGCAGGGCGTGGAAATCGAGCGCGAAGCGCGCCCGGTGCACGTCGCGTCGCTTGAACTGCTTGAATACGATGAAAATACGCGCGCGGGACGCATCGCCGTGACGTGCTCGAAGGGCACGTACATCCGCACACTGATCGAGGATATCGCGGCGGCACTCTCGACCTGCGGCGTCATGACGGCGCTTCGGCGCACGGCGGCGTGCGGCTTCACGCTCGCGGACGCCGTTTCGCTCGACGCGCTGAAGGCGCTCAAGGAAAGCGGCGATTTTTCTGCGGTGCTGCGCCCGGTGGAAAAGCTGTTTTCTGCGCTGCCCGCCGTGCAGGTCACACCTGCGCAGGGGCAGCGGTACTTAAACGGCGGCGCGCTCGACTTTGCCCGCTGCTGCGCGCCGCGCATCGCGATGCCCGAGGGTGCGCAGCTCAGCATCTATTGCGAAGGGCGCTTTTTGGGGCTGGCACGCCTTGAAAACGGCGAACTGCGCTATGTCAAATCATTCTCAGTGGAATAAAGAGGGAAACGATACCATGCACGTGATCCGAAATACGGAAGAAATCAGCCAATACATCGGGGAAAGGGAGACGGCGGTCGCACTCGGTGCGTTCGACGGTCTGCACATCGGCCATCGCGCGGTTATCCGCGAGGCGGTGGAGAGCGGCCTTGTGCCGGTGGTCTTTACGTTCCGGGATAACCCCGCCGAGCGTCTTGGAGGGCGCTGCCGCTACCTCACGACGATGGAGGAACGGCTCGCGATCTTCGAATCGTGGGGCGTGCAGTACGTCGTCATGCCCGATTTTTCGGATGTCGCCGCGTGGCCTGCCGAGCGCTTTCTGAACCTCCTGCGCTTTGGGCTGCACGCGCGCGTCGTCACCTGCGGCGCAGACTTCCGCTTCGGCAAATTCGCGGCGGGCGACGCCGCGTGGCTCGCGCGCTCCTGCGCCTTGCGCGGGGCCGAGCTGCACGTTGTCAATACGGTGCAGTATAAGGGCGAGACCGTCAGCGCCACGCGCATCCGCGGCGCGATCGAGCGCGGCGAGATGGAGGACGCGGCGGCGATGCTCGGCAGGCCGTTCGGCTTCTGCTTTGAGGTTGTCCACGGCAACCACATCGGCCACACGATCGGCACGCCGACAATCAACCAGCACTTCCCGGAACGGTTCATTCTGCCGCGCTTTGGCGTGTACGCTTCGGCGGTACACCTCGGGGACAGGCTGTGCTGCGGTGTGACGAACGTCGGCGTGAAGCCCACGGTCGGCTCTGACCGCGCGCTTTCGGAGACGTGGATCCCGGATTTTTCCGGCGATCTGTACGGCAAATCCCTGCGTCTCGAGCTGCTCGGCTTCATCCGCGACGAGCGGAAGTTCCCCGATCTCGACGCGCTCAAGGCTGAAATCAACCGCAATGCAGTGCAGGCGCGGGCGATTTTCAACGCGTATGAGAGCGGGTTGAGCGAAAATAATAAACAGGAGAAGTCCGCGTGGAAGGTGTATTTTGACGGCGGGTTCTGGGGACGCCGCAGCCGCGAACGCGCGGGGCGGGAGATCCCGGTGAACAAGTCGTTCTCCTGGGGCGGCAGCGCGTGGCGTGTGCCGTCGGTCTATGTTTGCGGCGCGGGGCTTGTCGTCGATTTCTGCATGGAGGTCGAGCCGGAGCGCCTGAAAGTGTTTCTCGACAAGTGGCGCGCGCAGGACGAGGCGCAGCTCAGCGACGAGGTTCGCGAGCAGATCGAAGCGGAAAACCCGCTGCACCCGGCGTTTTCGGCGGCGGCAAAGCTGAACGGCAAAACGCTCACGCAGCACCGTTGGAGCGGCATCTCGTGGGTTCCGGCGTCGTACCGGGCAGAGGATGAGCTGCCCGATGAGGAAGCGGCGCGCGCGCTCGAGCATTACGGGCTGGACGCTTCGCGCGGCTGGGCGATGCGCCGCGTGTCATTCCCGTGGGCGACGAAGCGCAAGCCCGCGCTGCGCACGCTTTCGCTGACGCTGACGCAGGAGCCGAAGCCGGTGCCCGGCCCGCATTTTGAAACGCCGGGCACGGAGCAAATCACGCTCACCCATCCGGTCACGGGCAAGGCGCACACGCTGACCGTGCAGGCGCTCGAACCGCAGACGGCGGACTGGAAAGACCACCCGTTTGGCGCGGGCTGGAGCCTCCCGGAGCAGTACGCCATGATGACCTACACGCTCTCGCCCGATCTGTCCGAAAGCGAATTTTCGGTGCGGGACTGCGTGCGGGGCGACGAGCCGAAGGCGGTGCGAAAGCCCGAAAACGCGTTTTTGCCCGAAGCCCACAGCGATGCCTGTATCGGCGTGATCGGCGGCGCGGACGGCCCGACGGCGGTGTTCCTCACCGGTAAGGGCAAAACGGAGGCGCCGAAGCTGCACGCCGCATGCTCCGCGCTGCACTTTGAACCGGCGGCGCGCATCGAATGGTGCACGGCTTTCCGCGTCAAAACCGTGCCGGATCAAACGGTCGTATGCATCGGGGAGGAATAAAAAACGACCGCTGCGCAGTTTGAGCACAGCGGTCGTTTTGAGTTTTGGTCTTATTCGAAATATTCGTAGCATGCGATGGCCTTGACGCCCGCGCCGACGTGGCAGCAGATGCTGATCGGCAGCTTGTACAGCTCGATGTGGCTGTCACCGAAGTAGCTGCGGACGGTTTTGCGCCATTCGAGGGCAGGGCGAATGTCGCCGGAGTACGCGACGGCGATATGGACGGGCTTGCCGGCAAAGCGGGTCTGCATGTCCTTTTCGATCGCCTTGAGCATCGTCTTTTCGGCGGCGGCCATGCCGCGCACCTTCGCGTAGGCGTCGAGCTTCTCGCCCTGAATCTGGAGAACGGGCTTGAGACCGAGCAGTGTCGCAAGCGCCGCGCCCGCTGCGGTGACTCTGCCGCTCTTCTTGAGCAGCTCCAGCGTGTTGACCGCGAGATAAATGCTCGAATTGTAGGCGGTTTCCTCGAGCTGCACGCAGATCTCCGCCGCGGTCAGCCCTTTTTTGATCAGCGTGAGTGCGTCGAGCACCGATTCGCGCTGCGAAAGCGAGATGCGCTTGTTGTCCACGACGCAAACGCGCCCGTTATAATCGGCCGCGAGCGCTTTCGCTGTGCCGCACGAGCCGCTGAGCGCGGAGGACATCGGGATATGGACGATGGAATCGTAGTTCTGAAGGATCGTGTCCCACAGCGCGGTGAGGTCTTCGGGCGCGGGCTGGGAGGTGGAGACGTCGCTGCCTGCCGCGAGCATATCGAAGAACTGCTCGTAAGTGCAGGTCACGCCTTCAAAATACTCCTTGCCGTCCACAATAAAAGGCATGGACAGCAGGAAAACGCCCAGCTTCTTGGCTTCTTCGCGGGTGATGCCGCTGTTTGTATCGGTTACAACTGCTATTCTGCTCATTTTCGATATTCCTTTCTCCCGGTTGGGAGTATCTGCATCGGACTTTGCTTTTATGGTATTTATACTATACGGAAATTTGAAATCTGTCAATATATACAATGCCGGATTCGGTAAAAATTTACTTGCAATGCCGCTGTGTTTGTGGTATACTATTGCAGTGCCCGTCCACGGATCAGGGACTAACCCTATGGGAAGCAATTCCGCGGGGACAACACCAACCCCGACCTGTGAGCGCGGAAATATTTTGTAAAGGTGGAAAACACAATGCTGAAGAGCGAAAAGACAGAAATCATCAAGAAGTATGCCCGTCATGAGGGCGACACCGGTTCTCCGGAGGTTCAGATCGCGGTTCTCACGAAGCGCATCAACGACCTCACCGAGCACCTCAGAACCAACCAGAAGGATCATCACTCCCGCCGCGGCCTGCTGAAGATGGTCGGCCAGAGAAGAAGCCTTCTCAACTACCTCATCAAGGTTGACATTGAGCGTTACAGAGCGATCATTGCAGAGCTCGGTATCCGCAAGTAATTTTTGTCTGTTTTCGGCTGCGCGCTGTCCGCGCAGCCGATTATAATATCTACACTGTCATGGTCAAACGGCTGTTTAGCAGTGAAACGGGCGCACACGCGCTTGCGCGCCGGTTTTATTGTTAAACGGCTCGTAGACTGTGCATTCCCGGCTCCCGGGGGGAAAGGATTTATAGCTATGTTTGAAAAATTCAGAGTGTTCGAAACGGAATTCGCCGGACGCCCGCTGAAGGTTGAAACCGGCAAGATGGCACAGCTTGCAAACGGCGAGTGCCTTGTCCGCTACGGCGAAACCACCATCCATGTCGCGGCCACGGCAGCCGCAAAGCCGCGTGACGGCATCGACTTTTTCCCGCTCTCCGTCGATTTCGAGGAGAAGCTGTACTCCGTCGGCAAGATTCCGGGCTCCTTCTTAAAGCGTGAGGGCCGCCCGACCGATAAGGCGATCCTTGTCTGCCGCATGATCGACCGCCCGATTCGCCCGCTGTTCCCGAAGGACATGCGCAACGACGTCTCCATCGTCTGCACCGTCATGTCCGTCGATCCGGACTGCTCGCCGGAGATCGCCGCGCTCGTCGGCACCAGCATCGCGCTCTCCATCTCCGACATTCCGTGGAACGGCCCGATCAGCGGCGTTTCCGTCGGCCTTGTCGAGGGCAAGTTCGTCATCAACCCGACCGCTGAGCAGCGCAAGGTTTCTGAGATGGCCGTCACCGTCGCTTCCACAAGCGAGCGTATCGCGATGATCGAAGCCGGCGCGAACGAGGTTTCCGATGAGGATATGTTCGACGGCATCATGGCCGGCCATGCGGAAAACCAGAAGATCATCGAGTTCATCAAGGGTATTCAGGCGGAGATCGGCAAGGAGAAGTTCTCCTATCCGTCCAACGAGCCGGACGAGGAGATGTTCGAGGCGGTAAAGGAATTCGCCATCGAGGACGTCCGCGCCGCGCTGGACACCGACGATAAGACCGTCCGTGACGAGCGCCTCAAGCCCGTTTACGAGAAGGTTCACGAGCATTTCGACGAGCTTTACCCCGACGAGGCGGCGAAGATCGACGAGTGCCTGTATAAGACGCAGAAATTTGTAGTTCGCCGCTGGCTCCTCGACGAGCAGAAGCGCGTCGATGGCAGAGGTATGGATGAGATCCGCCCGCTTGCGGCGGAGGTCGGCATCCTGCCGCGTGTACACGGCTCCGGCCTGTTCACGAGAGGACAGACGCAGGTTCTGACCGTCGCGACGCTCGGCTCCACGCGCGACAACCAGCTCCTCGACGGCATCGACGAGGAGGAATCCAAGCGCTACATCCACCACTACAACTTCCCGTCCTACTCCGTCGGCGAAACGAAGCCGTCGAGAGGCCCGGGCAGACGTGAGGTCGGCCACGGCGCACTCGCAGAGCGCGCGCTGCTGCCGGTCATCCCGTCGGTTGAGGAGTTCCCGTATACCATCCGCCTCGTTTCCGAGGTGCTTTCCTCCAACGGCTCCACCTCGCAGGGCTCCGTCTGCGGCTCCACGCTGGCGCTGATGGACGCTGGTGTGCCGATCAAGGCGCCGGTCGCCGGTATCTCCTGCGGCCTCATCACCGAGGGCGAGCGCTGGATGACGATGGTCGATATCCAGGGTCTCGAGGACTTCTTCGGCGATATGGACTTCAAGGTTGCCGGTACGAAGAAGGGCATCACTGCCATCCAAATGGACCTGAAGATTAAGGGCCTTACGCCGGAGATCATCAAGGAAGCGTTTGCAAAGACGCATAAGGCAAGAAACTACATCCTCGACGAGATCATGCTGCCGGTCATTCCGGAACCGCGTCCGGAGCTGTCCAAGTACGCGCCGAAGATGCTCTCCACGATCGTGCCGGTCGATAAGATCCGCGAGGTCATCGGCTCGGGCGGCAAGGTCATCCAGAAGATCTGCGCCGAGTGTGAGGTCACCATCGACATCGAGGACGACGGCCACTGCTACGTCGCGGGCATCGACATCGAGAAGTGCCGCCGCGCGATGGACATCATCGATACGATCGTCAACGATCCGGAGCCGGGCTCCTATTACAGCGGCCGCGTTACGCGCATCATGGACTTCGGCGCGTTTGTGGAGATCGCCCCGGGCAAGGAAGGCCTTGTGCACATCTCGCATCTCGATATCAAGCGTACCGAGAATGTCACGGACGTTGTCAACATTGGCGACATCATCAAGGTCAAGGTGCTTGAGATCGACGACAAGGGCCGCCTGAATCTCTCCCGCCGCGACGCGCTGATCGACCTCGACGGCGCTGTGCCGGAGAACACGCTCTCCGATAAGCCCCGCCGCGAGCGCAGCGACCGCCCGCGCTCAGATCGTCCGAGACGCGACAGAAGATAAAATAAGTCTAAACAAGGAGCTTATCCGCGAAGAAAAAGCGGATAAGCTCTTTTTTGCCGAAAAGACTTTCCTTTTTCCGCCAAAACCGTTATAATCGGGGCAGAACATACGCATAGGGAGCGGTTATATGGATTTACAGAAGGCAAACGTCGTCGTGGTGAAGATCGGCACCTCGACGCTGACATACGAAAACGGAAAGCTCAACCTGCGCCGCGTGGAGCGGCTCTGCCGCACGCTGAGCGATCTGCAGAACAGCGGCAAAAGGATCGTGCTCGTCTCCTCGGGCGCAATCGGCGTCGGCGTGGGCAAGCTGGGGCTCGCCCGCCGGCCGGACGAGACGGCGAAGAAGCAGGCGCTCGCGGCCGTCGGCCAGTGCGAGCTGATGTTTATCTACGATAAATTTTTCGGCGAGTACCACCAGACCGTCGCGCAGGTGCTTCTGACGGCGGACGTCACATCGCGCGAGGGCAGCCGCCAGAACGTCGTCAACACGTTCCGCGAGCTCCTCGATATGAACATCATCCCGATTGTCAACGAAAACGACACCGTCGCGGTCGATGAGCTCGAAGGGCGCAATTTCGGCGACAACGACACGCTTTCCGCGATTGTGGCGACGCTCGTTGATGCCGACGCGCTGATGATCTTAACGGATATCGACGGCGTGTACGACAAAAATCCGAAGACCTGCCCGGATGCGAAACGCATCCCGGTCATCCACGCGATCACCGATGAGGTTCGCGCGCTGGCGGGCGGCGCGGGCTCGAGCCGCGGCACCGGCGGCATGGCGACGAAGATCCGCGCGGCGGAGCTTGCGGCGCAGGCGCATATCCCGACGTACATTCTGGCGGGCGACGACCCGCACAACCTCTACCGCATCTTTGGCGGCGAGGATATCGGCACGGTATTTGACTGTTGAGAGAAAGGGGAAATTTGCATGACAGAGCTTCAGAAAATGGGCGCGGCGGCAAAGGCGGCGGCAGCCGTCCTGCGCACGGCGGGCGAAAAAAAGCGGGCGGCGCTGCTGGAAGCGGCGAAAGCGCTGCGTGGCGAACAGACAGCGCTGCTGCGCGCAAATGAGGAAGACCTTGCGGCGGCACGCGCAACCGGCATGAAGGACGCAATGCTTGACCGCCTGACGCTGACCCCGGCGCGCATCGAGGCGATGGCGCAGGGCGTGGAGGACGTCGCGGCGCAGCGCGACCCGGTGGGCCGTGTGCTCAGCGGCGAAACGCGTCCGAACGGTCTGAAAATCGAGAAAATCACGGTGCCGATGGGTGTGATCGGCATCATCTTTGAGGCGCGCCCGAACGTCACGAGCGACGCGGCGGCGCTCTGCCTGATGGCGGGCAGCGCGGTGATTCTGCGCGGCGGCAAGGAGGCCATTCACTCGAACACGGCGATTGCCGAGCTTCTGCGCGGCGCGTGCGAGCGGGCGGGCCTCCCGCGCGACTGCGTCCAGCTTGTCCGCGATACGAGCCGCGCCTCGAGCGTCGAAATGATGGGCATGACGGGCTATCTCGATCTTTTGATCCCGCGCGGCGGCGCCGGGCTGATCCGCACCGTCGTCGAAAACGCGAAGGTGCCGGTCATTGAGACGGGCGTCGGCAACTGCCACGTGTACGTCGATGAATCGGCGGATATCGATATGGCCGCGGAGATCATCTTCAACGCGAAGACCTCCCGCCCCTCGGTCTGCAACGCGATCGAGACGATCCTTGTCCACGGGAAAATCGCGGAGAAGGCGCTGCCGGTTATCGCGGCGCGGCTCGCCGAGAAACACGTGGAGCTTCGCGCGGACGAGCGCGCCCGGGCGCTTCTGCCGAACGCCGTGCCCGCCGAAGAAGCGGACTGGGAAACGGAGTTCCTCGATTACATCCTCGCCGTGCGCGTCGTGGACAGCCTCGACGACGCCATCGACCACATTGCGCGCTATTCGAGCGGGCACAGCGAGTGCATCGTCACGCGCGACCTTCGCGCCGCAGAGGCGTTTACCGCGCGTGTCGATTCGGCGGCGGTGTATGTCAACGCCTCCACACGCTTTACGGACGGCGGCGAGCTGGGCCTCGGCGCGGAAATCGGTATCTCGACGCAGAAGCTGCATGCGCGCGGCCCGATGGGGCTGAACGAGATCGTCTCCTATAAGTATGTGATCCGCGGCGACGGCCAGATCAGATAAGTAAGTACATCAGCGCGAAGAGCAGCTCGGTGTTGGAGTCCTCGCTCGAGAGCAAAATCAGAAGCGCCAGAATCAATGTGCGCTCGCGGTCCTTGAGGAGCAGATCGAGCGGTGAAATGTGTTTCCCCGAAGGCTGCGGCTTCATTTCCTGCTTGTTTTCCGGCGGTGCGGGCGCGGCCGGCTGCGGCTCGGGCTGCGGCGCGGGTTCGGATGCTTCCGGGGCGGGCGCGGAGCGGGACTGCATCTCCCGCGCGCGGCGCAGCGCCTCGTTGATGGCGCGCGTATCCGGCATATTGTTCGGCATGCGGTTCCCAGCTCCCCTCAGAAAATATTCTGCAGAATGCCGCTCTCGCGCAGGAGCGGCAAAAGGTGCAGAAGCTTTAAAATGCGGCTCGCTTCGTCGAGCTTTTTGCGCCTTGCTTCACCGAGCAGCGGGCGCAGAGCCGCGAGCAGGCGCGTGGCGTCATCCTCCTGATTTGCGGCGGTGAGCAGCGGCGCGGCGCGCAGCAGCATCGTCATCATCGGGTTATCGGCTGCGCCCTGCGCCGCGTTCATGGCGGGCAGCAGGGCGCTGAGCGCGTTGCCCGTGTTCTGCGCGGGTGCAGCGGGCGGCGGAGGCTGCGGCGCAGGCGGTGCGCCGTCTCCGCTGAGGGAATTCAGGATGCCCTGAATCTGCGCCATGCTTTGCGGATCGTTCAGGACGGAGCGTATCGCGGCGGAGATGTCATCCACGGCGCAGACCTCCTTTTTCGTTTATTTTTGCTTTCCGAGCGCTTCGAAGAGCTTCTGCGCGGCGGGCGTGGAAAGCAGCTTTTTCGCCGCCTCCGGGTCGCTCAGAACGCGGCGGAGCTGCTCGGCCTGCGGGCTGCTGTCGGCGCTGCCGGTGATGCTTTTCAGGTCGCCGCGCTCGGCGGCGGCGCGCAGCTTTTCCGGCGTGGTCTGCAGCCGCTCGGCGGCCAGCTTCAGAAGCGCCTGTAGCTGGTTTTCATTCAAAGGTATTCGCCCCTTTTGTTTCGTTTTTCCTTACAGGATATGCGCGAGGGACTGAAAAGATGAAAGGAAAGAAACAATGAAGCTTCTGGTTTTTTCGGATTCCCACGGCATGCCGCTGTACATGCGCGAGGCGCTGGAGCGCCACCGCACGGCGGATGCGGTGATCTTCCTCGGCGACGGCGAGCGCGACATCCAGCAGATGCGCGCGCTGTTCCCGGAGATGGCGTTCTATGCGGTGCGTGGCAACTGCGATTTCGGCTCGGACGCGCCGGTTCGGGAGGTGCTCGACCTCGGCGGCGCGCGGATCTTCTGCACGCACGGCCACGCCTACAACGTGAAATACGGCCTGTACAGCGCGGTCTGCGCTGCCCGGGAGGCAAAGGCAAACCTTCTGCTCTTCGGGCATACGCATGAGGCGCTCGAAACGTACGAGGACGGTTTGTATATCCTGAACCCCGGCTCCATCTCCGCATATCCCGCGACGTATGGCGTCGTGGACATTTCGGATTCCGGAATCCTTACAAACATTATACACAGAAACTGACAGGGTTTTCCACAATTCGTCATTGACATTGTACATGGAAAATGGTAATCTTATTCTAGGGCCTTTGCATGCGCATTTCCAACGGCACATGTGAAAAAATTATCATGGAAGGACGAAGAATATGACCGAATATGAGAGATGGTTAAGCGTTGATCTGGACGACAAGGACTTGACCGAGGAGCTGCTTTCCGTTCAGAATCAGCCTGAGGAGATCAACGACCGTTTTTACAGAAATCTGGAGTTTGGTACAGGCGGTCTGCGCGGCGTCATCGGCGCAGGCACCAACCGCATGAATGTTTACACCGTCAGAAAGGCGACGCAGGGTCTTGCGAATTACCTGATTCAGACCGGCGAAGGCAAGCCGCTTTCCGTTGCGATTGCGCACGACAGCCGCAACAAGGGCGTGCTCTTTGCCAGAGAATCCGCTGCGGTGCTTGCCGCAAACGGCATCAAGGCGTATCTGTATCCGCAGCTTATGCCGACCCCGGCGCTGTCCTACGCGGTGCGCCACCTGAAGTGCGACGCCGGCATCTGCGTCACGGCGAGCCACAACCCCGCAAAGTACAACGGCTATAAGGCCTACGGCAGCGACGGCTGCCAGGTTACCGAGGGCATGGCGGACGGCATTATGGCGGCAATCGAAGCGCTCGATATCTTCGCGGACGTGAAGAAGATCCCGTTCGACGAGGCGCTCGCCGCCGGCAAGATCGAATACATCGGCGAGGAGACCGTCAGCGCGTTCATCGCGGACGTCTACAAGGAGAGCATCCTCGGTAAGCCGGCGGATAACCTCAAGCTCGTCTACACACCGCTCAACGGCAGCGGCAAGATGTGCGTCCTGCGCATTCTCGACAAGATCGGCGTCAAGGACGTCACGGTCGTTCCCGAGCAGAGCGAGCCGGACGGCAACTTCCCGACCTGCCCGTATCCGAACCCGGAGATCCGCGAGGCGCTCCAGAAGGGCCTCGAGCTCTGCGAGACCGTAAAGCCCGACCTGCTGCTCGCGACTGATCCGGACTGCGACCGCGTGGGCATCGCCGTCAACCAGAACGGTACATATCAGCTCATGACCGGCAACGAGGTCGGCATCGTCCTTTTGAACTTCATCGCACAGTGCAAGACCGAGCTCGGCACCATGCCGAAGGATCCGGTTGCGGTCACAACGATTGTTTCCACAGATATGGTCAACGACATCGCGAAGGATTACGGCATTGAGATCCGCCGCGTGCTGACCGGCTTCAAGTATATCGGCGACCAGATCGCCCTGCTCGAGAGCGAGGGCCATCCGGAGCGCTACCTGCTCGGCTTCGAGGAAAGCTACGGCTACCTCTCCGGCGGCTATGTCCGTGACAAGGACGCCGTTAACGGCAGCATGCTGATCTGCGAAATGGCCTCCTACTACAAGGAAAAGGGCATGACGCTGATCGACGCCATCAACGAGCTGTATGAGAAGTACGGCTATTACAAGAACGACCTGTGCAACTTCACCTTCGAGGGCGAGGACGGCATGAAGCAGATGAACGCCATCATGGACGGTCTGCGCACGAACCCGCCGACGGAGATCGCGGGCTTTAAGGTCATCGGCAACAGCGACTACAAGCTTTCCGTCCGCACAGACGGCGAGGAGAAGTCCGAGATCACGCTGCCGAAGTCGAACGTGCTCGAGTATCGCCTCGAGAACGGCAGCAAGCTGATTGTCCGTCCGTCCGGCACCGAGCCGAAGATCAAGATCTACCTCTCCGGCAAGGGCAAGACGCGTGAGGAGTCCGAGGAGATCATCGCGAAGATGAAGGCGGCAGCCACCGCTTTGCTCGGCCTGTAATATAAACAGAATACCAGCTGCAGGGCGCCGCTCCACGTGAGCGGCGCCCTTATGCATGGGAAGCGGCGGAAAATTTTCAAAAAGTAGAAAATATGTTCGGAAAATCCATTGCTTTTTTTTCGCGGATTTAGTATAATAAAAGCACAGAACACGGAATTTCAGGAAAAGGCGAGGATATACACATGGCAAACGACAAGAACAACAAGGTATCGGAAAAAGTTAAGTCCGGCGACAAAATCAAGCCGGAGGACAAAATCAAGGCGCTTGAAACGGCGCTGACGCAGATCAAGAAGCAGTTCGGCGAGGGCGCCGTGATGCGGCTCGGCCAGAACAACGCGCTGCAGGTGGAGTCCATCCCCACAGGCTCGCTTTCTCTTGATCTTGCGCTCGGCATCGGCGGCCTGCCGCGCGGCAGAATCGTCGAGATCTACGGGCCGGAATCCTCCGGTAAGACGACGCTCGCGCTGCACTGCGTCGCGGAAGGGCAGAAGATGGGCGGTAATGCCGCGTTCATCGACGTCGAGCATGCGCTCGACCCGGTCTATGCTTCCGCGCTCGGCGTAGACGTCGATTCCCTGCTCGTTTCCCAGCCGGACACCGGCGAGCAGGCGCTCGAGATCACCGAGGCGCTTGTGCGCTCCAACGCGATCGACGTCATCGTTGTGGACTCCGTTGCGGCGCTGGTGCCGCGCGCGGAGATTGAGGGCGAGATGGGCGACAGCCACGTTGGCCTGCAGGCGCGGCTGATGTCGCAGGCGCTGCGCAAGCTTGCGGGCGCGATTTCGAAATCCAACTGCGTCGCGATCTTCATCAACCAGCTCCGCGAGAAGGTCGGTGTGGTGTACGGCAATCCGGAGGTCACGCCGGGCGGCCGCGCGCTGAAGTTCTATTCTTCCGTACGCCTTGATGTGCGCAAGAAAGAGGTTCTCAAGAGCGGCTCGGATGTCATCGGCTCGCGCACGAAGGTCAAGGTCGTCAAGAACAAGGTTGCCCCGCCGTTCCGCGAGGTGGAATTCGATATCATGTACGGGCAGGGCATTTCCCGCGTCGGCGATCTGCTCGACCTCGCCGAGAAGCTCGACATCGTGCAGAAGAGCGGCGCGTGGTTCTCGTATAGCGGCACGCGCATCGGGCAGGGCCGCGACAACGCGAAGAAATTCCTGCAGGATAACCCGGATATCTTTGAAGAGATCGCCGGCAAGGTGAAGGAGAACGCGGGCAAGCTGTACGCGAAGTCCGCAAAGGGCGGCGCGGATGCGAAGCCGGTCGCAACACCGGTCGAGACGCCGGAAGCCCCCGAAGAGAAGAGAACGGCCAAGAGTGTGCAGGCGGACATCGACATCACCGTCGATGACGACGAATGATCATCACCGATATCCAGCCGCGCCGCCGCAGGCTCTCGCAGCTTTATATCGACGGTGAAGCGGCCGTGAAGGTCGATACGGAAACGCTGCTGAAAAGCGGGCTTGCGCCGGGCGATGAAATCGACGACGAGCAGCTCCATGCGCTCTTGCAGGATTCCGCCGCGCACCGCGCTGAGGAAAAGGCGCTGTATCTCCTCGAGCACCGGGCGCACTCGAAAAAGGAGCTCGAGGATAAGATCACGCGCGCGGAATTTGACCGTGAAGCCGCCCGCCGTGCCGCCGAGCACATGGAGGAGCTCGGGCTTGTGGACGACGAGCAGTATGCCCGCCGCCTTGCGCAGGAGCTTTTTGAGCGCCGCAAATTCGGCACCCGCCGCGTGAAGCAGGAGCTGCGCCAGAAGGGCATCGCGGACGATCTGATCGAAGCGGCACTCGAGGAATTTTCCACAGACCGCGACGAAACGGTGGAAACCATCCGCGCGATTTTGGAGCGCAAATACCCCGCCGCGTGGGAGGACGAAAAGACCCGCCGCCGCGCCGTCGCCGCCTTGCAGCGGTACGGCTACGGCTTCGAGGACATCTTCGCCGCGCTGAACGCGGAGCCGGAGGAATAAAGCTCAATTGTACGTTTTTTGTGAACAGACGGCTTTTCGATTGAAATGCCGTCTGTTTTCTGCTAGAATAAAGAAAAACTGCGAACAACGAAAGGGTTTTCAACATGGCTATAAAAGTGGGAATGGTCAGCCTTGGCTGTGCCAAAAATCAGGTGGACGGCGAAATGCTGATGGCGAGCCTCAAGAACGCAGGCTTTGAGCTGAGCGACGACGCGGCGCTCGCCGATGTGGCGATTGTCAATACCTGCGGCTTTATCGAGAGCGCGAAGCAGGAATCGATCGACGAGATTCTCGAGCTTGCGACGCTGAAAAAAGAGGGACGCATCAAAAAACTCGTCGTCACGGGCTGCCTTGCTGAACGCTACCGCGAGGAAATCCACAAGGAACTGCCCGAGGTGGACGGCGTGTTCGGCATCGGTGCGAACGGCGATATCGCCGCGTGCATCGAGAGCGTGATGGAGGACTTCACGGAGTGCTTCCCGGAGAAGGAGAAAATGCCGCTGTGCGGCGACCGCGAACTTTCCACGCCGAGCTATTTCGCGTACCTCAAGATCGCCGAGGGCTGTGACAACCGCTGCACCTACTGCGCGATCCCGATGATCCGCGGCGGCTACCGCAGCCGCACGATGGAGAGCATCGAGGAAGAGGCGCGCGCGCTCGTCGAGAACGGCGCAAAGGAGCTGATCCTCATCGCGCAGGATACGACGCGCTACGGCATCGACCTCTACGGCGAGTATTCGCTCGCAAAGCTCCTGCGCCGCCTGTGCAAAATCGAGAAGCTGCACTGGCTCCGCGTGCTGTACTGCTACCCGGACGCCATCACGGACGAGCTGCTCGACACGATGGCCGAGGAGGAAAAGATCGTCAAATACATCGACCTGCCGCTCCAGCACGCGTCGGGCAAGATTCTGAAGGCGATGAACCGCCGCGGCGACCGCCAGAGCCTCACGGCGCTGATGCAGAAGATCCGCGAGAAGATCCCGAACGTCACGCTGCGTACCACGCTGATCACGGGTTTCCCCGGCGAAACCGAGGAGGATTTCACCGAGCTTGCGGAGTTCGTGAAGGACGTACAGTTTGAGCGTCTCGGCTGCTTCGCGTACTCGCAGGAAGAAAACACGCCGGCGGCGGAGCTGCCGGATCAGATCGACGAGGACGTGAAGAACCACCGCGCCGAGCTGATTATGGACGCGCAGATGAACATTATGGATCGCCTCGGCGAAAAGCAGGTGGGCCGCGACATCGAGGTGCTTACCGAGGGCTTCGATCGCTACGCCGAATGCTGGTTCGGCCGCAGCGCGATGGATGCGCCGGATATCGACGGCAAGGTGTTCTTCTCTGCCGAGAAGAAGCCGTATCTCGGCCAGCTCGTCACGGTGCACATCGATGAGGCGATCGACTGCGACCTGTTCGGCACACGCGTCTGAGCCGCGGAAAGGACCTGCATATGAATTTACCGAATAAACTGACAATGCTGCGGGTGGCGCTCGTCCCGTTCTTTGTGTTCTTCACGATGGCGGATTTCATCCCGCACCATCTGCTGATTGCCGGGCTGATCTTCGGCGCGGCGTCGTATACCGACCATCTCGATGGCAAAATCGCCCGGCGGGATCACCTCATCACGAATTTTGGCAAGCTGATGGACCCGCTCGCCGATAAAATCATGGTGATGTCGGCGCTCGTCTGCTTTGTTGCGACGGGCTTCACGAATGTCTGGTTCGTCCTGCTCATCATGGTGCGCGAGTTTGCCGTCACCTCCATCCGCCTGATCGCGGTGGAAAACGGCAAGGTCATCGCCGCGAACAACTGGGGCAAGGCGAAAACCGTCTCGCAGATCGTCGCGATCTGTGTGATCTTCGCGCTCCAATACGTGCTGGAGCTGCATGCGCTCGGCATTCTCACACTGCCCGCCGTGGAGACGGTGCGCGCGGTGTTCGGCTGGATCGGCTTTGCGATGATGGGCATCGCGGCGCTGCTCGCCGCCGTTTCTGGCGTGATCTACGCGAAGGACAGCGCCGCGCTGTTCCGCGACAAATAATTCCCGCAGGAAGGAACTGCAAACCCCTATGAACATTACCGTTATCGGCTGTGGCCGCTGGGGCTCATTTATCGCGTGGTACCTCGATAAAATCGGCCACACCGTTTTCCTTTATGGGCGCAGAGAGTCGGCGCGTATGCGCGCGCTGCTCGAAACGCGCTCGAACGGGCTTGTCACGATGCCCGAAACGCTCACGCTGACGACTGATCTCCATGCGGCGGCGGACAGCGACATCATCGTGATCTCCGTCCATTCGCAGGGTCTGCGCGCGCTGATGCGCGAGCTTGCCCCGCTGAACCTTCAAAATAAAATTTTTGTGCTCTGTATGAAGGGCATTGAAATCGAGACCGGCATGCGCCTTTCCGAGGTCTGCGCCGCAGAATGCGATCGCTCCAACCGCGTGGCGGTGTGGGTCGGCCCCGGCCATGTGCAGGAATTTGCCGCGGGCGTGCCGAACTGTATGGTCATCGACAGCGATGACGAGGATGCGAAGCGCACGCTGGTCGAGTCGTTCTCGAGCGAGCTGATCCGTTTTTATTACGGACAGGATCTGATCGGCAGCGAGATCGGCGCGGCGGCAAAGAACGTCATCGGCATCGCCGCCGGTATGCTCGACGGGCTCGGGCTTTCGACGCTCAAGGGCGCGCTGATGGCGCGCGGCACGCGGGAGATCGCGCGGCTCATCGATGCGCTCGGCGGCAGCGAGCTTTCCGCCTACGGCCTGTGCCACCTCGGCGACTACGAGGCGACGCTTTTCTCGCCGTATTCGCACAACCGCATGTTCGGCGAAAAATTCGTGCGGCAGGAGCCGTTCGACGCGCTCGCGGAGGGTTATTACGCTGTGGACGCGCTGCTGCGCCTCGGCAAAACCGTTGGGGTCGATCTGCCGATCTGTTCTGCGGTATATAACGTATTGTATAGAAACGAAGATCCACAAGACGCACTCAATGCGCTGTTTACAAGGAGTATAAAAAATGAGTTCTGATATCCACAAGCTTTCAGAGCCTTCAGCGGCGCTGGAGCTGTTTGACGGCTGGGAGGAGACGGTTATCTGGTCGGCGCTCGACGGCACGATGGGCGATATTTACGCGAACGAAGCGCTGACGGCTGCTGTCGCGGTGCTCGGCGATTTGGCGTTTCTCGCGTCTCCGTCTCTCGACGCGGACGCGGTGCAGGCGCTGCTCCGCGATCTCAAAGCGCGCACCGATCACAGCCTGTTTCTCGTCGCGCAGAACGACGCGCAGTTTGCGCTGTGCAAGGCGCTGCTCGGCGACGTGCGCTGCGGCATACGCTATGCGGTCAAAAAGGAACGCGGCGTATTTGAGCCGGAGAAGCTCGAAAAATTCACGTCGGATATTCCGCAGGGTTATGTGCTCTCCGGCATGACGCCGGAGATTTGGACGCAGATCAAGGAAAAAGGCGGCTGGATGCGCGATTTCATCTCGAATTTCCCGAGCTATGAAGTGTTTATGGCACAGGCGCTCGGCGTGTTCGCGCTGCAAAACGGCGAGATCGTCTGCGGCGCGTCGTCGTATTCCTCGTTTGACGGCGGCATTGAGATCGAGATCGACACGCACGAGGCGCACCGCCGCCGCCATCTGGCGCGTGCGTGCGGGGCGCGGCTGATTCTCGACTGTCTCGAGCGCGGCCTGTACCCCTCGTGGGACGCCGCAAACCTGATGAGCATTTCGCTCGCGCAGCAGCTCGGCTACCACTTCAGCCATACATATCCGTATCTGGTACTCACGCCCGCAGCGCAGGACGCGGCACAGCTCGAGAAAAAATACGCCGAAGCGCTCTTGCAGGCGCAGGCGCTTTTGGCGGATGAGCCGGAGACGGTGCCGAACATGGCGAATCTCTCCGCGCTCCTGATGGAGACGCTCGACCGCGTCAACTGGGCGGGTTTTTACACCGTGCAGCCGGACGGCAATCTGCTGCTTGGCCCGTTTCAGGGCAAGCCCGCATGTCTGCGCATCGAAAACGGGCGCGGCGTCTGCGGCACGGCCCTCAAAGAGCACCGCACGCTGCTCGTGCCGGACGTCCACGCGTTCCCCGGGCATATCGCCTGCGACAGCGCGAGCCGCTCCGAGGTCGTCGTGCCGGTGCGTCGCGGGGAGACGGTATTCGCCGTGCTCGACCTCGATAGCCCGGTAAAGAACCGCTTCACGGCGCGGGAGGCCACATTTTTAGAGGCAATCGCAGAGATTCTGGCGGAGAAGTTTTGACCGCTGGCTTCTGAGATATAAAGTTTTTGGGAGGAATCAGCATGACAAACGAAGTAATCCAGAACATTCTGACCCGCCGCAGCGTCCGCGCGTTTCAGGAGAAGCCCGTGGAGCGCGAGAAGATCGACACGCTTTTGAAGTGCGCGACGTACGCGCCCAGTGCGATGAACCGCCAGACGTGGCACTTCTCCGCCGTTTTGAGCGCGGCGAAGATCAAAAAGCTTGCCGCCGCGATGGGCGAGGCGCTCGGCAGCCCGAACTACAACCTGTACTGCCCGGCGGCGCTGATCATCCCCTCGAACGTCGAGGGCGGCGCGTGGGACAACGCCTGCGCGATGGAGAACATTATGCTCGCGGCGCATTCGATGGGCGTTGCGTCCGTGTGGATCAACCAGCTCAGCGATACCTGCGACGACCCGCGCGTGCGTGCGGTGCTGACAGAGCTCGGCGTGCCGGAGGAGCACAAGGTGTTCGGCATGGCGGCGCTCGGCTATGCGGCGGCGGAGCCGAGACCGGTCGAGAAAAAGTACCCGGTCACGATCATCGAAGACTGAGCCGATTCCGGCAAGAGGAGGGCGCTGTATCCGGCGCTCTCTTTTTCTGCGCCAAAAACGCAGAATTTTCCTTGTTGCACCGATTTTTCTCCTTTGGAATTTTGGAGCGCCGCGCTAAAATAAAAATGGGAAGGAATTGCGCGGCTGTTTGTGCCGCCGTATGCGCGTCTGATGGCCTGCTTCCTGCTGATCGGCGTGGCGAACAGCTTTCTGAATCTTCTGATCAGCGCCTACATTTCGGAGCGCGGGGAAACGCGGGCCAGCACGGAAAAGGGATCCATCCGCGCGCTGCTCACGAACCGCGGGCTGCTGCTGGTCAGTCTGGCGTGTCTCCTGTACATGGGGCAGCAGAGCGCGGTCAATCTCTGGATCGCATCCTATGTGCAGACGGAGATGGGCAGCGAGCAGGCGGCAGGCATCGCGCTTACGCTGTACTGGACGGGCATTATGCTCAGGCGTTTCCTGCAGTCCGCCATCAGCGGACGCATCAACGCCGGTAAATGGCTTTGTGTGTGCTGCACTGTTTCGGCCGTGCTGTTTAGACTGGCGTTTTGGGTGGGCAGCCCGGTTCTGCTTTCGGCGGTGTTGTTTTTCTGCGTGCGCAAGCCCCGGTAATCCGGATGCGCAGACGGTTGAAAAACGGCAAAAAGTGTGATAGAATAGCCGCAATGCCTGTGTTGTTTGAGCATTGCGGCTGTTTTATGTGGAGGTTACGAAAATGGTAAAAACGGAAAATTCTATTGTGGATGGCGTCATCTGGAAGCAGCTTCTGCTGTTTTTCTTCCCGATTCTGATCGGCACGTTCTTCCAGCAGCTCTACAACACGGTGGATACCGTGATCGTGGGCCAGTATGTCGGCAAGGAGGCGCTCGCCGCCGTGGGCACGACCGGCACGGTCATCAACCTGCTCGTCGGCTTCTTCGTGGGCGTGTCCTCGGGCGCGACGGTCATCATCTCGCAGTTTTTCGGCGCGGAGGATCGCGAAAACGTCTCGAAGGCGGTGCACACCTCGATCGCGCTCGCGCTGGCGGGTGGCGCGCTGATCATGGTGATCGGCCTGCTGACGGCGCGTCCCGTTCTCGAGCTGATGAGCGTTCCGGCGGAAATCATCGACGACGCCGTGCTCTATATGAACGTCTATTACGCCGGCATCATCGCCTGCATGATCTATAACATCGGCACGGGCGTACTGCGCGCCATCGGAGACTCGCGCATGCCGCTGTATATCCTGATCGTCTGCTGCCTTGTCAACGTTGTACTCGACCTGCTTTTCGTCGTCGTATTCCGCTGGGCGGTGTTCGGCGTCGCACTCGCAACGGTGCTTTCGCAGGTCATCAGCGCGGGGCTTGTCATGGCGCGTCTGATGCTGACGCATGAGGCGTACCGCGTGGAGCTCAGAAAGATCCGCTTTGACGCGGGCATCCTGAGAAATGTCATCCGCATCGGCCTGCCTTCGGGGCTGCAGTCCGTCATGTATTCGTTCTCGAACATCCTGATTCAGACGAGCATCAACGGCTTCGGTACGGACGCCATCGCGGCGTGGTCGGCCATCGGCAAGATCGACGGCTTTATCTGGATGGTGATGAACGCCTTCGGCATCTCGGTCACGACTTTTGTCGGGCAGAATTTCGGCGCGCGCCGGTACGACCGCGTCAAGCGCTGCGCCCGCGTCGGCCTGCTGATGTCGCTTGGCTCGACCATTGCGCTGAGCGTTTTGCTCTTTACACTGCGCGAGCCGTTGCTGCACCTGTTTACGGGCGACGCGGAGGTCGTCCGTCTCGGCGCGAATTTCTTCATCATCCTCGCGCCCTCGTACTTCACCTTCGTCTTTATCGAGATCTTCTCCGGCGCCATCCGCGGCGCGGGCGAATCGCTGCAGCCGATGCTGATCACGTGCTTCGGCGTGTGCGGTCTGCGCATTGTGTGGCTGCTGTTTGTTGTGCCGATCTGGCACACGATGGAGATGGTCGCGATGAATTACCCCGTCACGTGGGTCACGACGGCGATCGTGTTCATCATCTACTACGCGCGCGGCAAGTGGCTTGACCGCTGCATCCGCCGCGAGCACGACCCGTCGCACACCACGCTGCGCAAAGCATAAAAAAGGCTGCCCCACCAAAGCAGTGGGACAGCTTTTTGCGTATTAGAATCAATAATTCTGTGCGCGGAGCTCGAAATAGGCCTTCGGATGTGCGCAGACGGGGCAGACCTCCGGCGCGCTCTTGCCGATGTGAATGTGGCCGCAGTTCGTGCAGATCCACACCATGTCGCCGTCTCTCGAGAAGACGATGCCTTCCTCGATATTCGCGAGCAGCTTTCTGTAACGCTCCTCATGCTCCTTTTCGATCGCTGCGACCTGCTCGAACAGGGAAGCAATGTGGTCGAAGCCCTCCGCCTTGGCGTCCTCGGCAAAGCTCTTGTACATGTCGGTCCACTCGTAGTTTTCGCCCGCAGCGGCATCCGCAAGGTTCGTCACCGTGTCCGGCACGCTGCCGTCATGCAGGAGCTTGAACCAGATCTTCGCATGCTCCTTTTCGTTGTTCGCCGTCTCGGTGAAGAGGTTCGCAATCTGCTCGTAGCCGTCCTTCTTCGCCTTGGAAGCGTAGTACGTATACTTGTTTCTCGCCTGCGATTCGCCGGCAAATGCCGCCATCAGGTTGGCTTCGGTCTTGGTGCCCTTTAAGTCTTTCATGTCAGTTTCCTCCTTGTAATTGGTTTTAGGTTTTCCGTTTCCATATGGGATATACGCTGTTTATGCTTGTATTATACACCCAGAAAAAGGAAAAATCAAGTAAAATAAGAATAATTCTTATTTTAAAGATTAAATTCCATAACCTCGCAGTTGCCGAGCTTGAAAGCGGCGTAGGCTTCGTTCGGGACGTCGAGGAAGTATGTACGGATCATGCGGCAAATCGCGGCAAGTCAATGCCTTGAACCGTTGTCTCCCGGTAGTCGGATACGGGGTATTCGAATACCGGGATTTGTACTTATCCCTGTGTTGCAAGGCATACCATCCACCCAGCGTATAGCCAGTAACAATAAGACACTAAAAGCAATTTGCGAAGAATATGACATTTGCCGTTATCCGGTTCCGCGCGTGTATTTCGACCGGTTTCGGAAGAAAAAAGTATGATCCAGCGAAAAATCCTGAAAAAAAGTAATCGACATTAGAAATAGAAAGTGTTATAATCTGGGTGTATCAAAATATGCATCCGGAACGCCGCTACCGCAGATCTTGTTCCACGGGCTGCGGTGGGAAGTTGTGATATGTATATTTTTGGGTTCGCTGGCGAATGGAGTGTGTAACGGCAGGCGCTTTGGCAGCACCTTGAAACGTTCTGAATAAGCAAGCAAAGGAAAGCTGGTCGGGGCTACCCGCTTACAGCCCCCGCTCCTTCTTGTGGTGTTTTCTTTCCGCCCAAAAATATACCGATGGAGTGGTCCATTCTCCATCGGTTTTCTTGTTATCACGGATGGTTGAATGACAGATTTTCCAGAGCCTCCGACAGACCTTATCTCATCAGAGGCGATCATCCCGCATCCGGAACCGAGAATGCGGAGTAGATTTTCATTGGGTGAACAACTATGAAACAACTTGTTTTGCTATATTGGGGCTGCGTATTCCTGATGTACCTGTCCCAGACCTATTATCCGGTTGAAACGCAGCTTGACGGTCATCAGACCGGAAAGCGCCATTTCATGCTCCGCCGGTCGGATATCTTCATGATCATTGTTATCGCATGGCTTACCTGCTTCTCGTTTTTGCGGACAAGCTATAATGATACCGTAAATTACATCTTTGAATGGAACAGAGGAACAGTTTCCTTGGATGAGTTCCTGGCCAGTGACGAGCTTCAAAAGCTGGGCAGCAACCCGCTGTATGATCTTTACCGAACGCTGGTGCATGAAATAACCGACAATTACCATGTATTTTTCTTTTTCCCAGCAGTACTTAGTTGCATCGGTTCAGTGAAGCTGATCAAACGCTTCTCGATCGACCCGGCATTCTCACTGGTGATATTCTTTTCTATTGGAACATACATCATGTACATGGCAGCTATGAAGCAGTGTTTTGCTATTGCGATTCTCTTCTTTTCGTTGCCCTATGCCATTGACCGGAAATACGTGCGGTATTATTTGCTGGTGCTTTTTGCTATGCTGTTCCATACCCATGCCTTTATTTTTCTGCTAGTTCCGTTCTTGTTCAGAAAACCCTGGGGAAAGACCACATGGGTTTTATTCGTAATAGCGATTGCTGCCATGGCAACGTACAATTTTACGTTTGATCGCTTAATGAATTTCGCATTGAGCATTGGCGTTAATGTTGCTGATTTTGAACTGTTTGACGGCCATTCCATTCACCCGATCCGTGTTGTTGTCTATGCAATTCCAACTGCTCTGTCATTAGTCTTCCGGAAGAGATTGTATGCGGATTCTACCCGCCAAGAAAACCTTTTTGCCAATATGAGCATTGTTGCTGTATTCATACTGATGATCGGCTTGATTCAGGGCGCAAATCTCTTTGCGCGGATGGCTGCCTATTACGAAATTGCACTGAGTATCAGTTTTCCATGGATGATCAACAAGATCTTTGATAAAAAATCTGCGCAGTTTCTGACTATAGTGGGTACCATCTGTTTCTTTGGTTATTTTCTGTACGAGTTCGGTGTATCCAAGGGGTTTGATAGCGGATACCGCGCAATTACCCTTTGGCAGTTTTTTACAGAGCTGCTGGGTATTGGATAAGAGGGGACAATATGGAACCTATTCGTATTCTGCATGTTGTGACCTACATGGGGCGGGGCGGCCTGGAAACTATGGTTATGAACTACTACCGCCATATGGATCGCAACCAGATCCAATTTGATTTCCTGGTACACCGGGATTTCAGAGCGGATTACGATGACGAGATCGAATCTCTCGGCGGCTACATTTATCGTTTGCCACAGCTGATTCCCTGGAGCAGTTCCTACAACAATGCACTGAACCGGTTTTTCGCATCTCATCCGGAATACAGGATTGTGCATATCCATCAGGATTGTCTGAGTTCTGTGATTCTGAAAGCTGCAAAGAAGCAGGGAATTCCAGTACGGATTGCCCACAGTCACAGTAGTAGCCAGGACAAGAATCTGAAATATTTGATCAAACTCTTTTATAAACGTCAAATTCCGGCTTTGGCGACCCAGCTTTTTGCTTGCGGCAAAGAGGCCGGCGACTGGATGTTCGGCGGTGCGCCGTACCATATCATTAACAACGCCATCGATACCCGAAAGTACACCTATCGCCCAGAGCGAAGCAGAAGTATGCGTCAGCAGCTTGGGATCAATTCCGACGCCTTTGTTGTGGGACATGTGGGCCGGTTCAATACCGTAAAAAATCACACATTCCTGCTGGATGTCTTCGCGGAACTAAAAAAGAAGAATCGGGATGCGGTTTTATTGTTGGTCGGAGAAGGTGATCTTCGAAGCGAAATGGAAAAGAAAGTCACATCTCTCGGAATGCAGGACAATGTGATTTTCACTGGCATACGATCAGATGTCCCGGACCTGATGCAGGCGATGGACTGCTTTGTGTTTCCCTCCCTGTATGAGGGGATTCCGGTGACGATGATTGAAGCGCAGGCGTCCGGCCTGCCCTGTGTGATATCTGACGCTGTTCCGGCCGAGTGTCAGATAACCAGCCTTGTTGAACGGCTCTCTCTGAAAGACGGTGCTACGGCCTGGGCGGAAGAGATTCTGAAGCACAGGTGTGATACACGTCGTGACACCGGGAAAGCCATTGCGGATGCTGGTTATGACATTGTATCCAATGCCTGGTGGCTTCATAATTTTTACTTGGAACAATGGAAGAAGGAAGCGTAAATGGCGACCCTAACCGTGTTTACACCTGCTTATAACCGCGCGCATACCTTGCCCAGAACCTATGCGTCGCTGTTGGCGCAGAAATGCAGGGATTTCGTGTGGCTGATTGTGGATGACGGATCTTCGGATGATACCGCTGAACTGGTGCGCGGATGGCAGAACCTGGATAACGGCTTTGAGATCCGGTATATCTATCAGGAAAACGGCGGTATGCACATCGCCCACAACACAGCCTATGCCCATATTAACACCGAACTGAATATCTGCATCGACTCCGATGACTGTCTGGCAGCGGATGCGGTGGAGAAGATCCTGACCAAATGGCGGCAGGTCAGAGACTGCGGCTATGCCGGGATCATTGGCCTGGATGCAGATCTGGAGGGACGTCTGATCGGAAAGGGGTTCCCTGTCGGCATGACGGAAACCACATTGATGGGCTATTATGCCGCAGGCGGTTACGGCGATAAGAAGCTGGTATACCGCACCGATGTGATCAACCGGTATCCCCCCTATCCCGTTTTCGAGGGCGAGCGGTATGTGGCGCTGGCATACAAGTACCGCCTGATCGATCAGGATTACAAGCTGGCCGTTCTGAACGAGGTCCTGTGCAATGTGGAGTATCAGGCTGACGGCCACTCCACGGGAATGTGGAAGGAGTACGTCCGTAGCCCGAAGGGCTTTGCATTCTGGCGAAAAGTATGTATGCAGTATCCGGAGTCGAAGAAGAGACTGGTGGCGGATTGTATCCATTATGTTTCCAGCAGTTTGATCGCCGGAGATAAGGACTTTTTAAGAACGTCCCCCAGAAAGCTGCTTACTGTCCTTTGTTTCCCGATGGGGGCGGTGCTTTCTGCGATTACCATGAAAAGGGCAAAATAGAGTTGACAGGAATATGAGCATGGACAGAAGTGTAACCAACAGACAGATCAGTGTCATTATCCCTGTATACAATTGCAGAACCTATTTGGAGGGTGCAGTAGCCTCTGTGCTCCGGCAGCCTTCAAAAATGATTGACATTGTGATGGTTGACGACGGATCGACGGACGGCTCCGCCGAGCTATGCGATCAGCTGGCAGCAAAATACGGGCGGATCCATGTGATTCATCAGAAGAATGGCGGCGTGTCGTCTGCGCGAAATGCCGGTATCGAATATGTTTTGAGTGCTCCGGTAGTCGAGACACGTTACATATGCTTTTTGGATGCGGATGATTGCTGGAAACAGATGTTCTTTTCTGACGGGATTGCAGACCTTCTGGAAGGCGGCTACCATCTGCTAGGCTTCCAGAGCTTGGACTGCGATCAGAATCTGAACCGGATCAGCAGTCCCCGTGCCATGGAGCAGGGATGCCGCCGGGGCGGAGCGGAGCAAGTATGGGTTCATTCCCAGCAACATTTCGGCGCAATGTTCTATGCCGCCAAGCTTCTCAGAGACTACGGAATCCGCTTTCAAGACGGACTGCGGTATTCGGAAGATAAGATCTTTTCCATGCAGTGCCTGTATCTGGCCGACACAATATGGCTGGAGAACCATGTGCTGTACCTGTACCGCCATACCAGAAACTCTGCAATCGGCTCGCGGAAATATGGCATCTCGTACTATATCCCGATTGTTGAAGGATATTTGCAGATGGATGCCTGTATGCGAAAGTATGTGACCGAATCACGGGGACGGCTTCTGGCGTGTAAAATCTGTGTCATTCATTATTTGATGGATATGATCGATGAGCATTTCCGGCAATGGGGCACCAAGGCGGAAGTTGATCAGCTACTGAATGAGCATCCGCAATATCTGGCTGCGCTGAAAGCAGAAGCGGACTTTGCAGTTATTTCGCAGGAAGCCAGATATTTGTGCTACGCATCACATCCGTACAAATATATGCTACAGCATTATGTATTGGGAATGGGTTTTTACATCAGAAGATTCCTGAAACGATTTGTAGGCTGAAAAACATGAAAAAGAAAGTATTATTTGTGATCCACGACCTCGGCCAGGGCGGTGCTGAGAAGGTGCTGATCAATCTGGTCAACAACTTGGATCGCACTAAATTCGATATTACGGTGATGGCCCTGTTCGGCGGTGGTGTGAACGAGCAGTTCCTGAAAAAAGACATCCGTCTTCTGATCTGCTATAAAAGCGCGTTTCCCGGCAACTCCCATCTGATGAAGCTGTTCACCCCCGGACAGCTTTACAGACACTACATCAGAGAACACTATGACGTCGTCATTTCCTATCTGGAGGGCCCTTCCGCCCGGATTGTGAGTGGCTGCCCAGATTCGGATACAAAGCTGGTTTCTTGGATCCACTGCACCATGGATACGCTGCAAAAGGCATCCCGCTCCTTCCGTACCATCGCAGAAGCACAGAAGTGTTACAACCGGTTTGACCGCCTGATTTTCGTTTCGGAGTGTGTCAAGGGGGCGTTCCGGAGCGTATGTCCAGTAACGACCCCCTGTGAAGTCCTGTATAATACGAATGAGACCGGCAAAATCCTGGCCGCCAGCCGGGAAAAGGTTGAAGAATCCGTGTTTACTGCCGGTGAGATCCGGATATGTGGTATGGGAAAACTCACCCAAAACAAAGGCTTCGACCGGCTTCTCAGAATTCACAGAAAACTGCAGGCAGACGGATATCCGGTGCACACCTATATTCTGGGTGAAGGTGAGGAAAGAGCTAGCCTTGAGCAGTATATGGAAGAAAACGGTATTTCCGACAGCGTGACGCTGCTGGGCTATCAGACGAATCCATATAAATTCGTCCGCTGCTGCGACCTGTATGTGTGCACCAGCCATACCGAAGGGTTCTCCACCGCAGCTACAGAAGCGCTGGTCGTCGGCACTCCGGTATGCACTGTGGAAGTGTCCGGCATGAAGGAAATGCTGGGTGAAAACAATGAGTGGGGTATCGTGACGGAGAATGATGAAGATGCACTCTATGAGGGCATCCGGCATCTGCTGGATGATCCCGGTCTGCTTGCCCACTATCGGGAACAGGCCCTTCTGCGCGGTAGGACATTCCGAACGGAGAATACCGTCGGCGCGGTGGAGGAAATGCTGGAGAATTTGTAAAGGAGACCGGAAATGCCAGATTTGATCAGTGTCATCGTACCGGTTTATCGTGTTGCCGCGGATCTGCCACGGTGCCTTGACAGTATTTTGGCGCAGACATATCCGCATATTGAGATCATTGCCGTGGATGACGGTTCTCCGGACGAATCCGGAGCGATTTTGGACTGTTACGCGGCCAATCATCCCAATATCCGGGCTGTCCATAAGGAAAACGGCGGTGTCACCTCCGCACGCCTTCGCGGCCTGCAGGAGGCTTCCGGCGATTGGATCGGTTTTGTGGACGGAGACGATGAGATCGAACCGGATATGTATGCGCGGCTGCTGGAAAATGCAGAAAAGTACAGCGCAGCTATCTCCCACTGCGGCTATCAGATGGTATTTGCCGATGGACGTGTGAACTATTTTCACAACACCGGCCGCATTGTGGTGCAAGACCGTGGACGCGGCATCCGCGATCTGCTGGACGGCACGCTGGTGGAGCCGGGACTATGCAACAAGCTGTACAGAAAGAAGCTGTTCGACGGACTAGAAGGGCGGATGGATCCGAGTATCAGGATCAACGAAGACCTGCTTATGAATTACTATCTGTTTTCCGGCGCCGGCTGGTCTGTATGGGAGGATTTTTGTCCTTACCACTATATCGTACGCAGCACGTCCGCCTCCAGATCGAAACTCAATGAGCACCGCATCTATGATCCGCTCCGTGTCAAGGAACAAATTCTGAAGCATATTCCGCAGGAACTGGAGAAGGATGCCCAGCGGGCATATGTCAACACCTGCGTCTATACCTACGGCAGCCTTGTGCTGGAGAAGGAATATCCAACAGCTTCTGCAAAGAAATACATACGGCAGAAGCTTCGGACGAACTGCAGGTGGTGCGCGGATCTGCCAAAACGAACCAAATTGCTGGCCGGTCTGATCATGAATGTACCTGGTGTATTCGCAATCATATATCCGCTGTATGTGCGGTTTGTTCAGAAAAGTCAGTATCACTAAGAGAAAGTGAGTTATCCATGAATAAAGTCCTTTATATGCATAGCGGCAGCGGCAATCATGGCTGTGAGGCCATCATCCGCACCACTGCCGCTTTACTGGGGGGACCGGAAGGAGTCAGCTTATGGTCCCTCGTGCCGGAAGAAGACAATTTCTACGGCGCGTCCCAGGCGTTTTCCCGGGTTGTGGGCTCTGAGGAACTGCACCGTTTCTCTCCCGGTTATTTTGAGGCCCTGATCCGCCGCAGACTGCTGAAACAGGCAGATGCCAATATGGATATTTTTCTGCGGGAGCAGTTTTCCGGCAATGTTGCGGTTTCTGTCGGCGGCGATAATTACTGCTATCGTTGGTCTGCCCAGCAGGCCGTTACGCTGAACCGGAAGATCCGGAAGCATTGCGCCGCCTCGGTCCTCTGGGCATGTTCCGTTGACCCGGAGGCCATTACGGAGGAAGTACGGGCAGACCTGGCAGGCTATGACCTGATCACGGCCCGGGAGCCCATTACCTACGAGCTGCTGAAGGAAATCAACCCCAACACCATCCGTGTTTCCGATCCGGCCTTTACACTGGAGCGGATCGACCGGCCTCTGCCCCGGGGATTTGCCGAGGGCAATACCGTCGGCATCAATGTCAGTCCGCTGATTATGAAATACGGAACGGAAGAAAATCTGATCCTGAAAAATTATGAAAATGTGATTCGCTACATTCTCGAGCAGACAGATATGAATGTCTGCCTGATCCCCCATGTGGTATGGGAGGGCAATGACGACCGTATTCCGCTACAGGAGCTGCAGAAGCGGTTCCCCCAGTCGGACCGGATGTGCATGATCCCCGACGCCGACTGCTGCGAGCTGAAGGGCTATATTGCCCGATGCAGGTTCTTTGTGGGCGCCAGAACCCACGCCACCATTGCCGCCTATTCCAGCTGCGTGCCCACCCTTGTGACGGGATACTCTGTGAAGGCCAGGGGCATTGCCTTGGATCTGTTCGGAACGGACGAAAATTACGTTCTTCCGGTACAGAAGCTGCAAAGCAAAAACGATTTGCTGGATACCTTCCGGTTCCTCCAACGCAATGAAATGTCTGTGCGTCAGACGCTGAAAAAAATCATGCCGAAATATGTTGAACAGTCCAAAGCCGGAATTGCGATCCTGAATGGCTTCAAAACCGCAGCGGTATAAACAGGAAGGTTTTCTTTATGAATCAGCGAAAAGCAGGTACTGTTTTATCCTATCTGCATATCTTCTTAAGCAATACGATTTCCATCATCTATACGCCGTATATGCTCCGCCTTATGGGCCAGAGCGAATACGGATTGTTCGGAACAGCCAATTCCTTCATTTCCTATTTGTCGCTTCTGAGCTTTGGTATCGCAGGCTCCTATATCCGCTTCAACACCAGATGCCGGGCCGCAGGAGACCGTGAGGAGGAGAAACGCCTGAACGGTATGTTCCTGACCGTTTTTTCCGTTCTTGCAGGACTTGTTCTGGTGGGCGGATTGCTGTGTACAGCGCTGGCTGGAGAATTGGTGGAAGATACCTTTACCAGTGATGAACTCATGAAGCTGCGGATCATCATGCTTCTTCTGACGGTCAATACGGTCATCAGCTTTCTTTTCAACGTGGTGATGATGGCGCTTCAGGCGTATGAAAAGTATATCGTGCTACGTACCGTTTCTCTGGTTACCGGGATTATCACTCCGGTGGTCAATATCATCGCTCTGTATTTCGGCGGCCGTGCGGTAGCACTTTCGGTATTGTCCCTAGTCATCAGCATCCTGACTTACCTGTTCTACCTGTTCTATGCCCGCAGGAGCATCAAACTGGGGGTATCCTTTAAGGGCTTCCGCAAGGATGTACTGAAGGAGATATTTGTATTCTCCGGTTTTCTGTTCCTCAATTCTATTACGGATCAGATTACCTTCTCCACGGACAACATCATCCTCAGCGCCGTCCACGGGACCAGCGTTGTGGCAGTCTATACCGTGGGTGCGAATTTCAAAAACTATTTTCAGCAGTTTTCCTCCTCGGTATCCAGCGTATTTGCGCCGAAGGTCAATCTGATGGTGGCCCATTACGAGGGCGCTGATACACTGACAGAAGTCTTTACCCGCATCGGTCGGATACAGTTCTATATTATATCTCTCGTTTTGATCGGATATCTGTCCATCGGTCAGGATTTCGTACGTCTCTGGGCCGGCGAAGACTATTCCGATGCGTTTTACATCGGCCTACTGCTGATGCTGGCGGTGCTTGTTCCCGCGTTTCAGAATATCGGTCTGGAGATCCAGAAGGCCATGAACAAGCACAAGGCCAGAAGTGTGGTCTATTTTCTGGTGGCCCTGATAAATATTCTTCTCACTATTCCTTTCAGCCAATGGTGGGGCGGCATCGGTGCTGCTCTGGCCACCACCATTTGCTGGTTCTTCGGTTCTGTGGTGTGGATGAACTGGTATTATCACCGCCGTATTGGTCTGGATATGATCGCTTTCTGGAAATCCATTGTCAGTATACTGCCTGGTTACCTGCCGGCATGCCTGGTGGGATTCCTGATTAACCGGTTTTGGCCCATCGATTCACTGATTGAGGTTTTGCTGGCTGCCGCTGTGATCAGCGGAACGTTTGCGGTATCCACATTCTTCTTCAGCATGAATTCCTACGAGAAAGGCCTGGTTACCGCACCATTTAAAAAGATTATGAAACGATAATACAGAGGTTCCTTATGTTGGTTGATTCCTCACAGTGCTGCGGCTGCGGAAGCTGTGCAGCCAGTTGTCCCGAGTCATGCATCACAATGGAATATGACAGCGAGGGCTTTCGCTATCCACATGTGGATCCGGCGCCGTGTATCCACTGCCGGGCCTGTGAAAAAACATGCCCGGTGATGAATCCTCCTTCGCCTGCGGACTCGCCCAAGGCCATTGCGGCGCAGAATCAGGATGGGCACATCCGGGCATCCAGCTCCTCAGGCGGTATCTTTTTCGCGCTGGCGGAGAACACAATCCGGAGCGGCGGTCTTGTCTGTGCCGCTGTTTACGACGAGGATTTTTCTGTCACCCATATCCTAGCGGACACATTGCAAGATGTGGCACGCCAACAGGGTGCGAAATACCCCCAAAGCTCCGTGGAGCATTGCTTTGCTGAGATCCGCAGGGCGCTACGCAGCGGGACACCGGTGATGTTTGTTGGTACGCCATGTCAGACGGCCGGATTGCGTGCGTTCCTCGGCCGGGATGATGCAAACCTACTCCTGGTGGACATGATCTGCCACGGCGTTGTCTCCCCGAAAGTCTGGGCACGTTACCTGGACGAACGGCAGCTTCTGGACGCCGGAAAGGCGCCAGTGACGTCTGTCAATCTGCGCAGCAAAGCCACCGGCTGGAGCCACTATCAGTACAGTGTCTCCATCAATTATGCCAACGGTGCGTCCTATCAGGCCTGTCAGAGTAAAGATCCATTGATGCAGGGATTCACCCTGAATTTGTATCTGCGCCGCTCCTGCAGTCAGTGTGTCTTCAAGGGAACCAAGCGCTGTGCGGATCTGACTCTGGGCGACTACTGGGGGATTTGGGATCAGAATCCGGAATTTGACGATAACCAAGGAACGTCCCTGCTTCTGATCCACACGCCGAAAGGGCAGGAAGCCTGGGATACCATCTCTGGGCAGTTTCGATTCCTGGAGACGACGTACCAGGAGGCGGTCTCCAGAAATCTCAGCGCAGCAGCGTCCTCGGTGCCCCATGGTGCGCGGGATAAGTTCTTCCGTAATCTGGACAGGGAAAAAAGCATGATCCAATGGATCACCCAATGCCTTGGCGGAGGGAAGCTGGGCCTGATCCAAAGAATTCGTAACAGATTGGGAGTGTGAATGTCACATGCAGAACCGAATCTCGGTGATCGTACCAGTTTATAATGTCGTGCACTATCTGGAACAATGTGTTGAGAGCATTCTGTCGCAGAAGTGCAATGATCTGGAAGTAATTCTGATCGACGACGGCTCCACCGACGGATCCGGCGCCCTGTGTGACGAGCTTGCCCGGAAAGATGCCAGAATTCATGTCATTCACCAGGAAAATGCCGGCGCTGCCGCCGCCAAAAATGCGGGTTTGCGGGTAGCCACCGGCGAATACCTGGCTTTTGTGGACAGTGACGATTATCTGGAGCCGGGTGCATATCCCTATCTGTTGAAGCTGATCCAGGAAAATAACGCTGACGTGGTACGGGGCGCTTTTCGGAACATATTCAAAACCCACGAAACACTGCAAAATAACGACTGCCCAAGGACCTGCATGACAGGCACTGATTTCCTGCGCCGTTTTACCACAGACTGGACCTGCAGCCTTTTATGGGACAAGCTGTATCGCCGGGAGATTTTTGATGGTATCTTTTTCGAGGAAGGTCACAAGATCGATGACGAATACTTTACGTACCGTGGTATCATAAACGCCAAATGTGTCGTATGCGATGACCGGATCATTTACAACTATCGAAAACGTGCTTCCAGCGTGATGGTTTCTGCCTCATCAGGAAGCCAGATTCTCCTGGACCGCATCGACTGCCTGAGCAGACGCAGGAGCAGGATCCATCAGGAGGTCCCTGCTCTGGCAAAAGAATTTGATCTTCACTTCCTGGAAATGATGATCATTTTGAGCCATGATCCCTACTGCTCGGACGGGAGTATTCAGCAGATCCGTCTTGCGCTGAGCGGATATTTTAGGGAAACGGGTCATTCATCTCCGCCGCTGGCGCTTTGGCGCAGCCTGTGGAAGGTGCGCTTTGCCCCGGCTGAACAGCTCGTGGCCAAGCGTAATCCTGTCACAGTCCAGGAATCTGAGGACTATTTTGCATGAGGTACTTATGGAAAAAATAAAACAGTTCATTCAGTATATGCGGTTTCTTCCAATCCTGCCCGGTATTGACTGGAAGGATCCCCGGCTTTTGATGGATCTGAATCGATGGAAGTCCATTGGCAATCTTTCCGGGAGCAACTACCGTGTGCTGGCGGTGCTGCTCTGGCAGAAACCGGAATTCCGGAACCTGTTGATTTACCGGAATCGGTTCCGCCGGTTCTTCCGTTACTGGATCGCATTCTGGTATCGACCCATGGAGTCGCTGTACATCGAGGCAAAAGAGATCGGCGGCGGCCTGTTCATTCAGCATGGCTTTGCCACCATGATAACGGCGGAATCCATCGGCGAAAACTGCTGGATCAACCAGCAGGTGACCATCGGATACAATGGCTGTGGACGTGCGCCTGTGATTGGCAGCGATGTGATGATCACCTGCGGCGCGAAGATCCTGGGACCCATCATCGTTGGAGACCGGGCTGTGATCGGTGCCAACGCAGTGGTCATCCGGGATGTGGAACCCGGAGCGGTGATGGGCGGTGTTCCAGCCCGTGTGCTGAGAAAGGAGCAGGCCGATGGAACCTAAAGTAAGCATCATCGTCCCGGTATATAAAGCAGAAAAGGCGCTTCGCAAATGTGTGGAGTCCCTGGTTTTCGGTGCATATCACAATCTGGAAGTAATCCTGGTGGAGGACTGTTCCCCGGACGGAAGCTGGGCCCAGTGTCAGATCCTGGCGGAGGAATTCCCGGCAGTGCGCTGTGTCCGCAACGAAAAGAACAGCGGCGTTTCCCATACCAGAAACCGGGGCATTGCGCTGGCTTCAGGCGAGTATATCTGCTTTGTTGACAGCGACGATTGGGCATCCGGGAAATACGTCAGCCGTCTCATCGAAGCATCTACCGATCACGAGGATGCCCTGATCATCTGCGGCTTTAGGTTTCACGAAGAAGTCGCCGGGTATACTGCGGATTATTTATGGGATCCCAGTGGCAATCCACTGATCCCTATCCATGCCGACCAGTTCTTTGCCCTGCAGGAAAAGGTCCTGCTGCAATCCCCCTGCAACAAAGCGTTTCAGCGCAGGATCATTTTGGAAAACAGCCTTGCTTTTGACGAGACTCAGACCATGGGTGAGGATTTTCAGTTTGTGCTGGACTATATGGAAGCGGCCTGCGTTCGGCAGTGTGTGATCGTCAATGAGCCGCTATACCATTACGTCCGGGCCAACAACACCTCCCTGATGAGCAAATTCGGCCTGGTGGAGCGGGAGAATGAGTTCCACAGGCTGGACCAGTTGCGGCGGATCAGCGGCGACACTGCCGGCATTGCTGCCCAGTACAGCCGCGCCGTGGAGGCGCTGAAAAAAAATTACGTCTATCAGACGATGCATAATCCCGCCCTGGACAAGGCCCGGAAGATCCGGTATATCCAGGATGTTCTGGAAGTCGGAGACGGGACACAAATCTATCAGCAGTACCGTCTGCTTCTATTCAAGGAACAGCTTGCCCAGTGTTTAACCAGCCTGAAACGGCTGCCGAGCAGAGTATCCGGCCGGCTGCAGCGGGAACGGCAGGCGTGGTTTATTCACCGCCTGCGCCGGCAGTTCACAGCGTCTGAACCCATCAGCATCATTGCCCAGAACTGCATCGGCGGTGTACTGTACCACGATCTGGGGCTGGAGTTCTCCTCTCCTACCGTTAACCTGTTTTTCAGAGGGCCGGATTTTATCCGCTTCGTATCGAATCTGAAGCACTACATGGAACTGGAGCCGGTAATGACCTGGGGCGAAAACTACCCCATCGGCTATCTGGAGGATGTGCAGATCCACTTCATGCACTACGCCACCTGTTCGGAGGCCCGGGACGCTTGGAACCGCCGCAAATGCAGAATCAACTGGGACAGGATCGCGGTGCTCTGCACAGATATGGAGGATTTTACCGACGAAGTATTCGCCCGTTGGAAAGATGTTCCTTATCCCAAGGTTCTCTTTACCGCAAACAGCAGCTTCGCGCAGCATCAGGACAGTGTCTTTTATCCGGAGGATCAGCCTGCAGGACGGGTCGGGGATCTGATCTCCGGGCGGAAGTTTTATCGGGATGGCCGTGTTATGGCCATGCTTAATCACACAGACGAGGAGAAAAACGGATGGGCATCAAACAAAGGCTGAACGACTGGAAGCTGTTTGCTTCCGGCTACCTCAAATCCTATCAAAAGAATACACCAGCTGATTATCCCATCGATTTTGTTGTGACCTGGGTGGACGGCAATGACCTTGCATGGCAGAAGGAACGGGCGGAATATTTTGGCGAAGCTGAACTGAAGATCAGCGGAAACGGTGTCTGCCGGTACCGGGACTGGGCCAGTTTCCGGTACTGGTTCCGGGCGGTGGCGGAATTTGCGCCCTGGGTGCGGTATGTACATCTGGTAACATGGGGCCATGTTCCCGCGTGGCTGAACCGGGAGTGCCCCAAGCTGAAGATCGTCAATCATCGGGACTTTATGCCTGAGGAATTTCTGCCGACCTACAACTGCAACTCCCTGGAATTGAATCTGTTCCGGATCCCGGGCCTGAGCGAACATTTCGTCTATTTCAATGATGACATGCTGCTGGCCAGACCGGTGAGTCCCGGGGATTTTTTCGAAAACGGCATGCCGAAGCATACCGGTATTGCGATTCCCTGGGTGAACCGGGATAATGAGATCCCTTATCATCTTTTCTTCAACGGCTTCGGTCTGGCAAACAAGAAGAACAATGTCACCGATTGTATCCGGCGGCATCCTGAGAAGTTTTTCTCCCATGTCTACGGTTCTTCCATCCGGTATAATATCGACGCATACCGCAGCGGCGGTATTCCCGGCATGTACTTTACCCATATGGCCGTTCCCTTCCGCAGATCCAGCATGCAGCGTACCTGGGAAAAATATGAGAAGGAATGTGTGGAGACTTCTCGTTACCGGATCCGGGATATTCATCAGATCACCCACCAGATCTATTCCATCGAGGCGATCCTCAGCGGTCAGTTTGTGCCGGAAAAGAATGATTGGGGAAGCATCGTGCTGATTGAAAACACAGGTGCCATCCGGTGGGCCTATGAAAGCAGGGCATACAAAATGATCTGCCTAGCTGACAGGGATGATATGACTCCGGAAGAGGTGGATACCGTGAACCGGAACCTGACAGAACTATACGAACAGATTTTTCCGAACGTCAGTGTCTTCGAAAAGAGCGAAGGGAGTTGTCATCTGTGAATCGCTTCAAACAGCTGTTCCAGCGCTATATCCTGGGAAAAACACCGGAGCAGATCGAATTGGCGCGTCTGGTGGAAAAAGGCCTGAAGGTCGGTCGGAATACGGCAATCAATGCGGGCTTCAGCATCGACGGAGCCTGGCCTTGGCTCATTTCCATCGGCGATGATGTAACCATTTCCACCAACGTCACCATTCTGGCCCATGACGCCAGCACGAATATCGTGCGCCAGTCCACCAGGCTGGGCCGGGTGACCATCGGCAACAATGTGTTTATTGGAACCAGAGCGGTCATCCTGTGCGGCGTGACCGTCGGCGATAATGTGGTCATCGGAGCGGGAAGCGTGGTTACCCATGATCTTCCCTCCGATGGTGTCTATGCAGGTGTTCCTGCCCGAAGGATATGCTCTATCGAAGCGTATCGTGAAAAATATGAGAAGCTTCGCGCGGAACGGCCCGATTTCAGCCAAATCCGGCCCTGGAATCAGTGGGCTGGCGCCACCGAAGCAGAAAAGCAGCAGATGTACGATGGGTTGGCAGACGGCATCGGATTCATCTGACCGAAAACGAAAATGAGGAGGCCCAGGGGATGATCAGCGTGATTGTACCGGTTTATAATGTGGAGGCCTATCTGTGCCGCTGCGTGGATTCACTGCTGCGGCAAACCGCTGTGGATACAGAGATCATTCTGGTGGATGACGGCTCCACGGATGGCTGCGGTGCGCTTTGCGACCGGTATGCCCGGCAGGATCCGAGAGTCACCACCATCCATAAACCCAACGGCGGCTTGTCGGATGCCCGCAACGCTGGATTGGAAATCGCCAAAGGCGAATATATTGCATTCGTCGACAGCGACGACTGGGTTGCGGCATTTTTTTTGCAACGCCTGCTGGAGGGACTGCAAAATTCGGGCAGTGACATTTGCGAATGTGAAGTATACCATACGGCCGGCGCAGGGGTTGCTGCCGCTGCTGCTCCAAAGGCCCCCATATGTTTTGACACGGAATCCGCCATGGAGCAGCTCCTTCGAAACGGTGCCTTCCGGCAACATGTTTGGAACAAGCTCTACCGCGCGGAGGTGATCGGAGACATCCGTTTCCCGGTGGGCAAAACCAATGAGGACGAATTTTGGACCTATCAGGTCTTCGCCCGGGCAGGCAGAGTCTGCAAGATCGAGGATCCCCTCTACAACTACTTCCAGCGTCCCGGCAGCATCATGAATGCGGGCTATTCGCTGAAACGGCTACATGGTCTGGAAGCAAAGCAGGCTCGTCAGCGGTATATTGAGGAAAATTATCCCCAGCTGGCCGCCCGGGCGGGAGCGGATCTGTGGTTATCCTGTGTGTACGCGGCGCAGATGTCACTGAAATACCTTGCCGGGGACGACTTTGAATCAGCTAGGAAAACGATAGACCATTACCGCTGTGGAATATCCATAAATTGTCGTATGCTAAGTGCCCTGTCCCAAGGCACGGCTGTCTGGGCAATCATGAGCAAACTTAACTTCTGGGGTGTCTGTCGGCTCCGGAACATGCTGAAGAGAGGATTGTGAATAAGATATGCTGATATTCACGAAGGTTGCCTTTATTCCGCATCTTTTCTGTGCGGTATTGCCTTAATAATAACAATATATACCTATTTCAAGGTAAGCGTAAACCTCCCCACGGCTTGAATAGCAGGTCAGGGCATGAGACAATATCCCAAAACGCAAATATCTCCCATGCAGTCTAAGAGAGATATTTATCGCATTGGGAGATGGTCAAAAATACAGCTACCATGGAAACGGTGCTGCGGATATTGAAATCATGTTGAGCGATTTCGCGGGGGCGGACAAGGTTTACATCGCCTGCGGCTACACCGACCTGCGGCGGGCATTCGATTTGAAGGTACTTATTCCAAGAAGCCACCCAGATAACTATATACACAAGAACGCCATAACAGCCTTTATTGCTGCTATGGCGGTTCGCATTTTCTGTATCTTGTGCAGAGATACTACATCTTGATTTTAACTTTGCTCAACCGTAGACATTGGGTAGTACGGCCAAATCCGCAAGGGAACGATTTGCCGCGATTTGCCCCTTTTTGGGCCGTATTGCGCCGGGCAAAGGCGCACTGCCGTGGCAGACGAGGAGCATGGGCGAGGCGATGATGCGCCGGATGCCCTTGTCTTTGAGGCTCTCCCCGGCGGCGATGGCCTGCGCGACGCCCTTTTCGGTCAGGTCGATGTCCGTGCGCCCGCAGACGCGGTGTGCGGCGTTCATCGGCGTTTCGCCGTGCCGCGTGACGTATAGCTTCATGGTGTTCTTCCCTTAAATGCGGTCTGCGATCGTCAGCAGCAGCCGCTCGGTATCCGCCCAGCCGAGGCAGGGGTCGGTGATCGACTGCCCGTGCACCATGCAGTCGCTGATTTTCTGCGCGCCCTCAATCAGGTAGCTCTCGATCATCACGCCCTTGACGAGGCGGTGCACGCCGTCGTTGTGCGCGCGGCTGTGGAGCACCTCGCTGACAATGCGGATCTGCTCCTTAAACTGCTTGCCGGAATTCGAATGGTTCGCGTCGACGATGCACGCCGGGTTCTGGAGCCCACTCTTTTCGTACAGCGCGCTCAGGCGCGTGAGATCCTCGTAGTGGTAGTTCGGGATGTTCGTGCCGTATTTGTCCACGCCGCCGCGCAAAATCGCGTGGGCGAGCGGGTTTCCGGTCGTCGTCACGTCGCAGCCGCGGTAGATGAAATTGTGCGCGCTCTGCGCCGCCTTGATCGAGTTCATCATCACGGCGAGGTCGCCCGAGGTCGGGTTCTTCATGCCGGCGGGGATGTCCATGCCGCTCGCCGTCAGGCGGTGCTGCTGGTTTTCGACCGAGCGCGCACCGATCGCTTCGTAGGAGAGCAGATCGTCAAGGTAGCTGCGGTTTTCGGGGTAGAGCATCTCGTCGGCGCAGGTCAGCCCCGTCTCGCGGATGGCGCGCATGTGCATCTTGCGGATCGCGATGATGCCGCCGAGCAGGTCGGGGGCCTTGTCCGGGTCGGGCTGGTGGAGCATACCCTTGTAGCCCTCGCCGGTCGTGCGCGGCTTGTTCGTGTAAATGCGCGGGATCAGGATCAGCTTGTCCTGCACCTGCTCGTTGACGCGCGCGAGGCGCTGCGTGTATTCGCACACCGCGTCCTCATTGTCAGCGGAGCAGGGGCCGACGATGACGAGGAATTTATCGGATTCGCCGCGGAAGACCTTCGCGATCTCCGCGTCGCGCTGCGCCTTGATGCGGCGGATGTCCTCCGGAAGCGGGAACTGTGCTTTGAGCGCCGCCGGATTCGGCAGCTCCTTGTTGATGGTCATGGACATGGATAAGACTCCTTTGCTGTGAAATGCTGGGTTATTCCCGCTCTGTGTTTTCGGCGAGGTAGCGCGCGATGGCTTCCTCGCTGTACGAGAGCAGGTGGCCGAAGCGCACGGCGATCTGCCGCCGGGCTTCGCCCATGTATTGTCCTGCGTCCTGCAGGGCTTTTTTGTCGTGTTGGATCGCGAGCAGCTCGGTGAGGTCGGCAGGGGCGCGGTAAAAGACGACATTCTGCCTGCCGCGGTTCAGCGAGAGCGGGAAGAGGTCGGTCAGCACCGGCTCTTGCAGGAAATATGCTTTGCAGCCGTATTGCTCCGCAATTTCCGCACACGCTTCGATGAAATCCGCGCCGAGTGTGTTCTCAAGCTCGTCCGGCGTGAAGGGGTGGCTCAGCGCGATGCGCTTTACGCCCGCGCGGACGACCTCGCAGAATGCCGCGCAGACGCCGAGCGCGAACGAGTACGCGTCGATTTTTCGGTTTGGCTCCATGGCGGTCTCCTTTATGTACGCCGCAAAAGCGGCTGGGTTCATTTCGTTTCGACCGTGACGCCCGGCAGCGACTCCACCGAGTTCTGCACAAAGCGCTCCAGGTCGTTTTTCGTCGTGAGCTTTGCGCCCGTCTGCATGATGTTCTCCTTCATCGCGGGCGTCAGAGAATCAAAATACGCGCGCGCGGCGGTATCGAGCTTCGATAAATCCATAAAAGCCATCCTTTCTGCATTTTATGGAAATAGCTTTTGCAGCGCGGCGAAAAATATGCGTCAGCGCCAGCCGCCCGAGACAACGAGCGTTTCGCCGGTGATATACGGGCTCTCAGCGAGAAAGCGCACCGCGGCGGCGACCTCCTCGGGTCTGCCCGCGCGGCGGAGCGGGATGTCCTCACACAGCGCAGCTTTGTCGCCTTCGCTGAGATGCGCGTTCATTTTGGTGTCGATGTACCCGGGCGCGACGGCGTTCACCGTGATGTTCGACGGCGCAAGCTCGAGCGCGAGGGCTTTCGTCAGCCCAATCATGCCTGCCTTGACCGCCGAGTACGCGACCTCCATCGATGCGCCGCTCACGCCCCAGATCGAGGAAATGTTGACAATCGCGCCGGACTTGCGGCGGATCATCTCGCGCGACGCGCACTGCGAAAGGTACACGGCCGAGGAAAGGTTGGTGTGCACAATGCGGTTCCATTCCGCGGGCGTCATCGCGTCAAAGAAGGTAACGAGTGAGATGCCCGCACCGTTGACGAGCACGTCGATATGCCCGAGCGCCTGCGCGCTTTCGTCCCAGACGCGCTCGCAGTCCTCGGGCTTGGAGAGATCGCCCTGCACGGCGCAGGCGGTGCGCCCGGCTTTTTGCAGTTCGAGCGCGAGCGCCTCGGCGTTTTCGATGTGTTTCGCGCCGCAAAGCGCGACGCCGTAGCCCGCGTCCGAGAATTCGCGGGCGATTGCTGCGCCGATTTCGCCCGACGCGCCGGTGATGAGTGCTGTTTTCATGCCATATTCCCCGTCATATACATCAAAATCGCGAGCGCGGCGAGCGGTGCGGTCTCCGTGCGCAAAATGCGCGGACCAAGTGTCGCGGTCAGAACGCCGTTTTCTTTTGCGAATGCGACTTCCTCCGCGTCGAAGCCGCCCTCGGGCCCGATGAAGACCGAAACCTCCGTCTCGCCCGCGGGCAGACAGTCCGCAAGCGGCAGACCGCCGCCCTCATAAAACAGAATTTTCGTGCCTTTCGCCGCGCGGATGGCCTCCTTGAAGCCCACCATCGCGCGGACCTGCGGCACCGCACCGCGCCCGCTCTGCTTCGCGGCTTCCAGCGCGATGCGCTGCAGGCGCTCCTGCTTTTTGGCGGCCGATTTCGCATCCGGACGCGAAACGCTGCGGGCGGTCAGCACCGGGATGATTTCCGCCGCGCCCAGCTCCGTCGATTTCTGCACGACGAGGTCGAGCTTGTCGCTTTTCGGCATGCCCGGATACAGCGTGACGCGGAGTGTGGGCTCGCTTTTGTTGCGGGATTTGCGCGTGAGGCGCACTGTCACCGTGTCACCCAGAATTTCCTCGATTTCCCCGTCGTAGTCGAAGCCGACGCCGTCCGAGAGCGTCAGCGCCTCGCCGGGGCGCATCCTCAGCGACCGCGCAATGTGGCGCCCGTCCTCGCCGTCGACCACCGCCGCGCCGGTTTGTGACGCGTCGTCAAACCGCACCGCGTCCGTAAAAAATCTCGGCATAGTATCCCTCCGCTGCAAATCATTTCTGTTCCTTATGATACCACGTTTTGGCGGTAAAGCGCAATCCTTTTTTATGCGCGCCGAACGGAGATGAAAACGAATATTGCGCACCGGCGGAAAAAATGGTATACTGACTATGTATACTTGCAAAGAGGATGGATCGCTTTGGAACAGAGTAAAATTCGGAATTTCAGCATCATTGCACATATTGACCACGGCAAAAGCACGCTGGCCGACCGCATTCTGGAGCAGACGCAGGCGGTCGCCCTGCGCGATATGGAGGAGCAGCTCCTCGACAATATGGAGCTCGAGCGCGAGCGCGGTATCACGATCAAGGCGCACGCCGTGACGCTCGTCTACCACGCGGATGACGGCGAGGATTATGTATTCAACCTGATCGACACGCCCGGCCACGTCGATTTCAACTACGAGGTTTCCCGCTCGCTCGCCGCGTGCGAGGGCGCAGTGCTCGTCGTGGACGCCTCGCAGGGTATCGAAGCCCAGACGCTCGCGAATACGTATCTCGCGGTCGATGCCGGCCTCGAGATTGTGCCGGTTCTGAACAAGATCGACCTGATTTCCGCCGACCCGGATAAGGTCGCGGCGGAGATTGAGGACGTCATCGGCATTCCCGCCGAGGATGCGCCGCGCATCAGCGCGAAAAACGGCATCAACATCAAGGCGGTCATGGAGAAGATCGTTTCGGATGTTCCCGCGCCGGAGGGCGACCCCGAAGCGCCGCTGCGCGCCCTGATTTTCGATTCCTACTACGACGCGTACAAGGGCGTTATCGCTTATGTGCGCATCAAGGAGGGCTGTGTCCACCCGGGCGACACGATCCGCATGATGGCGGTGGGCAGCGAGTTCTCCGTCGTCGAATGCGGCTATCTGCGCGCGACCACGCTGGAGCCGGCGGACTGCCTTTCGGCGGGCGAGGTCGGCTATATCACGGCGTCCATCAAGAACGTGCGCGAGGCACGCGTCGGCGATACGATCACCCGCGCGGATAATCCCGCGTTGGAGCCGCTGCCCGGCTACCGCGCGGTGCAGCCGATGGTCTTCTGCGGCATCTACCCGGCGGACGGCGCGCATTACACCGACCTGCGGGACGCGCTCGAAAAGCTGCAGCTCAACGACGCGTCGCTGACCTTCGAGCCGGAGACGTCCATTGCGCTCGGCTTTGGCTTCCGCTGCGGTTTTCTGGGCCTTTTGCACATGGAGATCATTCAGGAGCGCCTCGAGCGCGAGTACAACCTCGACCTCGTCACGACCGCGCCGAGCGTCGTCTACCACATCACGAAAACGGACGGCACGATGGTGTCGATCGACAACCCGACGAATTACCCCGACCCTTCGCTGATTTCGCTCGCCGAGGAGCCGATCACGAACGCGCACATCTACTCGCCGACCGAGTTTGTCGGCAATATCATGGAGCTCTGTCAGGAGCGCCGCGGCGTGTTCAAGGATATGAGCTATATCGACACCGACCGCGTCGACATCCACTACGAGCTGCCGCTCAATGAGATCATCTACGATTTCTTCGACGCGCTCAAGTCCCGCACGCGCGGTTACGCGTCGTTCGATTACGAGCTGATGGGCTACCAGAAGAGCAGCCTCGTCAAGCTCGACATCATGCTCAACGGCGAGGTGGTGGATGCGCTGTCGTTCATCATCCACGCGGACAAGGCGTACCCGCGCGCCCGCAAGATGGTGGAAAAGCTCAAGGAGAAGATCCCACGCCAGCTCTTCGAGGTGCCGGTGCAGGCGTGCATCGGCGGCAAGATCATCGCGCGCGAAACGGTCAAAGCGATGCGCAAGGACGTCCTCGCCAAGTGCTATGGCGGCGACATCACCCGCAAGAAGAAGCTGCTCGAAAAGCAGAAGGAGGGCAAGAAGCGTATGCGCCAGCTCGGCACCGTCGAGGTTCCGCAGGAGGCGTTTATGGCAGTCCTCAAATTGGACGAATAGTCCGTACGACGGACGGCGAGGTCGCGGAATCGTTCGGCGAGCCTCACTTCGCCGGTGTAAGAAATCAGCGAGCAAACGCGGACGGGGGCGCCCCGCGGCGAACGCCCGCAGCTGCGACACGCAGTATCGCATGCGTTTGTTTCACTCACTCGTATAGGGTAGGCGCAACTGCTGTGCTCGCGATCTCAGGACGCTCCCGATTTTGAATTTATGATAATGTTATCGATTTATATCCACATCCCATTCTGCAAATCCAAATGCCCCTACTGCGATTTTTATTCCGCTTCGCCGCGTGAGGAAAGCGCGCTGGAGCAGTACAAAGAAGCCGTCTGCGCACGGCTTTTTTCGTATGGAGAAAAATACGGTCACCGCGCGGTGGGGACGGTGTATTTCGGCGGCGGCACGCCGAGCGTCTTCGGCGCGAAGCGTCTCTGTGCGGTGCTCGGCGCGGTGAAAGCGTCGTTTGACGTGCAGCCCGATGCGGAGATCACCGCCGAGTGCAACCCCGCCGACGTCGACCTCGCGTTCTTCGAGACGCTCCGCGCGGGCGGCTTTAACCGCATCTCGATGGGGATGCAGTCCGCAAACGCGGACGAGCTGCGCGTGCTCGGCCGCCGCCACACGGCGCAGGACGTACAGCGCGCCATGCAGGCGGCGCGTGCGGCGGGCTTTGACAACGTCTCGGTCGACCTGATGCTCGCCCTGCCGCACTCGAGCTGCGATACGCTCGCGCGGTCGGTCGATTTCTGCGCCTCGCTCGGCGCGGATCACGTCTCGGCGTACATTTTGAAGATTGAGCCGGGCACGCGGTTTGCATCCATCGCGGAGATGCTCGCGCTGCCCGACGAGGACAGCGCAGCGGATCAGTACCTCTTCGCCGCACGCCGGCTGAAGGCACTCGGCTACGCCCAGTACGAGATCAGCAACTTCGCGCGCCCAGGCAGAGAGAGCCGCCACAATCTGCAGTACTGGCGCTGCGGCGAGTACCTCGGCGTCGGCCCGGCGGCGCATTCGTTCGTTGCGGGGCGCAGGTTCTACTACCCGCGTGACCTCGCGGCTTTTCTCTGGGGGGACGAGCCGGTCGACGACGGCCCGGGCGGGGCGTTTTCCGAATACGCGATGCTCGCCCTGCGGCTTTCCGAAGGGCTTTCCCGCGCAGACTGCGCCCGGCGATTCCCGGACGGCGCAGTGCAGTTTGACACGGTGCGCGCCGCGGCGGCGCGTCTGCCGAGGAATCTGCTCACAGTCGAAAATGAAAAAATCGCGCTGACCGACGAGGGCTTTCTCGTCTCCAACGCGATTCTCGCAGAGATTTTGCCTTAGACTCTCTTTTTAAACAGCCCGTGGCGTGTGCAGTAGGCGTAGAGCGTACCGTGTCCGCGGCGCAGAAAGCGCGCTTCGGCGCCCTGCTCGGGGTAGAGTTTCACAAGCTCCGCGCTGCCGCCCGTCACATACGCGAAAAACGAGACGGAGTGCGTCTTTTCCATCGCGTGGTTGAGGTGGACATACAGCTCGTTCCCGTCGGTCTCAACCTCGATTTCGTGCGCGGCGTCATCGTCCTGCGGCTCGGCCTCCGGCAGCAGAATGCCGCAGCAGCTAAACGCGCCCTGCCCGGCGGAGACGATCACGTTGCCGCAGACGGGGCAGACATAAAATACACTGCGCAGCATGTTGGCGGCGCGGTTCCGGTTTTCGGCGTGCCCGCCGGTGAACAGCTCTGCGACGGAGACGCGCAGCGCAGCGGCGAGCTCCGGCAGGATCGTGATATCCGGCAGGCCGCGTTCCGTCTCCCACTTCGAGACGGTCTTGTCGCTGATGCACAGCCGGTCGGCGAGCGCGCGCTGGGTCAGGCCGCGTTCTGTGCGCAGGCGGCGAAGGGCTTCACCCGAAACGTATGGCATAATCATCACTTTCCTTTTTCAAAATTTGTTCTATCTAAAGCATACCCGAAGCGCCGCGAAAACGCAACCTACGCATTGGAGAGTACAAAAGCCGCCCGGCTCCGGTTTGGAGTTTCGGGCGGCTTTGCTGTGCTCGTTTATTTGTCGAATTCTTTGGAGACGTCCTCAAGCAGCGCGCGGATGGGCAGGTGCTGCGGACAGATCGCCTCGCACTTGCCGCACTTGATGCAGTCGCTCGCCTTGCCGCCGTTCTTCGTGTGGATGTTGTTGTAGTAATAGGCGGAGTTCCAGTTGTGGAACTGCTTTAGGGCGTTCAGGCACGCGAAGAGGTCGGAAATCGCGATGTTCTGCGGGCAGCGCTCCATGCAGTAGCGGCAGGCGGTGCAGGGGATCAGGTCCTGCGTGCGGAAGATGGCGCAGACCTTGTCGACCGCTGCACGCTCTGCGTCGCTCAGGGGCTGAAAGTCTTTCATGTACTTTAACTTCATTGTACACGTTAAACCCGGGTTTAAGTCAAGGGGTTGCAGGGGAATTTCTCGGGATGTCCTGCGCGCATCACGGTTCCCGCACCATATAAAATGGCGAACAGGTATGATAAAAGCCCGAACGATCGGCATGATGCCGTTTCGTTCGGGCTGTGCTTTTGGTTTATTCGATGGATTTGAGCGATTCCGCCATATCGATACGCGCGATCTTGCGGCGCAGGATGATATCGGTGATCACGGTGAACAGCACGACCATGAACACGGTCAACAGGTAACTCGTCGGCTCGATGACGTACTTGAGAGAGATCATATCCACCTGAATCTGTGCGACCACAAATGCGTGCAGCCCAACGCCGAGCGGCAGGCCGCAGAGAATGCCCATCATCGAGAGGATGATGTTCTCGCGGAAAACGTACGCGCCGGTTTCGCGGCTGTGGAAGCCGAGCACCTTGATCGTCGCGATCTCGCGCACACGCTCGGAGATGTTGATGTTGCCGAGATTGAACAGCACGATGAAGGCGAGCGCGCCCGCGCAGGCAAGCACCAGCGCCACGACGTAATTCAGGCTGATCATCATTTTGTCGATGGTGCGGCGCGTGTCGGACACGACGGAGACGGAAACGACGTCGTCCATGTTCGAGAGCGAGGCGGCAAGACTGTACTCATCGACGTCCTCCGCGGTGCGCAGCAGGAGCGTCTTCGGCTCAAACGCCTGCTTGAAGGCGCGGCCGTACGTTTTGCCGGTCATGTACACGTAGTTGTACACGTAATTTTCCGTGATACCGGCCACCCGGAATGCGGCCTTATCCGTGTCGGAGACCGAGACGGTCACGGTGTCGCCGAGCCGCGCGCCCGTGATGCTCGCGAGTTTTTCCGTGATGACGATCTCGCCGTCTCCGGGGTACGAAACGGGCGTTTTGTTCAGGTGCAGGTCAATGATCGATGTGATGTCCGAGTCGTCGGACGCGAGAAGATATACCGATTTTGCCGCCGTGCTGCCGGTCAGCTCGCCGGAAGCCATCAGCGTGACGGCCCGTGCGTCCATTTCCGCGCCGTGCGCCTCCTCCAGCTCTCCGGTCCAATCGTCCGTAATCGCGTCGGACAGATTGACGCTGATATCGTACTTCTGAATGTCGTCAAACTGGAAATTCGCGATGTTCGCGACGGAATCGTGGATGCCGAAGCCCGTGAGCACGAGCGCCGTGCAGCCTGCGATGCCGAGAATCATCATGAACATGCGCTTTTTGAAGCGGAAGATATTGCGCAGCGTGACCTTGTGCAGGAATTTCAGGCGTTTCCAAAGCGGCGTCACGCGCTCGAGCAGGATGCGCTTGCCCGGCTCGGGCGCCTTCGGGCGGATGAGATCCGCGGGGGTGCTCTGCATTTCGTGACGGCAGGCAAGGTATGTGGTACCCGCCGAGCACAGGAGCGACGCCAGGAGCGCGATGACAAACAGCACCGGGTCGTAAAGGCTGATGAAGCCCGGAATTTTATACAGCATGCCGTAAGCCGTCCAGATGACGAGCGGGAAGAGATAGCCGCCGCCGAGATAGCCGATCAGGCAGCCGAGGGATGCGGCGCTGCCCGCATACAGCAGATATTTTGTCAGGATGGAGGCGCGGCTGTAGCCGAGCGCGCGCAGCGTGCCGATCTGCGTGCGGTCGTCGTCCACCATGCGGGTCATCGTTGTGGAGCAGACGAGCGCCGCGATCAGGAAGAAGAAGATCGGGAAGAACGAGGCGAGCCGATCGACGATCTGCGAGTCGTTTTCAAAGGTGACGTAGCCGGTGTTTGCATCGCGCGTGAGCACGAAAAGCTCCGGATCGCTCAGGTCGGCAAGCTCCTGCTTTGCGTCGGCAATTTTTTCCTTCGCGTCGGCGATTTCCGTGTCAAACTCCGCGCGGCCGTCCTCATAGTCCTGCAGGCCGTCTTCGTACTCCGCGCGGCCGTCCGCAAGGCTCTCCACGCCTTCGTTGTAGGCTTTCAGGCCGTCGTTGTACGAATCGATGCCGTTCTGGAATTCGATGAGCGAGGCATACGCCGCGTCGAGCTTTGCCTGCTGCTCGGCCTGCTGGCGATCGAGCAGCGCCGTGCCGTCGTAATAGTCGTTCCAGCCCACGTCGAGCAGTGTGCGCGTCTGGGAGAGCTGAATCTCGGATTCGTCGAGCTGCGCCTTTGTCGCGTCAAGCTGGGCTTTCTGCGCGTCCAGCTCTGCGCCGGATTCATCGAGCTGCGCCTTGGCGGCTTCCAGCGCGGCGGCGGTCAGCTCGAGCGTTTGGCGCGTTTCCTCGAGCTGTGCCTCCTGCGCTGCGGCCATTTCCGGCGGCAGCGTGTCTTTTATGGCGTTGAACTGTTCGAGCGCGGCTTCGTACTGGGCGAGGCCGGCTTCATACGCGGCGTAATTCTGCTCGTATTCCTCGAGCCCCGCGCTGTACTGCGCATAGCCCTGTTCCCAGAGCGCGCTGTATTCGTTGTACTGCTGCAGCCCCGCGTCGAATTCCGCCTTGCCGGCTTTGTAGAGCGCTTCGTTTTCCTCGAGCTGCGTCAGGCTGTCCGCAAGCTGCTGCCTGCCCTCGGCGATGGCGCTGTTCAGCGTATTTTGTCCGTCGTAATAGGCGACCCAGCCCGCGTCGAGCGCGCCCTGCCACGAGGTAAAGCCCGGCTGTAATTGCGCCGCGCCGTCATCGAGCTGGCGCTTGGCGTCGTCGAGCTCCGCCTTGGCGTCGCGCAGTTCCGTTTCGCCGTCCGCAATTTCCGCTTCGGCGTCGTCGAGCTGGCGCTTGGCGTCGTCCAGCTCCGCTTTGGCTTCCGCTTCCTTGTCGGCAAGCTCCTGCTCCGCGTCGGCGATCTCCTGTTCGCCGTCCGCAACGAGGTCGTCAAAGCGTGTGCGCACAGAAAGCGTCGCGTCGGCCTCCACCGTGTCGGAGAGCGTCTCGATGAAATCGTCGTATTCGTCGCTGTACGGCGCGAAATCATCCGTGCATTTGACGTACAGCTCGGTGAAATATTCGCTGTCAAAGCCCTCCGGCGGAATCAGCACAAAGCCGGAAAGGCTGCCGTTGCCGAGCGAGGTGGTGCCGCGCTCCACGCTGAGGTAGAGCGGAGAGTAGGCAAGGCCCGTAATCGTGTACTCCCGGTAGGCGAACAGATCGAGCGTATCGGCGTCGTTGATCTCCGCAATCGTGATTTTCTGGCCGATCATGTCCTCGGAAAACTGCCCGGCGTCGGCCAGACACTCGTCTCCGCTTGCGGGCATGTTTCCGGCCGCAAGCTCCGGTGTGTTGATTTTTCCGGTCAGCATGTGCGCGCGGTAAACGAATTCTTCATCGTCGCGCAGCAGGAGGAAATCCGCGTTGATGCTGCCCTCCGCGGCGGTCACGCCCTCGCTTTTTGCGACGGCGGCCACGTCGTCCTCGTCAAAGCCGATGGTTGAGAGCAGGCGCAGGTCATAAAGCGCCGTGCGGCGTATGTAGTCCGTCTCGGTCGCGGTCATGATGGGGCGGGTCTGCCGCAGGCCGGTCAGAAACGCCACGCCCAGCATGATGATGAGCAGAATCGCCACATAGCGTCCGAGGCTGCCGGTGATGCTGCGCCGGATGTTCTTTTTTAAGGTTTTTGTCATGCGTATTCACCGCCCTCCCGCGTTACCATTCGATCTGCTCGACCGGCACGATATGGTCGTTCAGGCGCACGGAATGGATCTGTCCGCTCTTGACGCGGATGATGCGGTCCGCCATCGCGGAAAGCGCGGCGTTGTGCGTGATGATAACGACGGTCATGCCGTCGCGGCGGCAGGTGTCCTGAAGAAGTTTTAAAATCGATTTGCCCGTCTCGTAATCGAGCGCGCCGGTCGGCTCGTCGCACAAAAGCAGCTTCGGCTTCTTCGCGAGCGCGCGGGCGATGGAAACGCGCTGCTGCTCGCCGCCGGAAAGCTGCGCCGGGAAGTTATCCATGCGGTGCCCGAGCCCCACGGCGCGGAGCACCTCGTCGGCCGGGATGTGTTCCGGGCAGAGCTGCGCCGCGATTTCGACGTTCTCGAGCGCGGTCAGATTCGGAATCAGATTGTAAAACTGGAACACAAAGCCGATGTCGAACCGGCGGTAGTTCTCGAGCTTCGTGCGATTAAAGCTGCTGATTTCCACGCCGTCCATCAGCACGCGGCCGCTCGTCAGCGTGTCCATGCCGCCCAGAATGTTCAGAAGCGTTGTCTTGCCCGCGCCGGATTCGCCGACGATCACGCAGAATTCGCCTTTTTCGATCTCAAAGCTCGCGCCGGACAACGCCCGAACCTCCACGTCGCCGGTCCTATAAATCTTGGTCACGTCTTCAAAATGTACGAATGCACTCACGTTCTGTCCCTCACATTTCTCCGGTTGTCTCTCTTCGTTATCTTTTCTCCCGGCTTCAGTATAGCAGATTCAAAGCGCAAAACAGTAAACAGACTGTGAATACGGAAGGAAATTTATTTTACGGGGCAGGCGCAGCCAGCCGTTTTTTTGCTTGAAACAACCACACGACGGCAAGCACGACGGCGAGCAGATCCGTAACGGGTGCCGCCCAGAACAGTCCCTCCATGCCGAAGAGCGCGTGCAGCAAAAGAAGCATCGGCACAAAGCACAGCCCCTGCCGGAAGACGGAAAGCACCGTCGCCTGCAGCGCCTGTCCCACGGATTGCAGCACATTCACGCCAAGATAATACACCCCGAGCAGCGGCATCCCGATCAGCCCGATCGTCATGATGTGCGCGCTCTGCGCGAGCAGCGTCTCGTCCTGCAGGAACAGCCGGGCGATCGGCAACCGGAGCCAAAAGCAGGCGGCGGTCAGTACCGTGCCGGAGAGCACGACGAGCACGCCGGTTTTCCGGATGATTTCCCGTGTGCGCGCCGTGTTGCCCGCGCCGTAATTATAGGCAATCATCGGCTGCACGCCGAGACAGAATGCCATCTCGATCATCGCGACGATCATGCCCGCCTTGCCGCCGACGCCCATCGCCGCCACAACGCCCGCGCCGTAGGTAATCGCGAGGTTGTTGGTGATCGTGTTGGTCATGCCCATCAGCAGGTTGCTGATGGAACCGGGTACGCCGAGCCCCAGCACCTGCCAGAATACCTGCTTGCGGCGGAACGCGTGCTTCGGGTTCAGCGTCAGCATAGTGCGTCCGCGGCGCAGGTAACAGAGCAGCGCAGCGGCGGAAAAAAGGTTGCCGAGCACCGTCGCGACGGCCGCGCCCTGCACGCCCATCTTGCAGCCGGAGATCAGAATCGGATCGAGGACGATGTTCGTGACCGTGCCGAGGCCGTTGAACAGCACCGCTTCCTTGACAGCGCCTTCGGCGCGCACGAGGTTTGCAAAGGCGCTTGAGAACACGACGGTCGGTGTGCCGACCGCAAGCACGAGCAGATAGTCCTTCGTAAACTGCCAGGTTGCACTGTCCGCGCCGAAAAGACGCAGGAAAGCGTCGGGGAAAAGCAGCATCGCGCTGCCGAGCAGCACGCCGCTCATAAGACAGAGCGCCGCGCACGCGCCGGAGCACGCTTTGACGCGGTCTGTGTCCTTTGCGCCGAGCGCCGTGGAGATCGCGGTGCAGCCACCGCCGCCGATCAGCGTGCCGAGCGTCATTTGCAGCAGAAAGAACGGCGAAGCCAGCGAAACGGCCGCCACCTGCGCAGCGTCGCCGGTCTGCCCGACGAAGATCAGATCCGCCATGTTGTAGACGATCGTGACGAGCATGACGGCGATGGTGGGAAGACTCATTTTGAAGATCGCCTTCCACACAGAGCCTTTTTCAAAGAATACGGTGCTTTTCATACGGTTTCTTCCTTCCTGTTGCTTTTCAGTGCGGTTGGTGCTATGATTAAAACAACGATTGTTTATTTAAAGCATAGCATGGGAATAAACCGGGTTCAACCATCAATTACAATACATATGTTGTGTTAATCGAGAAAGGAGAAGCGGATGAATCAGAAAAACAACCAGCGGTTTCAGGAAACCGACAGGAGAATACGGGAATACTTTCTTTCGGCGCTGTCTGAGCGGGAGATCACCAAGATTACAGTGCAGGAGATCTGTGCGCACGTCGGTATCAACCGCTCGTCGTTTTACCTGCACTATAAGGATGTCTACGACCTGCTTGACGCGATGAGCTATGAGGTGCGTCAAGCCGCTTTGCAGGATATCGAGAGGGCGCAGATCCAATCGCCCTACTTCTTTTCGGAGGAGTATGCGCTTGTCACCCTGCGCCACGTGCGGGAAAATGCCGTCTTTTACCGCGCCTATCTTTCCAGCGTGGGGATGGCAAAAACAGAAAAAGACTTTCAGACCGTTTTTGAGACGGTCTTCAAGCCTTACTTCCGGCAGCTCGGCGTGGAATCCGAGCATCAGATGGTCTACCATTTTGATTTTGTCAAATCGGGATTTCTGGCGGTGGTGCGCCGGTGGCTCGAGTATGACTGTGCCGAAACGCCCGAGGCGCTCGTGGAAATCCTCATGCATAGCCTGCCTGCGATCCCCGAAAACCTCCCCGTCCCACAGTATGACAGGTGGTGAGTCACCCGAACAGCTCCGGATGGAGGCGGGCATAGTGGAAAATGTACTGTTGGGCGATACCGGCGGCGTCGCCGAGCGCTTCGGGCGTGACGCCGGGCAGCAGCGTCATGGCGCGCTTCATCCAGACATCCATCGGAAAGCATTCGGTGCGGTGCAGGCCGTAGAGCAGCGCGCAGTCGGCGACCTTCGGCCCGACGCCGAGAATCGTCTGCAAAACGGCGCGCGCGTCGCAAACCGGCATGCGGCGCACGGCTTCGAGGTCAATTTCACCGCTTGAGACGCGGCGGGCGGCGTCGAGCAGATATTTGGCGCGAAAGCCCGCGCGCAGCGGCTGCAGTGTCTCTAAGGTGCAGGCGGCAAGGCGCTCGGCGGTGGGAAAGGCATAAAGCGTTTCGCCGTTCGCGGCAATCGGCTCACCGAGCAGCATGCACAGGCGCTCCAGAATGCCCTTGATGCGCGGAATGTTGTTGTTCTGGGAGATAATAAACGCGCACAGCGCCTCCCACGGCTCCTGCCGCAGGACGCGGATACCTGGTGCAAACCGCACCGCGTCGCGCAAAACGGGGTGTAGCCCGGCGAGCGACGCGCGCATTTCGGCATAGTCGGTCTGAAAATCAAAATAGGAGAACCAGATTTCGTCAAATTCTGCCTGCGTGCAGTCGAGGCACAGCGTGTCCCCGTCCGTCCAGACTTCGAGCACGCGGGAAAACGCGACGCCGCGCCACGCATCAACGCTGTTCGGGCGTAAAACGGGACGCCATCGGAACGCCTGCCCGCAGTCGAGCGTCTGGGCAAGGTCGAGCGAGCCGTCGGGCGGGGTGAAGCGGATCACCGGTTCTTGCCCTCGGTTTTCGTCGTCACGCTCGGCACGCGCCCCGTGATGTACGTGATGGAGCGCTCGATCGCGTCGCGCGAGTTGCCCCAGTCGCCGTCCTTGTTGCGGTAGTCAAACATCCGGCAGAAATGCGTCGTGTCGGCCTTCACGGTGTCGAGATAGTTCTTCGCAAGGCGCTTCGTCTCCGCCGCGAACGGGATGAAATTCTTCTTCGGCATCTTTTGCGCGGCGCTTAAAATGAAGCTGTAATGGTCGAGGCAGATGTGCGTCTGGTCAGCGTACAGCGCGCGGAACTCCGGCTCGTTCTGCCAGAGCTTGATGACCGTCGCGCTTAGATGTTCCATGTTTTTGTTCACGTTTTCGCAGACAAAGCAGGAGTGCCGGCGGCGGTCCGCGGCGGCGAGTACCTTTTTAAGCGGCGTTTTCGGCTCGTCCGGGAAAATATCGGTTCCGATCTCCGCGAGCAGGCTCTCGAGGATCAGCGCCACGGAGAGGCGGCTGCCGCGCTGCAGAATCATCTCAAAGTGGTCCTTGCAGAAGCCGAGGCGGTTCGTTTCCACGCGCACGTCCGGCTCCATCATCGCCGCGCCGGTGATGTACGTCGCCATGCGGTCCTCCAGCATGTCGCGCATCCGGCAGAACGGGCAGCCGTCCTTCGGCTCAAAAATTTCACTGATCGGGATCGAGCAAATATCTTCACGCATCGTGTTTCATCCTTTCAAAACTGTGCATATTCCGGATTTTTATTCGGCCGGCGCCGCGTCGCGGTTTTCGGCGGTCTGTGCTGCACCCAAGTGGGAAATTTTGTGAGGCACAACCAAAATCAACCGGCGGGAGCCGAACTTTCTACGCTCTTTTTCCATTCTACACGATTCCCGGGGAAAATACAACCGCTTTTCCCGAATTGCGCCGCGCAATTTTTTACAGGGCGCAATCCACGCGCAGAGGCAAAAACAGAATTGATTCCCCACGGGAATTAAAACCGTTTTTCTTTAAAAAACACCAGATGTAGGTGCGGGAATTTTTGCATCTACAAGGCTTTTTGGCCTGATTTTACACGGCGTTTACAATTTGTCCACAGAGCAAAATCGGAGAAAAAACGCGATTATCCGCCATGCGTTTACATAAAAATCGGCGTTGTGAAAAGCTGTGGAAATCGAAATCGGCCCGCAAAGCGGGTTTTTAACACTTTCCACAGAGTTTTCCACAGCCGGCTGGGAAAACTTTGAACAGCCGTTATGTCAACCGGCGCGTCCTACACCGTATTACAGAGCGTATAGTGCCGTCCATCGGAGAAAAATACACAAATGATGCATATTTATGCGAACTCAACCTGAAAAAGCAAATTTGCGGCGAAGCCGGGCGATTTTTGTCCGGCGGAAAAGTCATCAAATTCCGCGGATGAGTTGCAATATGGGGCCGAAATATGCTATAATCAGCTTATATTGCGAAAGTATGCGCAAAAGGCGCGTTTCGGAAAGGGAAAAAGGTCATCTTCATGGAAAACGAAAGAGAAAAAGATGTCATCGCGGGCCGCAACGCCGTCACGGAGGCCCTGCGCGCGGGCAGGCCGATCGACAGCCTCTATGTGCGGCGCGGCGATAAGACCGGCTCGATCAGCGCGATTCTCCGCATGGCGAAGCAGGCGGGCGTCACGGTGAAGGAAGCCGATCCGAAAAAGCTGGACGCCATGTGCGGCGGCGCAAACCACCAGGGCGTCGCGGCGGTGGCGGCGGTGCATGCTTTCTCCGAGGTCGAGGACATCTTCGCGTTGGCCGAAAGCCGCGGTGAAGCGCCGTTTATCATCGTCTGCGACGAGATCGCGGATCCGCATAACCTCGGCGCGATCCTCCGCACGGCAGAATGCGCGGGCGCGCACGGCGTCGTGATTCCGAAGCGCCGCAGCGTCGGGCTGACGGCCGCGGTCGGCAAGGCCTCGGCGGGCGCGGTGGAGTATCTGCCGGTCGCGCGCGTGCCGAACATCGCCGCGTTTCTCGATGAGATCAAGGCGCGCGGCGTGTGGGTCTATACGGCGGATATGGACGGCGCCGACTGGTGCCAGACCGATTTCAGCGGCCCGGCGGCGCTCGTTGTCGGCTCGGAGGGCTTCGGCGTCTCGCGCCTTGTAAAGGAGAAATCCGATTTTATCGTTTCCCTGCCGATGAAGGGGAAAATCAATTCGCTGAACGCCTCGGTTGCCTGCGGCATTCTTTGCTATGAAATCGCGCGGCAGCGGGCAGGCATCCCGGCGAAAAACGGAAAAGCATAAAGAGCAAGCAGGAACCACAAGCTGTCGAAAGAAAGGAAAGTGGTCGAAGATATGAGCGCAGACAACAGATTTTCACTGGAGGAGATTCTGGAGGCGGAGCGCCGCGCCAAGATGGGCGCAGAGGACGGGGCCGAAACGGAATACGTGCCGACTCCGGCGGGCAAACCGCGCATTTCCACCGAAACGGAGGAACTGCCGGATCTGAAGCTGGAAGCCGAGCCGGTGCCGGTGGAGACCGTCGAAGAGCATTACACCGAAGCTGAGCGCGAGGAGGAGCCGAAACGCGGCAGAAAAGAGAAAAAGGAAAAGCGCGGCTTCTTTGCGCGCCGGAAAGAGAAGAAACAGAAGGACGACTTCGACGCGGCCGAGGACATGTACTACGGCATCCAGTTGAAGCCGATTGACGAATATACGCGCGGCTTCGACGCCACGGGCGAGATCTCGCTTCAGGCCGAGGGCTTCAAGAAGCTGTTCGATGAGAACACCGCGGAGCTGGACGACGAGGTTGCGAAGAACTTTGACCGCCTGCAGAAGGAGCGCCGCCGCCGTGTGGCCGAGGCGGTCGAAAACGCGGGCGTCGATATCGACGAGGTTGAAAACGAACTGGGCATCGTCGCACCGGTGCCGGTTTCGGCCTTTGCGGGTGATCCGTACGCGAAGCAGCACGGCATCGATATTGAGAAGGATGCAGACGGCGATAATCTGCCGGGCTTCCAGAAGGCCATGCTGCAGGACGCGCAGACGCGCACGATGGAGATCAAGCTCGACCTCGAAAACGAGACGTTCGGCGTGCAGCAGGCAAAGGTTGTGCCGGAGGTCAGCGAGGACTCGGTGCGCCGCATCCTGGAAACCGTGCAGGATAAGCCTGCGGCGCAGGAACCGGCCGCGGAGGAGCCGGTGGAAGTCCCGTCCGTGCACATCGTGCCGCAGAAGCCGAAGACCGCGCCCGTGCGGGAATTTACGGACGTCTCGAGCTTCTCCGAAGAGGAAAAACCCGAAACGGAAGTCAAAGAGCCGGAAGCGCCTAAAGCTGAACAGGAGCGGCCCGAAGAAGAGACAAAGACAGAAGCGCCTGCGCCGGAAGAAGTGCCGGCCCGGATCTCCACACCGGTCACAGACGTCACTCAGTACAGAAAGCGCGATCTGCCGGTGCATATCATCAACGCGGACGTGCTTCAGAGCGCGCTGCTCAGCGAAGCGCGCATTTATTCCGAGGACAGCAACACGAGCGCCGCGGCCGGCGTGCGCCGCCTGAAGATCCGCTTCGGCGATGACCCGGAGCGCGGGGAAGCGCCCGAAACGACGGAGGAGCCGGAGAATGAGGACGAGCTGATCGACGATTACACCGGCCCCGCAGACGCCAAGAGCGTCTCGCACGACCTGCGCGCCACGATGCGCGAGCTGACGATCCGCATGCTCGCGACCGGCGTAAGCGCGGGCGTCCTGATTCTCGCGTCGCTGATCGGCGAAGCGGGCTTCGGCCCGGACAACACCGTGGCGGGCAGCGCGATCGGCTACACGATTGTTTCGCTGATCTTCCTTCTGGTCGCCATCGGCTTCTGTGCCAAGACAATTCTGAACGGCCTGCGCGCCCTCATCGAGTTCCGCGCAAATTCCGACAGCGCCGCGGCGGTGGCTTCGGTCGCCGTGCTGGTGCAGACCATTTGCACGCTGTTCTTCTCCGATTTGCTCGCAACCGGAAAAATCCACCTGTATGCCGGCATTGCCGCGGGTATCCTGTTCCTGAATACGCTCGGCAAGCTGACGATGGTGCGCCGCATCCACTCGAATTTCCGCTTCGTCGCCTCGCGCGAGCAGAAGTACGCGGTGCGCATTTTTGACGACTACAACACGTCTTTGAAGCTCGCGGGTTCCTCGGTTGTTTCCCAGCCGGCGATCGCCTACCAGCAGAAGACCGGCTTCTTAAAGCGTTTCCTGCAGATCTCCTATGAGCCGGATCCGGCGGAGACTGCTTCGCAGGCGCTCGCGCCGGTCGGGCTTGTCTCGTCTCTGCTCCTGTGCGTCGTCGCACTGATTATCACGAAGGACGCCGCGCTCGCGATCACGGCGCTTGCGGCTTCCTGCTGCGTATGCGTCGCCATGACGAATATGCTGGCCGTGAATCTGCCGGTCAGCCGCCTGAGCCACCGTCTGCGCCGGTCGGGCGCGATGGTCTCGGGCTATGAGGGCATCAAGCGCATGAGCGCGGCCAATGCCGTGCTCGTCGATTCCGCAGACCTCTTCCCGCGCGGCACCGTCGTTCTGAACGGCGTAAAGCCGTTCGTCGAGGAGGGCCTCGAGGACGCGGTGCTCGCGGCCGGAACGCTGATGCAGGCGCTCGGCGGCCCGCTCTGCGGCGTGTTCGAGCAGGTCTTCAGCGAGCACGAGGGCGAGCTGCCCGAGGTTGAGAAGGCGCACTATGAGGCCGGAGGCGGCGTCGTGGGCGTCGTGGACGGCCGCGAAATCCTCATCGGCTCGCGTACGCTGCTCAAGGCGCACAACATCGAAGCGCCCGAGCAGTCGCTCGAAAGCAAGTATACGACCGGCAATCGCCAGATCCTTTACGTTGCGGCAGACGGCGTGCTCTGCGCGATGTTCATCCTGACGTACAACGCCGACCGCAAGAAGAAGGCCGAGATTCAGGAGCTGGAGATGAACGGCGTCTCGCTGCTCGTCCGCTCCACGGACGCGAACCTCACGCCGCAGTTCCTCGCCCGGCTGTTCGGCATCGACGCTTCGGCGATCAACGTGATCGGCGCTTCGACGGACGGCGCGTGCGACCGCCTTGTGACCGGTACGACCGGCCGCGCGGATGCGTATGCCGCCACGAAGGGCCGCGTGGAATCGATGATGAGCATCGTCTCCGCGTGCATCGACGAGAAGAAGAACATCAGCTTCATCGTCGCCATGCAGAACGCCGCGGTTGTCATCGGCTTCGTGCTCGTCGCGTTCCTGACCTTCATCGCGGGCGTCAGCCAGATTTCCACGTTCACGCTCTGCATCTACGAGCTGTTCTGGATCGCCGCCGCCGTGATTCTGCCGAAGTTTAAGAATAAGGTGAAATAAAACGGTTTACCCCCTCCGTCGGCTGTGTGAAGCGTGGCGGAGGGGGATCGATTCATTTGGAAAGGGAGATGATTTATGGTTACATTGGATGCCATCCGGTTGCGGTGCAGCTACCGGGGAAAATACAAAAATACGCCGGTTCCGCGTGCGGATCTGACCCGGATTCTGGAGGCAGGACTTGCGGCGCCGTCAGGCTGCAATAAGCAGACCACCAGTCTGATCGCGGTGGATGACCCCGCTGTGCTCGGGAAGCTGCACAACGTGATCACGCCGCCGATCGGCGAAACCGCGCCCGCTATGATTTGCGTGCTGACAAAACGGATTTTCGCTTACCGGGACAAGTGTTTTGCAACGCAGGACTATGCCGCGGCGATCGAAAATATGCTGCTTGCCATCACAGCACTGGGCTATCAGAGCTGCTGGATCGAGGGGCATATCACGGACGACGACCAGATCGGTCGGCAAATGGCGGATATTCTCGGCGTGCCGGAGGAATACGAGCTTGTGTGCTTCCTGCCGATCGGTATCGCGGCGGAGGAACCGAAGCGCGTAAAAAAGCTGCCCTATGCGCAGCGCGCATGGCTCAACGGCTTCGGAGAGCCGGTTCCGTTTACGGAAGAATAAATTCAAAAGAATAAAAAGCAGGCGGACAGGTCATCCTTGTGGAAAACCTGTCCGCCGTTTTTCTGCGTTTATCGGGCTTAAAGGCGCTTTTCGCGCTTGATTCCGGTGTAGGGTCCGTCTGCGCAGAAGCCTTTGGGTTCAAAGCCGAGGCGCGCGTAGTAGTCGTTCAGCCCGCTGTTGGTGCTCTGGCAGTCGAGCCGCAGAACGTGAATGTTACGGCTCCGGGCAAGGCATTCCGCAAAGTCGAGCAGCGCCCGCCCGACGCCCCGGGCATCGCGGGCGCCGACGAGATGGTGAATGTAGAGCGCCGGGGTATCGTCCGACCAGAAAGCGTCCGTTTCGGGCAGCACGACTGCGCCGATGATCTTTCCGTCCTCTACCGCGACGTACACGTTGCCGTCCTCGATGCTCTCCAGAAAATACGCCGGGGGAAAGACCTCGAGGTAGTCGAATTTGTTCCACTGTGCGAGTCCCTGCTCGTCCATCCAGCGGATACGGTCCTGAATCAGGCAAAGGACGCCGTCTGTATCGGCCGGTGTGGCTTTTTGAATTTTCATAAATCTTGTTCCTTTCTTATTATTGTTCTTGCACCCTGCGGTGCATCATCGCGTAAAATGGCATAGGGCAGAGCTGTGGAAGTGGGGTGATCGCATCCGGATTCTTTCTTCGCCCGTGCCGCTCGCGTTCTGCTTTGAATCGCTCGGGCATCTGATGGACGCGGTCAGCCGCGCGGTGCATACGCTGCACGTGCTGTCCTCCGCACTGGGGCGGATCGGCAGCCGGTTTTATCTCTGCGTGACGGTGCGCTATTCGGAACGGATCGCGGCGCGCAGCCTGTTTTCCGAATACGGGCAGTATGTCGGCGCAGGCCGGTACCTTTCGGCCTGCATCGCCGAGCACGCCGAAAGCTTCATTCCCGACGCCGTCGCGCGTATGGGCAGATATTTAATAAGGTGACCACCCGGAGTTTCCGGCTGCGGTCACCTTTTTTTGCAGTCTTTGGGGTTAGACGCCGAGGGCGTCGATGAACGCGGCGAGTTTCGCGTTGTCGCTGCTGGTCGCAAACAGGAGGGTGGAGCCGTTGCGGTAGAGCAGCGTGGTGCCGGTCTCCGTGGAGACGTAGAAGCGGTTGTACTCGCTGGAATCGATGGATTTTTCGTCGCTCGCGCCGGTTTTCATGCTGCTGAGCATCTGCGCGTAGTTCGACTTGGCGGCGTCCGGCGCGGTAAACACGAAGAAGCCGATGCTCGTCTCGTCCTCGGTGACGGTCAGCGCGGTTGTGAGAGAGGAGGGGTCAAAGTTCTCCGTATTGTCCGTTACGGTGTAGCCTACGGCTTCGCAGGCTGCGGTGAAATCCCCGGCGGTCGGCACATGGCGTCCCGCGCAGCCGGAAAGCAAAATGCAGAGCAGGAACAGCAGGGAAACGAGGAGCAGCGTACATTTTTTCAGAAGGATTTGCTTCATGGATGGTTCGTCCTTTCTTTGTGTGTGCGTCTCCGGCAGAGCCGGAAAATGAATATCGTGAGGAAAAAGCCCGTGACAAAGCCTGCGGTGTCGATCCAGACGTCCGCCACCATCGAGCTGCGCCCGGAGAAGATCTGGATGGTTTCGTCGATGACGGCGGCAAGCAGGCCAAGCGCCGGGCAGTCGAACAGATTGCGCCCATGCGCGGGGGAGCGGCCGTCCGCATCCCGGAGCAAACTCAAAAGTGCGGCGCATTCGAAGCCGAGCAAAGCATATTCCGAAAAATGCGCCGCCTTGCGCAGGAGAAATTCGTCAATCTGCGTGCCGAGCAGTTCGTCCAGGAGCGCCTTGAGGGAGCCGCTCATCTCGCCGGAGGCCGCGCCGCTCTGCATCGAGTTGCCCCAGATGAAGGCGAGCGTCAGGGCGATGAGAACGCCGAACGTGCAGCGGATGCGGAAATTGTGCCGTATTCGTCTGTCCTCAGCCATTTCAACCGTCCTTTCCGTGGGCCGCATGCGGTCTTACTGAAATTTTACCACGCGCGGGTTCTCCGCACAATGGCGTTACAGAAATTTAATAAATTCACGCGCCTGTCCCGCAAAGAAATCCGCTGCGGAATGCTTGCGGCGGTGCGCCGGATATGGTATACTGACTGTATCTGAATTTTCGCAAAGGAGGCGGCGGCGATGCGTTCCGCGCTGAAAAAAATAGCGGCGTTCTGTCTTGCGGCGGTGCTCGCGCTGTCTGTGACCGGCTGTGGATTCACGGGGCTTGATGCGCAGGCGCTGATGTCTCCGCCGAAAACGACGGCGGACAGGCAGGCGATTTACGCGCTGATGCGCGGCAGCGACGATGACGTGAAGCTGGTATATCCGAAAAACGGTGAGCATCGCTCGGCAATCATCACGCGCGACCTGAATGCGGACGGCCGCACCGAGGTTGTCAGCTTCTGCGCGAACGGCGATGCGGGCGGTGTGCGGGTCGAGTTCTTTTTAAAGGATGACGACGGCGCGTGGCGCTCGCTCGCGCGGTTTTCCGCGGCGGCGAATCAGGTGGACCGGGTGTTTTTCGGCGACTTGACGGGCGACGGCGCGGAGGAAATTATCGTCGGCTGGGGCGACCCGCAGACGGCGACGGCGAGCGTCTCCGTTTACCGCCTCGCGGACGGATCCATCCGCGAATTTTCGATGAGCACCGTCGTGTACAGCGAGATGCTGCTGACGGATTTTGACGACGACGCGGTGCAGGAGCTTTTTGTGGTGGACGCCGGGCAGACGTCCGGAGAGGAAAACGCCGTGAGTGCGCCGCTGGGCAGATTGTACCGGTTTGACGGCGAGCAGCAGCCGTACGTCTCGCAGACCGTGCCGCTCGATGCGGCGGTTGCGCGGTATGCGGCGGCTTCGTTCTCGCAGATCAATTCGTGGCGCTGGGCCGTCGTGCTGGACGGCTACAAGGCGGACGGCCGCATGGTGACGCAGGTTATCGGCTATGATGAGATCACGCAGCTTCTCTCCTCGCCGCTTTCGGACGCCGGAGGCGAGGGCGCGAACCCGACGGACCGCGCGACGGCCGTAGCCGTGACGGCGCGCGACATCAACGGCGACGGCGTCCTGGAGATCCCGACGGCGGAGCTTGTCGTGGATCCGGGTGAGGGCGGCACGGCGGATTCGACGAATTATGTCGTGACGTGGAATACATACAGCTTTGCGGACAATACGCTCACGCCCGTCGCCCGGAGTATTCTCAACACGGCGGAAAACTATGTCGTGATGTTGCCGCAGGGAACGGAAAATTTCGGCTGTACGAACGACTCCGTTACGCGCACGGCGACGTTCTTCCGCTACACACAGAAGGGCTACGGCGGGGAATTCCTCGGGCAGAAGATGGCCTTTGCGATTACGGTCTACTCCGAGGAGGAGTGGAGCGCGCTGAGCGGGGAAGCAAAGGAAACGACGGGGGTGGAGCTCAGCAGCGTAGCCGGCCGCGTCTATGTGCTCACGGTGCCGCTGGGCGGTTATCCCGCAGACGAAGACCTGCTGCGCACGGTGCAGGAGGGCTTCAGGGTGTTGAACGAGTAAGATTCCGGAAGGAGAGGATCATATGAGAAAAATTCTGGTTGCCGAGGACGAGCAGAACATCCGCGAGTTCGTGGTTATCAATCTGAAGCGCGCCGGGTATGAGGCGGTGGAGGCCTCGAACGGCGAGGAAGCGCTGCGCCTGTACGACCTGTCGGGCGGCGATTTTGACGTTGTCATTCTCGATATCATGATGCCCGGCATGCTCGACGGCCTCGAGGTCTGTCGGGAGCTGCGGCGCGTCAGCAGCACGGTCGGTATCATCCTGCTGACGGCAAAGACACAGGAGATGGACAAGGTGACAGGCCTGATGATGGGCGCAGACGACTACGTGACGAAGCCGTTCAGCCCGTCGGAGCTGGTCGCGCGCGTCGATGCGGTATACCGCCGCGTGGCGCAGTATTCGCGCGCAGCCGAGCCGAATTTCTCTGAAGAGCTGCGCTCCGGCGGCTTTGTGTTGAACCTCAGGAACCGTTCCTTCACGAAGGACGGCCGCCCGGTGGAGTTGACACAGGTGGAGTTCCAGATCATGGAGTATTTTATCTCGAACGCGGGCAAGGCGCTCAAGCGCGCTGATATTTTGAAGCATGTCTGGGGCAGCGGCTATGTCGGCGAGGAAAAGATCGTGGATGTCAACATCCGCCGCCTGCGCATGAAGATCGAGGACGAGCCCTCGAGTCCGCGCCACATCGTGACGGTGTGGGGTCTCGGCTACCGCTGGGACGAATAAACAAAACGGAAAGAAAACGGGAAAGGGGGGACGCGCTGTGTTCCGAAAAGGTATTGCCCGCCGCTGGCTCATCAACAGCCTCGGCGTTATGATTCTGCTGCTTGCCGCGTGCATCACGGCGCTGTCCTTCGTCGTGCAGAGCTACGCGTACAACGGCATCCAGATGACGCTCGTGGGCCGCAGCGACGAGCTGCCCACCGTGCTGTCGTACGGCATGAAGACCGTCGGCGAGTTCAATGCCGCCGCGCGCAGCTACACCGAGAATTTCCCGGATAAGGATTTGATGGAGGTTATGGCGGTGAGCCGTTCCGGCAGCATCCTGTCCACCTCCACCGGCTTTGCGCCGGATCAGACGCAGGCCATGCCGGATTTCGAGAGCGCGCTGCACAACGATTCCGGCTACGGCTACTGGATCGGCAAAATCTCAACCGGCGAGAAGGTTATGGCGATTTCGCGCGTGGTGCGCAGCACAAACGGCGCGGTGCTCGGCGCGGTGCGCTACGTCGTTTCCATGGAGCGCACCGACCGGCAGATTACATACATCATCCTGTCGCTGATCGGCGTCGGCGTGCTCATCATTCTGCTCGTCACGCTTTCCGGCATGTATTTCGTGCGCTCGATCGTTGGGCCGATCCGCGAGCTGAATGCCACGGCGGAGAAGATCGCGAAGGGCGATTTCGAGGTGCGCGTCAAAAAGGATAAGGACGACGAGATCGGCGCGCTGTGCGAATCGATCAACGACATGGCGGCAGAGCTGGGCGCGGCGGAAAAGATGAAAAACGATTTTATTTCGTCGGTATCGCATGAGCTGCGCACGCCTCTGACGGCCATCAAGGGCTGGGCAGAGACGATCCAGAGCGGCGGCATCGGGCGCGAAACGTACGAAAAGGGCATGAGCGTCATCATCCGCGAATCGGAGCGGCTGTCCGGCATCGTTGAGGAGCTGCTCGATTTCTCCCGCATCCAAAGCGGCCGCATGCGGCTGATTCTCAATAAGATCGACCTGCTCGCCGAGCTGGACGAGGCGGTGTATATGTTCACCGACCGCGCGCGCACCGAGCACAAGACGCTGATCTACGACGAGGACGATACGATGCTTTCCCCGATTCTCGGCGACGTCAACCGCCTGCGGCAGGTTTTCATCAACATACTCGACAACGCGCTCAAGTACACAAATCCCGGCGGCACGGTGCGCGTCTCTGCATATGAGGACGACGGCTTTATCCGCGTCATCATCAAGGACAGCGGCTGCGGAATCCCCGCGGAGCACCTGCCGAACGTCAAGAAGAAATTTTATAAGGCCAACCAGAACGTGCGCGGCAACGGCATTGGGCTCGCCGTCGCGAACGAGATCATGGAGCTGCATTCCGGTTCGCTCGACATCGACAGCCAGGAGGGCATGGGCACGACGGTGATCATCACGATCCCGACAATGAAGAAACTCGAAATGAATCCCGAGCTGTCCAACACGACGCAGATCCCGACGGCGACCGGCCGCGTGCAGGTGGTCGAGCGGAAGCAGAGCGACTGAGCCCGGCAGAAAAGAAAGGACAAAAGATATGACAAAACGCGTAACCTCCATCGGCGGACAGGCGCTGCTTGAAGGCATCATGATGGTGGGACCGAAAAAGAATACGGCGGCATTCTGCGATGCCGAGGGCAGGATCACGACGGAGGATATCACCGCGCCCTCTCTGCGGGAGAAGTACCCGATTCTGAAAAAGCCGTTCCTGCGCGGCGTTTTTGCGCTGATCGACACGATGCGCCTCGGCATGAAGGCGCTGACGCTTTCGGCGGACAAGGCGGGTCTGGAGGACGAGACGGAGGAACCCTCCAAGTTTGAAAAGTGGCTCGATAAGACCTTCGGCGACAAAATCATGAACGTGGTCGTCGCCGTCGGCGGCGTGCTCGGCGTGGCGCTCGCGGTTGTGCTGTTCTTCCTGCTGCCGACCGTGCTGTTCAACTGGATCGACACGGTTGCGGGCGATTGGTTCAGCGGGTGGCGCTCGGTTTTTGAGGGCGTGCTGCGCATTCTGATCTTCGTCGGGTATATTCTGCTCGTTTCCCGCATGCCGGATATCGACCGCACGTTCCGCTATCACGGCGCGGAGCACAAGACGATTTTCTGCTACGAAAACGAGCTTGCGCTCACGGTGGAAAACGTGAGAAAGCAGCGGCGCTTTCACCCGCGCTGCGGCTCGAGCTTTATGATTATCATGCTGCTGCTGGGCATTATCATCGGCTTTTTCATCCCGTTTGAGAATCCGTTCCTGCGCACGGCCTGTAAGCTTTTGTGCCTGCCGGTCATCGTCAGCATCGGCTATGAGCTCATCAAGCTCTGCGGCCGGCACGACAATGTTCTGACAAAAATCATCGCCGCGCCGGGGCTCTGGCTCCAGCGGCTGACGGTCAAGGAGCCGGACGACAAGATGATCGAAGCGGCGATCGCCGCGATGGAGGCTGTCATTCCCGAAAACGGCGAGGATCTCGTGCAATGACGGTTCGCGAAGCGTATGATCGGGCGAAAAAGCGCCTGACGCCGGTGACGGAGGATCCCGCGTTTGAAGCCGTGTGCCTGACCGAAAAATATTTCGGCATGGCGCGCGCCGCGCTTCTGACGCACGGCGGCCGCACGGCGGAGCCGGAGGCGGAGCGGGCGTTCTTTGAAGCGGTGGAGAAAAGGGAAAACGGCGAGCCGCTGCAGTATATCCTCGGCACGTGGGATTTCATGGGGCTCGAGCTGTCCTGCGGCGCGGGCGTGCTCATCCCGCGCGACGACACCGCCGTGCTTGTGGAAGCGGTCTGCGCACGGCTCGGCAAAGCCAGAGATCTGCGTGGGCTCGATCTCTGTGCCGGAACCGGCGCGGTGGGACTGGCAATTGCCCGGGAGACGGGCGCGGCGGTCACAGCCGTTGAGAAATACGACGCGGCGCTCGCATATCTGAAAGCAAACCTCGCGCGCTATCCTGCGCTCCCCGTGCGGGCGGTGCAGGGCGATGTGCTCAGCGCGTCGGTTGCTGAAGCAATAAACGGCCCAATCGACTTTATCGCGTCCAATCCGCCGTACATCGAGACGGCGGAGCTGCCCGGTCTGCAAAGAGAAGTGCGGCGCGAGCCGCAGACGGCGCTCGACGGCGGCGCGGACGGGCTTGTGTTTTACCGCGCGATCTGCGCGCTTTGGGTGGATAAGCTGCGCTCAGGCGGCGTGCTCGCGGTGGAAATCGGTGAGACGCAAAGCGCGGCAGTGGCGACGCTCTTTCAAAACGCCGGGCTTTCCGATATTCGTATACACAGGGACATGGCGGGGCTCGACCGTGCGGTGTCCGCTGTTCGATAAAACATGAAAGGAAAATGAAAATGGTCAAGCATGTACTGATGATTAAGCTGAAGGATAACTCGAAGGAGCAGTGTGAGAAGTTGCGCGATCTGTTCCTCACGATGAAGGGACGCGTGCCGCAGGTGCTCGATGTGGAGGCCGGCGCAGATTTCCTGCACTCCGAGCGCTCGTTCGACGTCTGCCTGTACGTCACGCTTGAGAGCCCCGAGGCGCTCGACGCGTACCAGCAGGATCCGTATCACTGCGAGGTTGTCAAGACATACGTCGCGACCGTGCGTGAAAAGGCCGTTGCGGTCGATTACATCGTCTGACGCATACGCGAGAGGGAAGCGCGCCGCGCCTGCTTTTGGGCTCGGCGCGTTTTGCGCGCTGGAATTGTTGGATTTCTCGTCAAAATCGGGATAGATTTTACCGTGATGATGCGGTATAATAAATAGAATATTCTTTTTGGGGAGTGGGAAACATGGTCAGGGATATGACGAAAGGCAGCCCGGTCAGGCTGCTTCTGGCGTTTGCCGCGCCGCTTTTGCTGGGCAACATTTTCCAGCAGCTTTATTCGGTGGTGGACGCCATGGTGCTCGGGCGCGGCGTGGGTGTCAGCGCGCTTGCGGCGGTGGGCTCCACCGGCTCGGTGCATTTCTTTGTGTTTGGCTTCATCACTGGTCTCACGCACGGCTATTCGATTTTGATCTCGCAGAAGTTCGGCGCGGGCAATCCTGCTGGTGTGCGGCGTGCCGTTGCGAATTCGGCGTATCTCGCCGTGCTTTCCTCGGCGGTCATCACGGCGCTGAGCCTGATCTTTTCCCGCGCGCTGATGGCCTTGATGCACACGCCCGAGGATATCTTCGAGGATGCGCTGCTGTATATCCGCATCATCTTCATCGGCATTTTCGCCACGGTGTTTTACAATGTGCTCGCGTCCGTTCTGCGCGCGCTCGGCGACAGCATTTCGCCGCTCGTTGTGATCGTCGTCAGCTCGGTCGTAAATGTCGGGCTCGATGTGCTGTTTGTCATGGTGCTCCGCTGGGGCGTGGCGGGCGCGGCGTGGGCGACGGTGCTCGCGCAGGTGCTTTCCGGCTGCATGTGTCTCTTTGTGCTCAGCCGCATGGAGCTGATGCGCTTTGAAAAGGGAGACGCCAGACCGGACGGCGCGATGCTGCTTGAGCTGCTGCGCCTCGGCGTGCCGGTCGGCGTGATGAATTCCGTCACTGCCGTCGGCGGTATGATCCTGCAGGGTGTCGTCAACGGCTTCGGCTCGGTCACGGTTGCGGCGTATACGGCGGGCTCCAAGATTATGGGCCTTGCCGAGCAGCCGGGCAATATCATCGGCCTTTCGCTCGGCACGTATGTGGGGCAGAACCTTGGCGCGGGACGTGTGGACCGCATCCGTCTCGGCGTGCGCCGGGCGATCGGGATGTCGCTCGCCGTCAATGCCGTCATCGGTTCGGCGCTCGTTTTCTTCGGGCGCGAGCTGGTCGCGGTCTTCGTCTCCGGCACAGAGCGGGCGGTTATCGAAGCGTCATACCCGTATCTCTTCGCCATCGGTGTGATGATGTGGGTGCTCGGCCTGCTGTTTGTCTACCGCTTCTCGTTGCAGAGCATGGGAGACACCGTGGTGCCGATGATTTCCGGCGCGCTGGAGCTTGTGCTGCGCATCTCGATGGTACTCGTGCTCTCGCGGGTGTTTGACCTTGGCTTCCTCTCCATCTGCATTGCGGAGGTCTCCGCCTGGTTCGGGGCGGCGGCGCTGCTGTGCGCAACCTATTATATCCGTATTAAAAAGACAAAACAAAATGTATTGAAAAGGTAGTTTGTATGGCAAGAAAAGAACGCATTCAGAATATGACACAGGGCAGCCCGGCGCGGTTGATTTTCTCTTTTGCGATCCCGCTGATGCTCGGCAACGCGTTTCAGCAGTTTTACACGGTGGTCGATACCGCGATCGTTGGGCAGGCGCTCGGCGTCAGCGCGCTTGCGGCGCTCGGCGCGGCGGATTGGCTCAACTGGCTTGTGCTCGGCGTGATTCAGGGCTTTGCGCAGGGCTTCTCCATCCACATGGCGCAGCGCTTCGGCGCGAATGATCAGGAAGGACTAAACCGTTCCATCGGCGGAACGGTTACGCTCGCCGCCGTGATCTCGGTTGTGATGCTTGTCCTGAGTCAGGTCACGATGGGGCCGGTGCTTCGATTGATGAATACGCCCGAGGAGGTCATCGGCGGTGCGTTCACATACCTGCGCATCATGTTCGCGGGCATCCCGGTCATCATGGCATACAACGTGCTGGCGAGCATCCTGCGCGCGCTCGGCGACAGCAAAACGCCGCTCTACGCGATGGTGAGCGCCTCGCTTCTGAATATCGCGCTCGACCTCGTCTTCGTTATGCTGCTGCACTGGGGCATCGCGGGCGCGGTCATTGCCACGCTGATTGCCCAGCTTTTCGCGGCGCTGTACTGCCTCAGGGCGGTGATGCGCATCCGGATGATCCGGCTGAAAAAGGAATACCTCCTGCCGGAACCGTATATGGCGCGCCGCCTTCTGGGGCTCGGCTCGCCGGCTGCGGCGCAGAACCTTATCATTTCCATCGGCGGCATGGTGGTGCAGTCGGTCGTCAACCGCTACGGTGTGCTCGTCGTCGCGGGCTTTACGGCGACGAATAAGCTGTACGGCATCCTCGAGATCGCCGCAACCTCGTTTGGCTATGCGGTCACGACGTACGTCGGGCAGAACCTCGGCGGCGGGCTGATGGATCGCATCAAGCGCGGTATGCGCTCTGCGACGTGGATCGCCCTTGTCACCTCGCTCGTCATCATGGTTGTCGTGCTGATCTTTGGCCGGTACGCCGTGGGCCTCTTCATCTCCGGCTCGCCGGAGGAAGTGGCACTCTCCACACAGGTTGCGGTGCACTATCTCAACGTCATGAGCGTCTGCCTTGCGGTGCTTTACATGCTGCACATTTACCGCGCCGCGCTGATGGGCCTCGGCGATACGGTTATGCCGATGGCCTCGGGCATCGTGGAATTCCTGATGCGTGTCGGCGTCGCGCTGATCCTGCCGGTTTTCATGGGGCAGGAGGGCATTTTCTACGCGGAGGTCGCCGCGTGGGCCGGCGCCGCCGTCCTGCTCGTCACGACGTACTTCGTGCGCATCAAAAAGCTGACGCGGAAACTCACTGCAAAATAACAAAAAATCGCCGCCCTGTCGGAAACGATCCGACAGGGCGGATTTGTATGTGTGTGTTATGAGCGGAGCAGCCGGCGGAAAAACCAGATGATTTCCATCAGCGTGCCGGTACGGCACAGATGGTCAAACAAGAGGACAAGCGCGAGGACGGCGCAGCCGATCAGGATCGACCGCTTTCTGGCGCGTTCGCTTTTCGGGGGCTTGACCTCGTCCTCCCAGTGGACGGAGCCCGCGAAGGAGCCGATGTGCGTTTCAAACTGCGTGCCGCACTCCGGACAGGCCGTCGAGCCGTCGGGGATCATCGCATTGCATTTTGGACAAATCATGGAAAAACCTCCTTATTCAATCGTTTATTTCCTAAACGGAGCTATTGATTGGCCTTGTAGGTCAGTGTGACGAGATAGCGCGTACCGTCCTCGCCGGTAAAGGCTGTGAGCGTGATCTCCAGCACGCAGTCGTCCGATACGGCGAAGGCGTCCGTCGTGGATTGTACTGGCTCGTCGGTCTTTTCCCACTTGAGGCGGAGATCCGTCCTGTCACGGGTCGCGAGGTGTGGAACACCCTCGGGTTGCCCGTATTCTGTCTCGAGGATGGACGCGCCGTACGATTTTTCGGCGTTTTTGGCGGCTTTCTGCGCAAAATCAAAGGCGGGATCAAACGCCTCAAAGGAGAAGGCGTACGTGAAGCTCAGCAGCTTATCGTTCGGAAAGCTGAGGTAAAGCCGATCTGCCGTGCGCCCGAACAGTTCGGCGGCATTGGATAAATACCAGCCATCGCCGTTGGCATTGGGGTCAGGTTCGGCGTCTTTTTCAAGGTCAATCCCGAACGCTTCGGTAAACGATGCTTCGTCCTTTGCAAACGCCTTTTCCAATATGTTCTCTGGTGTCAGCGCTGTTTCCGCAGACGCAGAACATCCGCAAAGCAAGAAAAGTAAGGTCAAGAGCGCGATCAAGATTCTTTTTATCATATACTCTCCTTTCCTCGTGAAGCAACGGTCGGAACAAACGGCTGCATCGGCGTCACCTCCGGATGGCTCAGTGCAGGCGCCCGTAGGCGTCGCAGGTGAGGGAGACGTTGCGGCTCAAAAGCAGGTCGCCGCAGCGGACGGTGGCGGTGGCGTACGCCATGTTGCCGGCGGCGTAGCCGTCCTCGCTGCACAGAGCGGCGTCGGGGTTATACAGCGTGATCTCGGTGTATGTTTCGGTCGCCTTTGATTTCGAGCCGTAGGTGTATCCGAACGTGCCGTACACGGTGATCGACCACACCCGCGCACCGCGGCTGTCAAAATATGTGGCTGTCTTTTTCGCACTGCGGATGTGCGCGATCTCTGGTTCAAGGTTGAACGTCACCTCGTCGAACCCAAAGCCGTTGTCCAGCGACTCGATATGCTCCTCGTAGTGCCCCATCGGGAAAAGAAGCATCGCCGTGAGCACGACGGTCTGCACAAGCAGAAGCACGATAACAGCGGTCAGAACGATCCGCCTCCGGCGCGTCATACGGCGCAGGATCGGCAGTGCGTCCTCGCCAACATACAGTGCCGCAAGACTTTCCGGCGTGCCGATTTCTGCTTCCAGCTCGGCGCGGCTTTCGGGCGCGCCGTCGCACTCGAGCATCTCGCGCAGCCCGCGCAAAATCTCCCGCTTTCGCCGCGGGCCGCACGGCAGCGCGGCGGAAACGTCCCGCAGATAACGGCGGCGGGTGCGCTCTTTCGCGCGCTCGGCCTCACGCTGCAGATTCGCAAAGTACTCGTATCGTTTCATGGCCTCCCCATCCCTTCCGTATGCGCCATAAAGCTCTGCACGCCCAGCGCGGTGTTGTTGTAGTCGTCGATCAGCGCGGTGAGATACGCCTTGCCTGCCGGCTTCAGGTGGTAATAGATGCGCGTTTTGCCGCGCTTGCCGCTTTCCGGCTCGCGGCGGTCGGTCACGTATCCCTTCTGGACGAGCTTGTACATCGCCATGTAGAGCGCGGCCTCCGCAAGCTGCAGCCGGCCGCCGCTGCGCTCTGCAATCGCCTGCACCATCTCGTAGCCGTACATATCGCGCTCGCCGAGCAGGGCGAGACACAGCATATCCACCGGTGCCCGTTTCGTCGATTCTCCTGCCATGCTCTCACCCCTTTCCTAATTACAGCATATCACATCCCGGCGAGACTTGCAAGAATTTTTACTTAAAAAATTAAGTATTTCTTATTGACAGAAATATAGCCGTATGGTATTGTAATTGTGGATAAACCGCTTGAAAAAGTGGATATATGCGAAAGGGGAATTCTCATGAAAAAGCTGGTATGCGTATGCTTGTCTTTGGCACTGCTCGTTTCTCTCGCTGCATGCGCGGCTGAGGAAACGCCCGAGCAGCGTATCGAGCGGGTGATGACGGAGATTTTCACCTGCCCGGATGCGGGCACGCTGGCGTATACGGCGGTAATCCAAAAGAATCTGTCGGCTTTTGGGGACGACAGCGCGCAGGAGGAAATGCTGATGGCGCAGGAAGCGCTCGGGAATTATCTGCGCGAAAAATACAGCGCGGCGGATTTTACGGAGGCGATGTACGACGGCCTGTATATCTATCTCTATTCGGGCTTGATTTTCCCGACGGTTTGCGCGATGGACGGCATAGAGATTGTGCCGAAATCCGTTTCCGTGGAGCTGGAGTCCGCGTCTTCGCGCACCTACCGGTATACGGCCGAGCTTGAGGTGAAAAAGGACGGCGGCACGGTTGCCGTCACGCAGACGGGCAAGGCACAGGTGGACGGGGAAGGGCGCATTTCCTCCTTCAGACTGACCGGCTCCGCGCTGTACGACGTGATCCTGGGATGAGCCGCCCTGCGGCATGAGAAGTGTATCGTGTGTGACGCGTGCGGAAAGGGCTCTGTGCAGACGGGGCCGGCCGCAAGCGTTTTTTACGCTTGCAATCTGTGCGCGCAACGATTATACTGGAGGCAGAAATCACATGGGAGGATTCAATCTATGAAACCCTTAACACCGAAATTCCCGAAACTGCTGCACGGCGGCGATTACAACCCCGAGCAGTGGCTGCGTTATCCGGAGGTTTTGAAGCAGGATATCGAGCTGATGAAAAAGGCGGACATCAACTGCGTGTCCGTCGGCATTTTCTCGTGGGCGCACCTTGAGCCCGAGGAGGGCGTCTACGAGTTCGACTGGCTTGCGGAGATCATCGACAACCTGTACGAAAACGGCATCTATACCGTGCTCGCCACGCCGTCCGGCGCGAAGCCGCTCTGGATGAGCGAGAAGTACGAGGAGATTCGCCGCGTGCAGCCGAACGGCGTGCGCGACCTCTCCGGCGCGCGGCACAACCACTGCTACACCTCGCCTGTTTACCGCGAAAAGGTGCGCGAGATCGACCGCCGCCTCGCTGAGCGCTTTGCGGACCACCCGGGCGTCATCCTCTGGCACCTCTCGAACGAATACGGCGGCGAGTGCTACTGCCCGCTGTGCCAGGAAGCATTCCGCGGCTGGCTCAAGGCGAAGTACAAGACGCTCGACAACCTGAACCACGCGTGGTGGACGGATTTCTGGAGCCACACGTACACCGACTGGGCGCAGATTCACGCGCCGGTGCCGAACGGCGAGATGAACGTTCACGGCCTCACGCTCGACTGGAAGCGCTTCGTCACGCACCAGACCGTCGATTTCATGACGCTCGAGCGCGACGCGGTCAAGGCGGTCAACCCGGATATCCCGGTCACGGCGAACCTGATGGGCTTCTACGACGGACTCGATTACTTCAAGTTCGGCCCCGCGCTGGACGTCGTCTCGTGGGACAACTACCCCCAGTGGCACACGACGGACAACACCGATATCGCGGTCTTTTCTGCGCTTTCGCACGATGTGATGCGCTCGATCAAGCACGAGAATTTCCTTTTGATGGAGAGCACGCCGAGCATGACGAACTGGTCGCCGGTCAGCATGCTCAAGCGCCCGGGGATGCACCTGCTTTCCTCGATGCAGGCGGTCGCGCACGGCTCGAATTCCGTGCAGTATTTCCAGTTCCGCAAGAGCCGCGGCTCCTGCGAAAAGCTCCACGGCGCGGTCGTCGACCACGTCGGCAACAGCGGCCCGTATGATTTTGTCAAGACCGAGAATACGCGCGTGTTCCAGGATGTGCAGTCCGTCGGCGCGCAGCTCAAGGCCATGAACGACTGCGGCGACGTATACAGTACCGAGGTCAAGCCTGCAGTCGCGATCGTCTACGACGTCGAGAACCGCTGGGCGATCGACGCGGCGGCCGGCCCGCGCAACATCGGCAAGAAATATGTCGAGACGCTCGTGAACCACTACCGCCCGTTCTGGGAGCAGGGCGTGCAGGTGGATATCGTCGATATGGACGGCGACATCTCCGGCTACAAGCTTGTCATCGCGCCGATGCTCTATATGTACCGCGCCGGTTTTGAACAGAAGATGCGCGCGTTTGTGGAAAACGGCGGCACGCTGGTGACAACCTACTGGAGCGGCATCGCGGATGAGACCGATCTGTGCTTCCTCGGCGGCGCGCCCGGCAACATGATGGACGTTTTCGGCGTGTGGAATGAGGAAATCGACGGTCTGCCGGACGGAATGCTGAATAGCATCGCCGCGAACGGCAAAAGCTATAAGGCGATGGAGCTATGCGCGCGCATCCATCCGCTGACGGCCGAAGTGCTCGGCACGTACGAGAAGGACTTCTACGCGGGCGAGCCTGCGCTGACGAAAAACGCATTCGGCAAGGGCGCGGCGTACTATATCGCGGCGCGCACCGGCGTGGATTTCCTGCGCGATTTTTACGCGGAGCAGATCGCGGCGCTCGCGATCCCGCGCGCGCTGGAGACCGCTTTGCCGGAGGGCGTAACGGCACACGCGCGGCAGAATGAAGCGGGCGAAATCATCTTCGTTGAAAATTATTCGGGCAGCGAAAAAACGGTGGATTTGCCGCGAAAATACAAGTTGTACGGTACAGATCAAACGGTAAATTCCATTAAACTCGCTCCGTTTGGATTCGTCCTGTTATCCAATTTAACAAAAATTTAATAGTTGCGAGGTTCTTGTAGAAATATCGGGTAAATTGTGCTATATTTGAACTGACAAAAGCCGACATTGTTCGCCGAGGGCGGACGGAATATAACGGAAAATGCAGTTTGAAGGAGTTATCTTATGGTAATGGAATCACAGACGTTTTTCAGTGCCGAGAATCGGGTTGCACCCCTCGGCATCGTGCCGCTCGCCGGTGCGAGAGAGCTTTCCGAAAAGGTTGAGGCACATCTGGTTCGCTGGGCAAAGCGCGCCGGTCTCGACTACGACACGTTCATCATTGAGAGCAGCTGCCCGCGTTTTGCCTCCGGCGACGGCAAGGGCATGATCAAGTCGACCGTGCGCGGCTACGACCTGTTCTTCATCGTGGACGTGGGCAATTACAGCCTGACGTACAATTATTTCGGACAGGAAAACCACATGTCCCCGGACGACCACTACCAGGACCTCAAGCGTTTGATTCAGGCGGCGAGCGGCAAGGCGCACCGCGTCAACGTCGTCATGCCGCTGCTTTACGGCGGCCGCCAGCACCGCCGCAGCTACCGCGAGTCTCTGGACTGCGCCTACGCGCTGCAGGAGCTGCAGCAGATGGGCGTTTCGAACCTGCTCACCTTCGACGCGCACGACCCGCGCGTGCAGAACGCCGTGCCGGTCATGGGCTTTGACAACCTGATGCCGACCTATCAGGTGCTCAAGAAGCTCTTTAAGGACTTCCCGGATCTCTCCACCGACAAGAACGACTTCATGATCGTCAGCCCGGATGAGGGCGCGCTGAACCGCAACATGTACTACGCCTCCGTGCTCGGCGTGGAGCTGGGCATGTTCTACAAGCGCCGCGATTATTCCCGTATCGTCGACGGCCGCAATCCGATCGTCGCGCACGAGTACCTCGGCGCATCGGTCGAGGGCAAGGATGTTTTCGTCGCGGACGATATCATCTCCTCCGGCGAATCCATGCTCGATATCGCGGAGAACGTCAAGGCGCGCCGCGCGAATCGCTTCTTCGCCTACGGCACGTACGCCATCTTTACGAATGGCCTCGAGAAGTTTGACAAGGCGTACGAGCAGGGCCTCATCGACGGCATCTTCGGCAGCAACCTCACGTATCTGAACCCGGAGCTCAAGAACCGCCCGTGGTTCCACGAGGTCGACGTCTCGAAGTACATCGCGTATTTCATTTCCGCGCTGAACCACGACGTTTCGATCAGCTCGCTGCTCGACCCCCACAGCAAGATTGACCAGCTCCTCAAGAAGCGTTCCCTTGAGCGTGCGAAATACATTGACGAGCAGCTTTCGCTGTAAATGAAAAACAAGAAAATCCGCGCAGAGCAGAAAGTCTTGCGCGGATTTTTCTATACAACAGGCTTTTATCTCCAAAATCTAGCGGCGAATTGTTTTGTGTTTTGACTTGGAAGTCTTCTGCTTAACGGGCGTTCGTATGAGCAGTTCGGATAAATCACAGTTCAGTACCTCGCAGATCAAATCGAGCTGTTCAAGACTTACACGATCGCAAAACTCGTTGTAAAGCTCGCAGATTGTATTTGGGCGGATGCCGGTTGCGCGCGCTAAGCCGGCTTGTGTTATCCGAAGCTCGCCAAGCTTTTTCGACAATAGAATGCGAATCATGCTATAACCTCCGTGGCTGTGACTGTAAGCCCATTGTAGCAGATTCTTGTGTATAACTGTAGACAATTCTGATAGCTAATGTATGCGTTAGCTAATGTGGACAGGAGATGTGAATTATCCAATGTCTTCTGTCGTAGAATTCTGAAAATGTGCGCGCAGTCACTTTTTCCCTGCCGCCTCATAAAATATTACAGGGGATTGCTTGCGTTTTAATCGGAGTTGTGCTAGAATAGCGATACAGAAACGCTGTGACCGAACGAGTAATCCGGGGAGCGTCCGAAAGAGAGCGGTGGTCGTGGGCTGAAAGCCGCCGCAGGAGAGCGCCGGGCGAAGTGCATTCGTGAGCGGACGCCGTGAGCCGGGGGCAAGCGGTGTACGGCAGCGGCACGTTAAGCCGTTTTAAGTGATAAACCGGAGTGGAACCGCGGAATTCACGCTATGCGTATTTCGCCCCCGAGCGCCTGATGGGTGTTCGGGGCTTTTTTATTTTCAGGGAGACGATAGGTATGTTTTCAAAGCTGAAAGCGGAGCTGGACGCCGTCATGGCGCGCGACCCCGCCGCCCGCAGCCGGGCAGAGGTATACTTTCTGTATTCCGGCTTCAAGGCGGTTCGGGCGTATCGCCGGGCGAACTGGTTTTTCCGCCACGATATGAAATTCATTGCGCGATTCATTTCCCAGCGCGCGCGCCGCAGGACAGGCATTGAGATTCACCCGGGCGCGCAGATCGGGAAAAATCTCTTCATCGACCACGGCATGGGCGTCGTCATCGGCGAGACAACCGTGATCGGCGACAACTGTACGCTGTATCAGGGCGTGACGCTCGGCGGTACCGGCAAGGATCACGGCAAGCGCCACCCGACGCTCGGCGACAACGTGCTCGTCGGCGCGGGCGCAAAGGTGCTCGGCCCGTTCCGCGTCGGCGACAACGCACGCGTCGCGGCGGGCGCAGTCGTGCTCGATGAGGTGCCGGATAACGCCACCGCCGTCGGCGTACCCGCGCGGATCGTCCGCGTCGGCGGCAAGCGCATCTTCGATAACAGCACGCTCGACCAGATTCACGTGGCCGACCCGGTTGCGCAGGAGCTCTGCCGTATGCGCATCGAGATCGAGAAGCTCAAAAAAGCTGCGGAAAGCAGCGAAACCGACTAAGCCTCCCTCGGGGAGGGAGCCATATAAGGTATATAGAATAGATAGAAGAAAGGATCAGGTATTCGTTATGCAGCTCTATAACACACTCACGCAGAAGAAGGAAGAATTTATCCCCCACGAGGCGGGCAAGGTGAAGATGTACACCTGCGGCCCGACGGTTTACCACTTTGCGCACATCGGCAACCTGCGCTCGTATATCATGGAGGACATGCTCGAGAAAGCCCTCGGCTACCTCGGCTTTGACGTGACCCGCGCGATGAACATCACCGACGTCGGCCACCTCTCGAGCGACGCGGACACCGGCGAGGATAAGATGCTCAAGGGCGCGCGCCGCGAGCACAAGACGGTCATGGAGATCGCAAAGTTCTACACCGACGCGTTTTTCAAGGACTGCGAGAAGCTCGGCATCAAGCGTCCGGAGATTGTCGTGCCCGCCACGAGCTGCATTGATACGTTCATCGAGATGGTGCAGAAGCTGATCGAAAAGGGCTATGCGTACCTCGCGGGCGGCAACGTCTATTTCGATACCTCGAAGCTCGATACGTACTACGTTTTCGGCAACATGGAGGAGGAAAGCCTTGCCGTTGGCGTGCGCGACAGCGTCGAGGAGGACGAAAACAAGCGCAACAAGAGCGACTTCGTCCTCTGGTTCACGAAGTCGAAATTCGACGACCAGGAGCTCAAGTGGGATTCCCCGTGGGGCGTCGGCTATCCGGGCTGGCACATCGAGTGCAGCGGCATCAGCGTGAAGTATCTCGGCGAATACCTCGATATCCACTGCGGTGGCATCGACAACGCGTTCCCGCACCACACGAACGAGATCGCGCAGAGCGAGGCGTACCTCGGGCATCCGTGGTGCAAAACGTGGTTCCATGTGCTGCACCTCAACGACGCACGCGGCAAGATGAGCAAGTCGAAGGGCGATTTCCTCACGGTGTCGCTCCTCGAGGAAAAGGGATATAATCCGCTTGTCTACCGCATGTTCTGCCTGCAGTCGCATTACAGAAAGCCGCTGACGTTCTCGTTTGAGAGCCTCGACAACACCGCGACGGCGTATAAGAAGCTCGTCGCGCGCATCGCGGCGCTGAAGGACGGCGGCGAGCACGACGAAGCGGGCTGCGAAGCGCTGCGCGGTGAGTTCCGTCAGGCGCTCGAGAACGACCTGAACACCTCGCTCGCGCTGACCGCGCTGTACAGCGTGCTCAAGGCGAAGCTCTCCGACGGCGACAAGCGCGCCTTGATCGCGGAGTTCGACACAGTGCTGTCCCTCGGCCTGCTCGACGCTGCAGACCGCCTGAACAAGGAAGCGGAAGCGGCGAAGCACGCGATCCCCGAGGGCGTCACGGCGGAGGAAGCCGCGGAGATCGAAGCGCTGATCGCAAAGCGCAGCGCGGCGCGCAAGGCAAAAGACTGGGCCACGGCGGATGCCATCCGCGACGAGCTCGCCGCCCGCCACATCGTCGTCACCGATACCCCGCAGGGCATCACGTGGCGCATTGAAGAGAAATAAAGCAAGAGAAAGCAAAGATGCGGAGCACCCGGCTTGGGTGCTCCGCTTTTTCCTACTTTATGCTTTTTTGCGTACCGGAATCCAGATTTCGCAGAAAACGCCTTCGCCGAGCGCGTCCCCATAGACCTCCAGATCCGCGCGGTCCAGCATTTCGTAGCCGGACTGCGGCAGAAACTCGCGGAAGATTTTTTCCCACGTTTTGCCGATCACATTGTCCTCGTCGCGCCCGATACACTGAAAGACTGCCCATGTGCCGGCTTCGACCGTCCAGCGCTCCAATCCGTCCGGCACAAGCGCATCGTCGCCGTTTTGTACGGCAATGCCGTAGCGGAAATCAGGTCTGTCGTTTGAAATCGATTCACACACGCCGTAGAGCGCGCCGTCTGTCGCGTGGCTTTTCAGGACGTTTAAGGTTCCGTTTTCGCCGCACTCCATCCAGAAATTGTGGATCTCGTGGTTGTCGTTGTCGCCTGCCACGGCGTTCGGGAAGGAACGCACCGCCGCGAGCAGAGAGAAGGAATCTCTTTTTTCAATTCTGTACTGCATGCTGTCTCCACCTTCTACCAGTATTTTGACCGAAAGGCGGTTGAACTGCCTGAGCACCGCTCCGGATCGGCGCGCAGCGCTTGGGGTTATGCCATGAAAGCGCGTAAAGGCCTTTGTGAAGCTTTCGGGCGAATCGTAGCCGTATTGCAGCGCGACGTCGAGCACCTTGCCGCCCTCGGCGGAAAGCGCTTCGCCCGCAAGCGACAGGCGGCGCCTGCGCAGGTATTCCGCAGGCGTTATGCCGACGACCATGCTGAACATCCGGTGAAAATGAAAGCCGGACAGGTACAGCGATTTTGCGACGTCCGCGTAGGTGATGGACTCCGTGATGTGCGCTTCCATATAATCGATTGCACCCTGTATCGTTTGAATCAGTTCCATGTCTCTTGCCTCCTTTCGGTAATTTTAGTATAAAGGTTTTCCTGCACCAAATCCTGTTCCGCCTTGCGCGGTTTATTCCAGTATCGCACGGTGCGTCGCAAAAAGCAAGCGAAAAGCCGTGGTTGACATCTGCTTTCCCGTGCGGTATAGTTGTTTTATCTAAATCCGTGCACAAAGCTCGCGGGAAGGAGAGGACGTGTTGAAATGAACAAAAGAGAAAGAGTCATCACAGCGCTCAAGGGCGGCGAGCCAGACCGCGTGCCGGCGGGCTTCTGGTTCCACTTCGGCGGCGACGCCGCGAAGGGACAGGGCGCAATCGACGCGCACATCGATTACTTCAAAAAGTGCGATCTCGACATGATGAAAATCATGTGCGACAGCTACTTCGACTACCCGAATCCCCTGAAGGTCGAAAAGGCGGCGGACTGGTATAAGCTCGAGCCGATGGGCCCGGAGCACCCGTTCTTCAAGGAGCAGGTGGAGCGCACGAAGGCGATCGTCGAGGCAGCCGGCAAAGATGCGCTCGTGTACTACACGGTGTTCGCGCCGTTTTCGTCGATTCGCTTCGGCTACGGCGAGGAGCTCGTCATGCAGACGCTCCACGAGGACCCGGAAGCGGTGTGCCACGCGCTCGATGTGATCGCCGAGGACAACAAGCAGTTTGTCAAGGCGCTGTTTGAGGCGGGCGCGGACGGCATCTATTACAGCGTGCAGGGCGGCGAAAAGAACCGCTTCACGGTGGAGGAATACCGCCGCCTGATCACCCCCTCCGACCGCGCGGTGCTCGACTACGCGAATACGCTCGGCGACCTCAACATCCTGCATTGCTGCGGCTGGGCAGGCGACCGCAACAACATTGAGGTCTGGCAGGACTACGAAGCCGCCGCGGTGAACTGGGCGGTGTACGTCGAAAAGATGAGCATGCGTGAGGGGCGCGATTTCTTCCCGAACGTGAAGTGCGTGCTTGGCGGTCTTGACAATACGCCCGCCGGAGTGCTCTATAAGGGCACGGACGACGAGATTCAGGCGGAGATCCGCCGCGTGATCGCGAAAACCGGACGGTGCGGCTTCATTCTCGGCGCGGATTGCTCCATTCAGTCCGATACGCCGTACGAGCGCATCAAGCTCGCCATGACCTACCGATAACGCCAAACGTCCTGCGGTTTTTGGACTGCGGGACGTTATTGTATCTCCCGCACCCTGCGGTTGGCAGCGTGCAACGTACGGTTGGTAGAAAAAAAGCGGCCTTTCTGCCATACTTTTCTCACCAAAGAAAAAGGAGGTCATCCACGATGACACTGGGTGAAAAATTAGCAGGCATTCGCAAGGACAACAACCTCACGCAGGAGCAGTTTGCCGAGCTGCTCCGGGTTTCGCGGCAGTCGGTTTCCAAGTGGGAGCTGAACAGCGCATACCCGGAAACCGACAAGCTGATCCGCATCAGCAAGACGTTCCATTGCTCGCTCGATTATCTGCTCAAGGATGAAATCGAGCAGATGGACGTCACGCTGGCCGCAGCGGGCGAGGAGGCGCACCGGGACTGGACGAAGGCGGTTATTTTGACGTATCTTTCGTTTCCGCCGGTGTTTGGATGGATCGTCGGCATTTTTTCGCTTGTGCACCAGCGCCGGTGCGTACATAACAAGGCGATGACCGCGCTGACGGTGCTCGGCATGGTGGTTTCCGTTGCCCTGACCGCCGCGATGGCCGTCGGTATCCTGCTCGGCCTGTAAAGCGCGGGCGCCAAAGGCCGCATAAAAAGAAAAAACCGCCTGTGCCGGTGTCGAAGGATCCCGTGCAGGCGGTTTTTTCAGTCTTCAGGCTCAGCCTTGTGCTGGGGCTCCCAGCTTTTCAGGCATTTTTCGAGGAGCGTTTCCAGAATGAGCTTACAATGCACTCGATACAAATAACAGACTGATCCGGAATTTTTGGGACATCAGCCACACCATGCGCCGCATTTCCGAAGGAAAGGGCAGTCAGAAGCGTATTTTGATGCTTCTGCGGGAAATGCCGGGTATGACCCAGCGGGAGCTGACGGAGCGGCTGGGGATCCAACCCGGCTCTGCCAGCGAGGTTGTGGGTAAGCTGGGAAGCGCCGGTCTGATTCAGCGCGTCCCCAGCGACATCACGCAGGTGCAGAATTTTGTGTCCCAGCTCGTCCGCGGCATGATCCGCACCGCCATGCTGATGTTCGGCAGTATGTTTTTTATGTTTCGGCTGAACCGGCAGTTCGGGATCATCGTGCTGTGCGCGTTTCGGCAAGGCGAACGACGAGCTGATCCGGACGCAGTTCCAGGTGCTGACGATCTTTGCTTTCATGAATCCTATCATGAACGCCTTGATGTACGTGGTCGTGGTGATCATTTTGGCTGCGGGTTTCGTGCAGGTCGGGAGCGGGAGCACTACCCCCGGCAGCATCATGGCGGCGATCACATACACGACCCAGCTGCTCAACCTTCTGATGCGGTTCTACGACATCGACAGCGGCAAAATCAGCATTGACGGGCAGGATATCGCGCAGGTGGCGCGCAGCAGTATTCGCGGCGATGTCGCCATCGTCCTGCAGGATACGGTGCTGTTCTCCGACAGCGTCCGCAGCAATCTGCTTTACGCCAATGCTGAAGCCGGGCAGGCGCAGCTGGACGAGGCGGTTCGCATGAGCCGCTGCGGGGAAATGATTTTCATGCTGCCGCAGGGGTATGATACGATCCTTTCGGCCGCCGGTGCCAACATCAGTCAGGGGCAGCGGCAGCTTCTCGCCATTGCCCGGGCCTTTGTGGCCGACCCGAGAATCCTGATCGTGGTGATGGATCAGGGCCGGATCGTCGAAAGCGGCAGCCACGACGACCTGCTGGCACAGAAAGGAAAATACTACGACCTGTATATGACGCAGTATGCAGGCTTCGCCACCTGAGCCGCGATGAAGAAAGCGCCCTGCGGAAAAACCGCAGGGCGCTTTTGACTTATTCTTCGCAGGGCAAACGGCTGTCCGACTGATCAGCAAACTGATGAATGCGCTCGGTTTCTCCCGTTTTTCAAAAATGAGCTGCCGGGCTTTTCTGTCGAGGAGCATACGCCGCAAGCACTTTTCGGGGTCACTTCATTGTCTGTGACGGCTTACTGTTCTCCCTTTACGGCTGTTCGTCCAAGGCACACTTTGCCTTTACTGAATAGCTCCCTCGAGATATTCCTCAAGCTCGGCGTCTTCCTTCTTTTTGTCAAAATACGACAGGACGGCAAACACCGCGGCGGCGACGGCGACAATGGCCGTAATGCAGCCGATAATGGTCAGCACCTTGTTCAGACATTTCATAAAATAAACCATCCTTTCTGAGCGGTTTGCGCCGGCGGTTCCGGCTTTGAAAGCCGTGAAAACAGATTCGGCCTTCAAGTTTGTATATCTGTACTTATCATACCCAAGTTTCTGCGAAATGTCAAATCTTTTTCGCAGGCGCCGCGCAGTTTCTTGACATTACGCCGAAAAAAGATTATTCTATATAATAGGTTAGTATGTTCTGTTTTGCTGGTAAAGTGAAAATGCAGTTTGAAGGGAAAAATATGGGAACAGAAAAGCTATCAAAAGCCACCATTCGGGATGTTGCGCGGGCGGCGGGTGTTTCGCAGTCCACGGTTTCCCGCGTGCTGAATAAAAACGGATATGTCAGTGCCGAAACGCTCGAGCGCGTGATGCAGGCGGTTCAGGCGCTCGATTATTCGCCGAGCGCCATCGCTGTGAGCCTGTCGAAAAGCCGGTCGCGGATCATCGGCGTCATTGTACCGCAGATTTTCGCGCCGTTTTTCAGCCAGCTCTTTTATATTGCCGACCGCATCGCGGAGAAATACGATTACCGCCTGCTGCTGTGCAATTCGGAATCCAGCGTCGTGCGCGAGCGCAGGCTCATCGACGACCTGCTTTCCTATAAGATTGCCGCGCTGTTCATCGCGCCGGTCGACGGGCAGGAGGGCAGCAACGCTGCCTACCTGAACAGCATCCGGCTCAACGGCACGCCGGTCGTCTGTGTGGACCGGGAGCTTACGGGCATCGCCTGCGACGGCGTCTACATCGATAACTACAACGCCTGCTACGAGGTGACGCGCGAGGTATTTATGCGCGGCTACCGCAATATCGCCTATCTGGCCGATCCGCCGGTCTATGCGCCCGGCCGCCAGCGCCTTGCGGCCTTTGAAGCGGCGTGCCAAGAATTCGGCGTCACGGTTCCGCCGGAAAACCGGATGCTCGCGCCGATTGAAGCGAGCGAGAAACGCGAGCGCTTCCTTTATGAGATCATGCACCGCGAAACGCCGCCGAAAGCGATCATCAACTTTTCCAAGGGCTGGGATTACGGGATGCTGCGCGCCGTCACCTCCACGGGAAGGCGCGTGCCGAACGACGTTTTTCTCACCGGCCTCGACGACGACAATGTGCTGCGCAGCTTCGGCTACTATACGGACTACCGCCCGAACACGGAGGAGGTCGCGACGGTCGCGGCCACCCTTCTGATGGAGCGCGTCCTGCATGCGGATGAACCCGTACCGGAACCGGTGCGCACCGCGCTCACCACACACCTTACATCCGTCCTGCAGCGGGGCACGGTTTTGCCCGAGCCGGACGTCAAACCCATGGACTTAAAATAAGAAAGTATTATGAAATTTATTAAACCGAATTTTTATGACCGGTTCCGCTGCACGGCGTCCCAATGCAGCGACACGTGCTGCGCGGGCTGGGAGATCGATATCGATCCGGATACCCGGGCGTATTACGAGGAGATTGAAGGCGCCTTTGGCGACCGTCTGCGCGAGCAGATCGACGAGCTGCCCGAGGGTGGCGCGTGCTTCCGCCTCGGCGATCTGGAGCGCTGCCCGTTCCTGAACGACGACAACCTCTGCGAGGTCATTCTGGAGCTCGGCGAAGACGCCCTGTGCGAGATCTGCCGCGAGCATCCGCGCTTTTACGAGCAGATCGGCGACCGCATGGAGATGGGCGTCGGCCTCTGCTGTGAGGAAGCATGCCGCCTGCTGTTTGAGGAAAAGGATCCGATCACGTTCATCACGACGACGGTTGGCGAGCTGCCGGATGTGCTGGTCGTGCCGGACAGCGGTATGCGCATCTTCCGCCTGCGCGACGAGGCGTTCCGCCTTGTGCAGGATCGCTCTCTGCCGCTGCGGGTGCGGATGCACCGGCTGATCGATTTTGGCGTGCGCGTCCAGCGTGAGTTGTTCGGCACGCCTGCTCCGGCGGAGCGCGGGACAGACGAGCCGCTGCCCGATGTGCGCGAGGCGCTTCTGCAGGTGATGGAGACGCTCGAGCCGTACGACGACACGTGGCCGGATTACGTCCATCTGCTCGACGATGCTTCGCTCGCCGTCAACCTCGACGAAATCGACGGCGGCTACGAGAATCTGCTCGTCTACTTCCTGTACCGCCACTTTGCGCGCGGCGCGCTCGACGGACGCCTCGCGGCGCGCGTCTTTTTCTGCGCGGTGAGCGTCTGGTTTATCTGCCTGATGAACACGAAATGCCTGCGCGACACCGGCGCGTTCACGCCGTGGGACCGCATCGTCTGCACAAAGGACTACTCTAAGCAGGTGGAATACAGCGCGGAAAACATGGAGGACATGATCGATGCGCTCCACAGCGATCCCGCCTTTGCCGCCGAACGGCTCAAGCTGCTGTTTGGCTGAAAGGAGCGCTTTTTATGCGTTTGGATGCAATCAAAGAGGAATTGCTTTTGAACTGCGACGAGAGATACCGCGCATTTTCCTTTTCGCTCAACAAGGATTCCGCACTGCCGATGCTCGGCGTACGGCTGCCCGTGCTGCGCAAGATGGCGGCTGAAATCGCGCGGGAGGACGCGCGCGGTTTTCTCGACGCGTGCGATTTTTCGAGTATCGAGATGACGATGCTTTACGCCTACGTCCTCGGGCGCACGCGCGGGGCAATCGGCGAGCTGCTCGCGTATTTCGACCGCGCCGTGCCGCACATCGACAACTGGTCAAACTGCGACACGCTCTGCCAGTCGTTCAAGCAGGCGGAGAAATACCCGGAAGAAACGTGGGCGTTCCTGATGCGCTACCGCGCGTCCGAAGAGCCGTTTACGCTGCGTGTGCTTGTCGTCACGCTGATGAGCCATTTTCTTACCGATGCGTACATCGACCGCGTGCTCGATATTCTGAACACGACGCGCTGTGACGCGTACTACTACAAAATGGGCGCGGCGTGGGCAGTCGCCACCGCGATGGCGAAGTACCGCGATAAGACGTTCGCGTTCCTCGAAACCTGCGCGCTCGACGACTGGACGTACAACAAAGCCATTCAGAAAATGCTCGAATCCTACCGTGTGTCGGACGCAGATAAAGCGCTTTTGCGGACGATGAAGAGAAAGGGCGTATAGAACGTGCGAAAAAACGGTGAAATCATTCTTCGACCGAAGAGATTTGAGATTTTGCTTCTGTGGCTAGTGCTTCCGTGGCTGATGGCGGCAGGAATGTGCTGCCTAAATCCCGATTTCTTCTGGATGGATAACAAAGCGAAGTTTTTTATGATGTTTATTCTGTTGGTGTCCAATGTGTTTTCGCTCAGAGCTTTCTTCGGCGCAGAGATTCGCCTTGAGCCGGACGGGAAGATCCTTTACCGGGAACTGCGCATGGTGCGCTCGGACAGAGTGGAAGCTGATCCTGCGGAGCAGTTCCATGCGGGCAGAGAAAGCCCGTTTCGGCAAATGATCCACAAAAGCGGGCGAAAGGGCGTTGCGCTGAACGCCGTTCGTGCAGAATTCTACGCGCAGGACATCCGGAAGTTCGGCTACACGCAGGAGCTGTTTCCAAGCCGCACGTACTTGCCTTGGAGCAGGGCGGATTCCAAGCGGTGGATTACCTTTGAACGCACAGGCAGGCCGCTTTTGGATTGCCGGCTGACCTGTTTCAGAAAGCAGCAGGTCGAGATCCTGCTGGATTTTATCCGCCAGCATAACCCGCGGGCGGAGCAGATAGAAAAGTAAAAGACTGAAGGGCTGCGGCTCTTCAGTCTTTTCACAGTCTATCGGTATTTCTTTTCGAGTGCGAGCAGGGCTTCCTTCATCGCGAGACCCGCGGCAAAGCCGACGAGCGCACCGTTTGCGCCGATGACGCGGTGGCACGGCGTGAAGATCAGAATGGGGTTGCGGTTGTTCGCGCTGCCCACAGCGCGCGCGGCCTTCGGCTTGCCGATCGCCGCGGCGATCTCCCCGTAGCTGCGCGTTTCGCCGTAGGGGATTGCGCGCAGCGCGGCCCAGACGGCCTTTTGGAACATCGTGCCCTGCGGGTTCAGGGGCACAGAAAAGGTCTTCCGCGCGCCCGCAAAATACGCCGTCAGCTCCGCGTATGCGGCCCGGAGCAGCGGCGTTTCCTCCGGCGTTTCGGGCAGGGGACGGCTTGTGACGTGTGTCAGCGCGCCGTCGGTTTCCTCCAGCCAGAGCGGGCCGATGGCCGTCTCAAAACGGCGGCAGGCGCGCATGGCTTACGGCAGGCGATGGCCTGCGGCGAGGTACAGCTCGTACCACTCTTCGCGCGAGAGTGTGAGCTCTGCGGCCTTGGCGCACTCGACGAGGCGCTTCGGATTGATCGTGCCGGTGACGGCCTGCATCTTCGCCGGGTGGCGCAGGATCCACGCGAGCGCGACGGTCGTGTTTGTGACGTTGTGGCGCGCGGCGATCTCGTCCAGCTTGCGGTTCAGCTCGGGATACTTTTCGCTGCCGATGAAGGCGCCCTCGAAGAAGCCGTACTGGAACGGCGACCACGTCTGGATCGTGATGTCGTGGAGGCGGCAGTAGTTCAGCACGCCGCCGTCGAGCACGGGGTCGCAGCCGTCCGCGATGTTCATGTTCATCGGCTGGGAGATCATCGTCGCGTTCGTGATGCTGAGCTGGAGCTGGTTCGCGGCGATTGGCTGGCGGATGGACTTCTGCAAAAGATCCATCGTGTACGGATCCTGGTTCGAAACGCCGAAATGGCGTACCTTGCCGGATGTCTCCAGCGCGTCAAACGCCTCGGCGACCTCTTCCGGCTCCATCAGCGCGTCGGGGCGGTGCAGAAGCAGCACGTCGAGATAATCGGTGTTCAGACGCTTTAAAATGCCGTCCACGGAGTCGAGAATGTGTTTTTTCGAGAAATCATACATCTTGCCGGGGACGATGGCGCATTTGGACTGCAGAATCAAATCCTCGCGATTGATGCCCGCCGAAGCGATGAGATCCGCGAAGACCGTTTCGCACTGGCCGCCGCCGTAGATATCGGCGTGGTCAAAGAAATTCAGGCCGAGGTCGAGCGCGGTGCGCAGGAATTCCTCCGCCTGCTTCCGCTCTGCGCCTGCAAGACGCATGCAGCCGAGCGCGATGACAGGGACGTCGAGCCCGGTTTTGCCGAGTTTCATGGTTTTCATAGCAATACAATCCTTCCTGTTGAAGAGTTTATACACCCATTATAGAGCAAAACGGAGGCCGCGGCAAGGGAGAAACGCGAAATTTCCCGCGCCGCTTGCGCTGAGCAAAAAACTGCGCTACAATAAAGACAAATCCTTTTGGAAAGGTTGTTGTAAAATGCGTTTTGGCGTTTGTGCGCCGGTTTCCGAGGCCCGGAATCTGGCGGAAATCGGATTTGACTATATCGAGGTGAGCGTCACGTCGCTCGCGGAAATGACGGATGAACAATTTGCGGCGTTCTGTGCGGAAAATGATGCCGCGCCGATCCACGCCGAGGCCGCGAACTGCATGTTCCCGGGCAGTCTGCGCCTGACGGGCGAGGATGCGGATTTCGCCGCGGTGCAGAGCTATCTCGACCGCGCGATGGCGAGGCTGGAAGCGGCGGGCATTTCGGTCGCCGTGTTCGGCAGCGGCGGCAGCCGCCGCGTGCCGGAGGGCTTTCCGCAGGAGCGCGCGTGGGCGCAGCTTGTGAAGGTCGGCCGAATGCTCGGCGAGACGGCTCAAAAGCACGGCGTAACCGTCGCGCTCGAGCCGCTGCGCCGCGCGGAGACGAACATCCTCAACACGCAGTTGGAGGGGGTGCATCTCGTGCAGGATGTCGCGCACCCGCACTTCAAGCTCCTGTGCGACTATTACCACCTGATCGTGGAGGGCGGTACGATGGAGGACGTCGAAGCGTGCGCGGGACAGCTTGTCCACACGCACATCTCGAACCCCGAGAACCGCGCCGCGATGACGCCGGATGACCGCGCGGACTACAAATCATTTTTTGCTGCCCTGCGCCGCATCGGCTACGATGCCCGCATGAGCTTCGAGGGCAGCGCGCCCGACCCGAAGACACAGCTCCCCCTGGCGCTTGAAGTCATGAAAAACGCATAAGCGAACCGCCCGTACAGCGAAACGGCTGTGCGGGCGGCGGTTTATTTTGCGAGGTATGCGCGGAGCGCTTCGAGCTGCCGTTCGGCTTCTTTACGGCCGTCGTTGTAGAGCGCAGTCAGCTTTTCCACATCGCGTTCGGTGTGCGAGACGTTGACCGGCTGCTGCGGGCGGATGACGAAGATGCGTCCCGCCTTTTCGAGCTCGTCGATCTCGCGCTGCTGGCGGTCGTACCGCGTGGGCACGGCGAACAGCGCGCGGATAAAGTTCGGGTAGTGTCGGAAGTATTTCGCATAGGCGCGCAGGACGGGACGGCGCGTATACAGCTTGCGGTAGCCCTGCTGGCGCGTCAAAACGAGCACGATTTTCTCGAAGCCGTCGTCGATCGCCTTCTGGTACGGGATCGCCATCGAGCAGCCGCCGTCAAGATACCGTTTGCCGTCGATCGTCACGGCCTTCGAGACGACCGGCATGCTGCTGCTCGCGCGTACGGCGGTCAGAATATCGGAGCACGCGCTCTTTTCAAAGTAGACCGGTTCGCCGGTGTCTAGACTCGTCGCCACCGCCGTGAAGTGCACCGGCGAGCTGAAAAAGGTGTTGAAGTCAAACGGCAGGATTTCACGGCTCAGCTCGTTGAACAGAAAATCGAAGTTGAAAATCTCGTGGTGCAGAAGCAGATTGTTCACGCCGAGATACCGCTTGTCGTTGACGTAGCCGATGTTGATCTGTGCGGTGCGCCCCGGCTGCTTCGAGACGTAGCTCACGCCGGTCAGCGCGCCGGCCGAAACGCCGGTCACGTCCGAAAAATACAGGTCGTTTTCCATAAACACGTCGAGCACGCCCGCCGTGAACAGGGAGCGCAGCGAGCCGCCCTCCAGAATCAATGCGCCTTTTTCCATTTGGATCATCCTTTCCCGTTTCCTATCTGTCATTCTAGCACGGCGAATCCCCTTTTTCAAGACACGGATTGTGAACAAAACCGGGGAGGGTCAGGCCCTCCCCGGCGTGGGTGGTTAGGCGTAGGTGACGGAGAAGTAGATGCCGTCCCAGTAAAAGGCGCTCTGCACCTTCTGGTAGTAATCTTGCCACGCGTCGGCGGGAACAACCAGCTCGCCGACAACGGAATCATCACTCGTACGCTTCACCGTGATGCGGCGGCAGACGACGCCCTCAGTATTCGGAATCTGCTCCTGCATGGCTTTTAAAATATCCGAGCCATATAAAATGGTTGCTTGCTGCTCGAGCGCGTAGTCGGTGGCGCCTTCGCCGAGCTGTTCGGCGGCCGCGTCCCGATAGGCGTCTTTCTGCGCGGCTTCTTCAAGTCTGGCTTCCATCAGCTGCACGTAATGATCGCGTTGCATCTCCAGAGCTTCAATTTGCGTTGTGAGCGCATCAATTTCCTGTTTGAAGTCTTCCGCTTCAGCGAGCACCTTTTCCGGACTGGGTGTCGGTGTGGGGTTGGCGCGCAGGTCCGCATTCCATTGCTCAACAAAATCGGAATCCTGTATCACAAAACGTATCTTTTGCCAGTTGCCGTTTTGGATTTCCGTGAGATCGCAGGTCAGGCAGATTTTGGTTCCATCCTTGTACCAGTCGTTGATGGCGGGTGCTTCACCGGACGGGACGCCCGGCGCATGGACTTTTATGGTGCGTGGATCGCCGAACGCGGCGCTCAGCGTACTGTATGCCGCAACGAAAATTTCTTCCTGCCGATTGTAGACAGAATCAAATAAGAAGTCGATCTGGAACAGGCTGTCCTGCCGGAAGGAGAATTCCAGCGTGCCGGAATAACCGAAGAGCTCCGCGGGCAGCGAACCGCACCAAAGATCGGTGTCAGGGTTTTCAAATCGGAAAACCAGCTTTCTTTGTGAAATTTCCATCACTTCATCCTGACTGAGTCCCCACTTGTAATCGCCGAGCTGGAACTTGTCGTTTTCGGTGAATAATGCCACAATCGGGTCATCGCCTGTAACCGACAGATTCTCCGTCTCCGGCGCATCCGCGCCGCCGATCGTGGCGTCGCTGTGGGGTTCGGGCGTTGTCTCCTGCGCCATCGGCGTGGAGGTGCAGGCGGCGACCGTCAGAAGGACGAGCAGGACGGAAAGGAGCGCGGTCAGGCGGTTGTGTTTTTTGCCTTTCAATACGTTCATAATGCGTACCTCCGTATCGCTTTTAAAGCCAAGGGTGAACACGCTGCGGCGCTCCTCCGCGTTGAGCAGCGCATGGGCATAGGCGGCGCGGGCGGGGGCGTCTTGCTCCCGGAGCGCGCGCTCGTCGCAGAGCAGCTCGAGGTCGCGTCCCGCGAGCCGCACCATCACCCACACGAGCGGGTTGAACCAGTTGACACAGAGCGCCGCGGCGAAAAGCATTTTCTTGAGGATGTCCAGCCCGCGGATGTGCGCGAGCTCGTGGGCCAAAACCGGCTGTAAATCCGCCTTGTCAAATTCAGCGGGCAGCAGAATCTGCGGGCGGAGAAGCCCCGTGACGTACGGTGCGGAAACCGCCGCACAGCGGTACACGCGCACGCGGTGCGGCACGAGCGCCTCCGCCTCGAAATCCCGCATCATGAAGCGGCAGCGGTACTGCTCGCGCAGGTGCACAAAGAGCAGCGCCGAAGCCATCAGCACCGCGCCCGCCACCCAGATCCACGGGAGCACGTCGGTAAACTGCAGCGGCTCCGCAGCGGGAACGACTACGGGTGCCGCCGTCGTGACCGGTGCGGCGGAGGATGGAGCTGGCGTCGCGATGGGTGCGATTGTCGTAACTGGGACGCTGGGAATCTGCACCGTTTGCGCCGCCGGCGTTCTCTGTGCAAACAGCGCAAACACGCTGACCGGCAGCGCGATCTCCAGCGGAACGAGCAGGCGCACGCTTGCCGCGCACCAGAGCGCCATAAACGCCCGGCGCGGCAGAACCCGCCCAAAGAGAGCCCGGAGTGCAAACGCCGCCAAAAGCAGCAGCGAAGCCGAAACGGTCATGAAAATCAGCGTATTCATCATTTTCCCTCGTACGTCTCAATGACGCTGCGCAGGCGGTCAATCTCCTCTTTCGAGAGCTTCTTTCGCCCAATGAGCGACGCCACCAGCAGATCGGGCGCGCCGCCGTACAGCCGGTCGATGACCTCGTCGGTCTGTTCGTTCCCGATTTCCTCGCGCGTCACGAGCGCGTGGCAGATATAGCCGGGGTCGCGGCGCTCGACCGCGCTCTTCTGCACGCATTTCTGAATCACCGTGTATGTCGTCGTCTTGCTCCAGCCGATCGTCTCGCCGAGTACCTCGGCGATCTCCTTTGCGGAGCAGTCGCCGCGGTCCCACAGCACATCCATAACATTCAATTCGCCGTTGAACAGCTTCATCGGAAAAACCACCTTTACAGTCTATTTGGATAGAATCACTCTTCAACTATATTCTATATGAATAGACTGTACCTGTCAAGTCCGTTTTTTGGATTTTCACAAAGCCCTTGCATACGGCGCGAAACTGCGGTACAATATCCGGGCAATGATTGACATTATGGAAAGAAAAGGGGATCTGCTTTGAGAATCCGCAAGAAAAAGTGGGCGCGGCCGGAGCTTGCCGCCTGCCCGTTTTATATCGGCGAGCCGGAAAAGGCCGCCGGAACTTGGAAGACTTATTTTGAGAAGGAGCAGCCGCTGCACCTCGACCTCGGCTGCGGCAAGTGCACGTTTCTCGCGAAGCTCGCGCACCGCGAGCCGGCTGTAAACTTCATCGGCGTCGACATCAGTCAGGACATTCTGGGCGTCGCGAAGCGCAACATCGAAGCCGAATTCGGCGAGGAGCCGGTCGAAAACGTCGCGCTGCTCGCGTTCAACATCGAAAAGCTCGACGCGCTCTTTGCCCCCAACGAAAAAGCCGCGCGCATCTACGTGAATTTCTGCAACCCGTGGCAGAAGGCGGGCGACCACAAGCGCCGCCTGACGCACACGCGCCAGCTCGAGACGTACAAGAAGATTCTCGCGCCCGGCGGCGAGCTGTGGTTCAAGACCGACAATATGGATCTGTATCTCGCGACGCAGCGGTATCTCCAGGAGGCGGGCTTCACGATCCTCTGCAAAACCGACGATCTGCACAGCGAAAACGCGCCGGACAACATCGAATCCGAGCACGAGGTAATGTTCACGGCGCAGGGCATAAAAACCAAGGCAATTATCGCGCGATTGGATTGACAAACCGTGTTTTTTGACGTATGATGGTCGACGGGATCTCGGGTGTCTGTGCTACGGGCACAGCCGAACAAGGAACGGGGTGCAAAGCCCCGGCGGGCACGCCGCCGTAACGGGGGAGGCGCGCGTCAAAGGCCACTGCGCAAGCGGGAAGGCGGCGCGCGGCGGAAACTCCGGAGCCGGAAGACTTACCTGAGAAGATCATGCACAGCCGCGAGCGCCGGCGACAGGGGCAAACCCTCTGGGCGTCCGTTTCCGGGCCAAAGCGCACGGGCGGATGGTTCAGGCTTTCTTCGCGCGTGATCTCTGCCCAAATTTGAAGAAAGCGGGTATGTATTATGCCAAACGCAACAACAAGCAAGAAGTTCAGAAAGCCGCTTGTGATCGCGGCGATCGTCCTCGCCGTGCTCTGTCTGTTCGTCGGCTGCTCCAATGCAGCGCCGAAGAACGAAGCTGCAGGCGCGAAGTCGTACACCCTCACGGTTGTCGACGCTGAGGGCAAGGAAACCGTCCACGAGCTTTCCACCGATGAGGAAATGCTCGGCGCGGCGCTGCTCAGCGCGGGCCTCATCGAGGGCAGCGAGAGCGAGTACGGCCTGTTCGTCACGAAGGTGGACGGCATTGAGGCCGACAGCGCCAATGAGGAATGGTGGTGCCTCACAAAGGGCGGCGAGACGGTCATGACCGGTGTGGATTCCACCCCGGTGGCAGACGGCGACAAGTTTGAGTTTACCCTCACCGTCGGCTATTGATCGAACGCGAATCAAAGCAAACAGAAACCGGTCTGTCCGCAGGGACAGACCGGTTTTGCGTTTATGCAGTTTTACGCCGCGTGAGTCCGGCGGCGCACAGGAGCGTGAGCAGTTCGGCGGCGGGGACGGCGAGCCAGAGACCGGTGACGCCGAAAAGCGCCGCGCCGAGCAGGGCGCACGGCACGACGAGCAAAACGCCCCGCAGCAGCGAGAGCAGTGCCGCCCGCTTCGGCTGCCCCGCCGCAGCAAATCGCGCGGCGAGCTGCAAATTGACGCCGGAGAACAGGTAGTTCGTAAAGAAGAGTGTCAGCCCGGGTACGGCGAGCGCGGTCAGCGCCTGATCCCCGCGGCTGAATACGGCGACGACGGCTCCGGGGAACAGGAACGCGCCGAGCGCAAACAGCGCGCCGAGCAGCAGCGCCGTGCACGCACTCCAGCGCGTCAGGCGGACAAGCTGCGCGCGGTCGTTTTCGGCGAAAGCGCGGCTGAAAAGCGGCTGCGCGCCCTGCGCCGCGCCGGTCAGCATGGCGGTGGCGACGAGCGCGACGTTCGCGATGATGCCGTACGCCGCGACGCCCGTGCTGCCGGAAAGCCCGAGCAGCAGGTAGTTGAAGACGAGAATCACGACCGTGGAGGACAGCTCGCCGACGAACGACGAGAAGCCGGCAGCGAAAATCTGCGGCAGTTCCGCCATGAACCGGCAGCGACGCAGGCGGTAGCTCCGGCATCGGCACAGGCAGAGCACGATGCCGAAGAGCGGCGCCATCCCGGTGGCGAGTACTGCGCCGAGCATTCCGAAGCCCGCGACGCAGACAAGGTACCAGTCCATCACGATGTTCGCGAGAGAGCCGACCAGCATCGCGGTCATCGCGCGCCCGGGCGCGCCGTCGTTGCGCGTGAACGCGACGAGGATGTTGTTCAGAATAAAAAACGGCGAGAACAGACAGCAGACCCGCAGGTAAACGGTCGTCGGCTCCAGTACGGAGCCAGACGCGCCGAGCAGCCGCGCGAGCGGCGCGGCGAAGAACAGCCCGACCGTGAGGAACACGGCGGCGGTGACAGCGGCGAGAAACAGACTTGCCGCAAACGGCGCGTTTGCGTTTTCCCCGCGCCGCGTCCGGCAGATCATGTACCGCGTCGCGCCGCCCACGCCGATGAGCAGCCCCGTGCCGTTGATCACGCCGTAAACCGGCAGCGCGAGGTTCAGCGCGGCGAGACCGTCCGGGCCGATGAAATTGGCGATGAAAAAGGTGTCCGCCAGAATGTAGACGGAAAGCCCCAGCATCCCGAGCACGCTCAGGGCGGTGAAGCGAAAATAGGTGCGCATGAAAATCCTCCTGTCAAAAAAAGGAGCCCGCAGAAAGCCTTCTGAGACCTAACGGCTTTCTGTGGGCACGCGTTCCGCCTACCCGGTGGCAGGCGGCGGTGTTCAAAATGAATTTTCTGCATAATATTATAGCAAGTCCCCTTCCTTTTTGCAAGATTTGTCTTGACAAAATTCATAAATTCCTGTAACATTAAAAAATAATTCATCTTGTGCTATGCGAAGCGCGCAGGAAAAGACCACTGGGTCGCCGAAGGAGCAACACTCTCAGGTGGCGGGTTTCCGCCGGGACTGTACGCGGATAGCGCTCCGGAGAAGCCGCATGCTGCGGTGCCGAAGGTGCAAAGACCCGCAGGGTCGAATCTCTCAGGCAAAAGGACGGAGACGGAAAGCGAACCGCAAGGTTCGCGCCTTTTCGATTCAGTTTGGAGAATGTACCGCACGGTATGTTCTCCTTTTTATTTTTCGCAAAGGGGTAATGCAAATGAATGGGTTCATCGAATGGATCGAAAAAATCAACGGCATGGTCAACAGCGTGGTATGGGGCGTTCCCGCGCTCATTCTGCTGATCGGCACCGGCGTGCTGATGACGACTCTGACGAAGGGCTTCCAGTTCACGCACTTCGGACACATGATTCGCGAAACGGTCGGCGGGCTGTTCCGCAAAAAGGACATCTTAAAAAGCAAGGACCAAAATTCGATCTCACAGTTTCAGGCGCTCTGCACGGCGCTCTCCGCGACGATCGGCACCGGCAACATCGCCGGTATCGCGTACGCCATCACGATGGGCGGCCCGGGCGCAGTGTTCTGGATGTGGATCGCCGCGATTGTCGGCATGATGACGAACTATTCGGAAAACGTGCTCGGCATCTTCTTCCGCCGCCGCAATGAAAAGGGCGAGTGGTGCGGCGGCGCGATGTATTATCTGCGCGACGGTCTCGGCGCGAAGAAGCACTGCAAATGGATCGGCAAGGTTCTGGCTGTGCTGTTCTCCATCTTCGCGGTGGTCGCGTCGTTCGGCATCGGCAACATGGGTCAGGTCACGTCGATCCGTGAGAGCGTGCAGAGCATCGTCTCCTTCACGGGCAATCCCACATGGGACGCCGTCATCATCGGCGCTGTCATCATGGTCGCCGCCGCGCTTGTCATCCTCGGCGGCATCCAGCGCATCGCGCGTGCGAATGAGCGGCTCGTTCCGTTCATGGCTGTTTTCTACATCATCGGCGCGGTAATCATCGTGGGCATGAACTTCAAGCTGGTCGGTCCGGCGTTCGCCTCGATCTTCACCAACGCGTTCAGCTTCAAGGCGGTCTCCGGCGGCGTCGGCGGCGCGCTCATCATGCAGGCAATCACCTGGGGCTTCAAGCGCGGCGTGTTCTCGAACGAGGCCGGCCTCGGCTCGTCCGTCATGGTGCACTCCGCATCGAACGTCAAGGAGCCGGTCACGCAGGGCCTTTGGGGCATCTTTGAGGTGTTCTTCGATACGATCATCGTCTGCACGCTGACGGCGCTTGTCATTCTCACAAGCGGCGTGGTCGATCTGCAGACCGGCCAGTCCTTCAGCGGCGCGACGAAGCTCGGTCTCGCCGCCGAGGCGTTCTCGAACAGCTTCGGCGTCGTGGGCGGCATCTTCATTGCGATTGCGGTTACGCTGTTCGCGTTCTCCACGGTGCTCGGCTGGAGCTATTACGGCACGAAGGCGTGGGAGTTCCTGTTCGGCACAAAGTCCACGGTGATCTATAAAGTCGTTTTCATCGCGGTGATCCTCGCGGGCGCCACGCTGAGCGCCGACCTCGTCATCGACCTTTCCGATACGTTCAACGGCCTGATGGCGATCCCGAACCTGATCGGTGTGATCACGCTTTCCGGTACGGTCATGGCGATCACGAAGAATTACGTCAATCGCCGCCTGAAAAAGGGCGGCAGCGACGAGAGCCCGCTGCTTTCGCACTTCGCGGACATTCAGGCAGAACAGGAAAAAGCGCTGCGCGAGGAGGGCAACTGAGCCGGATTTAGCCTGCATTTTAAGAACCGACCGTGTATCGGGCGGTACTTGCAGAAACTTTGGGAGCATAAATTCCGGTTTTTCTTTCAGCAAGCTTGAAATATGTGCATAAATATGATCCTCCGTGTGCTCGCGGCATACGGGGGATTTATCTTTTTCTGCGCATACTATTGCCGGAAGGAGACGATAGAATGCGATACCTTTGGGAAAACGAAAAAACACCGGATTACCCGGCGCTGCCCGGCGATCTGGAGACGGGCGTGCTCGTCATCGGCGGCGGGATGGCGGGGGTGCTTTGCGCGTACCGGCTGACGCAGGCGGGCGCGGACTGCGTGCTCGTCGAGGGCGATATGCCCGGAAACGGCACGACGCGCGGCACGACGGCGGTGCTCACCGTCCAGCACGACACGCTGTACAGTGACCTTGTACGAAAACGGGGCGAGGCGACGGCACGGCGGTATCTGCTCGCGAATCTGCGCGCGGTGGAGCAGTTTTCCGAACTCGCACAAGAATTTCCCTGCGATTTTGAGACGAAACCGTCCTATATGTACACCTGCGGCACACCGGGGGAGCAAAGCCCCGAAGCGCTCTGGCGCGAGGCGCAGACCGTGCGCGCGCTCGGCGCAGCGCCTTTTTCCCGAAGCCAAGGCGCGCTTTGTCTGGGCGGCGCAGGACTGCACCCCGCTCGACGGCGTACCGTACATCGGGCGGTACAGCCGGTGGACGCCCGATCTGTTCGTCGCGACCGGATTCAACGAATGGGGCATGACGACCTCTATGCTCGCGGCGGAGCTTCTCACGGCGCAGGTGCTGCACGATGTGCCGGAGGACCCGGTCTTCACGCCGCAGCGGAGCATGCTGCACCCGCAGCTTTTCCTGAATCTGCTCGAGACGGCGGGGCATCTGCTCCTGCCCACCGCGCCGCGCTGTGCGCACCTCGGCTGTGCGCTGATTTGGAACAAGAGCGAGCACAGCTGGGACTGCGCCTGCCACGGCTCGCGCTTCTCAGCGGATGGCGCGCCGCTCGAAAACCCGGCGATGCACGGGATCACACCGCGCAGAGCGGAGCCGCCCCGGTGAAAATCGCGTCGGCGCGCGTCCAGTCCACCACGCGGAGCCAGTCGGAGAGATAGTCCGCGCGGCGGTTCTGGTGCTTTAGGTAGTACGCGTGCTCCCACACGTCGCAGCAGATCAGCGGGCGCAGGCCGCGCGCCATCGGCGTATCCTGATTCGCGGTTGTCACGATCAGCAGCCGCCCGCTGCGGTCGCTCGCGAGCCACGCGTAGCCCGAGCCGAACACAGAGAGCGCCGCGGCGGAAAAGGCGCTTTCAAACGCCGCCTGTGTGCCGAAGCGCCGCAGAATCGCACTCTCGAGCGCGCCGCACGGGATGCGCCTCGCGCCGTCCGGCGTCATGCCCGCAAAGTAAAAGCGGTGGTTGAAAACACCGCCCGCATTCCGCGTGATCGCGAGGTTTGAGCGCCATACCGTGTGCGTGTTCATCACGGCGAGCTGCGCGGCGGTGCAGTTCTGCAGCGCGGGGAAATCGGTCAGCGCGTCGTTTAGATTGTTGATGTAGGTCTGTAAATGGCGGTCGTGGTGCAGCTCCATCGTCCGCGCATCGATGAACGGCTCCAGCGCGTCGAACGCGTAGGGCAGCGGGGTGTTTTCAAACGGCATAGCGATCAGGCTCCTTTCCCACCAGTATATGCGCTCCGCCCCGCTTGACATTCCCTTTGGGCGGTGTTAAGCTGTACGAAAGGGGGCGGCTTTGTGGCGGAAAACGGCTTTGTGCGTCCGGCGGAGCAAGGGGACGCGGCGGTGTCTCCGCTTTCCGCGGACTTTGCGCCGCACTTCCGAAAGGTGTTTGCCGAAAGCCCGGGTACGCTCAGCGCAAAGGCGTTTCTCGCGACGGAGCAGCGCTTTCCCGGTCTTGGCAACGGCGTTTTGCAGGACATCCTGTTTGCGGCGCGCATCCATCCGAAGCGCAAACTCCGGGACCTGACCGAAGCGGAGCGCGAGCGCCTGCTTTCGACGGTGGTTTCCGTTCTCGGCGAAATGACCGCGCAGGGCGGGCGCGACACCGAAAAGGACCTCTTTGGCCGCGTAGGCGGCTATGACACAAAAATGTCCAAAAACACGTTGGCGCATGGTTGTCCGGTCTGCGGCGGCACGATTACAAAGGAAGCCTACCTTGGCGGTTCGGTCTATTATTGCCCGGCGTGCCAGAAGCTTTAAGACAAAATCCCCGGCTGCACGGGGATTTATTTTTGTCTTAAATAAATATGTTGACAAATACAGTAAACGATGATATGATTTGTTTATCAAATTGAGAAAGGAGGGCGCAAGGATGATCGATACGGAAAAGCTTTCGGCAGCGTCGCTTTGCAGCGGGCTTTCGGAGGAAAACGGCACGTTTACCTGCGTGTACTGCGGCAGAGTGTTTGAGGCGGGGGAGGTGTTCCCCATCGGCGGGCGCTTTTTTGACGCGCGCCGCGCCGCCGAATTGCACGTCGCGACGCACGGGGATAAGCTCGAGCAGCTCATGCAAGCCGGTGAGAAAGCGCTTTCGCTGACGGAGAACCAGCAGACGCTGCTCCGGCTGTTCGCGTCCGGTCTGCGCGACGCGGAGATCGCAAAGCAGCTCGGCGTCACGCCGTCTACGGTGCGGCACCAGCGGTTCGTGTTCCGCGAGCGCGCAAAGGCGGCGAAGCTTTTTCTCGCAGTCTGGACGCTCGCCGAGGAAGGAAAACAAAACAGAACGGCGCAGGAAACGCTCCTTGCGCCGCATGAGGGGGCGAAAATGGTGGATGAACGGTATGTGATCACCGAGGAAGAAAATCAGAAAATCCTCGAGAATGTGTTTTACAGCCTCGAGCCGCTGCGGCTCAAGGTATTCTCGAAAAAAGAGAAGAAGAAAATCGTGATTTTGCGGCAGGTCGCGGCGCAGTTTGAGAGCGGCCGCACCTACACGGAGAGCGAGGTCAACGAAATTCTAAAGGCGATCTGGGACGACTTCGCGACGATGCGCCGGTACCTCGTGGAATACGGCTATCTCGACCGCGCGGCGGACGGCTCCAGCTACTGGAAGCGCGGGTAAAGCGCACAGGAAAAGGCGCTGCCGTGAAGACGAAGCGGCGTGCCGAAAAAATAACAGAGCGTGGGAGGAAGAGAATGGAAACCTGTAAGGTGCTTGGCTTTGGGCATGTGGGCGTTCAGGTGCAGGATCTGGAACGCTCCCGCCGGTTTTACGGCGAGCTGCTCGGTTTTGAAGTGGTCTGGGAATATGTCCATACGGATTATCACATGCTGGTCATGGGAAAAAACGGCTGTGTGGTGGAGCTGATGGAAGGCGAGGGCAAGCTGCCGGACGGCGCGCTCAACCACCTTTCCATCCTTGTGGACGATGTAGAAAAGGGCAAGGCGGAGCTGGAGGCCCGCGGAGTTTCGTTTGAGACGGATATCCTTTTGGATCCGGATCTGTACCCGCGCGGGGAAAAGTTTGCCATGTTTCGGGGGCCGGACAACGAGCGGCCCCAGCTGGAACAGATTCTGTAATTCGTGGAACGCCGGAATTTACATCCGGCGTTCCATTTTGTATGAGGGGGCATGACGCCCTTGGCCCGTGGAAATATAAATTTTCCCAAAGAAAAAGCGGGGATAGCTCTGTACAGCGCACGTCGGTTGGTGTATACTATCCGTGAATACTGCCAGAGTCGGGCGAAGCGTGCGGCAAATGGCAGTTTTGTTTTGATTTCGGAGTGGGAAAGGGAAAGAGAATGAAGATCATTATTGCCGGCGACGGAAAAGTCGGCCTTGCCCTGACGCGGCTGCTTTCGCAGGAGGGGCACGATCTCGTGACTATTGATTCAAATCGGGAGATTATAGAGCGCGACATGCAGCAGTTCGATGTGATTTCCATTGCGGGAAACTGCGCGAGCATGGAAACGCTCAAGGAGGCCAATGTGCAGCAGGCGGATGTGCTGATTGCCGCGACCAGCGCGGACGAGATCAACCTGCTTTGCTGCCTGACGGCCCGCAGACTGAACCCCTCGCTGCATACGATTGCCCGGGTGCGCAGCCCGGAATACATCGAGCAGCTCTATATGATGCGCGAAGAATTCGGCCTTTCGCTGATGATTAACCCGGAACGCGAGGCGGCGAAGGAAATCTTCCGTCTGCTCCAGCTGCCCGGCTTTTTGAAACGTGAGACTTTTGCCAAGGGGCGCGTCGAGATTGTGGAACTGCGGATTACGGAGCACAGCCTGTTGGAAAATGTCATTCTGAACCACCTGCTGCACGTGCTCGGCTGCAAGGTGCTCGTCTGCGCCGTCGTGCGCGACGGCAAGGCGTTCATTCCCACCGGCGACACCATGCTGTACCGCGGCGACCATATCTACGTCACAGCGCCGGTCGCGGTGCTGTCCGACTTGATGAAGCGTCTCGGCGTCACGCGCAGGAAGATCCGCCACGCCATGCTCATCGGCGGCGGGCGTGTCAGCTATTACCTCGCGCAGAGTCTGATCGCCGCAGGCGTGCGCGTCAAAATCATCGAGCAGAACGCAGACCGGTGTCTGGAGCTCGCGCATATGCTGCCCGAAGCGTCCATCATTGAGGGCGACGGATCCTCCCAGAGCGTGCTGGAGAGCGAGGGCATAGCGGAGACCGATGCGCTTGTCACGCTGACCGGCCTCGATGAACAGAATGTCATCACCTCGATGTTCGGCAGCATGCAGGGCGTGCCGCACATCATCACGAAGGTCAACCGCATGGAGTTTACCGGGATGCTCGAAAGCCTGCCGGTCGGAAGCGTGGTCAGCCCGAAGGAGCTTTGCAGCGCGAACGTCGTGCAGTACGTGCGCGCCATGCAGCACCAGACCGGTGCGGCCGTCACGCTGCACCGCATTGCGGACGGCCGCGCGGAGGCGCTGGAATTCGTCATCAACAAGCACTCGCGCTATATCGGCGAGCCGCTGCGCAATCTGCATCTGAAGCGAAACGTGCTCATCTCCTGCATCACGCATCAGGGCAGCACCACCATCCCGGACGGCAATTCCTGCTTCCAGATGGGAGACACGGTCATCGTTGTCACGAACCGTGAGGCGCCCATCCTGCAGTTCAACGACATCTTTGCTTAGGACGGTTCTGATCTATGAATGTTAAGCTGCTTGGCCGGATTACCGGCCTGACGGTTCTGCTGACGGGCATGTTTATGCTTGTGCCGATGCTGATCGCCGTCCTCGACGGGGAGGACGCCAATGCGCTCTCGTATGCGGGAACCATTGCCCTGATGGCGGCGTTCAGCGCGCTTTTGCTCTTTTTCAGCCGCAGCAGGGACCGCACCTTTTATGCGCAGGAGGGCTTTGCCGCTACAGGCATCTCGTGGATCGTCATGTCTCTCTTCGGCGCGCTGCCCTTTTATTTTTCCGGCGAGATCCCGCGCTATATCGACGCGCTGTTTGAGATCGTCTCGGGCTTTACCACCACCGGCGCGTCCATTCTCAGCAACGTGGAAGCGCTTTCCCGCTGCAACCTGTATTGGCGCAGCTTCAGCCATTGGCTCGGCGGCATGGGCATGCTCGTGTTTCTGCTCGCGGTTGTGCCGGAGGCGCGCAAGACGGCCGGCTCGGGCATCCATCTGATGCGCGCGGAAAGCCCCGGCCCGAGCGTCGGCAAGCTGACGCCGCATCTGCGGCAGACGGCCATGATTTTATACGGGCTGTATATTTTGCTCACTGCACTGTGCATCGTGTTCCTTTTGCTCGGCGGTATGCCGGTCTTTGACAGCTTCTGTATCGCCTTCGGCACCGCCGGTACCGGCGGATTTGCGATCCGCAACAGCAGCATGGGCGAATACAGTCTTTATCTGCAGAGCGTCGTCACGGTCTTTATGCTCCTGTTCGGCGTGAACTTCAGCCTTTATTACCTTCTTTTGCTCCGCCAGTTTAAAAGCATCCTGAAAAGCGAGGAGCTTCGCCTGTATATCGGCATTGCGGGCGGCTCTATCCTGCTGATCACGCTCAACATCAGCGGCATGTATAAGAGCGTGTATGAAGCGTTCCACCACGCGGCATTTCAGGTGAGCAGCATCATGACGACCACCGGCTTTGCCACCGTCGATTTTGAGCAGTGGCCGGCCTTTTCCAAGTCGATCCTCTTCGCGCTGATGTTCGTCGGCGCGTGTGCGGGCAGCACGGGCGGCGGCCTCAAGGTATCGCGTGTGCTTCTGCTGCTCAAGAGCATCCGCCGCACCATCCGCAAGGCGCTGCATCCGCGCCGTGTGCAGATCGTCCGCATGGACGGCCGCGTTGTCGACGAGGAAACCTCGAACAATGTCAACGCCTACCTCGCGGTTTACTGCGTGATCCTGCTCCTGAGCTTCATCGTGATCTCGCTCGACGGCTACTCCATCGGCACGAATATCTCCGCCGTCACCGCCTGCTTCAACAACATTGGCCCGGGCTTCGAGCTCGTTGGCGCGACCGGCAACTACGGCCATTACAGCGACCTTTCCAAGCTTGTCCTCGCCGCGGACATGCTCCTCGGCCGCCTCGAAATCTTCCCGCTCCTCGTCCTCCTCAGCCCGGACACCTGGAGCAGAAAGCGGTAAAATCAAACAAACCAAGCCGTGAGAGATGCTTTGGCGCCTCCCACGGCTTTTGCTTTGCTTATGCTTTTTTCACCCAATCGATCGCGACCCAGCCGCCGGCCTTGAGGCGGCCCCAGCCTTTTGCGGAGCCGGGGCCCTTGCGGACGTTCAGACCGCTCGGGGCGTTGACCTGCGCGGTGTACTGCACAGCGGTGCTTGTGTCTGCCGGCGCGGCGGGTTTGGCCGGTTTCGTGGCTGTGCCGCCCATTTTGGCCTTGACCGCCGCGATAAACTGCTCCCATGCGGCGGGCGTCGGCGCGCTTTCGCTGCCCTCGGCGGATGCATGCGGAGTGATGCGGTACATCAGATCCGTGGAAATGCGCTGCATGCCGTTTTTAACGCCCGCAAACACGATGCGGCCGAGAAAGCCGCCGCCGTCGAGCGACGTCGCCTCCTGCGGCACGGCGATATAGCCGTCCTGGTCTGCGAGCACGCGCGTGCGGTCGAGATCGCGTACGAAGGTCGCCGTGATGGTCAGCCCTGCCCACGCGTCGTCCGCCGTGATGTGCAGCGTCTCGGTGCCATAGCTGTCGGCTGTGCCTGATAGCCGGTCAGTGTGATTTCATGCGTCATGTGTTTTTCCTCCTTCTGTCGGTTCGGTCTCTGTTTCGATCGCTGTGCGCAGTCTGCGCAGCAGGCGGTTCAGTGCCGGAAAGCCCGGTACGCCGATGGCGGCGAGGTTCTCGAGAATCGAGATCAGCTCGTTTACAATCAGCCACACGGCGACGAGCAGCCCGCAGTACAGCTTCAGCTCCACGCCCACACCGGCGGCGGACAGCGCGCAGGTCAGCAGGTAATCGACCGCCGCGCCGACGGCGACCATCGCCATATAGCTCAGCTTCTTGAGAATGCCGCGCAGGCCGATTTTGGAGCTGAGCTGCGCCGTGATATACGCCTTGACCATGCCGGTCGCATAGTCCACGAGCATAACGCCGAGCAGCACCAGAAGCGGTGCGGCCAGCGCGCCGCAGTATGCTGCGGCGGAAGCGCCCAGCGCCGCCAGAGCGGATTTGAGAATCGTTTTTTTCATTGGCTTCGTCCTTTCTCGCTTTTTCATGTTGCGGCATTGCCGGATATAAAGAGGGGCGCGCCGCCTGTTTTCCCGTGCGGAGGAAAACAAAAGAGGCTGTGCAAATTTCTTTGCAACAACCTCAGTGTATATGCGGGCGGGCAGCGCCCCAGTTTATCAGAAGGACACAGGTTGGCCCGGACGCACGCAGACGTGCTCCAGAGCCTGTTTGTGCAGGCGGCTCACATGCCGGGGCGTGTAGTGCAGCTCCACGGCGATCTGGTTGAGCGTCTGCATCTGCACGTAATGCCGATCCAGAATCTCGCGGAGCGTGTCGTCCTCCACTTCTCCGATTGCCTGCTCGATCTCCTGCCGCAGCGCACACAGCCGACTGACGCCGTCCGCCGCTTCGGCCTCCAGCGCCTGAATGCGGCCGAGCGAATCGGCACGCATACCGGGCTTTACGGCACTGCGCACCTGCTCGGAGAGCGTCCTGAGCCGCTCTAGCTCGCGCAGCCGTACCGCGATGCCCCGCTCGGTGCGCCGGTAGGCGGAGAGGTAGGTCTTGGCTGCCTTGCCGTGCTCCGTCAGGATCTCTCTCAAGAGTGGACGACCTCCCGGAAGCGATCCGCAAACTGGTCGGACAGGGAATATATGTTCTTTATCGAATCGCGATCCGGCAGGCAGACCGGCAGATTCAGGCAGATGGATTTCTGCACAGGCCGTGCAGCGTGTGTGCGCGCGGCGCGGCGTGCAGACTGCTCCGCCTTTTCCCAGATGCGTACGATCAGCTCTGCAAGGCACAGCAGCGCACAGAGCACGATAATCCCCAAAAGAATATACAGCATGTGAAAACCTCCGTTTCGGTCCGCAAAGCGAACATGTGTTTCTTACAAGCTGTATTATAAACAATTGTTCGAGATTTGTCAATCGAACATTCCAAATTTCTCGAAAATTTTTTCGGGGAAGAAAAACCGGCGGATTTTTTTGGAGCTCGCAGGGGTTGTCACGCTTTTCCACCTTCCCGCTTATTATGAAAAAGACAAACAAAAGGAGGAGAGCGTATGAATCCATCCAGATTTCAGGCCGCTGTGGAGCGGCACAAGGCGGAAATGATGCAGCTCGCCGCGCGCAGCGGGCAGCCGGGCAATGCGGTCGGCACGCCGGTCACGCTGCCGGACGACGCGGACGCCGTCGTCAATCTGCCGGAGGCGGGCGCCGGACGGGACCCGCTGCAGACTTTTCCGCCAGAGCAGAACACGTGTGATGTGTTCCGGCAGATCAACCAGAAGACCGGCTTTTTGCGCATACAGGCCTTTGCCGGGCAGCAGACGGTTCCGGTGAAGGGCGCTTCGGTGCTCGTCACGCACGATTTTACCGACGGCCCGCGGCGATTTGCCTCCGGCACAACCGATGAAAGCGGCGTGCTCGACGGCATCGTGCTGCCTGCCCCGGACGCCGCACTCGCCCAGACGCCGACCGGCGAAATGCCGTACGCGCTGTACGACATCCGCGTGAGCCACCCCGATTACCGCACCGAGATCTACAAGCAGGTGCCGATCTTTCCCGATGTGAAGTCGATCCAGCCGGTGCAATTCCTTTCGGATCACACGAACTGACGCGCAGGGGGAGGGCAGTATGGCTTTACTGAATACGCCGGTCATACCGGAATATATCACCGTGCACCTCGGGCTGCCGGATCAACCGGCGGAAAACGTCCGGGTGCGCTTTGTCGACTATATCAAGAACGTCGCGTCGAGTGAGATTTATCCGAACTGGCCGGAAAGCGCGATCCGCGCAAATATTCTGGCGCAGATTTCCTACGCGCTGAACCGCGTGTATACCGAATACTACCGGAGCAAGGGGTACGATTTCGACATCACGAGCACGACGCAGTTCGATCAGAAATTCATCCAGAACCGCGATGTGTTTGAAAACATCTCGCAGATCGTCGACGATATCTTCAACAACTATGTCATCAAGCGCGGAACCGTTCAGCCGTATTTCACGCAGTACTGCAACGGCACGACCTCGACCTGCGACGGACTGTCCCAGTGGGGAACCGTCGACCTCGCCAAGCGCGGCATGACGCCGAAGGAGATTCTGCGCGAATATTACGGCGATGATATCGAGATTGTGATGAACGCGCCCGTCGCGAACGTCCCACAGTCATATCCGGGGGTGCCTTTGCGCCTCGGCAACGTGAGGGAGAGCGTGCGCATCATCAAGCGGCAGTTGAACCGCATCGCGGACAATTACCCCGCCATCCCGCGGATTCCGGATATCAACGGGTATTTCGACAAGGCGACCGAGGACGCGGTGCGCAAGTTCCAGAGCATTTTCAACCTGACTGTGGATGGCGTCGTCGGCAAGGCGACGTGGTATAAGATCAAGTCGATTTACAACGGCATCAAGCGGCTCAATGAGCTGTATTCCGAGGGCCTCACGCCCGAAGAGGTGGAGCGCTTCTACCCGTCGGAGCTTAAAGAGGGCGACACCGACGGCCTTGTGCTCGAGCTGCAGTATATTCTCGCGGTCATCGCGTTTTTTGACGACCAGATCCCGATACCGCCGGTCAACGGCGTGTTTGATGAGCGGACGAAGGAAACGCTGATGGCGTTCCAGCGGCAATATGGTTTGGAGCCGACCGGCGTGCTGAATCAGCCGACGCTCAATCAATTGCTGGCCGTTTACCGCGATACGCGGGCGAACGTCCCGCAGAGTGTCCTGCCGGATAACAGCCTGATTTATCCCGGGCGGTATCTGCTTCAGGGGGCAAGGGGCGACGACGTGACGGATCTGCAGAATCTTCTGAACCGCGCCGCCGAAACGCACAGCTTCATCCCGAAAGTCACGGTGGACGGCGTGTTTGGCCCCGGCACGGAGGCCGCCGTCCGCGCCGTGCAGCAGCACGAAAATTTCGACGTCAACGGCATCGTCGGCCCGCTTCTGTGGAACCGTATCGCCGACCTCGCAAAAGGCATCGCATAAATACAAAAAGCCGCGATCATCCGAAAAGGACGATTCGCGGCTTTTCCATATGCATTTTTTCTTTGTTTGCAGTCCTATATTACCATAAAATGCGGAAAAATTCAAGACTTGTTCTTTCCGTGCGTTTATGGTATTGAAATAAGTACCGAAAACGGGAAAGGGGAAAGAAATATGAAAAAATCACAGAGCGCCGCGCTGGTTGAGGCCTTTGCGCTGGCCTATCACGCGCAACGCCATTTTGCGCCTGTCTGCGAGGATGCGGCGGCACGCAGGCTGTTCACGGACGAGGAGTTCGCGCAGCTTGGAAGCGCCGTGACAGTGCTGCTCCAGACGCTCGAGCCGTCGTTTTCCGGTACGCCGGAAGCGGCGCTGCTGCGCGTTGTGGATCGGTATCTCGTCCCGCTGCCCGCGGCGCGCGATGCGTTTTTAATGCGCGCGCTCAAAAATGCGGCGAGAATCGGTGCGGCGCAGGCGCTTTTTCTTGGCGCGGGGTATGGCACGATTCCGCTGCGGCAGACGGAACCCATGCGGCGCATGTGCTTTTATGAGCTTGAAAGCCCGTCGCTTCTGCGGGATAAGCGCGAGCGCCTGCGTCGGGCGGGCATCCAGGAGCCGGAAAACACGCGGTATCTGGGCGCGGAGCTGCGCGCGCCGGACTGGGCGCGGCGGTTCCTGCAGGAAAGCGGATTCGATCCCCGCCGCCGCACATTCTGCGCGCTGCCCGGCCTTGCCGCGATCTGTCCACGCAAGGCGTTCTGGCAGCGCCTTATGCAGCTTCGGGCGCTGCTTGCGCTCGGCAGCACGGTTGTGCTGGACTACCCCGCCGGCGCCGGAACCTATACGGCGGAGGAAATGGAGAAAACGCTCCCGCTTCTGGGGTTTCGCGTCTGCGAGCATCTCGCTCCCGCAGACATTACCGCCCAGTTCTTCGCCGCATACAACGCCATGCACCCCGGTGCGCCCATGGCAGCGCCCGCTGATGTGTATTTCTGCGTGGCGGTCAGGAAAGCAGATCGATGATCTTCCCGGCGGCGTGGATGTCAAAGCGCGTGACCTGCGTATCCGGAATATGGAGCAGCCCGTAGAAATAGAGGCGCATGAAAGCGTCGCAGTTTCCGTGGTATGGGCAGACAACATAAGGACAGTTGCAGCGCATCATTAAGACCACTTGTCTTTCGTTTTTATTTGCTACACACAAGATACCCGATTCGGGGTAGTTTGTCAATTCCAAAATGCCCTGCATGTTCGATTGCAATGCGTCCGGCGGTGTGGTACGATAGAGCTATTCAAAACAGGGGGGAACGGTAAACATGAAGCTTTATATTGTCGGCTCGGTTGCGAGCGGAAAATCGACGCTCGCGCGGCGGCTGTCAGCAAAAACGGGCATCCCTTGCTATGCGCTCGATTCCTTTGTGCACAAGCCGGATAAGGCCGGGGCGTTCGGCAACACGAAACGGTCGGAAACAGAGCGGGACAAGCTCTTTGCCGAAGCACTTCAGGGTGACTGCATCTTAGAGGACACAGGGCGCGCGTGCTTTGCGGAGGGGCTGCGCCGCGCGGATCGGATTGTCGTGCTCGACCTGCCGCGCCGCGTGCGGTACAGGCGCATCCTCCTGCGGTACATAAAGCAGAAGCTCGGGATTGAGCCGTGCGGCTACACGCCGAGCCTCAAAATGGTGCGGTGTATGTTCCGCTGGGCAAAAGTCTTTGACACCGGTGCAGACGGCGTGAAGCAGCGCGTTGCGCCCTATGCAGACAAGACCGTCGTGCTGCGCAGCCCGGCGGAGGTCAGAAAATTTGAGGAGGATTTTTCATGATTGATTATGAAGTGCGGGAAACGAATCGCCAATACTGGGACGGCGCGGCGGACAACTGGTTCGGCGTGACCGCCCTGCCCGAATACGGTGTGCTCTGCGTCACGGAGGACGAGCTGCATCTGTTCGGCGACGTCACGGGCAAGCGGATGCTCGAGATCTGCTGCGGCAGCGGCCATTCGCTCGTGTATCAGGCGCAGCACGGCGCGGGCGAGCTTTGGGGGCTGGACATCTCGGAAAGCCAGCTCCGAAACGCCAAGCGCCACCTCGCATCAAACGGCGTGACGGCGCATCTCATCTGCTCGCCGATGGAGGACGAATGCGGCATCCCAGCGGGCTATTTCGATTTCGTCTATTCGATTTACGGGCTCGGCTGGACGACCGACCTGCCGCACACGTTCCGGCGCCTTGCGTCGTATTTAAAGCCGGGCGGCACGCTGATCTTCAGCTGGAACCACCCGCTGTACGGGCGCGTCGGCTGTGTGCAGGTGGAGGACGGCAAGCTCGTCGTCCAAAAGAGCTATTTCGACCAGTCTGATACGCGGCTGCAGCTCGATGACGGCGAAATGCTCCTGCGCAATTACCGACTTTCCGATTATCTCAACGCACTGGCGGATGCGGGCTTTGTCCTCGAAAAACTTGTGGAACAGACCGACCGCGCGACACTCGCCGCGACCGAAGGGCTGACCGACAAGATGCGTCAGGCGCAGATGTTCCCGCTCTCGTTCATCGTTAAGGCGCGCAAAGGCGTCCGCTAGGCGGCAGTTGCGCGGCGTTTTGCAGGTTCGGGGAATACTGCCGCTTCTTGACAATTATGTGGAATTGCTCTATGATGAACAATGTTCAGTTTGGAGGTGCGCGGCTTGATCACCGTCATCACATCGAGAGAAGCCATTATGCAGGTGTGCAGGTGCATTGTGGCGGAAAAAGGCATGAAAGCGCTGAATATGCGGTTGGTTGCCGATCAATGCCATATCGCACTGGGAACCCTGTATATATTGTTGCTCCTGTCCTTAAAGAAGATTGCAAAGAACTGAGGCGGCACCATGCAAAAACTTCCGGCTTCTGAATTGCCGGAAAACGGAACATGCTTAATATATACCGTACGATACATAAAGGGTGAGTGTATGCCTCTTGAAATTGTAAGACACGACATCACAAAAATGGCTGTGGATGCCATCGTCAACGCCGCTAAGGAGTCCCTTTTGGGCGGTGGCGGTGTGGATGGCTGCATTCACCGTGCGGCGGGGCCGGAACTGCTGGCCGAGTGCAGGACGCTGGGTGGCTGCAAGACCGGAGACGCCAAGCTGACGAAGGCATATCGCCTGCCCTGCAAATACGTGATCCATACAGTCGGCCCGGTGTGGCAGGGCGGGAACCACGGCGAGCGGGAAAAGCTGGTCTCCTGTTACCGGACGAGTCTCGCTCTGGCAAAGAAGTATGGCTGTGAAACCGTTGCCTTCCCGCTGATCTCCTCCGGCGTCTTTGGTTATCCGAAGGATCAGGCGCTCCGCGTGGCGGTGGATACCATCGGTGCGTTCCTGATGGAAAACGATATGACGGTCTACATTGTCATTTTTGACCGTGCCGCCTATCAGATCGGCGGGAAACTGTTCACTGACATAGCCGAGTACATCGATGACCACTATGTGGACGAGCATACCGACTTCCGGCGAGAGCGGCTGTATACGATGCGCCGTCTCGAAATGAACGAGAGCCCGGTCTGCAAGGAGCCCGCAGCGCCCTGTGCGCCCATGGCCATGAGAGCGGCAGACAGCTGTCTGGACGATCTTCTGAATGGCTTGGATGCCGGGTTCTCCGAAACCCTGCTGAAGCTCATCGACCGCACCGGGAAAAAGGATTCCGAGATCTACAAGAAGGCCAATGTTGACCGCAAGCTGTTCTCGAAGATCCGCAACAACCCGGATTACAAGCCGTCCAAGGCCACAGCGATCGCCTTTGCCATTGCGCTGGAGTTGGACCTGGAGGAGACAAAGGACTTCATCGCCCGCGCCGGTTTTGCACTGAGCCACAGCAGTAAGTTTGATGTTATCATCGAGTATTTTATCAAGCAGAAGAAGTACGATATTTTTGAGATCAACGAGGCGCTGTTCGCCTTCGACCAGAGTTTGTTAGGAGCGTGATGGAATGATGACCTTTGTTTGCTATCCCAAGTGTACCACCTGCCAGAAAGCGCAAAAGTGGCTGGATGAAAACCAAATCGCCTATGCGTTCAGAAACATCAAAACGGACAACCCCACACTCGAGGAGCTCTCTGCGTGGTATACGGCCAGCGGTTTGCCGCTTAAAAAGTTTTTCAACACCAGCGGCCTGCTCTATAAATCCATGGATCTGAAAAATAAGCTGCCTTCCATGAGCGAAGAGGAAATGCTGCAGCTGCTTTCCACCGATGGGATGCTGGTGAAGCGTCCGCTTGTCATCGGAGACGGTTTCGTTCTCGTGGGCTTCAAAGAGGCCGAGTGGGAGAGCCGCTTGAAAACCGAATAAATGTCGCCCAACATGCGACCAAACCCTCCTTCGGATCCGCTATACTCAAAGCGTAATCAAACGAAGGAGGGTTTTCACTATGACAGAATTGGTTTTTATCCTGGATCGCAGCGGTTCCATGAACGGGCTGGAGAAAGACACCATCGGCGGGTTCAACGCCATGATCGAAAAGCAGAAGAAGGAAGCAGGCGAGGCGCTGGTCTCCACGGTGCTGTTCGACAACGAGAGCGTGGTCATCCATGACCGCCTGCCGCTGGACAGGGTTCCCCGCATGACCGAGAAAGAGTACTTCACCCGGGGCTGTACGGCCTTGCTGGATGCGGTGGGCGGCGCCATTCACCATATCGGCAATATTCATAAGTACGCGCGGCGACAGGATGTGCCGGAGAAGACGATGTTCATCATCACCACCGACGGTTATGAGAACGCCAGCAAGCGCTATGACTACGAAAAGGTGCGCAAGATGATCGAGTGGCAAAAGGAAAAGTACGGCTGGGAATTCCTGTTCCTGGGCGCCAACATCGATGCCGCCGCGGAGGCCAGGCGCTTCGGCATCGGCGCCGATCGCGCGGTGAACTACAAGTGCGACGAGGCTGGCACTGCGCTGAACTATGAGGTCATCAGCGAGGCCGTTTGCAGCGTGCGCGCATCCAGACCGCTCAGTGCTGACTGGAAAAAGCGTATCGATGAGGATGTCCGAAAACGCGGAAAATGATGCGGGGTATAGCCAATCCGTCCACAAGTCGGTGCGTTACCGGCTTAGGGGAAGCGCTTTTCTGCGTCGCAGGTAAAATTTGTGGGGCAATAAACCAGGAATAAGGCGAATAAAATACCTCCCTTGAAAATCTCCGGATTTCGGCCCGATAGAGTCACATAATGTTTTCAAAAACTCAGGCGATTTTTCCACAAAGATTTGTCCAGTGATCGTCCAGAATGGCGTAATAATTCTTATCTTTTTTTAAAAAATTTGTGGCAGTCAAAGTACTGTCGTAGCGTGATGCCAGCCCGAAAATTTCAGCCATTTTATTCCGACCTGCGGATTCATGTTTGATCGAGCCTGTAATTACCATTGATTAAAAGGTGTAGCATTAAGCTACCCTTTTTTGAGCATAAAAAATGCGGAGTATCACCAAAAGAACTTTTCAGATTCTTTAATGATACTCCGCATGGTCCGAGTGACAGGATTCGAACCTGCGGCATCCTGCTCCCAAAGCAGGCGCGCTACCAACTGCGCTACACCCGGTTATTCAGTTTTTATCCTGGGCATCTTCTCCCAATGTGGCGCGCTACCAACTGCGCTGTGCCTCGATGGGAGGGGACCCCCACAGAAATCTCCAGCGAGAAGTATTATACCGCAAAGAGGCGCGCCGTGTCAAGGCTTATGCGCCGATCCTTGCGGAGAGCAGGACGAGATCCGCAGCGTCAGCCACACCGTCCGCATTCAGGTCGGCGGCAAAGAGGGCGTCGCTGGCCAGCGGCTCGTCGTCCGCGAGGTGCCGCTGCAGAAGGCGCAGATCAGCGCTGTTGACCGTGCCGGAGCCGTTTATGTCGCCGGGTACGACGACGGTATACGGCGTGCCGTCCACAAGGGCGGTTAGGCCGGTTTTGAGACGGCCGGAAGCGGGAGCCATATTCTCCGTATAGATTTGCGCTTCGCGCGGAGCGAGCACATCGCGCAGCCCAGCGCATGTCATGCCCTCGGGCGCAAACAGACAGCCGTCGCGGAAGGTCAGCCCGCTGTCCGGCGCGGGGGAGGGTGTGGGCGAGGCGCTGGCCGTGGGGGTCGGCGTGGGCCTTGCGGCAAATTCGCGGTAAGGCGTCCGATAAAACGCACCGTCGCGGTATGTCACGGCGGCTGTCGCCGTGAGCGCCTTCAAAATGCCGTTCACCGGGAAATCTGCGGCGTCGTTGCCTGTCAGCGAGGCCCGGGTTACGGTGGAGCTGTCCGACACCCAGAATACGCTGTCGTCCGTCAGGACGGTCAGCCCGGCGGCGGGCGTGTTGAGTCCCGTATCGAGCAGCGCCGTGCCGTCAAGCGCGCAGACGCGTCCCTCCGTGTTGATATATGTGTCGGCGCTGAGCATCCGGTACGGCTGAGCTTCAGCAGAATAGGCAAAGGTGTCCGTGCCGGTCTGCGGAAAATCCGCATCCAGCGCGATGCGCTCGCCGCAGGATGGGAGTAGCACGAAAAGCCGGCTGTCCATGACCTGCAGGCCGCGGACGGGTTCGGCATAGAGCAGGCTGCCGGTGTAGCCGCCCAGCGCGTCGTAGACGAGAACCTCCGTCGGCTCGCTGTACAGAACCATGAAGAAACGGCCAAAGTCGTCCGTCTCTGCGAACAGGACATCGTCCCCGGGAATGTCGAGACTGAACAATGCGGTCTGCTCGAGCGTCGTGGTCTGAACGCGCTGCACGAACACCGTGTCGCGCTGCAGGCTGAGCATGGTCAGCGCATCACCGCGCAGGAAAGCGAACCGCGCGGGGTATTTTGCCGTGCAGGCGCGAGAGCCGTCGGCGGCGAGCACGTGCGTGACGTCGAGATCCGTATAGGCGAACAGCTCAGTGTCCCCGCAAGGCTCGAAGAGAAGCACCACCGCGCTTTCCGAAGCCGCACCGGACAGCGCTTCACCCTCGGGTGCCGACTGTGCCGCATAGCCCGCCAGCACGAGCACCACAAGCAGGACAGCCAGCAGAACCATCCCGACTGCCGCCGATTTTTTCATAGGCTCACCCCGTTCATCCTTTTACTGATAAACTACCATGCCCTGCCGGAGGATCCGGGGTACCGTGAAAAAGACTCACGATGCGGTGCTTATTTTTCTGACGGACAACAACGCAAAAACAGCCGGGATGCGCGCGGCATTCCGGCTGAGAAAGTTATTCGCCCTTTGCGGTGTAGTATTTTGCAAGGCCGCCTTCTCCGGTCTCGCGGTACTTCGAGAACAGGTCGCGCCCTGTCTCGTACATCGTGTTCACGACGACGTCAAACGAGATCTTGCGCGTGTAGGTGAGGAAGTTCGCGAGGCTCAGCGCGTTGATGGCGCGCATCGCGGCGACGGCGTTGCGCTCGATGCAGGGGATCTGCACCAGCCCGCGTACCGGGTCGCACGTCAGGCCGAGGTGGTGCTCCATCGCAACCTCGGCGGCGTACTCGATCTGGTCGAGCTCCATGCCGTGCAGCTCGGCGAGCGCGGCGGCCGCCATCGAGCAGGCGCTGCCGATCTCCGCCTGGCAGCCGCATTCCGCGCCGCTGATCGAGGCGTTCGTCTTGATGAGGTTGCCGATGACGCCCGCAGCCGCAAGCGCGTGGAGAATTTCGGTGTCGGAGAAGCCGCGGCGTTCCTGCATGTAGCGCAGTACGGAGGGCAGCACACCGCAGGAGCCGCAGGTGGGCGCGGTGACAATCGTGCCGCCGGCGGCGTTTTCCTCGCTGACCGCGTAGGCGTACGAGCAGACGAGGCGGTTTTCGCGCGTCTCGGCGCTCTCATCGATGTGCTTCTGGCGGTAGAGCATCTTCGCCTTGCGCTGTACGTCGAGACCGCCCTTGAGCGTGCCCTCGGTCTCAAGACCGCGCTGGATGGCGTCTTTCATGCACTTCCAGACCTCGGCGAGGTACAGCCAGATACTGTCGCCCTCGCACGCGGCGACGTACTCCCAGAGGCGGATGCGGTGCTCCGTGCAGTACGCTTTGATCTCGGCAAAGCTCGAAAGCGGGTAGACGTCGGCAGGCGTGTCGGGCGCGGCTTCGCCCTCCGTCAGGATCTTGCCGCCGCCCACACTGATGACGCGCTGGAAATCGACGACCTCGCCGTTCTGCATGGCCGAAAGCTCCATCGTGTTCGGGTGAGAGAGCGGCTTGTCCGAGAGATCAAAGCGGATCTCCACCGGGCGCGGCGCGAAGGTCTTTTCGAGGATGACGTCGGTCAGGTGCCCGGGGCCGGTCTTCGCGAGCGAGCCGTACAGCGTGACGAGAAAGCTGTCCGCGTGCAGGTTTTTCTCCTTGAAGCGTTTTGCCGCGCGCTCCGGACCCATTGTGTGCGAGCTGGAGGGGCCCTTGCCGATTCTGTACAGTTCTTTGAGTGATTCCATGACGGTTGTCATCCTTTCCGGGGAACAAATCGTTTGTATTATTATACGACCCGCGGACATAAATGTACAGATGCCCGCGAGGAATGCACAGAAAGAAGTTTTTTGCCGTGCACCTGCAAAAATTGTCCAAAACATACGAAAACCGGGTATACACCCGGTTTTCCATTACTCAATTGTTCCGTTAACAATGCAGCGCCCGTCGTGGCGGAAAAGCGCTTCGGCGAGCATTTTGCCGGATGTGATTTTGTACGGGAACGCCATGCCCGCCTGTCCGATGGCGGCCACATTCTTTTCGTGCACGTCGCCGCCGCTCGTGCGGTACAGATTGTGCGCCTTGGCGAACTGCACAGCGCGCGCATTCTGCGCCGGGGTGTTGAACCAGTTGAAACCCTCCACGGCGTCGAGACACTCGGGGCGCGGCAACACATCCGGATTGATGTACCGCGCCTCGCGGAACGGGTGTGCCTGCGAGAGGAAGCCGCCCGCCGCGTGCACGGCAGCGGCGTAATCGTCGAGCGAGTACCACTCGATATCCGGGTGCGCGAGCAGGAAATCGAGGTCGATGCCGTAGGTCAGCACCTCCTTGCCATCGCCGTAGTTGTGCTCGATGCCGAAAAACACCGAGAAATCCGTTCCCTCGGCGTGCTTTACGGCGCGCTGGTACGCGTCCCAGTAAGCGCGCATTTTCTGCTCCCACGGCAGACTGCGGTCCACCGCCGTGTTGCCGCGCAGGAAGTGGTTCGTAAAGCACATGCCGCTGTAGCCCGCGCGGCGGTAGGCGTCGACCATTTCCTCCGGCGTGTTATGCGCGCAGGCGCTGCAGAGCTTGTCGTGTACGTGCAGTTCGTATTTGTAGAACATTTTGAAAGGCTTCTTTCTTTATGAGTTTTGGGTTATTTGTCCTTCTTTTTCAGCGTGCGCTCGTTGCCGTCCTCGTCCACGAGCACCATGTTGTCGAGCTGGGCGCGCAGGCTTTTCCGGTATGCTGCGATGTATTCGGCGCGCAGCTTCTGCTGCTCCGCCTTTTCCGCGTCGGTCAGGCCCTCGGCCTTCGCCTTGCGCGCGAGAAAATTGATGCGGTCAATTTTATTCTGTTCCATCCTGTCCTCCTTTATTTAGCCGGTTCCGGTTTGGTTTCTGCGTCCGATACAATATTTTTTGCCCAAATGCCCGAGCGCAGCAGGAAGAAGCCGATCAAGGCCTTGAAGATGTCCGCGAACTGTACGCAGAAATACACCCAGATGATCGGCATCGCGGTGAAGCGGCAGAGGCAGAACGCGATCGGCAGAGAGACGCAGCAGGTGAACACGCAGTCAAACAGGAATGTGATGAACGTCTTGCCGCCCGAGCGGATCGTAAAGTACGTGACGTGCGCGAACGCCTGCACCGGCAGAATTGCGCCCGCGACGATCAGCATTCTCGTGGTGAGCGCGCGCACGGCGGGCTCGGTGTTGTAGATCAGCGGGATAAACGGCGAGCTGAGGATGATCAGCAGGCCGACGCCGATGTGCAGCACGACCGTGAAGAACAGGAGCTTGTTGTCCGTGCGCTTTGCTTCCTCGATTTCACCCGCGCCGAGCTGCTGCCCGATGATGATCGAGACGGCGTTGCCCATCGCGAACATGACGACGCAGAAGAGGTTCCACACCGTACCCGCAATATTGGACGCCGCCACAACCGTCAGACCGCGTGTCGAATAGCTCTGGTTGATCAGCATATTGCCCATGCTCCAGAGCATCTCGTTGAACATCAGCGGCGTGCCGGTCACCACGATCTTTTTCACGATCGTGCCGGGAATGTACAGGCTGCGGTACGCACCCCGGATGAAGATAAAGGTCTCCGGGCGGCGGTGCGTGTGGACGGCGAGGTAGATCGCCTCGACAAAGCGCGAGACAACCGTCGCGATGGCGGCACCGACAACGCCGAGCCGCGGCGCGCCGAAGTGACCGAAGATCAGCACATAGTTCAGGACGAGGTTGGTCAGGATAGCGATGATACTTGCGGTCATCGGCGAAACGGTTTCGCCCGTCTCGCGCAGCGTGCTCGAATAGCACTGCGAGACGCAGAACGGCACAAGGCCAACCAGCATGACGAGCATGTACTTATGCGCCTCGGAAAGCGTCAGCGCAAGGTCGCCGCCCGCCTCGCTCTCCGTGAGGAACAGCGAGATCAGCGGGTCGCCGAAAAAGCCCAGAATGAGGAGCGCAAGCGTGGTCAGCGCTGCGCCGAAAATCATCTTGAAGCGAAAGGCGTAGCGCACGCCGTCGTGGTCGCCCTTGCCGAAGAACTGCGCGCCGAAAATCGAGGCGCCGGCCAGACCGCCGAAGAGCGTCAGACTCGGGACAAACTGGAGCTGGTTGACGATCGCGACGGCGGACATCGATTCCGTGCCGAGTCGGCCGACCATGATGTTGTCGAGCAGGCTCACAAAGCTTGTGATGCCCTGCTGGATGATCATCGGGATCACGAGCCGCATCAGGTTTATGTAAAACGTGCGGTCGCCGATGAAGGTCTGCTTGAATTTCTTGAACATGATTTCTCCTCCGAAAGAAATAAGAAAAATAAAAATGATTCTGAAAACGGGCGTCAGCAATCCTCGGGAGGCAGAAGCTCTTTGAGCAGTTCGCCATAGTTTTCGATGCAGCGGTCGCACAGTGCGGTAAACTCCGCGCGTTCCGCTTCGGTCTGGGTGGGGTCATAGACGCCGACGACGGCAAAGCCCGCCTTTTTTGCGGTGCGCACCGCGTAGAGCGCATCCTCAAAGACGACGCATTCCTCCGGGCGCGCATCGAAGTCCGCAGCGCATTTGAGATAGATATCCGGCGATTCCTTGCTCTTGCCGATCGTCGTGCAGCTTTCCATCGTGTCGATGTACGATGCCATGTTGAGCCGCGCGAACGCCGGACGGAGCGAATCGAGGTCGGACGCCGTTGCGACTGCCGTATGGATGCCGCGCGTGTGCAGGGCGTGCAGAAATTCCGCCGCGCCGGGAATCTCCGGCACCGAGGTGCGGTATCTTTCCCGCGCCATACCGACAATTTCCGCAACGATGGTGTCGATCGTGCCCTCCACGCCGAGCACGTCGCGGTAATATGCCGCGCACTGCTCGAGACACAGCTCGTTGAGCTTTTTGCTCAGCCCCGGCGGTGCGTCCACGCCCTTAAAATCCGCGTAGTCGTATGTGATGCGGTTCCACATCGGCATGCTGTTCAAAAGCGTGCCGTCCACGTCAAAAATCGCCGCACGGATGCGGTGCGGCATACGAAACAGATCTTCCACAAAATAACTCCTCTCTCAAAACAAAAAAAGACCCGTATGGTGTGATATACGCTTATAACTATATCACACGGACGGGCCTTTTTCAAGGGCGCATATTGGGATCGAAACCGGGTTTTCGCGGCGGTTACATCGCGCCGATCGCCTTTTTGATGGCGTCAATGCCGCGCTGGATCTCCTTGCCGAACGCCTCGGCAAAGCCCTCGGAACTTACATTGTCCTCCACGTCGCCGAGCAGAACAAAAAAGACGTAATCGCCCTCGGCGTAGATCTCGGCGGCGTTGATCTTCTCCGTATGCGCTGCGAAGTTGTTGTTCTCCAGCAGGCGCTGCTTATAGGCGGTGAGCTTCTGCTTGACCTCCTCGGTCTTGCCGTCCTTGACCTTCACGGCGACGAACATATCGGGATGCGCGTTCTGCGCGGAGCGTTCGGCGTAGATTTCCTCATAGAGCGTGTTGTCCATGCCGAGCTCCTCGCGAATTTCCGCCTCGGTGAGCTGGGTATCCGGGTAATACTTCTCGCCGTATACACCGCGCAGCGCCTCACGGAATGTGCCGAGGCCGGTCGCGGCGGCTTCCGATGTCACGCCGCCGTTTTCCGCGCCGTCTGTGCCATTTGTAGTGCCGTTATTCGTGCCGTTCTGCGCGCTGGAAGCGCCGCTGTGTGTGCCGTCCGTACCCGGCGAGGGAGAAGCGGCGCCGCTCTGCGTGCCGGAGGCGGCGTGCGAGACGGTGGAGGAAACGGTGGAATTCGTGGTTGTCTTTCCCCGGCAGCCCGTGAAGGAGCAAACCAGCAGGACTGCGAGCAGAGCCGGCAGAATTTTTCTTATCATATTGTAATCTATCCTTTCTCTTTTTTACGGCTGACGCCGGTTTCATGTACCTACTATGCCACAAATTTTCCGAAATACACGTGCCGCTGCGCTTCATCCGTACAAAATACATCCGGCATACATTGAAAATTTATCAGTTGTGTAGTATACTATATTTTGAATTGATCGGTTTTGGAGGGATGTGCATGGCGCGGTATCGCGTGGAGGAACAAACGGAGCGCCCAAAGCGCCTTTCCGTGACGACGCTTTTGTTCCCGCTTCTGTCCGTGCTGTACGGCGAAGCCGTTTTCGCGTTTTTCGCGCAGACAGGATTTACCGTTTATAAGGTCCTGTTTGCGCTGGCGGCGGGCTGCATCGCGCTTGCGCTGTCCCGGCTCACGCCGTTTTACCCGCTGAATTATTTCCTGCAGAGCGTGTGGCTGCTCCTTTGCTGGGGGATTATCGCGGGGCAGTACCTGTATTTCAGGCTGTTCGGCGCGTATTTCGAGCTTCGCGGCGAGGATCGCACCGCGCGGTTTTTGTCGGCGCTGCCGGCCGCCATCGTGCAGAACGTGCCGTTTCTGCTGTGTATGCTCGTGCCGGTGATCCTGCATTTCACGCTCCAGCGTGTGATGCTCCGCGAGCGGCGCAGTCTGATGGGGTATCTGCTCGGTGCAAACTGGCTCGAGCCGATCGGCGCGCTGCTGCTCGCGGCGATTCTCGGCTTTGTCTCCGTTGTACTCGGACTGTACGACACACAGGGCGAGGAATCCCCGTGCCGTCTTTTGGATACACACTTCGCGGCAGAGCCTTCCGTCGAAGCTTTCGGAGCGGTGCCGGAGCTTGCACTCGACGTCAAGTACAACGTCCTCGGCATTGCGGGCGAGGAAACGGTGCGCTATTACGTCGTGTATGACGGCGGCGAGTCGGTGGCGCTCGAGTCCGCGCCCGAAGGGATGAATTCATGAAAAAAACTTTAAATTCATGCGGAAGTTCTTGACACCTATTCCTAAAAGAAAGTACAATGACAGTGTAGCCGCGCCGCCGTCTCAGGCGGAAAGGGCAGCGGCGGAAAAAGGGAAGATCTATGAAAAAACAGAGAGAAAAAACACAGGAAAATGAGCGGAAGGGCGGTGCTTGCAACGGATAATCAGAATCAGAACCCCAATAACCGCAATACGGTGCCGCCGGATATGGACTTTGAGCAGTCCGAAACGTATCGGGTGATTCACCAGGTCGGCGATAAAGTGGTGCAGGGCATCAATCAGGCGAGCGGCAAGGTCGCGCAGGGGCTGAATCAGGCCGGCGTGACGAGCGATAAGGTCGCCCGCGGCATCAACGAGGCGGCGCGCGAGCTGAACCGCGCGGTCGACGCGGTGAGCCGGAACATCGCCGTGCACACGCAGCAGAACCGGACGTACCGCCCCCCAACACAGAACGGGCAGAATGATCATTACAACTATTCATATTATAATAACGGCAATACTGGCAGCCCGAAGGATCGCGCGCCGGGAAACGCAGGGCAGAATCCGTCGCCGAACAGCGGGTATACGTACACGCCGCCTGTGAACCGCACCTATACGCCGCCGCGCACCCCGTATACGCAGTCGCAGCCCGCGCCGAACGCGCACCGGTCGGTCAAGCCCGTGCCGCCGCCCGCAAAGCCGGGCATGGTCGAAAAGCGCAGACCCTCCAACGCAAAATTCTGGTTTGTCGGCATTATGTGCGCGCTGTACGCGCTGAATATGCCGATGTACCGCTGGGTCGATCTCGCGGCGCTCGCCGCCGTGGGCGTGGGCGCCTTCTTCCTCGGACGGCTGATCTTCCGGGGCAAGAAGTATTATGTTCCGGCGGAGGAGCCGAAAAAAGCGGAACCGGAAAAGAAAGAGGAGCCGGTGAAAAAGTCGTCCACCGGCAATCCGGAGGTCGACAAGATCATCGACGAGGGACAGGAATACTTAAAGCAGCTTCGCGAAGCGAACGACCGCATTCCCGATGCGGTTATGAGCGAGCGCATCAGCCGCATGGAAAACGCCTCGGCCGATATTTTCGCGTATATTGCGGAGCACCCGGATAAGGCGGCGCAGATCCGCCGGTTTATGAATTACTACCTGCCGACGACGCTCAAGCTTCTCACCAGCTACGATAAGCTGAGCCGGCAGCGCGTCAAGGGCGAGAATATCCAGAAAACGATGTTTGAGATCGAGGGCATGATGGAGACGATCGCGGGCGCGTTTGAAAAGCAGCTCGACAGCCTGTTCGGCGACGACGCCATGGACATTGCGGCGGACATCAGCGTCATGGAATCGATTTTGAAGCAGGAGGGTCTTTCGGATGATGAGTCGCTCAAAATGCCGAAGGTCAAAACGACCGCCGCGGGCGGCAAGGCTGCACAGCAGGTCGAGGTGCCGACCGGCATTCCGACCCTGACGCTCGATCCCGACGCGGCGGACGAGACACAGAAAAATAACACGCGGAAAGCGGCAAAATAAAGGAGGATGAAAATCATGAGTGAAATGAAACTGACGCTGGAGCCGGAGCTGGAGGTACCCTCCGGGATCCCGAGCCTGACGCTTGACGGCGTGACCGAAGAGAAGCCGGAGGAAAAGAAGCCGGAGCCGCCGGTTCCGGATGAACCGGTACTGACGCCTGAGGAGCAGAAGGTGGTCGACGATTTTGTGGAGAAGATCGACATCACGAGCTCCGCGCTCGTCATGCAGTACGGCTCGGGCGCACAGAAGAAAATCGCGAATTTCTCGGATACGGCGCTTGCCAACGTCCGCACGAAGGATCTCGGCGAGGTGGGCGATGAGATTTCCAATCTGGTCGTCGAGCTCAAGGGCTTTGACGTGAGCGAGGAGGAGGAAAAGGGCTTTTTCGGCTTCTTCAAGAAGCAGTCCAACAAGCTCGAGGGCCTCAAGGCGCGCTACGACAAGGCCGAGGTCAATGTAAATAAGATCGCAAGCTCTCTGGAGGGCCATCAGGTACAGCTCATGAAGGACATCGTGATGCTCGATAAGCTCTACGAGACGAATCTCGCCTACCACAAGGAGCTTTCCATGTACATCATCGCGGGCAAGAAGCGCCTGCAGCGCGAGCGTTCAACGACGCTCGTCGAGCTCAAAAAGAAGGCGGAGCGTTCCGGCCTCGCAGAGGACGCGCAGGCGGCGAACGACTTTGCGCAGCAGTGCGACAGCTTTGAGAAGAAGCTGCACGACCTCGAGCTCACCCGCATGGTCTCGGTGCAGATGTCGCCGCAGATCCGCCTTGTGCAGAACAACGACCGCCTGATGGCGGAGAAGATCCAGTCCACCATCGTCAACACGATCCCGCTGTGGAAGAGCCAGATGGTGCTGGCGCTCGGCGTGGCGCATTCCGCAGACGCGGTGCGCGCCCAGCGTGAGGTTACGGATATGACGAACCAGCTTCTGCGCAAGAACGCGGAGAAGCTCAAGATGAGCACCATCGAAACAGCGCGCGAGTCGGAGCGCGGCATCGTCGATATGGAGACGCTGCGCCAGACGAATCAGTCGCTGATCTCGACGCTCGACGAGGTTGTGAAGATTCAGGAGGAAGGCAGAACGCGCCGCCGCGAGGCGGAAAAGGAGCTCGGCCGTCTCGAGGGCGAGCTCAAGCAGAAGCTTCTCGATATTCGCGCCTGAATTTGAATTGGATGCTGTGCGGCCGGCGGAGTCCCGTCGGTCGCTTGCGGTATACAGGATGCGCCCCCCTGTTATGCGGCGCACGGAAAGGAGTCAAAATTTATGAAAAAGAAAGAAAGGATCAAGCGACGCGCGGCGGCGATCATCGGCATGGTCGCGCTGATCCTCGTCTCCATCCCGGTTGGCTCATGCGTGTCTCTGGCGCGCGAGCGCGGCAAGGTGACGGCGCTGTATTACGGCTCGGACGACGAGTGGGGCCTCCTGGAGGATCTCGCGTGGTGCAGCACCGAGGCGGCGAACCTCGCGACGCTCGCGGATAAGTATCTGCCGGAAGGACAGGCGGATGCGGTGCGTGAGGCGCGCGGCGCGCTCGAGCAGGCAGACACCCCCGGCGAGAAAGCAGAGGCGTTCTCTGCGCTGACCGTTAAGGTCAACGCGCTGTACAACACGCTGGAGGAAACCGAGATGAAGGAAGAGGACGCGAAGTACCGCGACGAGATCATCGCGGATTACAATTCGAACGCCGATTTCATCAGCCGCAGCGACTACAACACCCGTGCCGCGCAGTTCAACGAGATTCTGCGCACCACCCCGGCGCGCCCGCTGGCGGCGCTCGTCGGCATCGGAGAGGTCGAGCCGTTCCGGTAAGGCGGCTTTTACACGCGCAGCTTAGAAAGGAGATTTTGGTATGAAAAGGAAGATCACGCGCAGAGCCGGCTTTTTCCTGCTGGCGCTGCTTATGCTGATCCCACTGGCGGCGCCCGCCTTCGCGTCGGCCATCCCGGATGCGCCGGACGCGTACGTCTATGACGGCGCCGACGTGCTGACGGCATCGACGGAAAATTACATCAACAGCCAGAACGCCGCACTCGATGAAAAGTGCGGCGCACAGATCGTATTCGTCACGGTCGATTTCACCGGCGGATACGACATCGGCGATTACGCCTACGAGCTGTTCAACAAGTGGGGCATTGGCGACAAAAAGAAGAATAACGGCCTGCTGTTCGTGCTTTCCATCGGCGCGGAGGATTACTACGCGCTGCCCGGCTCAGGCATCACGGATGTGTTCACGGGCGGCAAGCTGGACGCGCTGCTCTACGACTATCTCGAGACGGATTTCGCCGCGGGCAATTACGACGCCGGCGTGCGCAAGACCTTTGACCGCGCGCTGCAGATGATGCAGGCGCATTACAATATCGCGTCGGACGCCGGGTATTCCGGCTATGAGGAGGCCCGGGATGCCGGCGGCTCCTTCTTTGAGGGCTTCTTTCATGTGATCGGCAAGCTCATCACGTTTGTGATTATTATTGCGGTCATCGCGATGCTGATCCGCCTGTTTTCCGGCCCGCGCGGCGGCGGTGGAAACGGAGGCGGTGGCGGCGGCAGCGGCTTCTGGAACGGCCTGCTGCTCGGCTCGCTGATGAACCGCAGGCGTTATTACCGCAGACCGCCTCCGCCCCCGCCTCCCGGCGGCTTTGGCGGCTTCGGCGGCCCGCGTCCCCCGCATTCGGGCGGCTTTGGCGGTCGGCCGGGCAGCTCCGGCAGCGGACGTCCGAGCGGCGGCTTTGGTGGCGGCTTTGGTGGCGGCTTTGGCGGTGGCGGCAGCTTCGGCGGTTTCGGAGGCGGCGGCTCGCGCGGAGGAGGTGCAGGCAGACGATGAACACATGGATTTTGTTTGACCTCGACGGCACGTTGACCGACAGCGGCGAGGGCGTGATGAAGAGCGTCCGCTTTGCGCTCGACCGCATGGGCTTCCCGAACGAGCCGTACAGCGCGCTGCGCCGGTTTATCGGTCCGCCGCTGCACAAATCGTTCATGGATTTCTACGGTTTTCCGGAGGAAAAGGCGTTTGAAGCGGTGGAGACGATGCGCGTCCGCTACCGCGAAAAGGGCGTGTACGAAAACAGCTTGTACCCCGGCATGAAGGAAATGCTTTTCCATCTGAAGGACGCGGGCGCGAAGCTCTGCGTCGCGACCTCAAAGCCCGCGTATTTCACGGAGATCATTCTGAAGCAGCACGGTATTTTCGATCTCTTTACACATGTCGTCGGCGCCAATCTCGACGGCACGCTGACCGATAAGACCGAGGTGATCCGCGAGGTGCTGCGGCGTATCGGCGATACATCCGGCGAGCGGATCGTTATGGTCGGCGACCGCAAATTCGACATGATCGGCGCTAAAAACTGCGGCATCCCCGGCGTGGGCGTCTATTTCGGCTATGCCGAGCCCGGTGAGCTCGAGCAGGCGGACGCAGCGTACGTCGTGCAGACGGTAGCGGAGCTCGAAGCGCTGCTGCTCGGTTTGCTTCGCGCGGAAACGTGAGGGGGTGCACCGTGAAATTACTGTTTAAGCAGCGGTTCTTTTCGTGGTTTGACAGCTACGATATTTACAACGAGGCCGGAGAGACGGTCTACACCGTGCGGGGACAGCTCGCGTGGGGGCACCGCCTGAAAATTTTCGACTGCTATAACCGCGAGGTCGGAACCGTTCAGGAGCGGGTCTTCACATGGCTGCCGAAGTTTGAGATGTACTTCGGCACGCAGTATGTCGGCTGCATCAGCAAAGAGCTTTCCTTTTTCCGGCCAAAATACAACATCGAGTGCAACGGCTGGCACGTAGAAGGCAATTTTCTGGAGTGGGATTATACCATCCTGAACGCTTCAGGGCAGTGCGTGGCGACAGTCTCCAAGGAGCTGTTCCACTGGACGGACACGTATGTGATCGACGTCTGGGATCCGCGGGACGCCCTCTGCGCGCTGATGCTCGTACTCGCTATTGATGCGGAAAAATGCTCGAGAAATGATTGATTCGGTCCTCCGGGGGCGTTCGGCTCCCGGAGGATTTTTTCGTTTTCCGATTGACAAAGAGCCTGCCATGCTCTATAATAAAACACAGTTGCAGAACGAAGTTGCAAAACAAAGTTTTCGTTCGGAAAGGAGTACAATATGCCACCGAAGCCGAAGTTTACAAAGGAAGAGATTGCGGCGGCAGCGCTCGCCATTATCCGGGAGGAGAGTGTGGAAGCGCTGACGGCGCGCAGCCTCGGCGCAAAGCTCGGAACATCCGCGCGGCCGATCTTCACGGTGTTCAAGAGCATGGACGAGGTCAAATGGGCGGCGCGCGCACTGGCCCTGCGCGAGTTCGAGGCGTACACTGGAGATTTTACCGCGTACACGCCCGCCTTCAAGAAGATCGGGATGCAGATGGTGTCTTATGCCATCCACGAGCCGGAGGTGTTTAAGCTCCTGTTCATGCAGGAGCATAAGGAGGGCCGCTGCTTCGCCAACACGATCGAGGATCTCGGCGGTATGGCGGACATCTGCATTTCGCTGATCCGACGCGACTACGCGCTTACGCCGGAGGAGGCGGAAACGCTCTTCGAGCAGATGTGGGTGCATACCTTCGGGATCGGCGTGCTCTGCGCCACCCGCGTCTGCGATTTCAGCGAGGAGCAGATCGCGAATATGCTCGGACAGGTATTTGCCGGTATGCTTATGGTGTTGAAGTCCGGAAAGAAGGATGCCTGTGCCATCCAGCCGCAGAAGGATTTTGTCGGCAAGGTCGGCGATCTGCCGTATCTGCGAGACTGGTGCACCGAAAAGAAACAAGAGGAAGAGATATGAAAAAGGTCAATTTGCTGGAAGCGGCCCGCGCCGTCGAGCCGCTCTACGTCTATCAGAAGATCGGCGAGCTGAACGGCAACATTTTAAGCGTCGTGAATGTGGAGAACCGCACGCTCGATTTTCACGTGCATGAAAGCTCTGATGAGCTGTTTTATGTGCTCGAGGGCGGCTTTCAGCTTGAAACGGAAGAAGGGCTTACCGATGTGAACGCGGGTGAGTTCGTGATCGTTCCCCGCGGCGTGCGGCACAGACCGGTCGTCACAAAGCTGACGCGTTTTTTGATGATCGAGTTTGCCGGGACGCTGAACAAAGAAAACAGCGGCGCGCTCTACGAGGAACCGTAAACCGGTGTACGCTCCGCTGTGGCGCGGAGTTGAAAAAGGAGAAAGAAAAAGGCTCGAAGCGCCCTGCACGGCGGGGAGAAAGGCAAAAAAAGTCGAGCGAAAATTTCTGAGAAGCGGTACAATAAGCCCTGCGAGGTGATGAGAAGATGACAGAGCAGATTCTGGCGGTGCAGCGGATGCAGGAGTACATCGACGCGCATCTGGAAGAGGAGATCACGCTCTCCGATCTGGCGCAGGTGTCCCTGTTTTCACCGTGGCACGCGTACCGGCTGTTCCGGCAGCACACCGGGCTGACGCCTGCGGATTACATCCGCCGCCTGCGGCTTTCCCGCTCGGCGGTGCGGCTGAAACGGGACGGCTGCCGCGTGACCGACGCGGCGTTTGAGCTGGGCTTCCGCAGCGTGGACGGTTACCAGCGCGCGTTTCACCGGGAGTTCGGCTGCAACCCCGGCGAGTATGCCCACACGAAGGTGCCCATTCCGCTTTTCATCCCCTACGGCGTAAAATTTCGGGAACTCAGAAAGGAGACGTTGGACATGAAAGAAGTGCAGAGCGTATTTGTGCAGCTCGTGAAAAAGCCGGAGCGCAAGGTGATTTTGAAGCGCGGCGTAAAAGCGGAGGAGTATTTCGCTTACTGCGGCGAGGTCGGCTGCGACGTTTGGGGGATTTTGACAAGCATGGATTCCCTCTGCGGCGAGCCGGTGTGCCTCTGGCTGCCGGAAGCCTACAAAAAGCCGGGAACCTCCACCTATGTACAGGGCGTGGAAACGGCAGCGGAGTACAACGGCGTCGTGCCGGAGGGCTTCGATGTCATCACGCTGCCGGCAGCGGAGTATCTCGCATTTCAGGGCGAGCCGTTCCGCGAGGAGGACTACGGCGAGGCGATTTTGGCGGTGGAAGCGGCGATGGACCACTACGACCCGACGGTGATCGGCTATCGGTGGGATGACGAAAACCCACGCATCCAGCTTGAACCGCGCGGCGAGCGCGGCTACATCGAGCTGCGCGCCGTCCGTCCGAACAAGTAAATCGCACGCAGAAGCGGCGCACGGAGCGAAAAGCTTCCGTGCGCCGCCGTTTTTTATTCCGCTGCGCTTTCGTCGAAAAATGCCTTGTTGTAGAGGTAGGCCGGATCCTCCGGCTTCAGTGTGCCCGCGCGCTCGTTGTAGGCGATGGCGCTCGCCTTGACCGTGTTCATCGGCGCGACTGTCGTGATGCCGCGGAAATACGCGAAGCTGCGGTTCGATGGCTTTTTGCTTTTGTGGGAGGCCTCCACAGCCCAGAATATGCGGACAACCCGTCAGGCGTGTAAAAAAGAGCTGCAAGCCCTGAAGCCTGCAGCTCTTTGCAGATCGTATTTACTTTGTCGGGAATTCGCGCTCGGGGTGGACGGCCTTGTAGGCGGGGCGGATGATCTTGCCCGCGTTGATCAGCTCCTCGATGCGGTGCGCGCTCCAGCCTGCGATGCGCGCGCAGGCGAAGATCGGCGTGTAAAGCTCCATCGGCAGATCGAGCATGCTGTAAATAAAGCCGCTGTAAAAGTCGACGTTCGCCGAAACGCCCTTGTAAATGCGGCGCTTCTCGCCGATGACCTTCGGCGCAAGGCGCGCCACGCGCATGTACAGCCCGTACTCATCGGCGCGGCCTTTTTCTTCGGAAAGCCCCTCGGCAAAGCGCTCCATGATTTTCGCACGCGGGTCGGAGATCGAATAGACCGCGTGGCCCATACCGTAGATCAGGCCGGCCTTATCGAAGGCGTCCTTGTTGAGCAGACGCTCGAGATAACGGCTGATCTCGTCTTCGTCCGTCCAGTCTTTGACCTGATCCTTCATGTCCTCGAACATGCGCACGACCTTGATGTTCGCGCCGCCGTGCTTCGGGCCCTTGAGCGAGCCGAGCGCCGCCGCGATCGCCGAATACGTGTCCGTGCCGGAGGAGGTGACGACGTGCGTCGTGAACGTCGAGTTGTTGCCGCCGCCGTGTTCCGCGTGGAGCATCAGCGCGATGTCGAGCACCTTCGCCTCAAGCGGCGTGAATTTTTTATTCGAGCGCAGGATGCGCAGAATATTTTCGGAGGTCGTCAGCTCAGGCTTCGGCTGGTGGATGTACAGGCTGTGACCGTCGTGGTAGTGGCGGTATGCCTGATAGCCGTAAACGGAGAGCAGCGGGAAAATCGCGATGAGCTGGATGCACTGGCGCAGCACGTTCGGCACCGAGATGTCGTCCGGCGCGTCGTCGTAGGAGTACATCGTCAGCACGCTGCGCGCGAGCGTGTTCATCATGTCGCCGCTCGGCGCTTTCATGATGATATCGCGTACAAAGTTGGTCGGCAGTGTGCGGTAGAAAGCAAGCTGACTTGTAAACAGTTCGAGCTGCTGCTGCGTCGGCAGCTCGCCGAAGAGCAGCAGATAGGCGGTTACCTCGAAGCCGAAGCTGTGGTCGGCGGGCATGCTGCGCACGAGATCCTCAATGTTGTAGCCGCGGTAAAAAAGCTGTCCCTCGCACGGGACACGCTGCCCGTCCACGATTTTATGTGAACGGATTTCCGAAATATCGGTCAGACCGGTCAGCACGCCGTTGCCGTTGATGTCGCGCAGACCGCGCTTCACATCGTACTTGGTATAAAGTGCGGGATCGATTGCACCGTTCTGCGTACAATAGGAGGCAAGCTCCAGAATCTCAGGCGTAATTTCCGAATAAATCGATCTGGCCATTTAAAATCTTCCTTTCTCTCAGCCCCGCAGGCGCGGGGGCCGTATACTATTCGGTTTTATTATAGCAGATAAATGAAGTGTATTGGTGTCGAGACTGTGAATTTTTCCTATATTTTGTAAATAATTTTTTACCAGTTCTGCGGCGGCATATCGCGTGGTTCCGCGCCGTATGAATAAAAGACGCAAGAGGAAAGGAACGGCGCGGATATGAGAAAAATTGCGGTGAAAACGGTATGGATGCGCAAAACGGCGTGGGCTTTCTGCACGGCGGCAGCGGCGGCGCTGTGCGTCTGGTGCATATCGGACAATCTCCTCCCGGTGTTCCGGGCGAACGGCAGCACATGGGCGCTGCGCGCGGCGGGGCTTTCTCTGGTGCCGGACACACCGGCAGAGACGGCCTTGCCGGAGACAACCCCTCTGCCCGAGAGCACGCCGCAGGGGGAGGATATGCCGGGGGACGGCGTTCTGTCGCCGTGGACGGAGCCGAAAGCCGCGCCGACGCCCGACCCGGCGCGCGAAACCGCCCCGGTCGCGGAGACGCAGTTGCTCGGCGGCAAAGCAGTGGACGGCTTTTCCGTCAAGGATACCTCGGAGTCCGGTGTCGATTTGCTCGAGGAGCTGCAAATCGATCCGGACGTACACGTGAAGCGGGACGGTTCGCCGGTCGTTTTGCTCTATTCGACGCACACGAGCGAGTCGTTTTTGCAGTTCGACACCGATTGGTATTACACGGACGACAATTTCCGCTCGACTGACCCGGATCAGAATATCGTCGCCGTCGCGGCGGAGGCGGCCAAGGTGATCGAGGCAGGCGGCTTCGGCGTCGTGCACGACACAACGATCCACGATTATCCGGCGTATTCGGGCAGCTACCAGCGCTCGATGGAGACGATCCAGAAAAATCTTGAAGCATACCCAACGCTCCAGATCACGGTGGATGTCCATCGGGACGCATTCGGCGAGGAGGACGACGGCACGCGCTATAAGCCCGTCGCGGAAGTGGACGGCAAAAAGGCGGCGCAGATTATGATCCTGACCGGCTGCGATCTTTCGGAGGATCCGCTTTTTCCGGACTGGCGCGAGAATCTGCACCTTGCGCTGCGGCTGCAGCAGAAGGGCGAATCGCTGTATCCCGGTCTGTTTCGCCCGCTTTTCTTTGCGCAGCGCAATTACAATATGGACGCTTCGCACGGTTCTATACTCGTGGAGGTCGGTACGGAGGTCAACGCGATGAGCGAAGTGAAATATGCCGGGCGGCTGCTCGGCGAGACGATCCTCGCCGTGCTGAACGATCTTGCGGAGGAATAGGCGCGCTCTGCGGCGGGCATACTCGCCGTATGGAGGTGCTTTTATGCGCAATTGCTTACATTCCCGAACGTTTATCATTTCCTTTGTTTCAACGGCGCTTACGCTGCTTTTGTTCATCGGTCTGCTCGCGGTGGACGCCGAAGGGCGCAGGCTCAGCTTTAACGACACGTCCCCGGCGGTCGAGATCGTGTACAACGCAGACGGCACGGCGGACCTGCAGATCAACGCGTTTTCCCTCGACCGCCGCGTGCGCGCGACCGGCCTTGTGAAAACGTGGCACTTCATCGCAGATTTTTTCTGCATCCCGCACCGCCGGTTTCCACAACAGAATGCGGCGCAGGCGTGATCTTCCCGTAATTTGCCCAAAAATTTGCCGAAAATGAAATTGTTCGTGATTTTTTAACAAATTCATAGTATAGTAAAGGCAAAGTGAAACAAAGAAAAAGAGGTTGATTTTGAATGGCAAAGAAACAATTCAAAGCGGAGTCCAAGCGGCTTCTGGATCTGATGATCAATTCGATTTACACGCACAAGGAAATTTTCCTGCGCGAGCTGATCTCCAACGCCAGCGATGCGATCGACAAGCTGTATTACAAGTCGCTCGGCGACGGCGATACGGGCCTCAGCCGCGACGACTTTGAGATCCGCATCGAGGCGGATAAGGACGCGCGTGTGCTCCGCATCCGCGACAACGGCATCGGCATGACGCAGGAGGAGCTCGATCAGAACCTCGGCGTCATCGCGAAGAGCGGCTCGCTCAAGTTCAAGTCCGAAAACGAAAAGACGGAGGACATCGACATCATCGGCCAGTTCGGCGTCGGTTTCTATTCCGCGTTCATGGTCAGTGATCACGTGCGCGTGGAGTCGAAGGCGTACGGCGAGGAGCAGGCGTACTGCTGGGAGTCTGACGGCGCGGACGGCTACACGATCCGCGAATGCGAGAAAACGGAGCACGGTACCGAGATCACGCTCCACATCAAGGAAGATACCGAGGAGGAAAAGTACGGCGAGTTCCTCGATACATACCAGATCCGCTCTCTTGTGAAGAAGTATTCCGATTACATCCGCTACCCGATCCGCATGGAGGTCGAAAAGACCCGGGCGAAGGAGGGCGCGGAGAACGAATACGAGCACTATTTTGAGGTGGAAACGCTCAACAGCATGGTGCCGCTCTGGAAGAAGAACAAGAACGAGATCACACCCGAAGAGTACAACAATTTCTATAAGGAAAAGTTCTACGACTGGCAGGATCCGCTGAAGGTCATCCACACGGCGGCGGAGGGCACCGCCACGTACAACGCGCTGCTCTACATTCCGGAAAAGGCGCCGATGGATTACTATTCCCGCGAGTATGAGAAGGGCCTGCAGCTCTATGCCTCCGGCGTGCTTATCATGGAGAAATGCGCCGACCTGCTGCCCGATTACTTCGGCTTTGTCAAAGGCCTTGTCGATTCGCAGGATCTCTCGCTGAACATCTCCCGCGAGATGCTCCAGCATGACCGCCAGCTCAAGTTGATCGCCGGCCGCATCGAGAAGAAGATTTCCTCTGAGCTCAAGTCCATGTGCGAGCACGACCGCGAGAAGTATGAGAAGTTCTTCGAGAGCTTCGGCCTGCGTCTCAAGTACGGTATGTACGAGAATTACGGCGTCAACAAAGACAAGCTCAAGGATCTCGTGCTGTTCAAAACGTCCTCCGGAAAGATGCGCACGCTGAAGGAATACGTCGCGGATATGAAGGAGGAGCAGACCTGCATCTATTACGCGGCGGGCGAAACACCGGAGCGCATCGCACATCTGCCGCAGACCGAAGCGGTGCTCGACCGCGGCTTCGAGGTGCTGTACCTCACCGACGACGTCGACGAGTTCGCGCTGATGGTTCTGCACGAGTATGAGGGCAAGGAATTCAAGAATGTCGCCGCCGAGGACGCGCGCGTGCAGTCCGAGGAGGAAAAGCAGGCGAGCGAAAAGCGCGCCGAGGAAAACAAGACGCTGCTCGAGAAGATGAAGTCGATTCTCGGCAAGCAGGTCAAGGACGTCCGCATTTCCGCGTCGCTCAAGAATCACCCGGTCTGCATCACGACGGACGGCGCGATCTCGATGGAAATGGAGAAGGTGCTCAATTCCATGCCGGGCGCGGAGCAGAAGGTCAAGGCGGAGCAGATCCTCGAGATCAACGCGGAGCATCCCGTCTTTGAAACACTCCGCCGCTTTGAGAGCGACGACGAGAAGCTGAAGAAATACACCGAGGTGCTCTACAATCAGGCGCTGCTCATCGAGGGCCGCTCGATCGAGGACCCGGTTGCATACGCGAATGCGGTCGCGGAGCTGATTGCACAGTAAACGGAAAAGTAAGAGGAGTATGGGTATGGCTCGGAAGAAAAAGCGGAATTGGGCGAAACTGTTTGTGATAGTGGTGCTGATCAGCTTTATTGCGCCGCTGGGATACCTGGTCTGGCGCATCGCAACGGGCGGCATGACGGACGGCGTGGGCCGGAGCCGCCAGGATTATGTCCTGATGCTTCTGCAGTGCCTGCTCGGCATCGCGGCGATTCTTGTTCCGGCGCGCCTGATGCGCCGCTGGGACGTGGAGATTCCCCGCGTCATGTTCCTGATGTACATCGCGTTTCTCTACTGCGCGATCTTTCTCGGCGAGGTGCGGAGCTTCTACTACAACGTGCCGCACTGGGATACAATCCTGCACACGTTCAGCGGCGCGATGCTCGGCGCGCTCGGCTTCTCCATGATCGCGATTTTCAACAACACGGAGCGCATTCCGCTGAATCTTTCGCCGATGTTCATCGCCATGTTCGCTTTCTGCTTTGCGCTCGCGCTCGGCGGCGTGTGGGAAATCTATGAGTTCACGATGGACGCGGTCTTTGGCACCAACATGCAGAAGTTTGCGCTGGATGACGGCACGCTTCTCGTCGGACAGGCCGCGCTCAGCGATACGATGAAGGACATCATCGTGGACGCGATCGGCGCGCTCGTGATGAGCGTTGTCGGCTATATTTCGCTCAAATACAAAAAAGGCTGGGTTGAAAAGCTCATGATCCGCATCGGCCGCAAAGAGTCGGATGCGGAAAAAGAAACGGGAAAAGGAGAATCGGAATGAATCAGCAGAATTATATGCCGCCGTATGACGGGAGCGCGTGGTACGTGCCCGCATGGGCGGACCCGCAGAAGCTCGAGCAGAAAGAGCTGCGCCGGGCGTCCTCGCGCCTTTCGTTTGCGGTGCTGGCCTCGCTGCCGATCCAGATGCTGCTTTCCATGCTCGCGTCGCTGCTGCTGATGTTCTGCGGCGTGAACCTCTATGCGCTGGGCGCAAACAGCATCGGCGGATTCCCGGCGACGGCGTATTATCTGCTGTCGTCCGTCGTTTCCTTCGTCTCGATTGTTCTGCCGTTTTCGTTCTTCCTGTTCCTCGGCAAGCGGCGGCTCGAGGATACGATTCTTGTGGAGAAAACCGGCGCACTGAACGGCGTGCTGCTCGTCTTTGCCGGCCTTTTTGTCTGCATGATTATGAATATCCCGGCGAACCTGATTTCCCAGCTTCTGGAGCAGGCGGGCCTCAACGGCGCGGTGAATACGGAGAGCTTCACGGTGAACTCTGCAGCGGATCTTGTCACGATGTTCCTCTCCGTCGTGCTGGTCGCGCCGGTCACCGAGGAATTCGCGTTTCGCGGCGTCACGGCGGCCGTCATGCGCCGCTGGGGCGATTGGCCTGCCGTGATTTTCTCCGCTTTGATCTTCGCGATGGCGCATTACAGCTTTCAGGCGCTGCCGGTCGTCCTGATGGGCGGCTTTGTGATGGCGCTGCTCTATGTGCGCACGCGGAACATCTGGATCAATATTTTCGTGCATTTTCTGAATAATCTCATCGCGACGCTGCCGATTGCGGTGGAGTACCTCTTCGGCACGGATGCCGCGCAGATTGCGGACAACGCCGCGTTCTTTGCGGTCGTCGGCTTCGGGATTTCTGCGCTCGTGATTCTGCTGGTGCGCCACTTTACAGGCCATCCGGTGTTCCGCAGCCCGATGCAGCACGGCATTCCGGTGCGGAACAAGGCGCTGCAGCTCGTTGTGAACCCGGGATTTATCACGTATTTCGTCTGCTTTATCGCGATGGCGGTGATTGCGCTTTATGCCGTATAACGCGATGAAAAACCGTGCGTTCCTGCCCGAGCGCCGGTTTATGGAGGCGGCGCTCGCGCTGGCGGAGGAAGCGTTCGCGGCGGGCGAGGTGCCCGTCGGCGCGGTTGTCGTCAAGGACGGCGAAATCGTCGGGCGCGGCCGCAACCGCCGGGAAGAGGAGCAGAGCGTGCTCGGGCACGCGGAGCTCGAGGCCATGACTGCAGCGGCAAAGGCGCTCGGCACGTGGCGGCTCGACGGCTGTGCGCTGTATGTGACGCTCGAGCCGTGCCCCATGTGCGCGGGCGCGGCAGTCAACGCGCACGTGGAGCGCATCGTTTACGGCGCGGAGGACGAGGTGATGGGCGCCTGCGGCACGGCGGTGTCGGTCATCGACCTGCCCCGTGCGTTCAAGCCGCAGCTCTACCGCGGCCTGCTCGCCGAGGAATGCGCCGCCCTTCTGCGGCGGTTCTTCCAGGAAAAAAGAACGTAGCGGGCAGGCGTTGCTTTTTCTGCGGGAAATGCAGGAGCACAATCAGACAGGGAGGATTTTCTATGGCAATCGGCACAGTACAGACAAGTACCGGAGCGGTTTCCGGTGTGGATTTGAACGGCATCACGGTGTTTCGGGGCATCCCGTATGCCGCGCCGCCGGTGGGCGATCTGCGCTGGCGCGCGCCGCAGCCCGCCGCCCCGTGGGACGGCGTGCGGGCGTGCACGGAATTCGGCGATATGTGCATACAGAACAGCGGCTTTGTCGGCATGGACGCGTTTTTGCACCATCCGCAGAGCGAGGACTGCCTGTATCTGAATATCTGGACGCCGGCTCAATCGGCGGGGGAGAACCTGCCGGTGCATTTCTGGGTGCACGGCGGCGGCTTTCAGGGCGGTCTGGGCGATGAGCCGCTGTATCAGGGCGTGTCGCTCGTCGAGCAGGGCGAGATCCTCGTCACCATCAACTATCGTCTCGGCGCGCTCGGCTTTCTTGCGCACCCGGCGCTCACCGCGGAGGATCCGCACGGGACGAGCGGAAATTACGGATTGCTCGATCAGATTGCCGCGCTGCGCTGGGTCAAGCGCAATATCCGCGCGTTCGGCGGTGACCCGAACCGCATCACGATCAGCGGGCAGTCGGCCGGCGCAATGAGCGTAGCTGTGCTGCTTTCTTCGCCGCTGACAAGCGGTTTGTACAGCGGCGCAATCCTGCAGAGCGGAGGCCCGCGCCCCGGCGCCTGTACGCTGGAGGACGCGGAATCGTACGGCGCCGCGCTGCAGCAAAAGTTGGGCTGCGCGGATATAGAGGCGATGCGCGCGCTCCCGGCAGAGGCGATCCTCGCGGCAACCAAGCCGGCGCCCGGCGCGCTCACCTTCCGCCCGGTTATCGATGGCTATGTGCTGCAGGAGGATCCGTATGACGCTTTTCTCGGCGGGCGGATCGGTCAGGTGCCGGTGATCATCGGCTCCAACGCGGATGAAGGCCTGTTTGCGCCGGTGAACGGCGCGGATTTTGCATCGTTTTCCGAGGACGCCAAGCGCTATTTTGGCGCAGATTATGCGGAATTCTGCGCGCTTTACAATTTTACGCCGGAGAATTTCCATCGTGCCGCGCTGGATGTGCAGCGGGATTTCGCTTTCGTAAATATCCGGCATGTGCTGAAGACGCTGAGCGATACACACCCCTGCCCGGTCTATCAGTATTATTTCACGGAACCGATTTTGCTGCAGGACGGCACGTTTATCGGTGCGACGCATTCGGCAGAGCTGTTTTATGTGTTCGGAACACTGGATGTACTCGGCGGCAGCACGCTGGACGGCAAGCCGATGCCGGTCAAAAAGGAGCGCCCGCAATACACGCTTTCAGAGCAGATGGGGCGGTACTGGGTCAATTTTGTCCGCATGGGCGATCCCAATGCGCCGGGATTGCCTGCGTGGCGTCCGGCGGGGAACGGCGAGTATATGCACTTCTCCGCAAACGACGTGATGAGCGAGCAAACCCGCCGCCCGGCGCGCATTTCCTTTTTGGAAAAGCACCGGCCGGCATAAAAGGGATATATCTGCCGGAAAAAGCAGAGCAGCGCGCCCCGAACCGAAGCTTTCTCGGCTCGGGGCGTATCCTATCAAATTGGAGGAGGTCAAAAAATGCAGGAGAAAAAGAGCAGAAAAGCCGAGGGGCTGACGGTGCTGGAATACCCGTACCTGTACGCCGCGTGGCATGTGGATCCGGACGATTTCACGAGCGCGGTGTCGGAACGTCGGCCCTTTTCCGGCGCGCCGCGCTCGGTGGATGATTACCGCCGGCACGGCGTATACGAAAAGGCCGGGCTGCCGTACACGGTGGAGGAGATCACGGGTGCGTCTTACCCGGCGTTCGAGCCGTATCAGGCAATCCCGCTGCACTTTGCCGCGGCCGCCCGGAAAGCGGTAGAGGAAAACCGGAAGATTCTGATTTCTTCCGGCTACTGTGCGTTTGCCCCCGCCGTGCTCGGCGGAATCCAGCAGGCGCTGGGATCGGATAAGCGTGTCGGCGTCGTCTGGATGGATGCACACTGCGACAACGTCCTGATCGAGGAAACGGATCGTGCCGACCTGCGCTTTGTCGGTTTTCCGATGTCTGTGATCGCGGGACAGACGATGCAGGACTGGGGCAGAACGTACTGCCGAATGATGCGCCCCTGCAGGGCGGATGAAATCCTGCTCGGCGACGGCCATTGCAGCGGCGAAGAAGAATTCGGCAACCTCCGGCGCGCGGGCATCCGGCGCATTTTGCCGGAGCAGTTTGCGGATACCGCGTATTGGCGCGCGCAGGCAGCGGCGCTTGCGGAGCGTGTGGACGCCATTTACCTGATGGTGGACGTGGACATCTTGAAATTTGACTATATTCCCGCCTATTTCTGCTACGAGCCGGGTGGACACGATCTCGAAACCGTGGAGGAAAATATCCGGGCGGTTATGCGCACCGGAAAGGTTGCGGCGTTTTCCTGCTTCTGCGTCGATTTCGACAAGTACGGGCAGGGCGGCGATGTGACCTATCGCAGCGGCAGACGGCTGATCGAAGCCGGTCTGGAGGCGTGGGCCTAGCAGCCTCTCTGCATAACAATGCGCCCCGAGCCATGGGTTTTCCCAACGGCTCGGGGCGCATGTATTTTCTGTTATTCTTCTTCGTCCGTCTCCGGCGTTTTCGGCTTTGGCGTGACCGTGATGCGCACGCGGGTGGCGCGCTGGTATTCGGTCTCCTCCACAACGACGTGCAGATTGCCGAAATCAAAGCTGTCTCCCTTTTCGGGGATGCGGTCGAGCTGTTCGATCACCCAGCCGTTGATGGTGGACGCTTCCGCTTCGGCGTCGATGTCGAAGAACGCAAACATCTTGTCTAGATCGGTGGAGCAGTCGACCAGGTACACGTTTTCGCCGACCTTGCGGAACGCCTCGACGATCTCGTCGTGCTCGTCCCAGATCTCGCCCACCAGCTCCTCGATAATGTCCTCCAGCGTCACGATGCCTTCGGTGCCGCCGAATTCATCGACGATGACCGCGAGATGCGATTTGTTCTGCTGCAGAAGCTTTAAGAGTGTGGAGATTTTCATTGACGGCGGGATGAACTCGACGGGCTTGATGATGCTCTCGAGCGGCGCGCCGCCGCGGATCACATAATTGTGGAAATCTTTTTCGTTGATGATGCCGATGATGCTGTCTATGGTTTCTTCATAGACAGGCAGTCTGGAAAAGCCGGTCTCAATGAACAGCTGCGCGATTTCCTCCACATCGCTGCCTGCCGCCACAGCCTCCACATCGACGCGCGGCGTGAAGATGTCGATCGCCTCGAGATCGTCGAATTCGATGACGTTGTGAATCAGCTCGCTCTCGTTTTCGTTGATGCCGCCCTCGTGCTCTGCCTCCTCCACGATCGTGAGCAGCTCGCTCTCGGAGATTGTGCGGTCGGAGGAAACCTTCAGGAACTTGCCGACGAGCTTCTTCAGGCCGACCAGAAGAATGTTGACGGGCTTGAAAACGTAGTTGAGCGCATGGATGATCGGCGCGGAAAACATGGCGAACGCTTCCGGCGATTCCTTTGCGATGCTCTTCGGCGTGACCTCGCCGAAAATGAGGATGATGATGGTCATGGCAACGGTGGAAACCGTCGGGCCGTTGTCGCCGAACAGCGAAATGAAAAATACGGTCGCAAGCGACGACGCGCCGATGTTGACGATATTGTTGCCGACGAGTATGGATGAGATCAGTTCGTCATAGTTGTCGGAGAGCTTATACGCGAGCTTTGCGCGCTTGTTGCCGCCCTCGGCCAAGTTTTTGAGCCGGATGCGGTTCAGTGAGGAGAACGCCGTCTCCGTTGCCGAGAAGTACGCCGACAAAATGACCAGGATAATGAGTGCGATGATCAACCCTGTACTGTGACTGTCCATTTGAGAAAAAATAACCTTTCTTTCTTACATTGGTTTTGCCGCGGCCACGTGCCGCCTAGCATGTATGATTTATTATCATACCATATTACGGGGAAAATAGCAAATTGTTTTTTGTTAAGCGCCTGTAAACGAAGGGTAAGGCTTGAAAAATCGGCGGCGTTCCTGTATGATACAGGTGAACTCGCTTTGGGGTGCGGAGGGGTTGAATGATGAAGAGGAAAATCAACATCGGCATTGTGGCGCATGTCGACGCGGGCAAGACGAGCCTGACGGAGCAGCTCCTGTTTCATGGCGGCGCGGTGCGCGCGGCAGGTGCTGTCGACCTCGGCACGGCGCAGACGGATACGCTCGCGGTCGAGCAGGCGCGCGGCATCTCGGTCAAAACGGCGGACGCCGTGCTGGAGACGGAAGTCGCCGTCGTCAACCTGATCGACACCCCGGGGCACGCCGATTTTATCAGCGAGGTGGAGCGCGCACTTTCGGTGCTGGACTGTGCCGTGCTGGTCGTCTCCGCCGTGGAGGGCGTGCAGGCGCAGACGGAGATTCTCTGCGGCGCGATTCAAAAGCTCGGCCTGCCCTGCGTGGTGTTCGTCAATAAGCTCGACCGCGCGGGCAGCGATTTTGAATCGGCGCTGCATGACCTGCAGGAGCAGTTCTCCGAGCGCACGCTGCTGTGTGTCCGCCGTCCGGAAAACGAGGGCGCGCCCGAAGCGGCCGCCGTGCCGGACACGGACTGCCTCGAAAACGCCGTGATGCTGACCGGCGACGAAGCGCTGCTGGAGCGGTATCTTGCGGGTGAAACGCTCGATTTTCCACGAACCGTGTGCGCCGCCGTGGAAAACGGCGCGGTGCCGGTGCTTTGCGGCTCGTCGAAAACAGGTGCGGGCTGCGCGGCGCTGCTCGATTTTCTTTGCGCCTGTATGCCTGCGGCGTCGGAGACGGATGGCGAATTCTGCGCCCGCGTGTTCCGCGTGGAGCACGATAAAACGCTCGGCAAGCTCGCGCATGTGCGCATCTTCTCCGGCTCACTCGAGCCGAGACAGAGCGTTTTTCTGCCGCGGCTCGGGCGCGAGGAAAAGGTCGGCGGCCTGCGCCGTCCGCTGGGCCGGAAGCAGGCCGATATCCAGAAGGCGGGTGCGGGGGAGATCGCCGTGCTGTTCGGGCTTTCGGAAGTGCGCGCCGGGGACGTCCTCGGGCGCGGCACAATCCCGCGTGCGGAGTCGTCGCTCGCCGTACCGCTTTTGACGGTCAAGGCAGAGCCGGAAACGCCGGACAAGCTGATGGCGCTCGTCGCGGCGCTGACCGCGCTCGCCGATGAGGATCCGATGCTGCACTTTGTGTGGATCCGCGAAAAGCAGGAAATTCAGCTTCGTATCGTCGGCGAAATCCAGCTCGAAATTCTTGGAGAGCTGCTCCTCGAGCGCTACGGTCTGCGCGCCAAATTCTCCGCGCCGTCCGTCATCTACAAGGAAACGCCGGCAAAGGCGGGCGAGGGCTACGACGCCTATTTGATGCCGAAGCCCTGCTGGGCGATCCTGCGCTTTCAGATCGAACCGCTGCCGCGCGGCTCGGGGCTCGTCTACGAATCGAAGGCGTCGCCCGCGCAGCTTCTGTACCGCTACCAGAACCATGTGGAGACGGCGGTGCCCGAGGCGCTAGAACAGGGGCTGCACGGCTGGGAGGTTACGGACCTCAAGGTGACGCTCACAGAAGGCGGCTACCACCACGTGCATACGCACCCGCTCGATTTCTTCGTCTGCACACCGCTCGCGATCATGGACGGCCTGAGAAACTGCGGCACGACGCTGCTCGAGCCGATCCTGCACGTCAAAATGACGTTTGACCCCGCGCTTTCCGGGCGCGTGATCGGGCTGATTCAGAACGCGCGCGGCACGCTTTTGGAGCAGACCGTGCGCGGCGGCCGGCAGAGTATCACGTCCGAAATCCCCGTGGCGGAGAGCCTTGCGCTGCCCGTGGCGTTCGCGAAGCTGACCTCCGGGCGCGGCACGATGGCGACCGCGTTTTCGCATTACGCGCCCTGCCCGCCGGATTTCATGGCGGAACGGGAAAGAATAGGAACAAACCCGCTCGACCGGGCGAAGTATATACTGGAAAAGCGAAACGCGCTGTCAGGCTGAAAGCGCGTCTTTGGAAAGGAGTCTCTATGAATTACACGGAAAACCAGATTTTACCCGAGCGCACGCTGCTCGTGTCACTCGATACCGGCGAGTACGATGCGGAGAGCTCGCTCGATGAGCTTTGGGAGCTGGCGAAGAGCGGCGGCGCGGAGCCGGTCGCCACGATGATGCAGAAACGTCCCGCGCCGGAGACGGCCACGTGCGTCGGCAGCGGCATGGTGCAGGAGATCCGCACGTTCTGCGAAAACAACGAAATCGAGCTGATTATCTTCGACCGTGAGCTGACCCCGACGCAGATCCGCAACCTCGAGGCCGAGACGGATGTGCGCGTCGTCGACCGCACGATGCTGATTCTCGATATCTTCGCCCAGCGCGCGCAGACCCGCGCGGGCAAGGTGCAGGTGGAGATGGCCCAGCTCAAGTACCTTCTGCCGCGCCTTTCGGGTAAGGGCACGGCGCTTTCGCGCCTCGGCGGCGGCATCGGCACGCGCGGCCCGGGCGAAACGAAGCTCGAAACCGACCGCCGGCATATCCGCAGAAGGATCGAATCGCTGCGCGAGCAGCTCAAAAAGGTGGAGACGAGCCGCCATGAAACGCAGCGCCGCCGCCAAAAGGACGGCACCGTGACAGTTGCGCTCGTCGGCTACACGAATGCCGGAAAATCCACGCTGATGAACCTTCTGACGCAGGCGGGCGTGCTTGCGGAGAACAAGCTTTTTGCGACGCTCGATCCCACCGCGCGCGCCCTAAAGCTCCCCGGCGGCAAGACCGTCATGCTCATCGACACGGTCGGCCTCGTGCGCCGTCTGCCGCACCACCTCGTCGAAGCGTTCAAGTCGACGCTTGAGCAGGCCGCCACGGCGGACATCATCCTGAACGTCTGCGACGCGTCCAGCCCCGAGGCGCGCGTCCACCTCGACGTGACGAATGAGATTCTGCAGAGCCTCGGCAGCGGCGAGCGCCCGGTTATCCCGGTGCTGAACAAGTGGGATCTCGTCGAAAACCCGGACGACGCGGTGCATGTGCCCGGTGCGGTGCGCATCAGCGCGCTGAAAAACGAGGGCATCGACGCGCTTCTGCAGGCGGTGGAGGACAATCTGCCCGTGAAAACCGTGGAGGTCACGGCGCTGCTGCCGTTTGCGAAGTCCGGCATCGCGGCGCAGCTCCGGCAGGCGGGCGCGCTGCTCAGTGAGGAATACGTCGCAGAGGGACTTCTCGTACATGCGCGCGTGGAACCGCGTGAGCTCGCGCTTGTCGAGCCGTACCGCGTCGAGGAATGATTTATTCAGGCAGAAACAGATAGTAGAACATCAGACCGTCACCGAGGGAGAACTCGTCGATGACGGTCTCGCTGTATACAAAATCCGGCTTGGCCGTCGTGCGCTCGGCAAAGGCGTCGAGCAGACTGCGCATGGCGGTTTTCCAGTCGGGCGGCATGGCGCGCGAGTACACACAGAGCCGTCGCCCCGAAAGCAGCAGATCGCCCGCTGCATCCGTCTGATAGGTGCCGCGCAGCCGCAGGTCGCGCGGGTCAAAAAGCGCGCCGCTCTGGAAGCCGTCGCAGGCATAGCTGACGATGACGAGCTCCGGCGGCTCGTCGTACAGCACGGTCTGCACACGACGCGGCTCCATTTCCTCCTCAAACGGCTCTTCGCCGTAAAGCATCGCCTTTGACAGGTGTTCATGCGTGCATTCGAGATAGCGTTCCTGCTGCTCGAGGCGCGCTTTTTTCTCGCGCAGAATTTCCTTTTGCAGCTCGAGCTGACGCTTCAAAGACGGCAGGTCGCCGTGCGAGAGTAGCTCGCGGATCTCCGCAAGGGAAAAGCCGTGGTCGCGCAGGAGCAGAATCGCGGAGACGCGGTCCACCTGCGAGAGCGTGTATTCGCGGTAGCCGTTTTCGCCGACAGCGGCGGGACGGAGCAGCCCGCAATCTTCGTAATGCTTGAGCGTGCGCGGCGTCACGCCGCAGAGCTTTGCAAACGCGCTGATGTTCATCGTTTGAAAATTCATAAAATCCTTCCTTTTTCTCTTGACCTGTACGTAACGTATAGGTTTATGATAGCAAAAAAGAGGATTTCTGTAAAGGAAGGGAACGGATATGGATTTGACAAAGGGAAGCGTGACGAAAACAATGCTCCGCTTCACGCTGCCGATTTTGCTCATGAATGTCATCAATCAGGCGTATAGCATCGCCGACGGCGTGATCACGGCGCGGTTCATCAGCACGCGCGCGCTTTCGGTGGTTTCCGCCGCCACGGCGGCGCTGATCGTCGGCTACTGCCTGCTGACGGGCGCGGCAAACGCCTGCGCGTTGCTGATCGCGCGGCTGTACGGCGAGGGTGACCGACGGAAACTGCGCGGCGCGGTTTTCATGCTGGCGTGGTCGTCGCTCGCGGTATCGGCTCTGCTCAGTGCGGTGTACGTGCTTTTTGCCGGGGGAATCGTCCGCGCGTCGCAGGTTCCGTCGGAAATCGCGGCGGACTGCGAAACGCTCGTCAGGCTCTACGCCGTGGGCTTCATCCCCACGCTGTTTGCTAATGTGCGATAAAGAAGTAATAGAAGTGTAAAAAATTTTGCCGTTCCTATCCGGCACTTAGGGCTGTGTCGGATAGGTCAGGCGTTAGGCTTCCGGCAAGTCTATCTTGCCGACAAAGCTGTAATAAATCTCAATGTCCTGCCTGCGGGTGCCGTTCTCGTCATAGCTGCACTCATGCACGACGATTTTCTCAATCATTTCCCGCAAGAGGGTGGGGGTCAATTCTTCAAAAGCAAGGTGCTTTCTCACAATCCCCATGAATTTCTCGGCGTTGACGGTGGCGGCCTGCGACTTGGAAAGTTCCTCCTGCAAAGCGGCAGCCCGGTCTTTCAGTTCCCGCTGCTCCTGCTCATAGTCCGCCGACAGCTCCATGAAACGCTCGTCGCTGATTTTGCCGCTTACATTGTCCTCATACAGCCGCTTGATAATGCGGTTCACTTCGGCAATGCGTGTCTGGGCCTGTTCAAGCTGCTTCGTGGCTGCGGCGGTCTTTCTCTTGCCGCCGATTTCGTTCTGCTGGATGAGCAGCTTTACAAAGCGGCTCTCATGCCTGGCGGCGTATTCCGTCACTTGCCGGAGATTGGAAAGCACGCCCGCCGTCAAAAGGTCGGTGCGGATAAAGTGTGCCGTACAGTCACGGGTACGCTTCTTGTAGCTGCCGCAGATATAACAGTCCTGCTTGCGGTTCTTGTTCTGATACCGCTGCTGATACAGCACATGGCCGCAGTCGGCGCAGAACAGCATACCAGAGAACAGCCCCACTTCATCATAGCGGTTCGGGCGTTTTCGCTGCTTGCGTAACTCCTGCACACGCTCCCATGTTTCCGTGTCGATAATCGGCTCATGGTGATTTGGGAAGATAGCCTGCTTCTCGATGGGGTTCTCAACGCTGTGCTTGACCTTGTAAGAGGGCTTCTCCGTCTTGAAGTTTACCAGACAGCCAGTGTACTCCCGGTTTTCCAGCAGATGGACGACGGTGTTTGTCGCCCACTTGCACTCATAGCCGGGGTGGTAGCGTCGGGTGCTGCCCGTCCTGCGGTATTCCAGCGTCCCCGGCGTGGGGATTTGCTGCTCCGTCAGCATACGGGCAATCTTGGTCGGGCCATTTCCCGCAAGGCAAAGCTGGTAAATCTGCCGGACAACCGGGGCGGCTTCCTCGTCAACGATATAGTTCTCGTCCTTGTCCATGAGATAGCCATAGACTGGCTTGCTGGTTACAGGCTTGCCGCTCATGCCTTTTGCTTTCTTTACTGCCTTGATTTTCTTGCTCGTATCTCTCACCAGCCATTCGTTAAATAAGTTCCGCAGAGGGGTAAAATCATTGTCCATGCCGCCGTTTGCGCTGTCCACGTTGTCATTGACAGCGATAAAACGCACGCCCTTTTGAGGGAACAGCATTTCCGTGTAAAATCCCACCTGCAAGTAATTACGCCCCAGCCTGCTCATGTCCTTGACTATGACGGTGCCGACTTTCCCGGCTTCAATGTCTGCAAGCATGGCTTGAAATCCGGGCCGCTGGAAGTTCGCACCTGAGTAGCCGTCGTCGGTGTACCAGCGCAGATTGGTAAAGCCGTTCTGCTTGGCGTAGGCTTCCAAAATCCGTTTCTGGTTGGAAATGGAATTGCTCTCGCCTTGCAATTCGTCCTCATGGGACAATCTCGGATAAAGGGCGGTAATGAGGTTTTGGGTGGCTTGTCTTAACATAAAATCCTCCGTTTCCGACAGCCAGCCCCACTATTCCGTGGTTTCATTGTACCACGGAACAGGGGCGGCTGTACAGCGGTAAAAGTGATAAATCTGCTTCTTTACAGCTTGTCAAATCGCCTTTTTTTGTGTAGCAGCGGCTTCCGCTTCCAGTACCCTCGCCATCTTGTCGGCGGCGGTGCTGGTGGTGTCTTTCTTGAAAAAGCCGGACACGACAAGAACGGTATTCCCCATGCGGATTTCCGTCACGCAGTCGGGGCGGCGGGTGGTACGGTGGTCGTGCTGCTTGATATTCTCCATAGGCAATACTCCTTTCATTCAGCCAGCAGTTTCTTCATGGTTTCCATTTTCCGCTTTGCGGTTTCCTGCCGGAAGTTGACGCCAGTAAAGCGTATCGGGACGCACATGGACAGCAGTCGGTCATAAATCCGGGAATGGGCCGTGTCTGTCGGCTTTTTCAACTCGTCCAGCGGGCGGTTGGTGGTGGCGATCAGCGGCTTGTTGCTGCGGTATCGGGTATCAATCACATGGAATACCTGTTCCAGTCCATAGTCGGTGCCACGCTCCATGCCGAAGTCGTCAATGATAAGCAGCGGATAGCGGCAAAGGCGGGAAATATACTCATTCCGGCCTGTAAAGCCGGGAGAGAGGTCGCCCAGGATAACGGCGAAGTTCGTCATATATACGGGGACTTCTTTCTCCATGAGGGCGTTTGCGATACAGCCCGCAAGGTAGCTTTTCCCGTTGCCGACGTTCCCCCAGAACAGGCAGCCGATGTTTTCGGCCTGCATTTCTTCCCAATGCTCCGCATACCGCCGGGCAATCCCGGTCTGCGGGTTTCTGCCGTTGTCGTTCTCGAATGTCCATTGCTGCATGGCTGAGTCGGCAAAAGCCCTCTGTTTCAGATTTTCCACGGCTTCCACATGGCGGCGGTGTTCCTCGGCGGCCTGCCGCTGCTCACGGGCGGCTCTCTGGCAGTCGCACTCTGCCGGGTGGCGGTCACGGCCAAACAGCTCCTTACCCTCCGGGAAGTAGGCTTCTTTCGGCGTATGGCACTTTCCGCAGTAAAGCAGTCCGTCCTCGCCGATATAGTCCTCCATCTCCGGGGCGGCGGTTGTCATGTTCTCCAAAATATCTTTGATTTCACTTGTCATAAGCTTTCTCCCTCCATACAGGTATAGTCGGGGATGCCCTGTTTTACGGCTCCCTTTTTGTCATTGGCCGCCCATCTGTGCAAGGCGGCGGCATAATTCTGGTAGGCTTTCCCGCTGGCGGCAAGGTAATGGCTCATTTCCTCAATCAGCCGTTCCAGCCTGTCCGGGTATTCTGCCTGTAACTCGTCATATTCGTCCTTTGACAGAAAAATATTCTCATATCGGCCATAAGCTGTGGGCGGCTCCCCACTCGCTCTCATTGTTTGGTTCTCTATTAAGTTGTTTATATTAGTTTTGTTAGGGGTCGGTTTTCCGACCATCATAGGGTCGGTTTTCCGACCGTCATAAGGTCGCTTTTCCGACTGTATGAGGGTCGCTTTTCCGGCCATCAGTTGGTCGGAAAACCGTACCACTGGGACAGGCGGCACTTTCACATAAAGCCGATTGGGTGCGGAGAAGCCCCGCCGTTCCCGTTCTAAAAGCCCGGCTGCGTCCAGTTCTTTCAAGGCTCCCTTGATGGCGGTACAACCCTTGTCCAGCATTTCCGCTATCTCCGCAACGGGGTAGACAATGAATATCCTGCCCTCGCCGTCCTGCCAGCCGTTCTTCTGTGACAGGGTGGAGCGGTCTAATAAAAGCGCATACAGCAGCTTGGCGGTCTGTGAAATCTCCATTTTCAGCAGGAAACGGGGGTATGGAAGATAGGCGGGCAGCGTGGTGTCTGCCCTGATATAATCAGCGATAGTATCACCTCCCTCTGTGTTGTGTCGTTTTTGGGCTTTGTCACGCATTAGGACGGCATTTCCGGGGGGAAAGGATAAATGTATCGCATACCCTTTGACACCCACGAAAAAAGCCTTGATTTATGCGGGTTTGAAAGGCTCTAAAGCGTGACATTTCTGCCTTTGTTTCCGCTTTCTCTCGGCGGCTTTGCGTTTCTTCATGCACCCGGCGCAGCCGGGGCAGTATTTCCCCCGGTTGGATTTGGGGACAAAGGCCGCCCCGCAGACCGCGCAGCGTTTCCGGCTCCCCCGGTACAAGAGGGCTGCGGCCAGCTCCCCGTCAAGGGGCAGGACAGCCACACGGAACCAGCGGCACATGAGGGAATAGGAAATGCTCTGGACGCACACGCAAGGCTCCCCGTCGTCTAACAGCAGGCAGTTCCCCTCGTCGTAGTTACAGCACTCATGCACAAGGCGGCGGGCTGCCTGGTGCTGGCGGTAGTCCATGCGGGACGGCTTATCGTTCATGGCTCTGCTCCTTTCTGCGGTGCGGCTCTTCCCGGCGCAAAATCTGGTCGATGTTCCGCTTGACGGTCTGCAACTCCCTGAACCGCTGCTTCTGTTCGTGATAGGTGTTGTACAGGCCGTCTTTCTCGGAGATAAGCTGCTCGATCTCGGCCTGCAACGCTTTTCGGCCGGGCAGCTTGGTAAGCCCCTGTGCCTTGAAATACCGGGCGGCGGCTTCGGCTATGATAAAATCGCTCTCGTTTGCCTGGCGGTATGCGGCGCGGGCTTTCTCGGATTTCTGCGCTTTCAGCCCCTCGCGGATGGGCTTGGTCTTGGCATAGGCAAGTACCTGTTGCCGCAACTCCCTTTTCCCTTGCAGCTTCGTTTCCAGTGCTTTCAGTTCGCCGCTGGTCTGGCGCATTTCCTGATAGGCGGTAGCAACGGCGGCTTCAAGCTGTTCCGGGGAAGAAAAGCCGTACTGTTGGTAGATGGTCAGGGTCTTGGCGGCCTGTTTCAGATTGTGTATCTTCGCCCATCGTTCATAGCCTTTGCCCTTGCCCTCGGCCATCTTCTGCTCAATGTCCACAAGCCGCTGCACACTGTCCTGTCTGGGGTCGATTTTCCCTGTCTTTTCGCCCTGTAAGCGGCCTTTCCCGGCGTGTAGGTATTCGGGTATGGCTGCGGTCTGTTCGGCGGCTCTGGCGGCTTGGTGCTGCGGGGTGTAGCGAACCGTTACGCCCCTCTGGGCGTTCTGCTCCAAAACGGCAAGGACGGCGGTGCGGTCAAAGTCGCCGCCCAGCTTCCGGGCGGTGATAGGCTTCGTCCTGTCTGGCGTGAGGTAGGACAGCCGCCCCCGGCTCTCCTTGACGGTCACACCCTCCCGCAACAGCAGAGAGGAAAACTCGTCAAAGCTGGCAGCGGTGGCAAGGGCTTTCCGTAGGGTCTGCCGCAGCTTCTCCTTGTTCGTTTCAAACTTGGTCTGCCGGGGCGTGATACCGCCTGCAATCATGGGGGCGTTCTGCTTGTCCAGTGCGGCCTGTCCCTTTTTCTGCGCCCAATATTCCCGGTCTGTGACACGGTTCTTGCTGCCGTTCAAGAGGTCGATTTGGTAAAGTCCTTCCCGGTGGCACATCTCCATGACCTCGGACTTGAAGTAGCGTAGGGCTGCGTCGGTGCAGCGGTGCTTGCACCCGGCTTTCGTGTCCGCTGGCCTGTCCATGTAGGGCAGGAACGGCACTTCCTCTATCCGCAGGCTGTTAATGACGATATGCACATGGATGTTGCCGCTGTGGTTATGCCCGTCCGGGTGGGTGCAGACAAGGGCCTGATGGCCGGGGAAATGCTCTTTACAGAATTGCTCCCCCAACGCCTGCGCCCGGTCTACGGTCAGGCCGTTGTCCGGCCCGTCCCGTGGGTCAAAGCTGATGATATAGTGGTGGCTTTTCACATCCTCCCGCCGCTGATTTTTCTCATAGCGGAGATTGGAGCGCATACACGCAACGGCAAAATCCTCGCCGCCGCAGTTCAGCGTGGACAAGCGATAATCCTCACGGGGGATAAGCCTGCCGTTTTCATCAAGGACGGGCTTCATAGTAAATTCGTCATGCTCAAAGAGCAGGTATTGTTCGGCGGCTCCGTAGTCGGCGTTCTTAGAGCCTAAATGCTTGAGTGTTGCCAACGGCGTCACCTACTTTCTTTAGGACTTCATACTTGAGGGCGGCAAGGTCGGCGGCCGCTTCCCGCAATTCCTTTGCCATAGCCGGGTAGGGGCTATGCCACTCGTTGAGGGTGCGGGCAATCTGGTTGAGATTGCCGCCAATCCTGCCGTACTCGGCTGTGAGCTTCCCGACAGCGGAGAGCAGCTCGTCATTGACTGACGACACATGGAGTACGGGGCGTATGGTAGTGCGCCGGATGGCCTGCCGGAGAAATTCGGACTGACTGATACCATAGGGCGCAAGCCGTTCTGTGAAGTCGGCGTATTCTTCATCGGTCAGCCGGGTTTTCACAACATGGCTGCGGTGGGGGGTGTTGTATCGCTTCGGCATGGGCTGTAAACCTCCTTTCACTTATCACAAAAAATGGGCTGGTCTGTTAGCTATTTTCGGGGCATTTCCTGTCTGCCGGACAGAAATATTTTTGCGGCGTAAGCCGCATAGCAGGGTTTGGGGAAGGCACTCCCCAACAAGTTTCCCGCGAGGGGCAAAACCGCAGAATTGCGGATTTTGGCACCGTGGTAGAAACTTGCTCTAAGTAAGCCGTAGATTTCCCCTTGCACTTACTACTCGTATAGCTGCCGCCTGTTTTGGCCGGATTTCTGCAAAAATCTTACGGCGTGGGGCGATTTTTACCCGCAGTTCTTTCTTTCCGCTAAAGATACATTTCAAAGGCCGCCAGCTACCCGCTTGCCGGGAATTTTCTCAAATTTTCCTTTGCCTTAGAAATACAGAAAATGCAGATTTGGCTACCGCCGCAGAAAATTTTTTGTTTCCGGCTTCACCTACCTACTACGGATGACTTTGCGATTTTGCCAAACGGATAAAGAAAAAAGCAGCAAATCTTTTTCAGACTTACTGCTTTCGCTGGCCGCCGATGGGCGGTGGATATTCAGTTTTGAAAGTTCAGGTCAGGTTGGCCCGATGATGGATAGCACAATAAATTCCTGTTTTCCCTTTAAGGCATTGTGCATTTTTTCTATTTCTCTTGATGATTATTTTTTTCATAATCAATCAATGTACCTATAACAATTCCAATCAACATTCCGATACCTGCACAAATAGAAATAGCAAAAAGATTTTGCAAAAACGCCCATGCCAACACACCTATGCAACCACCGACAATAAATCCTGTTAATAAGCCAATAGTTAAGTATTTATTACTTTTCATATTGCTATATCTCCCCTAAAAGTATATTTGTCGTTGGTTCTATTATACTATGACCTGCTTCCTTTAGGAATAGATGAATTGTAAACTGGCTGGAGTGAAACCGCTAATGACAGCCAGTGTTTGTTCTTTGTTTATCGGTCAAAGCGAAATTTGAACAGGGCGGCAATGAGCTGTTGCTTTATATGTTCCTCAACTTCGGCGTTGACTTTCCCGTGTACTTTGGAACAGTAGCGGATATATCCGGCATAGTGGGAAAGAATGGTGTCGATTGCGTCCGGGTCGCCCTCATGGGCTTTGACGATTGTTTCATAGGGGAGAAGTTTACTCATAGTCATTTCCCTCCATGAGCCGCCTTAACCGCTGCAAGGCAAGCCGGATATGCCGCCCCGCTGTGCTGCGTGTCCGGCCAATATGTACGCCGATCACTCGCTGCGGCTGGCGCAGGAAATAGTAACGAAAAATTTCTTCCTGCGTCTGCTCCGGCAAAAGGGCAAGGGCGGCGGCAAGCTCCGCATGATACAGAACGGCGGTCTGGCCGCAGGCGGTAAAAAGATATTCTTCAAGCTACTCCGGCTCGGCAAGCTGGACAAACTTTTCACTCATCAGATAATCAAGGGAAACTTCCCGTTCCCACCTCCGGCGCAGCTTCAAGATTTTATCTATGGCTGCGTGACGAATGACTACCTTGCAAAAGGCATTGAATGTGTACTGGATATGCACCTTGTAGGCTTCATCTTCGGTCATGGAAATTCCCCCTCTCTGAATAATAGTGCGGGGCGGCAGTACTCCTTGCTGTCGCCCCTTGATTGCCTACCAGCAAAGACGGGCGGGGCTGTCAACGACGGCGCGAAGCGGCGTTCATTTTATCGTTGACTGGCTCGGCTGGGTTTGCTATTTACCCGACAAACTTGAATTTATTTTAAGCTATCACGTTTTACCTTCTTAAGCCTTACTATCATTACCATAGGAATTTCTTTGTTGGTTTTGAAACATTCTTCATAAAATCCATCAATGACAAATCCAGCTCTAAAACAAAGGTTAAAAATATCTTGTATGGAACGATGATAATAAATCTGCTCTTTCGGTTGCCCTTCAATCGCTATATCATAGTAACTGTGCGGTGTCATATATTTTTCAGTCAACGTGACAAAACAAGGGTGTTGCGTTGCAAAGACAAAAATTCCGCTTTCCTGCAACAGTTCATAAACAGCCATAAGAAGTGGTTCAATGTCCGTAATATCCATAATTGCCATATTAGAAACTGCTTTCGTAAAGGCTCGATTTCTTTTTAATTCTAATATACTTTTTCTATCGGTCGCATCCGCCACACAAAATTCAATTTGTTTTGCATATTGTGATTGCCGTCTTTTAGCCAATTCTATCATTTTTTTGCTGTAATCAAAAGCGACAACCGAAGCACCTCTTTGTGCAAGATACGAAGAATAATTTCCATTGCCACACGCAATATCCAAAATGTAATCCGCAGGATTAGGAGATAGAAGTTCCGTTACTTTGGGGCGCACTACCTCTCTGTGAAATTCATTAGATTCGTCACCCATTGCATTATCCCAAAATTGTGCGTTCTCCTCCCAGATTTTTTTACTTTCCTCTGTTCCCATGTTCTCTCCCACTCCCAAAATTTGCTTTTTTGCTTCCATTAAATCTTCCTTACTATATTCCATTGTTACCCTCCATAACTTCTGATTGTTGTCGTCTTGACTATTATGTATCTTTTCTTTCCAAAATGGTATAGGCTTTTATTTTTGTAATGCTGCAAAACTTTTCTTCTGTAAGGTATTCAAAGGATATTTCCCTTTGCCGCCGCTTGCATTAAGCCGCCGCTATTGGAAAGCCAAAAGCAGCGGCTTTTTTTACTCGGTATTACCGAAAAGTATAGAAAGCAGGATATGTCATCATTTGTCATTTCTTCTCAATGTAATAACTGCATGGCATATCAAGCCAAATACAAGAGAAAAACAGCCACCGCCAAATAGTGATGCTCCCCACCCTGCACCTGACATTGTCATAAAACCGCCAACAAAGAAAATACCAATGCCAAGAAATATACCAACACCATAAAAAAGTCCAATTGCCATATCGTACTTATTAAATTGTCGTTTCTCCTTTTTTTCATATGTTTCCATCTTTGTTATTACCTCCTTCGCAAAATCGTCCATGTTGACTCCAAAAAGAAAGCAAATTTTTTTCAACATATTTAAATCGGGTTCATTAACATCTCTCTCCCAATTCGATAGTGCCTGCCGGGTAACATTCAATTCCCCGGCTAGTTCTTCCTGTGTCATTCCCAATTGTGTTCGCAGATGACGTATTTGCTTTCCTGTTGTAATATTCGTCTGTTCCTGGTTCAAAATAGTTTCTCCTCTCTGATACTGATTTTATCAATGATATTTCGCAATAGCCAGCAATGAACGCTTGCATTGCGCAAGACGTTACATTATATTCTGAAACATATAGCGCACCTTGTCCAGGCGGCTGTTTGGACGGCGGGGCTGGATGACTGGCTTGCCGACAGCGGCCTGATACCCTTTCAGTTCTGTAAGGCATACGCTCTGCCCGTTGGTGTAAAAGGCCAGATCAGTACGGTATGCCTGTATACAGCGGGCGGGAATCTCGCCAGTAAAGACAACTTCATCCTTTTTTACCTGGACCGTTTCGATGGTGGCACAGTATTTCGGTGCATCATGATAAGCCCTGGAAAGATATTCCCGGGGCGCATAGAGGGTGAAGGAGAGATAAGGTTCCAGCAGTTGCGTCCCTGATTCCTTCAATGCCTGTTCCAATACAATCGGGGCCAATGAGCGGAAGTCCGCCGGCGTGCTGACCGGACTGTAATAAAGCCCGTATTCAAAGCAAATCTTACAGTCCGTTACGTTCCAGCCGAACAAGCCCTGCTCCAGCCCGTAACGGATACCATCCCTGACAGCGTTTTGAAAACTCTGGTTCAAGTATCCCAGCGAAACCCGGCTCTCGTATTGTACACCGGAGCCAAGCGAGAGTGGTGTAACAGACAGTCCTATGGATGCCCAAAACGGGTTGGGCGGCACCTCGATATGGATGGTGTGGCTGGCTGCTTTGAGCGGCCGCTCCATATAAATGACGGAGGGTTCCTTTACCACTGTTTCAAGCTTGTATTTTTCCGACAGCAAAGCGGAAACAACCTCCAACTGCACCCGGCCCAAAAAAGAAAGAATGATCTCATGGGTGATGGAATCCACTTCGCAACGCAAAAGCGGGTCAGTATCCGCAAGTTGCGTAAGAGCGTCCAGCAGCCGTTCTCTTTGCGCTGCCGTTTTCGGCGCAATCGTCGTCCGCAGCATGGGGAGGGGGTCCTCGCGCCACCTTTTACGAGGGAGCCGGGTTTGGTCCCCTAATACATCGTTTAACCTCACGCTGTCGCTGGGAAGGATAACAATTTCACCCTGATAAGCGGTGTCTGTCCGAACAATTTCCCCTTTGGATGGAATACGCATCTCTGTGATTTTCAGCTTTTCTCTCCCGGCCAGGGCCACCGTATCCCGCAGGCGCAGCGTTCCGCTGTATAACCGTAGATAGACACGCCGCTGGCCGCAATCGGTGTACTCAACCTTGAAAACGCTGCCGCATAGGGCGGCGCCCCCCTGTTCCCCAATCGGTTGGAACAGCCCTGTCACCGCATCCATCAACGGTTGAATGCCAAGGCCATTTTTGGCGCTGCCATAATAGACCGGGAACAGGGAGGCGTCTTGAACCCGCTGCTGTTCCTCCCGCGCAAGTTTTTCCCGGCTGATTGGTTCTCCTGCGATATACTTTTCCAATAATTCATCGTTATTTTCGATGACCGCATCCCATGCTTCTATGTCGGTATTTTCCTCCAGGACTATTTCCGGGGACAGCGACACCGTCTGCTTGATGATAATATCGGCGGAGAGCTTATCCCGAACAGACTGAACCACGCTCTGCAAATCAACGCCAGCCTGGTCGATCTTGTTGATAAAGATAACGGTGGGAATGTTCATTTTCCGCAGGGCATGGAACAGAATACGGGTCTGGGCCTGCACGCCATCTTTAGCGGAGATCACCAAGATGGCCCCATCTAAAACAGCCAAAGAGCGGTACACCTCCGCCAAAAAATCCATGTGGCCGGGCGTATCCACAATGTTAACTTTACATCTGTGCCACTGGAAGGAAGTGACTGCCGCTTGAATGGTAATCCCACGCTGCCGCTCCAAAAACATGGTGTCCGTCCTCGTTGTCCCTTTTTCGACGCTCCCCGGTTCTGAAATGGCTCCGCTGGCATATAGCAGGCTCTCCGTCAAGGTCGTCTTTCCAGCGTCTACATGGGCAAGAATTCCAATATTGATTATTTTCATGTGATTGTCCTCCCTTTACAGCCCCAAAGGGCATAAAAATCCCCAGCAGTAAAATACTTTTACCACTGGGGATTATAAGTTGCGGACATACACATATACAGCATACACCTGTTTGTGAGTGCTGTTTTTGGGGATATGTCAAAATTGATAAGGCAAAAGTATTCTTAAATTGGGTACAAAAAACTAAGCCCCTACAAAAGGGACTATCATAATCCTTTGTTCCCACTATTTGATTATAGTTTTATTTAAGAATACCTTGCCGCATATTTTTTACTCCTTTTCTGGAATAGAATTATTATATCACATCAGTTTTAGGAAAACAAGTATCTAAAAGAAATTTTTCTTCCCCTTATATGTAACAATCATACCGGCTTCCTAACGTTCAGAATGGTTTCTACTGTCTGCTGCGGTGTTTGGTTGGAATTGTCCAGCCAAAAGCCGATCCGTGGTGTTGTCTGCATTTTACTAAATACAAATTCAATGTATACAGAAAGAAATATATAAGGAGTGGGAGGGATTCCGCCGTAGTCGGCATTGTAGGAAAATCCAAAAGTTTAGATTTTCTCAAAATGCTTATCTTTTGGTCTTTGGTTCGGAATAGTGTAGTGCTGGCGGTCTATCTATTGTTTTCGGTTGCTTGCTTCTTTACCGTACATGAGCATTTTCGCAGGTGGGTGTCGCGGTTCTGAACGGCATGGGCGATTCCAAAAGCCCGACGGTGATCTGCGTTTCCACGCAGCTTTTGAATATCGCGCTGAACCTGCTCGCGGTGCTCGTCCTGCACCTCGGGCTGTGGGGTGTGGCGTGGGCGTCGGTGCTCAGCGTCGTGGTCAATGCGGCGCTTGCGTGGTATCGCGTGCGGCGCGCCCTGCGCGGGGAAAGCGGGGCATCCGGCATGGCGGAAAGCCTGCACCGGTATGCGCTGCTCGCGCTGCCCTCCATGCTCCAGCAGTCGGTCATGTCGTTCGGCAACCTGCTTTTGCAGGTGCTCGTCAACCGACAGGGCGTAGACTGCATCAACGGCTACAGCGTGGGCAGCAATCTATACAACCTGCTGATCCTCGTTGTAATCTCCTGCTGCACGGGCTATGAGACGTTTGCGGCGCAGAACCTCGGCGCAAAGCAGCCGGCGCGCGTGCGCGCGGGCTTTCGGTCTCTTTTGCTCGGCGGTACAGGCGTCTGCGGAGCGCTCATGCTGCTGATGATTTTCGGCTCGGATTTTCTCATCTCGTTTTATCTCACCGAGCCTTTGGATCCCGCTTTTATCTTTGCGCGGCAGTTTCTGCTCCTGATGATTCCGAACCTGTTCCTGACGCTCTATAAATACGGGTTGGACGCGGTGTTCAAGGCGAATCTCAAGGTCTACCTGTTTACGATCTCCTCGCTGATCTCGCTCGGGGCGCGCGTGGTATTTTCCTACGGCGCATTCAGCGTGCTTGGTCCCATGGTACTGGCGGTGGGCACCGTGTTCGGCACCGGCACGGCGCTTGTGTTCAATCTCGCTGTCTTTCTGGCGCGCCGCAGGTGTATGGGTTTTGTATCCGCAGAGAAAAATGCATATAACAATGAATGACAATGTATTTTATACATTCTATTCATCGGAAAATGAATATTGTATCGGCGATTTTTTGAAAATGTACGGTGGAAAAGCCCACAAAATGCGCTGAAATGCACCAATCGCAAAAAAGATGAATAAATATTCACTTTTGCTCTTGATTTTTCGGAAAAACGGTGTATAATGGGAACCGTTGAATTTCAAAGAAAAATTTCCCGCCGGCCAAGGCCGCGCGGTTTCAGGAAAGGGATGCATCAGCATGGCAAAGGAAATCAAGAAGGTCGTTCTCGCTTACTCGGGCGGTCTCGATACATCGATCATCATTCCGTGGCTCAAGGAGAACTACAACAACTGCGAGGTCATCGCGGTCTCCGGCGACGTCGGACAGGGCACGGAGCTCGACGGTCTCGAGGAAAAGGCTATTAAGACGGGCGCTTCGAAGCTCTACATCGAGGACCTCAAGCAGGAATACATCGAAAATTACATCTGGCCCTGCCTCAAGGCGGATGCCAAGTATGAGGATTACCTCCTCGGCACCTCGCACGCACGCCCCTGCATCGCAAAGCGCCTCGTGGAGATCGCCAAGGCGGAGGGCGCGGACGCCATCTGCCACGGCTGCACCGGCAAGGGCAACGATCAGGTCCGCTTCGAGCTCGCGATCAAGGCGTTTGCGCCGGATATGAAGATCATCGCGCCGTGGAGAGAGTGGTCCATCAAGTCGAGAGACGAGGAGATCGACTACGCCGAAGCGCACAACATCCCGCTGAAGATCAACCGCGAGACGAACTACTCGAAGGATAAGAACATCTGGCATCTTTCGCATGAGGGTCTCGACCTCGAGAACCCGGCGAACGAGCCGCAGTACAATAAGCCCGGCTTCCTCGAGCTCGGCGTTTCCCCCGAACAGGCGCCGGATGAGCCGACCTATGTGACGATCCACTTTGAGAAGGGCATCCCGACCGCCGTGGACGGCGAGGAGCTGGGTGCGGTTGAGCTGGTCACCAAGCTGAACAAGCTCGGCGGCGCGAACGGCATCGGTCTGCTCGACATCGTCGAGAACCGCCTCGTCGGCATGAAGAGCCGCGGCGTATACGAGACGCCCGCCGGCACGATCCTCTACAAGGCGCACAACGTCCTCGAGACGATCACGCTCGATAAGGAAACTTTCCACTACATGCAGTCTCAGATCGCGCCGAAGATGGCGGATCTCACCTATAACGGCCAGTGGTTCACGCCGCTGCGCGAGGCGATCGGCGCGTTTGTCGATAAGGTGAATGAGAACGTCACCGGCGACGTCAAGCTGAAGCTCTACAAGGGCAACGTCATCAACGCGGGCGTCACCTCGCCGTACACCCTCTATGACGAGGAGATCGCCACATTCGACGAGGACGAGGTCTACGACCAGAAGGATTCCGCCGGCTTCATCAACCTCTTCGGTCTGCCGATCAAGGTGCAGGCGAAGCTCAAGGCGAAGAACAGCGCAGAATAACACGGATACAGATATAGGGTAGGCAAATCTGCCTGCCCTTTTCTGGCTTAATTTGTCAATACGCGGAAGGAACGAAAACATATGAAGTTATGGAAAGGACGCTTCCAGAAGGAGGCGGATCCGAAGACAAACGATTTTAACTCGTCGATCTCGATCGACAGCCGGATGTACAAAGAGGACATCGAGGGCAGCATCGCGCACGCCACGATGCTCGGCGCGTGCGGCATCATCGAGCAGAGTGAGAGCGATAAGATCTGCGCGGAGCTTGAAAAGATTGCCGCGGATATCGAAAGCGGCGCGCTGCACATCGACCCGGACGCCGAAGACATCCACACCTTTATCGAAGGTGAGCTGACGTCGCGCATCGGCGACGCGGGCAAGCGGCTGCACACCGCGCGCAGCCGAAACGATCAGGTTGCGCTCGACGTGCGCCTGACGCTCCGCAAAGAGTGCGCGGGGCTGGTCGATCAGCTTAAGGAATTGATCTCGGTGCTGTGCGATCAGGCGGAACAGTACGCCGACACGGTCATGCCCGGCTACACGCACCTCCAGCGCGCGCAGCCGATCACCTTCGGGCACCACCTGATGGCGTACGCGGAGATGTTCCTCCGCGACATCGGTCGTATGCAGGACGCTGTGAAGCGCATGGACGTCTGTCCGCTCGGCTCGGGCGCGCTCGCCGGCACGACGTACCCGCTCGACCGCGACCTCACAGCGTCGCTGCTCGGCTTCTCGGCGGTCAGCCGCAACAGCCTCGACGGCGTCGCAGACCGCGATTTCTGCGCGGAGATCGCCGCGGCGGTGTCGCTCGCGATGGTGCACCTCTCCCGCTTCTCGGAGGAAATCATTCTCTGGTGTTCGTGGGAGTTCAAATTTATTGAGCTGGACGACGCGTTTTCCACCGGCTCGAGCATCATGCCGCAGAAGAAGAACCCGGACATCACGGAGCTGATCCGCGGCAAGAGCGGGCGCGTGTTCGGCGACCTGATGGCGCTGCTCACGATGATGAAGGGTCTGCCGCTCGCGTATAACAAGGATATGCAGGAGGACAAGGAAGCGGTGTTCGACGCGGTCGACACGCTGCGCCTGTGCCTCACGCCGTTTATCCCGATGCTCCAGACGATGCGTGTGCTGAAGGAGAATATGCGCAATGCCGCGGCAAAGGGCTTCATCAATGCGACCGACTGCGCCGATTACCTCGTCGCCGCGAAGGGTCTGCCGTTCCGCGACGCGTATAAGATCACGGGCGAGCTCGTCGCGCTGTGCATTTCGCGCGGGCTGACGCTCGAGACGCTGCCGCTCGCGGAATACAAGAAGGTTTGCGATGCGTTCGACGAGGGCGTATATGCGGCGATCAACCTCGAAAAATGCGTGAACGACCGCAAGGTCAAGGGCGCGCCGTGCCCGGAAAATGTCCGCGCGGCGGCAAAGGAAGTCCGCGCGCTGCTGGGATAAGGCTCTTTAGAAGGGAAGAAAAATATGGAAAAAATCAAAGTCGGCGTCGTCGGGGCGACGGGCTACGCGGGCGCCGAAATCTGCCGCCTGCTCTACGCACACCCGATGGCAGAGCTTGCGGCGATCAGCTCGGTCAGCTTCGAGGGCATGGCGCTCTCGGACGTGTACCCCGCCTACCGCGAGGTGTGCGACCTCGTCTGCGAGACGCAGGCGGACGTCGTGGAAAAAAGCGATGTGATCTTCGCTGCCCTGCCGCACGGTCTCTCGCAGGAGCTCGCGGCGGAGTGCGACGCGAAAAACAAGGCGTTCATCGATCTCGGCGCGGATTTCCGCCTCGAGAGCGAGGAGGAATACAAAACATGGTACGGCGGCACGTTCACGGATAAATCGCTGCACCAAAAGGCGGTTTACGGTCTGCCGGAGCTGTTCCGCGAGCAGATCAAAACGACGAAAATCGTCGCGAACCCGGGCTGCTACACGACGGCGGTGCCGCTCGCGCTCGTCCCCGCGCTCGAAATGGGCTATATCGAGCAGGTGGGCATCATCGCGGACTGCAAGAGCGGCGTGACCGGCGCGGGCAGAAAGCCCGCCCAGAACAGCCATTTCCCGGAGCTGAACGAGGGCTTGTCGGCGTATAAGGTCGCGAGCCACCGTCACACACCGGAAATCGAGCAGACGCTCTCGCGCATCACGGGCAAAAAGGCGTGCATCACGTTTGTGCCGCACCTGCTGCCGGTCAACCGCGGCATCCTTGCGACGTGCTACGCGCGTCTCAAGGACGGTGTGACCGAGGAAATGCTCCGCGCGGCGTATGAAGCGCGGTACAACCACGAGCCGTTCGTCCGTTTTCTGCCCAAGGGCAAGAGTGCGGACATCCACAACATCAAGTACACGAACTTCTGCGACGTGTCGATTTTCGTCGATTCGCGCACCGGCACGTTTATCGCGATCAGCGCGATTGACAACATGGTCAAGGGCGCGGCGGGACAGGCGATTCAGAATATGAATATCCTGTTCGGTCTCAGTGAAGCGACCGGTCTCATGCAGGTTCCCCCCGCTTTTTGACGGTCTCGGCGGGTACGACCCGCGGCGAACGTCCGCGGGGTCGCTTGTTTACATGCGCTCGCCGGTGCGGGAAAATAGCTTTAGGGGCGCGTTCTTTGGACGCTCCCGAGGTTGAAAATTGAAATAGAAATATAGGAGTGCAGTTTTATGCAGTATATAGAGGGCGGTGTCACCGCGGCGAAGGGCTTTCTGGCCGGCGGCGTACACTGCGGTATCCGGAAAAACAAATCGAAGGCGGATCTCGCGCTGATTTACAGCGAGCAAATGTGCACGGCGGCGGGCGTCTACACGCAGAATCTCGTCAAGGGCGCGCCGATCCTCGTCACGCAGAAGAATCTTGAAAACGGTCATGCGCAGGCGGTCATCTGCAACAGCGGCAACGCGAACACCTGCAACGCCGACGGCGAAGCCAAGGCGTGGCGGATGTGCGAGATCGCGGCGGACGCGCTCCATATCGATCCGAACGACGTGATCGTCGCCTCCACCGGCGTGATCGGGCAGATTCTCCCGATTGAGCCGATTGAAAACGCGGCTGAGGCGCTTGTGCAGTCGCTCAGCGAGACGGGTTCGAATATGGCGGCAAAGGCGATCATGACGACCGACACGCGTGAAAAGGAGGTTGCGGCGTCGTTTGTGCTCGGCGGCAAAACCGTCACGGTCGGCGGCATTGCGAAGGGCTCCGGCATGATTCACCCAAACATGGCGACGATGCTCTGCTTCGTCACGACGGACTGCGCGATTTCCGCTGCTATGCTCCAGAAGGCGATCAAAAAAGCGGCGGACACGACGTTCAACATGATCAGCGTCGACGGCGACACCTCGACGAACGACACGCTGACGGTTATGGCAAACGGCGCGGCGGAAAACGCGGAGATTACCGCCGAGGGCGCAGCGTTTGACGCGTTCTGCGAAGCGCTGACGGCGGTCTGCAAGAAGCTCTCCATGATGATGGCGGGTGACGGCGAGGGCGCGACGAAGCTGCTCATCTGCAAAACGACCGGCGCGAAGGACTGGGAGACGGCGAAGACGGTTGCGAAGTCCGTCATTTGCTCGTCGCTTCTGAAAGCGGCGATGTTCGGCGAGGACGCAAACTGGGGCCGCGTGCTCTGCGCCATCGGCTATGCCGGCGCGGACATCGACATCCACAAGGTGGATGTCGCGTTTGAGAGCACAAATGGCCGCGTGGACGTCTGCGAAAACGGCGCGGGCATTGAATTCAGCGAGGAGGAGGCCGCGCACGTGCTGCACACCGGCGAGATCACAATCCTCGTCGATTTGAAAGACGGCAACGCACAGGCGGAAGCCTTCGGCTGCGACCTCACCTACGACTATGTGAAGATTAACGGAGATTACCGCACATGAGTACAGAAAAGAAAATCGGCGTATCGAACAGCGACCGCGCGCACATCCTCGTGCAGGCGATGCCGTACATCCGCAAGTGGGCGGGCGAGACAATCGTCGTCAAGTACGGCGGCAACGCGATGATTAACCCCGAGCTGAAAGAAGCCGTGATGAACGACATCGTACTGATGCAGCTCGTCGGCGTCAACGTCGTGCTCGTGCACGGCGGCGGCCCGGAGATCAGCGGGATGCTGAAAAAGATCGGCAAGGAAAGCAAGTTTATCAACGGTATGCGCTACACCGACCAGGAGACGATGGACATCGTGCAGCAGGTGCTCGCGGGCAAGGTCAACAAGGACCTCGTGCAGCTTCTCGAAAACACGGGCGGCAAGGCAATCGGTCTCTGCGGGCAGGACGGCTCGCTTCTGAAAGCGGACAAGCTGCCCTCCGCGGAGGATCTCGGTTTTGTCGGCGAGATCCGTGAGGTGAATTCCAAGATCGTGCGCGATTCGATCGCGGCGGGGTACATCCCGGTGATTTCCACCGTGGCGGCGGGCTACCACGGCGAGGTGTACAACATCAACGCGGATGTGGCGGCGGCGCGCATCGCGGCGGAGCTCGGCGCGCGCAAGCTGATTTTGATGACGGATATTGTCGGGCTGCTGCGCGACAAGGACGACGAAAGCACGCTGATTCCGGTCGTGAACGTCAGCGACGTGCCGAAATTAAAGCGCGAGGGCATCATCAGCGGCGGTATGATCCCGAAGATCGACTGCTGCGTGGAGGCGGTTCGCCGCGGCGTGGAGCGTGCGCACATCATCGACGGGCGCACCCCGCACTCCATCCTCGTTGAGCTATTTACCGACGAAGGCATCGGCACGATGTTCTACTAAGCGGCAATGTGCCGCTGCGAGGTCGCGGAGCAGCAACGTGCTGCTGCGAGGTCGCGGAGTCGTGCGGTGAACCGCACTTCGCCGCAGAAAGGAAGCAGCTAGGCAAACGCGTACGGAAGATACTTCCGGTTTCGAGAATATCAAGAGAAAAGAGATTAAGATGGATTTCAATACAATCAAGGAACAGGAACAGGCGTATATCCTCCATTCCTATGGGCGCGTGGACGTCGCGCTGGATCACGGCAAAGGCTGTGAGGCGTGGGACGTGGAGGGCAAGCACTACTACGATTTCACGTCCGGCATCGGCGTGAACGCGCTGGGCTACTGCGACGACGGCTGGGTCAAGGCGGTGTCGGCGCAGGCGGCGCGCATCCAGCACATGTCGAACTATTACTACTGCACGCCGAACGTGGCGCTCGCGGAAAAGCTCGCGAAGGCGTCCGGGCTGTGCCGCTCGTTCTTCTGCAACAGCGGCGCGGAGGCGAACGAGTGCGCCATCAAGATCGCGCGCAAATACGGCGAGAAAAAGGGCGCGCACAAGATCGTCACGCTGAAAAACTCCTTCCACGGCAGAACGCTCACGACGCTCGCCGCGACAGGTCAGGACGCGTTCCACCAGATTTTTACCCCGCTCACCGAGGGCTTTGTCTACGCCGAGGGCAACGACATCGCCGACCTCGAGAGCAAACTGGATGGGTCTGTCTGCGCCGTGATGCTCGAGAGCGTGCAGGGCGAGGGCGGCGTCGTCCCGATGGACGAAGAATACCTCAAGGCGGTTCGCGCGCTGTGCGATCAGCACGATATGCTGCTGATCCTCGACGAGGTGCAGACCGGCGTCGGACGCACGGGTTACTTTTTCAGCTATCAGGGCTGCGGCATTCTGCCGGATGTTGTCACGACGGCAAAGGGGCTCGGCGGCGGCCTGCCGATCGCGGTGTGCATCGCGGGCGAAAAGGTCAAGGATATCTTCGCGCCGGGTATGAACGGCTCCACCTTCGGCGGCAACCCGGTCGCCTCGGCAGGCGCGCTGGAGGTCGTCTCCCGCGTGGCGGACGAAGCGTTCCTCGAGCAGGTGCGCGAAAAGGGAGAATATTTTAAAGAGCAGCTTTTGAAGCTGCCGAACGTCGAGTTTGTCCGCGGACGCGGGCTGATGCTCGGCATCAAGGTGAAAAACCGCGACGCGCACGACGTGCTGAGCGCCTGCGCGAAGGCGGGGCTTCTGATTCTCACGGCGAAGGAGCTTGTGCGTTTCCTGCCGCCGCTCACCATTACAAAGGACGAAATAGACGCAGGTCTTAAAATTTTTGCGGAACAGATTCAGGACTGACCGAGAAAGGAATATCAAAATGAAACATTTGCTCAAGCTGCTCGATCTCTCGAAAGAGGAGATCATCGACATTCTGAACCTTGCCGACCAGCTCAAATATGAGACGAAGCACGGCATCGAGCACCACCACTTAAAGGGCAAGGCGCTCGGCATGATTTTTGAAAAATCCTCCACGAGAACGCGCGTCTCGTTCGAGGTGGGCATCAACCAGCTCGGCGGCTACGCGGTCGTGCTCGCGGGCGAGGGCTCGCAGATCGGGCGCGGCGAGCCGGTGCAGGACACCGCGCGCGTGCTCTCCCGCTATGTAGACGGCATCATGATCCGCACCTTCGCACAGCAGGAGGTCGAGGACCTCGCGAAATACGGCTCCGTGCCGGTCATCAACGGTCTGACGGATTTCTGCCACCCCTGCCAGATCCTCGCCGACCTGATGACGATCCGCGAGTATAAGGGATCGTTTGACGGACTCAAGATGTGCTTCATCGGCGACGGCAACAACATGATGAACTCCCTGATCGTCGGCTGCCTCAAGGTCGGCATGGCGGTTTCCGTCGCGTGCCCTGAGGGCTACCGCCCGCCGAAGGAGATCCTCGATTTCGCTGCCCAGTACGACTGCTTCGAGCTGACCGACGACCCGATGACCGCCGCGAAGGACGCGGACGTCGTCATCACCGACGTGTGGACGTCGATGGGTCAGGAGGAGGAGCGCGCGGCGCGCGAAAAGGCGTTCAAGGGCTACTGCGTCGACGAGCGCATCATGTCCGTCGCGAAGCCGGACGCGATCGTGCAGCACTGCCTGCCGGCGCACCGCGGTGAGGAGATCACCGAGGAAGTCTTTGAAGCGAACGCGAACCCGATCTTCGACGAGGCCGAGAACCGTCTCCACGCGCAGAAGGCCGTCATGGTCACGCTGATGAAGGACTGATTTCGGAGAGGGAAAACCATGCGCCGTGATTTTTTGCAGGTTTCGGGCGAGAATTTCGTCCGGAACGGGGAAAAGGTGTTCCTGCGCGGCTTTGCTATCGGCTCGTGGATGAACCTCGAGCACTTCATGATGGGCATGCCCGGCACGGATGAAATGATGAAGGAAGCGTTCACCGAGGTGTACGGCGCGGAAAACAGCCGTCGGTTCTTCAACGACCTCGTCGATGCGTTCGTCACGGAGGACGATCTCGCCTACCTCAAATCGATGGGGCTGAACATGGTGCGTCTGCCGTTCAATTACCATTGGTTCCTGTCGGACGACGCGCCGGGCGTGTATCTCGAAAACGGCTTTGAGCGTCTCGACCGCGTCTTGGCATACTGCCGCCAATACGACCTGATGGCGGTGCTCGACCTGCATTCCACGCCGGGCGGGCAGAATCCCGACTGGCACAGCGATAACCCCACCGGGCAGTCGTTGTTCTGGAAGTACAAGTGCTTCCAGACGCAGATGGTCGATCTCTGGCGCGAAATCGCCCGCCGCTATGCGGACGATCCGATCATCGCGGGCTACGATATTTTGAACGAGCCGGCGTTCGGGCTGACCGCCGAGCAGTTCAACGGCTTCTACGACGCGGTCATCGCCGCGATCCGTGAGGTCGACGCCGACCATATCATCTTCCTCGAGGGCGACGACTTCGGGCGGAAATTCGAGCTGTTCCACGAGCCGCAGGACCCGCAGCTCGCCTACGCCGTACACTATTACCCGTTCGTGTACGAGAGCGGCGTGCTCGACCCCGATATGCCCGACGAAGAGCGCTTTCGGATTTTTGACGAGATTTTCTACCGCCAGCTCCGCGCCCGCGAGCGGTTCCACCGCCCGATCTGGTGCGGCGAGTGCGGTCTGGAGCACCACCCGGACATCGAGCTGTACAACCGCATGATGGCGTACGTGCTCGGGCTCTGCGAGAAAAACAACGTCTCGTGGACGCTGTGGTCATATAAGGACGCGCGCACGATGAGCATCGTGATGCCGAAGGAGGATTCCGCCTGGATGCGCTTTACGGGGCGAATCGCCGCGCGCTGGGGGCACCACCGCGAAACCGCGCAGTCCGAGGAGACGCTGCGCCACGCGATCGATTCGTACTTCGAGCCGATTTCCGACGAGCAGTTCTACGAGATCGAGTTCCGTATGCGCTCGATTTTCCACCGCCTCGCCGTAGAGACCGTCCTCAAAAAGGAGCTGCGCGCGACGCCGTGGGAGGAAATGCGGGAGATGCCGAAGGACTTCCTGTTCCAAAACTGCGACCGCTACGACCACATCGCCGACTGCATCCGCGGTTTCATCGCGGCAAAGGAAAACGAATAGAGAAACCGAACCGCCGCAAAGCAAAAATCTGCGGCGGTTTTTGTGTTGCTTTTTGGCTTTTGCTGCTGTACAATGAAAACAGATATGCGGCAGGAGGATACCGATGATTAAAGCCGTTATTTTCGATATGTTTGAGACCTTGATTACACAATTCAATAGCCCGGTATATTTTGGGGCACACATGGCTGCAGATGCGGGTGTTCCGCAAAGCGACTTTCTGAAGCTTTGGGAGCCGACCGGCGAGGCTCGGACAACGGGCAGATTGACACTGGAAGCTGCTTTGGGGGAAATCTTACGCAAGACGAACAGCTATTCAGAAGCGCTTTTGAACCGGCTCGTGGAAAAGAGGAAAGCCGCCAAACGCGAATGCTTTCGGCATCTTCATCCGGAAATTCTGCCGATGCTCGAGGAGCTGAAAGGGAGCGGCATTCGCGTTGGTCTGATCAGCAACTGCTTTTCGGAGGAAGTGGATGTGATCCGGAACAGCATCCTGCACCCGTATTTTGATGCGGAATATCTTTCGTTTGAACAGGGGCTGCAGAAGCCGGATCCGGAAATTTTTATCCGGTGCATGGCGTGCCTCAACGTAAAAGCGGAGGAATGCTTGTACGTCGGGGATGGCGGCAGCCGCGAACTGGAAGCGGCGTCCGCGCTGGGTATGAAAGCCGTTCAGGCTGTGTGGTATTTGAAGGATGGTACCACGCAGCCTACGGGGCGCATGGCGGGATATGCGCACGCTGAAAGCCCCTTGGATATTATGAAATACTGCCGCTGCGTTCACAGACCGCAGGAGTAATCCTATTGTTTTTTGTGGCAGGCTGCTGTACAATGAAAGCAAATACCGGATTTAGAGCCGGAGAGGAGTTTTGAAAATGCTGAGAAAACAACCATGGTTTGATTTCTGCGACGCGCTCGCGATCGAGGTGGAGCAGCGCGCGGATGAGGGCTGCGACACGGCGCGCTTTGCGGCGCGGGCGGAGGAAATCCAGAAAATGCCGCGCGGGGCAGAGCGCACGGCGGCGGGCGCGGCGCTGCTCGGGGAATTGGAGGCGCTGCCTGCGTCCCGTGAATCGCAGGAGCCGTCCGATCTCGCGTCCATTCAGGCGCTCGCCGAGGGCGAGGACGCGGAAAAGACCGCGCCGAATTTTGGCCGGATTTACGGCGCATGGCTCGGCCGCTGCGCGGGCTGCCTTTTGGGTCAGCCGGTCGAGGGTTGGCGGCGCGCGCGCATCAACGGTCTGCTGGAGGAAACCGGCAACCTGCCGCTGAAAACGTATATCTCGTCCGATATTCCCATGGCACTGCGCGAAAAATACGACGTGCGCGACGACCATCACGCGTACGGCGCGGCGAAAACGGGCTGGATCAACAACGTCTCCTACATGCCGGAGGACGACGACACGAACTACACGCTGCTTGCGCTGAAGCTCGTCGAGCAGTACGGGCGCGATTTTACGCCGGACGACGCGGCGGAGAACTGGCTGATGAATCTGCCGCTGCTGCACACCTGCACGGCGGAGCGCGTCGCGTACATCAACCTCGCGCAGGCGCTCTACCCGCCACAGTCGGCGTCGTGGCGCAATCCGTACCGCGAGTGGATCGGCGCGCAGATTCGCGGCGACCTCTTCGGCTACATCTGCCCCGGCGATATGAAAACGGCGGCGGAGATGGCGTGGCGCGACGCGGCGATCTCCCACGTGAAAAACGGCATCTACGGCGAGATGTGGGTCTCGGCGATGCTCGCAAAAGCGGCGGTCTGCGACGACCTACGTACGGTGGTGCGTTCGGGTATGCGGCAGATCCCGAAGGAGAGCCGCCTGCACGAGGAGCTTTCCGAGATGCTGCGCCGGTATGACGCGGGCGAGACCGCGGAGCAGACGGCGGCGTACATCCTCGAAAAGTACAACGAGAACAACGGGCACCACTGGTGCCACACGATCTCGAACGCCGCGATTGTCGCGCTCGGTCTGCTCTGGGGCGAAATGGACTTCACCCGCACGATGGGGCTTTGCCTCACGATGGGCTTTGACACCGACTGTAACTGCGCGACGGCGGGCTCCGTGCTCGGCATGATGCTCGGCGCCCAAAACCTGCCCGAAGCGTGGACGGCGCCGCTCCATGACACGGTGCTTTCCGGCGTGGACGGCTTCGGTCTCGTGCGCATTTCCGACATGGCGGCGCGCACCAAGGCGCTGGCGGAATAACAGCATAATTTTGGGCGCGCGGTTCTGAGCTGTGCGCCCGTTTTGCATTTGTGAAGAAAAAACGCGGGTTTATGCGGGTGTTCACAATTTTTTCGGAATTTACGGCTGTTCAAGATATGCAAAATATGTTATACTACAATAAATATGGGCTTCTCTGCCCTTTTGCACCAGAAAGGGAAAAACATGATTGTTCTCGGCATCGACCCCGGCTACGCGATCGTCGGCTACGGCGTCATCGAAATGAAGAATAACCGCTACCGCACGCTGGAGCACGGCGCGGTGACAACCAAAGCGGGTGTGGATTTCAACCGGCGGCTCGAGATCATCTACGACGGCGTTTCGGATATTCTGGCGCGGTATCGTCCCGAAGCGGTCTCGGTGGAGAAGCTGTATTTTTCGAACAACAAAACGACCGGCATCGGTGTGGCGGAGGCGCGCGGCGTGATCCTCCTCGCGGCGCAGAAGGCCGGTGTGCCCGTTTACGAATATACCCCGGTGCAGGTGAAGCTCGCCGTCACCGGCTACGGCAAGGCGCTAAAGCCGCAAGTCATGGAGATGACCCGCCGCCTGCTCTGCCTCAAAGAGGTGCCGAAGCCCGACGACACGGCGGACGCCCTCGCGATCGCGATCTGTCACTGTCAGGCCTCGGGCACACCGCTCCGGCAGTTTCTGCGCTGAACGCGCCCTTTGCCGCATAGATTTGTTTGAAAGGATTACAGGATATGTTTTACAGTCTGACCGGAAAGCTCGTCCATATGGAGCCGGGAATGCTCGCAGTGGAGTGCGGCGGCGTCGCATTCAAGTGCTTTACTTCCATGCACACCCAGAAGAACATGCCGCGCATCGGCGAGGTGACGACGGTTTACACGCATCTCAATGTCCGCGAGGACGCGCTCGACCTGTTCGGCTTTGCGTCGAAGAGCGAGATGAACTGCTTTAAGATGCTGACGGGCATCAGCGGCGTCGGTCCGAAGGTTGCGCTCGCGATTTTGTCCGAAATGACGCCCGAGGGCGTCGCGATGGCGGCGGCGTCCGGCGACAGCAAGAGCTTCACGCGCGCGAACGGCGTCGGTCCGAAGCTCGCCCAGCGTATCGTGCTCGAGCTTAAGGACAAGGTGAAGAAAATGGCGGTCTCCGGCGGCGAGCTGTCCCTTGCGGCGGATATCGGCGTGGTGTCCGCTTCGAAGAACGCAGAGCAGGCGGTGCAGGCGCTCGCCGTGCTCGGTTACACGCAGTCGGAGGCGGCGCAGGCGGTCGCGAAGCTCGATTCCAGCCTGCCCACCGAGGAGCTGATCCGCCTCGCTCTCAAGGGCATGGCGGCCCGTTTTCAGTAAAGAAGGTGCCAAAAAGCGATGACATTTGACAGAAACGACGATTTTGACTTTGAAAACCGCGTGATCGCGCCGGAATACGCGCCCGAGGACGCGGAGGTGGAAAATCCGCTGCGCCCGCGCACCTTTCAAGATTATGTCGGGCAGGAAAAGGTGAAGGAAAACCTTGAGGTGTTCATCGAAGCGGCGAAACAGCGCAAGGAATCACTCGACCATGTTTTGCTGTACGGCCCGCCGGGCCTTGGCAAGACGACGCTCGCGGGCATCATCGCGAACGAGCTCGGCGTCAATCTGCGCATCACGAGCGGCCCCGCCATCGAGAAGCCGGGCGATCTCGCCGCGCTTCTGACGAACCTCAACCACGGCGACGTGCTGTTCATCGACGAGATTCACCGTCTGCCGCGCGCCGTGGAGGAAATTCTGTACCCCGCGATGGAGGACTTCGCGCTCGATATCATCACCGGCAAGGGGCAGATGGCAGCAAGCTACCACCTGCCGCTGCCGCGCTTCACGCTTGTCGGCGCGACGACCCGTGCCGGGCAGCTCAGCGCACCGCTTCGCGACCGTTTCGGCGTGGTGCTGCGGCTGGAGCTGTATGAGCCGCAGGAGCTTGCGAAGATCATCACCCGCAGCGCAGGCATCCTCGGTATTGAGATCGAGGCGGACGGCGCGCTCGAGATTGCCTCGCGTTCGCGCGGCACGCCGCGTATCGCGAACCGCATGCTCAAGCGCGTGCGCGATTTCGCACAGGTGATGAGCGACGGCGTCATTACGTACAGCACGGCGAAGATTGCGCTCGACCGGCTGGAGGTCGACGAGCTCGGCCTCGATTCCGGCGACCGGCGCATGCTGAACGCGATCATCCAGTATTATAACGGCGGCCCTGTCGGCGTGGAAACGCTGGCGGCGGCCATCGGCGAAGAGGCGGTCACGATCGAAGACGTCGTGGAGCCGTACTTAATGCAGATCGGTTTTCTGCAGCGCACTCCGCGCGGACGCTGCGCCACCCGCGCCGCGTACCTGCACCTCGGCTTAACCCCGCCGGGTGCCCCCATGGATGACAACCCCAGATTTGATGTGTGAACATATAAACAGAAACAAAGGAGTAAATAGTTATGGGCAGATTATTCGGAACAGACGGTATTCGCGGCGTTGCGAATAAGGACCTCACTTGCGAGCTTGCCACGAAGCTCGGTCGGGCGGCGGCAGCCGTCCTCACCAACAAGTCCACGCGCCACCCGCGCGTCATCATCGGCAAGGATACGCGCCTTTCGAGCGATATGCTGGAAAGCGCGATGGCGGCCGGCCTGTGCAGCGTCGGCGCGTCGGTCGTGCTGCTCGGCGTCGTCCCCACCCCGGCGGTGGCGTACCTCGTCGAAAAGTACAAGGCGGATGCGGGCGTCATGATCTCCGCGTCGCACAACTCCTACGAGTATAACGGCATCAAGATTTTCAGCGGCGACGGCTACAAGCTCCCGGACGACCTCGAGGAGCGGATCGAATCGCTGATCCTCGGCGAGGCGGCGCTGCCGCCGAAGCCTGCGGACAGCGACATCGGAACGGTCACAACCGCGCCGAACGCGCTGCGCGATTACATCGATCACGTGAAATCGACGGTGCATTTCTCGCTCGACGGGCTGGAGATCGCGCTCGACTGCGCGAACGGCTCATCCTCGATGACGGCAGAGACGCTGTTCACGGAGCTTGGCGCGAAGGTGCATATGCTCTCAAACGAGCCGAATGGCTTGAACATCAATGACAAGTGCGGCTCCACACACATGGAGTCGCTGATCGAATACGTCAAGACGCATGAGGTGGACGCGGGCATCGCGTTCGACGGCGACGCCGACCGCTGCCTGGCTGTCGACGAAAACGGCAACCCCGTGGACGGCGACTTCATCATGGCAATCTGCGGCCTGGACATGAAGAGCCGCGGCAAGCTGAACAAGAGCTGCATCGTCGGCACAATCATGACGAATCTCGGCTTCATCAAATTCTGCGAGGCAAACGACATCCACTTCGAGGCGACGAAGGTCGGCGACCGCTACGTGCTTGAGGAAATGCTGCTCGAGAATTACAGCTTCGGTGGCGAGCAGAGCGGCCATGTGATTTTCCGCGATTTCGCGACGACCGGCGACGGCCAGCTCACGGCGGCACAGCTCCTGAGCATCATGAAGCACCGCGATGCGAAGCTCTCTTCGCTCGCAACCGTCATGGAGCGCTTCCCGCAGACGATGGTCAACATCCGCGTTTCGCCCGAGGGCAAGCTGGCGTTCTACACCGACCCGAAGGTTAAGAAGGCGATCGACGCGGCGACAAAGGCGCTCGATGGCAACGGACGCGTCATCGTGCGTCCCTCCGGCACCGAGCCGCTGCTGCGCGTCATGGTCGAGGGCCGCGACCTCGCGCTGATCGAAAAGCTGGCAAACGATATTTCTGAAGTAATCAAGGAAGAGCTTGTCTGATGAGAAGTGCAAACTGGAACGACTATGAATTGATTGATACAGATTCCGGTGAACGGCTCGAGCGGTGGGGAGATATTCTCCTCATCCGTCCCGACCCGCAGATCATCTGGAAATCCGGAAAAAAGGATCCCCGCTGGAAAACCGCCCACGCGCGCTACAAGCGCTCCAATACGGGCGGCGGAAAGTGGGAGGTCTATAAAAAGCTGCCGGACGTGTGGAAGATTACGTACGGCGACCTCGTGTTCCGCTTAAAGCCGATGGGCTTCAAGCATACGGGCATTTTCCCGGAGCAGGCGGTGAACTGGGATTACACCGCGCAGCGCATTCGGGAGATCAAGGCGCGCGAGCCGGAGCGGGAGATCAAAATTCTGAACCTCTTTGGCTACACCGGCGCGGCGACGCTCGCCTGCATGGCGGCGGGTGCGGCGGTCACGCATGTGGATGCCTCGAAGGGCATGGTGCAGTGGGCGCGCGAGAACGCGGTGGCGTCCGGTCTGGAGCAGCGCCCGGTGCGCTGGCTCGTCGACGACTGCGTGAAGTTCGTCCAGCGCGAGACGCGGCGCGGCAACCGGTACGACGGCATCATCATGGACCCGCCCTCCTACGGGCGCGGCCCGGGCGGTGAGGTCTGGAAACTCGAGGAGCAGCTCTTCGGACTCGTCGAGATGTGCCTGCCCGTTTTGACGGACGATCCGCTGTTCTTCATCCTGAATTCCTACACGACGGGGCTTTCGCCGTCCGTCATGGCGTACCTGCTCGGCACGCTCTTGAAGCCGCGCTTCGGCGGCTTTGTCTCCGCCGACGAGATCGGCCTGCCCGTCACGGCGACGGGGCTTTCGCTGCCCTGCGGCAGCACGGCAATCTGGTCGAACGAGCCGGTCTGAGATATTTTGGCACAGAAGAAGGGATAAAATGGCATTTATCGAATGCAGGGATCTGCATTTTTCATACGGTGAGGAAACCGGCGAGGTGCTGCACGGCGTAAACCTCGATATCGAGCGGGGCGAATTCGTCGCGCTGCTCGGACACAACGGCTGCGGCAAATCGACGATGGCGAAGCTCTTCAACGGCATGCTCGTGCCGACCTCGGGTACGGTGCGCGTTGACGGCATCGACACGGCTGTGGAGGACACCCAGCTCGATGTGCGCCGCCGCGTCGGCCTCGTCCAGCAGAATCCGGACAACCAGCTCGTTGCCGGTATCGTGGAAGAGGACGTCGCATTCGGGCCGGAGAATCTCGGTGTGGAGCCGGGGGAGATCCGCCGCCGCGTCGATGCGGCGTTAAAGGCGGTCAATATGTATGAGTACCGCGAGCACGCGCCGCACAAGCTCTCCGGCGGTCAGAAGCAGCGCATCGCAATCGCGGGCGTCATCGCCATGGAGACGCAATGCATCGTGCTCGACGAGCCGACCGCCATGCTCGACCCGCGCGGCCGGCAGGAGGTTATGGATACGATCACCTATCTCAACCGTGAGAAGGGCATCACGATCGTGCTGATCACGCATTACATGGACGAGGCGGTCAAGGCGGGACGCGTCGTCGTCATGGACGACGGGCAGATTCTGACGGACGGCGATCCGCGCACGGTTTTTGCGCAGGTTGAGCTTTTGAAGCGCCACCACCTCGACGTGCCGCAGGCAACGGAGCTCATTTACCGTCTGAACGCGGCGGGCTGTACGATCAAAGGCATGCCGCTCGACGAGCAGGAATGCGTCGCCGCGATCGCATCGTACTGCGGCAAGGGATAAATTGACCGCTGCGGGGCAGGAGCCGAAGGGACCTGCACCCGGCAGAGGAAACGGGGAAACTGTAAATGGCAATTCTGGAAACAAAAAATCTAACGTATACGTACGGCGTCGGCACGCCGTTTGAAAAGACGGCGGTCGAAAGCGTTTCGATCTCCGTCGAAAAGGGCGAGTTCGTCGGCGTCATCGGCCACACAGGCAGCGGCAAATCGACGCTGATTCAGATGCTCAACGGCCTGATCCGCCCGACGGCGGGGCAGGTGCTGCTCGATGGGCATGACATCTGGGAAAAGCCGAAGGAGATCCGCCGCGTGCGCTTTCAGGTGGGCATGGTGTTCCAGTATCCGGAGTACCAGCTCTTTGAGGAAACGGTCATCAAGGACATCATGTTTGGTCCGAAAAACATGGGGCTTTCCGATGAGGAGGCGCTCGAGCGCGCGAAGGAGGCGGCGAAATTCACCGATCTGAAGCCCGAGCTGCTCGAAAAGTCACCGTTTGAGCTTTCCGGCGGCGAAAAGCGCCGTGCGGCCATCGCGGGCGTCATCGCGATGGACCCCGAGGTGCTGATCCTCGACGAGCCCGCTGCGGGCCTCGACCCGAAAGGGCGCGACGTGATTTTGGCGCAGATTTCGCAGTATCACGAGCACCGGAAAAATACCGTGCTGCTCGTTTCACACAGTATGGAGGATATCGGCCGCACGGCGGACCGCGTCCTCGTCATGAACAACGGGCACGCCGAAATGCTCGAGGAGACGCGCACCGTCTTTTCGCGCGGCGAGCTTCTGGAGCCGATGGGCCTTCGTCTGCCGCAGATCACCTCGATTATGCGCCGTCTGCGCGCGATGGGGCTGCCGGTCAGCGAGACGGTGCTCAGCGTCGATGAGGCGCTGATGGAGCTGATCCCGCTGCTTGCGCCGAAAAAGAAGGGGGAGGTGCAGCCGAAATGATTTCCGATGTCACGATGGGGCAGTTTTTCCCCGGAAAATCGGTCATGCACCGCATGGATCCGCGCATCAAGCTGTGTCTGACGGTGTATTTCATCGTGCTGATCTTCTGCGCGAAGAATTTTGTCACGATGGCGGCGACCATTCTGGTCTGCCTTGCCGGCATTGCGCTTTCTAAGGTGCCGGCGAAGCTCTATATCAAGAGCCTGAAACCGATCCTGTTCATCGTCGCGTTCACCGCGATTCTGAACCTGTTTTACGGCACGGGCGACCCGCTTTTTCAGCTCGGCTTTGTGACGATCACAAAGAACGGCATTCTGAACAGCATCATGATCGCGGTGCGCATCATCGTGCTGATTCTTATCAGCTCCGTCCTGACGTTTACGACGTCGCCGACACAGCTGACCGACGCGATCGAGCGGCTTTTGAAGCCTCTCGCGCTGCTGCATGTGCCGGTGCATGAATTCGCGATGATGATGACGATCGCGCTGCGCTTCGTGCCGACGCTGCTCGAGGAGACCGAGAAGATCATGGCCGCGCAGAAGGCGCGCGGCGCGGATATGGAAAGCGGCGGGCTTGTGCAGCGTATCCGCGCGCTGATTCCGGTACTGATTCCGCTGTTCGTTTCGGCATTCCGCCGCGCGTTCGACCTTGCGACTGCGATGGAGAGCCGCTGCTACCACGGCGGCGAGGGGCGCACGAAGATGAAGGTGCTGAAACTCGGCCGTGTGGATTGGACGGCCATCGCGCTGTGCGTCGTCTATCTGGCGGCGTTTATTGTGCTGAATATTCTGATTCCCCCGGCAATTGTCCGATAAGTATAAGGAGACCGGCTATGGAGCGCAACCTGCTTCTGAAAATTCAATACGACGGCAGCGGCTACCACGGCTGGCAGGTGCAGGAAAACGCCCAGAGCATACAGGGCGTCTTTCAGGAGGCGCTTCGGAACGTGCTCGGCACGCAGCCGGATATCAAGGCGTGTAGCCGCACCGATACCGGCGTGCACGCGCGGGCGTTCTGCATCAGTATGAAAACGGGGCACAGCATCCCGCCGCAGCGGCTTGTCGGCGCGCTGAACCACTTTCTGCCGCCGGATATCGCGGTGCTCTCCTGCCGGGAGGTGCCGCCCGATTTTCACGCGCGGTATTCGTGCCGCGGCAAGCGGTACGTCTATGAGATTTGGAACCATGAGATCCGCAATCCGTTTCTGCATGACCGCGCGCTGCATTATTACCACCGTATCGACGAAAAGAAGCTGAACGAAGCGGCCCAGCATTTTCTGGGCACGCACGATTTCACCTCGTTCTGCACGCTGGATAAGCGTGAGGCGGGCGATTTCACCCGCACGGTTACGGAAAGCCGCGTCACGCGCGAGGGCGACGTGGTGCGCTTCACGGTCGCGGCGGACGGTTTTCTCTACAATATGGTGCGCATCATGACGGGCACGCTGCTCGCCGTGCAGCAGGGGCGCTTTCAGCCCGGGGATATCCCCGCGATTCTCGCGCGCCGCGACCGTAAATACGCAGGCCCCACTGCTCCGGCGTGCGGGCTGTATCTCGACGAGGTTTTCTATGATCTGCCGCAGGACGCGGCATACAGAGGGTAATCCGATATGACAAAGGATAAAAAAATTTACAGATTGACGCCGGACGGGCGCGGCGGACGGGTGAAAAAGCCCGCTGCACCGGTGCGGGAAAACCCGGTCTATGAAGAACCGGTGCACGACGAACCGGATGCGGCGGAGCACCCCGCGCTCAAAGCCGAGCGCACCGCGCCGCGCATTTCCAGGACGGTGTACAAGGTTGCGGCGATTTTGCTCGCGGCGGTGCTCGTGCTCCTTGTCCTCGAAAACTGGGAGAATCTGCAGCCCGCGAATGTCGGCAACTGGATCCGCACCAAGGCGGTAGGCCTTGGCTTCGGCGATGGATATCCGGTGAATCTCATCGGCAGCACGGCGGAGGCCGGAAATTTCGGCGCGAGCGACGGCAATGCCTGTATCGTCAGCGACACGGCACTGACCGTGATGAACAATTCCGCGAAGGAGCTTTTCTCCGTTCGCCACAGCTACAACAATCCGGCGGTCTCCCATGCGGGCGGGCGCTATCTGCTCTACAACATGGGCGGCGCCGGCTACCGTGTGGAGACGGCGTCCGGCACGCAGGTCTCCGGCACGAGTGAGAGCAATATCACCGCCGGGACAATCTGCGAATCCGGCAAGTTTGCGCTTGCGCTGCAGCCGACGGACTATGCGTCCCGGCTCTGCGTCTATAAGCGCGACGGTAGCCTGCAGTATCAGTACGATTTTGCCGATACGTACATCTGCGCCCTCGCGCTGAACAGCGACGGCACAAAGGGCGCGGTGGCTTCGGTTACGAGCCGCAGCGGCGAGATTGTCTCGCACATCACGATTCTCGATTTCTCGAAGGAAACGCCCGTCGCGGAGTACGAAAGCGCGGGCAACCTGGTGCTCGGCCTGCTCTGGAGCCGCAATAACCGCGTGCTCGCGGTCGGCGACGCGCAGATGCTCGTCAGCAACGGCAGCTTCGAGTTTACCCCGTATGATTACGGCGGCCGCGAGGTCACGGCGTTCTGCCTGACGGGAACGCGCGCAGTTGTGTCCGTCTCCAACTACGCTTACGGCGGTGTCAGCACGCTGCTGATCTTTGAAAACAGCGCGGAGCCGACGGAGGCTGAGCTTCCCGGACGCGCTGCGTGGCTTTCCTCGGCGGGCTCAAAGGTGGCGGCTCTGCTGCCGGATTCCGTCGTATCCGTCGATCTTGTGACCGGCGCGGTGGAGGCCTCCTGCGCGTCGCAGCCCGATACGAAGAGCATCGCGATGGCGGACGAGGGCACGGTGTATATGCTCGGCGTGCGCGAGATCCGGAAAGAAAATCTTAAGGTAATTCGCGAGGACGAGGAGTTGTCTGAGACCGCCTGATGTGCTATACTAACTATATCGCGGCCTGAACCGCGGAAAAGGAGATGGAAAGCAGATGCAGTTTGTTCTGGACATCGCCGTGCTGGCGGTGATTATCCTGTTCGCGATTACAGGCGCGAAAAAGGGCTTTATCAAATCCTGCGCGGATTTTCTCGGCGCTGCGATCGCCATGGTCGGCGCGGGAATTCTGAGCGGTCCGGCGGCACAGTGGGTGTATGTGACCTTCTTCCGCGAGCCGCTCGTCGAGAAAATCTCGGCGGCTGTCATGGGGCTCAGCGCGGGAGAGGCGGTGCAGGCCGTTTTCAGCGGCTTTCCAGAGGTCCTGCAGCGGGCGCTCAGCGCGGCGGGTATCACGCAGGGCAGCGTTGTGGCGCAGCTTCAAAACGGCGCGGACAGCGTGGCGGAGGGCATTACCGATGCGCTCAGCCCGATGCTCACCGGATTTGTGCGCGTGCTCGCGCTGCTGGTACTGTTCCTTCTGCTGCTGGTTGTCATCCGCGCGATTGCCGCGCTGCTGTCCGGCCTCTTTGAGCTGCCGGTGCTGCACGGCATCAACGGTATTTTCGGCGCGGTTTTCGGCGCGTTGATGGCCGTGCTTGTCCTGTGGATCGTACTGGCGTGCGTGCAGTCTTTCGCGCCGATGCTCAGCGCAGAGATGCAGGAAAAAATCTATGAGGCGCTCGAGGGTTCCATCCTTTCAGGCGCGCTCTACAGCTTTAATCCGGCCTATTGGCTGCTTGGATAAGGCCGGAAACGGAGAATTATGAAAAAGGAATCTGGGAAGGGAAGGGAAAACCAAAATGCCTTTTCACAAAAAGGATGAAAAGAAGCTGCGCAATCAGAATCTGACCGTGCCGAACGCGATGTCGCTGTTCCGCATTCTGGTCATCCCGTTTTTTGCCGTCTTCTTTCTGCAGGGAAATCTGACAGCGGCGATCGTCACGCTGGCGCTTTCTGGTCTTTCGGATGCGCTGGACGGCATGGTTGCGCGCAAATTCAACCAAATCACGGAGCTTGGCAAAATGCTCGATCCACTTGCGGATAAGCTGACGCAGGGTACGGTCGCAGTGTGCATCGCGGTGCGTTACCCGGCGATCTGCCCGCTTCTGTTCTTGCTGGTGACCAAAGAGCTTGTGATGCTCTGCGGCGCGTGCTACCTGCTGCACCACAAGAAAAAGCCCTGCGCGGCAAAGTGGTACGGCAAGGTTTCCACCACGCTGTTCTATCTTGCGATCGCTTTGATCGTCGTGATGGACGGCTTCATGAAGGTGCCGACGGAGACGTTCAACCTCGTTTCCAATCTCGCGCTCGTCGTGACGGCGGCTTTCATGATCTATACGTTTGTGCGGTATTTCGGCGTCTTTCGTGAAATTCTGCGGTCGAAAGACGGCCGGTATGATTTAAATCTGCCCGAAGAGATCCGGGCGAAGAAAAGCAGAGAGCCGTAACCGTACGGTGCGGCCGGGAAAGGATTTTTGAGCTTATGATGATGTGTGTACGGTGTAAGAAAAGGCCGGCTGTCGTGTTTGTATCGCCTTCCGCCGATATGAGCGCGACGCAGGGCTATTGCCTTGTCTGCGCCAAAGAGCTCGGCATTAAGCCGGTCAACGATATTATGGAAAAGATGGGCATCACGGAGGAGCAGCTCGAGGCGATGACCGACAGCATGAGCAGCCTGATGAACACCGCGGAGGACAGTGATTTTGAGCCGGGCGGCGCGGTGCCGTTTCCGTCGGAGCTGCTCGGACAGTTTGGCATGAACGCAAACGGCGACGGTGCGATGCAGAACCGTCCCGCACGTGAGGAGCCGGGCGCAGGAGACAAAAAGAAAAAAGAAAACGCCCATAAGGCGAAGCGCAAATACATCGAAGCGTACTGCACCGATCTGACGCTGAAAGCGCGCGAGGGACGGCTGGACAGGATTGTCGGCCGCGAGCGCGAGATCGAGCGCGTGATCCAGATTCTCTCGCGCCGCACGAAGAACAATCCCTGCCTCATCGGCGAGCCGGGCGTCGGCAAAACGGCGGTGGCGGAGGGCCTTGCGCTGCGCATCGCGGCGGGCGAGGTTCCGGCGAAGCTGCGCAAAAAAGAGGTGCAGCTCCTCGACCTGACGGCCCTCGTTGCCGGCACGCAGTTCCGCGGACAGTTTGAGAGCCGCATCAAGGGGCTGATCGAGGAAGTCAAGCAGGACGGCAATATCCTGCTGTTCATCGACGAGGTGCACAACCTCGTCGGCACGGGCGACGCGGAGGGCAGCATGAATGCCGCCAACATCCTGAAGCCCGCGCTTTCCCGCGGCGAGATTCAGGTGATCGGCGCGACCACTTTCGCGGAGTACCGCAAGTACATCGAGAAGGACGCGGCGCTCGAGCGCCGTTTCCAGCCTGTCACTGTGACGGAGCCTTCGATCGACGATACGGCGGCGATTCTCTGCGGCATCAAGGATTATTACGAAAAGTATCATAACGTGCGCGTTTCGGATGCGATCGCGAAGCGGATTGCCGTGCTTTCGGAGCGCTACATCAGCGACCGCTATCTGCCGGACAAGGCCATCGACCTGCTCGACGAGGCGTGTGCCTGCGCGGCGCTGCGCAACAAGAAGCTGGCCGCGTTTGAAGAGACGACCCTGCAGCTTGAAAAGGAGCAGGCTAAGCTCACGGAGCTTGAAAACGCGCAGAACGCCGATTACGAGGCGCTTGCCGAAGCGAAATATCAGGTGGCGTCCCTCGTTGAGAAGCTCGATGCGTTCGATCCGGAGGAGGTCACGGCGGCGGTGAACGAGGCGGATCTCGCCTATGTCATCGAGCTGTGGACCGGCATCCCCGCCGCGAAGATCGAGCAGAGCGAGCTGGGCAAGCTCGCACACATCGAGGAAAAGCTCAGCGAGAAGATCATCGGGCAGGATGAGGCGGTCAAGGCCGTCTCCGCGGCGATCCGCCGCAGCCGCGTGCAGATCAATCCGCGCCGCCGCCCGGCGTCGTTCATCTTTGTCGGCCCGACGGGTACCGGCAAGACGGAACTGGTGCGCGTGCTCTCGAAGGAGCTCTTCGATTCGCCGGAAACACTGATCCGGCTCGATATGTCCGAATTCATGGAGAAGCACTCCGTGTCAAAGATCATCGGTTCGCCTCCGGGCTATGTCGGCTACGACGAAGCGGGTCAGCTCACCGAGAAGGTGCGCCGCCGCCCGTATTCCGTCCTGCTGTTCGATGAGATCGAAAAGGCGCATCCGGACGTCATGAATATTCTGCTCCAGATCCTCGACGAGGGCCGCATCACCGATGCGCACGGCCGCACGGTGAACTTTGAAAACACCGTCATTGTGATGACCTCGAACGCCGGCAGCAACAGCCGCGAGGCGCTCGTCGGCTTCAACCGCACGAGCGCGGACGTCAGCCGCGAAAAGGCGATGCGTGCGCTGTCCGATTTCCTGCGTCCGGAGTTTTTGAGCCGCATCGACGAGGTGGTTGTGTTCCGCCCGCTCAATGAGGACGATTACCGGAAGATCGCCGTGCTGATGCTGAACGAATATGTCACGACGCTCGGCGAGCGCGGCATCGCGCTGCGCTGGACGGATGAGGCCGTGAACTGGATCGCACACCGTGCCGTCGGCGGCAAAAGCGGTGCACGCGACATCCGCAACACCATCCGCCGTACGGTGGAGGATAAGATCACCGCACTGCTCGTCGAGCAGGGCGAAGGCGCTGTGTCCGGCATCGCCGTCACGGTCAAGGATGGCGAAATCGCCGTCGAAGCCCTGTAAAAACCGCATAGCAAAGCGCGCTGCAAATGGCTTGCAGCGCGCTTTTAATATATCAGGGGAGAACAATGGCCTGCTCGTACAGGGTGGTGTAGGCGAGTTCAACGCTTTCTTTGTCGTAGGCGATGCACTCGCCCGCCCACGGGTCGTTGAAAATGTAGCTGTCCGCGTCGTAGCCGATCAGCACGAGGCAGTGCATCGGGTAGATCCACGTGATCTCGCGCCCGGTTTCCGGTACCGTCCAAGTGATGCCGGTAACAGGCGGCTCCATGTCGATCGTCGCCCAGAGCAGCACGGGTTGGCCGCGGTCGATGTATTCCGCGCACAGCTCGTCCAGCGGGACGCCGGAGAGCCGCTTTGCGCGGCGACCGCTGCCCGCGAGACAGCGGTTCATCGCGCCCTCGATGACGGTCGAGTAGCAGCCCCAGCCGTCCGGCGTGCGCGGGTCGCCCGGAAACGCTTCCCACGGGTCACAGCCGAGCCAGCGACCCGTTTCGTCGGTGTACGGCGCGTCGCCGAGCGGCAGATATGCGTCGATGAATTCGTCCACCGTGACGTCAAAGCCGCAATCGTTCAGGAGCATTGCAGCGGAAACGCTCTCGCAGCCCGCCGCGCGGATGGTATCCAGTACGGCAAAGCCGTCGAGTCCCGGCAGCATGACGTCGAGCAGGACGAGGTCATACGCGCCCTCGGGAATGCGCGCCGCGGCCTCCACGCCGTCTGCGCACTGCTCATAGGTATAGCCGCCGATCGAAAGCGTGGCGGCAAGCATTTTCGATATATTTTCATCGTCTTCAACGATCAGTATGCGAATCATGATGCGGTTCCCCTCCGAATTCTCCCCAAAAAGATGTTGACATAATTGTATCACAGAAAAAAGCAGGCTTCAACTCGCAAAGCCTGCTTTTGCGTCGGTGAAAGGAGATTTTGCAAAAATTTTGCAATTTTGCACGGCGCAGGCCGCAGGAGCACGAAAAAATCCCCGCAGGCAAAAACCTGCGGGGAAATGGGAACGTATAGGGGGAAATCAGTGGATGTCCTTCAGGTGCTCCATGTTCTTGCGGATGCCTTCGCAGCAGCTGTGGAATTCGGCTTTTTCTGCGTCGGTGAGCGGGAGCTCGATGACCTGCTCAACGCCGTCCTTGCCGATCAGGCACGGAACGCCTGCAAAGAGGCCGCTCTCGCCGTATTCGCCGCACAGCTCCATGCTGGCGGGCATAATCTGCTTTTCGTCATGCAGGACAATGTGCACCATACGCGCCGCCGTCGTGGCGATGCCGTACTCGGTGCAGTGCTTGCCGGCAAAGGTGACCCAGCCGCCGCCGATGGCCTCCTTCTTCAGCGCCTCGCGGTCAAACTGGAAGCGCTCGTCGGTCTTTGCCCACTCGTCGAGCGGCATGCCGCGGAACGAAACGCAGGACCACGGCGCGAACTGCTGTGCACCATGCTCGCCGATCATGTAGGCGGTGATCGACTTGTGATCGATGCCGGTCTGGCGGTTCAGCGCGGAGAGCAGGCGGGAGGTATCAAGGCCGGTGCCGGTGCCGAACACGCGGCCGCGCGGCAGCCCGAGCCCGAGCGCGAGCTGGCGGGTGACGATATCACAGGGGTTGCTGATGTTGATCAGCACGCCGTGGAAGCCGGAGGCTTTGATCTTCTCCACATAACCGTTGACCGCCTTAATGGTGAAATCCATCTCGTCGAGGCGGTCGTTGTTCGCGATCAGAAGCTCGATCTTGCCGACGCTGTTGACGATGACGTCCACGTCCTCGAGATCCTTGAAATCGGCGACGCTGATCTTGACGCGGTGCGGGCAGTACGCGATGCTGTCGCGCAGATCCTGGCACTCACTCTTGGCTTTCTGCTCATTGTGGTCGACCAGAAGAATTTCATCCGCAATGCCCTGAACGGCAATGCTGTAAGCACAGTGTGCGCCGACATGACCGACGCCGATGATAGCTACCTTTCTTGTTTTCATTTTTTAAGACTCCTTTATGTTCAGATTTTTTGGATTACATACCGAAATTCGGGAAAATGACCAGCGTATAGAGCATCGCGAGGATCATATACAGGACGATCAAGACCGCGAAGGCGACGAGCGTCTTCTTCATGACCTTGTTCTCGTGGCCGATCTCGCCGACCGTCGCACAGGCGGCGACCGTGTTGTTCGGGCAGATCAGGTTGCCGAGCGAAGCGGCGGCGTTCTGTCCGGCAAAAACCGTAATCGGGTTCATGCCGAGCGCTGCCGCGGCCTCCATGTGCATGCCGGCAAACATGATGTTCGAGCCGAGGCCCGTGCCGGTGATGAAGGAACCGAGTCCGCCGATAATTACGGCGGCTGCCGGATAAGCGAACTGCGCGACGCCTGCGATCGCACCCGCAATCAAGGACATCATGCCTGTGTTCTCAGACTGCATGGTATACGCCATGATGAGCAGGCTGCCCATGGTGATCATAACGGGCGTGACGCTCTTGACGGTTTGGCTGAAAATACCCTTGAGCTCTGCCCACTTGACGCCCAGTGTGATGGCGCCGAGCACACCACAGACCAGGATGACCGCATCGACCCAGGAGATGTAGCCAAAGGTGCAGAGCGTGGAGAAGCCGGTCTCCGGCCAGATTGCCGGCACGCCATAGCGGATGGCGGGCATGAGCACCAGCATGTAAATGTACGGGGAAAGCGCGCGGAACGCGTTGTACTTGCGTTCACTCTCTCCGGAGGCCTTATACCGGAATTCATCCGGCGTCTTGATCGGAATAAAGCGGACGTACAAAACGGAGAGGAGAATGGCGATGATGCCCGTGCCCATCGAGGTGACCTCAGGGCCTACGAAGTTTGAAAGCAGGAACATGACGCCGCCCGTGGTGATGCCGGCATAGAAGAGATAGGGAATAATACCCTTGAAGCCGCGGCGTCCGAAGGCGAGCGCGATGACAAGGAACGGGATGATGAGCGCGCCGAACATGTGAATGCGGCCGACCATCGCGGAGTTGAGCGCGTTGGTGGAGACGCCGGCCTCCACAAGCGCCGCGCCGCCGTTGATGGTGGTCAGACCCGCGCCGCCCCAGGAGCACGGCGTTGCGTCGCCGAGCAGTGCGACGGCGATGGCGGTGATCGGTTCAAAGCCGAGTGCGACGAGGAATGGCGCGGCAATGGCAGCCGGTGCGCCGGCGCCTGCAGCGCCCTCGAGGAAGATCGGCACCATAAAGCCGATGATAATGAGCTGTACGCGGCGGTCCTGACCGGAAACATTTGCGATCGCGTTCTTGACGTCCTCGATCGCGCCGGTTTTCTTGAGCGTGTTCAGAATGACGAAGGCGCCGAAGACCATGACGACAATCTTAAAGCCCTCCTTGACGCCCTTCCAGAGCAGTGCGTCAATTGCGACAATATTCTGCTGGAAGGTAAGGCCCTGCACATTGAAATAGGTCAGCGCGAGGAGCACCGTCCACAACAGTGCGAGTGGGGCAACCTTCATAGCCGATTGCTTGAAGGCGAGGATGCCGGCGAGCACAATGATGATTGGGCTGACGGCGAGGATAAAGTTGATGATTTCCATTTTCTACGTCCTTTCATAAGAAAATTATGGCAAATGAGCGGTGTATGGCAAAAAAAGCGCAAAAAAATCCGCCTCAAATTTCTTTGAGACGGAAAATTCCGCGGTACCACTCAAATTGTCTCCAGGGGAGGCCACTTAGCAGGCGCTATCACGCCCTTTGCACTCACGCAGCAAAAACTCGGAAAGCGTCTACTGACCCCAAAGGGCGTTCGGACTTTCAGCTCGGAAGGGAGAGCGTTGGCTTGTTTTGCATCGGCTCGCACCGCCCGCCGACTCTCTGCAGCAAAAGAAAACTACGCATGCTTCGTCATCGCTTTTAAGCGTTAAAACCTATCGGTCGAGTAGTAGTCTACACCTTTTTTTGACGTGTGTCAACAGAAAAATTGCAAAAATCCTTGCAAAAATTTTTGCGAAAATTGCCCGATGACTGCGCATTCAGTCCATTTCCGGGATGTACCGGTCGCGCAGACGCTCGATGCGCAGAATTGAAAAACCGTGGGGCGGGAGCTTGAGGCCTGCCGGGTCGCCCGTATACGGCGCGCCAAAAATGAACTGCGCCCGTGTGTAATCCACCCCGGGAATCACGGCGTTTTCCGCACTGCGGTTCACGGCAATAAACAGCGCTTTCTCGTAGTCGGGCGTCTCGATATACCGCTCAAACGAGAGAATCTCGCCGTGCGAGTAGATATTGCGCAGCTTTCCTTCGCGCAAAATGTCGTTGTGCTCCCGGCGCAGCAGGCCGAGATAGCGGTACCACGCGATCAGATCCTCATCCTCGCGCCCCCATGGGTAGCACGCGCGGTTGAACGGGTCGCGGTAGCCCTCCATGCCCGCCTCATCGCCGTAGTAGACGCACGGCACGCCGGGCAGCATATACTGCAGCAATGCGGCAAGGCGCAGCCGCTCTCCTGCAATTTCGCGCTGATCTGCCGTCATACGCTGCGCGCTCTGCCATTCACGGCCGCGCATGCCGGACGGCTCGCCGCCGAGCACGGTCAGCGCGCGCTCGGTGTCGTGCGTGCCGATGTGGTTCATCAGGATGCGCAGCACCTGCGGCGGATAGTTCTCGACAATCGTCTCAATGCGGTCCATCATCAGCGAGGAATGCTCGCCGTTGAGAAAGCCGAGAATCGCGTCGCGGAACGGGTAGTTCATCACGCTGTCGAGCTGCCCACCGAGCAGATAACGGCGGCGCACGCCGTAGGCCGTTTTGTTGGAGGCATCCTCCCAGACCTCGCCGAGCACGAGCGCGTTTTTGTCATAGTCCTTGACCGAGCGGTTCAGGTTGTCTATGAAGCAATCCGGAAGCTCGTCGGCGACGTCCAGCCGCCAGCCCGAAGCGCCGGCCTCCAGCCAATGCTGGATGATGCCGTTTTCGCCGTTGATGTACGCGTTATAAGCCGAATTGCCCTCACGCACATTCGGGAGCGTTGTAAAATTCCACCAGCACTCGTAATCATCCGGCCAATGGCGGAAGGAATACCACGGGTAGTAGGGCGAATCCGTCGAGCGGTAAGCGCCGCCGTCGCCGTAGCGGCCCTCGCGGTTGAAATAGATGCTGTCGCTGCCTGTGTGGCTGAACACGCCGTCAATTAAAATGCGGATGCCGCGCGCCTTCGCTGCGGCGCAGAGCGAGCGGAAATCCGCCTCAGTGCCGAGCAGCGGGTCAATCTTCTCGTAATTCGCCGTGTCGTAGCGGTGGTTCGAGTGCGATTCAAAAATCGGGTTCAGGTAGAGACATGTCACGCCGAGCGACTGAAGGTAGTCCAGCTTCTGCTCGATGCCCTTGAGATCGCCGCCAAAGAAATCGCTGTTTGTGATCTTGCCCTCATCGTTCGGGCGCCACTCGGGCTGTTCAAACCAATCCTCGTGCATCGTGCGCCCGTAAGGCACGTCCGCCTTTTTCTCGCCGGAAAAGCAGAAGCGGTCCGGAAAAATCTGGTAGAGAATGCCGCCCGCAAGCCAATCCGGCGTTTTAAAATCCTTCGCATAGACCGTGAGCTGCCAATCCTCGCTGCCGCCGATGCGCGCATCGCCGCCGATGTCCTTTTTCAGGACGAAATGCCCGCGCGAGGTGCGCAGCTCGAAATGGTAGAAGCACAGGCCGGGCTGTTTCGGCACGAAATGGCATTCCCACCATTCGTAGTCGTCGCCGTTCATGCCGCACCAGAACATGTCGCCGCAGACGGTGCGGCCGTCCGTATCCTGCATCAGCAGATACGCGGCGGAGCAGGCCATCTCCCGCGGCACGGTGATTTTAAAGTGTACGCGCGTGCCCGCGGCAATGGCGCCGGTGGGATTGCGGTACAGCGGATTTCTGGAGTTGAAAAAGGTCATCGGTGTGTGGCTCCCTTGCGTGAAATTCTCAGAAAAAAGGGCGTCGGAAGGGGATTTCCGGCGCCCTGCGGAGGGTTATGCTGTGGCTTACGCCTTGGTTTTCTTGGAGTCGACCGGATTTGCAAGCCAGATCGTGTTCGCGTAATCGCGGATCGAGCGGTCGGCGGCGAAAATGCCGGCCTTTGCCGTATTGACAAGCGACATGGAGTTCCACTTCGCCTGATCCTTGTAGAGACGCTCCGCCGTCTGCTGTGCCTGGCTGTAAGAGGCGAAGTCGGCGAGCGCCATGTACTGGTCGACATTGAGCAGCGCCTGATGCAGGTTCGAGAAGGTCTTGCCGTCGAAGCCGCGTCCGAGCGCGTCGATCGCCTTGCGGATGATCGGGTTGTTCTCGTACTGGTTTCTCGGGCGGTAGCCGGATGCGCGCAGGCTGTTGACCTCCGGTGTTGTCATGCCGAAGAGGATGATGTTGTCGTCGCCCACAGCCTCGTGAATCTCGACGTTCGCGCCGTCGAGTGTGCCGAGCGTGATGGCACCGTTGATCATGAACTTCATGTTCGAGGTACCGGACGCCTCTGTGCCGGCGAGCGAAATCTGCTCGCTGATTTCAGCGGCGGGCGTGAGCAGCTCAGCCCACGAGACGCAGTAGTTCTCGACGAAGATGACGCGCAGCTTCTGGTTGACGCGCGGATCGTTGTTGATCGTGTTCGCAAGGCAGACGATGAACTGGAGAATCTCCTTCGCGAAGTAGTAGCCCGGGGCAGCCTTCGCGCCGAAGAAATAGGTGTGCGGGGTGTAGTCGGCGTTCGGGTTCTCGAGCAGCCACTGGTAAACGGAGAGGATGTGCAGCGCGTTCATGTGCTGGCGCTTGTACTCGTGCAGGCGCTTGACCTGTACGTCGAAGATGCTGTTCGGGTCGATGATCTGGCCCTGCGTGCGCTTCACATGCTCGGCGAGACGCTGCTTGTTGTGCAGCTTGATCTCCGCGAGCTTCTGCAGCACGGACGCGTCGTCCTTATAGGCCATCAGCTTCTCGAGCTGTGCGGCGTCGTGGATGTAACCGTCGCCCGTCAGCTCGGTGATCAGCGCAGCAAGCTCGGGGTTCGACTGGTTCAGCCAGCGGCGGTGCGCAATGCCGTTCGTGACGTTCTTGAACTTCCACGGCATCTCGGTATAGAAATCATGGAATACGCTGTCCTTGAGGATCTCACTGTGCAGCGCGGAAACGCCGTTCGTGCTGTGGCCGGCGAGGACGGCGAGATTCGCCATGCGGACGTAGCCGTCGCACAGCGGCGCCATGCGCCAGATCTTGCCTTCGTCCACGCCCTTCTGGCGCATTTCGACCCAGAAGCGGCGGTTGATTTCCTCCACGATCTGATAAATGCGCGGCAGACGGGTCTTGAAGAGATCCACGCTCCAGCATTCGAGCGCCTCGCTCATGACCGTGTGGTTCGTATAGGCGATGGTGCGGGTGACAATATCCCACGCCGCATCCCAGTCATAGCCGCACTCGTCGAGCATGATGCGCATCAGCTCGGGAATCGCGAGCACGGGGTGCGTGTCGTTCAGGTGGATGGCAGCCAGCTTCGGCAGATCGTCAAGCGAGCTGTGGGTATACAGATGGCGGCGGACGATATCCTGCACGGAGGCGGACACGAGGAAGTACTGCTGCGCGAGACGCAGGCTCTTGCCCTCATAGTGGTTATCCTCCGGATAGAGCACCTTCGTGATGGTCTCCGCCATCGCGTTCTGCTCAATCGCACGCATGTAATTGCCGCTGTTGAAGAGCTTCATGTCGAAATCGCTGGCCACGGAGCGCCAGATGCGCAGCACAGAAATACCCTTGCCGTCCATACCGGAGACGTACAGATCGTACGGGATCGCCAGAATGGAGGTGTAATCCTTGTGGCGCACGGAATGGTACTGGTCGTGCCACTGCTCCTCGATGTGGCCGTCGAAATGCACCTCGATGGCGTTCTCATCGACCTTCTGCATCCAGACCTCGCCGCCCGGCAGCCAGAAGTCCGGCAGCTCCGTCTGCCAGCCTTCCACGAGCTTCTGGCGGAAAATGCCGTATTCATAGCGCAGGGAGTAGCCCATCGCCGGGTAGCCCTGCGTGGCAAGGCCGTCGAGGAAGCATGCGGCGAGACGGCCGAGACCGCCGTTGCCGAGGCCTGCGTCCGGCTCCTGCTCATACAGATTGTCCAGCTTTACGCCGAACTCTGAAAGCGCCTTGCGGAAGTTTTCCTCAAGGCCGAGGTTGAAGAGATTGTTCTTGAGCGAGCGGCCGAGCAGGAACTCCATGCAGAGGTAATAGACCTGCTTGGTTTCGGATTTCTCGGCTGCCTGTACAAATTCGTTTCTGCCGCGCATCATCAGATCGCGGACGACGAGCGCGGATGCTTTGTAGAACTCGTCGTTGCTGGCGTTTTCGCAGGAAACGCCGTAAATGTGGGAAAGCTTTTCCTGAATCGCGGTTTTAACCTGTGCAACGCTCATTTTGTAATTCATGTTTTTCCTCCTTGTATTGCAAGCGAATATTGCGAGTTACTTGTGAAATATGCACAAAACAGGTTTTTTAATTTCACGAAAATAAAAGGTTTGCGTAAATTATATACTAAAAAGGCTGGGAATTCAATACTAAGCAAGACGAAAAATGCCGTGTCGCTTTGTACGGTTTTTACAGAAAATCGGCGATCTGCATCGAAATGGCTGCGTTTTGGAAAACGCATGCCAAAAGAAGCAGAGCGCGCCAAAAAACCCATTCTGCCAAAATTCCTACTATATATTATAAGAAGCTTTCCGAAATTTAACAAGCACTTTTTGGAAAAAAGTCAGACTATTTGCGGCTTTTCGGCCATTTTCTGCATTCGGTCGGGAAATTTTCGCTTCCTCTCTTTCTTTTTTATCGGGAATGCAATATAATAATAAGAAATGAAGACCATAAGCCGTGCGGAAGGGAGTCACAGGGATGGAAAAGACGAGATGCAAATTGAATATCTGCGGCGTAGAGGTCGCGGCTGCGGGTGATGTGAACCGCGAGGCGGCGGAAAAGATCGCGGAGGCCGTACGCGCGCGTATGCAGGCCGTTCTCCAAACGTCGTACGGCGCGTCGATCGAGAAGGCGGCGGTTCTCACGGCGATGAATCTCTGCGAGGAGCTGGCGCGCCGTGATGCCGAGCTGTGCGAGAGCCGCGCACACAGCGAAGCGCTCGAGGCGGAACTCAGACAGATTGGCGGCGCAGACGGCCTGAAGGCCCGCCTGATGCAGGCCGAGGGCAAGCTGAAGATCGCCGAGGAGCAGCTTCAGCGCGCGCAGGCGGCGCTTCGGGAACGGGAAGCGGAGCCTGTTAAGAAAGCGCCCGCGCGCACCGTGGAGATGCGCAACCCGCTGCGTCCGGATATCGGCGAGCAGGAAGGGCTGGTCAGTTTCTTTGCGAAGGACGGAAAATAGAGGAAAGGAAGAGGATCGGTGCACAGCAGTACGATCGAAGTTCTGGCGCCTGCGGGCAATCCCGCAGCGCTGAAAGCCGCGGTTTTCGCCGGTGCGGACGCGGTGTATATGGGCGGCGCGCTCTTTTCGGCAAGAGCGAACGCCGCCAATTTTTCGCGTGAGGAGATGCGCGAAGCGGTGCAGTTTGCGCGCGAGCGGAACGTGCGCGTCTATGTGACGGTCAATACGCTTTTAAAGGACGGCGAGCTTTCGGAGGCGCTTGATTTCTGCGCGTTCCTGTGCTCACTGCCGGTGGACGGTATCCTCGTGCAGGACATGGGGCTTTTCATGCTGCTGGGCGCGGCATGCCCCGGGATGCCGCTGCACGCCTCCACACAGATGAGTCTGCATACCCCGGCGGGCGCCGCGCTGCTGCAGGAACTCGGCGCGTCGCGCGTCGTGCTCGCGCGCGAGATGTCGCTCGGGGAGATCCGGGAAGTTTCGGAAAAAACGGACGTGGAGCTCGAGGCGTTCGTGCACGGCGCGCTGTGCATGTCGCTTTCCGGGCAGTGCTATTTCAGCGCGATGCTCGGCGGCCGCAGCGGCAATCGCGGGCGGTGCGCCCAGACGTGCCGTCTACCGTTTTCCGCGCCCGGCGGCACGGGACACGACCTGAGCCTCAAGGATATGTCGTTTATCGCGCACATCGAAGCGCTGCGCGAGGCGGGCGTCTGCTCGGCGAAGATCGAGGGGCGCATGAAGCGGCCGGAGTACGTGGCGGCCGCCGTTTCGGCCTGCCGCCGCGCGGCGGACGGCGAGCCTGTGCCCGAGGCGCTGCTGCATGACCTCGGCGCGGTGTTCTCGCGCTCCGGTTTTACGGACGGTTACCTGTCCGCTCATCGGGGACAGAGCATGTTCGGCATCCGCACGAAGGAGGATGTTGAGGGCGCGTCCGGCGATGTTTTCGCGAACCTGCACGAGCTCTATAAAAACGAAATGCAGCGCGTGCCGGTGACGCTGACGGCCTCGGTTTTTGCAGGGCAAAGCCCGTCGCTCACGGCGTCGGACGGCACGCACACGGTAACGATTACGGACGAAAATCATATTTGCGAAGCGGCGCGCAGACTGCCGGTTGACACCGCGCGGTGGTGCGCACAGCTCAAAAAGACGGGCGGCACGCCGTATTTCTGCGCAGATGTGACGGTGGAAACGGACGAAAAGACAGCGGTTCCGGTTTCTGTGCTGAACGGTCTGCGCCGTGCGGCGCTCGAAGCGATCGGCGCCAAGCGGCGCGAAGCCGAGCCCGTTCCCTTTAAAGCGGTGCCGCTTGATATACATTCGCATAAGGCGGAACGGCTCGCGCTGCGCGGCTGGTTCCAGCATGTCGGGCAGATCCCGGAAAACGCCGACCTGCTCGATCAGCTCATCCTGCCGCTCGACACGCCGGTGGAAGCGCTCGACGCACTGCGTGGGCAGGGCCATGACCTGATCCTCGAAGTTCCGCGCGCGATTTGGGGCATTGAAGCCGCGGTGCGGGAAAAAATGAAGGTGTGCCGCGATGCGGGCTTCACACATTTCCGCTGCGGCAACCTCGGCGCGGTCGCGCTGTGCAGAGAACTGGGTGTGTCCATGCACGGCGGATTCTCCCTCAATGTTTTCAACACGCAGAGTCTCGCGTGTTTCCAAAAGCTCGGCCTTGTGGACACAGAGCTTTCGTTTGAGCTGACAGGCGAGGAGATTGCGGCGCTCGGCGGCGAGCTGCCGCGCGGCATCCTCGTTTACGGGCGGCAGCCGCTGATGTTGACGCGTAACTGCCCGCTGGCAAATTCCCCGCGCGGGTGTCTGAACTGTAAGCGTCCCGGCGCGATCCGGGATCGCCGCGGCACGGAATTTCCCGTGCTTTGTACGCGTTTCTCCGGAAAGCCCGTTTTTTCGGAGGTTTTCAACAGTGTTCCTTTGACCTTATCAGACAGGCTTCGTACCCTGAGCGGGGCGGATTTTGGCGTTTTAAGGTTCTCCGTGGAAAATTCTGTGGAAACAGGGGAAATCATCCGGGCCTTTATTCGACAGGAAAACCCGCATTCCGACTATACGCGCGGGCTTTTTACACGCGGTGTTCTGTGATTGTGGAAAACTCGGTGGAAAGTGTTTAGAACTTTCGTCCCGCAAGCTAAAAAACACCGAAAAAACCGCATAGCAGAGCCAAAAATGGTTTTCCACAGCGCTGTGGAAACGGTTTTGCACAGAGAGACGGAAAATAGAAAGGAAAAAACGAAATGGAGTATAAAAACGATATGAAACTGAAGCTGATGCGCGTGCGCGAGAATGCCGTTCTGCCGAAGCAGGCGACGGCGGGCAGCGCGGGCTACGACCTGTGCGCGTGCATCGAGGAGCCGCAGACGATTGCACCCGGCGCGCGCGCGGTGTTTCCGAGCGGCCTTGCGGCGGAAATTCCGGCGGGCACGGCGGGCTTTATTTTCACGCGCAGCGGCCTCGGCATTAAAAAGGGCATTCATGTCACGAACGGCGTCGGCGTCATCGACAGCGATTACCGCGGCGAAATCCATGTCGGCCTGCACAATCTCAGCGTGGAGCCGTACACGGTGCAGCCGGGCGAGCGCATCGCGCAGATGATTATTATGCCGTATTTTGCGCCCGAAATCGTGGAGGTCGCGTCGCTTTCGGATACCGAGCGCGGCGCGGGCGGCTTCGGCAGCACCGGCAAATAACACGGCTTCTCTAGATATGGAGCGGCGCGGCTTTCCCGTCGCACATCTTGGGATTTTTAGGAAAAGTTACAATCCGTTAACTTTTTCGGTTGAGAAACGGCCGTTTTTTTGCTATACTGTTGGGTGAGATCCCGTTCCCGCCGCCGCGCGTTTTTAAGGCTGTGCGGCGGCCGGAGCTGAGTTTTGGAGGCGTTGCGCATGAGCGCGGTACAATCGAATTTTCTCGCGGGGCTTTCCTCGCTTTTTTCCCTTTTTTCCACCTCGATCAAGGATATCGGCATCGACCTCGGCACGGCGAACACGCTCGTTTACGTGCGCGGACAAGGCATCGTCCTGCGCGAGCCGTCCGTCGTTGCGGTGGATGTCCATACCGACGAGGTGCTTGCGGTCGGCAAGCAGGCCAAGGAGATGCTTGGCCGCACGCCGGAGTCCATCACAGCGGTGCGCCCTTTGAAGGACGGCGTCATCGCGGATTTTGAGGTCACGGCGGCCATGCTCAAGTATTTTGTGCGCAAGGCGATCAAGGCCGGCACCTTCAGCCGCCCGCATATCGTCATCTGCATCCCCTCCGGCGTAACCGAGGTGGAGCGCAGGGCGGTGGAAGACGCGGCGCGCCAGGCCGGCTCCGGCCGCGTGGAGCTGCTTTTGGAGCCGATGGCGGCGGCGCTCGGCGCGGGCCTGCCCGTGAATGAGCCGACGGCCAGCATGGTGCTCGATATCGGCGGCGGCACGAGCGAGGTGGCGGTCATCTCCTGCGGAGACCCGATCATTTCGGAGTCCGTGCGTGTGGCGGGCGATAAGTTCGACGAGGCCATCGCCGCGCATCTTCGAAAAAAATACGGCGTGCTGGTCGGCGAGCGGACGGCGGAGCAGATCAAGCTGCGGATCGGATCGGCGTACCCGCTTGAGAAAATGCGGAATATCTCGATGGAAGTGCGCGGCCGCAGTGCGGCGGACGGACAGCCGTGCAATATCACCGTGACGGCGGACGACGTGCGCGAAGCGCTGATGATACCGCTCAAATCGGTCTTTGAGGCGATTCACAGCGTGCTCGAGCGGACGCCGCCGGAGCTTGCGGCGGATCTGCTGGACAACGGCGTCACGCTGACGGGCGGCGGCGCGCTGCTCCGCGGGCTGGACCGCTTCCTGCGCGAAGCGACAGGCCTGCCGGTACGCATCGCGGAGCGCCCGCTCGACTGCGTTGCCGAGGGCGCGGGCAAGGCGCTTGAGGGCAGCGCGTATATCCCCGCAAATACGCGCTGGGCGGAGGCCTGAGCCGTGCGGGACAAAACCGGGCTGAAAGGAGGCGCGGCGTATGGAAAAATTTACAACCAGGGGCTTTAAGATCCTGATGGTGGCGGTCGTCGTGCTGATCGGCGCGGTGATCTACGGCCTGAGCGCGGGAAGCTCCGTTTTCTCGAATCTGTTCGGCATTGTGTCCGCGCCGCTTCTGACGGCCGGCACGAACATGACCGAGGGTGCAAAGGAGTTTATCGACCTCGACGGCATGTCGAAGGAGGAGCTCAAAAAGCTCTACGTGGAGCTTTCTGAGGAGAACCGGAAGCTGCGCGAGCAGCTCGTCGATTATTACGAGGTCAAGGAGGAAAATGCGTCGTACGAGGACATCCTCTCCGTCAAGGACGCGATGCCGGATCTCCAGCTCACGTCGGCAAGCGTCGTCGGGCGCGACCCGAACGACGTGTTCTATGATTTCACGATCAACCGCGGTTATCTCTCCGGCATTTCGGAGGGCGACGCCGTGATCACCGAGATGGGCGTCGTCGGCGTGATCGACGAGGTCTATGCGACCTCGAGCCGCGTGCGGTCGATCCTCTCGGAGAAAACGAAGATCGGCGCGTCGGCCAAGGAATGCGGCGAGAGTGGTGTCATCGCAAGTGATATTCAGTTCGCGAACAGCGGCAAGGTCAAGCTTCTGTATCTGACGCGCGACACGCAGGTGCAGGCGGGCACGATCATCACGACGAGCGGCGCGGGCGGCGTGTTCCCGAGCGATCTGCTGATCGGCCGCGTGGACAGCGTGGAGCGCAGCAATGCGGATTCGTCGTTCTATGCGATCCTCACGCCGTACGTCGATATCAAAACAGTTTCGGACGTCTTTGTCGTCACGGATTTTGAGGGCAAGGGCGATGTACAGGCCAATCTCCCCGAAGCGTCTCCCGAAGCGGAGGATCCCGCCGCGACGGCGCAGAAGGGCAACGAATAAACGAAAGGAGTGCGCCGCATGGCAGACCGTAAAAAATGGATGCGCTATCTGCTGTACGCGGTGGAGCTCCTTTTGCTGTTTGTTTTGCAGGAAACGCCGGGGCTTTTGCCGTTTATCATGGGCGCAAAGCCGATGCTCGTGTTGGCCGCGGCGCTGACGATCGCGATGGTGGAGGAATGCGTGCCCGCGATGGCGTTCGGTATCTTTGCCGGGCTGCTCGCCGATTTCGGCGGCGGCACGCCGATGGGTTACCACGCGCTGGTGTTTGCGGTGCTCTGCTTCTTTTTGAGCGGCTTGTGCGGCACGCGCATCCAGATTCAGCTTTTTACCTCCGTGCTTATGGGCCTGTGGAGCTGCGCGGCCGCCGTTCTGCTCGATTGGCTCGTGCTGTACGTCGCGCAGGGATACAGTCTTGCGGCGTACGCGCTGTCGAGCGCGTACTTGCCGATCTATTTTTACACGCTGCTGACCATTCCGGTCTGTTATGGTCTGCAGGCGCTGATACGCCGGTTTTTCAGCCGGTTCTGATGTACAATACCGTTCAGACTGACCGAAGGGAGGCGGCAAAATGTTCAAAAAGCAGGGACGCGGCGTATTCTGCGGCGTGTTGGTTTTGATTGTCTTTATCGTGTACGTCGTCCGCCTCGGTCAGTGGCAGCTCGTTCAGGGCGACACCTATGCCGAGGAGGCGGTCGTCTCGAGCAGCTTCATCAAGCTGACCGGCGCGCGCGGCGAGATTCTCGACCGCGACGGCGAGGTGCTCGCCGGGAACCGCCCGGTATACAACATCATTTACAGCAAGCTCTCCTGGGAAGCGGAGAGCCGGAACGAAACGCTGCTCAGCGCCGTAAAGCTGCTGGAATCCATCGATGTCGAATGGGTGGACAGGCTGCCGATCACAATGACGCGCGGCGGCGATTACCGCTTTTCGGCGGACCGCACGGGCGAGATCGCGGTGCTCAAGGGCGAGGATATGCTGGATCTGCCCGAAGAAGCGACCGCTGCGGAGTGCATGGCGGCGCTCATCGAGCGGTACGGCATCGATGAAACGCTTGACCGGGCGGATGCGCGCCGCGTGGCGTCCGTCCGCTACAACATGGAGCGCAGCTATTTCAGCCGCACGAACCCGTATGTGCTCGCGCGCGACGTATCGATCGAGACGGTCGAGATCGTCAGCGAGCGTATCGTCTCCATGCCCGGCATCGAGACGCAGGTCGGCCAGACGCGCGATTACGGCGACGGCACGGTGGCCCCGCACGTGATCGGCACGCTCGGCGCGATCTCGGAGGAGCAGTACAACACGGCGCTCGCCGAGGACAACACGTATTCCTCCGCAAATGTATCCGGCTATGCCTATGACGATATTCTGGGCCAGAGCGGTATTGAGAGCGTCTATGAATCGGTGCTGCGCGGCAAGAACGGCAAGGAGACCATCGAGACGGATTCGACCGGCGAGGTGCTCTCCACCACGGTCACGGAGCCGCCGCAGGCGGGCGATTCCGTCTGGCTGACGATCGACAGCGATCTGCAGCGCGCGGCGGGCAAGGCGCTGCAGGAGCAGATCGAGGCGAAACCCACAGAGGACTGCACCGCCGGCGCGGCGGTGGCGCTCGATGTCAACAGCGGCGCCGTGCTCGCCTGCGTGTCCTATCCCACCTTCGACCTTTCCAAGTATATGTCCGACGACGAATACCTGACGGCGCTCTACGCGGATGAAACGCAGCCGCTTTTCAATCGCGCGCTGGACGGCATCTTCACGCCGGGTTCCATTTTTAAGCCGCTCGTTGCGCTGGCCGCACTGGAGGAGGGTGTCATCACGCCCACGCAGAAGCCGGTCGTCTGCGACGGCACCTACCATTACTACGCGCCCGACTATGAGCCGAAGTGCCTCGGTGAGCACGGTGCGCTCGATGTATACGGCGCGCTGCGCTATTCCTGCAACAGCTTTTTCTACGATGTCGGCCGCATGCTGACGATCAAGCGCATGCACACCTACGCGGAGCTGTTCGCGCTCGGCGAGAAGACGGGGTGCGAGCTGCACGAGACGGCCGGCATCATGTCCGACCCGGTCACGTACGCCGAGCGGCATTTAGGCGCCGAGTGGTTCGACGGCCTGACGATTCAGGCGGCGATTGGCCAGTGCGACAACATGTTCACGCCGATCGAGCTCGCGACGTACTGCGCGATGATCGCAAACGGCGGCACGCGCTACAAGACGCATTTCATGGAAAAAATCACCGATTACGACCGCGTGATTACGCGCGAAACGGCGGAGCCGGAGGTTGTGCTGCAGGCAGAGATCTCCGAGGAAAGCTTCCGCGTCGTGCGCGAGGGCATGCGGCAGGTCTGCACCGAGGGTACAGCGGCCTCGACCTTCGCCGATTTCGGCGTGGCGGTCGCGGGCAAAACCGGCACCGCCGAGACGTATGAGCATTCGGACAACCTGACCTTTATCGGCTACGCGCCGTACGATGATCCGCAGATCGCGGTGGCGGTCGTCGTGGAATATGGCGGCGAGGGCAACGCGGCGAAGGATGTGGCAAAGGCTATTTTGGAGGCCTATTTCTTCCCGGAGGGCAGCACTGGAGCGGAAAATCCCGCGAAAGCCGCCGAATCCACGCCGGTGCCCGAAAACGACGCGGATTAACCGGACAGGATTTGGTTGCTTCGACAAAAAATGACCGCTAGTTTTGGGGCAGTATGCTAAAATTTATCGGAATGAATTTTTATTTTTGACTATTGTGTTTTGATGTGATATTATATTCAATGAGGTATTATCTATGGGTACTGCAATCGTTATCACTTCCGGAAAGGGCGGCGTCGGGAAATCCACGGTAACGCTCGGCCTTGCCGCACAGTTTGCCGCAGACGGCGAGCGTGTGTTGCTTGTCGACTGTGACGCGGGGCTGCGCAGTCTGGACCGGATGACCGGCACGGAGGAATCGCTTGTGTTCGACAGTTCGGATGTCGTCGCGGGCCGGTGCGCGCCGGCGGAGGCGATTTATCCCTGCGGCGCAATGCCCGGCGTTTCGCTGATGCCCGCTCCCGCAAACGGCGAGGATCTTGTACCCGAGCACGTGATGCGGCGGCTGGTGCCGATGCTCAAGCGCTATTTTGACCGCGTGCTGCTCGATTCCCCGGCGGGCGTCGGGCGCGGCTTCCGTGCGGCGGCCGCGGCGGCAGACAGCGCACTCGTTGTATGCAGTCCCGACCCGGTCTGTATCCGGGATGCCTCCATCGTTCGTCGTTTGCTTTTGGAGACGGGTGTTTCCGGGCAGCGGCTCATCATCAACCGATTTCATGCAGCGTATTTCAGAAGTGTTTCGTCCGATGAACTGCGGGGGGAGGGCCGGTCAGAGTCCGGCTCCGGCGTCTGCCGTGACCTTGACGACGTGATCGATCAGAGCGGTATCCGTCTGGTCGGCATTGTGCCCGAGGACAGGGAAATGGCGGCGGCTTTTCAGTGCGGACGGCTTCCCGGTGCGAATAAGCCCGGCATGGCGGCACTTTCACGCATTGCAGCCCGGCTGAACGGTGTTCCCGTGCCGCTTGCAATTTGAAGGGACAAGCGAATGACTGCAGAACCATGTTATACGGAAATATATAAAAGAGAGAATAAGGAGGACTTCCCATGAACATCGCACTTACCGCGCATGACGCAAAAAAGGAATTGATGGTCCAGTTCTGCATTGCTTACTGCGGCATCCTGAGCCGCCACAACCTCTGTGCTACGGGCACGACAGGCAAACTCGTTGCCGACGCAACCGGGCTCAACATTCACCGCTTCCTCAGCGGAACGCAGGGCGGAGATCAACAGATTGCAGCGCGCATTGCCTGTAATGAGATCGATCTGCTGCTGTTTTTCCGCGATTCGATGCAGACGCAGACGCAGGAGCCGTTCGACAAGAATCTGCTGCGCCTTTGCGATGTGCACAACATTCCGGTTGCGACGAATATTGCGACGGCCGAAGTTCTCATTCACGGTCTGGAGCGCGGCGACCTCGATTGGCGCGAGATCGTCAAACTGTAAACTTGGATTGACAACTGTGTGAAAATGCGGTAGAGTATATTCAAATATCCGGCGTTGACCGGGAAGAGTACCCGAAGCGGCGGCACGGGAAAGAGAGCGCGGTCCCGGCTGAAAGCCGCGCGTGCTGCATTCGGCGAAAGACACCCGTGAGCCGCACGAAAGTGCGTTTTCCGCGTTAAGGAGCCTTGAGGAGGATGGGATTCCTATACCCGTCTCTCGAAAAAGGGTGGCACCACGAACAAGCTTCGTCCCTTATCCGCTTCGCGGCGGATAGGGGATTTTTATTTCAAATATAATTTCAGCCCGCCAAAGCGCGGGAGAAAGGAACATACTATGGAACTCATCACAAAGGCGCCGAAGGGCACCAGAGACATTATCCCCGGTGAATCCGAAAAATGGACGCTCGTGGAAGACGTGATGGCGGGCGAGGCGGAGCTGAACGGCTTCTCTGAAATTCGCACGCCGGTTTTCGAACACACGGAGCTGTTCCAGCGCTCCGTCGGCGACACGACGGACGTCGTCGAAAAGCAGATGTACACCTTTGAGGACAAGGGCGGGCGTTCGATCACGCTGCGGCCGGAGGGTACCGCGGGCGCGGTGCGCGCCATGCTGGAAAACGGCATGTACAACGGCGGCTACCCGATTAAAATGTACTACAAAACCTCCTGCTACCGCTACGAAAAGCCGCAGGCAGGGCGCATGCGCGAGCTGCATCAGTTCGGTGTGGAGATGTTCGGCGCGGCGGAGCCGGCGGCGGACGCGCAGGTCATTTCGCTGGCGATGTCGATCTTCGAGCGTCTCGGCCTCGGCGGCGACGTGCAGCTTGCGATCAACTCCATCGGCTGCCCCACCTGCCGCGCGGAGTACCACAAGGCGCTGAAAGCGTACTTCACCGAGCGCAAGGACGAGCTCTGCGAGACGTGCAATTCCCGTCTCGAGCGCAACCCGATGCGCATTCTCGACTGTAAGAGCCCGGTCTGCGGCGAGATCGCGAAGGGCGCGCCGAAGATCACCGAGTATCTCTGCGACGACTGCCGCGCGCACTTTGAGAAGGTGCAGAGCCTGCTCACCGCGATCGGTATCCCGTTTACAATCGATCCGGGTCTCGTGCGCGGACTCGACTACTACACCCGCACGGTCTTTGAATTCCCCTCGAACCGCTTCGGCTTCGCGCTGGGCGGCGGCGGCCGGTACGACGGGCTTGTCGAGGAGATCGGCGGCAAGCCGACCCCGGCGCTTGGCTTCGGTCTCGGCTTTGACCGCATCATGATGGCGCTGCAGGAGGCGGGCGCGGAGTTCCCGGATGACGGCAAGTGCGAGCTTTACATCGCTTCGATGGGCGAGGCAGCGCAGGTTAAGGCGTTCCAGCTCGTGAGCGCGCTGCACCGCTGCGGCGTTGCGGCGGACTGCGACCTGTGCGCGCGCGGCCTCAAGGCGCAGATGAAGTACGCCGATAAGATTCGCGCCCGCTACACAATCGTGCTCGGCGACAACGAGCTCGAAACCGGCAAGGCGGATCTCAAGAATATGAAGACCGGCGAAAAAAAGACGCTCTCCATAGGCGACGATTTCATCGACGCCTATATCGAATCGACCACCGCGCAGGATGATCTCTCGTTCTGAGCGGGGAGGAAAAATTGGTTCATAGATTCTTGTGCAGACAAAGCGAAAAATGCGGCAGAATGAAGCGATTTCACGACAGCCGCCCGGATAACAGATCAACCAGAAAAGAGGAATTTCAATATGGTTCAGTCCAGAACACATACCTGCGGGGAGCTTCGGCTTCAGAACGCAGGCGAAACCGTTACGCTCGTCGGCTGGATGGAAAACATCCGCGAGGTCGGCAGCAACTTTGCCTTCGTCGTGCTCCGCGATTTCTACGGCACGACGCAGGTTGTCATCGAAAACGAAGAGATGATGGCGATCGTCAAGCCCCTCAACAAGGAATCGACGATCTCCGTCACCGGCGTGGTGCGCGAGCGCACGAGCAAGAACCCGAAGCAGGCCACCGGCGATATCGAGGTCGCGCCGACGGAGATCAAGGTGCTCGGCCGCTGCCGCTACAACGAGCTGCCGTTTGAGATCAACCGATCGAGAGAGGCGGACGAGACGCAGCGCCTCAAGTACCGCTACCTCGACCTGCGCAATCCGGCCGTGAAGAACAACATCATCCTGCGCTCGAACGTCGTCTCCGCGCTGCGCCAGGCGATGACCGAGCACGGCTTCCTAGAGATCACGACGCCGATTCTGACCGCCTCTTCGCCCGAGGGCGCGCGCGATTATCTCGTTCCGTCGCGCAAGCATCCGGGCAAATTCTACGCGCTCCCGCAGGCGCCGCAGCAGTTCAAGCAGCTCCTGATGACCGCGGGCTTCGACCGCTACTTCCAGATCGCGCCGTGCTTTCGCGACGAGGACGCGCGCGGCGACCGCTCTCCGGGTGAGTTCTATCAGCTCGATATGGAAATGGCGTTCGCTTCGCAGGAGGACGTGTTCGCCGTTCTCGAGGACGTACTCCCGCCGATCTTCGCCAAATACGGCACGTACAACATCGCGTCCACCGCGCCGTTCACCCGCATTCCGTACCGTCAGGCGATGGAGGAATTCGGTTCCGATAAGCCGGATCTGCGCATCGACCTGCGCGTGAAGGACGTCACAAACCTGCTCAAGGACTGCGGCTTCGGCCCGTTTGAGGGCAATGTCGTCAAGGCGGTGCCGGTCACAAACTGCAAGCTCGCGAGAAAGGCCGTCGATAAGCTCTGCGCCGATGTTGAGGTGCAGGCGGGTCAGAAGCCGTACTGGTTCAAGATGGACGAAACCGGCGCGATCGCGGGCGGCATCGCAAAGTTTATCAACGCAAATCCCGAGACCGCCGCGGCTGTCATCGAGGCGCTGGCGCTGAAGCCGAACACGCTCGTGTTCCTCTCTGCCGGCAAGCTCGAGCAGGCGCAGAAAACGGCGGGCGTCATGCGCCGTCTGCTCGGCGCCGCGTGCGAGGGACATATGGATAAAGAGCGCTACGAGTTCTGCTGGATCGTCGATTTCCCGATGTACGAGATCGGCGAGGAATCTGGCGAGCTGGAGTTCTGCCACAATCCGTTCTCGATGCCCTCGGGCGGCATGGAGACGCTCTTGAAGGCTGAGCGCGGCGAGATTGACCCGCTCGACATTTTGGCGGATCAGTACGACCTCGTCTGCAACGGCGTGGAGCTGTCCTCCGGCGCGGTGCGAAACCACGACCCGGAGATCATGGTCAAGGCGTTCGAAATGGTGCGCCTCGGCGAGGACGACGTCAAGGCGAAGTTCCCCGCCATGTACAACGCATTCTGCTACGGTGCGCCGCCGCATGCGGGCATCGCCCCGGGTGTGGACCGCATGGTCATGCTGCTTTCCGGCGAGGAATCCATCCGCGAGGTCATCGCGTTCCCGATGAACAAGAGCGCGCAGGACATCATGATGGATGCGCCCTCGACCGTCACCAAGGCGCAGCTTGACGAGCTGCACATCGCCGTGGTCGAAGAGGAATGAGTTTTTCACAGGAAATCAAGGTCTATACCGGCGCGCGCTTTTCGGATACGGATTTCACGGACGCATCGCTCGCCGGGTTCACTTTCACAAAATGCGACTTTCGCGGCGCGGTGCTTTCGGGTGCGCTGATCGAAAAATGCCGCTTTGCCGCGTGCACGTTCGATTTCGCGCGGCTCAATGACACGCTAATCCGTTCGACGGCGTTTGAAAACTGCACGTTTTCTGCGGCGAGCCTGTTCGTCTCGGAGTTTCGCGACTGCCGCTGCACAGGCTGTACTTTTGCGGGCGCGGACCTCACGGGCTGGGTCGTGCGCGGCGGTGCGCTCGAATACTGCGTGCTCGACGGCTGCGCGCTCAAAAAGCAGGACTTTTCCGGCGTGAGTCTGCGCGGCGCGAATTTCAGCGACGCCGATCTCGAGAAGGCGAACCTCTCCGGCTGCAACCTCACCGAAACGGTGTTCCGGAACGCCCGCATGAAGGACGCCGACCTGCGCCGCGCGAAGTGGGATCGCACCGACATCCGCTTTGCAAAGCTGCAGAATACGGCGATCGACCTCGACGGCGCGGTGTACCTCGCGAACTGTCTCGGCGGTGTCGTGCGCTGAAAAACCGCAGAATAACTGGGATTTTGATGGAATTATACCGTGTGTTGTGCTCCGGAAACCGGATATGACACACGGTATATTTTGCGCCATAAGAAAATCTTAACACAAGATATTGTGCTTGGCTATTGACAGGCGCTGTAAAAAGGCTTATAATCATAAGCACAGCACAAAATAAGGGTGGACGGCGCGGTAAAGGGCTGCGCGGACATAGAAAGGGTCATCAGCATGGTTCAGTATATTGTCAAGCGCAACGGGGAAAAAGTTTCCTTTGACGCGAAAAAAATCCGAAACGCCATATTCAAGGCGAATATCCGCATCGCCGCGGAGCGCATGAGCGACGCCGACCTTGACGGCCTGACCGGGGAGGTCATCGCCGCGTTTGAGGATGCGAAGGACATCCCGACCGTCGAGCAGATTCAGGACGTCGTGGAGGAAAGGCTGATCGCTGCCGATTACGCGAAGACGGCGAAGGCGTACATCCTCTACCGCGCAGAGCATCAGCGCCTGCGCGAGATGGACGACGAGCTTGTGAAGATCTATCAGGATCTTACCTTCAAGCCCGCCGAGGACGCCGATATCAAGCGCGAGAATGCGAACATCAACGCCGATTCCGCGATGGGCACAATGCTCAAATACGGCTCTGAGGGCGCGAAGAGCTTCTACGACAAATACGTGATTCCGCCGGAAATCGCGAAGGCGCACGCCGAGGGCGATATCCACATCCACGATAAGGATTTCTACACGCTCACCGAGACCTGCTGCCAGATCGACCTCATCCGGCTGTTTGACGGCGGCTTCTCCACCGGCCACGGCTATCTGCGCGAGCCGAACGACATCCGCAGCTACGCGGCGCTCGCCTGCATCGCAATCCAGGCGAACCAGAACGAAATGCACGGCGGCCAGAGCGTGCCGAACTTCGATTACGCGATGGCGCCGGGCGTGAAAAAGTCGTTCAAAAAGGCGTATTTCAACGCGCTTGTCCAGTATTTTGAGGTCAAGCACGGCATGGCGCACGAGGACGCGGACGCGATGATCCGGGTCGCGCGGCAGACCATCGGCTCCGATGTCTCCATGGACGGCTGCCAAGCGTACGCTGAGCGGCTGGCCGCGTTCCTGCCGGGGCACCAGAAGGAAAACGGCTTCGAGCCGATCAACATCTGGGAGACGTTTGCGGCCTCGGAATACGCGGAAAAGACCGCGTGGCGCGAAACGGATCGCGCGACGTATCAGGCCATGGAGGCGCTCGTACACAACCTGAACACGATGAATTCCCGCGCGGGCGCGCAGGTGCCGTTCAGCTCGCTGAATTACGGCACGGACACCTCGCCCGAGGGCAGAATGGCGATCCGCAACCTGCTGAGCGCGACTGAGGCCGGCCTCGGCGACGGCGAAACGCCGATCTTCCCGGTGCAGATTTTCAAGGTCAAGGAGGGTGTCAACTACAACGAGGGCGACCCGAACTACGACCTGTTCCAGCGCGCGATGCGCTGCTCCGCAAAGCGGCTCTTCCCGAATTTCAGCTTCCTCGATGCGCCGTTCAACCTGCAGTATTATAAGCCTGGCGATTACAACAGCGAGGTCGCTTACATGGGCTGCCGTACGCGCGTCATGGGCAATGTCCATGATCCCGACCGCGAGATCACCTGCGGCCGCGGCAACCTGAGCTTTACCTCGATCAACCTGCCGCGCCTCGGCATTGAGGCGAAGGGCGACATCAAGCGCTTCTATGCGCTTTTGGATGAACGCCTTGCGCTCGTCGAGGAGCAGCTGCTCCACCGCTTCAAGATCCAGTGCAGCAAAAAGGCGTATAACTATCCGTTCCTGATGGGACAGGGTGTGTGGATCGATTCCGAAAAGCTAGACCGCAACGATTCCGTCGCTGAGGTCTTAAAGCACGGCACGCTGAGCGTCGGCTTCATCGGGCTTGCCGAAACGCTCAAAGCGCTCACCGGAAAGCATCACGGCGAGAGCGAGGAGAGCTGGAAGCTCGGCTATGAGATCATCGCCTATATGCGCGATTGCATGGATAAGATGAGCGAGAAGACCGGACTCAACTGGAGCCTGCTCGCCACGCCCGCAGAGGGCCTTTCCGGCCGTTTCCTGCGCATCGATAAAAAGCGCTACGGCGTGATCGAGGGCGTGACCGACCGCGAGTATTATACAAACTCGTTCCACGTGCCGGTCTATTATCCGATCAGCGCCTTTAGGAAGATCCAGAAGGAAGCGCCGTTCCACGCGCTGACGAACGCCGGACACATCAGCTATGTCGAGCTGGACGGCGATACCTGCAAGAATATCGACGCGTTCGAGAGCGTGATCCGCTGCATGAAGGAAGCGGGCATCGGCTACGGCTCGGTCAACCACCCCGTCGACCGCGACCCGGTCTGCGGCTACAACGGCATCATCGGCGACGTCTGCCCGCGCTGCGGACGGCATGAGGGCGAGGGCGTCCCGCTCGAGAAGCTCCTGGAGCTCAGAAAGCGGTATCACGATGTACCCGATTATACACACCTGATTGAGTAATCCGAAGGAGGAAAAAGCTATGGCACCGGAAGTTAAGGAAAAGAAAGTCGTCGGCAAGCAGATCCTGATCGGCGAGGGGCGCGGCTTTGACCGCATCCGCCGCATCACCGGCTATCTCGTCGGCACAACGGATCGCTGGAACAACGCGAAGCGCGCCGAGGAGCGCGACCGCGTGAAGCACGGCCTGTAAACAGCCAAAAAATCCAAAGGGCGTTCTGCCTTTTGGATTTTTTTGCGGAAAGGAAAAAAGTATGCAAATCAGAATTGCCGGAATCGTGGAGGATTCCATCGTGGACGGGCGCGGCATCCGCATGGCGGTGTTCGTGCAGGGCTGTCCGCACCATTGCCCGGGCTGCCACAACCCGCAGACGCATGATTTTGCGGGCGGCACGCTGGACGATACCGACCGTATCTTTGAAGCGTTCCGCGAGAACCCGCTCTACCGGGGCATCACGTTTTCGGGCGGCGAACCATTCTGCCAGCCGAAGCCCCTGAAGGCGCTCGCCGACCGCGTGCACGGGATCAAAAAAGATGTCACGGTCTACACGGGATGGACGTATGAGGCGCTCTGCGCGATGCACGACCCCGATGTGGACGCGTTGCTTTCGGTCTGCGACGTGCTTGTGGACGGGCCGTTCATCGAGGCGCAGCGTGACCCGGAGCTGCTGTTCCGCGGCAGCGCGAACCAGCGCCTGATCGATATGAACCGCACGCGGGAACGCGGAGAGGTCACATTGCTTGAGCTGAACTGGTAAAGCCCGCGGACGGAAACAGATAAAGATATAGCGATATGTCGAAAATGAAGGGTGAATTCATAAATTGGCAATTGATTCCCTCGTGAATTTGTGGTAGAATAAAGCCAGAATCGGTTATTTACAATATATTTGCCTTTTCGGCGAAAGGAGAAATAACAATGACAAACAACAAGACAATTCTTGCCTGGATTGACGAGATGAAAGCTCTTGTTAATCCGGATCAGATCGTTTGGATCGACGGCTCCGAGGAGCAGCTTGAAGCGCTCCGCAAGGAAGCCTGCGAGTCCGGCGAAATGATTAAGCTGAACCAGGAAAAGCTCCCGGGCTGCTACTATCACAGAACCGCGCCGAACGACGTTGCGCGTGTTGAGGACAGAACGCTCATCTGCTCCAGAAAGGAAGAGGACGCAGGTCCGACGAACCACTGGAAGGATCCCCAGGAAGCCTACAAGATGCTTTATGATATTGCACGCGGCAGCTACAAGGGCCGTACCATGTACGTGATTCCGTACTCCATGGGCCCGGTTGGTTCCCCGCTCGCAAAGATCGGCGTTGAGCTGACAGACTCCATCTACGTTGTTCTGAACATGTCCATCATGACGAGAGTCGGCCAGAAGGTCATGGACGTTCTCGGCGACAGCAACGACTGGGTGCGCGGCCTGCACTGCAAGTGCGATGTCGATCCGGAGAAGCGCTGGATCTGCCAGTTCCCGGAAGACAACACCATCATCTCCGTCAACTCCGCTTACGGCGGCAACGTTCTGCTCGGCAAGAAGTGCTTCGCACTGCGCATCGCTTCCTATCAGGCAAAGAACGAGGGCTGGATGGCTGAGCATATGCTCATCCTCGGCGTTGAGAATCCGAAGGGCGAAGTCAAGTACGTCTGCGCGGCGTTCCCGTCCGCATGCGGCAAGACCAACCTCGCGATGATGATTCCGCCGGAAGGCTACAAGGCCAAGGGCTACAAGGTCTGGACTGTCGGCGACGATATCGCCTGGATGCGCAAGGGCGAGGACGGCAGACTGTACGCGATCAACCCGGAGAACGGCTTCTTCGGCGTTGCACCGGGCACGAACATGAAGTCCAATCCGAACGCACTGATCTCTACCCAGAAGGGCACCATCTTCACGAACGTCGCGCGCAACCTCGACGACAACACCGTGTGGTGGGAGAGCCTCGACAAGAACCCGCCGGTCAACGCGGAAGAGTGGAAGGGCGCAAAGGTCAACGGTCCCGAGTATATTGCCGAGGGCAATAAGCTCGCACATCCGAACAGCCGCTTCACGGCTCCGACCGCGAACTGCCCGTGCCTCTCCAGCGAGTTTGAGAACCCGAAGGGCGTTCCGGTTTCCGCAATTATCTTCGGCGGTCGCCGTCCGGATACGGTTCCGCTGGTTTATCAGTCCAGAAGCTGGAACAACGGCGTCTTCATCGGCTCCATCACAGGCTCTGAGACGACCGCTGCTGCTGCCGGTGCAGTCGGCGTTGTCCGCCGTGACCCGATGGCGATGCTCCCGTTCTGCGGCTATCATATGGGCGATTACTTCAAGCACTGGATCGAGATGGGCGAGGTCCTCGGCGATAAGGCTCCGAAGATCTTCAACGTCAACTGGTTCCGTGTCGATGAAGACGGCCACTTCATTTGGCCGGGCTTCGGCGATAACCTCCGTGTCCTCGAGTGGATCCTCAAGCGCTGCGACGGCGAGGTCGACGCAGTGGAGACCGCGATCGGCTATGTGCCGAAGGCTGAGGACATCAACCTCGAAGGTCTTGACTTCTCCGTTGAGACGCTGAAGTCCATCCTCGCGGTTGACAATGCGAAGTGGGCGAAGGAAGCTACTGGCGTCGAGGAATTCTACAAGAAGTTCGGCGACAAGCTCCCGGCAGAACTCAGAGCAGAGCTCGAAGGCCTCAAGAGCCGCGTCAACGCGTAATCCGCGAAAATACAGCATAAAATTACCGCTCTGCGTGGGACAACCCCCGCAGGGCGGTTTTTTATGTGTTGTATGGCGTTCAGAGCGTCTTCTCGCCCATCCAGTAATCGTTGCAGCGCTTGGCGCCGAGCTTGCCGTACCAGTCCTCGAGCCATGTGTGGCCGATAAAAACGCGTGCGCATTGATCGCTGCATTCATCGGCATGCCGGGAAAAATGTACGTGTCCGCGTGACCGAGCACATTGTGGTCATAATCCTGGACTCGAAGCTGTGCAAATCCGTGCGCAGATTTGGAAAACAGCGATTGTACAGCGCGTGCAGTGCGGCAAGATTTTCACCGCTCATGCCGGAACCTCTGCCGCGAGAATCAGCATCATTGGGCGGCGCATCTCGTCCGCCATACCGGGCAGACCGCGCATCGATTCGGGCGGCATCGGCTCGCGCAGGTGGCGCAGCGTAAAGCCGTATTCGAGCAGCGTTTCCACATAGGTCGTGACCGTACGGTGATATTTCGTCATGGTTTCGCCGAGAAAATGCGCGGTGCGCGGGCCTTCATAATAGTAGTTGTCCACGGGGAAGTGGTCGATTTTTCCATCCTCGCCGTACACCCAGTCCTGCGAGCCCTCAGCGGTGAAAACGGGGTGTTCCACGGTAAAGACGAACATTCCGCCCGGCCGCAGCCAGCGGCGCACCTTTTGCACCATGGCGGAATAATCCGCTATATAGTGCAGGGAAAGTGAGCTGATCACGAGATTAAAGCTGTTCTCCGGCAGCTCAAGATCCTCGATTGCGATGCGGCGGTATTCAATGCGGCCGGAAATCGCCTCGTTGCCGCGGATTTTCTCCTGTGCCACGTCGAGCATGCGCTCGGAAAGATCGATGCCGAGCACGGATGACGCGCCCTGCTCCGCCGCCCAGATGCAGTGCCAGCCGTACCCGCAGCCGAGGTCGAGCACGCGTTGTCCTGCGGCCGGCGGCAGCACCTCGCGCAGGGTTTCCCACTCGCCTGCGCCCTCAAGTCCTTCTCGGGAGCGCCGCATCTGGCTGTATTTGTCGAAAAATTCAGGGTTGTCATATGGATTTTCTTTCATAGCAGAAGCCTCCTTTTTCTGCTTCCATTATACAAGCCCCAAAGCGGAAAGCCAAGGGGATAACTTAAACTTTACAAAGCGCGCGTTTTCGAAACTGTTTTTTTATACCTGCAAAACGTGCATCGCCGCTCGGCAGAGTCCGCAGAACGCGAGCAGCGCGGTCGTTTCCATCATACATGAACGTGTGAAACGAACGACTACGCGGACGTTCGCTCTGTCAACGGCAGCGCCGCTCGTCCGCGTTTGCTACGCCTATTTTCTACACCAGCGAAGTTCGTGTAAACTGAACGCATGCGATACTTACGTATCGCAGCGGTGCGTCACCGCACTTTCCAGCGGTCGTTGTAGGTACCGGAGAGATCGGCGATCTTGCCCTCGTCCACAGCCTCCTTGACATGGGAGGTCGCGCGGCGCTCGTTGAGCAGCGAGAGGAACAGCTCCTTGTCCACCGGAACCTCCTGCGGCTTGCCCGTCCAGTCGGAGAGGTGGATCGCGTTCGAGATGTTCAGGCCGTTGATGCCCTCATAGCCCGGCGCGAGCAGCGGCTCGCCGTAGAGGATCGCGTTCGTGAAGTTCTGGAGAATGCCGTTGTGGCCGAGCTCGATGTTGTCCGTTTCGATCTCCGTCACGGTCATCTTCGGCTGCGCGAAGCCCTCCTTGCAGGTGAAGCAGAATTCGCGCTCTGGCGTCTCAAGTGCCCAGTGGGTCAGCTTGCCATCTTCCCAGACGAGCTTGCCCTTGTCGCCGGTGATCTCAAGGCGGTTCGTGCCCGGGCATTCGCCGGTCGTCGTGATGAAGACGCCCGTCGCGCCGTTCGGGTATTCGGCATAGGCAGTCACTTCGTCCTCAACCTCAATGTTGTGCCAGCGACCGTACTTGCAGTGCGCGCTGATCTTATTCGGCATGCCGAAGATCCACTGCCACAGGTCGAGATTGTGCGGGCACTGGTTGATCAGAACGCCGCCGCCCTCGCCTGCCCATGTGGCGCGCCATGTGCCGCTGTCATAATACGCCTGCGTGCGGTACCAGTTTGTGATGATCCAGACGCAGCGCTTGAGCTCGCCGAGCTCGCCGCTCTGCACGATCTCGCGCATCTTCTGGAACTTCGGGTTCGTGCGCTGGTTGTACATGATGCCGAACACCTTGCCGGAGCGCTTCGCCGCCTCGTTCATTTCCTCAACCTGCTTCGTGTAAACGCCGGCAGGCTTTTCGGAGAGCACGTCAAGGCCCTTCTCGAAGCCGTAGATCGCGATCGGGGAATGCAGGTAGTGCGGCGTCGCGACGAGGATCGCCGTGCACAGGCCGCTGTCGATCATTTCCTTGTAGTCCTCAAAGCACGGCACGCCGGGGAGGTTTTCCTCCGCCCAGCGGCGCTTCGGCGCGGCGATATCGCAGACCGCTGCAAGCTCCATGCCCTTGATGTTGCCGGCCAAAATACTCTTCGCGTGTGCGGAGCCCATATTGCCGACACCGATGATGCCAATTTTAACGGTTCTTTCCATTACAAACTCAACCTTTCTTAAAGAGAATTCAAAATATGCTGCAAAGCGCTCGCCGCAGTGTCGAACGCTTCATCGCTCGTGTGGTAAACGCGCTTGTGGCTGAGCGCTTCATCCTGCAGATTCTGCAGGCCACTGAAATCGAAGAGGTGCGGCTCAAGCGTCAGAATGTACGGCTTGTCCGTCTCGTACAGCGCCTTTAAAATGGCAGGTACGGAGCCGTCGCCTTCGCCTGCGGGCACGACGGTGCCGTCGGCGGAAAGGGCGTCCTTGATGTGCATGTAGTCGATGATCGGCGCGAGGGCCTCGAAATTCACGGCCGGGTCGTCGCCGCACTGGATGTAGTTTGCGGGGTCAAACACGCAGCGCAGGCCGGGCACCGCCGCGTGCAGTTTCTGGACGCGGGCGAGCGTGTCGCCGTAAATGCCCTTTTCATTTTCATGGCAGCAGTCCACGCCGTTCGCTTTGGCGTAGTCGACCATCTGCGAGACGCGCGAAACGACCTCGTCAAAATAGTGTTCCGGATCCTCACCCTGCGGCATATAGAAGCTGAACATGCGGATACGCGTCGTGCCGAAGCGCTTTGCGATCTCCACCGCGCGCTTGAACTGCTCAAAATGCGGCGCGAAATCGTCCAGAATGGAGATCTTGCCGATCGGCGAGCCGACGGCGGAAACGCCGATATTCGCTGCCGCGAGCTTTGCGCAGACGGTGTCAAGCTCCTCGTCCGTCAGACTGAGGATGCCCTTGCCGTCTACGCCGCGCACCTCGACAAGCGGGATGCCGTTGCGCTTCAAGGCTTCGAGCTGCAGGTCAAAAACCGGGGAGGCCTCGTCCGCGAAAGCGGAAAGTGTAAATTTTGTCATGGCAAACCCTCCGGATCAGAAGCGGCAGCCTGCGTTCAGCAGGTTTTTTGCACTCAGTGCAAGCTCGTCGAACGGGTCGCGGTCGTAGCAGTCGTCCTGCTCGATCATCGCATACTGGATGCCGGTCTCCGCGCACGCCTCGAGGATCGCGTCAAAGTCGAGGTTGCCGTCCATGACCGCCGCGAAACGGTGCTCGTGGCCGTGCATCTTCATGTCCTTGAAGTGGATGACGTCGATGCGCCCGGAGAGCGATTCGATCTGACGCGCCGGGGAGCGGCCGCCGAACTGCGTCCAATACACGTCGAGGATAAAGCCCCACTTCTCGGGGTCGGTCTCCTCGGCCATCCAGTCGAGCAGGCATTTGCCGCCGAACTGCTCGTACTCGAAGCCGTGGTTGTGGTAGTGCAGCTTCATGCCCACATCGTGGATTTTGTCCGCCGCGGTCTTGTAGTCGCTCAGGAACGCGCGCATACCCTCGAGCGAGCCGGTGTACTTCTGCGGCATCATGCCGATGCCGATGTGCTCGCAGCCGAAGATGCGGTGGTTCTCGATGACCTTCTCCGTGTTCTCGAGAAGGAGCTGCGGATTCGTATGTGTGATGATGATTTTGAGCTCGTTTTCATCGCAGATTTCGCGGATGATGTGCGGGTCGATGTCGCCGAAGGCGGAGACCTGCAGCGTCTTGAAGCCGATGTCGTGCAGCTTCTTAGCTGTCACGCGGAGGTCGGCCTCATTCTGCGCGAAATTGCGGATGGTAAAGCCCTGTGCGCCGATAATCATAAGAGTTTTCCTCACTTTCTTTGAATCTGTCTGCTGCTTGCGCCGGGTGCATTTCCCGGACAGAAGATTGTTTATGTTTAGACGCCCGAATACGCCGAGAAGCCGCCGTCCACGGGGATCGTAACGCCGGTGATGAAGCCCGCCGCGTCGTTGTCGATCAGGAAGCGGAGCGTGCCGAGCAGCTCCTCCGGTTCGCCGAAGCGGCCCATCGGCGTCTGCGAAATGATCTTGTGGCTGCGCGGCGTCAGGCTGCCGTCCGGGTTGAAGAGCAGCGTACGGTTTTGATTCGTCGCGAAGAAGCCGGGCGCGATCGCGTTGACGCGGATGTTGCAGTTCGCAAAATGCACGGCGAGCCACTGGGTGAAGTTCGTCACGGCCGCCTTTGCGCCGCTGTACGCCGGGATCTTCGTAAGCGGTGTATAGGCGTTCATCGAGGAAATGTTGACGATCGAGCCGCCCGTCTCGAGCATGTCGAGCGCGAAGGCCTGCGTCGTCAGCAGCGTGCCGAGGAAGTTCAGGTTGAAGACGAACGAAACGCCGTCCTTGTCGAGGTCGAAGAACGAGCGCGCGTTTTCGTCGAGCAAATCGGCCTTGTCGAAATACTCGCTCGTCGTCGTGCCCTTCGGATTGTTGCCGCCCGCACCGTTTACGAGCACCTCGCACTTGCCGTAGGTATTCAGCACGGTCTCGTGCGCGGCGGTAAGGCTTTCCTTGTCGAGCACATTGGCCTCAACGGCGATAGCGTCGCCGCCTGCGGCGCGGATCTCCGCCGCGACCTTCTCGGCGGCGTCGAGATTTAAGTCCAGCAGGGCGACCTTATGGCCGTCTGCTGCAAGTGCGCGGGCAAAGGCGCTGCAAAGCACGCCGCCCGCACCGGTAATGACAATATTCATGGGAATTCCTCCTGTTAATCAAAGAGTTTTCGGCTGTTTTCCACGCAAAGGCGGTTCAGAAGCTTCATCGCGGCCTTTTCGCTCAGCAGTGTGCCCTGATCCAGCTCTTCCGCGACGCGGCTGCACAGCACGCGGCGGAAATAATCGTGGCGCGCGTAGGAGAGAAAGCTGCGGCTGTCCGTCAGCATGCCGGTGAAGGTCGCGAGGTGGCCTGTCTCTGCGAGGATGTTCATCTGCTCCTCCATGCCGCGCTTGTGGTCGCAGAACCACCACGCCGCGCCGGGCACAACGCCGCGGAAGCTCCCGGCCGTTGTGGCGAGCGCCATGTACATCGAGGGCTCGAGCGTGTAGAGAATCGTGTGCGGCAGGCCGTCCGCGCGGTCCATCGCGTCGAGCAGCGCGGCGATGTCGCGTTCCGGGATCGGGTCGCCGACGCAGTCGCCGCCCGCATCGGGGCCGACGCTTTCAAACAGCCGCGTGCAGGCGTTGCGCCGCACGTTGAGGTGAAGCTGCATCGTGACGTTTTTCGCCTTGTACTGCGCGGCGAGGTACACGTACATCTCAAAGAGGAAGTCGCGGTATTCGGCATCCGAGACAGGCTCGTCGGCGAGCGCCTTTTTGAAGGTTTCGGCGGCGTCGCAGGCGTCATCCTTCTTCGGGAAGCCCTCGATGCCGACGTCGCTGACGCGGCAGCCGTTCGCGCAGAAGAAATCGAGCCGGTCGGCGAGCGCTTTCTTCAGGTCGTCGAGCGTTTCAATCGCAAAGCCGCAGGTGGCCGAAAGGCGGTCGATGTACACTTTATAGTCCGCGCGACGCAGGTTCATCGCGGCATCCGTGCGGAAGGACGGCACCACGCGCACCGGGAAAGACGCGTCCTCGCGGATCTGCTTGTGGTATTCGAGCGAATCGGCCGGGTCGTCGGTCGTCGCGACGAGCTCCACGCGGCTCTGCAGCATCAGCTTGCGCGGGGAGAGCGCGTGCTCGCGGATGTACGCGTTCGCGCGGTCGAAGATATCGTCCGCCGTATCCGCGCCCAGCGCGTCCTCAATGCCGAAGTACATCGCGAGCTCCATGTGCGACCAGACGTACAGCGGGTTGCCGACAGCCGTTTCGATGCATGCCGCATAAGCGCGGAACTTCTCGCGCGGGGAAGCGTCTCCCGTGATGTGCGATTCCGGTACGCCGCAGGCGCGCATCAGCCGCCACTTGTAATGGTCGCCGCCGAGCCACATCTGCGCGATATCCGTGAAGACCTTGTCCTCCAGAATCTCCTTTGGCTGCAGGTGGCAGTGATAGTCGACGATCGGCAGATCGCGCACCGCTTCATACAGGCGCTTCGCCGTATCGCCGTTTAAGAATAAATCCTCCCTCATGGGTTTTCAAGCTCCTTTCGAGGTTCATTACTGTAAGTATAGCATATCGATTTGCAAATTAAATGATATATATAGCCGAATAGATTGCAAATCGATTCATTTCGTGCTATACTCAGCGCAAAGGGGGCGACAGGATGGAAGCAGGGCAGGCGATCAGCCGCAGGGACAGTGCGCAGACGATGATCGCGCGCGATTTTGAGATGCACCACAATCGCGATCCGTATTTCCGCACAATCGAATTTCACGCGCATGACTTTCTGGAGCTGTATCTGTTCCTCGACGGCAGCGTGACGTATTACATCGAGGATCAGGTATACGACCTGTGTCCCGGCGATCTTTTGATCATTCCGCCGGGCAAGATGCACCGGCCCGTGATCGCGAACGAGCATGCGGCGTATGAGCGCATGGTGCTTTGGGTCAACCTCGAATACCTCGCGCATATCGACGGCGCGGGAAACGAGCTGCAGAAGGCGCTCGCGGCGGTCGGGCCGAACGGCTACTGTGCGCCGCTTCGGGGCGATGCGCTGGTTTTTGCCGTGTCGCTGTTTACGAAGACCGTGGAAATGCAGCACAGCGGTGCGGACAGCGCGTTCACCGCTTCGGCGATCCGGTTGTATCTTTCTGCGGCGCTCGAAGCGTACAGCCGGGTGGAGGCGGCGGCGCAGGGGCAGCCGGAGGTCATCCCGCAGGTCATTCGGTATATCACGGAGCATTACAGCGAGCCGCTCACGCTGGACAGCATCGCCGCGCGTTTTTTCATCAGCAAGTCGTATCTGAGCCGCCATTTCAAGGCGTATACGAATGCGACGGTGTACGCTTATGTGATGGCGCTGCGCGTCACGCATGCCCGCCGGATGCTCCGCGAGGGGGTGCCAGCCGTGGAGGTTGGGCGCGACTGCGGCTTTTCGGACTATTCCACCTTCTACAAAGCGTTCCGCGCGCAGACCGGCCTTTCACCCCAGCAGTTCAAGGCGCGGACATAAAATCCAATACGCCAGAAGCCCCGGAATGCAGCACATGCGCGCTGTGTTCCGGGGCTTCTGGCGTATTTATTTCAGATCGGTCGTAAGCTAAAATCAGGCTTTCATCTCCGCGCCCGTGTAATCGATGTACCAGCGGTCGCGCGAAACGGGCGTTTCGCCCGTCATCAGGCGGCAGAAACCGACAGCGGACTCCTCCGGCTCGATCTGCGCCGTCGTGCGGCCCATATCGGTGTTCATGCGGCCGGGGTGGACGGAATAGAAGTCAACGTCGGAAACGGAAGCGTTCAGGATGCCGCTGACCTTCGTTGCGGCGGCCTTCGACAGGCCGTAGCACGGCACCCATGTGCCGCAGCTTCTGATGCCGACGCCTTCCGAGGTGACGGTAAAGACAGCCGCGCCCTTTTTCAGATGCGGACAAAAGCTCTTTGCCACGATAACCGGGCCGACGGTGTTGACGTCGAGCGTGCGGCGCAGGTGGGCGGAACCGGAACGCCGAAAAATTCCGCGAACTTCTTCTTGGAAGCCTCAACGTCGCGTACAATGAAGCCGACCTGTGCCAGTCTGTTTGCCAAAACAGACTTTGCCATATAAATGCCTTCTCTCCAAAAGATTTATTTTCAGCGGCTTACCGCTAAATTAACACGTGTTTATAGTTTTAATCACAGCAACTCGATTTTTCGGCAGGACGCCCGCTCCACCAGATGGCCGGGGATGAAATCGCTCTGCGGAATGTTGTCCTTCTGCTCCACCGTATCGATCACACGGTTGACGAGCGAAGCGAACATCTCCTTGAAATCGAAGGAGTAGGTGGTCAGCGGCGGATTGGTGTACTTGCCGTTTTCATGGCCGTCTGCGCCGATGACGGAGATATCCTCCGGGATGCGCAGGCCAAGCTCTTCACACGCCTGATAAACGCCGAACGCAACGCCGTCGTTGTTGGCGCAGATTGCCGTCGGGAGGTCGTCCATGCAGGCGGAAAGCATCTGCTTTGCCGCGGCGTAGCCGCTCTCCTTGACGATGCCGCCGTACGCCATCCACTTGTTCTGCAGCGGCAGGCTGTGCTTGATCAGCCCGCGCATGTAGCTTTCGTGGCGGTGAATGCAGCTCAAGCGGCTCAAGTCGCCGTCGATCACGGCGATTTTCCGGTGCCCGAGCGCATAGAGATAGTCAATGGTCGCTTCGCCCGAATCGCGATCGAAGTTTACCGAGAGTCGATTCGGAACGTCCTCATTTTCGTGATAAAAGTCAAACAGGCCGACGATTTTATCCAGCCCGACAAGCTCCTCGATCAGCGGCTCGTTGTTGCTGGTGCCGACAAACAAGCCGGCGTCGATGCGCCCCTCCATGAAAATCTTGCGCACATAATTGATGTTGTGCTTTTCGGTGAGATTATCCAGAATGCAGGAGAGCACGAGATAGCCGCGCTGCGCGGCGGCGTCGATCACATGCATAAAATAGCTGCTGGTCAGAGAGTCCCGTGCGATGGCGGCCCGGCCGAGCCAGAACAGGCCGAGTGTCTTTGTCTTTTTGCCGGTCAGCAGCTGACCGGAGATCAGAGGATAATAGTGGTGCTCCTTGATGACCTTCATGACCTTCCGCCGGGTCTCCTCAGGTACATTGGAGTAGCCGTTGATGACGCGGCTGACCGTGCTGCGGGAGACACCTGCAAGCTGCGCGATATCGTTGCTGTTGATTCTCTTCACATCCGAAAGTCCTTTCTTGTGGTTTGCGGATCCGGGATCCCATATATTACCAAAATATTTTTAGAGCAAAACTCGGAAAAAGTAAAGGAACAGAGCCGAAAAATGCAGAAGCCGTGCGGCTTTTTGGCAGTTTTCCGTGCGGAACAGCAGAAAAATCCGGGAAAAGAAAAGCAAAAATTATGAACACGAGTTTACCCTGATAAATACTAGCATTTTTAGATTTGATATGTCAATATGAAAATGAAAAAAGGAATGAAAAACACGATATTTATGCTAAATAGACTAAAGTAACTGCCATTAAATATACATAATATTAGAATTATAAATACAGGCTTGAAAACACGTGTTTACTATGTTATGGTTATGATGAGATTAAGAAGCGGCAGGGATACCTGCGTCCCTGCGGCAGAGAAAGGAAAGTGATCATAAGGATGGCAGAAAAGCTCATAGATAAGTCAAGCCCGTGGTATCGGGACGACGATGAATCGATCCTCGAGATCTACGATGTGGAGACGGGCACGCGCTCGGTCGTCAAGGAATTCGATTATCTGATCGAAGCGCCGAACTGGTCGCCGGACGGCCGGTTCCTGACGTACAACAGCAACGGCAGGATCTTCAAATTTGATCTGGAGACGAAGGAAAGTACGGAGGTTTTCACAGACTTTGTCACAAACTGCAACAACGATCATGTCCTGTCTCCGGAGGGCGACCGCATCGCGGTGAGCCACGGCACGAAGGAGGACGGAAAATCGCGCATCTACACGGTACCGCTCACAGGCGGCACACCGCGTTTGATCACACCGCTCGCGCCGAGCTACCTGCACGGCTGGTCGCCGGACGGCAGCACGCTCGCTTATTGCGCCGAGCGAAATGGGGAGTTTGATATTTATACGATTCCGGTGGACGGCGGCGAGGAAACGCGCCTGACCGACGCGCCGGGACTCAACGATGGCCCGGAATACGACAGCGCGGGCGAGTACATCTGGTTCAATTCTGTGCGCAGCGGTCTGATGCAGGCGTGGCGCATGAAGGCGGACGGCTCGGAGCAGACGCAGATGACGTTCGACGAAAACTGGAACACCTGGTTCCCGCACGTTTCGCCGGACAGAACGAAAGTCGTCATGCTCGCATACCGCAAGGGCGATGTCAAGCCCGGCGAGCACGTCCCGCACAAGAACGTCGAGCTTCGTCTGATGGACGCCGCAGGCGGGCCGGTGCAGACCGTTGCGAAGCTCTTCGGTGGACAGGGTACGATCAACGTGAATTCGTGGTCGCCGGACAGCCGCCGCTTTGCGTTCGTCAGCTACCGCATCCGCGGTGAGGGCTGAGCGCCGCAGCAAAAAGGAATTTACGGCGTGTGCCGGCGGTGGGGAAAGCAGCTCCAGTGCGGCGTCGACCGTAAGGGCTTTGCGGCGCACCTCGACCCGGTCAATGTGATCTGCAGCCCGCAGCTCTATTACCGGAACGGCGAGATCATTCAGGAATGGTTTGATAAGCTCGGCACGCAGATCCGGAGCTGCCACGCGAAGGACATTGTTCTGAGCGGTAAGCTGACCGTCCACCTCGACGAGTGCCGGCCGAATCTCGGCGCGCTCGATTATGAGACGTATCTGCAGTGCATGACAAAGCTCGACGACCGCGCCTGCATGATGCTCGAGCACATGACGGAGGAGATCGATTACATCGAGGCGAAGAAGCACATCAAGGCGCTCGCTCAAAAACTGAATATCAAGCTGTAAGCAGAAGGGACGCGATCCGGTCTGGATCGCGTCCCGCGTTTTTTACAGGAAGATGAGGAAGAGCGCGGCGGCCCAGCGCAGCCAAAAGGGTGTGCTTTCCTCCAGCAGAAGGCGAACCTGTTCCCTGTCCTGCGGCAGCAGCTCTCCGATATGCCGGAACACTTCGCCGATGGATTCGCTTTTGCCGAGGGCGACGGGCCCTTGCGCGCGGTCGCCGAGCGCCGCGTACAGGCCGTTTGCCGCCGCGCCTACGGAGAATGCGCCGATGGCCAGCGCGCCGCAGGCGAACAGCCCTACGGCGATCGCGCCGAAAGCCAGCAGGCCGACCGCGATAGCGCCGCCTGCGACGGCCCCGAACGCAATACTTCCGAGGGCGAGCAGGCCGAGGGGGACGAGGCCTACGGAGACGATTCCGGCGGAAACAAGTCCAACAGCCACAGCGCCGCGTGCCACAAGTCCGACGGCGAAGATCCCGTGTGCGACGCGTCCGGGGCCGATGTTGATGTGCCACAGCGGCACGCCATGTACAAGCCGCGTACTTTTGCGCTCAAAGTACATCGCGCTGAGATGGAGGTATGTGCCCTGCGGTGCGGATGTCTGCGGGTCGGCGGACGCGTCGTCCTTGAATAGATAGTCGAGTGAGCAGTCAAAAAGTGCGCCGAGGCGGAGCAGCTTTTCCGTCTCGGGAAACGCCGTGCCGGATTCCCATTTGCTCACCGACTGCCGCGATACGCCGAGCAGCGCCGCAAGCTGCTCCTGTGTATAATTTCGCTCCCTGCGCAGCTTCGAGAGCTTTTCGCCAAAGGTCATGGTTGATTTCTCCTTTTTCGTTTTCTGCCTCCAGTATACCACCGGCGGCGGACTTCCGCCACCATTTTGCGCGTTCAAAATGTAAACTTCCGGTTGCGTCCGTGCTTTTCGGCATATTCTGCATTTTTTATATGCCGGCTGCGCCTTCACAGGCCATCAAAACATGCGCTCGAAACGTGGGTGCAAATGCGGGAAAAAGCGGTTGGAAGCCGGCCTTTTTTGCCGTATGTTCATTGACAAAAGAAGATTATTGGCCTATAATGATAGACGTGATTCCAGACGAATCGGGGGCTTTTTGCGCATTGCGGACCAAAGGCCGCTTGTATTTTGTCGGAATGTATATACAGCGGCGGCTTCTGACTGCCGCGGGAGGAGATTGGCCGGATGGGTGAAACGCTCAAAATCAAAGGAGAAATGATCCTCAGAGAGGTGGCCGGAGAGCACATTCTGGTGCCGCTCGGAGAAACGGCGCTGCAGCTTACCGGTATGATCAGCCTGAGTGAAAGCGGTGCTCTGCTCTGGGAGCGACTGCAGGAAGGCTGCACGGAGGCAGAGCTTGTGGAGCTGCTTTTGGAGACGTATGATGTGTCCCCGGAAGCCGCGCAGGCGGATGTCGCAGCGTTTCTGGATCGCATCCGCGAGCTGAAGCTGCTGTAAGGGAGAAAACATGGCCAAACATTATCAGAAAACATCGGCGGTGAAGGGGAAAAGCGCCCCAAAATCGCAGAAAAACAGCAGAAAGAAAAAGAAATCTGCCGCGCGTGCCGTTCTCATCGCGCTTCTTGTTGTAGTCTTTGTTTTAGCGGCGATTATTGCAGGTGCGCTTCTCTTCGGGGAGCTTCCGGAGGAAAACGGCGCGGCGGGTGCCGTGTCCGAATCTGAAGCGTCCGAAGCGGCGTCCTCGCAGCCTGCGGGACTGCAGTTTCCGTACCTATTGGAGGAGCAGAACATCGAGATCCGCTCGCTTCTGAACGCGTCGATCGCGAATCCGGACGGCGGCGGAGAGATCGTGGAGGATATTGCCGGTCTGGAGCTGAAAAACACCACGGGCCAGTTTATCTCCCACGCGTCGTTCGAGGCCGCGCTTTCGGACGGAACGACTTTCCACTTCGAGATTCACGATCTCCCGGCTGACGGGACGATGCTCGCTTTTGACGTCAACAACACGGTTTATGACAGCCGTATTCCCTGCGATTCACTTGTGTGCACCGACCTGCAGACGGCGTCGGGCGACCAGCTCCTGAGCGATTCGATTGCCGTTTCCGTAGAGGAAACCACCGTCACGCTGACTAATACGACCGACGCGGATCTCGGCCCGCTGACGGTTATCTGTCTCTGCGATTTTGACGGCAGCTATTTCGGCGGCACATCGTACAGCTATCCGGTGGAGTTGATCCCGGCCGGGGAAAGCGTCACGGTGGAAGCGTCGGCGTGCTACCTCGGAAGCGCGGCGGTTGTCCGCATTGTGCCGGAGAGCTGACTGCGTTACTAAAAATCATACAGAATGTGCAATTTTCAGGTGATCCCGTGTCTGCCCCGCAGGCGCGTACACATATAAGGCAAACCAGATTTTTTATATAGGAGGATGAGAATATGGCAAAAAGAACGTATGTCAAGCCGGAACTTCTCTATGAGAACTTCGTTCTGGCGCAGCATATTGCGGCGTGTGAACTCTATTTAATGTCCGTAGACGTTAATAGTTGTACAGTGGAAGATAAACATGAAGTTGGCTTCTCAGATGCAAAATTTTTTATGAATGAAACTGTGTGTACGATGCCGCCACCACAGGAGAATTACTGCTATACCAATGGCCCCGATGGCGCTTGGCGGGCATTTCAGTCTTAAGTGTTTACATATGACTTCAAAATAGCCGACTGTACCATCCGTTTGTGCCATCCGCAGGAGATTCTGCTGAACGATTCCTTTCGCCCGTTCCGGACGACGGCGGAAAAGCCGGATTGGGTCGTTTCGTTTCACGCGTGCGACCGGCTGGAATTTCCGCAGTATAAATCGATCTGCAGCAACATCAGCTTCTCCGTGTATGCGGAGGCGGGCGGTTTCCTCCGGCGCTATCACGACCACAAAGAGGCGGATCGCCCATATGCCCTTGGACGCATAGACGCAAAAAGCCACACGGAGACGGTGGACTATCTGGCAGACAGCCACATATTCTTTTCGGAGAGCCAGAACAGCTTTTCACACATTGGGCTTGAAGAACTGCTGATTCACCGGAGCCGCATCATTCTCCACGCCTCGTTCATCGGGTCGGCGTGGGGCGGGCTGTTGTTTTCCGGCGTTTCGGGCATCGGCAAGTCCACGCAGGCAGATCTGTGGGCGGCCCGGGAAGGCAGCGAGATTATCAACGGAGACCGGCCCATTTTGGGCAAGGTCGACGGCGTATGGCAGGCGTGGGGCTCCCCGTATGCCGGCTCGTCCGGATACCACGTGCAGAAGGGTCTGCCGATCGCCGCGATCGCGGTTCTGGAGCAGGGCAGCGAAAACAAGGCCCGGCGCCTGAGCGTCCGGGAAGCTTTCCATCGCCTGTTCCCGGCGGTGACCGTAAACAACTGGAACCGCTGGTATGTGGAACGCGCGATCGATCTCGTTTCGCAGCTTGCCGCGTCTGTGCCGGTCTTTCATCTGACCTGCACCCCGGATCACCGGGCAGTGGAGACGTTCAAGGCCCAGCTTATGAAGGAGGTATTGGGATGAATCTGCGCGAAGTGCGCAATGAAGCGCCGCTGACAAGCTTTTTGTTTTCCAAAGCCTCCGGCATGCTGGTTCCTCTCAGCGGTACCTTCGAGCTTTCGCCGGTGTGCAATTTTTCCTGCCGCATGTGTTATGTGCGCAAGACTGCAGCGGAGGTCAAAGCGAGCGCGCGACCGCAGATGACGATGGCACAGTGGCTCCGCATCGCGCAGGAAGCGCGGAAGCAGGGCATGCTGTACCTGCTTTTGACAGGCGGTGAGCCGTTCCTGTGGCCGGATTTCTGGCCGCTGTACGAGCAGCTCTGTCGGATGGGCTTCTTGATCTCCATCAATACCAACGGCTCGCTCATCGACGAGGCCGCAATCGAACGACTGAAGAAGAACCCGCCCGTGCGCGTGAATATCACGCTGTACGGCGCGTCGGATGAAACCTATGAGGCTCTGTGCCGGGCGAAGGGTGCGTTCGCGAAGGTGGACCGCGCGATCGCCGGGCTGAAGCAGGCGGGCGTTCAGGTGAAGCTGAATTGCTCGCTCACACCGCACAATGCGCACGATCTCGCTGCAATGGTGCGGTATGCCGAAGAGCGCGGGCTGATCCTCGAAACCAATACATATATGTTCCCGCCGGTTCGGAGAGATCCGGACAGCGTGGGGCAGAACGACCGCTTTACGCCGCAGGAGGCTGTGCGCTGTAATCTGGAGCGCTACCGCCTGCAGTATGGCGAGGACGTTTATTTGAAATTCCTGAAGGATGTGCAAAGAGGCGCGGTGCCGCCGCCCGGTCTGGACGAGTCCTGCATAGACCCGCTCGACGGCAAGGTGCGCTGCCGGGCCGGAAAGGCTTCCTTCTGGATCACCTGGGACGGCTGGATGACGCCCTGCGGCATGATGCCGGAGCCGAAGCTGGATCTCGCGAATAGGCCCTTTGCCGAAGCATGGCGGGAGCTGACGCAGTGCAGCGCGCGGCTGGTGCTTTCAGGTACCTGCGTGCAGTGTCCCAACCAAAGCCTGTGCCATTCCTGCGCGGCAATGGCCATGGCCGAAACCGGTACGACCGAAGGTATGCCGGTTTATCTCTGCCGCATGGTGGAGGCGCTCCGAGAGGAGGCCGACCGGCGGCTCAAAGACGATCAGGATGTATGCGGTGAATAGCGCAAAAGCGTTCGCATCAATATAAATTCGTAACTTCAAAGACCAAAAGGAGGATGTACGATGAAAAAAGTCAAAAAAGTCCTGTCGTTCCTGCTGGTTTTCTGCATGATCCTCACCATTATGCCGATGGGCGTATATGCGACGGATCTGGAAGAGTCCAGCGCGGCGGCGGACGACCTGATTTCCGAAGCGACTCCGACGCCGGTTCCGGCGGAAGATATTCCGGCGGACGACCCCGTCGAGGAAGATCCGACCCCTGCGCCTACGGAGCAGCCCACCCCCGCGCCTGCTGAAGAGCCGGCGGAGTATGGGGTTATGGCAACTTCGATTACCATGGGTACAAAGCCTGCTGATGGAAAAACGACAAATCAGCCGTTTTCCAGCGGTACAGGCAGCAGCACCAATTTCCGCATTCCTGCTCTGGTGACCCTGTCTGACGGCACCCTGGTGGCCGCCTGCGACGCACGGTGGAACCACTCTTCTGACGGCTTCGGTCTGGATACCATTGTTTCCTATTCCACAGATAAGGGCGCGAATTGGAATTATACTTTTGCAAACTATCTGGGCGACAATGGCAATGTATACAACAGCGATTCCACAGCTTTTATTGACCCGGCGCTTGTGGTAACGAGTAATGACACCGTCTATATGCTGGTGGACTTGTATCCCCATGGCACCTACATCGGCAATGTTAAGGCAGGCACTGGCTTTGATACCGAGGGCCACTTGTTGCTGAGAAATAACAGCGGCAGCTCATATGGCTATTATGTCGGTGATTTTGTGAATGGTTCCGCGAACATCTACCAGACAAACGGCACACAGGTGGCTGGATATACGGTGGATGAGTATTACAATATCACCGGCAATAGTGTCAATACAAACCTGTTCTTCTCGGATTCTCCCTATCAGGTTCTTGGCACCAGCTATCTTTATCTGACAAAGTCCACCGACGGCGGCAAGACCTGGTCTGTACCGCAGATGCTGAACAGCCAGGTAAAGAACAGCGGGGATATGTTCTACGGTGTCGGCCCTGGCCGCGGACTGGTTACCTCCACGGGCCGCATTATGTTCCCCTGCTATACCTACACCACTCAGGACGGCAACACAAGCGTCATTTACTCCGATGACAACGGTGAGACATGGACGCGCAGCGCCAGCACTGCTAACCAGACCTCCGAGGCTGCTCTGGTGGAAGCGGATGGCCGTATCTACATGTTTACCCGTCATGGCGGTTATTATGTTTCCACAGATAATGGCGCCACATGGGGTAGTAAGCAGTCTGTCAATGGAATTAGCTACAATACCAGCTGCCAGATTTCTGCCATTACGTACAGCAAGAAGATTGATGGTAAGACCGCGATTCTCCTGTCCGCTCCCGGCAGCACTGGCAGCCGTGCAAACGGTAAAATTTTTGTTGGCCTTGTGCAGGATGATGGCTCCATTAGCTGGAAGTATACTTACAGTGTCACTAACGGAGCATATGCATACTCCTGCCTGACCGAACTGAACGATGGCTCTATCGGTTTGTTGTATGAGAGCGACAGCGCAGCGATTACCTACACCAATTTGGCGATCGGCACAATTGCAAATGGTGCGGAGATCGGCACAGCTGCGACGGTTACCGATGAAAGCACAGATGTTTCCGTTACCGCAGTCGGCGTGACAAGCATCACGGCGACAAAGACGGAGAACTCTGAGCCGTATAGCGGCTATACCGCATCCGTAACGTACAGCATTACGCTGAACGGAGGCGAGTATACCGGAGCAGCGGATATCAAGATTCCCTATGATGCGAGCATCTTTGCCGGCTGCAACGAATTCATCGGCAGCGTTGGCAGTGATACATTCTCTGTTACGCTTAAAGACGGTTACTTTGTCGGCACCGTTCCGCATTTCTCCGATGTAACGATCTCCGGCAGAGCGGCAGATACACCGGCTACGAAGACGAAAGAGATTCTTCTTTATGTCGGCCAGTCTAAGACCGAAAAAGATGAAACCGGCAACTACGAGAGTATCTACACCGGCGATGGGCTGGATACCGAAATAGCTACGGTTACGGTGAAAGGCGATGACGGTTCGGCAAGTAGTGTTGAGCATACGCAAGCTAGCGTTACCTGCAACACGCTGATTTCCAGCGACTCCGATGATTGGGTGGCTGCTTCTGGTTACTATTACACGCCGGACGGAACAAACTACTACCCTGTGTATGCGAAGAGAAGCTGGAGTTGGATTCGGTGGAAGTATACCTATACCTGGGGCTATTCCACTACCAGCTCTACCAGCGATGTGACCCAGATTGGTACTCAGCGCACGGATGATACCAGCGATGCTCCGAATATTACGGTTTACACGCAGACACAAACAGATGCGGTTCCTGCCTCCACTACCATCACCTTCACGGGTGTAACTGCGGGCACCACCTCCGTGGTTGTTGGCAATACGCGGTACAACATTACTGTTAAGGATATGCCGCCGTATGTGAATACGGAAACCACACCGTTTGTTGCTAACACCGGTGTGGGCGATGGAAAGGCAGTCACCAAGCTGACCACCTCTGTTGGTCTGACCTTTGATCTGGATCTGAACAAGACCGGTTCGAATATTAAGTGGAGTGTTGCGGACAGCAGCATTGCTAAGGTAGACCAGAACGGCAAAGTTACCGGCGTCAAGGCTGGTGAAACCACCGTCACGGCCACCATTGACGGTATAGCCTATACCATTCCTGTTGTCATCCGGCAGGATGCTACGTCAAGCAACACGAAGCTTTATGACTTCTATCTCAGCGAGATCACCAACACCAGCGTTTACATGTCCATTTCCTGCTCTACGGATTTGATTGAAGTACAGGATGGCGAGGCAATTTACATCAGTTTCGATAGCGACGCAGATACTGCGGTTGACTTCTTTGGCACCCCCAATGAAGGTTATGCGCTGACCCGGATGAGTTCTACCAATTCCGCCGGTGACTACATGGCTTTGAACAGCTCCGATCCGAAACAAACGGATTTCTATACCAAGGATGGTGCGGCTGGTAAGAACCAGCGTGATACCTTTGGCGATACAGCAGTTGCCGATATGGTTCAGGCTGCCTTGGATAAAGATTGTGATGGCGGCATGGGCTGGACACGTCCCTCTAGCAATACAAAGTCTGTCACCTCCGATTTGACTTTCCGCTCCGAGAAGCTGCCCACTGTCACCAAGGAGGTTGCCACCGTCAACGGCGTGCCTTACACCGAGGGTATGGTGGCGCATGTGGGTGAAAAGGTTGTCTTTACTGTCACCGTTACCCAGTATGCGGCACAGGATGACATCACATATTCAAATGTTTCCTTGACCGATAATCTTTCCGGCGCTGTTTTTGCAGGCAGCAGTTCTTCCAGAAAGACGATTACCGAGCTGAGCAATACCGCCGTGTCCAATGATACAACGCATACCTATCAGGTGGAGTACACGATTACCGACGCCGATCTGGATAAGACGATCGTCAATACCGTTGACCTGACATATACCTACAAGTCTGCATACAGTTCCGGTTCTTTTGGCGGTACAGCCAACGCGGATGCAAAGTTTACTGCTGCCAGCTTTAATCCGGAGGACATCGTTATCGACTTTGGTCTGCCTGTCACAATCGACTACAGCGGCGCGAATGCCCATGGCCGCTATAATTTGGTTTCCGGTGTGGCAAACTATGGGGACGTGACCGTTTCCAATAACAAAGTTACTTATACGCCTACGGAGACCCTGAAGGATATTGATACCGTTACGCTTACCAACACGGAAGGCGGCACCTATACCTTCAAGGTTTACCCCGCCACCACCGTCTACTACGAAGAAGGCTTTGCGACGTTTGAAGGTTTCTCTGGCGGCAGCAAGGGCACTGGTACCCAGACGGCTTCCACTGTAGGCTCTAAGGCTCTCTACGGCTTCGATAGTAAATATGCCAATGAACCGGTTGGCCCGAGCAACGACACAGAGGCTAAGTGCGAGAAAGGCTCCACCGGCCAGACCGCGACGTTTGAATTCACCGGCACCGGCGTTGAGATTTACACCAACAATACACCGAATTCCGGCAGCGTCATGGCTTCCATTTACGATGCCACAACAGGTGCGCATGTAAAGACCTACATTGTCCACACAGCGATGAAGAATGGCAGCAGCAACGCCACTGACGGTCAGGAGGTAAACGCGTACAACGTCCCGATCATCAGCGCGCGCGACCTCACTTACGGTCAGTACAAGGTTGTCATCAAGCACGTCAAGTCCAGCGCTTCGGATACAACAATTGCTCCTGTCAGCATTGACGGCTTCCGCGTCCATGGCACGCTTGCTTCGGATACGCAGGCGTATTTCGATGATCTGGAAGATAACCCGACCTTTATCGAGCTGAGAAATACAGTTCTGGCAGGTGTTGGCGTTGAGAATGTAAAGGATTCTATGTATGCTGACCAGATCGCTTCTGATGTTATGAATCAGGTTTACGACCAGAGCGAAACTACAAATGGTGCGGTTGTACTGGATAGCAATGGATTTGCTACAGCGGATGTTAAGGATCTGCTCGACAACGGCCCGAAGAACGAATTGTATTTGCAGTCCAACCAAGCGGTTGTATTCAAAGTTACCACAAATCGTGTGGTTCAGATCGGTCTGAAAGCACGGAATGCAAATACAACCTATACGATTAACAACGGTAACCAGCAGTCGCTGAATACCAGCACCGATATGTTCTACACCGTGGTGAATGCGGGTGCAGCGACAAATGGACAGACCATCACCATCACTAATACCGGTACGGGCATTTTGTCCATCACGCTGGTTAAAATCTGTGACGATCCGAACGCGGCGTTCGCCAGCCTCACGGAAGAGGATCTGATCCCTGCTCTTCTGAGCCTTGGCTTTGAGGACAAAGCAACTTCGACACCCGAACCGACTGCAGAGCCGACCATTGAACCGACGGCTACACCGGAGCCCACGGCTGAGCCGACGCCGGTCGTAACTCCGACGCCCGCTCCGACGAATCCGCCGAAGCCGGTCGTTCCGAATAATCCGATTCAGGATTTCTTCAACACGGTGCGCAATATTCTCAACAAATGGTTCGGTTGGTAAGCCGACACGCAGTATAAACCCACAAACAAGGGCCGCAGTCTTATGGGCTGCGGCCCTTCTGCGTTTGAAATATGGTCGTTCTGTGCAAAATTTTGATAAATTTCTCAGAGGTGCTTTACATTTCGCTTGGGGTGGGGTATAATTTTCATAGTAAAGATTACACGTTATGCGCGGTGACCCTGCAAATTTTTGGGTGCTGCGCGATGAAAGGATGGTTAGAATCATGGCTTTTTGTCCCAAATGCGGCAGTCAGCTTGCAGAAGGCGGTACCTTCTGCGCAGTTTGCGGAACACCTGTTGCGCAGCCGGAGTCCGCTCCGGTTCAGCAGCCCGCGCCGAACCCGTACCAGCCGGAACCCGCTCCGGTTCAGCAGCCCGTGCCCCCGCAGCAGCCGGCGCCGAATCCGTATCAGCCGGTTCCGCAGTACGCACCGGTACAGCCCGCATACAACCCCAACGACCACACGGCGGACTTTACGGCGGAAGATATTTCCAAGAATAAGGTCGTCGCGATGGCAGCTTACGTGCTCGGCATGATCGGCATCGTGATCGCCCTGCTCGCCTCGCCGGAGTCTCCGTATGCGAGTTTCCACTCCCGTCAGGCGCTGAAGCTGGAGATCATCAGCCAGCTCCTGCTCGTCGTTTCCCTCGTCCTGTGCTGGACCTTCATCGTCCCGATCCTCGGCGGCATCGCCCTTGCAGTGGTCTATGTTGTCCGCATCATCTGCTTCTTCCAGGTCTGCGGCGGCAAAGCCAAGGACGCAGCCATCGTCGGCTCTCTCCCGTTCCTGAAGTAAGCGAAATTCTGTCTTACATAAAAGAGCATCCCGTTTTGCGCGGGGTGCTCTTTTTGCGTCTTATTCAAATGTGGCGCTGAAAGCGCGGTAGTCGTTTGCAGACATATTGGTGGTCGCCTTGAAAACACGCGTGAAATACCGGACGTTGTTATAGCCGATGCGCTCGGAAATCTCCGTGATTTTCAGGTTGGTTTCCTTCAGAAGCCGTTTGGCCTCATGCATGCGCTTGTCCGTCAGAAGCTGCGTAAAGCTCTTCCCGGTGTGCTCGCGAACTAGCCGGCTGATATAGGAGGGATTCCGCCCCACAAAGCGCGAGGCTTCAGCAAGCCCGATCGCCTCGCTGTAATGGCTGTTGATATACTCACGAATCGCATTGACCAGCGTGTTGGTGCGGTCGCGGTGCGCGTCAGCCACCAGCGTGCAGACACTTTCAATCCATCTGCGCAGCATCGTAATGCCTTCCTCCGTATGGCTGTCCAGCTTGGCGAGAATCGGAATGACCTGTCCCGGCATATCGGGGGTGTCGGACTGGTATTCGCGCAGAGTGAGACAGATGCGCGAGACGATCAGCAAACACGCAGAGGACAAATAATCGGGCTGATTGCGCCGCACGTCCGCGAGAATGCGGTCGAAGCTCTGCAGGGAGAGCGATACGTTGCCGGCATTGATTTCCGAAATTAGAGCCTCCACCTGCGCTTCGATTTCCCACCGCGCCGTATCGGCGGTCAGAATGTCCTCGTAAAGCAGAAATTCTCGCCGGCCGTTGTCCTGCATGTATTCCAGGCATTCCGAGGCCTGGTGGCGCAGGGCCTGTATATTGGTGAGCGTGCTGGAGGTCTGGCTGATTCCTGCCGAGAGCATGCCGAGAATATTCCGGCGCACATAGGCGTGCAGATCGCGCAGAAAACCGAGCAGTGCCTCGTTGTCGTCGTATATGTCCTCTTTCCTGACCTCCCAGATCATAAACACCAGGTTGCCGAACACGTAGGTGATGGCATTGGGCAGGGCGTTCTGGATGTATTCCTCGACAAGGTGCGTGCAGAAGTATTCGCTTTCCAGCTTTACGCTGTCCATGGCGGTGCTGCAGTGGATCGCCACCAGACGGTATTTTTCAAACGTCAGGTCGTAGATTTCGCGCTGGAGATCGGCGTCCTGCGCGGTTCCGCTGCGGAAAAGCAAATTTTCAATGTACTGCCTGCGGATGCTCTGCAGATTGTTGGCAAAATGCTCTTTGAATACGCCGAACAGCCGGTCATGCTTTTCCTGCATCTCGACCTGCTTCTGCGCACGCAGAACGACGGAGATCAGCTTCTCCGATTCCACCGGCTTGAGCAGATATTCAAAGACGTTGTTCTGTATAGCGGTGCGCGCATATTCGAAATCCGAATACCCGGTGACGAGGATCACGAGACTCTGCGGATATTTTTCGTGAATGTACGCCGCAATTTCCAGGCCGGATTTGCTGGGCATACGGATATCCGTGATGATGATTTCCGGGTGCTCGGCGTCGATGATCCGGATGGCGTCAAAAGCGTTTTCCGCCGTGTAATAGGTGTGGATCAGCAGTCCGGAGCCTTGCAGCACCGCAAGAATGCGGTCGCGCAGGATGGCTTCATCATCGACGATCAACAGCTTCATGGCGTGTCCTTCCTTTCTTCAGGGGAATCTTCCGAAGGCTCGGCACTGCGGATCTTCGGCAGGCGAACCGTTACGCACGAGCCGCCGGACGGCAGATTCTTTATTTCCAGTCCATAGGCCGTGCCGTACATCAGGTGGATGCGCTTCTGGATGTTCAGAAGGCCGATGCTTTCCTGCATGTGCAGATCGGCTTCATCGTCTGCGCTGTGGCGCAGCATCTCAATCACAGAATCCGGGAAGCCGATGCCGTTGTCCTTTACCATGAAGACGAGACAATCCTCCTCCTCATGGCCGAAAAGCCCGATCATGCCCTTGCCGAGGATTTCCGAAATGCCGTGGAGAATGGAGTTTTCCAGAAGCGGCTGAATAATCAGCTTCGGCATGTAATAGTCCATCATATTCTCCGGGATCTCGTTCAGGAAGATCAGCTTATCCGGATACCGGAGCCGCTCGATAAACATGAACTGCTCGATATACACGATATTTTCCCGCACGGTCAGGATCTCCTTGCCCTTAATGCTCATGCGCAGAATGCTGGCGAGCGCCGTCACGGTCTTTTTGATGTCGTCCGGACGGTTCAGCTCCACCAGCCCGTTGATGCAGTCCAGCGTGTTGTATAAAAAGTGCGGGTTGATCTGCGCCTGAAACGCCTTGAGCTCCGCGCCCTTGAGCAGAAGCTCCTTGGTGTAGACCGTATCGATCAGCTGGTTGATGCGCAGGATCATGTCGTTGTATACCTGCGCGAGATCCCGGAACTCGTCGTGGCTTTCCACAGTGATCAGCGCCTGCTTGTCCGGCACAGTCGTGTGGCTGACCTTCTGAATAAAGTGCTCAAACTGGCTCGAGATGGTTCTGGAAATGACAAAAATCGCAAAGAAGGCGACAAGGGCGGAGGAAATCATCAGTATGACCAGAATCAGGGAGATGCGGTTCAGATTCCGGTACAGTTCCGTCTCGTTGACGATGGTAAAGAGCGTCCAGTCGTTGTGGTTGGACGGACTGCGGTTGATCTTGTACTGCGTCTTGCCGAGCCTCAGCGTGGTGCTGCTGTCCTGAACGGTCTGCAGCATATCTTGGGAAAGCGGGGAAGAATTATAGACGATGTCGTTTTCGGAATTGATGATGGCAAGCAGAATATCGGCGTTTCCGAGGCTGCTGGTCTGCATGCTCGTTATGCCGCCCAGGAAATTCAGGTTGAAATCGATCATCATCGTGCCGATTTCGATATCGTAGATCGGATCCTTCACGCTGCGCGAGATCGTGATGACGCCCTGATCCAGCTTGTCGTAACTGTACAGGATGCCGCCGTCCAGCTTGCGTGTTTCCTCCGTCAGGGCGCGCAGACGCCGGCTGAGATCCGTGTGCGAAAGGCGGGTATCCATTTTCCAGAAATATTCGTCGCCGTACTGGTTGATGAGCGTGATGGTCTCCACATACAGATCATAATTGATGATCATACTGTACATGTACTGCCGCATATCCGCTTCCAGCTCATCCTGCTGTGCGCTTGAAAGCGAAGCCTTATGGATCTTGAGCTGCTTCTGAAAGGCGGTATCGAACATGAAGATCTCTGATTCCGTCCGAAGCTGCGTCAGATAGCTGTCGATAAGCTGGATTTTCTGGCTGGCCACAATGTTGCTTTGGTGATCGACAATGTTTTTTGTCTCCCGGAAAGAAATCAGGTATACGGTGATGACGGAGACCAGATAGGTCAGCAGGATGACCGGAATCAGAAAGAAAATCAGTTTCTCCTTAATGCGGAAATGATCCAAAAACCGGCGTAGTAAGTTTGTCCTGTTCATATTGCCCCGCTTTCAAAAAAGTTACAAAATAGTATGTTTCCCTGCGGATTTTGATGCTTTTGTATAGCTTTCCATAGAGAAGAGTATCTGAAATTCAAAAAAATGTCAATGGTTTGGGCGGTCTTTTTTGAATGATGTCAAAAATAGTGTACACAAAGGCAAAAATTGTGAAATTGTGGAAATGCACAAATACGTTATAATAAAGGTAACAAATCTGGCATATATGTGTGTTGTGTACATACGTCAGAACAAGAAAGGAAGCGTAACGAATGAAGGCAAAGAAACTCATGTCCCTGATTATGGCTGGTGCTTTGTTGGTCGGCGCGCTTGCGGGCTGCGGAGGCTCTGGAAGCTCGAGCAGCACGGCGTCCGAAGAGAGCAAGACAAGCAGCACAGCCGAAACGTCCGGCACAGCGGAAACTGCCAAGTCGGATGCCAAGCTGACCATCTGGGTATACGGCTGGGAGAAGGCGAGCGCGGACAAGATTCAGGAGGACACTGCGAAGTACAAGGAAGAGACCGGCGTGGAAGTCACGGTGGTTCCGATTGCCAGCGACTCGTACAGCACAAAGATTCAGGCGACGCTTGCGGGCGGCAATAACCCGGACCTCGCGTTCGTCGACGCGGGCGTGCAGAGCATTCAGCTTGCGGCTAAGGGCAAGCTGCTGCCGCTGAAGGAGTACGGTGTTGAGGAGTATAAGGATAAGTTCTACGACTCCGTTTGGGATACCATGACCTATAAGGATGACGTTTACGGTCTGCGTATCACTTCGAACAACCTCGCTCTTTTCTACAATAAGGAAAAGTTCGCAAATGCCAATCTTGAGGAGCCGACGGCGGACTGGACATGGGATGATCTCCGCAGTGCGGCGAAGGCCCTGACAGATCCGGACAACAACGCTTACGGCCTCGACCTGCCGATCTATGACAAAAACGGCGGCTACACATGGACATGGCTCCCGTTCCTGTGGCAGAACGGCGGCAAGATGCTGAATGACGACCGTACGGAAGCGATCTTCAATTCTCCGGAGGCTGTGGAGGCGCTGGAGTTCTGGAAGACAATGGTACAGGAAGACAAGAGCGTTCCGCTGCAGGCTGCGCCGACAGGCGTCAACCGCTTCAGCTCCGGCATCACCGGTATGTGCATCGACGGCCCGTGGATGCTGAGCGTTTACCTCAGCGACCCGAACTTCAAGGATAAATTCGGCGTTGCGCCGCTGCCGCAGAAGAAGCAGCAGGCGACAGTCGTCGGCGGTGAAGGCGTGGTTGTGTTCAGCAACACCAAGTATCCGCAGGAAGCGTACGATTACCTCGTCCATCTGACCTGCTCCGAGTTCGTCCAGACTTTCTGGGAAAACTGGATCACGATTCCGCCGCAGCCGGAGTTCAAGGACTTCTACGCAGGCGATGATCTGTACGGCGATTACATCCAGGTCTTCTCTGACCAGATGGAATACTCGCAGACCCGTCAGTTCACACCGTCCTGGCCGCAGATCGAGAATACGCTTGGTATCGACCTTCAGGCGTATATGTTCGACAAAGAGGATGATGTGCAGGCAGCGCTCGATAAGGCTGTTGCAGACGTCAACAAGATCCTTGCCGAAGAAGTAGAATAAAGCAGTTTACCACACGGGCAGCGGCAATCCATTCGGGCGCCGCTGCCCATTTTCATAACAAGGAGGGGATCTCTGTGGCCCACAATAAATCTGGAAAAATTCAGCGCAGAAAGAATTTCTGGGGCTATCTGTTCATTGCGCCGAATTTCATCGGCTTTTTGGTGTTTATGCTGGTGCCGATTCTCATGTCGCTGTATTATAGCTTCACGGACTACGATGTCATTACATCCGCGAATTTCGTCGGCGTTGATAACTACATAAAGCTGTTTCAGGACGATCAGTTCATCACGGCGCTGCTGAATACGCTCTGGTACTGCGTGCTCACCGTGCCGGCCGGCGTCGTTCTCGCTCTGCTCCTGGCGGTGCTGTTCAACCGGCAGATACCGGGCATCGGCGTATTCCGCACGCTGACCTTCATCCCCGTCATCACCTCCATGGTCGCGGTTTCGCTGGTATGGAGCATGCTGTATGAAGATAACGGCGGCCTGCTGAACACACTGCTCGGCTATCTCAATCTGCCGCCCGTGCACTGGCTGACCGATACGAACATGGCGATGATTTCCATCGCGATTATGAGCGTATGGAAGGGCCTCGGCTATAACATGACCATTTTCCTCGCCGGTCTGCAGGGTGTGCCGCACGATCTGTATGAGGCGGCGACCATCGACGGCGCGAATTCGGTACAGAAGTTCTTTAAGATCACGGTTCCGATGATCGGGCCGACAACGTATTTCGTTTCCCTGATGTCGCTGATCGGCTCTTTGCAGGTCTTCGACCAGGTCTACATCATGACGAACGGCGGCCCGGTGGATGCGACCAAGACCGTTGCGATGTATCTCTATCAGTACGGCTTCCAGTTCTACAAGATGGGCTACGCGTGCGCGGCAGCATATGTTTTGTTCATTCTGGTGTTTGTCGTATCGCTTATTCAGAACCGCAGCTCGAAAAAATGGGCTGAAGCGTCGGTGTAAGGAGGGAAAAACCATGGCAAAGACAGCGGTTGTAAAAAAGAAATCTGCGGGCTTCATCGCCCGGAGAGTGCTGCTTTATGTTGTTCTGATCATCATCGGCGTAATCATGGTTATCCCGTTCCTCTGGATGCTTTCCACCTCGCTCAAAGAGCAGTACGACGCGGTTAAGATTCCGCCGGTGTGGATTCCGCCGCAGCCGCAGTGGATCAACTACGTCAAGCTGTTTACGGAGCAGCCGATGCTGCAGTTTATGCTCAATACGATCAAGATCGTTTTCTTCGTCGTTCTGGGACAGCTTTTCTTCAGCAGCCTCGCGGCGTATTCGTTTGCGCGTATTCCGTTTAAGGGGAGAAACGTGATGTTTTTCTTCTACATCGGAACGCTGATGGTTCCCGGACAGGTCACGATGATTCCGACCTACCTGATGTTTGCGAAGGCCGGACTGACTGATACGCACCTCGCGCTGATTCTGCCCGCGTTCTTCTCGGCTTTCGGCGTGTTTCTGCTCCGTCAGTTCTTTATGTCGCTGCCCAAAGAGTTGGAGGAAGCGGCGGAGATTGACGGCTGTAACCCCTTTATGACATACTGGCGTATCATGCTGCCGCTGGTCGTTCCGGCTATGCTGACACTCGGCGTCTTCACGCTGATGAATACATGGAACGATTACATGGGGCCGCTGATCTATCTCTCGACGCCGGAAAAGTTCACGATGACACTCGGCATCGCGTATTTCAAGGGCGTTTATACGACGCAGTGGAACCTTGTCATGGCGGGCTCGGTCGTATCGGTTCTGCCGATCCTGATCGCGTATCTGTGCGCGCAGAAATACTTCATTGAAGGTATTGCGTTCAGCGGCGTCAAGGGATAAAATGTAGGCGAAGACAAAACGGGGAGATTTGTATTTATGTTGTTTTCAGACGGCAAAACGAGATGGACGGCAATGGCGCAGGAGCTGCTGGAGGCCTGCAAAAAAACGGCCTTCGACGGCACGGTGATCTTCACGCCGGACGGTGTGGGGAATTACGATGCGCTCTGGGTGCGGGATTTCGGCTATATGGTGGAATACTGCGGCGACCTGATGGAGCCGGAGGAGATTCGCCGCTGTATCGAATTTATCCTGCGCGGTCAGCGCGCGGACGGCTGGATGCCCGACCGCGTGGAGGAGAGCGGCGAAGCGGTCTACGCGGCCGGCGCCAAGGGGTTCCCGGTGGGGCTCGCCAATCTGGACAATACGCCGTTTCTCGTTTTTGCCGTCTCCGCGTATTTTGACCGAATCGGCCCGCAGGCGGCGAAACCGCTTTTTGAAGCGTGGTGCACACGGCTGGACAGCGGCATGGCCTGTATCCCGCTGGACGCGGAAGGCCTTGTCTACAACGATGCGGCAAACCCCCATTCGCCGTACGGGTTTACCGATACGGTCTGCAAAACCGGCAGACTGTTCATGGAATCCGTTCTGTTCTGGCGGGCCTGCCGGCAGATGGAGCGCATGTACCGCACGCTGACGCAGGAGTCGGCGGCCGCCGCGCGGTACGGCGTTTGGGCCGACCGCGTGGAACGCGCACTGCCCGTGCTGTTTGATGCGCAGGCCGGCGCTTTCTTTGCAGCGGACGGCGTATGCCGCCAGCACGATGTCTGGGGGATGCTGTATCTGCTGTACGTCGGGCTCCCGTTATCCCCGGAGATTCGGACACAAGTGGAAAATTGGCTTTCCGAGAACCGCCGCCGTTACATCTATAAAGGGCAGATCTGCCAGCTTTTAGACGGCGCACCGTGGGAAAAGCTCTTGATTGAGGTGCCGGCCGGTGAATACCAGAACGGCGCTTATTGGGCGACGGCCAGCGGCTGGGCGCTCGATTTCTTCCGCCGGAGCGATCCGGCTTTCGCCGAAGCCATGCTCTCGGAGCTGGCGGAGGATTTTGAAAAGGACGGTATCTGCGAGTGCATCAACGAAGGCTACCGCAAGCTGCCGCAGTTCGTTGTGAGCGCCGTGAATGTGCGCGGCGCCTTGCAGCGGGCATAATCGTTTTACAGGGAGAGTTGTAAAATGCTGAAACAAGACGGAAATAAAATCATTTGGATATATGACGGCGAAACGCTGCAGGTGGAACCGTGGGGGATCGGCAGCGTCCGCGTCCGCGCCGCCCGGATGCGAAAGATCGGCGAAGCACCGGATTGGGCGCTTCTGCCGCCCGAGGACTGCGCGGTGCAGATTGAGGAGACCGAATTTGAGGGTCTGAACGCGCTTTGTCTCACGAACGAGAAGCTGCGCGTTTACGTGCAGGAAAATGGGCGAATCACGATGCAAAATGCGCAGGGCCGCACGCTCCTGCAGGAATTTGTCCGCGACCGCTCGGTGCGCGGGACGAATTTCAGTGCGCTGATGATTCCGGCCCGCGAGTTCAAGCCGGTTCCCGGCGGCGGTCACGCGCTGACCGTGCGCTTTGAATCCGACCCCGAGGAGAAGATCTTCGGTATGGGCCAGTATCAGCAGGAGATTTTCAATCTCAAGGGCACGGTGCTCGAGCTTGCGCACCGCAACGCGCAGGTCAGCATCCCGTTCTACCTCTCAAGCCTCGGCTACGGCTTCCTCTGGAATAACCCGGCAATTGGCACGGCTGCGTTCGGCACGAACCGGATGCAGTGGCAGGCGGAATCCACGGAGCAGATGGATTATTGGGTGACGGCCGGCGATACCCCGGCGGAGATCATGCACCGGTATGCGAAAGCGACCGGTATGCCCAGCGCAATGCCGGATTTCGCCACGGGCTTCTGGCAGTGCAAGTGTCGCTATCAGACGCAGGAAGAACTGCTTTCGGTTGCGCGTGAGTACAAGCGCCGCAAGCTGCCGATCTCGGTCATTATCATCGATTTCTTCCATTGGCCAAATCAGGGTGTCTGGGATTTCGATAAGAAATATTGGCCCGATCCGAAGGCGATGGTGGAGGAGCTGAACGAAATGGGCATCCGCCTGTTCGTCTCCGTCTGGCCGACGGTGGACCCGCGCAGCCCGTATTACCCGGAGATGATCGAAAAGGGCTATATCGTCCATACCGACCGCGGCGCACGCACGATGATCGAATGCAGCGGGTATGAGACGTTCTTCGACGCCACCAACCCGGAGGCTCGTGCGTTTGTCTGGGATAAGATCAAGCGCAGCTATTACGATTGCGGCATCAAGAATTACTGGCTCGATGCCGCCGAGCCGGAAAGCATCCCGTATCAGTACGACAACTTCCGCTATGCGGCCGGGCCGGGCCTGCAGGCGGCGAATATCTACCCCTATACCTATGGGCAGATGGTGTATGACGGCCTGAAGGCCGCGGGAGAGGACGAGATCATCACGCTGGAGCGCTGCGCCTGGGCGGGCAGCCAGCGCATCGGCACACTCGTCTGGTCGGGCGACATCGTCTCCGATTTTGAAACCATGCGCCGCCAGATTGTCGCAGGGCAGCACATGGCGATGGCGGGCATCCCGTGGTGGACAACAGATATCGGCGGCTTTGTCGGCGGAAATCCCGACGACCCGGCTTTCCGCGAGCTTCTGATCCGTTGGTTCCAGTACGGCGTGTTCTGCCCGGTCTTCCGCCTGCACGGCGCGCGGTCTCCGGAGAGCGAGCCGCTTTCAACCGAGCTCGGCGGCGGTATGGCGTCGAGCGGCGCCGCGAACGAGATCTGGAGCTTCGGTGAGGCGGCGTATCCGATTCTGGAGCAATACATGCAGCTTCGCGAACGCCTGCGCCCCTATATCAAGGCGCAGATGGAGATCTGCCACCGGGAGGGAACGCCGGTCATGCGGCCGCTGTTTTTCGATTTCCCGGAGGATCCTGAGGCATGGACGCACAAGGATACGTACATGTTCGGCCCGGATATTTTGGTTTCCCCGGTGACCGAAGCACAGTGTGCCGGAAAGCCGGTCTATCTGCCTGCGGGCACTGTATGGCGCGAGGTGGAGACAGGCAAGGTGTGGACGGGCGGACAAACCGTATTCTGCGACACGCCGATTCAGACGCTGCCGCTGTTTGTCCGCGACGGCGCAAAGCTGGACTGGACGCTCCTGCAAAGGGCGCAGTAAATAAATCATATCAAACAGAAGAATACTGGAGGATTGTATTATGGCTTGTATTCGTGTTGGAAGTGTGGGTATCGGCGGGATCTCGCGGGGCGTGCACCTGCCCGGCATCGACCGAAGCCCGGACCTGAAGCTGGTCGCGGTGTGCGACATCGACCCGGAGGCGCTGCGCTATGCGCAGGAGAAGTACGGCATCGACGAGGCGCACTGCTTTACGGATTATCACGATCTGATCAACTGCCCGGAGGTTGACGCGGTGGATATTTCCACGCCGAACTACGTGCACTACGAGGTAGCGCTCGCGGCGGCAGAGGCTGGAAAGCCGTACGCCGTGGAGAAGCCGATTGTCATGACAAGCGAGCAGGCGGATCATCTCGCGGCGGTCACGGCGGAAAAGGGCGTGAAGAGCATGGTGTGCTTTTCGTACCGCTTCAAGGCGTCCGCGCGGTATGCGAAAGATCTGATCGAGCGCGGCATGATCGGCGACATTTACCACGTCGATATGCAGTATTATCAGGCGTGGGGCCTGCCGCACTGTCACACACCGCTCGTGTGGCGCTTTGAGCAGCAGTACACCGGCTCCGGCGCGCTGGGCGATCTCGGCAGCCATGCGCTGGATCTCGTGCGTTTCGTGACGGGCAAGGATTATAAAAAAATCGTCAGCCACACAGGCACCTTTATCCACGAGCGTGAGAAGCTGGACGGCAGCGGCATGGGCCGTGTGGATGTCGACGACTTTGCAAATTATTTCGCCGAAATGGATGGCGGAACGGCGGCAACCTTCCGCATCACACGCTTCGGCTACGGGCGCGGCAACTATCAGACCATGGAAATTTACGGCAGCCGCGGCGCAATCCAGTATGAGCTCGACCACTGCGCGCCGGATACCGACGAGATCTCCATCTGCATCGGCGAGGCCAACGCAGAGGCGCATGTCTTCTCAAAGCTGCCGATTCCGCAGAAATTCAAGGTGGATCAGATGCAGTCCTTCGCCGATCTCATCAATGGCGTGGGAGACGGCAAGGCGGCTACCATCGAGGACGGCCGGATCAACCAGCATGCGGTGGACGCCGTGATCCGCTCGGCAGAATCGGGCACATGGGAACAGGTTATTTAATCCGGAAAGGCAGGAGAACGTTATGGCAATTCGTGTAACGGTATGGAATGAATATTTGCATGAGGTGCAGTTTCCGGAGGTCGCGGAGGTGTACCCGAAGGGCATCCACGGGTGTATTGCGGACTTTTTGAAGGACGCCGGTATGGACGTCAGAACCGCCACGCTGCGGGAGCCGGAGCATGGGCTGACGCAGGAGGTGCTGGACAGCACGGACGTGCTGATCTGGTGGGGCCATATGGCGCACCACGAGGTTGCGGATGAAATCGTGGACCGCGTGTACCAGCGCGTTCTGAACGGCATGGGCCTCATCGTCCTGCATTCCGGCCACGCGTCGAAGATTTTCCAGAAGCTCTGCGGCACCAATTCCGGTATGCTGAAATGGCGTGAGGACGGCGAGAAGGAGATCCTCTGGGTTGTCGATCCCGGCCATCCGATCGTGCAGGGGCTGGAGGAGAAGATCATCATTCCGCATGAGGAAATGTACGGCGAGCATTTCAATATCCCGCAGCCCGACGAGCAGGTGTTCATCAGCTGGTTTGAGGGCGGCGAGGTGTTCCGCAGCGGCTGCTGCTGGCACCGCGGCAAGGGCAAGGTATTTTACTTCCGTCCGGGCCATGAGGTCTTCCCGATCTACCACATGCCGGAGATCCAGAAGGTCATCACAAACGCGGTTAAGTGGGCTGCGCCGACAAACGCCCCGGAGATCGTGTACGGCAACACACAGCCTGTCGTGGAGCTGCACGCAAAGCTGGAGCACAGCATTCAGGGTCTGCACGAGCAGAAAGATATAGACGCATAATGACAGAACGTGCCGGCGGAGCAGTTTCCGCCGGCACGTTTTTGTGTGCGATATTGCGCGTCACAGGCGCTTGTGCCAGTACAGCTTGAAGAGCGCGCCGGTGACGGACTGGATGAAGACGATCGCCAGACACGTCAGGGAGACGGTGGGGCTGAAATAGCCCGCGATGACGATGGCGACGAGCAGCCCGAGCGTGCAGATGCGGTATGCCCAGCTCTGCGCATAATAGCAGATCTGCGCGGTGCGCTCGTCATGCTCCTTGGCATAGAGCTTCTTGAGTGCGGCTTCGTTTCTCAGCGCGCGCAGATTGATGACCAGCCCGATCACAAACAGGATCGTGATGCCGAACGCGGCTCCGGCAACCAGCCCGGCCCAGAAACCCGCCCAGTGCTCGTCCTGCACAGCGGGCGTAAGAACACCGCAGAAGGACAGCACCTGTACGGCAGCCAGGCAGAGAATGCCCAGAATCAGCAGCACATTCTGCAGCTTCAGTGATTTTTTGTATTTTTCCATAACGTGATTTTCCTCTCTGCGCAGCGCGCATTTCTGAATTTTGTCATTCGATCTCAGAGAAGTCGAAAACCTCTTCGATCGTAAGCCCGAAATAGTGGGCGATTTTGTAGGCGAGCGGCAGGGAAGCCGTGTATTTGCCCACTTCGATGGAGGTGATGGTTTGGCGCGTGGTGCCCACCGCCTCGGCCAGCTCCTCCTGAGACAGCTTGCGGGCCTTTCTGAGCTCGCGGATTCTGGTTTTCATTCGATTGCTCCTTTCGTTCTGCAGAAACGAAACGCTAAGTTAACTTTGCAAAATAAGCATAGCACGCTTTGCAAAGTTTGTCAAGTATACTTTGCAGAAAATCCTAAAAGAAAAGCGCATGCCTCTGCACGCGCTTTTCGTCTGTATGTCCCGAAAGCCCGAGACGCTGCCGGGGGCAAAGGGGTCGAGCACAAGGCTGTAGCCGCCGCACCCGATTTGGAAGCAGGCGTGGCCAAGCCATTGAATCGTAATGGGTTGCTTCATAAACATTTGCTCCTCTCTGTCGCTGTATTAAAGTTATCTTACCACAAAATTCGGGAAAATGCACGATTTTTCGCAGACAGGTAAACAAAAAACTGCGGAAATCCCGCTGAATTTCCTTGCATTTTCAGCCGTATCAGGTATAATGAAAGATGAGCTTTACTTAGATTTGCAAGATAAAGGACGGAATGACGCATGCCCGATTTTGAGCCGCTGTTTGAATTGAAGGATAATTTATACAAGGAGACTTGTCCCATCCTGCTGCAGAGCGGGGCGCTGGTGCAGGAGACTGTCGAAGTCGAAGCGTCGGACGAAGCCCAGAGCGCGGAACAGACGACACGCACCTATGTGCGGCTGACGTTCCGCAATCTCGACACGCGCGCAGTCACGGCGGTGTTCATCGATCTGCATGTTTTCGATAAGGCGAACCATGAAACGGAGGTCGTGCGCGACCGCCGCTATCTCGTGCCGGTTGTCGGGCGCGACGAGATTTTCGGCGAGGAGGAAGAGATCCCCGTCGGGAATACGGCGCACAGCTTTTCCGTCGCGATCAAGAAAGTGGAATTTGAGGGCGAGGACGTCTGGACGGGCAGCGCGTCTCTGCTCTTTGAGTATATCCCCGCGCGGCAGCCGCTGAGCGGTGCGATTGAGGACGAAAAGCTCCTCGCGCAGTATGGCCGTGATTTCCGCGAGATGGCGGAAAACGACCGGGGCGAGGCGCAGTTTGTGCCGGAGGAATACAAGGATCTCTGGCTCTGCGCGTGCGGCGAAGTGAACCGCGCAGATGAGGAAAAGTGCTTCGTCTGCGGCGCGGCCTATGCTCCGCAGCGCGAGCTGTTTGACGACTCGGAGAAGCTTGCGGAAAACCTCGAGGCGTATGAAAAGGCGGAAGCGGAAAAGGCGGAGCAGGCGCGGCTTGCCGCCGAGCGCAAGGCCGCTGAGGAAAAGGCAGCCGCCGAGGAAGCTGCACGTAAGGCGGCCGAAGAAAAAGCCGCCGCTGAGGAGCGCGCGCGGAAAAAGAGACTGCACCGCAGGATCTTCCTTTCGATCTCCATCCCGCTGCTTGTGCTGATCGCGATTTTCGTCGTGGTTCTGATTACATATATTATTCCTCAGAGGAAATATGACGCAGCCGCGGCGCTGCTGGAGGCCGGTCAGTACGACGAGGCCGTGGCGGCGTTTGCCGAGCTGGAGGATTACAGCGACAGCGCCGACCGCATCCCGGAGGCGAAATACCGCAAGGCGGCAGATCTGCTGGAAGACGGAAAGTATGACGAGGCGATCGCCGCGTTCGAGGAGGTGCTCGATTACGGGGATTCTCCCGACCAGATCACCGAGGCGCAGTACCGCAAGGCGGTGAAGGTTTTCGATTCCGGTGCGTATGAGGATGCGCTCGGCCAGCTCGAAAAGCTCGCGGATTACAAGGAAGCGGCGGAGAAGATTGAACTGTGCTATTTCAACCTCGGCATGAAGGCGATTGAAGCGGACAACCTCAAAAAGGCGACCGCTGATTATCAGCACGTGAGCGGGGAGCTTGCCGCGCAGATGCAGGAAGCGTTCTGCGACAAGGGCATCGCGTTCTACACGGAGGGCGATGAAGCGCACGCGCTCGAGTATTTCGAGCTCGTGACCGAGAAATCGCTCCTGCCGAAAATCGACGCCGCCTACTACGAGCAGGGCTTAAAGCTCGTCGAGGAAAAAGCGTACGACGAGGCGATGGAGATCTTCACAAAGCTCGGTGAATACGAGGACTGCGCGGTGCAGATCCAGAAGATTCATTATCTGAAGGCGCAGGCTTTCTATAAGGACGCGAAGTACGAGCAGGCGATCGAGGAATACAAGGCGGCGGGCGACTACGAAAACGCGTCGAAGAAGATCACGGAGACCACGTACCGCCTCGGCGTGCAGCAGCTCAACAACGGCGAGGTCGTCAAGGCCTATGAGACGCTGTATCCCATCCGCAGCTACAACGACGCATACATGCTGCTCGTCACAAACTCGAAGTTCTACATCTACGTTTACGACGTCGGCGTTGGGCCAAATCCGCTGGACGAAGATTGATCAAATGCAAAAAATCCGCTGAAGGGTTTCCTTTCAGCGGACTTCGTATTTACGACGTTGTCTGATTTTTCCGGTACAGCAGCATGGCGGCGCGCTCTTTTTTGAGTTCTTCCGCGAGCGCATAGAGACTCCATGCAGTGTTGTGCGGCGTGACAATCGCTTTGAGCGCAACCGGCGCGATCCCCGCGTTTTTGTACGCCGCGAGGAAGAGGTCGAGCGCGTCGCCGGTCATTTCCGAAAAGATCAGAAGCTCCGGCAGCGTCCAGCCTGCGGGCGCTTTATCGGCGCTTGCGGCGGTTTTCAGGCCCGCGAGCGTGCCGACGGTCTTGTTGGCGTCGCCCGGGACGAGGCGCTTTGCGCGAAAACCGAGCCCCCTGCAGAGCGCGGCAAGCTGCTGTTCCTTTTTCGGATCAGGTATATAGTACAGAACGAGCGGCATGATTTCCTCCTTATGGTTACAGTTCGATGTCCACCGTGTAGTCCTTGTCGATCGACAGGTACAGGTATTTGTATTTTTCGAGCAGCCGCTGCGCCAGCGCCGTTTTGCCGGTGTGCGAGCTGCCGCAGATCAGAAGAATCATGGCGGCGGTCCTCTCTCTGTCTTGTTTTCCCCATTATAGCCGATGGCGGGTGGAAAAGCAAGCTTTCCGCCCGGTGCAAAGGCGGGTAAAAAGGAGAAATTTACTCCCAATTTACGCTTTTTTCTCTTGACTTTTTCACACGCTTCCACTAAAGTTGTAATAACGGGTCTTCCGGAATTTGCGTGAAGAACCGAAATCTGTATTGAAAAGTAAAGGAGTAGGTTGTATGCGTTACAAGGTTTTAGGAAAGACGGGACTCAAGGTGTCCGTGGCGACCGTAGGCACGTGGGCCATCGGCGGCTCCGGCTGGGGCGCCGTGGACAGAAACGATTCCATCCGGGCCATCCGGTCGATGCTCGATAACGAGGTCAACATCGTCGATACCGCGCCGATCTACGGCTGCGGCGTTTCGGAGGAGATCGTCGGCGAGGCGATCAAGGGCTATGACCGCGAGAAGCTGATCGTTTCCACGAAGTGCGGCCTTGTCTGGGGCGAGGGCGCGCCGAAGGGCGGACGCGACATCTCGAGCAAGAGCATCATGAAGGAAATCGACGACTCCCTGCGCCGTCTGGGCGTCGAATACATCGACATCTACCATGTCCATAAGCCGGACTTCCTCGGCACGCCGTTTGAGGACACGATGAGCGCGATGATGAAGCTCAAGGAGAGCGGCAAGATCCGCCACATTGGCCTGTCGAACTTCTCCATCGAGCAGACGGAGGAATGCATGAAATACGGCGATGTGGAGGTCATCCAGCCGCCGTTCTCGATGATCGACCAGCGCGAGAGAAGCGTGCTTGAATTCGCAAAGCAGCACGACATCGGCGTCATGACGTATGGCTCGCTCGGCGCAGGCATGCTGACCGGCACAATCCGCGAGCTGCCGGACTGGGATCCGAAGGACATGCGCTTTGTGTTCTACGATTATTTCAAGGAGCCGAAGTTCTCGAAGGCGCAGAAGCTTTTGAAGTCGCTCGACAAGATTGCCGAAGCGCGTCAGGTGCCGGTGGCGCAGGTCGCCGTCAACTGGATCACCGCGCATCCGCTCGTCGATACGGCGCTGATGGGCGTGCGCAACAAGCACGAGGCCGATGAGAACTGCGCCGCGACCGCATGGGAGCTGACCGCAGAGGAGATCGCCGTGCTGAACGAGGCCGTCGCCGAGTACGAGCGCGAGACGCCCGCCGACGGTTCGCCGACAAAACGATAATAACAGGAAACAGCAAACCGGCTGCCGGGAGAAATCCCCGCAGCCGGTTTTATCTGTTTCCCGGACTGTTTTCACTTGTTCTTATCCATTATTAAGTTGCAGACGACCATGACGGCGGCGAAGAGGACACCTGCGATGGGCCAGACGATCCACGTCGATTTCCAGTTATCCGTTGTAAAGCTCCAGCCGAGGTAAATCGCGGTGGCGGCAAGCCAGTAAATCGTGCCGATGGATTCCCGCATGCCGAGCTTCTTCTTTTCCCGTGCGGAGAATTCGCCCTCCTCGAGGAGCTTCTGCATGCTGGCCCAGCGCACGCCGGCGGTGATAAAGAAGACGACGCCGACGCCGGCGATCACCATTGTGAGCGCGAGCAGCGCGACGAGCGCAAAGGTGCTCTTGGGGTCGTTCTCGTCCACAAAGCATGCGCCGGCAAGAAGAGAGACCGGCGAGAGCACGCAGAGGCAGGCGCCGAGAATGTTGCTGCGTGTGTACGTGCTGCGGTAAGCGCTCTGCGCCTCCTTTACCATGCCCTTCACGCCGTATTCCGTATTGAAGGGTTCCTTGTCGAGAAACGCGTACGGCGCGTTTTGGGAGCCGCAGGAGATGAAAACCGCGACGGCTGCGGCAACGAGCGCGAGCAGCGCGGCAAGGCCGATGCCCGCCGCAAGACTTTCCGAAAGCCCGAAGGCGGGCATCTCCGAAGCGGCGCCGAGCAGAAGCAACGGGATCACCGCCAGAATGCAGAGAAACGTTGCGCCCGCAATCCGCATAGACGCGTGTCTGCGCCATTCCAGAAACGCGTGCGCTTCGGCAAGCGTCACACGCCGTACGGCGGGATCATCGTCGCCGTCCGTGAAAACCTCGTCCTCCAAATCGTCTTTGAGCAGATAGTCGGTCGTCACGCCGAACAAAGTGCTGAGCTGCAGGATCTTGCCGAGATCGGGCACAGACTGCGCGCCTTCCCACTTCGATACCGCCTGCCGGGAGACGCCCATTTTCTCCGCAAGCTCCTCCTGCGACCAGCCGTTCTTTTTTCTGAGTCGGATTATTTTGTCCGCTAAAATCATACTGTTCCCTCCGTTGCGGTTTTCTGAGGACTTTACCCCTCGTTTCTGCCTTCAGTATACCGTTTTTTGCGGTTGCGCGCCACCAAGCGGACGCAGTCAATTTGTCAACGCACGGTTGCACCGGCGTTTTTGGGGGCAATAAAGGGTCGGAACCGCCTGAATCGGCGATCCCGACCCTTTGTTTTATGTAAGCGGGAATGGGCTGCGTTATTTGTGCGTCTTGAGATACTGCTCGATCGCGTCGACGACAGTTTTCAGCACCTTGATGCGCGCGTAATACTTGCTGTTCGCCTCGACGATGATCCACGGCGCGTAGGTGGTGGAGGTGCGCACGAGCATCTCGTCCACGGCCACCTCATACTGATCCCACTTCGCACGGTTGCGCCAGTCCTCGTCCGTGATCTTCCACTGCTTGTCGGGGTTCTGCTGGCGCTCCGTAAAGCGGCGCTCCTGCTCGTCCTTGTCGATCTGCATCCAGAATTTCAGAACGATGCAGCCGCTGTTCGCCCAGCATTCCTCCATGTTGTTGATTTCCTTGTAGGCGCGGCGCCATTCGTCCTCGGAGCAGAAGCCCTCGAGCCGCTCTACCATGACGCGCCCGTACCACGAGCGGTCGAAGATCGCGATGTGGCCCGCCTTCGGCACGGCCGTCCAGAAGCGCCACAGATAGTGGTGCGATTTTTCGAGATCGTTTGGCGCGGAGACCGGATGCACCTCGTAGCCGCGCGGGTCGAGCGCCTGCGTGAGCCGCTTGATCGCGCCGCCCTTGCCGCCGGCGTCCCAGCCTTCAAAGGCGAGCACCACGGGAATGCGGCGCTGATACAGCTCGCCGTGCAGGCGGGAGAGCTTCTTCTGTAGCTCCTTGAGCTGCTTCTGGTACTGCTCTTTGGTCAGCGTCTTGGACAGATCGATGCCCGCGAGCGCCGAGGCGCGGAAGGCGTCGGGGAAGATCTGCGCGCTTTCCTCCACGCTGGCGCGCGGCAGCTTGGCGCGGCGGTCGGCGTCGGCGATGGCGTCCTCGAGACGCTTGACCACGGTGGAGATGACCTTCGCCGCCGCGTATTCGCGGTCCTCGGATTCGATGATTGTCCACGGGGCGTTGTCGCGGTCTGTTTTCTGCAGCGCCTCCTCGGTGAGGCGGAAATATTCGTCGTAGTGCTCGCAGCGCTTCCAATCGCCGTCCGTGACGCGCCATGCGGTCTCCTTGGATTCGGCAAGCTTCTTGAGGCGCTTTTTCTGCTCCTTCTGCGAAATGACGAGGAAAAACTTGATGAGCACGATGTGGTCGTCGGTCAGAAGCTTTTCAAAGGAGTTGATCTCGTCCGCGGCGGTCGCGAGGCTTTTCGCGTCGGTTTTGCCGTCGAAGCGGTCGTTGAGCAGAATGCGGTACCAGCTTCTGTCCAGAATCGAGATGCGCCCCTTGCCGGGCATCATGTTCCAGAAACGCCACAAAAACGGGTGGTAATGCTCGTTTTCGGTCTCGCTCTGCGTTGTGTATACTTTAAAGCCGCGCGGGTCGAGCGGCTCGATCAGGCGGTTGATCATCGTGCCCTTGCCCGCCGCGCCGAAGCCTTCCACGGCGATGATGACCGGGATGCGCTTCTCCTTGCAGATGCGCTGTAAGCGGCCGAGCTTTGCGTCCAGCTCCCGCATCAGCGTATTGAATTCTTTTTTACTCATTTTTTTCGATAAGTCGATTTTTTCCAGCATGGCGGGTCCCCTTCCTATGGCTTTTGGCGTATTCCATTTGCGGTTACGCCAAATATTTCCTACATTTTATGCGCTTATTGTACCACTCGTACAAATAAAATGCAAGAACTATTGCGGCGCTTTCTGTATGAAATCTGCTGCTGAAAGGCTTTTATCAATATGCTTGACAATGGTACGAAATCGTACTATACTGTATAATGGTATGATTTCGTACTATCGGAGGTGCACAATGCGTATACATACATCCAAAGATATGAAGCGCTTCAATTATCTCATCAGTGAGACAGATGCCGCCTATCGTGAAATGACGAAGAAGCTCGGCTTATCAGACAGCGCGATGATCATTTTATATACGATCTGCGACAACGGCGACTCCTGTCTCCTGAAGGATATCTGCCACTTCTCCGGCATCCACAAGCAAACCATCAACTCCGCGATCCGAAAACTGGAGGCGGAAGAAATCCTCTATCTGGAATCCGCAGATGCCAAAAGCAAAAAAGTTTGCCTGACAGAAAAAGGACGTCGGCTCGCGGAACATACGGCGATGCGCATGATCCAGGCGGAGAATGAGATTTTTGCTTCCTGGTCCGAAGCCGATGTGGAACAGTATCTTCTTTTAACGGAACGGTTTCTTATGGGTTTCAGAGAAAAGACAAATGAAATGCAGAGAAAAGATACGGAGGCAATATGAGAAATCAGGGAAGAATTCAGTTATCCGACCATTTTACCTACGGCCGTCTGCTCCGGTTCACGCTGCCATCGATTGTGATGATGATCTTCACCTCGATTTACAGTGTGGTGGACGGTCTGTTTGTCTCGAATTTTGTGGGTAAGACGCCCTTTGCCGCGATCAATCTGATTATGCCGATTCTGATTGTTCTCGGCGCCCTGGGCTTCATGATCGGCACGGGCGGCAGCGCCATTGTCGCCAAAACACTCGGCGAGCGCGACACCGAACGCGCAAACCACTATTTCTCGATGCTCGTCTATGTGACGGTGGTGGGCGGCGTGCTGCTGACCGCGCTCGGCGAGCTTCTCCTGCGCCCGATGTGCGTTCTGCTCGGCGCCAAAGGAGAAATGCTCGAAAACTGCGTGCTGTACGGCCGGATTGTCCTGCTCGCCCTCACAGCATTCATGCTGCAGAATGTGTTTCAGAGCTTTCTGATTACAGCGGAAAAGGCGCGGCTCGGGCTCATCATCACCGTGCTTTCGGGCGTGACGAATATGGTGCTCGACTATGTGTTCATCGCGCTGCTGCATTGGGGACTTGCGGGTGCGGCGCTTGCGACCGCCCTGAGCCAGATGGTCGGGGGCGTTACACCGTTTGTCTATTTTCTCCGGGAAAACGACAGTCTGCTGCGGCTTACCAAAACGCGTTTTGACGGCAGGATCTTACTCAAAACCTGCACGAACGGCTCTTCCGAGCTGATGAGCAACGTCTCCGCTTCTGTCGTCACGATGCTGTACAATTTCCAGCTCATGAGTCTTGCGGGTGAGGACGGCATTGCGGCGTACGGCGTGGTGATGTACGTCAATTTCATCTTTGCCGCGATTTTCGTCGGGTATTCCATCGGTACCGCGCCGGTTATCGGATATCAATACGGCGCGCAGAATCACGCGGAGCTGAAAAACCTGTTCCGCCGCAGCCTTGTGCTGATGACGCTCTCGGGCGCGGGTATGGCGCTGCTCGCGGAGGCACTCGCGCAGCCGCTGACGCAGATCTTTGTCGGCTACGATGCCGGGCTGTACGCGATGACCCTGCGGGGCTTCCGGCTTTATTCCGTTTCATTCCTGATCACCGGCATCAACATTTTCGGTTCATCGTTCTTCACAGCTCTGAATAACGGCGTGGTTTCCGCCGCGATCTCCTTCCTGCGCACGCTCGTGTTTCAGGTGGTCGTCGTGCTGGTGCTCCCCGCGATCTTCGGGCTGGACGGCATCTGGTTTGCCATCACCGCCGCCGAGCTTCTCGCGCTGGCTGTGACGATTCTGTTCTTTGTCCTGAAGCGAAAGGAATATCATTACGCGTAAGCAAAAAGAAAGGGTGTGCTCCGTTTGGGAACACACCCTGTTGTTATGCCTTTTTATAAACGCGTCTGCCGCCGAGATACGTCTCGAGCACGGCGATGGTATGAAGCTGTTCCGGCGGGGTCTCGAACGGGTTGCGCTCCAGCACAACGAAGTCCGCGAGCATGTTTTCCGCGATTCTGCCCTTGAGATTTTCCTCAAACGAGGCGTACGCACTGCCCTGCGTGAAGGAATCGATCGCCTCCTGTACGGTGAGCGCCTCCTCGGGGCGGTACGGCGCGTCCGTGCTGCCGACGCTGCGGCGCGTCACGGCACACTCGATGCCGCGCAGGACGTCGGGCGCTTCTACCGGCGAATCGGAGCCATTCGAGACGGACACGCCGCCGGAGAGCAGCGACTTCGCCGCGTAGCTCGTCTCTGCGAGCGTATCGCCGACGCGGGCGCGCACGATCGTCGTGTCGTAATCGAGAAAGACCGACTGCGTGTAGACGTGCAGGTGCATTTTCCGGATACGCGCGAGCTGATCCGGCCGCGTGATCTGGCAGTGCACAATGCCGTGACGGTGGTTTTCCCGCGGGCAGGCGGCGAGCGCCTTTTCGATTGCGTCGAGCACGCGGTCAAGCGCGGCGTCGCCGATGGCGTGGATCGCGACCGACATGCCGTTCCGGTTTGCGCAGTCCACCATCTCGTCGAGCTGTGCCTGCGTGTAGATCGGGATGCCGCGCGTTTCGGGCGCATCCGCATACGGGCGGCTCAGAAACGCCGTGTGCGCGCCGAGCGAGCCGTCGCCGATCATCTTGAGCGGGCCGCTTTTGAACAACGCGCTGCGGTGATGGAAAGCCCCGCTTTCGATGTAGCCGCGCAGGGCGTCGGGCGTTTTGAACTGCGCCTGCTCGTTGACGCGCACGGTCAGCTCGCCTGCATCCGCCAGCGCTTCGAGAGCGCCCGCCACGGTTTTCCAGCTGACGCCCGGAAACGCGTCGTAGTCGTCCGAATGGCAGGAGGTAATGCCGTACCGGTTCAGCAGGGCGGAGGAGAGCCGGAGCATCCGCTTGATTTCCTCCGTATTGGGAACAGGCATGCGCTCCATGACGAGATTCAGCGCGTTCTCGAAGAACTGGCCGAGCAGCTCGCCATTCTCGTCGAACGCGAACTGTCCGCCCTCGGGCTGCGGCGTGCTGCGGTCGATGCCGAGCACCTCGAGCGCTTTGGAATTCACGACGCAGATGTGCCCGCACGCCCGGGTGATGCAGATCGGATATACGGTCGAGACGCGGTCGAGATCCCAGCGCGTCGGGAAGCGGCGCTCGTCCCGGAAATAGTCGTGGTTGAAGCCGCGCCCCAGCACCCACGCGCCTTCTGGCGGATTTGTCTCAGCGATGTAATCGCAGAGGTAATCGAGCATACCCGCGAGGGAATCGGTGTGCGCTGAAAGCTGTGCCATCGAAAGCACATGGCCGAGATTCAGCAGGTGCATATGCGAGTCGTTGAAGCCGGCGCAGACGAAACGCCCGCCGAGATCGACGGCGTCGCCCGCGTCTGTCGGGAATTGCCCATCCTGACCGACCCGAGTGAATTTCCCGTTTTCCACTGTAAAGCTGTCTGCCCAGCCGCCGCCTGTATAGACGACGCCGTTGTAATACGTTGTCCGCATAACCGTTCCTCCGCTCCTGCGCTTTTTGTTCATTATAGGGCGATGGAGCGCACCGTGTCAAGCATCCGAAAAACAAAAAAATTCCGGTAAATTCTTTGATAAATCTTGTGCTTTTTTGTAAATTTGTGTAAAATAAACTGGGCGGGCGGCATATGCGGTGTTTTGCCGGCTGTACACAGCTATTTTCAGGAGGGAAAACAGAATATGTTCTCTAAAAGATGGGACGGCCGGCTGGTGCACGAGGTGGATCCCTTTCAGCGTGTCATCCCGTACGTCATGCGTACGCGCACGGATTCGATGAATATGTTTGAGGAAAGCATCCAGTGCGAGGGTATGGATGCATACATTGCAAAGCAGGCGGCGTGCGGATACCGCTTTACGTATATGCACATCACGATCGCGGCGCTGGTGCGGCTGATGGCCCTGCGCCCGCAGCTCAACCGCTTCGTCGTGCGCGGCAGAATCTATACGCGCCCGAAGATCTGGGTCAGCTTCGTCGTGCATCAGAGTCTGCGCAGCGACGCCGCAGGCACGACGATCAAGCTCTGCTTTGAAGGTACCGAGACGATCCGGGAGATCGCGGAGCAGGTTGACGAGGCGATCCTGCGCGAAACGACAAAGAAGACGGAATCGAACGCCACGGATAAGCTTGCCGGTGTGATCATGAGCATCCCGGGGCCGCTGATCCGCCTGACGATCAACACGCTGATGTTTATGGACCGCCACAACATGCTGCCCAAGTCTATCATCGAGGCAAGCCCGTTCCACACGTCGCTGTTCCTCACGAATCTGCGCTCGCTCGGCATCAATCACATCTTCCACCATGTCTACGAATTCGGCACGACGGGCCTGTTCGTCGCCATCGGCAAGGAGAAGAACACGCCGATGCTGCAGGGCAACGAGATCGTCCGGCGCAAGTGCATGGGCTTCGGCCTTGTTTCAGACGAACGCTTCTGCGACGGCCTGTATTTCGCGCGCTCTTTGAAAATGCTGAAGAAATACTTCAATGATCCCTCCCTTCTCGAGGTGCCGCTCGAGAAAAAGACGGAGGACGTGCGGTAAAATTGCAAGCGGGACGCTTTATGAAGAAAGTGCTCCCGCTCTTTTTATGCACCGCAGAAGGCAGTTTGTTCAAATATCAAAATTGATTTTTGTTTATATCAAATATTGCATTTTACAATTGGCTGCATTTGGGTTTATAATAGAAGCGAAAAAGAAAATGTGCAACGGAAGCCGCATCCGGCATCCGCCAATGGGGGCGGACGGATGCGGTTGTCTGCGTTCATGGAGATTGGAAAGGGGGCTGTGCTGTTCTGTATCCGGTAAACCGGAAATCATTGAGAAGAAAGGGAAGAAAGATGAAAGCAAGGAAAATCAAACTGGCTGTCTGGATCTGCGCTGTTGCGATTCTGCTTGTCGCCAGTCTGCTGGTCCCGGCGGCGGAAAAAACCGAGACCGTGCAGGAAGCCATGCGCGACGCCGTGCTGCACGATACGAACCGCATCAGCCTGTTCGGCCTGAAGGACGTCAATCCCGGACTGATTTCGGCCATGACGGTGACGGCACTGCTGCTGGTGCTGGCGGCCTGCATTCGGATCTTCGTCATTCCGAAGTTCAAATATGTGCCCGGAAAGTTTCAGATGCTTCTGGAGCAGGCCGTAGGCATGTTTGACGGCATGGCAAAGTCGAACAGTCCCGGCCGCAGCGGCTTTTTGGGCGCGTATATCTTCGGCGCGGGTGCGTACATCTTCGTGAGCACGCTCTTTGAGCTGCTTGGCCTGCAGGCGACGACCACGGCGGGACATATGATCACACTGCCTGCGCCGCTGTCTGATGTCAACGCGGCCATCGCGATGGGCTGTCTGTCCTACCTCGCGATTTTGGCCGGCGGCATCGCCGGAAACGGCTTCAAGGGCGTCGGCAGCACTTTAAAGGAGTTCTCGCTGCCGATTTCGATGAGCTTCCGCCTGTTCGGCGCGCTGCTCAGCGGCCTGCTCGTGACGGAGCTCGTCTATTACTATGTCAATCTGAGTTTTGTGCTTCCGGTGATCGTCGGCGTGCTGTTCACACTGCTGCACGCTTTGATCCAGACCTACGTGCTGACGATGCTCGTGGCGCTGTATTACGGCGAGGTCTCGGAGGTACACGAGAAAAAAGAGAAGAAAAAGAAAGAAAAGGCTGCGGCCTGATTTATCGGAGGTTATACGTTATGAAACAGAAGTTAAAGAGAATTTCCGTGATTTTGCTCGTCGTGATTGCCATGCTGACATTGGCGATCCCGGTATTTGCGGCGACAAACGGTGAGAATACAGCGGAAACAACAGCGGCCGTGGAAACCGCGCAGACCGCAGATGCCGCGGCGGCAAGCTCTGCCGGCGTAAAGGCCATCGCTTCGGCGCTTGCTGTCGGCCTTGCGGCGGCGGGCGGCGCGATCGCCATGGGTCTCGCGGCCGGCAAAGCGGTCGACAGCATCGCGCGTCAGCCGGAAGCGGACGGCAAGATCCGCACCACGCTGATGCTCGGCCTGGTGTTTATCGAAACGGCGATCATTTACGCGCTGTTGGTTGTCATCCTGATTATCTTTGTCCTGTAAAGGCAGGTGCGGATTGTGAACATCCCATTGAATATCGATTGGCAGCAGATTCTGCTGCATGCATTGAATTTTGTCATTCTCGTCGGCGGCCTGTACTTCCTGCTGTATAAGCCGGTAAAAAAGTTTATGGCGCAGCGCGAGGCGCATTACCGCGACATGGACGAAAAGGCAAAGCAGACGCTGGAGGAAGCCGACCGCCTCAAGGAAGACTACCAGAACCAGCTCAAAGCGATTGATACGGAAATCAGCCAAAAGAAGGCGCAGGCGCAGCAGGAGGTCGAGCAGAGCGTGCAGCAACAGCTTGCCGACGCGCGCACACAGGCGGATAAGATCGTCGCCGACGCGCAGAAGGCCGCGGACCGTGCGCATGAAAAGATGCTGACCGAAGCGCAGAAGGAGCTGACCGATCTCGCGGTGGAGGCCACCAAGAAGCTGCTCTTCAAGGAAAACGGCGACGCCTACGATCAGTTCCTGAAGCTGGCGGAGAGGGGAGAGCGCCATGCGTAATCCGGAGCAGGAAAACCTGCAGGCCATTCTCCGCAGCGACGTTCGCCCGAGCGCGGAGCAGGAAAAGCGGTTTGCCGATTTTCTCCTGCGCACCTACCGGCGGGAGATCCCGCTTTCCTGGGAAAAGGATACCACGCTGCTCGGCGGCTTTCGGCTTCAGGTCGGCAGCGACGTTTACGACTGGAGCCTTGAGGGCCGGCTGCGCCAGTTCCGCGAGCGGCTCCAGCAGATCCAGACGGACGGCGGCCCGGTTATCCCGCTGATGAAGGAGGCCGTGGCGAGCTGGGATCCGTCGGTCAGCGCCGAGGAAACGGGCACCGTGCTTTCGGTGGGCGATGAGATCGCCGTCGTCAGCGGCCTTGAGCACGTGACCTACGGCGAGATCCTGCTTTTCGCCTCCGGCGTCAAGGGCATGGTGCAGGAGCTTCGCCGCGATGAGATCGGCTGCGTCCTTTTCGGCGACGACACCGAGATCCGCGCGGGCAGTCTCGTCCGCAGAACCGGCAAGACTGCCGGCGTCCCCGTGGGCGACGCGTTTCTGGGCCGCGTCGTGGACGCGCTCGGCGCGCCGATCGACGGCAAGGGCGAGATCGAAGCCGTCGGCTACCGCCCGATTGAAGCGGCGGCGCCGGGCATCATCGACCGCCAGCCGGTCAACGCACCGATGGAGACCGGATTGCTCGCGATCGACGCCATGTTCCCGATCGGCCGCGGCCAGCGCGAGCTGATCATCGGCGACCGCCAGACCGGCAAGACCGCCGTTGCGCTCGATACGATCCTGAACCAGAAGGGCAAGGACGTCGTCTGTATCTATGTGGCGATCGGTCAGAAGTCCAGCTCCGTCGCGCAGCTTGTCGAGACGCTCAGGCGCCGCGGCGCGATGGAGTATACGATTGTCGTCAACGCCCCGGCGAGCGCCTCCGCGTCTTTGCAGTATATCGCGCCGTACGCGGGCTGCGCGCTGGGAGAATACTTCATGTATCAGGGGCGCGATGTGCTGATCGTCTACGACGACCTCTCAAAGCACGCGATCGCGTACCGCGCGCTGAGCCTGCTGCTGGAGCGTTCCCCGGGCCGTGAGGCGTATCCGGGCGACGTTTTCTACCTGCATTCCCGTCTGCTGGAGCGTTCCGCGCATCTGTCCGAAGCGCTCGGCGGCGGCAGCATGACGGCGCTTCCGATTGTCGAGACGCAGGCGGGCGACGTATCGGCGTATATCCCGACGAATATCATCTCGATCACAGACGGCCAGATCTTCCTCGAGAGCGATCTGTTCTTCTCCGGCCAGCGGCCGGCGGTCAACGTCGGCCTGTCCGTTTCCCGTGTCGGTGGCGACGCGCAGACAAAGGCGATGAAGAAGGCCGCGGGCACGATCCGCCTTGACCTCGCGCAGTACCGCGAGATGGAGGTTTTTACCCAGTTCTCGAGTGATCTGGACGAGACGACCAGACGCCAGCTCGCCTACGGCCAGGGACTGATGCGTCTGCTGCGGCAGCCGCAGTATCACCCGATGTGCCAGCACGAGCAGGTCGTCACGCTCGTGGCGGCGCTGCATCATGTGATGCAGGAGGTGCCGCTCGGAGAAATCGCCGCGTTCCGCAGCGCGCTTCTGGCATACGCCGAGGAGCAGGCGGGCGAGCTCTGCCGCCGCATCGACCGCACCGGCCAGCTTTCGGATTCGGACCGCGCGGAGATCCTTGCGCTTTCCCACCGCTTCCTCGAGCAGTACCGCGCGGCGCACGCGCGCTGAAGCGCCGCGGAAAGGAAGGAGATTCGGCATGGCGAATACAAAAGAGATCAAGAGCCATATCGAGAGCGTGAAGGACACGCGCAAGATTACGAACGCGATGTACCTGATCGCCTCCACAAAGCTCAGAAAGGCCCGGAGCGAGCTTGACCGCACCCGCCCGTATTTCGACGCGCTGCAGGGCGAGATCAAGCGCATCTTCCGCTCAGCGGACGATGTGGACAGCCGGTATTTCTATCCGCCGCAGGGCGCGCCGCCGCTCGACGGCACGTATGGCTGCCTCGTCATCACGGCGGACAAGGGCCTCGCGGGCGCGTATAACCAGAACGTCATCAAAGAGGCGCAGCGGATGCTCTCGGAGCACCCGGATACAAAGCTGTTCGTTGTCGGCGAATACGGGCGTCACTTTTTCGCCCAGCACAGTATTCCGATTGAGCACAGCTTCCTCTATACGGCGCAGAACCCCACGATGGAGCGCGCCAGAGAGATCAGCTCCATTTTGCTGGACCGGTACGACCGCGGGGAATTTGCCAAAATATTCATCATTTATACCGATATGGAGAACAGCCTGTCCTCCGCGGCACACTGCGTGCGCCTGCTGCCCTTTCACAGGGCGTATTTCCGCACGGACACCGTGGAAAAGGCGGTCGCGGAACCGTTTGAGTTCGTGCCGTCCGTCGCGGCTGTGCTCGACAACATCATGCAGAGCTATATCTCCGGCTTTATTTACAGCGCTTTGATCGACAGCTTCTGCAGTGAGCAGAATGCGCGCATGACCGCGATGGATGCTGCCAACCGCAATGCGGAAAAGCTGCTCGGGGAGCTTTCCCTGCAGTACAACCGCGTGCGGCAGGCCGCCATCACGCAGGAGATCACCGAGGTCTCCGCAGGCGCCAGAGCGCAGCGCAGCAAACACAGGAAGGAAGCGTGAGAAACGTGAAGACAGGAACCATCGTACAGATCTCCGGCCCCGTCATCGACGTGGAATTTGAGGCCGGTTATCTGCCGAAAATCAGAGAAGCCCTCCTCGCAGAGGCGAACGGGCGGCGATACGTGATGGAGATCGCCCAGCATGTGGGCGACAATACGGTTCGCTGCATCATGCTTTCCGGCAGCGAGGGCCTGGCGCGCGGCATGCAGGTTCTGGCGCCCGGGCGAACCATCGAGGTCCCGGTTGGAAAAAAGACGCTCGGCCGCATGTTCAACGTGCTCGGCGAGCCGATCGACGGCGGCGAAGCCATTCCGGCGGAGATCAGCCGCCGCAGCATCTACCGCAAGCCGCCTGCTTTTGAGGAGCAGAGCCCGGCGGTGGAGATTCTCGAAACCGGCATCAAGGTCATCGATCTGCTCGAGCCGTACGCGAAGGGCGGCAAGATCGGCCTGTTCGGCGGCGCAGGCGTCGGCAAGACCGTCCTGATTCAGGAGCTGATCCACAATGTCGCGACAGAGCACGGCGGCTATTCGGTCTTTACCGGCGTCGGCGAGCGCAGCCGTGAGGGCAACGACCTTTGGCGCGAGATGCGCGAAAGTGGCGTCGGCGACAAGACCGCGCTCGTGTTCGGCCAGATGAATGAATCGCCCGGCGTGCGTATGCGCGTGGCGCTGTCCGGCCTGACGATGGCCGAGCATTTCCGCGACCGCGAGCACAAGGACGTGCTGCTGTTCATCGACAACATCTTCCGCTTCGTGCAGGCCGGCAGCGAGGTCTCCACGCTGCTCGGCAGAATGCCCTCCGCCGTCGGCTATCAGCCGACGCTCGCAAACGAGATGGGCGAGCTGCAGGAGCGCATCACCTCGACGAAGGACGGCTCCGTAACCTCGGTGCAGGCGGTCTATGTCCCGGCGGACGACCTGACCGACCCGGCCACGTCGACGACCTTTACGCACCTCGACGCGACGACGGTTTTGAGCCGTAAGATCGCGGAGCAGGGCATTTACCCGGCGGTCGATCCGCTGGAGTCCTCCTCCCGCATCCTCGAGGCGGACATCGTGGGTGAGGAGCATTACCGCATCGCCCGCGCGGTGCAGGAAACGCTGCAGAAATACAGCGAGCTGCAGGATATCATCGCGATCCTCGGCATGGACGAGCTGAGCGACGAAGATCAGAAAACGGTCATGCGCGCGCGTAAGATCCAGCGCTTCCTCTCACAGCCGATGCACGTCGCCGAAAAGTTCAGCAGCATCCCGGGCGTTTACGTTCCGCTGAAGGAAACGCTGCGCGGCTTCAAGGCCATTGTGGACGGCGAGATGGATCAGTACCCGGAGGCGGCGTTCTTCAACGTCGGCACACTCGAGGACGTCGTTGAAAAGGCGAAGCAGCTTGCGGCGGAGGCGGTCGGATGAACACGTTTCAGGTGCATATTTTTGAAGCGGACAGCCCGTTTTACGAGGGCGCATGCGAATCCCTGATCGTTCCGACGACGGAGGGACAGTACGGCATTCTGGCGCAGCACAGCAATATGATCGCCGCCATTGTGCCGGGTGAGCTGCGGTACCGCGTGCCGGGCGAGGCATTCCAGACGGCCGCGGTATCCGCCGGCATGGTCAAGGTGGAGGATAACGATGTCCTCGTCCTTGTGGACTCGGCGGAGCGCCCCGAGGAGATCGATGCAAAACGCGCGCAGCGCGCGGCAGATCGCGCGAAGGAAATGCTTCTGCAAAAGCGCAGCGTGCAGGAGTACCGCACGGCGCAGGCCAATCTGGCGCGCGCCATCAACCGCCTGCGCGTCAAGAGAACCACGAATCGATCCTGAACGGTATCGGTGGCAAAGACAAAAAAGCTGGTAAACGCGTATGTTTACCAGCTTTTTGTTTGTCATCAGATATCGAGGAGGAGCTTCCGCGTGGCGCTGGGCGTGATGCCGTAGGCGGCGCTCACGAGCCGCCCCAGAGCACTTCCCGGTACTGAAGCGGCGTGTAGCCGTATTCGCGGCGGAAATTGCTGATAAAATGGCTGGATGAGGAAAAGCCCGCCTCGGCGGCGATCTCCTCCACACGGCGGTCGCTGAATTCCAGAAGCTGCACGGCAAAGAGCAGCCTGTACCGCGTAAGATATTGATGCGGCGTGCAGCCGGTCTCCTTTTTGAAGGCACGAATGAGGTGCGCGGTGGAAACAAACAGCGACTGCGCAATCTCGTCGAGCGTGATGGGCTCCCGGAAATGGCGCTTCATATAACGAATGGCGCGGTTGGAAAGCGATTCCTGCCCGGGCTCGCTGCAAAGTTGGATGACCATATGGTGCAGAAGATCGCTGAGCTGCTGGGAGATCAGCCACTCAGAGCCCCGCCCGCGCTCCGTACAGAGCTGCATCAGCGTTTCCATGCGCTGCTGGTAGTCGTAGCCCAGCTCAAACTGCGTGAGATAGGATCCCATCGGCGCCGCCAGATCCAGAAAATGTGCCGCCGCATCCCCGTAGGGATGCAGCCAGTAAAACTCCCACAGGCCGTTTACCGGTGTGAAATAGCTGTTCGGCAAACCGCGCGGGATAAAGGCGATCGTACCTGCCGTGAGGTCGTATTCTTTCCTCTCAAGGCGCAGCACACCTCTGCCCTTAATGGTGATGAGAATCAGATGCGTTTCACAGCCATTCGGACGTGTGACACAGTAGCGGTCGTTACACCGGTGCCAGCCGATGGTATGCAGCGAAAACAGATATTGACTCTGCGGTGTCGGCAGCAGCGAGACCATTCGCACTAGGCCGAAATCACCATTTGCATGATACATAAAGCACCTCTCCCCTGATATCAAAAAATTGATGAAAAATCCGCAAAAACAAACATGCCCCACAAAACGCATTGATGGCTTGCCGATTTTGCAATACCATAAGGACAAACACGAAGGAGGTGTTGTGCCCATGACTTCATGGGAACGATTCAAACGCATGTATGAGCATCGGGAAGCTGACCGAATCCCGATCATTGACGACCCGTGGACCGGCACGCTGCGCCGCTGGAACCGCGAAGGCATGCCCGAAGGCATGGACTGGTGCGATTACTTCGATGTCGATAAGATCGGCGTCATCAACATCGACATTTCGCCGCGTATGCCGGAAATCACGCTGGAGGAGACCGACCGGTATTTCATCCGCACCTCTTCCTGGGGCGTAACGATGAAGCACTTCAAGGAGGAGGATTCCACGCCGGAATTCCTCGATTTCACCATCACGACGCCGGAAGCATGGGAGCAGGCCAAGAAGCAGATGACGCTCGAGGACGACCGCATTCCGTGGGATATGCTCAAGCAGAACTACGATAAGTGGCGCGCCGAGGGCCGCTGGATCCGCGCGGTCTTCTGGTTTGGCTTCGACGTGACCCATTCCTGGATGATGGGCACGGAGAACACCCTCATCGCCATGATGGATGATCCGGATCTTGTCGAGGACATGTTCGATACCTACCTGAACCGCTCCATCGCGCTGTTCTCCCGCATCTGGGATGCCGGCTACCACTTCGACGAAGTCTTCTGGTACGACGACATGGGGTATAAGGGAACGACATTCTTCTCCCCGAACATGTACCGCAATATGCTTCAGCCGTACCACAAGCGCGCGGTGGACTGGGCGCACAACCACGGCATTTACGCGCAGCTTCACTCCTGCGGCGACATCATGACGCTGCTGCCGGACGTTGTCGCGACGGGCGTCGATGCGCTGAATCCGCTGGAGGTCAAGGCCGGCATGGACGCGATCAAGATCAAGAAGGAGTATGGCGATAAGCTTGTACTGCGCGGCGGCATCAACGCGGTGCTCTGGAACGACACGGACGCCATCCTCGCAGAGATCAATCAGAAAGTACCGATTCTCAAGGAAAACGGCGGCTTCGTATTCTCTTCCGACCACTCCATCCCGAACAGTGTCTCGCTCAAGAACATGAAAGCGATCATGGATGAGGTCAAGCGCGTAGGCCGCTATTGATTCCGATATTTAGTTTCAGTATACTATGTGCGGCGGAAATTTTCAAGCCCGCGCAAGGAAACGGTGATGAAAATGACACATAAGGAACGCGCCATCGCGGCGCTGACCCGGCAGATTCCCGACCATATTCCGACCTTTGAGCTGGAGTTTCAGCTCGCGGAGGAAATGTTCGGCAAGCCCCTGTTTCCCCCCGAGCTGAAGCCCGGCCGGATCGAGACGCTTTCCGCGCTTGAAAAGGAGCGGAAGATCTATGAAATGGCCGAGTACACGGCGTACGTCTACAAGGAGCTCGATTACTCCATCATCCCGCTGATGATGGTCGGCGATTCCGATTACTGGGATAAGCAGGGCAAGCTGCCGCCGGAATTCGTACAATATGCGCGCTACCTGCGGGAATTCACCGAAGGCAAGGTGCTGCTGGCGCATCACGGAGACGGAACCTACTCCATTCCGGACGGTAACGACATGTACGAGTTCGCCTACCGCATCGCGGACGACCCCGAGGGCGTCTGCGAGCAGGCGCAGAAAATGGCCGATTGGGCGATCGACCGCAACAAGAAGCTGCATGAGGCAGGCGTCGACGTGCTGCTGCTCTGCTGCGATTACTGCTACAACACCGGCCCCTTCCTCTCTCCGGACATGTTCCGCCAGTTTATCCAGCCGTATCTGTATCAGATTATTCAGGCAGGCAAGGCGGACGGCCAGTATACCATCAAGCATACGGACGGCAACATTATGCCGATCCTCGACCAGCTCGTCGAATGCGAGCCGCATGCGCTCCATTCGCTCGACCCGATGGCGGGCGTCGACATCCGCGAGGTCAAGCGGCTTGTCGGCGACAAGGTGTGTCTCTGCGGCAACGTGCACTGCGCGGCCATGCAGACCGGCACCGAGGAAGATGTCATCGCGAGCGCGGAATACTGCCTGACCTACGGCAAGCCTGGCGGCGGTTACATCTTCTGCACGAGCAACGTTCCCTTCAAAGGTATGCCTCCCGAGCGCTACCAGCTGATTCTGGATGTCTGGAAGCGCATGCGGGACTACTGATAAAACAAAAAATGTATTGACTTTACTTAGGAGACAATTAAAATGGATCTTCATGAAATTTCGGTTCAGCTTCAGGCTGGCAAGGCAAGAGTCGTCAAAACACTGGTTCAGCAGGCAATCGACGAGGGCATCCCGGCACAGGAAATCCTCGAAAAGGGTCTTCTGGACGGCATGAGCATCATCGGCGAGAAGTTCAAGAACAACGAGGTCTTCGTACCGGAGGTTCTGATCGCGGCCCGCGCCATGAATCAGGGCGTTGCGCTGTTGAAGCCGCTTCTGGCTGAGGCGGGCGTCAAGGCGTCCGGCAAGGTCTGCATCGGCACGGTTCAGGGCGACCTGCACGATATCGGCAAGAACCTCGTCAAGCTGATGCTCGAGGGCAAGGGCCTTGAGGTTATCGACCTCGGCACAGACGTATCGCCGGAGACCTTTGTCAAGATGGCGGTCGAGCAGAACTGCCAGATCATCTGCTGCTCCGCGCTGCTGACCACTACGATGGGCGTCATGGCAGACGTTGTCAAGGCTGCAGAGGCTGCAGGCATCCGCGATAAGGTCAAGATCATGATCGGCGGCGCGCCGGTAAACCAGGCGTTCTGCGATCAGATCGGTGCGGATGCGTACACCTCCGATGCGGCGAGCGCTGCGGATATGGCTGTTTCGCTCTGCGGCTGAGTGGAAGCGCTGAAAGATTGAATGAAACCCGGCGCCTGATGAACGCTCATCGGGCGCCGTTTCCATAACGGGAGGAGAAAAATATGCAGAACGAAGAACTTATCCGTCTGGCGCTGGAAAACGGCGCAGCCAAGGCGCAAATCATCCCGCAGTCGCAGATCGTTATGTCTCCGGTCTTCCGCGACATCTGCGCGAGCAACGGCTGCGGTAATTACGGAAAATGCTGGATGTGCCCGCCGGATGTCGGCGAGATTGAGCCGATGATGGATGCGGTGCGCAAATACCCGTACGGCCTTTGGTATCAGACGATCGCCGAGATCGAAGACAGCTTCGACATCGAGGGCATGACCGAAAGCGGGTTCGCCCATGCGGCGGTCAGCCAGAAGATCCAGAAAGCGGTGCTGCCCGTGCTCGGCGACGGCATCCTGCATCTGACCTGCGGCGGCTGCCGGCTGTGCAGAGTCTGCGCGAAGCGCGACAACCAGCCCTGCCGTCACCCGGAGGCAGCGCTGACCTCGCTTGAATGCTGCGGCATCGACGTCTACCACACGACGAAGGACACCGATCTCAAATATATCAACGGTACAAATACCGTCACCTATTTCGGTATGGTGCTGTTTAGGTGCGAAAATGATGGCTGAGCTGGTAATTTTTCAGAACGGCGCCTCGAAAACCGTCGCATTCACGGGTGAAGAGAAGCTCAGCGTGCTTTTGCAGCGCGCCGGGGCGTACATGCCCCACCCCTGCGGCGGGCACGGAAGCTGCGGCAAGTGCGCCGTAACGGTCACGGGCGCCGTCTCCGAGCCGAATGACAACGAGCGCCGCGCCGGCGTGCGCCTGTCCTGCCAGATCACGGTTCTGGGCGATGCCGTCGTCACGCTGCCGGACAGCCCGCGCGACGAGCAGATCGAAACCGAGACCGGCGGATTGACCGGAGCGCTCGCGCCCATGCCCGGACAGTACGGCGCAGCGGTTGATATCGGCACCACGACGCTTGCCGTTAAACTCTTTGACTTAAAAACCGGCGCGTGCATCGGCACCGCCGCCGGGCTCAACCCGCAGACCGCCGTCGCAGCCGACGTGATGGGCCGCATCGGCGCGGCCATGGCGGGCAGTCTCAGGCTGCTGCAAGGACAGGTCACGGATGAAATCGAGCGCCTGCTCGCCGAATGCCGCGCACAGGCGGGCGTTGCCGGCGGGCCGGAATCGCTCGTGCTGACCGGCAACACAACGATGCTGTATCTTCTGACCGGTCGCGACCCCGAATGCCTCTCCCATGCGCCGTTTCACGCGGACACGCTCTTCGGCGGGGAGACGGCGCTTCTCGGGTGCCGCGCCTATCTGCCGCCCTGCATGAATGCCTTCGTCGGCGCGGACATCACCTGCGCCGTGCTCGCGAGCGGAATGTGCGGCAAGAACGAGATTGCGCTGCTGTGCGACATCGGCACGAACGGCGAGATGGCGCTGTGGAAGGATGGCACGCTGTATGTGACGTCCACAGCCGCCGGCCCGGCCTTTGAGGGTGCGGGCATCTCCTGTGGCTGCGGCAGCGTGCGCGGCGCGATCGACCGTGTCTGGCTCGAGGACGGACAGCTCCGCGTCCACACGCTCGGGGACGCCGACGCTGTGGGCGTCTGCGGTTCTGGCCTGATCGACGCGATAGCCGCCGCGCTGCAGAGCGAGCAGATCGACGAGACCGGCTTCATGGAGGACGACTGCCTGCCGCTGAGCGGCTCGGTGGCGCTGCAGCCGCAGGACATCCGCGCCGTGCAGCTTGCAAAGGCGGCGATTGCCGCGGGCATGGAGGTTCTTTTGGAAACAGCCGGCGTTTCGCTCGGCAGCGTCGATACGCTGTACATCGCAGGCGGCTTTGGCAGCCATCTGAACGTGGAGAGCGCCGCCGCCATCGGCCTGCTGCCGCCCGCACTGACGGGCCGCACGCGCATCATCGGCAACGCCGCGCTTTCCGGCGCGGTACAGGCGCTGCTGGATCAGAACGCCCATCAGGCGCTCGACCGCATCGCTTCGCTTTCCGTGCATGTGAATCTCGGCGGCAGCCCGCGCTTCAACGAAAAATACGTGGAACACATGCTTTTTGGGGACGACGAATAAACGCAAAATCTCGCAGAAATAGATAAAACACCTCCTGATGCGGAAGAACAGATGCATCGGGAGGTGTTTTTATGTTGAAGAGCAAATGCACGCTTTTCGGTGTTCGGGCCCGGCGGAAATCGCCAATTAGGGGCCAGTTAAATTAACCAATCTCAGCTCAATAGAAAAATCTATTACTTTTCGCCGTGCACGACCAACTGCGTTGCGATGCGAATATGGCAATAGGGACAGTTCCTTTCCTGTATCTGTCGCAAAAGCAGCCTCAGAGCTTCGCGACCTCTGGTTTCGGGGTTGATATCAATGGAGGAAAAAGTATAGGGGGAAGGAAAACGTCCAACCAGATTGTCAAAGCCGATGATTCTGGGGAGCTTATCCTCTTTATAGATCTCCGCTTCGTTCAGCAAGGGAAGCAGCGAGAAAGCCAGATAGTCGGAGGAAAAAAAGAATGCATCGGGCAGTTCATCGGCAGATTCTAGTTGCTCCCGAAAAGACTCGAACTCCGACTCTACAAAAACGGGGCGCCGGCAGCCGCATGCCGAAAAATGGACTGAGGGTCAACTGTATATTTCAATATATCGTCTGTGTTAAAAAATAAATAAAAATTTAGTAAAATAATTTTAAATTAAGAAGCTTATAGAGGAGAGGAAAGTTCAATCCACTAAATGCTGATTGAAAACAAAGTGAGCTTATGGATGGGAAATTTAAATATTACGTTGATTCTTTGATTGAAACATGATAACATGAGCTTGTAAATCAAATTTCACTTAGGGTTTGCTAAAATATTTAAAAAAATTAACCAAAATACTCACTAAAATATTTGAGCAGATTTCAGTAAAAAGACATCGGCCATGTGGGCTCAGTTTGCCCGTACGGGCGATCCTTCCACACCGGATTTTCAGTGGCCGGCATTTACGGGGCTCGGCGCTCCATACTGGAGACCCGAGGCCAGAGCCGTATTCTGGGGGATGTCCCGCACCACGGGTCGGGCGGAGTTGGTGAAAGCCGCTGAAGAGTGTATCGCTTACCAGATTGCGGACGTTGTCCGAGCGATGGAAGCAGATTCCGGCGCGCGGAAAACGTATTGACTTTATACCTCAGCAGGACGGCGTATGGCGGGAGCGGCGGTATCAGGGATGGAAGAATGCTGTGAGAATTAAATAGCGAGAGGAGACAGAATCATGCAAACGGTTGAAAGATGGGATATTTTCGAGGTCACGGTCAGTGGGCCTGCAGACGGCAATCCGTTCACGGAGCAGCGCTTCACGGGCACGTTCCGCGGCAAAAACGAAACGGTCACGGCGGACGGCTTTTATGACGGCGACGGCGTGTACAAGGTGCGGTTTATGCCGTCGTTTACGGGCGAATACATGTATGAGACGTCGGGCAGCTTTTCGGGCGCCGAGACGCGCGGTGCGTTCACGGTGACGCCCGCAACGGGGAACAACCACGGCCCGGTACGCGTCGCGAATACGTACCACTTCGCGTATGAGGACACGACGCCGTACTATTCGGTGGGCACGACGTGCTATGCGTGGGCGCACCAACCGGAGGAAACGCATCAGAAGACGCTCGCGGAGCTCGACAAGGGCTATTTCAACAAAATGCGCTTCTGCGTATTCCCGAAGCACTACATCCACAATTTCCGCGACCCCGAGACGTTCCCGTACGAGGGCACGCCGGTCGATAATTCCGATCTCACCGAGGAGAATTTCTCCTACAACGTCGATTTTTCCGGGAACAACTGGGATTTCACACGCTTTAACCCCGAGCATTTCCGCCGCATCGAGCGCTGCATCGCGGAGCTGCGCGACCGCGGCATCGAGGCGGATATCATCGTGATGCACCCGTACGACCGCTGGGGCTTCTCCGATATGGGCCGCGAGGCGGACGACCTGTACTGGCATTACGTCGTCGCGCGCTTCGCCGCGTACCGCAACGTCTGGTGGAGCCTTGCGAACGAATACGACCTGATGCGCGCCAAAACGCTCGAGGATTGGGAGCATTATGCTGCGATCCTCTGCGAGAAGGATCCGTACAACCACCTGCGCTCGGTGCACAACTGCGTCCCGTTTTACGATTTCACGCGCCCGTGGATCACGCACTGCAGCATGCAGCGGCAAGATCTGTACCGCCATGTCGAATACACCGACGACTACCGCACACGCTACGGCAAGCCGGTTGTCTGGGACGAAATCGCCTATGAGGGCAACATCGATATGGGCTGGGGCAACATCTCCGGCGAGGAGCTGACGCGCCGCTTCTGGGAGGCCGCGCTGCGCGGCGGCTATGCGGGACACGGTGAGACGTTCCTTCACCCGGAGGACATCCTCTGGTGGAGCCACGGCGGCGAGCTACACGGCGAGAGCCCGGCGCGCATCCGGTTCCTGCATCAAATTTTGTGCGAGACGCCGGGACTCGGTCTCAAGCGCGGCATGGGGATATTCGACGAGACGGTTGGCGTGCCGGATACGATGATGCCGGACGACAGCTATGAGATCCATTATTACGGCTTCGGCCGCCCGAGCTTCCGCGACTTTATAAAGCCGCAGGATGGGCGGTATCGCGTGGAGGTCATCGACACGTGGGAGATGACGATCACGGACGCGGGCGTGCACAGCGGCAAATTCCGCATCGCGCTGCCCGGCAAGCCGTACATGGCGATCCGGTTACGGCGGGTGACAAACGAATAACAGATATGAATGTGAGCAGCCGGCGCCGCAGATTTTGAGCGACGCCGGCTGGAATTTTGCTAGCATTAGAGGAACAACAATCCCTCGATTCTGCCGCGGAGAGCAAAAGGAATTATCTAATGTCTCCTGAATATCAAAACAGCCTTGTAGTCTGAGACACAAACACCCGTAACAGCAAAAAACAGGCAAAAAACTTGCACATGGAGGGCAGCTATGTATCGTTACAGCAATGGGCAGATCAGTCTGGCGAATTTCAAGCAGCCGGTAGGCATGAATCTGAAGGAAAGCAATCGCTGGGTAAAGAAATTGCCTGAGACTGTGGATTTCGGCAGTAAGTGGGAGACAGCAGCGAAAAAATGCAGGGAATAAAGAGAAAAGCTGTTCTTTCCAAAACTATGGAAAGAACAGCTGAAAATCGGATGATTTTTGGTGTGGGCATAAAAAAGAAAAAATCCAGAAACCCGCATGGTTACTGGATTTTTCGATGGCGGAAGCGGTGGGATTCGAACCCACGAGCCCGTGAAGGCTACCTGATTTCGAGTCAGGCCCGTTATGACCACTTCGATACGCTTCCGTATTTGCTTTTTGCCGGGAGCGCGGGGGCGCGTCCTACAGCGCATATTATTTTATCGGGTTTTTCGGAAAAAGTCAAGCGTTTTCGGTTAAAAAGGTTGACATTTACAGGGGTTTGCGGTTAAAATAAATTGTGAATTGTTGTCTGCGGGGTGGAACGGGGCGAGATCAGGCGCGCCGGCCGCAGAATTTGTCTCAGAAAGAGAGGAAAGCCGTTTTGGCGGCTGACAGTTATGAATATTCGAAAATGGATCCGATGCGCCGCGGCCATAGCCCTGAGCGCATGGCTGGCGGTTTCTGCGGCGGCATGCTCGCAGCCAGCCAATATTGAATCGGGCGCGGTGGCGCAGGAGTACCCGGTCACGATCAATGAACTGACGCTCAACGCGAAGCCGAAAAAGGTGGCTGTGCTCTCCGGCAGCCTTGCGGACGTGGTGCTCGCCATCGGATATGAGACGAGCCTTTCACTCGCGGGCGAGGACTGCACGCAGCCGGAACTGCAGGTGCTGCAGAAGGTTTCGGCAACGGATGCGGAAACGATGATCTCAAGCGGCGTGGATCTCGTCCTCGCCGAATCGATAGACGACGCGACGCAAACGGCGCTCACGGAAGCCAATGTGCCGGTGCTGGTGCTCGAGCGTGCGAAGAACCGCGAGGACTTTGAGCGGCTGTATTCGCAGGTGGGCACGGCGCTGAACGGCGGCTCCACGGGCTACAACGCGGGCGTGAAGGCGGCACAGAAGATTTTCTCCTCGCTCGATGATCTTGCGCGGCTCGCGCCGGAGAGCAATACGGTTGTCACCGCGTGCTATATCTCCGATTTGAGCGGACAGGCTGTCACGGGCGATGAGCTCGGCAGCGTCATGATGTCGTACATGGGCCTGACGAACATCTTCAAGGGCCTTTCTGGCGGCACGTTTGCTTATGAGGATCTCAAGCTGAGCGACCCCACCATGATCTTCTGTACGGAGGACGTGCGCGGGCAGCTCCTTTCCGATACCCAGTACGCGAACCTCACGGCGGTGCGTACGGGCCGCGTTTACGCGATCAATCCGAACTATATGCTCTGGCAGGGCCGAACCGTCTACACGGCGTCCATCGAGATGATGGGCCTTGCGTATCCGGAGTTGACCGAATCCAGCACGGCTTCCGTCACGGTGGATCTCGGCACCCCGACGCCGGAACCCTCTGAGGAGCCTTCGGCAGAGCCGTCACCGTCTCCCGCGCCGGAATACACGGCGCTCGCACCCGGCGATGAAAGCGACGAGGTGCTTGCCATGCAGACGCGCCTTTCCGAGCTCGGCTATCTGACGGTCGAGTACGGCGGCGTTTACGGCGACGTCACGAAGGAAGCCGTCACGGCTTTCCAGCAGGCGAACGGTTTGGAGGCCAACGGCGAGGCGAGCGTTGAAACGCTCGAAAAGCTCTTCGCCGAGGATGCGAAGCCCGCAGAGGGTGCGGGCACATAAGTCTTTTGAAGACTATGACAAATCAATCCGTCAAACAAAGGCACAGCGCAGGCTGTGCCTTTATATTGAGATTGTATTGAAAAGCGTGCGGGTACAGCCCGCGGAAGGGAAGGACAACATGTTTTTTACAAGGGACAGGGATTTTTACAAAACGCTCGTCAAGCTTGCGATTCCGATCGCGCTGCAGAACGCCGTGACCTTTGCGGTCAACTTCGCCGACAACCTGATGATCGGCTCCCTCGGCGACAGCGCGATCTCCGGCGTATACGTCGGCAACCAGCTCCAGACGCTTCTGCAGATGTTCATCGGCGGCATTGAGGGCGCAATCCTCATTCTCGCCGCGCAGTATTGGGGCAAGCGCGATACGGTCAGCATCCGCAAGATCGTCTCCATCGGCGTGCGGTTTGCCGTCGCGATCGGCGCGCTGATCACGCTCGTCGCGTTCCTGTGTCCGGCACAGATCATGGCGATCTTCACGGACGACGCATCGGTTATTGAGATGGGCACGCCGTACGTGCGCATCATCAGCCTCTCGTATCTTTTCTTCTGTATTTCACAGGTCATGGTGGCCTCCATGCGCGCGGTGGAGACGGCGAAGATCGGGCTTTACGTCTCGTTTGTCGCGCTGGGCGTCAACGTCTCGCTGAACTACATTTTGATCTTCGGTAAGCTCGGACTTCCGGCGCTCGGCGTGACCGGCGCGGCCATCGCCACGCTGATTTCCCGCATCGTCGAGGCGGCGGTCATGGTCGTCTACGTGCGGTTTATCGACCGCAAGCTGAAGCTCTGCTTCGGCGACCTGCTGAAGAGCGACCGCCAGCTCACGCGCGACTTCATTCGCTACGGTATGCCGATTGTCGGCGGACAGATCGTGTGGTCGGTCAACATGATGGGCCAGACGATGATCCTCGGCCGGTTCGATGCGGGCGTTATCGCCGCGACCAGCATTACCGGCATGCTCCACAACATGATGTACATCGCGATGAACGGCTTCTCGAGCGCCGTGGGCATCATCACGGGCAAGACCGTCGGCGCGGGCCGCATCGACAAAATTCGCGAATATTCGCGCACGACGCAGGTCATCTTCCTCGGCATCGGCGTGCTCTCAGGCATCACGGTGTTCCTCCTGCGCGATCCGTTCATCAGCCTGTATAACGCAAGCCCCGAAGCGATCGAATACTCGCGGCAGTTCATCAACGTGATCTCGGTCACGATCGTTGGCACGTGTTATCAGGCGGCATGTCTGTTCGGACTGGTGAAGTCCGGCGGCGACATCGCGTTTGTCTTTAAGAACGACACCATTTTCGTGTTTCTCGTCGTTCTGCCCTCCGCGATCATCGCGTCGTACCTCGGCGCGCCGCCCTGGGTCGTCTTCGCCTGCCTCAAGTGCGACCAGATTCTCAAATGCTTCGTCGCTGTTGTCAAGATCAACCGCTACAACTGGATGAAGAACCTGACGCGGGAATCGAATACTTAATCCTTATACGGCTCCCTCAAGGAGGGAGGCTTATCATGATGTTGAAATCTATAAAAGGAAACGATACTATGAAGCAATTCAGAGGCGCTCTGCTTCTGACGCTCACCGCGCTCATCTGGGGCACGGCGTTCGTCGCGCAGAGCCTTGGCATGGACCATCTCGGCCCGTTCACCTTCAACGGCGTGCGCAACTTCGTCGCGGCGCTCGCTTTGCTGCCGGTCATTCTTTTCCTGCGGCGCAGGAAGAGTCCCGCGGCGCAGCCCGGTGCGGCCGGAAATTACCGGAAGACGCTGTGGCTCGGGGGCGTGCTGTGTGGCGTCGCGCTCGCGGTGGCGTCCAGTCTGCAGCAGATCGGCATTCAGTTCACAACGGCGGGCAAGGCGGGCTTTCTCACGGCGCTGTACATCGTCGTCGTCCCGCTGCTTGGGCTGTTCTTCAAAAAGCGCGTCGGGCTGAACATCTGGATCAGCGTCGTCATCGCGGCGGTCGGCACGTATCTGCTGAGCATCAAGGAGAACTTCACCATCGGCACGGGCGACCTGTTCGTGATTCTCTGCGCGGTCGCGTTTTCGGTACATATTCTGCTGATCGACCGCTTCTCCCCGCTCGTCAGCGGTGTGGAGCTTTCCTGCGTGCAGTTTCTCACCTGCGGCGTGCTCTGCACGGTCGCGGCGTTTATCGTGGAGCAGCCGAACTGGAACGACATCCTGCTGAGTCTCGGGCCGATCCTCTATACCGGCCTGATGTCGAGCGGCGTTGGCTACACGCTGCAAATCATCGGACAGAAGGACACCCCGCCCGCCGTGGCGTCGCTGATTATGAGCCTCGAGTCCGTCTTTGCGGCGCTCTCCGGCTGGCTGATCCTCGGCGAGAGTATGTCCCCGAAGGAAGCGTTCGGCTGCGTCCTCGTCTTCGCCGCCGTCATTCTCGCTCAATGGGTACGACCTACGGCAAAGCCACGGGCGGCAACGTGCCGCAGCGAAGTCGCAGGAGGAAAATAGTTAAGCCAGCGCGAGACGCAAATCCATCATGCATCTTTGTCCTTTCGCTTTAAAGGATAGATGATGCGTGATAAAGGATCGCAAAAAAACCTTGAAAAAGACTTCCTTTTTCCGCGATTTATGGTATGATGTAGGTAAGAAGAAAACGCCGCACGAAGCGTGTGCGCGGCTGAAACGAAAGGATTGGTATTGAAATGGTTGCGATGCGGATTATCAAGACAAACACCTACGAGGAAATGAGCGTGCTGGCTGCCAATATGATCGGCGGACAGGTGCTCCTGAAGCCGAACTGCGTGCTCGGCCTTGCGACGGGTTCCTCGCCGATCGGCACGTACAAGACGCTGGTCGAAAACTACGAGAAGGGCATTCTCGATTTTTCCCGCGTGCAGACCGTCAACCTCGACGAATACTGCGGTCTCTCCGGCGATAACCCGAACAGCTACCGCTACTTCATGAACCACCATCTGTTCGACCACATCAACATCGATAAGGCGAATACGCACGTGCCCAACGGCAACGCGGTCGACCTCGAGGCCGAAGCGATCCGCTACGAAAAGTTCATCGAGTCCATCGGCGGCGTCGATCTCCAGCTTCTCGGCATCGGCCACAACGGCCACATCGGCTTCAACGAGCCGACCACCTATTTCCCGAAGGACGTCCACACGGTCAACCTGACGGAGAGCACGATCAACGCGAACTCCCGCCTGTTCGAGCGCCGCGAGGATGTCCCGACGCAGGCCATCACCATGGGCATCGGCACGATCATGAAAGCGAACAAGATCCTGCTCATCGCGGGCGAGGACAAGACCGATATCATCGAGAAGTCGCTGTACGGCAAGGTCACGCCGGAAGTCCCCGCGTCCGTCCTCCAGCTCCATAAGGACGTCACGGTTATTATCTGCAAGAAAAAGTAAGCGCGGGATTGACAAGATCCCCCGCGATATGCTATACTCTCCCTAACGTCCGCACGAAGCGGACAAGCGTAAAAACAAGACCACGAAGGTCCCCGGAGCCGAAAAGGCCGGATGCTTCGCGGTCTTTTTTTGTTTTCATCATACCCTGAGGAGGAAAACCCATGAAAAAGCAATCCGTTAAGAATCTTGTGCTCGGCGCGCTGTTCCTCGCGCTCGCGCTGCTGCTGCCGTTTGTCACCGGTCAGATCCCGCAGATCGGCCAGATGCTCTGCCCAATGCACCTGCCGGTGCTGCTCGCGGGCTTTGTCTGCGGCGGGCCCATCGGCGCGGCCGTTGGCTTCATCGCGCCGCTGCTGCGCTTCCTGATCTTCAGCATGCCGCCGCTGATGAACGCCATCCCGATGGCCTTCGAGCTTTTGACATACGGCCTCGTGAGCGGTCTGCTGTACGGCCTCGCCTTTCGGAAAAAGAACCTTGGCACCCTCTACGCCAGCCTGCTCATCGCGATGGTGGCCGGGCGCGTCGTCTGGGGCGTTGTGAAGCTCATCATGACCGGTATCGCGGGCGATGCGGGCGCATTCACGTTTGCGGCGTTCATCTCCGGCGCGATTACGACCGCTCTCCCGGGCATTATCGTGCAGATCGTCCTGATCCCGGCGATCGTCGTTGCGCTGCGCCGCGCAAAGCTCATCGACTGACAGCGGTTGCTTTTTTCGCGCCGCCGTGCTATACTGCGCTTAAACGAACGAAAACGAGGCGGCAGAAATGATCCGGACAGCGACGGAAAACGATGCGGAGGCTTTGCTCGGAATCTACGCGTATTATGTGGAGCACACGGCGATCACCTTTGAATACGAGGTGCCGTCTGTGGAGGAATTCCGGGGCCGCATCCGCCGCACGCTCAGCCGGTACCCGTACCTCGTCTCGGAGTGCGGCGGCGAGATCGTCGGCTATGCGTACGCCGGGCCGTTCAAGGAACGCCGCGCATACGACTGGGCCGTGGAAACGACCATCTACATCGCGAAGGACGCGCACCGTCAGGGCCTCGGCCGGGAGCTGTACACGGCGCTCGAGCAAGCCCTCGCGCTGCAGAACATCACCAACCTGAACGCCTGCATCGGCTACCCCGTGGAGGAGGACGCGTACCTCACCAAAAACAGCGCCGATTTTCACGCGCATCTCGGCTACCGGCTCGTCGGGCAGTTCCACAAGTGCGGCTATAAATTTGGCCGCTGGTACGACATGGTTTGGATGGAAAAGTGCATCGCGCCCCACCCCGATCACCCGCAGCCCGTGAGGCTCTTCGGCACCATCCGCGAAGCCCTCGCCAAGCAGTACAACATATCCTGACACACAAAACCCTCCGCCGGTGATTCTGCGGAGGGTTTTTGCGCACTCATTCCGTTCCTTTGTACAGGAAATATACGACGAGCTTTAGGATGACGCAAATCGTTAAGATCGCGAGGGAAGTGTAGAATGCCGGCATATTGACCAGAGAAGTTGTCAGGGTAACGAACAGCAGACACACAAACAGAACATCCCAAACGATGCCGCCGCTTTTATCGTGCAGGTAGCGGTTTCGCTCGTCGAATTCATCTTGCATTTGTTCCTTCAAAAGCTGTCGGTCTTTCAAAAGCTTTCTGTTCCGGACAATTTTATATATAACCCAGATCATGCCGCCGAAAAAGATGATGCGGCTGACATTGTCGGCTAATGTGGTCATCACGCGTGAATCTCCCAGACCCATCTCGCCGATGATGACCATATAAATCAGCATCAAAACGAGCAAGCACCCCAGCGCACGGTTGCGCCACCTGATTTTGTCGGAAAAAGAAAGCGGCTTAAAGGTTTTCATATTCTCTGTCCTCCCGTTCACGGTTTTCTTTTAAACAACAAAGCTCCTCTACGCTTACCCCGAAAATTTCCGCCATTCTGTATGCGAGCATCAGCGATGGACTATACTGCTCTTTCTCAATGGAAATGATGGTGCGTGAAGAGACATGAACCAAATCTGCCAACTGCTGTTGCGTCAATTTAGCGGCGGTTCGCAATTCTTTGACCTTTGTTTTCATAGTCCCTCCTCAAAACATGAAGTAAACTTCTTGTGAAGCCAACTTCATATTATCATGTCCGCCGCTCAATGTCAAGGGCTTTCGCGTTACAGCGCGAGCTTTTCGAGCAGGGCTTCGGTTTCGCGGTCGACGCGGTCATAGTCGACGAAAGGGCGGTACAGCGCTTCGATGGCGTCGTGCGTGCGCTTGCACAGGCGCAGCTCCTCCACCGCGTGCGCCGTCAGCACATCGGCCTCGTGCAGTGCGGGCGGGATGAAATCGGAGAGCGGGCTGAGCAGGAATTCATTCAGCGTGCTGTGCGCGTCGTCCACGGCGCAGAGCATCGTGCCGCTGTCCGGCAGATACAGATACTGCGGCAGATCCGGCGTGAGAAAATCGAGGAAAACCTCCGCTTTCGTGCCGCGCGCGAGCAGCACGGCTTCGCGCAGAAAGACCGCGCCAAGGATGCCCGGCAGGAACACCGTGTTCTCCACGCCGAGCGTCTCACGGAAATCGATGACCCCGGCGGGCGTGGGGGAGCAGAGGAACAGCGTGCGCTGCGCGCCGGGCGCGGAGAGCGGGAAGCCCTCGCGCAGGAACGCGCGGATCATCGGCAGATCGGCGGAATTTGCGGCGTCCTCCACTGCCGCGCGCCGCAGCGCGCCCGCCGCCTCCAGACACGCGTACGCCGCCCGGTAATGCGCGCGGTTTTCCTCGAACAGGAGCATGAGCTCGCCGCGCCGCCGGGCGAACGCTTCGCGGTGCAGAAAATGCCCGAGGTTTACGATCTCCGCCTCAATGCCCGGCACAGTGGGGTCGAGCGTGTGCGGTGCGGTGCCGTCGAGCAGGACGATCCCCCGCTGCGGGATGCGCACCGCGTCGAGGCTCTCCGGATCGCTCGCGCAGCGGAATTCCTCCGTTTCGAGTCCGTTCGCGCGCGCAAGGCACGAGACCTTTTTCATCAGCGTGTTTTTGCCGACGCCCGGCCCGCCCTTTAAGATATACGTGTAATGCGGCGCCTCCCACGGCGGCACAATGCCCCGAAAGCGCCCCTGAAAGCCCCGTCCCGTGTTTGCGCCCGGAAAATATTTTTTGACCATGCAACCCCGTCCTTTCTCGGTTTCATGGCAGTATATGTGCGCCCGGATAAAGAAATGTTTACAATTTCCCCATGCCGCGGCATATTGAATTGTTCGGCGGTGTGTGTTAAAATAATATAAGTTTTCTGAATTGGAGCGCTTTGCGGATTAAGGAGAGAGCCCGGTGATGTGGGCGGAAAGGGAAGGGACACACGATGAGAATCGGTCTGGATGTCGGCTCGACAACGCTGAAATGCGTCGTCCTGAATGACCAAAACGAAATACTGTTTAAGAAATACGAACGGCATCTGTCGCGCATCGTCGAGAAATCGGTCGAGATGCTGCGCGAGGTGGAGGCGCTGTTCCCGGATGAGCAGGTGCTCCTGAGCATCTCCGGCTCGGCGGGCATGGGTCTTGCGGAGCGCAGCGGCATCCCGTTTGTGCAGGAGGTCTACGCCACGCGCATCGCGGTCAACCGTCTTGTGCCCGGCACGGACGCCGTCATCGAGCTGGGCGGCGAGGATGCGAAGATTCTGTTTTTGACGGACGGAAACAATGCCGCGGGTCTCGAGGTGCGCATGAACGGCTCCTGCGCGGGCGGCACCGGCGCGTTCATCGACCAGATGGCGACGCTGCTCAACATCACGCCCGATGAGCTCAACACGCTCTCGAAGGAGCACGAGAAGATTTACACGATCGCGTCCCGCTGCGGTGTGTTCGCCAAGAGCGATATCCAGCCGCTTCTGAATCAGGGCGCGCAGAAGAAGGACGTCGCCGCGAGCATCCTGTACGCCGTCGTCAACCAGACGGTCGCGGGTCTCGCACAGGGCCGCGAGATCGCGGGCAAGGTCGTCTACCTCGGCGGCCCGATGACCTTCCTCTCCGAGCTGCGCGCCGCGTTCGACGACACGCTCGGCATCACCGGCGTATGCCCGGAAAATTCGCTGTATTTCGTCGCGCTCGGCGCGGCGTTTGCGGCGGACGGCGAGAAAAAGCCGCTCAAAATGCATATCAACGCTATCGCCCACTATACGGCGAAGGAGGAATACCGCGCCTGCCCGCCGCTCTTCAAGGACAAGGCGGAGTACGACGCGTTCACGAAGCGCCACAACGGCGCGGGTGTCCGGGTGCGCGACACGCTCGAGGACGGCGAGCCGGTTTTCATCGGCATCGACGCCGGCTCCACAACGGTCAAGGCCGTCGTGACGGACAAAGAGGGCAGCATCGTCTGCTCGCGGTATATGTCGAACAGCGGCAATCCCGTCCCGCTGATGCGTGAGTTCCTGCTGGAGGTCTATACGCGCTTCCCGCAGGCGAAGATCTGCGCCTGCGCCGCGACGGGTTACGGCGAGGACATCATCAAGAACGCGTTCTCGGTCGATTACGGCATCGTCGAGACCATGGCGCATTTCTACGCCGCGCGCGCGTTCAACCCGAAGGTCGATTTCATCATCGACATCGGCGGACAGGACATCAAGTGCTTCAAGATCGGCAACGGCGTCATCGACGATATTTTCCTTAACGAAGCGTGCTCCTCGGGCTGCGGCTCGTTCCTGCAGACCTTCGCCGGCGCGCTCGGCTATTCGATTGAGGATTTCGCGGAGCTCGGCCTCTTTGCCGACCGCCCGGTGGACCTCGGCTCGCGCTGCACGGTCTTCATGAATTCCTCGGTCAAGCAGGCGCAGAAGGACGGCGCAAGCGTCGAGAACATCTCGGCTGGCCTTTCGATCAGCGTCGTCAAGAATGCGCTGTACAAGGTGATCCGCGCGGTCGATTCCAAGGCGATCGGCCAGGAGATCGTCGTGCAGGGCGGCACATTTCTGAACGACGCGGTGCTCCGCGCGTTTGAGCAGGAGATCGGGCACGACGTCATCCGCCCGACCATCGCGGGCTTGATGGGCGCGTACGGCGCGGCGCTTTATGCGCGTGAAAAGGCGTGCGCAAAGGGCGGCGAGCTGCCGCAGTCCACGCTTCTGCCGAAGGATGCGCTGGAAGTCTTCACGCACAGCGTCAAGGCCATCACCTGCCGCGGCTGCTCGAATAACTGCAAGCTGACGGTGAACACCTTCTCCGGCGGCCGCAAGTTCATCAGCGGCAACCGCTGCGAAAAGCCGGTCACGGGCGTGAAGTCCAGCGAGACGAAATACAACATGTTCGAGGAAAAGCGCAAGCTCCTCGCACGTTATACATATAAAAATACCGGCAAGCCCATCATCGGCATCCCGATGGGCCTCAACATGTACGAGCTGCTGCCGTTCTGGTATAAGTTCTTTACGACGCTTGGCTACGACGTGATGACCTCCCCGGCGTCAAACCGCCAGCTTTACCTCAAGGGCCAGCACACGATCCCGTCCGATACGGCGTGCTTCCCGGCGAAGCTGATGCACGGCCACGTGGAGGCCCTGCTCGACGCGGGCGTGGACGCGATCTTCTACCCCTGCATGACGTATAACCTCGACGAGAACCTCGGCGACAACCACTACAACTGCCCGGTCGTCGCGTACTACCCGGAGGTCATTTCCTCGAACATCCCGAAGCTGAAGGAAACCATCTTCATCGGCGATTACGTCGGCCTGCACCGCCGCCGCGATTTTCCCGGCAAGATGTACGAGATCCTGCGCCGCCATCTGAAAGGCGACTTTACGAAGCAGGACGTCAAAAAGGCGTCCGACGCGGCGTACGCGGAGTATGACCTCTACATGCGCGCGATCCGCGCCATCGGCGATAAATTCCTCAAGATCGCCGAGGCGCAGAACAAGCCGGTCATCGTGCTTTCGGGCAGACCGTACCACGTCGATCCGGAGATCAACCACGGCATCGACGGCCTCATCTGCGACTGCGGCGCGGTGCTCGTCACCGAGGACGCCGTCTCAAACAAGGTGGAAAAATTCCCGACGACGGTTTTGAACCAGTGGACATACCACTCGCGCCTGTACGCGGCGGCGAAATACGTTGCCGACCGCGACGACAAGCGCCTGAACCTGATCCAGCTCGTCTCCTTCGGCTGCGGCGTCGACGCGATCACGACCGACGAGGTGCGCGCGATCCTGCACCGCGGCGGCAGAATTTACACGCAACTCAAAATCGATGAAATCACAAACCTCGGTGCGGTGCGCATCCGTCTGCGCAGCCTGTTTGCCGCACTCGATCTGCTCTAAGGAGGCGCCGTTATGGAAACCGCAAATCGTGTCGAATTCACGAAGGAAATGAAAAAGGATTACACGATCCTTGCGCCGAACATGGCGCCCATCCACTTCAAGCTCTTTGAAAACCTGTTTGAATCGTACGGCTACCATGTCGAGATCCTCCAGACGCGCGGTCGGCAGATCGTCGACGAGGGTCTCAAATACGTCCACAACGATACGTGCTACCCGGCGCTTTTGACGATCGGCCAGATGATGGACGCGCTGCACAGCGGCAAGTACGACCTCAACAAGACGGCGCTCATCATCACGCAGACGGGCGGCGGCTGCCGCGCCTCGAACTACATCCACCTGCTGCGCAAGGCGCTCGAAAAGGACGGCCTTTCGCATATCCCGGTCATTTCGCTCAACATGTCCGGCCTCGAAAAAAACAGCGGCTTCAAGCTGACACTGCCGATGATCCGCAAGGCGCTCGGCGTGCTCGCGTACGGCGACCTTCTGATGCTCCTGCACAACCAGACCCGCCCCTACGAGCAGGAGGCGGGCGCGAGCCGCGCGCTCGTCGACAGCTGGACCGAGCGGCTCACGGAGCTGTTCGCCGAGGAAAAGGGCTATTCCGCCAAGGAGATGGAGCGCCTGCTGCCGCAGATCGCGGAGGACTTCGCGCGCGTGCCGGTCACAGGCGAGAAAAAAGTGCGCGTCGGCGTCGTCGGCGAAATCTACGTCAAATATTCACCGATCGGCAACAACGACCTCGAGGAGTTCCTGTTCAGCCAGGGCTGCGAGACAATGGTGCCCGGGCTGCTCGGCTTCATGCTCTTCAAGGTGGACAACCGCATGGAGGACATCAAGCTGTTCGGCGGCAGCCGCGCAAAGTTTGAGGTCGTCAAGATCCTCTTCGATTACCTCGTCGGCGTGGAGAGCCACGTGATCCGCGCGGTTGAGCATGCGAATACGGTCACGAACCGCTTCACGGTGCCGTCCGCTTATGCCCACCTCAAGAAGCTCATCACCGGCGTTATCGGCTACGGCTGCAAGATGGGCGAGGGCTGGCTTCTGACCGCCGAGATGATGGAGCTGATCGAGAGCGGCTACCCGAACATCATCTGCGCGCAGCCGTTTGGCTGCCTGCCGAACCACATCGTCGGCAAGGGCATGATCCGCAGCCTGAAAAATCTTTACCCGAAGTCCAACATCGTGCCGATTGACTACGATCCCGGCGCGACGAAAGTCAACCAGGAAAACCGCATCAAGCTGATGCTCGCCGTCGCGCGGGAGAATATGGAGCAGCAGGCCTGATTCCGCACGGTTTCGACCGTTATCGACAAAATCAAACGAGGACCGCCCATCACGGCGATCCTCATTTTTTGTCCTTCTCCTTTTCGTTCTTTTGGCACACGTTTCTCTGATGATAGTCGGAAACGTCGTGCAGGCCGTCCTGCCGGTCGCGCGTCCGTTTCTCATGGCTGTCCAAAAATTCCTCAGCGCCCAGCGGGACATATTCCTCGCTGGCCAGCGCTTCCACCGATACGCCGTAGAGCCGGGCAAGACGCAGCAGGTTTTGAATGCTCGGCTGTGTTTTGTCCGTTTCGTAGTACGTGTATGTGCTGCGCTCCATACCGAGCATCTCTGCGATGGTGCCCTGTGTGTAGCGCTCTGCCGTGCGGTAAAACCGCAGTTTTTCTCCCAATGTCATTTTTTCACTCCTTTTGCTGTATTATATCAATAAACGATATTATATAACAAATTTAGGATTAAATCAACAAGAATTGTTAAAATATATCGCGTGAGGTGTTGTATTATGATTCGCATCAAGCTCTCGCGATTATTAGGAGAAAAAAGGATAACGCAAGCAGAATTGGCTCGTATGACAGGTATTCGACCGAATACCATCAATGATATGTATAATGAATTGTGCGTGCGCGTTAGTCTGGAACAGTTGGATTTGATCTGCGAGGCTTTGGAATGCGATCTTTCTGATTTACTAGAGCGCAAACCAAATCCGATCCCGTTGATCGACCGAACCCGCGCGGGAAACAAGAAAAAATCCTGATACGAAAAGCTCCGCTGCATCCGGTGTGGTGCGGCGGAGCTTTTGCTATTGGATGAACGTTCCGAGCTTTGTGAGCGCCGGCAGCACGAGCCGCAGCGCAAGCCCTGAGCAGATCCCGAACACGACGGAAAAAAGCAGCAGCGCGGGCGTGTAGAACAGCGCCGCCGGGCCGGTCAGCAGCAGCGCGACCGAAAGCTGTGCGGCGTTGTGCGCCAGCGCGCCGCACACGCCTGTGAAAAGCAGAGAGAAGCGCGTCTTTTTCCAGACGGCCCACATCGCGAGCGTGCTCAGCACGCCGCCGGAAAGGCTCATCAGCCCGGCGGTCACGCCGCGCGTCAGAAACGCGAAGCCGCCCTTCAAAATGGCAACTGCCAGCGCATACGGCAGGCCGAGCGAACCCGCCGCGAACATCGTGACGATATTGGAAAGCCCCGGCTTTGCGCCGGGCGGCAGGCCGGGCAGCGGCGGCAGCAGGCCCTCGAGAAACGAGAGCGCCAACGCCAGCGCGCCGAGCAGCCCGCAAAGAGCGATTCGTTTGGCTTTGCCTTGCATCGTGTCCTCCTTATCCGGTGACGGAATCCGCGCCCGCGCCCCCGGCGATCCGCACGCTCACGCGCTGCGGCAGACAGACCGCCGTTTCTCCCGCCCGCGTGAGCAGTCCCATTTCCACGCAGACCTGATCGGGGCAGGGACTCGAGACGAATCGCGCCCCCGCGCGGCTCAGCTCAATCACCGTGCCGTTCACTTCCAGCTGCTCCGGCTCTGACAGCGAGGAAAGCGTCACACGGTAAAGCTCCGCGCCGTTCTGCTCGATGACCGCCGTGCTCCCTGCGGGCTGCAACAGACTCCACAGGTAAATCCCTGCGGCGAGAATCAGCAGCGCGAGCAGCCAGAGCGCCTCCCGCATCGTAAATTTCCGCTTTTCCATGCTTAGAGTTCCGGCGGAATGTCCTGCGCCGAACCTTTAACCGCGAAAACGAGCGGTTCACTTTTCAAAATATAGGTGAGTGCGTCACCGGAATCCAGAGTAAGGGTCAGCGTGTTGTCTGCGCGTGTATACCCAACGCTGCCGCTGAGAGACGCGGGCGAATAGCCGTCCGCCGTAAGGCTGTATTCGAGGTTTTTTGCGTCTGCGCTGTATGTGCCTGTGCCATAATAGGCGATTTCGCTTCGGTACCAGCCGGACATATAGTCCATGGTGCCGTCTTTATGGAAATTTAATTCGAAGACGAAGAATTCGCCGCTGACGGATTCATGATATGCGATCCATGTGCAGCCGGTCAGATTCTCTGCCGGCTCCGGGGTAGCCGTAGTTTCCGGTGTGGGCGATGGCGTCGGTTCTGCGGTAGGCGTTGCGGTCGGCTCCGCAGTAGGTGTTGCAGTTGGCACTGCCGTGGGCGAAGGGGAAGGGTCTGCCGGCAAAAGCACGGAAATGGTTGAACAGCCGCTGAACAGCATCAGAACGCTGAGCAGCAGGGCGAATAGAGAGAATAATCTCTTCATAAAAACGCCTCCTTGGATTTATTGTTTAGTCCGCCAGCGTGTAGCCTTCGGCGGTGAGGGTGAAATCGTCCTTCCAGCCGCCTGTCACGGTGACGACGCCGTTCTCATCGATGAAGATGCCTTCTGCGCCGTATTGTGCGAGCAGCGCCGCGCCCTTTTCCATCCCTAGCACGAAGCACGCGGTGGAGAGCGCGTCGGCGCGCGCGCCGCTGTCGCTCAGCACCGTCACGGAGACAAGCCCCGTCTCGGCCGGATAGCCGGTCTCGGGGTTGAGCAGATGGTGGTACGTTTTGCCGTCGAGCGTGAAGCATTTTTCGTAGCTGCCCGAGGTGGAGAGAAAACCGGACGCAATCGAGACGGAGCCGAGCGTGCCGTCGCCGTTCGGGTCGCGCACGGCGATGTTCCACTTCGCGCCGCCGGCTTTTGTGCCGTATGTGCCGACGCTGCCGCCGACCGAAACGATCGCCGCCTGCACGCCGGTCTCCGCGTAAACCCTGACCGCCGCGTCGCACGCCGCGCCCTTGCCGACTGCGCCGAGATCGACGGCGGTGTTCAGATTTTTGAGCGAGGCGCTCTTTTCGTCCGTGTCGAGCCGCAGGCCGGTGTAGTCCACATAGGGCAGCAGCGCCTGAATTTTATCGTCTGCAGGCACCTCGTTGCGCTCGTCGTCGAAGTCCCAGAGCCGGGAAACGGGCGCAATTGTGACGTCAAACGCGCCGCCGCTCTTTTCGGCGACGTCCTGCGCGATTTTGAGGATTTCGAGCGTCTCCGCGCTGAGTGCCGTCCAGTCCTTACCCGCGTTGTCGTTGAGCTTCTGGATGTCGCTGCCCGCCACGCGCCACGAAATCTTGTTTTCGAGCGCCTGCACCGCGTCTGCGGCCTGCACGGCGGCCGCCTCGCGCGCGTCGCCGTAGACGGTCTGCTGCACATAGCTGCCCATCGCGTACGTCGTGACCTCGTATTTCTCCGCCGTTCTGTCGAGCAGCGGGAACAGCGCGATGAGCAGGATCAGAACGAGCAGCACGCCGCCCATCGCGAGGGCGAGCCGCTTCGCTTTCCGCTCAGGCATATTCCAAAGGGTGTTTTTGACCGGTTTTGCTTTCATAGGCACGTCCGTCCTTTCTTACTGGCTATTTTAGCACAGGTTCCCGGGAATGTCCACTTTACACGGCGGCAAAAAAACGGTAAAATACAGGCAGGAAAGGGGAGATCAGGATGCAAAAGGGATGCTGCTTTACAGGACACCGGGTCATCGCGGCGGAGGACCGTGAGCCGCTCCGCGCGGCGCTGGAAGCACAGGTGCGCGCGCTCGCAGCGCGTGGCGTTATGGATTTCTATGCCGGCGGTGCGCGGGGCTTCGATACGCTCGCGGCCGAGGCGGTGCTCCGTGTGCGGGAAACGCTGCCCGTGCGCCTGCATCTGATTCTGCCCTGTCGCGACCAGTGCCGGGGATGGACGACCGCCGATCGCCTGCGCTACGAGGAAATCCTGCACGCCGCAGACTCTATGCGCTGCATCTGCGACGTGTTTGAGAAGGACTGTATGCGCCGCCGCAACGACGCGCTCGTTGACGCCGCGTCGGTCTGCGTCTGCTATCTCCAGAATCCGCGCAGCGGCACCGGCTACACCGTGCGCCGTGCCCGCGCCGCCGGACTCGAGATCATCCACCTGCTCACCGTCGCCCCGGTGCAGACCGCGCTGCCCGAGGTATAGGAAAAGAGGCGCGCCTTGCGGTACGCCTCTTTTCCTGAAGGGATAAAAAATGAAAAATATAAAAGGTAGATAAACTCTGTGTGATGCGGCTTTACGCCTTGACGCGCCCGATGGCGGAGATGATAATATCGACAATATCATCGATCTCGAACTCGGAGGAATCGATCGTCAGGTGGTAGTTCGAGAGATCGTCCCAGCGCTTGTTGGAATAGAAATTGTAGTAGTTTGCGCGCTGCTTGTCGCGCTTCGCGATGAAGTCAGAGACCTTCTTCTCCTCGCAAAGGCCCTTGCGCAGAATGCGCTCAATGCGCGCTTCCTTATTCGCATGGATGAAGACGCGGAACACGTTCTTGTAGTCGCGCAGAATGTAATCGCCGCAGCGCCCGATGACGACGCACGGCCCTTTGTCAGCGGCGCTCTTGATGAGGTCGCTCTGCAGAATAAACAGCTTGTCGTTGATCGGCATCTCGTTGATGCCTGTAATGCGGCTGCCGAAGGTGTAATTTCCCATCACCATCGAATACAGCAGGCTGTTTCCAGCCTTTTCGTCCGCCTTCTCAAAAACCTCCTCGCTCAAGCCGCTCTGCTTTGCGGCCATGGCAATCAGCTGCTTGTCGAGAAGGGGGATGTTCAGTTTTTCAGCCAGACGTTCGCCGACTTCGTGGCCGCCGCTGCCGTACTGGCGCGCAATTGTAATGATCGGTAACATATACGCTCCTCCTCGTCTTTTTTTGCCAAACGTGTGCGCTTTGGTGGGAATTGTTGAAAACACGCGAAAGTATTTGCGAATTGAGCAAAAGTTTATGCGAATTTTCTATAATTATCCTACTCCAAACTCCGGTGAATGTCAACAGCTGGGGAAAATTTTTTTGCGGCGGGATGATGAAATCAGCGAAACATCAGAAATGTTTCGATCGTTTTTGTGCAGTTTTTACATACATACAACGGTACCGGCGGCAACTTTTCGGTCGGTCTTCACGCATTTTTCACATTTGTGCGCTATAATGGGCACAGCAAAACAGCATGGGGAGGAAACGGGTATGTACAGGATTCTGGTTGTGGACGACGAGGCGAAAATCCGGCTCTTAATCCGGAAATACGCCGAATTTGAAGGGCATCAGGTGACGGAGGCGGAGAACGGCATGGAGGCCGTCGAGTGCTTCCGCCGTACGCCCGATGCATTTGATATGGTCATCATGGACGTGATGATGCCGGAGCTGGACGGCTTTTCTGCGGTGGCGGAGATCCGGCGGATCGCCTCTCCGGCCGTAATCATGCTCTCCGCGCGCGGCGAGGAATACGATAAGATCCACGGCTTTGAGCTCGGCGTGGATGATTACGTCGTCAAGCCCTTCTCGCCCAAAGAGCTGATGCTGCGCGTCAACGCCGTCATGAACCGTGTCCGCCGCGCGGCGCCGGAGCATGACCGCTTCACGGCGGAGGGCCTTATGGTCGATTTCACCGGGCGCGTCGTCACGGTGGACGGGAACCGCGTCGATCTTTCTCCGAAGGAGTATGACCTGCTCTTTTACATGGTCAACAACCGCAACATCGCGCTGACCCGCGAACAGCTGATCACGAATGTCTGGGGTTACGATTTCTACGGCGACGACCGCACGCTCGATACGCACATCAAGCTGCTGCGCCGCAGTCTCGGCCCGTACAGCAAATTTATCGTGACGCTGCGCGGCGTCGGCTACCGCTTTGAGACGAGAGGCTGAGGCGCGGTATGGAGAAGGCAAAACACAAGCTGCGCAGGCCCGGTATCCGCACGCAGGTCATGCTGGGCTTCGTGCTGTTCACGGCCGTGATTGTTGCGCTGCTGTGGATTTTTCAGATTTCCCTGCTCAATCTGTTTTATAAGGCGATCAAGGTCAGCGAGATCCGCACCATTTCGGAACGCGTCGTCAATATGCTCGACGACGGCGCGTCGATGGACGATTTTATCCAGATCACGCGCACCACAGGCGTATCCGTTCTGGTCGCGGACAAAAACGGGACGAACATCTCCGTATCCCCGAATGCGCGCGGCGGCGTGCTGGAGCGCTTTGGCATCTGGGACTGCCGGCGTCTGTTCCTTGAGGTCAAGGCGGCGGGCGGCAGCGTGTTGGAGGACAACATCGTGGATTCCTCCGGCGCGGCCGAGAAAAGCCTGAGCATTATCTTTGCGCGGACGGTCACGCTTCTGGATGGCGGCGAGTATCTTGTGCTGCTTTCCAGCAGCGTGGTGCCTGTCGATTCCACGGTGGAGACGCTGAAGGTGCAGCTCTGGTGCCTCACGGGCGTCATGATCGCGCTCTCATTCGTGCTGGCGCTGTTCATCGCCTCGCGACTCTCGGGGCCGATCGAGCGGATCAACGCTTCGGCCAAGCAGCTCGCCGCGGGTACGTATGATATCCGGTTCCCGGAGCAGGGCGCGCGGGAGGTCTCGGAGCTTGCCGCCACGCTGAACTACGCGGCGGGGGAGCTCTCGAAGGCCGAGGATCTGCGCCGCGAGCTGATCGCGAACGTCTCGCACGACCTGCGCACGCCGCTCACCATGATCTCGGGCTATGCGGAGGTTATGCGCGACATTCCGGGCGAGAACACGCCGGAAAATGTGCAGGTCATCATCGACGAGGCCAACCGCCTCGCGGGGCTTGTCAACGACCTGCTCGACCTCTCCAAGCTGCAGGCGGGCGTGCTGACGCTGTCGCAGGAGGATTTTAACCTCACAGCCGATGTGCGCGAGACGCTGCACCGCTACGACAAGCTCGCGGATTACAGCTTCCCGTTTTTGTATGATCGTGATGTGTACGTCCACGCGGACCGGCTCAAAATCTCGCAGGTTATCTACAATCTCGTGAACAATGCAATCAACTATGCCGGCGCGGATAAGACCGTGTCGCTGCGGCAGACCGTAGAAAACGGCCTCGTACGCATCGAGATCCGGGATACGGGCGAGGGCATCCCGGCGGATAAGCTCCCGTATATCTGGGACCGCTACTACAAGGTGGACAAGGAGCACCGCCGCGCGCAGGTCGGTACGGGGCTGGGGCTTTCCATTGTGAAAAATATTCTTGATCTGCACGGTGGACGCTACGGCGTCGCGAGCGAGGTCGGGCAGGGCAGCACCTTCTGGTTTGAGCTGCCGGTGTGCAGTGTGCAAGATACAAAAACAGAAGAATAAGGCGGAAAAGCGCGGTGGACGGAATGTCCGCCGCGTTTTCTGCGTTTTTTCCTTTCCTGAAAAACCTATATTTTCATCCGGAAAAATCGCGAAAACGCTTGATAAAAGAATATCGATATGATAAAATTTATTGGGTTGAGTCCGCGCGCTGCATCGCGGCGGCTCGGCCGGGACATGCAAGCCAAATCAAAATTATTTTATAGAAAGGATGACACGAGTAGCTATGAAGTACAGCTATTATCCGGGATGCACCTTGAAGACGAAGGCAAAGGATCTTGACGCCTATGCCAGAGCCTCTGCAAGGGCGCTTGGATTTGAATTGGAAGAGATCGAAAACTGGCAGTGCTGCGGCGGCGTTTATCCTCTCGGATCGGACGAGATTGCGACGAAGCTGTCCTCTGTCCGCGCCTTGAACGAGGCGAAGGAAAAGGGACAGGATCTCGTAACACTCTGCTCCGCCTGTCATCATGTCATCAAACGCGTCAACGATGACATGAAGAACGTGGAGGACATCCGAACCAGAGCAAACAACTACATGCAGCTCGACGAGCCCTATGCGGGCGAGACGACCGTTCTCCACTTCCTCGAAGTGCTCCGCGACCGCGTCGGCTTCGATGAACTGAAGAAGAAGGTTGTGAACCCCTTAACGGGCAGAAAGATCGGCGCCTATTACGGCTGCCTGCTGCTGAGACCCAGCGGACTGCTGGAGTTTGACAACCCGGAGAATCCCACGATCATCGAGGATTTCATCCGCGCCATCGGCGCCACGCCGGTTGTTTATCCGTACCGCAACGAGTGCTGCGGCGGCTACATCTCCCTCAAGGAGAAGGACATGACGAAGCGCATGAGCACTACCGTCATGGACAGCGCGGCCGGTCTCGGCGCAGAAATGCTGATCACCGCATGTCCGCTCTGCATGTATAATCTTAAGAAGAGCGGCAGCGGCAAGATCCCGGTTTACTATTTCACCGAGCTTCTCGCAGAGGCGCTCGGCGTCAAGGAGGAGGCGGCAAAAGCGTGAAGAGCGAAAAGAAACAGGCGGAGATGATCCGCGAGATCAGCGGTGTCAATCCGTATAAGTGCATGAAGTGCGGCAAGTGCTCCGCTTCCTGCCCGTCGTTCAACGAAATGGATATCAAGCCGCACCAGTTCGTATCGTATGTGCTGCATGAGGATATCGAGTCGCTCGTGAAGTCCGAGTCGCTCTGGAAGTGCCTCTCCTGCTTTGCCTGCGTGGAGCGCTGCCCGAGAGACGTCAAGCCGGGCAAGCTGATCGACGCGGCCCGCCAGCTCGTGGTGCGCCAGCGCGGCGAGACATATCTCTCGCCGGACGAGGTTCCGGAGCTTCTGGATCCGGAGCTCCCGCAGCAGCTTTTAGTCAGCGCGTTCAGAAGATACAGGAGGTGATAGCGTGCAAAGAATAGGAGTTTTTGTCTGCCATTGCGGCAGCAATATCGCAGCCACAGTCGATGTCAAGAAAGTTGTGGAAATGGCACGTCTGGAGCCGGGCGTCGTGCACGCAGAGGATTACCAGTACATGTGCTCCGAGGTCGGACAGGCGAAGATCGCTGCGGCGATCCATGAAAAGCACCTGACGGGTGTCGTCGTGTGCTCCTGCTCCCCGCGTATGCACGAGGCGACCTTCCGCAAGGCCGCCGAGAAGGCCGGTCTCAACCCGTACATGGTCGAGATCGCGAACATCCGCGAGCATTGCTCGTGGATCCATAAGAATATTGAAGAGGCGACCGAGAAGGCCGTGATCCTCGCGAGAGCGGCGATCGCAAAGGTCAACCTCAACGCGCCGCTCAAGGCGGGCGAGAGCCGTGTCACAAAGCGTGCGCTCGTCATCGGCGGCGGTATCGCCGGCATCCAGACCGCGCTCGATATTGCCGACGCGGGCTATGAGGTCGATATCGTCGAGAAGACGCCGAGCATCGGCGGCAGAATGTCCCAGCTCGATAAGACGTTCCCGACGCTGGACTGCTCCGCGTGTATCCTCACACCGAAGATGGTGGAGGCTTCCGCACACGAGAAGATCAACATTTACACATACAGCGAGGTCGAGAAGGTCACCGGCTTCGTGGGCGATTTCACCGTCGATATCCGCAAGAAGGCGAGAAGCGTCGATATGACGAAGTGCACCGGCTGCGGCGTATGTCAGGAGAAGTGCCCCTCGAAGAAGGCGCCGAGCGAATTCAACCGCGGCCTCAACAACCGCAGCGCGATCTACACGCCGTTCGCACAGGCGATCCCGAACGTTCCGGTCATCGACCGCGAGCACTGCATCAAGTTCAAGACCGGCAAGTGCGGCCTTTGCGAGAAGGTCTGCCAGGCGGGTGCGATCGATTACACGCAGAAGGATGAGATCATCACCGAGAAGTACGGCGCGATCGTCGTCGCGACCGGCTTCGATACCATTAAGCTCGACAAGTACGACGAGTACGCGTACAGCCAGAGCAAGGACGTCATCACGTCCCTCGAGCTCGAGCGCATCATGAACGCCGCAGGCCCCACGAAGGGTCACCTCGAGCGCCTCTCCGACGGCAAGCCGCCGAAGAACATGGTGTTCATCCAGTGCGTCGGCAGCCGCTGCTCCGATAACCGCGGCAAGAGCTACTGCTCGAAGATCTGCTGCATGTACACCGCGAAGCACGCGATGCTCATCCGCGACAAGTACCCGGATGTCAACGTGACGGTCTTCTACATCGACGTCCGTACGCCGGGCAAGAACTTCGATGAGTTCTACCGCCGCGCGGTCGAGGATTACGGCGTCAACTACATCAAGGGCCAGGTCGGCAAGGTTGCCCCGCAGCCGAACGGCCAGCTCCTCGTGCAGGGCGTCGATCTGATCGACAACAAGCAGATCCTCATGGAGGCGGACATGGTCGTCCTCGCGACGGCGATTGAGCCGGATCCCTCCGTCAGAAAGATTGCAACGATGCTCACAGCCAGCATCGATACGAATAACTTCCTCACCGAGGCGCATGCGAAGCTCCGCCCGGTCGAGTCCCCGACAGCCGGCGTGTTCCTTTCCGGCGTGTGCCAGGGTCCGAAGGACATCCCGGAGACGGTCGCGCAGGCCGGCGCCGCGGCGGTCAAGGCCATCGGCCTGCTCGCCAAGGACAAGCTGATGACGAACCCGTGCACGGCGAAGTCCGACGAGCTCCTCTGCAATGGCTGCTCGCAGTGCGCGAATGTGTGCCCCTACGGCGCAATCAGCTATGAGACGAAGCTCATCAACGACCACGGCATCCGTGAGGAGCGCCGCGTAGCGGTCGTCAACAACGCGCTGTGCCAGGGCTGCGGCGCCTGCACCGTCACCTGCCCGTCCGGCGCGATGGATCTGCAGGGCTTCTCGAACAGACAGATTCTTGCGGAGGTGGATGCAATATGTCGATAACTGCAAACGAAGAGTTCAGACCCAAGATCGTGGCGTTCTGCTGCAACTGGTGCAGCTACGCCGGCGCGGATCTCGCGGGCAGCAGCCGTCTGACCTATCCGGCGGACGTCAAGATCATCCGCGTGCCGTGCTCCTGCCGTGTGAACCCGATGTTCATTCTGCGCGCCTTTGAAAAGGGCGCGGACGGCGTCATTATGTGCGGCTGCCACCCGGGCGACTGCCATTACAGCACCGGCAACTATTACGCCAGAAGAAGAATGGCGCTGCTGTTCTCCATGCTCGACTACATCGGCGTGGAGCACGGACGCACCCGCGTCGAGTGGGTCTCCGCGGCTGAGGGCGTGAAGTTCTCCCAGACCATGAACGAGTTCGTGGCGAAGATCACCTCGCTCGGCAAGAATGTCAGACTGGAGGATTTGAGATGCAGGAAATAATCAACCGTGCAAAAGAACTGCTGGCGGACGGCACCGTCGCCCGGGTCCTCGGCTGGAGAATCGGCGACCTGCCGTATAATCCGGAGCCCTCCTATTTTGAGACGGCGGAGGATCTCGAGAAGAATTTCGTGTACGACGGATTCTGCGGTGCAAACCTCAGCAAGTATATGATCGAAGGCTCGAAGCTCGAGGGCAAAACGCTCGTTTTCCTGAAGCCGTGCGATACATACAGCTTCAATCAGCTCATCAAGGAAAACCGCGTCGACCGCGAGAAGGCATACATCATCGGCGTCGGCTGCAAAGGCAAGCTGGATGTCGAGAAGATCAAGGCGCAGGGCATCAAGGGCATCCTTTCGATTTCCGGCGCAGAGATTGAGGGCGACGCCGAGACGCTGACCGTCAACACGCTGTACGGCGATAAGACCGTCGCGTACAAGGACGCTATGCTCGAGCGCTGCCACGTCTGCAAGGGCAAGGAGCACATGATCTTCGACGAGGAGATCGGCGAGAGCAAGGACACAAAGGACGCCGACCGTTTCGCGGAGGTCGAGAAGATCGAAGCGATGAAGCCGGAGGAGAAGTTCGCATACTTCCAGAAGGAACTCAGTAAGTGCATCCGCTGCAACGCCTGCCGCAATGTCTGCCCGGCGTGCTCGTGCCGCAAGTGCGTGTTCGACAGCACAAAGTTCGACAGCGCGCAGAAGGCAAATGCGGATTCCTTCGAGGAGAAGATGTTCCACATCATCCGCGCGTTCCACGTTGCGGGCCGTTGCACAGACTGCGGCGAATGCAGCCGCGTATGTCCGCAGGGCATTCCGCTCCATCTGTTCAACCGCAAGTTTATCAAGGATATAGACGAATTTTACGGCGATTATCAGGCCGGCGCCGATGCGGAGTCCAAGGGCCCGCTGACGAGCTTCACGTTCGGCGACGTCGAGCCGGGTGTCACCGGGGGAAGGAGATAAGCCATGTTCAAGATTGCAAAGCGTAATCTGCCCGAGCTGCTGCGCGCGATCGCAGCGGAGCAGGAGCTTTACCTGCCGGTGAACATCAGCGGCCAGACGAATTTCGCGGTCTGGACCGAGGGCACCGAGGCGGATCTCGATACACTCAAGACGGTCAAATCTCCGAAGGACATGTTCTTCCCGCAGAGTGAGACACTCTATACCGTCAAAAAGGAAAACAAAAAGCTCTCCATCCAGCCGGAGGCGCTCCGCGAGCAGCGCTTCGTCGCGTTCGGCATGAAGGCGTGCGACATCCAGGGCATCAAGGTGCTCGATAAGGTGTTTCTCGCCGAGCCGATCGATACGTTCTATGCGGCGAGACGCGAGCACGGCACCATCGTGGCGCTGGCTTGCCACGAGCCGGAGGAAACCTGCTTCTGCAAGGTCTTCGGCGTGGACTGCGCCGAGCCGGATGCGGACGTCGTGATGTGGGCGGTCGGCGAGATGCTGTACTGGAAGCCGGTCACGGAAAAGGGCAAGGCCCTCACCGAGTCGGTCTCCGGTGTGCTCGAAGCGGCGGATGAAGCCGATGAAAAGGCTGTTTCCGACGAGCAGGACAACATCCGCGCGATCGTCGAAAAGCTGCCGTACACGAACCTCTCGCTCGAGGGCTGGGACGGCAACGCGACCGACGCGAAGTTCAACTCCCCGGTTTGGGAGAAGCTCTTTAAGCCGTGCCTCGCGTGTGGCACCTGCACCTTTGTGTGCCCGACCTGCCAGTGCTACGACATCAAGGATTACGATACCGGCCACGGCGTCCAGCGCTACCGCTGCTGGGACTCCTGCATGTATTCGGACTTCACGATGATGGCGCACGGCAACAACAGAACGAGCCAGATGCAGCGCTTCCGTCAGCGCTTCATGCACAAGCTCGTCTACTTCCCGGCAAACAATGACGGCATGTATTCCTGCGTCGGCTGCGGCCGCTGCGTGGACAAGTGCCCGTCGTCGCTGAATATTGTAAAGGTCATCAAAGCCTTTGAAAAGGAGGCAGTCGATCAATGAGTGAATGTACGTGCCATTGCCACGACAACTATGTGAAGGACGTCCTCATCCCGCAGGTCGGCGTGATCACCGACATCCGCGAGGAAACGCCGGACGTCAAGACGTTCCGCGTGAATGCGCCCGAGGGCGGCAAGCTCTTCGAGCACATGCCCGGCCAGTGCGCGATGCTCTGCGCACCGGGCATCAGCGAGGGTATGTTCTCCATCACCTCTTCGCCGACGAACAAGGAATATCAGGAGTTCAGCATCAAGAAGTGCGGCATGCTGACCGATTATCTGCACAGCCTCGAGGTCGGCGACGAGATCACCGTCCGCGGCCCGTACGGCAACCACTTCCCGGTCGAGACGGAGCTCAAGGGCAAGAACCTGCTCTTCATCGCCGGCGGTATCGGTCTCGCCCCGCTGCGCTCGGTCATCAACTACGTGCTCGATAACCGCAGCGATTACGGCACCATCGACATCGTATACGGCTCCCGCTCGAAGGACGACCTTGTACAGCTCAAGGAGATCCAGGAAGTCTGGATGAAGACCGAGGGCGTTCAGGTGCATCTCACGATCGACCGCCCGCAGGAGGGCTGGGACGGCCATGTCGGCTTCGTTCCCGCGTACCTCAAGGAGCTCGGCTTCGATACAAACAAGACGGCGCTGCTGTGCGGACCTCCGATCATGATCAAGTTCTGCCTGCAGGGCCTCATTGAGATGGGCTTCTCGAAGGAGCAGGTCTACACCACGCTTGAGCTGCGCATGAAGTGCGGCATCGGCAAGTGCGGCCGCTGCAACATCGGCTCCAAATACGTCTGCAAGGACGGTCCGGTGTTCCGCTGCGACGAAATTGACGAGCTGCCGAACGAATATTAAGAAAGGGGTTGGCTTTACATGGAAAACATGGTAAATGTATATTTTTTCGGTAAGAAGTACAGCGTCCCCGCAGATCTCACGATTATGACCGCCATGGAATATGCCGGTTATACGCTCAAGAGAGGCTGCGGCTGCCGCCACGGTTTCTGCGGCGCGTGCGCGACCATCTACCGCATCAAGGGCGATAACGAACTCAAGACCTGCCTGGCCTGCCAGACACAGGTACAGGAGGGCATGTACGTTGCGAGCATCCCCTTCTTCCCGACGGATAAGCGCACCTACAACATCGAGGAGATCAAGCCGAACCAGCAGATCATGATGGAGCTTTATCCGGAGATTTACAGCTGCATCGGCTGCAACGCCTGCACAAAGGCCTGCACGCAGAACCTGAACGTCATGCAGTACATTGCGTATGCACAGCGCGGCGAGCTCGAGAAGTGCGCGGAGGAATCCTTCGACTGCGTGAGCTGCGGCTGCTGCTCCGTCCGCTGCCCGGCGGGCATCTCGCATCCGATGGTCGGCCTGCTCGCAAGACGTCTCACCGGCAAGTACCTCGCGCCGGAGACCGAGCACCTCAAGAAGCGCGTCGAGGAGATCAACGCGGGCGCGTACGACGAGCTGATCGAGCAGATCATGCAGAAGCCGATCACCGAAATGCAGGAACTCTACAACACCAGAGAGATTGAGAAATAAAGGAGGGTAAGCCGTGTTTACACCGGAAATGCTTGCCTCTGTCGCAAAGGTGGAGGCAACCAGACAGGAGCGTATGGGTATGGAGCCCAGACGCATGACAGCAGAAGAAAAGGACGCCCTTCTGAAGGCGTACCATCCTGATTACAGAGAAGACGGCTTCGATACGATCAAGATCGGGCCGAACAAGGGCCAGAAGGTTCCGAAGGAGCTCGGCCATCTGCTCCATTCCAACAGCCGTCTGCTGAACCATCCGGTCGATCTCAATAAGATCGATTACGACGTTGACGTGCTCGTCATCGGCGGCGGCGGCGCGGGCGCTTCCGCAGCCATCGAGGCGGACAACGCCGGCGCGAACGTCATGATCGTCACAAAGCTGCGCATTGGCGACGCGAACACGATGATGGCGGAGGGTGGCATTCAGGCTGCCGATAAGCCAAACGACTCCCCGGTTCAGCATTACCTCGATGCGTTCGGCGGCGGTCACTTCGCTGCCCGTCCGGAGCTGCTCCGCCGTCTCGTCATGGAAGCGCCGGATGCGATCAAGTGGCTGAACGAGCTCGGCGTCATGTTCGATAAGGACGCAGAGGGCAACATGATCACCACCCACGGCGGCGGCACCTCCAGAAAGAGAATGCACGCCTGCAAGGACTACTCCGGCGCAGAGATCATGCGTACGCTCCGCGACGAGGTCATCAACCGCGGCATCCCGGTCGTCGAATTCACCTCCGCAGTGGAGCTGATTAAGGACGAAAAGGGTCAGGTCGCCGGTGCGGTGCTCCTCAATATGGAAACCGACGAATACCTCGTGGCGCGCGCAAAGACGGTTATCATAGCGACAGGCGGCGCAGGACGTCTCCACTACCAGAACTTCCCGACCTCCAACCATTACGGCGCAACGGCGGACGGCCTGATCCTCGGCTACCGCGCAGGCGCTCCGCTCCTGTATCAGGATACGATTCAGTACCATCCGACAGGCGTTGCATATCCGTCCCAGATCTTCGGCGCGCTCGTCACCGAGAAGGTTCGCTCCCTCGGCGCGATGCTCGTCAACGTGGACGGCGAAGCGTTCATGCATCCGCTCGAGACGCGTGACGTCGCGGCGGCTTCCATCATCCGCGAGTGCACCGACCGGCATAAGGGCGTCACAACGCCGCTGGGCAGCGGTGTGTGGCTCGATACGCCGATGATCGAGTTGATCGGCGGCGAGGGCACCATTGAGAAGCGCATCCCGGCTATGCTGCGCATGTACATGAACTATGACATCGATATGAGAAAGCAGCCGATCCTCGTTTACCCGACGCTCCACTATCAGAACGGCGGTCTCGAAATCGGCGGCGACGGCTTCACCAAGGCGATCAGCAACCTGCTCGTCGCGGGCGAGGCAGTCGGCGGCATCCACGGTCGCAACCGCCTGATGGGCAACTCCCTGCTCGACATCATCGTCTTCGGCCGCAACGCCGGCAAGGCTGCTGCTGCGCGCGCGAAGGACGTGGAGCTCGGCACCATGACGCTCGAGCACATCGAGCAGTACGCGGAAGAGCTGAAGAACGCGGGCCTCGAGTCTGAGGATGTTTCCCCGCTGCTCCTGCCCAAATACGCTCGCCATGAGAGATAAATAGGAGGCAAAATCGATGCGTGAAATTGAAGTCAGCCAGATCACAGACATCGTTGAGAAGCTGTGCATCGCGGCGAACGAGCACCTGCCGGAGGACGTAAAGTGCGCCATCCGTACCTGCCGTGCCTCGGAGGACGGCGAGATTGCCAAGGGCATTCTCGACAACATCATCGAAAACTTTGAAATCGCGGACAACGAGTGCGTTCCGATCTGCCAGGATACCGGCATGGCCTGCGTATTCCTCGAGATCGGTCAGGACGTGCATTTCGTCGGCGGCGACCTCACGGAGGCCGTCAACGAAGGCGTGCGCCGCGGTTATGACAAGGGCTATCTGAGAAAGTCCGTCGTGAAGGACCCGGTTCGCCGCGGTAACACCGGCGACAACACCCCGGCCATGCTCTACACCGAGATCGTTCCGGGCGAGCAGGTCAAGATCACCGTCGGCCCGAAGGGCTTCGGCAGTGAGAATATGAGTCAGATCCGCATGTTCAAGCCGTCCGCCGGTCTGCAGGGCATCAAGGACTTCATCCTTGAGGTCGTGGAGACGGCCGGCCCGAACCCGTGCCCGCCGATGGTCGTCGGCGTCGGCATCGGCGGCACCTTCGATAAGGCGGCGCTGCTCGCGAAGAAGGCGCTCATGCGCCCGCTCGATTCCTCGAATCCCGATCCGTTCTATGCGGATCTCGAGAAGGAGATGCTCGAAAAGGTCAACCAGCTCGGCATCGGCCCGCAGGGCTTCGGCGGCAAGACGACGGCGATCGGCCTCAACATCGAGACCATGCCGACGCACATCGCCGGTATGCCGTGTGCCGTCAACATCAACTGCCATGTAACGCGTCATAAGACGGAGGTGCTGTAAAATGGAAAAGCACATTACACTGCCCTTAACCGCAGAGCTTGCCAAGACGCTCCACGCGGGCGACACCGTTTACCTCACCGGTACGATCTACACCTCCCGTGACGCCGGTCACAAGAGAATGTGCGAAGCGCTCGCGCGCGGCGAGAAGATCCCGTTTGATCCGACGGACGCGACGATCTACTACGTAGGCCCGACACCGGCAAAGCCGGGTCAGGTCATCGGCTCCGCAGGCCCCACCACGAGCGGCCGTATGGACGCATATGCTCCCACCATGATGTCGGTCGGCGCAAGAGGCATGATCGGCAAGGGCGCGCGTCTGCCCGAGGTCGTTGAGGCCATGAAGAAGTACAGCGGTGTCTATTTCGGCGCCATCGGCGGCGCAGGCGCGCTGCTCGCGAAGTGCATCAAGAGCGCAGAGCTCATCGCGTATGAGGATCTCGGCGCAGAGGCGCTCCGCAAGCTGTACGTCGAGGACATGCCGCTCGTCGTCATCATCGACAGCGAGGGCAACAACCTCTATGAGGAAGGCCGCGCGGCTTACCTCGCCCAGCATAAGTAATTTTAGTCGCAGCAGAGGCGGACATCGCTCCGCCTCTTGTTTGCGTATGTGTGAAGAAATTTTAGTTTAAGGGAGTAAAAAGCCATGACTTTTGAATTGCTTACCGAGATTCTGGAAACCGTCATGATTCTCGCGTTCGGTCTTTCCTGGCCGCTTTCTATCTATAAGTCCGTCAAGTCCAGAACCGCGAAGGGCAAAAGCCTGCAGTTTGAGATCTTCATCTGGCTCGGCTATATCGCCGGCATCGCAATGAAGGCGATCCAGTGCTTCGAGCTCGGCAAGAGCGGCCCGATCTTCTATCTGAGCTGGGTGTTCTATTGCCTGAACTTCATCGAGATTACAATCGACATGATGCTCTATTTCCGCAATGTCAAGCTCGACAAGGAAAGAGACGCCAAGGCAAAATAAGCCAAAAGGAAAAAGTGGCATCCGGGGAAAACCGGATGCCACCGTCTGTTTCGGAGGGATTATTGTTCCGCCTGCACCGAGGATAGGACTTTGTTCTCCATGTCGAGCAGCGTGGTCTGGGCAAGCCTGTTCTCAAGCGTGCGCTGAATGTCCGCGAGCGTGCTGTCCAGCACGGGATGGATGCTGCGCCCGACCGGACACTGCGGATTCGGCGCTTCATGAAAGTGAAACAGGGATCCCTCCACACACTCCACGGCGTTAAAGATGTCCAGCAACGTGATGTTTTCCGGTGCCTTTGCGAGGGATGCACCGCCGATGCCCGCCTCGACCCGAACCAGACCGGCTTCTTTGAGCTGTCCGAGAATCCGGCGAATCACAACGGGGTTCGTGTTGACACTCCCGGCGATGAAGCCCGAGGTGACCTTATGTGTGCGGCTGAAATGCGTGATGCACAGCATCGAGGGACTCGAGACGCAGATCTATAAAAAGCAGGACGGCGATTGGAAGCTCGCCCACGTGCACTATTCCGGCACGGAGAGGCAGTAAACGGCGTTACAGCCCGCCTGCCGCGCCGTTGCGTTCCTCCTGTACGCGCCGGACGTTCCCGATAAACCGCCGCACCGTGTCGCTGGGCTCGGCCCGCATAAGTGCGCGGCTCCGGCGCAGACTATACCTGTCTCGATTCGTGCGCCGCACGCCTTGACAAAATCGCCGCGAGAGGCTATCATAGTCTATGTGGATTTGAGTCCGAAATTTTGTGAGAAAGAAGTTGTCAAGTATGAGCGAAAACTGTACGCATGACTGCTCGAGTTGCGGCGAGAACTGCCCCTCCCGCCAGCAGCCGGAGAGCTTTCTTGCGCCTATGAATAAGATGAGCCACGTCAAGAAGGTCATCGGCGTGGTGAGCGGCAAGGGCGGCGTCGGCAAGAGCCTCGTCACCTCCATGCTCGCCGTCACGATGCAGCGCCGCGACTTAAAGACCGCGATTCTCGACGCAGACGTCACCGGCCCGTCGATCCCGAAGTGCTTCGGCGTGCACGAGAAGGCGCAGGGCTGTGAGGACGGCCTGTTCCCGGTCGAGACAAAGAGCGGCATTGAGATCATGAGCATCAATCTGCTGCTCGAGGACGAGACCTCCCCGGTCGTCTGGCGCGGTCCGGTCATCGCGGGTGTCATCAAGCAGTTCTGGAGCGACGTCATCTGGAACGAAGTCGACTGCATGTTCGTCGACCTCCCGCCGGGAACCGGCGACGCCCCGCTGACGGTCTTCCAGTCCCTCCCGCTCGACGGTATCATCATCGTGACCTCTCCGCAGGAGCTCGTCTCCATGATCGTCTCGAAGGCGGTGGAGATGGCGAAGCTGATGAATGTCCCGGTGCTCGGCCTGATCGAAAATTACAGCTATGTCAAGTGCCCGTGCTGCGGCGAGCCGTTCAAGGTGTACGGCGAGAGCCACATCGACGAGGTTGCGGCGAAGTACGGCCTCAAGGTTCTCGGCAAGCTCCCGCTCGATCCGCAGATCGCATCTCTCTGCGACCGCGGCATCATCGAGCTGTTTGACGGCGATTGGCTGGACAAGGCGGCGGACGCCGTGGAAGCGGCACACCGGTAAATTTCGGAAGGTTTCCGAAAAAAACAGTTGACAACGCGAAAAAAAGCGAGTATCATACTCGGTGTAACAAGTTGATATTCCAAAAGCGATGACGAAGACGGCACGGCTTCTTCTGTTTCAGAGAGTCGGCGGCTGCTGCGAGCCGATACAGGAAATCCGAACGCCCATCCCTTCCGAGCTGAAAGTCCCAAAGCTTTAACGCGAGTAGGCGCTTTCCGAGACGTGCTGCGTCAGTGCATAGGGCTTCGTGTGAGCCCGAAGAGTGGTTCCTTGATTTCAGGAGCAATTTGAGTGGTACCGCGGATTTTCTCCGTCTCAAAGCAATTTGAGACGGAGTTTTTTTACTTTGGACGCAGGAAGACCGCTTCGCCTTTGGAGACCATACAGGAAAGGAATGAGTAATTTGGCAAACGAAACACAGACACCCGTAACCGAAAAGACCGACCTCAAAACCCAGCTTGCGGAGGTGGCGGAACGCATTCGCACCATGCGCGAGATCATGGGCCTTTCCGAGGAGGAAATGGCGCAGCGTACCGGCGTCTCCGTGGAGGATTACAGAAAGTACGAGCTGGGCGAGAGTGACTTCAGCTTTACCTTTATCTTCAAGTGCGCGGAGCGCTTCGGCATTGACCCGACCGATCTGATCAAGGGCGTGAGCCCGACGCTTTCCACCTACACGGTGTCCCGCCGCGGCGAGGGCCTGCCGATCACGCGCCGCCACGGCTTCAAATATCTGAACCTCGCGCCGCTCTTCAAGCAGAAGACCGCCGAGCCGTTCTACGTCACGATGCCGTACAATGAGGCGGAGCAGAACGTCGCCATCAAGCTCTCCACGCATCAGGGTCAGGAGCTCGACATCATCGTGAAGGGCAAAATGCGCGTGCAGGTCGGCTCCCACACCGAGGAGCTTGAGGCGGGCGACACGATCTACTACAACAGCGGCACGCCCCACGGCATGATCGCCATCGGCGGCGAGGACTGCGAGTTCTACGCGATCGTCATGCGTCCGGGTGAGGAGATGAAGCCCGAAAAGGACAAGTTCGAGGGCATCGTCAAGGCGAAGCTCGCGCGTTCGGAGCGCGAGACGGTCTCCAGCCCGTTCGTCCACACGGAGCTGGATGAGAACGGCATCCTGAAATCCATCGAATTTACCAACGAAGAAAAGTTCAACTTCGCGTTCGATATTGTCGATAAGCTCGCGGAGAAGAATCCGGATAAGCTCGCGATGCTGTGGGTCTCCAAGCACCACGAGGAGCGCCGCTTCACGTTTGATGACATGAAGCGCATGTCCAATAAGACCGCGAACTACTTCAAGTCCCTCGGCATTAAGCGCGGCGACCGCGTCATGCTGGTGCTCAAGCGCCACTACCAGTTCTGGTTCGCCATCCTCGCGCTTCACAAGCTCGGCGCGATCGTCATCCCGGCGACGAACCTACTGATGGAGCACGACTTCGATTACCGCTTCAAGGCGGCGGGCGTCAAGGCGCTCGTCTGCACCTCGGACGGTCAGGTGGCGGACGAGGCGTACCGCGCGGCGCAGAACTGCGAGACGGTCGAATTCCTGATGATGGCGAACGGCGCGCGCGAGGGCTGGCTCGATTTCGACGCCGAGATCGAGAAGCAGAGCGACGTGTTCGAGCGCACCGAGGACACAGCTTGCGGCAGCGACCCGATGCTGATGTTCTTCACCTCCGGCACGACGGGCTATCCGAAGATCGCTGAGCACAACTACAAATACGCGCTCGGTCACTATATCACCGCACGCTATTGGCATTATGTCAACCCGGATGGACTCCACTTCACGATCTCCGATACAGGCTGGGGCAAGGCACTCTGGGGCAAGCTGTACGGTCAGTGGATGTGCGAGGCGGCAATCTTCACGTATGACTTCGATAAGTTCGACGCGCACGACATCCTGCCGATGTTCAAGCAGTACAACATCACCACATTCTGCGCGCCGCCGACCATGTACCGCTTCTTCATCAAGGAGGATCTCTCGAAGTACGACCTGTCCTCCATCGAGTACAGCACGACCGCCGGCGAGGCGCTGAATCCGGAGGTCTTCGAGCAGTGGAAGCGCGCGACGGGCCTCTCCATCTACGAGGGCTTTGGCCAGACCGAGACGACGCTTTCCATCTACAATCCGGTCGGCTCCGTGCCGAAGAGCGGCTCCATGGGTATCCCGAGCCCGCTGTATGATGTCGACCTCCTCCTGCCGGACGGCACACCCGCACCGGTCGGCGAGACGGGCGAGATCGTCATCCGCACCGATAAACACACGCCCTGCGGCCTGTTCATGGGCTATTACCAGGATGAGGAAAAGACGCGCGAAGCGTGGAGCGACGGCGTCTATCACACGGGCGATACCGCATGGCGCGACGAGGACGGCTACTTCTTCTATGTCGGCCGCACGGATGACGTCATCAAGTCCTCCGGCTACCGCATCGGGCCGTTCGAGATTGAATCCGTCATCATGGAGCTGCCGTACGTGCTCGAGTGCGCCGTCACCAGCGCGCCGGATCCGATCCGCGGCCAGGTGGTTAAGGCGTCCATCGTGCTGACGAAGGGCACCGAGGGTACCGAGGCGCTCAAGAAGGAGATCCAGACGTACGTCAAGACGAACACCGCGCCGTACAAGTACCCGCGCATCGTCGAGTTCCGCGACGAGCTCCCGAAGACCATCAGCGGCAAGATCCGCCGTGTCGAGCTCAAGGGCTAAAAGAGAATAAGATTTCTTCCTGTCCAGCCGCCGTGCAGATTGTCTGTACGGCGGCTTTTTTCAAAGATTATTCACGGTGCGTTCATGGATTTCCGCGCCGCCAAAATTATAATAGAAGGGGCAAAACACCCAGGCATTTGTGGAAAAGAGGGCTGTCTATGGAAAATACAGGGGAAACGATCCCGCTTCTGAAGGGCGCCAGACTTTGCGACCAGCGCGTGCTGATGATTGTCAATCCGTGCGCAGGGCGCATGAAGGGCCAGAAGTACGCGGATATGCTGGAGAGACGGCTCCGGCAGCACGGCGCCGCAGTCGACCGGCGGGAGACAACGGAAAAGGAGAACGGCGCAGGCTATGCGGCTCAGGCCGCGCAGGCGGGCTGCACGCGTATCGTCTGTATCGGCGGCGACGGCACGCTGAATGCCGTCATCAACGGCGCGCTGCGAAACGGCGTTCAATTGCCGATTACGTACATCCCTGCGGGCACGACAAATGACTTTGCGCAGACGCTGCAGATCCCAAAGCGCCTTTCCGATATGCGCGCCGCGCTGACCGCCGGGCGGGATGTGGAGATCGATGCGGGGCAGTTCAACGACGGCTATTTCTCGTATGTGGCCTCGTTCGGCGCGTTTACGAAATGCTCCTACGCGACGCCGCGCAGCATGAAGCGGCTTCTGGGGCATCTCGCGTATGTGCTCGAGGGCATCAAGGATATTGCGGCGCTCGAGGCGCGCCCGCTCACCGTGGAAACGGCGGCGCACACCTTTCAAGGGGAGTACGTGTTCGGCGCATTCAGCAATACGGTGTCCATCGGCGGCATGCTGAAGTACGACAGCGGCCTTGTCGATATGAACGACGGCAAGCTCGAAATGCTTCTGATCCGCAAGCCGGAGACGCTCGGCGACGTGCACCGGCTGATCCATGCGCTCACGGCGGGCGAATTCGACGACCCGCTCTTTGATTTCACCGCGTCGGAGGATTTCCGCCTGCACAGCGCGGCGGGTTTCGACTGGTCGGTAGACGGCGAACACGCCGAAAGCGGCTGCGATACGCATATTCACTGCGTCAAAAGTGCCGTGCGGATCACGGTTCCGACACGGAAATAAGTTGATTTTTTCGGAAAAGCGTGTATAATAGCTAATGACTGTACGGTGGAAAAGCGTGCCTTTTCTTTGCTTTCCGTGCAGAGAAAGGAGGGAGGGCATTGTCTGCCTCACCTAAATCGAAAGCTCCCAAGATGACCGAGACCGTCGGCACGATCATCCGGGACCACATTATGTACAGGAAACAGATTTTCAAGCTCGCGGGCTCCGACCTGCGCCGTACTTACCGCGCGTCCGCACTCGGCTGGGCGTGGGCGATCATCAAGCCGCTCGTCACGATTTTCGTCTATTGGTTCGCTTTTTCCATCGGTCTGCGCAGGGGTGGCGATATCGCCGGTTATCCGTTCGTTCTCTGGCTCATCTGTGGCATCGTGCCGTGGTTTTACATGAGCGAAATGCTGACGCTCGGCACGGAATGCATTCTGCGCAACCGCTACCTCGTCACGAAGATGAAATATCCGGTTTCGACGATTCCGACCTTTACGAGCATCTCGAAGTTTGCGGTGCACTTGATTCTGGTGACGATCACGCTTGTGATCTTCATCCTGACCGGCCATTACCCCACGGTGTACATGCTCCAGCTTCCGTTCTACATGCTGTGCAACTTCCTGTTTTTCACGGGCTGGGCGCTCTTTGCCGCGCCGATCGCCGCCATCAGCACGGATTTCTCGAATCTTGTCAAATCGTTTGTCACGGCGGTTTTCTGGCTTTCGGGCATTCTGTGGGAGGTGGATTCGATGCACAACGAGCTGGCACACCGGCTTCTGATGCTGAATCCCGTCACGTTCCTCTGCAACGGCTACCGCAACTGCTTCATCTATGAGATCTGGTTCTTTGAACAGCCGAAGCGCCTGCTGTATTTCGGCATTGCGCTCGTCCTGATCTATGTGCTGGGCTTCTGGAGCTACCGCCGCACGCGCAGCGAAATGGCAGACATACTGTGAGGTGGCCCATGAACGAGATTGCAATTCGGTTTACAAACGTATCCAAAATCTATAAGCTGTATTCCAGCAGCCGACGCCGTCTGCTCGGCCTGCTCTTTAAGCGCATACCGCATAAGACGAAAAAGGCCGTGGTCGATATGAATCTCACGATTTTCCGCGGCGAATCGGTCGCGGTGCTCGGGCGCAACGGCGCGGGCAAATCGACGATGCTCAAGATGATTACCGGCGTCACCTTCCCGACCTCCGGCGAAATTGAAGTCAACGGCATCGTCAGCGCGCTGCTCGAGCTGACCAGCGGTTTCGACCAGGAGTTCACCGGGCGCGAAAACATCTATCTCAAAGGGCGCATTCTCGGCCTCAGCGATGCGGACATCGCGAAGCTCGAGCCGGCCATCGTAGAATTTGCCGAGCTCGAGGAGTATATCGACCAGCCGGTACGCACATACTCCAGTGGTATGAAGGCGCGCCTCGGCTTCTCCATCTGCGTGAATATCAACCCCGAGATCCTCATTGTGGACGAGGCGCTTTCTGTCGGCGACCGCGCGTTCCGCCAAAAGTGTATCCGCAAGATTCAGGAGATCATGCAGGGCGATATCACCATGCTGTTTGTTACACACTCTACCGAAACGGCGCTGGAATTCTGCAAGCGCGGCGTCGTCATGAAGGCCGGACGCATCGTTTTCGACGGCGATATCCATGCGGCCATCGACTATTACAACACAAAATACTGACGCCGCACCGGCGTTGGAAAGGAATCTGATATGAAAAAGCTGATCGCTCTAGCGCTTGTCCTCGTACTGGCGCTCTCCATGGCCGCCTGCGGCGCAAAAGAAACCGAAAAGACCATTTCCGGCGCGCTGCCTGAAATTATTGACCGCCTGTACGACGAGGCCGATGTGGACGATGAGACGCGTCAATTTCTCAAGACCGGCCTGATGACGACGGATATTCCGGCGGAAAACCTGGAGTATTTCTTCGGCGTGTCGGATGTCAATTACAAAGAGGCCGTGGCCAGCGAGCCGCTGATCAACGCCAAGGCGTTTTCGATCTGCCTGATGCGCGTGGCGGACGGCACGGATATAGAAGCGCTGAAAGCGGAAATCCATGAGAAGGCAAACCCGAACAAGTGGATCTGCGTCGGTGTCGATCCCAGCGACGTGCGCGTCGAGAGTGTCGGCGATCTCGTCCTGCTGATTATGGCGGCGGATTCCGAAAAATACAGCGAAGCGTTCTACGCGCTGGCCGAATAAAAACGTCTTTGAGCTTCGCAGATCCTGCGGAGCTCCTTTTGTAACCAGAAAAGGGAGGGTCAAATGGTCTTTTCCAGTCTGCCATTTCTGTATTTCTTTTTGCCGGCGGCGCTTCTGCTCGGCCTCACTGCGCCGCGGAAAGCGCGCAATGCCGTGCTGCTCCTGCTGAGCCTGCTCTTTTACTTTTTCGGGGAGCCGCGCTTTGTCCCGCTTTTGCTCTTCACGGCGGCCGCCGCATGGGGCTGCGGGCTTTGGGCGCAGAAGCGGCGCGGGTGTCTGCCGCTTCTCGTGATCTGTGTGCTGTCGCTCGGGCAGCTCGCGTACTTCAAATATGCGGATTTTCTGATCGGCACGGTAAACGGCGTATTCGGCGCTGGCCTGCCGCTCCTGCGCCTTGCGCTGCCCATCGGTATCAGCTTCTATACGTTTCAGGCCATCAGCTATGTGGCGGATGTTTCGGCCGGGCGCGTCACGGCCGCGCGCAATCCGATCGATTTCGCCGCGTACCTGACCTTCTTCCCGCAGCTCATCGCGGGGCCCATCGTCCGGTACAGCGATGTGCAGACGGCGCTCGGGGACCGGCACGTGACGCTTTCCGGGTTTTCCGGCGGCGCGCTGCGTTTTTGCGTCGGGCTGGGCAAAAAGATGCTGCTTGCGAATGTGCTCGCCGAGGCGACGGCGGATTTCGCCGCCGCGCAGACGCAGACCGTCCTGTACACATGGCTGTACGCGCTCTGCAACGCGCTGATGATCTACTTCGACTTTTCGGGGTACAGCGATATGGCGATCGGGCTTGGGCGCATGTTCGGCTTTGATTTTCCGGAGAATTTCCGGCATCCGTTCGCGTCGCGTTCTGTCGCGGAATTCTGGCGGCGGTGGCACATCACACTCGGCTCGTGGTTTCGCGATTACGTCTACATCCCGCTCGGCGGCAGCCGGTGTGCCCTTTGGAAACAGCTTCGCAACCTGCTCGTCGTCTGGGCGCTGACCGGTCTCTGGCACGGCGCGTCGTGGACGTTTGTGCTCTGGGGGCTGTATTTCGCGGCGCTGCTGATTCTGGAGCGGCTCTTTCTCGCCAAATGGCTCGCGCGTGCGCCGCGCTGGGTGGCGCATCTGTACGTGACGCTCGCGGTGCTCGTGAGCTTTGTGCTGTTCAGCGCATCCTCGCCCGCAGAGGCGTTGTCGCAGCTCGGCGGCCTGATCGGTCTTTCCGGCACGCCGCTCTGGGACACGGCGACGCTCGCGGCGCTCCGGCAGTACGGCGTCGTGCTGCTCGTATCGCTCCTCGGCGCGGTGCCCCTCGTGCCGCTTGCGCTTCAAAAGCTGCGCGCTCTGCCGCACGGGGATGCGGTCTGCGCGGTGCTGCAGCCGGTCGCGGCGCTCGTCCTGCTCGTCGTGTCGACCGCGTACCTTGCGGCCGGCTCGTTCAATCCGTTTTTGTATTTTCGTTTCTGAGGAGGGCGCGCTATGAAAATCAAACGCATCGGCAGCATCCTGACCGCCTTACTGTTCTGTGGCGTGCTGCTCCTGTTCTGCGCGGCGACTGCCTTTCTGCCGAAGGAAACCATATCCGCAGCGGAGCGCAGGCGGCTCGCCTCGTTCCCGTCCTTTTCGTGGGATGCGCTCTGGAGCGGCGCGTATGCCGACGGCCTTTCCACTTATGTGAACGACCATTTTGCCCTGCGCGACGGCCTGCGCGCCGTGAACACGGCGGTGCGCACGACTGTCTTCCGGCAGCCGACCGTCGGCGGCGTCACGGAGCTGGACGGATATCTCTTCTCGCCGCAGTCCGCTCTGGATGAGCGCGCAATCCGGCAGAACGCAGAAAAACTGCAAAGCCTGATCGACACGTATTTTCCGGATCAAACCGTGTATTTCTCCGTGATTCCCGACAAGGCCGATTTCGCGCCGGAGGCTCTTCCGCGCCTCGATACGGATGCGGTCGTTTCGCTGCTGTGCGCAAGCCTCGGCGCGGAATACATCGATATGCGCAGCACGCTCGAGCTTGCGGACTATTACCGCACCGACACGCACTGGCGGCAGGAGCGCCTCGGGGATACTGCCGCCGCGCTTCTGGAGGGCATGGGGCTGACGCTTTCGGACGATCTTTCCGCCGGCACGCAGAACGCGGTCGAGCTGTTTTACGGCGTGCTCTGGGGACGCTATGGGCTGCCCTTGCCGGGCGATACGCTCGTCTACTGCGCGACTCCCGCAACAGAGAGCGCCGTGGTGAAGAATCTCGACCACCCCGATGTCAAAACCGTCTACGATTTGCAGACCACCTCGCCTGACCCGTACGACCTGTTCCTTTCCGGCGCGTCGTCCGTCGTGGAGATCGAAAGCCCGCTCGCGCAGACAAACCGACACCTCGTGCTGTTCCGCGATTCCTTTGCGGGCAGTCTCGCGCCGTGGCTCTTGACGCAGTACGAAAAAATCACTATGATAGATATACGGTATATAGCCTCGGCTCAGATCGGCGCATACGCAGAGCTGTCGGCGGACGACGTGCTGTTCCTGTACAGCACATCGGTTCTGAATACAGGCGGTGTCCTCAAATGATCCATGAGCTGCCGCACCCGAGCCGCAGGATTTTGCAGAACAGAAAGGAAGATCATCATGCTGAAGAAAATCGATACAAAGAAAGCCCCCGCCGCCATCGGCCCGTATTCGCAGGCCATCGTCTGCGGCAATCTGCTCTTTACCTCCGGTCAGATTCCGATCGACCCCGCGACCGGCGAAATCCACGGCGCGGACATCACCGCGCAGGCGGAGCAGGTCATGCAGAATCTCGCGGCGGTTCTCGAGGAGGCCGGCACCGCGTTTGAAAACGCCGTTAAAACGACATGCTTCCTCACCGATATGGCGGACTTTGCTGCGTTCAACGCGGTGTACGAAAAGTACTTCACCGGCAAGCCTGCGCGCTCCTGCGTCGCGGTTAAAACGCTGCCGAAGAATGTTCTCGTCGAAGTCGAGGTGATTGCGGCGGTATGAGCGTCAGCATCGTTCAGGAACAGGAGCTGCCCTTGTGCCTCGCTGTGATCCGCGAGAGCTTTGCAACGGTCGCGGCGGCATTCGGGCTGACGGAGCAGAACTGCCCCACGCACACGAGCTTCATGAAGCTCGAGCAGCTCCAAAAGCATTTCGAATGGGGCTGGAAAATGTTCGGGCTGTGGGAGGACGGGCGCCTCGTCGGCTTCTACGCGCTCTCGGATGAGGGGGCGGGCCGCTTCGAGCTGCACAACCTCGCCGTGCTGCCCGATTACCGCCATCTGGGCTGCGGAAAACGCCTTTTGGACGACGCGAAAAGCCGCGTCACGGCGCTCGGCGGCGAAAAAATCACGATCGGCATCATCGAGGAACATACGGTGCTGAAAAACTGGTACATGCGCAACGGCTTTGTTCCCACCGGAACGCGCAAGTTCGACCATCTGCCCTTTACAGCGGGTTTTCTGGAATGGAACAAATCCATATAACAAACGGCGTGCAGCTTTTGGTTTGAGCTGCACGCCGTGTTTTTATGCTTATTTCTTTTTGCTCAGGCGCTTGAGGTCGAACTTCTTCTTTGGCGTCTCGGCTTTTTTCGGTCTGCCGCTGCGCTCGAGCACATGCGCGCTCAGGGGGCGTCCGCTCGTGCGGCTCACGTAGTGCGATTCCTCGAGGTACGGGTATTTGCCCGGCGCGAGATCGTCGTTTGTGATGCCCTTTGCGAGCAGGCGGTTCGAGGTGATGCGTCGCACGACCGTGTACAGTACCGCCGCGATCGGCGTGCCGAGGATGATGCCCATGATGCCGAACAGGTTGCTGCACACCGTGACCGCCGTCATGACCCACACGCCCGGCAGACCGATCGTCGAGCCGACAACCTTCGGGTAAATCACGTTGCCTTCAAACTGCTGCAGGCAGATCAGGAACACCACAAACCAGACGGCGTCCATCGGATTGACGAGAAGAAGCAGGAACGCGCCGATGCCGCAGCCGATATACGCGCCGAGAATCGGGATCAGCGCCGTGAGCGTGACGATCGAGGAGATCAGCAGCGCGTAATCGAAGCCGATCAGCGACATGCCGATGAAGCACAGGCAGCCGAGAATGACGCACTCGGTGAGCTGGCCGCGCACGAACGAGGAGAAGACGTTGTTGGCGGTTACGGCGATGTCGGCGACGGTCGCGACCGCCTTTTTCGGCAGCAGCGAGTACGCGATGCGCTTCATGGAGAGCAGAAGGTTTTCCTTGCTCATCAGGAAGTAGACGGAGAAGATCACGGAAAGGATGAACGTGAAGATGCCGCTCGCCACGTTGACCGTGGCGTTCACGACCGAGGTGAGGAAGTTCGTCGTGAACTCGGTCGCGCCCGTCAGAATGCTCGTCCAGTTGAAGTCCTTGAGGAAGTCGAGACTGTTCGTCAGGTCGAGGTTGAGTTCTGTGGAGATCTGCTCCACCCATTTTGTGACGATCTCCACATAGATCGGGATGTTGACGCGCGCCGTCTCGCCGATGAGCTCGAGAGACTTGAAAATCTCCGGCACGATATACAGCGCGATGGCGAGGATGATCAGGATGACGACCGCAAAGGCGAGCACCACGCAGAGCGGACGGCGCACCGCGCGCCAGACCCGGTTTTTGCTGCGCGTCAGCCGCCCGAACACGACGTTCTCAAACAGGTTGAGGAAGACGTTCAGAATGTACGCGATGAAAAGGCCGATAACGAACGAATTGACCGCGCTGAACAGCACGCCGCCGAGGTGCTGCACGCTGTCAAAGCGGAACAGCACGAAAACCAGGCCGACCGTAAAGGCCGAAACGAGGATGGCGGGCTTCACAAAGGCTTTCGCAGCAGCCGATCTTTCCGCGCGCCGGGCTTCGGTGTTTAAGTTCTCTCTGTCCAAAATACCCTCTCCTAACCGGAAAAAATAACCCGCCGCACGGTGAAATGCGGCGGGAATGCATCAGAATGTGAATTTCGTGCCGCTCTCAAAGGACTTATATGCGCCGTCCATCAGACGGGTGAGCATAACCGCTTCGTCGATTGTGAACGGAGAAGGCGTGCCGTTTGTAACCGCGTCAACCCACTGGTCGACCGGCAGCTGCATCTTTTCAGGCAGCTCGAGGTCGACCCATTTGCCGCCGGTCGCTTTGCCGCCCCACTGTGCGCTTTCGCCGTGAATCATCATCGCGCCGTCCGTGCCGCTGATCTCGAGTGTATACGGGTTGCACTCGGAGACGAAGCCCGTCTCGGAAACGCCGATCGCGCCGTTCGCGAATTCAATCACGGAAACCGCGTTGTCCTCCACGCCGCGGTGCGTGACCTCCGTGAAGGTGGAGGTGATTGTCTTCGGCTCGCCGAGCAGCCAGTAGAGCGTGTACATCGGATGCGCGCCGAGGTCTATCATCGCGCCGCCGCCGCACTGCGCCTTGTCATAGAAATGCGGGGGCAGCCAATCGGCGGAGCTGCCGTTGTGTACGTTGCGCACGCGCGCATACGTGACCGTGCCGAGCTTGCCGCTGTCGAGCAGCGCCTTCGCCGCGCGCAGCGTCGGGAAGGTGCGGTGCGGGTAGGAGATCGTAAAGACCTTGCCCGCGGCCTTGACCGCCGCGGCGACCTTTTCCGCGTCCTCCACGCCGATCGTGAGCACCTTCTCGGTGAAGATGTTCTTGCCCGCGTTTGCCGCTTTCGTGAGCAGCTCCGGGTGGTCGCAGGTGGCGGAACAGACCACGACGCTGTCAATCGACGCGTCGTTCAGAATGCCGTCCAGATCATCTGTGAACGGTATGCCCAGCTTTTCCGCGAAGGCTTTGCCGCGCGGGATATCGCTGTCCCAGATGACGGCGGCTTCCGCCTGCGGATTCGCGAGAATCGCCCGGGTGTACTCTTCGGTATGCACATGCCATGTGCCGAGAATAGCAGTTTTCATGATGTTTTTTCCTTTCTGTCTGGCCGGAAGTGTTTTCCGGCCTACTCCTTGACCCCAATCAGGTTTTTTGATTAAACTGCTTGTGGCAGCGCTGGCAGGTGACGAGTATTTTGCCGCGTCCGCGCGGCGCGCGAAGCTGCTGGTGGCAGCCCGGGCATTTGAAATACTTGTACTGCTTGCGTTCGCGGAAAGCAGTTTTTCTAATTCTAAACCATTTTTGCACCGGTGTCCATACCTTCAGGAAAGAATAATATTCTTTTTGCCGCGCCTGCACATTGCGGGACATCATGCGGAAGATGGCATAGATGTACAGCGCGTAGGAAATCAGCGTCAGCGGCCAGAAGCGCACAAGCTGCGCAATGAACGCGATCACAAGCCCCGCAATCAGCAGCGCAAGGTTCAGCGTGTCCGAGCCGTAACGTCCGTACATAAATCTTCTGAGCTTTTCGAGGAACAAGAGTGAGCACTTCCTTTGAATCAGTATGCGTTTGGGTTCTTTGATTTCAGTATAATGCGCGGCGGACAGTTTTTCAAGAAAGCCGCACGTTCTTTCACACTAAATTTACAGTTTATTCTTAACTTTGCACCGGCGCGAAAAAGTCCGCAGAAAAAGCGATGCGGCAGAAATTTCCTCTTGACATTTAAGAACGCATGTTCTATAATCTTGTTGTAATAAATCGAACGCATATTCGGAACGCACGTTTAAGGATGAGGGCTATGGACAGGGTGATTCTGCACATCGATATGAATAATTTCTATGCTTCGGTCGAGACGCTGTATGACCCCTCGCTGCGGGATATCCCGATGGCGGTGGGCGGCGACAAGGAGCGCAGGCACGGCATCGTGCTCGCGAAGAACATGCTCGCCAAGGCGAAGGGCGTCAAAACAGCGGAGGCGCTCTGGGAGGCGGAGCGCAAATGCCCCGGCATCCGCTTTGTGCCGCCGCACTTCGACCGCTATGCGAAGTATTCGCGGCTTGCAAAGGAAATCTATATGCAGTACACCGACATGGTGGAGAGCTTTGGCCTCGATGAATGCTGGCTCGATGTGACCGGCAGCACGCGGCTTTTCGGCAGCGGGCGGGAGATCGCCGAGGAGATCCGCGAGCGCGTCAAGGCGGAGCTCGGGCTCACGGTGTCGATCGGCGTGTCGTTCAACAAGATTTTCGCAAAGCTTGGCAGCGACTACAAAAAGCCGGACGCCGTGACCGAGTTCACGCGGGAAAACTACCGCGAGCTCGTCTGGCCCCTCGATGCGGCGGAGCTGCTCTTCGTCGGCAAATCGACGCAGGCAGCGCTTCGCAAATACGGCCTGTACACGATTGGCGACGTCGCCCGCGCCGACCGGAAGCTGCTCAAAAGGCTGCTTGGTAAATGCGGCGAACAGCTCAGCCTGTATGCGAACGGCGAGGACCGGTCGCCCGTGATGTGCGTCAGCGAACACAGCGAGGTCAAAAGCATCGGCAACAGCACGACCGCCATCCACGACCTGCGCGACGACGGCGAGATCCGCGCGGAGCTTTATATGCTCTCCGAAAGTGTCGCGCGCCGCCTGCGCGAAAAAGGCTTCTGCGGCTATAACGTGCAGCTTTCCGTGCGCAAATACAACCTTGAAACGTATCAGCGGCAGAAAATGCTCGACGTCGCGGCGGCAGATTCGGAAAGCATCTTTCAGGCGGCATACGGTCTGTTTAAGGCGCACCACACCGGCGAGTCCATCCGCAGCATCGGCGTGCGGGTCAGCGCGCTCGCGCCGATCGAAATGGCGCAGTGCTCGCTGTTCGGCGATGTGCAGCGCGCCCAGCGCAGGCAGAGGCTGGAAACGGCGGTCGATTTCCTGCGCTGCAAGTACGGCGACGACGTCATTGACCGCGGCATCAAGGTCATGCACAGCGGGCTTTTCGAGACGGAGGACGCCCGCCGCCGCTCGCATGTGGAGAACCCGTTCCGGGGCGTGGAGGTATAACGATGGACACAATGGAAAAGCTGCGGATCCTGACGGACGCCGCAAAATACGATGTGGCGTGCACCTCGAGCGGCGTGGACCGCGCTGGGGTGAAGGGGCAGCTCGGCTCGGCGGCCGCCTGCGGCATCTGCCACAGCTTTGCGAGCGACGGGCGGTGCATCTCGCTTTTGAAGGTGCTGATGAGCAACGCCTGCGCCTACGACTGCGCGTACTGCCTGAACCGCCGCTCAAACGACACGCCGCGCACGACGTTCCGCCCGCGCGAGCTGGCTGACCTCACAATCAGCTTTTACCGCCGCAACTACATTGAAGGGCTGTTTCTGAGCTCTGCGGTCGTCGGAACGCCGGATTACACCTGCGAGCTGATGCTGCAGACGCTGTACATCCTGCGGCGAGAATACCGCTTCGGCGGGTACATCCACGTCAAGGCGATCCCCGGCGCGGACGAGGCGCTGATCCGCGAGCTCGGCCTGCTCGCCGACCGCATGAGCGTCAACATCGAGCTGCCCTCGAACGACAGCCTGAAGCGCCTTGCGCCGCAGAAGACGAAGGAGAGCATTCTGGCGCCGATGACGCGCATCCGCGACGGCATCCGCGAAAACGCGCACGACCTCGTGAAATACCGGAGCGCGCCGCAGTTTGTGCCCGGCGGGCAGTCGACGCAGATGATCATCGGCGCGACGCCGGAGAGCGACCGGCGCATTCTGCAATTGACGGAGGGATTGTACAAAAAGTATTCGTTAAAGCGCGTGTTCTACTCTGCGTATATTCCACTCGTCGAAGACCGCAACCTGCCCGCGCTGAACACCGCGCCGCCGCTTTTGCGGGAGCACCGGCTCTATCAGGCGGACTGGCTTCTGCGGTTTTACGGCTTCACGGCGGGCGAAATCCTTGACGACGCACACCCCGATTTCAACCCCGTGCTCGACCCGAAATGCAACTGGGCGGTCAACCATCCGGAGGAATTCCCCGTCGAAGTCAACCGCGCGCCGTACGAAAAGCTCTTGCGCGTGCCGGGCATCGGCGTGCTGAGCGCCAAGCGCATCGTGCGGGCGCGGCGGGAAACGAAGCTCGATTTCGACGGCCTCAAGCGCATCGGCGTCGTTTTAAAGCGCGCGAGCTATTTCATTACGTGTCAGGGAAAATCGGCGAGCCGTATCCAAACGGACAATCCCGCCGTGCTGATGGGCATTTTGCGCGACCGCGGGCTGCCGCAGGGCGGCTTTCAGCCGGAAATGCCCGAGCAGCTTTCGCTGTTCACGCCGACCAAGGAGGATGGTGTCAAATGTCTGACCGGCCAACTGTAATCTACTATTATGACGGCACGTACGCGGGCTTTCTCTCGTGCGTGTTCGAGAGCTTTTCGGAAAAGGAGATACCCGCCGGCATTTTCGCGGCGGATACGGCGGATCAGACCTGCCTGTTCGGCGCAAAATACATCGAAACGGACCGGCAGCGCGCCGAGCGCGTGCGCGTCTCGATCCCGAAGAAAATGGGGCTGGAAGCGGAGGACCTGCTCGAGCGCGCATTCCTCACCTGTATGCCCCAGCGCGAGCTGCACATGCTCGAATTCATGCGGCTCGGGTATCAGGTGGGCAGGCGCGTCTGCTCTATGCTGACCGACCCCACGGTGGACCGCATCGAAAAAGCCGTGAAGTTCCTCGGGCGCGAGGCGCATCTCCTGCTCGGCTTTGTGCGCTTTTCGGAGTGCGGCGACGTGCTGATCGCGCAGATCGAGCCGAAGAACAACGTCCTGCCCGTCATCGCGCCGCATTTCATCTCGCGTTTTTCGGGCGAGGATTTCATGATTTTCGACCGCACGAACAAGATGGCGCTGATTTATAAGGATGGCGAGCCGTCGTTCCTGCGCGCCGAAAAAATCGAGCTGCCGCCCGAATCGCCCGAGGAGCAGCAGTGCCGCGCGATGTGGCGCACGTTCTACGACACCATCGGCATCGAGGGCCGCCGCAACGAGCTTTGCCGCCGCACCCATATGCCGAGGCGCTACTGGAAGGATATGACCGAACTGCAGCACTTGGTTTGAACCGGGATTTCTCGCCCGTGTGCCTATTGCGGCGGAGAAAAGAACCTGCTATAATGGAGAAAAGCCTGTATGGCTGCTTTGGAACGGGGAAGAAAGGGTGGAGAAAATGCCGGGCATTCTCAGCTTGTTCCGGGATCGGGAAACGTTACATAAAATTCGAGTGCTGGCGCTGCCGAGCGTCGTGGAAGAGGCGCTCAATACGGTTGTGCAGTATGTCGATACCGCCATGGTCGGGCAGATCGGCGCGACAGCCTCGGCGGCGGTCGGTTTGACCATGACCTGCAACTGGCTGATCTGCAGCCCGCTGTGGGCGATGGGCGTCGGCATTCTGGCGTGTGTGGCGCGCAGCATCGGCGCGGGCGAGCGGGAAAAGGCGCGGCGGTACGCGTTCCAGAGCCTGTGGATCGGCGGCGTTCTCGGCGTTCTGATCGCCGTGCTCGTGCAGCTTCTGGCGCCGCAGATTCCGGTCTGGCTCGGCGCCGAGCCGGAGATCCGCGCGGACGCTTCCGCGTATTTTGCGATTATCTGCATGCCCATGCTGTTTCGCGCGCTGTCCATTCTGCTGTCGGCCACGCTGCGCAGCGCGGGAGACAGTAAGACGCCGATGAAAATCAATATGTCGGCGAATATCCTCAACATGATTTTGAATTATCTGTTGATCCACCCCACGCACGCCGTCAGGATCGCCGGGCTGCGCTTCACGGTGTGGGGCGCGGGGTTGGGCGTGCGCGGTGCGGCCGCGGCTACGGCCCTCGCCTTCGCGCTGTCCGGCACGCTGATGTTCGCGGCCTATCTGCGCCATCCGATGCTGTCCCCGCTGGGACATCGCGGGGAGACCGGCATTCTGCCGAACCCGGCGCTTTTGAAGGATATCCTGCACATCGGTCTGCCGTCCGCCGGCGAGCGCCTGACGGCCTGCCTCGGTCAGGTCGTTTTCACCTCGCTGGTCAGCGGCCTCGGCACGGTTTCGCTGGCGGCGCATTCGATCGCGCTGACGGCCGAGGAGGCGTTTTATATCCCCGGCTACGGTATGCAGGCCGCCGCGGCGACGCTCGCGGGCAATGCGCTCGGCGAGAAAAATGTCAAAAAGCTGCAGCGCACCTCCGTGACGATTGCCTTTCTCGCCTTCACGATCATGGGGCTGATGGGCATCATCCTGTTCTGCTTCCCATCCGTGATGATGGGGATTTTCACGAACGACAGCGCGGTAATCGCACTTGGGAGCGTGGCGCTCCGGATTGTGGCGGTTTCCGAGCCGCTCTTTGGCGTCGCGATCATCATGGAGGGCGTATTCAACGGGATCGGGGAGACCAAGACCACGTTCCTGTTTTCCGCCTTTACAATGTGGGGCATCCGCATTCTGTTCACGTTCCTGTGCGTGCGCGTGTTCGGCCTCGGCCTGACCGCCGTTTGGTGTTGCATGGTCGCGGACAACGTGGCGCGCTGCTTGCTGCTCTGCGCCAAATTTATGCGCGGGCGCTGGAAAAGCAAGGTCGCCGCATAAGACCGGACAAAATCGGGCAGAAGCGGACAGGCGCAGCGCCCGGGACTGTGCTACAATCAACATGGAAAACCTGAGAGGAGGACGGGCGCATGGAATGGACGCAGGCCATCCGCGAGGCGGTCGCGTATATCGAGGCGCATCTTCTGGAGGATATCGCCCCGGAGGATGTCGCCGCGGCGGTGCATGTCTCGAGCTTTTATTTCCAGAAGGGCTTCAGCCTGATGAGCGGCTATACCATCGGCGAATATATCCGCGACCGCAGGCTGTACCTCGCGGCGCTCGACCTGATTGCCGGGGAGGAGAAGGTCATCGACCTCGCGCTCAAATACGGCTACGAATCGCCGGAAAGCTTCACCAAAGCGTTCCGCCGGTTCCACGGCATGTCGCCCGCCGCAGCGCGGCAGGCGCGGCGCGGCATCCGCCCGTTTCTCCCGCTCAAAATTACGGTTTCCGTGAAAGGCGGCAACGAAATGGACTATACGATTGAAAAAATGGACGCTTTCCGGATCATCGGCGTACACCGCCGTTTCCGGTTTGACAGCTCGTACCGCGAGATCCCGGCGTTCTGGGACGCGTTTCGCGCGAACGACATGAGCCGCGTCTGCGCGTCGCTCGGCGGCGCGTGCAGCGTCGGAAAGTACGGCGTCTGCATCGACGACGGCACGGACGATTTCGAGTATTGGATTGCGGGCGACGACCCCGGCACACCCTTGCCGGAGGAGCTTTCCGCGCGCGAGATTCCGGCGCAGACCTGGGCGAAGTTCACCTGCACCGGCCCGCTGCCCGGCGCGCTGCAGAGCGTGAATACGCAGATTTTCAACGAATGGCTGCCGGGAAATCCCGACTGGGAAATCGCGGCGGGGTACAACATCGAGCTGTACGACATGGGTGACACGAGTGCGGCGGACTACCACAGCGAAATTTGGATCCCGGTGAAAAGGCGGGCGAAAGCATAAAGACGAAGACCGCCGCAGGCAAAATGTTGAGGAGGAAAACCGTATGGCAAAGAATGACAACGCGCACGCCGTCCGGCTGGTCAGCAGTCTCGTGCAGACGGTCGGACCGGAAAAGGCGAGAGAATTCGAAGAAACCTACCCGCTTTCCAAAAGTGCGAGCATTGAAAAGAAATTCAAGTGGGCACAAAATGTCTGCGATTATCTGGAACAGAACTTCGACCCGGAGACCGTAGCCATCATCCGCAAAGCGTGCCGCTGCAGCGACGGAAAATCCAACGCGGCAAAGCTGCGAAAATATCTGGAGCAGACGGACACCATCGAGGATTTCGTAAATGCCTTCAATCGACATGAAACCTTTGCGTCCCTCGAATATATCTCCGATCACAAAATCCTGTTCTGCTATCCGGAATGCTACTGCTCCTGCGTGAAGAGAGTGCCGCAGACGCTTTCCGAAACGTGGTGTGCCTGTACCGTGGGAAACGCGGAGGAAACCTTCCGTGCGGTTTTTCATGACGGCGTGCGCGTCACGCTGCGCGAAAGCATAAAAACCGGCGCAGATCGTTGCACTTTGGAAGTCGAATGGTGAAAGGAAGGCGTGTTGTAAAATGGAACAGATGAAAAAGCGCCCGGTTACGACGCTGTTTCTGCTGGTTTCGGCAGACGGCAAAATCAGCACCGGAGCCTCGGATGAGCTGGATGTCGACCGCGATTTCCCGAAGCTGCCCGGCGTGCGGGAGGGGCTGCATCAGTATTATGAGATCGAGCGGACAACCGATCTGTGGTCGCTGAATTCCGGTCGGGTGCAGGCGAAGGTCGGCGCCAATACAAGCCCGCTGCCCGAGACGCACGGCCCCGTCTCGTTTGTGGTCATCGACAACCACCACCTGACGGCGCACGGCGTGGCATATTTCGCCGCGCTGTCGAAGACGTTTGTGCTCGTCACGACGAATCCAAAGCATCCGGCGTACGGCGTGCAGGCGGAGAATCTGCACATCCTGTACTATGACCATCTCTGCGCGGCGCGAATGCTGGAGGATTTGTATGCGCGGTTCGGCTGTGAGCGGCTGACCGTGCAGACCGGCGGCACGCTGAACGCCGTGTTTCTAAGGGAGAAGGTTCTGGATTATATTGATTTCGTCGTGGCGCCGGTGCTGGTCGGCGGGCGCGATACGGCGTCGGCGGTGGACGGCGAGTCGCTGCGCACGGCGGACGAGCTCGGAAAGCTCGGCGTACTGCAATTGGAACGCGCAGAGCAGCTCGAGGATTCGTATCTTCGTTTGCGTTACCGCGTGATCCGATAGAAAAGGGGAGGACAACATGAAACCGGAGAAAATTGTAAAGGAGCGCTTTTCGGTCATCGGAAAGCTGGGCTCGACAGAGGACGGCGCGGGCTTCATTCAGCGCCTTTGGCAGGAGGCGAACGCGCATTTCGGCGAGATCGAGCCGCTCGTGAAGCGCGATGAAAATGGCGTTCCCGTTGGCTTCTGGGGCGCGATGTCAGACTGCGGGCTGCACTTTGAGCCGTGGAAAAACAATTTCACCGAGGGGTTGTACCTCGCGGGCGCGGAGGTGCGCGACGACGCCGAGCCGCCCGAAGGTTGGACAAAGTGGACGGTGCCGGGCTTTGTGTTTCTGCGCGTGCGGTGCGATGAGCCGGACATTTTCCCGAAGATGCTCCGCTATATGGAAGAGCACAACCTGAAGCTCGCGGGCGCGGTGCACGATTTCAACGATCCTGCGGAAAACGGGCAGGGATATATGTACTTCCCGATCGAAAAGCTGTAAGGCAAAATACAAGGCGGCTGATCCAAGCGTTCGGATCAGCCGCCGATTTTCATGTTCTGTTGTTTTAGCCCTGCACGGTGATGAGTTCGGTGTGCTCGGGCGGATTTTTGACCTGCGTTTTCAGGAATTCCGGTTCAAGATCGATTTCCGGCAGACGGTCGAGCGGAATCCACTCGAAGCGGACGCCGGGTTCCTCGCCGGGGAAGCGGTCGCCGCGCTTTAAGAGATCCGTGCCGGAAACATCCACGGCGAAGTATGTACACAGCTCGTGGATGCGCTCGCCCGTCGGCTCGAGCGTAAAGAAGCTCTGGCAAACCCACAGCGCACGCCCGGGCGCAACCTCGATGTTCAGCTCCTCGCGCAGCTCGCGGGTGAGGGCGTCCTCGGCGGTTTCGTTCACCGTGACGCGGCCGCCCGGCAGATAGTTGTACGCCGAGTTGCTGTCCGTCGTCACGAGCAGACGGCCGTCCTGCACGATGACCGCTGCCGTGCGGTAATTGAAGCGCCCCTTGCGCGTCGAGAAGCTCACATCCGGATTGAAAGCGGCGAACGCTTTGGCGAGCCGCTCGGCAAGCGCGACGATGTGCTCGTTGGCGCGGGATTTATCGAAGGCGCGGCAGCTCTCGCGCATGCAGCGCAGCCGCTCCTTGTGCTCGATCAGCGAGGAAATCACGGCGGAGAAATTCTCGCTCGTGATGCGCACGCCCATATCGTGCGTCTGCAGGAAGTTCGCGTTGTCCTCCTCCTGCCCGGGGATCGCGTCGAAAACGGCGAGCGGCAGGTTGCAGGCGAGCGCCTCGGAGACCGTCAGTCCGCCCGGCTTCGTTACGATCAGGTCGGAGGCGTGCATGTAGCGCTCCACCTCTTTCGTGAACTGGAGCAACTTCGTCTTTTTCGGCGAGGTCTGGATCTCCTCCGAAAACAGCTCGTAGAGCTTCTTGTTGTTGCCGGTGATGATGATCATCTGCAGCGCGAGCGGGGAGGCGCACAGGTCGCGGTAGAGGTCGACGATGTTCGAGACGCCCATGCTGCCCGCCATGAATAGCACGGTCGGCACGTCGGTGTCGAGGCCCATTTCTTGCAGGAGCTTGGCCTGATCCTCCTTGTCAAAGAACACGTCGTGCACCGGAATACCGTAGGGATAGATGTGCTCCTTCGGGATGCCACAGCGGCGCAGCTCATCCACCATGTCGTCACACGCGACCACATATGCGTCGACGCACGGCGCAATCCATGCCTTGTGTACGCCGTAGTCCGTCATGATGCAGATCAGCGGGCAGGTGATCTTTTTATCCTCCTTGAGGCTCGAGACCATCTCGGTCGCAAACGGGTGGACGCTGATGATGACGTCCGGCGCGAGCGCCTCGAGGTGCGGGTAGAGCTGCAGCGCGATCAGCTCGGTCGTGCGCGGCACGAAATCGGCGAGCGGATTGTCGCGGTTTGTCGTCTTGTAAAGCCGTCCGAACAGCGCGGGCGTCTTCTTCGCCATGAACAGATAGCTGTCGCAGATGGTCTTGTCGAGCAGCTTGCCGATGCTCTTGAGGAAATCCATCTGGATGACCTCGTGATCGGTCGTCTCCTTAATGTATTTTTCAAGGGCCGCCGCGGCGCGCAGATGGCCGCCGCCGGTTGCACAGGTGAGAATCACGATTCTCATAGTCAAACGCTCCTTTTCAAATCTTCTGAGCTAAGTTTATCATACTTTTACCGGGATTTCCATATGTTCTGGATAAAAATGCGGGGATTCAGACGAAAAGTTCTGAATTTTTTGCAAATTCTTTGCAATTTTCGTGAGATTTTTCCACGCATTTGCTGTATAATGAATTATGTTACCCGGATGGCGCGCGGGCGCGGCAAAGTTTTTCATACAGTTTTAAGAAGTTCATCTTTACAACCCGGCAGCGGGCGGGTATAATAAATCTGTATAGGGAAAAATACCCGGCGCCGCGGGGCGGTCCGGAAAAGATATGGGAAAAGGCGGTGAGAATCCGCCGCAGGAAGAAAGGAACGATTGTGAGAATGGGAGAAATGAAACGCAGAAAAATTCGGATAGCGGCGGTGCTGCTGGCAGCGGCGCTGCTGGCGGCCGGCTTTGCGGGCTGCCAGAGAACGGCCGAGCCGGAGGAGGAGAGCAGCACGGTTTCCGTGGTGGAAGATCTTACCGTGTTCCCCGAGGGCACAAAGATGGACAACGTGGATATTTCCGGCATGAAGCTCAGCGAAGCGCGCGAGGCGTGCCGCGCCGAGATCATGAAGCAATATGAGAATCTGAAGGTCACGCTGGTGATCGACAAGACGAAGATCGAGGTCAGCGGCAAAGACGTCACGATCGTCGATACGCTCGATATCACGCTGACCCGCCTGCTGAAGGACCGCAAGCCGGGCAGCTACAAGATCTCGTATTCCCTCAAGCTCCAAAAGCTCGAGGACGAGCTTCAGGCGCGCCTCGATGAATTCAATGTTGAGGGGCAGGATGCGAGCATCGAATCCTACGATTACGACAAGGGCGAATTCGTCTTTAAGGAGAGCGTGGACGGGCAGAAGCTCGACCTGAAAAAGACGGTCACAGTCGTCCGGGAGCAGTTCAAAAAGGGCGTGAGCGGCATCGTGGAGGCCGTTATGGAAAAGACGCCTGCCAAGGTCACGACGGAGCAGCTCAAGAAGGATTTCGTCAAGATTTCCGAGTACGAAACGGTCTCGACCAATACCGAGAACGGCAACCACAATATGGCGCTCGCGCTGTCCCATGTGGACGGCACGGTGGTGCAGCCGGGCGAAACGTTCTCCTATGAGGATACGGTCGGCGATTCCACCAGCGCTGCCACGGGCTTCCTGCCCGCAGGCGGTCTTTCCGGCGGCGCGCTCGTTCAGATGTACGGCGGCGGTATCTGCCAGGCGTCCTCGACGATCTACGGCGCCGCGATCCGCGCGGGCATGACGATCACCATGCGTTACTGCCACTCCTCGCCGTCTACATACGTGCCGATCGGTCTGGACGCCACGGTCAGCTACGGCGATCTGGATTTCCGGTTCCGCAACGATCTCGACACACCGGTGTACATCATGTGCTGGATGGACGGCGTGACGCTGCACGTACAGTTCTATGGCAGACATCCGGAGGAGTGGGACAGCATCGATGTCTATTCCACGACGACCAGCGAGACTCCGCCGCTCGATACGGTCAAGTATGTCACAGACTATAACCTGAAAAAAGGCGAGAAGGTGCTTTCCACAAGCGGCAACTGGGGCTACACCGCCGAGGCATGGCGCGAATATATCAAGGACGGCAAAGTGATCAAGACCGAATCGCTGCCCTCCTCGTCCTACGGCGCGACCGGCACGATCTACCGCATCGGCCCGGGCACGGACGTGAATGCAACGCCTACGCCGAAGCCAACCGCAAAGCCGACCGCCAAACCGACGGAGAAGCCTACGGCTGAACCGACTGCGGCGCCGACGCCCGAGCCGACACCGGAACCGACGCCTGAGCCCACGCCGGAACCGACACCCGAGCCCACGCCCGAGGTGACGACCGATCCGGAGACGCTGAGCGAGGCGTAGTGCGTATTTTCAGCAGAATACAGCCCGTTTCCCCCTGCTTTTCCGGCAGGGGGAATTTGTGCAAACGGGCGATACACCATGTAAAGGAAGGGTATGCAAAATGGGTATGCAAATCGACGGCATCGTCCGCATCGCCGTGGCCACGCCGCGCGTCAAAGTGGCGGACTGCCCGCACAATACAGCCGAGATCGGCCGGATGATCCGGGAGGCTGCCGAAAACGGCGCGTCCGTCATCGTTTTTCCGGAGCTTTCCGTGACCGGCTACACCTGCGGCGACCTGTTTAAGGACAGGCGGCTGATGGAGCGCGCAAAGCAGTGCCTGCGCGGGCTGATCGAGGAGACGAAGGACCTCGAGATCCTCTGCGCGGTCGGCATGCCGGTGCCGTCCGGCGGCGCGCTGTACAACTGCGCGGCGGTGTTCAGCCGCGGCGAGCTGCTCGCGCTGCCCGCCAAGCAGAACATCCCGAATTATTCCGAATTTTACGAGATGCGGCATTTCTCTCCCGCGCCGGAAAGCGGCATGCTTCGCTTTGACGGCGAGTGGTACGACTGCCGCGATGTTCTGATCGAGATTGCGCCGGATGTCACGGTCGGCGTCGAGATCTGCGAGGACGTCTGGGTGGCAAACCCGCCGAGCGTGCGTCTCGCGCAGGGCGGCGCGACAATTCTTCTGAACCTCTCGTGCAGCGATGAGATCATCGGCAAGGCGCAGTACCGCCGCGATATGCTGCGGATGCACTCCGGCCGCCTGCTCGCGGCTTACGCCTATGCGGACAGCGGCTTCGGCGAGAGCACGACCGATATGATCTTCTCCGGGCACAACCTGATCTGTGAAAACGGCACGCTTCTTGCCGAAAGCGATCTGTTCTCAAACGGCATCACGTACGGCGATGTCGACGTGGAGCGCCTCGTGCAGGAGCGCCGCCGCATGAACACGTGGCGCGATATTCCGGACTGCACGGTGCTGGAAGCCGGCCTGCGCATGCCCGAAATCGAGACGACGCGCGTCGCGTACCCGTATCCGTTCGTCCCGAAGAGCGACGCGGATCTTTCCGCGCGCTGTGAGACGATCCTGCGCATGCAGGCGACCGGCCTTGCGACGCGTCTCAGCCACATCGGCTGCAAAACGGCGGTCATCGGCCTTTCCGGCGGCCTCGATTCCACGCTCGCGCTGCTCGTCACGGCGAACGCGTTTGATCTGCTCGGCCTGCCGCGCGAAGGCATCCGCACGGTTTCGATGCCGTGCTTCGGCACGACCGCGCGCACGAAGAGCAACGCCCAGTGCCTCGCCGAGGAGCTTCGCGTGCATTTCGATGAGATCCCGATCGCAAAGGCCGTGGAACAGCACTTTAAGGACATCGGCCACGATCCCGCTGTACTCGACGTGACGTATGAGAACTCGCAGGCGCGCGAACGCACGCAGCTTCTGATGGACATCGCAAACCAGTATAACGGCATCGTCATCGGCACGGGCGACCTCTCGGAGCTTGCGCTCGGCTGGGCGACGTACAACGGCGACCACATGTCGATGTACGCGGTCAACGCGTCGATTCCGAAGACGCTGGTGCGCCATCTCGTGCGGTATGAGGCGATGCACGGCGGGGAGACGCTCCGCCGCGTCCTGCTCGATATCCTCGATACGCCGGTCAGCCCCGAGCTGCTGCCGCCGAAGGACGGCGAAATCTCGCAGAAGACCGAGGATCTCGTCGGTCCCTACGAGCTGCACGATTACTTTTTGTATTATATGCTCCGCTTCGGATTTACTCCGCGTAAAATCTACGCGATGGCGCTCGCTTCATTCGAGGGACAGTACGACGCGGAGACGATCAAAAAATGGCTCAGAACCTTCTATCGCCGGTTCTTCCAGCAGCAGTTCAAGCGCTCCTGTCTGCCGGACGGTCCGAAGGTCGGTTCCGTCACGCTCTCGCCGCGCGGCGACTTCCGCATGCCGAGCGACGCGTGTGGCAAAATCTGGTTGGAGGAAATTGAGGGATTATCATGAACATTCTGGTTACGGTACAGACAAAGCCGTACCACCGCGCATGGCTCGAAAGCGCCGCGCCGGGTGCACAATTCATCTATAAAGAGGAAAGCGTGACGCGCGCGGATATCGAAAATGCCGACATTCTGCTCGGCAATGTCAGCCCCGCGCTGTTGAGCCCTGCAGACAAGCTGTGCTGGATGCAGACCGCGAGCGCCGGCGTAGACGGCTACGTGAACGGCTGCCTGCCGAAGGACGCCGTGCTGACGAACGCCACCGGCGCGTACGGCCTCGCGATCTCGGAGTACATGCTCGCCGTCTGGCTGGAACTGATGAAGAAGCTCCACCGCTACCGCGACAGGCAGAGCGAAAGCGATTGGCACGATCTCGGCCCGGTCACCTCGGTCTGGGGTTCCACGGTGCTGGTGCTCGGCCTCGGCAACATCGGCGGGGAATTCGCAAAGCGCGCCAAGGCGCTCGGCGCAAAGGTCATCGGCGTGCGGCGCGCGGGCACGGAGAAGCCCGATTACGTCGACGAGCTGATCCACACCGACCGGCTCGATGATTATCTCCCGCAGGCGGACTGCGTGGCGATCACGCTGCCCGGAACGTCGCTGACGAAGGGCATGTTCGACGCGGCGCGCATCGCGAAGATGAAGGACGGCGCGGTGCTTCTGAATGTCGGGCGCGGCACGATTGTCGATACCGACGCGCTCTGCGCGGCGCTTCAAAGCGGCAAGCTTTCCGGCGCTGGGCTGGATGTCACCGACCCGGAGCCGCTTCCCGCGGACCATCCGCTCTGGAAGCAGGAGAACGCGGTCATCACGCCGCATGTCTCGGGCGGCTTCCATCTCTCGGAGACGCACGACCGTATCATCCGCATCATGGCGGAAAATCTCACCGCATTTCTCGCGGGCAGGCCGCTCAAAAACGTCGTCGATTTTGAGACAGGCTACCGCAGACTGTAAAGGAAGCCGTTCGTTTTATGCCACAGGAAATTTATCTTGACAACAGCGCCACCACGCGCGTCTCAAAGGCGGCGGCGGAAAAGGCGCTCTATATGATGACCGAATGCTACGGCAACCCCTCCTCGCTGCACAGCAAGGGCTTTGCGGCGGAGCGGGAGATGACCGCGGCGCGCGAAATTCTGGCGCAGCGTCTTTCCGCCCAGCCGAATGAGGTGTATTTCACCTCCGGCGGCACGGAGAGCGACAACATCGCGATCCTCGGCGCGGCCCACGCGAAGAAGCGGGCGGGAAACCGCATCGTGACGACCGCCATCGAGCACCCCGCCGTGCTCGCGACGATGGCGGCGCTTGAAAAAGAGGGTTTCGAGGTCGTGTACGTGGAGCCGGACGCGGACGGCAACATCCCCGCCGCGAAATTCGAGCCGGTGATCGACGCGAAGACGATCCTCGTCAGCGTCATGACGGTCAACAACGAGACCGGCGCGGTGCTGCCGCTCAAAGAAATCGCCGGGATCATCAAGCGAAAAAAAGCGCCCGCGCTGTTTCACACGGACGCGGTGCAGGCGTTCTGCAAGCTGCCACTCTCGATGAAAAAGCTCGGCGTCGATCTCATCAGCGTCTCGGGCCACAAGGTGCACGCGCCGAAGGGCGTGGGCGCGCTCGCCGTCCGAAGCGGCGTGCGGATTCTGCCCCATGCGTTCGGCGGCGGGCAGGAGAAGAACCTGCGCCCGGGCACCGAGGGCGTGCCGCAGATCTGCGCATTCGGCGCGGCGGTGCGGGAAATGCCCGCGGAAAGCGACGCGGAACGCACCGTGCGCGCGGTGCAGACGCACCTCATCGAGCGCCTGCGAGCAATGCCGGAGGTTACGCTCAATTCGCCGGAAAACGCGATGCCGTACATCGTGAACCTCTCGGCGGGGCGCGTGCGCGCGGAGACGATGCTGCATTTTCTCGCGCAGCGCGGCATCTACGTCTCGAGCGGCTCGGCGTGCGGAAAGGCAAAGCCCAGCCACGTGCTGACCGCGATGGGGCTGCCCCGCGAGCGGATTGAATCCTCGCTGCGCGTCAGCCTTTCGGCGGAGAACACCACAGAAGAAATCGACGCGTTTGCCGACGCCCTCGCGCTTGGCCTTCAGACGCTGTCGCACACATAAACAGAAAAGGAAACAGGCATATGCAGGAAGTAATTTTGGTCAAGCTCGGCGAAATCGTGCTCAAGGGGCTCAACCGCCGCGTGTTTGAAGACCGGCTTTTGAAAAACATCCGCCGCCGCATCCAGCGCGCGGGCAATTTCGACGTGTACTCGATGCAGTCGACGATCTACATCGTCCCGAAGGACGAGGACGCAGACATCGACGAGGCCGAGGAGCGCGTCGCGAAGGTATTCGGCGTCATCGGCTATACCCGCGCGTGCGTCTGCGAGAAAAATATGGACGCCATCTTGAAGACGGCGCCGGAGTATCTCCGCGATACGCTCGCATCGTTTTCCACATTCAAGGTAGAATCGAAGCGCGCGGATAAGAAATTCCCGCTCGATTCGATGCAGATCTCGCGCGAGGTCGGCGCGGCGCTGCTGCGCGCGAACGCGCACCTCTCGGTCGATGTGCACAACCCGGACATCACGGTGCGCGTCGAGATCCGCGAAAAGGGCGCGTATATCCACTGCGAGACGAAGCTCGGCGCGGGCGGCATCCCGGTGGGCACCGGCGGCAAGGCGGCCATCCTCATCAGCGGCGGCCTCGACAGCCCCGTCGCGGCGTGGATGATGGCGAAGCGCGGCGTGGAGCTGACTGCGATCCACTTCGCAAGCCCGCCGTACACGAGCGAGCGCGCGCACGAAAAGGTCGTCGCGCTGCTCAAGAAGGTCGGCGAATACGCGGGACGCATCGAAATGGTGACCGTCCCGTTCACAAAGATTCAGGAGCAGATTCGCGATAACTGCCCCGAGGAGCTCGCGACCGTCATCATGCGGCGCTTCATGATGCGCGCGGCGGAGCGCATCGCCCGTGAAAAGGACTGCGGCGCGCTGATCACCGGCGAAAGCCTCGGGCAGGTGGCGAGCCAGACCATCCAGGCGATCGCCTGCACGGACGCCGCGGCGCACATCCCGGTCTTCCGCCCGCTGATCGGCAGCGACAAGGCGGAGATCGTCGCGCTCGCGCACCGCATCGACACGTACGACATCTCGATCGAGCCGTATGAGGACTGCTGCACGGTCTTCACGCCGCGGCATCCCCGCACGCGCCCGACCATCCAGCTCGTCGAGGCGGCGGAAAGAAGTCTGGACGTCGACGCGCTCGTCGAGGACTGCCTCGCGAACGTCGAGATTCGCCATCTCTGAGAAAGGAAGTTTTTGCTATGCAGGCAGAAGTTTTATCGGTCGGTACAGAGCTTTTGCTCGGCCAGACCGTCAACACCGATACGACCATCGTCGCGAAGGCGCTCTCCGGGCTCGGCATCGACCTGCTGTATGCGGCCGTCGTCGGCGATAATGTGGGGCGGCTCGAGAAGGCCGTCTGGGACGCGCTCGACCGCAGCGATATCCTGATTACAACCGGCGGCCTCGGGCCGACCGGCGACGACCTGACGAAGGAGACGGTCGCCGCGGCGGCGGGGAAGAAGCTCGTTCTGCACCAGCCGAGCTACGACCGCCTGAAGGAATATTTCGCGCGCGGCGGGCTTTCCGAGAACCAGATCAAGCAGGCGATGCTGCCCGAAGGCTGCACCGTTTTGCAGAACGACAACGGCACCGCGCCGGGCTGCGCGTTTCAGACGGCGCAGGGCAAAATCGTCATCATGCTGCCCGGCCCGCCCTCAGAGCTGGAGCCGATGCTCAAAAATTACGCCGTGCCGTACCTCGCGAAGTTCCAGAACGCGGTCATCGCGTCGCACAGCGTGCATGTTTACGGGCGCGGCGAGGCGGCGGTCGCGCTGATGATCGACGACCTCACGCAGAACAGCAATCCCACCGCCGCGCCGTACGCGAAGGAGGGCGAGATGTTCGTCCGCGTCACGGCGAAGGCCGCGAACGAAGCGGAGGCGGATGCGATGTGCGCGCCCGTTGTGGAGGAAATCCGCCGCCGCGTCGGCAGCTTTGTCTACGGCGTGGATGTCGATTCGCTCGAGGAGCTCGTCGTCCGCGAGCTGAAAAAGGCGGGCAAAACGCTTGCCACCGCGGAATCCTGCACCGGCGGTTTGCTCGCAAAGCGCATCACCGATGTGCCCGGTTCGTCCGATGTGTTCGAGATGGGCTGCGTCACGTACGCGAACCGCGTGAAGGAAGCGCTGCTCGGCGTGCCGCACGAGACGCTCGAGGCGCACGGCGCGGTCAGCGAGCAGACGGCGCGCGCGATGGCGGAAGGCATTGTGCGGCGCAGCGGCGCGGATATCGGCGTCGGCATCACCGGCATCGCGGGCCCGGGCGGCGGCACGGCGGAAAAGCCGGTCGGCCTCGTCTATATCGCGCTGAGCGACGGCGAAAACACGTGGGTCGCAAAGCGCCAGCCTGCGGGCCGCATGAAGTCCCGCGAATGGCACCGCCACTGCGCGGCCTCCAAGGCGCTCGACATGGTGCGCCGCTATCTCGCCGGCCTGCCGGTCGATGAAGCCTGAGCCGCGCCCGACGCAAAGAAAGGAAGGTTCGTATGAAACAGCAGAATATGCCCGAGGGAGAGCCGCAGCGCGTGCCTGTTTTTGAGGATATCTCCTCCGGTACGCAGCAGAAGAAGCACAGCGTCGTTTTCGTTGTCCTGATCATCGCCTTTGCAGCCGTTTTTCTCGTTTCCGCGAGCGTGCTCGTCTGGGAGTTCGTCATCAACCCGATGTTTGCGGATCAGAGCGCGGAGGAGATTCAGGCGGTCTTCGTCGAGGCGGGCGGCCTGGCCGGCACCCCGGTGGAGGGCGCGGTTGGCACGGAGGAAACGCCCGGCGAGAGCGCAGCCCGGCGCGTGGAGGCGGTGCAGAAGCTGCAGGAAATCAACCCGGATATCTGCGGCTGGCTGCGCATCGAGAATACGAACATCAACCAGCCGGTGCTCCAGTCCTCCGAGGACGATCCGGAGTACTATCTGTATCACAACTATAAGGAAGAGGAGTCGAAATACGGCAGCATCTTCCTCGACGCCTCGTGCGACCTTTCCGCAGAGACGCAGCTCATTCACGGCCACAGTATGCAGGACGGCCGCATGTTCTGGAGCCTGATCGGCTTCGGCAGCGCGGAGACCGTAAAGCAATCCCCCGTCATCCGGTACGACACGGTCGAGGAAGCGGGGGACTGGAAAATCGTTTCGGTTTTCAAGACGAATACGGACCCGGCACAGGGCGAGCTGTTCAACTACGTGGGCCAGAGCAGCACATACTGGACGGGCCGCGATAAGGCCAAAATGCAGTTTTACTATGAGCTGATGCAGCGCAGCATGGTGAACACCGGCGTCGACCTCAACGAGGACGACCGGATCATCCTGCTTTCCACCTGCTCGTATGAGTACGAGGGCTTCCGCACGGTCGTCGTGGCGCGCAAGGTGCGCGAGGGCGAGAACGCCATCGTCGATACCGCGAAGATCACGGAAAACGAGAACGCGCGGTTCCCGGATGTGTGGTATGCCTCCGGCAAAGTGCCGGATTACTGGCCGGAAAAATTTGAGGACGCCCTCGCAGCCGGGAAAATCGACTGGTACTCGGGCGACCTCTACGATTAAAGAATCAAATTTAACAGGGCTTCGGCGTCGTCTGCAAGGTGGACGGCGCCGTTTTCTTTCAGCTCCTCCGCCCCCCGGAAGCCCCACGTCACACCTGCGGTGACGATGCCTGCGTTCGCGCCGGTCTGCATGTCCACGCCGCTGTCGCCGACGTAAAGGCAATCCCCGGGCGTGACGCCCAGCTCTCCGCAGAGCAGGCGCACGGCGGTCGGGTCAGGCTTCTTCGGAATGCCCGCGCGCTGCCCGTGCACGACGTCAAACAGGCCGGTGAAGAGCGCATCCGCGATGAAGCACGTCATGTTGTCCGGCTTGTTCGAGAGCACGGCGGTCTTGACGCCCGCCTTTCGCACCGTGCGCAGCAGCTCCAAAATCCCCGGATACGGCTCGACGAGGCGCGTCGGGTCGCTCTCGTAGAGTTCGTCGTACGTTTTGCGCAGCGCCTGCACCGTCGCTTCATCGCCGGGCGCGCCTGCGGCCGCGAGCATCCGGCGCATCAGCACGTCCGCGCCGTTGCCGACTAGCTGGCGGTAGCGCTCGGTTTCAATTTCGGGAAAGCCGTGCGCCTTGAGCGCGGCGTTGCCGAAGCCTGCGATGGAGGCGAGCGTGTTCGCCACCGTGCCGTCCATATCAAAAATGACTGCCTTTACCTTTGCCATGTGTGTCCATCCCTTCAAAGTTCGATGTCCTGCGGGCTGTACGCGCGCGCTTCGCCCGTGAAGTGGCTGATAATTGTTCTGCTTCCAGTATACCGCGTTTCGACAGAAATTGCAACCTGCGCATCTGACCTTAAATAATATGCAAAAACTGGCTATTGAAACAAGTCCAGATGCGCGCTATACTGGGTGCATCCAAAAGGGGGCATAAAAAATGAAAAACAAAACTTCCATCTACAAGATTGTCACGGTGGGCCTGCTCGCCGCGCTCGTCTTTGTCTCGAACTATCTGAGCTTTCCGATCCCGGTGCCGGTGGGCGATATCTCGCGCATCCACCTGGGCAACGTGTTCTGCCTGCTTTCCGGCTTTGTGATGGGCCCGGTCGGCGGCGGTCTGGCGTCCGGCATCGGCGCGATGCTCTATGACCTGACGAACCCGGCGTACGTCGCGTCCGCGCCGTTTACATTCGTCTTCAAGTTCCTGCTCGCGTTCGTCTGCGGCATCATCGCGCACAACGGCAAGCTCTCCGGCAGCATGCTGAATGAATGCAAAATCTCCACCCCGCGCTACTTCATCGCGGCGGTTTCCGGCAGCGTGACGTACATCATCCTGTACCTCGCAAAGTCCTACATCACAGCGGTGCTCGCGGGCAGCGCACCGGAGGCGGCGGCCATCGCGCTCATCACAAAGCTCGCGACGAGCAGCGTCAACGGCCTTCTGGCGGTGCTGATCTCCGTCCCGCTCGCGGCGCTCATCAAGAAGGCGCTGAAGAGCGCAAAGCTCACGGCGTAAGCACAAAATTTATCGAAAGGCTGTCGGGCGGGTTGTCTGCCCGGCAGCTTTTTGCTATAATAGGAACATCAAATTTTTGCGGAGGGTTGATCTTATGCTTCTCATTCAAAACGGCTGGATTCACGACGCCATCCACCGCGAGCCGTACGCGGCGGACATTCTGGTGCAGGACGGCAAGATCGCCGCGATCGGCGAAAACCTTGCGGCGGACTGCCCGGTGCTGGACGCCACGGGGCTGAACATTTACCCCGGCTTTGTCGAGGCGCACTGCCACATCGGCCTCGACGGCAGCGGCATCGGCTTTGAGGGCGACGACGTCAACGAAATGACGGATATCCTCACCCCGCAGCTGCGCGCCATCGACGGCATCGAGCCGATGGACCCGGCGTTCCGCGAGGCGCTCGCCGAGGGCGTCACGACGGTTTGCACCGGCCCCGGCTCCGCGAACGTGCTCGGCGGCCAGTTTGCGGTCATCAAGACGTACGGCAGCCGCGTGGACGATATGATCGTCAGCCCGCGCGCGGCGATGAAATGCGCGTTCGGCGAAAACCCGAAGCGCTGCTACAAGGACAAAAACAACTACTCGCGCATGTCCACGGCGGCGAAGCTGCGCGAGGCGCTGATGAAGGCGCGCGAGTACGACGAAAAGAAGCGGGCGGCGGGGGACGACCCCGCGAAGCGCCCGGCGCTCGATTTCAAGCTCGAAGCGCTCCTGCCGGTGCTGCACGGCGAGATCCCGCTCAAGGCGCACGCGCACCGCGCGGACGACATCTTCACGGCCATTCGCATCGCGAAGGAATTCGGCGTGCGGCTCACACTGGAGCACGTCACCGAGGGCCACCTGATCGCCGAAGCGCTCGCTGCGGAGCATTTCCCGGTCGCGGTCGGGCCGTCGCTGACGCACCCGACGAAGTTCGAGCTGCGCAACAAGACGTTCGCGACGCCCGGCGTGCTCGCAAAGGCCGGCTGCCACGTCTCCATCATCACGGATTCGCCGGTCATCCCGCAGTGCTATCTGCCGCTGTGCGCCGCGCTGGCCGTCAAGGCGGGCATGGATTCCTTCGACGCGCTCCGCGCCATCACGATCAACCCGGCCGAGCACATCGGCGTTTCGGACCGCGTCGGCTCCATTGAGATCGGCAAGGACGCCGACCTTGTCCTGATGGACGGCACGTGGGACGCTGTTTCCTCCACCGTCCGGGCCGTTCTTGTGGATGGCGTCGTGCGGGCCGGGGAAAATCTTTCATGAAAAAGTCCGTTTTGCTTCACATGAAATTCACATAACACCGCGATAATAGAATCAATCCGAACGGGGAAAAATAATAGTTGAAAAATCGTTCGGAATGTGGTATTATGTGAAAGGAGCAAGGGATCATGAGCGACAATCATGAGAAATTCCAAAACGGTTTTGACTCGACAAGCGGATCAAGACCGGAAAACACAAACGCTTCAACCAATCCGCCGTATGCGTACGGCGCCCCATACAGCGAACGCCCCTCAGCACCCGCCTATACGTGGAACAGCCAGCCGACAGGCGGCTATCACCCCGGCGGTTATCCTGCCCCGGCGCCGAAAAAAAAGCACGGCGCAAAGCTTGCGCTGAAAATTCTGGCGGTCGTGCTTTGCTGTGCGATCACCTCGGCGGCAACGCTCGGCGTGTTCGTCCTGCTGATTCAGAACGGCGTCGTTCAGGTGCAGACGGCAGGCGACGGCGCAGCCTTCACGATCTCGCGCGTCGTCAGCGGCGAGCCGGAAACAACCGGCACGGTCTCCGCACTGAGCGATCAGGATATCGCCGAAAAGCTGATTCCGTCCGTCGTATGCATCCAGAACTATCAGGTTTCCGAGCGCTACGGCTTCCTGCAGGCCGCCATGGACAACAGCGATGTTTCCCCGGCGGGCGAGGGCTCCGGCATTGTGTTCAGCGAGGACGGCTACATCGTGACGAACGCGCACGTTGTGGAAGGCGCCACATCGCTGAAGGTCATCCTGTCGGACGGCACGAAGTATGAGGCGGAGCTGGTCGGCAGCGATACGCTGACGGATCTGGCCGTCATCAAGATTGAAGCGACCGGCCTGACCGTCGCAGAGTTTGGTTCCTCCGAGGATCTGCGCGTGGCGGACAAGGTGATTGCAATCGGCAATCCGGGCGGCTATGAGCTCAGCTCCAGCGTGACCATCGGTTACGTTTCGGCGCTCAACCGCGCCATTACCAACAGCTCCACCGGCTACACGATGGAATACATCCAGACCGACGCGGCGATCAACCCCGGCAACTCCGGCGGCGCGCTCGTCAACGGCTACGGTCAGGTGATCGGCATCAACTCGGCGAAGATTTCCGCCACGGGCTATGAGGGCCTCGGCTTTGCGATTCCGACGGATACCGCGCAGCCGGTTATCTCCGACCTGATCCAGTACGGCTACGTCAAGGACAGAGCGATGCTCGGCATCTCCGGCCAGTATGTGGATGCCCTCACGGGCCGCTTCTACGGCCTGCCGCAGGGCGAATACGTCGGCCAGCTCAACACGCCGAGTGCCAAGGCTTCGGGCCTTGAGGTCGGCGACGTGATCACATCGATCGACGGCCAGGCGCTTGAGAGCGAAGCGGTGATCCGCTCCGTGATCAACGACAAGAAGCCGGGCGAGACGGTTTCCCTTGAGGTGTACCGCTCGTCGAGCGACAAGACGCTCACCATCGAGCTGAAGCTCTCCGAATACACCGGAGAGTAACCCAATTTCGAGTACGAGTCTTTTTCATAAATCTCCTTTTTCAAGCAACGAAGCCCGGGGGCGACCCCGGGCTTCGTTGCGTCTTGCTGCAGGAAAAAGGCTCCCCACGCAGAGGAGTCTGATCGGTTATGAAATGGCGTCCAGCGCAGCGGCGACGACCTGACCGGCCGTGTAAAGACCGGAGGTGCCCTCCTGCACGCAGACGGCGAAGGCATACGGCATGGACGCGTCGTCCGAGAAGCCGACGATCCAGCAGTTCGGGTTCTTCCCGTCCAGCTCGGCGGTGCCGGTCTTGGCGCAGAGCGTGTAGCCGTTGAAGAGGTAATCGCCGTAGTAATTCGCGACGTTATTGCGCATCATGCTGTGGAGCGCTTCGGCGGTGGCGGAATCGGTCAGCGTGTACGAAGTGCCCGTGCCGCGGCCGGTGAGGTACGGCTCGGGCGTTTTGCCGCCGTTTGCAATCGCGCCCATCAGAAGCGCCATGTGGTACGGGTTCGCGAGCACGTCGGCCTGGCCCACAGAGCTCCACGCCAGCTCCAGATCGCTCGCGCCGGAGAGATCGATCGTGCTTTTGCAGGTCGTGACGGAATCGAACGAGAACGATGCGCCAAAGCCCATCTCCTCGGCCTTTTCCTGCAGCTTGTCCGCGCCGATATCGAGCGCGAGCTGCGCGAAATAGATGTTGCACGAGTAGCCGAGCGCCTGCGAAAGATTCAGCTCGCCGTGGTAATTCAGGCAGGTCACGCGGCTGTCGCCGATGCCGTAGACCTCCTCGCAGGTATAGGTGCGGGTGTCCCAGTCGGGCAGGTACTCCATCGCGGCGGCGGCGGTCACGAGCTTGAAGATCGAACCGGGCGTGTAGCTGGAGGAGAGCGTGTGGTCGAGGAAAACGCCCTCGTACGCCTCGTTTTCGAGCAGATCCCCGGGCACGTCCATCGGGTCGTAGCCCGGCGCGCTGATCTTCACCAGCACCTCGCCGGTCTTGTAGTTGTAGAGGAATGCCGAGCCGTTGCGCCCGTCAAAGGCGTTGTACGCCGCGGCGTTCGCGTTGGCGTCGATCGTGAGCTGCATGCTGCTGCTGAAATCGGTGAGCACCGTGTGGTTGAGGCCCGTGAGCAGATTGTAGCCGACGAGCTTCGAGCGGTGCACGGCCTGCACGGCAGTGCCGATGTAGCCGCTGGAATCGCCCACGGTGTGCAGCAGCGAGCGGCGGACGCTTTCGCTTTCGGCGTAGATGCGCGTGCCGTCCACGGTCTGCGCGAGGATCATGCCGCTGCGGTCGGTGATCGTGCCGGCGGAAACCGCCGTGTCCTCGCCGTAGATGTGGCCGTTATACGGCTGCGAGGCCCACTCCGAGCCGTTCAGCACGAGGTTCAGCCCGAACCAGCCCAGCCCGCCGAGAAAGGCGAACAGCAGAATATATAAGACGAATGAACGGAAGCCGGTGGTTTTCATCCTGCGTCACTCCTTCCTTTTGCGGGCACGGCCCGCGGCGGATGTCCGCGTGGTCGCTCGGCGGGCCTCGCTCGTATCATCATATCCGGACTGCTGTGCTCGCGTTCTCGGGGCTCTCCCGGGCGAGAGCTTTTCATCCGGTATGTTTACTTCCATGCGGCGGGGGCGGGGACGCCCCGATGCGTTTGTCCGCGTGGTCGCTCGGCGGGCCTCGCTCGTATCATCGAATTCGGACTGCTGTGCTCGCGTTCTTGAGACTCTCCCGGCATTCCCGGCAGAATTATCGGCAGTATACCCCCGTCCGCGTTTGCCGGATGGATTTCCTACACCGGCGAAGTTCGTGTCAACGAACGACTCCGCGACTCCGTTGCGGGCGCGGCGGGCGCCGTAGGTACGCTCGTCGGAGGCCTTGAGGAACGCCATCAGCCCCCAGACGGAGATCATACTCGAGCCGCCCGCGCTGATGAACGGCAGCGTCACGCCGGTCAGCGGCAGCACGTCGGTCGGGCCGAAGACGTTGAGGCACGTCTGAAACAGCAGCATACCGGCCACGGCGCAGGCCGCAATCGCGTAAAACGTCGAGCGGCTGCGCGTCACGTCGCTGCGCGCGTAGAGAATCAAGAGCGCGATGGCCAGCAGCACCACAAGGCCCATCACAAGGCCCTGCTCCTCGCAGAGCATGCCGAAGACGAGGTCGCTGTCGGCGGCGGCGATGTATTTCAGGCAGCCGTTGCCGAGGCCCATACCGAAGAAACCGCCGCTCGCGATGTATGTAAGCGTGCGCACCTGCTGGTAGCCGAGGCTGTCCTGCGTGTGCTCCCAGACGTGCATCCAGCCCGCGAAGCGCTGGGCGACGTACGGCTTGAACTGCAAAATCAGGAACACGCCGAAGCACGCCGCCGCGAGGATCAGGAAGATCGTGCGGAAGCTGCCCGAGCGCATGAACGCGATGATCAAAAAGCACGCGAAGAAGATCAGCGCCGTGCCGAAATCGCGCATGATGAAGAGGCACGCGAGGCAGATGGCCGCAAAGACGATGAACTCCGTGATGTTCTTTTTCGTCTGCAGGCGGTCGAGCGTCGAAGCGCCGACGAATACGAACGCGATCTTAATCAGCTCGGAGGGCTGGAAGCTGACCGGGCCGAGGATGATCCAGTTTTTCGAGCCGTTGAGCTCTGTGCCGAGCACGAGGTTCACGGCAAAGAGCAGAATCGCCGCGATGGCGATGTACAGCCGCACCTTCATCACGCGCTCGAGGTCGCTCATGAACCAGACGAGGAAGCAGAACAGCACGATGCCGATGCCAAACGCCGCCACCTGCATTTTGATGGCGTCCAGCCCCTCGCCGCTCAAAAGCAGAATGCCGATGCTGCTGAGGAGCAGCGCGACGGTCTCAATCTCGAAGCTGACGCGCTTTAAGATGCGCCGCGAGAAGAAATACAGCGCCCAGCCCGCGAAAAACAGAATCGCAAACGGCGCGACGGGGTACAGGTGGAATTCGCCCATGCCCAGCATGAGCTGCACGGTCATCGAAAGCTGCACGAGCGTGACGTACGCCATGAGCTTGAAGGGCGAGGCGGCCTCCTTCGAGAAGCCGGTGAAGAAGCGGCGCTTTTTCTGCGGGGATTCCTCGGTGCTGCGCAGAATCAGCGTCGTCGTGCCGAGCTTGATCTTGTCGCCGATCTCCACGAGCGTCGGCTCCTCAATCAGCCGGTTTCGCACGCGGGTGCCGCCGTGGGAGCCGGTATCGCAGACGAACCAGCCCTCCTCGCGGCGCATCAGCACGGCGTGGTCGCGCGAAACGGCCTCGTCCGGAATCTGGATGTCGCAGCTGCGGCTGCGGCCGATGGAGTTTTCCCAGTACAGCACCGGGAAGCGCGCGCCGGTGGCGGCGTCCTCCAGCAGAATGACCGGGTCCTTGCGGCGCTGTCCCTTCTTGAACGACGTGTAGCACCGCCAGACGACGTACAGCGCGAAAATGGGCGTCACGGCCCGCACGAGCAGCAGCACCGTCGAGAGCAGGCTGGAGCTCAGCACGCGCGCGATGAGATTCGAGATGGTTTCCAGCATAGAGCAGTCCTTTCCTTATGCATCCCGGATTTCGGCGATTTCCCCGGCGCGCTTATAGATGCTGTGCGCCGGAACGAAGCCGCGCACCATCGAGAGCGGGTACACGCGCGCGCCGCGCCCGACGACCGTGCCCGGGTTCAGCACGCTGCCGCAGCCGATCTCCACATGGTCGCCGAGCATCGCGCCGAATTTGCGCATCGCGGTCTCCACGCGCTCGCCGTCCGTGCGGATGGTGACCGGGGAGTGATCCTGCTTGAGGTTTGAGGTGATCGCCCCCGCGCCGGTGTGGGCCTTGCAGCCGAGAATCGAATCGCCGATGTAGTTGTAGTGGGGCGCCTGCGCGCCGTCGAAGAGGATCGCGTTCTTGATCTCCGTCGAGTTGCCGACGACGCAGCCCGCGCCGATCAGCGCGTTGCCGCGGATGAACGCGCCGGGGCGCACTTCGGTGTTCGGCCCGATGATCGCCGGGCCCGCGATGTAGATGTTCGGGTAGAGCTTCGCGCTCTTCGCCACCCAGATGTTCTCGCCGCGCAGCTCGTATTCCGCGGGCGAGAGCGTCTTGCCCAACTCCACGATAAAGGAGCCGATCAGCGGCAGCGCCTCCCACGGGTACGTCAGGTTTTCGAGCAGCGGGCGCGCGAGCGTGCCGCGCAGGTCATAGAGCCTTGCAATCATCATATCTTCCTTCATGGTGTGAACCTCCTGAGCGTCATATTCCCTTTCATTATAAACCAATTCCCCGCGTATTTCCAGCGACGCGGGGAATTTTAAAAATTTCTTTATAAATACCGGAAAACGCGCACGGCGGCCTCCATGTAGAGCGCGTTATCGTCCATGCCGAGCGCGCTGAGGTTGCGCTTGTCCCACGTTTCGCCGGAGAGCGAATCCGCCGCCCAGAGGAACTGCGCAAACGGCATACCCCGGAACTGCGCGACGGCCGCCATCGAGGCGCATTCCATCTCCACCACGGCGCAGCCCTGCTGGAGCCGCTTTTCCACCTTGCCCCGCGTCTCGCGGTAAAAGGCGTCGGTTGTCCACGTCTTCGTGCGGGCAAAGGGCGCCCTGAGCGACGAAAACGCCTTCTCCACCGCCTCCACACAGCGCGGCTCGAGCGCGATCTCCTCGGCGGGCGGCAGGTAGTGGTAGCTCGTGCCCTCGTCGCGCACGGCGGCATACGGCACGAGGATGTGCCCGGCGGTCACGTCATGGTCGAGCGCGCCGCAGGAGCCGAACACCACGAATTTCTGCGCGCCCATGGCGTGCGTTTCCTCGAGCACCGACGCGGCGGACGGCCCGCCGACCAGCATACACACCATGGCGAACACCGTGCCGTCCGGCCAGGTGCAGCGCCAGATGGGCATATCGCCCATGCAGCTTGCGATGTGCGCGATCTCCACGCCGTGCAGGCGGCGCACGTATTCGTCGACGATCCTGTGCGAGAACACGCCGATGAAATTCTCCGGCATGGTCTCAAGCTTCGGGATAATCTCCGCCGGGTTGATGACGGCGGTTCGGTTGGGGTCAAAATCGGTATGCAGCATACGCGCACCTCCGAAGTATAATTTGGTGCATTGTAGCATGATTCGCCCTTAAAGTCAAGCAATCAGGAAGCGGCGCAAAGCATGCGCTCCTTCATACGGTGTGCGCACACTTGCAACGCACTTTGTAATCTGGTACAATGGTAGCATCTTCGAAAAAAGGGGGAGTTTATATGAATGTTTATTTTCCGAGCTGCAATTTCTCGAAGACCAGCCCGGAGGCGGCAAAGAAAATCCGCGCTTATTTGAAAGCGTCCATGCCTGTTGCGGGGTGCTGCCGCACAGACAAAACACAGCGGGCGCAGGCGGACACGGCGGTTTATTTCTGTCAGGCGTGCCGCGAGGTGCTGGAAGACCGTATGCAGACGAAAAGTCTTTGGGAATATCTCGATGCGGACAGCGCGTTTCCGTTTCCGGATTACAGCGGTCTGCGGATGAACCTGCAGGATTGCTGGCGTGATCGCGACCACCCGGAGATTCACGCGGCGGTGCGCAGCCTGCTGCGGAAAATGCATATCGCGTTCACGCCTCTGTCGCCGGACGGCGCCGGTGCAAACTTCTGCGGCAATCTCCACGCCGAGCCGGAAAATCCCGCCATTCTTGCGGAAATGGAACAGTACTCCGGTAAACCCATATATGAAATGCCCCCTTCGCTGGAGGAAGCCATTATGCGCGAGCAGGCGGCAAAGTGCACGGAACGCTGGGTTGTTGCGTATTGCAACCGCTGCAAGCTGGGGCTTACAACCGGCGGCGCTTCGGCAGTCCATCTGCTGGAGCTTCTCATGGGTACAGCGAAGCTCTAAATCATAAATAATGACGAAGCCCGCTTGGTATGAACTGAGCGGGTTTTGTCGGCATAAATTGTCTTTTCCTCTTGCGATCTTCGCCAAATCATGCTAGAATAGTTGCAAAGACAACTATCAGAAAAGGAAGGGAATGGTATTGAAACGTCTGGCTGTCTATCTGAAGCCGTTCATCCCGCGGATGAGCCTGGGCTTTTGCATCAAGGTCGGCGGCACGCTCGTGGAGCTTGCGATCCCGTGGATTCTCTCGTACATCATCGACGACCTGATCCCCCTCGGCGAGATTGCGCCGGTGTGTTTGTGGGGCGGGCTGATGCTCGTCTGCTCGCTGCTCGCGTGGGTGGGCAACATCACGGCGAACCGCATGGCCTCCGCCGTCGCGCGCGACTGCACGCGGCAGATTCGGCACGACCTGTTCCGCAAAATCTCGTACCTCTCCGAGCGCCGGGTGGATGAATTCTCGATCCCCTCGCTGATCACGCGCATGACGAGCGATACCTACGTGCTGCACCAGACCGTCGGCATGATCCAGCGCCTGGGCGTCCGCGCGCCGATCCTGCTCATCGGCGGCGTCATCGTCACCTTGACGCTCGACCCCGTGCTGACGCTGATTATGGTGGCGACGCTGCCGGTCGTCGGCGCGATCACGTTTGTCGTCTCCCGGCGCGGCGCGCGGTTGTTCCGGCTCGTGCAGAAGGCCTCCGACGCGATGCTGCGCGTCGTGCGTGAAAACGCCGTGGGCGTGCGCGTCATCAAGGCGCTCTCGAAGTCCGAATACGAGCGAAACCGCTTTAAGCGCGTCAACGACGAGCTGACCGAAAAGGAGCGCACCGCCGAAAAGACGATGGCGCTCATCAACCCCGTCATGAGCCTGCTTTTGAACCTCGGCATCGTCGCGGTCATCGTCGTGGGCGGCGTGCGCGTGCATAACGGCACCACCGAGATCGGCAAGATCATCGCGTTCATGAACCTCTTTACGATCGTGCTGAACGCTTTGATGGCGATCAACCGCATGTTCACGATGCTCTCCCGCGCGGCGGCGTCCTCCGCCCGCGTGCTCGAGGTGCTCGATACGCCCATCGAGCTGTATGAAACCGAGCCGAAGTTCAGCTTCCTGCCCGAAAACGCCCCGCACATCGCGTTCCGCGACGTCACGTTCCGCTATCCGCGCGGGAGCTTTGCCGTGCGCGACCTGAATTTTGAGTTAAAGCGCGGCGAGACGCTCGGCATCATCGGCGCGACCGGCTCCGGCAAATCGACAATCATCCGCGCCCTGATGCGCTACTACGACGTCTCCGGCGGCGCCATCGAGATCGACGGCGTCGACATCCGCGACTACGCGACGACCGACCTGCGCGCGAAGTTCGGCGTCGTCTTCCAGAACGACACGCTCTTTAAGGATACGATCCGCGAGAACATCCGCCTCGGCCGCAACCTCAGCGACGAGGAGCTGCTCGAGGCCGCCCGCCGCGCCCAGGCGCTCGGCTTCATCGAGGAGCAGGGCGGGCTGGACGCCCCGGTCGCCATCAAGGGCGCAAACCTCTCCGGCGGCCAGAAGCAGCGGTTGCTCGTGGCCCGCGCGCTCGCCGGAAACCCCGAAATCCTCGTGCTGGACGATTCCTCCAGCGCGCTTGACTACAAGACCGATTCCCTCCTGCGCGAGGAAATCCGCCTGCACTACGGGGACGCGACGAAGATCATCGTCGCCCAGCGCGTCAGCTCCATCATGCACGCGGAGAAGATTCTCGTCCTCGAGAACGGCCGTGTCATCGGCATGGGCACGCACGACGAGCTGATGGCGTCCTGCCCGCTGTACCGCGAAATCGGCGAATCGCAGATCGGCGACCGCAGCGTCTCGTATGACGAGCCGGCCGGAAAGGAGGCGGTGCGCGCATGAAACCGAACGCAAAACCGAAAATGAAAAAGACCGCGATCCTCTCGCGGCTGCTGCCGTACCTGCTGCGCTACAAGCTGCTTCTGTTCCTCGCGGTGCTGCTCACGATGGGCGGCAACCTGCTCGCGCTCGCCGGGCCGTACGTCTCGGGCCTTGCGATCGACGCGATGGAGCTGGGCCGCGGCCGTGTCGATTTCCCGCGCGTGCTGTTTTACGCCGCCGTGATGGTCGTGCTGTACATCCTCTCCGCCGGGCTTTCCTACGGGCTCACGCGGCTCATGATCGTCATCAGCCGCCGCGTCGTCTACACCATGCGGCGCGATGTGTTCCATAAGCTCACCGAGCTGCCCGTCGGCTATTTCGATACGAACCAGACCGGCGACATTTTAAGCCGCATCTCGTACGACATCGATACGATCAACACCTCGCTCTCCCACGACCTCGTGCAGGTCTTCGCGAGCGTCGTCACGGTGGGCGGCGCGCTCGTCATGATGCTCACCATTTCGCCCCCGCTCGTGCTCGTCTTCGCGGTCACCGTGCCGCTCTCGTTCTTCATGACGAAGAAGATCACCGGCTTCACGCGCCCGCTCTTCCGCCGCCGCTCCGCAAAGCTCGGCGAGCTGAACGGCTTCGTGGAGGAGATGATCAGCGGGCAGAAAACGCTGCGCGCCTACAGCCAGGAGGAGCACACGATCGAAAAGCTCGACGTGCAGAACAACGAGACCGTGGACGCCTACTACAAGGCCGATTACTACGGCAGCATGGTCGGCCCCTCGGTCAACTTCGTGAACAACCTCTCGCTCTCGCTCGTCAGCTTCTTCGGCGCGCTTTTGTTCCTTCGCGGCTCGATTTCCATCGGCAATATCTCGTCCTTCGTGCTGTATTCGAGAAAGTTCAGCGGCCCGATCAACGAGATCGCGAACATCATCGGCGAGCTGCAGTCGGCGTTTTCGGCGGCGGAGCGCGTCTTCCGCCTGCTCGATGAGCCGCCCGAGCCGGTGGACAGCGCAGACGCCGTAGACCTCAAGGCCGTGGACGGCGAGGTGGCGCTCGAGCACGTGAACTTCGGCTATACAAGCGACCGCCAGATCATCAAGGATTTGTCCCTCACGGTGCCCAAAGGCGCCTTGATCGCGATTGTCGGCCCGACCGGCGCGGGCAAGACGACGATCATCAACCTCCTGATGCGCTTCTACGACGTGGACAGCGGCGAGATTCGGCTGGACGGCCGCCCCATCGGGGACATGACGCGCCGCAGCCTGCGCCTGAATTACTCGATGGTGCTGCAGGACACCTGGCTCTTCAACGGCACCGTGTATGAAAACATCGCCTACGGCAGCGAGACCGCCACCCGCGCGGACGTGGAGCGCGTCTGCAAGGCGTGCGGCATCCACGAGTATATCCTGACGCTGCCCGAGGGCTACGACACCGTCCTCGACGACGACGGCTCGAACATCTCGAAGGGGCAGAAGCAGCTCATGACGATCGCGCGCGCCATGCTGCTCGACGCGTCGCTCCTGATCCTCGACGAGGCCACCTCGAACGTCGATACGCGCACCGAGATGAAGATTCAGAAGGCCATGCGCGCGCTGATGGCGGACAAGACGTGCTTCGTCATCGCGCACCGGCTTTCGACGATCCGCAACGCCGATCTGATCCTCGTCGTGCGCGACGGCGAGATCGTGGAGCGCGGCACACACGACGAGCTGATGCACAGCGATACGTTCTACCGCCGCCTCTACAACGCGCAGTTTGCCTGATAAAAAAATTCTTACAATTGAGAAAACCGCTTGAATTTGCGACTTCCCGGTTCTATAATCAGCTTATCAGATTGGAAACGGGGATGGGGACAATCAGGCGGTTTTTGGATTTTCTGCGGAAAAACAGCGCGCCGCTCGCCTGCCTTCTGGCGGCGCTCGCGCTGAATATCGCGATCGAGATGATGGACAGGCAGAGCCTTTCGGCGGTCATGGCGCTGCTTTTTGCGCGCCCGCTCGCCTTTCTCGAGAACGTGCTGATCATCGCGCTCTGCCTTTCGCTGTGCCTCTTTACAAAGCGCAAGTGGTTCTGGGGCGTGCTGATCGGCGCGGTGTGGGCTGGGCTCGGCATCGCGAATCTGTATGTGCTCGGCTACCGCGTCTCGCCGCTCTCGGCGATCGATTTTGCCATTTTGCAGCTCGATTGGTCGTTCATCGGCATCTATATGCCGGTGCCGCTGTTCGTTCTGCTTGTGATCGCCGTGCTTTTGCTGCTCTTCGGGCTTGTGCTGCTGTTTCGAAAATCGCCGAAAAGCCCGGTGCAGCTGCGCCGTGCGGCCGTCACGCTCTGCGCGCTGCTGCTTTCGGTGGCCGTGCTGCCGGAGCTTCCCTTTGCCGCGGGCTTTTCCGGCAATACCTACACGGACATCATCCACCTCACCGAGGAGTACGGCTTCGCGTACACGTTCACGCGCAGCCTGATCGATTTCGGCATCGACCGCCCGGAGGATTACTCCGCCCGCCGCGTGCGCGCCATCGCGCGGGATGTGCTGGACGTGGAGACGAACGAGCCGGCGCAGACGCCGAATTTCATCTTTCTCCAGCTCGAATCGTTCTTCGACGTGAACTACCTCGAGGGCGTCAAGTTCTCCGAGGACCCGGTGCCGTACTTCCGGCAGCTCAAGGCGGTTGGCCCGAGCGGCTTCTTTACGGCGCCCTCGGTCGGCGCGGGCACCGCGAACACGGAGTTTGAGGTCATCACGCAGATGAACGTGCACGATTTCGGTACCGGCGAATACCCGTACAAGACGATTCTGCAGGACAGCACCTGCGAATCGATCGCCTATAATTTGAAGGAGCTCGGCTACGGCACGCACGTCGTGCACAACAACACCGCGACGTTCTACGACCGCGACAGGGTCTTCCCGAAGCTCGGCTTCGATTCGTTCACGACGATCGAGTACATGAACGGCGTCGAATACAACGAGATCGGCTGGGCGAAGGACGAGGTTCTCGTCGATGAAATTCTGGATGTGCTCGCGGGCACCGATACGCCCGACCTCGTCTATACGATCTCCGTCCAGCCGCACGGCGCGTACCCGGACGTCTGCGAGAACCCCGCGATCCGCGTGCTCTCCGGCGTGGAGGACGAAGCGCGCCGCGCACAGCTCGAATACTACGCGACGCAGCTTCACGAGGTGGACGATTTCCTGCGCGCGCTGACGCAGCAGCTCGCAAAGCTCGGGGAGCCGACCGTCCTCGTGGTCTACGGCGACCACCTGCCCGGCTTTGAGATCGACGAGGACGAGCTCGACGCGGGCACGCTCTACACGACCGAGTATGCGGTCTGGAGCAATTTCGGCCTGACCGGCGATCCGTGCGACGTCAAGGCCTACCAGCTCGCCTCCCGCGTGTTCGAGCTAACCGGCATCAACAACGGCACGCTGACGAAGTTCCACCAGATCAGCGGCTGGCGCGGTGCGTACGAGACGGAGCTACTGACGCTCCAGTACGACATGCTCTACGGCGACCGCATCGTGTATCAGGGCGAGAACCCGTTTGAGGAAACGGCCATGCGCTTCGGCACAAAGGACATCGTGCTCGAAAGCGCCACGATCCGCGGCGATACCCTCACGGCGCACGGCCAAAACTTCACGCCGTACAGCGTGATCTATATCGGCGACGATCCGCAGGAGACGCGGTTTCTCTCCGAAAGCGAGGTCGCCTGCACCGTCGATCAACTCCCGCCCGACGCCCGCGTTTCCGTCCGCCAGATCGCCGAGGACGGCACCGAGCTCTCCCGCGCGCGCGTTCAATAGCGCGAAGCACGATCTGAATCCGGATAGAATCAAAATGAGACTGCCCAGCCGGACAGCCTCATTTTTCTTTTTCAGACCGTATTTCTTTTTCCCGCGCTCTGTGGTATAATAACCGCAAATCGGTTATTATGCCGATTTATATTGTCCCGCCCAGTTTGCCGCTTCGCGTCAACGGGCGATGGACGATTATACCAACGCGCTTTGCACTTATGGTATAGGAATCCGCGTTGAGCATCCCATCCGGAAAGGAAGTTGACATAAAATGGATTTGGAACGCATTGAGAAGGCGGTGCGGGAGATTCTGCTCGCGGTGGGCGAGGATCCCGAGCGCGAGGGTCTTCAGGAGACGCCGTCGCGCGTGGCGCGCATGTACGCGGAGATTTTCTCCGGCCTGCAGTCCGACCCGAAGCAGTACCTCAAGATCTTCAACGAGGAGGGCCGACACGACGAGCTCGTGTTCGTGCGCGACATCCCGCTGTATTCCGTCTGCGAGCACCACCTGCTGCCGTTTGTCGGCAAGTGCCACATCGCGTATATCCCGAACGACGGGCGCATCATCGGGCTTTCAAAATTCGCGCGGATTGTCGATTGTTTCGCGCGGCGCCCGCAGGTGCAGGAGCGCCTGACCGCGCAGATCGCCGATTTCCTCGAGGAGAGCCTTTCGCCCAAGGGCGTTGCGGTGTTCATCGAGGCCGAGCACCTGTGCATGACGATGCGCGGCGCGCGCGCGGCCGGCGCGATGACGCAGACCTCCGCCCTGCGCGGCTGCATGCGCACGGACGCCAAGACGCGCAACGAGGTCATGCTCCTGCTCGCGAAGTGAGGCGGCTTATGGAGACTTTTTTCGCGGCGGGCAAACGCTTCCCGCTGAACAGAACGTACGTCATGGGCATTTTAAACGTCACGCCCGATTCGTTTTCGGACGGCGGGCTGTATTTTGACCCCGCAGTCGCGGTGCGCCGCGCGAAGGAAATGGAGCGCGAGGGCGTCGATATCGTCGACATCGGCGGGCAGTCCACGCGCCCGGGCAGCACGCGCATTTCGCCCGAGGAGGAATGGGGCCGCATCGAAGCGGTCGTGCGCGCGGTCGTATCGGAGACGACGCTTGCCGTTTCCATCGATACGTTTTACCCCGCGGTCGCCGAAAAGGCGCTCGATTGCGGCGCGCACATCATCAACGACGTCACCGGGTTTTCCCCCGAAATGTGGCGCGCTGTGGAAAAGTCGGACTGCGGGTGCGTCGTCATGCATCCCGGCGACCCCAATAACCTCGCGGGCAGCGCGGGGGATATCCTCGAAACCGTCCGCGCGTTTTTCGAGCGGAAGGCGGGGGAAGCGGCGCGCCACAACATCGCGCGCGAGCGGCTGTGCTTCGATCCCGGCATCGGATTCGGCAAGACGAACGAGCAGAATCTCGAGCTGATCGCGAACCCGGACAAGCTGCGCGTTCCCGGCACAGCGCTGCTGATGGCGGCCTCGCGCAAGCGCGTCATCGGTTCGGTCTGCGGCAATCCTCCGTTTGAACAGCGCATGGCGGGCACCGTCGCCGCGCATACAGCGTCCGTGCTCTGGGGCGCGGATATGGTGCGCGCACACGATACTTTTGAGGCCGTGCAGGCCGCGCGCGTGGCGGACGCGCTGAAACGCTACCGAAAGGACTGAGTTTATGGAAACGATACGCATCAAGGGGCTGAAAATCTTCGCCTATCACGGCGTGAACCCCGAGGAAAAGGAGAACGGGCAGAATTTCGTGCTCGACCTGACGCTCTGCGCCGATCTTTCCCGCGCGGCGCAGACCGATGACCTCGCCGACACCGTGAACTACGCGGCGGTGCGCAAGACGGTCAACGCGGCGTTCACCGCGCAGAAGTACGACCTCATCGAGCGCGCTGCGCAGGTCGTCTGCGACGCGGTGCTCGCGCAGTACCCGCAGGTGCAGGCGGTCACGCTGGAGCTGAAAAAGCCCGAGGCGCCGATCAACGCGGTGTTCGACTACGTCTCCGTCGAGCTGACAAGGAGCCGCACATGAGCCGCGCGGTGCTGGGGCTCGGCACGAATCTCGGCGACCGGGCGGAAAACCTCCGCGCGGCGCTCGGCGCGCTCGGCCGTCTGCCGGGGACGCGCGTGGAGGCGGTGTCCTCTGTCTGGCAGACCGCCCCCTTCGACGTGCCCGACAAGCAGCAGGATTACTGGAATATCTGCGTTTCGCTCGAAACCACGCTCTCGCCGCACGCCCTGCTCGGCGCGTGTCTCGGCGTTGAAGCGGCGCTCGGCCGCGTGCGCAGGACGTACCACGGCGCGCGCGTGATCGACCTCGACCTCTTGCTGTACGACGGCGCCGCGGTACAGGAAAAAGAGCTGACCGTGCCGCATCCCGGCATGCTGGAGCGGGCGTTCGTGCTGTTCCCGCTCTCCGAGCTGTTTCCCGAAAGAATCGCCTGTGGCCTCGATTTTCACAACGCGCCCGGCTTCGCGGACGGCGGCAGCGTCCTCCGTCTCGGCCCGGCAAAAGATCTGCTTTCATGAGAAATCCGCCCTTCCTGTTCGGAAACGGGCGGGTTTTCTGCGTCTGCGGTGGAAAAATCAGGAAAATTACAAAAAAGTTGCAAAAAGGCTTGAAAAAGTTACTGATTTGTAATATATTATTAAGCAGAGACAATACCACCCGGCGCAGACCGATCCGCCGGAAAATGGAGCTTGATTATGAACAGAAGAAACATACGCATTCTTTCCGGCGTCATGGCGCTTGCGATTTTCGCTTCTGCGACGAACGTTTTCGCGACCACGACCGCCGAATATGACGAGCAGATCAGTGAGATCAAGGCGCAGCAGGAGGCGAATGAAGCCGAGGCGGCCGAGCTGAACGCAACGCTCGGTGCCCTGCGTGCCAAGACTGCGGACGCAGAGGAATATCAGGCGACGCTCGAGAGGAAAATCGAAAACTACCAGCAGAGCATCGACCTTACGCGCGAGCACATCGACGAGCTGAACGGCAGCATCAAGGAGCTGGAGGGCGAGATCAAGAAGGCGGACGCCGAGTACGCCAGCACGCTGGAGAAGCTCAAGAAGCGCCTCAAGGCGCTGTACACCTCCGGCGGCGAACTGACGACGCTCGAGATTTTGCTCGATTCCACGAGCCTGTACGATTTCTCAATGCGCTCCGAGGCGGTGAAAAGCTTCACCCGCCACGACAAGCTGCTTATGGAGGAGATCAAGGACTATATGCTCAAGACGCAGGAGCAGCGCGACGCGCTCTCCGCGCAGAAGACCGAGCTCGCCGACCAGAAGAAGGCGCTTGAAAGCAAGCAGGCGGAGCTCGAGGCGCTTGAGGCTGAGAACCAGAAGCTGATTGAGGATCTGAACATCCAGAGCGCGAACGCCGAAGCGCTGATTGCGCAGAACGAGCGCGAGAGCCAGGATTACCTCGCCCAGCTCGACCAGCTCATCGCCGACCGCGCCGAGCAGGCCGCGCGCGAGGAAGAGGAGCGCCGCAAGGCCGAAGAGGAAGCGCAGAAGAACCAGGGCAGCTCCGGCGGCTCGGAGTATGTGCCTTCCGGCGGCGGCAGCGTCGATTCCGGCGATCTGTCGTTTGGATGGCCGCTCGCAGGCTACGGCTACGGCAGCATCACGCAGTATTACGGCGGCATGTACAGCGGCACCCCGCATAAGGGCCTCGATATCGGCGTCCCGTACGGCACACCGATCTACGCCTCCGAATCCGGTCAGGTGCTCTCCGCCGAGTACCACTGGTCCTGGGGCAACAACGTGCTCATCTGGCACAACGGTACATATTCCACGCGCTATGCGCACTGCAGCTCGCTCGCCGTCTCGGCCGGGCAGTACGTCGAAAAGGGCCAGGTTATCGGCTATGTCGGCTCCACCGGCCAGTCCAGCGGCCCGCACCTCCACTTCGAGGTCTACCAGAACGGCACCCGCGTCGACCCGCTCGGGTTCGTGTGATTTCAGTCAAGCAGCAAACCGCCTTCCGGCATACGGAGGGCGGTTTTTTCGCGTCAAAATCCTGGCATGAATGCGGCGTTTCGGGGCATACTGGAAGCAGAAACCAGTCAGGAAGGATGTTGACAGATGAAGATTCAGAAGGTTCTGGCGGCCGAGGTGCTCGATTCGCGCGGCACGCCGACGGTGGGTGCGACGGTCGTGCTCAGCGACGGCTCCATCGGCGTGGCAAACGCACCGTCGGGCGCGTCGACGGGCAAGTTTGAGGCGCATGAAAAGCGCGACGGCGACAAGCGCCGCTACCACGGCAAGGGCGTGCAGAAGGCGGTGCAGAGCGTGACGGAGACGATCGCGCCCGTGCTCGAGAATATCCGCAAGGTGACGGTCGGCGAGATCGACCGCATCATGATCGAGCTGGACAATACGAAGAATAAAGAGAAGCTCGGCGCAAACGCGATGCTCGCCGTGTCGCTCGCCGCGGCGAAGGCGCTCGCCATGCACTACCGCCAGCCGCTGTTCCGTTTTCTCGGCGGCGCGAACGCGCAGAAAATGCCCGTGCCGATGATGAACATCTTAAACGGCGGCGCGCACGCGGCGAACAACATCGACATTCAGGAGTTCATGATTATGCCGGTCGGTGCAAAGAGCTTTTCCGAAGCCGTGCGCATGGGCTCGGAGATTTACCACACGCTCGGCGGAATTTTGAAAAGCCGCTCGCTCGCGGTTTCGGTCGGCGATGAGGGCGGCTTCGCGCCGGATCTCGCAAGCGACGAGGCGGCGATCGAGGTGATTCTGGAGGCCATCGCGGCGGCAGGGTACACGACGGACGAGGTGCAGATTGCGCTGGACGCGGCTTCGAGCGAATGGGCGTCGGGCGACGGGTACCGTCTGCCCAAGCGCGGCACGCAATACTCCGCCGCGCAGCTCATCTCCTACTGGGAAAAGCTCTGCGAAAAGTACCCGATCCGATCCATCGAGGATCCGCTCGGCGAGGAGGATTTTCCCGCGTGGACGACGCTGACCGAGCGCCTCGGCAAAAAGGTGATGCTCGTCGGCGACGATCTGTTTGTCACGAACCCCGTGCGCATCCGCGAGGGTATCGAGCGCCGCGCGGCGAACGCTCTGCTCGTCAAGCCGAACCAGATCGGTACGCTCACGGAGACGCTGACCGCCATCGCGCTGGCGCGCGACAACGGCATGAAGACGATCCTCTCGCACCGCTCCGGCGAGACGGAGGACACGAGCATCGCCGATATCGCCGTCGCCGTCAACGCCGGGTATATCAAGTCCGGCGCGCCGTGCCGCAGCGACCGCACCGCAAAGTACAACCGCCTGCTGCGCATCGCGCAGGAGAACGACCTTGACGGGAATTACGGCGGCTGAGAAGTCCGAAAAACGATAAAAGCTCCCCTGCTGTGAGAACATCGCGTCCTCACGGCAGGGGAGCCGCTTTTCAGCCGTCAGGCCGAAATCAGTGCATCATGATCTGGGAGATGGCATCCATGATCTTGTCATGGCAGCCGCCGCAGCCTGTGGAGCAGTGTGTGATCTGCTGCACCTCTTCAAAGCTGTGGATCAGATCGGTGAAATTATTGATCTGGCGCAGTGCGCTCTCCACATCGGAGAAGGAGACCTTCTTGCACTTGCAGATGACTTCATCCGTTGTATACATCATAACCTCCGTTCTGCCCTGCTTTCAGCAGAGCCACGTCTTTGCATAAAAAAACTGATATATGTCCTGTTCGCGTTTGCTACACGCATTTCCCGCACCGGCGAAGTGCGCACTCGTGCGCACGACTCCGCGGACGTTCGCTGCGGGCCGTGCCCGCTTTACCAGTCGAGACCGTTGAACTTCTTGAAGCTGTCCATGCTGATGCGGACGCTCTCCATCTGGGTGAGCTGGGTGTGATCCTGCTCAAGCACGATGTACTCTGCGCCGAGACCGTTTGCGGTATCGATGATGGACTGGATGTCCATGATGCCCGTGCCGATTTCGCAGAAGTCCTTCGGATCCATGCCCTCGCCGAACGTCTCGCGGGAGATGAGCTTCTCCGGATCCTTGATCGTCCAGAGATTGATCGGGGACGTGGAGGTCTTGGAGAAATCCTTCTGATGGACGAGCTTCAGGCGCGAGCCGAGGCGCTTCATGACCTCAACCGGCTCCATGCCGCCGCGCATCGACCAGAATGTATCCAGCTCAAAGCTGACGTAATCGGGATCGGTGTTGTCCATGATGTGGTAGAGAATTTCCTTGCCGTTGAGCTTCTGGAACTCATGGTAGTGGTTGTGGATGAGGAACTGCATGCCGTGCTCGGCAAGGCGCTTGCCCACCCAGTTGTAGTACGCGCAGCGCTCCATCAGGTGGTCGTAGCTCTCGTAGAAGTCCGCGGACTGGCCGAGATACTTCGTGCCGACCTTCTCGTGGTACGCGATGATCGCGTCGATCGTGTTCTCGTCGATCGGGCGGATGTGACCGCTGATGAGCTTCGCGCCGGTCTCGTCGAGGAGCTTCAGCATTGTGTCCGCGTCCACGCCGAAGCCGACGCCCGGATCGGTGTCCGCGCTGGAGCTTGCGAACTCGAGGTTCTTGTAGCCGATTTCGGCAACCTGACGGATCGCGTTGATCGGGTCCTTCTTCATTTCGTCGCGCACAGAGTAGAGCTGAATGCCGACTTTCATTGCCATTTTGAATCAACCTTTCTTTATGTATTGTATTTCGCAGAGCATATGAAACGATATACACTGTATTTATTGTACCGCTAAGCCGCCGAAACGTCAAGCAGCTAGGCTTTCCTGCGCGAAAAAATCAGTGAAGGCCGAGCAGAAGCGCCTTTTCCCGCATGAGAAAATCGAGCAGCAGATGCTGCGGTCTGCACTCCGCGTTGACGGCGATCACGGCGTTGTCATCCGGCAGGACAATGGCGTACTGCCCGTATTTGCCGTCCGCGCGGTAGGTGTTGTGCGCGCCGCGCCAGAAGAGATAGCCGTAGCCCTCCCCGCCGTTTTCCACCTGCTTGGAGCTGGCTTCTGCGATGTAATCCGCCGGGATGAGCTGCCGGCCGTTCCACTTGCCGCCCGCCAGCAGCAGCTCGCCGAAGCGCAGCAGCTCGGAGACGCAGAGAAACAGGCCGCCTGCGCCGAAGGAATAGCCCATGGGGTCGGTCTCCCAGGTGGGGGCTATGATGCCCAGCGGGGCAAAAAGGCGCGGCGTGAGGTAGCGGTCCAGCGTGCAGCCTGCCCGGCGCTGGACGAGCACGCCCGCGAGGTACGGCCCGACATTGTTGTACTGGAAAACCGTGCCCGGCGCATGGACAAAGGGCAGCGCGAGGCTGTATTTGACCCAGTCGGTCTCCGGGAGGAACGGGCGCTGCTCGCCCATCAGAAAGCCCCTGTCCTGCCCGAGACACATCGTCAGCAGGTCACGCACGGTGGCCTGCCGCAGGTTTTCGGAGACATGCGCGGGCAGATCGTCGCGAAAAGCGTCCGTCAGCCGCTCGTCCAGCGAGAGCAGTCCCTCTTTCTGCGCGATGCCGACGGCGGCGCTTGTGAAGCTCTTCGTCACGGAGTATTGGTTGCGCCGGATCTCGTCGTCGTAGTCGGCGCGGAAGACGGTCTCGCCGTCCCGTCGGACAATGATGTTCAGCACGCGGTATTCCTGTGCCGCGCGGTCAAATTCTTCCCGGTTCATAACTGGTTCTCTTCCTTTCGGTAGTTTTATCCATACCTTATTATATGCGCAATCCTGTCGAATTTCAATGCAAAAGCGCGCGGACGTCCGTCCTGTACAGGCGGCTTTTCCATCGGACAGTGCGGCAGGTTGAACGGAAATGCCGAGGCGCTTTTTTGCAGATGCACAAAAAAGAAGGGAAAAAAGGGAAAAGCGAAGAAAAATAGGGAGGCAGCTTTGGAGGACTTCCACAAGGTTTGCACGGCTCAGGGGTGAATATTGGATAGATTACAAAATTGTAAACATTCAAAATCGCAGCAATCGTCAAAACAGAAGATTGATGTTTTTAAAATCATATTTAACAAAAAGACAAATAATTTAAAGTTGTACGGCTTCGGACATCGGGAAAGGTACAGGCGAGGAGGGCGGCAAAAAAATAGGGAACCGGTTTCACAATCTTGCGCGGGGACGGTCGGAAAACCGCAATTTATCGAGACAAAACAACGGAAAAATGAAATTTTCTCTGGAAGCGGTTTCATATCGGCCCGGAGTTTTTTTGGAGGCGGCGGTTTTTGGAAGAATCCATCCGTGTAACTTGTATTGAAAATTGCATGGGTTTAACAAGATGCCAATTTAGTGTAAGACTACATGAGGCTGTGTCAAAAATGCGAAAAAAAGAGTGGAGGTGAAATTTTTGTTGTTGACATTCACAAAATAGGGTGATAAACTAACAGTGTAAACCAAATGAGCTGCCGTATTTTTTGTGAGATGCGCCGAACGATGTGCGGCGCACCTTTCGAATGTGGCAGAGCAGATCCCGCAGCGGAAGAGACTTTTCCGGTATATTTTTCAGCAAAACAGGGTACCCTGTTTTGGTATCCGACATGGTCGGATACCATCAGAACTGTCGGCGTTCTTTTCGCTCCTTGGTCTGTGCAACCGGTTTATTCAAATTTCCTTAGGAGGTAGAATTTATGGCAGCAGCGGTTAAGCCGGCTAGTGAGCTGAACGCCTGGGAGCGATTCAAAAAAGATGTTGTCCGCGATAAGTGGCTCTATCTTCTGCTTCTTCCGGGCATGGCGTTTATGCTCATCTTCCGGTACATCCCAATTTTCGGCAACGTGATCGCTTTCATGGAGTATAACCCGTACGATATGGCGGGCAGCACATGGGTTGGTTTCGACCAGTTCATCAAGCTCTTCCAGAAGCCGGCATTCATGAAAGTCTTCGGCAACACACTGTATATCTCGATTCTGAAGATGGTGTGCGGCTTCCCGATCCCGATCATCCTCGCACTGATGATGAATGAGATGCGCAACATGAAGTTCAAGAAGGCCTCGCAGACGCTCCTCTATCTGCCGCACTTCATTTCGTGGGTTGTTATGGCCGGTCTTATCATGAGCATGCTCGACCCGACCACCGGTCTGGTTACGGCGATCCTGAAGTTCTTCACCGGAAAGGATCTGCAGGTTCTGACCGATAAGAATCTGTTCGTTCCCATGCTGATTATCACCGATATCTATAAGGGCATGGGCTGGGGCACGATCATCTATTTCGCAGCGCTCTCCGGCGTTGACCCGCAGCTTTACGAGGCGGCGGAGATCGACGGCGCGCGCAAGTGGAAGCAGCTTCTGCACATTACGCTGCCGTCCATCACGCCGACGATTGTCATTATGCTGATCCTCAACTGCAACAACATCGTGAACGCGGGCTTCGACCAGATCTTCATGCTGTATTCCGCGCTGGTTTACGACGTTGCAGATATCATCGATACGTACGTTTACAGAATCGGTATTCAGAAGGCAGACTACTCCTTCTCCACCGCAGCGGGCATGTTTAAGTCCGTCATCGCGCTGGTCATGATTCTGATCGTCAACACCGTTGCCAAGAAGACCGGCAACGAGGGCATCTGGTAAGGAGGAAAAAAGAATGGCACATTCGAACAGAATTAAAACCTCCACAGGTGAAAAAATCTTTACCGTATTCAACTACACATTCTTTACATTGCTCTGCCTCATCATGCTGTATCCGTTCTGGCATGTCATCATGCTTTCATTCAGCTCCCTTGAGGCATCCATGAAGGGCGGCGTGTTCCTGTATCCGAAGGGATTTAACCTCGATACATACAAATCCGTCTTTAAGAACCCGCAGGTCTATACCGGCTTCGCGACATCCATCTTTGTCACAGTCGTCGGTACGGTTCTGGGCACACTGCTCACCGCCATGACCGCGTATCCGCTCTCGAAATCGAGACTCCGCGGCGGCAAGGTCATGATGACGCTGGTTCTCTTCACCATGATCTTTGCAGCCGGCATGATCCCGAGCTTCCTGCTTATCCAGAATCTCGGCCTCATGGATAACCGCCTCGCGCTGATCCTCCCGGGCCTCGTGAGCGCATACAACTGCATCATCATGAAGAGCTTCTTCCTCTCCATTCCGGAGAGCCTTGAGGAATCCGCCAGAATCGACGGCGCGAACGATCTGAGAATCTTCTTCTCGATCATCCTCCCGCTTTCGAAGGCGACGATTGCCACCATCGCGCTGTTCACAGCCGTTGGTTACTGGAACGATTACTTCTCCACGGTTCTGTATATCCGCTCCACTGAAAAGTGGGCGCTGCAGGCGGTGCTCCGTTACATGCTGACGAACACGCAGCAGGCGATGGCGCAGGCCGGCGTCAACGTCATGGCGCAGACCAATACGAACGCCGAGACCATCAAGGCCGGTACGATCGTTATTTCGACGGTTCCGATCCTGATTGTTTATCCGTTCGTGCAGAAGTACTTCGTTAAGGGCGTTATGATCGGCGGCGTCAAGGGCTGATCGGATACCCAAATTTCACTTGTGATTGTCCCGGGGCGGTAGCTCCGCGCCGGAATACCATACAATCAAATAAAACAAAGGAAGGATTTTTATCATGAACATGAAGAAAATCATCTGCATTGTCATGGCACTCGCACTGTGCATCAGCCTGTTCGCGGCGTGCGGCGGCAATGGCTCTTCCACAGCTTCCACCGGCTCTACGAGCAGCACAGCTGCTGAGGGCGGCGAGACGACGGAAGAGGGCGGCGAATCTTCTGCTGAAGGCGACGTCATCGACGTTCTGAATCAGACAGAGAAGATGCCGGTTTCCATCGCAGTTATGACGGGCTTCACACAGTCTGACAGCGAGATGGAAAAAATGTTGGAGGAGAAGTACAACATCGATATCAGCCTTGTTGTTCTTCCGGGTTGGTCTGACGGCCAGTCCCAGATTTCCCTGCTGATGGCTTCGGATGACATTCCGAACATCATGTGGTGGTGGAGCATGGATACCGAGTACAACAAGTGGGTCCAGGCTGGCCTGCTTCAGGATGTATCCGGCTACATGCAGAAGTACACCAACATCCGCGATTACTACGACAAGATGGACAAGAAGACCCTGTTCTACGCTTCTGAAGCGGACGGCTCCATCTACAGAATCCCGGGCGATGTTGCAGAGCCCTCTTGCGAGTGCCTCTGGATCCGTCAGGATTGGCTCGATAACCTGAACCTTAAGGCTCCGACCACCATCGAAGAGCTCGAAGAAGTTATGCGCGCGTTCACAGAGGACGATCCGGACGGCAACGGCCAGAAGGATACCTACGGCCTCGGCGGCGACGGTTATGATTTCCGTTCTTTCTGGCCGTGGATTCAGGCGTATGATCTGGCACATTACGCACGCTTCTGCGTTGACGATGACGGCGTCGTTACCTACGGCCCGGCAAACGAAGGCACAAAGAAGTGGGTCGGCGACGTTGCTGAGCTTTATGCGAAGGGCTACATCACCCCGAACATCACCCAGGATACAAACCGTGACGAGGAAATGGCAAACGGCGGCTTCGGCGTAACCTACAGCTGGTGCGCATGGAACAACCCGGATGCAGCTCCCATGCTGTCCTTCTACTCCACCAACCCGGATGCCAAGTGGGTTCCGATCGACATGGTCAAGGGCGAGAACGGCGTTCCGCAGGAAGACCCGGCAACCTCCGCAGCTTGGGCATACTTTGCAATCACCAAGTCCGCTCAGGATCCGGAAAGACTGTTTGCAACGTACGACGACATGTGCTCTCTGGAGAACTATGTAGAGAGACGCTTCGGCCGCGAGGGCGAGCACTACGAGTATGACGAGAACGACACATATGTCGCGATCGTTGGCCCGGATTCCGAGGAGAACACCTCCCAGAACATCGGTCTGAAGATCTTCGATAACCTCTTCAACCGCAAGGACGAGGGCAACATCTCCAACACACCGGAGACCACCGCTCTGTTCAACAAGTCCGGCGAGAACAGCCGCTATGCTGCCGCTCACCTCGTTGAGTGGAAGGATCCGGCTTCCTTCGAGACATGGACCGAGTACAGCGCAGATATCGAGACAGAGAAGGATCGCTATCTGTGGAGCGTTATCGCTGGCACAGAGTCTATCGACGGTTGGGACAACTATGTTGCTACACTGAACAGCCTCGGCCTCGAGGAAGTTCTGGCTGAAGCAAACGAGGACTACGCAGCTCTCCAGGCTGAGATGGAAGAGTACCTCGCAGCGCACGAGTAATTTGCTTTAGCAGATTCTGTATAGCTGAATAACGGATGGGGAAAGGACAAACGCCTTTCCCCATTTTGTTGTATAAGGTTGTATAAGAAACAAAAAAATTGTGAATTTATAATAGTTTTATGCGCTTTTTTTCTCGCTCATTTTTTGGGAGAAAGGCTTGCATTATTCTGTCTGCTTCGCTAGAATGCAGATAACAGGAAGATGCGGCCGCACGGGCCGCGCGCCTGAAATGTTCCAGATAAAGGAGTTGTCTTTATGCATAAGCTGTCCCTCGCCGGCGAATGGAAGCTTCGCGGCGAATTTATGGACGTCACGGCCGACCGCTTCACGGAGGTTCTGCGCAAGCTGGATGCCGAGCCGGTGCGCCCCACGCTGCCGGGATTTCTGCGTGTGGAGGATCTGCCGCCCGAAGCCAGAGCAAAATTTTTTGGCGAACCTGAAACCGCTTTCACAGTCTACGCGGATAAGTCGCCGAACGCATTTCCCTCGAAAACGGGCTACATCTCGGCCACCGTTCCGGGCGACGTGACCTCGGCGCTCGTTCAAAACGGTATCATCGAGGAGCCGTTCCTCAAGACAAATACGAAGAAAAGCCTTTGGATCCGCGACCTCTCCTGGTGGTTTATCAAGGAGTTTGAGGTTTCGCAGGCGCTGCTCGACGAGGATATCGTCCGCCTGAATATTGAAATGCTCGATTTCAACGCCGATATCATTCTGAACGGCATGCCCGTTGCGCACCACGAGAACGCGTTCTGCGCGTTTTCCGAGGATATCAAGCGCTTCCTGCAGGTCGGCACGAACCAGCTCGTGATCCGCCTGACCTCCGGCATGGAGCTGCATTACCCGAAGGACAGCGTTGCCTACTATTGCGCGAGCAACAACGCGATCTGCGACCAGCGCGTTTACACCCGCAAGCCGCAGTTTACCTACGGCTGGGACTGGTGCCAGCCGGTTCCGACCTGCGGCATCGGCCGCTCCATCGAGATCGAGGGCTTTACCGGCGCGAAGGTTGTCGCGTCTCGCGTCGATACGCTGAAGCTCGACGGCGATGACGCCGAGATCGAGTTCCACTTTGAGATTGAAAAGACAAATATGGTGCAGAGCGCCGAGACCGTGCTCGAATACGCGCTGGAAATCGACGGCAAGACGGCCTATACGGGCCGGCAGGAGCTACTGCTCGTCGGCGGCATCAACTACGCTTCGGAGCGCGTCACGCTGAAAAACGCGAAGCTCTGGTGGCCGAATGGCTACGGCAAGCAGAACCTTTACACCTTCACCGCGCGCTGCACGGCGCGGGGCGTCACAAACGAGGCGAAGCCGAAGAAAATCGGCATCCGCACTCTGGAGCTCGACCTTTCGAAGCTGCCGGACAACACGCGCAACTTCTTCTTCAAGGTGAACGGCACGCGCATTTTCTGCAAGGGCGGCAACTGGGTGCCGACCGATTCCATCTATCTGCGCACGCCGGATGAGAGCTACAAGACGCTCGTCAGCGAGGGCGCGGCGGCGAATTTCACGATGTTCCGTATGTGGGGCGGCGGCACGTATGAGCCGGACTGCTTCTATGAATATTGCTCGGAGTACGGCATTCTTCTGATGCACGACTTCATGTATGCCTGCGGCTTCTACCCGGATCACCTCGATTCGTTCCTCTTTGAGGCGGAGCGCGAGGCGGAATACCAGACGAAGCGCCTGGCGCATTATCCCTGCATGGCGGTCTGGACCGGCAACAACGAGATCTCCGAATCGTACACCGATTGGTTCCCGGCGCCGATCAAGCCCGCGCGTTTCTACGGCGAAAAGGTGTTCAACTACATCCAGCCGCGCGCGGTGCACCGCAACAGCCCGCTGATCCCGTACATGCCGTCCTCGCCTTATTTCGGTGAGCGCGCGAACCTCACCGAGGAGGGCGACGTCCACGCATGGTCGTACTTCGGCCGCGACCCGAAAACGAAGTTCAAGTTTGTCTATGAGCTGGAGGCGTTCGACCGCATCCCGGCGCGCTTCTCGAGCGAATACGGCTTCTTCGGCGCGCAGATGGAGAGCACCGTCCGCCGTTACCACGACGGCGAGGAGATGGCGTTCGACGGCGAGATCTGGAAGCACCACGGCGAGTTTGAGCGCAAGCGCAGCAACATCGACGGCGCGATCAACCGCCACATCACCGATTTCTCCACGCTCGATGTGCACAGCTATCTGACGTACAGCGGCATCATGCAGGGCCTACTCTATGCGGAGCTGGCCGAGGCGATGCGCCAGAAGCCGTACGGCGCGGGCGATCTCATCTGGATGTACAACGACTGCTGGCCGGAGACGGGCTGGACGATCATCGACTATTATCTGACGAGAAAGGTCTCGTTCTATTTTCTCAAGCGCGCCTTCCAGCCGAAGAAGCTCATCATCCGCAAGGCGGAGGGCGGCGCGGTCGTCACGGTGATCAACGAGACGCCCGAAGCGCTGACGGCGGAGCTGACCTGCGGCTATATGGATTTCGCGGGCAAAACCGGCGATACCGTACAGAAGACCGTGGAGGTCGCGCCGCATTCGTGGCAGCAGTTCACGGTGGAGCTTTCCGGCGAGCTGAGCCATGGCTTCTTCTTTGCGAAGGCCGAGGGCTTTGACACGGCGGACAGCCTGCGCGCGTATTACCGCGATTACGTGTTCCCGAAGAGCGACGCGAAGATCGAGCATGTGGAGTCCGACGGCGACGATCTGCTCGTGACGATCTCCGCAAGCGTGTACACGCCGTTCGCTTACCTGATGACGAGCGACGACCGCGTGCATTACAGCGACAACTACGTCACGCTGTATCCGGGCGAGAAGAAGACGATTCGTGTGGAAAACTGCACCGAAACGCCCGTGCTGCACGTCGCGGAGACGATGCCGAGCGAAGAGGCGCAGAAGGCAAGCTACACCGATTCCTGGTTTTAAGAGCAATTAGAGGACAGGCGCTGCGCGAAATATCCGTTTCCGTGCAGCGCCGCTTTATAAAACAAGCAGAAAGGAAAGAACGAAATGAAATACCGTTTTCAGGACAGCTCTCTCTCCCATGAAGAACGCGCGCGCGATTTGCTTTCCCAGCTGACACGCGAAGAAAAGATTGGCATGGTGACCTCCAATCTCGGCGACGTCCCGCGCCTTGGCATCCAAGGCACACATTTTGGTGTGGAGATTGCCCGCGGCGTTGTGAATCGCGACCAGAAACGTGAGACGACGATCCTTCCGCAGCCCTGGGGCATGGCGGCAATGTTCGACGATGCATTGATGGAGCGGCTTGGCGATATGGCGGGCGACGAGATCCGCATCACGCACGACGCGGCGGTTCACCCCTCCTCACTCGTGCTGTGGGGGCCGACGGTGGATATGGAGCGCGATCCGCGCTGGGGCCGCAATGAAGAGGCCTATGGTGAGGATCCGTGCCTCACGGGCAAAATGACGGCCGCCTTTACGCGCGGGCTTGCGGGTCATGACGCGAAATATCTCAAATGCGCGCCGCTTCTAAAGCATTTCTATGCGAACAACTACGAGGGCGAGCGTCAGACGACGAATGCGAACATCACGCCGCGTCTCAAGCGTGAATACTATCTCAAAGCGTTTGAGCCCGCCATCCGTGAAGGCGGGGCGGTCGGCCTGATGACGGCTTATAACCGGATCAACGGCGTTGAGGGCGTCAACAACCCGGACGTCACCGAAATCTGCAAAAAAGAATGGGGCATGATCTTTGCGGTCAGCGACGGCGGCGATTTCGGCCAGAACGTTGCGGCGCACCGTACTTATGCGGATCATGCAAAGTCCATTGCGGATATTCTCGGCGTCGGCGCAGATATGATGCTGGACAGCCGCACAATGGTTGATCCCGCCGTGCGCGAAGCGCTTGAGAATGGGTATCTCACGGAGGAAAACCTCGATAAGGCCGTCTATTCCATGCTGCTGCTCCGCTTTATGCTCGGTGATTTTGACGCGGAACACCCGTATGTGCACGTCGATCCCGCGAAGCTCGCGAGTCCGGCGCATAAGGAGCTTGCGGTCAAGGCAGCTGAGGAATCGATGATCCTGCTCGAAAACCGCGGCATGCTGCCGCTCCAGGATGACGGCAAATGCACGGTCGCTGTGATCGGACCGCTTGCAAATGAGAATTATACCTGCTGGTACTGCGGCTACGCGCCGAACCAGACACCGGTTGTGAAAGGCTTTGAAGAACAGCTCGGGCGCGAGCGCGTTCTCTTCGATCCTTGCTTTGACCGCGTGAAAATCAAGTCCAAAAAGACCGGCAAATACCTGCGCGTTGCACAGGGCGGTATCGTTTATGCGGACGCGGACAGAGATGAAGCGGACGTTTTCGAACGCGCAGATTGGGATTTCGGCGCATGGACGCTGCGCAGCGTCCGCACCGGCAAATATATCACGGAGGGAGAAGGCTTTGCGAAGGCGAAAAGCGGCGAAAGCACGGACGAAAAGAAGATGACCTTGAATCCGCCGATGGCGTGCGTCGCCGAGGAAGCGTTCGGCTGGTTTGTCATGGAGCTGCTTTATGCGGCGGAAGAAAACGGCACGCTGTATCTGCAGTCGTGGCAGAAGCGCGATATTGTGATTGACGGCGAGAATCAGCTCGTTTCTGCGGCATTTTCCGGCAACCACATCTGCAAGCAGTTTGAGCTGGAGGTTGTTTCCTCCGGCGCGGAGCGTGCAGCGGCGCTTGCAAAACAGGCGGATCATGTGATTGTCTGCGCGGGCAATCATCCGCTGATCAATGCGCGCGAGGAGTATGACCGCCCGGATATCCGTCTGCCGAAAGCGCAGACTGCGCTGCTGAACGCGGCTGCGGCTGCCAATGAGAGCACGTTGCTCTATATGGTTACGGGCTATCCGTTTGCGATCAACGCGGAAAAGGACGTCGCCAAGGCGGTGCTTGTCTCTACACACCTTGGCCCGTGCCTCGGGCATGTGGCGGCCAAGACCGTGTTCGGCGGAAACAATCCCGCGGGCCGCACGCCAACGACCTGGTATAAATCCGTACGCGATCTGCCTGCCATCGATGATTATGACATCGCGAAGAACCGCGTGACATACCTGTATTTTGACGGCGAGCCTCTCTATGCGTTTGGCTATGGCCTGAGCTATACGACCTTTGCATACAGCGATTTGACGGTCCAGGTTGAAAACGGCGTCGTCACGGCGACCGTTCGGGTGCAGAACACCGGCAAGTACGACGGCGACGAGGTTGTACAGCTTTACATGGGACTGCCGGGGTCACTGCGCGTGCGGCCGATCCGTGCACTCAAAGCGTTTCGCCGCGTGCATGTCAAAGCGGGCGAGATGGAAACCGTTGCGCTGACCTTTAAGGTCGACGATCTGGCGGTCTGGTGCAATGGACGGAAGATCTACACGGTCGAGCAGGGCGTGTACAAGCTGGAAATCGGCGCGGCGAGCAGCGACATTCGCCTGACGGCCGATGTTGCCATCGACGGCGAAGTGTTCCCGGGACGGCCCGGCGTTCTAAAGCAGGAGGCCATCGATGCGGACAATTACCGCGGCGTGCAGTTCCTGACCGATAAGAACGATGGGCAAACGTACGTGGAAGCCAAGGATTTCCGCAGCTTTATCGTCTACAAGAATATGGATTTGACCGGCTGCAACGCGTTTGAGTGTGCGCTCTCCTCGCCTGCGGGCGATGTGGAGCTGATCCTCGCGGACAACAAGACCGGCGCGGTGCTCGGCCGTCTCAGCCACATCGGAACGGGCAGCCTGACGCATTTCGTCTCGATGACCTGCCCGGTTGCGCCGACCGACGGCCTTACCGATCTGCGCGTGATCTTCACAAAGCAGACATCCCTGAAGCATTTCCGCTTCTATACGATTTGAGAGGAATGCCATGAAACTTACGGCAAAGGCCAACCTGCGTGTTGGCCTTGAACCGCCGTCGACCACGGCTACGGCGAGGGCAAATTCGGCTTTGACGTGCCGTCCAATCTGTTCATCATCGCGTACAATCTGATCGCGGGGCAGGGCGACCTCGGCGCTTCTATGTGCGGCGCAGTCTGGTTCGGCGAGGATACCGACTGCACCGCAGGCACCATCGCTGCGCTGCACGGCATCCGCTGCGGCATCGATTCGATCGAGGACAAGTGGATTGAGCCGATCGGCACGAAAATCAAGACGATCAGCATCGATCCGTTCCGCATGGAGAGCCGCATCCTGAAGGATATCTATGCGTTTTCCGCGCGCATCGCTAAAATCCATGAGGACGCGGTGAAAAAGTTCGGCCTTTCGCAGGAGCCCGCTGGGGACTTCATGGCGCCGGACTGGTTCTGCAACATTTACGACGATATGCGCGTGGTCACGTATCGGTTCGACTACGTCAACGTCCGGCTGGACTACATGGGCGACCCGGTTATCCGCGCGGGCGAGCCGAAGCGCATCCGGTTCCTGCTGTCGAACACGGCGCGCAGCGTTTCGACCGAGCGGCTGAACCTGCACCTGTACACGGCGGACGAGCTGCAGGTTTCGCCGTCCAAGGAGCTGAGCACACTCGTCACGATGGGCCATATGGGCAGCGGCATTTCCGCCGTTGAGTTTGAGCTGTCGCTGGAGCAGGCGGCGCGCCCGCTGTACCGCGGCGTGCTGGAGATCACATTTGAGGATTCCAAGAAGGGACGCGTGCTGCATGTGCCGTTCGTGCTTCTGAACGAGGGAGGCACGCATGTGGATTCCAAATTTGAGAAGAGCGGGCCGCCTATGTGTCCGAATCAGCCGCGTGTCTGAGCGCGGCGCATATTCCATCTGTTTTGGAGGTAATTCTATGGCGTTGTTTGAAAAGAATTGGTACACAGTACCGTGGAAGCTAGTCCCGAACAAAATCGTGCGCTATCCCGGCGGACGGGAGATCGACCGTTTCCGCGGCATCTACCCGGGCGCGGACGATGGCCGCCCGGAGGCGTGGGTCGGTTCCGATACGCGCACGGTGAACGCCGCCGAGAAGGGCGACCCGAACGACGGCTGCGCCGAGGTGATTTTGCCGGACGGCTCGAAGCGCTATCTGTTTGAAGCGGTGGAGGCGAACCCGGAAGCGGCGCTCGGCGCGGCGCATATCGCGCGCAACGGCGCGCACGTCGGCGTGCTCGTCAAGCTGCTCGATGCGGAAAAGCAGCTCGGCCTGCAGACGCACCCCACCCGTCCCTACGCGAAGGAGTGGTTCAACAGCGATTATGGCAAGGAAGAAAGCTGGTACGTCATCGGCAAGCGCGAGGACAGCCCGGAGACGCCGTACGTCTATATGGGCTTCAAGGAAGGCGTCACGCGCGAGATGTTTGAGGAAGCGTATGACCGCGGCGATATCCGCGCGATGGAGGACTGCTGCCACAAGATCCCGGTGGAGGTGGGCGACGCGTTCTTCATTCAGGCCGGCCTGCCGCACGCGATCGGCTGCGGCTGCTTCGTCGCCGAGGTGCAGGAGCCGAGCGACATCACGGTCGGCGCACACAAGCTTTCGCACGGCACGCCCGAGGAGCAGGCGTTCCACAAGGAGCGGCTGCTCGGCTGTTACATCTACAATGGCGCGGACTTTGAAGAAAACCTGCGCCGCTACCGCATCGAGCCGAAAACGCTCCGCGCAGGCGACTGGGGCGAGGAGAGCGTCGTCATCGGAAAGAGCCAGACGCCGTACTTCTCGTTTACGCGTCTTGCGGCCAAGGCGCCGGTCGAACTGCAGCGCACCGGCACGCCGCAGATCGTCCTTGTGCTTTCCGGAAGCGGCGCGCTCCGCTGCGGAGAGACCGCGATGGACATCCAAAAGGCGGATGAGCTCTTCATTCCGTACGGCGCGGGCGCGATCACGCTGGAGCCGAAGGAGGAAACGGTCCTGCTGCTCTGCAATCCCGCCGGGGCGGATTACGGCGAAACCGAATAAGGATTTTCGAAAACTGGGCGTCGGCTGTACGGCATTTCGTGCGGCCGACGCCGCTTTTTGCGCGAGCGTGACGTTCCGCTTGACATTTTGTATCAAAATGCGTATTCTATATGTGCGGCGCACAGCGTGCGCGGCGGTCAGTCGCGACATCCTGACCTTAAAAAATACTAGCGCGGCCGGATTCTGTCCGGACCGTGGAACAGAAGGGAATGCTTCACAATTGAAAACCACCAACAAAGTCCGCTTTCTGGCGCTCAGCGCCGTGATTGCGGCGCTGTACGCTGTGCTCACGTACGCAGCGGCGGCGATGAACCTCGCTTACGGCCCGTTCCAGTTCCGCTTTTCGGAGGCGCTCACCGTGCTTCCGGCGTTCACGCCCGCGGCGATTCCGGGCCTCACCATCGGCTGCCTGCTCTCGAACCTTGCAAGCCCGCTCGGTATCGTGGACTGGGTCTTCGGCACGCTGGCGACGCTGCTCGCGAGCCTGTGCACGTACATGCTCCGGAACATTCGCTGGAAGGAGATCCCGATTCTCGCGCCGCTGCCGCCGGTGCTGTTCAACGCGCTGATCGTCGGGCTGGAGATCGCCTGCCTTTCGGAGGCCGGTTCTTTCGGCTGGGGCAACGCATCGCTGGCCGGCTTCGTTTCCGGCGCGGTTTCCGTCGGCGTTGGCGAGCTTGTCGTCTGCTTTGCGCTCGGCATCCCGCTGATGATCGCCATCAAGCGCACGAAGCTCAGCCAATTTATGCTGGTTTGATTTAGACCCGGCTCAGATGGTGACGGGCAAAGGAGATTGAATTTCGATGAATGAAAACAAGCTGAAAGGGATTCTCAAGAGAAGCTCGCCGACGCGTGTGATCGTCTGCAGCTTCATCGGCCTGATCGTGATCGGCACGGTGCTTCTGATGCTGCCGATTTCCGCGCGGAGCATGCAGTTCACAAACCCTGTGGACGCGCTGTTCACAGCCACCTCCGCCACCTGCGTGACGGGACTTGCGATTTACGATACCTATTCGTACTGGTCGTATTTCGGACAGGCGGTGCTGCTGATTTTGATCCAGTGCGGCGGTCTCGGCCTTGCAACCTTTGCAACCGGGTTTTCTCTGCTGATTCGCCGCAAGATCGGCATTAAAGAGCTGATTCTTGCGCGAGAGAGCGCAGGCGGCAGCGGTCTGGATGTCGTCACGCTGCTGCGCATCGTCGTTTCGTTTACCTTTGTCACGGAGCTGACCGGCGCGGGGCTCTTGATGCTCCGCTTTGTCCCGCACTACGGCGGGCTCGGCGTCTGGGCGTCCGTGTTCGTCTCCGTCTCCGCGTTCTGCAACGCGGGCTTCGATATTCTGAGTTTTGTTTCGGGCAACACCAGCCTTTCGGCGTTCAACGGAGACCCGCTCGTCACGCTGACGATCTGCGGCCTGATTATCACCGGTTCCACGGGCTTTGTCATTTTCCACGATATTTACACGAAGAAGATCTATACGCGGCTACACCGCGAGCACGTGGAGAAGCTGAATTTCCACTCGCAGGTCTGCCTGCGCGCGACAGCGTTCCTCCTTGTGATCGGCACCGTGCTGATTTTGATCTGCGAATACGACAACACGCTGTACGGCATGAGCTTCCTCGAGAAGCTCAACGCGGCGTTCTTTCAGTCGACGAATACGCGTACGGCGGGCTTCGCGTCCATCAGCATCGCGGATGAGAAGGACGCGACGAAGCTCATTACGGTCATTCTGATGTTTATCGGCGGCTGCCCCGGCTCCACGGCGGGCGGCATCAAGGTCACGACGCTCGTTGTGCTGATTGCGGCGGTCAAATCCACGCTGCGCGGCGAGGAGGACACCACCATGCTGCGCCACCGGTTTGACTGGTCGATGATCAATAAATCCCTGACGGTCGTCACGCTCGGCCTGCTGATTGTCGCGCTGGATACGGCGCTGATCACGGCGCTGCAGAGGGGCGTCAACGGCATCGATGCGATTTTTGAATCCGTCTCCGCCTTCGGAACGGTTGGCCTGAGCGCCAACCTGACGCCGCATCTGAGCGTGCTCTCGAAGCTGGCCGTGACGGTGACGATGTTTATCGGCCGTGTGGGGCCGGTTTCGCTTGGAATCGCGATCCTGATGCGGAAAAAGAAAAAAATGGGTTCGATTCTGCCCGAGGGCCGGATGTTGATCGGCTGAAACGGCAAAGCGCGCTCTCCCATGCCTTGGACAAGGCGCGGGAGAGCATTTTTGTTGCGCGAAAATTGTCCGAGCTTTGGATTTTGGCGGCACCGCGCATTTCGGGTCGATATTGTCAAAATAAAATCTCTTTTATCCATTTACACTGTATGGACTGCATGATATATTGTAGTTGACAGGAAAGGCGCGCGAATTTGGATGGAAGATTTCGTGCCATAGTCCGTAAGACGCTCGATAGATTAAACACGGTTTCATGGACATAAGCGGCTTTTGGCGGCAATGGGGAATTGCCGCACACATAGTTTGGATAATAGCGACTTGTGCACATTGGCGTGTTTTGCAGCGCGGGGCGCTCGGGGCCGGGTTTCATCCCTTGGGGAGGACGCGCTTCCTGAATTCTACAAAAGGAGTTGTTTCAAATGGCCCTGATGAAGGTCAAAGACATCCTACAGCACGCGACGGAGAATCATTACGGCGTCGCGGCAATCAATGTGTTCAACTACGAAACCGTCAAATGGGCGGCGGAGGCGGCGAAGCGGGAGCGCATCCCGCTGATTATCCAGCTTTATCCGGGCTTTGAGTCCTACATCAGCCTGCACCATGTGGCGGCCTTTGCGAAAGAGTTCGCCGAGAATGCGGATGTGCCGATCGCGGTGCATCTCGACCATTCCGCGTCGTACGAAATCGCTGTGCGCGGCATCAAGGCCGGCTTCCCGTCCGTTATGGTGGATGGCTCGGCGTGCCCGTTTGAAGAGAACGTGGAGATGACGAAAGCGGTCGTCCGCACGGCAGCGGTCTTCGGCGTGGATGTCGAAGCCGAGCTCGGCCATGTCGGTTCGGGCGCAAGCCTCGATGATATTGTCAACAGTGACAATTACACGAACGTGGAGCAGGCGGTCGATTTTGTGGAGAAGACGGGCTGCGGCTCGCTGGCCGTTGCGGTCGGCAACGCGCACGGCGCGTACGTGCAGACGCCGAATCTCGACTTTGACCGCATCAAGAAGCTGCGCGCTGCGCTTTCTGTGCCGCTCGTGCTGCACGGATGCTCCGATATCCCGCACGAGCAGCTTCAGGAGAGCGTGCGTCTCGGCATGAGCAAGTTCAATATTGCGACCGAGTATTTCCGCGCGTGTTATGCGTCGATCTGCGCGGCGGCGAATCCCGAAAACAAGGACGGCAGCTTTATGTCCATCCTGAATGAGGCGAGCGAGGGCGCAATCGATTTCGTTCGCGGCAAGATGCGTCTGCTGAACCCGAACGGCTTCTCGCTGTGACGGGGAAAGGAATGGAACGTAACGTGAAAAAGAAATATCAGATCGCCGGGTACGACATGCCTTGCGTCGATCTTGCGGTGAACGTGGACGTTTTCCCGAAGCCGAACGGCGGCACGGGCGTGCGCGACCTCTCCTGGCAGGGCGGCGGCAAGGTGGCGACCGGCATGGTGGCGGCGGCGCGGCTCGGCGCGAAATGCGCGATGCTCGGCGCGGTCGGCGACGACGATTACGGGCAGTTTGTCCTGCGCGACTTCGAGCGTCACGGCATCGACGTGCACGGCATGCAGGTGCGCCCGGGCCGTACGACCTCGCTTTCCATCGTACTGAGCGACCGCGAGACGAACGGCCGCAGCATCGTATACCGCACCGGTACAGCGGAGGCGGCGATGCCCGGCACGCTGGATGAGTCGGTTCTTGCGGACTGCGAGTGGTTTTTCATCTCGCGCGGCTCCGAGGTCTGCCTCGATGCGGCGCGCAAGGCGAAGGCCGCAGGCGCAAAGGTCATCATCGACGCGGACAGCTACGATTCAAATGTCATGGAGAATCTCGACCTGATCGATGCGTTTGTGGCGTCCGAATTCGTCTATGACGTGCTGTTCAAGGACAAGAATTACGAGGAAAACTGCAAAAAGGTGTTTGAGATGGGCCCGCCGGTCGTGGTGTTCACGCTCGGCCCGCACGGCTGTGTCGGATACAGCAAGGACGGCTTTTTCCAGCTCGATTCCTATGATGTGCAGGTTGCCGATACTGTCGGCGCGGGCGACGTCTTCCACGGCGCGTTCGCGGTCGGCATGGTGGAGGGCATGACGGCGCTGGAGGCCGCGAAGCTGGCTACGGCGGTGGCGTGCATCAAGTGTACGCGCATCGGCGGCCGGGCGGGTATTCCGGATCGAGCGACGGTTGAAAAGTTTATGAAGACCGGGGAGATCGACTACACGGAGATCGATCAGCGCACGGCCTTTTACGGAAAGGGCCTGCAGCTTTAACGGACAATCCACGCGAAAGCGTGACGGAAGGAGTTGTTTTTATGGCAATGGATAAAATCAGACTGGGCGTGGCGCCCACAAAACGCGCTTTTCTCAGCATGGAGGAGGCAAAGCGCCAGAAGGATAAGTTTATGGCGGTGATCCGCTCTATCCTGCCCGACAAAGTGGAGATCATCGATATCGACGATCTGTGTGAGAACGGCATTCTGTTCCAGACGGATAAGATTCCGGCGGTTGTCGAAAAGTTCCGCGCTGCGAACATCGATGCGCTCTTCACGCCGCACTGTGATTTCGGCGAGGAGCAGTGCGCGGCGGGCGTTGCGGCGCAGATGAAGGTGCCCACGCTGTTGTGGGGCGCGCGCGACGAGCGCCCGAACACCGATGTGGGCCGCGGCCGCGATACCCAGTGCGGCATGTTCGCGTGTAGCAAGGTTATGCGCCGCTTCGGTGTGCAGTACAGCTATATCTGGAACTGTGAGACGGAGAGCGAGGATTTCAGAAACGGCTTCGACGCGTTCATCCGCGTGGTGTCCGTCATCAAGACGGTCAGAACGCTGCGCGTCGCGAAATTCGGCGCGCGTCCGGTACCGTTCATGAGCGTTATGGCAAATGAGGCGGAGCTTGCGACGAAGTTTGGCATCACGACGGTTCCGATCTCGCCGACGGCCATTGCGAAGCGCGCCGACCAGATCCTTGCGGACAACGGCGAAGAGCTTCAGAATTACTATAACGACATTCTTGCCCGCATCGATACGAGCGCGACGCAGCCGGAGCAGGTGCAGCGCATCGCGGCGGTCACGCTCGCGACGAAGCAGCTCATGCTGGAGAACCGCTGCTCGGTCGGCGCGATGGAGTGCTGGAGCGCGACACCGATCATCGGCGTGCCGATCTGCATGACGCTCGGCGAGCTGGCGGATGCCGGTCTGCCGATTTCCTGCGAGACAGATCTGAACGGTGCGGTTACGCTGGCGATCCTGCGTGCCATCACGCTGGGCGACGAGGCGGAGTTCCTCGCCGATCTGACGATCCGCCATCCGGAGAACGACAATGCAGAGCTGCTCTGGCACTGCGGCCCGTTCCCGTATTCGCTCAAGGATCCGGATTCCAAGGCGCGGCTTGTAGGCGGTCAGGAGCGCTGGGCGCTCAAGAAGGGCGACATCACGGTTACGCGCTTTGATGACATCGACGGTGAATATTACCTCTTCGGCGGCGAAGGCAAGGCTGTGGACGGCCCCGAGACGACCGGCACGTATGTCTGGTTCGAAGCGGACAACTGGAAACGCTGGGAAGAAAAGCTGATGTTCGGCCCGTACATCCACCATGTCGGCGGCGCGTACGGAAAGTACAAGAAGGTTCTGCGCGAGGCGGCGCGGTATCTCGGCCTCAAGTTTGACGATGCCTCCGAGCAGGGCACGTACAGCCTGTAAGATGAGTGCATGGAATGGTTTATAAGTTTGCTTTAAGATTTCCCTCTTAAGCGCAGCGGACAGCTGAAATTCGGCTGTCCGCTGTGCTTTTTTTGGTTTTATCGAGTTTTCGGAGCGGTTTTGTTGCGAAATAGCGGGAAAGATGGTATACTATTCCTTTAAGAACAAACAAAGTATGGCAGACACCGGCTGTAACAATACTGGGAGTGATTATTTTTGTCGGAACAAAAAGGACAGAGCTTCCTGAAGGGCACGGCAATCCTGACGGCGGCGACGTTTATCGTCAAGCTCATCAACATTTTCTTCTCCATCCCGCTCGCGAATTTCCTCGACGACGAGGGCATGGGGCATTTCAACACAGCCTATGATATTTTTATCTTTTTCAGCGTGCTGGCTTCCTCCGGCACGCCGGTCGCGATCTCGCGCATGGTCAGCGTGGCGTACGCGCAGGGCCGCAAGCGGCAGGCGGACAAGATTTTCCGCGTGGCGTTTGTGCTGTTCTCGTGCATCGGCCTGCTTGGCTCGATCGTGATGGCGGCCTTTTCCAGGCAGTTTGCGATTATGATGAATCAGAACGACCGGTCGATGTACGCGATCGCGGCACTTGCCCCGATGTCGTTCTTTATGACGCTTTCTTCCTGCCTGCGCGGCTACTTCCAGGGGCGGTCGAATATGACGCCGACGGCGGTTTCGCAGGTGTTGGAATCCTTCATCAAGCTGTTTGTCGGCATTGCGCTGGCACTGTACCTGATGAAAACGACCGGTCTGCCCGAGCTCGGCGCGGCGGGTGCGATTCTCGGTGTTTCGATCGGCTCCTTTTTTGCGGTGCTCTATATCCTGATCTACTATTTCAGAAAGAAAAGGCAGATTGAATATGCGCCGGATGAGCCGGCGGTATCGAGTACAAAAAGCATTCTGCGGGATATTCTGACCTTTGCGGTTCCGGTTATTGTCGGCTCCACGTTCCTGAGCGCGCTCGATATTGTCGATTCGGCCGTCATGATGCACCGTCTGCAGAACGCCGCAGGCATCTCGGAAAACGCGGCAATCGCGATGAAGGGATGGCTCGGCATGGCGCGCAAGTATTTTGATCTGCCCAACGCGGTTATTGTGCCGATCTCGACGAGTGTGCTGCCGATGCTCGCCGGCGTTATCGCCAAGAGGGACAGGGACGGTACGCGGAGTGTCTCGACGCTCGGCCTGCGTATGACGCTGATGGTCGCCATCCCGGCGGCGGTCGGTCTGTGCGTTTTCTCCCGCCCGATTTGCGATCTGCTGCTGTTCAGCAAGCCGGATTTTGCAGCGAATACGGCGCCGCTGCTCATGATTATGGCGCCTGCGGTGGTGATGGCAAGCCTGGTGTATACGACGAATTCGATGATTCAGGCGGTCGGCAAGGTGCATGTGCCGGTCATCAACATGATTGTCGGCACCGTGGTGCGCATTGGTGTCGTCTATGTGCTCTGCGGCATACCGAAAATCAATGTGCTGGGTTCTGCCATCGGCACGTTTATATCGTATTTCATTATGATCGCGCTGAATCTGTTTGCGCTGCACCGCATGCTGCCCGAGATGCCGGGCGTGCTGCGCATGTCTGTGCGCCCGCTGCTCGCGGCGCTCATCATGGCGGCGGTATCGCTGCCGGTCTACTGGCTGCTCGTGCAGGTAATCAGCGGGAAAATCGCGGTCATCGTTGCGATTGTGGCTGCCGTTGTCGTTTACGTGGTTGCAGCGGTCTTGACGAAGGCCATCACGCGCGAGGAAATCGTGCATCTGCCCAAGGGCGAGAAAATTGCGGCGCTGCTGCGCCTGAAATGACGGCTGGGAGCTCTTGTAAAGCCCGGAAAGCCGTGGTAAAATAAAATTTGGAAATGCGTTCAGGGGAAAAAAGAAAGGATGGTTGTAAATTGGAAAGCACACAGCAGAAAAAGCGGTCCAAAGGGCTGATTCGCCGTTTTGCACCGTATTTCAGAAAATATGTCTGGATCATGATCTTCGATCTGTTCTGCGCGGCGCTGACGACGGTCTGCGAGCTTGCGCTGCCGCTGATCGTCCAGCAGCTCACGAATCGCGGCATCAGCGATATTGCGTCGCTCACGCTCGGCTATATCCTGCGCATCGGCGCGCTCTATATTTTCCTAAAGCTCGTCGATGTCGGCGCGACGTTCTTCATGGCGTCCATCGGCCATATCATGGGTACGAAGATCGAGACCGATATGCGCCGCGATCTGTTCGCGCACCTGCAGAAGCTCTCTTTTGCGTATTTTGACAACACGAAGGTCGGCCAGATCATGTCGCGCATTACGACGGATCTGTTTGACGTCACCGAGTTTGCGCACCACTGTCCGGAAGAATTCTTCATCGCGGGCATCAAGATCATCGGTTCATTTGTGATTCTCTGCACAATGAGTGTTCCGCTTACGCTGATTATCTTTGCAGTACTGCCGTTCATGCTGATTGCGGCGACGTATTTCAACCGGAAGATGCAGCAGCAGTTCCGGTATCAGCGCCAGCAGCTCGGCGAAATCAACGCGCAGGTGGAGGACAGCCTGCTCGGCGTGCGCGTCGTCAAATCCTTCGCAAACGAGCCGCTCGAAGAGGAAAAATTCGAGAAGGGCAACATGCGCTTCTACAACATCAAGCGTAAGCGCTACCTGTATATGGGCGGCTTTGAGGCGTCCAACAAATTCTTCGACGGCCTGATGTACATTGTCGTCGTGATCGCGGGCGCGATTTTCATGATGAACCGCGCAATCGACCCGTCGCAGCTCGTCGCGTACCTGCTGTACATCACGACGCTGATCAACTCCATTCACCGCATCGTGCAGTTTACGGAGCAGTTCCAGAGCGGCATGACGGGCGTGGAGCGCTTCTTCCAGATCATGGACGCCGACGTCGATATCTTCGATGAGCCGGGCGCAAAGGATATCGGCGCGGTCAAAGGCGACGTCTCGTTTGAGCATGTCGGCTTCAGCTATATGGACGACGGCACCGAGGTGCTTTCCAACATCAACCTCGACGTCAAGGCGGGCGAGAACATCGCGCTTGTCGGCCCCTCGGGCGGCGGCAAAACGACGCTGTGCAATCTGATCCCGCGCTTCTACGACACGACAGAGGGTACGATCCGCGTGGACGGCAAGGATATTCGCACGGTCACGCTGAAATCCCTGCGCGGGCAGATCGGCTTCGTGCAGCAGGATGTTTACCTGTTCTCCGGCACGGTCTTTGAGAATATCGAATACGGCAAGCCCGGCGCGACGCGCGAGGAGGTCATCGGCGCCGCGAAGATGGCGGGCGCGCATGAGTTCATCGAGTCGCTGTCGAACGGCTACGATACATACGTCGGCGAGCGCGGCGTGAAGCTCTCCGGCGGACAGAAGCAGCGCATTTCGATTGCGCGCGCGTTCCTGAAGAACCCGCCGATTTTGATTCTCGACGAAGCGACCAGCGCGCTCGACAACGAGAGCGAGCGCATCGTGCAGGAATCGCTTGAAAAGCTCGCGAAGGGCAGAACGACGTTTACCATCGCGCACCGCCTGACGACAATCAAGAACGCGACGAAGATTCTGGTTCTGACGGCAAACGGCATCGAGGAATCCGGTACGCACAAAGAGCTGATGCGCAAAAAGGGCATCTACTACGGCCTGTACAACAGCTACACCGAGATGACGGCGGACACGGACACCGAATGAAAACAGAGCATGTGAAAGGATGGAATCCTATGAAAACCGTAACACTGGGCAAAACCGGCATCACCGTGAACCGCAACGGCTTCGGCGCGCTGCCGATCCAGCGCGTCTCCGTCGAGGAGGCGGGTCGCCTGCTGCGCAAGGCGTTTGACAACGGCATCGATTTCTTCGATACGGCGCGCAGCTATTCAGACAGCGAGTATAAGATCGGGCTCGCGCTCTCCGACGTGCGCGACAAGATTGTGATCGCGACCAAAACGCCGTCCACGACGGTGGAGGGCTTCTGGAAGGATCTCGAGACGAGCCTTTCGCTTTTAAAAACCGATTATATCGACATTTATCAGTTCCACAACCCCGCGTTTTGCCCAAAGCCCGGCGACGGCACCGGCTTGTATGAGGCGATGCTCGAGGCGAAGGCGCAGGGGAAGATCCGCCACATCGGCATCACGAATCATCGGCTGGCAGTCGCGCAGGAGGCGGTGGAATCCGGCCTCTACGAGACGCTCCAGTTCCCGTTCAGCTACCTTGCAAGCGAGAAGGACGAAGCGCTCGTGCGGCTCTGCGCGGAGAAGAACGTCGGCTTCATCTGCATGAAGGCGCTTTCCGGCGGACTGATCACGCGAAGCGACGCGGCGTATGCGTACCTCGCGCAGTATGAGAACACGCTGCCGATCTGGGGCGTGCAGCGCGAGAGCGAGCTTGACGAGTTCATCGCGTACAACGACAATCCGCCCGCGATGACGGCAGAGCTGTCTGCGTACATCGAGGAAGAGCGCGTGTCGCTTGCCGGCGATTTCTGCCGCGGCTGCGGCTACTGCATGCCGTGCCCGGCGGGGATTGAGATCAACCAGTGCGCGCGCATGTCGCTGCTGCTCCGCCGCTCGCCCGCCGCAGGCTGGCTCACACCCGCGTGGCAGGCGAAGATGGAGAAAATCGAGGAATGTCTCCACTGCGGCCAGTGCATGCAGCACTGCCCGTACAGCCTCAACACGCCGGAGCTGCTCCGTAAAAACCTCGAGGATTACAGAACCTTTATCAAATAACGAGCAAAGAGGGATAGCAAGATGACAGCAAGCGAATTTTACAGCGCTTTACAGGGCAAAACCGTGTCGTTCATCGGCGTCGGGCGCACAAATCTGCCTTTGATCGAAAAATTCATCGCGCACGGCGCGAAGGTCTCCGTCCGCGATAAGCGCGAGGCGGAGGCGCTCGGCGAGGACGGCGCGTATCTCCGGGGACTCGGCGCGGAGCTGATCTGCGGCGCGGATTATCTTGAAAATATCACGGAGGACATGCTGTTCCGCACGCCCGGCGTGCCGTATCTGCTGCCGCAGCTGCAGGCGGCGAAGGCGCGCGGCACGGCGGTGACGAGCGAGATGGAGGTCTTTTTCGACCTTTGCCCGTGCAAAATCTACGCCGTAACCGGCAGCGACGGCAAAACGACGACGACCTCGGTGATCGCCGAAATGCTGAAGGCGGCGGGCAAGACCGTCCACCTCGGCGGCAACATCGGCCGCCCGCTTCTGCCGGAGATCGAAAAGATCCGTCCGGAGGACGTCGCCGTCGTGGAGCTTTCGAGCTTCCAGCTCATCTCGATGCGCAAAAGCCCGGATGTGGCAGTCATCACGAATCTCTCCCCGAACCACCTCGACGTTCACAAGGACATGGACGAGTACGTGAACGCGAAGAAGAATATTTTCCTGCACCAGAACGCCTTTAAGCGCACGGTGCTGAACGCAGACAACGCGCTGACGGCCGCCTGTGCCGGTGAGACGCGCGGCGCGACGCTGCTTTTCTCCCGCCGTGAACAGACAAACGGCGCGTGGTGCAGCGAAAGCGGCGAAATTTACTTTGGCGATACGTTTGTGATGCGCGAGAGCGACATCCAGATTCCCGGCAAGCACAACGTGGAAAACTACCTCGCGGCAATCTCCGCCGTGTGGGGCGATGTGCCGGCGGAGACGATTGTTTCGGTCGCGAAGACTTTTGGCGGCGTCGAGCACCGCATGGAGTTTGTCCGCGAGCTGAATGGCGTGCGCTGGTACAACGATTCGATCGCGACGAGCCCTTCGCGCGCGATGATCGGCACGCTGTCGCTCTATGATTTTAAAATCGTCATGATCGCGGGCGGCGCGGACAAAAAGGTGCCGTTCGATGAGCTGGGCGGCATGATCTGCGATAAGGTCAAAACGCTGATTCTGCTTTCGCCCGCCGAACCGCTGCCGGGCTTCAAGCCTGCGGCTGCGGGGAAGATCGAGGCGGCGGTGCGCGGCGCGGCAAATTACCGCGAGGGCGCGCCGGAGATTTATAACGTACACACGATGGAGGACGCCGTGGCGCTTGCGCGCGAAAAGGCACAGCGTGGGGACATTGTCTCGCTCTGCCCGGCGGCGACCGGCTTTGATATGTACAAGAGCTTTGCCGAGCGCGGCGATCTTTTCCGCTCGGTGGTGCAGGGACTGCGATAAAGCCCTGCGAACTTACGAATTTTTAATACGAATTTTGCGCATTCGGCGCCTTTCTGTGGCAGAATAGAAGCACAGAATGTTAGGATTGGATTGGATAGGTATCAATGAAACAGTACAAGGGAAATGGAAAGCAAGGCTTTCAGAAAAGAAATCGATTTGAAAAGAAGAGCGACGCGGCGATGAGCAGCGTCGAAGAGAAGATCCTCGCGACACTCCGCGAGGAAGAGGTGCACGACTGGGGCGCGCGGCGCCTGCTGCGCAAATCCGGCATCTCGAACGAGACGGCGTTTTACAATGCGCTGCACAGCCTGAAAGATAAGCGGCTCATTCTGATGGACCGCCAGCACAACGTGAAGCTGATCCCCGTAGAGGATGACGTGACCGCCACACTCGTCTCGCTCTCGAAGGGCTTCGGCTTCGCCCGCCCGGAGGATGGCGGCGAGGATATTTTCATTCACGGCAGCGCTTTGAAGGGCGCGCTCGTCGGCGATACGATCGTCGTCGGTGATATCCGGAAGGAGGATCGCGGCCCCTCCGGGCGCGTGCGCCGCATTGTGGAGCACAAGCGCGCGGAGACGACCGGCACGGTGTCGGTGACGGATGAGGGCATCGAGCTGATCCCGGACAACGCGATCCGCTACAATCTAAAGCTCCGCCAGCGCGACCTGAACGGCGCGAAGGACGGCGACAAGGTGCTTGTGTCGCTGGAGCAGGATTACAGGGGCGATTGGACGTTTGCGACGGTGCAAAAGGTGTTCGGTACAGGCCGCAGTGCGCGTGTTTGCGCCGATGCGATCATCGAGCAGTACGGCATTCCGCACGTCTTCCCGGAAGAGGTGCTCGAGCAGGCAGCACGCGTTGGCAGCGAGCCGATTCCCGACGAAGAATACGAAAAGCGGCTCGACCTCAGAAAAGAGAAGATTTTTACAATCGACGGCGCGGATGCGAAAGACCTTGACGACGCGATCTCCGTCAAGCGCACGCGCGCGGGCTACATCCTCGGCGTGCACATCGCGGATGTTTCGCATTACGTGCAGCCGGATACGCCGGTGGACGAGGAAGCGCTGCTGCGCGGCACCTCGGTCTATTTTGCGGACCGCGTGATTCCCATGCTGCCCGAGACGCTTTCAAACGGCGCGTGCTCGCTGAACGCGGGCACGGACAAGCTGGCGTTCTCCGCGATCATCCACCTCGATAAAAACGGCAAGATCACGAAATACGACTTTCATAAATCCATCATCAACTCCAAGGTGCGCGGTGTGTACAGCGAGGTCAATACGATTCTCGACGGCACCGCGACGAAGGAGATCAAGGCAAAGTACAAGCCGGTCATGACGCCGCTGCTCGCCGCAAAGGAGCTTGCGGATATTCTGAAATCGAATTCCGCTGCGCGCGGCACGATGGAGCTCGACAGCGGCGAATCCCGCTTTGTGCTCGACGAAAACGGCGTGTGCGTCGACATTATGCCGCGCACAACGGGCGAGGCGGAGCAACTCATCGAGCAGATGATGATCACGGCGAACATCGCGGCGGCGAAATTCTCGCTCGACCACAAGCTGCCGTTCCTCTACCGCGTACACGGTACGCCGGATCCGAAGCGCGTGGACGAACTCGTGACGCTTCTGAAACTCGTGGGCGTTCCGTGCCGCGAGATCGAAAAGCCAAACCCGGAGACGCAGGACTTCGCCGCGATTCTCGACCGCGTGCGCGGGCTGCCGTGCGAGACGCTCGTCTCTCAGCGTTTGCTGCGCACGATGGATAAGGCGCGCTATGCGACGGAGGAGACCGGACACTTCGGCCTTGCGCTTCAGGATTACAGCCATTTCACTTCGCCGATCCGCCGCTATCCCGATACCTCGATCCACCGCATTCTCTCCGCCTTTGTGGAGGGCACGCCGGTGGAGGAGATTCAGCGCCGCTTTGCGCAGTTCACGGAGATTTCCGCGCGGGAATCCTCGCAGAACGAGATTCGCGCGCTGATGGCGGAGCGCGACGCAGAGGACTGCTATATGGCGGAATTCATGCGCCAGCACATCGGCGAGCATTTTGACGGCGTTGTGAGCGGCGTGACGCAGCGCGGCGTGTTCGTCCGCCTCGAAAACAGCGTCGAGGGCTTTGTTTCGCTCGATAGCTTTGAAAACGAGAGCTTCGTCTACGACGGCCTGATCACGCACCGCAGCCCGAAGCGCGAGCTGACGATCGGCACGCCGCTTTCGATCATCGTGGCCTCCGCGTATGTTGCGACCGGCAAGGTCGATTTCGTGCCGGATCCCGAAAAGGAATGAAATTGTAAGCTGCGATAAATGCCCGCTTTCCCGCATATATATGGTGGGAAGGGGGATCCGCTATGAAGTTTATCAAAAGACTGTTCGGCTCGGCGCTGCTCGGCGTGGGCGCGCTGGCGGCGCTTTACGCTTTGATGCCTTTTACCGGCATCGCCGTCACCATCAGCCGGTTGAGCGTTCTCATCGCAGCCGTGCTCGGTGTACCGGGCGTGACGCTGATGGTTTTGCTCCAGATGCTGTAAAACGGCGCGGTATATCCGCGCTTCAAATAAAGGGAAGGAGTTTCAAGATGATTTTCACAAACGCAAATATTCTGGACGCGGATTTCCGTCTCAGAAAGGCCGATATCGAGATTGAGGACGGGAAAATCGTCCGTCTGGCGGACAAACTGTCCTACGAAGAGCGCGATCTCGTCATCGACTGCACGGGGTATACGATCGTCCCGGGCTTTATTGACATTCATGTGCACGGCGGCGCGGGCGCCGATACGTGCGACGCGGACGAGCAGGGCCTGCGCGAGATGGCGAAATTCCTGCTGACGAAGGGCGTCACCTCGTTCTGCCCGACGACGATGACCGTCTCGAACGAGGAAATTTCCCGTTCGCTTGCCGCGGTGCGGGCCTGCATGGCGGATACGGAAGGCGCGCGGATTGTCGGCGTCAACATGGAGGGGCCGTTTATTTCGCACGCGAAAAAGGGCGCGCAGGGCGACGAGTTCATTCAGGCCCCTGATTTTGACGTTTTCAAGTCGTTCTACGACGAATGCGGCGGCATCATCAAGCTCGTCGACATCGCGCCGGAGTGCGATGTGCGCGGCGACTTCATTGAAAAAGCCTCGAAGCTCTGCACCGTTTCGGTTGCGCACACGGCCACCGATTACGACGGCGCAAAGGCGGCATTCGAAAAGGGCGCGACGCACGCGACGCACCTGTACAATGCGATGTCCGGCCTGACGCACCGCGCACCGGGCGTAGTCGGCGCGGTATTCGATACGGAAAATGTCTGCGGCGAGCTGATCTGCGACGGCATTCACATTCATCCCGCCGTCGTCCGCACGACCTTTAAGCAGATGCCGGGGCGCGTCTGCGTCATCAGTGACGCGATGCGGCTCAGCGGTATGGAGGAGGGCGAGGGCATGCTCGGCGTGAACCTCGTTACAGTCAAGGACGGCAAAGCGACGCTGCCGGACGGCACAATCGCCGGCTCGGTCACGAACCTGCACGACGAGCTGAAGAATCTCGTCTCGTGGGGAATCCCGTTTGAGGACGCCGTGCGCGCCATGACGCTGACGCCTGCAAAGGAGATCGACATGGAAGACGAAATCGGCAGCCTCGCCGTGGGCAAGCGTGCCGATTTGGTGGTGCTCGACGAGAATCTGGAGATTGTCGCCGTTTATCACTGAGATTGGGAAAAGCGGGCAGGCGGCCCTTGGCCCTGACCCGTTGAGGATAAGGAACGGAAAGGAAGGTCCCTATGTATTGTATTTATTGCGGTAAGAAACTTGCGGATGACGGCACGCCCTGCACCTGCCGCGCACCGCAGCCTGTCCAGCCTCCGCGGGTTCAGCCCCCGGCAGCCACACAGCCGAAACCCATTGTCCCGCAGCCGGAACCTGTTGCCCCGCAGCCGGAACCTGTCGTTCCGCAGCCGGAGCCTGTCGTTCCGCAGCCGGAGCCTGTCGTTCCGCAGCCGAAACCTGTCGTTCCGCAGCCGGAACCCATTGCCCCGCAGCCGGAACCTGTCGTTCCGCAGCCGGAACCGGTCGTCCCGCAGCCGGAGCCGGTCGTCCCGCAGCCGGAGCCTGTTGCTCCGCAGCCGGAACCCATTGCCCCGCAGCCGCCGCTTCAGCAGCAGTCCCCGTATGTGGTACAGAGTCCGTATACGCAGCCCTCGCCGTATGTGCAGCAGCCGAGCCCCTATGTGCAGCAGACCAGCCCGTACGTGCAGCCGGATCCGTATGCGCAGTATGGGCATCCGTATCAGGCGCCGGTTCATCCCGCGGTTCAGATCACGCCGGTTCACAAGGCGATCAAGGCGCTTGCAGGCTCACCGCTGTTCTTGGTTGGCGCAATCCTGACGTCGCTGACGCTGGTGCTCTCCGTCATCCAGGCGTTTATCCCGGTGGATTACATACACCTGATCTCGAATTTCCTGCAATTTCTCCCGATGGAGCTGCGCAGCTCCATCGACTTTGAAGAGATTTATGCGGAGCTGTACGCGGCGCAGAGTGCCGGCACCGTTTCCACGCTGATCTCCATGATTCCGACTCTGATCGTCTCCGGCTTAGGCGTTGCGGCGCTCTGGATCACGTTTGCTTCCGGCTGCGATACCAAATCGCCGCTGCTGAAGACCTCTGGCCTGACAATTTTGAAGGTTCTGCAGATTATCGGTCTGGTCGGTCTGGGCCTCCTGGCGCTTATGGTGGTTATCGGTCTGGTCATCGCTGGCGTTGTTTTCGCGATGATCAGCAGTGAAGTGTCGTCGTATGAGAGAGCGATGTTCAATGCGGTCATGTGGATCTGCATTTCTGTGCTGGTTATCGCCCTGATTGTTCTCGCAGTGATGATCGTATACAGCATTAAGGTGATCGGCTCTCTCAATGCAGCGAAGAAAGCCATCGACACCGGCAAGGCGGTCAAGAAGGCTTCCATGTTCGTGGCGATCGTGAGCTTCATCGGCGCAGCGATCGGCATCTTCAACCTGTACGGCGATTTTGTGCTCACCGGCTGGTTCAGCCTGCTGACCGGCATCTGCAGCGTGGGGACGCAGATCGTTTTCGGCATCTGCATCATCCAGTTCAACAAGAAGATCGGGGCTTTGATAGAGCCCGCTATGCCGGTGCAGCCGTACGTCGGACAGCGCTGACACAATCAACAGTATATGCTTGGGCGGATCACCGGATCCGCCCAATTTTGTTGCTTGCAGGCACGTATTGACATTGAACAGTTAAGCGCTTATACTTTTATAGAGGGAGTTTTCCTCGAAAATCATTCAAGAAAAGGAGAAAAAAGATGGGTGTTTATGATCGCGACCGTGTAAAGGGGTTTCTGCACAACGAAAACGGCATGATGGTGAACGGCGAGGGGGATGAGGTTATCCTCCGCGGCTGGGGCATGGGCAACTGGGACAATCCCGAGGGCTTCATGCTCGGCATTCAAAACGGCTTCGAGCCGTTTACGCCGGGCAAATATGCACCGATGGGGCGCATGGATCGCGGCCGCGCGATGGATCAGATTCTGCGCGAAACCTGCGGTACGAAGTATACCGAGGACTTCTGGAAGCGCTGGCGGCGCGCTTACCTGACCGAGGCGGACATCCGCCTGCTCGCCGAGCGCGGCTACAACTCCGTGCGCCTGCCGATCCGCGCGTGGAGCTTCCTCTACGAGGAACCGGGCATCACGTTCAACGAGGATTCCTTCGCGATGCTGGACGATGTGCTCGACTGGTGCGAGAAATACAGCGTGTACGCCATCATCGACCTGCACGCGGCGACCGCGGGGCAGTCCGGCATCCCGTGCGACGACGGCATGGACAATTGCCAGCATTTTTACGACGATGAGGAATCGATGGAGCGCATGTACATCCTCATGGAGGAATTCATGCGCCGCTACAAGGATCGCTGGATCGTCGGCGGCTATGACTGCATCAACGAGCCGCTCTCGATGACGCCGCGCCTTGACGAGCTGACGCCTGTCCTCGCGCAGTTCTACGAGGAAATGATCCGCCGTTGCCGCGCGATCGACAAAAACCACCTGTTCCTGCTGAACGGCACGCAGTTCTCAACGCAGACGTATATGTTCGATCATGGCTTTGATCCCGAGTGCCACAACTGGGGCATCAGCCTGCACGCCTACGAGATGGTCAGCCCGGAGCTGATTTCGATTTCCGACGTGCTCAAGACGTGCCGTGCGCTTGGTATCTGCCTGTGGATGGGCGAGACGGGCGGCAGAAATGAGCACGCGTGGCAGACGACGATGTACGAAATCCTCGCTGAGTACCATGCGGGCTACAACCTCTGGTGCTGGAAAACCGTGGAGGGCGCGGGCTGCGCCTCCGTTCTGAATTTCAAAGTGCCCGAGGAATGGCATCTGATCACGGATTACGCGCTGCACGGCGGCCCGAGACCGTCGTTCGAGCACGCCCAGCGCATCTGGGATGCGTATCTCGAATGCCTGAAGGTCGAAAACTGCACGGAGAACACGCAGTACCACCCGTACCTCCTGCGCGAGGGCGATTTCGAGATTCCCGCCATCGGCTATGACGCGCTGCCGCTCGATTCCCACAACGGCCTCACGGACATGCCGTGCGCGACGAACTACCGCGTGTTCGACCGCTTTGAGATCGTCTATGAGCAGGGCTACCACCCGTCGATGATGCCCGGCGGCTTCGGAGAACCGCAGCTCCACCCGCGCGACCATATGCACCTGCGCCTGTCGAAGGGCGAATTTGCGTCCTACACGGTGCGCACGAAGGGCGGCTATACCGTCGGCGCGACGTACTGCGCGGCAGAGCCCGCCGAGGTGCGCGTCACGGTAAACGGCGGAACGCTCTTCGAGGGCACGCTGCCCGCCGCGACTGAGACGCCGGCCCACGCGCCGTCGAAGCTGTTTCCGCACGAGCCCGCCGCAAACGCGCTTGCGCCATTTATGTTCGGTGCGGCGTCGGGTGCGGGCATCGTCAAACTGGAGGTCACACATGGCACAGTAGATTTCGGCGAGATTGTGATCCGAAACGCGCAGTAAAGAAGCTTTACAAATCCGTCTTCGTGCGGTAAAATAGGAACATATTTTGATTTTAGGGTGGTTGTGCACATGGTTTCTGTTCCTGAAGGGTACGCGCCGAGCCTCGGCCTTTATGAGACGCAGAAGGCGATCGGTCTCATCAAGAATGTCTTTCTCGTCAAAATCTGCGCGGCGCTGCATTTGAAGCGCGTCACCGCGCCGCTTTTCGTTGATCCGGCGACGGGCCTCAACGACGACCTGAACGGCGTGGAGCGCCCGGTTTCGTTCGATATCCCGGCAGTCGGCATGAACGCGCAGGTCGTGCATTCGCTTGCGAAGTGGAAGCGCCTCGCGCTGCACGATTACGGCTTTTACGTCGGCAACGGCCTGGTGACGGACATGAACGCCATTCGCCGCGACGAGGAGCTCGACAATCTGCATTCGATCTACGTCGACCAGTGGGACTGGGAAAAGGTGATTGACCGCGAGATGCGCACGACCGACTATCTCGAGAACACGGTGCGCCGGATTGTCAGCGCGATCTGCGGCACGCTCGACGAGCTCAAGTGGCAATTTTCGGGGTTGACGACCGAGCTTTGCCGCGACGTGTACTTCATCACGGCGCAGGAGCTCGAGAACCGCTACCCGGACCTCACGCCGAAGCAGCGCGAAAACGTGATCGTGCGCGAGCACCGCACGGTGTTCATCGAGCAGATCGGCGGCGCGCTGAAAAGCGGCAAGCCGCACGACGGACGCGCGCCCGACTACGACGACTGGAGCCTGAACGGCGACCTGCTCTTCTGGCATGAACCGCTCGGCATCGCGCTGGAGATCAGCAGCATGGGTATCCGCGTCGATGCGGAGTCCCTCGCAGCGCAGCTCAAAATCGCGGGCTGCGAAGCGCGCGCGGAGCTGCCGTTCCACAAAATGCTTCTGAACGATGAGCTGCCGCTCACGATCGGCGGCGGCATCGGGCAGTCCCGTCTGTGCATGCTGCTGCTTGGCAAGGTGCATATCGGCGAGGTGCAGTCCTCCCTCTGGGACGAGGAAACCCGCCGCATCTGCGCGGAAAAAGGCGTGATTCTTCTGTAATCCATAGACAAAGCTGCCGCTAACGGTTCTCAGGGGAACGGTTGGCGGCAGCTTTTTACAACTTGGGGTTGAGTTGACCGATGAAATTTAATCGCCGCCTGCGGTTCGGATTGGATCACAGGCGGCGTTTTCTGTATAAATCTGTTATTTTGCAAGCGCAAAAGAGGCGCACGATGTGATAAAGCGGCGCTGGAGCTCTGCAAAGCTCTCGTTGCCCCATTGCCACGGCGGCGCGCCCTCATAGAGCGGGTGGCGGTCGGAGACCATCAGCGCGACCGCGCATTTCTTGCCGTAATAGTGGCAGAGGTTCACGAAAGCGGAGGCCTCCATGTCCACGGCGGCGCAGCCCATTTCGCGCCACAGCGCTTCTTTGTGGTAGGTCTGGCGGTACGGCGCGTCTGTGGTGACGGTGTTTTCCTGCCGGACTGTAAAGGATTGCGCCTGCAGATATGCGGCAAGCGTTTCAATCGGGAACGGGCTTTCCACCGTGCAGAATTCCGGATTCTCAAAGTAGTGGTGCGAGGTTCCCTCCTCGCTCAGAATTTGAGGCGGCAGCAGCACGTCGCCGACGGCGAGATCTTCCCCGAAAGCGCCGCACAGACCGACCAGCAGGAACTCTTTCACGCCGAGGGCGATGAGCGCCTCCGCCGTGCAGACTGCCTGTGGCGCACCGTACCCGCCGTGGACGAAGCAGACGTCCTCGTGCCCCGTCACGCGCAGTACGCGGGAATGCGTGATGAAGCCGGGCAGGGAGGCGAGCACCTCTTCGGTCGGGAAGACTTCCTCCACGACGGGGAAACCCTTTCCGAGGAAAAAGACAACCGCGCGGTCGGGCAGAGCCTCCCAGATGCCCGGCAAATTTTTGCCGCGGATGTGTTCTTCCGCTGTGAAGACAGGACGCGTCGTGTCGTTTGGGTTAAACCAAGACATGATATCCTCCTTTTTCATGGCACAATGGATTTTGTTTTTTCAAGATTCAGAATGTGGCGGTCGCGACGGAAGATCAGGCAGGGCAGCACGCCGACAAAGCCGATGATGAGGAACAGAAAGGCCGCGCCGGAGCCCTTTCCCGTGCCGAACAGCACGGTCAGGAGACTTCCGCTCTCCTGCGCTGCCATTAGCGGCTCAAATATGTAGTCGACCAAGAAGCCGCCCGTGAAGTAGCCGAGCGGGATCGTGAAAAACTGCAGCGTATTGCGCGCCGAGTAGACGCGCCCCTGCATCTCCACCGGGATATGCGTGCGGAACAGCACGTCCAAATTGGCGCTCATCAGCGGGATGGGGAGCCAGCCCAGCACCGCGCCGATGCACCACAGCGGCAGGCTGTGCCCGAGCGCGAGAATGAAGTTCTCCGTGCTCATCGAGAGCAGCAGCGCGTTGCAGATGACGCGCACGCGGCTTTTGGGCGCGGGCAGCAGCGAGACGATCAGGCTGCCGACGAGCATCGCAAGCCCTGCGCAGGTGTTCACCGCGCCGAGCGCCATTTCGCCGCCGTTCGGGACGGAGAGCACCATCGCGGGCAGCGCCGCGTTATAGATGGAAGCGGTGAAGTTGATCGTGGAGAGGAAAAGGATCAGGTCGAGAATGCCGCGGTTCTCGGAAAGATAGTGCAGGCCGCTTTTTGCCGACGTGAGCACCGATTCGCGCTGCCGGCTTTCTGCGGCGCTTTCCGGGATGTGTATGCCGAACAGCAGCGTGCAGAACGCGGTGGCAAACGTCACAAGGTCGACGAGCAGAACGGTGTGAATGCTGCCGAATGCCAGCAGCGCCGTCGCGAGGATCGGCGTCAGGATCGAATTCAGCGAATTTGAAAACGACCGCAGACCGCTTGTGCGCTGGAGATGCTCCGGCGGGATCAGCAGCGTGGAGGCGACCTCAGAGGCGGGCTGCTGCACAGTGTTCATCAGACCGTTCAGTGCGTTCAGCAGATAGAGGTGCCACACGGCGAGGTTGCCGGTGAGCAGCAGAACGAGCACGGCCGCGGTTGTGCACGCCGCGAGCGTATCACAGACGAGCATCGTGGCTTTCTTGTTCCAGCGGTCGCTCAGTGCGCCCGCGAAAATGCTCAGCAACACGTACGGCGCGTAGGAGGCGATGGAGAGCAGAGACGTGCTGAGCGCCGAACCGCTCTGCTCAAATGCCCAGATCACGAGCGCAAAGCTCGTCATACCGCTGCCCAGCGCCGAAAGCGACTGTGTGGACCACAGAAGCAGAAACGGGCGAAGCGGCTTTAAGGTTTGAAATTTGCTTTTAAAATTGGTTTTCATATGGACTTTGCTCCTTTAAGCTTTGATTTTTGGGTTCAAAGGTGCAAAGCCTGCGGACGGAAAATTTGCTCCATGCGGTCCCGTCCGGGATCAGACCTTGCACGGAGCTTTGACACTGCAGCGCGGCATTTTTTCATCCTCCTTACAAAAATTGCCGGTTGAAAGGTTAAAACGAGTATAGCATGAATAAAGTGCAAATGCAAGCTGCAAACCTGTATGCTGTAAAAGGACAGATTTGCGCGCACAAAACACAATTTATCCGTTTAAAGTAGAATCAGCACAATAAACATTACAAATTTTAAGATTATTCTTGAAAATTTCGGTAATATATGATAGTATATCCTTGCGGAGATAAGAAAGTGTGTCCGCGAGATAAAAACAAATTCAAGCCATTCAGGTGCGTACAGGGAGGTATGCGTTGTATGATGCTGAATGAAAATTTTGAAAGATATGTGCAGCCGAGAGATCCGGAAAAGAGCAGCTCTGATGCAGAGCCCTTCTGCGATACGGTGTTCAATCAGGGCTTTTCGCCGGTGCTTTACAACAGCGCGGCACAGGAGGCGCCGGTGCGTGGGCGCGCAGTGGAGTATCTGCCGCAGGATACGATGATGCTTTCCGTTTCCGAATGCGTCCTGATGCTTCTCGTGCAGCTTATTCCGGTATTCGGGCTGATTATGTCGACTGTGTGGAGCTTCGCGCCGTCTTCCGGCATCAATAAGCGCACCGTTGCGCGCGCGATGCTGATCGTGCAGTGCATCGTGCTTGCCGTCGCCGCCGCTGCATGGCTTTTGGGCATGTTTAGCGGTATGCGCAGTTAACAAACCAAAAGAGCAACCCCATTGCCCGTCGGTACCAGTTCTTCCTGATTTGGCTACCGACGGGTTTCTTTTTCTTCTGCACTGTGCTACTATAGAGGTATCCGAATCGGAAAGGGGCAGGATCATGGAGACTTTCGGTTGGCTTTGGGTAGGACTTTCCCTGCCGGTGCTGCTTGTGTTTGACTATATCTACGCGAAAACAAGACCGCTCGGCAATTCCGTGTGGCGTTCGGCGGCAAAATGCGGCGCGACGTTCATCGCTGTGAGCACAGCGGTGTTCGGCACGGTGTGGTATGACCGTCCGCCGGAAAGCTGGGTGCTGGTGGCGGCGCTCGCGCTGTGCTGTGTCGCAGATTTTGTCATTGAGCGCAGCTTTGCGGGCGGGATCGTCAGCTTTGCGCTCGCGCACATCGCATTCATCGCGTATATTCTGACGGTCGCAAGGCCGGTCTGGTACAGCGTGCCGATTGCCCTCGTACTGTACGGCGCGGTTGCGCTTCTTTTTCGGCACGATCTGAAGCGGCTTGGCGGACTGCTCGTGCCGATGCTCGTATACCCGGCGGTGCTCGCCGCCATGACCGCCACAGCCGTTGTGCTGCCGTTCACCGCTTCTGCGCGCTATGCGATCTTTGCGCTCGGCGCGGCGGCGTTCGGCGTTTCCGATATGTTCGTCGCGAAGGACGCCATTTCCGGCATCACCGGCGTACAGCGGGAGTTTGCCCTGCTGCTCTACTACGGCGCCGTTTACGCGATGGCGGCGGTACAGCTCGTCGGCTGACCGGCATCAGTCGGCGCGAACCAGCGCGTAGCGAAGTTCGCGCGCCGTTTCCGGGCGGCTTTGATACTGCCGCATGCCGGTATCATCCTCCAGCGCCATGCCAATTTTCTCCATGACGCGCGCCGAGGCGGCGTTGCGGGCATCGCAGTGCGCGACGAGCCGCGGCAGCTTCAGCGTGTGTAGGGCGAAATCGCGCAGGGCGGCGGCGCTTTCGGCCGCGTAGCCGTGCCCCCAGTACCGTTTGTTCAGAATCCAGCCCAGCTCGCCCTCCGTGCGTGTGTCGTCGAGGTAAACGGAGACCGCGCCAATCAGCGTGCCGTCGAGCAGGACGGCAAACTCGTAAAAGGACGGACTTTCCTTTTCCCATTCCGCGGAGACTTCCGTGAGAAACCGTGCCGTTTCCGCTTTGCTTTCCTTGGGCAGGAACATCATGTACCTTGCGTTATCCGGGTCCCCGGCGTATATGTGGACGGTTTCAAGATCCGCAAAGCCGAGCGGACGCAGGCGCAGACGGTCGGTTTTCAGTTCGATGTACATGGCGTCTCCTTTCAGCAGCGTGTCATTTTCATCAGGATGCATTTGGGCAGAAGGTGCGCGAGAAAGCGGTAAAATTTATAGAACGCGCCCATCGTGCAGGCGCTGCGCCCGCGAAGTCCTGCGGAAAGCGCACAGCGCGCCATTTTGGCGGGGTTCTGGTGCGGGAGCGTATCGAAGGTGCGGCTTTTGCCCGCGTCGCAGCCCGCCGCCGGCAGGAATTCGGTGTCCATCGGCCCGGGGCAAACGGCGAGAACGTTGATTTTGCGCGGTTTGAGCTCCTCACGCAGCGCGCGGGAGAAGCTCTGCACGTACGCTTTCGTCGAGCAGTACACCGCCATGCGCGGCGTCGGCGCGAACGAGGCGATCGACGATACATTGACGATCAGCGCGCCTGCCGTCATATACGGCAGACAGTACCGCGTGACGGCGGTCAGCGCGCGGCAATTGAGGTCGACCATGGCGGTTTGATCGTCGGGAACGCTCGTGTCAAAGTCGCAGAGTCTGCCAAAGCCCGCATTGTTGATGAGCAGGGAAAGCTGCGGCTTTTCCTCGTTCAGCAAAGCCTGCAGCGTGCGCAGCGCGGCGGGGTCGGTCAGGTCGAGCGGGACGGCGCGGAGCGTTTTGTTCGGAAAAAGCGGCTGAAGCGCCTCAAGCCGCTCGCGCCGGCGTGCGACCAGCCAGAATATATCGATGTCGGGACAAAGGGATACGGCGGCGCGCAGAAACTCCACGCCGAGCCCGGAGGATGCGCCGGTGATGATTGCGGTTTTCATGGCTGAAACCTTCCTTTTATTTGATATTCCCATTGTATCGCCTGCCGCATGGGGTGTCAAATTTCTTTTTGGACAATTTGTAAACAAATGAAAAAATACGGAAAAGATGTACAAATTTTTGAGAAAGTGTGTTACAATGTCGGTAACACTTTTGATTCCGCACAGCGCGTCCGGCGCGAGCGGAGAAAGGATCTGCAAACCATGAAAATCAACCTGAAAACACATCCCGCAAAGCGTTTTGCCGCGGTTCTGCTCACCGTGCTGGTGCTCGCAGCCGCGTTCTGCCTGCCGGTTTCGGCTGAGACCGCGAAGGCCGCGACATACACGATTCCCGATACCGGGATGACCATCACACTGCCCGAAGGCGTGTTGATCCTCGCACAGGATACGCCCCCGAATGATGCTGCGTGGGCCGAGGCCGGCATTCTGGATGTCGGGGAAAAGCTTGCGGAGCTGAACCAGGACGGTATTCTGGCAGAGATTCGCGCATTTGACAACACGTGTGTCATTGCCGTCTCGGCAAAGACCTCCGATTATTCGCAGGCGCTGTTCAACCTCAACAACCTGACCGATGAGCAGAAGCAGGACTTCCTCGACCGGATGCAGCCTACCTCGGCGGATGAGCGGACGGGCGGCACCATCACGTGGTACGAGCATGAGCAGATTCCTTTCTTCTGTATCGATATCCATTCGATGGCGGTCGACGAGGCCGGCGCGGTGTATGAGCGGCTGTACGGCACGCTTTACAACGGAATGATCGTCTCCTTCGATCTGTACAACGGTACCGAGGAGATTTCCGAGGAATACGATGCGCTGATGCGTGAGATCGTCGATTCTGCGGTGATCGCGGAATTTCAAGAGGCTCCGAGCCACGAGCTGACGCCGGAGGCGTTTTGGCTCCTGATCGTCCTTGTGCTCCTGATCGTCATGCTGATCGGCTTCTTCGTGTACCGCTCTGTTTCGAATAAGCGCGAAAAGCGCGAAAAGTCCGTCATGGCGAATCGCCTTGCGGCGTACCGTCAGAAGAAAGATGGCCACGAGGACGAGGGAGACGGCGCGCTGCGCTTTGTCAATGAGACGGAGCACAGCGACAACGCCATCAAGGTCTTCGCAAACTTCCATGCGTACCGCCGTCATATCATGACGCCCATCTTCACGGTCGTCATTGGCCTGATTGCGCTTTACGTCGTTTGGCAGTCCGGCAGCAGCGATAACTGGTGGATGATCCTCCTGCTTCTCGCCTGCGTCGTGTTCTGCGTTTACAAGATTGCGACGGCCGGTACCACGATTACCAAGAACATGATGCGCTCCTACGGCAAGCTCAGAAGCCGCAAGGCCGCATACTACTTCTACGAGGGCGATTTCCGCATTACGGGCCTGCAGGCGTCGAATCTGCACCCGTATTTCCAGATCACCTGCCTGTATGAGACGAAGGAATATTTCTACATGTACTTTGGCGAGGACAATACGTATTTCATCAAGAAGGACGGCTTCAAGCAGGGCGATGTGGACAGCTTCCGTGCGTTTATGAAGGAAAAGCTCGGCAAGCGGTTCAAATAAGCGGGCAGACAACAAAATCAAAGAAATAGACAACAAACAGAAAATGCGGAAAGCGGGAGCAGCGGCTATAATGGAAAACGCTGTGATTCGCGGAAGGGAGAACAGCATGATCGGCATCATCGGAGCGATGAGCATGGAGGTGGAGGGCCTGATGGCCGCTCTCACCGATCAGACAGAGGAGACACTTTGCGGCCTGCGCTTCGTCAGCGGCAAGTTGAGCGGCGTGGACGCGGTTGTCGTCAAGTGCGGCGCAGGCAAGGTGAACGCCGCGATGTGCGCGGCGACGATGCTGCTGCGGTACGCGCCGAAGCTCATCATCAGCACCGGCGTCGCGGGCGGCATCGGCAAGGGTGTGAAGATCGGCAATCTGGTCGTCGCCGAGCACAGCGTGCAGTACGATTACGACACCACCGCCGTCGGCGAGCCGAAGGCGGGCGTGATGGTCTGCGACGAGCTGACGGTTGAGCTGCCCACGAGCGCCGCGCACAACGCGGTTCTTGCACAGTACGCGCAGGATATTTACAATGGCGTGCACACTGGCGTGATCGCGACAGGTGACCGCTTCGTCGCGGACTCCGCATTCTGCGAGCAGCTCCGGGAAGAGTTCGGCGCGATTGCCTGCGAAATGGAGACCGGCGCGATCGCCCACGTCTGCGCGGCGAACAAGACGCCGTTCTGCGGCCTGCGCGCGATCTCGGACAACGCGAATGAGGATGGAGACGTCGATTTCCATACCTTCGCGCGCGATTCCGCCGATAAATGCATTGCGCTGCTTAAAGCGTCCCTTCCGTCGCTCGATCACGTATAACAGAAAACAGAAAGAGGTATGGTTATGCAAAACAAATATCTGGCCATGACGCCGCCGATGGGCTGGAATTCATGGAACACGTTCACATGGAACATCAACGAGGAGCTGATTTGCGGCGCGGCGGACGCGCTGTGTGCAAGCGGGCTCAAGGACAAGGGCTACGAGTATGTCGTCATCGACGACTGCTGGAGCCTCAAGCAGCGCGACGAGAACGGCCGCCTTGTCGCTGACCCGGAAAAGTTCCCGAACGGTATGAAGGCGGTTGCCGATTACGTCCATTCCAAGGGCCTGAAGTTCGGCATGTACTCCTGCTGCGGCACACACACCTGCGCGGGCTATCCCGGCAGCTTTGAGCACGAATTCGTCGACGCGGAGACGTTCGCCTCCTGGGGCGTCGATTACCTCAAGTACGATAACTGCTACAAGCCGAAGCACATCGACGGCGAGATTCTCTATAAGCGCATGTCGCTCGCGCTGCGCAACTGCGGGCGCGACATCGTGCTTTCCGCCTGCAACTGGGGCACGGAGGACGTCCACAGCTGGATCCAAGGCTCCGGCGCGCAGCTTTTCCGCTCCACGGGCGACATTCAGGACAACTGGCAGTCCGTGAAGAACCTGTTTCTCTCCCAGCTCGACAAGACGGCGTATTCCGGCCCGTTTTGCCACAATGACATCGACATGCTGATTGTCGGCATGCACGGCTCGAGCAACAACGAGTTTATCGGCGCGCTCGGCGCCTGCTCGGATCTCGAATACCGCACGCATTTTGCGCTCTGGGCGATTATGGGCTCGCCGCTGATGATCGGCTGCGACGTGCGCAAGATGTCGGCGGCGACGCTCGAGACGCTCGGCAACGAGGATCTCATCCGCATCAATCAAGACATCGAGTGCCGCGGCCCATACTGCATCCGCCAGTGGAATAACCCGGAGAATGTGATGGCGCTCGTAAAGCCCCTTTCCGACGGTTCGCTCGCGATCTGCTTTGTGAATCTCAGCGAGACGAGAAGCGAGATGTCGCTGCAGTTCTGGGATCTCGGCATCCCGTACGCGGCGAATATGGGCCTCGAGTTCTACAACTGCTACACCAAGGAGAACGAGGGCAAATTCGCAGAGCGCTACGTCGCGCAGATTGAACCGCACGACACGATGGTGTTCATCGCGAAGCCCGCAAAGCTCAAATAATGGCGAACTATAAAACCTGCCGCACATGCGGCGCGCCGCTCGGGGGCGACGACATTGCGATTTATAGAAAGCTGGTTTACCGCGGTGCAGAGGATTTCCTCTGCATCTCGTGTTTGGCGGACTATTTTCACTGCCCGAGAGAAGAAATTGAAAAGCGGATCCGCTACTACCGCGAAAGCGGGGCGTGCACGCTGTTCCGCTGATTATCATTGAGGAGGGAGTTTTTTCATGAAAATTTATGATTTATCCAAGGAGCTGTTTTCCGCATCCGTCTTTCCGGGCGATCCCGCGCCGGAGAAACGCCCGGTTATGGAGATTTCAGAAACCTGCGCGTGCAACCTGACCGCGCTGAGCCTCGGCAGCCACAACGGCACGCACATGGACGCGCCGAAGCACTTTGTCGCGAGCGGCAAGGACATGGCGCAGGTCGCGCTTGAAAAATGCGTCGGCCCGTGCAAGGTGATTGTGCACAGCGGCCTTTTCACGGCGGAGGACGCGCATCGTGCGCTCGCGGACGGTACGAAGCGCCTGCTGATCCGCGGCGAGATTGAGATCACGCCGGAAGGCGCAGAGGCGCTCGCCGCAGACGGGCTGTGGTTCCTCGGCGTGGAGGGCATGACGGTCGGCGGCAAGACGACGGGCGTCGCGGTGCACCGTGCGCTGCTCGGCGCGGAGATCGCGCTGCTGGAATCGGCCGTGCTGGACGGCGTTTCGGCGGGCGCATACTTCCTTTCGAGCGCGCCGCTCAAAATGCAGGGGCTGGATGGCTCCCCGTGCCGCCCGCTGCTGATCGATTTTGAAGAAGGGGGACAGGCCTGATGGAAGCGGTATCGATTTCCGCAACGGTGCTGGTGATGCTCAGCGCGGAGCTGCTCTTTTCGCTGGCACTGCCGATTGGCGCGATCGTCTACTGGAAAAAGAAGGAGAACGTCAGTCTGGTTCCGTTCGGCATCGGCGCGGCGGCGTTTTTTGTGTTTGCCATGGTGCTCGAGCAGATCGTGCATTTTCTTGTGCTCGGCCTGAACACGTCAGTTTCGGACTTCCTGCTCAGCCGCCCGTGGCTTTACGCGATATACGGTGGCTTTGTGGCGGGCCTTTTGGAGGAAACGGCGCGCTTCCTCGTATTCAGAACGATGATGCGCAAGAATATCGGGCGTGAAAATGCGGTTACATACGGCCTTGGCCACGGCGGTCTGGAGTGCTTCCTGATCCTCGGCATGACGATGATATCCAACCTGTTGATTTCGGTGATGTTCAACAGCATGGGAGCCGAGGCGTTTATCGCGCAGTATACGCCGGATCAGGCAGACGCCGTGATCCAGTCGATTGAGGCGATCAATACGGTGGATCCGGGAGCGTCGATCATGGCGTGTGTGGAGCGTGCCAGCGCGATGGCGCTTCAGGTGGAGCTGTCCGTGCTCGTATTCGCGGCAGTGCGGCTCGATAAGTACTGGCTCTATCCGGTGAGCATCCTGCTGCACATGGGCGTTGACTTTTTTGCGGGGCTGTACCAGACTGGCATGTTGCCGTCGCTTTACCTGTTCGAGGGGCTGCTCGTGGTCTATGTGATCGCGCTGTTTTTCGTTGTGCGCCGCGTTTACCGGGCGCTGCCCGCGGAAGCGCCGCCTGCGCTCGACCGCTTCGGGAGGGTAATTCGATGACGTTTGAAGTTCTGTCTCTTTCCAGCCTGACCGAGGCACAGCGCGCGGAAATCGAGGCGCTGCAAAAGTCCGTATACGATGCGGAAGGCTTGCAGAATACCGCGTGGCTCTCGAATGAAATCAATTTTGACCGCTCGGTGCCGTGCTTTTTCCTCGGCTATGCGCACGGCGCGCTCGTCTCGTTTCTGACGCTTTTCCTGCCGACACGGCAGGAGGGTGAGGTGACGGCGTTCACGGCGCTCGAACAGCGCGGTAGGGGGTATTTCACGGCGCTTCTGCAAGCGGCTGCCAACGTGCTGGCGAAACATCGTGTGCCGAATTTCCTTTTTGCGCTTGAGCCGAAAAGTGAAACCGGTATGGCGTATCTGCGCAAGCATTTTCCGCAGGCTGTGCACAGCCACACCGAGTACCGCATGTTCCGCGAGCCGGATGTGCAGCCGCTGCCGGAAGGGATCACGGCGCGTCCGGTCACAAAGGAAAATCTTGAGGACTTCATGGCGATGTCCGTGAAGGAATACGGCGGCGACCGCATGGCGGTGGAGGCCGTGCTGACCTCCGAACTGCGCCGCGCATATCTCATTTATGACCGGGAAAGGCCGGTCGGTGTCTTTGAGCTTGCGGACGGCGACGCGCTGACGCTCTGCGGCGTTGCGGTGGCGGAAGAGGAGCGCGGCAAGGGCTACGGCAAGGCGATTGTCCGCGCGGCGCTGAATTTCGCGGCTGAAGCGGGCAAGCGCATTGAGCTGGATGTCGATTCCGAAAATCCGCCCGCGCTGGGGCTTTATCGCAAATTCGGCTTTCAGCCGACCTTCGAGGTGCAGTATTGGCGCTCGGGTATCCGCTCCCAAATGCAATAGAACAAAAAAACACACCCGCCGGGCAAAAGCTCGACGGGTGTTCCTGTGCGTTCATTTTTTGGTGCAGTAAAACTGTACGCGCTCCAAAGCGCCTCTACTTAAAATACAGCCTTTATTCTGGAATGCGCACGCTGCCGTACCCCATCAATAATAGCGAATGACGGCGATGACCTTGCCGAGAATCGAGATCTCGTCCGAGATGATCGGCTCGAAGTCGGGGTTTTCCGGCTGGAGGCGGAAGGTGCCGTTCTCCTTATAGAAGCGCTTGACGGTTGCCTCGTCGCCGATCATGCCGACGACGATCTCGCCGTTTTCCGCAACGGGCGTCTTTTCCGCGATCACATAGTCGCCGTCGAGAATACCGGCGTTGATCATGCTCAGGCCGTCCACATGCAGGGCAAAAAGCTCCTTGTCGCTTCTGTCGGGGTAGGGGATGTAGCCCTCGATGTCCTCGACCGCGAGGATCGGCAGACCGGCTGTGACCTTGCCGAGGATCGGCACCTGCTTGGCGGCAGCCGCGCCGACGATGTGGATCGAACGGTTCAGGCCGGCGTCGCGCGTGATGTAGCCGAGCGCCTCAAGCGACTTGAGGTGCGAGTGGACGGTCGAGGTGGAGCGCAGGCCGGTGGCGGCGCAGATCTCACGGACCGAAGGCGGCACGGCGCGCTCCGCCATCGTGGAGCAAAGATAATCGTATACAAGCTGCTGGCTCTTTGTCAGAGTTGCCATGATAGATTCCTCCGTTTATCGCAGCCACAAAAGGCCACGGTACTATTCTGTCCCTATTGTAACACATCTGTTCGCAAATTGCAAACAATTGTTTGATATTTTTTGAAAAAATTTCTGGAAAACAGCATCAAGCAATGTTCACAAAACAGTTCAAAAATCTTTAATGTTTATTCACAGCGGATTAACAACTAATTTGGACGGTGCGGTATAATATACACGTATTCAATAGATAAGGAACCGCACCTTTCTTGGATACATGTTCTACCCTCCTCAATATACCCCTCAAGCTAAAAGGAAAAGGACCGAGCCGCATCGGTCCTTTTTCCTTTTCCTTTTTTGCCTGTTTTCGCATATTGCCGCGCGGTCTGCCCATACTACACATATCCAAATTCAATACCGGATGAGAGGTTGAGACGTATGGCTATGCATATGAAAAACGAACAGGAAGAGAAAAACAAAAAGAACAGCTCGGAAAAGCGCGGCTTTTATATCGCCCTTGCAGTCTGTCTGGCGGCAATCGGCATCGCGGCGTGGAGCACATACGACACGGTCTCCGGCTTTTTGGAGCCGGTGAACGGCGAGGCGGAGAGCTCCGGGACAAGCAGCGTGTCGTCCGCCACGGTGCAGCCGTCGCCCACGCCGGCGGCGGAGGATCCGGAAAGCGCCGTTTCCGCCGGACATGCGCAGGGGACGGCGTCTGAGGTCGTTGTAGAGCCGGATCCGGCAGAGCAGGAGACACAGGCTGAAGCGGAGCCGGAGGAAACGGCGCAGACGGAAGCGCCCGCCGAGGAGACGGCGGCAGAGCCGGAATACACGGTCAGCGGCCGCTTTTTAAAGCCGGTGGCGGGCGATACGGTGCTCGCCGCCTTCTCCGAAGCGCCGGTCTATTCGGAAACGATGCGTGACTACCGCGCGCATATGGGTACCGATTACGCCGCGGCGCACGGAGAGACGGTGAAATCCGCCGCAAACGGAATCGTGAAAGAGACGTATACGGACATGCTGCTCGGCAATACAATTGTGATAGAGCATGGCGCGTATGTGTTCCGTTACTGCGGCCTCGGCGAGACGTTTCTTGTTGACCCGGGCGAGGTCGTTTCCGCCGGGCAGGACATCGGCAGCGTGACAGCCGCGCCGTTTGAATCGGCCATGGAATCGCATCTGCATCTCGAGGTGACGAAGGACGGCGAGGCCGTCGATCCCGAGAGCCTTCTCCCGTAACGTTGATCAGCCGCCCGCCCCCGGCATCGTTTTAGGGGCACAAGAGAACGGAGCGCAGGTTTTTGGCCTGCGCTCCGTTCTCTTACCTGTTGCCGACTGAAATTGTGCAAAAAACGTGGCTGCGCAAAACAGCCACGTTTTTTGTGTGTTTAGTTTTCGTAGTGGTGCGCTTCCTTGAGCATCATGTCCTTGACCTTCATCAGACGGATCTGCGTGGAGCGCTCGTTTTCATCGAGCTTCATCGTGATATACTTGATGTTCGTCTGCAGCTCGGGAATCATGACGTGCTCGAGCGCATTGACGCGGCGGCGCGTCTTTTCGATTTCCGCCGCCATGAGCTGGCACGACTTCTCTACCTCGGCGAGCTTCAGCATCTTCGGGAACACCTCGGAGAGCGAGCGGATCGCGTCGTCGAGGTCGCCGGTTGTGAAAGCGAAGCCGTAGGAGTAGATGTCGTTCGGGTCGGGTGTGCGCGTTTTGAAGTCAAAGGCGGGGATCTCGACGCTCATCACGTTCTGTGTACCGGCACTGATGGTGACTTCCTGCTTCGGCGCAAGCAGCGCCGTGTTCAGCATTTCGTCCGGCATACCGGCGCGCGCAAGCATGAAGTTGCGGTTTGCAGATTCGAGCGCCTGCTCCACCTCTTCGCGCAGCGCCTTGTTCTCGCGCACCTTGTCGAGAAACTGGCGCATGAGCTCATCGCGCTTATCCTTGAGCAGCTTATGGCCGCGCATGGCGGTTGTGAGCTTCTTTTTGAGCCGCGTGAGCTCCATTCTGGTGGGGTTGACCTGTGTGCCTGCCACCTAGCATCACACCTTTCCGTAATACTGGTCGAGGAACTTGTCGTTGATTCGCTTGAGCTCGCTGCGGGGCAGGATGGAAAGCAGCTTCCAGCCCAGATTCAGCGTGTCTTCGATGTCGCGGTTCGTCGTGTAGCCCTGCGAGACGTATTCGTTTTCGAAGGCATCCGCGAATTTCGCATAGAGCTTGTCGATGTCCGTCAGCGCGGCCTCACCCAGAATAACCATCAGCTCCTTGGCCTCCTTGCCGCGGGCATACGCCGCGAAAAGCTGGTTCATGGTGCTGGCGTGGTCGGCGCGCGTCTTGCCTTCGCCGATGCCCTTGTCCTTCAAACGGGACAGGGAGGGCAGTACGTCGATCGGCGGCGCGACATTCTTGCGGTACAGCTCACGGCTCAGGATGATCTGACCCTCGGTGATGTAACCGGTGAGGTCGGGGATCGGATGCGTCTTGTCGTCCTCGGGCATCGTCAGAATCGGGATCAGCGTGATGGAGCCGGTCTTGCCGGTCTGGCGGCCTGCGCGCTCGTAGAGGGACGCGAGGTCGGTGTACATATAGCCCGGGTAGCCGCGGCGGCCCGGAACCTCCTTGCGCGCGGCGGAGACCTCGCGCAGGGCGTCAGCGTAGTTCGTGATATCCGTCAGGATGACGAGCACATGGTAGTTCTTTTCGAAGGCGAGGTATTCGGCGGCGGTCAGCGCCATACGCGGCGTCGCGATACGCTCGATGGCCGGGTCGTTCGCGAGGTTGACGAACATGACCGTGCGGTCGATGGCGCCCGTCTCTTTGAAGCTCTCGATGAAGAAGTTCGATTCCTCAAACGTGATGCCCAGCGCGGCGAACACGACGACGAACGGATCGTTCGTGCCGCGCACCTTCGCCTGACGCGCAATCTGCGCGGCGAGCTGTGCGTGGGGCAGACCGGAGGCCGAGAAGATCGGCAGCTTCTGGCCGCGGACGAGTGTGTTCAGACCGTCGATCGCGGAAATGCCGGTCTGGATGAATTCCTGCGGGTAGCTGCGGGCTGCCGGGTTCATCGGCAGGCCGTTGATGTCGTCGCGGCGGTCGGGCAGGATCTCCGGGCCGTCGTCGATCGGGCGGCCGAGTCCGTCAAAGACGCGGCCGAGCATATCCTCGCTCACGCCCAGCTCCATCGTTCTGCCGAGGAAGCGGACGCGGCTGTTCGAGAGGTTGATACCGGTGGAGCTTTCAAAGAGCTGGACGAGCGCGTTGCCCTCGTTGATCTCCAGCACCTTGCAGCGGCGCTTTTCGCCGTTTGCAAGCTCAATCTCCGCCAGCTCGTCGTACGAGACGTTTTCCACGCCCTTGACGAGCATCAGCGGGCCGGCGACCTCCTGTATGGTTCTGTATTCCTTTGGCATCAGAAGTCCTCCTTGTTCTTGACAGCTTCCTCGATTTCACGCGCAAGCTCGGCGCAGACGTCGCCGTATTCCGCAGCGATCTTATCCGGCGCAACGTATTTGAAGCGGCCGATGCGCTCGCGCACAGGCAGGGCGATCAGATCGTCCGCCTTCGCGCCCTTTTCAAGCGCCTCGACGCACTGGTCGTAGTAATGCACCACGAGGAGCATCATGTCGTGCTGCTTTTCGAGGCTGGTGTAGGTGTCGGTATCATCGAAGGCGTTCTGGTGCAGGAAGTCCTCGCGGATGGAGCGTGCGGCCTCGAGCTTCAGACGGTCGGGCGCAGAGAGGGCATCCATACCGACGAGCTTCACGATTTCCTCGAGCTCCGCCTCGTCCTGCAGCAGGCGCATCAATCGTGCGCGCAGCTCCATCCAGTCGGGCGCAACGTTCGTGTTGAACCACTTCGACATGGTATCCACGTACAGGGAATAGGAGGTCAGCCAGTTGACGGCCGGGAAGTGACGCTTATAGGCCAGGTTGGCGTCGAGGCCCCAGAAGACCTTGACGATGCGCAGCGTCGCCTGCGAGACCGGCTCGGAAATATCGCCGCCCGGAGGGGAAACGGCGCCGATAACGGACAGCGCGCCCTCGCGGTCGTCGCCGCCGAGGGTGATAACGCGGCCTGCGCGCTCGTAGAACTGTGCGAGACGGCTGCCCAGGTATGCCGGGTAGCCCTCTTCGCCGGGCATCTCTTCGAGACGGCCGGACATTTCGCGCAGCGCCTCCGCCCAGCGGGAGGTGGAATCCGCCATCAGAGCGACGGAATAGCCCATGTCGCGGAAGTACTCCGCGATCGTGATGCCGGTGTAGATCGAAGCCTCACGCGCTGCAACCGGCATGTCGGAGGTGTTCGCGATGAGCACGGTGCGCTTCATCAGCGAATAGCCGGTTTTCGGGTCGACGAGCTCCGGGAACTCGTTCAGAACGTCGGTCATCTCGTTGCCGCGTTCGCCGCAGCCGATGTAGACGACGATGTCGGCTTCCGCCCACTTTGCGAGCTGGTGCTGCACGACGGTCTTGCCGCTGCCGAACGGTCCGGGAACGGCTGCGACGCCGCCCTTCGCGATCGGGAACAGCGTGTCGATGACGCGCTGGCCGGTGATCAGCGGCATGTCCGGCGAAAGCTTTTTCTGGTACGGTCTGCCGCGGCGAACCGGCCATTTCTGCATCAGCGTGACGTTGACGCTGGAGCCGTTCGGCGTGTCGATCACGGCGACCGTATCGGTGACGGTATATTCGCCCGCAGAAATCGAGCGAATCGTGCCGCGCACGCCGACCGGAACCATGATCTTATGCAGAACGATCTCGGTTTCCTGTACGGTGCCGAGAATGTCGCCGCCCGTGACCTCGTCGCCCGCGTTTTTGAGGGGCGTGAAGCTCCATTTGATATCGCGCCGCAGGGAGGGAACCTCCACGCCGCGCTTCAGGTTGTTACCGGAAATCTGCATGATGGCGTCCAGCGGGCGCTGAATGCCGTCGTAAATCGAGCTGATGAGGCCCGGGCCGAGCTCAACGCTCATCGGCTCGCCGGTGGATTCGACGGGCGCGCCGGGGCCAAGGCCGGAGGTTTCCTCGTAAACCTGAATCGAGGCCTCATCGCCGTGAATTTCTATGATCTCACCGATCAGTCGCTGATCGCTGACGCGCACAACGTCGAACATGTTCGCGTCGCGCATGCCGCCGGCGATTACGAGCGGACCGGCCACTTTTTTGATTGTGCCTTTGCTCATTTGCTTGAAGTCACCCGTTTCTTTAATCTTTTTCGTTGAAGATGATGTCGGAGCCGACTGCCTGCTCCACCGACTTTTTGACCATCTTGATGCCCATGCCTGTATTGCCCGTGACGCCGGGAATCGGGATGATGGCGGGCAGGGGCAGGAGACGGAAGTGGTCGAGCTCGTGCTCCAGCTCGGCGGCAAGCGCTTCGGTGATATAGATCACGGCGTATTCGCCCTCCGCCAGCCGGCGCAGGGTCTTCGAGCCGGCGTCAGCGTCCGCCACGGGGAAGACCTCCAGCCCGAGCGCCGCGAAGCCGTAGATGCTGTCGCGGTCTCCGATTACTGCTGCTCTGTACATGCTCAAACCTCCCTCAGCCTTGCCCGGATGCGCTCATCCGGCAGGTTGTTCTGCTTGCCGGAGACGATGATGCGCACCGTCGCGATTTCGTTCTGGCGCGCGGTCACATAACCGAGCAGCGGGGCGATCGTGAAGTAATCCTGCCGGCTGATTTCCTTGACGAGCGCGGTCTGGCGGTCGTCGCACCATTTTTCAAAGGCCGATGCGCCTGCTTTCAATGGGGCGACGGCGTCCGCGTAATCGGTGCGGCCCAGATAGGCGTACAGCGCTTCCGCGTCCTTTTCAGCGGCAGAGATCAGCTCTGCGAGATCGAGCGTCGCGCACGGCGTGAGGCTTTCCTCGAGGAAAGCGCGGCTCTTGCCGGTGTGCTGCGCGCGCATCGCGATCTTGATGTCCGACACGGCGACCTTCAGCTCGGCGAGCGCCTTGACGAGCGCGTTGTCGCTCTCCATGCCCGCGCGGTGGATCGCCGAAAGGCAGGCGCGATCGAGGATTACGTCGCAGCGCTGACCGTCGCGTGTCTGGAGCAGCACCTGCGTTGCTTCCGACGCGGCCTCGGCCATAAAGTCCGGCAGAAGAGAAAAGTCGTTTTGGCGCACGGCCAGCTGCATCTTCTGCGGATCCACCGTGCCGCCCTGCATAAAGACGTTGTGCGGTTCGGTGTTGGTGACGGTGCATTTGACCGCCGCCTTTAAATTGTTGAAATCTATGGGATACAGCAGAACGTCGAACGGGGTGAGATCGGGCAGCAGCTCGTGCATGAGCGCCCAGGTCTTTTCCGTTTCGGCTGCGAAAATCGCCTCTGCGGTCTGCTCGCCGCCCGTGCCCCAGCCTTTATCGGCCAGCGCGCGGAAGCATTCCGCCGGCGTTTTGCACGCCATGAGCCGGTCTATGTCCTGCTGTGTCAGAAGCGAAAGCTCCCGCGCCTTGATGCGCGCCACAGCGTAGATATATTCCTGTGCCATCGTGCGTACTCCTTTTGATTGCGGTATTTTGAGCGGCTCAGCGGAAGAGCATGCTGCCCGCGAGGTCCTGCAGCGCGTCCGCCTCTGCCTCGAAAAGCGAGTCAAACGTGCAGTTTACGTCGATGCCGCCGTAAACGAGCAGGAAACCGTCCGCAATGTCGCACGGCGTTTCGGATACGGTGATGTGCCCGCGGGGGGTGGCGGCGTTGAGCTGCGCCTCAAAATCCCGGGGCATACGGGCGAGATCCTTTGCGTTCAGCCGCATCTGTGCCTCGCCGTCCGCGGCGTTCTTCTGCGCGAGCTTTAACAGCACCGCGAAGTATTCGCTGTCCGGCAGGCTGTGCAGACGCTCGCGCGCCGCGGAGACGGTATCGCGGATTGCGCCCTGCTTGGTTGCGAGCAGAATGCGACGCCGGCCGAATTCCGCGGCGGACTGCGCCTTCGCAAGGATGTCCGCGTTCTGCGTTTCGCTCTGCGCGCACATGGCGGCGGCCTTTTCCTCCGCCTCCTCGGCGACCCGCGCCAGCGTTTGCTCCGCGTCACGCTCGGCAGCCGCGATCTCGGCCGCTGCCTTTTCTTCGGCGTCCGCACGGATCTGCTCTAAAATTCTGTCCAGTCCTGTTGCCATGGGTGTTCTCTCCTTTTCGCTTGATGCGCGTTGAACCGGGACGGATTATACCGCGATACCACCGATATTTGCGACAGCGAGCAGAGAAACGAGCAGAGCCAGAACCGCGTATGTCTCGACCATTGCCGGGAAGATCATGGCCTTACCGAACTGATCCGGGCGCTTTGCAACGAGTGCGATGGAGGCGACGGACGCCTTTGCCTGCTGCTTGGCGGAGATCAGACCGATGATGGCCATCGGGAGGCAGGCTGCGAGGTACAGAAGGCCCTTGGCGAAGGTGATCTCTGCGCTGCCGCCGAGAACGCCGATGTTGGTGAGCGTGAGGAACGCGATGAGCAGGCCGTAGATGCCCTGTGTGCCCGGGAGAAGCTGGAGAATCAGAACCTTACCGAAGAGCGTGGGATTTTCCGAAACGACGCCCGCGGCAGCCTGACCGGTCATGCCGACGCCGATAGCGGAGCCGATGCCGCCGAGCAAAGATGCGAGAACCGCGCCGACCAGCGCGAAAACGATACCGAGGGTATTGATGTCAAACTTTTCCATATTACTTTTCCTCCGTAATTTTGAAATATTTGGTTTTGGTTGTAAACGGGGCGAATTTGCGTCCGCCGCCCTCGTAGAACTTGCCGAAGAATTCGACAAACTGCAGGCGGTTCGTGTGCACATACGCGCCGAGAACATTGATGCCGAGGTTCAGTGTGTGTCCGACGACGAACGCGAAGATGAAGATCACGACGCCGAGCGGATTGTTGCCGGGCATCGCGCCCATCTGGTTGAAAACCGAGGCGATGACGCCCGTCGCAAGGCCGAGAGCGAGCAGTCTCGAGTACGAGAGGATGTCGCTCAAGTAGCTCGAAACGCCGTACAGGCCGTACAGGCCCTTCAGAAGACGCTTGCCGGGATTGCGCGATGCGCGTCCCGAGGTGAAAATGATGCCGACCGCGCCGATGCCCGCCGCGATGGCGCCCGCATTGCCGACCGCCGCCGGCAGCGTGAACGAAAGCGCGACCATATCGGCAAACATCTGCATGGAGAGCAGATAGACGATGCCGCCGCCGACCAGCATATACCAGAAGACGACGTCGTAGATCGCGTCCAGCCACTTGCCCTGCCGCGCGAGCTGGTAGAACTGCGCGCCGAGGCCGGCGAAGAGATGGATGATGCCGACGAGGAACGAGAACAGCAGAAGCCGCATTGGCTCCTCCACCGGTACAAACCAGAGCGCCGGGATCCCCACATCGGCATTGAAGAACGTCTTGCCGATGACCGTGACGGCGTCTCCGAAGAAGCTGCCGAACAGGATGCCCCAGAAGGTTGTGGAGATGCCGCAGTAGAAGAACATTGTGAGCGTCTTTCTGAGGCCCTCCTCCATGTTTTTGAATTTCCAAAGAATGATGCCGCAGCCGAGCACCATCAGCAGGCCGTAGCCCGCATCCGAGAGCATCATGCCGAAGAGGAAGTAGTAGAAGATTGCCATGATCGTGCTGGGGTCAATCTCCTTCTTGCCCGGCATGCTGTAGCTTTCGAGAACGCCCTCGACCGGTGCGGCAAACGCGTTGTTCTTGAGCTTGACCGGCACATCGTCGTTTTCATCCGGCGCCGACAGCTCCACATACGCTTCGAGCTTTGTCTCAAGTTCTTCTTTCAGCGCATCGGCGTTCTCGGCGGGCACATAGCCCGTGATGATGAACACATGTGTGCTCTGCCACAGACGGCCGAGCACATCGTACTTTTCGGTGCGCATCGTGAAATAATCGATCGTGTACAGAATGGCTTCGCGCTGATCCTTGAAGGTCCGGATCTCCGCCTCCGCGCCGTCGATCTCCGCCTGAAGCGCCTCTATGCGCCCGTTCAGCTTCTGAACGCGGTCGGCCGGCGGCGTTTTGCTCGGCTCGGCCGGATAGGTGAAGCCGATGGAGCGCAGGTACGTCTCGAGCTTCAGGCCCTGCGAGATATGGCACATCAAGAATACGCAGGTCTGCTGCGCCGCCGCGCTCAGCACCTCCACCGTGACGCCGTCCACCTCCGGAGCGCCTTCGGCAATCATGGCCCGGAGCGTTTCCTCCGTGTATTCCGTCGGGAATGAGCCGATGAATACCGAGGCCGTCGGGGTGCCGAGTGTGCGCATCGAGATGTCGAGCTTCATCCACGGCTCCAGCGCCCGGATCTGCGTCTGCAGCCGGAGAATCTCCGCGCGGTTGTCCGCGCATTTTTTCCAGAGCACGTTGATGCGGGACGCTGTTTTGAGCAGCTCGCCGGCCTGCTGCGCCGTTTCCTCGTATTTGGAAAGCGGGATCGGGTCGCGCCCGTTCAGCGAAGCCAAGAGGGATTTCTCGGGCGGCTCCAGCTTATCGAGCGCTTCGAGCGCCGCCTGAAGCGAGGCGGCATTGTTTTCAAATCTTGCCTTTGCGGGGACGGTGTCCATCCGGGCAAAGACGGTTTCATCCGCTTTGCGGTCATCGATTTCCACGACGCCGCGCCGCTGGATCAGTTCCAGGATCTGTTTACGACGGTTCTTGAGCGCGTAAATCGCGATGCGCTTCATAGGCATTACCGCCATACTGCGATCCCCTCCTTTCGTGTTTGCGCCGCGTCATCCGGTGATCCTCTCCAGAATCGCGCGGACGGTCTCTTCGCGGTTTGCCTGCGCCTTCGCGCAGATCTCCCCGGCGAGGGCGTCGGTTTCCTGCTGCGCGGCGCGCTGCAGGGCAGCGGCGTCCGCTTCGGCTTTGGCCTGCGCCTTGCCGCGCTCGGCCTCGGCCTGCCGGATACGCTCGTCGGTCAGGGCCTGCGCTTTCTGCTGCGCACTCTGCCGGATGGCTGCGCAGCGCTGCGCAGCGTTTTCGAGAATTTCGGCTGCCTGCTGTTCCGCGTTTTTAACGGCGTCCAAAGCTTCTTTTGCCAAAAAATCACCTCCAGATGAAGAATAGGGGAGCGGTGGGAACGCAGCCGGAAAAGTACGGCTGCAGGCGTTCCGTCCGCTGTAGTTCTGAAACAATATACAATAACATTATAGTATAATTCCCGGAAATTTACAAGCGTTTTGGGACAGGTTTTCTTGAATGGATTGTAAATTGATGATAAAAACCGGTCAAAATCTACAATTTGTCCGGGTAATTTTGTGGCTTGATCCGACTTTTAAAAGCTTACGGGATTCTTACGAAAAAATTAACATTTTGTTTATACCTTTCCCCATCTTTATGCTATAATTAGATACAATGACAATTTGAGTACTACGGGCCGTGAGATGGCCCGCAAAGCAACAGGAGGCAGTCAAAATGAAAGCAAAGTCACTTCATTATTCCAAGGGCGGCAGCGTGCAGCCGATCGCATCCGAAATCGGCAGAGTCATGCAGTGCGTGTGCGATCAGATTCCCCCGGCATATCCCTGCGAGGGCGAGAAGGTCGTCTTTATCGGCATTGAGATGAACGGCAAGCTTCCGGGCCCGGTCGATCATTTCTGCAAGGATCTCAACCCGACGAGAACAAAGGGCGTCGCATTCTATGTTCTCAACAGCACTGGCAACACCGCTGGTCTCGACAGCATCATCGCAACCATGAAGAAGAACGGCGTTGAGACAGTTGGCGAACCGCTGGGCATTGCGGTTAAGGGCGGCCTGTTCAAGAAGGGCACACCGACCGAGGCTGACATCAAGAAGGCGCTGGATTGGGCGGACAAGATCGCGAAGATGTAAGCTTTCGCTTTCGGTTTCAATAAAACTATCCATAAAAAGGACGGCTTCTGCCGCCCTTTTTTCTGTTTTGCGGGATATACAAAACGCTCCCGGTGGTGGTAAACTTTACGGGTATGCAATTCCTTTAAAGCGAGTGTTTTTCATGACGAAAGAAATGACGCACGGTTCGCCGATGAAGCTGATTCTGGGCTTTACGATCCCGCTTCTGTTCGGCAACCTGTTCCAGCAGTTCTACTCCATGGTCGATACCATCATCGTCGGCCGCGTGCTCGGCACGGGTCCGCTCGCCGCGGTCGGTTCCACCGGCTCGGTGACGTTCCTGATCATCGGCTTCTGTCTCGGCTTGTGCAGCGGCTTTGCAATTCCGGTTGCACAGCGCTTTGGCAGCCGCGATTACGACGAGCTGCGCCGTTTCATCGGCAACGCGGTCTGGCTCTGCGTCGGCTTCGGCGCGCTGCTCACGCTGCTCACCGTCGTATTCTGCCGCAATATTCTCGAGCTGATGGGCACACCCGCCGATATTCTCGACGACGCCTACGCCTATCTCGTAATCATCTTCGCCGGCATCCCGGCGACCTTCCTTTACAATATGCTTGCGGGCATTCAGCGTGCGCTCGGCGACAGCCGCACGCCGGTCGTGTTCCTCGTGATCGCCTCCGTCATCAATATTGTGCTGGACGTCGTCCTAATCGTCCTGATCCCGCTCGGCGTGGCGGGCGCGGCGCTGGCAACGGTTGTGTCCCAGCTTGCCGCGGGGTTGGCGTGCCTGGTTTATGCGAGCCGCCATTACGAGGTGCTGCGCATGTCCCGCGACGATTTCAAACTCCGCGCGCCGTATGTGCGCCGCCTGATCGGCATGGGCCTGCCGATGGCGCTGCAGACCTCCATCACAGCGATCGGCAGCGTGATTTTGCAGGCTTCGGTCAATTCGCTCGGCTCACAGGCGGTGGCGAGCGTCACGGCAGGCAGCAAGCTGTACATGTTCTTCGCCTGCGCGTACGACGCGATGGGCGTCACAATGTCCACATACAGCGGCCAGAATATCGGCGCGCGGAAGATCGACCGCATCGGGCAGGGCGTGAAAGCGTGCGGGGTTGTCGGCATCGTGTATTCGGTGCTCGCGCTGCTTGTCATCGTGTTTTTCGGCAAATGGCTCCTGCTGCTGTTTGTCGATGCGTCCGAAACGGCGATTCTCGCCGCGGCGTACCAATATCTGCTGACGAGCGGTCTGTTCCTGATTCCGCTCACATATGTCAATGTTCTGCGCCTGACGATTCAGGGCATGGGGTACAGCCGTCTCGCCATGTTCGCGGGCGTGTTTGAAATGGTGGCGCGCGGCGGAACCGGTGCGCTGCTCGTGCCCGCCTTCGGCTTTGCGGCGGCGTGCTTTGCCGGGCCGATCGCATGGCTCATGGCGGATTCCTTCCTGATTCCCGCGTATTTCCATGTGATTCGCAGAGCGCGGCGCGGCGAGGGGCTTTACTGATGCGGCGGCTTTGGAAGCGGCGGCTGCTTTGGGGCGCGGTGACTGTCGCCTGTCTGGTATTGATTTATCACTGTCCGTTCCGCTATCTGCTCGGCGTGGCGTGCCCCGGATGCGGTATGACGCGCGCACTGCTCGCGGCAGTCTTCTCGGACTTTGAAACAGCATTTGCGTTTCATCCGCTGTTTCCGCTGCTGATTCCCGCCGCGCTGTATCTCGGTCTGCGCGAGTCCGGCCGCCTGCGCCTGACGCCGCGCGCGGAGAACACCTATATTCTGCTTTTTGCCGGGCTGTTTATCCTCGTTTATGTCCTGCGGCTTTGCGCCGGCGATCCCATCGTACAGCCGGACTTCAGCGCGTCATGGCTGGCACGTGTTCTGCACCTGCTTCAAAGATAAAAATGCAAACAAAAAAGCTGTTCCCTGGGGAAGGAACAGCTTTTTATGTTTGTGTGGATATTAGAGGCCGTTTGCGTTGTAGCTGGCTGCGATCGCGTTCATCGCTTCGCAGATCTTGTTTACATAGATAAACGGACCGACGATGATCAGGCTGCCGAGAACGTTCCAGAGCCAGTAGGTGGAGGAGCCGAGATCAGTCTGGAAGCCGCGTGCGCGCGCTTCATCGCCGATACGCTGGGAGATCTGATGGAACCAGATGATGCCCATGATGCCGCAGGTGATTTCCTGAAGCAGGAAGAAGATGAGGCAGTAGTGCATGGTCTTCTTACCGTCGCGTCTGGAAGCGGTGAGGTTCAGATCCTCGCCGACGCTGGACCAGAATACGATGCTGTAAATACCGCAGGTAAGGATCGAGAAAACAATGTATTTCCAAAGCTTTCTCTCCGTGTTCATCGGCTTCATCGGCATGGGAACCGGCTGCTGTACGTTAGGTGTGTTGCTCATAAGTTCTACCGTCCTTTCGCATTGCATAAAATGCATGCAGCTCTGACTAATACCCCAAAATCAAAGACTGCATATCTATACAATAAAAATACCACAGCATATTGGCAAAGTCAATAGTCTGATGTGTTTTTGTAGAAAAAAGTCAAATCGAGTCAGATTATTGGTTCATCTGCACAAAAAAGTGCGAGTCAAGCCGCAGTAGGGAAAGCGCACGCTCGCGCAGATCCTGCGCGTCGAAAAGATAGCACGGTGCATTTCCGAGGCGTCCGGTGTGCATTTTGATGCCGGGAATCGACTTGATGCGGCTGTACCGCTGCGCCGCGACAGTGGAAAAATCGTGTGCAAAATAATCGCGCCGCTCGCCGTCAACAATATATGCAGTGGTATCGCGGTTCAGAACGTAATCCACGCCCGCGATCTCCTCCAGCCCATGCATGAAGGTGCAGCAGTCGACAACCTCGCCGATGAAAAGCAGCTTGCCGCCGCAGTCGGCAAGGCGCATGAATGGCGAATGCGGGCCGACCGGCGTGTTGTCGAGGATGTGCTCCGCCGTGAGTGTTTCCGCGAGCCGTCCGCGCGCGCAGACGGAGTGCGTCGGATGCACGCTGCGCAAGACACCCGGCAGCGTTTGGAAGGTGCGGGGGAGAAGCCCGATGCACGGCACGCTGGTGCGGCTGTCAAAAACCGGATGCTCCGGCGTAACGCTTTCGTAGGTCAGCCCGGGCAGCAGGAGCGTGCCTTCACTGCCGACGGCTGCCTGCAGTACGGAGAGTATTTCTTCCGGCGAAAGCGCGGTGCCGATGGCTTTCATCGAGGAATGCACGAGCACGGCATCATCCTCCCGGATGCCGAGCGCGCGGAGCTGCTCGAGATACATTTCTTTTTCCGTCATACCACTCATCCTTTTTGTGTTTTATTCAGCGTATCATATTCCGGCGCGTTTTTCCACTCCAAATTCGGGAGAAAACTCCGGAAAAGAGAAAACCCGCAGTCCGAAAACTGCGGGTTTGGGGATCGAAGTGATCACTCGGCGGAGGACTCAGAGGAATCCTCGCTTTCCTCAGCGGAGGATTCGGAGCTTTCCTCCGGCACGGAGGAGGTGCCGTTCTTCGTGGTGTCTGTGAACATCGACGGCTTATAGCGGTTGACAGCCTTCTGATTCAGCTCGACGCCCTCAGCGCCCTGTGCGGCCTCGCGCACAGAAGTCTGGAACTCGTCGTTCTTCATCTCGACCAGAAGATTCAGACGGCTGTCATGGCTTGTGAGGATCTCATCTTCGCTGTCCTTGATCGGCAGACGGCGCAGAAGCACCATATAGTCGGAAGCCTCAAAGACCTCGACATCCTCTTCCTTCATCGCTTCCAGCGTGTCGATAAAGTCGGTCGGCATGTAGGAGGATTCCATACCCTCGCGGTCGTTGATGCCGACCTGATAGGTGGAATCTGTCTCAATCTCGAGTGCGTAGTCGTTTGCCGCATCCGAGACGGTTGTCTTGCCGCTGAGAATATCCTTCTTAGCGGACTCGAGCTTCTCCTTAAGCGCCGCCTTTTCCTCGTCGGTCATCTCGACGGTGCTTTCATCCTCCGCCTTTGTGGTGAGCGGAGCGGTGAAATACTCATAGCTGTAATAATTCTGCTCGAGATAATCCCGGATATCGGTTTCCGGAACGGCGCGCTCGCCGCCCTCGCTGTACAGCGCCTCAAAGACCTTGAGGTACATGACGTTATACTGCGAATACGCAATGTCGAACGAGCTCTGCGCTACGCCGTAATCCTCGAAAACGGAACCGAAATAGGTCCAGTAGCTCGTTGTATTCTGGAGCGCTTGTGCGTAATCGGCGTCGGTCATCTCGAGGCCGAGGCGCGCCATCTCATCGTTCATCCAGAAATACTGGGTGACGTATGCCTTTGCGCGTTCGCGGATCCACTCGTCTGCGGGCTGGCCCTCGACCTCGCCCTTCAGCACTTCGGCGTCCGTGCCGATCTGTGCCGCCGCCTCGTTGTACGCGACGGAGAGGTAGTAAATGTATGCGCCGACGGGAAGCTCCGTATCGCCCTTTTTCGCCGCCCAGGTCAGGTTCTCGTCGTAGCAGCCGGCGAGGCTGAAGCACAGGGCAATGGCAAGCAGAAGCGCGACAGCGCCTTTTGCAAATCTTTTCATCATTTTTCCAAGCCTTTCATTTTTGATATGCCGTATTTGTTATTATAACGCCGATGCGGCCGATTGTCCAGCATCATAACAGGAGAATGTGTATTTTTTGTGAGGCTTCCGGCGCATCAGCCGTTATTTTCGTCGCCGCAGAGGATTTTGAGCGCGTCCTCGAGCACATCGAGCGGCTGCTTTCCGGCAAGCGAGACGCTGATATACGGGCGGCTGCCTGCCGAGAGCATAACCTTGTTCGGCATGCCCTGGATCAGCCGCTTGACGCGTTCCATATCGAATTTGTCCTTGTAGAGCAAAATCGCGTTTGCCTGCTGCTTGACCTCCGTGATGCCGAGCGAGGTAGCGCGGTTGCGCAGCAAAGCGATGTCGATCAGCCCGTAGACGCTCTCGGGCGGCTCACCGAAGCGGTCGATCAGCTCGTCGACGACGTCGCTCGAATCCTCGTACGACTTGATATCCGCAATGCGGCGGTATACTTCAAGCCGCAGGGCGGTGGAATCGATGTAGCTTTCGGGAATGTGCGCCTGCACCTGCATGTCGACGACGCACTCTTCCACCGGTTCCTCCGGCGTTTCGCCCTTCATCAAAGCAACCGCCTCGTTCAGGAGCTTTAAGTACATATCGTAGCCGACGCTTTCCATGTGCCCGTGCTGCTCGCCGCCGAGAATGTTGCCCGCGCCGCGAATCTCGAGGTCGCGCATCGCGATCTTGAAGCCGGAGCCGAACTCCGTGAATTCACGGATGGCGGAGAGGCGTTTCTGCGAGATTTCGCTCAGCACCTTGCCGCGCGTGAACGTGAAATAGGCGTATGCGCGCCGTGTGCTGCGGCCTACGCGCCCGCGAAGCTGGTGGAGCTGGGAAAGACCCATGCGGTCGGCGTTGTCGATGATCAGCGTATTGGCGTTCGGCACGTCGACGCCGGTCTCAATAATCGTCGTGCAGACGAGAATGTCGATCTCATGCTCCATGAGTCTGCGCCAGACCTCGGAAAGCTCCTGCTCGCTCATCTTGCCGTGGCCGATGCCGATGCGCGCCTCGGGCACGCGCGCCTGAATGCTCGCGGCGACGCGCTCGATGGAGACGACGTCGTTGTGCAGGTAGTAGACCTGCCCGCCGCGGCGCAGCTCCTTCTTAATGGCGTCGGTGATGACGCCCGCGTCGTACTCGAGCACGTACGTCTGCACCGGGTGGCGGTCGTGCGGCGCCTCCTCGATGACCGACATATCGCGGATGCCGGAGAGCGCCATGTTGAGCGTGCGGGGAATCGGCGTTGCGGAGAGCGTCAGCACGTCCGCCGACTTGCAGACCTCCTTGAGCCGCTCTTTCTGCTGCACGCCGAAGCGCTGTTCCTCGTCGATGATCACAAGACCGAGATCCTTGAACTGCACGTCCTTGGAAACGAGACGGTGCGTGCCAACGATCAGGTCGATGCTGCCGCGCTTGAGCTTGCGGAGAATCTCGTCCTGCTGGCGCGGCGTGCGGAAGCGCGAGAGCAGCTCGACGTCGACCGGAAAGCCCTCCATGCGCTTTAAAACCGTCTGGTAATGCTGCCACGCGAGGATCGTGGTCGGCACGAGGATCGCGCACTGCTTGCCTGCCGTGATGCACTTGAATGCCGCGCGCAGGGCAACCTCGGTCTTGCCGAAGCCGACGTCGCCGCAGAGCAGGCGGTCCATCGGCACGTCGCGCTCCATGTCGTTCTTGATTTCGTTGATGCAGCGGAGCTGGTCCTCGGTCTCGTTGTATTCAAAGTGGGCTTCAAAATCGTGCTGCCAGTCGGTGTCCTCGGGGAAGGCATAGCCCTTCTGCTTCATGCGCTGGGCGTAGAGCAGAATCAGCTCCTTCGCGATGTCCTTCACCGCGGCGCGCACCTTGGCTTTCGATTTCTGCCACTCGGTGCCGCCGAGACGGTGCAGCTTCACGCCGGCGTCCTCGCGCGGACCGATGTATTTCGCGACCATGTCGAGCTGCGTGACCGGCACGTAGAGCGTATCGTTTTTCGCGTAGCGCAGCTTGATGTAGTCCTTTGTGACGCCCTGCATATCAATCTTGTGGATGCCCTCGAAAATGCCGATGCCGTGCGTGGAGTGGACGACGTAATCGCCGACGGTCAGCTCGGCAAGGCTGTAAATCTCGCGGCTGTTTTTATCCTTTTTCTTCGGCTTCTGCTTGGTGGTGTTGACGCGCCCGTGCGTGATGAGCGTGAATTTCGCGTTGGGGTATTCAAAGCCCACCGAAAGCGTGCCGCCCGTGACGGCGACGGTGCCCGGCGCGACGGCCGAGACGTTCTCAAAATAGCCGACGGGCAGACCGGCAGCCTTCAGATCGGCGGCGACGGTCATCGCGGCGCGCTCGGTGCCCGCGAGCACCACGCAGGCGTGGCGGTTGTGCAGCGCGGCTGTGAGGTCTTCCGCGAGAAGCTGCGTGCTGCCGCCCCACGCGGAGAGCTGGCGCACGGTCATATTGGAGAGCGACTGCACCGGTGTGTCGTACGTGCCGCGCGCAAAGGCGTCCAGATAGACGCTCGCGGTGTCCTCGGCGCGTCCGAGCGCGAACTCATACGTTTCCGTGTAGGTATCGAGTCCACGGCAGAGCACACCCTCGGTGAACAGGCCGCGCACGTCTTCGCCCCACTGCCAGATCGTCGTGCGCATGCGCTCCTTGAGCTTCGCGCCCTCGGAAAAGACGAGTAAACTGTCCGTGTCGAAGTAGCTGAACAGCGTGGCGGGCGTTTCATATATAAAGGTATAGTATTTGTCGAGCGAACCGATGTGCAGGCCGTCGTTCAGTTTGCCGGCCTCGCGCAGCAGAATCTCCTTCGCGGCGGGCGCCGTTTTGCCGCGCAGCGTTTTGGCGTGCGCCTCGATCTTCTTCGCGAGCAGCGTCACGCTGTCCGGCACAACCTCCACGGCGGGAGAGATGGTCACACTGTCGATGCGGTCGGTGCGGCGCTGCGTCTCGGCGTCGAAATAGGAGATGGTGTCGATCTCGTCGCCCCAGAACTCGATGCGCACCGGCGCCTGACCGCCGGGGGAATAGAAATCGACGATGCCGCCGCGGCGCGCGAACTGGCCGGTGCCGTCGATCTGGTCGGCGCGCACATAGCCGCAGCGCACGAGCGCCTTTACGATTTCCTCCACGGTCACGGATTGGCCGGTCTCGAGCCGGACGGTGCGCTCGCGCAGCTTTTGGGGCGGCAGCGCATACTGAAGCGCCGCGTCAATCGTCGTTACGATGCAGCGGGACTGCCCGCCCTGCAGCAGCGTCAACGCCTCGATGCGCTGGCGCTCGTATTCGTGCGAGCTGCCCTCGGTGTCGCGCAGGCTGAAATCGCGCAGGGGGTAAAACGCCGCAGGCGTGCCCATCGCGTTCAGGTCGTCGAGCAGGCGCTGCGCCTCGGCCTCGTCGCCCGCGAGCACCAGCGCCGTCTTTTCGAGCGCGCACAGCAGCGTGTGGATGATATTCGCCTTGTGTATGGAGGAGACGCCCGTTGCGGCGGCCGGCGTCTTACCGCGCCGCACGGCGTTTTCGAGCGCCCGGTATTCGGGCACGCGATTCAGGGCTTCATTCAAAAATCTCATACTCATGCTGTTTGTTCCTTTCGGTGTGTCCGCTCAGGAATTGAAGCGGTTCATCGCCTTGTCCGCCTGTCCGCCGAGAATCAGCTCCGCCGCCGCGATGACGTTTTCCGCGATGCCTGCGAGCAGCTTCATCTCATCCTTTGAAAAGCGGGAGAGCACCCAGTCCGCAAGGTCCCAGCCCTCGGGCTTGTGCCCGATGCCGATTTTCATGCGCGGGAAGCGGTCGCTGCCGCTCAAATAAATGATGTTTTTCACGCCGTTATGCCCGCCGTCGCTGCCTTTCAGGCGGATGCGCGTCTTGCCCACATCGAGCGAGATGTCGTCAAAAAGCAGCAGGACGCGCTCGGGCGGCAGATGAAAGAAGTTCATCGCGTCGGTGACAGACTGCCCGCTCAGGTTCATGAATGTCGAGGGCTTGAGCAGAACCACGTCCTGCCCGGCGATTTTGCATTTGCCGTACAGCCCCTTGAATTTCACGCGGCGCACCTCGCAGTTGAAGTGTTCCGCAAGCGCGTCGATCATCAGAAAGCCCGTATTGTGGCGCGTGCCATCGTATTTCGGCCCGGGATTGCCGAGCCCGACGATCAGCCAGTCTGCGCCGCTGGGCACCTCGTTTTTGGAAAATAGCTTTAGCATACTTAAGAATCCTTCCAGAGTATTATACAATTATATAGGAAATAGAGGGAGGCGTGTTTTTCCGCACGCGGAAAGTGCGCAGACGCCGAACATCCCCCTTGGCAGCTGCGCTTTTTTGCGATATTGCCTTTATTATGCCACCGAAACGGCTCGTTTGCAAGCCTATTTTGCGCATAAGGGAACATAAAATCCCGAACGCAGCGCATAGCAGTGGAGATCCATGGAAAAATTTCTAAAAACAGTCGATTTCTCGAAAAAAGGTATGGAAATTCAGAAAATAATTTGCTATAATAGAGTGCGGCGAAACAGCGTGCGTATTTCACGTGCTTCGCCCGGCAAAGTCAACATTCGGTTCTGCCGATGTAAATTTTTAGGAGGTAGTTTCCAATGGGCAAAAAATACGTTTATTTGTTCACAGAAGGCAACGCCAACATGCGTGAGCTTCTCGGCGGTAAGGGTGCAAACCTGGCTGAGATGACCAACCTTGGCCTGCCTGTACCCCAGGGCTTCACGATTTCCACCGAAGCCTGCACACAGTACTACGAAGACGGCCGCCGCATCAACGATGAGATTCAGGCTGAAATTATGGAGTACATCGAGAAGATGGAAGGCATCACCGGCAAGAAGTTCGGCGATATGGAGAATCCGCTTCTCGTTTCTGTCCGTTCCGGTGCTCGCGCTTCCATGCCGGGCATGATGGATACAATTCTGAACCTCGGCCTCAACGAGGATGTTGTCGAGGTCATGGCGAAGAAGTCCGGCAATCCGCGCTGGGCGTATGACTGCTACAGAAGATTCATTCAGATGTATTCCGACGTCGTTATGGAAGTCGGCAAGAAGTACTTCGAGCAGCTCATCGACAAGATGAAGGAAGAAAAGGGCGTGACACAGGACGTCGAGCTTACCGCTGAGGATCTCAAGGAGCTCGCGAACCAGTTCAAGGCCGAGTATAAGGAAAAGATCGGCGAGGACTTCCCGTACGATCCGAAGGAACAGCTCATGGGCGCGATCAAGGCTGTTTTCCGCTCCTGGGACAACCCGCGTGCAAACGTCTACCGCCGCGACAACGATATCCCGTACTCCTGGGGTACCGCAGTTAACGTGCAGATGATGGCGTTCGGCAACATGGGCGAGACCTCCGGTACAGGTGTTGCGTTCACCCGTAACCCGTCCACCGGTGAAAAGGTTCTGACCGGCGAGTTCCTTATGAACGCGCAGGGCGAAGACGTCGTCGCCGGCGTCCGTACACCGCAGCATATCGACCAGCTCAAGGAAGTTATGCCTGAGGTTTACGACCAGTTTGTAGAGATCTGCAACACACTTGAGAATCACTACAGAGATATGCAGGATATGGAGTTCACGATCGAGGACAAGCACCTCTACATGCTCCAGACCCGTAACGGCAAGAGAACACCGGCTGCTGCTCTGAAGATCGCTTGCGATCTGATCGACGAGGGCATGATCGACGAGAAGCAGGCTGTCCTGATGATCGAGCCGAGAAACCTCGACGCACTGCTTCACCCGCAGTTCGACGCGAAGGCTCTGAAGGCTGCTACACCGGTTGCGAAGGCACTGGCTGCTTCCCCCGGCGCTGCTTGCGGCAAGGTCGTCTTCACGGCTGAGGACGCGAAGGCTTGGAACGAGAAGGGCGAGAAGGTCGTTCTGGTTCGTCTCGAGACCTCTCCGGAGGACATCGAAGGCATGAAGGCTGCACAGGGCATTCTGACCGTTCGCGGCGGCATGACCTCTCACGCGGCTGTTGTTGCGCGCGGCATGGGCACCTGCTGTGTCTCCGGCTGCTCCGCAATCAACATGGACGAAGAGAACAAGAAGTTCGTCCTCGCTGGCAAGACCTATCATGAGGGTGATTTCATCTCCATCGACGGTTCCACCGGCAACATCTATGACGGCATCATCCCGACGGTTCCGGCATCCGTTGACTCCGGCGACTTCGGCCGCATCATGGGTCTCGCGGACAAGTTCCGTCAGATGAAGGTCCGCACCAACGCGGATACCCCGCAGAACGCAATCGACGCGAAGCGCCTCGGCGCTGAGGGCATCGGTCTCTGCCGTACGGAGCACATGTTCTTCGATCCGGACAGAATCGCTGCAATCCGTGAGATGATCTGCGCAGATACCGTTGAGGGCAGAAAGGCTGCTCTTGCAAAGCTCGAGCCGATGCAGCAGGGCGACTTTGAGAAGCTCTACGAGACGATGGAAGGCGAGCCGGTTAACATCCGTTTCCTCGATCCCCCGCTCCACGAGTTCGTTCCGACAGAAGAGGCGGACATCGAGCTGCTCGCAAACTCCACCGGCAAGACCGTTGAGGATGTCAAGGCGATCATCGCTTCCCTCCACGAGTTCAACCCGATGATGGGCCACCGTGGCTGCCGTCTGGCTGTCACCTATCCGGAAATCGCTGAGATGCAGACCACAGCGGTCATCAAGGCTGCGCTGGCTGTCTCCGCAAAGCACCCGGATTGGAACATCGTTCCGGAAATCATGATCCCGCTCGTTGGCGAAGTCAAGGAGCTGGCATATGTTAAGAAGGTTGTCACCGAGACCGCCGACAGGCTGATCGCTGAGGCTGGTTCTTCCATGACCTACAAGGTCGGCACCATGATCGAGATCCCGAGAGCTGCTCTGACGGCTGACGAGATCGCGAAGGAAGCGGAGTACTTCTCCTTCGGTACAAACGACCTGACCCAGATGACGTTCGGCTTCAGCCGTGACGACGCCGGCAAGTTCCTCGGCGCTTACTACGACAAGAAGATCTACGAGAACGATCCGTTCGCAAAGCTCGATCAGATCGGCGTAGGCAAGCTGGTCAAGATGGCGTGCGAGCTCGGTAAGTCTACGAGACCGGACATCAAGCTGGGCATCTGCGGCGAGCATGGCGGCGACCCGACCTCCGTCGAGTTCTGCCACAACGTTGGTCTGACCTACGTTTCCTGCTCTCCGTTCCGTGTTCCGATTGCCCGCCTTGCTGCTGCACAGGCTGCAATCAAGAACCCGCGCAAGTAAGATAGCCTGTGATTTGGGGCAAACCCAGATTGTAAAACCACAATAGAAAAATTGACCTTGTAGAGTAAAATCTGCAAGGTCTTTTTTTGCGCCGAAAGCCTTGCAAATCCTGCATTTTTGTCAATAAAACCACAGTTTTATTTACATTTTCAGAGATGCAAAACTAAAATTTCAATGCCCCGAAAAATGGTGTTGAGACTTGACCCAAAACATAGTAATTCTGAAAATCTGTGATTTTGGGGATTTATAATGTTTCTGGGAAACTGTCAAGAAATGCAGTAAAATCAAAGCTTTTCCCGCCTTTGCCCTTAAAATATTAGTTCCCAAAAATCTGTTTTTGGGAGGTGGTTTTCGTTTTTGGGAACTTGTTATTCATTTTTGGGGATGTTTTTGGGAAAGTGTGATAATAAAAGAAAGGAAGGTTTTCTATGCGAAAAAAGAACTATAAAGGCAGGTGCGAAAAACGCACTATCAGCAAATGCGACGAGGTATGCAGAACTTTTGACCCTATCCAATACGCCTATGCTGATGCACTTCAAGCCAGCGAGGATATAAAAGAAATCCGCTGCAATGTTCCTCTGGATGGTTTACCAGATGGAGAATATACCTCCGATTTTGTTTGTACGAAAACAAACGGAGATTTACTTGTCAGAGAATGTGTTGAACGTCTTTTTTTAACAAAGCCGATGACCGTTAAACTGTTGGGTGCTTCACGGCTTTACTGGTTGCGTCGTGGTGTTACAGATTGGGGGTTAGTAGTTAATGAAGAATAACCAACTATTAAGAAATGGAGAAACCATAATTCGGGTGCTGGATATAAAGGACGGTAAAGCCTTTATTATTGATTGCAAAAGACAGACCGTGCCAAAATGGGTTGATATTGATACTCTGGTAGAATATAAAACCTGCTCCGATGATGTGTTAGACCCTCTCCCCGATATAAACGATTTAGATGCACAAAGCCGTAAATTTGCCTATGAGCATTTTACTTATATTGCCCATTCTGGTGATATATCCATTCCTTCAGAAATATTTTGTAACAGGTATTGTAATGGGCGCTGTGAAAGAGTAAAATCTATAGAGACGGAAGGAACGGAGGAATAGTTTATGGAAACCAAAGAGTATAAAAAAGGTAAGCTTAGTTGTCAGCTCTGGAGCGGGGAGACAGGCTTGCCGTTGTTAGTGGTGCTGGATGAACCGGCGTACAAAGCCCGACCGGAGATATTCATCTCTGAGAAATTTCAGGAGAAACACCCCTGCTCTGTGCTGTGGGTACAAAGTGAGAAAGACTTGACGGAATGGGAACAAGGACGAGATCTTCATACACTTCTCTTTGAGTTGGAGCAGGAAACAGACGAATGCAGAATGTATCTGGTGGGTGGAGCCGCTGCATGGGCCATCGGCTCTCGTTTTCCCAGACGCTTTGCCGGCGTTTTGGCTCTTGGAGGGCGCGGGGATCCTTATATCGCCAGAAATATGAAATTCACACCGGTGTGGGCTTTTGGACAGGAAGAACCGGAGGACAGAAAGGTACCCGCGTCACCAAAACACCTTGTCGCCGCCGTGCGTACCTGCGGCGGACAGTACGTGAGGTATACGAGCGTGTCAGAGGGGGATATCTGGTCGGCCTGCTTTGAAAATGATGCGGCAGTGGAATGGCTGTTCCGACAGGACAGGAAAAACATGTTTGAGGTGAAGTATCTTTGCCCTGGATTGTTCCGTATTGACGACTATTTTACCTCCTCTGCGTATCTGATCTGCGGTGCAGAGAAAGCCTTGCTCATAGACACAGGCCTTGGAGAGGGCGATTTGTCCGCACTTATCAAGAGTCTGACGCCTCTGCCGGTTGAGGTGGCTGTAACCCATCCCCACGAGGATCATATGGCTCAAGCGTACCGTTTCCCAAAAACTTGGTTTCATCGACTGGACATTGAGTCTATGAAAAAGAACAGACAGCAGATGGAGAAGGTCTTTGGCAGAACCCTGACCCCCGCCCCGAAGGATGAACAGCTTTGCCCCATTGAGGACGGCACGATGATAGACCTGGGCGGCGGTGTACAGATTGAGACTGTGGAGTTGGGAGGGCATACGCCAAACTCCGTAGTGTTCATAGACCGGGCACACAAGTGTGTCTTCACAGGGGATGCCATTGGTTCAGGGTTTATTGTGTTGATGATTTGCGGCAGAAACGAGTGGCGACAGGTCATTTCACATTATAAAGAGGAGCTTGGCCGCTTTATAAAAAGACTTCCTGAGCTTGAGGACTTTGCTTGGTACGGAGGCCACTTCATTCAGGAGAATGGTTGCGATCCGGACCGGCAGGAGGATTATCTTAGTGGTCAATCCTCGTATTATCTGCCGCTCTCCGGGGAGATCGTAAGGGATATGGAGGAGTTATGTGAGAAACTTCTTTCCGGTGAGATACCAGAGGAGACAATACTCGTGAACCCAAGACACTATTGTGAACATAGAAGCGCCGGAATGACATTCAAGCTAACGGACTAAATGAAGCGGCTCAATATACGCCTGAAGTCAAAGTTCATGCTGGTGTTCTGCTCGCTTATGCTGCTTTCGGTAGCGACGGTATTGACCACATCGGTGTATGTGTTCCATCGGTACGAGAAGGAGCTTTATAGAGATACTTCTCTGGTTCTCAATATGAGTGTCGATTCCATCGAACAGAAGCTTTCCGCTGTAGATACAGCCAGCAACTATGTGGTCATGGGAAATGCGGTGCAGGAAATGGGGTGCAATTCATAGTTTACCCGCCTCTTTCTTAAATTCAATAAACTTTATAGAAAACTATGAGGATGACCGAGAAGAAACAATAACCGCCTCCGATGGGCGGCAAATGAAACTTGTTTATAATACTGTAGCCGGTGTAGAAAAATATGTATATCCGTTTACATCCGATGAACTATCAAGCATATTTTCCTACTTCAAACTTCAAATGCAAGATGCTCCGTATAATTTGCGTGAGTATGGCTACTTTAGAGATATGCTGCTAATTGCTATCGGTATCAGTACACCTTTTAAAATCAAGGAATTACTTGATTTTAGATATAGTGATGTTTTCGATGAGGATAACGAGGTTAGAGGGTATAGGATTGTTAGAGATAATATTTCATATGAATTTGCATATCCTTTCCCCGCTATTAAATTACTATATGCTTTTCAGAAAGCCTACGGCGCAAATTTTGAAAATGACAGAAGCAAGTATATATTTGTCGGCAATACCGGAGAAAAATTGACCTATACATCTATAAACAAATCGTCCGTATTTGCGAAAAAGGAAAATGTATTTTTAGAGGCTGTAGTTATATTGAATTACGAAATTTCACAAAGTTAGTTAAGCGTTATAAGCACAGCCACGGCGTTAAAAATTTACATACATATACCGATGAGATTTTAGCGCAGATTTAGAAATGTTTCTTAAACTTATTGAAAAAGCGTTTTTGTTGTGGTATAATCATTCCTGCAAGGTTGATTGTTCTATGATTTGGGGCAAACCCAGATTGTAAAACCACAATAGAAAAATTGACCTTGTAGAGTAAAGTCTGCAAGGTCTTTTTTTGCGCCGAAAGCCTTGCAAATCCTGCATTTTTGTCAATAAAATCACAGTTTTATTTACATTTCAGAGATGCAAAACTAAAATTTCAATGCCCCGAAAAATGGTGTTGAGACTTGACCCAAAACAAGCCTGACCGTTTTAGGCGTAAGCTGAGTCTAACGATTTCCCCGGCTCCGTAAGGCGCCGGGGAAATTCTGTTGGATGCGGTTTAGCACTTAAAAGCGGGAAAGCATCCTGGGCGCGATCCAAAAGGGGCAAGCGTGCCCCCGAAGAAAGGAACAAACGCGTAACATGGTACAAAAATGGAGCGTGTCGTATCCGGCATATACCGGGTATGAGCCGCGCAATGTTTATGTCTATCTGCCGACCATGTATGAGTATGAATCGGAGCTCCGCTATCCGGTGCTCTATATGTTCGACGGACACAATGTCTTTTTTGACAAGGACGCCACCTACGGAAAGAGCTGGGGGCTGGGGCGGTATCTGGATTACACCGATACGCCGCTGATCGTCGTCGCCGTCGAGTGCAACCACAGCCCGGAAAACGGGCGGCTGTCGGAATATTCCCCGTACGATTTTGAGGATCCGCACTTGGGCCGGTTTATCGGACGCGGCAAGGAGACGATGGAATGGTTCATCCGCGTTCTGAAGCCGCAGATCGACCGCGAATTCCGCACGATTCCGGACCGCGACCACACGTTTATCATGGGCAGCTCGATGGGCGGCCTGATGAGCCTGTATGCGGTGCTGCGGTACAACAAGGTCTTTTCCCGTGCGGCCGCGCTTTCACCGTCTATCTGGGTTGCGCCGGAGCGGTTGTGCGAGCTTGTGCGCCGGACGCCGATCTCACCGGATACGGTGATCTACATGGACTACGGCTCACGCGAGATGGGTTTTCATGCCGAAATGGAGCGTTTCTTTATGCAGCTCGGCGAGCAGATCCTCTCTCGCCGCATTCATCTGACGCTGCGTATCGTACCGAATGGCGATCACAGCGAGGCAAGCTGGGAAAAGCAGCTTCCGTTCTGCATCGGCGCGCTGATGTACGGCATGGAGGACGAGGCGTAGCACAACCGCCGATAAGGGGTATATTCCGCTGAAGGGAAAAAGAAAAATGGAAACACAGTATTTTAGACAGTACAGCCCGGCGCTCGGCCGGGACATGGAACTCAAGGTTTACGGACACGCGGGACAACCCATGCTGTTCATCCCGTGCCAGGACGGCAGGTTCTTCGATTTTGAGAATTATCGTATGGCCGATACCTGCGGGCCGTGGATCGAATCCGGGCAGCTTATGGTGTTCTCGATCGACACGCTCGACCGCGAAACATGGTCCGACAAAAGCGGTGATCCGTACTGGCGGATCCGCCGGTATGAGCAGTGGATCCGGTACATCACCGATGAGGTTGTGCCGTTTGCGCAGAACATGGTCTGCACGCGCAACAACTGGGAGAGCAGCCCCGAGCTGATCGCGTTCGGCTGCAGTCTCGGCGCGACGCACGCAGCGAACCTGTTTTTCCGCCGTCCCGACCTGTTCGGCGGCCTGCTGGCGCTCAGTGGCATTTACACCGCCGAGTACGGCTTCGGCAGCTATATGGACGACGTCACGTATATCAACTCGCCCGTGCATTTTCTCCCGAACATGCCGCTGGATCACCCGTATATCGAGATGTACAACCAGCGCAGGGCGGTCATTTGCGTGGGACAGGGACCATGGGAGATTCCGCATGAAACCAGACGGCTGCAGGGTATTCTGGAAAACCGCGGGATCCACGCATGGGTTGATTACTGGGGCTGGGACTGCGAGCACGACTGGCCGTGGTGGTATAAGCAGGTCGCGTATTTCATGCCGTATCTGCTGGGAAATTGAGCGGGCGTTATGACGCGCACTGCAGAGAAAGAGAAGGGTTAAGGGTATGAAAAATTTTGTATTTATTTCGCCGAATTTTCCGACAAACTACTGGATGTTCTGCCGTGAGCTGAAAAATAACGGGATGAACGTGCTCGGTATCGGCGATCAGCCGTATGCAGAGCTGAGCGATGAGCTCAAGGGAAGCCTGAACGAATATTTCAAGGTCAGCAGCCTCGAGAATTACGACGAGGTCTACCGCGCCGTGGCGTTCCTGATCTACAAGCACGGCAAGATTGACTGGCTGGAATCGAACAACGAATACTGGCTGGAGCGCGACGCGCACCTGCGCACGGCGTTCCACATTACGACCGGTTTCCAGGATGAGGATATCCCGCGCATCAAGTACAAGTCGAAGATGAAGGCGTACTATAAAGAGGCTGGCATCCCGACGGCGCGCTATCACCTTGTCGAGGCGTATGAGGACTGCAAGGCGTTCATCGATGAGGTCAGCTACCCGGTCGTCGTGAAGCCGGATAACGGCGTCGGCGCGGCGCATACGTATAAGCTCAAGAGCGACAAGGAGCTCAAGGCGTTCCTCGCGGAGTGGAAGGCGGAATCGCCGGAGGTGCCGTATATCATGGAGGAATTCGTACACGCCGAGGTCAATTCGTACGACGCGATCATCGACGCAAACGGTGAGCCGATTTTTGAGACCGGCAACGTCACGCCGAATTCCATCATGGATGTCGTCAACGACAATGACAATTCGATCTATTACATCGTCCGTGATCTGCCGGAGGATACCCGCGCAGCCGGCCGCGCCGCGGTCAAGAGCTTTGGAGTTAAGAGCCGCTTCATCCATTTCGAGTTCTTCCGCCTCACCGAGGATCAGGACGGGCTCGGCAAGAAAGGCCAGATCATCGGCCTTGAGGTCAACATGCGTCCGTGCGGCGGCTTCACGCCGGATATGATCGACTTCGCGCACGCGACGAACGTCTACAAGATCTGGGCGGATATGATCGTTTTCGGTAAGTCCGAGCTGGCGCAGGGCCCGCACAGCTTCTGTGCCTACGCAGGCCGCCGCGACGGCAAGAACTTCGTGTACAGCCATGAGCAGATTCTGGAGAAGTACGGCAAGCAGATGAAAATGGTTGACCGTATCCCGGAGGCGCTCTCCGGCGCGATGGGCAACCAGATGTACGTCGCTATTTTCCCGACTGAGCAGGAAATGAACGACTTCTATTCGGACGTTCTGGCCTGCCGATAAATCCAGACCTTATATAAGAAAACGGGGCACCGTGGCGGTGTCCCGTTGCTTTTTTGTCTTTATTGCCTTGCGGGCAGGGCTGTGCTGGCCCGCTCTACGATGCTCGGCTCCACGGACAGCGTGACGCTCGCGGCGACTTGATCCAGCGCGTTGAGCAGGAGCGTGCCGGCCATGCGCCCGATCTGCTCATCCTGCACCTTCACGGTGGTGAGCGGCGGGTTGCTGGCCTCGCAGAACAGGGTGTCGTCGAAGCCGATGACCGAGGTTTCCTCCGGAACAGCGATTCCGCAGCGGTGCAGATGCCGCAGAATGCCGAAAGCCACCATGTCGTTTACGGCGGCGATCGCCGTGGGGCGTACCGGTATGGATCATCCGCAATGAAGTCCACCTTCGCCGTTTCGGCGACCTGCCGCGCGGAGTCGCGATCCGGCCCGTAAACGCCGACGACTCTCGCGTCGGAGTGGGCAAAGGCGCCGGTTGCGGGATCAGGCAAAGACGCTCAGGGGGTTCTGGCGATGGACTTCCTCCATGACGGCGATCTGCTGCCGGACCTGATGCGGCGTGACGACGAGGGGCGTGCCCTGCGTCAGGTGGTTGTAAATGGTCTGGTACAGGCCGGCGGAGGCGTAGGTGAAGGTGCCGATGTCCTTCACGGACCACGGTTCCTCATACCATTTCAGAGGCTCGGAGCAATAGGCGGGGAGTCTTTCCGGCGTTTCCAGCGGCGTTTTGATGAGCGTCTGCGCCGGGGCTTCCTCGGGCTTGAAGTACTTCCAGTCGATCCGGCCCATGTTGCCCTTCAGGCTGCCCTGCGAACCGCAGATGTTGTAGGTGAAGGAGGGATAGGCGTTGCAGCAGCTGATTTCCACATCCACAAGCGGCTTGCCCGGGGCGGTCAAAATCAGCTTTGCGTAGTCTTCGGCGTCTCCGAAGGTGTTTACGCGATCGAGCTTGGAGAAAACGGTGGGCATGGTATCCCAGTCCCCGAGAATGTCGAGCGCCTGATCGACAGGGTGCGGCCCCGTGTTGTAAAGGCTGCCGCCGTTGAAGCACTGGCAGCATTGCCAGTCTCAGCGTCTGCCGTAGCTGTCAAACTGAATGCTGACCTGAATCAGGCGGCCCAGAACGCCGCTGTCCAGCACCTTGCGGACCTGCCGGTAATACGGGGCGAAGCGGGACTGCTGGAAGACCGCCAGCATGACCTTGTTCTTCGCCGCGGTCTCGATCATGGTGTCTACCTCGGCTGCGGTGCGGGCAAAGGGCTTTTCAACAAGCACGTTAAAGCCGTGATTCATCGGCATTCCGCTTCGGGGTCGTCCGTCTGGCCGTTGATGTACTGCACCGACTTGAACGGCGCTTTCGAGAAGATGGCGTTCCGCAGGAAATTGCCGAAGCCCTGCGGCGCGTCCTGCTCCAGCCCAAAGCATGCTGGGCTTCTACTATGCGCCCAATCGGCTGAAGGATGTTTAAAACCTGCAAATTCAATGGCAAAAAAGGAACTCCCGGACACGAGAAAGTGTTCGGGAGTTCCTTGGTGGAGACGCGCGGGCTCGGCCCACGGTGCCTTGACCTGCGTTCCGCGGCACGCGACGCAGGCGGAGTCTTGGAGATTGGCGCGGCGCACTACGCATCTTGCGCTGCTTCGGTTCGATCCGGCATCCCCAAAAAGAAACCCCAAGCACCAAATGGTGCTTGGGGTTTCTTGGTGGAGACGCGCGGGCTCGAACCGCGGACCTCCTGCGTGTGAAGCAGGCACTCTAACCAGCTGAGCTACGCCTCCAAATCGACTGTGCTCTATATTTTAGCACAACCGGTGGGATTTGTAAAGATAAAAAATGCAAATTTTTAAGATTTTGGCCTGCTCGGGCGGAATTTTTGGCGCGGGACATTTTGTGACACATTATTTTTTGTGTATATGGTACGATTATATTCCAGAAAGTTTGGCACACGGGAAAATTTAACATACCTATTATTGGAAATACACAAAGCAAGAAATAAATTCATGGATTATTATTAGAAAATAGCTAAAAACCCTTGCACTTTTTTCTCGTTGTGGTATTATATGTACATAAAGAGGAGTGTGGGCTCTGATCTGGATGCAGACGGCGCCGCCGGGGGAAACGGCTTTACCCGGCTTCGGCGCTTATTCCGCAGACGGAGGCGCTGCTCCGGGTCTTTCAGAAGACGCTGCGCGACGGCATTCGCGGAGGCGGGGTTCTGAAACTACAGATTCGTGCGTATGATGCGTCAGCATTCTGCGTCCGGATTTCAGACGGAAAGGATGATCACACGAATGAGCGAAAAAAATTCCATGATGGCACCGCAGGGAAATGTGCCGCTGTATCTGTTCCGCAGCGGAAAGAACAGCCATTCCTATGAGTACATGGGCGTACACAACACGGTGCGCGGCGGCAAAGCCTGCACAGTCTGCCGCGTTTGGGCGCCGAATGCGAAGGCGGTGGCGATTACCGGCGATTTCTGCAACTGGGATCCTGAAAAGCATCCGCTGCAGAAGATCGACGACGCAGTGTGGGAGGGGTATCTGGACAAGCCCCTGGAGCAGTTCGATACATATAAGCTGGCCATTACAGGGCCGGACGGCAAGGTGAATCTGAAGTGCGACCCGTACGCGTTCCATGCCGAGACGCGTCCTAACACGGCTTCCCGTTTCTATGACATTTCGGGTTATGAGTGGCACGACAAGGCATGGTTCGATTATAAGAAGAAGAATCCGCATTACAACCAGCCGGTCAATATCTATGAGATGCACGCCGGCTCATGGCGCAAATACGCGGACGGCAGCACCTTCTCCTATGAGAAGCTTGCGGATGAGCTGATCCCGTATGTGAAGGAAATGGGCTTCACGCACATCGAGCTCATGCCGCTGACGGAGTATCCGTTCGACGCCTCGTGGGGCTATCAGGTTATCGGCTATTTTGCCCCGACCTCCCGCTATGGCACGCCGAAGGACTTCATGAAATTCGTCGACCGCTGCCATCAGGCGGGTATCGGCGTGATTATGGACTGGGTCCCGGCGCACTTCCCACGCGACGCGGCCGGTCTTGCCAAGTTCGACGGTACACCGTGCTACGAGTATGCGGATCCCCGCAAGGGCGAGCACAAGGAATGGGGCACGCTGGTCTTTGATTACGGCCGCACTGAGGTCGTCAGCTTCCTGACTTCCAGCGCGCTGTTCTGGGTCAAGGAGTACCATATCGACGGTCTGCGCGTCGACGCGGTCGCTTCCATGCTGTATCTCGATTACAACCGCCGCGACGGCGAGTGGATTGCGAACAAGAACGGCGGCAAGGAAAACCTCGAAGCCGTCGCGTTCCTCCAGCGGCTGAACGAGGCCGTGTTTACGGAGGTGCCGGAGGTTATGATGATCGCCGAGGAGAGCACCGCATGGCCGATGGTCACAAAGCCGACCTTCATGGACGGCCTCGGCTTCAACTACAAGTGGAACATGGGCTGGATGAACGATATGCTGCGCTATATGTCGCTTGACCCGCTGTTCCGCAAGGGCAACCACAACAGCCTTACCTTCTCTTTCTTCTACGCGTTCTCCGAGAACTATGTCCTGCCGATCTCGCACGACGAGGTTGTGTACGGCAAGGGTTCTCTCTACAATAAGATGCCCGGCACACCGGAGCAGAAGGCCGCGGGCGTGCGCTGCTTCACCACCTACATGATGGCGCATCCGGGCAAAAAGCTGCAGTTCATGGGTACGGAATTCTCGCAGCATGACGAGTGGAACTTCAACGAGGAGCTCCAGTGGAATCTGCTGCAGTATCCGGAGCACCAGCAGGCGCAGTTGTTCTTCAAGAAGCTCAACGCTTTCTATCTCAGCCGCTCAGAGCTTTGGGAGGTCGATTTCTCGTGGGAGGGCTTCTCGTGGATCTCCAACGACGACGACAGCCAGAGTGTCATTGCGTTCCGCCGTTTCGACAAGAAGGGCAACGAGCTGATCGCGGTCTGCAACTTCCTGCCGGTACAGCGCACAAATTATTGCATCGGTGTCCCGTATGCGGGCGTTTATGAAGAGATCTTCACCTCTGACGCTGAGGAGTTCGGCGGCAGCGGCATAACAAACGGCAATAACATCCGCACCATCGATAAGCCGATGCACGGTTTCGACCAGCAGGTCTCGCTTACTCTGCCGGAGAACACGGTCTTCTTCCTGCGCTGCAAGCGCAAAGCGCCGAAAAAGACGGCGGCCAAAAAGACAGCCGTCAAGAAAGCGGATGCGAAAAAGACAGAGGCCAAAAAGCCGACCGCTAAAAAGACGCGCACAGGAAAAAGCGCTGCCAAGGGAAAATCCTGAAGGCAAGAAACCATGAATCATATAGAAAAATCAATTCAGAGAGGGGTCATCAGTCATGTTACCTAAGCAAGAAGTAGTCGCGATGCTGCTGGCAGGCGGTCGTGGAAGCCGTCTTGGTGTTCTGACCAAGAACCTGGCAAAGCCGGCAGTACCGTTCGGAGGCAAGTACCGCATTATTGATTTCCCGCTGTCCAACTGCGTGAATTCCGGCATTGAAACCGTCGGCGTCCTCACGCAGTATCAGCCGCTGGAGCTTAACGAGTATATCGGTTCCGGTCAGCCGTGGGATCTCGACAGCATGAATGCGGGCGTGCACATCCTCCAGCCGTACGAGCAGAGCAGCGGCTCCGACTGGTATAAGGGCACCGCAAATGCGATCTACCAGAACATCCCGTTTATTGACCGCTATAACCCGGATTATGTCGTTGTTCTGAGCGGCGACCACATCTACAAGATGGATTACTCGAAGATGATCGCTTTCCACAAGGAGAAGGACGCGGCGTGCACCATCGCCGTGTACGAGGTTCCGATGGAGGAGGCGTCCCGCTTCGGTATTCTGAACACGAACCCGGACGGCTCGATCTATGAATTCGATGAGAAGCCGAAGGTTCCGAAGAGCAACAAGGCTTCGATGGGTATCTATGTCTTCTCGTGGAAGAAGCTCCGCGCGTATCTGGAGGCGGACGAGAAGGATCCGAATTCTTCGAAGGACTTCGGCAAGAACGTGCTTCCTGCCATGCTGAACGCCGGCGAGCGCATGTTTGCCTATCGCTTTGACGGCTACTGGAAGGACGTCGGCACAATCGACAGCCTCTGGGAGTCCAACATGGATATGCTCAACCCGAAGGCCGGTCTCGACCTTTCCCGCGAGGACTGGAAGATCTATTCCAGAAACCCGGTCATGCCGCCGCAGTACATAGCGAAGGGCGCAAAGGTGCAGAACTCGCTTGTGGCGGAGGGCTGCAATGTGTACGGCGATCTCGAATTCTCCGTCCTGTTCCAGGGTGTTTATGTTGCACCGGGCGCGACCGTTACGGATTCGATCGTCATGCCGGGCGCTGTGATTGAAGAGGGCGCGAAGGTGCAGTATGCGATCGTTGCGGAGAATGCGGTCGTCGGCAAGAACTGCGTCGTCGGTAAGCGTCCGGAAGATATGGAAGACCGGAACGACTGGGGCGTCGCCGTTGTTGGTCCGGATTGCAAGCTCGCCGAGGGCACAGTCGTTGCGCCCAAGGAAATGATCGAGGCTAAGGAGGTGCAGGCATAATGCTTGGAAACAGTGTAATGGGCATTCTCTTTGCGTATGTCCACGAAGAAAGAGTCAGAGATTTAACGGAGCTCCGCGTTATGGCGTCTGTCCCCTACGGCGGACGTTACCGCCTGGTGGATTTTCCGCTTTCCAATATGGTCAACTCCGGCCTGAATAAGGTCGGCATCATCACAGAGGCGAACTATCAGTCCCTGATGGATCACCTCGGCTCCGGCAAGGCGTGGGATCTCTCCAGAAAGCGCGAGGGCCTCTACCTGCTGCCGCCGTTCGGCAAGAGCACATCGAGAACAGACGGCAAGATCGAATCGCTCGATTCCATCCGCCGCTTCCTGAAAAACTCGCTCGAGGAGTATGTCATCCTCTCCGACTGCGACACGGTCTGCAACATCGATTATCGCGAGGCGCTTGACCAGCATGTCCGCACGAAGGCGGATATCACGATTATTTATCGCCACGGCACATCGCCGGATGTCGACCGCAACTCCATCTACATGGTCGATCCGGAGAACCGCATCCGCGAGCTGCTTGTCCACCGCGGCAGCGAGCATGGCGTCAACTACGGCATCGGCATGTGCATCATCGGCCGTGAGATGCTGCTCCAGCTCGTCGAGGGCTGCATGAGCCGCAATGAGTACGATTTCGATAAGGACCTGATCCAGCGCGTGATCCCGGAGCTGAAGGTTATGGGCTTCGAGTTCAAGGGCATGGCGTATCCGATCTCCTCCTTCGAGGCGTACTTCGATGCGAACATGGCGCTGATGGATCCGAAGGTGCGCGCAGAGCTGTTCAATCCGAACCGCCCGATCTACACTAAGGTGCGCGACGATATGCCCGCCAAGTACGGCCTGAATTCCGCCGTTACCAATTCGCTTGTCGCAGACGGCTGCGTGATCGACGGCGAGGTGGAAAACTGCGTGCTGTTCCGCGGCGTCAAGATCGGCAAGGGCGCGAAGGTCCGCAACTGCGTCATCATGCAGGATACGGTCATCGGTGACAACAGCCGTCTCGATTATGTCGTGGCGGACAAGAACGTTGAAATCGAGGCGAACCGCACGCTGATGGGCTACCAGACCTATCCGGTGTACATCGCCAAGGAGAGCAAGGTTTAATTCGCTTTTTCATCCGGAACTTGTGCGGCGCGGTGCCGCACAGGTTTCCGCTTATCCGCTTATAGGAGGAGCATCAATATGAAAGTTTTATTCTGTGCCAGTGAAGCGCTGCCCTTTGCGGCCACCGGCGGTTTGGCAGATGTTGCCGGCTCGCTCCCGCAGGCGCTCAGAACCCGCCTGATCGGTTGCCGCGTTGTGATGCCGCTCTATGAGAGCGTGCCGCAGGAGCTCCGCGAGAAGATGAAGTTCCTGACAAGCATCAGCGTGCCAGTCGCATGGCGCCGCCAGTACTGCGGCATTTTCGAGGCCAAGGTCGGCAATGTGATCTATTACCTGATCGACAACCAGTACTACTTCAAGCGTCAGGGCCTCTACGGCCACTTCGATGACGCCGAGCGTTTCGCGTTCTTCTCCCGCGCAGTGCTGGAGATGCTGCCGTACATCGAGTTCAAGCCGGACATCATCCACGTGAATGACTGGCAGACCGCTCTGGTGCCGATCTATTACCGCCTGTTCTATGCGAACAACGATTGGTACAGCGGCATCAAGACGCTGTTTACGATCCATAACATCCAGTATCAGGGCCAGTTCGGCTTTGAGGTGCTGGAGGATGTCTTTGGCATTCCGAAGAGCGAAAGCAATCTTCTGGAATACAATTCCTGCGTCAACCTGATGAAGGGCGCCATTGAGAGCGCAAACTGGGTCTCCACCGTCAGCCCGACCTATGCGAAGGAGATTCTCGACCCGTGGTTCGCACACAAGCTCGATCCGATCCTGCGCGAGCGCTCCTGGAAGCTTTCCGGTATCCTGAACGGTATTGACGTTATCGGCTACAACCCGGCGACCGATCCGAACCTCTATGAGCATTACGATGCGGAGAATATGGCGGGCAAGGCGGTCAACAAGGCGAAGCTGCAGGAGCGTCTGAATCTCGAGCCGGATCCGGATGTGCCGCTCATCGGCATGGTCACACGTCTCGTTTCGCACAAGGGCCTCGACCTCGTCAAGGGCGCTGTGGACAACATCATGACGTACACCAACGCGCAGTTTGCGGTGCTCGGCAGCGGTGACTGGGAGTATGAGCAGTTCTTTAAAGAGATGCAGGCGAAATATCCGGGCCGCTTCGTGCTCTGCCTTGGCTTCGTGCCGGAGCTTGCGCGCAAGATCTACGGCGGTTCCGATATCTTCCTGATGCCGAGTAAGAGCGAGCCCTGCGGCCTCTCGCAGATGGTTGCAGTGCGCTACGGCTCCATCCCGGTAATCCGCGAGACCGGCGGTCTCAAGGATTCCATCACGGATAGCGGCGACGGCAAGGGCAACGGCTTCACGTTCAAGTCGTACGACACGCAGGATATGCTCAATGCGATCCACCGCGCGATCTATGCGTACAACGAGAACAAGGAAGGCTGGAAGGTTCTGGTTCAGCGCGCCATGGCATGCGACTTCAGTTGGGGACGCTCTGCAAACGAGTACATCCGGCTGTACAAGCAGCTCATCAACAGCTAAGTGTAACAATCGATGCGGGCAGGGAGTTTTCCCTGCCCGTTTCTGTTTTCTGAGGAAAAGGAGAAGTGAACGCTGTGGAAATTATTGCGAGAGAGGATCGGCTGCGCATCCGGAAAATGGAGGAGACGGAAACGGATCTCGGTCAGTTCCTGATTTGGATGACGGACCCGGAGACCATGCGGTTTTGGGAGGGCATGACGGTGCGCTTTGATTACACAATGGTGGAGCAGTGCTATCGGGATCATCTTGAAGAGGGCGTGATGCCCTGCTTCGTCGAATGGAACGAAAAGCCGATTGGTTATGCGCAGTTCTATTTGATCACGGACGCGGAATCCTATGAAATACCGCAGGAAGTATGGAATCGCGTTGTGCATGCGGGCGAGACGGTGTACGGCATTGATATGTTCATTGGAGATGTTTCCTGCCGGGATCGGGGTATCGGCACGCGGATTCTCAAACTGCTGTGCACGGCGCTTTTTGAAACGTACCGCGCCGATATCTTGATGATCGACCCTAAGGTACACAATGCCCGCGCCATCGCGTGCTACCGCAAATGCGACTTCTGTGACATGTGCGTTGTGCCGCAGCGTGAAGCGCAGGATGGCATCCTGCACGATAGTCTCATACTGTACAGGAGAAAATGACTTATGGATCAGACACAAATTCTGAATACGGTTCGGGCGCATTTGGCGGGGCGGCTGTGCTGCGCGCCGGAGGATTTTGACCGCGACGGCGTTGTGTTTGCCGCAAACACGCGCGAGCCTGCGCCGTTTCTCGAAATCTGCACGATGGGCAGCGCGACGGTCGTTTCCGCATCGGAGCCGCTTCTGCCGCGTCTGAAAACGCTTTTTGCGGGCAAGTGCCGCGACGAAGTCTTCGAGTGCCCGTTTGTTTACGGACAGACGATCTGCTATGTGCCGGATGTGAGGAGGCTGAACCCTCTGCCGCTCAACGGAGCGTATACATACGAGCTGCTGCAAGGTGCGGAGATTAACCGGCTGCAGGGGATCCGCGGCTTTGAAAACTCGCTGGCGTTCGATGAGAACGGAAAAACGCCGACCTGCATTGTGCTTTGTGCGAAGAAGGGCGGCGAGATCATCGGGCTTGCGGGCGCGTCTGATGAAGCCGGAAATATGTGGGAGGTCGGTGTCGATGTGCAGCCCGCGCATCGTCGTGGCGGGCTCGCGACCGCGCTCGTCAGTCAATTGACAGTCACGATTCTCAAGAAAGGAATCGTGCCGTTTTACAGCGCGTCGGTGACGAATCTCGGCTCGCAGAGTGTGGCCAGCCGCAGCGGGTATCTGCCGTGTTGGGTCAGCACATACCGCACCGTCCTCGACGGCAGCTCTTCGTATGACGCGCTGCTGCGCGAGCTTAAAACCAAGATATAGCAAAAGCTCTCCGTTTCGAGCGGAGAGCTTTTCGGTTTGTTCGCTTATTTCTGACCCGTCGTAAAGCGGTAGGCGGTGCCGTTTATGCCGTCGTCATATTCGGCGGCGGAGCAATCAGGAATACAGACGATGTCCGCCGCGTTTTCGCGGATTACCTTGTCCCAGAAATGCACGGAGGGCAGGTTTTTCGGGTGGTATTTCAGCTCCCAGACGCCCGGAAAGCGGTCAAACACAGCTTTGGCGGCGAAGGTGCCGACGCCCGCGCGGCGGTACTTGTACAGCACGAAGAACTCCGCGAGGTTGTATTTGGCCTCGGGGAAGATTTCCATGTAGTTGCCGATCATCACAAACCCGGCGAGCTTGCCGTCCGCCTTGATGAAGAACGGGTAGCGGCCGTCTTCGGTCCAGTAGCAGTCGAAATAATCGTAGCCGAACAGACCGAGCGCGTTCACATCGCGGTCGTCGTACTGCGAAAACTCATAGTCGTATTTCTCCATGAGGTTGCGGAGAATCTCTTTTTCTTCCCTTTGAACGGGTACAAGCTCAAGCTTCATGGTGCTCTCCTTTCCGAACCGGCACGAATTTCGCGCGGTTCATCAGCGGGTGCTGTAAGCGAATGGCGCCGTCTCTCGGGCACGCCATCACGCACGCGCCGCAATAGTAGCATTCGCCGGGATACAACACGATGGGGTGGCGCCCCTTTTCGGGCGCGGGGATCAGAATATCCACCTGGCAGATGTTGGCGCAGGCGTTGCAGCCGATGCACTTTTCGTCGTCGAACAGGAGCGGACGGGCGCTGCAGGGCACCGGTTCCGCAAACAGTTCCTTGTTTTTCAGCTCGCTCATTTGCGGTACGCCCCTTTCTGCTCGTTCCGGATATAATCCTGGTTGCGTTTTTCATATTCGGTCTCGAGGTCGCCGAAATAGCCGAGCGGGTGGCTGTCATAGACGACCCTGCCGTTTTCCTGCCGGACGGTGATAAACCGGCGGTCGCGCTCCGGATCGGTTTCGGTGCTGTCCGTGCGCTCGAAGCAGAGCGGCACAGAGGAGGTCTTGCGCGCGAGGCAGGCGTGGAGGATCAGCTTCGAAACGGTCAGAATGTCGAAGACCTCGTGCGCGCGCATCAGCTCGTGCGGGTTTTTGCAGCAGATCTGCGGCACGATTTCGCGCTCAAAGCTCTCAAGCAGGTCGAGTCCCTCGAGCAGCAGCGCGTCGCACTTGACGCCGCCGCAGTAGTTCTGCATCGCTTTGGAAATCGCCATGTTCAGCTCGCGCCAGTCCATGCCATCCTCGCGGCGGATCGGGGCGAGCAGCCGCTCGCGTTCGGTTTCGGCTTCGGCGGGATCGTAAGCGGTGAGCGCCACCGTGCCCGCGTAAGCGGCAGCCTTGCGCCCGGAGTAGTAGCCCGTGGCGCAGGCAAAGCTCGCGCAGTCCGAGGCGAAAAGCTGGTCGCCCGCCGCATAGATGCCGTCGATGTTGGTCTTCAGATCCCAGTCGTGCCAGATGCCGCCCGGCGCGCCGAAGAGCTGACGCTCCTGCGCGAGGAAGTTCGCCGACTGCCAGCCGGTGCCATAACTCTGGAGCATGTGCTTCGTGGGGTCAAAGCCGCGTTCGGTGTAATTCTGGAGAATTGGGATCTTCGTCTTGCCCTCCTCGCCGACCATCATGCCCCAGATCACGCGGCGTTCCGCGTCCGGCATGCGGCTGAGATCAGCGTAGAACGGGAGTTGGTAGCCGCGGCGCATCAGCTCTTCAAAATCGAGCGTTTCCGGTCCGCGGTATTCGTATTTCGGGTTGTCGATGACGCCGCCCTTGAGGAAAAACTTCTGTCCCGGGGCGGGGTAGTAGCGCTCGGAGACGGTTTTCAGCTCGCTGCCGTCGCGGTCGACATACGGGATTTCCACGCCGCGCGCGTCCACCATGGTCGCGGCGTACCATGTGTTGTGGTTGTTGCCCGCGCCGTACGGCGGGAAGCTGCGGCCGGCGGCGGAGAACTCGCCCTTGACGGATTTCTCCATCATCGTGAATTCGATGCCCGCTTTAAAGCCCATCGCGTGGCCGCTGCCGATGCTTTGCGTGGGGCGGAACTCGCAAAGCCCGACGAGATCAGGGTTGAAAAGCCAGACACGCGCCGGGCGGCTCATCGTGAGCACCGTCGCCTTTGCGCGCAGAATCAGGAACTTGCCGGTGCGCACGTTCATCGCGCACGCGCCGACACCGCGCTTTTTGCCGTCCACCACGGCGGTGAGCAGCGCGGTGGCCTCCGTGCGGTCGAGCACCGTGACGCCGAGGCGCAGCAGCTCTTTGTAAAGCGCAGGCTTGAATGTCGAACCCCAGACGCGCAGCGTAAATTTATTTTTGTAGTCGTAGGCGAACATCAGCTTTGTTTCGTCGTCGCGGAATTCCGCGCCCTTGAATTCGTCGTCCGTGTCGCGGATTTTGCCGCCGAACGATTCGAGGTCGAGCAGGCGGTCGTAGCCCTCGCGGCATTCGATGTAGTGCGCGATGCCGTTGGAGTAGCCGCTCTGCTCGTCCACGTACGCCTCGGCAATCTCCTTCGGCGTGACGGTCGAGCACGGGTTGGTGCAGGCGGATTCCCAATGGTCAAAGCCGGTTCCGGCACTGCCGCTGCGGGCGGTCGCGCCCTTTTCGACGAGAATGACGGATTGTCCGCGCCGCGCCGCCGCGATCGCGGCATAGCAGCCAGCGAGTCCGCCGCCGAGCACAAGCACGTCGCATTCGCGCGTCTCGGTGACGTCCAGCTCGTTTTTGTAGGGCCATTTATATGTCTGCATGGGATCACTCCTTGGTGTGTTTTTTGAAATGCCTGTACAAAAGCAGGCAAACGACGCTGCCCAGCACGACGAGCGCGAGGATCAGCAGCGCGCAGTGCATGAAAAAGGCGTCGGGCAGGATCGTGATGACCGGGTCAGTCGCGGCGTCGAAGATCCAGTAATCGTTTCGAAAGACGATCTTGTGGAACAGGACGAAAACCGTCTGCCAGTTCAGCGCGATCAGTAGGCCGAGCACCAAGGGCAGCGCGACAGTCAGAATGCCGGAGAGCAGCAGATAACCCGGGTTTTTCTTAAAATGCCGGTAGATCACACCGGCGAGGACGAGCACACCGGAGACGATCAGCGTGATCTCGAAAAAGGTAAAGACGTTCTTGACCTCTTCAAAGTGGATGCGCCCTGTTTCGCTCATTGCGAGTGTGGGAAAAACGAGCTCTTTTGTGCCGAAAATCGTATTGTAATCGATGAGCGTGTTGTAGTTCTCGAGGATCTCCGCGCGCGGCAGACCGGACGTTTCCGCGATGTGCAGCAGGTCAACGTCGAGATAATAAAGCGGGCGGAAGTTGAGCGTCACGACCACTGCCGCCGAAATGATGAACAGTGTGAGCGCGAGCGCCAACAGAATATTGAGGGGGGAACAGATTTTTTTCATAGCAATCCTTTCCGTTTGGAATTATACGAGCAGTAGGAGCGTGCCCACTGTCATGACAAACAGGCCGCCGAGGGCAAGCGGTGTGAGCTTCTCTTTCAGGAAAATGCGCGAGAACAGCACGGTCACGAGGATGGAGAGCTTGTCGATCGGCGCAACGACGCTGGCGTTGCCGTTTTTCAGCGCGCTGTAATAGCAGAGCCACGAAAGTCCCGTTGCGATGCCCGAGAGCACCAGAAAGACGATGCTGCGGCGGTCGATGGTGCGGATGCTGCGGTGCGTGCCCTGCGAAAAGACGATGACCCAGGCGAGCAGGAGCACCACGATGCAGCGGATTGCCGTGCCGAGGTTCGAGCTGATATCCTGCACGCCGATCTTGCCGAGGATCGTCGTCAGCGCGGCGAATACCGCAGAGAGCGCGGCGTAAATAAACCACGCGTTTCGTTTGAAGAAGCTCTTTTCCGCTTTCTGCGGCGAAGCTCCTTCCGGAATCGGACTATTCGCCTTTTTCGTGTGGATCATCATGTATGTACCCGCGCCGATCAGCACGATGCAGACGCCCTTGAGCCACGTGATCGGCTCGCCGAGAAACAGAAACGCGAGCAGCATCGTGAGAATCGTCGAGCTTTTGTCCACGGGCGCGATCTTCACGACGTCGCCGATGGAGATGGCTTTAAAGTAGCAGAGCCACGATGCGCCGGTTGTCAGACCCGAAAGTACGAGAAACAGCAGCGTCGTGCCGGTGACGTTCGGCAGATCAGCAAAGGCGCCGGTAATCCACACCATCAGCCATGCGAACAGCGTGACGATGATTGTGCGCAGCGCGGTCGCAAGGTGTGAATCAACATTTTTGATGCCCGTTTTTGCAAGAATTGCCGTGACGCCCGCAAAGAACGCCGACAGAAAAGCCTCTAAAACCCACATAACAAAACCCTTCCTATTTGGTGATTTCTTCCTCTATTATAGTACGCTTTGCGTATGCGCGCAACGGATCAAGCAAAAAAAGCGCGGTGCCGGAGCACTGCGCTTTCTGAATCAGTCTTTCACAAGCACATCGGTGATTTCTGCGATGTACATATCGTGGTAATCCTTTTCGGGATACCATCTGCCGTCGATCGACGGGTCGAGGAAGCCATCCGGCGAAAGCGTCGTGCGGCTCAGCTTGCGGCAAACAAAAACGAGCTCCGCCTCCTCAAAGCAGACGGTGCCGCCGGCGAAATACGGCGTCAGGCCGGATTTCTCCACCTTGTTTTCATCGCGGCCCGAAGCCTTGCCGAGATAGCCGAGGACAGGCTTTTGGTCGGCGGGGTAGAACGAGAGCGTGAACGTGTCGCCGCGATCGAGAAATTCCTTCGTGTAGCGCTGCGGACGTATGTAGATCGTGACGGTCGGCTTGCCCCAAATAAAGCCGAGCGCGCCCCAGGAGACGGTCATCGTGTTGAAGTCGTTTTGGTCGCCCGCCGTGACGAGCGCCCAGTCCTGTCCGAGCTTTGTGAAGGGGTTGAGACTGAGAGAATCGAACGGTACGGAATGAAATGCCATATGGGTCACTTTCCTTTCAAATAGCAATCTGTTTTTAAGCGGCGCGCTGTTTCGGGCCGGGTTTGCGGTGGATGACGCGCCGGATGGTCAGCAGGTAAACGGTCGTGGAGACGAGCGGCGGGAGGATATCCGAGATCGGCTCGCACCAGAAAATCTGCTCGATGGGCAGCAGTGTGGGCAGAATAAAGACGCACGCAAAGAAAACGACCTTGCGGAACACCGAGAGCGGCAGCGCGATTTGCACGGCGCCCATGCCGGTGAAGCCGTCCACGATCTCGTATTGAATTGCGAGCGGAATCGTACCAAGCGTATAAATGCGGATGAGATGCGCGGTCATTGCAATGTATTCGGGGTTCCGCGTGAAAATGCGGGCGAACAGGTGGGGAATGGTCTGCGCTGCAAGGAACATCACGGCGCAGAAGCCGACGGCGATCGCGAAGATGGTTTTCTGCGCGCGCAGGATCTTATCCGGCCGCTGTGCGCCAAGGTTATAGCCGAGGATGGTCTGGGTGCCCATCGTCAGGCCGCCGAGCGGCATCGTGATCAGAAGCTCAAAGCTCTGCACGATCGTGTTGCAGGTCAGCAGCATGTCGCCGCGCCCAGCGCCGCCGTGGCGCTGAAGCATCATGTTGAGCGAGATCAGCATCACGTTGTCAAAGAGGATGATGAGAAACGAGCTCATCCCGATGGTCACGACGCGCCCCAGAATGCGCAGGTCGTAGCCGCCGAAGGTGATCGGCACCACGGCATGGCCGCTGAACAGGAACCAAAGCACATAGGCGCAGCTCGCCATCTGCGAGATCACAGTGGCGGCCGCCGCGCCCGCGACGCCCATATCGAAAACGAAGATAAACAGCGGGTCGAGCATGATATTGGTGACCGCGCCGATGAGCACGGATAGCATGCCGTTTTTGCTGAAGCCCTGCGTGATGATGAACTGGTTCATACCCGTCGCCACAAGTGCGAAAACCGTGCCGAGCAGGTAGACTGAGAAATACGTCTCGGCGTAAGGATAGAGTGCTTCGGATGCGCCGAAGGTGATGAGAATCGGGCGGCGGAAAATGTACGCTGTAAGTGTGACGGCAGCAGAGAGCGCAAGCAGGAAAACAAAGCAGTTTGCGACGATCTTTTTTGCCTCCGGCACGCGCCCCTCGCCGAGCTTGATGCTGACGAGCGGCGAACCGCCGATGCCGACGAGGAAAGCGAAGGAGGAGATCAGCGTGATGATCGGTCCGCAAACGCCGACGCCCGCGAGCGCCGCCTCGCCGCAGCCCGGAATGTTGCCGATGTACATGCGGTCGACGATGCTGTACAGCACGCTGACGAGCTGGGAGAGCATCGAGGGAACCGCAAGCGACCAGACAAGCCCCTTGATGTTGTCGGTGCTGAGGTCGGAAATGAGTTTCAAAGCGGTGCGCCCCCTCAATGCTCTTTGCAGACCTGGAAAATGTAGAATTTCAGGTAGTAGGATTCATCGGCGCTCCAGAGGATCGGGTGGTCGGGCGACTGCGTGCGGAATTCTACCTGACGCAGACGGCAGTGCGCGTTCCGTGCGGCCTGTCCGATCGTCTGTGCAAACAGCTCGGCGTTCATGTAATGCGAGCAGGAGCAGGTGGCAAGGAAACCGCCGTCGCGCACAAGCTTCATGCCGCGCAGATTGATCTCGCGGTAGCCCTTGACGGCGTTTTTGATGGAATTGCGAGATTTCGTGAACGCGGGCGGGTCGAGGATAACGACGTCAAACTGTCGGCCCTCGGCTTCTAGCGTGGGGAGCAGGTCAAATACATCGGCACACCGGAATTCCACCGTATCGGAAAGGCCGTTCAGCGCGGCGTTTTCGCGTGCCTGCGCGACGGCAAGCTCCGAAGCGTCGACGCCGAGCACGTGCTTTGCGCCCGCAATGCCGGCGTTCAGTGCAAACGATCCGGTGTGGGTGAAGCAGTCGAGCACCTCCGCGTCCTTGCAGAGCCGCTGCATCGCGAGCCGGTTGTATTTCTGGTCGAGGAAAAAGCCGGTTTTCTGGCCGTCTTTCACGTCGACGATGTACCGCACACCGTTTTCCACAATTTCGACATCCGTGTTGAATTCAGGGCCGATGAAGCCCTTGACGCGGTCCATACCCTCCTTGAGCCGCTCCTTCGCATCACTGCGCTCGTATACGCCGTGAATCGCGATGCCATCCTCCAGCAGGACTTTTTTGAGCAGCTCAACGATCTGAAGCTTCATTTTGTCGATGCCGAGTGCGAGCGATTCCACGACGAGCACATCCGCGAATTTGTCGATGACAAGACCGGGCAGAAAATCCGCCTCGCCGAAGATCACGCGGCAGGCGCTTGTGTCGACCGTCTTTTTGCGGTATTCCCACGCGGCGCGCACGCGGCGCTCGAGGAACGCGCTGTCGATCTCCTGCGCCGCATCGCGCGTCATCATGCGCACGCGGATCTTGGAATTCTGGTTGATAAAGCCGCGCCCGAGCGGGTAGCCGTTAAAGTCGTGAACGGTTACGATCGCACCGTTCTTGAATGTGCCGCGGATACTTTCGATTTCGTTGTCGTAGATCCAGAGCCCGCCCGCCTTGAAGCTGCGGCCTTCGCCCTGTTTGAGTGTTACAATTGTTTCGTTCATTTCATATCCCTCTGTTATGGTTCTTTTTGCATGACAAAATTGGTCAGCAGGAGGCCGCCGCGCTCCACCTGCTGTTCGCGGACGACCTTGTAGCCGCGATGCTCGAAGAACGGTTTCGCCGTGATCGATGCGTGTGTCGTGACGGGTTTGCCGGCGGCGTGTGCCTCCAGCGCATCGCAGATCGCGGCTGCCGCGCCCTGTCCCTGATGATCCTTGTGCACGTACAGCCGGTCGAGATAGCCGGTATCGTCGATATCGCCGAAGCCGATGATCTTCTCCCCTTCGACGGCGACAATCGTGTAATGCGCGAGAAAAGAGCGATCCCACGCGTCGAGGTCAACGTGTCCCGTTGCCCAGACGTCGAGCTGTTCCGGGGGATAGTCCCGCGCGTTGACCGTGTGAACCGTGTCGTAAAACAGCGATGCCAAAGCCGGGCAGTCGGCGGATTCATACTTTTGGAGCATCATATCGTTTCCCTCCGTTCACCCTTTGTACGTACCTAGTATAGCAAAAGAAAGCGGGAATGAACAGACCCGGCCGCGAAAATTTGTATTTTAAACGCGCGCGGTTCCACGCAAACTGGACATTGAAAGCGCGGCTGGAATGCGGTATAATACTATTGTTCAGAGATTGTACCATGCGCGGCGCGCTTTGGGTACGATCGCCCGGAATTGAATGTGCGGAGGGTGTGCAGGATGAAAATTGTGATTTTGGACGGCGGGACGACGAATCCCGGCGATGTCTCGTGGGCGCCGCTTACGGCGATCGGCGAGGTCACGGCGTACGATTCGACGCCGGCGGAGCTTGTAATCGAACGCGCAAAGGACGCGGAGGCGGTCATCATGAACCGCATCGTCATGAGCCGTGCGGTCATGGATGCGCTGCCGAAGCTGCGCTACATCGGCGCGCTCGCCACCGGCTACAACACCATCGACGTGGAAGCCGCGCGCGAGAAAGGAATCACCGTCTGCAATGTGCCGTTTTACTGTGTGGAGACCGTCGCACAGCAGACCTTCGCGCTGCTCCTTGAGCTTTGCAGCCATACGGGGGCGATCAGCGCCGTGACCCGCGCAGGCGGCTGGAACGACGCGATCACGATGAGCCACAGCTCGCACGCGCTGTTTGAGCTGTACGGCAAGACGCTCGGCATTTTCGGCTTCGGCAACATCGGGCAGACGGTCGCAAAGCTCGGTCTGGCGCTCGGCATGCATGTCATCGTGAACAGCCGCACAAAGCGCGCGCTGCCCGAGGGCTGCACGTGGGTCGATTTTGAGACGCTGTTTCGCACGGCGGATGTTGTCTCGCTGCACTGTCCGCTGAACGACGGCACGCGCGGCATCGTGCATGCGGATGTACTCGCGTGGATGAAGCCGACCGCTTTTCTGATCAACACGGCACGCGGCGCGGTTCTGGATGAGCATGCGCTGGCAGATGCGCTGAACAGCGGCAGGATCGCGGGCGCAGGGCTCGACGTGCTGATCGATGAGCCGCCGAAGGCAGATAACCCGCTGCTGACCGCGAGAAACTGCATCCTTACGCCGCATATCGGATGGGCGTCCCGCGATGCGCGGCTGCGCCTGATCCGCATTGTCGCCGACAATCTGCAGGCGTTTCTCGATGGCCGCCCGGTCCATGTCGTCTCGTGACGTCTCCCGCTTTTTGACGCAGAAAAGAGCAAAAGGCGAGAATAAATCTCGCCTTTTGCTCTCTTTTGGGGAGGAGTTGTATTGAAAAGTCGCGGTAAATCCTTACCGCCGGGCTCATAATCATTTATTATGGTTTTATTATAGCGACGAAAATATCGATTGTCAACGCTTTTTTATACAATCTCCTTTTTGCCTGTACCGCACAAATGAAGGTACAATTTTATGTGCAATTTGTATGCTCACGCTTATGGCTTTTCTGCTGTGAAACATTTTTAATTTTCCGGCAGAAAAAAGATTTTCCGAATAATCCGCATATTTCCAGCCTTGTGCGCGGTGCACGGGCAAAATGTTTCACCGGAGGATTCCTGCATGATAAAGAAAAACGATTTATTTGAAGCGCAGATCACAGCTATGACTGCCGAGGGCAGCGGCATCTGCCGTTATGAGAATATGGCGGTGTTTGTCTCGCGCACCGCTGTCGGCGACCGCTGTGTCGTACGTGTCGTCAAGGTTTTGAAAAAATATGCGTTCGGGCGGCTGGAAAGACTGCTTGAGCCATCACCAGACCGCATCGAGCCGGACTGTCCGGTTTCGGGGCAGTGCGGCGGCTGTGTCTACCGCCACATCCGCTATGAGGCGGAGCTCGCGATCAAGGCGCAGCGTGTGCGCGACGCCCTCGAGCGCATCGGCGGCTTCACCGGCATTGTGATCGAGCCGATCCTCGGTGCGCCCGCCCGTGTCCGCTACCGCAACAAGTGCCAGCTTCCTGTCGGCGCTGCGAAGGACGGTTCTATGCAGCTCGGCTTCTACGCCGTCAACTCCCACCGCATCGTGGATACGCATTCCTGTCTGCTCCAGCCGGAGGAGTTTGACCGCGCTGCCGAGGCCTTTCGCGCTTGGCAGGCGGAGGTGGGGGAGAGCATCTACGACGAAGCGGCGCACACCGGCGTTCTGCGCCACCTGTACATGCGCCGCGGCGAAAAGAGCGGCGAGATGATGGTCTGCGTCGTCGCCAATGCCGGCGCGCTGCACGGGGAGGATCGCCTCGTCTCGCTTCTGCGCGCGGCGGTGCCGTCGATTACAAGCGTCATCCTCAATACAAACCGGGATCAGACAAACGTCGTGCTCGGCAAAATCTGCCGCACGCTCTGGGGCAAGGGGGCGATCTCCGATACGCTCTGCGGGCTGGAATTCGAGATCGCGCCGCACGCATTCTATCAGGTGAACCGCACGCAGGCGGAAGCGCTCTACAACAAAGCCGCCGAATACGCGGCGTTGACCGGTGAGGAAACGCTTCTGGATCTCTACTGCGGTACGGGCACGATTGGCCTTTCTATGGCAAAGCGCGCAAAGAAGCTGATTGGCGCGGAGATCGTCCCGGCGGCCGTTGAAAACGCAAAACGCAACGCTGCGCGCAACCGCATCGAAAACGCGGAGTTTCTCTGCGCAGACGCTGCCGATGCGGCGAAGATTCTCTTTGAGCGCGGGGAGCAGCCGGATGTCATCGTCATTGACCCGCCTCGCAAGGGCTGCGACACGGCGCTGATCGCGACCATCGCAGCGATGCGCCCGAAGCGCGTCGTCTACGTCTCCTGCGATCCGGCCACCCTTGCGCGCGACTTGAAGCAGTTCGCGGAGAGCGGCTACGCGATCCAAGCCGTCACCCCGGTAGATATGTTTCCCGGCACCGCGCATGTGGAGACGGTGGTCCTCTTGTCACGGGAAACAAATGAGTGATTTTGAAGATTTGATTACAGTCAAAGAATTTGCCGACTTTCTTGGCTATAATCCAAATTCCGTAGGGAGGTGGTGCAACAAGCTCGCACTCAAATGCTTCAATGTCTCCGGGAAGTATCTTATTTCGAAGGTTTGTGCGATTGAGTTCTTAGCCACGGATACCTCGCTCGGTGTCAGACGAAAATCGCATAGGCATCAGCTGTTTCTTTCCGACTTTATGAATCGGAATGGAATCGTTCGATAAAACGAAAACCGCTCGTGCTGGTCACGGGCGGTTTCGCATTTTGGAGGTAAAATGAGCAAGGATCCTTGATGCCCAGCTTGCTACGATATCTCCTTTCTCACATCTACTACGGTGAACACCGTGTTTTTTCCAAACCTATAAAAAGTTCAAGAACAGTTCACGCCGGATTCTTGAAAAACTGCGGATATTCGTATATAATATATATTGTATTGTTGTATCTGTCAGAAAGGAGCGGCGTATGAAAGGTTATCTCTCCATACGGGAAACTTCCTACAAATGGGGTATATCGGAGCGACGTGTCAATCAGTATGCGGTACAGGGACGCATCCCCGGTGCAGAGCGTTTCGGGCATTCATGGGCAATCCCTGATGATGCAGTAAAGCCCACAGACCCCCGTAAACAAACGCCGGCAATACCTGATACAAACAGGAAAGCAAAATGATTTTTTCTTGAAAGAAGGTCCCGCATGACGAAACAGAATCACAAAACAGGCTTTCTTGTAGCCGCAATGGTTTTCTCTGCGATTGCCTTAAGGGTTTTGGGAAAGTTTGATATCCTGATCGTTCCCGGAGGGATCGTCCGCTCGCTGATCTATATCGCCCTTTATATCGGATGGGGAATATCCGTCAGCAAACGGATCATTCAGGTACAGGTGCGCCATTATCTCATAGCCGTTTCCGGCTTATTGGTTTTTTGGTTTGTGATCCGTACAACGAATTACTTTTTTGTAGACAATGCCGATACAAAACGGTATCTATGGTACTTGTACTACCTGCCGATGCTGTTTATCCCGCTGTTTTCTTTGTATGTAGCCATCTTGCTGGGCAAGCCCGCGAACGCAAGGTTATCGAAAACGGCGCTGCTGTTACTATCTATTCCTACGGCGCTTTGTCTTCTGCTGGTGCTTACCAATGATCTCCATCAGCTTGTCTTTTCCTTCCCGGAAGGAGAGGTATGGACGGACAAAAACAATGGATATACATTCGGATATTATATCGTGATTGGGTGGGAGGCACTTTGCGCTTTGGCGGCATTTATCATTATGCTGATCAAGTGCCGGCTTTCGCAAAGGAAAAAACATCTGCCGTTTTTGCTGCTCGTATGTTCGATCGACTATGCCCTGGTATATGCCAGCGGTGTAAAATGGATGCAGATGATCGGCGGAGACATCACGGCAGCGCAGTGCCTGATGTTCACCGGAATATTGGAATGCTGTATTCAGTGCGGGCTGATCCAGACCAATACCGGTTACAAAGCTCTGTTTGAAGCCGGTTCAATAGGAGCGCAGATCGTAGATACGGACCATAATACCCGTTATGCTTCTTCAAACGCACCTAAGCTTTCGGCGGAAATAATGCGCTCGGCGGAGAGCGAGGCGGCAAAGCTGGATCACAACACGCTGCTCAAAAGCAGCAAAATCCCCGGCGGTCATGTTTTGTGGCAGGAGGATATTACAGACATTACCGCTGTGCTTCAAAAGCTGGAGGAAAACCGGAAAACGATTGCGGAAAGCAATGATGTGGAGCAGGAGAACTATAAAACCAAGGTAAAGATCAACACGGTTCGGGAAAAGAACCGGCTCTATGACCGGCTGCAGGCACAAACCGCGCATCAAATCGAGCTGCTCGATCAGCTCTTGACGCAATATGAAGCACAGTCCGACCCGGAAATTCGCCGCAGTCTGCTGGCAAAAGCGGCGGTGATCGGTGCCTACATAAAACGCCGGGGTAATCTCATGTTTATCGGTGAAAAATCCAATGTAACGGATACCGCCGAGCTGTCAGCCTGTCTTGATGAATCCTTTGCCAATCTGGAGCTGATGGGTGTGGAGTGCGCCATTGATATTCCGGGCAAAAACAGCATTGATACCCGGGACGCGATCCGTGTCTATGACTTTTTTGAAGCCGTGACGGAAGCGGCCATGGATGACCTTCGCTTTGTCTGGCTGAAAGCCCGCAGTCTGGAAGATGCCGTCATCTTTTATCTGCAGGCGGAAAGCAAAGCCGAATTGTCGGCGCTGTCCGCTCTTGCCGACACCTGCGCTTGTGAGGAAGGCGTATGGCGTTTTTCCCTGCGGATCGGAAAGGCGGGTGAACCGGCATGAAGAATTTTTATCGTTCTTCCGCTCCAGCACAAACGATGCTGCTGGTCGCCCTGTTCCTCACCCTGATTTTCTCCCTTTTCCTGCTGATTGCCGCTTACGGCAGACAGCGTGACAAGCGGAAGAGTATTCTGCGTCTGTCCGTATTTTTGTTCTTTCTGATCTTATTGTCCGTGTTGGCGGACGCTTTTTCCCGGATGACCGAAGGACTGGCGTACAGGACCTGGCTGCCTCTGCCTATGTGGCTTTTATGGTGCGTTACATTTGCGGCAGATCTTCTGCTGCTATGGGATATGGCAGGGCTGCGGAGACTGGGAAAGCAGGCGCTCAGCCGCGATTCCATCAAGCAGGCGCTGGATATGCTGCCAAGCGGCATCTGCTATTTCACGCCCTCCGGGAGCGTGAAGCTGTGCAATAGGCAAATGGATTCTTTATTCCGCACAGTCGCACAGAGTGATCTGCAAACCCTTGCGGAACTTCAGGATGCTCTGTCGGACTGTGATGCGTGCAGCGGCGTAATATGTCTCTCTAAAGAGATGCAGACCTATCTTTTCCCTGACGGCAAAGCATGGCGTTACCGGCAGACCGGGGTGAAAGCTTCGGACGGCGTCGTGTATACGGAAGCCGTTTTTTCGGATATTACGGAGCTGTACAATAAAAATCTGGAGCTGAAAGCGCAGATCAAGCGGCTGAATGCCATTTCCCGGGAACTAAAATGGCTTTCCGACAATGCTCTGATCCTGACAAGAGAAAAGGAAGTGCTGTATGCCAAGACGAAGCTGCATGACGATATGGGAGCGGGACTGATCGCCATACGGCACATTCTTAACAACAACCAAACGGAGGAAGCGGCAAATGCCGTAGAAGTGCTCCGCCGTGCTGTCAGCGCCATAAAATACGATAATGCCTATCCGCAGGGGCGCAGCGAGCTGGACAGATTCCTTCAGGATGCCGGGGCAATCGGCATAACCGTAAATTTGTCCGGAGAGTTGCCTGAGCAGGAGGAGCTTCGGCATGTGATGATTCTTGCCATGCGGGAGTGTCTGACAAACAGCGTGCGTCATGCCGGAGCAACGACAATACATATCATGGCGGAGAACAAGGGGGACAGCGCTTCCGTGAAGATCACAAACGACGGAAGAGCTCCCGAAACCGAGGTCGTTCCCAAGGGCGGACTTCACAACCTGTACCGTCATGTCATGGCTTGCGGTGGTACGATGGAAATACAGTCGAAGCCGGGCTTTGCGCTGACCGTGGTTCTCCCGGCGACAGAGGAGGGTACGAAATGAAACGGGTTCTGATCGTAGAGGATCAGCGGATGCCCCGTGAAAACATGGAGCGGACGCTTTCCGACAGCGGCAGATATGAGCTGGTCGCCAGTCTCAACGGAGCGGATGTTGCTGTTTTGAAATGCGGCCAGCAGCACATTGACCTGATTTTGATGGATGTCTGCACTTCGGGGAGCAAAGACGGCATTGAAGCTGCCGCGGAGATCAAGGCGAAGTATCCGGACATCAGGATCATCATTGTCACCTCCATGGTTGAGGTGAGCTACCTGAAACGTGCCAAAGCCGCCGGGGTGGACAGCTTCTGGTATAAGGACATCAGCCCGGAAGCACTGATCGACGTGATCGACCGGACCATGGCGGGCGAGCATCTTTTTCCCAACGAAACGCCAAAGGTGAAATTGGGCCTGGTGGAAAGCACGGAGCTGACGGCAAAGGAGATCGAGGTACTGCGGCTGATCTGCGACGGATTGGAATACGACGAGATCGCCGGCAGACTGGCTGTCGCGGAAAGAACCGTCAAATACCATGTTTCCAACATTTTATCAAAAACCGGATATGCCAACAGAACCCGGCTTGCCATTGCGGTGACAAACAAGAAATTCATCGTTCCGAACCTCCCGGAGGAACAGGAATTTTCCACAACCAAATAACTGAAACCTGTTCCGTCTATCCCGGCTCCCTTTGGAGCCGGGTGTTTTTTTTGAAAAAAGTGCTCAAACCTGTACTTAGGTACAGGGCGCAAACGAAAAAAATTTGTTACAATGACCATGGTATCAATCTGTGCTGTGTGGGAAAGCTCGATCTGCATCCATTCTGCTATATAGCTGGCAAGCATTCGGAGCGGGATCAATCATCACGGAGGGTGGCTGATGAGAAAAACCAACCGCAGCGGCAGCTTTTTGCTGTGTTTGCTGTTAAATATGCTGTTGAATTTAGAAGGATTGATCCCTGCCGCCGTTTTCCTGGCACTGCACTTCATTTTGAATTGGTCTATTTGGTGGGCGGTGCTGGCGGCAGGCTTGTGGATCGTATACTTGATCCTTTGGATGCTGTTTATGAGATTCGCTGCGAAAAGCAGCAATACACCCGACCCTCCGAAGGAAAATAAAAATCCGTATTCTGTTGGAAACAAGAAGGGCCCGGCAAAGTAAGCGGAACTACCGAAATAGCAAAGCCGAACGGCTTTCTATATAACAGGACAATTGAAAGGAGTCACGATTATGGGACTTATTAAAGCGGGAATCGGCGCACTGGGCGGCACACTGGCCGATCAGTGGAAGGAATTCTTTTACTGCGAAGCACTGCCCAACGATGTACTGATGCGCAAGGGGGAAAAGCGTGTCAGCGGGCGTTCCTCCAACACAAAAGGGAACGATAACATCATCTCCAACGGTTCCGGAATTGCCGTGGCGGACGGTCAGTGCATGATCATCGTGGAACAAGGCAAGATCGTGGAGGTCTGCGCCGAACCCGGTGAATTTACATACGACAGCTCCACCGAGCCGTCTATCTTTGCAGGCAGTCTGGGCGAAAGCATCAAGGATACGTTTAAGACCATCGGCAAGCGTTTCACTTACGGCGGCGACACCGGCAAGGATCAGCGGGTATATTATTTCAACACCAAAGAAATTCTGAACAACAAATTCGGTACGCCCAGCCCGATCATATTTGAAGTGGTAAACAAGCGCATCGGTATCAGCCGCACTGTGCAGGTGCGCTGCAACGGCGTGTATACCTATGTGATCTCCGATCCGCTGCTGTTCTACACAAGGCTTTGCGGCAATGTGGAGAGCGAGTTTACCCGCGAGCAGATCGACGACCAGCTCAAAGCGGAATTCATCGACGCTCTGCAGCCGGCTTTCGGCGCGCTGGCGGAACAGGAGCTTCGTCCTGCACAGATTCCGGCGAAAGCAAAAGAACTGAAAGCGGCAATGAATGAGGCGCTGAAGCAGGAGTGGATCGACAACCGCGGCATTTCGGTTGGTAAAATTGCGCTCAATCCCATCACGCTGACCGACGCCGACATGAAGAAGATCAACGAGCTGGAAGATGCCGCCAACGTGGGCTCCAACGCGTTCATGATGGCAGGACGCATGACAAACGCCACCGCCGACACCATGCAGACTGCTGCCGGCAACTCCGCCGGCGCCATGACCGGCTTTTTGGGTATGGGCATGGTCGGTATGGGCAGCCAAGGCGGATTCGGTGCGGCACAGAATCTGTTCAATATGGGCATGCAGCAGCAAGCGGCACAGGCACAACAGGCCGCTCCGGCCGCCCCGGCACAGGATAGCTGGAAATGCGTCTGCGGCGCAACGGTTACAGGGAAATTCTGCCCCGAATGCGGTGCGAAAAAGCCCGCCTCGCAGCCTGCGGCCGGCAGCTGGAAATGCGCCTGCGGCGCAACGGCCACGGGGAAATTCTGCCCCGAATGCGGTGCGAAAAAGCCCGCCCCGCAGCCTGCGGCCGGCAGCTGGAAATGCGCCTGCGGCGCAACGGCCACCGGCAAGTTCTGCCCCGAATGCGGCTCTCCGAAACCCGCGGACGCCGATGGCTGGACCTGCTCCTGCGGCACGGTGAACAAGGGCAAGTTCTGCCAGAATTGCGGAGCCAAAAAACCTGCGGGCGTGCCCCAGTACCGCTGCGATAAGTGCGGCTGGGAGCCGGAAAAGGGCGCAACACCCCCGAAGTTCTGCCCCGAATGCGGCGATCCCTTTGACGACGGCGACGTGATCGGATAACGGGGGAAAGAGATATGGGATTATTTGATAAAAAATACTGTGACATCTGCGGCGAAAAGATCGGACTGCTCGGCAACCGCAAATTAGAGGACGGCAATCTCTGCAAGAATTGCGCACGGAAGCTATCGCCATTTTTCAGCGATCGCCGCAATTCCACCGTGGAGGAAATCAGGCAGCAGCTTGCCTACCGCGAGGAAAACGAGCGCCGTTTGGCGGATTTCCGCCCTGACAGTACCTTCGGTAGATTTAAAAAGGTGTATGTGGATAGAGCCGGTGCGAAGTTTATTGTGACCACTGCCTCCAACTGGCGGGACGAAAACCCCGACCTGATCTCCTTTTCGCAGGTCACAGGGGTTGACACCGATATTCACGAAAACAAAACCGAAATCTATTATAAGGACGATGAGGGCAAGAGCAAAAGCTACAACCCACGCCGCTATGAGTACGACTACGAGTTTAATGTCACAATTCTGGTGGACTCTCCGTGGTTCGACAAGATTGAGCTGGAATTAAGCAGCGGCAATCGCCCCGATAGCCCCTACACCAACCTTTACCGCCAGTATGAGGAGCAGATGCACAACCTGTACGATATTCTGATCGGAAGTCAGCGTAAGTCTTACGGGCAAAACGATTCTGCGGCTTCTGTCGACCCTGCTCTCAAAGCCCGTGAACAGGAGATTATAGAGACCGTCATCAAGACTAACCCGTGGACCTGCAGATTCTGCAAGCTTCCAAACATGGGCACCCTTAACTGCAGCCATTGCGGAAAGCCGGTATCGGATGAGAGCATGCTGAAAACCGCAAAAGATGTTGCTAAGGCACAGCTGATGCTGGATAAATTGGATCCGCAGGGCAATTCCGCCCCGATGCAGCAAAGCGTTCCGCAGAGCTGGATCTGTCCCTCCTGCGGTGCTCAGAATTCCAGCAAGTTCTGCGAAAGCTGCGGAGCAAAAAGACCGTAGAGTACTGAGCGAAAAGGCCGGGGTGCGCCGCCGGACATTGGGGACGCCGCCCGGGCATCAGGAATCCTCATTAGGAGGAGGGAGGTGGGTATGAAAAAGGTTTTGAGCGTATTCTTGATTGCGCTGCTTGCGCTGACGGTTTTGGGCGTGACTGGAGTTCTTCTGTTTCGTTATTTTGCTGCTGACCAGATCATGGAGAATGGCGGCACGATGAATCCGGACGATATGGATGGATCAGAGACTCCCCTTATACTGGATGGCGATCATACATACGTCGATAATGAGAAACTGCTTCAGGTGATCACAGGCACTTGGTCAAGTGAGGACGGGCACTATGTCATAGAGCTGGACAGTGACTGCCGCATCATACTTTCGCTGGATGGCGAGCCGTTGCTGGATGATCATATCCAATTTGTCTATCTTCAACCGGGCAGCGTCCAGTCTACGGAGTTTTTCTTGGATTCCTACGGATTGCAGAGGAAAGATGGATCACCTGCGTGGGAAATCACTTCCTTTTTCCATGAAGCTTCTGATGAAGATCCCAGCGGCAGACTGATCATGGAGATTGCGCTTGCAGACGACAGCAAAACCGTCGAATTCAAAAAACAAGAGAAATGACAAGAAATGCTGAAAGTAAACAGCATCCCGCACAACGAAAGCGGCAGCCCAGCTTTTTCTCAGTTCAGTCTGGGTATATTCCTTTCGGCAGTGCTGCAAAAACAGCTGCGCTTCGCAAACAAGGAGAAATGACACATGAATCTGTTACAGGAATATAAATGCCCATGCTGCGGCGGTGCCATCGAGTTTGACAGCACTGCGCAAAAGATGAAATGTCCGTATTGCGGCACCGAGTTTGACATGGAGACTCTGCAAGGCTATGACGATGCCCTGAAAACCGAGCAGCCCGACGATATGCAGTGGGAAACGGCGGCGGGCGGCGAGTGGCAGCAGGGAGAAACGGAGAATTTGCGCAGCTATGTGTGCAAGTCCTGCGGCGGCGAGATCGTGGGCGATGAGACCACTGCCGCCACGGCCTGCCCCTTCTGCGGCAATCCCGTGGTGATGATGGGTCAGTTCGCAGGTGCGCTGCGCCCTGACTATGTCATTCCTTTTAAGATGGATAAAAAGGCGGCCAAAGCTGCGCTTATGAAGCATTATGGCAGCAAACGACTGCTGCCGAAGGTTTTTAAGGATCAGAACCATATTGACGAGGTCAAGGGCGTATATGTCCCGTTCTGGCTGTTTGATGCCGATGCGGAGGCCCATGTTCGCTATAAAGCCACGAGGGTTCGCTCCTGGAGTGACAGCAGATATCACTATACCGAGACCAGCTATTACGCAGTCATTCGCGGCGGCAGCATCGGATTTGAGCGAGTGCCGGTGGACGGCTCTACGAAAATGGCGGATGATCTGATGGAATCCATCGAACCCTTTGATTTTTCCGATGCGGTGGATTTTCAGACCGCCTATCTCGCCGGTTATCTTGCGGATAAATACGATGTGGACGCACAGCAGAGCATCGACCGTGCCAATCAGCGCATCAAGCAAAGCGCGGCGGACGCCTTTGCCGGGACGGTGAAGGGCTACTCTTCCGTTTTGCCGGAATCGTCCAACATTTTGCTGCATAATGGCAAGGCAAAATACGCTCTGTATCCCGTATGGCTGCTGAATACCACATGGAAGGGACAGAAATATACCTTCGCCATGAACGGACAGACCGGCAAGCTGGTGGGCGACCTGCCCATGGACAAATCGGCGTATAAAAAATGGCTGTTCGGCTTGTTCGGTACGGTGAGCGCAGCGCTGTTTGGGCTGTCCTATCTGGTATGGTTTTTACAGTGAGGAGGAACGAACAATGAAAATGAGGAAACAACTTTTCGGCGTATTGCTCGCCCTGCTCCTGTGTGTGACGATGGCAGTTCCGGCGTTTGCCTCGTCAAATATGCCTCGCCTTGTGGATAACGCCAGGCTTCTGACCGGCTCAGAGCAAAGCGAACTGCTTGACAAGCTGGACGAGATCAGCCAGCGGCAGCAGGTGGATATCGTAGTGGTGACAACGGACGCACTGAACGGAAAAACGCCCGAAGCCTATGCCGACGATTTTTATGACAACAACGGCTACGGCTTTGGCAAGGCCTGCGACGGTGTGCTGCTCCTTGTCAGCACGGAGGATTGGGACTGGCACCTTTCCACCTGCGGATACGGCATGACGGCCATCACCGACGACGGCATCGAATATATCTCCAATCAATTTTTGCCCGATCTTTCGGACGGAGATTATATGGCGGCGTTTGCTGCGTATGCCGATCTGTGCGATGAATTTATCACGCAGGCAAAAACCGGTCAGCCCTATGACGGCGGCCATATGCCGAAAGCACCGTTTAGCGCTGGCAAATGTCTGCTGATCTCCATGGCGATCGGACTGGTGATCGCCCTGATCGTTACCGGCTCCATGAAAGCAAAACTAAAATCGGTGCGGATGCAGTCTGCCGCCGCAAGCTATGTGAAATCAAACAGTATGAGCATAACGGAAAGCCGGGATATGTTCCTGTATCACACGATGGAACGCAGGGAAAAGCCGAAATCGGGAAGCGGCTCCGGCGGTTCCTCCTCCCACACATCCTCCTCCGGGCAAACCCACGGCGGAGGCGGCGGAAAGTTCTGACGAAACAAAACATTCTGAGGATGAGTGCATATGAGTGTTTTTGACAAGCTGAAGAACACGGCACAGCAGGCGGTAACTACCGCCGTCCAGACGGCGGTCAGCAAGCGGGAGACCTTTACCTTTGCCGCCCTGCCGGAAAGCCTTGCCGAGCTGCAGGCGCTCCCCGAAGCCAGTCTCGACACGCCGTTCAAAACGGCGGCGCTGACAGTGCTGGCGCTCTGCGCCTATGCCGCAGATAAGAATATCGGTACCGAGATGTTAAACTGGCTGCGCGGCCCCCGTCCCCTGAACGGACAGGAGATATCCTTCCTCAACGACCGTTTCCGTGACGGCAAAACCTATCTGCCGTTCACCTATTTTGTCGGCTCTACGCCAGACAATCAATACACCCCGACTACACCGTACACAATCATCATCGAGAGCAATCATGGATCCGATGAGGAAGCAGGATACAGGAAGCTGTTCATTCCCTGCGGCGGTGCGGACAGTCCCCGCCCGATCAAGCTCCGTCAGCGGGGCAGCGACGGCAAGTGGTTTTTGTGGGAACAGTATCTGCTCACCGGCGTGCGCACGCCCAAGGCTTCCGACCCGTGGGCATAGCGGAGACTCCCCTTGCCGTGTGGGAGAGCCGATCATACCACACGGTCAAATCGTCCGGCAAAATGCGGAAACGAACCAAGGAGTGAGAGAATATGAAACGATATATCGCTTTTTTCTTGAGTATTTTGGTGCTGGCAACTATGACGGCCTGCGGCAGACGGCCAGCGGCCAACAGTTCGCCAAGCGGCGAGGAATCGTCCCCTGTTTCTGCAGCAGATCAACAGATTCCGGAACAGGGAGATGAAAAGCCGGCGGACACGAAAGACCCGGAGCAGACATCGGAACAGACACCGGAGCAGGCCGCCGACCCCGACCTGGCCTACAGCGAGCTGGTGGAGCGATTCCGCACCCTGGTGTCCGACCCCTTCGGCCAGGACAGCGATACGCCCGGTGAAATGGGTGTTTTGGAGACCGCCCGGGCCGCGGGGGACAATGCCGTGTATGAGATGGGCTATCTGATAGAAGACCTCAGCGGCGACGGGATCCCGGAGTTGGCGGTAGGAGAATGCAGCGGAATGACCAATGCCCTCTATACCCTGGTGGACGGCAAGCCGGAGCTGGTCTTTGAGGGCTGGTACCGCAGCAGCTACGTCTACATGGGCGATGGATACTTCTACTACTACGGCTCCAACAGCGCATCGGAAAGCGGCCAGGGCGTGTTTTATCTCACCAAAAACGGAACCGGGCTGGAATGTGAGAGCTTCCTCTTTACCAGCCTCAACAGCGACGGTGATCTGGAGGTTTATCGCAACGAAACCGGAAGCTGGGACCCGGCGGAATCGGAGAAGGCAGACATGACCGCAGAGGATTTCTGGGCGCTGGACACCCCGGGGGATCCACTGCCCCTGACGCCCTTCTCCGGGATAGACGGCGGGAGCGCCAATGAATCCGGGGGGCCGGTGTCGGTCCGGTATCTGACAGAGGCTGGGGACGTGGACTGCGACTGGGTCACCCTGTACGACGGTCCGGACTCCTGCTGCATCCTCTTTACGACCGATAGCAGGGTGACGGACTTCACCCTGCTGGATCTGTTCGCGGAAGACTTTACGGAGACCGGCGCCGTTATCTTCTCGGCCACCCCGGTGGAGCTGGACGAGGAGAGGGACAACCTGCCCTCCGTCATGACCCCGGACACCCCCGTGGCGGTACAGCTGATCTTCCCCGGTGATCTGCCTGCCTATGGCATCTCCTATGTGGACGCGGAAGGCAGCCTGCGCCGTTTCGCCATTGCAGTCAGCGGCTACGACGACTCCTTGCTGCTGGAGGAGGCAGACCCATTGGAGACGCAGTTTATTCTTCCGGGGGAGATATCCAGATAGTGAACGGGACAAGGATGATTCGGGAGCGTTCTGCCCACGATCCAGAAGAATACAATTTGAAGAAAAAAGCATCGTGAGGTGTGCTCCCATATGAAAAAAACACGATACTTTGTCATTTTGTTAGCGGTTCTTCTCTGCCTTTCCGGCTGTTATCCCCTCAGGCCCATGTATGAGCAGGAGGATGCTGGCCAGATTACCCAAAAAGGTACCGAGCTGATGCAAGGCTGGCTCAACAAAAATATGCCGGGAGCAGAACTGCGTGAATGTACAGCGGATCGCCTGATGTGGAGGGGGGACGGCAATGAATATCTGACGGGATATGCATACGGCTCCATCGTGGAGAAGGATCAGGCAAGAGATTTCGCAGTTGATACGGAGACCGGAGACGTGTATTTCAAAATGGATCAGGACACACAGCGTGCCCTTGACCGGGCCGTGGCAGCCTATCTCTATGAATGCATGCGTATCGTACAGGAAAATGACGGCGATGAGTTTTTCTGCAGTATCCTGGCTCCTTCCCATGACCCGGAACATTTTGACAGCTTCGATTATGGACTTCCGGCAGGCGTGAAGGATCTGGATGCATTCGTCCGGAACCCCGATTCGCGGCCTCCCATCCATATCAGCAAAGCCCGGATATCGGTACCCGATGATACGGACCTTTCCATTTTTAATTTGGAAGCGTTTGAAACGCTGTCCGGGCAATGCGGTTCTGTGATTGACGGCCTGACAATGGCAAATAACACACAGACCGTTACATATGGCAGCGGCAATGCCGGCTTCTATGAATACGGTGTATTACTGGAAGGAAACGAGTATGTTCTGTGGGGCGCCGTCCATGTCAGGGAGGAGAAGAGAGATTCCTCCACAAACGGAATGATCCTGTCGGAGCAGACCTTTACCCCGGAGCTGGATCTGGAGTTCGAGGAAACAGAGAAAGGCTTCGAGTTTGAGTTCCCGCATGATGGTTGGGGGCATGGCTTCCGGTTCTATGCAAAGGAGAATTCCGAGCTCATTCACCATAACTATATCTATTATTATGGCAATCATAAATCGACGATAAGATGGAAAGAGCAAACCCAAGGCTTTTATGCAATGGTTTCGGAAAATCAGACGATTGTGGACTTCGACCTTGATGGAAGGTTGGAACAGGCAGAATAGACAGTTATCATATTTGAATGTGCTGCGCAGACAGGAGAAATAGCCGGGTATTTTTGCAACTTTTTCCGAAAAATAGTGCCCGAACCTGTACTTAGGGACAGGGCGCGATCGAAAAAAAGCCAGTATAATGATCACGATACAAATCTGTGTTGTCAATTTTACATTCTGAACGGAGGTGATGCAAATGCGGAGAGTTGTTGTTGATATGCAAAATGCTTTATTTGCCGACGCCATTGCAACGGCTCTGCAAAAATTTGATTCGGACTTTGATGTATACCAAAGTGAAAGCCCTGACAAAACCACGGATCTATGCGCTTTTACACAAGCGAATATTCTGATCATGGAGGCCACAGCCTACACGCCGTGGAAGCTGGAGGAACGCATGAAGATTCGAGGTGAAGTGAAAGCACAGAATCCGAACTGCAAAATTGTACTGGTAGTGGATGAGAACACCGAAAAGAAGCTGGCGGACAAGGTGCGTCAGGCGAAGAAGGACGGGCTGATCGACAATTTCATCTACGGCTCCGTTTCTTCCACTTATCTTTCAGCGGTGATCGATGCGTTGTAAGCAGGACGGCGGGGATGGGCGGAAGAAACGGGTTTCGCGTGCTGACCGATCCGCCGGAAGCTGCAATCTGAAATGAGAAAAGGAGAAATCAATTATGGGTTTGTTTGACAGATTTAAGAAGCAGGATTGTGAAATCTGCGGCAAAGAAGTGGGGATGTTTGGCTATAAAAAGCTGGAAGACGGCGAGATCTGCAAGGATTGCCTGAAGCTCCTTTCTCCCTGGTTTGAAGATCGCAGACATACGACCGTGGCGGAGATCAAGGAGCAGATTGCATACCGGCAGCAGAATGCAAAGGAACTGGAGCGCTTCAGGATTTCCAGGCAGCTCGGTAAGAACGAGTACATCATGTACATTGAAGAAGTCAATGGCGTTCCTACCCGCTTCTTTGTGACCAATCAGTCCGACTACAAGGCAGTGAACCCCGATATTATTTCCTTCAAAGACGTTGTTTCCTGCATTACCGATGTGGATGAGCGGCACGAGGAAATTAAATACCGCAACAGCGAGGGCCAGACGGTCAGCTACCGCCCGCCCAGATACAAGCACCATCATGATTTCTATATCAGGATGGAGATTCGCAACAACCCTTATTTCCATGAAATCAAGTTCCGGATTAACAGCAGCGACATCGTTCTGGAGACCGAGGGAGATGTGGGCGGCGGAATCGGCGGCGCGGTTCTGGCAGGTGTTTTGCAGGGCGCCGGGATCAACACCCGGGGCGCGCAGGCCGACACGCTTGGAAACTTCTCTGAGAGACGTCGCTATGCGGAATGCGCCGCCATCTGTCAAAAGATCGAGCAGGCCGTGGAAGACGGCAAGCGCGGCGCGCAGCCTGCCCCGGTCTTTGCTGCTGCACCTGTACAGGAAGCACCCAAGCCCAAATTCTGCCCCAACTGCGGCGCACCTTATGAGGGCGGCAAGTTCTGCCAGAGCTGTGGAAGCAAGCTGTAAATCACTGGACTGTTACAACACAAAGCTCCTGGACGATACCGCTGAGCTGGTCGAAGAAACGGATACTTACAGTCAGTACCGGTATACCGTCATCCATAACGGTCAGGAGATGGATGCCTATTATTTCGATCAAGCTGGCACCTGGAGTGATTGGTATGAGGACGAGTACGGAAACCATGAGTGCAAATTCACCATTGTCGAGGAGTTCCTGGTGCCCGTCGGCTACGACGGCTGTGTGGTGAGCATGGCGAATAGCCGTTTGGAGTGGCCGGACGGTTCTTACATTACCGACCTGGACCCAGATGAATTCCTTCTGTTCCGGCTGAACTGATTTTAGATCAGGCGTGCGGCAGTCATAATCGAATACCGGGGAGAGTCAATCCGATGGATTGATCTCATGCATATCCCTGGAAATAAAGAAGATGTTGTCTATTTAACATTCTGAAACGGAGGTATTATTATGAGTATTGGCGATTGGTTCAAGAAGAAATTCGGTAAGCAGACCTGTGCTTTCTGCGGCAAGGAAGTGGGCATGCTGCAGCGCGACAAAATCAAGAACGATGAGTTCATCTGCCACGATTGCAGACGCGGCTGTTCCCAGTATCTCCAGGTATACCGTTATACCAAGGACGAGCTGCTGGGACACATGGAGTACATGAAGCGCCAGGGCAAGCTGGTGGAATCTCTCAGCACGCTGAAGGGCTACCGTCTCCCCAGCGCCAGCAGGCAAGGCATCATCTTCTATGATGAGGTTGGCATGTTCCGGGTCTATAACAGCGACAAAGACAGCAAGTATCCCAAGGAACTGTTCCGCTATGACCAGGTAGCCAAGTACGAGCTTTACAGAATCGAAACGGAGCCTGCCGAAAAAGGCAAGGAGAAGGAATTCAAAGAGGGCGGCGTGAAAATCACTCTGGTGGGAGAGCAGATGAATCCCAACCAGATCCCCAATGGTCTGAGAGCGCACCCCTATGTTTCCGGGGAGATTACCATCCGGCTTGATGAGAAAGATGTGACACGCTATGCGGAAAACATTATCCGGCATTTTGATCACATTTTCGGTGTAAATGATGATACCAAGGGTATGTTCCAGTTCGGTCCTTCCACGCAGCAGAAGCGGGAAGGCGAAGCGCTGAAGGCTGTGGGCAGTATGTTCGGCGCGGCCATCAAGGCCGCGAAGAACGGAGAGATTCCCGAAGATGCCGCGGCCAAAGTGGCTGACGCAATGAACAAGGTGGACGATGCCGCAACCAGCGGTCTTGCCCAGTACAGCCGTCTTGCTGATGAAGCAGAAGCCAGAATCGAATGATGACGGTTCCCGAAGGAGGAAGGAATATGAAGAAAACAATTGCTTTGCTGCTGGTGCTTGTTATGGTTCTGTCCATGGCTGCCTGCGGAGGAAAAGATGCCGATCAGCCGGAGACTTCCAATCAGCCGGAAACCTCTAATCAGCCGGAGACTTCCGACAGCGCTGCTACTGCCGAACCCACGGACGAAGAAACGGAAGATACTGCGTTAACCCACACGTTTACCCAGTACGGCAACGCCCGGATCAAGATCGTAGGCGCGGAAGCTACCAGCAATGACAGTGGCGAAGACCTGCTGCGTATCTACTACGACTACACCAATACCGACGATACCGCCAACGGTCATGCTCCCGGCTATGTCCTGAATTTCCTCAGCATTACCCAGGACGGGGAGGAATGCAAAACCTACGATTTCAGGAACGATGATGAGGACGCGATTCCTGAGGATCTGAACCGCACACTGTATGTCCAGCCCGGCTGCACAAACCGGAACACCATCAATATTCGCTGGAATCCCAACGGCGGCGTTGTCAAGGTATCCTGCTTCGTTATGGTCGGCAGTTGGATGTACAGCGAAAATGATGTGGAACCTTTTGAGTTTGAGATCGATCCCAACAATCTCATGGGCGCACCGGAACCCTTTGAGCTGCCCGCCATCACCGACCCCACCTATACTTCCGGCATGTCTGCTTCCGGCCAATTCGATTTCCCTGTGGACAGCGAGACCTCCATCAACGGCATTGAACTGACCAAGGATCGTGACGGCAGAGATCTGGTTCGGGTAAACCTTACCGTTACCAATAAGGGCGAGGAAGAAAGAACTGCTGCTATGCTGATCGACGTGATACTGTTTCAGGACGGCGTGAGCCTGCACTATGCCAACTACTTTGATGTCGCTGACGGGGATGTCAGAGCCGACAACGAGGCGTACGATGACTATAATTTGGCCCCCGGTGAAACGGTGGAGTGCTGCGCATTGTTCTATCCCAGGACCAAGAGTCCCGTGGAGGCCGTCATTGAGAATCCGAACTCTAAGCTGTGCCTGGGCGCGTGCTTCGATCTGCAGTCTCTCTATGACGCGGCAGAAGCCGCAGCCGAAGCCGAAGCTGCCGCCGCGGCCGCTGCCGCAGAAGCCGCTTCTGCCGCCGACAAGGCGCTTATGGCAGAGATGATCGGCAGCTGGGACCGTACCGACGATTGGCCCGATCACATTACCTTCAACGAGGACCTCACCGGTGTCCACGATATGATCGTCGAGCAGTGTCCCTTCACCTACATTGTGACAGACGGTGTTCTTTATCTGACCTATGAAGACGGCACTGAGGCGGAATATGGGGTATCCGTCAACGGTAACGATATGGTACTGGTCGATACCCTGTTCGATGAGGAGCAGCCCTTTGTCCGTGCCGGTACGGATTGACCAGCAGCCGGCAGGATGCTGCTTCCAGAGCAAGCTTCGATGCCCTGCAAGCAGGGCGGCGGTGACGGGAGGTTCCCGCCACCGCCTTTATGCTGCTATCTGACCAATGGGAAGATCCATCATGCAAGGTTGCTTATTGCTCCGGTACGCATGGAAGTCCACATAGTTGACGGCATTGAAGATAATATGATTATGACAATGCCCCTTGTCTATGTGGGTTGCGATCACATATTCGTACCTGCCTTTGAGCCATTCATCAACGAATTGTTTGCCGATCTTATGAGCTTGTTCCGGTGAAACTTCTCCCACATCAAATGACTGAATGAGGTGTCGAGCGATCACCTTTGGCATCTGCATTCCTTGTTGGACTGCAAGGTTTCTTGTCCACTCAAATTCCTTCGCTGCGGCATCACTGGCAGCACATCCATAGGACGAAACATAGAGGGCATCATCCGTCTTCTGAGGATCAAGAGAATGTCTTTGCCTTAGCTTTTGAACTACCTGCGTTTTTTGTGCTGGCGCCGCTCGTCTTCCAAAACCAAGGCTTGTAAGTTTTTTAGGTATTCGTTCTCCGCTCGCAGCCGCTGTACTTCAGCCAACAGATCTTCCTCCACTTTTTTCGGAAGTTCCTTCGACCTGTTGGTACTGTGGCGGCCACGACGCTCGATGGCAAACCCCTCTGGGCCTTCTGTCAGGTAAATACGTTGTTTGTTGATGGGGTGCGATTTCAAAATAATCAAATGTATGTTAATGGTAGCGCCTCACTGCTGGTAAAAAACCGGTAGTGAGGCGTTCTTTGTATAAATATAGTGGATACTGTCAATAGTGTTTCAGCAGCGGAACCACATGTGAACCGCTGCCGATTGGAAAGAGGAAATGGGCTTAACCGAGAATATCTTCGCGGGTTACATACTGCTGCAGAATACGGCGCATACGCCCGATTTTGCTTTCTACACTGCTCTGAGACTTGGCGCCGATAACCTTTGCGATAGAACGCTGGGATTCACCATCATATCTGATCGCGATGGATACGTCCAATTTGCGCGGCATCGAGCGCATTACAGGCGGTGACCCGGCAAACAAGGTACGCCTGCTGCTGGAGTTTGCAGGCGAACGGCGGAGCATCGCCGACCCGTGGTACACCGGGGATTTCGACGAGACGTACCGGGACGTTCTGCGCGGCTGTGAGGCGCTGTGTGATGTGCTGTGCAAAACAAAAAAGGATGGTAAGATCGGGAAATAAGTCTTGACAGGCGAAAAAAACGTGCTATAATCAAATTAACAAATGAATAGTTGTTCATTTGTATAAGATTGAAAAAGCAGATTGCCGCGTTCCGGATAGGAGGAAAAGGACATGGCGAAAAAGGATAAGGAAAAGGCAAAGTCCGGAAAGAAAGAAAAAGAAAAAAAAGAGGTACTCTGTCCGGGCGATCATGCGCACGGCGATTTGAATGCGGTGAAAGCGGAAATTCCGCCGCTCGACACGCTGTTCCAGCTCGCGGAGCTGTTCAAGGTGTTCGGCGATACGACACGCATTCGGATCATGTGCGTGCTGTTTCAGAAGGAACTGTGTGTCTGCGAAATCGCAGAGCTGCTCGAAATGGGGCAGTCGGCGATCTCCCACCAGCTCCGGTTGCTTCGCAATGCGCATCTTGTCAAGGTCAAGCGCGACGGCAAGCAGTCGTATTATTCGCTGGATGATGCGCATGTGCGTGAAATCTACCTGATGGGGCTTGAGCATATTTCAGAATGAGCCGCAAGGCGCATTCTTTTGTTTGAGATATGAATAAATGAACATATATTGCGAAAGGGTTGAAGGATATGGCAAAGGAGAACAAGACATGCGCCTGCTGCGCGCATGAGCATGAGGAACACGAACATCATGACCATCACGGCCATAGACAGGCCTGCTGTGAACACGAGCACCATGATCACAATCATGACCATAAAGATGGCTGCGCGTGCGGACACGACCACGATCATGACCATGAAGGCGGCTGCGCGTGCGGACACGACCACCACCACGACGAGGAGGCGCCCAAATGGGTACTTCCGGTTGCCGTCGCGCTTTTTGCGGTCGGCCTGATCTTCGAGCATGTGCTGCATCTGCCGATCTGGGCGGCAGCGGTGGTGCATGGCCTGGCGGCGGTGCTTGCGGGTTATGACGTTTTTCTGGACGGTGTGAAAAATCTTGTGAAGCTCAATTTCACCGAAAACGTTCTGATGTCCATCGCGATTGTCACGGCGTTCTGCCTCGGTGAATTCGGCGAGGCGGCGGCGGTCGCAATCCTCTTCAACATCGGCGAGATGGCCGAGGAGATCGCGGAGCACCGGTCGCGCCGGAGCATCGCGGCACTGACCGAGATGCGGCCCGATACGGCGCGTGTCCTGCGTGAAGGCGCGGAGCAGACGGTTTCGCCGTCTGAGGTGGCGGTCGGCGAGACGGTTGTCGTCCACCCGTTTGAACGCATCCCGCTCGACGGCGTCATCACGACGGGCAGTTCGTACATCGACAATGCGGCGCTGACCGGCGAAAGCGTGCCAGTGGAGGTTGCACCGGGAGACAGCGTGCTTTCCGGCGGTGTGAACGGCAGCGCCAAGCTGACGCTCGAGGTTATGAGCGCATTTGAGGATTCCACCGCGAGCCGTATTCTCCGTATGATTGAAGAATCTTCCGCACGCAAGGGCAGCGCGGAAAAGCTCATCACGCGCTTTGCGCGCGTTTATACGCCGATTGTGCTGGTGCTGGCGGTTCTGGTGGCGGTGCTGCCGCCGCTCTTCGGGCTCGGTGTCTTTCAAATCTGGCTGTACCGCGCGCTCGTGATGCTCGTTGCGTCCTGTCCGTGCGCGCTTGTGATCTCCGTACCGCTCGGCTTCTTTGCGGGCATCGGTGTGGAATCCGCGAACGGTATGCTTGTCAAGGGCGGCAAGTATCTTGAAGCGCTCGCGAAAACCGAAACGGTCGTGCTCGATAAGACCGGAACCATCACGACCGGTACGCTCTCCGTCTCCGAAATTTGGACGGTGGACGGTGTTTCGGAACAGGCGCTTTTGAAGCTCGCAGCTTCGGCCGAAGCGCTTTCCACGCATCCGGTTGCAAAGGCGATCCGCGAGGCAGCGGGTGAAGCGCCGCAGGCCGACGAGATCAACGAAATCGCAGGACGCGGCATCCGCGCGGTGATCGGGGGTAAAACCGTTTTTGCCGGGCGCCGGAGCTTCCTTGCGGAAAATGGTGTCGACGTTTCCAATCTGCCGGAATGCACCGTGGCGATCGCGGCGGATGGACGGGCTGTGGGCGCGATTACCCTCACGGACACCGTAAAGCCCGATTCCAAGGAGGCGGTCGCCGCGCTGCGTGCGAGCGGCGTCGAGCATGTCGTGATGCTGACGGGTGACAACGAAGCGGCGGCCAAGGCGGTCTCTGCGCAGGTGGGCATCACCGAATACCGCGCCGGGCTGCTGCCGCAGGATAAGGCGTCAGAGGTTGAAAAGATGCAGGGGGTGCGCGTGTTTGTCGGCGACGGCGTCAATGACGCGCCGGTGCTCGCGGCATCGGACTGCGGCGTGGCGATCGGCCTCGGCTCGCAGGCGGCAATCGAAACGGCGGACGCTGTGCTTTCCGGCGGCAACCTCTCGCTGCTCCCGCGTGCGATCCGTCTTGCGCGGCGCTGTATGCGCGTCATCCGCTTCAATATTGGCTTTGCGCTTGCCGTCAAGGCGGCTGTGATTTTCTGCACGCCGTTCGGCTTTGTGCCGATGTGGGTCGGTGTTTTCGCCGACGTCGGCGTGACCGCCCTGACCGTCCTCAACACGCTCCGCATTTTGAAGTTTAAGGCGAAATGATATAGAAATTCAGAATAGAAGAGGCTCCTGTGCGGGGGCTTCCAATAAAACAGTATGAGAGCATTACCGGTATAGTGTAGCTGCCGTACAGGAGTGCGATAAAAAGGCGATACTTGGTTTTCATTACCAGGTATCGCCTTTTTGTTTGACAAAGTCAGATGAGCAAGCCGAACCTTTGATGTGGCAATATATCTTGACATTTTGGTAAGTTGCGGGTATAATAATCGTGACAATTCGAAGATAGCGCAGAAAGGAGTGCCACTATGGGAAAGGAATTAGGTTCACGCATAACCGAAACTTTGCAAAAACGTGGAATGACACAGAAAGAATTAGCAGGACGCATAGGAGTAACAGAGGCAGTGATGTCCAGATACATTTCTGGTGATAGGGAGCCAAAACCGGATGCATTGGCGAACATCGCCACTGCTCTTCATACCACATCGGATTTCTTGCTTGGTATTGAATGTGAAGAATTCGACCATCCCAGAATTCGCCGTCTGATTGCACGAAACGCATCTTCCATGACTGAGCAGGAAAAAAGAGAATTGATTAACGCATTGTTCGGGGAGGAGTAATATTGGGAATTTCTTTATCACATGCAAGATATGAGGAGATCAAGCGGAGCATTGTCGATATTTTCGTAAAATACGATGTTTCCTGTGTGCCCGTTAATGGTTTTGAACTTGCAACAAAGATGGGCGTTAAGATCATTCCTTATTCAGCTATACCGGAAGGTAAGCGTTGGCTACTCTTGAAAAAGAGTGAGGACGGATTTTCGGTAGAGAAGAATATCGGAGAATGGTACATCTATTATAACGATAAAAAAGAATATGGCCGTATCAACAATACAATCATGCATGAAATAGGTCATATCGTTTTAGATCACAGCGAGGATAGTGAACTGGCAGAAAAGGAAGTGAAATTCTTTGCAAAATACGCACTTGTTCCCCCTGTGCTCGTACACAAGTTGAAACTGGATAACCCAATGGATATTGCTGATATTTTTGAAGTGAGTTTTGAGGCTGCTTGCTATGCTTACTCCTATTATCAGAAATGGCTGCAATATGGCTCATCGGAGTATACCAAGTATGAACTAACACTCTTGAACCTGTTTCAAAGTGTATCATGATGGGAGGTGGTTCTATTGAGGGTAAAAACAAAAACACATCTGTAAGCTGTTGGCGCAGCAAACAAATGTGTTCTCGTGTGGAATATGCTAAACATATCCAAACGGACACAATTATTTTAGCATATTCTGCAACAGAAGTCTATGGGCAGAACAAACAAAAGACGGCATTTGTCGCAGAAATGGAGCTAAAATAACTTATGACTGGTAAAAATATGAGGGCAAATCCGCTTTTTATGCGGAATTCCTATGAGGGACAGGGGCGGTGGAATATTCCCCTTGTCCGCAAGCAAGAGATTGACATATCAGCAATCTCCCTGATTGCTTGCTCTGATACACGAAGCAAGGACAACGATCTTAATCGTGCCAATGGTGTTCATTTCTTCGTGGACGATTACAGATTCGAGGGCATTTATACCAACCCGAAGCGCACATTGGAAAAATACGGTCAATATGCGTTCTTGCTTACGCCGGACTTTTCTACATACGCCGATATGGACTTATGGCGGCAGCTTGAAAGTGTTGCCAAAAACCGCTGGGTCGGTGCATATTGGCAGGACAATGGCCTGACGGTCATTCCAACGATCAGTTGGAGTACACCCCGAAGCTTTGACTTTTGCTTTGACGGTGTGGAGCAGAATGCCATTGTTGCGGTTAGCACCCTTGGCTGTAAGCGGTCGAAGCTGCAATTTATGCGTGGCTATGATGTGATGCTGGACAAGGTGAATCCCGAAGCCATCGTCTGCTTTGGCGATCCGCTCCCTGAAATGGAGGGCAACATTGTCAAGGTGGATTATCGGGCATCCCGAAAGGTGGTGCGCTGATATGGGTGGTAGAGGAACTTTTGCGGCAGGAAATCCTGTTCCATACAGCTATCAGACGGTTGACACCATTGAGGGTGTAAAAGTTTTGGTTGGTGTAAATGGTAAACATGGACTTCCAGAGGAAGCGCATTCCAGCAGCGCTTACATAAAGCTGAAGCCGGATGGGACATTCCATGAGATGCGGATATACGACAAGGATCACTATTTGGTGAAGGAAATTGCTTACCATCCGGAGCCTGCGCTCAATGGTGGAAATAGACGGGATAATGTGTTGCATATTCACGAGTACAAGCGTGATAATTTCAAAGATCGCTCTCCCCGTCTGCTGACGGTGGATGAGATTAAGCAATTCAAGAAATATCTGAAAGGGGTAAAGCTGCAATGATAAATGGCGATGTGAACGAGTTTATCGATGGACTCCATTACGGGGATGAGCGATTTTTCCTCTATGACGGCAACAAGTATTTTTTACAGGGGTACTGTGTTGATGGGAAGCCGATGCTTGAACTCTATGTAATTGAGAATCCAGAGGTGGATTTTGAATGGCGCATGATTTCGGATAACGGCGAATACCCTGTTGAGGAGTTCGAAAATGCTGAGATTTTCAACGGTAAGTCCTTCTGGGATATCGAAAGGGAAATTGAATGGTTGGACGATTGACAAAATGATTATTTTTGCGGCGTGTCAATGTTGTGAGGAAAGATGAAGTATGTATGCTAAGTTTTGAGTGAGCGTAAGAGCAAGATTCTACCATGGAACCAAATTTCGCTCCCATGGAATCTTGTTGGGGAGTACCTTCCCCAAACCCTGCTATTATGAAAAAACGGGAAGCGCCATGATTTAAGTCATGTGCTTCCCGTTTTGTTATGCTGTTTTATTGGAGCGCTCCCTGCGGGGGCCTCTTTTTGTTATCCCAGCTCCGCGCCGGGATAGAAATAGGCGAGAATTTCCCTGTAATCCGCGCCGTTTTCCGCCATGTAGATTGCGCCGGCCTGGCTCATGCCGACACCGTGTCCCCAGCCAAGCGTCGTGAAGGTGAAGGACTCCCCGTCATACGCGACGGTGAAGCTTGCGCTGCGTAGGCCGAGCGCTCTGCGCACGTCGGTGCCGGAGAGCGTCGTGCCGCAGAGCGCGATGCTTTCCACATAACCGCTCTCATAGTAACGCGCGTCTGCAAACCACGTTTCGGGGGCGTCCGTACAGTCGACGTCCGGGAAAGCCGCGCGCACCTCGTCGGGCGTGAACGATTCGGTCGCCTTGTAGCCGTCGTACAGCATGTCAGACGGGCATGCCACGGCGGTGAGGTACGGATAGCTGTTTTCCGACCACACATTTTCAAAGGGCTGTGTGCAGCCCGCCGAGATTGCGAAAAAGGTGGATTCGATCGGCTCGCCGTCATAGAGCAGGCGCTGGCCGGCGACAGACGCGCAGAGCGTATCCAGCCGTTCGCGCGCGTCATCCCAAGCTTCTCCGAATGATGCAGCGCGATCGTCCTCCGTCATATAAATCTGCCGATTTCCGCTGTCGCAGGTAAAGTCGTACGCCGCATCCGTATTCTGCAGGCGCTTGCGGCTGTATACCGTATAGATCGCCACAAGCTGTGCCTTAAGGGCTTCGTCCGGCGCATTCAGGGGCATTTCACAGGGCAGCGCGCCGCGCAGGAAGTCTGCGTCGGAGACCGTGAGGATCTCACCGGTGCCGGTGTCGAGGATGCGGAAAGTGCCGGTCTGCACGGCATCGGGGCTTTCGTCTGCGGCGGGCGAGGGGGAGGCAGCGGGCGGCGGTTCCGCGTGTCCGGATACCGCAAAACGCAGGGCGAGCGGACTGAGGCCGAGAATCAGATAAACCGCTGCGGTGAGCAGCAGAATGCGACGGAGTACGGGTTTCATGTTTCTGCCTCCCTTGTCTTTTTCAACAGCAAAATTATTATAAATAAATTATATTGAATCGTTGTGCGAGCTTATTTGTGCTGTGAGGGACGTTTCGGAAAAATGAAAGTTTGGAATCGAAATTATGCAAAATGCTTGACGGAAACGATGTGTTGCGATACAATGGGAGCAACACGCGAAATTGCACGATTTGGAAAGGGTGAGCAATGTGCAGAGATTGATCAACGAGAGTGAGACGAGCACAACCGTCAGCGAGCTTTGCGCGGAATACCGCGCAAACAACGTGATCTCCAAAGATGAATACGAATATTTCCGCGTCAAGCGCGGCCTGCGCAATCAGGATGGTACCGGCGTGATGGCCGGACTGACGCACGTGTGTAATGTACACGGCTATTTGATCGACGACGGAGACAAGGTGCCGGATAAGGGGCGCCTGACATACCGCGGCATGAATGTCGAAGATATCATCAACGGCTGCCGGAGCGAGGGCCGCTTTGCCTATGAGGAAGTCGTATGGCTGCTGATTTTCGGCAAGCTGCCGGATAAGCGCCAGTACAACCGCATCTGCCAGCTCCTTTATGAGAACCGCGAGCTGCCCGAGTACTTTCCCGAGGACGTTATCATGAAGAACCCTTCGCGCGACGTGATGAACAAGCTCGCCCGCGCCGTTCTGACGCTCTATTCCTACGATGACGACCCGGATGACCTCTCGCTCGAGAACAATATGCGCCAGAGCATCTCTCTGATCGCGCGGATGCCGGCGATCATGACGTACGCCTATCAGGTGAAGCGCCGCCATTTCGATAAGCAGACGATGTTCTTCCACCCGTTTGAGCCGCAGCACAAGACGGCGGAGGCGATTCTGAACGCGCTGCGCGAGGACCGCAGCTTCACGCGCGAGGAGGCGGAGCTGCTCGACCTGTGCATGGTGCTCCACGCGGAGCACGGCGGCGGCAACAACTCGACGTTTACCGCCCGCGTGCTGTCCTCGGCACACACCGATATTTATTCCACGATCGCGGCGGCGATCGGCTCTCTGAAAGGCTTCCGCCACGGCGGCGCGAACCACAAGGTGCGCCAGATGATGGACGACATCATGCAGAACGTGCAGCACTGGGACAGCGAGGACGAGGTTGAAGCGTATCTGGAGCGCATCCTGCGCCGTGAGGTGGGCGACAAAAGCGGCCTGATCTACGGCGTCGGCCACGCGATCTACACGCTGTCCGACCCGCGCGCGGTCGAGCTGAAGAAGCAGGCGCGCGTCCTTGCCGAAAAGAAGGGCTTCGGCGACAAGTTCGCACTGTATGAGCGTATCGAAAAGCTTGCGCCCGCGGCGTTCAAAAAGGTGACCGGGAACAAGAAAGTTATATGCGCGAACGTCGATTTCTATTCCGGGCTTGTCTATGAGATGCTCGGCATTCCGGAGGATCTCTTCACGCCGATGTTCGCTGTGTCCCGCATCGCGGGCTGGTGCGCGCACCGCATCGAGGAGCTCACCACCGGCGGCAGGATCATCCGCCCCGCCTATCGCGCGCTTCCGACCAATCAGATCTACGTCCCGCTTGAGGATCGGCATTATTAAAAACACATACGGCATTGCAGAGCCACAAACAAAAAGCAGGGAGACGCACCGAAAGACGTCCCCCTGCTTTTATAGTTTTTTCCTATATCTTTTTACTAAAGTCAAGGGTGTAAAGTGTATTGAAATGCGGGATCAATGAAAATTCACAAACTGAGGGTTGCAATTTTACCTCGAATTATAGTATAATGGCTCTTAATGACGGCTCAGTCACTGAGAACACAAAACGAAGGGGCCGCCCCAGAATCTTTCAGAAAAGGAATGACAAACCCACCATGAAAATCAGCTTTTCAACACTGGCGTGTCCGGACTATTCATGGACGGACATCTACTCGATGGCTAAGGATCTGCATTTTGACGGCATCGAGGTACGCGGACTAGGCGACGATATTTTTGCCGTGAAGGCAAGACCCTTTACAGACAGCCAGCTCCCGCTAACAGTGAAAAAGCTAAAGGAACTCGGTCTTGAAATTCCCTGCCTGGCCTCTGGCTGCGGCTTGAAGCTGAAGGAAAACCACAACCAGAACATCGTAGAGATCACCCAGTACATCGTGCTTGCGCAGAAGCTCGGCACGCCGTACATCCGCGTGCTCGCCGATCTCCATCCCGAAGCGGAGGGCGATGTGGACGACAATTACGTTGCGGACGTGCTGCACGTGCTTGGCGTTATCGCCGAGGGCTTCGGCGTCACGCTGCTGGTCGAAACGAACGGCGTTTACGCCGATACAAAGCGTCTGAGAAGACTGCTCGACGCCGTCAACTGCAAGGGCGTTGCCGCGCTGTGGGACATGCATCATCCGTACCGTTACATGGGCGAGGCGCCGGAGGAGACGGTCGCGAACCTCGGCGATTACATCCGTCACGTCCACGTGAAGGACAGCACCATTGTTAACGGCGAGCTCGAATACCGCCTGATGGGCGACGGCGATCTGCCGCTGCACAAGATGTTTGACGCGCTGCTCGGCATCGGCTACGACGGCTACGTTTCCCTCGAGTGGGTCAAGCGCTGGTCGAGCGAGCTTTCCGACGCCGGCGTAGTGTTCCCGCGCTTTGCAAACTATATGCGCGATTACCTCGACGAGCGTTCCGCAGAAGCCCCGCTGCAGAAGAACCGCGCGGGCACCGGCGAGTATATCTGGCCGAAGGAGACGCTCATCGACCTCACCTTCCCGGATGTCCTCGACAAGATGGTCGAGAAGTTCCCGGATCAGCCCTGCTTCCGCTACACGGAGCTGGACTACACGCGTACATACAAGGAGTTCCGCGATGACGTCGATACCTTCGCGCGCTCGCTGATCGCGATGGGCGTCAAGAAGGGCGACCACGTGGCGATCTGGGCGACGAACGTGCCGCAGTGGTACATCACGTTCTGGGCGACAACGAAGATCGGCGCGGTGCTCGTCACCGTCAATACGGCTTATAAAATTCACGAGGCGGAGTATCTGCTCCGCCAGTCCGATACGCATACGCTTGTCATGGTCGACGGCTACAAGGACAGCGACTATGTCTCCATCATCAAGGAGCTCTGCCCCGAGCTCGAGACATGCGCGCCGGGCCAGCTCCGCTCGAAGCGCTTGCCCGTCCTGCGCAACATCATCACGACGGAGAGCTCGCAGAAGGGCTGCTATTCGTGGGAGGAAGCCATCGCACTGAGCGATACCGTGCCGCAGAGCGAGGTCGAGGCGCGCCGCTCGCGTATTGACAAGAACGACGTCTGCAACATGCAGTACACCTCCGGCACGACGGGCTTCCCGAAGGGCGTTATGCTCACGCACTACAATGTCGTCAACAACGGCAAGGCGATCGGCGACTGCATGGACCTCTCCACCGCCGACCGCATGATGATTCAGGTGCCGATGTTCCATTGCTTCGGCATGGTGCTCGCGATGACCGCGTCCATGACGCATGGCACCACGATGTCCCCGATCACGGCGTTCTCGCCGCGCAAGGGTCTGCACTGCATCAATCAGGAGAAGATCACGGCGTTCCACGGCGTGCCGACGATGTTCATCGCGATGCTCGAGCATCCTGACTTCGAAAAGACCGACTTCTCCCACATGCGCACCGGCATCATGGCCGGCTCTCCGTGCCCCGTTAAGGTCATGGAGGACGTCGTGCAGAAGATGCACATGAGCGAGATCGTCATCACCTACGGGCAAACCGAGGCTTCCCCGGCTTGCACGATGAGCAAGACGACCGATTCCATCGAGACGCGCGTCGCGACCGTCGGCGGACCGATCTTCGCCGTCGAGTGCAAGATCGTCGACCCGGAGACGAACGAAGACCTGCCGGATAACGTGGACGGCGAGTTCGTCGCGCGCGGCTACAACATCATGAAGGGCTACTACAAGATGCCCGAGGCGACCGCCGCGGCCATCGACAGCGAGGGCTGGCTCCACACGGGCGACCTCGCGCGCAGATTGCCGGACGGCAACTACCGCATCACCGGACGCATCAAGGATATGATCATCCGCGGCGGCGAGAACATCTACCCGAAGGAGATCGAGGATTTCCTCTACACGAACCCGAAAGTCAAGGACGTGCAGGTCATCGGCGTGCCGGATGAGCAGTACGGCGAGGAAATCATGGCGTGCGTCGTCCTCAAGGACGGCGAGACCTCGAGCGAAGAGGAGCTCAAGGACTTTGTCCGTACCCATATGGCCAAGCACAAGGTGCCGCGCTACGTCGATTTCGTCGACGGCTTCCCGATGAACGCCGCGGGCAAGATTTTGAAATACAAGATGCGCGAGGAAGCGGTGAAGAAGCTGAAGCTCCGCCAGAAGACCGCGTTCGAGGCGAGCAACGCGGCCGCTTCGACCGATTTCGGCGTGAACGCTGCCGTTTCCACAATCCGCGACAAATTCGGCTTTGTTCTGCCGGTTGAAATGCGCCCGGGCTTCCGCGAGGAGGTCAAGCGCGCCTCTGCCGAGCTCGGTCGTCAGATGAGCCCCGAGGAGCTCTTCGGGCTGTTCGAGCGCGAGTACGTCAAGGTCAAGACGCCGTACGACCTCAAGAAGTACAAGCTGTTTGAGGAAAACGACGTGGACGGCGAGGTGGTCGTCGACTTCGAGGGCACCATCGAGCACAACGGCGAGGCAAAGCGCATCAGCGGCAAGGGCAACGGCCCGATCGATGCGTTCTTCAAGGCGCTCGAGAGCGTCGGCGTCTCCGATTACAAGTTTGTCTCCTACAGCGAGCACGCGATCTCCACCGGCGCGGATTCGAAGGCGGTTTCCTACATCCACCTCGAGCGCGACGGCGAGGCGCTCTACGGCGTCGGCGTCGACAACAACATCAGCCTGGCTTCGATCAAGGGCATCGTCTCTGCGATCAACCGCTTTGAAAAGAGCCGCTAAAACCCGTAATCACGAGGTGCAAGACTGAGGCAGCGCCTCAGCCTTGCACCTTTTACTTATTTTGAAACGGAAAGGATGCGTTTTCATGAGAACCCCCATCACATTTGCCATCGCTGGCTTCGGCGATCGCGGCAGCACGTACGCCTCAATGCAGAAGCTTTTCCCGGACCGCATGAAGGTCGTCGCCGTGGCGGACTTAAAGCCCGAAAAGGTGCAAAAGGCGAAGGAGCTGTACGACATCCCCGAGGAAAACTGCTTCGCGAGTGCCGAGGAAATGCTCGCGCACGACAAGCTCGCGGACGTCATGGTCGTCTCCACGATGGACCGCCAGCACGTGGGGCACGCGATCCCCGCGCTCGAAAAAGGCTACAACATCCTGATGGAAAAGCCCATCTCGCCCGACTTGAACGAGTGCCGCCGCATCATCGAGGTTGCAAAGCACTGCCCAGGCAAGATCATCGTCTGCCACGTCCTGCGCTACACGACGTTCTACAACACGCTGAAATCCATCCTCGACAGCGGCAGAATCGGCGACGTCGTCTCTGTCTGCGCGAATGAGAACGTCGGCTACTGGCATCAGGCGCATTCGTTCGTCCGCGGCAACTGGCGAAACAGCGACCAGACCAGCCCGATGATTCTCCAGAAGTGCTGTCACGATATGGATATCTACACGTGGCTGCTCGGCAAAACCTGCAAGGCGGTTTCGTCGATCGGCGACACGCACCTGTTCAAGAAGGAGTGCGCGCCCGAGGGCGCCACGCCGTACTGCCTCGGCGGCTGCAAGGTCAAGGAGAGCTGCAAGTTCGACGCGGAGAAGATTTACATCACCGACCCGAAGACCGGCATCCGGCACGGCAACACGTGGATGGCGGGTGTCGCCTGCGGCGTGAACCCCACCGAGGAGCGCACCTACGCGGCGCTGAGGAACGGGCAGTACGGGCGCTGTGTCTATCTGTGCGACAACAACGTCGTCGACCACCAGCAGACGAACCTACTTTTCACCGACGGCACGACGATGAGCTTCACGATGTGCGCGTTCACCGAGAAGTGCTACCGCTACTTCAAGGCGATGGGCACGAACGGCGAGATCGAAGCCGATATGCTCTCGAACCAGATCCACGTGCGCGTCTTCGGCGAGCCGGAGGAGGTCATCGACGTCGCGAAGCTCGCGAACGACCTTAAGGGGCACGGCGGCGGCGACAGCGGCATCGTCGACGATTTTCTCAATATGCTCATCAACGAGACCGAGGCGACCGCGCGCACCACGACGCTCGAAAACTCACTCGAAAGCCACTTCATCGCCCTCGCGGCAGAGCAGTCCCGCCTCATGGGCGGCGCGCTCGTCGAGATGGAAGCGTTTAAAAGCGGCAGGAACTAACGGATTAAAGTACAAGAGAGGGGAAAAAGAGCATGGATTTGCCAAAGCTGACGTTACCGCCCAAAACTTATAGCGTATCGGACAGTATCAAAGACCAAGAGCAAGCGTCCACCTTTGAGGGTGTAACTTAGGGATTTTCAGAAAACGAGAATTTTTGACCTACCTGATGCCGAATGACATGAAAAAACGGCATACGAAGTCGTCATGGATGCGTTCAAAAGCGATTTTGAGAAGAAGGTCGCAAGCACCGATTTTAATGCGCTGCTCAAGCAGAAGAAGCAGGAAACGCAGGGCAAATAAACAGAAAGCGGGAACGGCAATGCAGCCGCTCTCGCTTTTTTGTAAGCCCAAACAGTTTCCCGGTGTGCGCCGCCGTCTCCGTGCAGAGCGCGCTCGGCAAGATGAAAGAATTCAAAAACAGCAAATCACGCAGTTTTGGGGGAACGGTGTACGCCGCTCCTCTTTTTTGCATTTTCCTTTCAAGTTTATTGCAAAAATTTGCTTTGATACTTGATAAAAGTGAAGCCGCAGCGTATAATTTGAATAGAAAACTTAAACAGAAAAAATCAGAGGTGTCGAGATGAAAAAGGGGATTTGCCTGTTTTTGTGTTTGGGACTGATTTTGAGCCTGTTCGGGTGTGCGCGCAAGGCGGAAGCGGAGATCTACGATCGGAACATCAACGAGGGGGTGTCCGCTGCGCCGGAGACGAGCGGCGGTTCGCGTACGCTGCGCGTGGCGGCGGGCAAGGATTACAGCCTGTACAACGAGATCGGACTGACTTCCCTTGCAGAGCGCTTTCAAACGCTGCACCCGGACGTCACGGTGGAGATCGACGCCATACCCGCACAGGAGGTCAAAACAGCAGACGATTTGAAAGCTTACCGCGAGCGTATTCTGCTGGGGATCGCCGGCGGCGAAGGCTACGATGTGCTGGATTGGTCGATTTTGGAAAACTACACCAAAATGGCGGACAACGGCACGCTGCTGAATCTGAAGCCGTTCATGGAAAACGACCCGGAGTTCCTTGCGGAGGATTACTTCGAGAATATTCTCTATACATACGCGTATCAGGATGGTCTGTACGCGATTCCGACCGGCTTTTTCACCACGAAGGTCTGGCTACGCACCGATATTCTCGATGAAATGGGCGTGGATTTGACCGGAAAGCGGGAAATCAGCGTCGAGGAGCTCGGCAAGCTGTACACCGAGGGCGTGGAAAAGGGACTCGTGGAGGAAAACTGGCTGAACTTCGGCTGGAAGGGAGGCGTGCGCAGTCGGCTGCTGACCGGTTTCTTTTCCGCCTGCGTGGACTGCGGGAACCACACGAGCTCGTTCTCCGCGCCGGAGAACGTCGAATACCTCGACTGGGTGCTGAACACGGTGCCGGAGAGCCTGCCTTACGGAACGGCGGAAGCCGGCATTGCGGCGGAGAACGTTAAGAAGGCGTTTCAGCAGCTTTACGGAGCGCGCTGCTTCAGCTCGATTTGGAACGGCGATTTTTACACAGCGCCTTGGGCGAACTACAAGGCGGAGAATTCCACCGAGCCGATGAACCTCACCGACCGCGAGGGCAGAGTTTTCTACAACTTGACCGACGTCGTCGGCATTGCGGGAAACACAAAGGAGCCGAACCTCGCGTGGGAATTTGTGAAATTCTGTATCGCGGAGGTCGAAAACCCATCGTATAAGGGTTTGTACAGCGAGGGGCCGAACGCCGTGGACATCTGCAACGGTGCCTACACAGTGAACCGCAAAAACTTTGAGAAATACGCGCCGCTCTATACCCGTGCAATCTACGGTCAAGCGTATTACCCGAAGGCGTGGAAGGCGCGCATGAGCTCCGAATTTTTCCAGACGCTCTACACGGACGAGATCAACGACCGCATTTTGTATGACATCGAAAGCGCCGGGGCGTATGATACTATGATCGACAATGATCTGGAGACGCTGCTGTATGACGCGCTGCTCGCATACATCGAATCGCCGGTGACGACCGTGGAGCAGTTCTCTGCAGAGCTCGACCGCATGGTGACAGACTATTACGCGGAGTAAGGAGGCGGCCTTATGAATTTGAAGAAAAATACCTTCGGCTGGTTCCTTGTGCCCAGCCTGCTCGGCATGCTGGTGTTTTACTGCATTCCGTTCGCGTTTTCGCTCTATTACGCTGTGACGGACAACAGCGCGAAGCGGCAGTTTGTCGGCCTCCTGAATTTTCAGACGACGCTCAGCCAGCCGGTTTTCCAGCGCGCGGCGCTGAATACAGCCGTGTTCATGGTGATCTCCGTGCCGCTCGGCATGGCGCTCGGCCTGATCGTCGCCGTGTTCCTGCAAAAGATCACGCATTTTCGCCCTCTGGCGACGATTTTGATTCTGATGCCGCTCGTCGTGCCCTCGGGCTCCATCGCCTATTTCTGGCGCGTGCTGTTCGGTGCCAACGGGCTGGCCAGCGAAGTGCTTCTGATGTGCGGCGTGCCGCTCGAGACGGTAACGCAGATGCAGACCTCGATGGCGGCGGTCGTTGTGATGTTCCTCTGGAAGAATGTCAGCTACACGGTGCTGCTGTTCTGGTCCGGGCTGAATCTGATACCCAAAACGTATTACGAGCAGATAGCGATCGAGGGCGCGGGGGGCTGGCAGCAGTTTTGGCGCGTGACATGGGTGTACCTCATGCCGACTACCTTTGTGGTACTTCTGCTCTCCATTGTTAATTCGTTCAAGGTTTTTAAGGAAATCTACATGCTGTACGGCGCGTATCCGGGCGAGTCGGTCTACATGCTCCAGCACTACATGAACAACCAGTTCTACGCGCTGAACATGCAGAAGCTCTCGAGCGCCGCATACATTCTGTTCGTCTCCGTCAGTCTCCTTTTGCTCCTTGTGTTCCGCGTGCAGAAGAAGCTGACCGACGCCTATAACTGAGGGGAGGGAAACGCTGTGAAAAAACGTTCCGTACTCCCGGTTATGGTCGTCACGCTCGCGGCGGCGGTCGCCGTTTTTCCGGTGCTGTTCATTCTGTCTAATTCGCTGATGTCGGGCAGGGAGATCCTCAGCCACTACGGCTCTGCCGTCACGGCGGCAAATCAGAACGATTTTATCTACAATGACGTGCATTTTGTGCATTTCACGCTGCTGCCGTCAAACCCGACGCTCGCACAGTACAAGACGCTGCTGTTTTACAGTCCCGTGTACCTGCGCATGTTCTGGAATTCGCTGATTCTCGTCGTGCCGGTGCTTGTGGGGCAGATGGTGCTCGCGCCGCTGACCGCGTACGGCTTTGAGTATGTCAACTGGAAATGGAAGGAAGCGCTTTACTTCCTGTATATCGTGATTCTTCTGATGCCCACGCAGCTTTTGATGGTGCCGAACTTCCTCGTCGCGGGCTGGCTGCACATCCGGGACAGCTATCTCGCGATCATTCTGCCCGCGCTGTTCCACCCGCTGGGCGTGTTCCTCGTGCGGCAGCAGCTCAAGGGCTTTCCGCGCGCGTGCATGGAGGCCGCCGCGCTCGACGGCGCGACCGCTATGCAGGCATACCGCTGTATCGTGCGCCCGAATATGCGCTCCGCCGTGGCGGCGATGCTCGTGCTGCTTTTCGCCGATAATTGGAACATCGTCGATCAGGCGGTTGTGTTCATCCACGAGACGTTCGATAATCCGCTCTCCGTGTACCTTGGAACCGTGGCGGAGGCGGATCCCGGCATCTTTTTCGCCGTATCCGTGTTTTATTTCGTCCCCGCGCTCGTGGTATTCCTGCTCGGGGAGGAGTCGCTTTCGGAGGGCATCGTGCTCTCCGAAATGAAGTGAAAGGGGGCGCCGTGATGCATTTCAGAAAAGCAAAGGCAGAGAAGGCGCCCGGCGCGCGCCGCCGGATGCGGCGGGTCGTGTGCATCGTCGCCGCCGTGTATGCGCTGATTCTGCTTGCCGCCACCGTATACAGCCAGACGGGCTATGTGGAGCGTCTGCCCGCCGTGGCGCTCGCGAAGATCGAAAACGGCATGGTGCTGCGCAAATCGATGACCCGCGACACCAGCGGTACCTACACGATGTACACCGTTGTGCGCGAGCGCGGGCCGTGGGGCATGCGCTATATCGTGCGTCAGACGATCATCAAGGATTATGAGCCGGTGGACAACCGCTGCATCTATGTCCCGATTGCGGAGAGCATCCGCGGGCCGCTCGCCGTGCCGCTTTCGGCAAACCAGCCGCTTTACGACGGCATGGAGGTGCGCATTGTGGACGGCACACCGGTCTGGACGGAGGACGTTGAGGCAGGCGCTGAGCCCACCGCAGAACCGTAGTCATTTGAAAAAGGTATGAAGAAAGCCTGCGGCAACCAAACTGCCGCAGGCATATTTTTTGGTGTTTTACAGATACGCGCTGACAATCTCCATCATGCCGTCCCATTTCTGCTCCATCTCTTCCACGAGGTGGAACTGGTTGCGGGCACGGTCGAGGTTGTGCTGCGGGTACTTCGTCTTGAAATAGACGTCGCCGTTCAGATAGTCGGCGAGGAAGCGCATGCCGACCTCCAGCGTCATCAGCTTCGCGCCGACGGGCAGCGTTTTGATCTCCGTCTCGGTGAGCGATTTGCCCGCTGCACTCAGAAAGCCCTCGGTATAAGCCTTAAAAAGCGTCAGGCTGAAGTGCACCTTTGTGAGATCCACCTCGTCCTCTGCGGCCGTGGAAGCGCCCGCGCGGATGGAATCGCCGAAATCGAACGCCGTAAGGCCCGGCATGACGGTGTCGAGATCGATGACACAGACGGCCTCGCCAGTCGCATTGTCGATCAGCACGTTGCTCATTTTCGTGTCGTTGTGTGTGACTTTGAGCGGCAGATCGCCCTTCTCCAGCAGATCCATCAGGATTGCGCAGTCGGCCTTCCTCGCGCGGACGAATTCGAGCTCCGGGCCGACCTCGCTGAGACGCCCGGCCTTATTCGCCGCGATGGCGTCCTCGAGCTGGTGGTAGCGCGCGGGAGTATCGTGAAAATGCGGGATCGTTTCGTGCAGCGTGTCCGCCGGGTAATCGGCAAGCATGCTCTGGAATGTGCCGAATGCCGCGCCGGATTTCACGAGCATCTCCGGGGAGTCCGCAAACTCAAAAGCGGTCGTATCCTCAATATTCAGCGTCGTGCGCCAGTAATGGCCCTCGCTGTCCACATAAAAATCCGCGCCGTCCGTCGTCTTGACCACGGTCAGCGTGCCGCGCGCCGGGTCGTCACCGTGCGCCGCAAGCTTGTCCGCGATAAAGTGCGTTACGCCGAGAATATTTTCCATGATTTCATCGGGATGTGCAAACACAAAGCCGTTGATGCGCTGCAGGACGTAATTGCCGCTGGTGCAGCGAATGAGATAAGTGTCGTTGATGTGTCCGCCGCCGTACGGCTCGATGGACAGAATTTCGCCGCCGAACGGGTATGCCGCGGCGGCCTCCTTGTATAAGGGCTCTTGGGTCATGGTTGGTTTTCCTTTCAATTGTTGATGGCAATGCGGAGGATCTCGGAGCTGCCTGCCGCAGAAAGATTCATGGCGCCGCTGTACCGCTCGATGATGCCGCGCACGGCCTCGAGACCGAGCTGCTCCTCTTTCTTCGGCTCCAGCAGAGAGGCGAGGATGTCGTTGAAGGATTTGGAGGTCAGCGGCGCACGCTTTTTGGCCTTGACAGGGGCGGAATAGACTGCTTCAAAGGTGATGCGGTCTTCGCCCGGCAGAACTGTCATGCGCACGAGCTTTTCCTCCGCTCTCGAATGTTCCGCGCAGTCGATCGCATGGGTGAGCATATCGTTCAGAAGCACACAGAATTCAATGGTTTTGAGCCGCGTTGCACCGAGCTCCACGTTGCTTTCAAGGCGGATGCCGCAGTGCTTTGCGTAGGCCGCCTTTGCGGCTACGACCGCGTTGATGTAAGGATTCTCGCTGTACTGCACGAGCAGCGGGTCGCGCAGATCGCCCTCGTCGGCGATGGTATTGAGCACGCCCTCGCAGTCGCCGCGCCGGGCGTAATCGGAGATCTCATGGAGAATGAAGCTGTGGTGGTCGCGCGCGGTCTTGGCGTTCGTCACATTGCCGACCATCGCGTTGAAATAGTTTGCCTCAGCGTGGAGCAGCGCGTCGCGGTGTTCCACCGTGCATTCGTGTTCCTTGAATTTTGCAGCGTTGTACGCAGCGCGCACCGCAAAGGCGATCATGAGGTAAACAAATACCGTCAGGAAGAAACGCGGGGCATACGTTTTCACGCCGAAGAAGTCCGTGATCGTGCCGTTTGCCGCCAGCAGAGCGAGTACCTGCGCGCAGCAAAGGCCGATGGAAAGCACCGAAATGCCGCGGTTCGCAAAGTAATGGAGCGGACGCACAAAGGTGATGAGCGAGAGGAAAGAGAAGAACAGATAAACGAGAATACCGACCAGAACAGCGGCGAAGCCCGAAGCCGCGAAGGGCAGTACGCCGAGAAGTTGCTCGGTGAGGGGATACAGAAAGCTGTAATTGGATATGAGCAGGACAGCGACGAAAATCTTCTGTGTGATGCTGTTCGTATAGAGAAACACCGCCGCGATGAGCAGAAGAAAGACGTTGATGCCGTTTCCGATCACGCCGGTGGTGTCGTTGAAGGCCGGGGAAAGGAAGAGATTCAAAACGAGCGACAGCACATACGCCGCGCCGGATACGATCAGGCCGGTAAGCATCCGGAACCGTCCGTTCAGAATGGCAAGGAAAAGAAAGGCGTTACATAAAAAAACGACGGGCAGACAAAGCATGGCGCGTTCTCCTTTTCGGAATCTCCGTTTTTTCGATCAGGCAGTCTGGCACGCTGTTTGCCGAATCCTGCCTGAAATGGGTATATAACGGATACAGTATAGCACAATTCGTCCACGCTTTCAATAAATAAATACACGATTCGCACATTTTGCACCTTTTCTGTTCAATTCTCACGAAAAATAACGTGCTTCCTTGACAATACGTCCGGTATTGTATGGGGATACCCGCGACAGTCCCGCTGTCCGTCGTGCCCCTGTCGCCGGTGATTGCCGGCGGACTGCTTCGGCACGTCTGCCGGTCGCTTGGGCTGTGGGCCGCAGCAGCGCCGCTCTTTATGCTGTTTGGCGCAGTGAGGACAAACCTTCTGCCGGCCGCATTTTTCGGCATTCCGGAACGCTTCCGTTGTTTTCGGCGGTTGGCTTTAATGCGGTATTGGACATCCGTCTGTTTCGTTGATTTGACAGTCATACAAATTTTTCAAATATACCTTGACAGATGAGGTATATACGTGTATTATGTATATGAAGATTCGGAGCTACTTTATGTGATCCGGAAAGCAGAAAGGAAGGGATTTGATGGCGATTGCGGCAGATCTGATCCGCGGACATACGGATACCATCATTCTGGCGCAGCTCACGCACGGCGACAGCTACGGCTACAACATCAACCGCGTGATCCAGACGATCACCAATGGGCAGTACGAGCTAAAAGAGGCGACGCTGTATACGGCGTTCCGTCGGCTGGAGCAGAGCGGCTTCATCGTGTCCTACTGGGGCGATGAAAACACGGGCGCACGGCGGCGATACTATTCCATCACCTCCGCGGGGCGCGCCTACTACGAAACGCTGCTTTCGGACTGGGAGTATTCCCGCAACATCATCGAGCAGCTGATCCGATAAAAAAGGAAAAGGGGAAGAACAGTATGGAGTATAACATCAGAGCCTATGTGGATGAGCTTTTCTGCGACGCACCGGATACCCAGCGTGCGTATGAGATGAAGGTGGAACTCGTCCAAAACCTGCTGGACAAATACAACGACCTTGTTGCCTCCGGCAAATCGGAGGAGGACGCGTACAACATCACGATCTACGGCATCGGCGACATCTCGGAGCTTCTCGAGGAGATGCGCCGCGAGGAGCCGCAGCCGGTGCGCGGCGCCGAGGGTACCTCGTACTATACGGCGATGTACTATTTCCGCCGCCGCAGCGCCGCGATTATCGCCGTCTCCGTCATGCTGTATATTTTCAGCGTCATTCCGGTCATCGTGCTGGGTGCGATGAGCACCCATTCGCACAACGGAGACATGATGGCGGTGTTCGGCGTGGCGGGTATGTTTGTGTTCATCGGCATCGCGACGGGACTCATCATCTGGAACGGCATCACCAGCCCGAAGCGCAGCGACCCGCCTGAGGTGGTCATCGACCTGTACAACCGCAAAAAAGGCGGCAGCGATCACACGCCGCTGCTCAGGGCGATCGATTCCGCTTTCTGGCTGATCGTTCTCGCGGTCTATTTCCTGCTGAGCTTTATGACGGGGCGCTGGGACATCACATGGATTCTCTTCATCGCTGCGCCGGCCATCTCCGGCATCCTGCACGCGGTGCTCGGAAGAAAATAATGGAAAAGAAATAAAAGGAAAGGGTTGGACAGATTTATGAAAACAGGAACGGTTTTGAAAATTGTCGCGCTGGCGTGCGTCGCGGTCTTTGCCGTCGGCGTGCTGGCGTTCGGCCTTATGACCGGCTTCGGCTTCGGCGATCTCATTGCGGGGACGGCGGAGGGCATGACGCCGTATGAGATTCCGTATGAGTACACGGAGGAGGCAGAGTACCTTCGGGAGATCAAGATCGATTGGGTCAGCGGTCCCGTAACGCTTTCGCTGTACGATGGCGACGTGATCCGCATCACGGAAACGGCCCGGCGCGAGCTGCAGGAGAACGAAAAGCTGGAGTTCGATCTTTCCGGCGGTGAGCTCTCGGTTAAGTGGGACAGTGCGCTCTTCCATTTCAGCGTCATGGCGGATCAGTCCAAGTCGCTCGAGGTGTGGATTCCGGAAGCGCTGGCGGATTCATTGAGCAGCATCTCGGTTCACTCCGTTTCGGGCAACATCTACACCGAGAATTTTGCGGCGAAGGATGTCAGCTTCGCTACGACGTCCGGCGGGATTGAGATCAGAGGCATCCGCGCGGAAACGATGGAGCTTTCCTCCACTTCCGGTGACATTACCGGCGAGAACCTGACAGCTTCCGAAAAGCTGCGCGCGGGCAATACGTCCGGCGAGACGGTTCTGACCGTATTGACCGCCGGCGAGCTGGAACTGAATACGACCTCCGGCGAAATCCTCGCGGAGGGCGCGGCGGACGCGCTTTCGTGCCGTTCCGTTTCGGGCAACGTCGCGCTGACCATGCGGAAATGGGCGGAAAGCGCCGAGATTTCCACAGTCAGCGGCAAGGTGGAATTCACCGCGCCTGAGGCGGAAAACGGCTTCACCTGCGATTTTTCCTCAGTATCCGGCGATCTGACCTGCGGCTTTGAAGCGCAGAAATCGGGCGATACGTATACATACGGCGCCGGTGCGGCGAAGCTCAAGATCTCCACGACCTCCGGAGACGTGCTTCTGAATCCGACAAAATAAACAACGAACAAAAAAACGAGGGTGCACGTGCTGTGCATCCTCGTTTTTCCGCTTTATGTCAGGCCTGCGCCGGGTTCGCCTTGCCGGTGATGGAGTCGATTTCCACACACCAGACCGCCGTATGTGCGGCGGCGCTCTGAATCGTGCTCTCCGCGTGGTCGGCGGCACTGGGCGCGAATTTTGCGCAGAGCAGCCGGAGCGCACGGCACTTTTCCGCGCTGTCGGTGATTTCCCGCGCCGTGCCGCGCACCAGCACGGAGACGTAACGCGTTGTGAGCTTCTGTTCTATAACGCTGGCTTCGCGCACAAACAGCGCGCAGACGCGCGGGTTCTGCCGCAGTAGCTCGGTTTTCAGGCCAGCTTCGGCAGCGTGAAAGTACAGGCGTCGCCGTCACGGACAAAATGCAGCGCACAGCCATAAGGCATCCCGTCCGGCGCGCACATCGAAAGAGTGCCCCAGAGGCTTTCATCGAGCGCGTGCAGCGCCGCCTCGCGGTCAAGCGCGCGATCCTTCCGGCGAAGAGTGGTATCATCCATGAGCTCGCATCTCCTGTTTTGAAATTTGCGACCAGTATAGCACAGCACGCTGCTTTTGACAAGGGCGCGCGAAATTTTCAAAAGAAGTTGGAAAAAGCCTTGTTTTCCGGCACGGTTTATAGTAAATTAAGTTGGAATGCGATGAAGAAGGGAAGATGTAAGGATGAAAAACAGGGAAAAGATCCGTCTGGTCGCTTTTGATCTGGATGGTACAACGCTGCACGGCCACGCCGAGCTTTCCGCGCGCAACCGGCAGGCCATAGAAAAAGCAAGTGAAGCGGGTGTTTGGATGGTTCCGGCGACGGGACGTGTGAAGAATTTCATCCCGCCGTGTCTGACGGAGCTGCCGTCTATCCGCTATGCGATCACCTCAAACGGCGGCGCGGTGTGGGATCTGCACGAGGATAAGCTCGTGTGCGCCAATTGGATTCCGACAGAGACGGCGCTCGCGGTACAGCAAATTTTTGATGATTACGAGCTTTATGTCGAATACTATGTCAATGGACGCGGCGTTACGCGGCGCGACAATCCCGATAAGGCGAAAACGGTGTTTGGCTTTCCGGAGGACAAGTTCTATTTCATCACGAAGGACTACACCTTTGTGGACAGCCTTTCCGATTACCTGACGGAAACGGGCGCGCAGCCGGAGAAGATCAATATGATGTTCATTCCCGAGAACATGCGGGAGGAGATCCTAGCGCGGCTCCAGCAGCTCGACGGCATCGAACTGACGTATTCAAATGTCGACAACATCGAGATCAACGCGAAGGGCTGCAACAAGGGCACGGGCCTTCGCATGCTGTGCGATGCGCTCGGGCTTGACCCAGCGGCGACGATGGCGGTCGGCGACAACGGCAACGACCTCGGCATGCTGCGCGCGGCGGGCTTTGCGGCGGTGGTCGGAAACGGCATTCCGGCGGCAAAGGCCGAGGCAGATGCGGTTGTCGCACCGTGTCTGGAGGACGGCTTTGCCGAAGCGGTCGAGCGTTTTGTGCTCTGCAACTAATTTCATTACAGAAAGGTTTTTATCATGCTGAATGTTTCCGGGGTGGCTATCAATTTTGACGGCCAGAACCTCTTTTCCAATGTCAATCTGCAATTTCTGCCGGGCAATTGCTACGGCATCATCGGCGCGAACGGCGCCGGAAAGTCGACGTTCCTGCGCATCCTCTCGGGCGATCTGGAGCCGTCGAAGGGCGAGATTTCGTTTGATCCGAAGTACCGCATGTCGGTCTTGAAGCAGGATCACTTCGCCTACGAGGAACAGAGCATCTTCGAGACGATCATGCAGGGCAACGCGCGGCTGTACGAAATCTCCGTGGAGAAGGACGCGCTGTACGCGAAGCCCGATTTCAGCGAGGAGGACGGCAACCGCGCCGCCGAGCTCGAAGCCGAATTCGCTGAGCTGAACGGCTGGGAAGCGGAGACGGAGGCTGCAAAGCTGATGCAGGGCCTCGGCCTGGACAGCAATGCGATGTACGACCGGATGAGCACGCTGAACCAGAGCGAGAAGGTCAAGGTACTGCTTGCCCGCGCGCTCTTTGGCCAGCCGGATATGATCCTTCTCGACGAGCCGACGAACGGTCTCGACGCAAAGGCGATCACGTGGCTCGAGGATTTTCTGATCGAGTATGAGGGCACGGTCATCGTCGTCTCGCACGACCGTCACTTCCTCAACAACGTCTGCACGCATATTGTCGACGTCGATTACGGCAAGATCAAGCTGTATATCGGCAACTACGATTTCTGGTATGAGTCGAGCCAGCTCATTCAGCGCATGCTGCGCGATCAGAACCGCAAGGCGGAGGAGAAGATCAAGGAGCTACAGAACTTCATCCAGCGTTTCTCCGCGAACAAGTCGAAGTCCCGTCAGGCGACCTCCCGCAAGAAGCTGCTCGAGAAGATCACCGTGGAGGAGATGCCGGCATCCTCCCGCCGCTATCCGTACGTCGGCTTCACGATGGATCGCGAGCTCGGCAAAGACGTACTCACGGTGTCCGGCCTGACCAAGACCGTGGACGGCGTGAAGGTGCTCGACAATGTTTCGTTCATCGTCGGGCGCGGGGATAAGATCGCGTTCGTCGCGCAGAACGAATTTGCCGTGCCGACGCTTTTCAAGATTCTGACCGAAGAAATGGAGCCGGACGCGGGCACGTTCAAATGGGGCGTTTCCACAAGCCGCTCGTACTTCCCGCAGGACAACTCCGCGTATTTCAACGACGTGGACGACTCGATCCTGAAATGGCTCGAGCAGTATTCGAAGGATACGACCGAAACGTATCTGCGCGGCTTCCTCGGCAAGATGCTGTTCTCCGGCGAGGACGTCTATAAGCCTGTCAAGGTGCTTTCCGGCGGCGAAAAGGTGCGCTGCATGCTCTCGCGCATGATGATGTTCAACAGCAATGTGCTGCTGCTCGACCAGCCGACGAACCACCTTGACCTCGAATCCATCACGGCGGTCAACAACGGCTTGATCGATTTCAAGGGCGTCGTGCTCTTCGCTTCGCACGACCATGAGTTCACGCAGACCGTCGCAAACCGCATCATTGAGATCCTGCCCGAGGGCGGCACATTTGACCGCGTCACGACGTACGACGAGTATCTCGAGATGCGCGGATAAAAATTTTCTGCATTCCTGTAACCTTAATCGCAGATATGCTTACAAGAGAGATGAAGGGACAGAAGAGGGGGGAGCGGTAAAATGCTGGAGGACGAACGGATTCTGGAGCTGTACTGGGCGCGGAACACGCAGGCCATCCATGAGACTAGCGAAAAATACGGCGGCAGGCTCTCGCAGCTTTCTGCCCGGCTGTTGCGCGCCAAGGAGGACGCCGAGGAATGCGTCAACGATACATATCTCGGCGCGTGGAACGCGATTCCGCCGCAGCGCCCGTCGTATTTCTTCGCGTTTCTCGCGAAGCTCTGCCGGAACATCGCATGCAATAAGCTCGACTGGCTGAACGCCGCCAAGCGGCGCGCGGAGGTTGTCGAGCTGACGGACGAGCTTGCCGCGTGCATTCCGAATCCGGAGGACGAACGGCAGCGCGAAAGCCGGGAGCTCGGCGAAGCGCTGAACCGATTCCTCGAAAGTCTGCCGCAGGAGAACCGCCTGATCTTCATGCGCCGGTATTGGTACATGGATTCCGTGCATGAGATCGCCGCGCGGTACGGTTTCGGCGAAAGCCGCGTGAAAACCTCTCTGTTCCGCACGCGCCAGAAGCTGCGCGAATATCTCGAAAAAGAAGAAATCAGCGTTTGAGAAAGGGGATTTGAGAGATGACCGGAAAAGATTTGTTTGCGGCGCTGAGCTTTGTGCGCGACGAATACGTTGCGGAGGCGGAGACGGCGTGTCCGGCGCGCCGCGTGATCCCGATGAAAACCGTCCGCTGGGCGGGTGCGCTCGCCGCGTGCGTCTGCCTGCTCGTCGGCTGGGCGTTTGCCGCGCAATGGATGAAGGCGGACAATTTGATGTCCGGCAGCGCGGAGGAAAGCACGGCTGCCGTCACAGAAGAAGGGGCGTTGGACGGTGGGGCCGCGGACGACGAGACAGCGGGCGCCCTCGAAGAAAAATTCGAGGAAAGCCGGGCGGAGGATGCCGAATACGCGGCAGGCGACAGCACGGTTTACGGCTTCTGCATCGAAGCTGCAGAGGTTGAGCAGATCACAGTCGTCTCGATGCCGGAGAGCGCGGAGCACGAACGGACTTACACAAGCCGCGGGAAGATCAACAAAATCGTAGCGTACCTGAACAGTCTGACGTTGCAGGCGGATTTCCCGGAGAATCCGGACGAATATTGCGGTATGGCATATAGGCTGACGCTGACGATGGCGGACGGTACCGAGCGGGAATTTGTCCACTTTGGCAACATGTTCCTGCGTGAAGGCGACGGCGACTGGCTGCGCATGACATACGAGGAAGCCGCCTTGCTCGAAGAGCTCCTCGGTCAGATCCCGAGCGACTGACTTTTTTCTGAAATTCCGGTTTGGGGCTTGCAAACCGCGTATGCCTGTGTTAAAATGTAACAAGGTTGTAATATTTGTTATCCAAATGTAATCTTTTGCGTACACAGGCGGGCGTTTCGACGCCTTGCGGAAAGGGAAGCGGGTCATACGGATGGAGAGAGAAATTTACCTGCGGCTGCTGCGCCGCATCTGCGCGGCGATTCTCGCGCTGCTGGCGGCGATTATGCTGAGCGCGCCGGTGCTTGCCGACGAGGCCGGCTCCGCGCCGGAGGCGGCACAGGACACGGCTGAAGCGGTGCCAGAGTCGGCGCTGACCGAAGAAAACTTTGCGGCAGTTGCCGCGCAGCTTGAGGCGGTCGCCCGCGGGCAGGGCCGCTCGATCGCCGATAAGATGCTGTATGAGTCGCTGCGCACAATCTCGCCGGTTTCGGCTCCGGCAGCGGAGGCCTCTGCCGAACCGACCGCCGCGCCTGCGCAGAACGCGCCATCCGTCGTCGTGCATTCCGCAGAGAAGCATACGTGGTCGTTTTCCGGGCTGCTGCCGTTTTTTGCGGTTGTGGCCGTCGCGATGACCGGTATGTTCGCCGCGTTTTATTCTTTGCGCCGCCGCCCATGGGCAGGCAAACGGGCCGCTTTTGCACGCGGCTACCGGCCTATGCGCGACCGAACGTTCCGCGAGGAGACATTTGAACGCCGCAGTGCGCTGCGCCTGAACCGATAAGAGATTCAACGCCGTTCCCACGTGCCGGGAGCGGCGTTTTTCTGCGCGCAAAATGACGAAAACGGGGGCGTAAACGGACCGGTTTCGGGGCGGAGTGTATAAAATTGAGGGCGGGTTCATATTTTATCAAAAACCGGTTGACAAATCTCGACTTTTTCCTTAGACTTAACTCATTGCGTTTGCATCTAAAACCAAATAAAATCGGCTGTTCTGAAGCGAAATGGAAGTTTTTCTGCTTTGCCGACGAATGTCCTGCCGCGACCTCATTGCAGGGATTACCCTGCGGTCTGCGTAAAATCCTTTGCGGAAGCAGTGCACATAAAAGCAGCCGGGGTGTGTGATTCACTAAGACCACGCAACTTTCGGGGGACTTCTGTCCTACCAAACCGCAAAGGGGATGCTTTCCATGTTAAAACCAATTATCACTTTGAAAGACATTGCAGTATCGTTTGACGGCGAACAGGTGCTCAAGAACTTCAACCTCACAATCGGTGACGGCGAGTTCGTGACGCTCCTCGGCCCCTCCGGCTGCGGCAAAACCACGGTTTTGCGCACGATCGGCGGCTTCGTCACACCCGATAGCGGCGATGTCTTTTTTGGTGGCGAGAAGATCAACGGCGTGCCGCCGCACAAGCGCGCGGTCAACACGATCTTCCAGAAGTACGCACTCTTTCCGCACCTGAATGTCTATGAAAACATTGCGTTCGGCATGCGCATCAAGGGCAAAAAAGAGGACGAGATCCAGAAAACCGTGTCGGAGATGCTCCACATGGTGAATCTGAACGGCATGGCGCACCGCGGCGTCGGGCAGCTCTCCGGCGGTCAGCAGCAGCGTGTCGCAATCGCCCGCGCGCTCGCGAATGAACCGAAGGTGCTGCTGCTCGATGAGCCGCTTTCCGCGCTCGATCTCAAGCTGCGCAAGGACATGCAGAGTGAGCTGAAGAAGATTCAGCAAGCGGTCGGCATCACGTTCATCTTTGTCACGCACGACCAGGAGGAGGCGCTCTCCATGAGCGACACGGTCGTCGTCATGGATAAGGGCGAGATCCAGCAGATCGGCTCGCCGATCGACATTTACAACGAACCGAAGAACGCCTTCGTCGCGGACTTCATCGGCGAGAGCAACATTCTCGACGGCTTGATGATCGACGACTACCTGGTCGAGGTGGCGGGACAACGCTTCAAGTCGCTCGACAGCGGCTTCGGCAAAATGGCGCCGGTCGACGTCGTGATCCGTCCGGAGGATATCGATATCGTGCCCACGGGCTCGGCGGCCGCGCACATCAACGGCGAGGTCACAAGCGTCACGTTCAAGGGTGTGCATTATGAGATCATCGTCGACGTCGACGGCTTCAAGTGGATGATCCAGACGACCGATTCCGCGCGTGTCGGCGACCGCATCGGTCTGGCGCTCACGCCGGACGATATTCACGTCATGGCGAAATCCGTCTACTCCGGCACCATGGGCGACTACAGCTCGTTCAGCGACGAGATGGGGGAGGCACTGCAGGAAACGGAAGAAGGGGGCGGCGAAGATGCGTACTAAGCTGATTTCCGCCCCGTACACGATTTGGATGACGCTGTTCATCATCGTGCCGATGGGCCTTGTGGCGTTTTTCGCCTTCACGGACAAAAGCGGCGCGTTTACGCTCGACAATATTCTGCGCGTTGGCCAATATTCCAACGTCTTTCTGCGCTCCATCTGGCTTGGCGCGCTTGCGACCGCGATTTCGCTCCTGCTCGGCTACCCGCTTGCGTATACGATTGCGAAGGCCAAGGCGAACCGCCAGAGCATCATGATTATGCTCGTCATGCTCCCGATGTGGATGAACTTTCTGCTGCGCACCTATGCGTGGATGTCTCTGCTCGAGGACAACGGCCTCATCAACAATATGCTGGTTGCCATCGGTCTGCCGCGCGTGCACATGATCAACACCGCCGGCGCCGTTGTACTCGGCATGGTTTACAACTATATCCCGTACATGATTCTGCCGCTCTATTCCGTGCTGACGAAGATCGACAACAGCGTTATTGAGGCGGCGCAGGATCTCGGCGCAAACGACCGCAAGGTTTTCCTCAAGGTCGTGTTCCCGATGAGCATGCCGGGCGTCATTTCCGGCATCACGATGGTCTTCGTGCCGGCCGTTTCCACCTTCATCATCTCAAAGATGCTCGGCGGCGGCGGAAACCTCTTGATCGGCGACCTCATCGATATGCAATTCCTCGGTTCGGCGTATAACCCGAACCTTGGCTCGGCCATTTCGCTCGTCCTCATGGTCATCATCCTCATCTGCATGGGCATCATGAACCAGTTCGATGACGGCGAAAGCGTGGGAGGAGGGATGATCCTGTGAAAATTCTGTCGAAAATTTACACGGCGCTCATCTTTATTTTCCTGTATGCGCCGATCTTTGTGCTGATTATCTTCTCGTTCAACGATACGGATACCTCCAGCCGCACACAGTTTTCCGGCTTCACGCTCCGCTGGTATGAGCGCCTGTTTCAGGATCGCTATATCCTCGAGGCGCTGCTCAACACGCTGATCATCGCCGTTGTCGCGGCGATTGCGTCCACAATCCTCGGCACGCTGGCGGCGGTCGGCATCAACCGCATGAAGCGCCTGCCGAAGAAGATCATGATGAACATCACGAACTTCCCGATGGTGAATCCGGAGATTGTGACCGGCGTTTCGATGATGCTGCTCTTTGTCGCGGCGGTCAGCCTGTTCGGCGGCCGGAGCCTCGGCATGGCGTCGCTGATCATCGCGCACATCACGTTCTGTCTGCCGTATGTGATTCTCTCGGTGCTGCCGAAGCTGCGCCAGATGAATCCGAACCTGTTCGAAGCGGCGCAGGATCTCGGCTGTCCGCCGGTGCGCGCGTTCTTCAAGGTTGTCCTGCCGGAGATCATGCCCGGCATCGTCACCGGCATGATCATGGCGTTTACGCTTTCAATCGATGATTTCGTCATCAGCTATTTCACGAGCGGCACAACCCAGACGCTGCCGATCTACATCTATTCGATGACGAGAAAACGCATTTCTCCGGAGATCAACGCACTTTCCACGGTGCTTTTTGTCTGCATCATGGTGCTCCTGATCATCATCAATGTCCGGCAGGCGCGCGATGAGCGCCGCGCCAAGAAGGCGGAAAAGGAGCGTGTGGTATGATGAAAAAACTCGTTTCTCTTCTCCTTCTCGCCGCGCTGCTCTGCACGGTGCTCGTGCTGCCGGTATCCGCAGACGAGGCGGACGGCGGCTGGGATTTCTCGGAGGAATATCCCGACGCAGAGCCGACCGGCGTGACGATCAACGTCTACAACTGGGGCGAATACATCTCGAACGGCACCGAGGGCTCGCTCGACGTGAACGCGGAGTTCACGCGGCGCACCGGCATCGGCGTCAACTACACGACCTTTGATACGAACGAATCGCTGTATTCGAAGCTTGCAGGCGGCGGCGCGGATTACGACGTGATCTTTCCCTCCGACTACATGATTTCCAAGATGATTGCGGAAAACATGCTCGAGGAGCTGGATTTTTCAAATATTCCGAATTTCGAATATATCGACGAGCAATTCCGCGATCCGGATTACGACGCGGGCAGTGCGCATTCCGTGCCGTACACGTGGGGTACGGTCGGCCTGTTCTACAACGTCGATTACGTCACGGAGCCGGTCACAAGCTGGTCGATCCTCTGGGACGAGCAGTACAAGGACAAGATCCTGATGTTTGACAATCCGCGCGACGCCTTTGCAATTGCACAGATGCGCCTCGGCTTTTCGCTCAACACGACGAATTCCGGTGAGTGGGAGGAGGCGGCGATGCTCTTAAAGGAGCAGAAGCCGCTCGTGCAGGCGTACGTCATGGATCAGATCTTCGACAAGATGGAAAGCGGCGAGGCGTGGCTCGCGCCGTACTATTCCGGCGATGCGGGCGTTCTGGTCGAGGAAAACGACAGCATCGAGTTTATCATTCCCGAAGAAGGCACGAACTTCTTTGTCGACGCGATGTGCATCCCGGCGGGCTCGGCGCATAAGGCCGAGGCCGAGGCATATATCAATTTTATGTGCGACCCGGAAATCGCTGGCGCGAACATGGATTATGTCGGCTACGCGACGCCCGAAACGGCGGCCAAGGAATACCTTGAGCCGGAAACGGTAGAAAACCCGATCTTCTACCCGGATGAGGAGACGCTCCGGAATACGGAGGTGTTTGTCAACCTGCCTGCAGAGACGAGCGCGCTGATCGATACGCTCTGGGCGGAGGTCAAGATGGGCGGCCCCGGCGACGCGGCGGTTCTCATCGCGATCATTGTCGTCTTTCTCGGCATCTATGTCGCGATCATCATCTGGAAAAAGCGCAAGCATAAGCGTGAAATGATGTAAAAAACAAGAGACAGATGCGTACTGCATATGTGCGCATCTGTTTTTTATATTGGGGTTGCAATTTGGGTCCGGTTTCGGTATAATCAGGTTGGAGTTGTACCGAAGTTGTTCGGAAATCCAGAAAGAAAGAGGTAATTTTATGCAGATTCAGAAGGTAACAGACGCTTCCTTTGCGAAGTACGGCAAGGTCATCGAGGGACTTGACTGCTCCGATATCATCGAGGCCATGGGCGCGACGCCGTGCCCGGAGCATGTCATCTATGTGCCCGGTGACGAATCCCTTGAGGCATGCGCGAGCGCCGCGGACGTGGCGTACACGCTGTACGGCGGCATGCCGATCCAGATTGGCTACTGCAACGGCAATAACCACAAGCTCAACGGTCTCGAGTATCACAGAGACAGCGAGATCAACATCGCGGTCACCGACCTGATCCTCCTCATCGGCTCCGAGCAGGATATTCAGGACGGCAAATACGACACCGCGAAGGTTGAGGCGTTCCTTGTACCGGCAGGCACGATCATCGAGGTCTATGCGACCACGCTGCACTATGCGCCGTGCAACGCGGCAGAGGGCGGCTTCAAGTGCGTCGTCGTTCTGCCGAAGGGTACGAACACGGCGATTGAGAAGCGCGCGCCGAAGTGTCTGGAGGACGAGATGCTCTTCGCCCGCAACAAGTGGCTGCTTGTGCATCCGGAGGCTGCCGCGCCCGGTCAGTACGTCGGTCTTGTCGGCGAGAACATTTGTCTGAAATAACAAAAAGCTTTACGGGCGCGCCGCGCGGATCATCCGCAGTGCGCCCGCTCTGCGTTTTTCAGAACAGATCCGGAGGAAAAGTCATGAGAATTCTGTTTATAGACATCGATACGCTTCGGCCCGACCACATGGGCTGCTACGGCTATGAGCGCTGCACGACGCCGAATATGGACCGTGTCTGCGCGGAGGGCATCCGCTTTGACCAGTATTACTGCTCGGATGCGCCCTGTCTGCCGTCCCGCGCCTCGCTGGTCAGCGGCATGTTCGGCATTCGCAACGGCGCGGTGGGACATGGCGGCACCGCCGCGGATCGCCGTCTGACCGGCCCGGAGCGCGATTTTACCGACATGGTCGACGAAAACTGCTTCCACAACATCTTCCGCCGTGCCGGCATGCACACGGCGTCGGTCAGCACCTTCCCGGAACGCCACTCCTCGTGGTGGTTCAATGCGGGCTTCAATGAGTGCTACAACGTCGGCGGCCGCGGCGGCGAATCCGGCGAGCGCGTGCTGCCGGTTGCGCTCGACTGGCTGAAGCGAAACGAGGGACGCGACAATTGGTTCCTGCACGTCCATTTCTGGGATCCGCATACGCCGTACCGCGCGCCGGAATCGTTTGGCAACCCGTTTGAAAACGAACCGATGCACACCTGGATCGGCGAGGAGACGCTGGAGCTGCACAAGCGGCATACCGGACCGCACAGCATCAACGAACTCAGCATGTACGACGATTCCACAAACCCGAAATTCCCGCGCATGCCGGGCAGTGCCGACGACATGGCGGGCCTCAAGCGCATTATGGACGGTTACGACTGCGGTATCCGTTATACGGATACGCTCGTCGGGCAGATTTTGGATCTGCTGCGCGCGCAGGGCATCTACGACGATACGGCAATCATCATCACCTCCGACCACGGCGAGAACATGGGGGAGCTGGGCATTTATTCGGAGCATGCGACGGCGGATTACCCCACCTGCCACATCCCGTTCATCCTCAAATGGCCGGGCGGCAAGAAGGGCATTTCGGAGAGCGGCCTCCACTATAACCTCGACCTGCTTCCGACGATGGCCGAGCTGCTCGGCGTGAAGCCCGGCGAAAACTGGGACGGCAAAAGCTATGCCAAGGCCGTCATGGAGGGCGCGGAAGCCGGCCGCGACAGCCTTGTGATCTCGCAGATGGCGCACGTCTGCCAGCGTTCCGCGCGTTTCGGCGACTGGCTCTACGTCCGCACGTATCACGACGGTTTCCACCTCTTTGACAAAGAGATGCTGTTCAATATCCGGAATGACCCGCACGAGCAGCACGATGTGAAGGCGGAACATCCGGAGGTTTGTGCCGTCGGCGCGAAGATCATTCTCGACTGGCACGATGAGCAGATGCTCAAGTCCGACAGCCCGATTGATCCGATGATGACGGTGCTCCACGAGGGCGGCCCGTACCATGCGCGCGGCCATCTCGACGCATACTTAAAGCGCCTCGAAGAGACGGGCCGTGCGGAGGGCGCTGCGAAGCTCCGTGAAAAATATAAGCGCGCGTAAAGCGCAAAACCCAAAAGGAGAATCGTCGTGAAGTCCGTCCATCTGCTGATTAAGCCCGCCTCGGGCCTGTGCAACCTGCGCTGCCGATACTGCTTTTACCACGATATCACCCGGAAACGCGCGCAGGAATCGTACGGCTTCATGGCGGACGACACGCTGGAGACGGTGCTGCAAAAAGGGCTTTCGTATGCGGAACGGGAGTGTACCGTCGCGTTTCAGGGCGGTGAGCCGACGCTGATCGGCCTCGACTTCTTCCGCAGGGCTGTGGCGCATCAGAAGAAGTACAACGTCAATCGTGTCCGCATCCACAATGCCATACAGACAAACGGCTTGGGGCTCGACGGCGAATGGGCGGATTTTCTGCGGGAGAACCGGTTTCTCGTCGGCATTTCGCTCGACGGCGTGAAGGACACGCACGACGCAAACCGGCTCGATCCGCGCGGCGAGGGCACGTTCAACCGCGTCATGCAGGCAATCCAGCTTCTGGAAAGCCGCCACGTGGAATACAACGTGCTGACCGTCGTCAACAAACAGACGGCGGCCCGTGTGAACCGTATCTATAATTTTTATAAGCGCAACCACCTGCAATATTTGCAGTTCATCCCGTGCCTTGACCCATTTGGCGATGTGCCCGGCGGCGAGCCGTATTCGCTCACGCCGGAGGATTACGGCGCGTTCCTGTGCGCGTTGTTTGATCTCTGGTACCGCGACGTGCAGGCGGGCGGCGCGGTGTCCATCCGACAGTTTGAAAATTATGTGGAAATGCTGCTCGGGTATCCGCCCGAGGCGTGCGGTATGAGCGGCGTGTGCGGCATGCAGCATGTCATCGAAGCGGACGGCTCGGTCTATCCCTGCGACTTCTATGTGCTCGACGCATACCGGCTCGGCAATCTGCGTGAAACGGGCTTTGAGGAGATCAACGCGCAGCGGCGCGCGCTCGGGTTCATCGAAGCGTCGTCGTCGGTCGATCCCAAATGCCGCGCCTGCCGGTTCTTTCCGCTCTGCCGGGGCGGCTGCCGGCGCCATCGCCCGGTACAGCCGGACGGCGCGCTGGGACGGAATATTTTCTGCAGAAGCTATGAAATGTTTTTTGCCCACGCCGAACGGCGTCTGACGGATCTGGCGAATATCGCCGCAGCCCGATTGAAGATGCGATAAAACAAGAAAAGGTCTTCGGTTCTTTTTCGGAGAATCGAAGGCCTTTCGCTATGTATCAGGCGGCAATGTCTTTTTTGAGATAGACCCGGAAGGCGATTACGGCGCCAACCGCCGCATAGCCCAGACCGAGCAGAAGCAAGGGCAGCTCGATGCGTCCATCCGCCAGAATGGATGCGGCGTCCGCATAGGCAAACGGCGTGACATACCGCAGGAATTCCGCCTGCTCGCTGATGTTGCTGAGGATGTGAAGGAAATACATCAGAAGCGCCGCGCCGATGCCGATCCCCAGTCCGCCGCGCCGCAGGAATGCGGAGGCGGCAAAGCAGATGCAGGCGATTTCAAGCTGCATCGCGGTAAACGCGAGGTGCAGCAGTATAAAATCCGGTATGGCAGGTGTTTCGCCGATCATGATAAACGAAAGCCAGGCAAGCAGCATGACCAGCGCGTTCATCATCAGAAGCTGTGTGAGCACGGCGGCCAGCTTTTCCGCGACGAGGCGCGTGCGGGAAATGGGATGCGTCAGCAGGAATTCCGCCGTGTGGCCCTGTTCCTCTCTCGAAAGCGATTCAATGCCGAGCAGTGCGGCGTACAGTGCGCCGCCGAGGCCGATGATGTTGCCGCACTCAATGGCGTAAAAGCCCATCACGTCACCGAAGCTGACGCGATCCATACCGAATGCGGCGGTAAAGCCGCCCATATTGGCGAACAGTTTGGTTACGCCGTCCATTTGCCCGGACATTTCCGGGAACAACACCATGCAGGTTAGAAGCAGCAGGCTGATGGATGCGGTCCAGACCCAGAAAGCGGTTCGCCCGCGGCGAAGCTCATGCAGAAAAACAGTCATAGCGGTTACGCCTCCTTCTTTTCATAGTAGTGCAGGAAGATTTCCTCCAGCTCCGGTTCCGTCACAGTCATGTCGGTGATAGGCAGCGCCTGGAGAGCGGCGAGCAGGGGCTGCAGCGCGCCCCGGTAGAAGAAGCTGACGCTGTCTGCACCGCCGGTAATGGGCTGCACGCCGGGCAGGTCGGGCGCTTCGGAGACGCCGTGCAGTGTCACGCGGCGTACGCCTGCGCCGGTCAGGGCCTCCACACGGTCGGCGGCGATCAGCTCGCCCTCGCGGATGATGGCAGCCCGCGTGCAGTGCCGCTGAATTTCGGAGAGTACGTGCGACGAGAGAAAGACCGACGCGCCCGCCGCATGGCGCTCGTGGAGCAGTGCGAAGAACTCCTTTTGCATCAGCGGGTCGAGACCGCTCGTCGGCTCGTCGAGAATGTACAGGTCGGGCTTATGCTGGAAGGCGCAGACGATGGCAACCTTCTTGCGGTTGCCGAGCGAGAGCGTCTCCACCTTCTTCTGCGTGTCCAGCTCGAAGCGTTCGCACAGGCGCTTTGCCTCCGCCGTGCAGTCCATGCCGCGCAGGGAAGCGGAGAGCGCGAGAAGCTGCGAGACGCGCATCCCGGGATAAAACGACGCTTCCGCCGCCATGTAGCCTGTCCGCGCGAGAATTTCACGGCGGTGGGAGATGTCCATGCCGAGGACGTTGGCTGTGCCGGAAGTCGGCGTGATCAGCCCAAGCAGCGTGCGGATTGTCGTCGATTTGCCCGCGCCGTTCGGCCCGATAAAGCCGAAGATTTCCCCCTCGCCGACCTGCAGCGTCAGGTCGCGGATGCCGCGGCTTTTCCCGTAGCTCTTGGTCAGACGGTCTGTTTCAATAATGGTTTTCATGTGTTCCTCCTTCTTCTGCCGCATTGCGGCAATAAATGCTTTTCCAGAATGCGAGAAGCCGGCTGAAGTCGGTTTCAAGCTGTCCCACGTCGAGCGTGTTGCTGCGGATCTTTTCCCAGAGATATCCCTCAGACGCCCAGTACATCTCGCGGTACATCATCTGAAGGTCAAGCCCCGGACGAAAATCCGCGGGATTCACGCGTGCCAGCGCCCCCGCGCTTTTCTGCGCGAGTGCTGCGAGATAGCTTTTTTGAATCTCCGGCTCGATTTCGGGGTCCCGCTCATAATAGGCGCGGATCGTGAAGGCTGCGAGATCGGGGTAAAGCGCCATGATCCGAAGCTTTGCCTGCATGCCGAGCCGCATCATCTCGAAAAGATCCGTCGGCTCATAGCATCCGCTTTCCGTCAGAAACTGAACCGTCACAGCGGCGGCGTGCTTCCACAGGTAGAGATACAGCCCCTTTTTGTTGCGGAAGTAGTGGAACAAAAGCGATTTGCTGATGCCCGCCTCCGCAGCGATCTCGCTGACCGGGCTTTTCTTGTAGCTGTTTGCGCCGAATACACGGTAGCCGGCGTTCAAAATGCGCTGCTGCTTTTCCTTTGGCAGTGCGAAGAATTTTTCATTCACATTCGAATCCCCCTCTTCAATCTTCTGTGAACCGCTGCGGTCAACTATCATTATATACCGTTGACCGTTTTTGAGAAGCCCTCTTTCGCATAAATTTTCTGAAATCTTTACAAGGCAGCGTGAACGGCGTATAATGACAGAAACGACGGCGAGCTGGGGGAATGACTTTTGGATTTTTCGCTGTATGAACTGCTTTGGTATTTTGTTTTTTATTCTTTTCTGGGATGGTGCATGGAGGTCGTATTCTGCACGGTCACGACCGGCAAGCTCGTGAACCGCGGCTTCCTGAACGGCCCCGTCTGCCCGATTTACGGCTTCGGCATGGTGATTGTGCTTCTGGTGCTCGGGCGCTTTTCGGACAACCTCTGGCTGCTCTTTTTCGGCGGCATGCTCCTGACGACGGCGCTGGAGCTTGTCGGCGGGTGGGCGCTGAAAAAATTCTTCCACACGACATGGTGGGATTATTCAGAGGAACCGTTCAACATCGGCGGTTATGTCTGCCTGAAATTCAGCCTTGCGTGGGGGTTCTGTGTCGTGGCGGCGGTGCGCGTGCTGCATACGGCCGTTGAGACGTTTGTGCATTGGCTGCCTTTTGTGCTCGGCGTCGTCCTGCTCTGCATCCTGATGGCGTACTTTCTCGCGGATACGATCGTCACGGTGATGACGATCCGCAAACTCAATCGCAATCTCAGCATCATCAATGAAATGGCGGCGAAGATGCGCCGCGACAGCGATGCGCTCTCCGGCGGACTCGGCCGACTGGCCCTGAAGGCCGACGAGAAGTTCACGGAGCACAAGCAGGAGCTTGACGAAAAAACCGCCGCCGGTCGCGCAGCCTTTGAGGAAAAGCTCCACGAGCAGCGCGATCAGCTTCTGGAGAAGCGCGAGGAGCACCGGGTGCAGATACAGCAGGCGGCTGAAACGCTGCGTGCCGAGTGGTTGAAGCGCACCTCGAAGCTGCAGCGCCATACGCAGCGCCGCCTGTTCCGCGCGTTCCCGGGTATGCGCAATGAGCGCGATAACGACGCCCTGCACCGCGTGCGTACCTGGCTCGAGGAGATGAAAAAGCGATGAAGCTGTATGCGAGAGTGGTGCCGCATGGTCTGCCGCGCAACGCGCTGCACGACGCGGCCTACGCGCTTTTGTTTGAAGCGCTTGCGGCGGATTGGAACATCTCCGGCGTGCCGGTGGAAAAGACCGCGCTCGGCAGGCCGTATCTCCCGGGGGAGAACATGCCGTTTATCAGCCTGAGCCACACGGACGGTTTTGTCTGCTGTGCCGTGTCGGATGTGCCGGTCGGCGTCGACTGCGAGCGTCCGCGGCGCGTTTCGGAAGGCGCGATGCGCCGCGTCTGCACCGCAGCGGAGCTTGCGGAGATTCAGGCCGCGCCGGATCCTGCATCCCGCTTTCTGCAGTACTGGACGCTCAAGGAGAGCATTTCCAAGAAGCGTGGCGTCGGGCTTTCCGAATCGTTCCGCGCGTATGCGATCCGCTTTACAGGCGGCAAGCCGCGCTGTGCCGGACACCGTCTGTACCTTGAAATGCGGGACGGGTTTTACCTCGCCGCCGCGGAATAAACCGCACCGCCTTTGCATACGTATGAGCAAACGGGGAGATTCCCCACGGCTTGCGTGAAAGGGTGGTTATGAAATGGTGCTGTCTGTCGGCGCGAACAAAAAACGGATTATCGCGGTGATCGCGCTCGTGGCGCTCGCGGTGGGCGCATTTTTCCTGATCCCGCGCGAGCCCGAAAAGGCGGTGTACCCGGGCATGACGAATGAGGAGCGCATCGCGTTCCTGCAGTCGTTTAACTGGACGGTCGAGGAGGAGCCCGCCGACACGCGCGAGGTTGTGATCCCGGCGGTGTTCAACGACGTGTACACGGCGTACAATGCGATGCAGAACGCGCAGGGCTTTGACCTGAAGGATTACGCTGGAGAAAAGTGCATGCAGTACCGCTATATCATCACGAATTACCCGGACTGCACGGATACGGTTTACGCGACGCTGCTCGTCTGCGGGGACCGCATCATCGGCGGCGATGTTTCTTCAGAAGCCAAGGATGGCTTCATGCACGGTTTTGCGCCGGACAGCGTGCATTTCGTTGCACCGGAATCCGCCGCGTAAATACAGAAAAGGAATGCGAACATGAGACTGGATAAATTTCTGGCAAATGAAAATATCGGAAGCCGAAAGACGGTCGGCACGCTCGTCAGGAGCGGCGCCGTTACCGTGAATGGACAAGCCGTGCGCCGGGCGGATCAGCAGATCGACGCCGACTGCGACGAGATCTGCGTCAATGGCAGGCTTGTACGCTACAACGCGCATGTCTATATTATGATGAATAAGCCTGCGGGCGTTCTGACGGCGACGCGGGACAGCCGCGCGCAGACCGTGCTGGATCTGCTGCCGCCCGAGCTCAGGCGGCGCGGTCTGTTTCCGGCAGGGCGGCTGGACCGCGATACGACCGGTCTGCTGCTCATCACGGATGACGGCGATTTTGCGCACCGGATGCTCGCGCCGAAAAGCCACGTGATGAAGCGCTACGAAGCGGAGCTCGACCTGCCGGCCGACGCGCAGGACGCGGCGCGTTTTGCGGCGGGCATTCAGAGCGGAGATGACCTTTTCGCACCGGCTGTGCTCGAAATCTGCGCGGAGGATCCGCACACCGCGTGGGTGGAGATCCGCGAAGGCAAGTTCCATCAGGTGAAGCGCATGTTCAAAGCCTGTGGAAAAACGGTCACAGCGCTGAGGCGGCTGTCCATCGGTGCGCTGGCGCTCGATCCCGCGCTTGGACCCGGCGATGCGCGCATTTTACAGCCGCAGGAGGCGATGCTTGTATTCCAAAAACAGGCGTAAGCAAACTGCCCGAAATCGGCCTGTTGTTTTTGGGTTTTATTTATTTTAACTAAACTAAATTCCAAAACTTTGGGCAAATAAGGGCTGTTCATTGGCGTTGAATTCTGTTATACTTAATACGTCGAAATCGAGATGTGGTCGTCACGCTGGTTGCTAGTGGTGACGTCAAATCAACCATTAATCAGGAGGAAAAACTTATGGCAAGTGTAACACTGAAGAATGTCTATAAGATCTACGCCGGCGGCGTCACCGCGGTTACGGATTTCTGCTTGGACATTGAAGACAAGGAATTCATCATTCTCGTTGGTCCTTCCGGCTGCGGTAAGTCCACGACGCTGAGAATGATCGCTGGCCTCGAAGAGATCAGCAAGGGTGAGCTCTACATCGGCGATCAGCTCGCAAATGATGTTGCTCCGAAGGACAGAGATATCGCGATGGTTTTCCAGAACTATGCTCTGTATCCGCATATGACCGTTTATGATAACATGGCGTTCGGCCTGAAGCTCAGAAAGACACCGAAGGATGAGATTAAGCGCCGCGTTGAAGAGGCTGCTCGTATCCTCGACATCTCCCACCTGCTCGACAGAAAGCCGAAGGCTCTCTCCGGCGGTCAGAGACAGCGTGTTGCTCTCGGCCGTGCTATCGTCCGTGACCCGAAGGTCTTCCTGCTTGACGAGCCGCTCTCCAACCTGGACGCGAAGCTCCGTGCACAGATGAGAACCGAGATCGCGAAGCTCCATAAGAGACTGGGCACAACGTTTATCTACGTTACACATGACCAGACAGAAGCTATGACCATGGGCGACAGAATCGTCGTTATGAAGGACGGCTTCATTCAGCAGGTCGATACCCCGCAGAATCTGTATGACCTCCCGGTCAACGAGTTCGTTGCAGGCTTCATGGGCTCTCCGCAGATGAACTTTGTCGACGCTACACTCGTGAAGGACGGCGCAGATTACGCCCTCGCCTTCGGCGCAACAAAGGTTAAGATTCCGGCGAAGAAGGCAAATGCTGAGATTGCCAACTATGTTGGTAAGGAAGTTGTCTTCGGTATCCGTCCGGAGGATGTACATGACGAGCCTGACTTCCTCGCTAAGGCTGCTGACTCCAAGACAACGGCTGACGTCGAAGTTACAGAGCTTATGGGTGCTGAGACATATCTGTACCTCAACTGCGAAGGCAACGCGCTTACAGCTCGTGTTGAGCCGACCTCCGTTGCGAAGTCCGGCGACAAGATCACCATCGCTTTCGACATGAACAAGATGCATCTCTTCGACAAGGAGACCGAGAAGACGATCCTCAACTAAGAGTTTGCTCTGAAATGATCTACAAGGCGGCGTTCCCGAAAGGGGACGCCGTTTTTGCGTTTTGAAAAAAGCGAAATGATTATGCCGATGGGTGAAACAAACCGAATGGAAGCGCTGCGGTTTATGCGGCTTCCCGAGGTACTTCCCATAAAGAAATCTGCGCGCAAAAGGGCTTTATGAGCGGCGCGGTTTTGTTTTCAGCGGGGAAGAACGGGTGCTGACAGCGAAATTGGGGTAACAGAGCGCAAATACATTGATAAGCCCACGGATACTGTCGAATTTTAACCATGCTGTTTGTGCATGTTTACGAAGTTTAAAAAAAAATAATCAAAAAGACTTGAAAAATGCAAATGAATTCTGTAATATAGATAACATAGAGAATGGATAGCTGTGCGGGAGCCGTCGAGTGCCGCGCAGGGCTGAATATTAATCGACGGAGAAAAGAGGAAAACATGTCCAACAGATTGTTTCAGGGTGTCATCCACCAAATGCGCGACTCCATCGATCGAACCATCGGTGTCATCGACGAATCCTCTGTTATTATTGCCTGCAGTGAGCTGGGCAAAATCGGTGAAGTGACGGAATCTGTCACGGCGGAAGATATCGCATCGCAGGCCGCGTTCGTTTCCGGCAATTACACGTATAAGTCGTTCGGCAGCCGTCCGCGTCCGGAGTATGCGGTGTTCGTTTCAGGCAACGATCCCGAGGCTGCGAAGTATGTCGGCCTGTTGGCTGTTTCGCTGAACAGCATCAAGCAGTATTACGACGAGAAGTATGACCGCAGCAACTTCATCAAGAATGTGATCCTCGACAACATTCTGCCGGGCGATATCTATCTCAAGAGCCGTGAGCTGCGCTTCAATGCCGATGTCAGCCGTGTCTGCATGCTCATCAAGGTGACGAACAAGACGGATGTCTCCGCGTACGACGTGGTGCAGAACCTGTTCCCGGATAAGAACAAGGACTTTGTTATCAACATCAATGAGACGGATATCGCGCTCGTCAAGGAGATCCGCTCCAATATCGATCCGCACGATATCGATAAGCTCGCCGGTTCGATCGTCGATACACTTTCGAGCGAGTTCTATACGCATTGTGTCGTGGGTATCGGCACGGTGGTCGACAGCATCAAGGATCTTGCGCGCTCCTTCAAGGAAGCACAGGTTGCGCTCGAAGTTGGTAAGGTTTTCGACACCGAGAAAACAATCGTCAGCTACAACAACCTCGGCATCGCGCGCCTGATCTATCAGCTCCCCACCACGCTCTGCGAGATGTTCCTCAAGGAGGTCTTCAAGCGCGGTTCCATCGAGTCGCTCGACCACGAGACGCTGTTCACAATCCAGCGCTTCTTCGAGAACAACCTCAATGTCTCTGAGACGTCGAGAAAGCTGTTTGTCCACAGAAATACGCTGGTTTACCGCCTTGAGAAGATCAAGAAGATTACCGGTCTCGATCTGCGCGAGTTTGAGGATGCCATTGTCTTCAAGGTTGCCCTGATGGTCAAGAAGTACCTCTCTAGCAATCCTTCAAAGTTCTGAGTGGTAAGCTCATTACAAAAAGTTACAAAGGTTACAAAATAATTACGGATAATTCCCGTAGAGAATTAAAAATGAAAGCCTTGTTGGTATAATAGGTAAAGCCAACAGGGCTTTTACTTTTGTTCCAGACTGTGCGGCGGAGGAGCCGTACGGTGCAGTATCAATCTCCAAAGGAGGACTACCCTTGATCGAATTCCGCAATGTTTCGAAAGTTTACAATAACGGTACAGAAGCGCTGCACAACATCAATCTGACGGTGGAAAAAGGCGAATTTGTCTTTATCGTCGGCTCGAGCGGTGCGGGCAAAAGTACGTTTCTGAAGCTCATCACCTGCGAGGAGCACCCCAATGAGGGGCAGGTTATCATCGATGGCGAGGATGTCAGCCATATCCGGAAGGGCAAAATTCCGTATGTCCGCAGAAAGATGGGCCTTGTTTTCCAGGATTTCCGTCTGATCGACCACATGACGGTCTATGACAACGTCGCGTTTGCGATGCGCGTCGTCGGCGCTTCACCGAAAATGATCAAGAAGCGCGTGCCGTACATTCTGAGCCTTGTCGGCCTGCAGCATAAGGCGAAGCATTACCCCACAGAGATGTCCGGCGGCGAGCGCCAGCGTGTCGGCCTTGCGCGCGCGCTGGTCAACAATCCCTCGATGATCATCGCGGACGAACCGACTGGCAACATCGACCCGGCGCTCTCGTTTGAGATTGTCGATCTGCTCAGCGAGATCAACCGCCGCGGCACAACGGTGCTGATGGTCACGCACGAGCACTCGCTCGTCAAGCATTTCCACAAGCGCATCATTCAGATCCACAGCGGCGAGATTGTGGCCGATACGGCCGCCATAGCGCGCGAGCAGCAGGCCGCGGCAGCGATCTCTCAGGATACAGAGACGGTGGACCGTGAAGCGATCCGCCGCGCAAAGGAAGCCCGCCAAAAAGCGGACGACGAGGCGCGCAGATTGGAAAGCACAAGGGAATTTTCGGCAACCGATGCCGTTCTCGCAGGCAGTGAGGACGACGAGCAGGCAGATGCCTGAGCGCAGCGCTGAAAGGATGGGAATACGAATCTATGAAAATACACAACATTGGATACCTGTTTAAGGAAGGTATCAAGAATCTTTGGAAGAACAGAACGATGAGTATCGCCTCCATCGGCGTGCTGATTTCCTGTCTGCTTCTGACCGGCTGCGCGGTGCTGATCTCGATGAACCTCACCTCCATGATGTCGTCGATCGAGGGCAACAACAGCGTCACGATTTACCTGAATGAGGGCCTCCCCTCGCTCTCGGCGATCGAGGTCGGCGAGCAGATCCGCAGCATTGAAAACATTAGCGAGTGCAACTTTGTGCCGAAGGATGATGCGCTGGCCGATATGATGGAGCGCCTCGGCGACGACGGCACGATTCTGAACGGCTTGGACGGCGACGACAACTTTTTGCCGGACGCTTATACGATTTCGATGTATGATTTGAGCCTGTATGACGACACTATGAATCAGATTCAGGCCATTGAGGGCGTAGATCGCTACACCGATTACAGCCATATCGCGACGATGCTCTCGAATATCGATCTGATCGTCCGCGTGGCGAGCCTTGCGATCATCGTCATTCTGGGCATCGTTTCCCTGTTCATCATTTCCAACACGGTTAAGGTGACGATGTTCTCCCGCCGCACCGAAATCAGCATCATGAAGTCCGTCGGCGCGACGAACGGCTTTGTCCGTATTCCGTTCATTGTCGAGGGAATGATCATCGGCCTGATCTCCGGCGGCGTCTCGGTGACGGTTCTGCTGCTTGCCTATGACCGCGCGGTCATGGCGCTGTACAACATTGTGCCGTTCCTCACCGCCGTGGATATCGATCCCTATATTGGCTATATCATTGCCGCGTATGCAGTCGTTGGCGCGCTGTTCGGCCTGTTCGGCGGCAGCATTTCGATCGGCAAATATCTGAACAACGAAGGAGAGAATGCAGTTGCGTAAGCACAGCTTTGTGCGCGGCTTCACCGCTTTTTCACTTGCAGTCCTGTTATTTGTATATACCGGCGTCATCCCGGCGCCTGCCGTCCGTGCGGACGAATCGATTTCCGACCTCAAGGCACAGCTTGCCGACCTGGAGAAACAGGAGGAAAAGAACAACGCACAGCTCGAAAAGCTCCGCGACGATGTCAACCAGAAGCGGGCCTATCGCGACGAGCTGCAGGCGAAGATCGATACGGTTCAGCAGCAGCTCGATCTGCTCGTCAAACGCATCGATGAGCTGGACGATCAGATCGCGGAGGGCGAGCGGGAGATTGCCGACACGCAGGTCAGCATCCAGAACAATTATGAGAAGCTGAAGGAGCGTCTCCGTGCGCTGTATATGGCGGGAGAGGCTTCGACGCTGGCAATCATTCTGAACAGCACGAGCCTTGTGGATTATACGCAGAAGAGCGAGATGATCAAGGCGGTCACGGCGCACGATACAGAGCTGCTGGATACGCTCGAAACGCAGCTCAAGTCGATTGAGGAAACTGTTCAGCAGATCAATGCAAATAAGGAAGAGCTGAGCGAGGATAAGAAGTCGCTCGATAAAAAGAGCACGGAGCTCTCCGCACTGTACGAGGAGAACCAGAAGCTGCTCGCCGAGGCGGAGCAGAGCGAGGCCGAGGCACAGGCGGAAGCCGAGCGCATTGAGCGCGAAAAGGCGGAAGCGGATGCCGCCATCGATAAGTGGTACGAGGAATACTACGCGGCGCTGGAAGCGGCGGGCAGCAATTCCGGCGGTTCCGGCGGGGCCGGCTATATCGGCACCGGCAGCTTTGTCTGGCCGATGCCCGGCTACACCTATATCACCTGCTATTACGGCGACGGCGGACACCGCGGCATCGACGTCGCGGGCGGCGGTATCTATGGCAAGCCGATCGTCGCAGCGGACGGCGGCACCGTGATTTACAGCGCGTGGATGGACAGCTACGGCTACTGCGTCTTCATCGACCACGGCAACGGCTACTCCACCCGCTATGCCCACGCGAGCGCGCTGGCGTGCTCGGTCGGCGACTACGTTTCACCGGGGCAGACGATCGCCTATGTCGGCTCCACGGGCAACTCCACCGGTCCTCACCTGCACTTCGAGGTGCTCTACTACGGCAGCACGACAAACCCGTTCAATTATTTCTGAGCAGCAAAACGAATCCCGATCCTGTAAAAAGCACAGGATCGGGATTTTTGTATGTTTGGGGTTTTATGCCGGAAACGCGCGGAATTCATCGAGGAACCAGACGCGCTCAGCGGTGAAGGTCTGTCCGTTCAGATAGTTCAGGATGCCGGCGTCCGTCGTGAAGCGGAAGGTCAGCTTGTAGGAATAAAGCGCCTGATAGGGGAAGCCGGTCTGCTTATTCTGTGCGTTGCGCCCGTATTTGCCGTCCCCCGCGAGCGGATGCCCGATGGACGCCATATGCGCGCGGATCTGGTGCGTGCGGCCGGTCAAAAGCTCCACCTCGAGGAGGCTGAAATCGCGGCGCGTCTCAAGCACCGTGTACTTTGTCTTGATGCTCCGGCTTTCATCGGTCTTTTTATCCGTAATGTACACGCGATTCTGGCTCTCGTTCTTTTCGAGATAGCCTGTCAGGATGTCGCTCTTCTTTTTCGGTACGCCGCAGACGACGCAGAGATACAGCTTGTCCAGCTCGCGGCGCTTGACTTTTTCGTTCATGATGCGCAGTGTCTCGGCGTTCTTGGCCGCCATCACGATGCCGCCGGTGTTGCGGTCGATGCGGTTGATGAGCGCGGGCGCGAAGGAGTTTTCCGCTTCCGGGTCGTATTCGCCGCGGTCATACAGAACGTGCTGCACGCGCGCAATCAGCGAATCAAAGTGATAGTTTTCATCGGGATGGACGATCAGCCCCGGCTTTTTGTCGAGGATCATGATGTTCTCGTCCTCATAGATGATGGTGAGCTTCGCCGGGGCCTTCAGAAAATCGTATTCCTTCGGCGACTGCGCGAAAAACTCGTCCTTCAGATACATCGTCAGCACGTCGCCGGCGGTGAGCCGCGTGGAGATTTCACAGCGCTTGCCGTTCAGCTTGATGTCCTTCTTGCGGATGGCTTTGTACAGCATGGACTGCGGCAGATTCGGATAAGACTTTGTGAGGAATTTATCGACGCGCTGGTTGGCGTCGTTTTCGGAGATGACGACCTGCTTCAAGATGTGCGTCCTTTCTTTTCGGCTTTGCGCAGGGTGAAGAAAAAACGGGGCAGAGAGACGACGATACCGATGCCAAGGGCAATGGCAATCGCGATCTTGATGGTTTCCATGCCCACAGAGAGCGCCTGCGCGTTTTCGTTCATGAAGATATGGTAGCCGGTGTAATAGATGCCCGCGCCGGGAACGATGGGGAAAATGCCGCTGATGAGGAAGATGGTGACCGGTGCTTTGCGCGCGAAAGAGAAAATGCGCGACATATACGTCAGCCCAAGTGCGGCGAAGAACGAGGCGAAAACGGCGTCCGACCAAAAGTGCATGTGCACGATGTAGATCAGCCAGCCGAACGCGCCGGTGAACCCGGCAAAAATGTACTGGTTTTTCGGAGAGTGGAAGATGATGGAAAAAGCGATGGTCGCTACGAAGGCGATAACGGTCTGTATCGTCCAGTCCAGCAAAACAGAAAGCGTCATAGCTGCGGCACACCTCCTGTAATGCTGAAATAGATCATCACAACCGCACCGACGCCGATGGCGATGCAGCCGCCGATCAGAAAGGCGTCGATCATGCGGATGGTGCCGCTGAGGTAATCGCCGTTGAGAAAATCACGGATCGAGGTTGTCAGCGCCACACCGGGCACAAGGCGGATGATCGAGCCAATGATGATCTTGTCGAGACTGCCGCCGAGCCCGAGTGAGAACAGCAGGACGGCGCAGAGCGCGACGACTGCGCTGGAGGCGAGGTTGGTGATAAACTTTGAGGCTGTGCGGCGGTCAATCTGGTTCAGAAAAAGCTGCAGCACCGTGCCGCACAGAAATGCGGCAGCCGCGTCCCACACCGAGCCGCCAAACAGATAGCTGAAGCACGCGCTGCCTATGCCGCACGCCGCGACAAGTGTCAGCGGGTGCGTATAGGGAATCTCGGTGATTTCCCTGAGACGCGCGTAGGCTTCGGTAATCCCCACATTGCCGTGCGCGATTTCACGGGAAAGCTGGTTGATCCCGGCAACGCGGGCAAAATGAATCGTGGAACCGGGAATGTATTTCAGTTTTGTCTCCACACGCTCGCCGTTTTCCACCGCATTGGCGAAAATAGCATTGGAAAGCACGTAAACGTCGTACTCCTCGATGCCGTATGCGCGGGCGACGCGCTCCATCGTTTCCTGCACACGGAAGATCTCCGCACCGTTTTTCAGAAGCGCTTCGCCCATTTTAAAAGAAAGCCCCGCCGCGCTCTCGGTATGGCTTTGTTCGTCGGTCATGTCCGTCTCCCCTTCTGCGAAGTTTGTCGGAATAAGTTTACAGCGGAAAACGCAAAGTGTCAACACACGACGGACAAAAAAGTGAAAAATGTCCGTGAGTTCACTTTGCCTCCGCAGGCTTTTTCATCGTGAGGGAGATGCGCCCGCGCGCCTCGTCGACGGCGAGCACCCAAACGGTCACAATGTCGCCAACCTTCAGCACATCGGACGGGTGACGCACAAATTTTTTGGAAATCTGTGTGATGTGTACGAGGCCGTCCTGATGGACGCCGATGTCGACGAACGCGCCGAAATCGATCACATTGCGCACGGTGCCTTTCATTTCCATGCCGGGCTTCAGGTCTTTGATGTCCTTGATGTCGCTGCGCAGCAGAGGACTGGGCAGCTCGTCACGCGGGTCACGGCCCGGTTTTTCAAGCTCCGCGATGATGTCGCGTAGTGTCGGCTCGCCGATGCCGATCTGCTCCGCGAGCGCGGGAATGCCGAGCTTTTCAGCGCGCGCTTTGAGCTCTGAAAAGCCGCCGGAGGGCGCTTTTTTGAGGTCATACCCGCAGGCGGTGAGCAGCTTTTCCGCCGCCGCATACGATTCGGGATGCACGCCGGTGTTGTCGAGCAGATTGGCGCTTTCCACAACACGCAGGAAGCCTGCGCACTGCTCAAACGCCTTCGGCCCGAGCTTCGGCACCTTTTTGAGCTGCGTGCGTGCGGTGAACGCGCCGTTCTCCTGCCGGTAGGCGACGATGTTTTTCGCGACCGTAGTGGAGATGCCCGCGATGTTCTCGAGCAGAGAGGGCGAGGCGGTGTTCAGGTCGACGCCGACGGCGTTGACGCACGATTCCACAACGCCGCCGAGCGCTTCGCCGAGCTTTTTCGGCGGCATATCGTGCTGGTACTGTCCGACGCCGATGGCTTTCGGGTCGATTTTAACGAGCTCCGCAAGCGGATCCTGCAAACGGTGCGCGATGGAAACGGCGCTGCGCAGCGTCAGATCGTAATCGGGGTATTCTGCCGCTGCGAGCTTCGATGCGGAGTAAACGGACGCGCCTGCCTCGCTGACGACCATGTAATCCACCGAGCGGTCGAGCTTATTCTCTTTGAGCACGGCGTCGGTGAAGATTTCGGTCTCCTTCGAGGCCGTGCCGTTGCCGATGGCGATCAGCGTCACGCTGTATTTTCGGATGAGCCGCACGAGTGTCTGCTTTGCCTCGCGCACACGCGCTTCGCTGTGCGTTGGGTAGATCACGCCGGTGTCGAGCACCTTGCCGGTCGCGTCGACGACCGCAACCTTGCAGCCAGTGCGGTAGCCGGGGTCGAGTCCAATCGTCACGCGGCCCTTGACCGGCGGCTGCATCAGAAGCTGGCGCAGATTGACGGAAAAAACCTGAATCGCGTTTTCACACGCCTTTTCGGTCAGCTCACTGCGGATTTCGCGCTCGATGGCGGGGAAGATCAGGCGGCTGTACGCGTCGAGCGCGGCCTCCTCCACGGCGTCGCAGCACGGTGTGCCGGGCTTCACGTAGGTGGAGGTCACGATGTTCTGCCCGCGCTGACCGTCCAGCTCAAGCGAGACCTTCAGAAAGCCCTCGCGTTCGCCGCGATCGAGCGCAAGCACGCGATGACCGGCGATTTTCGCGGCGGGCTGCGAAAATTCGTAGTATGTCCGGTAGACGGAATCCTCGTCCTTCGCGGCGCGGCTGGTGATGACGCCCTGCGCCATTGCGACGACGCGCAGGCGGCGGCGCACATTCGCGTCGTCCGAAATGATCTCGGCGATGATGTCCTTTGCGCCCGCAAGCGCGTCCGCCGGCGTTTCCACGCCCTTTTCCGGGCTCACGAAATCCTCCGCCATGTCGATGGGGTAGGGAGAGCGCTTCTCCTGCGCGAGAATTTTCTGCGCGAGCGGCTCCAGCCCGCGTTCCCGTGCGACGCTTGCGCGGGTCTTGCGCTTCGGGCGGAACGGGCGGTAGATATCATCGATCTCGGCGAGCGTCGCGGCCTTGTCGAGCGCGGCGGAGACGGTGTCGGTCAGCTTGCCGGCACTTTCGATCAGTCCGCGCACCTGCTCGCGGCGGGCGTCGAGATTGCGGAGGTATTCGAGCCGTTCGCAGACGGCGCGGATCGTTTGATCGTCGAGCGAGCCGTGCTCCTCCTTGCGATAACGCGCAATGAATGGGATCGTATTGCCGGCGTCAATCAGCTCGATCAGCTTCCTGACCTGCCAATCCTTCAGTTGAAATTGCGCGGCAAGCGCCGCTATGTGATCTGCCATATCGTTTTCCTGCTTTCTGTGCATTGTGTAGAATGTGTGATTTTCGTAGAAGCCGCATTGCAATCCAGTGGGCTCTTATGCTATAATATACAAAGGAATGTATGCAATTCAGCGAGAATTGCGTTTTTAAAGCTTTTATGAGTATAGCACAAATCGTGTAAAAGATAAAGGGTGAAAGCCGAAAATGATCAGCGGGGCTCAAATGATGGTGCGGTGTCTGGAAGCGGAAGGCGTGGATACGCTTTTCGGTTACCCCGGCGCCGCCATTTGTCCGTTTTATGATAAATTGTACGACAGCGCCATCCGCCATGTGCTTGTGCGGCAGGAGCAGAACGCCGCACACGCCGCAAGCGGCTACGCAAGAGCCTCCGGCCGTCCGGGCGTCTGTGTCGCGACCTCCGGCCCCGGCGCGCTGAACCTCATTACGGGCATTGCGACGGCGTATATGGACTCGATTCCGATCATCGCGATCACGGGGCAGATTAACCTCGAGCAGCTCGGCCGCGATGTGTTTCAGGAAGCGGATATCACCGGCGCCTGCGAATCCATCACAAAGCACAGCTACCTCGTCAAGGACGCGAAGGAGCTGCCGCGCGTATTCAAGGAGGCGTTTCACATCGCGACGACCGGCCGCCCCGGCCCGGTTTTGATCGACGTGCCGATCGATGTGCAGCAGCAGGAGGTCGAGGGGCCGTTCCGATATCCGGAAAAGGCAGATATTCCCGGCTATAAGCCGACAACGCAGGGGCATCCCATGCAGATCAAGCGTGCTCTGGCGGCGATTGAAGCGGCGCAGCGTCCGGTTATCTGCTGCGGCGGCGGCGTGGTGCTTGCAGGCGCGCGCGAGGAAATGACCGCGTTTGCGACGAACAGCGGCATTCCGATTGTTTCCACGATGATGGGCATCGGCGTCATGCCCATGCACAGTCCGGTCTATCTCGGCATGATCGGCTCACACGGCCGGAGCTACGCGAACCGCGCGGTGCGCGAGGCGGATCTCATCATTCTCTGCGGTGCGCGTGTCGGCGACCGCGCTGTGGCTGCGCCGAACCAGATCGCCGAGCAGGCCAAGATCATTCACATCGACATCGACCCTGCCGAAATCGGCAAGAATATGCACGTCGATATCCCGATTGTCGGCGATATCCGCAGCATTCTGAAAACCATGGCGGAGAAAGTACATATGACCGACCGCGGCGACTGGATTAACCGCGTGCTCGGCTACAAGGCGTCGTTTATCTCGCGCGGCACGGACCGCACCGATTTCGTGGAGCCGCGTTCGTTCATCCGGCAGCTTTCCGAGATGATGGAGGAGGACGCGATCCTCGTCGCCGATCCCGGCCAGAGCCAGATCTGGGCGGCGATCAATTTCACCCAGCGGGAAGGCAGATTCCTCACAAGCGGCGGCCTCGGCACAATGGGGTATTCGATCCCGGCCGGACTCGGTGCGGCGATCGCGAAGCCCCGCCGGCAGGTTGTTTCCGTCTGCGGCGACGGCGCGTTTCAGATGAGCATGTGCGAGCTTGCGACGGTTTGCCAGAGCCATGTGCCGCTCAAGATCCTTATTTTCGACAACGCGCGGCTCGGCATGGTGCGCGAGCTGCAGGATCAGCTCTACAACGGCCGCCATTGCGGCACGTATATGGACGGCAATCCCGATTTCAAAGCGCTCTGCGGCGCGTACGGCATACCGGCGCGCTTTGCAGGCAGCAACGCTGAGGCGGAGCGGTACGCCGTGGAAATGCTTGCCGCGAAAGGGCCGTTCGTGCTGATCTGCCGAACAGACCCGGATACGCCGACGATCTAGGCGAAAGGAGAAGCTCCGATGAACAGATATACGCTGTCGGTGCTCGTTGAAAACCAGCCCGGCGTGCTCTCCAAAGTGGTCGCGCTCTTTTCGCGGCGCGGCTTCAATATCCACAGCCTTGCCGTCGGCCCGGCGCAGGACGAGACGGTTTCGTGCATCACGATCGTCGTAAACGGCGACGAGCACACGGTCGAGCAGGTGGAAAAACAGCTCAATAAAATTATTCCCGTCATCAAGGTGCGCAATCTCGGCCTGCCGGGCGAATATGTCTCCTGCGGGCTGGCGCTCATCAAGGTGCAGTACGAGCCGGATAAGCTGGAAAGCATGATGCAGCTTGCGAGGCTCGTCGGCGCCGAGGCCGTCGATATTGCGCCGGGCCTTGTGACGTATAAGCTCGCGGGGGAAACGGAGAAAATCGAGAATTTTCTCGATATGCTCCGTCCGTACGGCATTCGGGAAATCGTCCGCACCGGGCAGATCGCCATTGAGAAGAGCGGACACTGATTTTGTATGTAAGCCGGACATATCCGGTTTCATAAAACCCTATCAATTAATAGCCGCCGCCATAGGGGCGAGCGGCGCAAATGCACAGAGGAGTGTGATTTTGTGGAAAAGCAATTTCCAAGAACCATCGTAGGCGGCAAGTCCGTCTCCAGAATGCTCATCGGCACGAACTGGCTGCTTGGCTGGAGCCACCGCACGCCGTCCGCCGACCGTTCCATCACGAACCGCTACAATTCAGATGAGGCGTTCTTCCCGGTTTTCGAGGCGTACATGCAGTACGGCATCGACACCATTATGGCGCCGATGGATGAGAAGATCGTCCATGCAATCCGCTATGCGGAGGATAAGCTCGGCAAGAAGTTCATTCTGATCGATACGCCGCAGCTCAATGTCGACAATAACGAAGCGGCACGCCGTGAGGCCGAAGCGCGCATTAAGAAGAGCGCGGCAAACGGCTGCGACTTCTGTCTGATCCACCACGCGAGCGCGGAGCAGCTTGTCAACAAGAACAAGGGTATCATCGATCGTCTCGATGACTACACGAAGATGATCCGCGATGCCGGCCTGATCCCGGGCCTGTCCGCGCACATGCCGGAGCTCATCACGTATACCGACCAGAACGGCTACGACATCGAAACGTACATCCAGATTTTCAACTGCGTCGGTTTCCTGATGCAGGTGGAGATCGAAACAGTTGCGTCTATCATTCAGAATGCGAAGAAGCCGGTCATGAATATCAAATCGATGGCGGCAGGCCGCGTCACGCCGTATGTCGGTCTGACCTTCAACTGGAACGTTCTGCGTCCCTGCGACATGGTGACCGTCGGTGCGTTCAGTGCGGACGAGGTGCACGAGGATGTCGAGATCTCGCTCGCGGCGCTTGAGCACCGCTTCCCGCGCCTCGAGAAACGCGCAAGCCCGGTCATGAATCAGGCGGCGTTCGGCGGCAAATAAGCTGTCAGGAGAAAGACCATGATCGATACAGTTGTTTTTGATATCGGCAATGTACTTGTTGAATGGCACTGGAGGAAAAGCTTCGCGGAGAAGTTCGGCGAAGCGCTTGTGGAGCCGCTTGCGGACGCTACCGTGCGCAGTCCGGAATGGAATGAGCTGGACCGCGGCGCGCTCAGCGAGGGCGAGGTCGTCGCGCTGCTCACCAAAAACGCGCCCGAATACGCGGCGCAGATCGAGTGCATCGTGCGCGAAAGCCATCGGCTTGTCACGACCTTTCCGTATGCGGCGGACTGGCTGCGCAGGCTGAAAGCGGCGGGGTATAAGGTGTATATCCTCTCGAATTTCAGCGAGTTTGGCTACAACCGCGCAAAGCCCGGCTTTACCTTCCTTCCGTATACGGACGGTGCGCTGATCTCCTATGAAGTCAGGCTTGTAAAGCCCGATCTTGCCATATACGCGGCGCTCTGTGAACGCTTTTCCATTACGCCGGAAAACGCCGTCTTTCTCGACGACCGGCCGGAAAACACGGAGGCAGCGCGGGCATTCGGTATGCATGCGGTCACGGTGGAATCCAAAGCGCAGGCAGACAGCGCGCTGCATGCGCTTGGTGTACAATATTGAATTGGTTTTTCAGAAAGGACGACAAAACATGAAATTGGGTATTATCGGTGCGGCCGAGGCCAAAACACTCGTGCACGCAAAGGAACTTGGACTCGACTTTGTCGAATTTGATCTCAACCCGAAGGAATTTTGGGGCAGCCCGATGGACGCGGTCACACCGAAGCTCGGTGAGATTCAGGCGGCGATGGAAGAGACCGGCGTAGAGGTCGGCGCAGTCGGCCGCTGGGCGAGCCATATCCTCGACGCGAACGGCGATGTCATCGAAGAGGAATGGAGCGAGGTCAGAAAGGTTATTGATTTCGGCGCGGCGCTCGGCGCAAAGCATTATCTGTGCAGCGTGGCGTATGTTCCGGAGCTCTCCTATTACAAGAATATCACGGCGGCTATCAAGGTTCTGAACCAGATTGTCGCGTATGCGAAGGAGCGCAATATGCAGTGCGCGATCGTCAACTGCATGATGGGCGACAACTATATCCGCACGCCGGAGCAGTGGAAGCTCGTGCTCGATGAGGTGCCGGGTCTCGGCATTAAGTACGACCCGTCCCACAGCTTCGTGCATGGCGGCGACAAGGGCGCATATCTCATGGAAGGCCTCGAGTGGGGCGACCGCTTCCAGTACTGCCATATCAAGGGCGTTATCCAGGGCGGCGATTCCCATGAGGGTGAGCATTGGAAGCTGCGCAGCATTCTCGCGAAGCATCCCGAAATTGCCGAGGAATTCAAGTCTGCCTTTGAGGACGACGGACGCTGGTACGACAACCCGCCGGCAGGCATCGATTCCATCAACTGGCGCGCGTTCTTCGCGATCCTCTACAAGTACGGCTACGACGGCTACCTCGCGATTGAGCCGCATTCCGCAACATGGAGCGGCGAGAAGGGTGAAAAAGGCGTCAAGTACACGATCAAGTACATCCGCGATCTGATGGTGTAAAATACGATTACAGGCACGACAAAGCCCGCCGGGAGCGATTCCGGCGGGCTTTTCTGCGCATAAAACAAGTAAGCGGTGCAAGGAGGAAAGTAAAGAACCCTGCACCGCTTACGGTTTGTAATCGAATTATTTGAGATATTCAGTCGAGACGTAGCCGGTTTTGCCGTTGTAGGTGACCTTGTACCAGCTCGCATTCGTCTTTTCCACGACCGTGACCTTGCCGCCCTCCGGAATGACGAGGAGAACCGACGTGTTCGTGCCGGCGCCCTGCCGCAGATTGAGGTAAGCGGTTGTTGTCATCGTTCCGTTTGTGCTGGTGCTGCTGTTTGAGCTGCTGTTCAGCTTGATGTATGCGCTGAACATATAGCCGCTCTTGCCGTTCACCGTCACGCCGTACCACGTGCTGTCGCTTGTATCCGTAACCGTGATGGACGTGCCGCTCGGAATCACGCCGAGGGAGCTGTAATTCGTACCCTTGCCGCTGCGCAGGTGAACGTATTCGGTCGTTTTTGCGGCGGTGGATTCCGACGGTGCCGACGTGGGCGCTGGCGTCGGGGTAGAGGTGCTGCCGCTGTCCGTGAACTGAATATATTCGCTGAACATGTAGCCGCTCTTGCCGTTTACTGTCACACCATACCACGAGCTGTTGCTCGTATCGGTGACCGTGATCGCCGTACCCGTGCTGATCACGCCCTTGGAGCTGTAATTGGTGCCCTTACCGCTGCGCAGATGAACGTCCGCCGTGGTTTTGGCGGCCCGACTTTCCGTATTGGAGCCTGTGCTTCCGCTGCTGCCGGTATTGCTGCTTGAGCTGCTGTCCAACTTGATATACTCGCTGAACATATAGCCGCTCTTGCCGTTCACCGTCACGCCGTACCACGAGCTGTTGCTCTTGTCTGTGACTGTGATCGCCGTGCCGCCGGAGATCACGCCGAGGGAGCTGTAATTCGTGCCCTTGCCGCTGCGCAGGTGAACCGCCGTTGTCGTCTTGGCAGACTCACCGGAAACCGCAGGTGTTTCCGGTGTATCCGAGCCGCCCGACTCGGATACGGTGCCGGTGATTTTAACGTATTCCGAATAGATGTAGCCCTTCTGACCGGAACCGGTCGTTACAGCGTACCATTCCTTGTTCTTCGTGCTTGTGACGTTGACTGCCGTGCCCTCGGGAAGAACCGTCAGTGTATCGTAGTTCAGACCGGGGCCCTTGCGCAGACGGACGCCTGCAGTTGTTTTTGCGTTGAAATTCGAGGTCGAGGAGCCGTAGCCGCCGTTTGAGGCGCTGCCGGGATTCTTGTCCGGCTTGCCGTCGCTGCCGAAGGTATAGGTTACGCCATTGATGGTGCGCGTCGTATTGATGACATATTCGCCGTTCTCATAATAGAAATAGTCGCCGTCAAACTTGTACCAGCCGGTCGTCGGGTATGTAATGCAGTCGAGCTTGTGCCACTTGATCCAGCCGTGGCCCGGAATGGATTCATAGCGCATGTTGACGCCCCAGGTGCTGTTGTCCACCACCATGCCGTTGCCGACATAGACGCCGACATGGTTGTAATTCGCGATGGTGACAAGCAGGCCATGCGTTCTCGGGATCGTGTCGATCGAACCGGAGACGCTCGAAGCGTTTGCCTGCTGTGTGACGGTACGGGGATAGTTCCAGTTCGGCTTGATGTTGCTGTTGTCATCGACCCAGCAGAAATAAGAATAAACCAGACCGCTGCAGTCCGAGGTGCGGACGCCGTCGGAATTGAAGTTGCCGTAGCCGCCGTAGGAATAAAGCCAGCCGTCGCGGTACGCCTTGAGCGCGTGCTCGGCAAGGCCGATGGATGTCAGGTTTGTCGCGGCGTGTGCGGTCATAGTGGCACCGGGGAGAATGAGGCTGCAGGCCGCAATCAGCATGGCGAGCAGAATAACTGCCGCAGCGCGTGTTGTTTTCTTAACCGTATGCATTATATTTCCTCCGTTATAAAAGTCTGTATTTTTGCATCTTTCCATGTTTCGTCTGCAATGTGTTACAATTCGGTTACATTGTAACACAAAGGTTACAAACATGCAAGGGATATTGCGAAATTCTCTGCAGCTTTTTTTAAAAATTCCGCACGGTGTCTGCCGTACTTGACAAAAAGGCGCTTGAATGCGATAATAAGAAGTCAAAAGGCCATCTATTTTATTTGATATAAACGGAGGGAAAAAGGGTGTCCAAAGAGCTTGCAAAGGCTTATGAGCCGAAAGAGGTCGAAGACCGAATCTATGACTTCTGGATGAAGGGAAAATACTTCCACGCTGAGGTTGACCCCGAAAAGAAACCGTATACAATTGTGATTCCGCCCCCGAACATCACGGGGCAGCTCCATCTCGGCCACGCGATGGACGAGACGCTGCAGGATACGCTGATTCGCTGGCGCAGAATGCAGGGCTATTCCGCGCTGTGGCTGCCGGGTACCGATCACGCATCCATCGCGACGGAGGCGAAGATCGTCGAGGCGATGCGCAAGGAAGGCGTCACAAAGGAAGAGCTCGGCCGTGAGAAGTTTCTCGAGCGCGCGTGGGAGTGGAAAAACCAGTACGGCGGACGCATCGTCGAGCAGCTCAAGAAGCTCGGCTCGTCCTGTGACTGGGATCGCCTGCGCTTCACGATGGATGAGGGCTGCAACAAGGCCGTCAACCATGTGTTCAAAAAGCTGTATGACAAGGGCCTGATCTACCGCGGCGAGCGCATCATCAACTGGTGCCCGCACTGCAAGACCTCGATTTCCGACGCGGAGGTTGAGTTTGAGGAGAAGGAAGGCTCGTTCTGGCACCTGCGTTATCCGCTCAGCGACGGCACGGGCTATATCGAGCTGGCGACAACGCGTCCGGAGACGATGCTCGGCGATACCGCCGTGGCGGTGCATCCGGACGACGAGCGCTACAAGGCGCTGGTCGGCAAGACGGTCATTCTGCCGCTCGTCAATAAGGAGATTCCGATCATCGCCGATGCGTATGTCGAGCAGGATTTCGGCACCGGTGTCGTGAAGATCACCCCGGCGCACGACCCGAACGACTTCGAGGTCGGCCTGCGCCACAACCTGCCGGTCATCAACATTATGGACGACGGCGGCGTTATCAACGAAAACGGCGGCAAGTACGCCGGAATGCCCGCGCTGGAGGCGAGAAAGCAGATCGTCAAGGATCTCGACGAGGGCGGCTTCCTCATCAAGATCGAGCCGATCAAGCACAATGTCGGCACCTGCTACCGCTGCGGTACGGTCGTCGAGCCGCGCGTTTCCACACAGTGGTTCGTCAAGATGGAGCCGCTCGCAAAGCCCGCAATCGACGCGGTGAGAGACGGCGACATCCGCTTTATCCCGGACCGCATGGATAAGATCTATTACAACTGGATGGAGAACATCAAGGACTGGTGCATCTCGCGTCAGCTCTGGTGGGGCCATCAGATTCCGGCGTGGTACTGCGACTGCGGCGAGACGATCGTCGCGGAGACCGAGCCGACCGTCTGCCCGAAGTGCGGCGGCACGCACCTGCGCCGCGACGAGGATACGCTCGACACGTGGTTCTCCTCCGCGCTCTGGCCGTTCTCCACGCTCGGCTGGCCGGAAAAAACACCGGAGCTCGAGTATTTCTATCCGACGGATACGCTTGTCACGGGCTATGACATCATCTTCTTCTGGGTTGCGCGCATGATCTTCTCCGGCCTCGAGCATATGGACGAGGTTCCGTTCAAGACTGTGTTCTTCCACGGCCTGATCCGCGACGCGCAGGGCAGAAAGATGTCGAAGTCGCTCGGCAACGGCGTCGACCCGCTCGACATCATCGACGTGTACGGTGCGGACGCGCTGCGCTTCACGCTGGTCACGGGCAACAGCCCCGGAAACGACATGCGCTTCTCCGAGGAGAAGGTCAGCGCGTCGAGAAACTTCGCGAACAAGATCTGGAACGCCGCGCGTTTCATCTTAATGAATATCGAGGGCAAGGACATCGACTGTGCGCTGCCCGAAACGCTCTACACGAGCGACAAGTGGATTCTGAACCGCTTCAACAACGTCACGGCGGCGGTCACTGAGAACCTCGAAAAGTTCGAGCTCGGCATGGCGGTCAGCAAGCTGTACGACTTCATCTGGGACGATTTCTGCGACTGGTACATCGAGCTTGCGAAGATCCGCATGAACGGCGCGGATGAGCAGAGCGCCGACAGCGCGCGCCGCGTACTCGTCTGGGTCATGAGCCACACGCTCGCACTGCTCCATCCGTTTATGCCGTACATCACCGAGGAAATCTGGCAGACGCTGCCGCACGAGGGCGAAGCGCTGATCGTGGCGAAGTGGCCGGAGTATGACAGCGCGCTTGCGTTCCCGCAGGAAGCCGCCGACATGGAAAAGGTCATGGCGGTCATCCGTGCGATCCGCGTGCGCCGCAACGAAATGAACGTGCCGCCGTCGAAGAAGGCGCACATCTATATTGAAACCGCGCAGCCCACGCCTTATGAGGGAGGCCGCGAGTTCATCGCGCGTCTCGCTTACGGCTCGAATGTCGAGATCGGCGCCGGCTTCACGGTAAACGGCGCGGTTACGGCCGTGACGGACGACGCGAAAGCGCTCCTGCCGATGGACGATCTCGTGGACAAGGCGGCGGAGGTCGCGCGTCTCACGAAGGAGCTGCAGAACGCGCAGAAGCAGCTTGACGGCGTGAACGCAAAGCTCGCGAACGAGAAGTTTATCTCCAAGGCGCCGCAGAACGTCATCGACGGCGTCAAGGCGAACGGCGAAAAGCTCTCAGCGAAGATCAAGCTGATCCTCGAGACATTGGAAAGCTATAAGTAATTATATTGGTTAGACCCCTTTTTCGAGGGGTCTAACCGCGTTTATAAGGAGGATGTACGATGACGTATGAGGAAGCGCTGCAAAAAATCAACGACCGTCTGGTGTTCGGCGTGAAGCCGGGGCTCGAGCGCATTCAGGCGCTCTGCGAAAAGCTCGGCGATCCCCAGAAGCGCACGCGTTTTATTCATGTGGCAGGCACAAACGGCAAGGGCACGACCTGCACGCTGATCGCAAGCGTGCTGCAGGCGGCGGGGTTTCGCACCGGTCTTTACACCTCGCCGTATGTGCTCGATTTCCGCGAGCGGTTCCGCATCGACGGCGAGATGATTCCGAAGACGGAGCTGATCGAAGAGGTGGAGCGTGTCGCGGCGATCGCCGCAGAGCTGGAAGCGCAGGGCGAAACGATCACGGAGTTTGAATTCATCACGGCGCTTGCGTTCGACTGGTTTGCCCGGCGTGCGTGCGATTTCGTCGTGCTCGAGGTCGGTCTCGGCGGTCGGTTCGACGCGACGAATGTGATCGATACACCGGAAGCGGCGGCTGTCGCGTCCATTTCCTTTGACCACACAGCGGTGCTCGGCGATACGCTCGAGAAGATCGCGTATGAAAAGGCGGGTATCGTGAAGTCCGGCGGCAGCGTCGTGCTGTACCCGGTGCAGGATGAAGCCGTCACGCGCACGTTTTCCACCGTCTGCGCGGAGCGCGGTGCAAAACTTTTCATCGCAGACGAAAGCCGCATGGAGGTGGGGGAGACAACCCTCGCGGGTACGGCGATCACATGGGACGGCCTGCCGCTCACGACGCCGTTCACCGGCGCGCATCAGGTGCACAATGCCGCCACGGCGCTGACCGTGCTCGGCGTTCTGCGCGAGAAGGGCGTACAAATCCCAGACGAAGCGCTGCAGAAGGGCTTCTCCTCGGCGTATATCCCGGCGCGCATGGAGCGTCTCAGCGAGAAGCCACTCGTCCTGCTTGACGGCGGGCACAATCCCGGCTGCGCCGCGGCGCTGCACGAGGTGCTGACGACGCACCTGAGCGGGCGGAAAATCACGGCTGTGATGGGCATTATGTCCGACAAGGACAGCATGCGCTATCTTGAGCTGACTGCGCCGCATTTCGCGAAGATCATCACGGTTGCACCGCATAACCCGCGTGCGCTTTCGGCTGAAGCACTCGCCGAAGAAGCGGCCGTGTTCTGCGCGGACGTCACACCGGCATCGTCGATAGAGGAGGCACTGCGCCTTTCAGCGGTCGGGGACGACGAAGTGCTCGTCATCTGCGGCTCGTTCTTCCTCGCGTCTGAAATTCGGGAGCTTGCAATCGAACGCTATACAAAATAAGAGCCGCCGACATACTGCGGCAAAAAATACGGACAGGATACGGTAAGATCATTTACGGTATCCTGTCCTTTTTTGTTTTTATGGTATCGGCAGTTGAAAGGAAACGATGAATATGAATCTGCGTATTGAACTGAAAAACGGCATCATGAGCGCGAGCCTTCGCGGCGAGCTTGACCACCACACGGCCGGTGCGCTTCGGGAGGAGATCGACAGCACGGCGCAAAAGGTGAAGCCCACACTTCTGCGGCTCGATTTTTCCGAGGTGCCGTTTATGGATTCCTCGGGCATCGGGCTGATCCTCGGGCGGATCCGACTCATGGCGCTCTGGGGCGGACGCGTCGCCGTCGCGGGGCTTTCGCCGCAGCTTCGAAAAATGGCGGAGCTTTCCGGCATTGCGGCACTGGCGGCGCTTGAAAACACCGAAAAGGAGGTCAATGCAAAATGATCCGGACTGTAAACAAAATGGAGCTGAGCTTTCCGTCTCACTCCGTGAATGAGAGCTTTGCGCGCGGCGCAGTTTCCGCGTTTATTCTCGCGCTTGACCCGCTCGTGACGGAAATGAACGACCTGAAAACGGCGGTCAGCGAGGCCGTGACGAACGCCATCGTGCACGGCTATCGCGATACGATCGGCACGGTGTACATATCGGCGAAGATCCTCGCAGACGACCGCGTCATCGTCAAGATCCGCGACCGCGGCTGCGGCATTCCGGATATCGAAAAGGCGATGGAGCCGCTGTATACGACAGGCGGCGAGGAGCGCGCGGGGCTTGGCTTTGCGGTGATGCAGAGCTTCTGCGACCGCGTGCGCGTCGCCTCTGCGCCCGGCAGAGGCACGACCGTCACGCTCACAAAGCAATTCACCCGCCGAAACGATGGAGAATAGGGCGGAATTCATCGAGCGCAACGTCGGTCTGGTGCGCTCGCTCGTGCCGCGCTTTCTCGGGCGCGGCATCGAATACGACGACCTGTTTCAGGCGGGCTGTGTAGGACTGATGAAGGCGGCGGAGCACTTTGATCCCGACCGCGGGTTCAAATTTTCCACCTACGCCGTGCCGGTGATCCTCGGCGAGATGCGCCGCCTGTTCCGCGACGGCGGGGCGGTGAAGGTTTCGCGCAGCCTGAAGGAGCTTTCGATGAAGGCGGTGCGCCTTTCGGAAAAAATCGAGATGGAAACTGGCGAGGCGCCGAGCATCTCAGAGCTTGCCGCACAGCTCGGCGTCACGCCGGAGCGCTGTGCTGAGGCGCTGAATGCCGCCGTGCAGCCTCTGTCGCTGACGAACGACGAGGACTCCGGCGAAACGGATGTGCCGGTAGATTCTCCGGAGGAAAAAATAGCGGACAGGCTTGCGCTGCAGCAAGTGATAAAGACGCTGCCCGATGCGGATCAGCGTCTTTTGGAATACCGGTATTTTGGAAATCAAACGCAGGTGGAAACGGCGAAGCGCCTCGGCATTTCGCAGGTGCAGGTGAGCCGCCGCGAGAAGAAATTACTCCTCTACCTGCGGTCTCTGCTCCTGTGAATCGAGCGGCGTGCTGCCTGCAACGACCGTGCGCGTATTCTTGAGGAAGAGATAATCCGAAGCGAGCATCGCGTAGAACGCGACGTTCACGACGCCGCGGTTCTCCCAGCGGTGGCACTCGCGCAGTACGCCCTCGCGCACGAAGCCGGATTTCTCCAGAATGCGCTGTTTGTCCACATTCTCGGCAAGGCAGGTCACCTGCACGCGGTTGACGCGTACCATTTCAAACAGATAGCGGCAGAGCGCACCGACGGCCTCCGCGGGAAATTCGGTGCCCACGCAGCGGCGGCCGAACAGGAAACGGAGCTGCAGCATGTTGAGCTCCGGGTTGACGCCGCAGATCTCGATCCAGCCGATCAGGTGCGTGAGATCGGTGTTCGCGTATACGCCGAGCACGACGGATTTCCGCTGCTGAAAAAGCACATCGGCCTCTTCCGTTTTATATTCCGCCTGCACGCGCGCCTGCGCGGGCGACTCGCGCTCATAGCGGTACAGCTCCGTATCGCTCATGATTTCCCAGAGCGCGTCGCAGTCGGTCACGCCGATGCGGCTCAGTGTGATATTGGCGCTCGTGATAAACGGGCAGCTTTCAAAAAGCAGATCGGTTTTCATACGTTCAGCCTCCTTAATATGAATTTATACAAGCTTGGGCAGCTCATCGATGGAAGCGATGGCCGGGGTGTTTTCCACGTGGCCAAAGCCGTAGGCGGCGAAGATAAATGGCACGCCCGCGGCGGTCGCAGCGTCGCAGTCCCACTGCGTATCGCCCACATACACCGGGCTTTGCAGGCCGTTGCGCTCCACGATGAGTCGAATGTTCTCGGATTTCGGTTTGCCGGTGCGCCCGATGCACTCAAAATCGCGGATGTATTTCGCGGTGTCGTGCGCCTTTAAAAACGATTGGATGTAGCCGTCCGCGCAGTTGCTCACAATGAACAGCGGGTGCGTCTTCGAAAGCGCAGCCAGCGTTTCCACAATATGGGGGTACAGTTTCGCGCCGTGTACGGAAAGGTATGCACATTCGTATTCCGCGCAGAGGTCGAAGATTTCGAGCCGCCGTTCGAGCGGAAGATATGGGAAGAGCTTTTCGGTCAGCTCTTCGGCGCCGAGGCCCATCACGCTCTCAAGCTCCTCTTTGGTCGGCAGGCGCGTGATATCCGGCTGCATGGCGAGCACATCGCCCCAGGATTTCTGGATCTCAGCGGAGGAATCCCACAGCGTGCCGTCCAGATCAAAAATAATGCCGTCATACTGCATGGCAGATCTCCTTCTTATTTAATGGTTTCAAGCTGATTCAAGTCGAACGGCGTCTGCTGGTAGACATAATAATTCAGCCAGTTGGAAACCAGCAGATGTGCGTTGCTGCGCCAGGTGAACGGCGGTGTCTTGGTGTCGTCGTCATCCGGGAAGTAATTGTAGGGGACTTTCGGATTCAGTCCCTTGTTGATATCGCGGAAATACTCCTTGGCGAGCGTGTCGCGGTCGTATTCGGCATGACCCGTCACAAAGAACTTGCGCCCGCTCTTTTCGGCGATAATGTGCACGCCGGCGAGATCGGACACCGCGAGCGGGATCAGCTCGTCGTGCTTTTTGATGTCCTCGAGATAAACCTCCGTGTAGCGCGAATGCGGCGCAAAGTAGTTGTCGTCGAAGCCGCGCATCAGCGGGTGGTAGGGGTTCAGCACGGTATGATTGTAGATGCCGGAGAGTTTTTCGGGCATCATATGCTTCTGAATGCCGTAGTGATAATAGAGTCCGGCCTGCGCGCCCCAGCAGATATAGAGGACAGAGTAGACGTTCGTCTTACTCCATTCCATAATGGCGCACATCTCGTCCCAATAGTCCACTTCCTCGAACGGCATCTTTTCCACCGGCGCGCCAGTGATGATCAGGCCGTCGAAGCGCTCGTTGCGCACATCGTCAAAGGTCTTATAAAAGGTATTCAGGTGATAAGAGCTCGTGTGGCGGCTGACGTGGGAAGCTGTGTGCAGCAGCTCCACATCGACCTGCAGGGGCGAGTTGCCCAGCAGACGGAGAAGCTGCGTCTCCGTTTCGATTTTGGTCGGCATCAGATTCAGAAGCGCAATCTTCAGCGGACGAATGTCCTGTAGAGCGGCGCGTTCATGCGTCATTACGAAAATGTTTTCCGATTCCAGCACTTCAATGGCGGGCAAATCGGCTTGTATGCGAATAGGCATTGCGGTTTCAACCTCCGTGTGGTATACTATATAAAGAAAGCGAAAGGCTTTGCATTCAGTATAGCATACTTTCGCGCCGAGGGAAAGATATATCCCGAAAAGTTCGACCGCCTTTTTTAAAAAAAGTTTTTCTGATTTTTTTAAAAGTTTTTTCAGAAATCTCTGCTTTTCTGATGAGAGCAGAGAATACGATATACTGTATTTTGAAAGAAATATGCACTCGGAACACAATATATAGTATCCAAAAAACAAAAAAGAAAAAATTCAAAAAAAACGAAAAAAAGTGTTGACATTCCGGGATTCCCGTGGTATTATATACAAGCGCTCGAGAGAGACGGCAAAAAACAAAGAGCTGAGAGGCTCGGAGTGAGGAGCCAGCGAGAGCGCACAGGACCTTGAAAATTAAACAACGAGAGAAAGAATGGAACCTGTAATTTCTTTGAGAAATCAAAGACTTACGAGAA
>NZ_JAFBIT010000001.1 GCF_021531715.1 Anaeromassilibacillus senegalensis | reverse complement strand
CATTATGGGCTATATCGAAATCGACAGTCTCGATGTCTCCCTGCCGATCTACCACGGCACCGATGAAGCCGTGCTGCAGATCGCTGTCGGCCATCTGGATTGGTCCAGCCTGCCTGTCGGCGGTGAAAGCACCCACTGCGTCCTTTCCGGGCACCGCGGCCTGCCCAGTGCCAAGCTGTTCACCAACCTGGACAAACTCCGAGAAGGGGATATCTTCCTGCTGCGCATTCTGGACGAGGTGCTGACCTATGAAGTGGATCAGATCCTCATCGTGGAGCCTCAGGAAGTCGGAGCGCTGCAAATCGTGGAGGGTCAGGATTACTGCACATTGGTGACCTGCACCCCCTATGGTATCAATACCCACCGGCTTTTGGTGCGCGGACACCGTGTGGAAAACAGCCCGGAAGCGCTCACCGTGCATGTCACGGCGGATGCGCTGCAGATTGAACCGATCATCGTGGCGCCGCTTATCGCAGCGCCCATCCTACTGGTGCTGTTGATCGCTCTGCTGCTTCCCCGGCGCGGAAAGAACAGGAGGAAAGATAAATGAAAAAACGAATATTTTCATGGCTTGCGGCTCTTGGTTTGATCTGCTGTTTGAGTACGGCGGTCTTCGCGCATAATGTTCCGGATAAAAACCAAATTGGTGCAATCACCGTGACCATGCACGCGGGCGAGACCGTCGTTTCCGGCGGTACGCTGACGTTTTTCCGTGTAGGCGAGGTCTTCGAGGAGGACGGCAATTTCAGCTTCCGCCCCACCGGAGATTTTTCTGCCTGCGGGGAATCGCTCGAGGATGTGCAGTCTCCGGAGCTTGCGGCCGAGCTTGCCGATTATGCGCGTAGCAACGGTGTTGAGGGTACGACGGAGACGGTCGGCTCGGACGGCACAGTGCGCTTTGAAAATCTGGAGATCGGCCTGTATCTTCTTGTGCAGGAAAAGGCTGCCGACGGCTACCAGAAAGCCAATCCGTTCCTTGTGACAATCCCGAAAACGGAGGACGGCGAGTACATCTACACCGTGGACGCCAGCCCGAAGGTCGCGCTTCAGACGGCGGATACGCCGAAGCCCAGCCCGACCCCTGGCCCCAATAAGCCGAACCTGCCGCAGACAGGCCAGCTCAACTGGCCGGTTCCAGTTCTGGCCGCCGCCGGTCTTCTATTCTTTGCTGCCGGCTGGGCCCTGTGCTTCCGGCGCAAAAAGGACACCCATGAAAAGTAGAAGAAGTATTGTTGGTATCATCTGCATGATTTTTGGGGCAGCGCTTGTGTTCGGAGCTCTGTCCCTTTTTCTGCACAATCAAAACGAAGCGGACGCGGCGGAGCAGGCAGCCGCCGAAGTCCTGCCGCAGCTTGTGCAGGCCGTCGAAGAGCGGCGGGCAGATGTGGCTGCCGAAAGCGGGTCGGCTGCGCCCATCTATCCCGATCCGACTGACACATCGATGCCGGAGGTCATCATCGACGACCGCGCCTACATCGGCTATGTTTCCATCCCGGTGCTGGGGATCGAGCTGCCGGTTTTCTCTGCCTGCAGCGAGGACGCCCTGCGCCTTGCGCCGTGCCGTTATGCAGGAACTGCGAAGGGCGGCGATCTTGTGCTTGCCGGGCACAATTACGTCAGCCATTTCGGCCCTATTTCCGATCTCTCCGCCGGGGACGCGGTGCTCTTCACGGATGTGAACGGTGCGGTCTTCCACTATACGGTGGCGGAGACGGAGATCCTGCCTCCAAGCGCTGTGGCGGATATGACCGCCGGCAAATTTGATCTCACACTTTTTACCTGTACATACAGCGGTCAAAACCGCATCACCGTGCGCTGCGAAAGCGCGGAAAACGAATAAAACAGCTAATTTGCATGGCCCCGGGTTCTTCTGAACCCGGGGCTTTTTTCCTTGTCCCCACAGGTTGACGTTTACAGATTCTTTACGCAGTTTTGGCGCAATCGGCGTTGCGGCAAAATTGGAAAAACGATAAAATCATGGCGTAAGGAGAGATGAAATATATACGCGATTCGGCGGATATCACAGTGCTCTTTGGGCTACAGTCCGCAGGACAGGAGACCAATGCGGGTGAAACGGCCGGAACCGCTCCGGCGGTCAAGACCGGCGACCGCATGCCGTATGGCATGTACACAGCGGTTTGCCTGCTCTCAGCCGCAGCGCTGGCTGTAACGCTTGCAGCGGGAAGAAAGCGGAATCTATAACCCCTACAAATCAAAAGGCCTGAACCGATCTGTGCCCGGCGGCACGGAAACGGTTCAGGCCCTTTGCGGTTATTCGGTGATTCGGAAATCCCGCAGATCGCGCTCGGGATGCTTGTGGTGGATTGCCATCATTAACGCGCCGACATCCGGCGGAAGCTCGGGATCGACAAGGTGCGCGCCCGCACGTTCAATGCGCCGTCTCAGCGGCGCGAGCGCACATTCGCCGGATTTGAACAGACCGCCCGTGTATGAAACCGGATAATCCGTACCGGTGAAGCCGAGCTTCTGCGCGACGGCTTGAATGCTGCACCAGAGTTCTTCGGCGCCTTCTTCGTAGATCTGCGCGGCGATGGGATCGCCCGCATCGTACATTTTGGCGAGCAGCCGCTGCAACTCCGGCAGTCCGCGTCCGGGCAGAACCGTCTCGTTCAACGTTGTGATGAAATGCTCGTCGTCGCATGTCACATGGAAATGCTCGCGGAACATCGTGTACATCGCCGTGCGGGGGCGGCGGCCGTCCGCCTGCTTTGTCCATTCCTGTACGAGCCGCTGCCCGTGCCACGTGCACGAGCCCTCGTCACAGCCCGCGCTCCATGCGCCCCAGCCGCTGCTGCGCGCCGTTTCGCCCGCTGCGTTGACGCCGTAAGCGACGGCGCCGGTGCCGGCAATCACATTGACGCCCGGCTGAAAGTGCAGGGAACCGGCCCAGCCGACATAGGTGTCGCACTGGCAAATCACGCGGTCGGGAGAGAGCACCTCGGCACACGCCTCAAACGGTTCCACTTCGGAATTTTCGCCTTCGCCGTAGCAGCTGATGCCAAGGCCGAGACAGTCGATGTCGTCCGGTGTAATGCCTGCCGCCTTGCACACAGCGGCAACACCTTCGGCAACCATCTGCTTGATACCTGTTTTGTGCCCGGAAAGCACGGTGCAGCCTTCTCCACGGTACCGTGCATAGATCCGCCCGTTCTCGTCGCCGAGCAGGAACGCCGCCTTTGTGCCACCGGAATCAATACCCAGATAAAACATACCATTCATCCCCGATCAGATTCTTGTCCCTATCTTAGCACAAAACACAGTGGGCGGCAAGCAAAAACAATTTGCTGCCGGATTTAAACAAGAAGTCGGTTAAATCATATAAAAATATTGACGCTGGTGTACGGTGCCGATGTACTTTAAATATAGGAAAGAGGTGAGCTCTATGTTTTTCTGGACGGAAATTCTGCGATACGGCAGGCGCAGCACTGGGCGAAGCCTGCTGACCGCGGTGGTGGGATTGCTGCTTGTGGTCACACCGCTGGCGCTGCTCACGGTGCTGCTTGTCAACCGCAATCTGCGCATAGAGCCCATCCGGCTGCTCGGCTCGCGGAAGGACTGACAATGTTTGTGCATTTTCCTGTTTTTCCTCTCTCTGAATCCCAAAAATTTTCTTCTGTAAGGGGTCGACAAACGGCACACGATGATGTATACTAGTAGTTGCTTACGGCGAAAAAACGCCCAAAACCCACAATATATTGTATTTATGGATAAATATACAAACTCGATCAAAAATTCAAGGTATGGATTCTACGGGAGGAAGCACAAATGAAAATCATCAAAAGAAACGGCTCTGAGGCCGCATTTGACATCAGTAAAATTATTGTCGCCGTCACGAAAGCGAACAATGCGGACAAACAGCACAAGGAGCTGACGAGCGAACAGATCCGCACCATCGCGGCGAATGTCGAGGAGAAATGTCTGGAAATGGGCCGCGCGCCGTCGGTTGAGGAGATCCAGGATATGGTCGAGAATCAGATCATGGGGCAGGGTGCATTTGAGGTTGCAAAGCAATATATTCGTTATCGATATACCCGCTCGCTTGCCCGCCGCGCCAACACGACGGACAACCAGATTCTCAGCCTGATCGAGTGCAATAACGAGGAAGCCAAGCAGGAAAACGCGAATAAAAATCCAACCGTCAACAGCGTCCAGCGCGATTATATGGCGGGCGAGGTCTCGAAGGACATCACGCGCCGCATTTTGCTGCCGCAGGAGATTGTGGAGGCGCACGAGCAGGGCATCATCCATTTCCATGATACGGACTATTTCGCCCAGCACATGCACAACTGCGATCTCGTCAATCTCGAGGACATGCTCCAAAACGGCACGGTCATCACCGGCACGCTGATCGAAAAGCCGCACAGCTTCTCGACTGCCTGCAACATCGCGACGCAGATCGTCGCGCAGGTCGCGAGCAACCAGTACGGCGGACAGAGCATCAGTCTGGCGCACCTCGCACCGTTCGTACAGGTCTCCCGCGATAAGATCCGCGCGGAGGTGCTGCTCGAGGTGGAGGAGCTCGGCGGTTCCGCTTCCGAGGAGAAAATCTCTGAGATCGTGGAGCGCCGCCTGCGCGAGGAAGTCAAGCGCGGCGTGCAGACGATCCAGTACCAGGTCGTCACGCTGATGACGACGAACGGACAGGCGCCGTTCATCACGGTGTTCATGTATCTGAACGAGGCGAAGAATGAGCGCGAAAAGCGCGACCTCGCGATGATCATCGAGGAGGTCCTGCTCCAGCGCTATGAGGGCGTCAAAAACGAGAAGGGCGTGTGGGTTACGCCGGCGTTCCCAAAGCTGATCTATGTCCTGCAGGAGGACAACATCACGCCCGACGGCGAATACTACTACCTCACCGAGCTTGCCGCAAAGTGCACCGCCAAGCGCATGGTGCCGGACTACATCTCCGAAAAGAAGATGAAGGAGCTCAAAGAGGGCAACTGCTTCCCGGTCATGGGCTGCCGCAGTGCGCTCAGCCCGTGGAAGGACGAAAATGGCAACTATAAATTCTACGGCCGCTTTAATCAGGGCGTCGTCACGCTGAACCTCGTCGACGTCGCGCTGAGCTCCGGCGGCGATATGGAAAAATTCTGGAAGATTTTCGACGAGCGGCTTGATTTGTGCTACCGCGCGCTGATGTGCCGCCACAACCGCCTGAAGGGCACGCTGTCGGACGCCGCGCCGATCCTCTGGCAGTACGGCGCAATCGCCCGCCTCAAGAAGGGCGAGCCGATCGATAAGCTGCTCTACGGCGGCTATTCCACGATCTCCCTCGGCTACGCGGGTCTGTGCGAATGTGTTCGCTACATGACAGGCAAGTCCCACACCGATCCGAGCGCCACGCCGTTCGCGCTTTCGGTCATGAAGTATATGAACGCCGCGTGTGAGCGCTGGAAGGCGGAGACGACGATCGGTTTTGGTATTTACGGCACGCCGCTCGAGAGCACCACGTATAAGTTCGCAAAGTGCCTGCAGAAGCGCTTCGGCATCATCAAGGGCGTTACGGATAAGCCGTACATCACGAACAGCTACCACGTCCACGTCACCGAGCAGATCGACGCGTTCTCGAAGCTCGCATTTGAAGCGCAGTTCCAGGCGCTGTCCACCGGCGGCGCGATTAGCTACGTCGAGGTGCCGAATATGCAGCAGAACCTCGAGGCGGTTATGCAGATCATCCGCTATATCTACGACAACATCATGTACGCGGAGCTGAACACAAAGAGCGACTACTGCCAGGTCTGCGGCTACGACGGCGAGATTCAGATCGTCGAGGACGACGGCAAGCTCGTTTGGGAGTGCCCGAACTGCGGCAACCGCGATCAGGACACGATGAACGTTGCCCGCCGCACTTGTGGTTACATTGGTACGCAGTTCTGGAATCAGGGACGCACCGCCGAAATCAAGGAAAGAGTTTTGCATCTGTAAGGAAGTTGGGAGCGGCGCTGTCGCTCCCAATTGCAGAATATAAGGGGAAATTATGTATTACGGTGAAATCAAGAAGACCGATATTGCAAACGGCATCGGCGTGCGCGTGACGCTGTTTGTCTCCGGCTGCACGCGCCATTGCAAAAACTGCTTCAATTCGGAGACGTGGAGCTTCACCTACGGCAAGCCGTTCACGTCGGAGACCGAGGCGGAAATCCTCGAAGCGCTCGCGCCCGGCTTCATCAACGGGCTGACGCTGCTCGGCGGCGAGCCGATGGAGATCGAAAACCAGCGCGCCCTCGTGCCGTTCTTAAAGCGCGTGCGGGCGCAGCTCCCCGAAAAGGACATCTGGTGCTACACCGGCTCCACGCTCGAAACCGATATTCTCGCTGAGGGCGGACGCAACCGCTGTGAGGTGACGGACGAGCTGCTCTCGATGGTCGATGTGCTCGTCGACGGCGCGTTCGTCGAAGCGCTGAAGGACATCACGCTGCGCTTTCGCGGTTCGTCGAACCAGCGATTGATCGACCTCAAAAAGACAAGGGAAACCGGCGCGCTCACGCTGTGGGCGGGAAAGTGAAGAAGGGTGGGAGAGGGCACATGCCTTCTCCCGCTTTTGCACTCTTGACAACCGAAAACGCGCGTGCTAAAATACTTCACGGAGGTTAGTTGATGCTAACTTATGGAGATAAAGGAGCGGAATCGGAATAGACGGAATTGGGGCGACGGCGGTGATCTGCGCAGTGCTTGTTATGATCTGTGTTTTCGGTGTCGTCAGTTATGTGGGAAAGCTGAAGAACGGCTGCTGCGGCGCGGGCAGCGATACGGTCAAGCGTGTGAAACCGCAGGATCGAGATGTCTCGCATTATCCGTACGCGCTGAAGGTCGGCGTCGAAGGGATGCACTGTAAGAACTGCGCCCTGCGCATTGAGAACGCGTTCAACGCACTGCCGGGCTGCACGGCGAAGGTCAACCTGAGCGGCAAGTATGTCGTCGTTCACAGCAAGGAATCGTTTGCGCGGGAAGAGGTGAAGCAGGTCATCTGGCGCACCGGCTATCAGGCGGTGGAGGACACAAAATAAGGGTGGAAAAGTGCGCGAAAACCTGTTATGATAGGGGAGAAAGGAATGTGATCTCCATGAAAAAGATAGCAAGCTTTACGGTCAACCACGACAAGCTGCAAAAGGGTATGTACATCTCCCGTGTGGACGGCGATGTTATTACCTACGATATCCGCATGAAGACGCCGAACGCGGGCGATTATCTCTCAAACGGCGCGCTGCATACGTTTGAGCACCTCTTCGCGACGTACGCGCGCAACAGCGCTTTGTCCGATTCGGTCATCTACGTCGGCCCGATGGGCTGCCGCACCGGCTTTTACTTCCTGCTGCGCGATCGTGTCAGCCGCGCGGACGCGTTGGCACTCGTGAGGGAATCCTTTGCGTTTATCGAGCAGTTCGAAGGCGAAATCCCGGGCAGCCGCCGTGAGGAATGCGGAAATTACCTCGAGCATGACCTCTCCGGCGCAAAGGAAACCGCCGCCGATATGCTGCGCGTGCTCAAAAACTGGACGCCGGAAAAGATGAAGTACGAGGCGTAAAAAGCGGCGGGAGATATCAAGCGATAAAAGATAAATTTGCGGAGGAACACTAGATGCAAGTTATTAACTTTTTTGCCAGTGACAGACAGAGCCACTGGCTTGAAGAGATCAAGAAAAGCGACTGGGGCGCAGGGGCATTTTTGCATGAGCTGATCTGTAATGGGACTTTTTTTGAGGTTGTCGGTAAGGACTCTAAGGTGTTGCTGCTGATAGACGGCGACGAATTGATCTCTTTTTGTACATACGCACAAAAGGATGACATTCAACCAACGGAACTCACGCCATGGATGGGTTTCGTCTATACATTCCCTGAGCATCGGGGGCGTCGTTATATGGGACTTCTCTTTGAGAAAATTGAACGCCTCGCAAAAGAAGAACATGTCCCTGAAGTGTATATCTCAACGAATCATATCGGATTGTACGAAAAATACGGATGCGAGTACAGAACACAGATGAAGGACATGAACGGAGAATTATCAAGAGTATATGTCAAAAAGATTGAGTGACAACGCCCAATTTGCATAAAGGGTTTGGGATATCCCTAACGATCAAAAAAACTCTTGACGGTCGCAGAAAAGTTCGCATATGCGGAGATATAAAACGGTCAATGTAAATATGTAAAAAAATGGTTGACAAATACCTGCCGGGGGTATATACTCAAAGTACCCTGGGTGGGTATTTTGCGTCTGAAAGGAGAGGCAGAATGGAAAACATGGAAATGCAGGAGATGACCTGCTGCTGCCACAAGACAAAGGAGCGCTCCGAGGAAGAATACAAGAAGCTGATTCACCGGTTGAACCGCATTGAGGGTCAGATTCGCGGTATCCGCGGCATGGTGGAAAAGAGTGCGTACTGTCCCGATATCCTCGTGCAGGTGGCGGCGGCAAACGCCGCGTTGAACGCCTTCACGAAGGAGCTGCTCGCGAACCACATCAAAACTTGTGTTGCGGACGACATCCGCGCCGGTCGTGATGAGACGATCGACGAGCTTGTGGCGACGCTGCAGAAGCTGATGAAATAATGGCGGAAGATCGGGCAGAATACTGTCAAGGAAGGGAGTTTTACATGGAACAATACACTGTCACCGGCATGAGCTGCGCGGCGTGCAGCGCCCGGGTGGAAAAAGCCGTTTCAAAAGTACCGGGCGTTACGGCCTGCTCGGTCAGCCTGCTCACAAATTCGATGGGTGTGGAAGGTACGGCGTCCGCAGAAGCGATCGTTAAGGCCGTGGAGGACGCGGGCTATGGCGCATCGAAAAAAGGCGCGGCACAGACACAGCCCACCGGTGCGGAGGACGCGCTTCAAGACCGCGAAACGCCGGCGCTGAAGCGGCGTCTGATCGCTTCGCTCGTCTTTTTAATCATCCTCATGTACGTTTCAATGGGACACATGATGTGGGGCTGGCCGCTGCCGCCCTGGTTTGATGGCAACCACGTTGCGATGGGGCTTATGCAGCTTCTTTTGACAGTCGCAATCATGGTTATCAACCAGCGGTTTTTTATCAGCGGTTTTAAGGGACTTCTGCACCGCGCGCCGAATATGGATACACTTGTGGCGCTCGGCGCGGGCGCGTCGTTCGTGTACAGCACCTACGCGCTGTTCGCCATGACCGATGCGCAGGTGCGCGGCGATATGGATGCCGTCATGATGTATATGCACGAGTTTTATTTTGAGTCGGCGGCGATGATCCTGACGTTGATCACAGTCGGCAAGATGCTGGAAGCGCGCTCCAAGGGCAGAACCACGGATGCGCTCAAAAGCCTGATGAAGCTCGCGCCGAAAACGGCGGTGCTTCTGCGCGGCGGTGAGGAGGTCACCGTGCCGATTCAGCAGGTGCGCCGCGGCGATGTCTTTGTTGTGCGGCCCGGCGAGAACATTCCCGTGGATGGTGTCGTGCTCGAGGGCGCAAGCGCCGTGAACGAGGCCGCGCTGACCGGCGAGAGTATCCCAGTCGATAAAGCGGCGGGCGATCCCGTTTCCGCCGCCACGGTGAACCAGTCTGGCTATATCCGCTGTGAGGCGACGCGTGTCGGCGAGGACACGACGCTCTCACAGATCATCCGCATGGTCAGCGACGCGGCGGCGACAAAAGCGCCGATCGCGAAGGTCGCAGATCGGGTTTCCGGCGTGTTTGTGCCGGTTGTGATCGCCATTGCGGCTGTGACGGTGATCGTCTGGATGCTCACCGGACAGACCTTCGGCTATGCGCTGGCACGCGGTATTTCGGTGCTCGTCATCAGCTGCCCGTGCGCGCTCGGTCTCGCAACGCCGGTCGCGATCATGGTCGGCAGCGGCATGGGCGCGAAAAACGGCATCCTGTTCAAAACCGCTGCGTCGCTCGAAGCGGCGGGCCGGGTGCAGATCGTCGCGCTGGATAAAACCGGCACGATCACAAGCGGCGAGCCGCGCGTGACGGATATCCTGCCCGCGGAGGGCGTTTCGGAGGATGAGCTGCTGGAGGCGGCGTACGCGCTTGAGCAAAAGAGCGAGCACCCGCTCGCCAAAGCGATTTTAAAGCTCGCCGAGGTGCGCGGCACGGCAGCTTCTATGGTCACGGATTTTCAGGCAAAGCCCGGCAACGGTCTCACCGCCGTGCTCGACGGCGCGGCGCTCGCGGGCGGCAATCTGGGCTTCATCTCCAGACAGGCCGAGGTGCCGCAGACGATGCGGCAAGCGGCTGAGCATCTTGCCGAATCGGGCAAAACACCGCTGTTCTTCAGCCGTGGCGGCGTCCTGATGGGCATTATCGCGGTAGCCGATACGATTAAGCCGGACAGTGCGCAGGCCGTCCGGGAGCTGCAGAACATGGGCATTCACGTCGTCATGCTGACCGGCGATAACGCGCGCACTGCGCAGGCTGTCGGCCGTGAAGCCGGTGTGGACGAGGTTATCGCGGGTGTTCTGCCCGAGGGCAAGGAGAGCGTGATCCGGCGGCTGCGCGTGCAGGGTAAAGTCATGATGGTCGGCGACGGCATCAACGATGCGCCCGCCCTCACGCGCGCCGATGTCGGCGTGGCCATTGGCGCTGGCACGGACATCGCGATCGACGCGGCAGACGTCGTCCTGATGAAGAGCCGTCTGGCCGATGTTCCGGCGGCGATCCGCCTCAGCCGTGCGACGCTTCGGAACATCCACGAAAACCTGTTCTGGGCGTTCATCTATAACGTGATCGGGATTCCGCTTGCGGCGGGTGTGTGGATTCCACTGTTCGGCTGGCAGCTGAACCCGATGTTCGGCGCGGCGGCGATGAGCCTGTCGAGCTTCTGCGTTGTCACAAACGCGCTTCGCCTGAATTTCTTCAACATCCGCAGCGCGAAGCGCGATAGAAAAATAAAAACTCAAATACAGGTAAAGGAGACAAAAACCATGGAAAAAACAATGAAAATCGAAGGGATGATGTGCCCGCACTGCGAGGCGAGAGTGAAGAAGTGCCTTGAAGCGCTGCCGGAGGTCACGGAAGCGATCGTCAGCCATGAGAAGGGCACGGCGGTTCTGACGCTGAACGCCGAAATCGCGGACAGCACGCTCAAAAAGACTGTGGAGGATCAGGGCTACACAGTCATCGGCTGATTTTACAAATTGTTCATACAGTATTCGTCTTCCGGTAAGAATCGATGACTATAATGAACGCGAATCTTACAAAAATCTTAACGCGTGAACAAAATGCGGAAAAATGGGAATTGAGGAATTGATATGGCAAGAGAGCGTTACCTTCTGGACGAGACGGAGGATACCATTCATCAAAATCAGATCACGCCGACTACGGCGACGGAAAAGCGGCAGAACTGGTGGTTCTACCATAAGGTGCACGTGATTGTCGCCCTGATTGCCGCTGCATTTATCACGTGCTTCGTCTGGTCTATCGTGACGAAGGAAAATCCGGATTATACCATCGCGCTGATGACCGAATACATGGTGCCGGGCGATCTGCAAAGCGATATTGAAGATCATCTCGAGCTGTACGGCGAAGATCTGAACGGCGACGGCAAGGTGGTTGTTGCACTCCAGTATTTCCGCTTCTCGACCAATACCAAGACGGATTACGAGGCAGCGGAGCTGCAGTCATCCTTCGTCAAGTTTGCGGCAGACGCTTCGGCGGCGGACAGCATGTTGTTCCTCTACGATGATGCGAGCTATGTCTATCTCGATCAGAACGACATGGAGGGCTTCTTCGCCCCGGTGGACGGTCTGGAAGAACCGTACTGTTATTGGAAAGATATGCCTGGCCTGAACACACTGAAGCTTACACACTACACCGAAGAGGGCGTTACGCTTGAAAACGTGCTCAAGGTGCTCGGCGATCTGAAGGTTTCCGTGCGCTCGGTGGAGGGTTCGGCGTTTGAGAAAGAGGAAAAGATTGAGTATCGGGAGCGGTGCATCGAGCTGTTTGATCGGCTGCTGAAGGACGAACCGACGCAGACGGCGGAAAATTGAATACGGAGCGGACGGCGCGCGGGAAACCTGCGGGGCTGTCCGCTTTTTTCTTTGACAGAAGCGGGTATAAGGACTATAATAAAACATATTCTTTCTGTTGAGGACGTATGGGTATGAACACAAAGGGCATCTCCATTTTTGATTCCACCCTGCGGGACGGCGCGCAGGGCAAGGGCATCTCGTTTTCCATTGAGGATCGGCTCGCGATTGTGCGCTTGCTCGACTGTTTGGGCATCGATCTGATTGAGGCGGGCAATCCCGGCTCTAACCCGAAGGAGCTCGCGTTTTTTGAGCGGGCATCGTCGCTGCAGCTGCAGCATGCAAAGCTCGTTTCGTTTGGCAGCACCTGCCGCAAGGGCTGTGACCCGCGGGAGGACCGCAATCTGCAGGCGCTGCTCGAAAGCGGCACAGAGGTCTGCGTGGTGTTTGGCAAATGCTGGCGCTTTCACGTCGACAGTGTGCTCGAGACGACCGAGGAAGAGAATCTGCGCATGATCCGCGAGAGCGTGCGCTGGATCAAGGAAAACGGGCGTTCCGTGATTTTTGACGCGGAGCATTTTTTCGATGGCTTTGCGGACGACCGCGCTTTCGCGATGCGCGCCGTAAATGCGGCGGTTGAGGGCGGGGCAGATATGGTCTGTTTGTGCGATACGAACGGCGGCGTTTTCCCGCAGGACGCGCAGCGCGTCGTGCAGTATGTTGTGCAGCGATTGCCTGTACCCGTTTCGGTGCATTTTCACGACGACTGCGGCATGGCGGTCGCGAACAGCGTGGTTTCGGTGCTCGCCGGCGCGAAGCAGGTGCAGGGCACGTTCCTCGGCTTCGGCGAGCGGTGCGGCAACGCGAACCTCTCGGCCATCATCCCGAACCTGCAGATCAAGCGCGGCATCGAGTGCATTCCGCAGGAAAATATCGGCCAGCTCACGCGTTATGCACACGAGCTTGCGGCGATCGCAAATGTGGAGGTTCCCTCCGGCGCGCCGTATGTCGGCAGCCACGCGTTCGCGCACAAGGCCGGCATGCACGCCGACGGCGTGATTAAGGCGAGCCGCTCGTTCGAGCATGTCGATCCATTTCTCGTAGGCAACAAGCGGCGGTTCCCGACCTCCGAGATCAGCGGGCGCGCGGTTGTTTTCGCGCGTGTGAAGCAGATCCTGCCGGAGTTGACGCTGCATTCGGCGGAAACGCAGAAGATCCTCGACGAGATCAAGCGGCTTGAGATGGCTGGCTACCAATTCGAGGGTGCAGACGCGAGCTTTGAACTGCTTGTGCGCCGTCAGATGGGCCTGTACAAGCCGTATTTCGAGCTGAAATACTACAAGATTTATTCCGGAGCGGGCGTCGGCGAGGAAGCCGGGGCAAGCGCCACGGTCAAGGTGCGCGTCGGCGACGAGGTTCAGCTTATGGCAGCGGAGGGCAACGGCCCGGTCAACGCGCTCGATACGGCGCTCAGAAAGGCGCTTGGGCTGTTTTATCCGGTGCTGAACCGCGTCAAGCTGACGGACTACAAGGTTCGTGTGCTCGACGGCGAGAGCGCAACGGCGTCCCGCGTGCGCGTGTTGATTACCTCGACGGACGGCTCCGGCACGTTCACGACGGTCGGTGTTTCCGGCGACGTTGTGGACGCGAGCTTCCAGGCGCTGCAGGACTCCATCGAATATCTGCTTTTGAAGGCCGATGCGCAGGCGCGCAAGGCGGAGCAGCCATAAATTTTGAACAAAGGACTGACGCATATGAAATTGAAACAGCTTTTGACAGCGATCCCATACCGCGCGGAAAACGTGCCGGATCTCGATATCTGTGACCTCGTCTACGATTCCCGCCTGACAGTGCCGGGCTGCGCGTTTGTCTGCCTGCGCGGCGCGAACTCCGACGGCCACAAGTACGCCGCGATGGCGGTGGAAAAAGGCGCTGTGGCGGTTATCGCCGAGGAGCCGGTGGATGTGGACGTTCCCGTTATTCTGACGGAGAATACCCGCCTCGCGCTCGCGTACCTGAGCGCAGAATTCTTCGGACACCCCGCGAATGACCTCAAGGTAATTGGCATTACCGGCACGAAGGGCAAGACGACGACGGCGTTCATGATGCGCGCGATTCTCGAAGCGGCGGGGCACAAGACTGGCGTGATCGGCACGATTGGCGTGCTGTACGGCGATACGCTGATCCAGACCGACAACACGACGCCGGAAAACTATCAGGTGCAGAAATTCCTGCGCCAGATGGCGGACGCGGGCTGTGAATACTGCGTGATGGAGGTCTCATCCATCGGGCTCAAGGATCACCGCGTGGCGGGCTTTACGTTTGACCTCGGTCTCTTCACGAATTTCTCCGAGGATCACATCGGCGGCGCGGAGCACAAGGACATGGCGGAATACATGGCGTGCAAGAGTCTGTTGTTCCGCATGTGCCGCACCGGCATCATCAATATCGACGACCCGAACTGGCAGGGCATTGTGCGGGAACATACCTGCGCGCTCGTGACGTACGGCTATGACGAGGCGGCAGATATGGTCGCGCACGGCGACGAGCTGATCACGACGCCCGGCTTCCTCGGCGTCCGGTTCTCTGTCTCCGGGAAATTGAACTTTACGGCGGATGTCGCGATTCCCGGCAAATTCAACGTCTACAACGCGCTCTGCGCGATCACCGCGTGCAGCGTGCTGGATATCCCGGTGGAGGCGATGCAGGCGGGCCTGCGCGCCGTCAAGGTCAAGGGGCGCGTGGAGCCGGTTGAAATGCCCGGCGATTTCACACTGCTCATCGACTACGCCCACAACGCCGTCAGCATGGAGAGCATCCTGACGACACTGCGCGCATACAACCCGAAGCGCCTTGTCTGCATGTTCGGCGCGGGCGGCAACCGCCCGAAGGTGCGCCGTTATGAGATGGGCGAGGTCAGCGGCCGGCTTGCGGATCTTTCGGTCATCACGGCGGACAATTCGCGCTATGAAAACGTGCTCGACATCATCGAGGACATCAAGGTCGGCATGCATAAGACCGACGGAAAATACATCGAGATCCCCGACCGCCGCGAGGCGATTCGCTGGTGCATCGAAAACGCCCAGCCCGGCGACATCATCGTGCTTGCGGGCAAGGGACACGAGGATTACCAGGAGATCGAAGGCAAGAAATACCCGTTTGACGAGCGTGTCGTGATTCGGGAGATTCTGGACAGCCTGAAGAAATAAATAGCATTTGGAAAGGGTGTTGTACAATGAATAGGGAAATCACACGGGAGACGCTTTCCGTCTTTGAAAAGGCGTTTGACAGCGACCGCGCCAACCGCGTCGCGATGAACGCGGCGACGAAGAACGGTGTAAACAATGCCGCAGTTCGTGCAGAGAGCGCACGCGAAATGCGCCACACGTTCAACATTTCGCTGGAGCAGGGCGAGATCACAAACCAGAAGCAGAGCGGCCGCTGCTGGATGTTTGCGGCGCTCAATACGATGCGCTTCCGCGTTATGAAGAAGCTCGGGCTCAAGACCTTTGAGCTTTCCCAGAATTATACGCTGTTTTACGACAAGCTCGAAAAGAGCAATTACTTCCTCGAGAGCATCCTCGAGACGCTCGACGAGCCGACAAACGGACGGCTGATCGCATACCTGCTGTCCTCTCCGCTCGGAGACGGCGGGCAGTGGGATATGTTCGTCAACCTCGTGGAGAAGTACGGCGTTGTGCCGAAGGAGATCATGCCGGAGACGGTCGCTTCCTCCTCCACACGCGAACTCGTCGGCTATCTCACCGAGAAGCTCCGCGAGTTTGCATGCACGCTGCGCACCGCGCATCAGGCGGGCGCGCCGATGGAAGCGCTGCGCGCGCAGAAGGATGAGATGCTGCGCACAATCTACAACATGCTCTGCATCGCCCTCGGCAAGCCGCCGGTCACGTTCGATTTTGAAGCCGATACGCCGAACGGCTTTGTGCGCGACCTCGGCATCACGCCGCAGGACTTCTTCAAAAAATACGTCGATATGGATCTCAGCCAGTACATAAGCCTCATCAACGCGCCGACCGCCGATAAGCCCTACGGCAAGACGTACACCGTCGCGTTCCTCGGCAACGTCAAGGAGGGGCGCCCGGTCAAGTATCTGAATCTGCCGATCGAAGCGCTCAAGGACGCGGCCATCGCGCAGATGCAGGACGGCGAGCCGGTCTGGTTCGGCTGTGATGTCGGCAAGCGCAGCGTGCGTGACAGCGGCGTGATGGATCTCGACGCGCTCGACCTTGAAACGCTGTTCAGCACGAAATTCACGATGAACAAGGCGCAGCGCCTCGACTACGGCCAGAGCCTGATGACGCACGCCATGGTGTTTCAAGGTGTGAATCTCGACGAAAACGGCCGTCCGAACCGCTGGAGAGTCGAGAACAGCTGGGGCAAGGACGCCGGACACAACGGCTACTACATCATGAGCGACGCGTGGTTTGACGAGTACATGTATCAGGTTGTTGTAAACAAGAAATATCTGACCGAGGAGCAGCGCGCGGCTTTCGAGCAGGCACCCATTACGTTGGAGCCGTGGGATCCGATGGGCTCCCTCGCGACGCTTCGGTAAGCTTGGAGGACAGCATGAAACTGACAGTAGCAGAGATTGCCGCGTTCTGCGGCGGACGGCTTGAGGGCGACGGCAGCGCGCTTGTCACGTCGTTCTTCACCGATAGCCGCAAGACGGAACCGGGCATGATGTTCGTGCCGATTCGCGGCGAAAATACGGATGCGCACCGTTTCATCCCGCAGGTTTTCGCGGCGGGTGCGGCGGCGACCTTCTCCGAGGAGCCGCTCGAAAACCCTGCCGGTCCGGTCGTCTACGTGGAAAATTCCCGCGCGGCGCTGCAAAAAGTCGCAGAGCGCTACCGCGAGCAGTTTACGATTCCGGTGATCGGCATCACGGGCAGCGTCGGCAAGACAACGACAAAGGAAATGGTTGCGCTGGCGGTTTCCGCCGGTCTGCGCACGATGAAAACCGCCGGCAACGCGAACAGCCAGATCGGTTTGCCGATGACCGTTCTGCGTATCGAGCCGGAGGATGAAGCCGCCGTCGTCGAGATGGGCGTGAGCATGCCCGGCGAGATGGCGCGCATCGCACGGGTCGCAAAGCCGACGCTCGCAGTCATGACGAACATCGGCGTGTCGCACATCGAGTTTATGAAAACGCGCGAGAATATTCTCGCGGAGAAATTCAAGATTGCAGACTATCTGCCTGCGGGCGGTACCGTGTTTGTCAACGGCGACGACGATCTGCTCTCAACGCTTGAAAGCACGCCGGAAAAGAAAATCGCGCGGTTCGGCCTCGGCGAAGCGTGCGACTGGCGCGCGGTGGAGCTGGACGCCGATGTGTATGGCACGCGGTTTGTCTGTGAGCATAAGGGAAAAAGGACGCCCATGTACGTTCCGGCGGCGGGTGAGCACAATGTGCGCAACGCTTTGGCGGCGCTCGCCGTGGCAGAAACGGTCGGCGTCGAGGAAGCGGACGCCGTGCGTGCCATCGCACAATATGAGCCGCCCGCGATGCGCCAGCAGATTCTGGAGGCAAACGGTGTGACGCTGATTGACGACACATACAACGCAAGTCCCGATTCCATGCGCGCCTCGCTGAAGATTCTCGCAGACATGCGCTGCACCGGCAAAAAATACGCGGTGCTCGCGGATATGCTCGAGCTTGGCGATTACGCCGTGCGCGGCCATTTCGAGACGGGTGCGTTCGCGGCGGCAAACGGCGTGGATTTTGTGATCGGCGTCGGCCCGCTTTCCAAGCACATCGTCGAGGGCTTTGGCGACGCGCAGAACAGCGCGTGGTTTGCGGCAAATGCGGAAGCCGCAGCATTTCTGAAGGCACATGTACAGCCGGGCGACGCGGTGCTCTGCAAGGGCTCGCGCGGTATGCATACCGATGAAATCATCCGCGCGCTTTCGAAATAAAACAGAAACGGAGAAGTTGTATGATTATAAGAATGCTGCGCCCGGAGGAAAGCTGGCGATCCGACCTCGTGATGGCCACGGCTTTTGAGGGCAACTACAATTTGGAGAAGGCAAAAGAAGAGGCGGCGCGCGAGAAAACGTCGGAGGAGCTTTATCAGCAGGCGCGGAACCGCTGCTTCGGCGCGTTTACGGACGACGAAAAGCTGCTGTTCGCGTGCGTCAACAGCCGCCGGTACCCCTGCCGCTTCGACGGCGGGGAGTATCTGCTCGGCGGAGTGGGCGGCGTCTCCACGCTGCCGCCGTATCGCCGCAGCGGTGCGATTCGTTCGTGTATCACAGCATCTCTGCGCGATATGTACGAGCAGGATTTCACGTTTTCGTTCCTGTATCCGTTCAGTACGCAGTTTTACCGTAAGTTCGGCTTTGAGGTGGGGGCAGAGGCGTACGAGTGGACGATCCCGTTTGCCGATATGCGCCCGCGCGACGTCGGCGGCCAGATGGAACAGATTTTCCCGGGCGACGACATGACACCCCTGCTCGAGGTGTATCAGAAGTGCTTTGCAAACTGCAATCTGTCCGCGATCCGCGAAAAATACGACGCGGGACTCGAAAAGCAGAATTTGTTTGACCAGCAGCGCTATATTTATCTGTGGCGCAACGACGCGGGCGAGCCGCGCGGCTTTATGATTACGCATAAGATTCATACGCCGGACGGCACGGTGCTCGACTGCAACCATCAGTTTGGCACGCAGAACGAAAACGGCTTCCTGTTCTGCGACGCCGAGGCGCTCAACGCGCTTCTGTTCTTTGCCAAAGCGGCGTTTTCGTCCGATTACGATACGATTCGCTTTACCGTGCCGGGCGACATTTCGCTGATTTCTCTCGTCGGCGAGAACAACAGCGCCGCATGCCGCGCGTTCACAAACGGCATGCTCCGCGTCGTGAATGCCGCGCGTGTGCTGCAAAACTGCCGGTGCCGCGGTGCGGGCAGTGTGAAAATCGAGATTACGGATGCGATTCTGCCGGAAAACAGCGGCGTGTGGAAGCTGACTTTTGCACCGGGCACACCGAATCTTGTGGGAAAAACGGAAGAACCCGCGGATATCTCCATGCCCATCAATGCGTTCTCCGCGCTGATCTGCGGCGCGCGCGGTGCTGAGGACATTCCGTGGATGCCGGACGTGCGGGTGCACAGTGCGGACGCGCCGTTTGACGCGGTGTTCTACAAAAAGAAGTGCTATATGATGGATCTTTTCTGAGATCGGGTGGAAGGACGGCGAGTTTCGCTGTCCTTCTGCGTTTTTACACGAGGCAGAAAAAGGGGAGAAAAATATGCCAGAGAAAATGGATTTTAAAAAGACGGACAAACTATTTTATATGCCGGGCCTAAAGCCGTCTGTGGTTGAAGTGCCGGAGATGGTGTTCATCGAGGTGGCGGGCACGGGCGACCCGAACACGTCCGCCGCGTACAAAAACGCGATGGAGATTCTCTACGGGCTATCCTACGGCATCAAGATGAGCAAAATGGATGGCAGCCAGCCCGAGGGCTACTTCGAGTACGTCGTGCCGCCGCTCGAGGGGCTTTGGCGCATGGCGGACGGCGGCACGGTGGATTACAGCCGCAAGGCGGAATTCGAGTGGATTTCGATGATCCGCCAGCCGTCGTTCGTGACGGGAGCGGTCTTCGAGCAGGCAAAGGAGAAGCTGCACCGGAAGAAGCCGGAGCTCGCGCTTTCCGGCGCGCGCCTCACCCGGCGGCGGGAGGGCTTGTGCGTGCAGGTGATGCATCGCGGCCCGTACGACGACGAGCCAGCGACGCTGCAGCGCCTGATGCAGTTCATGACGGAGAACGGCTTTGTGCCCGATTACTCGGATGAGCGCCGCCACCATGAGATTTACCTCGGCGACCCACGCAAAACCGTGCTGGAAAAGCTGCGGACCGTTCTGCGGCTGCCGGTCCGAAAAATATAAGCAAACGGAAAGGAGAATTTCAGAATGTCGAATCTTTTACAAGAAGCGAAAGCGATGGCGGAAACGATTCGCGCCGACCGCCATTATCTGCACGAGCACGCGGAAACGGAATTTGACCTCACGGAAACGCGCCGCTACGTGTTTGACGCTCTGACCGAAATGGGCTATACGCCCGAACCCTGCGGCAAAGCGGGCCTTGTGGCACTCGCGGGCGGCAAACGCCCGGGCAAGGTGTTTCTGCTGCGCGCCGATATGGACGCGCTGCCGATCTGCGAGCAGGCTGATGTACCGTTTGCCTCGAAGAACGGGCGAATGCACGCCTGCGGGCACGACCTGCACACCGCGATGCTGCTCGGTGCGGCGCGGCTTTTGAAAGCGCACGAAGCGGAGATTTGCGGCACGGTGAAGCTAATGTTCCAGCCTGCCGAGGAGGTTTTTGAAGGATCCAAGGACATGATCGAAAACGGGCTGCTGGAGAACCCGAAGGTCGATGCCGCCATGATGATCCACGTTACAGCGAATGTTCCGTTTGAGCCGGGCACCGTGATCGTCTCCGCACCCGGCGTCAGCGCGCCCGCCGCGGACTATTTCACGATCCGCGTGCAGGGCAAGGGCTGCCACGGCTCCGCGCCGAACAACGGCATCGATCCGCTGACCGCCGCCGCACACATTCTGATTGCCCTGCAGGAGATTCAGGCGCGCGAGCTCGCGCTGAGCGATCAGGCGGTGCTGACGATCGGTACGATGCATGCCGGCGGCGCGTCGAACGTCATTCCCGACGCAGCGGAGATGGGCGGCACGATTCGCACGTACGACGAGGAGACGCGCGCGCAGCTCAAGACGCGCATGACCGAGATCGCGCAGGGGGTGGCGGGTGCGTTCCGCGCCAAAGCGGAGGTCACATTCGGCAGCGGCTGCCCGACGCTCACCAACGACAAAACGCTCTGCGCGGACGCGGAGCGGTATGTCCGAGCGCTTTTGGGTGAGGGGCGTGCCTTCACGGCTGCGCAGCTTGCCGCGCTCGCGGGCGGCAGCGCGTCAAAGAGCGCTGGTTCTGAGGACTTCGCCTACGTCAGCCACGCCGTGCCGTCCGTCATGCTGGCGCTTGCCGCCGGTCAGCCTGAAAAGGGACACCGCTATCCGCAGCATCACCCGCAGGTGACGTTTGACGAGGACGCCCTTCCCTGCGGTGCGGCGGTCTACGCCCATGTCGCGCTGCGCTGGCTCGAGGAGCACGCGTAAACCATATAAGCCAAAAGACCGAGACCCGGAAAAAACGGGCTTCGGTCTTTTTTGTATGCGGTTAGGACAAAAGCTTTTTTAGCTCTTCGATGGTTTTCACCGGGTTTAGGCAGGCTTTTCCCCAGCAGAGATAGTACCGTGCGCCGTCGGGTGGAATCGAGTATGCTGCGGTAAAGGGCGCGAGCGCTGCGAGACGCGTTTGGTTTTCAGCGGTTTTCATCAGAACCGAAAGGCCGGTTCGCGGCTTCTCCCGCAGGAAAGTGAGGAGCTCTGCCGGAAGCTTTTCGGCGGTGCATACCAGCTCGGCTGTGGGCCAGAGCGTTTCCAGCAGTGTCAGAAGCGCGTTGTCGTAGAGCGTTTTCTCAAAATGGGGCATATAGACCGCATCCACATCGGGGCGCTCCTCGCGGTCGACCTTGACCGGAATGAAAAAGCGGTTGAGCACCGCCGCGACTTCCTCCGATTCAAAGGATTCGTGCGCCATGACGTGGCACCAGTGGCAGGTGGAATAGCCGATGCTCAGAAAGACGGGCAGATCCCGCCGCTTGGCTTCCTCAAACGCCGCCGCGCCCCAGGGCTGCCAGTCAACCGGATTCTCCGCATGCTGGAGCAAATAGGGAGACTGTTCAAATTGCAATGCGTTGGCCATAACATTTCCCTCTGCGGTCATGAATCCGCCTGCAGATGCACGAGATGCGCGATGCCTGGGATGCTCTCGCCCTGCTGGGAGGAGGTCGTCGACATCAGCGCACCGGTCGCCATAAACAGGATGTTCTTAAAATCGCCGCGCTCCATGCGGTTTAGAATGTGTCCGCACAGTACGCTCGCGGAGCAGCCGCAGCCGGAGCCGCCTGCGTGGACGTCCTGCAGCGCGCAGTCGTAGAGCAAAAGCCCGCAATCCTGATGGTTTTCGAGTTTTACGCCGTTTTCCTGCATCAACTCATGCAGCAGGGAAGAGCCGACTTCGCCGAGGTCGCCGGTATAGATGCGGTCGTAGTCCGCTGGCTTTGTGGCCGTATCCGTGAAGAAGTCGAGCAATGTCTGCGCTGCCGCAGGCGCCATTGCCGCGCCCATGTTCGCGACGTCGGTCACGCCGAAATCCTTGATGCGGCCGATCGTCACGTGGCGCACACGGATGCCGCGCCCCATGCCGAGCACTGCGCTGCCGGATGCCGTCGCCGTCCACTGGGCCGTCGGCGTGCGCTGGCTGCCGTATTCGAGCGGCGTGCGGAATTGCCGCTCCGCCGTGCAGAAATGGGAGGAGGTCACGGCGCAGGCGTAATTGGCCGCGCCGCTCTCCACCATGATGGCGGACATCGCGAGCGTCTGCGCCATCGTCGAGCAAGCGCCATACTGCCCGAGAAACGGGATCTCCATGTTCCGCAGGCCGAAGGTGCTTGAAATGCACTGGTTCAGAAGGTCGCCTGCAAAAATCATGCTGACCGCCTGCTTTTCGAGACCGGCCTTCCGGATGGCGAGCGACGCCGCCTCCGTTTGGAGCGTGCTCTCCGCCTTTTCCCAGCTTTCCTGCGCGAGGTAGGAATCGAGAAACGTCTGGTCGAAGTCGCGCGCGAGCGGGCCTTCGGCCTCTTTTTTGCCGCCGACCGCCGCATGCCCCAGGATAGCCGGACAGCGCTCAAACAAAATCGTATACTTTCCGAGTCTTTTCATTTCATGAACCTCCCCGTCAAATGCTCAGCCCTGAAACAGCCCGATGATAAACAGGATAATGCCGTAGATCACGGAAGCTGAGATGCCGAACACGAGCACCGGACCGGATACGACGAACATCTTTGCGCCGAGACCCGTGACAAAGCCCTCGCTCTTGAATTCCATCGCGGGGGAAACCATCGAGTTGGCGAAGCCGGTGATCGGCACGAGTGTGCCTGCGCCGGCATGCTTCGCAATGTCATCGAACACGCCGAATGCCGTCAGTGTGGCGGAGAGCAGAATCAGCACGATAGAAACGCCCGTGCGCGCGTCCTTGAGCGTCAGTCCCATCAGCATGAACAGGTTCGCGATCGCCTGCCCGAGCGTGCAGATCGCACCGCCAAAGAGAAATGCAAGCAAGCAGTCCATGAAAACAGGCGAGCGCGGCGAAGCCTTCTGCACCATGGAATCGTATTCCTGTGGAGTTTTTGTTTTCATTTGAATAACCGTCCTTTCTGCAAAGCGTGCAGCGCTTTGCATGATACGGCTATTGTTTCCGATGCGGGGAGAATCATGCGGGGAGCGAAAATGAATTGTTTTTTGTCTGCAGGTGTGATATAATTCCGAAAATGAGATTTTTGTTTTTTTGCATGATTTATTGTGTTTTTATGGGGTGCATGCTATGGCGGCGAGTATTTTCTCTTTTGTACCTGAAGCCACGATCTCGGATGTTCTCGGAAATCTGCAATCGTTCACCGGTTTGGCCATTCAGCTGATCGACAGCAGTGGCACGCTGCTGCTGTCTTTCGGCCAGCCTACAAGCTACTGTACCGTGCTGCAGAAAAACGTCTTTGACAAAAGCGAGTGTTTTTCACTGCACATGAAAGCCGGGCAGCGGGCGCAGACCTTGGGGGAAGCCTACATCTTTTCTTGTCATGCCAATCTCAATCATATCGCTTTTCCTCTGATTAACCGGGGAGAGCTGCTGGGCAGCGTCATCATCGGCCCGTTTCTCATGGATGTGCCGGACAGCACGCTGGTCAGCGATCTGGCGGAACGAAAACATCTGGCCCCGACCTTGTCTCTTGAGCTGTACGACGAGCTGAAGGGACTGGCGGTGCTGCCGCCCGCAAAAGTCAATCAATTGAAAAAGCTGGTGGATCACCTGCTTTCACCCCTGATGCCCGGAGAACGGGCGCTGCTTCTCGAAACACAGCAGAAAATGTCCCAGCAGGCGAAGATCAACGAAACCATCCAGGTCTATAAAGAGGAGCAGCCGGATCAGTCCCGCACGTTCTTCTACGAAAAGGAAAAGCAGCTTCTGCAGAAGCTGCGCACCGGCACGCTTCAGGAGGTTAAGGGTCTGCTCAATGAGCTGATCGGCTATGTCCTGTTCAGTGAGGGCGGGAGGCTGGAATCCGTGCGGATTCGGGCCATAGAGTTGACCACGCTTCTGTCCCGGGTGGCTATCGATGGCGGAGCCAAAACCGAGAGCATTTTCAGCCTGAATCACGAGTTCCTGTCCAAGCTGTACCGGGAACAGGAACTGGAAGATCTGTGCATGCTGATGCAGGAGGTGCTGGAGAGCTTTATGAATGCCATGTATTACGAAAAGGATAAGGGCAATCCGCATATCCGCAAAGCGCTGCGCTACATGGCAGACAATTTCTGCAGCCATCTGGAACTGGCGCAGACAGCTGAGTATGTCGGGCTCAGCCCCAGCTATTTCTCCACGTTATTCCGTCAGGTGGTGGGCGTTTCTTTCCGGGAGTATCTGTGCCGCCTTCGGGTGGAGAGAAGCAAGCACCTCCTGATGTCCCAGGACTATACGCTCGCGGATATCGCCGTATCGATGGGATTTTCGGATCAGAGCTATTACTGCAAGGCGTTTAAGCGGATTGTAGGCGTTACTCCCGGCAAATTCAGAGGATGACGTCGGCTATAGCATTTCGTAAAAAAAGACAAAAAAACGGAAGCTTCTCCTATCCTGACACCAGACACTGTGTTATGCTTTAGAAAAGCGTGCCCCAAAACGCCATGATGAAATATATGGGAGAAATCATATTATGAAAGAACTGTTGTTGCGCACCCTGCACCACGAAGAAACAGAGCGTGCCCCTTGGGTTCCCTTCGCCGGTGTCCATGCTGGAAAGCTGAAGGGCTATACCGCGACGGAGATGCTCACCGACGCAGACAAGGCTTTTGAATCGCTGATGGAGGTCAACCGCCTGTACAAGCCGGACGGTCAGCCCGTGATTTTCGATTTGCAGATCGAAGCGGAATGCCTCGGCTGCGGACTGACATGGGCGGACGACTGCCCGCCGTCCGTCTCCGACCACCCGCTCGACGGCAGCGACGAGGAGCCGCCGGAGACGCCCTGCAACTGCAAAATTCCGAAGAAGACCTCAGGCAGAATTCCGTATGTGCTGGAGGTCATGCACCGCATGAAGGAAGCGGTGGGGGACACGACGGCGTTGTACGGTCTGATCTGCGGTCCGTTCACGCTGGCGTCTCACCTGCGCGGCAACAACCTTTTCACCGATATGTACGATTTTGAGGATGAGGTGGAGAGTCTGTTCGCGTTTTGTAACCGCGTGTGTATGCGGATGACGGATTACTACATCGAGGCGGGCATGGATGTCATCGCGATCGTCGACCCGCTGATCTCACAGATTTCGACCGCGCATTTTGAGCAGTTTATGGAGGGACCCTACACCGAGCTGTTCCGATACATCCGCGAAAAGGGCGCGTTTTCCTCGTTCTTTGTCTGCGGCGACGCGACCCGCAACATCGAGGCGATGTGCAAGACCAACCCGGATTCCATCAGCGTCGATGAAAACGTCAATCTGCTGGCGGCAAAGGAAATCTGTGACCGCTACAACATCGTCATCGGCGGCAACATCCCGCTGACCTCCGTGATGCTGCTGGGTAACCAGCAGGACAACATGAAGTTTGCGGTCGACCTGCTGGATTCCGTCCAGGTGAAGAAGAACTTTATTCTGGCGCCCGGCTGTGATATGCCGTACGACGTGCCGGTTGAAAACGGCATCGGCGTGGCGCAGGCGGCAATCGAGACCGACGCCGTGCGGGAGATGGTGAAGAACTATCAGGCGGAGGCGGTGGACACCTCCGGCGTGGTTATTCCCGACTACGCAAACCTCGCAAAGCCGCTGATCGAGGTCTTTACGCTCGATTCCGCACAGTGTGCCGCTTGCGGCTATATGATGAACGCGGCGTATCAGGCGGTCGAGACCTTCGGCGATGCGATCGATATGGTCGAGTATAAGTTTATCTATAGGGAGAACGTCGCGCGCTGTATCAAGATGGGCGTGCCGAACCTGCCGTCCATGTACATCAACGGCGAGCTGAAATACCGCTCGATCATCCCCGCGAAGGCGGAGTTGGAGCAGGCGATCCGCGAAGCCATCGAAGCCTGCAAAAAATGAGCGAGCTGTATCTTATCACCGGATTTCTCGGTGCGGGAAAGACGACGTTTCTGAAGCGGTTCATCCGCTTGTTTGCGGGGCGGAAGATGCAGCTCATCGTCAATGAGTTCGGAAACGAGGGCGTGGACGGTTCGCTTCTCGCGGCGCTTGGGGCGTATCTCAACGAAATCTCCGGCGGCTCGGTCTTCTGTTCCTGCCGTATGGATCAGTTTGAAAAGGTGCTGCGGCAGTCCGCTTCCATCCATCCCGATGTGATTCTGGTGGAGGCATCCGGATTGTCCGATCCCACGGGTGTGCGAAAGCTGTTCGCGCAGACAGATCGCTTTCCGGACATCCAATACCAGGGGGCGATCTGCCTTGTGGATGCCGTGCGCTTTCCGAAGCTCTACGCAACGGCGCGCACCTGCGTCAAGCAGCTCGCGGCCGGCGATGTGGTCGTCGTCAACAAGGTCGACCGCGCGAGCGACGCGCAGCGGGCTCAAACGCTGGCGCTGATCCGCGGTCAGCGACCGGACATCGCGGTGGTGGAAACGTCCTTCGGCGCGGTGGATGCGGGTATTCTCGAGATGCTGGCACAGGCGCGCGCGCTGCCGGAGCAGGACGCGATGCTGACGGAGGACCTGACGCTGCGCAAGCTGCTCATCACCGTCGCGCCGACCGTTTCGCCGTACAATCTGCAAAAATTTCTCGAGATGTTTCTCGAGGATACCTTCCGCGTCAAGGGCTTTATACAGACCAGCGAGGGCTTGTATCTGGCGGACTGTGTGGGAAACCTTGTGCAGCTCTCGCCTTATGCCGGTGCCGTAGCGCAGGAAAAGGTCGGCCGTCTCGTCGTGCTTTCCGGCGCGGGAATGCCGGTCAAAAAGCGCGTGAAAGAGGCTGTTCGCTGGTATCCGGAGGATATCCTTTCCGTGGAATAAAGCAAAAGAGTGCGTAGGCTTCTATGCACTCTTTTGTTAAATATGTAAGTTAATAGGGGGCAGAGCGTCGGCTTGTGCCCGTATGGTTTTGGAGGCATTCAAAACGTGAATAAAAAAGAATTTCTGGGTGAGTTTATCGGCACCTTCCTGATGGTACTCTTCGGCTGCGGTGCCGTGGCTGTGACGACGCTGTTCGGCGCTCATCAGGGCCTGTTTCAGATCGGCATCATTTGGGGCATTGCCATCACGCTGGCGATTTATATTACCCGCGATCTGTCCTGCGCCCATTTCAATCCGGCCCGGAATTTTGCGCCCCGTCTGGTCGCGCTGCTGTTCGGTTGGGGAGAATGGGCGATGCCGGATTCTTCCGGCGGATGCTTCTGGGTGTACATTCTGGCGCCGATTGTCGGCGGCCTGCTGGCCAGCCTTCTGTTTACCCGCGTAATCGAACCGGCCATGAAGCAAAAGAAAACTTGCTGCTGCAAATGAGAGAAGAGGGATTTACAATGAACCGAAGCAAATTGATTCTGGTGGGCGGTTTTCTGGGTGCCGGAAAGACCAGCCTGCTCTGGAAAGCATCGCAATTGCTGGATCAGCAGGGAGCCCGCGTGTTCTATCCGAAGAAATGATAACCGAAACAACCTGTAGACGCAGAAAAACGGCGTGACCATCACGGTCACACCGTTCTCTGCCCCATCGCAAGACAAAATAGTTACTTGTCACTATTAAGCCTTCCCTGAGAGGCGTTTCTCTATGAAATTACGCGTTCAAAAATGCCTGGAGGCTGGTATAGTCGACATACGTCGTGTCCGCCTGCTCGAAGAAGGCGAGCAGTTTTTCTGCCAGAATGTGCACGCCGCCGACTGTGTTGCTTTCGAGATTCAGCGGCAGGATCGGGTCGTGTACGCTCATGCGCAGCAGGAACCAGCCGTCGCCGTCGTTTTCGGGGAACGAAATGCGGATGCCCTCGCGGTTATCCGGGGCGATCGCCCAGCCTGCGTCCTCAGCATAGCGCTCGAGCGCGGCGATGATGCCCTCGCCAACCGGGCGGAAATCAGCGGTCGTGATCGGGAAGCGCAGTTCCTTTTCTTCTTTGGCCTCCTTGAGGTCGGCGATCAGGCTTTCGAGCGACTGCCCTGCGCGGCTGAGCTGGGCCGCCTTGATGATGATCTTCGTGACGAGATACGCGCCGTCGTCGAGGAAATAGTTTTCGCGCAGCGCGGCATGGCCGCTCGTCTCAATGGCAAGCGGGCAATTCACACCCTCGTTGTTCAGCCGGATCGCCTCGTTGATGACGTTCTTGTAGCCGCGCTTGAAGCGGTGATGGTGGCCGCCGAGCGTCTCCTCAATGTAAGTCTTGAGGCCGTCGGAGGTGATGGAATCCGTGACGATCGTGCCGCCCGCATTGCCCTCGAGCGCGATGGCGGAGGCGATCGCGACGAGACGGTTGCGGTTGATCTCCTCGCCGCGGCTGTCCACGGCGCCGCCGCGGTCCACGTCCGTATCGAAGATCACACCGAGATCAGCGCCCGCACGCACGGTTGCCGCGCAGACACTCGCCATGGCTTCCTCGTTTTCCGGGTTCGGGATGTGGTTCGGGAAGCGTCCGTCCGGATCCAGGAACTGGCTGCCGGTGATATCCGCGCCGAGCGGCTCGAGCACTTCGGTGGCGTAGAAGCCGCCCGCGCCGTTTCCGGCATCCACAACGATCTTAAAACCGTTGAGCGGATGCTCGTAATCCTCGGCGCTGACGCCCTTCTGAATCATGGCGCGGAGGTTCTCCGCATATTTTTGCATGTAGTGGACGGTTGTTACGCTGCCGCCCTCCTTTTTTTCGGGAGATGCGCCCGCTTCGGCATATTCGAGAATTTCCGAGATGTCCGGGCTGTCCAAACCGCCTGCCGGAGTGAAGAATTTCAGGCCGTTGCGGTAGAACGGATGGTGGCTCGCCGTGATCTGCACCGAGCAGTCGCAGGGCAGCTCAAGCGTCGCCATGAACATCGACGGTGTGGAGGCGAGGCCGCAGTCCGAAACAGACGCGCCGCACGCGGTAAAGACGCGGCAAAGCGCCGCAGAGATGCGGTCTGCGGAAATGCGCGAATCGTGGCCGACCGCGATCTTCAGGCCGGCAGCCGCTTTGTTCAGGTGCTTTTCGCACCAGACGAGAAAACCGGCCGCGATGCGCTCAATGACCTCGTCGGTCAGATTGATCGGCGCACCGCCGCCTTCGCTTGCGACGCCTCGGATGTCGGTGCCGCTTTTTAGAGTTTTATAGGCAAACATGACACAAGCCTCCTCAGTGTTGTTAAGTCCATTATAATACAAAGCGCGAAAATTGAAAAGCCCTTTCCGGGAAAGGTGGAAAACTTTTGTAGGAGCGAGCAGAAAATGCAGGGAATAAATGTCGTGGTTGCATAATCAAAGAAAAATTCGCGTAAAATTCAAAAAAAAAGTTGACAATATGAAAGTTGTGTGGTATAAATTTGGCATGATAATTACAGGCCTTGATGAAGAAAAGTAACCGGAGAGCGCTTTGCACAGTGAACGGGGAATGGTGTGAACCCTGGGAAAGCACTTCGGCGAAGAACACTTCGGAGCCTCAAACCGAAAGGGAAGCCGAGTAGGGGAGACGTGCGGCGGCGCGTTAAGCCGTGCCTGTCTTGTTGGAGACAGTAAAGGTGATCTTTTCGGATAATTTAGGTGGCACCGCGGATACAACAGCTATTCGTCCTAATGGTTTGGGACAAATGGCTGTTTTCTTATTTGCCCCGTAAATTATCTTTTTTATTTTGGAGGGATTCAAAATGTGTTCGATTATGGGGTACACGGCAAAGGATATTCGTCTGGAGGATCTGACAAAGGGCTTTGAGGAGACTGTTTCGCGCGGTCCGGATATGTCCCGCATCATGGAAACGCCCGCAGGCTGGCTCTTTTTCCACCGTCTGGCGATCATGGGCCTTACCGAAGCCGGCATGCAGCCGTTTGAGCGCGACGGTTCCTACGTCGTCTGCAACGGCGAGCTGTATGGCTTCCGGCCGGTGAAAGAGGCGCTGATTCAAAAGGGTTACACATTCCAGAGCGATTCCGACTGCGAAATCATTCTTCCGCTTTACCGCGAGCAGGGCGTTGCGATGTTTGAAAAGCTCGACGCTGAGTTTGCGATGATTCTCTACGATGCGGAAACCGACAGCTTCATCGCGGCGCGCGACCCGATCGGTATTCGCCCGCTGTACTACGGCTACAGCGAAACGGGACACATTATGTTCGCGAGCGAGCCGAAAAACCTCGTCGGGCTGTGCCACAAGGTCATGCCGTTCCCACCGGGACACTATTATAAGGACGGCGAATTCGTCTGCTACTGCGACATCGCCGCAGTCAGCGAAGTCTGTCATGACGATCTCGAGACGGTCTGCCGCAAGATTCGCGACAAGCTGGTTGCCGGCATTGAGAAGCGTCTCGACGCCGATGCACCGCTCGGCTTCCTTCTGAGCGGTGGTCTGGATAGCTCGCTGGTCTGTTCCGTTGCCGCAAAGCTGCTGAAAAAGCCGATCCGCACATTCGCCATCGGCATGAGCGAGGACGCGATCGACCTGAAGTACGCGCGGGAGGTTGCCGAGTATATCCACAGCGACCATCAGGAGATCATCATCACAAAGGACGATGTGCTCGACAGCCTCGAGACCGTCATCCATCTGCTCGGCACGTACGACATCACAACTATCCGCGCCAGCATGGGCATGTACCTGATCTGCAAGGCGATTCACGAGCAGACCGACGTGCGCGTGCTGCTGACCGGCGAAATCTCCGACGAGCTGTTCGGCTACAAGTACACCGACTTCGCGCCGAGCGCCGAGGCGTTCCAGCAGGAAGCCCAGAAGCGCGTGCGCGAGCTGCACATGTACGATGTGCTCCGCGCTGATCGCTGTATTTCCGTCAACTCCATTGAGGCGCGCGTGCCGTTCGGCGATCTCGATTTCGTGAAATACGTCATGTCGGTCGATCCCGAGCTCAAGCTCAACAAATATAAGAAGGGCAAGTACCTGCTCCGCCACGCCTTTGAGGGCGACTACCTGCCGCTCTCGATCCTCTACCGCGAGAAAGCGGCATTCTCGGACGCGGTCGGGCATTCGATGGTCGATTATCTCAAGGCATACGCGGAAACGCAGTATACGGACGACGAGCTGCAGCTCCGCGCGGCGAAGTACGACCACGCAAAGCCGTTTACAAAGGAATCTCTCCTGTACCGGGAAATCTTTGAAAAATACTATCCCGGCCAGGCGGAAATGGTCGTCGATTTCTGGATGCCGAACAAGGAATGGGAGGGCTGCGACGTCAACGATCCGAGCGCGCGCGTTCTTTCCAACTACGGCGCTTCCGGCGAATAATCCCCGGAAATTCCTACAAAACGACTAGAAAATCCTGTCGAACATTTCTTTGCTTTGGTGTGTTTTGGGATTGTTTATTCAAAATCGGTATGGTAGAATAAAGCCATCATAGGATATTATTGATGTTAGTGTCAATAATGGTTTTAAATCTCAAGCGTAAAGGAGAGATGGCTGATGTCTAAAATGATCGAGCTCCACGACATCGATGTTCCCGGCTTTCTGGCTGTTCTGGACAAATGTGTAGGCAACGTCTACCTGATGACGCGCGACGGCGATAAGCTGAATCTGAAGAGTAAGCTTTGCCAGTTGGTCGGTCTGACGGCATTGATTGAAGGCGGCAAAATCGCCGAGGCCTTTGTCATGTGTGACAATCCGGAGGATGAATCCAAGCTGTTCCGGTTCAACCTCTATAAAGACGAAACAGATACAAAATAAATTGTGGTGCAAGAAAAAGCTGCTGCAGAAGGTTGCGGCAGCTTTTTTGTATCCGGTATGAAAGGGAAGAAATGCGATGGCAAAGAGAAAAATGCCCCCATACAAGAACAAAAAGCTGCTTTCCACGGTGTTGAGCGCACTGCTGGTTCTGCTTGCGCTCGCAATCTATTATGGGCCGGAGCTGGAGGCGGTATTCCGCGAGCCGACGCCGCCATCTGCACCGGCGGAAGCGGTGGACTGTGAAGCGGCGGTCTATTTTCTGGATGTTGGACAGGGCGACAGCGCGCTGATCCGCATCGGGGAGGACTTCGCGATGCTGGTCGATGCCGGAATCCGCGAATCGGGTGACGCGATTGAGGAAGACCTCGCGGCGCTCGGCGTAACGGAGCTGGATGCCGTTATCGCGACGCACCCGCACGCCGACCACATCGGCGCGATGACGCAGATCATCGAAGCGTATCCGATCGGAACATTCTATATGCCGGTTCTGCCGGACGACCAGACGCCGACGACCGCAACGTATGAAAATATGCTGGACGCGCTCGATAAGCAAAACGTGCCAGTGGAGCAGATCACAGACAAAACCGAGATTGCCGCGCCGGAAAACGCGGTGTTTGACGTGCTTTCACCGCGCGCCGGAGACGCCTTTGACGAGGTCAATGACTACTCGGCGGTCGTTCGGTTTACTTACGGCTCGGTTTCCTTTATGCTGACGGGCGACGCAGAGGAGCCGGTGGAGGAAAACATCCTCGAAAGCGGCGCAGAGATTTCCGCGCAGGTGCTCAAATGCGGCCACCATGGCTCTTCGTCTTCGACTTCGCTGCCGTTTCTGCGCAGAGTCAACCCGGCGGTCGCCGTGATTTCCTGCGGCGCGGACAACAAATACGGCCATCCGCACCGCGAAACGCTCGAAAGTCTGAACGCGCTGGGCTGCACGGTGCTGCGCACCGACGAGCTGGGGACAATTGTGGTCACGACCGACGGCGAAGCGTACGCTGTGCACACGTGGAGCGAGGAAAACGGTCTGCAGCCCGCGGCATGATTTACTTTGACATCAGGAGATAACCGTGCTATAATGGAAAAAATAGTAAAAGGATGGATTTTATGCTGACAGAGAGCAAAAAGGCATTTATCGAGTTTATGATGTCTGCGGACGTGCTGCGCTTCGGCTCGTTTGTGACGAAGAGTGGGCGCAATACGCCGTATTTTGTCAACACAGGCAACTACAAGACAGGCGAGCAGATCGCGAAGCTCGGCAAGTTCTATGCACAGCTTGTCAAGGAGACGGTGGGCGAGGACTTCTCAGCGATGTTCGGTCCGGCGTATAAGGGCATCCCGCTTGCAACGGCAACCGCGGCGGCGCTTTACAATGAATACGGCATCTCGAAGCCGTACTTCTTCAACCGCAAGGAGGAGAAGGATCACGGCGAGGGCGGCAGCCTGGTCGGCTATAAGCCGGCGGACGGCGACAAGCTCATCATCATTGAGGACGTCATCACGGCGGGCACAGCGGTTCGCGAGACGATGCCGATCCTCTACGGCTGCGGCGACGTGCGCGTGGACGATATGTTCATTTCCGTCAACCGCTGCGAAGTCGGCAAGGTTCCGGGCAAGACCGCGATCATGGAGGTCAAGGAGGAGTTCGGCATCGACGTGCATGCGATCGTCACGGTTGAGGATATCCACGAATATCTGAAGCAGTCCGGCGAATATGCGCACATTCTGCCCGCAATGGAGAAATACATGGCGGATTACTGTATCCTGTAAAATCCAAACTGAAGATTCAAAAAACGCCTCAGAATGCGGCAGATGTCGCAAACTGAGGCGTTTTTGTTTGGAAATCAGTTCTTTTGTTTTGACCGGCGGAATTCCTTCCTCGTTTTTTTGTTTTGCATCCGGTGCTTTTTGAAAAGCCTGTCAGAGAGAAAGCGTTTTGTGTATTTTTCCGCGATATGCTCCATGAAGTGATTTGTCTGCATCATAAAGACGATCAACACGAGAAGCAGCGGAACGAGCACAAACAGCATGGATGCGCTGAGCGGCACCATCGAGAAAATATCCATAAAGAAGATATACCCGAGGAAGAACGCCGCGAGCATGGCGCCGAACAGCACGCCGCGCAGTGCGTTGAACGGCACGCAGAGCTTGAACATCAGCATGAAGCCGACTGTAAACGCGACGATGACGGACAGCGTGGAGACCTGCTCGCTGGAAAGCCCAAGCGGCTGCTGGAACAGGCAGAGGAACAGGACGCCGAGAACCATCGTCAGCGCGGAGGGGAACGACTTCTTCAATACATTGGTCAGAAAGCTGCCGCGCACGCGGTCGCGGTTCGGCTCGAGCGCCAGAATGAACGACGGAATGCCGATGGTGAGCGTGCTGATGAAGGTGAGCTGGATTGGCTCGAACGGGTAGGAGGCGGAGAGAAAGATGAACAGCACGCTGAGCACGGTGGAGTAGATGGTTTTCTGCAGGAAGAGCGAGGCGGAGCGCTGCAGGTTGTTAATCGACCGGCGGCCCTCCTTGACGACCTGCGGCATCGAAGCGAAATTGGAATCGAGCAGAACGAGGTTTGAGACGGTGCGCGCCGCGTCGCTGCCGGAAGCCATCGCAATGCTGCAGTCGGCTTCCTTGAGCGCGAGCACGTCGTTTACGCCGTCGCCCGTCATGGCGACCGTGTGGCCGTTTTCCTTGAGCGCTTTTACAAACTGCAGCTTCTGCTGCGGCGTGACACGCCCGAATACGGTGTATTGCTCAATGGCCGCGGCGGCGTCCGCTTCGGTTTCCAGCGTGGAAGCGTCGCAGTAATTCTCCGCACCGGCAAGCCCGGCCTTCTGCGCGATGTTCGAGACGGTCACGGCATTGTCGCCGGAGATAACCTTCAGCGTGACGCCCTGCTCCGCAAAGTAGCGGAGCGTTTCTGGTGCCTCGGCGCGGATCTTATCGCTGATGGCGATCAGGCCGACCGGTTGCAGATCGTCGGGCAGCGCTTTGCCTTCGAGGAAGGCGCTGTCCGTGCGGGCCAGCAGCAGCACGCGCTCGCCACGCGCGGCATAGGCCTCGGTCTGCTCCCGCAGCGTGTCGAAATGGTCGCGCAGGATGAATTCGCCGGCGCCCATCACATAGGTACCGTGTGCCGCGAAGGATGCGCCGCTCCACTTGCGCGCCGAGGAAAAGGCGACTGTTTCCGTGGCCGTCCAGCTCGTTTCGCCGGTAAAGCGCGCTTTGACGGCGTTGGACGTTGGGTTATCGTCGGAAAGTACGTTTATAAGTGCGGTCAGCGCCTCCGTCATATCCTGCTCGGTGAAGCCTTCAAGCGGAATCAGCTCGTCCACCTGCATCGTGCCCTCGGTGATCGTGCCGGTCTTGTCGAGACAGAGCACGTCTACCCGCGCGAGCGATTCGGTGCAGTACAGATCCTGCACAAGCGTTTTATACTTTGAGAGCCGCAGAACGCTGACGGCAAAGACGACGCTGGTCAGGAGGATCAGGCCCTCCGGAATCATGCCGAGCATGGCGGCCACTGTGCTGACTACAGCGTCCTTCAGTGTGTCGTGCAAAATGAAGAACTGCTTGCTGAAGAGCAGGAGGCCGATCGGAATCAGCGTAAAGCCGAGCGTCTTGACGATGAAATCGAGCGAGTGCAGGATCTCGGAATGCGCTTTCTTGATATATTTCGCGTCATTTGCGATGCGATTCGCGTAATTCTCGCTGCCGATATGCTCCACCTGCGCATAGCACGAGCCCGAAACGATGAAGCTGCCGGAAAGCAGCTCGTCGCCCGCACGCTTCACAACGGGATCGCTCTCGCCGGTAATCAGCGATTCGTTGACCTCCACCTCGCCGTCGCAAATGATGGCGTCGGCGCAGATCTGCTGTCCGTTTGAGAGGTGCATGACGTCATCGAGCACGATTTCGCTCACGGCGATGGTCTGCAGCGCACCGTCCCGCAGCACTGTGACCTTCGGCGCGGAGATCAGCGAGAGCTTATCGATCGTGCGCTTGGCGCGGATGCCCTGAAAGGAACCGATGATCGTGTTTGAAAAGATTACGCCCAGAAAGAGGAGGTTCTTGAATGAACCGACCAGCAGCACAAACAGGGCGAGTACAAAGTTGAGAATATTAAAAAAGGTGAAGGTGTTTTCCAGAATAATCTGCTTTTCGGTTTTGGTCTTGATGCCGTCGTCCGCGTTGACAAGACCCTGCGCAATGCGCGTCTGTACCTGTGCGGCGGTCAGACCTGTTTCAAGGTTCGGTGGACTGCCAGGCAGGCGGCCTGCGCGCTGTGTTTCCGGTTTTTCCATCCTGAATTCATTTTCCTTTCCGCGCCGTTTGCGCTGAAAACCAAGGTTATGCATTAAGGATACACGATTCCTATGGGGATTTCAAGGCGGTATATTTGAATTTTCTCTTACTTTTTCCGGACATTTCCACTGATAATCCGTAGAATATCGGAAGGACAGCAAAATGGATTTTGTGAAAAAAAACGGCGCAGAAACGAGGCGTGTGTCCGCTTGTGGCGGACTTTTAAACAAGCTGTACGAACTCAGAGGAAAAAACCGCGCAAATCTGCCCGAAACGGCAAAACGGCAGACGCTACCAAGAAAAAAGGCGCCGGTTTGTGGGATTTGACTTTATCTCGCGTTCCCGCTATACTTATACTACAAGAATTTGTAAGCTTTATTATGGAATATATCTCAAAAGGAGACAGGTAACATGGCAGTAAAGATGGAAAAGAAATACATTCTCACAAATCGAAGAAGCGGCAAGGTGCTCGCGGCAAACGGCAGCGCTGCGGTACAGCGTACGGCAGACGGCAGCGACGCGCAGATCTGGCGCGCGATCCCGGCTGAGGGCGTGTCGGTGCAGCTCGTTCAGAAATCGTCCGGCCTCGCACTGACGGCGTCCGGCGAAGTAGAGAATGGCCTGGAGCTTACCCTCGCGGAAGCGACCGGCGGCGCAGAGCAGCTTTGGAAGCTCACCACGACGACAAAGGGCTACCGCAAGCTCGTACATGTCGCATCCGGCAAGGTTATGGACATCAAGCAGATCAGCGACGCGGACAATGCGCCCGCACAGCTTTGGGATTTCGTCAAGGGCGAGAATCAGGATTGGGTCGCGGACGAGGTCGAGAAGGAAAAGAAAGCGCCTGCAAAGCGCGCGGTTAAGGAAGTCAAGGGCTGCAAGACCGCAAAGAAAGCAAAATAATTACGACTTACAGACGGCGGTGCGTCTTCAAAGGTGTGCCGCTGTTTTTTGTTTGGAAAAAGTCTGTGAAAAATGCGGGATAATCATAGAATTCTCCTTGTTCTTTTGGGCGTTTTCCCTGTATAATGAAAATGACTCCGTACGGGAGGACTCTATAAAAGAAAGTAGATGGGGCTATGGAGAACGTATTGGTACTGTGCGACGACCTTTGGCATCCGGCCGAGGTCATCGAAAAGGGGATTGCGGCGCGGCAGGATCAGCGCTTTCACTTTGACATTGTGAAGGCGGCGAAGGACATTCTGACGCCGGAGCGCATCGCGCGCTATCGTCTGATCGTCTGCTGCAAGAGCAACAGCGTGATCGCTGCGAACAACGCGCCGTGGTTTGAACCGGGTGTGACGGAGGTCTGTCCGGCAGAATTTGAGGCATACATCCGCGCAGGCGGCGGCTTCCTCGCCGTGCATTCCGGTCTGGCATATACCGAGGAGCGGTGTGCGGACTATGTGGAGCTGGTGGGCGCGGCGTTTCGCGGGCATCCGCCGCGCTGTACGGTTGATCTGCATGTGGCGAAGCCGGAACACCCGATCCTCGAGGGCGTGCAGGATTTCACGATCCGCGACGAGCACTACCAGATGGAAATGCTCTGCGAGGACGCGGAGGTCTTTCTCGAGAGCCGCTCCGAAAGGGGCGGCGTCCAGCCGGCCGGCTATACGCGTGAGATGGGCGCGGGCCGGCTCTGCGCGCTGACGCCCGGCCATACGCTCGACGTGTGGGAGGATGCGCGGTTCCAGCGCCTGTTCACAAACGCCGCCGAGTGGTGCATGAAGGAGCGGTGAGTATGAAAACGGTAGTGATCACCGGGGCGGATCGCGGCGTCGGCTACGCGCTGTGCGAGCGCTTCCTCGAAGGCGGCTGGCATGTGATTGCCGGGCAGTTTATGCCGGATTGGCCGCAGCTTGCGGCGCTGAAGGAAAAGCATCCGAAGCAACTCGACGTGCTCCCGCTCGACGTCGGCAGCACGGCGTCCGTCGAAAGTGCGGCGGCGCAGACGGCGAAGCTCTGCGACCACGTGGATCTGCTCGTCAGCTGCGCGGGCATTGCGGGCGGCGATACATATGAAAAGACGCGTGCAATTTATAATGTCAACGTGCTCGGTGCGGTGCGCATGGTGGAGCATTTCCTGCCGCTGATGCAGACCGGCTTAAAGCGGCTTGCGTTTGTCTCGAGCGAGGCGGGCAGCGTTTCTGTTGCGCATCGCGACGGCGGCTTCGCCTATACGACCTCTAAGACGGCGCTCAACATGCTGGTGCGCCGCATGTTTCGCACGCTGCAGCCGCAGGGCTACACGTTCCGCCTGTACCATCCGGGCTGGGTGCGCTCGTATATGAGCGGGCAAAAGTCTACGATCGGCAATTTCGAGCCGGAGGAGGCCGCCGAGACGGCGTACCGCCAGTTCACGACCGACCGTGAAGCCGAGGATGTGCTCGTCATGACCGACGTCAGCGACGAGCTGTGGCCGTACTGAGGAGGAAACAGGGATGAACAGAATTGTTTTGCTGATGGAAACCGGACGCGCGGCGACGCTGGAGGCGGCATCATGGTTTGCGGCGCACGGCGACCGCGTTTATCTCGGCGCGCGCACGATGCCCGAACAAATTCCGAACGGCGTCCAAGGTCTCGTCTTTGATCCGCTCTGTGCGGAAAGTCTGGAAGAGGCTGTCAAAACGGTTGAGGCGGAATCGGGCAGGCTCGATATTTTCGTCACGGGCGTGCCGAGCCATCCCAAGGACGGCGAAATCGGTACGGGACACGACGATGCCGAGATGCTCGACACGCTGATGCGTAACGTATACGGCAGCCGCATCGTCATAGAAGCGTTTTTGCCTTTGCTGCGGCGCGGCATGAAGCGCATTGCGGCGATCACGGAGATCGAATCCAGCAACAGCTGGAGTACGGGGCGGGACGATCTCGCTTACCATACCTCGCTGGCTGGCCTGAATATGATGGGCAAGATCCTCTTCAATCACCTGCGCCCCGAGGGCTTTACCTTCCGTTGGTACTGCGACGACGGCGTCCCGGGCGGCATGTGCGCGGGCGACTATATCACGTCCGGCCTCTGCTACGACGAGAAAGAGCCGTATATCCACTCCGACGAAAATCGCCTGACGATGCGGGACGCCTATCTGCGCGAGATTTCATGGTGAAAATGTCATGCGCCTGTCCGGATGCGCTCCGGACGGGCGTTTTTTTGCGCTCTGAAAAAAGCGGTTGCACCTTATGCGAAGTGCTGATATACTAAATGTAACAGAATGACAAAAAGGAGTCCTTCGCTATGGTTCATGAAAAAATTAAGCTGTCTGTGTCCGGTTCAGCGGATTACGCGGCCATGTACACGTATTTTCTCGATCTGTCTCCGGAAATTCCGGTTAAGAAGCGTCCCACGGTCGTCGTCTGCCCGGGCGGCGCGTACGCCTTTACGAGCGACCGCGAGGCGGAGCCGATCGCGCTGGGGCTGAACGCGGCGGGCATCAACGCCGTCGTCGTGCGTTATTCCGTCGCGCCCGCGCGCTTCCCGACTGCGCTGCTCGAAGTTGCGACTGCGGTGCAATACGTCCGCGAAAAGGGAGAGGCATACGGCTGCGATCCGGAGCGGGTCTTTGTTATCGGCTTCTCCGCAGGCGGTCACCTTGCGGCAAGCTACGGCAATTTCTGGAGCCGTCCGTTTGTCGCCGAAGCGCTCGGGTGCGCATCCGAAACGCTGCGCCCGAACGGGCAGATTCTCTCGTATCCGGTCATTTCCTCCGGCCCGTTCGCGCACCACGATTCCATCAAAAATCTGCTCGGCGAGCGGTATGAGACGGAAAAGGAGAACCAGTCGCTTGAGAATTACGTGACGAAGGACACCCCGCCGACGTTCATCTGGCACACGCAGACGGACGACTGTGTGCCGGTCGAAAATTCACTTCTGTTCGTGTCTGCTTTGCAGAAGGCGGGCGTAAAAACCGAATTCCACCTGTTCCCCGAGGGCGGACACGGCCTTTCGCTGTGCAATCCTGTCACCTCCAACAATCCGGAGCAGCTCATGCCGCACGTTGCGAAGTGGTTTGACCTCGCGGTGGAGTTCATTTGGAGCATTTCAAACAGAAAGGAAGGCTGAAGCCGTATGAAAGCAATCGATCTGGAAGTCAAGCGCATCTGCGAGGAAAAGCTCGCAGGCCATGAAAAGCTGCAGCAGCTCTTTGCAAACTGCTACCCCAACACGATGGACACCACGGTCAAGACGCTGGGTGAGAAGGACACGTTCGTCATCACCGGTGATATCCCGGCGATGTGGCTGCGCGATTCCACCGCGCAGGTGCGCCACTATCTGCCGGTCGCAAAGCACGACGAGGAGGTTGCGGACTGCATCGAGGGCCTTGTGAACCGCCAGTTCCGGTGCATCGCGATCGACCCATACGCCAATGCGTTCAACCAGGAGGCGAACGGCATGTGCTGGCCGAAGTACGCCGCCGTATACTTTGGACAGGCGAATACCGGCGAAGCGGAGATCGACGATACCGATTTTGAAAGCCCGTGGGTTTGGGAACGCAAGTATGAGATCGATTCGCTCTGCTATCCTGTGCAGCTCGCGTATCTGCTCTGGAAGGAAACTGGCCGCACGGGTCAGTTCAACGAACAGTATAAGGAAAGCACGAAGCGCATCCTGAACGTCTTTGAAACGGAACAGGATCACAGCAAATCATCGTATTACTTCAAGCGTATCAACTGCCCGCCGACTGATACGCTCACCCGCGAGGGACACGGCGAGCCGGTCGCGGTTACCGGCATGACGTGGTCGGGCTTCCGCCCGAGCGACGACGCCTGCGTGTACGGCTATCTTGTACCGTCCAACATGTTTGCGGTTGTCACACTGGGCTACACGGCGGAGATCATGCGCGAAATCTACCATGATGAAGAAATCGCGGCGCGCGCCGAGCGCCTTGCCGCGCAGATCCGCGCGGGCATCGAGCAGTACGGCGTCATCGAGCATCCGAAGTTCGGCAAAATATACGCCTATGAGACGGACGGCATGGGACATTATACGCTGATGGACGATGCAAACGTGCCGAGCCTGCTCTCCATCCCGTACCTCGGTTACTGCAGCGCGGACGATGAAATCTACAAAAACACCCGCGCATATGTGCTGAGCTGTGAGAACCCGTTCTATTATGAGGGTACGGCGGCCAGAGGCGTCGGTAGTCCGCACACGCCGCCTGAGTACATCTGGCACATTGCGCTTTCGATGCAGGGCCTCACGAGTCAGGATCCCGAGGAGTGCCGCGAGCTGCTTCATATGCTCACGACGACCGACGCGGGCAAGGGCTTTATGCACGAGGGCTTCCACAAGGACGACCCGGCGAAGTTCACGCGCCCGTGGTTCGCATGGTCGAACTCGCTGTTCAGCGAGTTCGTACTCAAGTGCATCGACGAAAATATCCTGTAACGGAAAGGAACGAGCTATATGGCTGACTTTTTATCGCTCGGCGAAATGCTGATTGATTTCACGCCCGCGGGCAAAACGGATGCCGGCATTCCGATTTTTGAGCAGAACCCGGGCGGCGCACCGGCGAACGTCGCCGTGCAGGCGGCGCGCCTCGGTGTTTCGGCGGGTTTCATCGGCAAGGTGGGCCGCGATATGTTCGGCACGTTTTTAAAGCAGACGCTTGAGGCGCAGAACGTGGACACGACGAATATGCTGCTTTCTGACGACACCGCAACTTCGCTCGCCTTCGTGCAGCTTTCCGAGAGCGGCGACCGCGATTTCAGTTTTTACCGAAATCCCGGCGCTGACACCCAGATCCGCTTTGCGGAGATCGACAAGACGCAGATCGACTCGGCGAAGGTGCTCTGCTTCGGCTCGCTTCTCCTGACCGCCGAGCCAGCGTGCACGGCGGTACCGCAGATTGTCGCCTATGCGCGCGAAAAGGGCGTCATCACGGCGTACGACCCGAACTGGCGGCAGCCGCTCTGGCCGGATACGGAGACAGGTATAGCGGCGATGAAAAGCCTGCTCCCGCTCGCCGACGTCGTGAAGGCGTCCGACGAGGAGCTTGCGATGCTGACCGGCTGCACAGAGATCGAGGACGGCGCAAAGGCGCTGTTCGCGCTCGGCGTGCAGGTGGCGGTCATCACGCGCGGCGCCGCGGGCTGCGTCGTCTGCACAAAGGAAGGCACGCTTTCGCTTTCCACCTATGATACCAAGGTTGTGGACACGACCGGCTCGGGCGACAGCTTCTTCGGCGCGTTCCTCACAAAGCTGATGGAAACCGGCAAGCCGGTCGCCGCGATTGCGCTCGAGGAGCTGCGCGAGGCGGCGGACTTTGCAAACGCCTCCGGTTCCGTCTGCGCGACGAAAAAGGGCGCGATCCCCGCGCTTCCCGACCGCGACGCGATCGAAGCCTGCCGCGAAACCGTTCCGCTGCTTGTGCTGTGAGGTTAGATTATGCACATAGAAACTAAGCGGCTTCTCATTCGTGATCTGGAGCCGAAGGATCAACAGCGGCTGTTCGAGATTGTCTGGCAGCCGGATGTGGTGCGCTATATGGCGGACTGGTCGGAGCATTCACCCACGCCCGAATCGTTCGACGGCTACGTCGCATGGCATCAGACACAGAAGGACTCGACGGATGTCTATGAGGCGAAGCGCTATGCCGTCGCACGGAAAGATACCGACGAGCTGATCGGCGTCGTCGGCATGGGCTTTGAGGATACGGTGCAGGAGGTCGAGATGGCCTACTTCATCGATGAAGCGTACCGCGGGAACGGCTACGCGGGCGAAGCGCTCTGCGCGCTGTTTGACTGGTGTATGTCAGTTTGCGATCTGCCGTATCTGATCCTGACGATCGACTGTGCAAACACGGCTTCCTGCCGCGTGGCGGAGAAAGCAGGTTTTACCTGCTTTGAAAAGCGCACGCCGATCGACCACCGCCAGCCTAACATGGTCAGCGACAGCTATTTTTACTACCGAAAATACCGCAACTAAACGGAAAAAGGACGCAGCTTTTTGGCTGCGTCCTCATTTGTTTCAGGATGGTTTAGCCCTCGTACGCCTTTGCCGCGCCCTCGAGCTCTTCGATGATATGGATGTGCTGCGGGCAGTGCGCTTCGCAGGAGCCGCAGTGCAGGCACTCGCTGGCCTTGCCGCCGTCCTTCGTCGCATGCTCGTACTGGCCCATGTTGTACGGCTTATCGGAGCCTTCGAGCGAGCCGAACTGCTTGTAGCCGTTCAGAGCCTTGAAGATTTCCGGGATGTTGATGTGCTGCGGGCAGTCGTCCACGCAGTAGCGGCAGCCGGTGCAGGGGACGGTCGGGATAGACTTGAGAATATCCACGGCCTTGTTGAGTACCGCGTGCTCTTTTTCACTCAGCGGCTCAAAGTGCTCCATGTAGGAGACGTTGTCATCGAGCTGCGCCTGTGTGGACATGCCGGAGAGCACGGTGAGAATGTTGTCGAGACCTGCGCAGAAGCGAACGGCCCAAGACGGAATGGAAAGATCCGGGTTCTCGGCCTTCAGAAGCTCCTGAGCCTCGGGCACCATGGCCGCGAGAGAACCGCCCTTGACCGGCTCCATGACGATGATCGGCTTATTGTGCTTGACGGCGACCTCATAGCACTTGCGGGACTGCACGTTCTCGTTTTCCCAGTCCGCATAGTTGATCTGAAGCTGTACAAACTCGGCCTCCGGGTGCTTTGTGAGCGCCTCGTCGAGCACCTCAGCACTGTCGTGGAAGGAGAAGCCGCAGTGCTTGATCTTGCCCTCAGCCTTCATCTTGAAGATGAAATCCCATGCGCCGATGCGGTCGGCCTTTTCAAACTTTTCCTTATCCATCGCGTGCAGCAGATAGTAGTCGAAATATTCGACGCCTGCGCGCTCCATGGACTCGTCGAAAATTTTCTGCATGTCTTCCTCGGTCTCCACCTTGTCCCAGAGTGGGAGCTTCGTGGCGAGCGTGAAGCTGTCACGCGGATAGCGCTTGACGATTGCCTCGCGCGCCGCGACCTCGCTTTTGCCGTTGATGTAGACGTAAGCGGTGTCAAAATACGTAAAGCCCTTTGCCATAAACTTGTCGACCATGGACTTCGTCTGCTCCATGTCGATTTCGTCGCCGATCATCGGCAGACGCATCAGGCCAAAGCCCAGCTTCGGCGTTTTGTCGCCCAGATAACCACTGTTCATTTCAATTCCTCCAAAGAATAATAATTTGGCCGCTCCATGCGGCAGTTGACTGAACCAGAATATACAAGTATAATTATAAACGGCAAACAGGGAATTGGCAAGAGAAAAGTGAGGAAGTGCGCGTGAAATCGAAAAAGCAGAGAATTTTGACTGTGATAATCGTATTTTTTTCCTTATTGTCTGTGGCGGCAGCGCTGTTCCTACTGCATCCGCCGTGTCTGATCCGCCGTGTGTCCGGAATTTTGTGCCCTGCCTGCGGTACCACGCGCATGCTCGAGGCAACGTTCCGGCTCGATTTTCCGGAGGCGTTTCGGCTGAACCCGTATATGTTCTTTGTGCTGCCCGCCGCCGGAGTCTGGCTGCTTCTGGAAGCCGTGCGATACATTCAGGGGCGTGCACCGCTTCTCTTTAAGCGCTGGGCGCCGCCGGTCTGGATCGCCGTGCTGTGCTTGGGGCTTGTCTTTGCGGTTTTGCGCAATCTGCCGTAAATGCGCTTGACAAACCTTTGGCCGGCGTGTATGATTTAAAACATATAAAAGCGATAGGCTTTTAGAATATTCCAAAAAGAAGGGACACAAAATGAGCAATACCCTGACAAGGGAGGCGGCGTGGGCGCTGCTGACTGAATACAATAAAGAACCGTTTCATCTGAAGCACGCGGAGACCGTGGAAGGTGTGATGCGCTATTTCGCCGAAAAGCTCGGGTACGGCGAGGAGATCGGGTTCTGGGGCGTTGTCGGACTTCTGCATGATCTCGATTTCGAGCAGTTTCCGGAGCAGCACTGCATCAAGGAGCAGGAGATCATGCGCGAGCGCGGGCTCGACGAGCGGCTGATCCACGCGACCGCGAGCCACGGCTATGAACTGACCGTGGATATCCGGCCGGAGCACGAGATGGAAAAGGTGCTCTATGCCGTGGATGAGCTGACCGGCTTGATCGGCGCGGTAGCGCTGATGCGGCCTTCCAAAAGTGTGCTTGACCTCGAACTGAAATCGGTGAAAAAGAAATTCAAAACGCTGAACTTTGCTGCTGGCTGCTCGCGCCCGGTGATCCAGCGCGGCGCGGAAATGCTCGGCTGGACGCTCGATGAGCTGATCTCCGAGACGATCCTCGCAATGCGCACACTGGAGCAGCCGCAGGCACAGTGAATGGAAAGGAAAAATATGAGAGAAAACACGAACGAAAATCTGGTTGAGCTGCTCCGCACGCAGCGCGATCTCAGCGACGAGCAGCTCAGGACGCTGCTTGAGACCGACGCCTATGATGAGGCGCTTTTCGCCGAAGCGGATCAGGTGCGCCGCGCACATTACGGCACGGAGGTCTACATCCGCGGGCTGATCGAATTTACGAATTACTGCAAAAACAATTGCTATTACTGCGGGATCCGGCGCGACAACCGCCACGCGACGCGCTATCGGCTGACAAAGGATGAAATCCTCGAATGCTGTGCGGAGGGCTATGCGCTTGGCTTCCGCACCTTCGTCCTGCAAGGCGGCGAGGATCCGTATTTTACGGATAAGCGCGTCTGCGAGATCGTCTCGGCCATCCGGAAAAATCATCCGGATTGTGCCATCACGCTTTCGATCGGCGAGAAGCCGCGCGAGAGCTATCAGGCATATTTTGATGCGGGCGCAAACCGCTACCTGCTGCGCCATGAAACCGCAGACGATGCGCACTATGCCAAGCTGCACCCTGTGGAGCTCAGTGCGCAGAAACGAAAGGAATGCCTTTTTAATCTGAAAGAAATCGGCTATCAGGTCGGTTCCGGCTTCATGGTGGGTTCGCCGTATCAGACGACCGACAACCTCATCGCCGATCTGCGTTTCCTGCAGAAGCTGCAGCCGGATATGATCGGCATCGGGCCGTATATCACGCACGCCGAAACGCCGTTTGCGGACCAGAAGAGCGGCACGCTTGAGCTGACGCTTCGCCTTGTGGCGGTGCTGCGGCTGATGTTCCCGTACGCGCTGCTCCCGGCGACGACGGCGCTCGGCACGATTCACCCCGAGGGCCGCGAGCTTGGCCTCAAGGCGGGCGCAAACGTCGTCATGCCGAACCTTTCACCGGTTCGCGTGCGCAAGCTCTATGAGCTGTATGAGAACAAGATCTGCACCGGCGAGGAGGCTGCGCAGTGCCGCGGCTGCCTTGAGCAGCGCGTCAGGTCTGCCGGCTATGAGATTGTGACGGCGCGCGGCGATGTCCGCCGGGAGGACGCATGAGCCGGAAGGTCATCATCGCGATGAGCGGCGGCGTGGATTCCAGCGTGGCGGCGCTTTTGATGCGCGAACGCGGATATACGTGCATCGGCGCTACGATGAAACTCTTTCACAATGAGGACGTCGGTCTCTGCCGCGAGCACACGTGCTGCTCGCTCGAGGACGTCGAGGATGCGCGCAGTGTGGCGTATGCGCTGGATATGCCGTACTACGTCTTCAATTTTTCAGACCGATTCAAAACCGACGTGATCGACCGCTTTGTATCGGCGTATGAGCACGGCGTCACGCCGAACCCATGCATCGACTGCAACCGTTATCTGAAATTTGACAAGCTCTTTCAGCGCATGCAGGAACTGGAATACGACGATGTTGTGACCGGCCATTACGCGCGGATCGAATACAATCCCGCGTCCGGACGGTATGAACTGAAAAAGGCAGCGGATGCGAACAAGGATCAGAGCTATGTGCTGTGGTCGCTGACGCAGGAGCAGCTTGCCCATGTGCAGTTTCCGCTCGGCAATATGGTGAAAAGCGAGGTGCGCGCGCTTGCCGAAGCACACGGTTTCATTAACGCCAAAAAGCACGACAGCCAGGATATCTGCTTCGTGCAAAACGGCTCATATGCTGATTTTATCGAGCAATACACCGGAAAGACCTATCCGCCCGGTGATTTTGTCGATACGCGCGGGCGCATACTTGGGCAGCACCGCGGGATCATCCGCTATACGATTGGTCAGCGCAAGGGACTCGGTCTCGCGCTGTCCGAGCCGATGTATGTCAAATCGGTCGACCCGGAGACAAACACCATCACGCTCGGCACGGAACAGGAACTGTATACCCGGAGCCTTGTGGCAACTGGGATCAACCTGATCGCTGTACCCACGCTTTCCGGCGCCGTGCGCGTCAAGGCAAAGGTGCGCTACCGCCAGCCGGAGCAGTGGGCTACCGTTACCCAAACCGGTGCGGATGCGTTCACCGTCGTTTTCGACGAGCCGCAGCGCGCCGTAACGCGCGGACAGTCCGTCGTCCTCTATGACGGCGATCTCGTCCTCGGCGGCGGTATCATTGCCGATACGCAATAGAAAAGCAGCACACCCGATTTGCTTCAGGTGTGCTGCTTTTAGCATTCGGCAGGTTATCCGAGATCAATACCGCGCTGGGCGCAGGCGTTCAGTTCCATGCCGGCGGTGTGTCCGGCGAGGTATTCATAGTACGCCTGTGCGCCGACCATCGCGGCGTTGTCGCCGGTGAGGGAGAGATCGGGCATGTACAGCGTGCGTCCTGTGCGTGCGCATTCTGCCTGCAGACGGCGGCGCAGCAAAGCATTCGCCGAAACGCCGCCCGCGATCACGAGCTTTTTGTGTCCGGTTTCGTCTGCCGCGCGCAGGAAATTGCGCACGAGGCAGTCAACAACCGCTTTGCGGTACGAGGCCGCGAGGTCGGCGGTGTTGATTTCCACGCCCTTCTGCTTCGCGTTGTGCAGGATGTTGATGACTGCCGTTTTCAGGCCGGAAAAGCTGAAATCGAGCGGTGCGCCGTCCACCGTGGGACGGGGCAGCGTGAAGGCTCTGTCGTTGCCGGATTCAGCGAGCTTGTCCATGTGGATGCCGCCGGGATAGGGCATACCCATCGCGCGCGCGGCCTTGTCAAACGCCTCGCCCGCTGCGTCATCGCGCGTTTTGCCGAGGATACGGAGCGTCGTGTAATCCGTGGCTTCGATGATGTGCGTGTGCCCGCCGGAAACGACGAGGCAGAGAAACGGCGGCTCCAGCTCTGGGTTTGTGATGTAATTTGAAGCGATATGGCTGCGCAGGTGGTGCACCGGGATCAGCGGCAGGTTGGCGGAGAGGGAAAGCCCCTTCGCGAAGTTGACGCCGACAAGCAGAGCGCCGATCAGACCGGGCGCGTATGTGACCGCCACGGCGTCGAGGTCGGAGAGTGAGAGCGATGCCCGCTCGAGCGCTTCGCGCACCACGCCAACAATCGATTCACTGTGCCGCCGCGAGGCGATTTCCGGCACGACGCCGCCGTATAATTTGTGTTCCTCCACCTGCGTGGCAACGACGCTTGAGAGCACGCGCCGCCCGTTTTCCACAACGGCGGCAGCCGTTTCGTCGCAGGAGCTTTCAATGGCTAAAATCTTCATAGTTTTGCTTCCCTTATGTGTTCAGCGCACGCGCCGTGAAGGCGGAGAGCGCTTTCTGATTCTTGATTTCCGTAAATTTCCCGGGATATAGTTCCCTCAGCTTTCGGTAACGGTTCCGGATTTTGGCGGTGCGCCCGTCGTGCAGGATCCACCACGCAAATTCCAGATCGATCTTTTCCGGACAGCCTTTGCCCATATCGGGCCGCGTTTTGCCTCTGAAAACCCGGGCGCGCTTTGCGGCGCGGTGCAGGCAGATGAAGCGGTTGAAGTTCAGAAAGAGGATCTGATCGGCCTTTTCCATGCGCTCGTCATGCCAAAGCGCCGAATAGTTGCCGTCGATGACCCAGGCGTCATGCTCGTCGAGGAAGGCGCGCACGATCTGTTTTTCTTCCTCGCGCGGGCGTTCCACCCAGCCGGGCAGCCAGTGGACGCTGTCCAGATGCAGCACCGGCACCTGAAGCTTTTGCCCGAGTTGTGCGGCAAGCGTCGATTTTCCGCTGCCGCTGTATCCAATAATTGCGATCCGCATGGCGGAACACACCTCCGATTGATGATGCAGGTTTACAGGCCGATCAGCAGATCCCGCAGCTCGTCTGTGACGTCGGCGCCGTATTCGCTGACCTGCCAGCTTTCCGCAAAGCGCACCGTGTCGGCGAAGTCCTTGCCGTACTGTCTGGTCAGGCAGACGTGCACATCCTCATCCACATCGCCGGGGTTTTCGTCGAACTGACCGCGCAGGAACGCGACGCGCTCCTCGTGCGTTTTGCCCGCGAGGTCCACCTTGTCGTCCGCCCACGGGAGCCAGTCGAGGAACTGGGAGGCATGGCAGCACTCCACGTTGAACAGCACCTCGCGGTCGTTGTCCGCCGGGCGTGCAAAATCGGGACGGAAGGGCTTTGGATCGGTAAACGGATCGTGCCAGTAGAGAATGACCGGCGTCGTGCGCATAACCGGCGTGTCGGGGCAGATCGCCGGGACGCCCAGAAGGTATGAGCAGTCCTGCACGAGCTGACCGGTCGCGCGGTGGTCGGGGTGATAGTCGCAGGCGCGGTTTGTGAAGATCACATCGGGCGCAAAGCGGCGAATTGTGCGCATCAGCGTTTCGCGCGCCTCAATGGACGGCGTGAGGCGGCCGTCGTCAAAGGGGAGAATCTCATAAGTGATGCCGAGGTATGCGGCGCTTGCCTGCGCTTCCTTCGCGCGGGTGTTGACGAGCTCCTCGCCGCGCATCGTCTGGTGACCGGCGTTGCCGGTCGTCATGGAGACAAAGCGCACGATACAGCCCGCCTTGACGAGACGCGTCGTGATCGAATAGGTGGAAATATCGCAGTCATCGGGATGCGCGCCGATCATCATGGCGCGCAGGGGACGGTTCAACATGTAAAACGCCTGCCTTTCGATTATTTCGGAATATAGCGGATTTACCCGTATTGTAGCACAGAACCGGGGCTAAAACAACCCCTGCGCGGTTCAGGAGACGGAAAAACAAAAAGCCTATAATTCCGATGGAATTTATAAATTTTTCAAAATTCCGAATTGCCAATTCCGCTTTGATGTGCTACAATAGAATATACTGTTTCTAACTGGAAAAAGCGCTTGAAGAAAGGAAAGCGATGATTGATATGAAAATATCCGAGATTCTGAAATCGAAAACGGTTACCGTTTCCTGCGAGCTGTTCCCGCCGAAGGTCGGCAGCGAGCTGGCGAATACGCAGCAGATCGTCCGCGAAATCGCGGCCTATAAGCCGTCGTTCATGAGTGTTACCTACGGTGCGGGCGGCAGCAATTCACACAATACGCTCCGTGTTGCGGAGGAAGTGCTCACAAGCGGCGTCACGGCGCTGGCGCATCTGACCTGTGTGGGACAGGATGAAGAAAAGCTGCGCCGCTCGATTGCGGATTTCAAGGCGAGCGGCATCGAGAATATCCTTGCCCTGCGCGGCGATATTCCTGCAGGGCAGACCGCGCCGGAAATCTTCCCGCACGCGAGCGACCTGATCGAGGCGATCCGCCGCGAGGGAGATTTCTGCATCGGCGGCGCATGCTATCCGGAGGGACATCCGGAATCGTACAACAGCGAGGCGGATATCGAGGGCGTCTGCCGGAAAGTGAAGAGCGGCTGTGAATTTCTGACGACGCAGATGTTTTTCGACAACAACATCCTGTACAGCTATATGTTCAAGCTTTTGAAGCACGGCGTCGATGTGCCGGTCATCGCGGGCATCATGCCGGTCACGAATGCGAAGCAGATCAAGCGCATCGGCGGTCTTTCCGGAACGGCACTGCCGCCGCGTTTCCGGGCGATTGTCGACCGCTTTGCCGATCACCCCGAGGCGATGAAGCAGGCGGGCATTGCCTATGCAACCGAGCAGATTATCGACCTGATTGCAAACGATGTCACGCATATCCACATTTACACGATGAATCGCCCGGACATCGCGGGCAGCATCATGACGAACCTCTCGAAGATCATCGATTGATATGAAATTGAAGCTGAAAGAAGTGCTCCGGTACCTCGGCTTTCGCGGCAGACCCGCCGACGCGGAGACGGTGCGCACGGCGGAGGAAATTGCCGAAGATTTTCTGCATATTCTGACACCAAAGTGCGTCTATAAGCGCTATGCGGTTGAGGTTACCGATCATACGGTCACGCTCGACGGCTGGCGCATTGAAAGTGAGAAGCTCGCGCATCATCTGCGCGGCTGCAAAGCGGCATATCTTTTTGCGGCGACGCTCGGCGTGCAGGCGGATCGGCGCATACGGCAGATCGCCGCGCGCAGCATGTCGCGCGGCACGGTCGCAAACGCGGTGTGCAGCGCGCTGATTGAGAGCTACTGCGACGAAATGCAGGCCGAGCTTGCCGAGCGCGAGCTTCGGGAAGGCCTGTATCTGCGCCCGCGCTTTTCGCCCGGCTACGGCGATTTTGCGCTTGAGAGCCAGCGGGAAATTTTCGCGCGGCTCGAATGCGAGAAGCGCATCGGTGTTGCGCTGACAGACACGCTCCTGATGACGCCGGTCAAATCGGTGTCGGCGGTCATCGGCGTGGCGGATACGGCGGACTGCACATACCGCAGATGCCAGAACTGTACAAAAACGGACTGCGCCTTCCGCGAGGGCGGCGGAGCATGAAAAGAAAGGAAGTCCTGAATTTGCATCCTGTTATCGAAAAATTCGGAAAATCCGCCGTGATCTTTGACGGCGGTATGGGCACGCTTCTGCAGGCTCGCGGTCTGAGGGGTGGCGAGCTGCCCGAGCTGTGGAATCTCAGCCATCCCGAGGCGATTCTTGAAATCCAAACGGCCTATGCGGACGCGGGCTGCGATATTCTGAAATCCAACACCTTCGGCGCGAACCGCTTGAAGCTGAAAAAGACGGGACACACGGTGGAGGAGGTCATTTCCGCCGCGCTCAGCATCGCGCGCAAGGCAAGTGCGGGCAGAACGGCCGTCGCGCTCGACATCGGTCCTTCCGGCAAGCTGCTCGAGCCGTATGGAGACCTTTCCTTCGAGGACGCCTATGATCTGTTCCGCGAGATGATCCTCGCCGGGCGCGACAACGCCGACCTCATCCTCATCGAGACGATGAGCGACACGTATGAGGTGAAGGCAGCCATGCTGGCGGCGAAGGAAAACTGCGACCTGCCCATTGTCGTGACGTATACATTTGATGAAAGCGGCCGCCTTTTGATGGGCGGCGACATCGAGGCGGCGGTGACGCTCGCGGAGAGCCTCGGTGCGGCGGCTGTCGGCATGAACTGCAGCCTCGGTCCGGAGCAGATGGAACAGTTCGTGCCGCGCCTGCTGCAGAGCACGGCGCTGCCCGTCTGCATCAATCCGAATGCCGGTCTGCCAGTTACGGTAGACGGCAAAACGTCATATCCGGTCGCGCCGGAGGAATTCTGCGATTACGCGGTGCGCTTTGCGGAAAGCGGCGCGGCGCTGCTCGGCGGCTGCTGCGGCACGACCCCGGCGCATATTCGCTTGCTGAGCGAGGCAATCCGCGGTAAGCCGGTACCGAAGCGGGATGTTCCTGCGAAAACTGTTGTTTCTTCTTACAGGTGTACTGTCACGTTCGGCGACCGCCCAATTTTGATCGGCGAGCGCATCAACCCCACCGGCAAGCCGCGGCTCAAGCAGGCCCTGCGCAGCGGCGATTTCGATTATCTCTGCGACGAGGCGCTTAACCAAACGGAACATGGCGCGGATATTCTTGATGTAAACGTCGGCCTTCCGGACATTGACGAACCAGCCGTGATGGAAGAAGCGGTTACACTGCTGCAGAGCGTCACGACTGCGCCGCTGCAGATCGACACCTCGAACCTTGAGGCCATGGAGCGCGCGCTCCGACTCTATAACGGCAAGCCGCTCGTCAATTCGGTGAACGGCAAGGAGGAGTCCCTGCATACGGTTCTGCCGCTTGTAAAGAAGTACGGCGCGGCGGTCGTTGCTCTGACGCTCGATGAAAACGGCATTCCCGATACCGCCGAGGCGCGCGTGAAGATTGCGGAGAAGATCATCCGCACGGCGGAAAGCTACGGCATCGACCGCCGCGATATTCTCGTTGATACGCTCACGATGACCGTGAGCACCGGCGCGCAGAATGCGGAAATCACACTCGATGCGCTCGATACGATCCGCCATAAGCTCGGTGTGCACACGGTGCTCGGCGTCTCGAATATTTCCTTCGGTCTGCCGCGCCGCGAGATCCTGACGAGCACGTTCTTCACGATGGCGATGCAGCGCGGTCTGAGCGCCGGCATCGTGAATCCGCTCAGCGACGAGCTGATGAAATCATACCGCGCGTTCTGTGCGCTGGCGGGTCTCGACAGCGGTTGTAAGGCGTATATTGAGGCGTATGCGAACACGGCCGCCGCGCCGGATGTCCGAACAGGCGCCGTACAGCAGGCGGCTCCCGTGCAGGACATGACGCTCCACCGCGCGATCGTCAAAGGTCTCTGCGAGCAGGCGGGTACGCTGACCGATGCGGCGCTGAAAGATATCCCGCCGCTCGATATCATCAACGGCATGCTGATTCCGGCGCTCGATGAGGTGGGGCAGGGTTTTGAGCGCGGCACGGTGTTTCTGCCGCAGCTTCTGATGAGCGCAGACGCGGCAAAGGAGGCTTTCAACCGCATCAAGGCCAATCTCGCCGATAAGGGTATTCAGGAAAAGAAAAAAGGCAGTATCATCCTCGCGACGGTCAAGGGCGACATCCACGATATCGGTAAGAACATCGTCAAGGTGCTGCTTGAGAATTACGGCTTTGACGTGATCGATCTCGGTAAAGATGTGCCGCCGGAGACGATCGTGCAGACGGCCATTGAGCATGATATTCGGCTCGTCGGGCTATCAGCACTGATGACAACGACGGTGCCTAGCATGGAGGAGACGATCCGCCAGCTTCGACGCGCACATGACTGCAAGGTGATGGTTGGCGGCGCGGTGCTGAACCCCGAATACGCCGAAGCCATCGGTGCGGACTTCTACTCGAAGGACGCGATGGGCAGCGTGCGCTACGCCGAGCGGCTGTTCGCGGAAAACGAATAAAGACAGCAAAAATCGGAACCAAGGCGATTTGCCCGGTTCCGATTTTTGTATTTATCTTTGATTTACAAACCACACGTCGATCTCGTCGCGCGTCGGCGGCTCAAAGAGCGCTTGGAGCTTTTCGAGCAGACCGCTGTCGACGGCGTAGTCGGTCGTCTCACCGGCGGCGACGGCGCGGTTGCGCGATTCGATATTGCGCTTCCAGTCCTCGTCTGAAATTTCGACATAGTGCCATTCATAAGAGACTTCAGCGGCTTTGCAGCAAGCGGAGACGCTTTCGCGGTCGGTGCGGCTCCAAAAGCCCCAGTCGAGGATGACGGTGCAGCCCGCGCGCACGATCTCGACGGCTTTTTTCAAAAGATACTGTCGGATGTCCGCCGCAACTATGTCATGGCGGTCGCCGAGCTCGTGGTGGAACAGGTCGTTCTCCACTTCGTCGCAGGAGAGCACGACGGCGTTCCTTTCGCGCTGGAGCTGCCGGGTATACCAGCCTTTTCCGCTGCAGATTTTGCCGCAGATCAGAATGATTTCTGCCATTTCGTTCCTTTCCGGCTTATTCCTTACCGTTCCAGCAGTAGGTGCAGAGCTTGTCCGCATCGATGCCGACGGATTCGATCATGTCGTCGAGACGGTGGTAGCGCAGGGAGGTGAAGTGCAGCTCCTCGCAGATCTTATCTACCATCTTTTGATACTTCTCGCCGTCCGGATCGGCGTATTCACAGAGCGTCTCGTAGTCCGGATCGCAGCCCTCCAGCTCGCGGATCACGCGGCGCGTGATCAGTTCCATCTCCGAGGTGGAGCGGGAGAAGTTCAGATATTTGCAGCCGAAGAGCAGCGGCGGGCAGGCAGGGCGGATGTGCACTTCTTTCGCACCGCTTGCGTAGAGGAATTCCGTCGTCTCGCGCAGCTGCGTGCCGCGCACGATGGAGTCGTCGATCAAAAGCAGGCTCTTGCCGTCGATCAGGTCATGCACCGGGATCAGCTTCATCTTGGCAATCAGGTCGCGCTTGCTCTGGTGCGTCGGCATGAAGGAGCGCGGCCATGTCGGGGTGTACTTGACGAACGGGCGCGAGAACGGAATACCCGATTCATTTGCGTAGCCGATGGCGTGGGCGATGCCGGAATCCGGCACGCCGGCGACGATGTCCGGCTTCACGGTATCGCGGCGGGCGAGCGCGCGCCCGCAGTTGTAGCGCATGTTCTCGACACAGACGCCCTCATAGCTCGAGGACGGATATCCGTAGTAGATCCACAGGAAGGTGCAGATCTTCATCTTTTTGCCCGGCTCAGCGAGCGTGCGCACGCTGTCGGTATCGACGACAACGACCTCGCCCGGGCCGAGCTCGCGGTAATCCTGATAGCCGAGATTCAGATAGGCGAAGCTCTCAAAGCTCAGGCAGTAGCCGTCCGCCTTTTTGCCGATAACAATCGGCGTGCGGCCCAGCTTGTCGCGCGCTGCGTAAATGCCGCGCGGCGTGAGAATCAGCATGCTCAGCGAGCCCTCGATGATCTCCTGCGCGTAGCGGATGCCTTCAATAAAGTTTTCCTTCTGGTTGATGATGGCGGCGACCAGCTCCGTGGGGTTGATCTCTCCGTTCTGCATTTCAAAGAAATGCGTGCCCTTCTGAATGATGTTTTCCACGATTTCATCGGCGTTGTTGATTTTGCCGATCGTGGTGATAGCGAAGGTGCCGTGGTGAGAGCGCATCAGGATCGGCTGCGCCTCATAATCGGAAATGCAGCCAATACCCATGGTGCCGTGCATCGTCTGGGATTCCGATGTGAATTTCGTCCGGAACGGAGCGTTCTCAATGTTGTGAATGGCCCGGTCAAAGCCGGTTTCCTCGCTGTAAACCGCCATGCCCGCACGGCGTGTGCCGAGGTGGGAGTGATAATCGATGCCGAAAAACAGGTCAAAAACGCAATCGTCCTTCGATGTCGCGCCAAAAAATCCGCCCATAGTATCTTGATCTTCCTTTGCTGAGAATTAAGTAAAAATGAAAACAACGATATTATTATATCAAAAAGTGTCGTCTGCGAAAAGAGCAAACAAAGAGAAAAGACTGCCGGGAATCCCGACAGCCTTTGTTTAAGGATTACAAAATTGGTTCCGCGGTTTCTTTTGTCCGCGCGGATTTGGCGTGTACCGTGAGAATTTCGTGGCGGCGGCTGGTGCTGAAGATGTGCTCTTTGTCGTACTCGGTGCTGAAGCCGACGACGTACATGAGCAAAAGGCTCGTTTGCGGCCAGAGCATTGTGATATCCAGCAGACCGTGCAGCAGCACGCTGACGATCACGGTGATGGTCAGCGCATAACGCTGGTGGCACTTGTTCTGCTTGTGCAGCCGGATAATTTTGCTCACGTTGATCGAAAAATAGCCGAGCAGCACGCCGGTGCCGACGAAACCGAAATCCATCAGAAGCTCCAGAAGGAGGTTGTGCGCGTGCTTTGCGATGCTGTAGGAGCCGTAAAGGTCGTGGATCCGCGCGTATGTATTGTACCCGCGCCCGAAAACCGGCGCATCCAGAATGCTGCCGATCGCACCGGACCAGATATCGAGCCGCTTACACATGTCTTCCACGATGGGCTCCATGCGCGGCAGGAAGGAGACGGAATCGCCGAACAGCAGCAGGAGCACCATCAGGATGAAGATGGAGACAAGGTATCCCGCCAGCCATTTTTTCCGGCCGCTGTATGCGAGCATAATGGGACAGACGATGAGCAGGACGATATACGTTGTGCGGCATTCCGTCAGATACAGCGCCAGCAGATTGACTGGAATCAGGGCAATGTACACGTGGCGCAGCCGGTCGCCTTCGCTCTTGATGATGTTGTAGATGCAGAACAGGATCACGAGCGAGATATAGAAAGCGTAGTAGTTCGGGTTCAGAAAAACCGAGGAATACCGTGCGCCGTAGGACCACTCCATGCCGAGCGCACGCTGAATCAGCGCCACAGCAAAGCAATACGGGCTCATCAGGCAGACAAACGACAGGATCAGTCGGAACATACGCTGCGTCATGGTATAGGTAATGAAAATCATTGCGGTAAAAGCAAAGATCATGAACACGCCGAGCAGAAGATCAACAGGCTTGCCGCCTGAATAAATCGTGACGGTCATGGAAAGAAGCCAGAAGACAGAGAGGAAAAACAGATCCTGCTTGCGCCGGAGAAAAATAAAGCTCTGTTTTGTAACCAGAATGTAGATCGGAAGCAGAACCAACGCCGCGACCTCCACGTAAACGGTGAGGAAAATCGAGGCGGTAAGAGCCAGCAAAACCTTTTCATTGGACGTCAATGCAGCAAGGTTCCGCCTGAGATCTCTGAGTGTCTGCAGATCAATCACCTCCAGAGAAAAGTATAGTGCATTGTATACCGCAAAAATGAACGCTATGTGAAATCGCTGTAAATCTGCACGGGCTCTATGTAGTTCCCTATTTTAGCGCATCTTCATGTGGAAAACAAGCTTTTTTGCATTTTCTTTGCAAAGTGAAAGGGAAAATTAAGATTTTAGGCCGATCTTCCGCGGAAAGAGAAAAATGAGCTTGTCTTGCGGATGTCAAGGAGAAATATCGCATTCGTCATACGCAGTATAGAGGTTTAGTCCAGATTACCAATTGAGGGAAGCTCAAGTTTGATGCCGTGAATCAAACACAAGCCTGCTTTGGCTGTGATACCAAAACAGGCTTGTTCGACGGGCTGAAAGCCCAGATTTTGCTGGGCTTTTTCCATAATCCCGCGCTTCGGCCGAAGCTTTCAACCGGGAAATTTTCCGTTTACAGATCCTGCAGATCGGCGGCGGTGATGTCGTTTTCGAGGTTGTCCCGCGCAAGATCAGTGTCGATCTCGGGATAAACGTCGGAAATGGGCCGTTCGCTGTGCCAGACCTTCTGCGCCGGCGGCTCTGTGCCGGCGATGACAGGCCGCGCGTGCGCCTTGCCGTGCTTGGCCTTGCCCTGAATCTCGGGAACAGGCGGCGCGTCGTTGCGCGGCTGCGTGTGCGTGCGGTCTATGCGTTTCATACCCTGCTTTGCCATATTGCGCTTCATCCTTTCCGTGAGGCGTGTTCGCCTCGGATATAGCGTTCCCGCAGGAGCCGTGGATATGCCCGCACGGCAATGCTGTTCTTTACAAATCCGTTTTGTAGAAGGACTGCACCTTCTGCTCGCCATATTCGAGCGCGGTTTTCAGGACAGCTTCCAGGCTCTCGGGCGGCGTATCCGGTGTCAGGCTGTTGCCAAAGGTCAGGATGAGCCGGCCATCCTTTCGTGCGTATGTATCGATGAGGTATTTGATCTCACGCTCGCAAGGGGAGAGCGGCGAGGGAAAATGCGCGAGCACCTCGTTGATGTCCTCCATTTCAAAGAAGCACTGGGCGTCAAGCGCGGCGTTTCCACTGCTTTGAATGCGGTCGATATTGACCCATTTAAAGTCCGGGTCAAGCTCATGGCCGGTGATTGGCACAGGCGCATTGACGAACACACCGTGGATATCACCGGGATATTTCCCAGTGTCGATCTCCATGGCGCCCCGCCAGAAGTCAAAGGTCATGGGAAGCCGATAGGCGTTGCCCCTGCCATTGATGACGCGCCGGAGCTCCTCCCGTGTAAGCGGTCTGTTTTTCATACAAAAATCCTCTGATTCTCTTGCTCTTGCGCAGATAACACTTGTCGCCTGCGCCGTCAAAAAGACGGTTTTTGCGGCCTGCGTTATCATAGTACACCGCGGAGAAAGAATCAAGTGGATATTGACAAGCCTGTTTTTCCTGCATTACAATAGGAGAAAGCGTGGAGTAATCCGCAAATGTCAGGAAGGAGCATTCCAAATGGAGAAAAAATTCAGAATCGGAATCATCGGATGCGGCGGCATCGCGAACAGCAAGCATATGCCCTCGCTCAAAAAGCAGCCCAACGCGGAGATGGTCGCGTTCTGCGACATCATCGAGGAGCGTGCGCAGAAAGCGCTTCAGGAGTTCGGTGCAGAAGGTGCGAAGTGCTATACCGATTATAAAGAGCTTTTGAAGGACAAGACGATCGATATCGTGCACGTGTGCACGCCGAACCGGGAACACAGCTTTATTACGGTCGACGCGCTGGAGGCCGGCAAGCACGTCATGTGCGAAAAGCCGATGGCGATCAACGGCGAGGAAGCCCAGAAGATGCTGGACGCCGCACGCCGTACCGGTAAGAAGCTGACGATCGGCTACCAGAACCGCTATCGTCCGGATTCGTGGTACTTAAAGCGCGCCTGCGAAGCGGACGAGCTGGGCGAAATCTACTACGCAAAGGCACACGCGGTGCGCCGCCGCGGCGTTCCGACCTGGGGCGTCTTCATCGACGAGTACGAGCAGGGCGGCGGCCCACTGATCGACATCGGCACGCATGCGCTCGATCTCACGCTCTGGATGATGAACAACTACCAGCCGAAGCTCGTTGTCGGCAGTGTGTTTAAGAAGCTCGGCGGACAGAAGGAGTGCGGCAACACGTGGGGCGACTGGGACGCGGAAAAGATCACCGTGGAGGATTCCGCTTTCGGCTTCATCGTGATGCAGAACGGCGCGACGATTTCGCTGGAATCGGCGTGGGCACTCAACACGCTCGACGTCATCGAGGCGAAAACGACGCTCTGCGGCACCAAGGCGGGCGCGGACATGCGCGACGGTCTGCGCATCAACCGCGTCAAGTACAATAAGTGGACGACCGAGGAGGTCGACATCAACTCCGCGAATATCCCGTACCGCGGCGCGACGCCCGAAAAGGCGTCCGATACGGAAGCGCGCCTGTGGCTCGACGCCGTCGCAAACGACAAAGAGGTTGTTGTAAAGCCGGAGCAGGCAATCGTCGTCACCCGTATTCTGGATGCGATCTACCGTTCCGGCAAGACCGGCAAACCGGTGTTCTTCGACGAAAACGGCCTGCCGATGGAATAAGCGCAAAATAAAAAACTTGCATGGGGCACGGGTCTCATGCAAGTTTTTTTGACTTTTCGCGCCGTTTGTGCTAGAGTTGATTTTAAAAGGCGCCATGAAGGCGTGGGAAGCGGCAGAAGCCGAAAATTCGGAAAGGAAGCAAACACAATGGAAACACTTTATCTCGAATGCACCATGGGCGCTGCGGGCGATATGCTCATGGCGGCGCTGCTTGAGCTTCTGCCGGAGCCGGAGCGGTTTCTGGAGAAAATGAACAGCCTCGGTCTGCCGGGCGTGACGGTGGCGCGTGAACCGATGACCAAATGCGGCATCGGAGGCACACATATGCGCGTCACGGTGAACGGCGAGGAAGAAGAGAGCCATGATGCTCATGATCATCACGACTATCATCATGACCACGACCATCATCACGAGCACGACCACCACGAGCATGATCACGACCACCACCATGAGCACCATCATCACCATCACAGCCACAGCAGTATGGCGGATATCACGGCGCGGCTTGCAGCGCTCGAGTTGCCGCAGAACGTAAAAGAAAACGCGCGCGCCGTCTATGCGCAGATTGCCGAAGCGGAATCCCATGCGCATGGCGTACCGGTGGAGCAGATCCACTTCCATGAGGTCGGTACGCTGGACGCGGTTGCGGACATCGTCGGCGTCTGCCTGCTGCTCGATATGCTGAAGCCCGAGCGCATCGTCGCGTCGCCGGTGCACGTCGGCAGCGGCCACGTGCATTGTGCACACGGTGTGCTGCCTGTCCCGGCGCCAGCCACGGCGTATATCCTGCGCGGTGTACCGACGTACGGCGGTGAGATCCAGGGCGAGCTCTGCACGCCGACCGGCGCGGCACTGCTCAAGTATTTTGCGGCGGAGTTTTCCCCGATGCCGGAGATGGCGGTGGAAAAGATCGGCTACGGTATGGGCAAAAAGGATTTTCCGCGCGCGAACTGTGTGCGCGCGTTCTGGGGCGAAACAGTCGAACGCCCGAAAACGGATACAATCGTGGAGCTTGACTGCAACTTGGACGACATGACCGGCGAGGCGCTCGCCTTTGCCGCGGAGGAGCTGTTTCGCGCCGGTGCGCGCGACGTGTTCACCACGCCGATCTTCATGAAAAAGGGCCGCCCGGGGTACCTGTTTTCCTGCATCTGCACGGCGGAGCAGGCGGACGAAATGGCTGCGCTGATCTTCCGCCACACGACGACGCTCGGCGTACGGAAAAAGGTCTGCGAGCGCTATGTGCTGGATCGCGCCGTTGAGACGGTGCAGACGCCCTACGGCGAAGCGCGGTGTAAAACGGCCTCCGGTTACGGCGTCGAAAAGAGAAAGCTCGAATACGAGGACGCGGCGCGTCTCGCACGCGACAACAACGTTCCGCTTTCCGCAGTTACAGCAGAAGAATAAATTAAAGTCGCTGCGTACCGAAAGAGATACGCAGCGATTTCTTTATGCGCAAAGCGGCTTATTTGCCGTGCTTCTGCATGTATTCGAGGTTCTTTTTGATGAGCTCGCAGCGCTGGCGGACGCAGTCCGGCGAGCGGAGCGGATCGGACGGTGTACCGAAAGCGTAGTCGAGAAGCTGCTCGATGCTGGAAACAGCGACGTGCATGCGCGTGTCGGAGGATGCATAGTAGATGTAGACCTTGCCGTCGTCGTCCGCGATGGCGCCGTTTGTGAACACGACGTTCGAGACGTCGCCGACGCGCTCTGCGCCGAGCGGAGCGATGAAGAAGCCGCCGGGCTCCGCGATCAGCTTTGCGGGATCCTGCAGGTCCGTCACGAAAACATAGAGGACATAGCGCAGACCAGCCGCCGTGTTGCGCACACCGTGCGCGATGTGCAGCCAGCCCTTTTCGGTCTTGATCGGCACCGCGCCCGCGCCGTTTTTCGACTCGGTGATCGTGTGGTAGCGTCTCGGGCTGACAACCTTCTCCTCGTCGATCACAGCGTTTGTGATGTCGTCGCACAGGCCGAAGCTGACGCCGCCCTGACCGCCGGCCTCAATGAAGCTGTCCTGCGGACGGGTGTAGAATGCGTATTTGCCGTTTACAAACTCCGGATGCAGCACGCAGTTGCGCTGCTGCGGGGATTTCGTCTTCAGGTTGGGCAGGCGCTCCCAGTTGACAAGGTCCTTTGTGCGGACGATGCCGGCGGAAGCAAACGCCGCGGAGAGATCGTTCACGGTTTTGTCCTTGCTCTCGCTGCAGAAAACGCCGTAAATGTAGCCGTCCTCGTGCTGCGTCAGGCGCATGTCGTAGACGTTCGTTTCTTCGGGGTCGGTGTCCGGCAGAACAACCGGGTAATCGTCGAAGCGGAAGCCCTGCACCGGGTTTTCGCTGCGCGCGACCGCGAAGAACGACTTGCGGTCGTTGCCCTCCACGCGGGCGACGAGGCAGTATTTGCCGTCGAGCTTGATCGCGCCGGAATTCATCACGGCGTTCACACCCAGACGCTCAAGGCCGAGTGGGTTTGTCTCCTCATCAAGGTCGAATTTCCAGAACGGCGGGACGTGATCGCGCGTCAAAACGGGATTCTCATAACGCGTATAGATACCGTTGTAGAACTTGGACGGCTTGTTCTCCTTCGCAATCAGCGCTTCATAATCGCTGAAAGCCTTTTCAATGTTCGGATTCATGGGAATTACCTCCGTGATTTTGTTGTTTTCAGTATAGCATGCAGCCGGGACAGCCGTCAAGCAAAAGACGCGCCCGGCGTATGTTCGGCATATGTTACCGGATGTCCTTGTATTCCGATTTCTCGGCGCGCCGGGTCTGAATCGCGGTGACGAGATCCAGGATGCCGTCGAGCAGCAGGCTGACGCCGAAAAAGACGATGACCGCCTTGGCCGCACCAAACGGATTGGCAATCAAAACAATGCCGAGCGCGAGCGGCAGGAGAGCGGAAAGCAAAAGCGGGAAACGGTACGGGCTGTGCAGGGAAAGCCCGTTGATCGCGAGCGGCAGCTTCCCGATACCATCCACCAGCATGAGAATGCCTAGTGTGAGCGGCAGGAAAGAGAGGATAACGTCCGGGCGCGCGATGCAGAAGATGCCGAACGCGGCGAGCAGCAGGCCGAGCGTCAGCGTGCCCGCTGCGGTGAAGCCGTCCTTTCTCGCCTGATAGAAGAACCAGAAACGGCTCACGGCATAGGCGAGCGCGGCGATGGCGAGTACCCAGCAGAAGACTGTGCCGGTCAGGCCGGGAAAGAGGATCAGAACAAGACCGAGCAACACGTACAGGAGCGCCATACTGATCGAAGCGCTGCGGGACCAGAAGTGTTTGAACATAACAATCGCATTCCTTTCTGTATAAAAATATTTTTACGGGCGTTTCAGCTCGAAACGGTTCTTTTGAAAATCGATAAGGCCCTCAGCGCGCATTTTGCTCATTTCCTTTGAGAGCGCGCTGCGGTCTACGCCGAGGTAGTCCGCAAGCTGCTGGCGGTTGAAAGGGATCGAGAAGCGGTCGCTTCTTTGGCGAATTGCCTGAAAGGACAGATAGGAGAGCAGACGCTCGCGGATGGTCTTTGCCGAAGTGTGAAAGATACGGCGGGAGAGCGTCAGATTCTTCTGCGCGCTGACCGAAAGCAGGTTGCGGATGAGCTGCACGTGACGGCCGCAAGCGGTGGCGCAGGGAGATAAAAGCTGTGCGGCGCGCAGAAACAGCACCTCCGTGTGTTCCGCCGCCACGACGCTGACCATCAGCGGTTCATCCGGCAGGCAGGCGTACGTCTCAGCGAAAACCTGTCCCGGCCCGACGCTGTCGAGCACACTGCGGTTGCCCCAGACGTCGTCGTTTTCGATCGTGACGCTGCCGCTGAGCACAAGCCCGATTGCCGACGCGGTGCCGCCCATCTTGTAAATCGCCTCACCTTTTTTGTAGCCGCGCTGTACGGCGTGAAGACAGTGCAGAAGCTGTTCGATCTCTTCGGCCTTTATGCCGCGAAACAGCGGTGTGCACGACAGAAAAGCACAATCCACCGGAATGTCGCATCCTTTCAGAAAATTTCTCCCGGCATAGAAATCCGTTGTTTTGGCAACAGACTTTCTACCATAATCGTAGTATACTCTGTGCGTAAAGTCAATAAACAAAATATGTTTTTTTCATAGAAAGGATGTTTTTAATATGATCAGAAGAATTATTGAGATCAACGAAGAAAAGTGCAGCGGCTGCGGCCTTTGCGCCGAAGCCTGTCAGGAGGGCGCGATCGGCATGGTGAACGGCAAGGCGAAGCTCCTGCGCGACGATTACTGCGACGGCCTCGGCAATTGCCTGCCCGCCTGCCCGACCGGAGCGATCACCTTTGTGGAGCGCGAAGCTGCCGCATTCGATGTAGCGGCGGTGGAGGCCAATCAGAAGAAGAAAGCACAGAGCGCACCGCCCATGGGCGGATGCCCCGGCAGCCGGTCGCACGTTCTGCATCGTGCCGCTGTGCCGCAGACTGTGTCTGAAACGGCGGTCACTTCCGAGCTGCGCCAGTGGCCGGTGCAGATCAAGCTCGCGCCGGTTCGCGCGCCGTATTTTGACGGCGCACACCTGCTGATCGCTGCCGACTGCACGGCGTACGCCTACGGTAACTTCCACCGCGATTTTATCCGGGGGAAAATCACACTGATCGGCTGCCCAAAGCTCGACGAGGGAGACTACACCGAAAAGCTGACGGAGATTCTCCGGCAGAACGATATTCAGGGCGTGACGATCGTGCGGATGCAGGTGCCGTGCTGCGGCGGGCTTGAGCGCGCCGCCGTGAACGCGCTCAAGGCAAGCGGGAAATTCCTGCCGTGGCAGGTCAAGGTGATTTCGACCGACGGCACGCTTTTAGACTGAGTCCCTGCGTTTCTTGACTTTGCCGGGATTGTGTGATATGCTTAACACAGTTTTGGAAAATGGGGCATGCATGGTGCAGCAGTATACACTGGCGCCGATTCCCGGCAAACGCTTGGAGACGGTGCTTCTGGCGGGGACGGCGCTCGTTCTGGAGGGCGGCGGCCTGCGCGGCTATTACAGCTCGGGCGTGATGGAAGCGTTTCTCGAAAAGGATCTCTTGTTTCCGTATATCATCGGTGTTTCGGCGGGCGCGGCGAACGCACTTTCTTATATATCGGGTCAGGCGGGACGCAGCCGGCAGATCATCGAGCATTACGTCGGCGATCCGCACTATGTCAGCAAACGAAATCTGGTTTTCAAACGCTCGATGTTTGATTTTGATTTTATTTTCGGCACAGTGCCGGAGCGGCATATCTGGTATGACTGGGATGCGTACAACGCGCAGGAAACGCGTTTCTTAACCGGCGCGATGAACTGCGCGGACGGCAAAACCGTGTGGTTTGAAAAGCAGGCGATCACCCCGCCGTTTACGGCGACGCGCGCCTCCTGCTCCGTGCCGCTTCTGACCAAAGTGCAGCACTTTGCGGGCTATGACCTGCTCGACGGCGGCATCACCGATCCAATCCCGATCGAAAAGTCGATCGCAGACGGCAACCGCTTTCACGTCGTTGTCCTGACGCGCAACGCGGACTACCGCAAGGCGCCGTTCGGGCACGAAGCGTTTTTGCGCGCGGCGTTTCGCCAATACCCGGCAGTCGCGGATGCGATGCTGCGCCGTCATGCCATTTACAACCGCCAACTCGAGTTGTGCGAGCGGCTCGAAAAGGAGGGGAAAGCGGTCATCATCCGCCCGCTCGAGCCGCTGCATGTCGGGCGCACCAGCGCGAACATTCCCACGCTGCTCGCTTTGCACGACGAAGGACTTTCAGAGGGACGGGCGGCGCTGCCGCGCATCCTCGACGCAATACAGAATACAGATTAAGGAGCGAACATCATGGAGCTTTACAGAATGCAGAACAGAACGAGTTTTGGCTTTTCGGCGGAGAATCCAACCGGCACCAAGGGCGGCGGCACGCGCGGTAAGGATTGCGAGAAGCTGCGCCCGTACATCCAAATTCAGCCGGGCGAGACGGTCACGCTGTGCGACACGGACGGTCCGGGCATGATTACGCACATCTGGTTCACCGGTTACATCGGACATTCCTTCGTGCTGCGCATGTATTGGGACGGCATGGAGAAGCCCTCGGTGGAAGCGCCGATTTCTGCTTTCTTCGGTTGCGCATACGACGAGAATTTCGCGGATCGAGACGGCAGCTATCCGGTTTTGAACTCGGCGATGGTACTGGTCGCGCCCGGGCGCGGCTTCAACTGCTACTGGGAAATGCCTTTCCGGAAGCATTGCCGCATCACGATGGAAAACCGCGGCGATAAGGCGCAGACGCTCTATTATATGATTTCCGGCTGGTACGGCGAGCTTCCCGCAGACAGCGGCTATTTCCACGCCGCTTATCGGCAGGAACACCCTGTGCAGAAGGGGCACGCCTATACTGTAATCGACGGCATTCGCGGCAAGGGATGCTTTGTAGGCATGACACTCGCCTCCGGCATGAACGGGCACAACACCTGCTGGGTGGAGGGCGAAGCCAAGATGTATATCGATGGCGATACGTACCCGACGATGAACTATACGGGCACGGAGGATTATTTCTGCGGCTCGTACGGCTTCGGCAATGACATTATTCTGAACCGGTATCAGACGTTCAGCGGGCTGTATGCCGGGCTGTATGCGATTCTCGGCGACACGGGCGAGATGTACAACCACCAGAAGCGCTTCATGCTGTACCGCTGGCACGTAAAAGACCCGATCTATTTCAACGAGGATTTCCGCATGAAGCTCGACAACCTCGGCTGGACCGGACCGCGCTACGACGACTACACCTCAGTTGCCTACTGGTACCTGACCGAACCCGCCGCTCTGCCGGTCGAGCTGCCGGATGACAAGGAAATGATTATGAAATGACAAATGTCCGCTGAGGGGGAAAAACGATCCCGATCAGCGGACATTTTATCTTGTTTATAGTGTCACCGTGCCGCCGCTTGCAGCGAAGAGGCGGTGCATTTCAGCTTTTAAGCCGCGCAGGGCCGGGCCTGCAAGCTGGGGGTCACGCTCCAGAAGCGCGCGCGCGCATTGCTGCGCCTCCTGCAAGACCTGCATGTCGTTCATCATATCGGCGATTTTGAGCTTTGGCAGACCGTGCTGGCGCTCGCCGAAGAAATCGCCCGGGCCGCGCAGGCGCAGGTCCTCATCCGCAACCTTGAAGCCGTCCGTCGTGCTGCAGAACATCCGCAGTCGCTGGACGGCTTCTTCGTTTTGTGCCTCCGTGACGAGAATGCAGGTCGATTTGTATTGGCCGCGCCCCACGCGGCCCCGGAGCTGGTGGAGCTGCGAAAGCCCGTACCGCTCCGCGTTTTCGATCATCATGATGACCGCGTTCGGCACGTCAACACCGACCTCGACGACGGTGGTGGAGATCAGCAGCTTGGTGTGCCCCGCCGAAAAGTCCGCCATCACTGCGTCCTTTTCCTTCGGCTTCATTCTGCCGTGCAGGACGCCGATGGGTAGGTTGCCGAAATAGTCGCGTACAATGTCCGCGTACGCCGTGACGCTCGCCATGTCGCTCGCGCCTTCTTCGATCAGCGGGCAGACAATGTATGCCTGTCGCCCCTCGTCAATGTGCTTTTGGATGTACCCAAACGCGCGGCAGCGCTTTGCGGGGTCGATCAGATACGTTTCAATCGGCTGCCGCCCGGGCGGGAGTTCGTCGAGCACGGAGACGTCGAGATCGCCGTAAATCATCAGCGCGAGCGTGCGCGGGATTGGCGTGGCGCTCATGACGAGCGTGTGGGGAAAGCCGCCTTTTTTCGCGAGCGCCGTGCGCTGCCCGACGCCGAAGCGGTGCTGCTCGTCCGTGATGACGAGCGCGAGACGGTCAAATTCCACGCCTTCGCTGAGGAGCGCATGCGTGCCGACCGCAAGCTGAATCTCGCCGCTCTTCAGCCCCTCGAGCGCTTCCCGGCGCGCCTTTTGGCGCATGCTGCCGGTAATCAGCGCGAGCCGGATGCCGCAGGGGGCGAGCAATGCGGAGAGCGATTCAAAGTGCTGTGTTGCGAGAATTTCGGTTGGCGCCATCAGCGCCGCCTGCAGGCCGTTTCGCATCACGGTGTAGCAGAGCGCTGCCGCGACCGCCGTCTTGCCGCTGCCGACATCGCCCTGAATCAGCCGGTTCATCGGGTGTGCACCCTGCATATCGCGGACGGCGTCCGCTACCGCGCGCTGTTGTGCGCCGGTCATCGTGAACGGCAGCAGGGCGCAGAAATCGGCCGTGCAGTCCTGCGCGATTGGATACGGATTCTGCCGTGCGCCCGCCCGGCGGATCTCCAGCATGCCGAGCTGCAAAACAAGCAGCTCTTCAAAGACGAGTCTGCGCCGCGCTGTGGAGAGCGCTTCGGGCGAATTCGGAAAATGAATCGTTTTGAGCGCGTATTCGAGACGGCACAGCGCGTATTCCATGCGCAGGCTGTCCGGCAGCGGGTCGTTGACCGTCTCGGGCAGCAGCTTGAGCGCCTCTTTCACCGCGTTGGCGATGATGCGCGAGGTCAGCCCCTCGGTCTGCGGATAGACGGGCACCATGTCCTGCATGCGGCTTTCGGGGACGAATTCCGGTGAAGCCATTTCCCGACGCGTGAACGTGCCGGTGACCTTGCCGCGGAATGCGTAAACTGCGCCCTCCTCGAGCAGATTCACGACAAAGCGGTTGTTGAAAAAGGTGAGCTGCATGTCGTCCGCGCCGTCGGTGATCGTCGTTTTGTAGAGCGTCATGCCGCCGCGGATGCGCTGCTCAACCGGGCGGCGCAGAACTGTGCCCTTTACAATATTCACTTCGTTCAAAAGCGTGTTGCGGATCGGCACCGCGTCGCGCCAATCCTCGTAGGCGCGCGGATAAAGCCGCAAGAGGTCGCCGACGGTCGGCGCACCCAGCTTTCGGAAGAGCTCGGCGCGCTTTGGACCGACACCCTTGAGCGCGGCGATATCCGTTTCAAACAGAGAAGGCATAGGGGATCTCCTGTTCTGAAAGAAAAAGGGCAGGGCTTTGCGCCCCGCCCCGAAATGTTAGGATTATTCGACGGAAAGAATGAAGTAATAAACAGGCTGGCCGCCGTTTACAAGGCTGATCTCCACATCGTCGTCCGCCTTGTTGCGGATCAGGCGAAGCGCTTCGTTCGCGTCCTCCTCGGAAACGCCCTCGCCGTAGATCAGCGTAATGAACGAGGTGTGCTTGCTCATCAGGGCTTTCGCAACCTTGTAAGCTGCGCGAACCGGCGTATCGCCGACAAACTCAAGCTTGCCGTTTGTCAGGCCCATCGTGTCGCCCTCTTTGATCTTGAAGCCGCCGAACTCGGAATCGCGCGCCGCGAACGTGACGGTGCCGGTGGAGACGCCCTCCGCCGCCATCATCATCGCGTCCGCGTTTGCAGCGGTGTCATTGTCCGGGTCGAAAGCGAGCATCGCGGAAAGACCCTGCGGGATCGTTCTCGTCGGGATGACCGTGATTTCGCGGTCGGTGACGAGCGGGATCGCCTGCTCCGCCGCCATAATGATATTCTTGTTGTTCGGGAGCACAAAGACGTGCTTCGCGGGTGTGGCAAGCACCGCCGCCACGATGTCCGCCGTGCTGGGGTTCATCGTCTGACCGCCGCTGACGACCTGCGCGCAGCCGAGATCGCTGAAGAGCGCCTTGAGGCCGTCGCCCGCCGCGACGGAAACAAAGCCGATGTCTTCTGTCGGCTCTGCGATCTCAGGCGCGGATGCCGCCTCCTTCGCTCCGGCACGGTTTTCCTCAAACGCCGCGCGGTTCGCCTCGTTCTGCTCGGCAGCCTTCCGGTGCTGCTCCTTCATATTTTCAACCTTCACGGTCAGCAGCGCGCCGAATTCGAGCGCCTTCGTAAGCGCGTCGCCGGGCTGCTCCGTGTGAACATGTACCTTGATGATTTCCTCGTCGTCCACAACGACCACGCAGTCGCCGATCGTCTCGAGGAAGAGCCGCAGCTCGTTGGGCTCGGTCGTGATCTCCGGATTGCGCCCCACAATAAACTCCGTGCAGTAGGTGAAGTTGATCTCACTGTCAAACTCCGCCGCGACGCTCGCGAAGAACTCCGCGGTCTCCGCCGCCTTTTCCTCTGCGGACATCTCGGTCTGGACGATCTCACCGTATTTGAAGACGCGCATCATGCCGTCGAAGATCATGCAAAGGCCCTGTCCGCCCGCATCCACGACACCGGCCTTCTTGAGCACCGGCAGCAGGTCAGGCGTTGTGGAGAGTGCCTCCGCCGCGCCAAGGCAGATCGCATCCCAGACGTATACCGGATCGTTGTCGATTTCGGCCGCCGCCGCGCCCTTTTCCGCCGCGACGCGCGCCACGGTCAGAATCGTGCCCTCGGTCGGCTTCATGACCGCCTTGTATGCCGCGTCCACGCCGAGCGCAAGCGCCTGCGCGAGCTGTGCGCCGTCCGCTTCTTCCGTATCCTCAAGACCCTTCGAGAAGCCGCGGAACAGCAGGGAAAGGATGACACCGGAGTTGCCTCTTGCGCCGCGCAGCATCGCGGAAGCTGCCGTCTTCGCGACCTTCGCCGTCGTTTCTTCATCGCCGAGCGCGCCCATCGCGTCGCTGCCGGCGCCGATGGTCATGGACATGTTCGTGCCCGTGTCACCGTCCGGAACGGGGAAGATGTTCAGATCATCCACGTATTTCCTGTTTTTCAATATACTGTTCGCGCCCGAGATCACGGCGTCGCGAAGCTGCTTTCCAGTAATCACAGCATACACATCCTGTCTGTTAAATTCAGGAGATGAAGAACGCATCCCCAAACGAGTATTCTTAATGAAAGTATAACACAAGGCTTCCAAAATTACAAGTAAAGACCTGCGCCGTACGCGAAATTTCAGAAAAAAACTGCAGTTTATCGGATCGAAAGGCGTTCCACGGTGCGTGTAAGGCCGGTTTTTTCGTCAATATCGAACAAAACGCAGTCCATTTTGCAGTCACCGTCGGCGAAGTCAAAGCGCACGGGCAGCTTGCTCATCTGCTTTTTGATGACAAGCTCCGCCTTCACGCCGAGCACCGATTCGACCGGACCGGTCATGCCGGCATCCGTGATATAACCGGTGCCGTGGGGGAGAACCGTCTCGTCGGCGGTCTGTACATGCGTGTGCGTGCCGAAGAGCGCCGAGACGCGCCCATCCGCGTAATAGCCGAGTGCGCGTTTCTCGCCGGTCGCCTCCGCGTGGAAATCAACGATGCAGATTTTCGGCAGATCGGGCGTCTTGAGCAGCGCGTCGAGCGTGCGGAAGGGGCAGGCGAGGTGCTCCTCAAGGTATACCGTACCCATCAGATTGATCACCGCGATGCGCGTGCGCCCGAGATCGAGCACCGTCAGCCCGTGCCCGGGCGCGTCCGGCGGGAAGTTGGCCGGGCGCACGATCGGCTGTGTCTCGTCGAGGTAGTCGTAGATTTCACGACGGCGGTACGTGTGGTTGCCGGTCGTGATGACGTCCACGCCGCTGTCAAAGAGATGACCCGCAGAGGCGGGCGTAATGCCGTTGCCGTCCGAGGAGTTTTCGCCGTTCGCGATTACGACGTCGATGCCCTTCATACGCCGGAGGGCGGGCAGGCGGCGGCGGAGAAAGTCGCAGCCGTGGCTGCCGACAACATCGCCGATGCAGAGAATTTGCATGAAAAAGCCCCTTTCTTATCCGTCAATGGTGAAGTCAAACGTTTTGGCGTCGCGCGGGAGATCGTGCGTGTAGCGCAGGAAGGCGGACACGTGCCGGTCGTAGGCGTCGCCGATTGTGAAGTCGAGCGCTTCAGCCGTCAGGGCGGAAACGCGCGTAAAGAGATCGCACGCGGCGAAGAGCGCGCGCCAGATATCGTCCTCACAGCAGGCGGCGAACGTCTCAAGGTAGCCGCTCCAGAGATCCTCGGGCAGCAGCTCCTGCAGCTTATCGCCGCATTTTCCGGCGGAGAGCTCGAAGCCGTGCTGTGCGCCGGCGTACCATTTAAGCATTTGCAAAAGCATCTTGCGGATGCAGTTTTCCATGTGTATTTGCGCGAAAAGGAGCTGTCCGCGCCAGAGCCCCTTCGAGACATATGGCGCAACCCACCAGAATTCCGTGCGGCACTCGAAGAAAAGCTGCTGCGTCGGCTTCTGAATATAATGGCTGCTTTCGTCCGGCTCAGGCAGCGGCGGGAGGAACCCGTCCTTGTCGAGCAGAACGACGGAAAGCCGATCGTCGAAGCAGTAGCCGTGGTAGTGATCGGTGTCGGCAATCGTCAGGTCGATGCGGTTGCCGTCCGCAAACTGCATCAGATAGCAGACGAAATCGGGAAAGTTCTCCTGAAACAGCTCATTCCTGTCGGTGCGCTCGTAGACGAGGATTTCGCCGAAGTCCTGATACACGGGCTTTTCCTTATACGGCGCAAGGTCGCGCACGAGGTAGACGATATCGAAATCGTTGAACGGATCGGGCTTTCGGTTCGGGTTCGCGCGGGAGCCGTTCAGAATGACGGCGCGGATGTCGTCGCGGCGGCGCGCATAGCCGAGAATGAGATCATACATTTCCTGTTCGCTGCGCATGATGATGCCTCCAAAAGATAGTATGAAGTTATTTTACCGTATTTCCGGGAAAATTTCAATTCGTTTTACAAGAGAAAGGGGTTTTACATGGATTTAACACACGGTGCCTTTTGAACTTTACAATCGAAATCTATACTTACGCTCGTAAACAGGAAACAAAAACAAAGACCTGAAAGGAAAGATGGTTATGAAAGCAAAGAAAATTCTTGCGATTGCGGCTGCGGCGCTGCTCACGATGACGGCGTTCACGGCCTGCGGAAACAGCGAGACCGCGAGTACGTCCTCCGAGTCCTCCGCATCCGAGTCTTCTGTATCGGAATCCCCGGCTTCTGAGTCCTCTGAGGAATCCTCTGAGACTGTTTCCCAGCTCGGCGGTTCCGTTTCGACAGACGGCTCCACCTCGATGGAAAAGCTGATGGGCATTTATCAGGAAGTTTATACCGAGCTCTCCGGCACCACGATCAACTATAACCCGACCGGTTCCGGTTCCGGCATCACCGCTGTGACGGAAGGCCGCTGCGATATCGGCCTTGCTTCCCGCAACCTGAAGGATGAGGAAGCGGCGGCAGGTCTGACCGGCCACATCGTTGCGATCGACGGCATTGCGATCGTTGTCAATCCGGAAAGCAAAGTTGCCGATTTGACCGTTGAGCAGATCAAGCAGCTCTATACCGGTGAGATCACCGACTGGAGCGAGGTTGGCGGCGACGCCGGCGAGGTTGTTGTCATCGGCCGTGAGTCCGGCTCCGGCACACGCGACGGCTTCGAAAGCGTTGTCGGCGCGGCGGATACCTGCAAGTACAACCAGGAGCTGACCTCCACAGGCGCCGTGATTGCAGCGGTTGCCAGCAACCCGAATGCAATCGGCTACGCTTCTCTCTCTGCTGTGGACGACACGGTTAAGGCCCTGACGGTCAACGGCGTTGAATGCTCGGAGGAAACGATCCAGTCCGGCGATTACGCGGTACAGCGCAACTTCGTGATGGTCACGAACGACAACACGGAGCTGAGCCCCGAAGCGCAGGCATTTGTGGATTGGGCGCTCTCCGCAGACGCGGATGAGTATGTGCGCGAAGCGGGCTGTGTCCCGGTCAAGCATTGAGACCCATGTGGCCGGATTTCGTAAAGATATGAAAACCGTGATGCGGGATGGGGCTGCTCATCCCGCATTCTCTTCATGAAAGGATAAGGGAGTAATGGTATGAAGAAAACAAATCCGGTGCTGAAAGCAACCGAAACCGCCATGCGGCTGCTGCTTACAGGATGTGGTTTGGCTGCCGTTGGCTTCGTGATTGTCATCACCGGTTATCTGGTGGTGTCCGGCATACCGGCGATCCGAGAGGTCGGTCTGATTCCGTTTTTAACCGGTACGGTCTGGAAGCCGAGTCAGGACCAGTTCGGCATTCTGCCGGTTATCCTGACCTCGGTTCTCGGCACCCTCGGCGCCATCCTGATCGGCGTGCCTTTAGGGCTTTTGTTTGCGATTTATCTCGGAAAAATGGCGCCGAAATCGATCTATCAGGTTATTCGCCCGACCGTTGACCTGCTGGCGGGAATCCCCTCGGTCGTCTACGGTCTGGTGGGCATGATGGTGCTTGTCCCGTTTGTCCGCAAGGTTTTTCATGTTGCGGACGGCGTGGGCCTTTTCTCCTCGATCATCGTTCTGACGGTCATGGTTCTGCCCTCGATCATCAGCGTGTCGGAAACCGCTCTGAAGGCGGTTCCGCACGAGTACGAGGAGGCGAGCCTTGCGCTCGGCGCCACTTGGAATGAAACGGTGTTCAAGGTGACCTTCCCTGCGGCGAAGAGCGGTATCGCGGCCGCAGTCGTGCTGGGCATCGGCAGAGCGGTGGGCGAGGCGATGGCAATCATGATGGTCTGCGGCAACGTGGCCAATATGCCCTCGCTGTTCACGAGCGTTCGTTTCCTGACGACTGCCATCGCGGGCGAGATGAGCTATTCGAGCGGCCTGCACCGGCAGGCGCTGTTCTCTGTGGCGCTGATCCTGTACTGCTTTATCATGATCATCAATATGGTTCTGAATTTCTTCCTCAAAAAGAAGGATACGTGAGGTGAAGGAAATGAAACGATCTTCTTACCGCCGCTTCATGGACGGGCTGCGCAATGTGCTGATGTATATCGCGATCGCAATCGTCTGCCTGCTCCTCATCGGTGTGATTGGCTACATTTTTGTCCGGGGCATCCCGAATATCTCGTGGGCGTTCCTTTCCACCAAGCCCAGTCCGCGTTCCGGCACGATCGGCATTCTGCCGGATCTTCTGAACACGCTGTATGTTATCCTGATGACGCTGGTCATTGTTTTGCCGCTGGGCGTTGGCGCGGCGATTTATCTGACGGAGTATGCGACCAATAAGAAGCTGGTGCGCATCATAGAATTCGCGACGGAGACGCTGTCCGGCATTCCGTCCATCATCTTCGGTCTGGTCGGTATGCTGGTTTTCGTCGAGCTGTTCAGCCTGCAGAGCAGCCTGATCGCCGGTGCGCTGACGCTTGTCATCCTGACGCTGCCCACCGTGGTGCGCACCACGCAGGAGAGCCTTAAGACGGTGCCGCAGAGCTACCGGGAAGGCTCTTTGGGGCTTGGCTCAGGCAAATGGCATATGATCCGCACCGTTGTGCTGCCCTCGTCAGTAGACGGCATTGTGACAGGCTGTATTCTCGCAGTCGGCCGTATTGTGGGCGAATCTGCAGCGCTGCTGTACACTGCGGGCGTTGCGCACAACATCCTGAGTCTGGCGCAGGCTGTGATGCCCAACACGCCCGGCTCCACGCTGACCGTGGCTTTGTATATGTATGCCAGCGAGCGTGCGGAATTCGATTCCGCGTTTGCAATTGCCACAATTCTGCTGATTCTGACCTTCCTCATCAATCTTGCCGCGAAGATCGCCGGCAAGAAGCTGCGGAAAAACTGAGCATTTAGGAGGATTCAATATGGGAATTATCGAAACAAAGGATCTGCACCTTTGGTACGGGAATTTTGAGGCGCTCAAGGGAATCACGTTGGACATCCCTGCGCATGAAATCACGGCGCTGATCGGCCCGTCCGGCTGCGGAAAATCAACCTACCTGAAAACGCTCAACCGCATGAACGATCTTGTGGAGGGTTGCCGCGTCGAGGGTGAGGTTCGGCTCGAGGGCGAGGATATTTACAAAGGCATGGATGTCAACCAGCTCAGAAAACGCGTCGGCATGGTGTTCCAGAAGGCCAACCCCTTCCCGATGAGCATTTACGACAACGTGGCCTACGGCCCGCGTATCCACGGCATCCGCAACAAGGCGAAGCTCGATATGATCGTCGAGCGCTCTCTGCGGCAGGCGGCGATCTGGGACGAGGTCAAGGATCGTCTCAAGAAGAACGCGCTGGGCATGTCCGGCGGTCAGCAGCAGCGCTTGTGCATCGCCCGCGCGCTGGCGGTTGAGCCGGAGGTGCTGCTGATGGATGAATCCACGTCCGCGCTGGATCCGATTTCCACAAGTAAGATTGAGGATCTTGCGGCAGAGCTCAAAAAGGATTATACTATTATCATGGTGACGCATAACATGCAGCAGGCCGCCCGTATTTCGGACAATACGGCGTTCTTCCTTCTGGGCGATATGATCGAATTTGGTAAAACCGAAATGCTTTTTTCAATGCCGAAGGATAAGCGCACGGAAGACTATATCACAGGCCGGTTCGGCTGATCCCGAAACTGCATGAAAGGAAGGATCCTATTATGAGAAACCGATTTGAAGAACAGCTCGAGCGCCTGAATGTCGAGCTGATCCGCATGGGCGCACTGTGCGAGGACGCGATCTCGCAGGCCGCCAAAACCCTTGAGACTCCCACCGATGAGCTGCGCCGCATCGTCTACGAAACGGAGCGCGAAATTGACCGTAAGGAGCGGGACATCGAATCGCTCTGCATGCGGCTGCTTCTGCAGCAGCAGCCGGTTGCGAGCGACCTGCGCCTGATTTCCTCCGCGCTCAAGATGATCTCCGATATGGAGCGCATCGGCGATCAGGCATCCGATATCGCGGAGATGACGGTGCACATCCGTCAAAGCGGCGTCAGCAGCCGTCTGCACATTGCCGAGATGGCGCGTGCAACCGTCAAAATGGTGACGGACAGCGTCGATTCCTTCGTTCGCCGCGACCTCGACCTCGCGCATGCGGTGGAGCAGTACGACGACGTTGTGGACGCGCTGTTCAACCGCGTAAAGAGCGAGATTATCTCGCTGATTGCGGAAAAGCCTGAGGAGGGCGAGACGTGCATCGATCTGCTGATGGTGGCCAAGTATTTCGAGCGTATCGGCGACCATGCAGTCAATATTTCCGAATGGGTGGAGTTCTCTGCAACCGGTCAGCATGTCTGACGGAAGCGGCGGGCCTGCCCGAAGAAAGGAATTATCCGATTTATGATTTATCTTGTTGAAGACGACGACAGTATCCGCGAGCTTGTGATCTACACGCTGCGCACCACCGGATTTGATGCCAAGGGCTTTCCGAATGCCGCAGAGTTCTGGTCGGCGGTCACAGAGGAGCTTCCGGAGCTTGTGCTGCTCGATATCATGCTGCCCGACGAAGACGGCCTGCATATTTTGAAGCGTCTGCGCGACAGCACAGAGACGGCCGATCTGCCGGTCATCATGCTGACGGCAAAGAGCACGGAATATGATAAGGTCATCGGGCTGGACAGCGGTGCGGACGATTATATCCCGAAACCCTTCGGCATGATGGAGCTTGTTTCCCGCGTCAAGGCGCTTCTGCGCCGTGCGGCAAAGCAGAGCGACGAGAAGCTTCTGGAGGCGGACACACTGCGCGTCGACGTCAAGCGTCACAACGTGACGGCCGGTGGGCGCGAGGTTGCGCTGACCTATAAGGAATTCGAGCTGCTGTGCTATCTGCTCGAAAACCGCGGCGTTGTGCTGACACGCGACCAGATTCTTTCCAAGATCTGGGACTACAATTACAGCGGCGAAACGCGCACGGTTGACGTGCACATCCGCACGCTGCGCCAGAAGCTCGGCGAGAGCGGCAGCCTGATCGAGACGGTGCGCGGCGTCGGTTATCGGATCGCCGGATCGAAGGAGCAAGACACATGAAGAAAAAAATTATCCGGAGCATGTCGCTCATCGCGCTGATCTCCATTGTGTTTTCCATGGTGCTGTCCGGCGTTGTATCGTATTACGATTCGCTGGAGATCATCAAGAGATCGACTGCGGTACAGAGTGAATACATTCAAAACGGCCTGCTGGACGGCGGCGATTACCTTTCCCGCATCCGTTCTGCCGGGTACGGCACGAGCATGCAGTCCGTGCGCGTCACATTGATCGGGAGCGACGGTACGGTGGAGTTTGACAGCGTCGCGGACGTTTCGGAGATGGAAAACCACAGCGACCGTCCCGAGGTGCAGGCGGCGTGGGCGCATGGCGTAGGCGAATCGATCCGCCTGTCCGACACGCTGAACGTGCAGTCGTACAATTACGCCGTTCTGCTGGAGGACGGACGTGTGCTGCGCCTTTCAGTCGGCATGAAGACGGTTTTCGGCTCCATCGAGCGCATGGTGCCGTGGATGATCCTGTGTGCGGCTGCGGTGCTGCTTTTCGCAGTGATTTTGTCCACCTACCGCACGAAGCAGATCGTTGCGCCGATTAACAGCATCGACCTCGATCATCCGATGGAAAACGACACATACGACGAGCTGGCACCACTTTTCCTACGCCTTGAGCACCAGAACGAGACGATTCAGGAGAAGATGGAGGAGCTCAACCGCAAGCAGAACGAGTTTACCGCCATCACCGAAAATATGCAGGAGGGTTTCATCATCGTCGATTCCAAGGGCGACGTGCTCTCCTACAACACAAGCGCCGTGCGCCTGCTCGGCGTGCACGAGAGCGTCGGACGCCACCACGCGAGCGTGCTGACCTTCAACCGCAGCCTTGATTTCCGCAGCGCCGTCGATTCCGCACTTCTGGGCCAGGCCAGCGAGCGCGTGACGCGCATCGGCGCACGCAGCTATAACCTGATCGCAAACCCGGTTATGGGCGCGAACGGCGTGCGCGGCGCGGTCATCGTCTTGCTTGACGTTACCGAGCGTGAAGAGAGCGAGCAGATGCGCCGCGAGTTCACGGCGAACGTCTCGCACGAACTGAAAACGCCGCTTACCTCGATCTCCGGCTATGCGGAGATCATCCGCAACGGCCTCGTCAAAAGCGAGGATATCCCGCGCTTTGCGGGCAATATCTATACCGAGACGCAGCACCTGATCACGCTGGTGGAGGATATCATCAAGCTCTCGCGGCTCGATGAGCGCGCGGTTGAGCTCGAGCGTGCCGAGACGGATCTGCTGGCCATAGCGCGCGATGTGGCGGAGCGTCTGAAGGTTCCGGCAGACCAGGGGCAGATCACAATCCGCGTCTCCGGCGAGCCCGCCAAGGTGATGGGCGTGCCGAATATCCTCGACGAGATGATTTTCAACCTCGCCGATAACGCGGTCAAGTACAACAAGCCCGGCGGCTCGGTACAGATGACTGCCGGCGTGCAGGATGGCCACGCGTTTATCGAGGTGGCGGATAACGGCATCGGCATCTCGGAGGGCGACCGCGAGCGTGTCTTTGAGCGCTTCTATCGCGTCGACAAGAGCCGCTCGAAGCAGATCGGCGGTACAGGGCTGGGCCTTTCCATCGTCAAGCACGGCGCGGCGTTCCACAACGCGCATGTCACGCTGCAGAGCGAGGTCGGGCGCGGCACCACGGTGCGCATCACATTCTGAGTACTACACAACACTTGCTTGTTTCTCAATACTTCCATTGGGCGGCGCGGCGTTTTGCCGTGCCGTCTGCCTTTTTATGTGGACTTTTCCGTATGTGCTTGCTATAATAAGGCCAATGTACTTTTGCAAAGGGGACGGAGCATATGATCGATTTTCTGAAGCAGGCGGCCGCCGTCGTGCCGTCTCAGCGGCAGCTCGACTGGTTTGAAACGGAGCGCTATGCGTTTATTCATTTCGGCGTGAACACCTTTACAGACCGCGAATGGGGAGACGGCACGGAGGATGAAGCCATCTTCAACCCGACAAAGCTCGACTGCGACCAGTGGGTGGCGGCGATCAAAGCGGCCGGACTTCGGGGCATGATCCTCACGGCAAAGCACCACGACGGCTTTTGCCTGTGGCCGAGCAAATATACGGAGCACAGTGTGAAAAACAGTCCGTTTCAGGGGAATGTCGTGCGCGAGGCGGCCGAAGCCTGCCGGCGCGGCGGCATCAAATTCGGCTTTTACCTGTCGCCGTGGGACCGCAATTCGAAGCTTTACGGCACACCGGCGTACAACGATTATTTCTGCAATCAGCTCACAGAGCTGCTGACCGGTTACGGCGACATTTTCTGCGTGTGGTTCGACAACGCATGCGGCGAGGGCGAGAACGGCAAAAAGCAGGTCTACGACTTCCCGCGCTACTTTGAGCTGATCCGCAAATACCAGCCGAACGCCGTTATTTTCAACGATTTCGGCCCCGATACGCGCTGGTGCGGCAACGAAGCGGGCGTCGCGCGCCATTCGGAGTGGGCGGTCGTGCCGGGCGAGCTGTGCTTTTACAGCGACGTGCAGACCGGTCCCGGCCCGATGGCGGACGAGGGCTCGCTCAGCTATATGTACAACACAAACCGGGAGATCGGCACGATGCCGAACATTCTGTATTCCAAGGGGCTGGTCTTTACCCCGGCGGAGATCGATATGTCGATCCGCCCCGGCTGGTTCTGGCATGAAAACGAGGAGCCGCATTCGCTTGAACGGCTGTATAACACTTATCTGCGCTCCTGCGGCGCAAACGCCTGCCTGAACCTCAATGTGCCGCCGAACCGCGACGGCCTGCTCGATGAACGGGACGTCCGCCGCCTGAAAGAGCTCGGCGACCTGATCCGGCGCACGACGGAGCGCCGCATCCCGTGCACGGTTGAAAAGATCGGTGGTACGGCTACACAGCCTGTCTATGAAGTCAAAGCGGCGGAGTCGGTGGAGATCGGCTGCGTCGTTCTGCGCGAGGATCTTGCAAAAGGCCAGCGCGTCGAGGGCTTCCGCGTGCTCGGGCTCGACGAAAGCCATCAGGCGTCGTACGCGCTGTACGAAGGGACGTGCATCGGCAATAAGCATATCTGCGTGCTGGAGGATCCGTTTGCGGTGCAGAATCCGTTGACCGGGTATACGCAGAAGAAGCTCTCGGGCGTGCGCGTACAGATCACCGCCGCGCGCGACGAGGTGTACATGAAAGAAATCTATATGACGGAAGGAGCGTCTGTATGCGTGCAGAAATAAGGCTCACAACGGTGCGGAATATCCGTGACCTGCACGATTACCTCAATGCCGAGCTGCGCCTGCGCCGCGTGGCGCCCACGCTCGACGCGCTGCAGGAAGCGCTTGAGAACCCGCGCTGCGAGGCGGAGATCGAGTTTACCGATTACGGAAAGATCACCGGTCCATTTCTGGATTATGTCAACAAAATGATCGAGATGATCGTCATCGTCGGGGAGAAGAACCCGAAGGTGAACGTTATGATTACGATGTGAGGCGTGCCATGCGGCGATCGACGATACGCGGCGCATCGTGCTGTCCGACCATCCCGAGGACGCCGTTTTCTGGATGCTCGCGACATTTTCGCGCTGCCTGACGGTGCTCTGGATGGACGACCGGGCGTTTTGGGCGCGCGAGGCGACGGCGCTTTCGGATTTTGCCGCGTCGCTCGGCGTGCGGACAGACGCGGATATTTGAGCGCGCAGGGAGGAGCTGTGCGCGCTTTTGCCGGAGATCCGCGCTGTATCGGAACGCATTTTGAATCAAAGACGGCAAAACGCCGGGGACGCGTGAATCCCCGGCGTTTTTTATGCGGTTTATCCGTTGTACGGCTGACCGTTCAGCATGCGGATGGTGCTTGTGGGGTCGATGGTGAAGTCGCCCGTGCAGTCGAGCTGATCGATGCGGCAGTTTTCGCCGATCGCCACGTGCTCGCCGCTGACGACGCCCGCACAGACGCCCCGGAGCTTGATTGTGGTCGCCTCGATCAGATTGGCGCACTTCACGTCGTTCTGCAGGCGGCTGCCGAACACGGAATTCACAAAGCCCGCCATGATGCTGATCGGATCCTTGAAGTCGATCTCGATGTCGTCGCCGACGATCTCATCCGCGCGGACGATGCCGAAAATGTGAATCTGGTCGGCGCAGATCTGTCCGGTTGCGGAGATTTTACCGTCTGCGTGTACGCGTTCGGCTTCGACGTTACCCGTCACGTTCAGCATGCCGTCTACCTCGACGGACTTCGCGCGCAGGCCGTCCGAGAGCGAGGCGATGCCGTCGCAGTCGAAATTTCCTGTGTTCGCGCTGCCGCTGCAGCTCAGATGTCCGTCAACGCTGGTGTCGCCTGCGTTCAGGCTGCCCGTGACGCTGAGATGCCCATCCACGTCGAGCCGATCGGTGGAGAGGTTTTCGCTGACGGAAACGGCGCCGTCGATATCGGTGTCCTTGGCGTTCAGGCTGCCGCTTACGGAAAGGTGGCCGTTGACGCCGACGGAATCGGCGGTGACGCTGCCCGCGGAGAGATGGCCGTTGACAGCCATGTTGAGGCACACAACGTTTTCTGCGCAGTTCGCCGAGCCGTTGACGATGATCTCGCCGTATTCACCGCCGGAGAATTTGCCGTGGCCGTTGATGTTGATGTTCTGCATAAAACTTCCTCCTTCAATACCTAAAGCGTGGGAAATAAAGCCCTGTATTTTACCTTGATCGCGGCGGCTGCTTCGGAAATGGAAACCGTGCAGGCGCCCGTTTGAATGGTGCTGTCGAATACGAGCGGGGAATCCGCTTTTGTCATGAGCGCGTGGTATGTGCCGCCGACAAGAAATACCGTCAGAACGGAATCGAACTGCCGCAGCTTTGCGGTGGAAATGCACAGCTCGACGACATCTCTTCGTTCGTCACCCTGTATACCGAGCGCGGCCTCAGCCTGGCTGATCGCGGCGAACAGCGCGAGGTCGAACAACTCGTAGCTTTCCTTCTGAAAGCAGTACAGAATGGCAGGGAGCAGATCGGGCGCGATTTCTTCAATCTGCGCAAGCGCCGTGCTGTCAATCAGCGCGGGTGCGGTGTCCGGAGACAGCATTTTACTCAGCTCGGTCAGCGAGTATTTGTCCTTGTTGTTCAGGATTGCCTGCACGCGCGGGAGAATCTGGCTGCGCGGGAAAAACGTCTCCTGCCCGGTGAACGACGCCCGCTTGATGAACCACTCCTCGGGGATCAGCCGCTCGCGCTTCCAGCGGTAAAGCTGCCCGTAAGAAATGCCCGTTAGCTCCAAAAGCTCCTTTTTTGAAATCAGATCCATGAAACCTTTCCTTTCTGCGCAAAGCGTGTTTTCAAAATCTCCTTTTTCAAATCCATCTTACTCTGTGTGCCCTTGATGCAGAACCGAGTTTACACCAAGAAATATTTCGTAACAATGTTTTGTTACAGCTATACTATAACGCAACATTGTTACGCTGTCAAGGACTTTTTTCAGAAAAATTCCGTTTTCTTTTTTGCTGTTGACGAAAAAGCTTGTCGAAACTGGACATTGCCGTGCACAGAGCGGTCGGCTATAATAAATAACAGCTTGGTGTTTCGGCGCAATCGATTCGCCGCGCGGAAAGGGAAGTGGATACCATGAATACAGATCTGACAACCGGAAAGCCTGCGGGCGTGCTGCTTCGGTTTACACTGCCGATGCTTCTGAGCGTCGTATTCCAGCAGCTTTACAATATTTCGGACAGCGTGATCGCCGGCAAGTTCGCGGGTGAGGACGCGCTTGCGGCAGTCGGTGCGTCCTACCCCGTCACGATGATTTTTATGGCGGTCGCGTTCGGCATGAACATCGGCATTTCCGTTATCATCTCGCAGCTTTTCGGTGCGAAGGATTACAAACAGATGAAAACGGCGGCTTATACCGGTTTCATCGCTGTGGCAGTCATCAGCGTGCTGCTGACCGTATGCGGCATCGTGTTCTGCGAGCCGATCCTGCATCTTCTGGACACGCCGGATAATATCATGCCGGATACGACGCTGTATCTCGCCATTTATATCTGGGGACTTCTGTTCCTCTTTTTCTACAATATTTCTTCGGGCGTTTTCACTTCACTGGGAGACAGCAAAACGCCGCTTTATTTCCTGATCGCGTCCTCTCTCGGCAATATCGTGCTCGACGCGGTGTTCGTCATCGTGCTCCGCTGGGGTGTCGCAGGTGTGGCATGGGCTACGTTCCTTGCACAGGGCGTGGCGTCAGTCTGCGCGTTTCTTGCGGTGCTGCGCCGCCTGCGCGCAATCGAAACGCCTGAAAAGCCTGCGCTGTTTTCCGCTCCGATGCTTCGGCGCATCGCAACCGTTGCTGTGCCGAGCATTCTGCAGCAGAGCTTTGTCTCCGTCGGCAATCTGTGCATCCAGGGACTCATCAACGGTTTCGGTTCTTCCGCGGTTGCTGGCTATTCTGCCGCCGTCAAGCTGAATACCTTTGCGATCACTTCGCTTACGGCGCTGAGCAACTCCACCTCCAGCTTTACCGCGCAGAATATTGGCGCGCGGAAAACCGACCGTGTGCGCGGCGGCTTTCGTGCGGGCTGCCTGATGTCGCTTGCCGTCGCGGCCGTGTTCCTGATTCCATATGTCTTTTTCGGCGGTACGATGCTGCAGCTGTTCATGGATGAAAGCTCCGCGGAGGCGCTCGGCATCGGCATACAGTTCCTGCGGATCATCCCGCCGTTTTATCTTGCGATTGCAATCAAGCTCACGGCGGATGCCGTCCTGCGCGGCTCAGGCGCAATGGTCTTCTTTATGATCACGACGTTCCTCGACCTCGTGCTGCGCGTTGTGCTCGCGTTTATTCTTGTTGTGCCGTTTGGACTCACCGGCATTTGGCTTTCGTGGCCGATCGGCTGGGTAATTTCGAGCGCCCTCTCCGCCGTCTTCTATTTCTGCGGCGTGTGGGATGCGGGTCGGAAAAAGACCAGAGCGTAATACAAATAACCCTCGGAAGCGCCGAAGCTGAACAGGTCCGGTAAAAACGGACATAGACAAAACACCCCCCTGATGTAGGAAAATAGAACTACATCAGGGGGTGTTGCTATGAGCAAGAGAAAATGGACAAATATAAAGGCATTGGAGCCGGAAATCATCGCGATGCGCAAAGCCGGAAAAACACGGCGGGAAATTCTGCGTCCATCGGGCTTGCACGGAGCACATCGAACCGGATCCTGAAGCAGAACGCACGGTATCCCATCAGAATCATGTCCCTCACCGTCCTTTTTCGGGAGATTTTGTCTGTTTCAGTATAGCGCATCTTGCGCGCGGGCACAAGCATGTTTTTTGCTCAGATCGCTCTGCCGGGTGTCCCTTTTTGTTGATTTTTACTTTTCAATCGGCTATAATGAAACCAGATAAGAAAAATTCCGGTTTGGTTCCGCCTGAAAGGATGGTTATTGCTATGCCAGAAATTTATACAATCCAGCTTTCCAAGATCATTCACGAGCTGCAGCTTGAGGCGGCATATCTGCCCAAGAGCGCGGACGATATTTTGATCCAGTCGCGCGACGTCGTGCGTCCCGGCATGGAGCTCAACGGCTACCATGAGTATTTCGACCCGAAGCGCATCGCGGTCATGGGCCGCGCGGAGATGTATATGCTTGAAAGTCTCCAGCCTGAACGCCGGAATATGGCGCTGGACAGCTATTTTTCCCTGAAACCTCCCGCATTGATCATCGCCCGCGGTATTGAGCCGGGCGAGGAGTTCTTGAAATTTGCAAAGCGCTACGCCGTGCCGCTGCTGCGCACGTCGGAATCCACCTCGAACATTGTCGCCTCGCTCGTCGCCTACCTGAACGTCGAGCTTGCGCCGCGCATCACGCGCCACGGCGTGCTTGTAGAGGTCTACGGCGAAGGCATCCTGCTCGTCGGCGACAGCGGCGTCGGCAAGAGCGAGACGGCCATCGAGCTCATCAAGCGCGGCCACCGCCTGATCGCAGACGACGCGGTGGAGATCCGCCGCGTTTCGAGCAAATCGCTCGTCGGCCAGTCGCCTGAAAATATTCGCCACTTCATCGAGCTGCGCGGCATCGGCATCATCAACGCCCGCCGCATCTTCGGTATGGGCGCCGTCAAGCTCCAGGAAAAGATCGATATGTGCATCAACCTCGAGATCTGGGACGCGACGAAGGTCTATGACCGCATGGGCATGGACAGCGAATATACCGAAATCCTCGGCATCAAGGTGCCGGTCATGACGATCCCGGTCAAGCCCGGCCGAAATCTCGCCGTTATCATCGAGGTTGCCGCGATGAATAACCGTCAGAAGAAGATGGGTTATAACGCGGCCCACGAGCTGCTCTCTGCGCTCGGCATGGATGCATCTATGATGCCGCACGAGGAGATCAAGCGCGATCTCGATATCTGATTCTAGGAAGGTCATTTTATGTACAATATCATTGCTGATCTGCATACACATACGTTAGCCTCCACACACGCGTACAGCACCGTGCAGGAAATGGTCAATTCCGCCCGGGAGAAGGGGCTTGCGGCGCTGGCTGTCACCGACCATGCGCGTGCGATGCCCGGCTCGCCCGGCCCGTGGTTTTTTACCTCGCTGCGCGAGATCCCGCTTTTGTACCGCGGCGTTCTGCTGCTTGCGGGCATGGAGACGAACGTGCTGGATCTGAACGGTACGCTCGACATCAACGACGACGAGCTGAATAAGCTCGACTGGGTGGTGGCGTCGATCCACAACCTCGGGCTGGAGGGACTCAAAAATCCCACTGTGGAGAAGTGCACACAGCTCTGGCTGAATATTGCGCATGACCCGGGCGTCAATGTCATCGGGCACAGCGGCAGTCCGGAGTTCAAATACGACTATGAGACGGTCATCCCGGAATTCGGCCGCTGCCACAAGCTGGTGGAGATCAATTCCCATTCGTTTGATGTCCGCGCGGCCAATATCCCGAACTGCCGCGAGATTGCGCTGTGCTGCAAAAAGCACGGCGTGCCGATTCTTGTCAGCTCCGACGCGCATTTTGAGACGGGCATCAAGGATCACGCGTCTGCGCTGCGAATGCTGGAGGAGATCGATTTCCCCGAAGAGCTGATTGTGAATGCCGACCTCAACCGGCTGATCGACTATCTCTGCGCGCATACCCGTGTGCTGCGCAACCGAAAAAATGCTGAAGAAATTTTAAGGAGCTTACGGAATGCCTGATTATACTGCTCTCGACGCCGCGCTTTCTGCGGCATCGATCCCTTTTAAAACAGAAGAACCGATGCGCCTGCATACCACGTTCAAGATCGGCGGCGCGGCGGATCGCTATATTGAGATTTCCACTTCTGCGGCGTTGCAGACTGTACTCGGCGCGCTCAGTCATGCGGAAATCCCGTATTTTGTGCTCGGCAACGGCTCAAATCTTCTGGTGCCGGACGAGGGCCTGCGCGGCGCCGTGCTGGTGCTCACCGGTGAATTCAAGCAGCTTCGCCTGCTTTCGGACGGCCGTCTGCTCTGCGGCAGCGGCGCTTCTTTGGCCTCGGTATGCGCCTTTGCACGCGGCAACGCGCTTTCCGGGCTGGAATTCGCGTGGGGTATCCCCGGCTCGCTCGGTGGCGCGCTCTATATGAATGCCGGCGCGTACGGCGGCGAGATGAAGCAGGTCGTGTCCCGCGTGTATTATGTCGAAGAAAACGGCGCGCCCGGTGTGCTTTCGGGCGAAGCGCTGCAGTTTGGTTACCGCACAAGCGCCTTCACCGATACGAAGCGCGTCATCACGCAGGCGGAGCTTCAGCTTCAGAACGGCGTGGAGACGGAGATCGCCGCGAAGATGGACGATCTCATGCAGCGCCGCAAATCCAAGCAGCCGGTCGAGCTGCCGAGTGCGGGCAGTGTGTTCAAGCGGCCGGAGGGTCATTTTGCGGGCGCGCTGATCGAACAGTGCGGCCTTAAGGGCTGTACGGTCGGCGGCGCATGCGTCAGCGAAAAGCACGCGGGCTTCATTGTGAACCGCGGCGGCGCAACGTGTGCGGATGTGGAAAAGCTGATCGAGCATATTCAGAACACCGTTTTTAAGGAGACGGGCGTTCAATTGGAGCCGGAGGTTCGGCGGGTTCGCATCTGACGGCATAGACGGGAAGGAAGGTATGAAAAATGGAATTTGTGATTCTGACCGGATTGTCCGGCGCGGGCAAGACGCGCGCCATGCACGCGATGGAGGATATCGGCTTTTACTGCGTCGATAACCTGCCGCCCGCGCTGATTCCGGTTTTCTACGACCTGTGCGATAAATCGGAGGGTATCCAGCGCCGCATCGCCGTTGTGACCGATACGCGCGGCGGCGAGCTGTTCAAGTCCTTTTTCAGCGCCTTGGAGACGCTCAAGGCGCAGGACAAGCCGTATAAGATTCTGTTTCTTGATTCGGCGGATTCGATTCTAGTCAACCGCTTTCAGGAAACGCGCCGCAAGCATCCGCTCGCTGAGGCCATGCAGGGCTCTCTGGAGCAGGCGGTTCGGCTGGAGCGCGAGATGCTGCGCCCCGTCAAGGAGATTTCAGATTATGTGATCGATACGTCGAACATTCCGGTTGCGAGCTTGAAATCGCGCATTTCCGACTTGTTTCTTCAGAACGACAACGACGCCATTGCGGTACACTGCATCAGCTTCGGCTTCAAGCATGGCCTGCCGCTCGAGGCCGATCTCGTCTTCGACGTGCGCTGCCTGCCCAATCCGTTCTATATCGACGAGCTGCGCGACAAAACCGGTCTGGACGCGCCGGTGCGCGATTATGTCATGCAGTGCGAAGAGACCGAGGGCTTCAAGACGCGCTTTACGGATATGATCGATTACATGCTGCCGCTCTACGTCCGGGAGGGCAAGAGCCAGCTCGTGATCGCGGTTGGCTGCACCGGCGGGCATCACCGTTCGGTCGCACTTGCCCAGTATATGCATGACCATCTCGCCGAAAAGGGAATTCGTGTGAGCGTGACGCACCGCGACATCGCAAAGAAATAAATTCGGCGGCGAAAGGAAGAACGCCATGTCGTTTGCATCGGACTGCAAAGAAGAGCTTTGCAAAATTGAAAATAAACGGGCGTGTTGTTTAAAAGCAGAATGCTACGGCCTTCTGCTTTTTTCAAAATGCTTTTCCCTGCGCGATGCGCAGATGATCTGCGAAAACAGCGCGGTCGCGCGGCGCATTACGGAGGCCGCCGCAGTTTCGGCGGGCGTGTACGCCGAGATGCGTGCGCAGCTTCACCGGAAGAACGCCGGCGCGTACGCCATTGCGATTCCGGGCGAGGACGCGCGCCGACAGATGGTCACGTCATTCGGGCATACCGGACGTGAAATCAGCCTGCGCATCCGCATGGAGAATCTGCTGAAGGACTGCTGCACGGCGGCCTTTCTGCGCGGTGTGTTTCTGGTCTGCGGCACGGTCACGGATCCGCAGAAAGAGTATCACCTCGAATTTGTCACGCCGTACCTGCACCTCGCGGAGGATCTCGTCGCCGTCCTGCAGGGCGTGAAGGCTGCGCAGTTCTCGCCGTCGGTCGCGCGGCGCAAGAACAGCTACATCGTCTATCTCAAGGAGAGCGGCGCGATCGAGGATTTCCTCACGCTGATCGGCGCGGTGAACGGCGCGATGGAGCTGATGCAGATCAAAATGTACAAGGAAACATACAATAACCTGAACCGCGTCTCAAACTGCGAGACGGCGAACCTCGATAAGACCTTTTCGGCCGCCTCCCGGCAGATTGCCGCGATCGCGCTGATCAGCGACAAGGTAGGGCTAGACGAGCTGCCGGAGGACTTGCGGGAGGCTGCGCTTCTGCGTCTGCACAACCCAGAGATGTCTTTACGCGAGATGAGCGAGCGGCTGTCCATCAGCCGGTCGGGCGTCAACCATCGCCTGCGGCGCATTCTGGAATACGCCGAAACGCTCGGCTCACCGGAGGAGGAAATCTCCGCGCAGCACGAAAAAGGAAAGGAGTGACGCGCCATGCGCAAACCGAAGAGCTTTAAAGATTTTATACTGGGCATTCTGTTTGTGGCTGTACTCGGCTGTGTCGCCTATTTCATTGCCGATCTGCTGAAAACGGAGGTCGTGCCAGGCGATATCGCGGTGCAGTCGGGCGATACGGAGATCACGGCGTTGCAGCGCGTGACCGCTGAGCAGCGGAAAGACGGTAGTTTTTTGGACTGCGAGCGGTTCGATATTCAGACGGATTCCGCGGATTTCCCGGTTCTGCACATGGATAAGGGCATTGTGCTCGAAGCGACACAGGATCCGTGGGGCGATATGTATTACACAGTCTATCGATCTGATTATTCGGAGCTTTACTATCGCAGTATCTTTTTCAGCTATCCGGAGGAAAGCGGTACATACTATATTGTGATCGACACGGCGTGGGGCAGCAAGGATCACCACTTTACCACCCAGCACGGCTTCACACTGATTATTGATTGAGGGGAGGGGTGCCCGATGGCCTTTACACATCTGCATCTGCATACGGAATACAGCCTGCTCGACGGCGCGTGCCGGATTGAGCAGCTTTTGGACCGGGCCAAGGAAATGGGGCAGACGAGCGTGGCCATTACGGATCACGGCGTCATGTACGGCGTGATCGATTTTTATAAGGCCGCCAAGGCACGTGGCATCAAGCCGATCATCGGCTGTGAGATCTACGTCGCAAAGCGCGGCTTGAAAGATAAGGTGCACGGCATCGACAACGAAAACCGGCACCTCGTTCTGCTGTGCAAAAACGAGACCGGCTACCGCAACCTTGTGGCGATCGTCTCGAAGGCGTGGACGGAGGGCTTCTACAATAAGCCCCGCGCCGATTTCGATCTGCTGCGCGCCCACAGCGAGGGGCTCATCGCGCTTTCCGCCTGCCTGGCGGGCGAGATCCCGCGCGCGCTGTCCGTCGGCGCGTACGATGCGGCAAAGGAGGCCGCGCTGCGTTACCGGGAGATTTTCGGCGCGGAGAATTTCTATCTCGAGCTGCAGGATCACGGCCTGCAGGATCAGGCGTATGTCAACCCGCAGCTCATCCGGCTGTCGCGCGAGACGGGTATCCCACTCGTTGTCACAAACGACTGTCACTACATCAACAAGGAAGACACAAAGATGCACCACATCCTCATCTGCATCCAGACGAACCGCACGATTGAGGATGAGGACACGCTGGAATTCGGCTCGGACGAGTTTTACTTCAAGAGCGAGGAAGAAATGCGCGCGCTGTTTCCGGACTGCCCCGAGGCGGCGGACAACACGCAGATCATCGCCGACCGATGCAACCTCGAGTTTGAGTTCGGCCACACGAAGCTGCCGCGCTTCGATACCCCGGACGGCAGCGACAACCGCGAATACTTTCGCCGCATGTGCTACGACGGACTGCACCGCCACTACGGCGAGCATCCGGACAAAAGCATCGTCGACCGCCTCGAATACGAGATCTCGACGATTGATACAATGGGTTATGTCAACTACTACCTGATTGTCTACGATTTCATCCGGCAGGCGAAAAGCATGGGCATCCCGGTCGGCCCCGGGCGCGGCTCGGGTGTCGGCAGTCTCGCGGCGTACTGCATCGGCATCACCGGCGTCGATCCGCTGCGCTACGATTTGCTGTTCGAGCGTTTCCTGAATCCGGAACGCGTCAGTATGCCGGACTTTGACGTGGATTTCAGCGACGAGCGCCGGCAGGAGATCATCGAATACGTCGTGGGGAAATACGGCGCCGACCACGTGGCGCAGATCGTCACGTTCGGCACGATGGCGGCGCGCCTTGCGATCCGCGATGTCGGCCGCGCGATGGCGATCCCGTATAATGTCTGTGATACGGTTGCAAAGCTCGTGCCGATGGAGCTGAACATGACGCTCGACCATGCCTTGGAAAGCGTGACCGAGCTGCGCGACAAATACGAATCGGACGAGCAGGTGCACGAGTTGATCGACATGGCGCGCAAGATCGAGGGCATGCCGCGCCACACCTCCACACATGCGGCGGGCGTCGTCATCACCGACCGCCCGGTCGTCGACTACGTGCCGCTGAGCATGAACGACGAATCGGTCGTCACGCAGTTCACGATGACGGCCATCGAGGAGCTCGGTCTGCTCAAGATGGATTTCCTCGGCCTGCGCAATCTCTCGGTCATTGACAACGCCGAGAAGATGATTCAGAAACGTGTGCCGGGCTTCCGCGTGGAAAACGCGCCGGACGACGATCAGGCGGTTTTCGCGATGATTACGAGCGGCGCGACCGAAGGCGTGTTCCAGTTCGAATCGGCCGGTATGCGGCGCGTCATCATGCAGTCCGAGCCGGAAAGCATCGAGGATCTGATCGCCGTCATCTCGTTGTATCGTCCCGGCCCGATGAAATTCATCCCGACGTATGTCGAGAACCGCAAGCACCCCGAGAAGATCACGTACCGCCACCCGCGGCTTTCCAAGATTCTCGACGTCACCTACGGCTGCATCATTTATCAGGAGCAGGTCATGCGGATCTTCCGCGAGCTTGCGGGATACTCGCTCGGCCGCGCGGATATCGTACGCCGCGCGATGAGTAAGAAAAAACACAAGGTCATGGAGGAGGAGCGCAAGTATTTTGTCCATGGCCTGAGGCGCGCGGACGGCACCGTGGAGATCGAGGGCTGTGTTGCGCGCGGCGTGGACGAGCGTACTGCCGAGATCATCTACGATGAAATGGAGAGCTTCGCGTCGTACGCGTTCAACAAATCCCATGCGGCGGCATACGCGGTCGTCGCATACCGTACGGCGTACCTCAAGTATTATTATCCGAAGGAATACATGGCGGCGTTGCTCACGAGCGTGCTGGGCTCATCCAGCAAGGTGGCGGCGTACATGGAAGAATGCGGGAGGCTCGGCATTGAGGTGCTGCCGCCGCACGTCAACGAGAGCGAGCTCGGCTTTTCCGTGTCAAAAGACCGCATCCGTTTTGGTCTGCTCGCAATCAAGAATCTCGGGCGCGGCGTGATCCTGCGTCTGCTGCAGGAGCGGCGCGGCGGAAAATTCAAGAATTTGTACGATTTCTGCAAGCGGATGCAGGGGCGTGATCTGAACCGCCGCGCGGTCGAAAGTCTCATACGCTGCGGCGCGTTCGATGGTCTCGGCAGCAACCGCCGCGAGATGCTGATGGCGGTCGGCCCGATCCTTGACCAGCTCGATTCGGACAAGCGCCGCAATGTTGAAGGGCAGATCGGCTTTTTCGATTTCGGCGGAGAGGAGCAGACGGATTCGTATGAGATGCCGCACGCGGAGGAATATCCGCAGGCGGAGCTGCTCACAATGGAAAAAGAAGTCACCGGCATGTACCTTTCCGGCCATCCGATGGCGCCGTACGCCGAGGTTTACCGGCGCGACCTTGTGGCGCGCATGGATGAAATTGCGCAGAGCGCCGCAGGGGAGTCCGACAAGTACAGGGACGAGCAGTATGTCGACGTGCTCGCGATCGTCGCGGACGTCAAAAAGAAAGCGACAAAATCCGGTTCCAATATGGCGTTTGTCACGCTTGAAGATATTTACGGCTCGATGGAGGCGCTCGTTTTCCCGAAGGTGCTCGAGCGATACAGCGATCTGCTCTCAGCGGGCAGCGCTGTTAAGGCGCACGGGCGTATCAGCTTCACGGAGGAAAAGGATCCGAAGCTGGTCTGTGAGTATCTCGCCGCGCCGTTCTCTCCCGAAGACATGCTGGCGCAGGGCGCGCGGACAGCGGAGGGCAGACCTGCCGCAGACCATCAGGGTGGAAAGCCGCAGGTGCAGATCAAGGGCTATAACACGGCGTACCGCGGGTTGTATCTGCGCGTGCCGTCGTCCTCGCATCCGCTTTGCAGAAAGGCGCTGCAGTATGTGGAAATTTTTGACGGCGTTACCGACCTGTACCTCTACTACATGGACGTGAAAAAGCTTGTGCGGGCGCCTGCGAAATACCGTGTTGCGGTGAATTACGAGTTGGTAGCCGCGCTGAAAAGGCTTCTCGGTGATGAAAATGTTGCGCTAAAAGAAGTATAATGGGAAATTCCAGATCGAAACGTGGTTTTTCCTCTTGATTCCAGCGGGGAAATATACTATAATATCAGCTGAATGGATAATTCGCTTTAGCATTTATATATTTAAAATGGGGGAATTCAAAATGTGTGCAAAGAAAATCGCAGTACTTACGAGTGGCGGCGATGCGCCGGGCATGAACGCTGCGGTGCGTTCCGTTGTCCGAACCGCGATCTCTTTTGGTATGGAGGTGTACGGCGTTAAGCACGGCTACAACGGTCTTCTTCGCGGCGAAGTGGATAAAATGTATCTGCGCAGTGTTTCCAACATCATCCAGCACGGCGGCACATCGCTCTTCACAGCGCGCAGCCCGGAGTTCAACACACCGGAGGGTGTGCAGAAGGCTGCCGACAAATGTCGTGAGCTCGGCATTGACGGTGTAGTTGTCATCGGCGGCGACGGCTCTTTCCGCGGCGCGCGCGATCTGACAGGCGCGGGCATTCCGTGTATCGGCGTTCCCGGCACGATCGACAACGATATCTCCAGCTCGGAGTATACGATCGGCTACGACACCGCGATGAACACCGCGATGGAGATGATCGACCGCATTCGCGATACCACAGAGTCTCATGACCGCTGCAGTGTTGTTGAGGTTATGGGCAGACGCTGCGGCGATATCGCGCTGAACACCGGCATCGCGGTCGGCGCTATCGCAACGCTCGTCCCGGAGGTTCCGTTCGATTTTGAAAAGGACCTTGTAGATCGCATCAAATATGCACAGCAGACCGGTAAGCGTCACTTCATCGTCGTCGTGGCGGAAGGCGTCGGCCATTCGGAGGAAATCTGCAAGCGTATTCAGGAGGAAACCGGCATCGAGAGCCGTGCGACCATCCTCGGCCATGTACAGCGCGGCGGTTCTCCGACGCTTCGCGACCGTGTTGTTGCGAGCCGTATGGGTTACCACGCGGTCGAACTGCTCCGTGACGGCAAGAGCAACCGCGTCGTCGTCATGCAGGGCGAGCGCATCGTCGATTTCGATATCACGGAAGCGCTCAATATGCCGCGTACCTTTGACGAGAAGCTCTACAAGATCTCGCAGGATCTTTCCCGCTAAGGCTTCCAAAAATGAAATCAGAAATGCCTGCCGGTGTGCTCCGGCGGGCATTTTTTCCTTCATGGTGCACAAGTCCGGCCGATCAAAATAAATTGCACATATTATTTTTGCAAAAGATCTTGACATTTTTCGCCGTTAATGATAGAATAATCGAGCGGTCGATGATCGCGAGATACAGGGGCATAGCTCAGTTGGTAGAGCAGCGGTCTCCAAAACCGCGTGCCGTGAGTTCGAATCTTACTGCCCCTGCCATGTGGCCCGGTAGTTCAGTTGGTTAGAACGCTAGCCTGTCACGCTAGAGGTCGACGGTTCGAGCCCGTTCCGGGTCGCCACAAGAGGGTGAGTTGATCAACTTGCCCTTTTGGTTTGCTGCTATGGCTCAGTAGGCAGAGCACGTCCTTGGTAAGGACGAGGTCACCAGTTCGAATCTGGTTAGCAGCTCCAAGAAAACCCAGTGTTTAAGCCACTTTTGAGCTTTTACAATGGGTTTTTCTTTTTTTGATTTTTGCAATTTTTTGCTTTTTTTGATTGGTGAGGTAGTCAAAAAGGTAGTCAAAAAACATCTGATAATTTTCACTTATACCGCCAAAATCAACCGATAATCCGTCCCGACCTCTTCCCTAGCATCCCCGTTTTTGTCCTGAGCCCATGTTGTTCTGATGAAAATATCAGCGCAAAACAAAAAAATCCCCAAACCAGCCGTTTAAAACGACGCTGATTCGGGGATTCCCATACCTATATGTTCAATTACGCCTTCTCAACCCAATCTCGCGCGACCCAGCCGCCGGCCTTGAGGCGGCCCCAGCCTTTGGCGGAGCCGGGGCCGGTGCGCTCCTCGACGATCGTATAGCGCTTTTTGTCCTTAATCTGGCCGATAACGGGATAATTCGTGCCAGGGCCGGAGCGGATGTTCAGCACGTCGCAGGTGATGCGGAAGAGATAAGGATCGAATGCAGGCACCGCGACGTCCGCAATTTTCTTCACCCACTCGAGCGAAATCCAGCCGTCGCCGATATAGCCCCAGCCGTTCTGCTCTTTCGTGACAGTGACCTTCGTGCCGTTCGGGAGCGCGCGCAGCACCGAATAGGACGTGCTGGGGCCCTTGCGGACGTTCAGGCCGCTCTGGGCGTTGACCTGCGCGGTGTACTGCACAGCGGTGCTTGTGTCTGCCGGCGCGGCGGGTTTGGCCGGTTCCGTAGCTGTGCCGCCCATTTTGGCCTTAACCGCCCGTCGGAAGCCGTCCATCGTGTAGCCCATGCCGAGGCCCTTCCAGAGATGCTCCGGGTCGGCGTGGCCGCTCGCAATGCCGCGCTTATAGCCCTCCGCGTGGGAAACAATCACGCCGTCTTTCAGCGGGTCGAGATCATAGAGATCGCAGAGATACGCGAACAGCTCGACCGCCGTCTCGTAGCAGCCCTTGACATAAGCCTGCGCTGCGGCCTTGTCCGACACGGTAAAGCTCGCGCCGCCGGTGTACTCGATCGTGTCCGGCTCGCACATCTCGACGCCGATATGCGTCTTATTCGCGCTGCCTTTGTCGCCGCCGCCCGCGTGCCAGCCCTCGTAGTTCCACGGGAGCGTCTGGTACACCTTGCCGTCAGACTGCAAGAACGCGTGGACGCAGACTTCATAGCCGTTCGGCATGTACTGGTTGTAGACCGACGTCGCAAACACCTTCGCGCTCGGCTGCGGCACGCCGACCGAGTGCAGCATCAGGCCCTTCGGCGTGATCTTCCGCGCCACCTGATAGCATTCGTTTTTGGTGACGTAAGACTTCATGAGTTCCATAAGATCATCCTCCTTTTGTATTGTTTGTTCACTTTCGGCTCAGAATGTTAACTACTTATCCGGGAACATAAGTAATTGTGTTGGTGCTGGATGTGTCATCAGCAAAGCGGAAATAAGCTGCGTTCTCCGGCACGGTGGTAGTCTTGCCAGACGCCACACTCGTTATGTTGAACGTACTAATGAACCCATAGCTGGCATCATAGAACGCGACATCATGGTTTGTGAGACCATGCAGTTTGATACCGCTGAACGTAATGGTGGTGCTGGGCGTGACGGCGATATACTGGGACACAAACATACCGTCCCGGGTGTTGTTAGGCAGACCATTGCCATCAAAATATTTACCCAGCAGTTCCTCGTCGATATAGTCCGTGCCAGTGATAGTTACGGTTCTATAGCCTGCGGTCACGGTCAACGACACAGTAGTTGTCAGGCCGCCATAGGTGACGGTGAAAGTCTGCGTTCCGGCAACCATCTCACCCGTCACGGTGTAGTCCGTCACGGCCTTTTCGGAAAGATCGCTGTAGGTCGCTATCACCCGGATACAGCTTTTAACGGTATCCGAAGTATCACTTTCAAAAAGTGTGTACTCGCTGTTTGCAGATGCCGTGATTTTGGTAAGCGTAACATCGGTAGTTCCGCCGCCGCTATCATCACCACCGCCGCTGTAATCCGGGGGCACGACATAGCTTTCGTTGTAGATCAGCGGGGTACGCTTCATGGTTTCGGCAATGACCTGTGCCATGGTTCGCTGGATGTTGTTCCATGGATGGGTACCGTCAGAAGTGGTAGCATCGAAGTTCGCCTGAATCCACGGTCTAAAAATCGTGTTTTTCATCAGGTTGCAATGGGTAAAGCCGTAATACTCTGCCACTTCTTCGATGACGGCAGAATACTTATTGTAATCCGAGCCGGGATTCATCGGCACCATGCTCCCTGCGGTTTCGCCTGCATCGGCCCGAGGCGGCTCAATAACCCAGATGATTGGGCACAGAGGGTATTTGTTGATGAGTGTTTCCGCCAGATATTTCAGGCGGGCGTAGCACATGCCGTCCAGGCTGGGTTCATCATCAATAGTGCCCAGGCCACGGGTGTAGTTATATATGCCGTTGTAGTCACCCATCAGGATAACAGCATCGGCATCATCCTCGTAGTCGGCAACCCGGTTCATGGTTGTGGTCGTGCCGCCGATGAACCAGCCGCTTCCGCTGAGAGAGTGATTGTACACCGTATCCAGCGCAAACATGTCCTTCAAAAAGCTGTGCCAGGTAGGCAGTGTATTACCGCTGCCGCCAGCAGTGATGGAAGAACCGTCAACCACGATTTTCTTTCCGAACCACTTTTTGATGTTGATATCGGTAATGCCGCTTGACGATCCACCAGTAGGTTTATCCACCCACTGCGTTGTCCCGTCTCCGTTGCTCTGCAAAATTTGGCCGCTAATTCCATTTTGGGCAGTACCGCCAGCATCAACGGGCATGGTTACTTTCTCCTCAGAAAGCGCACTAAGCCGATCTCCAACTGCCGCAGCGTCTGCGGCCTGACCGCTCTGTGTGAGCGTAGCGTCAATGGCCGTGGGCTGCACGGGGTTTTCATCGAGGTAACTATTGACCGCCTCCGCAATCTGCTCCGGGGTGACGGTGCCGCCGGCCGATTCGGCCCGGTTCGCCGCGGCTTCGGCGCGGTCGGCTTCTGCCGTAACCTCGGCCACAAACTGCGCGTACTGGTCGGGCGTGGGGTCGATGGTGTTCTCGCCGTCCGTCGCGGAGCTGGCCTGCACTTTGTAATAGACCGGCGTGGAAATAAGCCGGATACTGCCGTCTGCGTCCGCGCCTTTGAACGCAATCTGACCGTAGCGTACGCGGTCGCGCGTCGGCATGCGGGTTGCTTCGGGCGGGACATCCACGGCGCCGTCCGTAACAGCCACAGTTGTGCTGCCGGAATTCGTGAACGTCGCGGTAATCGTCAGACCATCCCACGCCGCGTCCGCCGTGACGTGCAGCTTCTCTAACCCATAGCTGCCCGCCGTGCCGAGGCACAGCATGTTGTCCGCCGCATTGCACGACGCCGTGTAGCCGGTGAGGTTGATTTCATGATTCATTCTTCTTTTCGTCCTCCTTCAAAAGTACCGTTCTGCCTTTCCGTGCGGAGAAAAGCAAAAAAGAGGCTGCCTTCTTGCGGCAACCTCTTGGGGACAATCCCCCGTAATTGCCATAATAACACATCAGTTCGATTTGTTCAATAGACATCACCGGACATTTCAGGACATCTTTCACTTCTTAATGAGATTCCGAAAAGCTTCATATAGGCCGGTGCTTGAGAGACCGGAGAACAGGCCGCCGAGGATGATCTCCGGCGAGATACCCATGTGAATCCAGACGTTCAAGGCAAGGCCGAGCGCTGCCATGATGAGCGGAATGAACCGATTGACCTTATCCGTCGGCACGATATTTTTGAGCACGTAGCCCACGCACAGGCAGATTCCGACAACAACCGGTACGCTGAACTGCGTGATCGTTTCCATGATAGCTTCCATAAGGTTTCCTTTCTGCGCTTATTTGTGCGCGGTCTGATTGAGATATTTGTCGAGCTTTTCCTTTGCGACCGGGACGGAATGGTTTGCGCCGAGCTGCATGAGGCCGTCCAGACACGCCGATAAGCTGAAGCAGATCAGCGTGTTTTCTTCCTTCATGCGCTTGATCTCCGCGTCCTGCCTGTCCTGTTTCAGCACCCAGCGGTAAATCTTGAAGACGAGCGCGAAGATCGCCGTCGCCGCCGCGAGCACAGACCCCGCCGTGATTATGGTATGCGCGTCGATGTACATTTGTTTCACCTCCCGTCACAGTTCATCCAGCCACGCGGGCTTATCCGGTATTTGCCGCGTCCGCGTGACGTCCAGCCATTTGATATACCACGCGCTGAGCTCCGCAAGCTGCGCCGCCGAGAGCCGCGCGTACCAGAGCTGCCCACGGTTGATGTACGTAAAGCACTCCCTCTCACGGCGCGTACGCAGCGCAGAGAGCGCGGCAGCATCCGCATCGGCATCGCGCTTATCCGCGTCCAGCACGAGCGTTCTGCCGTCCTCCGCGAGCTTGTAGGCGGTGTGGTGCAGTGTAAAATCCGCGAGCGCTTCGGGCAAAGGGCAGGAGACCTCGACGCCGCCCTCGATCCCGCCGACGTCCCGCCCGTCCATCTCGACGTGGAGACCCTTGAGTGCTTCCCGAAGATCGGAAAGCGAGATCAGGCGGCCGTCGCCAAAGGATTCGAGACGATTGAGCATCGCGTCGAATTTGTCCGTCAGAACGGCAAGCCTGCCAGATATGCCCGTAGGATCTCCGGAAACGTTGTTGCCCGCCTGTCTCGCCATCGTGATGATGTCGTTCTGCCACTCGGAGGGACGGTTGGTGCCGAAGAGGACGGCGGCGTCCACGCGCGCGCCGATCGCTTCGTTCACGCGGGGCGTGACCTCGCCGAGAATGTCGAAATCGGCATCGTCGAGAACCGCTTCCGGAATCGGCACGATGACGGCAAGCTCTGCCGCCGTAAGGTAGACGTTGTCCCACGCCTGCTGCGAGGTCTGCTTAAAGCCCGTGTCGCCGTTGACCCAGTAGGCGACGGGGAGCATGTCCAGTACCGGAATGCGGGTCTGCTTGGAGGTCATGTTCGGCAGCTTGCGTGCCAGAGACATGAAAACGGACTGCTTCGGTGCGTCCTGAAAAATGGTGCTGACAACCTGCTCCTGAATCAGAGCTTCAGCACGTGCGCGGTCGATGATGTTTGCCATTTAAATCAATCCTTCTTTCTTCCGAATACGCTTCGGATGGCGTTATTTGCCTGATCTTTCCTGTCTCCCGTTTCGGTGGCGCCCGGCGTGCCGCGGGAGAATCTAGGCACGGAGGACAGTTTTACGGACGGATACTCCGCCGCTGCGGCTTCGGCGGCTTCTTTGAGACCGCTCACCGTGCCGTCGTCTGCGACGGTGATCTTACTGCGGTCGATCAGCTTTGCGAGCAGCTTCGTGTCGTAGCCGTCCATGGTGTTGATCGCGGAAAAGATCAGCCGCCCGTTGACCTTCTCAAGCGCATCGTTCTGCGCCTGCGCCTGGGCCTGCCGGTATGCGGTCATGCGGGCGTTCAGATCGCCGAGCTCTTCGCCTTCCTGGAGACCGAACAGGCTGCGCAGCGCGTTTTCTGACGCCGTGGCGCGGAGCCGATAGTTCTTGGATTCGTTTCTCAGCGTGCTGACGTAATCCTGCGAATAGGTTTTTCCGCCTGTTGTGGGTTCTGCCGGTTCTGCCGGTACACCGTCTGCAGGCTCTGCGAATAACTGGATATCGGGTTTAAGCATCTGGCTTTCCTCCTTGCGCTTCCGGCGCGAAATTTAGGTATGAAAAAAGCAGCCTGTTTTATCAACAAACTGCTTAGATCACGATGAAGTTGTTATTTTTGGGCCGATTTTAATATCTTCGCATCAAAAAAGCACGCCGCCGACCCTAACTTGCCGGTAACGTGCCATTTTCGTGCATTATGCGATTTTATGGCGGATCTCCGCCGTTTTTTAACTTGCCGGTAATTTGCGGAATCAATCCAGCGGGAATGAATCTATAATCTGTTCGAAAATCTCTCCCATGGAATCCGGATCGCCGTTTGTTTTATACCGATATGGGAATTCATCTGTGATACGCTCATAGATCTCTGCAAGCTCGTTTTGAGAATAGTCGTGCGAATCATCCAATTCGATTCCGATCTGATCTCGGATTGCTTCTACCGCTTTTGACGTGAAATACGAAGTAATATTTTTCAAATTCGCTCATTCTCCTTTCAGCTTTTTTACCAATGCGCCTTTTGTTTTCCAAACGGTAACCAGTTTTCCACTATCCACATTCAGAACAACGGTTGCAAATTCTCCAATCATTTGTTGACTTCGATCTTCTCTAATGCTACCGAGTTTCAGAGGATTTGTCAAGCAATCCAGAATGTCTTCTGCGGAAATCTCCCGGGACAATGCGCGTGATGAGAAATGCGGTGAAACAGCTTGTATTTTAGTCCCTGCAGTTGATACTGTTCCAATTAGATTCTGCATAGCTGCTTGCTTTGTATTCGCCCAAACCGCCTTGCTCGCCTGACTGTGCCCGAAGCCCTGCACCTGCACGCGGGCGGAATCGACACGGTGGTCGGTGGCGCGTGTGAAATCCTTAAGCTTAAGATAGTTAGTGTAAACAACCTGACTGAATTAGTCCTCGTATTCGCTCTCGATGGACTGCTGAATGAGCGAAAGCATCTGGCTTTCCTCCTTGCGCTTCTGGCGCGAAATTTAGGTATGAAAAAAGCACGCCGCCGACAATAACTTGCCGGTAACGTGCCCTTTCAGCGTGTTATGTGATTTTATGGCGGATTTCCGCCGTTTTTTAACTTGCCGGTTATTTGCGAGATCAATATACGCGATCAGGGTGTTCTGCTTTCATCCGCTGAATTCCAAGCCAAATTTCAAAGGATTTTCGAGCTTCTTCCGGTGCTTTGTCTGTCAGATAGGGGAAATCGTTTTCGTCGTAATCGAACCATTCATCATTGTTCATCCACTGATATGCCTCAGGTTTACAAATCACTTGATTCCAACCTCCTCAAGAAATGAAATACAGAAATCTCTTGGTTCAGAACTATTATACCACTCGCAAAAACATTCTGCAATCACTTCTTGATATTGCGGTTTGGTAATTTCGGCTGAATACTTCGACAGCCTTTGCTCGAGCATACTTTGCGCTTTTTTCGCTGTGTGGTATCCGTATCCAAGTTTCTGTTCCATAGCTTTCACAGCTGCCAGATTGTCGATATTGTTTACGTAGGAGAATCGGTGCCCAAACTCATGGTAGAAAAGTGCACGCCAATCCGTGTTTTTTGGGAAAAGGTTTACGGCAGCACTTTCGGCATAGGACTTTGCAAGCGCATCCATGTTTCCGAAAACATTTCGGTTGAATACGATTTCACCCTTGGACGGATCATACCACCCGAAGGTGTCTTTGTCTTTGCTGAAACCGTAGCGGAGAATAAGCCCTTTGGTTTCTTTCGGGTAGATCTCCGCAAGCTTCGTGTAGGCGCTTTCCATCTCACTGAGAATTCTTGGATCGATCGGATGCCGGTTAAATCCAACGGTATGAATGCCGGCGGATTCAAGGCTGGCTAATAGGTTCTGATACTTTCGATTTTGATATACCGCCTTGCTCGCCTGACTGTGCCCGAAGCCCTGCACCTGCACGCGGGCGGAATCGACACGGCGGTCGGTGGCGCGTGTGAAATCCTTAAGCTTAAGATAGTTAGTGTAAACAACCTGACTGAATTAGTCCTCGTATTCGCTCTCGATGGACTGCTGAATGAGCGAAAGCATCTGGCTTTCCTCCTTGCGCTTCTGGCGCGAAATTTAGGTATGAAAAAAGCACGCCGCCGACAATAACTTGCCGGTAACGTGCCGTTTCAACGGGATTATGTGGTTTTGTGGCGGAAATCCGCCGTTTTTTAACTTGCCGGTAATTTGCAAGTTACTCAAAATGGATGTCTGCGCATATCTCTTTGAGGGGCTTTCCGTCAATCAGTGTGCTGTTCATAACATCGTCAACAGACGTATAACTGGCTTCTTTTCCGTCATAACCGACAGAAATATCGCTGCGGCTGAAAGGACAAATAGAGCCCCATATTCCACGATACTCAAACGAAATATCCTGCGTGAGACTATCTATCCAGTTCCGAAGATCCTGTGGATTCATAATAGATCGGCGTGCTCCTTTCTTTCAAGGTCTGTCAATTCATGAATAGGTCTGTCGATGATTTTATCCTTTTCCCAAATTATATCATGTGCGTGTTCTCCGTTTTTTCCATACGGATGTCGTTTGGGGTTTGAATGCGGACCGTTGCTGATCTGAATCTTTTGCCGTCCGTTTTCATCGTAGATCGTCCGATCTCTTTGCTTACCGTTTTGAGATAGCATATCCACGACGGCATTCGGCTTATATACGGATTCCAGATGCACGTGCGACTTATGAGTCCAATCATCCGTAACAACGATCGTTCCGTCTTTATGATAATGGATTTTCGCGTATTTTTCAAGCTCGGTTTTGTTCGCCCACACCGCTTTGCTCGCCTGGCTGTGTCCGAAGCCCTGCACCTGCACACGGGCGGAATCGACACGGCGGTCGGTGGCGCGTGTGAAATCCTTAAGCTTTAGCACTGTGTTCAAGCGAGCACAGTGCTTGTTTTTTTGCAGACCTCGTCCTTCGCCGCGGATGCGGCGGGGGTTGGGCGCAGCCCCATGAAAAATGTTACGTGCCCGCAAAGTGCACAAAAAGGGAGCTTGAATTTCTATATAGGAATGCGGAGCATACGACTTGCATTTTATTCGTTACTTTATATAATAAAATTGATGATTGAATATAGTTTTCAGTCGGATTTTTCGGATTATTGGAGGAGTTTGTATGCAAAACATGAAGATTGCCGTTGCATCATATTCGTTTCACGGCATGAAGTATGCCGGTGTGTGTGACGTGTTCCACTATCTGGATCTTTTAAAGCACCGCTACGGCGTGGTGAATGCCGACATCTGGACCGGCTTCTTGCCGACGCTGGAGGATGATTTTATCGGCAAGGTGCGCGCGGCACTGGATGCCAATGGCCTTGAGCTTGCGAACCTGTGCGTGGACGGCCCGCATCTCTGGATGGACGATCCGGACGAGCGCGCGGCGCACCGCACACAGATGCTCGAGTACATCAAAGCGGCTGAGAAGCTCGGCGCAAAGACCGTTCGTATCGATTTTGGCGGCACCGAGGGCCACACGATGCCCGAGGAGGCATTTGAGTACATCGTGAAGACGTACCGTGAGTACTGCGCGATCTGCGCGGATCTCGGCATGAAGATCGGCCCGGAAAATCACTGGGGCTGGGATCGCGTGCCGGAGTACCTCGAGAAGGTCAAGGACGCTGTGGACAGCCCGGCGTACGGCCACCTGTATCACCTGCGCAATTTCTATGACGAGCCGGAGCGCGGCGAGGCGCTTGCGATCTCCTATGCCATGCATACGCACATCCATGCGGATTCAATGCCCTACGCCAAGGAGGTCATCCGTAAGCTCCAGAACAGCGGCTATCAGGGTGTATACAGCGTGGAGCACCATTCCGGCGAGCTGGAATGCGCGCGCGTCGAATGGCAGCTCGCCACGGTACGCGGGCTGATCGCCGAGCTGCAGCAGGAGGGATTTGAGCAGGAGGCCAAGCCGTCCTTCTTCAACGGCGTTTATCTGGGCAAGGAAGCGGAATAAGGGGGCGCTCATATGGAAAAGGTCAGAATTGCCGTTATCGGCAACGGCATCATCGGCGAGCAGCATTTGCAGAATTATGCGAAGATCCCCGAAGCGGAGGTTGTCGCGATCTGCGATATCAACGAGGAGCGCCTGAATTATATCGGCGACAAATACAACATCCAGCGGCGGTTCACGCACATCGGCAAGCTCCTGCTGGAGCAGGATATCGACGCCGTGGACGTCTGCCTGCACAACAACCTGCATGCGCCGGTCGCGATGGCGGTCATGCGCGCGGGGAAGGACTGCTACTGCGAAAAGCCGATGGCAGGCTCCTTCTATGATGCAAAAAAAATGTACGAAACCATGGAGGAGACAGGGAAGAAACTCCATATTCAGCTCGCTTTTCTGTACTCCAGCGAGACGAAATGCGCGAAGCGATTCATCGATGCGGGCGATCTCGGCCACATCTACCATATGCGCTCATATGGCTATCGCCGCCGCAACCGCCCGTATGTCGACGGCTACGCCACAAAGGAGTTTGTCAACACGACGACCTCCGGCGGCGGAGCGCTGTTTGACATGGGCGTCTACCATATTTCGCAGCTTCTCTATCTGACCGGTCTGCCGGAGCTGGAGCGCGTCAGCGGCCATACGTATGCGGAGATCGCCATGGATGAGGGCCGTCGCGCGATCAGCGGCTTCAATGTGGAAGAACTCGGCGTGGGCCTCGCTACCTACAAGGGCGGGCTTTCGATGGATATCCTCGAATCCTGGGCGATTTACGGCAAGCCGTTCCCGTCGTCGGTGATTTGGGGTTCGGAGGCAGGCATTTCGCTCGATCCGCTGACGATTCACTCGCGCCGCCACGATGTGGAGACGGATACCACGGTGGACCTCGGCCAGATGGATTACCTCGATCACACGGTTTATGCCGACGGCGCGCATTACGACAACTCCCAGCAGCACTGGGTACACGCCCTGCTCGGCAAATGTCCGCTGCTGCCCACCGCGAAGATCGCGCTCGAGACGCAGCGCGTGCAGGAGGGCATCTACTTCTCCGAACGGCTCGGTCGCGAAGTGACCGCCGACGAAATCGAAACACTCTCTGTGTCGAAAGCGCTCGAAATCCCGAATCTCGCGCTTTAAGCCGAAATTTTTTCTCGCAAAAATTTCATTTTCTTCGAACAAGCCGCTTGACAATCCCGCAGAATATGGTATGATATATGTATCTAATTGGGACGGGTGTGGTCAATCGGCCTGTCGGCTTTGATGAAACGGAGGCGTGGGCTGTGAAATGGCTGCATCGAAAACCGGAAGATCCGGCGCAGGAAAACATCCCCATGCCGTCTGAAGTGCAGCCGAAGGTCATCAATGTCGATGATCCCGACAAGCGGTTTCAGGCAAACCCAAACTACTTGCTGCGGGAGATCGGCGGCGAAAGTATTCTTGTTCCCATTGGTGATGCCGGAGAGCTGAGCAACAGCGTAATCTCGCTGAATGAAACGAGCAGCTTTCTCTGGCAGCAGTTCCAAAGTCCCACCACCATTCAGGAAGCGGTTGCGGAAGCTGAAAAGCTTTACACAGATTCTGCGGGCGTGATGGCGGAACATATCAAATTATTCGTGATCAGCTATCTGAAAATCGGTTTATTGCAGGAGGTATAAGCAATGGTTCAGAAGAAAGAGTGGGCAATCCCCCAGACATTCGTGCAGCAGTTCGCGGCAAACGAGTATGTTGCGGCGTGCGGTGACGAGAATGAGGTTTATAAGTTTGAATGTAATGCTGGTGGTTTCTTTGGTGAAGGCGGCACGGTCTTTTTGGAGACGAATGGTGAAGATGGACTTCAGATTCCTGGAGATCAGTGCGTGGCGCTTGCTGGCTATCATCCGTGTGGAGAGACACATGAGGCTCCGACAACAGATGAATTTTTGAAGGGTTATTTTAAACCTTTGACCGGTCTCAAATTTAAAGAGGTAATAGTCTGGAGAGGTACAGATGGGAATAATGTCCATGTTACCGCAAATCTCGACATGAATTCTTGGGAGACCGCGAAGTCCTAAACTACATATGCACTTTTTTGAGCCGGAGGCTGGTACTCCGGCTCTTTTTCTTGTAAATGAAGGGGGGAACCGCTAGATGGAACCGATGGAGGGCGCGAGCACGGTGGAGCGCATGCTGCTGCGCCACGCTTCCGAAACGCAAACGCCGGTGAACGGCAGTATTGAACTGCTGCCACTGTGCAATATGAACTGCGATATGTGCTATGTGCGCCTGAGCCGTGCGGAAATGGAGCGGCAGGGCCGCCTGCGCACCGCAGCGGAGTGGCTGGAAATTGCCGGGCAGATGCAGAAGGCGGGCGTGCTTTTCCTGCTGCTCACCGGCGGAGAGCCGCTTTTGTACCCGGAATTCCGGGAACTGTACCTCGCGCTGAAAAAGATGGGCATGATCCTCACCATCAACACGAACGCAACGCTGATCGATGAGGACTGGGCTGCTTTTTTCGGCGCGCATAAGCCCCGCCGCGTGAATGTCACGCTGTACGGCGCGGACGAAAAGGCGTATTCTGAGCTGTGTCACTATCCCGGCGGCTTTGAAAAGACGATGAACGGCATTCGCCTGCTCCGTGAACACGGTGTGGATGTGAAGATCGGCGCCAGTATGACAAAGGCGAACCGAAACGATCTGGAGCGCATGATTGCGATTGGCGGCGAGCTGGACGTCCCCGTGCGCACCGATACCTATATGATGCCTGCTACCCGCGAGCGGGAAAAGCCGTACGATTTGCAAGCGCGGCTCGACCCTATCACCGCCGCGAACGCCCGCATACGCGCGCTGAAGCTGGAAATGGGCCCGGAGCTTTTTCCGCAGTATGTCCGGCAGTCGCTCGCGGAGGTGGACAATGCCGTTCCCGGCGAGCCGAAGCCGGGGCGCATGACCTGCTTTGCCGGAAGCTGTTCGTTTACCATCAACTGGCAGGGCGAGATGCGCCCCTGCGTGATGCTCTCGAAGCCCGCGGCTTCTGTGTTTGAGGTGGGATTTGATGCGGCGTGGAAGCACATGCGCGCCGAGACGGAAAAGATTCTGCTCAGTGAAAAATGCAGTGTCTGCACCATGCGTTCGCTGTGCCGCACCTGTGCCGCCAGCGCCCTGCTCGAAACTGGCAGCTATAGCGGCACGCCGGACTATATGTGTCGCTATGCGGAAGAATCCCTGCGGCTTCTGCGACTGGAAGCGGAGGCGCTCGATGGATAAGTTGTTCCGAATCGGCGATTTCTGCTTTCGCCTGCAATATCCGGAGGAAATCACGCCGCCGCCGAACTTTCTGATTTTTGAAACGGAGACCGGCGAGCCGGAATATACGTATACGATCCGCATCGCGGAGGATTTTCTGCCGCCGGAGGACAAAATTCTGGTGAACCGCGCCGATCTTGTGGTGTTTCAGACGGAAACGGGGGAGAGCCGGCTGCTGGGCGTAAAGGGTATGCCGGGTTTTTACGCGCTGTACAGGGAGCTTGCCCCGCACCGCGCTGAGGTTTTGCTTGCCCCGGACAGACTGCGCGGCCTGAATATTGACCCCGTATTTACCTCGCTTCTGGCGCTTGAGCGTCGCATGGTGCAGCGCGGCAGCATGGTTCTGCACTGCGCTTATATGCAATATCAGGATGAAGCGATTCTGTTCTCCGCACCGTCCGAGACCGGCAAGACCACGCAGGCAAACCTTTGGGGAAAATACCGCGGCGGCCGCACCATAAACGGCGACCGCGCGCTTTTGAGCGAGCTGAACGGCCGCTGGACGGCGCGGGGCTGGCCGGTCTGCGGCACGTCGGAAATCTGCAACAATCAGGATACGCCGATCCGCGCGATCGTCATGCTGAGTCAGAGCAAAGAAAACACCGTGCGCCTTCTGAAGCCGCACGAGGCGTTCATGCTCCTTTACGGGCAGATCACCGTAAACCGCTGGGATCGCGCAAGCACCGCACAGACACTGGACAGGATGGAGAGCCTGCTCGCACAGGTTCCGGTCTATCAGCTTGCCTGCAATATTTCCGAGGACGCCGTGCGCTGTCTCGAAACCGCCCTGTATACATAAGGAGCCGCCATGAAAGTAGTCGATACAAGAGAATACGTCACAATGCTGCGCGGTCTTGTCGAAGAGGGCCGGGAGGTCAGCATGGTGATTTCCGGCAGCAGCATGTCGCCGTTTTTGATTCACCAGCGCGATACGATTTTTTTCAAAAAACCCGACCGGCCGTTGCGCACGGGGGACATGGTGTTTTTCGAGCGTCCCGGCGGCCAGTACGTCATGCACCGCATTTGGAAGGTGAAAAAGGACGGCTATTATATCGTCGGAGACGGCCAGACCGTGATTGAAGGCCCGGTACAGCGCCAGCAGATTTTCGCACGCATCACGAAGGTGAGGCGCAAGGGCGAGTGGATTCGCCCCGGCGATTTCTGGTGGGAATTTTTCGAACATGTCTGGATTCATATGATTCCGCTGCGCCGCGCCGCTGCCCGGCTGTACAGCCTGCTTCACAGAGAGGTAAATCATGGAAGATAACGAACAGAAGAAAAAAACAATACCATTTGAATCGCTGGATGTGCTCCTGTCCCGCATAAAGGACGGCACGTTTTCCGAGATTATCGAGGACTGGAAGTGGATTTTTAGTTACAGCAAACGCTATAAATTTGCGATTGTATTTTATGTGTTCCTCGGTGTGCTCAGCACCACGATGGGGCTTGTCAGCAGCGTAGCGAGCAAATATCTGATCGATATCATCACCGGCTATCAGACGGACAAGCTCGTGCTTCTCGCGCTCATTATGGTGGGCAGCGCGGTGTTCAGTCTCGCCTTTGACAGCGTTATCAACCGTATCTCGACCAAGCTGAGCATCTACATCAACAACGATATCCAGGCCGATATTTTCGACAAGATCGTGGACGCCGACTGGATGGCCCTGAACGGCTACTCAAACGGCGATATTCTGAACCGCTTCAACAGCGACATCGGCACGGTCAGCAGTAACGCCATCAGCTGGCTGCCGACGATTGTCATCGCCGTGTACCGTTTTCTCGCGACCTTTTTCGTTATCCTGCATTACGACTGGGTTATGGCGCTGATCGCGCTCGGCAGCGCGCCGTTCATGCTGCTGATTTCGCGGTTTGTCGTGAAAAAGCAGCGTGAATACGGCAAAAAGGTGCGCGAGATGAGCAGCAACCTGATGACCTTCGAGGTGGAGACGTTCTATAATTTCGATTCCATCAAGTCCTTCGGTGTTGCGCCGCATTACAGCAAAAAGCTGCGCTGGTGGCAGAAGAAGTTCAAAAATGTCAGCCTAGAATACAATCTTTTTACGATCAAAACGAATATTCTGCTGTCCGTCATGGGCACGGCGGTGCAGTTTATCGCTTTCGGCTACTGCCTCTTCCGGCTCTGGACGCATTCCATCACCTACGGCACAATGACACTTTTTTTGCAGCAGAGAAGCAATCTTACGGGCGCGTTCAACAGCGTGGTGTCGATCATCCCGTCGTTTTTGAACAGCTCGGTTTCCGCGCACCGCATCCGCGAGCTCGTTGAGCTGCCGAAGGAAGTGCACATCCCGGAAAGCAGCGAGCTGGACGCCTGCATGGCGGATGGCTTCACCGTGGAAATGCGCGGTGCGGACTTCGCATATACGGATGGAAAAAATGTGATTCAGCAATCCGCGCTGATTGCGAAGCCAGGCGAGATCGTTGCGTTGGTCGGCGCGTCCGGCGAGGGCAAGACGACGCTGATCCGCCTGATCCTCGGGCTTGTGCGTCCGCAGGCGGGCGAAGCGGTAATCTGCGCTTCGGATGGCCGCGAGCTGCCGATGAATGCCGATACACGCCATCTCTTTGCCTACGTGCCGCAGGGCAACACGATTCTGTCCGGCACAATCGCGGAGAATATGCGCATGGTCAAGGAGGATGCGACGGACGAGGAGATCATCGCGGCGCTGCAGATCGCCTGCGCGTGGGACTTTGTCCAGAAGCTGCCGGAGACGATCAACAGCAAGATCGGCGAGCGTGGGCGTGGCTTGTCAGAGGGGCAGGCTCAGCGCGTGGCGATTGCCCGGGCCGTCCTGCGCGACGCGCCGATCCTCCTGCTGGACGAGGCGACCTCCGCTTTGGACGTCACCACCGAGCGGCAGGTGCTCCGCAACATCATACAGCAAAAGCCGAACAAGACCTGTATCGTCACGACGCACCGCCCGAGCGTTCTGAACATGTGTCAGCGCGTTTACCGCGTCATGGATACGCAGGTCGCGGAACTCAGTGAAGAAGAGTCCAGCCGCATGGCGATGGATTTTTAATACGGTTTTCACAAAAAAAGCATTGGCCATCGGAAAGCGCCAATGCTTTTTTTGCGGCCGCTCAGGCTTCGAGCAGTCGAATATGATGTAGCTCCAGCGAGGATACCATGTATTCCTGTGTGTTGTCCATGTCAGCCCTCCTTATCCTCATACAAGACCAGTATATGCAGGGCAAGCGGTTGCGTTTCAACTTTGTGCCGGGCAAAGAAAAAGACGATTCCGGAGAATCGTCTTGCTTGTCAGTAGCCCTCGCTTCGCATCCAATGGACAGATTGCTTCAAGCCCTCTATAGTTTTGGTTTCTAACACGATCCGGCAGTTCTGCTTCTTGGCAATAGCCAGATAATTGCCGAGATCGAGCTCCCCCGCGCCGAGCGCCAGATGGTCCTTCCTGCCGGATGCGTCGTGCAGATGCATATGATGCAAATGTGCTTTGTGCTCGAGAATATACGGTTCGTCCAAGCCGCCGCAGCTGTGATTGTGCCCGATGTCAAAGGTCAAGCCGAATACGGGGGACGCGAGCAGAATTTCCAGCGCTTCCTTCTGAAACGCCGGATAGCCGCTGCAGTTTTCGATGCAGATTCGGATATCGTCCCCGCCGATCGCCTCCTCGCACATCTGCCGAAAATCGCGGATGCTTTTCAAATACGGTTCTCTGTATTCGGAGAAAAGATAGACCTTTCGTTCCGGCAGCGTGAAGTACACCCCGCGGGACAGGTGCATGTTGAGGACAGGGGTGCCGAGCTTCTTTGCAAGTTCGATGGTTTCCGCCACGGTGCGCCGGTAGCCCTCCGCGATGTAGGGGTTGAAATCGCTGACGTTCAGGTTTTCATCGAGGTGAATCGTGTAAAAAAGCCCGTATCGGTCCGCCAACTCTTTGAAATGCGGCACGTTGATCGCGTTTAGCTGATACTGCGGCAGATTCATATTCAGTTCAATAAAATTCAGCTTGAGTTCTCTGCAAAGCGCCGCGCACGATTCCAGCGTGTCGGTCTCCATCAAGGTCGGCATACCGAGCTTAAGCATATTCTTTCCACCTCTTCTTGTTATCCTCTTTCGTTTTCAATTGCAAGCTTCTGCAAGGCTTTCCGGAGTTCCTCGATATGCGCGTCAAACCATCTCAGCAGCTTGGACGACAGCATCGCCTGCTGTAAATAGACGTCTCTGTTTTTGGTCAGCGAATCATAATACTGCCCGTAAAAATCGCAGACGGCAGTAAAGTAAAAGAACATCTGCGCCATGTTCTCCAAATCATAATCGTTGAGTGTTCCGTCGATCAGATAGACCCGCACGTACTCCGTAAAGTCCGGGATATCGATCTCGCCGTTGACGCACAGCGGCGACGCGTAAACATAAGACCGGATGATTTCCCACACGACCGGGTGCACGCAGGCGGTTGTCCAGTCGATCACGCTGTTGATGGTGTTTTCGCCGCAGATGAGCTGTGTGGTCATGTAATCCCCGTGCGTGTTAGCGCATGTGAACTGATCCACATCGAATTTGTATGACGGGAAATGCTCCAAAATCCGCATGTTGGAACGGACTTCCTCCGCGATCTGGAAATCACCGTTTGCGATCGCTCGTTGCAGTGTGTTTTGATAATTCTTCAAAGCGGCCTCGGGTGTCCTGTATCTAAAGAAATCCGCGCCGATGCCGACCGGCAGACCGGTGAAATCCCTTAATGCGTTGTGTATCCTCGCGAGCATCTGCGCCGATTCATGCATGAACCATTTGGGCGCGTGGTTGTAGTCGTATACGTCGCCCTCGATGAAGCGTTGCACATGGAATCGCCTGCCGTTTTCATCGACGGAAACCACGTTTCCCCGCTTGTTCCGCACAAATTGGCACACGGGAATCCCCTTTTTCAAAAGGTGCGCACACACCTCGGGCTCCAGCTCGGGGTGATTCATTTCATTCTCGCTGGCGTATTTTACGACGTATTTCTGTACCTTGCAGGTGATAAAATACGTCATCGAACCGGCGCCGTAGCCGGAGAGTTCCACACTGTCGACGTCAATCCCATACAGTTTGAAAATCCGGAGCTTGAGCTGCTCAAAGGAGAGCTGCGTGAGAAGATCCAGCCTTGTTTCATCCATTTTCTTTAATAAGTCAAGAATCGGAATGCGCTCTCCGGCCAGCAGTTCATTCACGGAGATGCCGAGCAGGCTGCACAGCGGCTCCATATAGACGACCTCCGGCAGCCCCTTGCCGCACTCCCATTTGGAGATCGTCTTTTCGCTCAGATCCAGCCGGTTGGCGATTTCTCTCTGTGTATAGCCCTTTTCCTTGCGAAGCATCGCAATGAATGCCCCGATTTTTTCCTGATTCATGGAATTCTCCTCCTCGAAACGTTTTTCCTTTATCATACAGCTTTTCAGTGGAAAAGGAACCCACGTTCCGTAGAGTATAGCATATTTTCAGGGAAAAGACTACCAAAAACACGATCGTGTTGCATGTCTTTTTGCGGTTAGAAAATAGATAAAAGAAAAACCGCATAAACACTGAGTTTTCAGCATTCATGCGATTTTTTGCTTGTCTTATGACGTCACCCTTGATACAAGAAAAACTTTCGCACGGCTTGCTTTTTCGCTTAACTCTTTTGCGTGATATACGAAAAACGTATGCACCAATTATGTCAGACGTGCCTGTACGGTATATCTATATGCACCAGTTTTTTCAGCCTATATTTAAAGTGAAACTTTGCACCAATTTTAGACAAAAATCTCACAGCCCTGCCTTGCGGTTGTATGTAGAGTAGAAGCCGTGAGAAAATAAGAAATTGCGCTAATTTTGACGTTAATCTAGGAGCGCAGTACTAAAGTTTGATAGTCGCCGTTTTATTAGATCAGAGTGAATCCTTATAATCGTTTTACGTAAACAGACCCACCTTTCCTTTTTAGAAGTATAGCTTACGGCATATTTTGCAGGAAGTCCAGTGGATTCTTAATTAATACTTCGGCAAAATCAGCCGTTTTTCTACCACCTCGGCCACTAGCTGTAAAGTATTCTGGTAGCCCGTTTTCTGCAAAATATTCTTGATGTGGTACTTGACGGTATTAGGTGTAATGCCAAGATCCGCCGCAATCTCCTCGTATTTTCTGCCTTGTGCAAGCTCCCGAATAATATCAAATTCCCGATCGGTAAACTCAGCGCTGTTGCTGTATCCGATGCGAATCACCGGCGTATCCTCGGGATAAACATATTCGCCGTTCATCACCCGGTCGCAAACCTCCATTAAGGCAGTGCTACCATATTCCTTATACCAAAAACCGTTACATCCACATGCTTTCGCCTTTTGAATAAAAGAATGCTCCGGCATGGAGGTCATGATGATGATCTTGATTTTAGGGTTGTACTGCTTGATCTTTGCTGCGGCTTTCAGGCCAGACTCTTCCTCAGCCGTACAGACATCCATCAGAATCAAATCGACACGCCCGCGAAGACAGGCTATTTCTGCATTGGCTGCATTTTCTATGGAGGCGTACAGGACATATTTTTCTGATTTGGCAATCTGTGCTTCTATGGCGTCCCGGGTAATCCTGGAATCTTCTACTACTAAAACTTGTATCATTTCCGTCCTCCTTTCTGAGGCTCATCCAAATTAAAGGGAATATCGACAATTAGGGAAACGCTCTTGTCGCAGAGTACCTTTAGGGAGGCCCCTTCTTGTTCTAATCGCTGCCGTAATGCACTAAGGCCGTTACCTTCCGTAATGCTTGAAACAGATACACTACCGTTGTCGGATATCTCTATATGATAACTTTTCTCGTCTTGCTCGATTTTTACCGTCAATACCGTAGCGTCTGCATGGCGCACCGCATTGGTAAGCGCCTCCCGAATGGCGGCATACAAAAGCTGTAGTGCTTTGCGCTGGGTGGGCTGTTTCCCAGAGAATATGACCTTACATCCAATCAGCTCCGCCACCTGCATTAGTTCGGACTGCAGAGAGGAGTCGGGAACCGTCCAAACGGTAGAAATATTGGAAAAATCACGAATGGTGCTGTTCCAGCTTTTCCGTAACATGTCGGCATTATCAGCCAAACTGTCTTCCGTCATTGCTTTGGTGGTAGCCAATAGACAGTGCCCCAGCTCATCATGAATATGCATTTTCGCGGCAAGAATCTCTTTATTCAAATTGACTTCCACAATGCTGTCCAGCAAGGCTTTCTGCCGCTTTTGCATCTGGCGCAGTCGGATGGTGTTCTCGTACAGTTCTTCGCTGATTTGGTAGAGTTCGGTAATTTCCGCCGCCTCAATCTGAACGGTATTGGAATCAAGAAATCTCAGCTCAAAACGCCAGACCGAGCCGTCGGAGAAGCGGAAGAACAACTGTTGATGAGTGCCCCCATTTTCATTGTCCGGCTCTTTCGGCAGCCAGGATTGGTCTAGCTTTTCCGCCTTGCCGTTATTGGCAAAGTGTGCGAGTTCATCCCATGCCGCCTTTGCGTTTAGAATTGTATGTCCAGTCAGCTCCAGCGCCAGCTTGTTCATCTTCTCATTGACAAGAATGACCCGCCCATCCAATGCGGAGAAACAGATTCCGCCGGGGTAAGAGTCGATGGCTTTTTTAATCATTTTCGCTGACATATTCTTTTTCATGACTGCACCACCTCTCCCTCCTGCAGGAGCAAAAGCCGATAGCCTGCCGGAATTTTCTCTGCCTGAAGGCTATATCCGCCTTCTAAAGAACGGGAAACAAACTCGTGATCTGTACCGGTAATCTCAAAGCAAACCGTATCGCTGATTTGGATTGCCACAGAAGTCAGACGAAAATCTGCCTCCTCTAAAATCTCTTCCAAAGTTTTCGTGATGAGAAGAATCAGCTCTGGTTCTAAATTCAATGTGGGGCAAAAATCAAGGCTCGTCCAGATTCCAAGATTCTTTATACATTTCGCCATATCCTGTAAACTGAGCGCCAAATCACCCATCGGAATCGTCTGCTGCTCCTGATAAGTGAGCCGCAAGTTGCAGAATCGCTTGATGTAGGTGCCAATGAGGCAGATGCGGTTCCAGTCGTTCTCTGAAAGGGATTCTTTTGATAAAAGTTCTGTCAGCAAGGTAAGCTGCCCAGACACCTCCGAGGATAGGCTGTCATAAATATCATTGCGTGCCTGAATGCTTGCTTCATCTGATTGGATACGGATTTCCTGTGCCAGCAGATCTTGTTCTTCTTCCAGTTCCGCATTCAGTCTCTGAAGTTCCCGTAAAGCCTGATTGATCTGTGAGAGTTCGGTTTGCCAGATCATATATCCGCCCAGAACAGGGTGCAGGTGCATGGTAATATCTTCTGTAGCAGAGAATCGCTGCTCCCGCTTTAGGGCTTCCAGCATAGCAGGTGTGATTTCCGCCGCATTTTCCGATGCTGCAATCGTCTCCCCACTTGGGGAAAGAATCTGCATTGCCACCGTAGACCGCCGGAACACTTCCTCGTACTGCGCGTTCACAGGAATCAGTCCGACCAGGATATAAATCTGCCAGCAAAGCACAAGAATAAAAATCAGTCCCGCTGAATATTCCACAAGCTCAAATCGAACAACGTATGCCGTTGCCGCATAGGGGATGCTGAACAGGAGCAGTAAAATCGGCTCATAGAAGGGAATCAGCTTCCGGTAAAGCGAATCAGACTTCGTCGTGCCATTGCGCCGGTAGATCACATATACCTGATAACTGATGATACTAAGTCCCCAAATATAGACGATATATGTTCCGATGTAGGGGTGGAAATACAAATTTGGCTGGGATTCCTCCGGCATAATGTAATAGAAAAAATGATGCAGATCATTCGTCAGCGCCAGTACGCTTAAAAGGCACGCCGGAATCAGAAGCAGATACCACTTTTTGCTGATCCGATAATCGTCTGCCTTGCCAAGATAGAATGAGCCGTAAAGACCGAACAGCGGGATGAAAATAGCCGCGATATTGATGAAGTATCCGGTAAAGCGCATCCATGGAATATTAACATAGAGGAAAGCATCCTGGATGAAGCGAACGGTTAAATACAGGATACTCACGATATTCTGCGCAGTTAAATGGCAATGCATAGCTTTCTGCGTAATTTTCGTCGTGATGGTATACTGCCAGCGAAGAAGCAGGAGCATATAAACAGCCCAGACAAGATATGGCCGCAGAAAATCCTCTGGCCAATACCGCATACTAAGCTGCCGGTATCCGGAGACTGCAAACAATAGCCCCGCTGCCACAAAAAGCCAGATAATGGATTTTTTACGCTCGCTCATTTTATCCCCCCTTACAGAAGATGGTTCCAGCTGATACAGTTAGAATGAGATAATGATATTATAGCATGAAAAGCCGACTTCGCCCCACACAAAAGGGTAGTGTACAGAATGTTTTCAAATTATTTTCTGAAAACTACCTGATTGTGTGGGGCGCTTTTTTGTCAGTTCCGGTAAAATAGAATGAAAAATAAGCTGGGGCTGCTTTTGTCTCCGGCATGCGAGAGGGTAGATATTATGTTCTGTTCAAAGTGCGGGAATCCTTTGGCGGATAACGCAAAATTTTGCAGCACGTGCGGAGCGACTGTAAATATAGTGCAGGAAGATTCGCCAGTGCTACAGCAGCCGGCAGGTAGAGTGGGCGAAGCGGAAAGCATCCAAATGCCGAAACCGGTGAATGTACCGAAACCGGAGCCACTGATGCAGGAGCCTAATTTTAATGGGCAAATGGGCTATGGTGCGGCGGCTCCGGTTCAAAAGAAATCTAAAAAGGGGCTTATCATCGGCCTTTCTCTTGGCGGCATGCTGCTGATTTTGGTAACAGTAGTGATCCTGTTTGCTTCGGGATTATTCAATTCGGCTTCCTCCAGTCCTTTCCCGGTTCTGGACACAGGGAAAACCCAGATTTATTACGGAGAGAATTTCGATTCTCTTGAAAAAGAGTTTCCGAACAAAGAAGAAAAAAGAGGATCCTATTATTCACTGGAACGATCGGGGGATCAAAGTGTTGGCTGTTTAGTTCGAGCAGACAAAGAAAGAGGAGAGACTAAGCTGGTTCAATGGATAACCACTATGAATAATACCGGTCTCGCCAATGGAATTTCAATAGGTGATTCTTATGAAAAAATTTCAACAAAATATCCTGACGCAATGTGCTCCACGGAAATAAGACCTAATAATCCAAGCAAATACGATCCGGAAATCGATGCAAGTGTATATTTTACGGTTTATATGGACGAAAACGGTAACACCTATTCGTATGCGGAATACGAACAGAAACGTGCCGATAGTATCAGGGAGCAGGGAAATTTTGACCTCGCTAAGTGGTATGCACTTGACTTTACTGTAGAAAACGGTCAGATTACTCGAATTATTTTTGGCGATCTCGTAGCGTTACAACAGGGACATTAAATGATGTTTTTGTATGGCTGCGCAAACCGCCAGGCAACGATATTTTGACAATTACGAAGGAGAATAGCATATGTTTTGTTCGAAGTGCGGAAACCAGTTAAATGATAGTGATCGATTCTGCGAAAAGTGCGGAGCAGCGGTTTTGAAACAATATGAACCACAGGTAAACCCTGCTGCGGAGCCAGTATATTTGCAGTCTCCAGCGTCTGGGGTAATGGAAACGCAACCGGTGAATTATCCAGCTGCGGCTTCCGTTCAAAAGAAATCCAAAAAGATGCTTATCATCGGCCTTTCTCTTGGCGGCGTGCTGCTTGCGGTCATTCTTGCCGTGGGGCTGATTTTTGTGTTCGGCCTGAAAGGCGGCTCTAAAGGCAATGACGGCTCTATCAATCTGGGATATTCCACAGTTGTTTACGATGACCAGTATACATATTTTCTAAGCGAGACCGAAACCTGGGCGCCCTGTATTAAGCGGGTCCGCAATGATCTGAGCGGACAGCCGGAGATTCTCTATGAAGCAGAGGAAATTGAAGGCGATGGGTGGAGTATGTATCCCATGCACTGCATGTTCCTCTGGAATGATAAAATCTGTTTTATCGAATACACAAATTACACAGAGCAGGGCGACGAAGAATTCGAAATTCATTGGCTCAGCAAAGACGGCAAGGAAAACGGCACCCTTATAAGCTATGAGGACTTCATTGGATATGCTAGGTCACTGTATCGAGACGATTTTCAGCCCCTAATGGAAGAGGTTTACTTCTTTGGAGACTATCTCATCTTCAGCGACAGATATTCCTTCTGTCAGTTGAATCTGAATACCGGTGGGATGTTCGAATACGACACTCTGCTTTCCATCCAGGGGCCTGCCTGCTTTGTCGCGTATAACGACGGATACTATTATTACTTTGTTCCCGATACAGAGAATAATCGCATGGGCGAAACCCTGTACCGAATGTATAGTGATATTGAGGAAGGGGTACTCGGAGAGGCAGAGGAAATCGGGAAAGTGCCATTGCGGGACGATGAAGACGTGCTGGATTTCTGGGAGAAATATTACCCCTTCATTCCCAAAGGTGACTATCTGTATTATGCAGATTCGGAAAATATCTACCGATTAAGCATCAACGACGGCGAGATCGAAAAGCTTACATCTTATGACGATAGCACATATAACCGATTTGCCTTATGCGAGAATGGACTCTACTATTATAAGGATATGACCCTCCACTTCCTCAATACAGAGACCCTGGAGGAAACGATTTTTGACGAGGTTGAAGGGATTCCTAACTTTATTCATGCCGGTGCCAATGATGCGTGCTGGATGCAGGGTGATGCAACTAGTGAACGATATAACTGCTTCCTCCCGGATAAACAAGGCGGATCGTTAATTTATTTTGGAGAATCCGATCAGGACGCCTCAGCGGAGGATTCAGTGGAGGATCAGGATACAGTCAATACAACCGCATTGTATGCGGATGTGGTAGAGAACTTCATAGGAAGATACGGCAACCTTTCCTTTGGCGAATCCGATAATGAATTCTACGCACAAGGCGTATTCAAAATTGACCTGAAGGATTTTAATCAGGATGGCACTGACGAACTGATGATACTCTATACCGTGGAAGAAAACGGTATCTATCCGTATATTGAAATATTTACGGTGGAGGACGGTGGGCTTGTTGAACTTTTTTCTCAAAAAACCCGGGATGAGTTTCATGAGGCTGCCATGAGCTTTTGCCTTTATCAAAATGGCGGAAACCTGTATGTTCCGGTATATGATTCTCTGGATCAAAATCCCGTGTATGTTCATTTATACGGTTTCAACGAGAATAGGGAATTTGGAGAAGTCTATCAATATGAAAACAACGCCTTTTATATGAACCAGCTTCCGGATGGGATGGAATTTACAAAATGCGAGGAGACCCAGTTTTACACCAATACCCAGTTTGCCTACTATGATGATTTTGAAAACATAAAGGAAGAAATGAGGGAATCGCTCCAGATAGATATGGTAAATATGCTGAATGAGCTGGGGATTGCGGTTCCAGAGAATTCATCAACGCAGACCAATCAATCGGAATTTGACATAACCTCTATGCTGGGCGAATGGACGCTGGAGCTTATTCTGCCCGATGGAAGCACGGTACGCCGTGTTATCAAGCTGCAGGCAGACGGCACCATGACGATGCGGGCAGAGGACGGAAGCTGGCAGGATTATACCTATGTCATGGATGACACGCATTTTGCCTACACCTATGTGGGAACCGGTATCTCGTCCGGCGGAACGTACACGATTTCCGGAGACGTCATAACTGTTTACCTCGAAGCCGAAAATTAAGAAAACGGTGCGGCAGTTTTGCAGGAGGTAAAAAGGGAGGAGACAATGAAGAGAAAACGATCTGTAATTTTGGCGGTGTTGCTGCTCGTGCTTTCCCTGCCGGTGTCCGTCGGTGCCGCTCCGGCGTCGAACGGGGTTACGCTGGAGACCGAGCATTTCAGGGAGTTTGACATCACGCTGCCGGAAGCCCTCGCGGAAAAATATCGCTGGGAGGAAACCGGCTTTGAAGGGACGAATGTGCTCAACTTTTACGATCGCGGCCTGTATGATGCCACGGATGAAACCGCGATTTCGGCACAGACCAGGGGATACCGGTTCAGCATCAGCCAGTACTATTATGACAGCGACTATTGCGGGATGACTGATCTCGAGCCCCATGAGATGTTCCAGTCGAGCCTGAACAGGATCGTAGCCTTTTACCGCCAGGACGGTGTGCCGCAGCAGCCGATGATCCTCTCTGTGGGGTATACGCTTGCCCCCTCGGCGGAAACAGAACGCGATGTTTTGGAAATTGTCGGCTGTATGACGCCGAAATCCGACATACGCCTGGAGGATATAGACGCAAATCCATGGAATGTCAAATTCGCGAATTTCCTCTTAAACGGGCAGTTTAGAGCGGCGGGGCAGGAATATTTCGACAAGATTGAAAGGCAGGCCTGCCTTTACAACGTTGCGGGGAACAATTACCCGGAGCTCATCATCACAAACGGCGCGAGTGGGTATGCCGTAGCGGCCTATGTCTACACGCTCAATGCGAACGGACAGGTGGAATACCTGCGCACGGCGACCGAAGCAGAGCTTGGCGCCATGCCCATGCAGTCCTTCAGCAGCATTTACAGTACGGGATGGGGCGACTTCCTCACAGCCTGCGGATATCAAATGCAATATTTGGGTGGGGCGGACGACACAGCAGGCTGGTGCGGCGTGTACCGATACGATGACGGAAATCAGGGCGAGCAGTTTATTGTCCGCGAGTCAAACGATGTCGAGGTGCGCGGTACATATATGTTTGCCTATGAAAGCGGCGGCTATGGAGAGCGTGATTTCGTTTGGAGCAAAGAGGACAGCCACACTGCCTCGGAGCCCTTCCAGAATGGCATCGGTTCGATCTACTATCATTTGGAGAGCGATAGGATTGTCGTGGATTACCCGGATGGCTGGTGGGCGGACAGAGACTATATGTGGGTATCGAATGTGGGGTGCAGGGAGGATGAGGAGGCGGCGGGAACCCCGGTCAGCTATGGCGGCGCATCCGTGGATTTCAAAGAAAGCCTGTTTGAGAAATCCGCCTATGTGTACGACAATGAATTGGCAACGCTCGGCGCGATGCTCTGTATGGCAGCCGGAAGAGGGGAGCAGGAAATCTGCCGGCTCTTCTATCAGATGGGCATAGAGGATGATAATATCTGGACTTCCAACTATGATAACAGCGTTGAAATCATGGGTCAGGAAATTGGCGATGGCAATGCGTACAGCATAGCGCATAGGCCAATCCGGCTTAACGGTGAAGAGACAAATCTCATCTTCATTGTTGTCCGGGGCTCCTTTACTGTAAATGAGTTTATAGGGGATCACTATGCGGAAGCGAACAGAGATGTTCTGGGTTATACGGCCTACGACTATGTTGAAGACTTTGAGAAAAAGGTTTGGGAGGACGTGAAAAAGTACGCCAATGCCCATGAGGATCTGTATGATAAGCCACGTGCCTTTTTCATTACCGGGCACAGCCTTGGCGGCGCTGCGGCAAATCTGATTGCCGCACTGGCAAACAATCCGGAGACGGGGAATAGTTGGATTTTCATGGACACCGATGTTTCCCGTATTTTTACCTATACCTATGGTGCAATCGATTCCATCAAGGTGGATACTCCGGTCACGACCGGCTACCAGAATATCCACAACATTTACAATTTCTTTGACACCTACGGCCCGAACGGAAGGGACACATTGTCCGCAGCGGGAAATTCCATGTACGGAAAGTTTGGACATATGGATCGATTCGCCTATCGGTTCTCCTGGGAGAATGATCTGGAAACATCCAAAAACCATATCATCGATAACTATCTGCGGGCAATTGTGGAGGGCGCCGTATCGTGCGAGAGCCCGTATTCCTACTGGGAAGTTCACTGCCCCGTGGACGTGGAGGTCTTGAAGGACGGCGCGGTCGTCGGGCGGATTGTGGACAATCAGGTGGATGAGGCGCTTCTTGCTGCGTACCCCGAGGTGGCGCTGATGGTGGTGGAGAATTCCAAGCACATCGGCGTGTTTGACAGCCCGGAAGCGTATTCCCTGCGGATCACGGCGACGGATGACGGCGAAATGTCGGTGTCGACCATGTCCTTTGACGAGACCGGCGAAGGCTACGGCGCTGCGGAATATCCCGATGTAGCGCTCAAAGCCGGTCAGGTGTTTTCTGTGGAGCTGCCCGATCCCAACATGGCAGACGGCAAGGAACAGACGCCGGAGCTGCTGGTCATGGATGGAGACAGAATCAGCGGAAAAGTCAACCCGGACGGAAGTATCTCTCCGGTCAATGGGACAGGAAATTGGTTGCAGCTTGCTTTGCTGGCTGCGGTCGCGATTCTTGGTGTTCTAATCACATTCCTGGGAGGAAGAAAAATGAAGGAAACAAAAAAACTAAAATTTCCGATCGCATCTATTTTTGCGGTGATCCTGGCCTTTGGTCTCCTGACCAATTTATATCGGCTGCGGGTCAGAAGCGGTTGGATGGACAGTCAAATCGGCTACCGCATGGTGGTGGAGTTTGGCAGCACCTACTCTGTTCTCCATATCCTCTACCAAGTCCTGCTGATCGGCAGCATGATCCTGCTGGCGGTTCTGCTGTTCATGCGGAAGCGGAACAGCCTTCTGGCAGGCGCGCTGGCAATCCAAGCACTTTTGCCCGCTTTTACGCTTACGAGTTTTCTTCTGAACTGCGGCTCCCGGGGCTTTTTTGATGTGTATGAGTATGAGCTTCATTTTGGCCCGATGATGTGGGCAATTGGCATCTGCGGCTGTTATGTGCTGGAAATTCTATGCTATCTGCTCCTTACCCTCATGACGATCACGCCGTGCGCCGGGGACGGTGAGCACAAGCGTGGGCTGCACAGGCTGTGGTTCCTGCCTGGCATACTCGGCATCTTTATCGCCTTTGCGCATCTTGTGGGAAACATCTATTTTATGCGCAGCGACTTATACTGTTTGTCTGTCCTGTTCCTGATTCCTATGGCGTTCCTTCTGGGCTGGTGGCTGACGCATCCCTATAAAAAGGAAAGGGCTGTCTACCAAATGCCTGTTGCGCAACCATATGGACAGCCTTACGGACAGCCTGTCTATCAGAGCGCTGGCGCTTCAGACGCCGCACAAAAGGTGTTTTGCCCCAACTGCGGTCGGGAATTGCTGCCGGATGAGACATTTTGCGTCAACTGTGGCACAAGACGTCCGGAACTGCCGTGGGCTGAACCGGGTCATGCAAAGGTATTCTGTACCGGCTGCGGCAGGGAACTTCCGCCGGATGAGGATTTCTGCTGCGTTTGCGGTACGCGCAGGCCAAACCTGTTGCAGGATGAAACCATTGATTTATAAAGAGGAAAAGAATTATTAAATGCGAGGTGTTTTACGATGAAAATGAAAAAGTTTATATCATTGCTTGTCATACTGTGCGTTGCGATCGCAATGCTGACTGCCTGCGGAAAATTTTCAGAGGAAAGAACGCGATCGGTCAGCTTTCCCAAAACCGTACATATAACCAGTCAAGGGACAGAAACCATTACGAACTATTCACATGACAGAGTCATCGTTCATGATGACGGCTATATTGAGGTCCGTGGAACCATGGAAACTGATGGTGAGGAATCCAGCGTGCAATGGCTCTATGCGCCGGATGGAATGCCCATAGGTAGCCGCGAGGGAGATACGAATTATGTGTTTCTGTTCGACAATTATTTTGACTTTGTTCCGGGGGAAGACGGCGTCTTAAAGGTGGACGGAAATACGGTCTATTATGAAGACTATTATGAGGTCTATGACGTAGAAAACGGTATTATCCGGGAAATTAACGGTTTTAGCAATGATGGTCAGCCCGGGAGCCATTTCAAGATGAATGAATTTGGTCAGCTATTGGAAATGGCATTTTACGCTTCAAACGGTGAAGACTATAAAGTTGAGCGTACATATGAAGAGATTCCCGTCGAATCATGATAGGGAAATATAAAAAACAAGGAGGAAGAAATTATGGGTGGAATTATTGCGGCGGTTATTTTGATTGTTGTAGCTATTGGCTTCTCGGCATGGTGGAAAGGGCGGTTGATTGGTCAGGGAAAAATCATCCAGCGTGCAAGTGATTTCGTTGAATATGCGGAAATATTTACTGTTCGTCCTATCCCCAACGAAGAGTATGCCACAGCCTTAAAAGCATTGGATTTAAAGAAAACCGGTACTTCGTTGGAGGGAAATACAAAAGCCGTCAAATTTACCGGTATATATTTCAGTGCGAGTATTCGCTGCATGGAGCAAACCGAGATAAACAGCGTGTATCGCTTTGAGTTTGATAGCTGGAAAACAAAATACGGAAGGCCTTCCTTTGAAAATGAAATGAATATGCTCCTGACCATGGTGGAGAAAATGTTCGTTCAACTTGATCCGAATGCGCAAGTGTCTACGGTCAAGAATGAAATCACGACAAAGCGCAGTATTTTCTAAAGAAACCGGAGGACTTTTATGAAAGAATTTGCAATTTTAGCCGCAATTGTAGCAGTGCTTATGGTGATTTGTAAACTTGTCTATAACGCAATTGCAAAAGCGGCAGATAAAAGTAAAGATATGAAAGACAGAGCATCGGGTGCCTATAGGGAATCCGAGAAACAAAATTTAGCAGACCGATTCAAATAATGGAGGAATAGAAATGAGAAGTAGAACTTATGCGTATAACGGCATCATCTTAGGTATTTTGTTTGGTATGGCGGCTGGAGCCTATACGGAAAGCGTCCCAATTGGCGTGATCGTTGCGATCCTTGGAAGCGTAGTTTGTTTCCTGGTCATTCGTTTTCTTGAGAATATGCTGGGCAAGGGCATCGATAAGGCGACCGATGCGGTGGCCAATCAATTCGCAAAAAGAAGCCAAAAGAATGAGCCTGCGTCCGGCAACCTGGCAGACCGTTTTCAAGCTTCCGTGCCTTCTCAGCCAATTGCCACGCAAGCCGGTGCTTTTTGCACAAAATGTGGCGCTGCGGTAAAACCCGGCAGCACCTTCTGTGTGAAGTGCGGAGCAGAACTGAAAAAGAACTGAATACGAAACTCGGACAGAAAAGGCCGCATTACTGCGTCCTTTTCTGTTGCGATCTTGGCCTAATTTGATTCGCCGACATAGCAATAAAAGCAAGAAATCTCTGCAACGGAAAAATCCTCAACACCCGTAGCGGTGCTGAGGATTCTTTCTTATTCACAAAGATGCTACAGTATTTAAAGAGCAAGAATGGAACAACTTAGTAGAGCGTGCAGTCGTGAAGACAGAATCGCTTGACTTTGAATTTAAGAATGGCGAGAGGATAAAAATCACAATCTAATCTCAGGCAAACTATATACCACAAAATATGAGCGGCCAGCAATTGACCGCTCTTTTTTCTTGCTTCTTTTCTACTCATATAGCCTCACAGAACTCTAGTTCTCATAAAATTGGTGCAACTGATACTGAGTCTATAGCAGTGATTAGAAAAACACTCATTTTCTAACCCTGTGTTTATATTGTTCCTAGAAAAATTGGTGCAGACATAAAGAAAAACCCCCGAAAAATCGGGAGTTTTTCTCACGCCATTTTGTATCAAAAGTGACGTCTAAACCTGGTCCGAGTGACAGGAGTTGAACCTGCGGCCTCTTGAACCCCATTCAAGCGCGCTACCAAAACTGCGCTACACCCGGGCAACACAAATGATTATACACGATGTGTGGGAAAAAAGCAAGATGTTTTTTGCGGAAAAACACATTTCGTGTGTTTTGGCGTGCGGGGGAGAGGAAAATAGAGCCAGATTCGTGGTTTCGGCAGAATGTTCACGATTGCAGTGGTATACTGGATGAGGCTCACAGCAGGCGGAGGAAAGCTGCAAAGAGCTTTTCGCCGTTCACCGCGTCGGGGCGGCGGTGCTGAAAGCCGATGCGTTCGGGGTGAAACTGCACGCCGATCACGCGCCCGTTTTCGTGGATGAAGCCTTCGTTCACGCCGTCGTCACTGACGCAGGTCGAAAGCAGCCCCTCGCCGAGTCGTCCGGCTGCCTGATGGTGCGCGCTGTTGACGGGGAAAACGTCGCCGTAAAGCTCCCGCATGAACGGGTGCGTGGCACGGACGGTGTGGATGTTGTCGCCCGCGCTGCCGAGCGCGTTGTGGTGGTCGGGCTCAGCGACGTCCTGAATCAGATCGCCACCGAACGCGACATTGATGACCTGGTGCCCGCGGCAGATACCGAGCACGGGATTATACAGCTCGAAAAAGCGGCGGATCAGCGCGATCTCGTCGCGGTCGCGGTCATCGTCTATGCCCCGGCTTGCCGTGTTCTCCTGCCCGTACAGCACGGGATTGACATCCGCGCCGCCTGGCACAAGCAGCCCATCGCAGCTTTCAGCGTCTGCAAGGCACATCGAAAGCACTGCCTCCACGCCGCACGCGGCCAGCGCCGCTTCGTAGTTCGGGAAATCGCCGCGATTTCCGCGGATAAATACTTTTTTCAAAACAGGATGCGCTCCTTTCAAAGCATGGATGCAAAAAAAATTCGGTAGCAGCGTCACAACACACCGGTATCCGGTGTGTTCAGGATAAAGGGAGATTGGCAGCGGTTTGCCGATAAATTCTGAAAAAGTTTTGTAAAAGCTATGGAATAGTATAGCACGCGTGTGGTATACTTTCAATATTATTCGGCGGAAACTTTTCGCCCGAAGAGGAAAGGCGGTTCTTGCATGGCGGGAAGACACGCAGCAAGCAGAAAAAACAAAAGAATGTACGCGGTCGCGCGGCGCAAACAGGCGAAGACGCTTCTGACCATCGCGTTCGGCGTGTTGGCCGCGCTGGTGATTACGGCGCTGCTTTCTTCGCATCCTGTGCGCACGGAGCCGGTGGAGGCGACTGCACCGGCGGAATCGGAAACGCGCACATCGGAGCCGACCAGCACGCCCAATCCGTTCGGCGCAGACTTTGAGCAGCTTTCGGATTGGCGGCTCGTGCTGGTCAACGACAAGGTTCCGCTTCCCGAAAACTATGAGATGACCCCGCGCCTGTATTCCAATATACAGGTGAATTTCAAAATCTATGACGAACTTTGCATGCTGCTCGACGACGCCTATGCGGCGCATGTTTCGCTCTGGCTTGCTTCCGGGTACCGCAGTGTGGAGGATCAGGAGGAAATCCTTGAAAACGCCGTGCAGAACCGGATGCGCGACGGGTTGACGCGCGAGGACGCTTATGAGAATGCGCGCTTGACGATCCAGGAACCGGGGCACAGCGAGCACCATACCGGTCTTGCGGTTGATTTCAACGATGTGTCCAGCGATTTCCGGAACACGGAGGCATACGCATGGCTGCAGAAGAACGCCGCGAAATACGGCTTTGTGGAGCGCTATCCGGAGGATAAGGTGGATATTACCGGCATCGACTATGAATCGTGGCATTACCGCTATGTCGGCCGGGAGCACGCCGAGGCGATGCAGTCGCTCAATATGTGCCTCGAGGAATACGTGCTGTATCTGAAGGGCCAGTCGTGAGAGATCGGGAAAGACGCGTGAAAGCGCGCTTTTTCCCGATTTTTTTATTGCAAATTTTCCCACGGGGATATATAATAAACTCTATATTACATGGAATCACCAAGGAGGTCGTTATTGTGACGGTACGCACACGCTTTGCGCCGAGCCCGACCGGTTTTATGCACGTCGGCAACCTCAGAACGGCGCTGTACGAGTACCTTGTGGCAAAGTCCCAACAGGGTACGTTCGTGCTCAGAATTGAAGATACAGACCAGGAGCGCTATGTGGAAGGCGCGACCGATGTTATATACAACACGCTGCAGCAAGTTGGCCTGCAGCACGACGAAGGCCCCGACTGCGGCGGCGAGTACGGCCCGTACATCCAAAGCGAACGCAAGGACATTTATAAGCCCTATGCGGAGCAGCTCGTCCGTGAGGGCAAGGCGTACTATTGCTTCTGCACAAAGGAGCGGCTCGAGTCCATTCACGGCGAGGGCGAGTTCGGCGGTTACGACCGCCATTGCCGCGATCTGCCCGAGGCGGAGATCCAGCGTCTGCTCGCAGCAGGCACGCCGTACGTCATTCGACAGCGCGTTCCGCTCGACGGCGCGACCTCGTTTGACGATGCCGTATACGGCACGATCACGATTGAGAATAAGGAAATCGAGGATCAGGTGCTGCTGAAATCGGACGGCTATCCGACGTACAATTTTGCGAATGTTATCGACGATCACCTGATGCACATCACGCACGTTGTCCGCGGCTGCGAGTATCTGACCTCCACGCCGAAGTACAACCTGCTCTATGAGGCGTTCGGCTGGGAGAAGCCGGTCTACGTGCATCTGCCGCTGATTATGGGCAAGAACGAGGACGGCTCCGTCTCGAAGCTTTCGAAGCGCCATGGCTCGACGAGCTTCCAGGGACTTCTGGAGGACGGCTACCTCGCGCCGGTCATCACGAACTACATCGCGCTGCTCGGCTGGTGCCCGAAGGACAATCAGGAAATTTTCTCGCTCAAGGAGCTTGAGCAGGCGTTTTCCATTGATGGTATCAGCAAGTCGCCCGCCGTCTTCGACTACGACAAGCTGCTGTGGTTCAACGGCGAATACATCCGCCGCATGGACGCAGAGACGTTCCGCGCGCACGCGATGCCGTATTATCGCGAAGTGTTCGGCGATGCGGAAAAGCCGTGGGCGGTGCTCGACGCGATCCTCCAGCCGCGCATTTCGAAATTCAACGAGATTCCGCAGCTTCTCGCGTTCTTTAAGACGCTGCCGGAATACAGCGCAGAGCTGTTTGTCAACAAAAAGAGCAAGGCGACGCTCGAGAACGCGCCGGTCATGCTGAAAGCGGCGATTGAGACGCTCACCGCCGTTTCGGATTGGCAGATTGACGCGATCCACGATGCGCTGATCGCGCTCGCTCAGACGCTCGGTGTCAAGAACGGCACGCTGCTCTGGCCGGTACGCATCGCGGCGGCAGGCCAGACTGTCACGCCCGGCGGCGCAATGGAGATCCTTGCGGTGCTCGGCCGCGAAGAGGCGCTCCGCCGCCTGCATGTCGGATTGGAAAAAATCGGGTAAAACAGGAAAGGTATGGGAACCCATATGAGTGAAGATATCAAGAGAGAGCCGGTCTCCGAGGAGATCAGCACCAGCTTTATCGATGATTTTGTAATTGAAGATATCGGCGAGGGCGGCCGCTGCGCGGGCATGACCGTGCACACGCGTTTCCCGCCGGAGCCGAACGGTTACCTGCATATCGGCCACGCGAAGGCGATCTACATCGACTTCGGCACGGCTGAGCGCTTCAACGGCATCTGCAACCTGCGCATGGACGACACGAACCCCACGAAGGAGGACGTAGAGTACGTCGATGCGATCAAAGAGGATATTCATTGGCTCGGCTACGATTGGGACGACCGCTTCTACTATGCCTCCGATTATTTCGAGGAGATGTACAACGGCGCGGTGGAGCTGATCGAAAAGGGGCTCGCGTACGTCTGTGAGCTGACACCCGAGCAGATGCGCGAGATGCGCGGCGACCTGAACACGCCCGCGCAGAGCCCGTATCGCGACCGTCCGAAGGAGGAGAGCCTCGACCTGTTCAAGCGCATGCGCGCCGGCGAATTTGAGGACGGCAAAATGACGCTCCGCGCGAAGATTGACCTCGCTTCCGGCAACTTCAATATGCGCGATCCGGTCATCTACCGCATCAACCATCTGCCGCACCACCGCACGGGTGACAAGTGGTGTATCTATCCGATGTACGACTTCGCGCACCCGATCGAGGACGCGATGGAGCACATCACGCATTCGCTCTGCTCGCTCGAGTTCGAGGATCATCGCCCGCTGTATGACTGGGTCATCAACAACGTGACGCTGCCCTCGAAGCCGCGTCAGATCGAGTTTGCGCGTCTCGGCATCAACAACACCGTTATGAGCAAGCGCAAGCTGCGCGCGCTCGTGGAGGGCGGCTATGTCAGCGGTTGGGACGACCCGAGAATGCCGACGATCTGCGGCCTGCGCCGCCGCGGCTATACCCCGGCGTCCATCCGCAATTTCAGCGAGCGCAATGGCGTCTCGAAGGTCAACTCCACCGTGGAGCTGAGCTTCCTCGAGCATTGCCTGCGCGAGGATCTGAACCTCACCGCAAAGCGCGTCATGGGCGTGCTGCACCCGGTGAAGCTCATTCTGACGAATTACCCCGAGGACCTCACCGAGGAATTCGAGGTGGAAAATAACCCGAACCGTCCGGAGGACGGCATGCGCACGGTCACGTTCGGCCGCGAGCTGTATATCGAGGCGGAGGATTTCCTCAAGGAGCCTGTCCCGAAGTACAAGCGCCTGTATCCGAACGGCCCGGAGTGCCGCTTAAAGGGCACGTATCTCATCCGCTGCACCGGCTGCAAGACGGACGACGCAGGCAACGTGGTGGAGATTTATGCGGAATATGATCCCGAGAGCCGCGGCGGCAATCCTGCGGACGGCCGCAAGGTCAAGGGCGCGACGATCCATTGGGTCGATGCGAAGAACGCGCTGGATGCCGAAATTCGCCTGTACGACAACCTGTTCACGGTCGAGGACCCCGACGCGTACGACTTCCTCGAGGTGCTGAACCCCGATTCCCTGCAGGTGCTCACCGGTTGCAAGGTGGAAGCGAGCCTCAAATCGGCAAAGCCGGGCGAGAGCTTCCAGTTCATGCGTCAGGGCTACTTCTGTGCGGATAACCGCGATTCCACGGCGGAGCATCTTGTCTTTAACCGTTCCGTTTCCCTCAAGGACGGCTTTAAGAAGTAAGAGAAGCCCAACAGGAGGGAGTCACCATGACAGCGCGCATTGTTTTGATTTCGGGCGCCTGCGGCACGGGGAAAACCAGTCTTTCCCGCCTGCTGGCGGAGCAGTCCAAGCAGGCACACGCGGTGCATTTCCACACAGATGATTTCTATTCATACATCCGCAAGGGCTATATCGAGCCGTGGCAGGACGGCAGCGGCGACCAAAATGAAATCGTCATCGAAGCGATGGCGGCGAGCGCTGTAGGCTTTGCTGAGGGTGGGTATGAGGTCTATGTAGACGGCGTCATAGGACCGTGGTTTCTCGAGCCGTGGCGAAAGATCGCCGAAAGCGGCATCGACGTCCGCTATATCGTCCTGCGCCCCGATGAGCAGACAACGGTTCGCCGGGCGGCGGAACGCGCAAAGCAGGAGGAATGCCCGCTGGATGAGACGGTCGTGCGTAGCATGTGGCAGATGATGGCGTCCCTCGGCGCGTATGAGGATCATGCGGTGAACACCTCGGGTCAGTCGCTTGAGGAAAGCGCGGCGTTGATTCAAAAACGGCTCGCAGCGGGCGATTTCCGCCTGCATTGAGCGATATATGAAAGAAAAGCCTGTCGGTTTTGGTGCCGGCAGGTTTTTTGTCACCACGATTGTCAACCGAAATATAAAAATAGGTTGACGAATCGGGCACGTTGTGCTAAACTGAGAACGAAAATTTTCAATGACCGGCGCTTGCCGGAAAGGATTTTGTATGCGTATACAGGATGCAGTTTTAGACTTTCTCGAAAACAACCGCGGACAGTATCTCTCCGGCGAGGAGATCGCAGCGCAGCTCGGCGTTTCCCGAAATGCCGTCTGGAAGGCGATCAAGAAGCTGGAGGAATCCGGCTATAAGGTCGAAGCCGTGCCGAAGCGCGGCTATACGCTCACAGCAGACAGTGATGTGCTCTCCGTGCAGAGCGTGTCTCGCTGGCTCGAAACCGATTTCCCCGTGCAGCTCGACGTGCGCCGCGAGGTGACCTCGACAAACACCGTGCTTAAGGCGGAGGCGGAACAGGGCGCGCCGGAGGGCGCCGTTCTGATCGCCGAGTCGCAGACGGCGGGCAAGGGGCGGCTCGGGCGGCGGTTTCATTCACCGGTCGGTACGGGCATCTATCTCAGCCTGCTGCTCAGACCGTCCTGCACGGCGGAGCGTTCGCTGTTTATCACGACAGCGGCGGCGGTCGCCGTTTGTCAGGCGATTGAAAGCGTCACAGGGCTGAGCCCGCAGATCAAGTGGGTCAACGACGTTTACCTGAACGGCAAAAAGATCTGCGGCATTCTGACCGAAGCTTCGATTGATTTCGAGAACGGCGGGTTGAACTGGGCGGTGCTCGGCATTGGCATCAACATCGCGGAGCCGGAGGGCGGTTTTCCGGAGGAAATTCGCTCGATTGCCGGCGCGCTGTTTGACGGCCCGTGTCCAGTGGAAATGCGCAGCCGTTTGGCGGCCGCTGTTGTCAGCCGGTTTTTCGCACTGTACGGCGAGCTGGAAAGCGGCTCGTTCATCGAAGAGTACAAGCGTCGTTCATTTTTGACCGGCAGAACCGTCACGTTTTCGCTCGGCAATGATGAATACCGCGGCGTCGTGACTGGCATCTCGGACGAAGCGCACCTGCTCGTCCGGCTGGAAAACGGCGAGGAACGCGCGTTTTCAGCGGGCGAGGTACAGCTGCACAAAGGGTTTTAGTTTGCAAATGAGGGATACAAAATGAAAAGCAATCGTGAAAAAATCATCCAGATCGTCATGGTCGGCGTTTTTGCCGCCGTGCTCGCCGTCCTTTCGCAGATTTCGATTCCGCTGCCGACCGGCATCCCGGTGACGATGCAGACCTTTGCGGTCGCGCTCTGCGGTTACGCACTCGGCTGGAAGCGCGGCACGCTCGCGACGGCGGTCTATATCGCGCTTGGCGCGGTAGGGCTGCCTGTTTTTGCCGGCTTCTCCGGCGGCGTCGGCTCGCTCGTCGGCCTTGCTGGCGGCTACATCTGGGGTTTTCTGCCGATGGCGGCGCTCTGCGGTGTGGGACTCAAAATGAACCACCGCGTGCTCGCGATCGTTCTCGGCATTGCCGGGCTTGCGGCGTGCCACCTGCTCGGCTCCATCCAGTTCGCCGTGATTTCGGGCACGGGACCGCTCGAGTCGTTCCTCATCGCTTCCGCACCGTATCTCGTGAAGGACGTTATCTCCGTCGCTGCGGCATACGGCGTCGCCATGGCGCTGACGTTCAGTCTGAAAAAGGGCGGCATTCAGCTCTCTACCTGAGGTAAGACAATAAAAAACAAGCGATTTCTGAACAATTTCGGAAATCGCTTTATTTTTTTTAGTTTCTATGCTATAATTAGGGCTTAGAATCAGCGAAAGGTGGGAGGACACATGGACGTCCGGGTTGGAGATCAGCTTCAAATGAAAAAGACGCACCCCTGCGGGAGCAATGTGTTTGACGTGCTGCGCGTCGGCGCGGATTTTAAGATCCGCTGCACCGGCTGCGGCAGAGAAGTCATGGTGCCCCGCCACAAGTGTGAGAAAAATATCCGGAAGATCCTGCGCGAGAGTGCCGGAGACGAGCGTTAGCTTCCTTTTTGAGCTTAGTTATGTAAACTGATTTCAGAAAGGAAAGAAAACGATGTTTGAAAATCTGACGGTTTTTGAGAACCGATATGAAGAATTGAATTTAAAACTGTACGATCCTGCCGTGGCGGCGGATCGCGAGCAGTACAAGGCGCTGATGAAGGAGCACAAGGAAATCACGCCAATCGTGGAGAAATACCGCGAGCTGAAAAAGGCAGAATCTGATATCGAGGGTGCGCAGATGCTGCTCGACGATCCCGAGTCCGACAAGGAGCTGCGCCAGATGGCAGTGGAGGAGTTGAACGAAGCGCGCGACGCGGCAGCAAAGGCGGCGGAGGAGCTCAAAATTCTGCTGCTCCCGCGCGACCCGAACGATGAGCGGAATGTCATCGTCGAGATTCGCGGCGGCGCGGGCGGCGAGGAGGCGGCGCTCTTCGCCTGCAACCTTTACCGCATGTACACGATGTACGCCGAAAAGCGCGGTTGGAAAACTGAGATCGTCAGCCTGAACGAGACGGAGCTCGGCGGCTTCAAGGAGGTCAGCTTCACGATCGACGGCGACGGCGCGTATTCGCGGCTGAAATTCGAAAGCGGCGTCCACCGCGTCCAGCGCGTACCGGAAACGGAGACGCAGGGGCGCATCCACACTTCCACGGCGACGGTCGCTGTGCTGCCGGAGGCCGACGAGGTTGAGTTTGAGCTCGACCCGAAGGATCTGCAGATCGATACGTTCCGCTCGAGCGGCGCGGGTGGCCAGCATATCAACAAGACTTCCTCCGCGATTCGCGTTACGCATCTGCCGACCGGCACGGTCGTCGAGTGCCAGGACGAGCGGAGCCAGTACAAAAATAAGGACAAGGCGCTGCGCGTTTTGCGCGCGCGTCTGCTCGACGCGAAGATCGAGGCGCAGAATCAGGAGATCGCCGCGAACCGTAAGAGTCAGGTCGGTACCGGCGACCGTTCTGAGCGGATCCGCACCTACAATTACCCGCAGCTCCGCATGACCGATCACCGCATCGGGCTCACGCTCTACCGGCTCGAGGATGTTCTGAATGGCGATCTCGATGAGATCATCGATGCGCTGACGGCGGCGGATCGCGCCGAAAAGCTCAAAGAAAGCATGGAAAACGGATGAACATGGATACACGCATACTGGATGCAGGAAAAGAATACGATATAAAGGCGGCGGGGGAGATCCTGCGCCGCGGCGGGCTTGTCGCCATTCCGACCGAGACGGTTTACGGCCTTGCGGGCAACGCGCTGGACCCCACGGTTTCCGCGCAGATTTATAAGGTCAAGGGCAGGCCTTCCGATAACCCGCTGATCGTCCATATTACGTCGATGGAGGAACTGCCTCCGCTCGTCACGGAGATTCCTGAGGCGGCACGAAAGCTCGCCGAGGCGTTTTGGCCCGGCCCGCTTACGATTATCATGAAGAAGTCCCCGCTCGTGCCGAAGGAAACGACCGGCGGGCTCGATACGGTGGCTGTACGCATGCCGTCGCATCCGGCGGCGCAGGCGATCATCCGCGCGGCGGGCGTTCCGCTGGCGGCGCCGTCGGCAAACCTTTCCGGCCTTCCGAGTCCCACAGTGTTCGAGCATGTCTGCGACGATCTGACGGGCCGTGTGGACGCCATCGTGAACGGCGGTGATTGCGCGGTCGGCGTGGAATCGACGGTCATCACGGTCGTGACGGAGATACCGCGCGTGCTGCGGCCGGGCGGTGTCTCTGTTGAGCAGCTCCGCGCGGTGCTCGGCACGGTGGAGGTCGACCGCGCGGTGCTCGAAAAGCCCGCTGAAAACGCGCGCGTTTCGTCGCCAGGCATGAAATACAAGCACTACGCGCCCAAGGCGGACATCACAATTGTGGACGCCTCCCTTGAGGAATACGCCGCGTTTGTGAATGCGCAGCCGGACGCGACCGCGCTCTGCTTTGAGGGCGAAGAAAAGCTACTTTCATGCCCCTGCGTGCCGTTCGGTCGCGCGGAGGACGCGCTTTCTCAGGCGCACTGCCTGTTTGCGGCGCTCCATACGCTCGACGAGATCGGCGCGAAGACCGTTTACGCGCGCATGCCGCGGAAAACCGGCGTGGGACTCGCGGTCTATAACCGCCTGATCCGTGCGGCGGCGTTTCGCGTGCTTGTGCCGCGCGACGAGATGATCGTCGGCTTGACGGGGCAGACAGGCGCGGGAAAATCGACGGTATCCAAAATACTCGCTGAACGCGGCTGCACGGTGATCGATTGCGACGGCGTGACGCGCGATCCGGCACTGTACAGCGGCGCGTGCCTCGAGGAGTTGCAAAAAGCCTTCGGGCGTGATATTATAGAGCCGGACGGCCGTTTGAACCGCCGTCTGCTTGCAAACCGCGCCTTTGCGGATGAAGCTTCCGCGGCGACGCTGAACCGCATCACACATCCTGTGATTTACAGCCGCCTGTGCGCGGAGATCGACGCGCGCCGCAGGGCGGGCGCAAGGCTCATTGTACTCGATGCGCCGACGCTTTTTGAGGCGGGCGCGGATCGGCTCTGCCGCCGCGTGGTATCCGTCGTTGCCGAGGAATCGGTGCGCATGCAGCGCATCATGCAGCGCGACGGTCTGACCGAAGTGGAGGCGAAGCGCCGGATGCACGCCCAACAGACGGATGCATTTTATGCCGACCGGTCGGATTTTGTGTTGGATAACACGGTGTCCGTCTCCGAAACAGAGTTGGATATGATGCTCGCGGCACTCGGCTGCGCGCATACTGGTGAAGCAAATTGAGAAAAAGGCACAAGAAAATACGCAGGTGGCCCGCGGTGCTGCTCGTTTCAGCCGCGCTTTTGGTGTTCGCGTTTTTTGCGCTGCGCCTGGTGCAGCCGGATGTGGAGCGGCTTGCCTACCCGAAAAAATACAGCCGCATCGTCTCCGAGCAGGCAAAGGCGTATGAACTTGAGGAAAGCCTCGTCTACGCGGTCATCAAGGCGGAGAGCAATTTCGACCCGAAGGCGGAGTCTCCGGTCGGCGCGCTCGGCCTGATGCAGCTCATGCCGGATACCTTCGAGTGGATGCAGTCGCACGTTGGCGGTGAATACGATACGGACGCGCTGTTTGACCCGGCGGTGAATATCCGCTTCGGCTGTGCGCTTTTGCGGCTCCTGCTCAATGAATACGGCGACCTCCGTGTCGCGCTCTGCGCTTATAACGCGGGGATGGGAAATGTTACGTCGTGGCTTTCGGACGGCGCGTACTCCGAGGACGGCATCACGCTTCAGTCGATTCCGTTTGACGAAACGCGGCTCTACGTCCAGAAAGTCCTTCAGTATAAAGAAACCTATGAAGAATTATATGGGGGAATAGGAAATGGCTAAAAAAGCAGCGGCAAAGTCCGCAAAAGAGCTGGCCGAAGAACTCCTCAACCCGAGAAAGAACGGCTTTTTCAAGGTCTCAGACGAGAAGATCGAAAAAGCGGATAAGTTCTGCGAGGGCTACAAGGCGTTTCTCGACAGCGCAAAAACCGAGCGCGAATCTGTGGATTATGCGGTGAAAGCGGCCGAAAAGCACGGCTTCGTCCCGTTTGATCCGAAGCATCAGTACGCACCGGGCGACAAGGTGTATTACAACAACCGCGGCAAGTCCATCTGCCTTGCGATCATCGGCAAAGAGGGCTGCAAAAACGGCGTCCGCATTGCGGCGGCGCATATCGACAACCCGCGCATCGACTTAAAGCCGATCCCGCTCTATGAGTCGACGGAGATGGTCTATCTCAAGACGCACTATTACGGCGGTATCAAGAAGTACCAGTGGACGGCGATCCCGCTCGCGATGCACGGCGTGATTATTAAGCGCGACGGCACGAGCGTGCAGGTCTGTGTCGGCGAGGAGCCGGGCGACCCGCAGTTCACGATCACGGATATTCTGCCGCACCTCGGTCAGGATCAGGCTGCAAAGCCGCTTGGCTCGGCGTTCACCGGTGAGGATCTCAACATCCTGATCGGCAGCCGTCCGGTTCGCGATGAGGAAGTGAAGGACGCATATAAGCTCAACGTCATGCGTATTCTCAACGAGAAGTACGGCATTGTCGAGGCGGACCTCATCTCCGCAGAGATCGAGTTTGTCCCGGCATTCAAGGCAACGGACATCGGCTTTGACCGCAGCCTCGTCGGCGCATACGGCCACGACGACCGTGTCTGCGCGTATCCGGCGCTGGAGGCGATCCTCAACTGCAAGAACCCGGTTCAGACCGTCATCACGGTGCTCACCGATAAGGAGGAGACCGGCAGCGACGGCAACACGGGCCTGAATTCCGAATACATGCGCTATTTCATCGCCGACCTCGCGCAGGCGGAGGGAGAGGAGCCGCGCCACGTGCTCTCGAAATCCACCTGCATTTCGGCGGACGTCACGGCGGCATACGACCCGCATTATGCGTCCGCGTATGAGGCGCAGAATTCCTGCTACATAAACGGCGGCCTCGGCGTTGCGAAGTATACGGGCTCGCGCGGTAAAGGCGGCACGTCCGATGCAAACGCGGAGTTTGTCGGCAAGATCCGCCGCATCTTTGACGATGCCGGCGTGCTCTGGCAGATCGGCGAGCTCGGCAAAGTCGATCAGGGCGGCGGCGGAACGGTTGCGAAGTATATCGCGAATCTCAACGTCGACGTGCTCGACATCGGCGTGCCGGTTCTCTCCATGCACGCGCCGTTTGAGGTTGTCTCGAAGCTCGACGTTTACATGGCGTATAAGGGATTCAAGGCATTCTTCGACGAAAAGTAAAGAATCGCACAACAGGCGGTGTGGGGCAGAAGCTTCACGCCGCCTTTGATATTCCCCGAAAACGCGGGCATACTGCGGATAGACAGTGTGCAAAGGGGTGGACTTCATGGATCTTTTGACGGTGAAGCGTACGGCAGAGCTGCTTCTGCGGCTTTCGGAACAAAAACCGGAGGTGGCCGTTCTGCCGATGCGTGTGCAAAAGGCGCCGTTTTCATCGCAGCCGGAAAGTGTCGGGCGTTTCCCGCGCTGCACACCGGAGGAGGTAGGCGTGCCGAGCGCCTACGTGCAGGAATTCCTGCAGCGCGCGGCAGATAAGACGAACCATCTGCACAGCTTGACCGTTCTGCGGCATGGAAAGGTGGTTGCCGCATGCAGCTTTCCGCCGTATGACCGGGAAATTTGGCACGTCACGCATTCACTCTGCAAAACGGTCACAGCGCTTGCAGTCGGTATTCTGATGGACGAAGGCAAGCTGTCCCCGGAGGAGCGAATAGTCGATATCTTTGCAGAGAAAGCCTCACCGCTCGCGCGCGTTCGCTACCGGAACCTGACGGTGCGCCACCTGCTTTCGATGACGAGCGGCGCTTCGTTCAGCGAGATCTCATCCGCGACACAGACCGATTGGGTGCGTGGCTTTCTCGATTCTGCGCCGCAGTTTGAGCCGGGCAAAGCATTCCAGTATAACAGCATGAATACCTATATGCTTTCGGCGGCGATCTGTGCGAAAACCGGTGAAACGCTTTCGGATTTTCTCCGCACACGGCTCTTTGGGCCGATGGGCATTCGGCAATTCTATTGGGAGACGTGCCCGCTTGGCATAGAGAAGGGCGGCTGGGGATTGTATCTGCTGCCCGAGGATATGGCAAAGCTCGGGCAGCTCATTCTGAACAGCGGAGAGTGGCAAGGCAAACAACTTGTCAGCCAAAGATTTATCCGGGAAATGCGCACGCGGCAGAGTGACCCACCCAAGGAGATGAGCGATTACGGCTATGGCTGGCAGTGCTGGCTCTGGGCGCGGTCCGGATCCATGATGTTCAACGGCCTGTTCGGGCAGAACATCCTGGTTCTTCCCGACCTCGATCTGGTGATTGTGTCGACGGCGGGGGCAAACCGCATGTTCGGAAAATCCGCGTTTCTGACGCTCTGCGAGACGTATTTCGGCGGGAAAGCTGCTTTTCCGGAGCGCCTGCCGCCCAATCCGCGCGCGTTTCGCAAGCTGCAGCGAGCCATTCGGCTTCTGGAAAGTCCGTCTCTGCGGGAAAAAGAAGATAAAATGCGACTGGACGCCGTCTTTAGCCGCTGGCCAGCGCGAAAGCTCTGCGAAGAACAGAACGCGCGGCTCGACGGAAAAAGCTATGCGATCGAATCCGGCACAGCGCGGCTTCTGCCGCTGTTTGTGCAGGTTCTCGAAAACAACTATACGACCGGCATCAGCGCTGTAAGTTTCACTTGTAAAGATGATGCGCTTTACATTACGATTGCGGAGGGGATAGAGAAAAATACGCTGGCTGTCGGCTTTTCGGTGCCTGCGCGCGGTGTGGTCTGTGCGAACGGCGAAGAGCAGCTCGCTGCGGTGTCGGGCGTTTGGACGCAGGATGAAGACGGTGTGCCGGTGCTGAAGCTCCGGATCGCGCTTCTCGAGCAGGCGAGCACACGGTACATGAAACTGTTTTTTCTGACGCCGGAGACCGTGCGCATAGAGCTTTCGGAGCAGCCGTCGAAACAGGCGCTTGCAGATGGTACATCTTTTGTCTCTGGTGCAAGCCGTCTGCTGGCTGCGGTGGGCGGTGAAAGACTGCAAACGCAGCTCGATACGCTGGCCGAGCCGGTTCTGTTCGGCCGTCTGGTTTCAGAGCAGCACGCAGAATGAAAAGAACCCGCCAGAAGCGTTTCCGACGGGTACTTACGTGTCAAGGAGATTTGCTTTACAAGGGGAGCTGATCCAGCTCATCCTCCGTATAGACGGGAATGCCGTTTTCAAGCAGCAGCGAGACAGTCACGCCGTTGCCGGGGACTTTATTGCCGGTAAAGGTGCCGTCGTAAATCAGCTCCTTACCGCAGGAGGGGCTTTTTGCTTTCAGAATTGCAAAGTCAACATGATTGAGCTTTGCAAGGTACAGCGCCGCTTCCGCGCCCTTTTGGTACTGGGCGGTCACGTCGCGTCCGGCGCAGGACAGAACTTTATCGCCGACGATTTCTGAGGGATCGCGCGGCGTCTCAAGGCCGCCCATCTGTTCCGGGCATACGCCGAGCAAAACATGCTCTTTGGCAAGCTTCAGTATTTTTTCATTTTTGCAGTCGTCGCCTTTATAGCGGCACGCGCAGCCGAGCAGGCAGCTGCTTACGAGGATCACAGCCATCCGTTGTCCACTTCTTTCCGTTGGTTTTGAGACGATTGTAGCATCTTTGCGTTTCGCCGTCAAGCGGGGAAGAATCAGTCGATTTTCGGTTGCTTTTGCCGGGAAACTGTGCTATGATATGCAAAACAGCCGTACGTCGTATCGGTATGAAAGGGAGCTTGTATCATGAAAGAATATCTTTCCAACCTAACGGTTTTTTCGCATCCGCTGATCCAGCACAAGGTCAGCCACTTGTGCGATGTGAATACCGGCTCAAAGGAGTTCAGCGAGCTGGTCAAGGAGCTTGCCATGCTCATGGGTTACGAGACGCTCAAGGAGCTGAAAACGAAGAATGTGGAGATTCAGGCGCCGCTGCAGAAGATCACGACGCCGGTGCTTGCCGAGGATTTTACCATCGTCCCGATTCTGCGCGCCGGTCTCGGCATGGTGGACGGTTTGCGCGCTCTGTCTCCGACGGCAAAGGTCGGCCATATTGGCCTGTATCGCGATGAGGAGACGCTTCAGCCGCAGACGTATTATTTCAAGCTTCCGGTGGACGCTTCGGGCGGCCCGATCATTGTTGTGGATCCGGCGCTTGCAACCGGCGGCAGCGCAGACGCAGCCATCCAGTTTGTCAAGGATTCCGGCTGCTCGAACATCAAATTCATGTGTATCTTTGCTTCCGAGGTCGGCGTGAAGCTGCTGTATGAGAAGCATCCGGACGTCAAGGTGTATGCGGCGAACTACGCGCCCGGCCCGCTCAACGAGCAGGGCTATATTTACACGGCGGCGGGCGACGCGGGCGACCGCCTGTGCGGCACGGTCAGCTACAAACCGCAGAAGAACGGATAAAACCTAGGGCAATAGTCAATAATTATGGCTCTCCGGCGTCGTCGGAGAGCTTTTTTTACAAACTTCTACAAACTTTTACAAAGCGTTCATTTATCGGTCATAATTCGTTGACTTTTGAAGTCCCCTGTGATAGAATACCGGATGATAAAAAACAAGGGAGAGATACATTTTGAAGTTGATCTACGACGTGGCTGACAAGCCCAAGTTCAGCAAGACCCTGGTTTTTGCGTTCCAGCAGATGATCGCCATCATGGCGGCAACGCTGCTCGTGCCGATGCTCGTTTCGAACTATGGCCTTGAGACAGACGTTGCGGCAGCCCTGTTCGGCGCCGGTATCGGTACGATCGTCTACCTGCTGTTCACAAAGCGCAGAAGCCCTGTATTCCTCGGTTCGTCCTTTACCTTCCTCGGCGCGTACGCCGCCTCCATCGGTCAGAATTACGGCTACTGGGGCATGATCATCGGCGTGGCATTCGCCGGTCTCGTTTATGTCGTGATTGCGCTGATCATTAAGCTCGTCGGCTCCGGCTGGGTCAACAAGCTGATGCCGGCAGTCATCATCGGACCGATCGTCGCCCTGATCGGCCTCTCGCTCTCCGGCACGGCGACAAGCTGGCTCATGGGCAACGGCGCTGCGGCAGTTACCTATGGTGAGACCTACAACTGGGTATCCATTCTCTGCGGCCTGTTCACGTTCTTCATGATCGTGATTGCATCCGTCAAAGGCTCGAAGAACATCAAGCTGATCCCGTTCATCGTCGGCATTGGCGCTGGCTATGCACTGGCGCTGGTCTTCACGATCATCGGTGCGATTGCCGGCATTCCCTATCTGCAGGTGCTCAGCTTCCAGCCGTTCATCGACACCTTCAGCAATTTCAGCATCACAAGCCTCATCGACTATCCGAAGTTCTTCTTCCTTAAAGCGATCCAGACAAACGGCCAGTATCCGCTGGATGCTGCGGCGATCGGCAACATCGCGATGATCTACATTCCGATCGGCCTTGTAGAGCTCGCACAGCACATTGCCGACCATAAGAACCTCGGCAGCATCATCAACCGCGATCTGATCACCGATCCGGGTCTGGACAAGACGCTGCTCGGCGACGGTGTCGGCTCCATCGTCGGCGCTGTTTTCGGCGGCTGCGCCAATACGACGTACGGCGAGTCCATCGGCTGCGTTGCGATTACGGGCAACGCTTCGATCGTTTCGATCCTCACGGCGGCTGTGGGCTGCATGGTTCTCTCGTTCCTCACACCGTTTGTTGTCCTGATCAACTCCATCCCGAAGTGCGTGATGGGCGGCGCGTGCATCGCGCTGTATGGCTTCATTGCGGTCTCCGGTCTCCAGATGCTCCGTAAGGTTGACCTCGGCGACAGCAAGAATCTCTTCGTTGTCAGCTCCATTCTGGTCTGCGGTATCGGCGGTCTGTACTTCGGCTTCGGCAGCAACGCCATCACGGGCGGTGCGCTCCTCAACATCACGTCTCTGGCCGTTGCGCTGATCGTCGGTATCGTCACAAACCTGATTGTCAACAACGGCAAGCTCGTCAGCGGCGAGGAGACGGACGGTCTCAGCAGCGCGGCTACGAACATGGGCAAGGTCGAGCCCGAAACCTCGAAGAAAGAGCCCAGCAGAAAGAAGAAAAAATAAGTCCGTGCGTTTTCAAGACTCCCGATCTGAACGGTCGGGAGTTTTTCTTTTTGCAAAACACCTTGCATTTTGCCGGAGCGGCTTTATAATAGGTGGTAGAACATCAGAAAGGAGCACAGAAATGCGGAAGAGGCGGAGAACACAGCCCGTGCGGCGTACGGAGACGCGGCGGACCTATACGCAGCCGGCAGCGCCCCGGCGCCGCCGCCGCCCGATTTATAGGCCCGATTACGCTCGCGTACGGCAGATCGCGCTTGCGAAGCGGGCAGTCGGCGTTCTGCTTGTGCTCCTTCTGGTCTTTGCGCTGGCGGCGATTCTGGTCACGTGGGTGCTGCCCGCGATTGCGTCCAGTATGGAGCCTTCTCCGCTTGCGGAAGAGGAACGCGTTGCGGCGGAGGGGACGCCGGATCCGCAGGCGCCGCCGGAGCCGGAAATCCTCGAATACGACCGGAACACCGGCATCCCGCTCTACGACAACGCATTCAACCTGTTCGTCATCAATGCGGAGAATCCCGTAGACAGCGAATTTTCCGTAATCACGGCGGGATTCGGCGGGGTGCAGGTCGATGAGCGCATTGTCCCGGCGCTGACCGCGCTCGTGCAGGAGGCGGAAAGCGCAGGGATTACGCTGGAATTTTCTGCGGGCTATGTGACCTACGGCGAGCAGGAGCGGCAGTACCAGAAGCAGGTCGATGCGCTCATCGCGGGTGGAACCACAAAGATTATGGCGCGCGAGGATGCCAAGGCGCTCGTGCCCGCACCCGGCGAGTGCGACCTGCAGACCGGTCTGTGCGTGACGATCCAGGGCGACGCGGAGAGCTTCGGCGGGTCAGTGGAACAAGTTTGGCTGCAGAACAACATGGGGCGTTTCGGCTTTGTTTTCCGCTACCCGGCAGGAAAGGAGCCATATACCGGCTGCGCGCAGAACGATCTCGTGATCCGCTATGTCGGCCCCGAAAACGCTGCCGCCATGCGCAGGCTTTCCATGTGCCTCGAGGAGTACATCGATTATCTGAAATAGGAGGCGGCTTATGGAACGGAAATACGTGCGCGGCGTTGAGCTTCGTGCACCGATTGCGCAGGATTCCTATCTGCACAGCGTGCCGGCCGTGACTCATCTGGAAAAAACCGGCGCTCTGGAATTCCATAAGGATGTGACGTTTCTCATCTTTCTGGAACAGCCGGAGCGCATGCTGCGGTATCTGCTCGAAAAATAGAAGGCCGCTAAAAAAAGTTTTCGTTTTTTCAAAAAGACCTTGCATTTTCTGAGTTTTTGTGCTAACATAATTAGCGCTATGTTTAAGTTAATCTTAATAACCGCAAAGATCAACCGAAAGAGGTGACAGATATGAAGAATATACATCCGAACTATCAGGATACGACCATTACCTGCGCATGCGGCAATGTCATTCACACACGTTCCACAAAGAAGGATATCCGTGTTGAAATTTGTTCCAAGTGCCATCCGTTCTACACGGGCAAGCAGAAGCTGGTTGATACAAGCGGTCGTGTTGACATGTTCAAGAAGCGCTACGGTATCACGAAGTAATTTTCATACGTATCGGTTTACGGGCGGTGCTTTGATCGGCATCGCCCGTGTTTTTTTCGAGGAGGACGGTCATGGCGCAGTATAAGACAGTGCTGTGCGAGGCACAGGACGAGTTTGTGGAAAAGCGCTCGCGCTTCATCGGTTACGCAAAGCCGGTGCAGACGGAGGAGGAGGCGCTCGCCTTCATCGCTGAAAAGCGGTCGAAACATTGGGACGCGACGCACAACGTGTACGCGTACATCCTGCGCAGCGGCCCGGTGCGCTATTCGGATGACGGCGAGCCGCAGGGTACGGCAGGCATCCCGGTGCTCGACGTCCTGCAGAAGAGCGGCGTCACCGATGTGGTCGTCGTCGCGACGCGCTATTTCGGCGGCATTCTGCTCGGGGGCGGCGGCCTCGTCCGCGCGTATTCGCACACGGCGTCCATTGCGCTGCAGGCGGCGGGCGTCATCACGATGCGCGAATGTTTGATGCTTTCGCTGACGTGCGATTACGGGCAGTACGGGCGCGTGGCGTCCCTTGTGCCCGAATGCGGCGGTGTGACGGACGACACGATTTTTGAGGAGAAGGTCACAGTACGCTTTCACATGGCGCCGGAATCCCTCGGCGGTTTTGCGAAAAAGCTCGCCGATGCGACCAACGGGCAGGTCACGGTCGAAGAAACCGGAAAAAAATATTTTGAATTTCAAGAATAAAGAAGTAATTTTGGCGTTTCACAGCGTATAGGAACTAATAGGAGGTCAAAAAAAGCTTGTGTGTCTGATGCAGAAAGGACTGTGATCGTACGGATGGAAGAGCGGGCATTGTGTATTCGCGAGGAAACGCAGCGCATTGAGCGGGAGATTCTTTCCCCGTACGCGGCGCTGTCTGAAAACACGCGCGGTCGGGAGCGGGCTGCAGCGGAGTGCGAGATCCGCACGCCGTACCAGCGCGACCGCGATAAGGTAATCCACTGCAAATCCTTCCGCCGCTTGAAGCACAAAACACAGGTCTTTTTGTCCCCGGAGGGCGACCACTACCGCACGCGGCTGACGCATACGCTGGAGGTTTCGCAGATTGCGCGCACGATTGCGCGGGCGCTGCGGCTGAACGAAGATCTCACGGAGGCTGTGGCGCTCGGGCACGATCTCGGGCATACGCCGTTCGGCCATGCCGGAGAGCGCGCGCTGAACAACTTGATGCCGGGCGGCTTTCGCCACTATGAGCAGAGTGCGCGCGTGGTGGAGCGGCTCGAAAACGACGGTGAGGGATTGAACCTGACCTTCGAGGTGCGCGACGGCATCCGCTGCCACACAAGGGGGCAGGAGGCCGTTACGATGGAGGGCCGCATCATCCGCTGGGCGGACAAGATCGCCTACATGAACCACGACATCGACGACGCCATCCGCGCCGGGGTAATCCGGGAATCCGACATCCCGCGCGACATCATTGCGGTGCTCGGCGATACAAAAAGCCGCCGCATCACGACGATGATCGTGTCTCTGATCCGGAACAGTCAGAACGGCGCGGTCGATATGGACGGCGACGTGAAAGCGGCGTATGACGCGCTGCACGAATATATGTATCGCGCGGTTTACCTCAACGACTACGCAAAGCGCGAGGAAAAGAAGGTGCCGCATGTGATTGAGAGCCTGTTTGCGTATTATGTCCGCCACCCGGAGCGATTGCCGGAGAGTATGCAGGCGATCTCAGAGGAAGACGGGCGCGAGCAGGCGGCGTGCGACTATATTGCGGGCATGACGGACCGCTATGCGGTCGATCTGTACAGCAATCTCTTTATCCCGAAGGCGTGGGGAACCCCTGTCTGAGGGATTTCGGAAAGGAGGCGGTGATTTGGCACTGCCCGAAGCGTTTATGCAGGAACTCAAATCCCGCTCCGACATTACGGACATCGTGTCCTCGTATGTCAACCTGAAACGGCGCGGGAAAAATATGGTGGGGCTTTGTCCTTTCCACAACGAAAAGTCCCCGTCGTTCAATATTTATCCAGAAAACGGATCATTTTACTGCTTCGGCTGCGGCGCGGGCGGTGATGTGATCACGTTTATCCGCAAAATCGAAAATCTGGATTACATAGAAGCGGTGAAGTTTCTCGCCCAGCGGGCGGGACTGCAGGTGCCGGAGCAGGGCGTGGACGATTCGATGTCCCGCCTCAGACAGCGCGTGCTTGAGATCAACCGCGAGTCGGCGCGCTTTTTCCACGCTTCGCTCTTAAAGCCAGAGGGCAAGCCGGGGCTGGATTATTTTACCCGCCGCCGTCTGCCGATGCAGATCATCCGGCATTTCGGGCTTGGCTGGGCGCCGGAAAGCCGCTTTGCGCTCGTCAACCATTTGCGGGCGAAAGGATATTCGGAGAGCGAAATGATTCAGGCGAACGTTGCGGTGCAGACACGTTCCGGGCGCGCGATGGATCGCTTTCACGCGCGCGTGATGTTCCCAATCATCGACCTGCGCGGCAATGTCGTCGCGTTCGGCGGGCGCATTCTGACCGATGAGAAGCCGAAATACATCAACACGTCCGATACGCCGGTCTATCACAAAAGCAGCGGCCTTTTCGCGATGAATTTCGCGAAAAACGCACTCGATAACGGCAGGCTGATCCTCGCAGAGGGTTATATGGACGTCATTTCGCTGCACAAGGCGGGCTTTGAGAACGCGATCGCTTCGCTCGGCACGTCGCTGACCGAAGAGCAGGCGCGCATCATGGCGCGTTACGCCAAGGAAGTCATCATCTGCTACGACTCGGACGAGGCGGGGCAGAAGGCCGCCCAGCGCGCGATCCCGATTTTGCGCGGCGCGGGGCTTCTGGTCCGCGTGATGGCCGTGCCGGGCAACAAGGACCCGGACGAATTTATCAACGCGTACGGCGAGGACGGCCCGGCGCGGTTCCGTAGGCTGATCGAATCGTGCGGCAATGACGTCGAATATCGGCTTGCAAAGCTTAGAAACGGCTTTAATCTGGAAAGCGGCGACGGCAAGGTGCAGTATCTGATGGAGGCCGTCAACGTGCTCGCAAAGCTCGACAACGAGATCGAGCGCGACGTTTACATCGGCAATCTCTCGCAGGAGCTCGGCGTCGATAAAAACGCAATCGCAGCGCAGGTGAAGCGCAGCATGCGGCAGGAATCGCGCGCGGCGGAAAAGCGCAGGCAGCGCGAAACAAGTGAAGCGCTCTCCGCGCGGCGGGACGAGGTGAATCCCGAAAAGCGCCGCCATGTGCGCGTGGCGAACGCCGAGGAACGGCTGATCGCGTGTCTTTTTCACAATAACGATTTGGCAAATACCCTGCAGGCGCGCGTGCCGCCCGAAAAATTCGTGACGGCTTTCAACCGCCGGTTATATGCGAGTCTGCTGGGAAAGATTATAAACGGAGAGACGGCGAATTCGCCGGTAATTTCCGATTTTGCGGCGGAATGTACGCCGGACGAGATGGCGCGCCTCGTGAAGATCGTGCAGGAAAACGCCGGAATGCCCGCGCAGGACGCGGAGCAGTACGTCCGGATCATCCTGAACGAAGGCGGCCTTTCGGACGCCGAAACGATCCGCACGAGCGACCCGCAGCAGCTTCAGGCCCAGCTTGAGGCGCTGCGCAGACAGAAGAAATAGTCGATTCACACAGAAGGAATAAGGGAAAATACAGGAAAGGTTTGGTAACACTATGGCAGCACAGGATAAGAAGTCCGTCATCCGGGATCTGATCGAGCTCGGTAAGAGCAAGGGACAGCTCAGCACAAAGGAGATTCTCGATGCGCTGGGCGAGCTTGATTTCGACCCCGAACATATCGAGAAATTCTACGACACGCTGGAATCCCATGGCGTTGAGATCGTCGAGGATTTCGGCGACATCCAGATCGACGATATCGACCTGACAAAGGTCGCGAACGAGGCGGCGGATTACGACGCCGGCATGGGCATGGAGGGCGTCGCGATCGACGACCCGGTAAAGGTCTATCTCAAGGAGATCGGCCGCGTTCCGCTTTTGACCTCCGAGGAGGAGATCAAGCTCGCCATCGCGATCAAGGACGGCGACGAGGCGGCGAAGAAGCGCCTTTCCGAAGCGAACCTGCGTCTTGTCGTCAGCATCGCGAAGCGTTACCTTGGCCGCGGCATGCAGTTCCTCGACCTGATTCAGGAGGGCAATCTAGGCCTGATTAAGGCGGTCGAGAAGTTCGATTATACAAAGGGCTTCAAGTTCTCGACGTATGCCACATGGTGGATCCGTCAGGCGATCACGCGTGCGATCGCCGATCAGGCGCGCACCATCCGCATCCCGGTGCACATGGTTGAGACGATCAACAAGGTCAAGAAGGTTTCAAGCCAGCTCCTTCATACGAGCGGCCACGAGCCGACCGCGGAGGAGATCTCCGAGGAGCTCGATATGCCGGTCGATAAGGTGCGCGAGATCATGCGCGTTGCGCAGGAGCCGGTTTCGCTTGAGACGCCGATCGGCGAGGAGGAGGACAGCCACCTCGGCGATTTCATCCCGGACGATGAAGCGCCCGCTCCGGCGGATGCGGCATCCCACACGCTGCTGCGCGAAACGCTTGGCGATGTGCTCGACTCGCTGACGCCGCGTGAGGAGAAGGTGCTGCGCCTGCGCTTCGGCCTTGAGGACGGCAGAAGCCGCACGCTCGAGGAAGTCGGCAAGGAATTCAATGTCACGCGCGAGCGCATTCGCCAGATCGAAGCCAAGGCGCTGCGCAAGCTCCGTCACCCGAGCCGCAGCAAGAAGCTCAAGGATTTCCTCGACTGAGTCGGAAAGGAACCGGTCATTTATGCATATGACGTTAGAGGCGGACTACGCCGTCCGGATCGTCGAATTTCTCGCGGTTCATCCGGAGCGTATCGACGCCAAGACCATCTCGGAAAAAACGAATGTTACCCTGCGGTTTACGCTGAAGATCCTGCGTACGCTCGTCGCAGACGGCATCGTCTGCTCCTACAAGGGTGCGAAGGGCGGCTACAAGCTCGCGAAGCCCCCGCAGGAGATCACGCTGCGCCGTGTCATCGAGGCGGTGGAGGGGCCGTACATGCTCTCCCGCTGTCAGGGCGATTCATACAGCTGCCACCGCACCGACTGCCGCCTGCACAGCATTTACAGCGAGATTTCCTCGCTCGTCCGGGACAAGCTCGATTCCTATACGTTCGATTCGATCTGCTCGTGTGACGAGGAAGAGGGCAAAGACATATAACGGCTTTTGGCCAAATATACAGAAAGATCCGCACAGAAGAAAGCACTGTGCGGATCTTTTTTGCTACGTCCATATTTCGGCTGTTTATAAAAGGAATATAAAAGGAATCTGAGAAAAAAGCTTGACAAAATACGCAATATAGTGTACTATATTATACTGTATCATCATGGATAGATATGCGATTTCGTTCGGTTGCGTGCATTATAACACATAATCCGGAAAGAATCAAGCGCTATCTCAAATTTTCACATGAACAGATATATTTTTCGGTGCTTTTAGGTGTATTTTGCTTAAAAGCGCAGGTCAAATACTATGAATGGAGTGGTTGAGTCAATGGTGAATGTTAAGCCGGTACAGCTTGGCAAAAACACGCGCATGAGCTTCGCACACATCAACGAGGTTCTCGAGATGCCGAACCTGATCGAGATCCAGAAGAATTCCTACGAATGGTTCCTGAAGGACGGCCTTCGCGAGGTCTTCAACGATGTGTCCGGCATCACGGATTTCAACGGGAATCTCGTGCTGGATTTTGTGAATTACAAGCTCGACGATAAACCAAATTACTCAGTTGCAGAGTGCAAGGAGCGCGACGCTACGTATGCCGCGGCACTCAGGGTTACCGCGCGTCTCCTCAACAAGGAAACGGGCGAAATCAAGGAGTCCGAGGTCTTCATGGGCGATTTCCCGTTAATGACGCCCTCCGGCACGTTCGTCATCAATGGCGCTGAGCGTGTTATCGTTTCCCAGCTCGTTCGTTCTCCGGGCGTTTACTATAAAATGGAGTACGATAAGACGGGCAAGCAGCTTTTCTCTTCCACCGTCATTCCGAACCGCGGCGCATGGCTCGAATACGAAAACGACGTCAACGACGTGCTCTATGTCCGCATTGATAAAAACAGAAAGATCCCGATGACTGCCTTCATCCGCGCGCTCGGTCTCGGCACGGATGAGGAGATCAAGGCGTTCTTCGGCGAGGACGAGCGTATTCTGGCGACGATTGAGAAGGATACGACCCACACGATGGAGGAAGGCCTTTTCGAGGTTTACAGAAAGCTCCGTCCGAGCGAGCCGCCCACGATCGAGAGCGCGCAGTCGCACCTGAACGGCCTGTTCTTCGACCCGAGACGGTACGACCTCTCGAGAGTCGGCCGCTATAAATACAACAAGAAGCTGAATCTTGCCGGCAGACTGGCGGGCCAGCAGCTTTCCCGCCCAATCGTCAATCCGGCGACCGGCGAGCTGATGGCGGACGTCGGCACAGTCGTTTCCCGCGCGCTTGCGGAGGAAATGGACGATGCGGGCGTGACGGTCGCTTACGTCACGGTCGACGAGAAGGAAGCGAAGATCATCTCGAACGGCATGGTCGATATCGCGAAGTACGTTTCCTTTGACGCAGAAGCGGAGTGCAACGTCAACGAGCGTGTCCGCTATTCCGTTCTGTCGGAAATCCTCGAGGCGTGCGGTGACGACGAGGAAGTGCTCAAGGAGATGCTGATCGCCCGCCACGACGACCTGATCCCGAACCACATCATCATCGACGATATTTTCGCGACGATTAACTATATGACCTGCCTTGCAGTCGGTCTCGGCCAGACGGACGACATCGACCAGCTCGGCAACCGCCGTATCCGCTCGGTCGGCGAGCTTCTGCAGAACCAGTTCCGCATCGGCTTCTCGCGTCTCGAGCGCGTGATCCGCGAGCGCATGACGCTGCAGGCGCAGGATATGGAAGCGCTCACCCCGCATTCTCTCATCAACATCCGTCCGGTCGTGGCGGCCATCAAGGAATTCTTCGGCTCTTCTCCGCTGTCCCAGTTTATGGATCAGACGAACCCGCTCGCCGAGCTGACGCATAAGCGCCGTCTCTCCGCGCTGGGCCCGGGCGGTCTGTCCCGTGACCGCGCGAGCTTCGAGGTGCGAGACGTTCACTACACGCACTACGGCCGCATGTGCCCGATCGAATCGCCGGAAGGTCCGAACATCGGTCTGATTTCCTACCTCGCAACCTTTGCGAAGATCAACCACTACGGCTTCATTGAGGCACCGTACAGAAAGATCGACAAGGAAACCGGCCGCGTCACGGATGAGGTCGTCTACATGACCGCGGACGTGGAGGACGAGTATATCGTCGCGCAGGCGAACGAAAAGCTCAACGAGGACGGCACCTTTGCGAACGACCGTGTTCTGGTCCGCTACAAGGGCGAGTTTATCGAAGTGCCGCCGAGCCGCGTCGACTATATGGATATTTCCCCGCGTATGGTTGTTTCCGTTGCAACGGCCATGATTCCGTTCCTCGAAAACGACGACGCGAACCGCGCGCTGATGGGCGCGAACATGCAGCGTCAGGCTGTGCCGCTGATCCGCACCGAGTCCCCGATTGTCGGTACCGGTATGGAATACAAGGCGGGCGTCGATTCCGGCGTCTGCGTGCTCTGCGAGCGCGCCGGTGTGGTCAAGAGCGTCAGCGCGGATCTCGTCCGCGTCACGACGGATAACGGCGACATCGACGATTATGTCATCACGAAGTTCATGCGCTCCAACCAGAGCACATGCATTAACCAGGTTCCGGTTGTCAACCGCGGCGACCGCGTGGAAGTCGGCGACGTGATCGCGGACGGTCCAGCGATCAAAAACGGCGAGATCGCGCTGGGCAAGAACGCGTTGATCGGCTTCATGACCTGGGAAGGCTACAACTACGAGGACGCCGTCCTGCTGAACGAGAAGATCGTGCGCGACGACGTTTACACCTCCATCCATATCGAAGAGTATGAGATGGAAGCGAGAGATACAAAGCTCGGACCGGAGGAGATCACCCGCGACATCCCGAACGTCAACGAGGATCTGCTCCGCGACCTCGATGACCGCGGCATCATCCGTGTCGGCGCCGAGGTACACGCCGGCGATATTCTGGTCGGTAAGGTCACGCCGAAGGGCGAGACGGAGCTGACCGCCGAGGAGCGCCTGCTGCGCGCCATCTTCGGCGAGAAGGCGCGCGAGGTGCGCGATACCTCCCTGCGTGTCCCGCACGGCGAGTACGGCACAATCGTCGACGTCAAGGTGTTTACAAGAGAAAACAGCGATGAGCTCAGCCCGGGCGTCAACAAGGTCGTCCGCTGCTATATCGCACAGAAGAGAAAGATTTCCGTCGGTGACAAGATGGCGGGCCGTCACGGCAACAAGGGTGTCGTTTCCCGTATTCTGCCGATGGAGGAAATGCCTTTCCTGCCCGACGGCACACCGCTCGACATCGTTCTGAATCCGCTGGGCGTGCCTTCCCGAATGAACATCGGACAGGTTCTCGAGGTTCACCTCGGCATGGCGGCCAAGACGCTCGGCTGGAAGATCATGACGCCTGTTTTCGACGGTGCGCATGAGGATGACATCCGCGAGTGCTTCCGCATGGCGGGCATCAGCGAGGACGGCAAGTTCTGGCTGCGCGACGGCAGAACCGGCGAATATTTCGACAATCCGGTTACCGTCGGCTATATGTACTACCTCAAGCTCCACCATCTGGTCGATGATAAGATCCATGCCCGTTCCACCGGCCCGTATGCGCTCGTTACTCAGCAGCCGCTCGGCGGCAAGGCGCAGTTCGGCGGCCAGCGCTTCGGCGAAATGGAAGTCTGGGCGCTCGAGGCTTACGGTGCGGCGTATACGCTGCAGGAGATCCTGACTGTCAAGTCCGACGATGTGGTCGGCCGTGTCAAGACGTACGAGTCCATTGTCAAGGGACAGAATGTGCCGAAGCCGGGCATTCCGGAATCCTTCCGCGTGCTCATCAAGGAGCTGCAGTCCCTCGGCCTTGATATCAAGGTGCTTGACAAGAACAACGAGGAGATCGACCTGCGCCAGAGCTTCGACGACGATGACGACATCGGCCTTACACCGGGCGATCAGGTCTTCGATGAGGAGACAGTTGAGGACGGCGAGCTGGATGGTTACAGCGTTGAAAATGAGGACGGCGAGGAGGACGACTTCTTCACCTCCGACGACGATGATTTTGACGGATCGGACGACGATCTGTTTGATATGGATGACGACGAATTCTAATTTTCGGGCAGAAAGGAAATGATCCCCAACATGGAGTTTAACGTTTTTGAATCAATAAAGATCGGCCTTGCCTCTCCCGAGCAGATTCGCTCCTGGTCGTACGGTGAGGTTACGAAGCCGGAAACGATCAACTACCGCACCTTGAAGCCGGAACGCGACGGTCTGTACTGCGAGCGCATCTTTGGACCGCAGAAGGACTGGGAATGCCACTGCGGCAAGTACAAGAGAATTCGCTTTAAGGGCAAGATCTGCGAGCGCTGCGGCGTTGAGGTCACGCGCAGCAAGGTTCGCCGCGAGCGCATGGGTCACATTGAACTCGCTGCGCCGGTCTCGCACATCTGGTACTTCAAGGGCATCCCGTCGCGCATGGGCCTGATTCTCGATCTGTCCCCGCGCGTGCTCGAAAAGGTTCTGTATTTCGCACTTTACATTGTTACGGATCCGGGTTCCGTCCGCGAGCTCTCCAAGATGCAGACGCTCACCGAGAAGGAATACCGCGATATGCGTGAAAAATATGAGGATGACTTTGACGCCGCGATGGGCGCCGAGGCCATCAAGAAGCTGCTCGAGGATATCGACTGCGACAAGCTCAGCGAAGAGCTGAAGGCAGATCTCGAAAACGCACAGGGCCAGAAGCGCGTGCGCATTCTGAAGCGCCTCGAGGTTGTCGAGTCCTTCCGCATTTCCGGCAACCGTCCGGAGTGGATGATCCTCGACGCGGTGCCGGTCATTCCGCCGGATATCCGCCCGCTCGTTCAGCTCGACGGTGGCCGTTTTGCCACGAGCGACCTGAACGATCTGTACAGACGCGTAATCAACCGCAACAACCGCCTGAAGAGACTGCTTGAGCTCGGCGCGCCGGATATCATCGTGCGCAACGAGAAGCGCATGCTGCAGGAGGCGGTAGACGCGCTGATCGATAACGGCAGACGCGGCAGACCGGTAACCGGCCCGAACAACCGCCCGCTGAAATCGCTCTCCGATATGCTCAAGGGCAAGCAGGGACGTTTCCGTCAGAATCTGCTGGGCAAGCGTGTCGACTATTCCGGCCGTTCGGTTATCGTCGTCGGCCCGGAGCTCAAGATGTACCAGTGCGGCCTGCCGAAGGAGATGGCGCTCGAGCTGTTCAAGCCGTTCGTCATGAAGCGCCTCGTCGAAACCGGCGCGGTCGGCAACATCAAGGCGGCCAGAAAGGCTGTGGAGCGCGCGAAGGGCGAGGTCTGGGACGCGCTGGAAATCGTCATTAAAAATCACCCGGTCATGCTGAACCGTGCGCCTACGCTGCACCGCCTCGGCATCCAGGCGTTTGAGCCGGTTCTCGTTGAGGGCCGCGCCATTAAGCTGCATCCGCTCGTCTGCACCGCGTTCAACGCGGACTTCGACGGCGACCAGATGGCTGTTCATGTCCCGCTTTCCGCTGAGGCACAGGCGGAGGCCCGCTTCCTGATGCTCGCAGCGAACAACCTCCTGAAGCCCTCCGATGGACGCCCGGTCGCGGTTCCGTCTCAGGACATGGTGCTCGGCTCCTACTACCTCACGCTCGATAAGGACGGCGAGAAGGGCGAGGGCAAGGTCTTCCGCAACATGGATGAAGCGTACATGGCGTACGACGCAAAATATATCACGCTGCACTCGAAGATCAAGGTCAGAAGAACCGTTGAGGTCAACGGCCAGACGTATACCGGCCTTGTCGATACGACAATGGGCCGCATGATCTTCAACCGCCCGATTCCGCAGGATCTCGGTTTTGTCGATCGCTCGAAGCCGGAAAATGCTCTGAAGTTTGAGATCGATTTCCTGGTTGGCAAAAAGCAGCTCGGCCAGATCATCGACAAGAGTATCAAGAAGCACGGCACGGCTGTGACCTCCGAGGTGCTCGACGCCATCAAGGCGCAGGGCTACAAGTATTCGACAATCGGCGCAATCACCGTCGCGGTCTGCGATGCGACGATCCCGCCGGAGAAGAAGGAAATCATTTCCGCAGCCGAAGCGGAGATTCAGACGATCACCGAGGACTACCGCGAAGGTTTCCTCTCCGACGGCGAGCGCTACAACGCCGTTCTGAAAACGTGGGAGAAGGCGACGAACGATGTCACGAAGGCGCTGCAGGCAGGCCTCGACCGCTACAACCCGATCTTCATGATGGCCGATTCCGGCGCGCGTGGTTCCATGAGCCAGATCCGTCAGCTCGCCGGTATGCGCGGTCTGATCGCGAACACCTCCGGTAAGACGATCGAGATCCCGATCAAGGCGAATTACCGTGAAGGTCTGAACATTTTGGAATACTTCATTTCTTCCCGCGGCGCCCGTAAGGGCCTGGCGGATACGGCGCTCCGTACGGCGGACTCCGGTTACCTGACCAGACGTCTCGTCGACGTTTCGCAGGATGTCATCATCCGCGAGGACGACTGCGGCGCGACCGACGGCCTTGAGGTCTTTGAGATCAAGGCCGGCAACGAGTCCATCGAGCCGATGAAGGAACGCCTCGTCGGCCGCTACCTCGTCGAGGACTACTGTGACGAGACCGGCAATGTGCTCGTTTCCAAGGATAAGATGATGAACGATGCCGACGCGGATACGATTATCAACCGCGGCACCACGCACATCAAGATTCGTTCCATTCTCAATTGCCGCGCAAAGCACGGCGTCTGCAAGAAGTGCTACGGCGCGTCCCTTGCAAACGGCGAACCGGTCACAGTCGGCGAGGCGGTCGGCATCATCGCGGCGCAGTCCATCGGTGAGCCGGGCACGCAGCTGACGATGCGTACGTTCCACACGGGCGGCGTTGCGTCGGCAGAAGATATCACACAGGGTCTTCCGCGTGTCGACGAGCTCTTCGAGAGCCGCAAGCCGAAGCATCTCGCGATCATCGCGGAGATCGGCGGCACGATCGGCTTTGAAGAGGTCAAGAAAAACCGTCACGTGGTGGTCCGCGGCGACGGCGATCAGAGAAGCTATCTGATTCCGTTCGGCGCTCGTCTGAGCGTCAAGGAAGGTGACGTCGTCGAGAAGGGAGCGCGCCTGACCGAAGGCTCGGTCAACCCGCATGACGTGCTCGCGATCAGCGGTCCGGAGGCGGTGCAGGATTACCTGATTCAGGAAGTTCAGCGCGTCTACCGCATGCAGGGCGTTGATATCAACGACAAGCACATCGAGGTCATTGTCCGTCAGATGATGCGCAAGGTTCGCATTGAGGATGCAGGCGATACGCCGCTGCTCGTCAGCGCGCTCGTCGATAAGAACGACGTGCTCATTGAGAATGAGAAGATCGCGGCGCGGATCGCAAACGGCGAGACCGGCCTGCGCGAGGCGACCTACACACCGACGCTGCTCGGTATCACGAAGGCCTCTCTCGCAACGGATTCGTTCCTCTCCGCGGCTTCCTTCCAGGAGACGACGCGCGTGCTTACCGACGCGGCGATTAAGGGCAAGGTTGATCCGCTCCTCGGCTTGAAGGAGAACGTCATCATCGGCAAGCTGATTCCGGCCGGCACCGGCATGGACTGCTACACGAACGTCGAGATCGCATCCAACACGCCGGGCAGCTCGCTCAGCCCGGAGGCGATTGCCGCGCTCAGCAGCTTCGAAGAATCTTCGGCAGATGCAACTGAGGGCTTGACAAACGAATAATCTTCGGTGTATAATGCCAAATGGTGTGTTTCGGCTGCATAAAACGCTGAAGGAAGTCCGAAATCACCTGAAATAAGCATAAAACAGACCTGTCTGCGCGGGAAAAATGCGCGGACAGGACACTGTTTTGTATATCTGTTTGTTCTGCGGGGCATCCTATGCTCCGTATAACATATAGAAATTGTGCAAGGAGGTGCAATATGCCCACATTTAACCAGCTGATTCACACAGGTCGCGCCGTTTCTGAGAAGAAGGCGAAGGCGCCGGCACTGCTGAAGGGATGGAACTCCAAGAAGAGAGTTGCAATCGATCAGGATTCTCCCCAGAAGCGCGGTGTCTGCACAGCCGTCAAGACCCAGACCCCGAAGAAGCCGAACTCCGCGCTCCGTAAGGTCGCCAGAGTCCGTCTCTCTAACGGTATCGAGGTTTCCGCTTATATCCCCGGCGTTGGCCACAACCTGCAGGAGCATAGCGTTGTTATGATCCGTGGCGGTCGTGTTAAGGATCTCCCTGGTGTACGTTACCACATCATCCGCGGCACACTTGATGCTCAGGGCGTTGCGAAGCGTATGCAGGCTCGTTCCAAGTACGGCGCAAAGAGACCGAAGGCAGGCGCAGCAGCGAAGAAGAAGTAATCTTTACAAAACGCTGCAAACATTCGTTACACAATGAACTTTTGACCGGAGAAGCCATGTGCTTCAAGGTATTTATAATAGATAAGCTAGAAATTATCGTGCGTAAATACCTTTTCTTAGCCGGCGGGAGCTTGTGCTTTCGAGTACCTATGAATTCATTATTTCATGTGAAGGAGGGAAGACTATGCCAAGAAGAGGCAATATAGCAAAACGCGATGTTTTGCCGGATCCCATGTACAATTCTAAACTGGTTACACGCCTGATCAACAACATCATGTATGATGGTAAGAAGGGCGTAGCTCAGAAGATCGTTTACGACGCATTCGAAATCGTTGCAGAGAAGACGGGTAAGGATGCGCTGGAGGTTTTCGAGCAGGCAATGGAAAATGTTATGCCCAGCCTTGAGGTTAAGGCACGCCGTGTCGGCGGCTCTACCTATCAGGTTCCGATGGAGGTGCGTCCGGAGAGACGCCAGACCCTCGGCCTGCGCTGGATGACAAACTATGCCAGACTTCGTTCTGAGAAGACGATGAAAGAAAGACTGGCCGGTGAGATCCTTGACGCTGTGAACGGTGCCGGTGGCGCCGCGAAGAAGCGTGACGATACGCATAAGATGGCGGAGGCCAATAAGGCGTTCGCACATTACAGATGGTAATCAACCTGTAAACGTATTAAGGAGGATTTTATGGCCCGTCAGGTACCACTTGAATTAACAAGAAATATCGGCATCATGGCGCACATCGATGCCGGTAAAACCACAACGACCGAGCGTATCCTTTACTACACAGGTGTCAACTACAAGATCGGTGAGACACATGACGGTTCCGCTACGATGGACTGGATGGCGCAGGAGCAGGAGAGAGGCATCACGATCACCTCGGCTGCTACAACGTGCTTCTGGCCGGACAGAAACGGCAAGCAGAACCGCATCAACATCATTGACACACCGGGTCACGTTGACTTCACTGTTGAGGTTGAGCGTTCGCTCCGCGTTCTCGATGGCTCCGTTACGGTTTTCTGCGCGAAGGGCGGCGTTGAGCCCCAGTCCGAGACAGTTTGGCGTCAGGCAGAGGAATATAAGGTTCCGCGTATGGCTTACGTCAACAAGATGGACATCATGGGCGCCGATTTCTACCGCGTCGTGCAGATGATGAAGGACAGACTCAAGTGCAATGCTGTCCCGATTCAGCTCCCGATCGGCAGCGAGGACACCTTCAAAGGCATCATCGACCTTGTGGAGATGAAGGCCTATGTCTATTATGATGATCTCGGCAAGGATATCCGCTGTGAAGAGATTCCGGAAGACATGAAGGAGCTTGCAGAAAAGTATCATGTCGAACTGGTCGAGCATGTCGCCGAGCAGGACGATGAGATCATGGACAAGTACCTCATGGGTGAAGATATCTCCATCAATGAGATCAAGGACTGCATCCGCAAGTCCACCATCAACAACACGATGGTTCCGGTTACCTGCGGTACTTCCTATAAGAATAAGGGCGTTCAGAAGCTTCTGGACGCGATCGTGGATTACATGCCCGCGCCGACAGACGTTCCGGCAATCAAGGGTGTGAACCCCGAAACCGAGGAGGACGACGTCCGTCATTCCTCCGACAGCGAGCCGTTCTCCGCACTCGCATTTAAGATTGCGACAGACCCGTTCGTTGGTAAGCTGTGCTTCTTCCGTGTGTACTCCGGTACGCTCACGGCTGGTTCCGCAGTTTACAACTCCACAAAGGGCAACACCGAGCGTATCGGCCGTATCGTGCAGATGCACGCAAACCACCGTCAGGATATCGAAATGGTTTATGCCGGCGATATCGCGGCTGCGGTTGGTCTGAAGAATACGACGACAGGCGACACCCTTTGCGATGAGAAGCATCCGATCATCCTCGAGTCCATGGAGTTCCCGGAGCCGGTTATCCGCGTTGCGATTGAGCCGAAGACAAAAGCTGGTCAGGAAAAGATGGGCATTGCGCTTGCAAAGCTCGCTGAAGAAGACCCGACCTTTAAGGCATATACGGACGAAGAGACAGGCCAGACCATCATCGCCGGTATGGGTGAGCTCCATCTGGAGATCATCGTCGACCGTCTGATGCGTGAGTTTAAGGTCGAAGCCAACGTCGGTAAGCCGCAGGTTGCTTACAAAGAGACGATCCGCAGAAATGCGGAATCCGATACCAAGTATGCCCGCCAGTCCGGCGGTAAGGGCCAGTATGGTCACGTTAAGATCCGCATTGAGCCGAACCCGGGCAAGGGCTACGAGTTCGTCAACGCTGTTGTCGGCGGCGCGATTCCGAAGGAATATATCCCGGCTGTCGATCAGGGTATCCAGGGCGCGATGCTCTCCGGTGTCCTCGCAGGCTACAACGTTGTGGATGTCAAGGTTACGCTGTACGACGGCTCCTACCATGAAGTCGACTCCTCTGAAATGGCGTTTAAGATCGCCGGTTCCATGGCGTTCAAGGATGCCATGCATAAGGCAGATCCGGTTCTCATGGAGCCGATCATGAAGGTTGTTGTCATCGTTCCGGACGAGTATATGGGCGATGTCATCGGTGACCTGAACTCCCGCCGTGGTATGATCCTCGGCATGGACGCTGTTCCGGGCGCACAGCAGATCAACAGCGAGGTTCCGCTGTCTGAGATGTTCGGCTACGCAACGGATATGCGTTCCAAGACACAGGGCCGCGGCCAGTACACCATGGAGCCGGCTCACTATTCTGAAGTTCCGAAGTCTGTTTCCGAGACGATCATCGCCTCCAGAAAAAAGCCGGAATAATCAGAAATAACTCTTGATTTTTTAGCGCTTTGTTGCTACAATGAAGCTAAACCTAAAAAACTATTTTACTGCATAAAAGGAGGCAATTCCAATGGCAAAGGCTAAGTTCGAAAGAAATAAGCCCCACGTAAACATCGGTACAATCGGTCACGTTGACCACGGCAAGACCACCCTCACAGCTGCGATCACGAAGGTTCTGGCTCTCCAGGGTCAGGCTCAGTTCGAGGATTACTCCATGATCGATAAGGCTCCGGAGGAGAGAGAGCGCGGTATCACAATCAACACCGCTCACGTTGAGTATGAGACGAATGCTCGTCACTACGCTCACGTTGACTGCCCGGGCCATGCTGACTATGTTAAGAACATGATCACAGGTGCTGCGCAGATGGACGGCGCAATCCTTGTTGTTTCCGCTTCTGACGGCCCGATGCCGCAGACCAGAGAGCATATCCTCCTCTCCCGTCAGGTTGGTGTTCCGTACATTGTTGTTTTCATGAACAAGTGCGATCAGGTTGACGACGACGAGCTCCTCGAGCTGGTTGAGATGGAAATCCGCGACCTGCTCAACGAGTATGAGTTCCCGGGCGACGACACGCCGATCGTCAAGGGTTCTGCGTTCCTTGCTCTCGACAGCAAGTCCACCGATCCGAACGCACCGGAGTACAAGTGCATTCATGAGCTTATGGACGCTGTTGACGCATACATCCCGACACCGGAGCGCAAGAGCGATCTCCCGTTCCTGATGCCGGTTGAGGACGTCTTCACCATCACAGGCCGCGGCACAGTTGCTACGGGCCGTGTTGAGCGTGGTATGCTCAAGATGTCCGACGAAGTTGAGATCATCGGCCTCACAGACGAGAGAAGAAAGTCTGTTGTCACCGGTATTGAGATGTTCAGAAAGCTCCTCGATTTTGCTGAGGCTGGCGATAACATCGGCGTTCTGCTCCGTGGTATCCAGAGAACAGACATCGAGCGCGGTCAGGTTCTGGCGAAGCCGGGCACCATTCATCCGCACACGAAGTTCAAGGGCCAGGTTTACGTTCTGACAAAGGACGAGGGCGGCCGTCATACTCCGTTCTTCAACAACTATCGTCCGCAGTTCTACTTCAGAACCACAGACGTTACGGGCGTTATCTCCCTGCCGGAAGGCACCGAGATGTGCATGCCTGGCGATAACGTTGTTATGGACGTTGAGCTCATCACCCCGATCGCTATCGAAGAGGGTCTCCGCTTCGCTATCCGTGAGGGCGGCAGAACCGTCGGTTCCGGCGTTGTTACGGGCATCAACGAGTAATTAATGCTTATCTTAAAAATCCAATCATTTTCTTCGGGGCGAGGTGTAATTCCTCACCGGCGGTGAATGCAGCTTCTGCATAAGCCCGCGACCGCTTTCGAGCGCTGATCCGGTGTGATTCCGGAGCCGACGGTTATAGTCCGGATGATAGAAGAAACGTGAATCAAAAAGATTTTCGACGCCCTGCGTGTTTGTACACGTGGGGCGTTTTTTTGATTCTTACCCCCGTTTCTGTATTTTCATTACAGAAAGGTCCATGCATTTATGTCTGCAAATACTATTCAAAAATCCCGCATCAACACACGCAAAATCGCGATGACGGCTGTGATGGCCGCTGTTGCCACCGTTCTGATGTTCATCAGCTTCAAGCTGCCTTTTATGCCGAGCTTTATCTCGCTCGATTTCTCCGAGTTGCCGGCGCTGATCGCGTCGTTTACACTCGGTCCGCTGAGCGGTGTGGCGGTCTGCTTTGTGAAGAATCTTGTCAACCTCACCCAGTCCATGACGGGCGGTGTCGGCGAGCTTTCTAACTTTATTATCGGCTCAGCGTTTGTTTTGCCCGCCGGTCTGATCTATAAAAAGCACCGCAATCTCGCAGGTGCGGCGATTGGCTCCGTGCTCGGTGCACTGTTTATGGCGGTTCTCGGCCTGTTTTCAAACTATTTCATCGTCTATCCGATTTATACGAATCTGATGCCGATGGAGGCGATCATGGGGATGTATCAGGCGATCAATCCGTCCGTAGAGAACCTCTGGCAGGCACTCATTGTTTTTAACCTGCCGTTCACCTTCTGCAAGGGATTGATCAGTGCCGTCGTCACGCTGCTCGTCTATAAGAAGCTGGAGCCGGTCATCAACGGTAAAGTGCTCTGATTGTGCATTTCATTGCCTTTTTTCGCATGTACCGGTCGAGATTTATCGGTTTTTCGGCTTGCAAATCCGCGGTCTCTGTGGTATACTAATTCCACAAAATATGAATATGCCCTTATCAAGAGTGACGGAGGGAACAGGCCCTTTGATGTCCGGCAACCTGCATTCTGCAAGGTGCCAAATCCTGCGGCATGGCAATGCCGAAAGATGAGGATTACGGAACCGCTCATCTTTTCGAGCGGTTCTTTTATTTCCGAAAATTCCTTGTATGGGGCGAATAAAGGAGCAGATGAAAATGAACAGACATCTTTTTACATCGGAATCCGTAACGGAAGGCCATCCCGATAAAGTTTGCGACCAGATTTCCGACGCGATTCTCGATGCCATCCTCGAGAAGGATCCGACAGCGCACGTTGCCTGCGAGGTCACGGCGACCACCGGTATGATTCACGTGATGGGTGAGATTTCCACAGATTGCTACGTGGATATCGACACTGTAGCGCGCACGGTTGTCAAGGAGATCGGCTACAATTCTCCGGACGCCGGCTTCAACGGTGCAACCTGCGGTGTGCTGACCTCGATCGATATGCAGTCCCCCGATATCGCGATGGGCGTCAACGAATCGTTTGAGACGAAGAACGGCGCGGCAGAGCAGGACGATCTGATCGGCGCGGGCGACCAGGGCATGATGTTTGGCTATGCATGCGACGAGACGCCGGAGTTGATGCCGCTGACGATTTCCCTCGCGCACAAGCTCGCCAAGCAGCTTGCAAAGGTACGCAAGGACGGCACGCTCGATTATCTCCGCCCGGACGGCAAGACGCAGGTCACGGCGGAATACGAGGGCGATACGGTCAAGCGCATCGATACCATCGTCATTTCTACGCAGCACAGCGAAGCGGTCTCGCTCGAGCAGATTCGCCGCGATATGATCGAGTATGTCGTAAAGCCGATTGTTCCGGCTAAGCTGATCGATGCGAACACAAAGTATTATGTCAATCCGACCGGCCGATTTGTCATCGGCGGTCCGGTCGGCGACAGCGGATTGACCGGCAGAAAGATCATCGTCGATACGTACGGCGGCGTCGGCCGTCACGGCGGCGGTGCGTTCTCCGGCAAGGACCCGACGAAGGTTGACCGCTCTGCGGCGTATGCGGCGCGCTACGTTGCGAAAAATATTGTTGCGGCCGGCCTTGCGAAGAAATGCGAGGTGCAGCTTGCGTACGCCATCGGCGTTGCGCATCCGGTTTCCGTCATGGTCGATACCTTCGGCACCGGTACGGTGGAGGATGCCGCGCTGGCCGAGGCGGTCAAGAAGGTCTTTGACCTGCGCCCGAATGCGATTATTCGCAATCTTGACCTGAGAAAGCCGATTTACCGTCCGCTCGCTGCATACGGCCATATGGGCCGTGAGGAGCTCGGCGTGCTGTGGGAGCGCACAGACAAGATTGAAGCGCTCAAGGCTGCCCTGTAAACTGAACCGAAAACACCTCCCGGGCATACACTGGCCTTGGGAGGTGTTCTTTATGGATGCAGTCTGGATCATTTTTGTCTGCGCGTTTGCGCTGTGTGTGCTGATTACCGTTATCAAGCAGGTATGTCTGCGCATGACGCGCGCGAAGCTGATGCAGGAATCGCTGCCGTTCACCGTATACGCGACGATCCGCAATGCGGATGAAGCGGAGTACATCGTGCGCAGCGTGATGGAGCGCGTCAAGTGGCTCGATTTGTACGGTATGTGCCGCGTCGTCTGTATGAACCCGAACGAGGATCCGGAGATTGATGCGATCATCCGGAAATTGACGCAAAAGTATCCGTTTGCCGAAAATGGGGCTTTCCAAATGCGAAAGAATGTTCTATAATAAGGGCAGTACCATATGGAGAGAACAACGAGAAAGGAAGCGCGTTCGTGCCGAAGGAAAGCAAATCGCTGCTCGAGATGGAGGGCAGCGTGGAAAACATCGTCTACCACAACGACAGCAATCAATACACCGTTTTGGAAATCAACTGCGGCGAGGAGCTCGTCACGGTTGTCGGCACCTTCCCGTACATAAGCGTTGGGGAGAAGCTGCATCTGTACGGCACATGGACGTCGCACGCAACCTTCGGCCAGCAGTTCAAGGCGGAGGCATTCGAGCGGTCGCGCCCGGAATCCACATCTGCGATGCTCAAATATCTTTCAAGCGGCGCGGTCAAGGGTATCGGGGCGGCCACGGCGGGGAAGATCATCGCAGCGTTCGGCGATGAAGCGATCCATATCATTGAGAACGATCCGGAACGCCTCGCGACGATCAAGGGCATCACGCTGAAGCGCGCGCGGGAGATCTCGGAGGAGATGCAGCGCGTCAACGGTATTCGCGACCTGATGGCGTTTCTCGGCGGTTTCGGCGTGCGCCCCGAGGACGCCGTGAAGGTCTGGAAAGAATATGGCACGGATTCTGTTGCCTGCATTCAGGAGGATCCATACCGGCTGTGCAGCGAGAAGATCGCCGTGGAATTTACCGTGGCGGATAAGCTCGCGGAGTCGCTCGAGTACGACCGCGCGAACACTGAGCGCGTGAAGGCGGGCATCCTGTACGTTCTGCGCCACAACCTGAACAACGGGCACACCTGCCTGCCCGCCGATAAGCTCTGCGCGGCAGCCGCTAGAATGCTCGGCGTGCCGCTGGAGGACGCGCAGAGTGCGCTGCTGTCACTTTGCCAGAGCTTTGACGCGGTATGTGAGAATTTTGACGGACGCGATTTTATTTTCCTGCCGAGGCAGCACCGCAGCGAAGTGTACAGCGCGGACCGTATCCGCATGCTGCTGAAATACCCGCCCGAATCCATCGTCGGCATCGACCGCGAGATCGAGGAGATCGAACGCGCGGAGAACATCCAATATGCCGAGATGCAGAAGGAGGCGATCCGCGCCGCGCTCGACAAGGGACTTTTGATCCTGACGGGCGGGCCGGGCACTGGCAAGACGACGACGCTGAACGCGATTATCCGCATCTTAATGGAAAAGGGCGAGGCGGTTGCGCTTGCCGCGCCGACCGGACGCGCCGCCAAGCGGATGTCCGAGCTGACCGGCGTGGAAGCGAAAACGATCCACCGCCTTCTGCAGGTGGACTGGGACGAAAACGACAACCCGGTATTCCAGCGCAACGAGCGCAACCCGCTCGAGTGCGACGCGCTTGTGATCGACGAGCTTTCGATGGTGGACTCGTATGTGTTTGAGAGTGTTCTGCGCGCGCTGCCGATTGGCTGCAGGTTGATTCTCGTCGGCGACAGCGACCAGCTTCCGAGTGTCGGCGCGGGCAATGTGATCGGCGATCTGATCGCCTCCGGCGTATTCCCGACCGTACAGCTCAAGGAGATTTTCCGGCAGTCGATGGAGAGCCTGATCGTCACAAACGCGCACCGCATCGTCAGCGGCGAGATGCCGGTGCTGAACGTGCGCGACAACGACTTCTTTTTCATGCCGGTGGACGATGCGCACACCGTATCGGAGACGATTCTCTCGCTCGCCGTCACGCGGCTTCCCAAGCGCTACGGCTACTCGCCGGTCACGGATATTCAGGTGCTCTGTCCGGGGCGCAAGGGGGAGCTCGGCACCATCGAACTGAACCGCCGCCTGCGCGAGCAGATCAACCCGCAGGCAAAGGATAAGCCGCAGATGACGGTGAACGGCACCGTTTTCCGCGTCGGCGACAAGGTCATGCAGATCAAGAACGATTACGACCTGCCGTGGAGCCGTCCGGACGGCACAACCGGCGAGGGCGTGTATAACGGCGACATGGGCATTGTAACGGACGTCGATAAGGCGGCAGGCTGTATGCGCGTGATGGTCGACGACCGCGAGGTGCTCTATGATTTCGACCACGCGGCTGCGGAGCTGGAGCTTGCCTATGCCGTCACGGTGCATAAGAGCCAGGGCAATGAATTTACAGCGGTCATTATGCCGGTTTTCCCGGGTATCCCGCAGCTCAGCTACCGAAATCTGTTGTATACAGGTATCACGCGCGCAAAGCAGCTGCTGATCCTTGTTGGGCGCAGGAGCGCGATCGCCGATATGGTGGCAAATGACCGCAAAACGCGCCGCTTTTCCGGTTTGATGCGCTTTTTAACCGAAGAAACGGCGGAGTAATCGGAGGAACCGTATGAATATCCTGAAACGGATTCTTGCCTTTTTCTATCCGCCGCGCTGTATTCTGTGCGGCAGGGCAGTGCGCGTCAACGAGGATTTTCTCTGTGCGGATTGTGCTTCAAAGCCCGCCGTGTGTGTCTGTCGCTTTTTTGCGCTGCATGTGCGGCGGCAGGATTATACGCTCGAGTGCCGGGCGCCGATGCGGTATCGGGAGCCGTTTCGCACGACGCTGTGGCGCTTCAAATTCCGGGATGAGACCAGTTTGGCCGAGCCTCTTGCAAAGCGCATGGCGCTGGTGCTCGACACGGGCAGGACGTACGATTGCATCGTACCGGTGCCGGTCAGCCGGGAGCGACTGCGTGAGCGCGGGTATAACCAGTCGGCGCTGCTCGCCAAAGCACTTTCGGAGCAGACCGGCGTGGCGTACCGCGAGCTGCTCGAAAAGACGCGCCACAACCGCACACAGCATCGCCTTTCCGCGAAAGAGCGTGCCGAAAATGTGCGCGGCGCCTATCGGGCGGAAGCCGCGAACGGCCTGCGCGTACTGCTCGTCGACGACATCGTGACAACCGGCGCGACCGCCAGAGAATGCGCCAAGACGCTGTACCGGGCAGGGGCGGCAGATGTCGGGTGTATTTGCTGCGCAATTGTCGAAGAAGGACAGGTTTCGACGCAATAGTCTTGAAAAATGCGCGTGAGTCTAGTAAAATGAAAAAAAGAGCTTTTGCGCGGAAAGGACAAGCCTATGGTAGGTACAGATATTGCAATAGATTTGGGCACAGCGAATTTCAGATTGTTTATGGACGGGCGGGGCGTTCTGGTCAACGAGCCAAACGTCATTGCCGTAGATACATATGAGGACAAGATCGTCGCCATCGGGCAGAGCGCCCAGGAGATGATGGGGAAGACGAGCGCGCGTATACGCGTCGTAAAACCGATGGCCGGCGGCGTGATCTCGGATTTTTCCCTGATGGATGCGACGATCCGCCACTATTTGAAGCAGGTGATGACAAGCCGTGTCTTCACGCCGCGCGTGGTTGTCACAGTGCCGAGCGGCATCACGGAGGTGGAGCGGCGCGCGGTGGTTGATGCAATTGCGGCAAACGGCGTGCGGAAAATCTGCCTGCTGGAAGCGCCGGCCGCGGCGGCGATCGGCGCGGGTATCGACATCACACGCCCGCACGGTACGATGATCGTTGTGCTTGGCGAGGGCGTCAGTGACGCGGGCGTGATCTCGATGAACGGTCTTTCCGCATCGCGCTCTGTTGCGGCGGCAGGCGCGTCGTTCAACGAGGCGATCATCAAGTATGCTCGCAAGCATTTTGATCTGGTCATCGGCGACCGCACGGCAGAAGCGGCAAAACGTGCCGCAGGCTGTGCCAGCCCGATGAAGCAGATGAAATCCTTTGACCTCAAGGGGCGCGATCTGCAGTCCGGATTGCCGACCAAGGTGACGGTGACCTCGGATCAGTTATGCGAAGCGATCAAGGAACCGGCCATGCGCGTGGTGCGTATGATCCAGACGGCGCTGGAGGAAACGCCGCCGGAGCTGATGGCGGACATCGGCAACGAGGGGATCCTCCTTGCGGGCGGCAGCGCGCATCTCAGCGGCCTGGATACGCTGATCGCCCAGATGACCCGGATGCGCGTGCGCGTGCTGGAGGACGCGGAAAACTGTGTCATTCTCGGCGCAGGACGCGCGGTACAGTGGATCGATAAAGCAAAATATGACCCGAAGAACGGCAACCGCACGACGCCTCTGACGGCTTATTATTGATGATTTTTGGATTCAAACGGTCACGTCAGTTTGTATTTCCCTTTTCCGGTTTTTTCCAAAAGTCCCTCCTCACACAGCTTTTTTACCACCCGCTGGAGCTGACGTCGGCTGCAGTGAAACTGCATGACGCCGGCGTTGATGCCGTAAAGCGTGTGGTCCGGACGGACTTCGCGCAAGTAGGTCAGCACACGCTCTTCTATGGGCTGGGCTGCATGGCTGACCAAAGCAGACATGAGAACCTTTTCTGCCACGCATTGCAGAAGGTAATTCAGAAAGGTACAGTCCCTCTCCAAAGCCGCCCGGTTTTTCTCGATGGGTAGAGAGACGCAGAGCACTTCCTCCATCGCTTCTGAATAGAACATGGAAAAATTTCTTTGGACAAACTCCATGTCTCCCAACATACAATGGTCGCCGCCCTGTGAAATGGAAAAGCTGCTGCCATCCTCGCGCAGACCGTAGATTTTGATCTTTCCCTGTACGAGAAACAGAAAATCGGGCAGCGGCTTAAAAGGAGAGGTCAGCAGCTCTCCTTTCTGATACCGTACCAGCCGGAAATCCAAATTCTCTGTCTCAAACAGGCAGAGAATTTTTTCTTGCCTCAAATACTGCTCGAGACGTTGTTGATCCCGAATATATTCCATGAAAATCACCAGCCTTTTTCATTATTGTGCCATATGGCACAATAAAAGTCAATCTGGTTTGGTAGAATAAGGGCATCAGGATAAAGGAAGGATGCTCTGCATGGAACAAAATGTTTTTGACACAGATCGGTTGATTCCCACCTATTTCAAGTTGTCTTTGCCCGTGGTATTCAGTATGGCGGTGACGCTTATCTACAATCTGGCGGATACTTATTTTATCGCGCAGACCAATAACGCGTCGCTTGTGGCAGGCGTTTCCCTGTGCGCCCCGGTGTTTACCATTCTGATGGCTTTCGGCAATATCTATGGACAGGGCGGCAGCTCGCTCATCTCCCGGCTTCTCGGACAGAACGATTCGTTGAGCGTAAAGCGGGTCAGCGCGTTCTGCTTTTATCTGTCTGTTCTGACCGGCATCGTGCTGGCCATTCCTATGCTGCTGTTTCGAAATCCCATTCTGGGTGTTCTGGGCGCAAGCCCGGATACGCGCTCGTACGCCTGCGAATACTATACCGTTATCATGATCGGCGCACCGCTGATGATTTTGAGCTTTATTCACACCAATTTGCTGCGCTGTGAAGGGCAGGCGACCATGTCCATGATCGGCACGGTCGGCGGGAGTGTGTTGAACATCATTCTCGATCCCATTTTCATCAGCGTGCTGGGCTGGGGTGCGTCGGGCGCGGCGATTGCCACCGTGCTGGGATATGTGTTTACAGATGTGCTTTGCCTGATAATCGTTCTGCGGCGCAGCCGGAATCTATCTGTAGATTTCCGCAATATGCGTATAGCGGGTGACGAGCTGTGGCAGATTTTGAGTGTCGGCCTTACGGCAGCGGTGACAAATCTGGCTACAAGCATCAGCGTTATCTTCATGAATCAGTTTTTACTGCCTTACGGAGATGAAAAGATCGCCGCATTGGGGATCGTTCTCAAGGTGAGCATGATCGCCCAGTTAATTCTGGTGGGCTTTTCCTTTGGCGGTGTGCCGCTTTTTGGATACCTCTATGGCGCGAAAAACATCCAAAAGCTCAAGCGCCTTCTGCGTTTCTGCACGCTCTTCCTTTGCTCCATAGCACTCGCGGCGACGCTCATTATTTTCCTGTTTGCGCCACAGCTTATGGGTACCTTTATGCAGGATGCCTCCATCGTGGAGAGCGGAACCCCGATGCTGCGGTGGCAGATGCTGGGTACATGCTTTGCGGCTGTTGTGTTGCTGTACACTTGTCTGTTTCAGGCGACGGGCAGGGCAATACCCGCGCTGGCGCTTTCCCTCAGCCGACAAGGCGTGGTGTTTTTGCTGGTGTTGGCGGTGAGCGTATGGCTTGCCGGATATAACGGCTTTCTGGCTTCTCAGGCTGTTGCAGACCTGCTGAGCGCTGTGTTGGCTCTGGCGCTGTACATAAGGAGCTTTGGAGGACCGGAAAAAAAGACTGTCGATCCATAAGAAGAACCGTCAAGTGTCTGATTGCAAAGACCGCTTGACGGTTTTCGCTTTGCAGCCGGTGCGCTTTTGGATGGATCATGTAAGATTCTCCTTGACATTCAATGTTCCGGAAAGTATAATAAGTATGAAAAAACATACTTTTCAGAAAAACAGGAAAGGAGATTTGACATGAAAAAGGCAAAACCACAGGATAAATATGCGTGGACGGTGAAGATCGGGGAGAAAGGCCAGATTGTCATTCCGAAGCAGGCGCGGGAGCTGTTCGGCTTTCAGCCGGGCGATACCATTCTGCTGATGGGCGATATCCACCGCGGGCTCGCGATTCCGCCCCAATCCATGTTTACGAAAATTGCGAGCGCAGTCTTCGCAGAGGGTGTGCTGCAAGAGGAGGAAGAGGAATGACGCCGCTTGAGGTAGTCGGACTAAATAAAGCATACCCCGCGTTCCGGCTCACGGATGTCTCCTTTGCGCTGGAAAAGGGGAAGATCACCGGCTTTATCGGGCGTAACGGCGCGGGCAAATCGACAACGATCAAGAGTCTGTTTAATTTGGTGCATCCGGATTCCGGCGAAATTCGCTTCTTCGGCCTCGATTATGAAGGCCATGAGCGCGAAATCAAGCAGCGCGTCGGCTATGTTTCCGGCGCGTTTGCGTATTACGGCAAAAAGAAGCTCCGTGCGATCACGTCGGTCACGAAAGCGTTCTATTCGAATTGGGACGACGCGGCGTACAAGGATTGTCTCCACCGCTTTGCACTGGATGAAAACAAGACGCCGGAGCAGCTATCGGCGGGCATGAAGGTCAAATACGCGCTGGCGCTTGCGCTCTCCCACGGTGCGGAGCTGCTGATTCTCGATGAGCCGACCAGCGGGTTGGATCCGGTCTCGCGCGAGGATCTGCTCGAGCTGTTCCTCGATTTGTGCGACGCGGGCAAGACAATTTTCTTCTCGACGCATATCACCTCCGATCTCGACAAATGCGCCGACCGCATTGTGTACATTCAAAACGGCAGAATCGTTGCAGACGATACGCTGGAGGGCTTTGTGGACGCGTACCGCCTTGTGCAGGCCGATCCGAAAAAGCTTACCCAAGAGCAGACGGAGAAGCTGATCGGCCCGCGCCGGGCGAAGCACGGGGTTACGGCGCTCATCCGTGCGCAGGACGCGGACAGCTTTGCACGGCCGAGTGAGAAAGCGGATCTCGAACAGATCATGGTGCATCTGGAAAAGGAGGAAGCCGAATGAAAAATCTGCTCAAAAAGGAACTGAAGCTGGCGCTTCACCCGACTGCACCGCTCTTTCTGGCGCTCTCCGCCATGCTGATGATCCCGAATTATCCCTATCTCGTCGCGTTTTTCTACACCGGGCTCGGCGTGTTCTTCACGTGTCTGCTCGGGCGGGAAAACGATGACATCGGCTACACACTCCTGTTGCCGGTCTCCAAACGGGACGTTGTGCGCGCGCGGTTTACGGTTGTGGCGGCGCTCCAGCTTCTGCAGATGCTGATCGCCGCTCCGTTTGCAGCACTGCGGCAGCTGCTGGTTCCGGAGGGAAACCTCGCCGGACTGGATGCGAACGTCGCGTTGTTCGGCTTCGCGTTCGTGCTGTACGGCGGCTTCAATCTGATTTTCTTCTCCACCTATTACAAGGATGTCCGCTGCGTGGGCGCGTCGTTTATTCTCTCAAGCGTTTGGGTGTTCCTCTGGATCGGCGCTGTGGAGGCCTGCACACACGTCGTGCCGTACATGCGCGCGTGCATCGATACGCCTGATCCAGCACATCTTACCGAGAAACTCGTTATTCTGGCTGTCGGTGCAGCCGTTTATGCTCTCCTCACTGTCGCGGCTTATCGGCGTGCCATGCGGCTTTTTGAAAAACAGGATCTGTAAATGAACCGTCCGCATCTTGCCTGATGCGGATGGTTTTTTCTGGAATCCGGGGAAAAAGCTTGACAAGCCCGCCGTATTCGGATATACTGGTTAATAGTTAGTTAAAACTAACTTGAGGCGTGCAAAAGAGAAAGGAAGCGAAAAGCTATGAGCGTTGTAATCGTCGGCGGAAATGAGAGGATGGTATGCCAGTATATGGACATCTGCAAACATCACGGCTGTAAGGCCAAGGTTTATGTAAAGGAAAGTGGCTCGCTGAAAAAGAAGCTTGGAACGCCGGATTATCTGCTCCTTTTCACCAGTACGGTGTCGCATAAAATGATGCTGAGCGCTTCCAGGGAGGCCAAGCGGAACAACATTCCGATTGCGTATGTCGGGAGCAGCAGCGCGTCCGCACTGCACAGTGTTTTGGCGGATTGCTGTGCGACGATGCGCGATGGCCGGTAAATAAGCGTAAAAAAGCGGCGGTGCAGTCTTTGTTTGGACTGTACCGCCGTTTTTTGGCTGACAGGTTGTTTTACATCGAGGTGGGCACCGTAATGTTGAACATCGTGAGAACGTTGCGGATGACGGTTGCCGTCGCGCGGCAGAGCGTCAGGCGTGCCTGCATCAGACCTTCCGCCTCGCCCTTGACGCGGCAGGCGTTGTAGAACTTGTGGAACTTCGTCGCCAGCTCGATCACGTAGCGCGTGATGCGCACCGGGTCGTAATCCTTTGCAGCGCCGATGATCTCATCGGTATACTCGGAGATGTGGCGGATCAGCTCGATCTCCTCGGGCGCGGTGAGCTGTGCCAGTTCGTCCATCGTGCAGTCACGCGGCGTGATGCCGTCGGCTTCGAGCGCGCGGAGGATGCTGCAGATACGCGCATGCGCGTACTGGACGTAGTAAACCGGATTCTGTGCGTCCTGCTGCACCGCAAGGTCAAGGTCGAAGTCGAGCAGTGAATTCGCCTCGCGCATATTGAAGAGGAAGCGCGCGGAATCAACCGGAACCTCATCGAGCAGGTCGCCAAGCTGGATCGCCTTGCCGGTACGCTTGCTCATGCGGACGATCTCGCCGTCACGCATCAGGCGGACAAACTGCATCAGGATGATGTCGAGCTTGTCGGCGCTCTGGCCGATGGCGTCCATCGCGCCCTTCATACGGGCGACGTGGCCGTGGTGGTCGCTGCCCCAAATGTCGATGAGCAGGTCAAAGCCGCGGTCAAATTTATTCTTGTGATAGGCGATGTCTGCCGTGAAGTACGTCGGGTTGCCGTTGGCACGGACGAGCACCTCGTCCTTTTCGCCGCCGAATTCGGTTGCCTTGTACCAGACAGCGCCGTCCTTTTCGTAGGTCAGGCCGCGCTCGCGCAGGTAGTCGACGACGGCCATGACTTCGCCGTTCTTATGCAGATCGCTCTCGAGGAACCAGCGGTCGTAATGCACGCGGTATTTTTCCATATCCGCTTTCATCTTCGCAATGTTTTTCGGCAGGCCGAAGCCGACGAGCGCTTTGCGGCGCTCCTCCTCGGAGACGTGCATCAGGCTGTCGCCGTTTTCTGCGGCGTATTCCTTTGCGAGGTCGAGAATATCCTCGCCGTGGTAGCTGTCCTCCGGAAGCTCCGGCGGGTTCTCCGCGAAAAGCTGCTGATAGCGGATAGAAAGCGAAAGGCCGAATTTTTCGAGCTGGTTGCCCGCGTCGTTGACGTAGAACTCACGCCACACGTCGTAGCCCGCCGCGTCGAGCACGGCAGCGAGACAGTCGCCGAGTGCGCCGCCGCGCGCGTTGCCCATGTGCATCGGGCCGGTCGGGTTGGCGGAGACGAATTCGACCATGACCTTGCGCTTTTTGCCGTAGTCGCTGCGGCCGTACTGCGTGTCGGCGGTCAGCACGTCCTGCAGCACGTCACCGTAAAAGGCTGGGCTCAAAAAGAAATTCATGAAGCCGGGGCCGGCGGTTTCCGCCTTTGTGAAGTATGTACCCGAAAGCTCGAGATTGCCGAGGATCGCCGCGGCGATCTTCGGGGGAGCCATGCGGAACGCGCGCGCCGAGACCATTGCGGCGTTTGTCGCAAAATCGCCGTGCGTGCGGTCGGCAGGACGCTCCACGGTGAAGGCAGGCAGCTCCGCCTCGGGAAGCATACCGGCCGCCATGGCTTTTTTCATCGCCGCCCGTACGGCGGTGTAGACCTGTTCTTTTGCAATGCTGACTGCTTTAGACATCGGTTTCTTTTCCTTTCAAAATGTTTTTTCCTGCACTGGGAAGGTCGCGCTTTTTCAGCTTGACGAGAATTTCGTTATCGGAGGAGAGGTGCGCGTCAATATCCAGCGTGTAGCGGATGCGTAGCTCGCCGCCTTCGGGGGAGAGGTTGTGCTTGAGCGTCTGGGTGAAAACACCGAGCGAAAGCAGCCCTGCGCCCGTATCGTACATGCACTTGTGCCGCTGGCCCTTCTGCAGGATGAGCCGTGTCGGCGTGCCGGGAGAGAGCATGGTCACGGTGTCGTTGGCTTCGATTTTCAGAATTTTGCGGTGCCCGGTATACGGCGCTTCTTCGGCGTATTCCGTGTAGGAGATATACTTGATGCCGTTTCGTTCGCTGTAATCGCCGAGCGTATCCAGTTTGATCTCGCCGGTCTCGCGGTCAATGGTCTGCCGGCCGATGATCGTGATTTCATAATCTTCGCGCATTTATCTGTCAGTACCTTTCAATGTCGATGCGTTCCACCTTGCCCTGAACGCTTTGGCCGAGGAACAGCTCCGCCACATGGAAGAAGCTGTCCGTATCGTCGCTGACGTAATACTGGTATTCTGCGCGGCTGTCTGCGCCGCACAGAAGGTCGTTTTCCTTCAGAATCTCAAGACAGCCGGCGGCTGCTTCGCGTCCGGAGTTAATCAGCGTGACGCCGCGGCCCATCACGCTGCGGATGGTCGGGCTGATGATCGGGTAATGCGTGCAGCCGAGGATCAGCGTATCCACGCCCTTTTCGCGGATAGCGGCAAGATACCGCTGCGCCACGAGGCGCGTGACCTCATCCTGCGGGGCGACGAAGGCATTTTCCACAAGCGGGACAAAGAGGGGGCAGGCCTGCTCGAATACCTCAATGTTCGGGTCGATTTTGTGAATCTCCCGGCGATAGGAACCGGATGCGATCGTGGCGGAGGTGCCGATGATGCCGATCCGGCCGTTCTTCGTCTGGTTCACGGCGGCGCGCGCCGTGGGGCGCAGCACGTCGATGTAGGGGACGGAGAGGCTGCCGCCGATATCGCTCGCGACGGAGCTGACTGTGCCGCAGGCCGCAAGCACGGCCTTGACGTCGTGCTGCATCAGAAAATTCATATCCTGCTTCGCGTAGTGCCGGATGATGTCCCGGCCGCGCGTGCCGTAGGGGACACGTCCCGTATCGCCAAAATATAGGATGTGTTCATTCGGCAGAAGGCGCATCAGCTCCTTGACGGCGGTCAGGCCGCCGAGACCGGAATCGAATACGCCGATGGGTCTGTTATCCATAGTGATACCTTATCCTTACAGTGTGTCGCGGGTCAGCGCGCAGCCGATCAGCTTTTCGAGCAGCTCGCCGTACGGTACGCCGCAGGCGCCCCAGAGCTTCGGGTACATGCTGATGGAGGTGAAGCCGGGCAGCGTGTTGATCTCGTTCAGAATGACCTTCTTTTCTTTCGTGGTTACGAAGAAATCCACGCGGGAGAGGCCGTCGCAGCCGAGCAGATTGTACGCGCGCACCGCCGTTTTGCGGATCTCCTCCGCGATCTCGGGATCCAGGCGCGCCGGGATGAAGAGCTGTGCTGCACCGTTTTTATATTTGTCGTCGTAATCATAGAATTCCGCCGCCGCGCCGATTTCACCGACGATGGAGGCTTCGCTTCTGCCGCGGTTGCCGAGCACCGCGCACTCGACCTCTTGACCGACAATGCCTTCCTCTACGACGATCTTGCTGTCGTTTTCCGCTGCCAGGCGGATTGCCGCGTCAAGCTTTTCCGGGTCGGAAACCTTCGTGATGCCGACCGAGGAGCCTGCATTTGCGGGCTTGACAAACACCGGGAAGTTGAGCCGCGCACTGATCTTATTGCGGATCTTCTCACCGTTCGCCGCATAGCGGTCCGCGTAGAACCACAGGTAGTGCGCCTGCTCGATGTTCGCGCTTGCGAGCAGCGAGTGCGCAACCGCCTTATCCATGCAGATAGCGGAAGCGGCGGTATCACAGCCGACATACGGGATGCCGGAAAGCTGGAAAAGGCCCTGAATCGTGCCGTCCTCGCCGTTTTTGCCGTGCAGGACAGGGAAAATCACATCGATTTTCCGGATTGAACAGCCGCCATCTTTTTCCAGAATGACGAGTCCGGAGGTTCCCTTGTCCGGGGAAATGAATGCCGGACGGTTGTCCGGATGCTCTGCCCACGTGTTGCTCTCAATGCCCGCCACATCGCCCGAATAGAGGAACCAGCGTCCGTCCTTTGTGATGCCGAGCGTCACAATGTCAAATTTTTCCGAATCGAGATTCCGGATAATGGAGGATGACGACATCAGGGAAACCTCATATTCCGAAGATGCGCCGCCGAAAATAACGCATACCGTTTTTTTCATCAAAATCACCTGTCTCCGTTTTAAAATCTTCGCCGCGCGGCCGAATGCCGCGGGAATTCCATGTATAGGCTGAACCAATTTAGTATAGCATATTCCTATGCGATTTTCAAGCGCTGATGCGCAGTTTCAGCCGTATAAACGGCATTGATGCGGGAAACACTAGGCGGGACCGCAGTATTTGCGGCACAATCGAAACGAAAGGATCGCGATTACGATGAACAAGCTGAAATGTAAGGTAGATACCTGCCGACACAACAAGGACAACCTGTGCATGCTCAATAAGATTCAGGTCGACGGCCCGGCGGCTATGGAAAGCCGGGAGACCTGCTGCATTTCCTACGCGGAGCGCACGAATTCCTCGCAGAATTCCTCTTCCATGGGGAATTACTCCCAGCCGAGCGAGAGCACGGACATCCACTGCAGCGCGGAGCATTGCACGTACAACGAGAACAAAAAGTGTCATGCGGACTGCGTCTGCGTCGGCTGCTGCTGCAACGACCCGAGCGTCATCAGCGAGACGGAGTGCTGCACCTTCGAGCCGCGCGCGTAAAACAAAATAATCCCATCCCGGGCGGTGCGGCAGAAGCTGTGCCGCCTTTCCTTATGCCGGTTGTATTTTTTCGGAACAAATGCTATACTGTATGCGTAAGGAAAGACGGTGGGATTTTGGATAACGAAAGATTTCAGGCGGCGCGGGCAGCGGCGCTTGGGCGCACGCAGGGAGAGAGCGGCATCGGCACGCTTTCCGAAAAGGCGCTGCACGCCGCGCTCAAGGCATATTATGAACCGGATACGGAGAGCCGCGAGATCGCGCTCGGCGGCTTCGTGGCCGATATTGTCGGTGAGGAAGGCATCATCGAGATCCAGACGCGCGGCTTTGACCGACTGCGCGCAAAGCTCGATGCGTTTTTAGACGCGGCGCGCGTCACGGTCGTGTATCCGATTGTGGAAAAACGCTGGCTGCGCTGGATCGATCCCGAAACGGGGGAGGTCTCCGCGCCGAAGAAAAGCCCGAAAAAATGGATTCCGTTTGATGTGTTCCCGGAGCTGTACAAGATCAAACCGCAGCTTCAGCACTCGAATTTCCGCCTGCGGCTCGTTTTGCTGGAGCTGACCGACTACCGCTACCTCGACGGCTACGGGCAGAAAAAGAAGATTCGCGCGTCGCGCGGCGAGCGCGTACCGGAAGCGCTGCTCGGGGAGATTGACCTCACATGCCCCATGGATTACCTGCGTCTGCTTCCGGAGAAGCTCGAAGAGCCGTTCACGACGAAAACGCTTGCGAAAGCGGTGAAACGCCCCGTCGCCCACGCCCAGTGCGCCGTCAACGTGCTGTTTTCGTTCGGCGTACTCGAGCGCGTCGGACGCGAGAAAAACGCCTATCTGTACAGGCGAAAAATACTGGGTGAATAAAATGCGCCTCCGTCCGTTTACTTGGGCGGAGGCGTTTTGCGTGGCTAAACCTTCAGCTTTCTGAAATTGATTTTGAGACTGCGCGCACTGTGCAATCGCGGGCCGACGGCGTCCTCGCGGCGCATGTAGACGTTCTGCACAAGCCCGAAGCCGAGATACAGGCAGACGGCGCTGCTGCCGCCCGCTGAGAAGAAGGGCAGCGTGACGCCCATGACGGGCAAAAGCGCCAGACACATGCCGATGTTCGAGATGGACTGCAGGGCGATCAACCCGAAGAAGCCGAAGCACATGCAGCGCCCGAGATCATCCCGCGCCTTCGAGGCGATGTAGAGCACGCGGAACAGGTAGAGCAAAAGCAGCACGATGATCGCGGTGCAGCCGAGGAAGCCAAGCTCCTCGCCTGCGACTGAGAAGATGAAATCGCTGTGCTGGAAGGTGACGAGGTTTGATTCGACGCGCGGGCCGTTGAAAAGCCCCTTGCCGGTGAGCTGGCCGCTGCCGATGGAAAGCCGACCCTGATACTGCTGATAGCCCTCGTTGAGCTGGATAGAAGGATCGTCGAGATTATAGACCGAGGTGAAGCGCTTGATCTGGTAATCGTTCAGAACGAAGTTCCAGAGGATCGGCAAGCAGACGGCGATCAGCGCGCCAAGTGCGAGAAAATACCGGAGCTGCACGCCGCCCGCAAGGCTCATGCAGAGGAACATCGCAAAAAAGACGATCGCCGCGCCGTCGTCACCCTGCAGATGGCAGAGCAGAACGGGTACCGCCGCGTGCATCGCGAGCAGAAACACCTGCGTCGGGCGCTGGATTGCGTCGCGCTCGCGGACAACCGCAATATGCTTTGCATACGTAATCATGAAAAAGATTTTGACGAGCTCGCTCGTCTGGAACGTGCGTCCGGCAATGCTGATCCACGCGCGCGCGTTGACGCCCTCGCTGCCCTGCACGCTGATGCCGAAGAAGATCGTGTACAGCATGATAAAGACGGAGAACCCGGCAATCAGATACCAGAACGAAGCGATGCTCTCGTAGTCAATCCATGTGATGACAATGGAAGCGAGAAGCCCGACGACCGTGACGGAGAGCTGGGTTCTGAAATAATCCGTATACGTGGCGCGCGAAACGCTCTTGAGCAGAAGCAGACTGAAAACGGAAATGGCGAGCATCAAAAGCCAGAGGATTTTGTCGATGCGCCGCAGATACGAGGCGATATGCAGAAAAATCCGGTTGTTTTTCATGAGGACTCCTTTTACCGGGCTTGTCCCGGAAAGCCGAAACGGCGAAAAATCAGATAAACTTACAAATAGTATAGCACAGCCGTAACCGCTCAGCAATGTTTTTCAAAATTTTCACAAACAAAAAGTCAACCCCTTTACGAATTAGGGTTTTTGATATATAATTTGAGAAGATTATAAAATCCGGTGCTGTGGGCTTTTTCCCGGCGCGCCGCAAAAAACAAACCGAATGAGAGGTTGGGATGTTATGCTTACCGATATCGAAATTGCGCAGCAGACCAAATTGAGACCGATTGCCGAGATTGCGGAAGAACTCGGCGTACGTACCGAAGAGTTGGAGCCGTATGGCCGCTTCAAGGCGAAGCTCAACGACGATCTTTTCACGAGACTGCAGGATCAGCCGGACGGCAAGCTGATTCTTGTCACAGCGATCAACCCGACGCCCGCGGGCGAGGGCAAAACCACCACGACGGCCGGCCTCGGCCAGGCGATGGCGAAGATCGGCAAAAAGGCGGTTATCGCGCTGCGCGAGCCGTCCCTCGGCCCGGTCTTCGGCATTAAGGGCGGCGCGGCAGGCGGCGGCTATGCGCAGGTTCTGCCGATGGAGGACATCAACCTGCACTTTACGGGCGATATGCACGCCATCACCTCTGCGAATAATCTGCTCTGCGCGATGCTGGACAACCATCTCCAGCAGGGCAACCTGCTCGGGATCGACCAGCGCCGCATCCTCATCAAGCGCTGCGTCGATATGAACGACCGCGCGCTGCGCAACATCGTTGTCGGCCTTGGCGGCAAGATCAACGGCGTCCCGCGCGAGGATGGCTTCATCATCACGGTGGCGAGCGAGGTTATGGCGATCCTGTGCCTTGCGAAGGATCTCAAAGATCTCAAGGAGCGCCTCGGCAGAATTCTCATTGCGTATACGTACGACGGCAAGCCGGTCTACGCGAAGGACATCAAGGCGGACGGCGCAATGACCGCGCTTCTGAAGGACGCCATCAACCCGAACCTTGTGCAGACGATTGAGGGCACGCCCGCGATTATGCACGGCGGCCCGTTCGCGAATATCGCGCATGGCTGCAACTCTGTCCGCGCGACGCGCCTTGCCTTAAAGCTCGGCGATTACTGCATCACGGAGGCGGGCTTCGGCTCTGACCTCGGCGCGGAGAAATTCCTCGACATCAAGTGCCGCATGGCGGACCTGAAGCCCGACTGCATCGTGGTTGTCGCCACGGTTCGTGCACTGAAATACAACGGTGGCGTGCCGAAGGCGGAGCTTTCCGCGGAAAACGTTCCGGCGCTCGAAAAGGGCGTTGCGAACCTGCGCGCGCACGTGGAGAACATGCACAAGTACGGCGTGCCGGTCGTCGTCGCGATCAACCGCTTCGGCACCGATACGGATGCGGAACTCCAGGTCATCGACGACTGCTGCAAGTCCCTCGGCGTGGAATACGCGCTTTCCGAGGTCTTTGCGAAAGGCGGCGAAGGCGGCGTAGAGCTCGCGAAGACCGTATGCAAGGTGATTGACGAGACAGAGAGCCAGTTTAAGCCGATCTACGACCTCGACAAAACGGTGGAGGAGAAGATCGAGACGATCGCGAAGACGATCTACGGCGCGGACGGTGTCAGCTTCACGAACCAGGCGATGAAGTCTTTGAAGGACATCAAGGCGCTCGGCGGCGACAGTATGCCGGTCTGCATCGCGAAGACACAGTATTCGCTTTCCGATAACGCGGCGCTGCTCGGCCGCCCGACGGGCTTCACGATCACGATCCGCGATCTGCGCCTCTCGAACGGCGCTGGTTTCGTCGTCGCATACGCGGGCGACGTCATGACCATGCCCGGTCTGCCGAAGGTGCCCTCCGCCGAGAAGATCGACGTGGGCGAGGACGGCAAGATTCACGGTCTGTTCTGATATGGCAGTTTATATTTCAAGTTCCGTCGCCGATACGGAAAAGCTTGCGGCGCGGCTCGCCGAAAAGCTCCGTGGCGGCGAGGTTATCGCGTTCACCGGCTCGATGGGCATGGGCAAAACCGCGTTCACGCGCGGACTCGTGCTCGCGCTCGGCGGCGGGGACGTCGTCTCCAGCCCGACCTTCGCGCTCGTCAACGAATACGAAACGCGCCTGACGGTGCAGCACTTCGATATGTATCGTGTCTCCGGCTGGGACGACCTCTATTCGACCGGCTTTTTCGACTACCTCGACACGGATAACGTGCTTGTGATCGAGTGGAGTGAGAACATCGACGGCGCGCTGCCGGACAACACGATCCGCATCGACATCCAAAAGGGCGAAGCCGAGACAGAGCGCATCATCACGATTGACGGCGTGGATTTGTGATACAGAAAAGGGTAAGTTATGCTGATTTTAGCGCTGGATTCCTCCGCGTCGCCGGCTTCGGCGGCGCTTCTGGAGGATGGTAAGATACTTTCGGAATTTTACATTAACACAAAGCAGACGCACAGCCAGACGCTGATGCCGATGGCGGAGGCGGTTCTGCGGCTTTCCGCAAAGACGCTCGACGATGTGGACTGCCTCGCGGTGTCCGCGGGTCCCGGCTCGTTCACCGGCGTGCGCATCGGCGTGTCGTGTGTCAAGGGGCTCGCGATGGCGCGAAACATCCCCTGCGCGGGCGTCTCGACGCTGCGCGCGATGGCGGAAAACGCCCGGGGCATGGACGGCATCGTCTGCGCCGTGATGGACGCGCGCTGCGGACAGGTGTACAACGCCCTGTTCCGCGTGGAAAACGGTGAAATCGAGCGGCTCTGCGCAGACCGCGCGCTGCCGATTTCCGAGCTGTACGCGGAGTGTAAGGCGTATGGGGACAAGCTCCTGCTCGTCGGCGACGGAGCGGCGCTCTGCCATAAGACGTTTTCGGCCTTCGGCGCCCGGCTTTTGCAGCCGCAGCAGCAGTTCCAGCGCGCTTCGGGTGTGGCGATCGCGGCACAGGAGCAGCTCTGCGCGGGACAGACGGTCACGCCGGACGCGCTGATGCCGATCTATCTGCGTCTGCCGCAGGCGGAGCGGGAACTCAAAAAGAAACAGGAATCAGGAGGACGATAAGGATGGTTATTGCAATCGGTTCGGATCACGGCGGCTTCGCGCTCAAGGAAGCCGTGAAGAAGCATCTCACGGAAAAGGGCATCGAGGTCAAGGACTTCGGCTGCTACTCGACGGACAGCGTCGACTATGCGGTGTACGGCGCGAAGGTCGCGCATTGCGTCGCGGACGGCGAGGCGCAGTACGGCGTGCTGGTCTGTTCGACGGGTATCGGCATTTCGATGGCGGCGAACAAGGTCAAGGGCATCCGCGCGGCGCTCTGCTGTGACATGCACGCTGCGGAAATGACGCGCCGCCACAACAACGCGAATATCCTCTGCATGGGCGGTCTTGTCACGGACGAAAAGACGGGTCTCGAGATCGTGGACACCTTCCTGTCCTTCGAATTCGAGGGCGGCCGTCACCAGCGCCGGATCGACCAGATCGCGGCGATCGAAAACGGCGAGCTGTAAGACGCAAAACAGACGGAAATGTGGAGGTCGTGCACTTTCACATCGATCGATAAATTTTCAGGAGGAATTGGAAAATGGATAACAAGATTTTTGTTATGGATCACCCGCTGATCCAGCACAAGCTCACGTTCCTGCGCGACAAAAACACGGGTACAAAGGAATTCCGCGAGCTTGTCAGTGAGATCGCGACGCTGATGTGCTACGAGGCGACGCGCGATCTGCCGCTCATGGACGTGGAGATCGAAACCCCGATGTGCAAGGCGACCACAAAGGTTATCGCGGGCAGAAAGCTCGCGTTTGTGCCGATTCTCCGCGCCGGTCTCGGCATGGTGGACGGCATGCTGCAGCTCGTGCCGAGCGCGAAGGTCGGACATATCGGCCTGTACCGCGACCATGAGACGCATCTCCCAGTTGAGTACTACAACAAGCTGCCGCCCGATATCGAGGAGCGCGACGTTATCGTGCTCGATCCGATGCTCGCGACAGGCGGCTCTGCCATCGACGCGATCACGATCGTCAAGCGCAGCAATCCGAAGAGCATCAAGTTCCTGTGCATCATCGCCGCGCCGGAGGGCCTCAAGGCGCTGAGCGAGGCACATCCGGACGTGCAGATTTATTGTGCAGCCGTCGATGAAAAGCTCAATGAAAACTGCTATATTCTGCCGGGCCTCGGCGATGCGGGCGACCGTATCTTCGGCACAAAATAAACCTCTCTGGGATAGGGAATAAGATGGAGCGTTCGTATTGAAAAACAAAAGTATCTATCATTGGCTGATCGTCGCCGCGTGCAGTGGCCTTGCCATGGCGGCGATCGGCATCAGCATCAACTGCGCAGGTATTTTCTTTTCAAGCGTTTCCGAGTCGCTCGGCGTCGGGCGCGGCGCGGTTTCGATGACCATCACGCTGACAAACGTCATCACCGGCCTAATGGGCCCGTTCGTCGCGTCCCGCCTGATCGGGAAGGTCAACATCAAGCTGCTCACCGGCGCGGGCGCGGTCGTGACGGCGCTCTGCTTTGCCGGCATGTCCGTCGCCGGACATATCGTGCTGTTCTATCTGCTCAGTGCGCTGATGGGCATCGTTATTACAGGGTACAGCAATGTGGTCATCGCGTATATCATCGGCAACTGGTTCTATGAGAAGAATGGCTTTGCGATGGGCATCACGATGAGCTGTTCCGGGCTGGGCGGCGCGATTTTCAACCCGGTTCTGAACGCGGCGATCGAAGCGTTTGGATGGCGCACGGCGTATCTCACAGCGGCGGGTTTCGTCCTGCTGCTCACGCTGCCGGGCATTCTGTTCATCATCCGTGAGCATCCGGAGGAAAAAGGGCTTCTGCCGTACGGCGTAACGAGCAGCATTGTGCAGTCTGCCGGACAGAAATCGGAAAAGCTGCGCATTTCGTTTGGCAGTGCATCCTTCCTCGTCACGGTTGCGTTCTCGGTGCTTGCCTATGCGGTTTCGGGCTTTAATGCGCATGTCGCCGGCTTTGCGACGAGCATCGGGCTTTCGGCTTCCGTCGGCGCGCTGATGGTTTCCGCCTCGATGATCGGCAATGTTCTGTTTAAGCTCGTGATCGGCGTGCTCAGCGACGCGTTCGGCGCGCCGAAGGCGTGCGGCGTCATGATGCTGATGAACATCATCGGCATGACGGTGTTCTGCTTCCTGCCGGTCGGCGGCAATATTGTGCCGATGGTCAGCGCGTTCCTGTTTGGCGGCATTTACGCCGTGGCGGCGGTCGGCATTCCGCTCGTCGTGCGCTACGTGTATGGTCCGCGGCTGCACAGTGTCGCGTACTCGTACATCTCGCTGTTTGCCTGCATCAGCAGTTCCTGCACCATGGCGGCTTTTGGTTATAGCTACGATCTTTTCGGCACCTACCGCGTCGGCATCGCAGCGAGCGTCGTGATCGGCATCAGCGCGCTGGTGATTATCTGCTTCCTCAAAAAGGTCAGAACCAGTGAGGCTGTCGGTAGGTAGTCCCGAGTAAAAATTGAATCACAATTATATATGAAAAAAGAAGAAGAGAGAAACCTGCAGGACACAAGTTTCTCTCTTCTTTGTTGTTTTACAGGGTGATCCAGTATCGCCGAATCCACCCGCCGTCCACCGGTACTTCCTTCTCAAAGACGCCGCCGTTTGCCAGAATGGTTTTTTCGCTCGCCGGATTCTCGCGGTTGCACGTGACCATCACGCGGGTCATCCCGAGCGCCCGGCAGTTTTGAAGATTTAAGCGGAGCATTTCCTTGGCATACCCTTTTCGACGCTCGGATGGGCGCACGGAGTACCCGATGTGCCCGCCCCAAACGCCGAGAATCGGGTGATCAATGTGGTGCCGCAGGTCGATGATGCCGACGATCCGGTTATCCGAAACGCGCACGGCGAGATAGGTGTCGGAGGGCACGCTGCCGAGCGGGCAGGTGTCCTCACGGCTCCACTTCGCGAGGTGTTCGAGATAGTCCTCCATGGACGTCCACGTCCGCAGGCTGCCGCAGCCCGCGAAGGAATCCGCGTCCTCCGCCTCGAGCAGTTCCTGCCGGAAGCAGAGAAGGTCATCCTCGTACGCTATCGACGGCGAAACCAGTCGAATATCATCCATTTGTTTTCCTCCTGAATTGTTACAGCAGGCGCGTGTCGTTGATGATTAACTCAAAGGTCAGGCCGAGAAAATCGGCGGCCTTGCGGCAGAGCACCATGCGGTCGAGAAAGATCTCGAAATACTCCATGACGGGGCAGATCTCCGTATCGATCGTGATGTTGAACACACAGAGCTTGTTTTCCGCGTCGATCTTCAGCGAGGAATTCACAACGGCGTAGTTGACGCGGTCGTGGATATCGCTCGCAATAATCGCGTTTTTGCGCACGCGCGTGCGGCGGACGTCGCTCTTATCGGAGAGAATCAGCGCCGCCGAAACGGCGTTGACCGGAAATGCCGTCTTCTCATCGTGGTGGCCGATGGCCGAGCAGATCACGGCGATCTCCTCCGGCGGCATATTGAGCTGCGTCAGGAGCGTGAACGCCATGATCGCGCCGCTGTGCGCGTGGTCAACGCGGTTAACCGTATTGCCGATGTCGTGCAGGTAGCCCGCGATCGCCGCGAGCTCGCAGGTGCGCTGGTCAAAGCTGAGTGCTGCGAGAATATCGCGCGCGTAGTTGCTGCAGCGTTTGGCATGCGGCCGACCGTGCTCTGTAAAGCCGAGTGCGCCGAGGCAGCTGTTGCCCGCCTCCACATAGACCTTTGCCTCCGGGTTTGCGAAAATATCCTCCGGCAGGAGATGTGCATACTTCGTCATAGGCCAACCTCAGTCAGCAGTAAACATACGGTACATGGCCTCAAGGCAGATCTGCGCGTGTATCTTATAGTGCTCCAGGTTGAGGCTCTCGTTGCAGTTGTGCGCGTTCGATTCGTCCTCCGCGAAGGAAGCGCCGAACGCGACGCCCTTGCCGCCCATCTGGCGTGCGTAGGTGCCGCCGCCCATCGAGAAGATGTCGCACTTCTCGCCGGTCATGTCTTCATATGCGCCGGAGAGAAGCTGCACGAGCGGGCCGTCCTTCGGCAGATAGAGCGGTTCCTCGTCGGAACCGAGGAGATACGTCAGGCCCGCGCTTTCCACCTGCGCGCGGAGTACGTCGTCGATGTCCACGCCCTTCTTCGTCGCCGGGTAGCGGATGTCCACGTCAAAGCGGCCCATGCCGTTTTCAGCGTCGACCAGACCGAGATTGAAGGTTAGGTCGCCGCTCGGCTCGTCGGACATCTTGACGCCGATCAGCGAGCCGTCGTAAGTCAGACCGATTTTCTCATCGATAAAGCGGAACAGCGCACCGCACTTGTCGCCCCAGACGGAAACGAGCAGACGGATCAGGTGCGCTGCGGCATTGACGCCGTTCTGCGGCCACGAGGCGTGCGAAGCGACGCCGTGCGCGACGATGTGCGCGCCGTCCTCCGTGCGCGTGACGTCAAACGAAATCTCGGCAGCTTCGGCGGCAGCCGTCAGTTTCTTAAAGCCCTCCTCACAGCAGACAACGTCTGCCTCCGCCTTGTACGGCACGGCGTTGACGACTGTACCCGCTTTGAAGGACTTGATCTTTTCGCCGACCGGGCCGGTCACGGCAAAGCGGAAAAGGCCCTTCTCGCAATGGCACAGACCGTAGGAGGCGTCGGGCGTGAAGCCCATCGTCGGCGTCTGCTCCTTCGAGAAGTAGTAGCCCATATCCTGCATACCGATTTCCTCTGCAGAGCCGAGCACGACGCGCAGCTTGCGCTTGCCGACAACACCCGCGTCGCGCAGGGCGCGCAGGCAGTGCAGTGCCACAATCGCCGGGCCTTTGTTATCGGAAACGCCGCGTCCGTAGGCAAAGCCGTCGCGGATCTCCATCGTGTACGGATCGCTGAGCCAGCCTTCGCCAGCGGGTACAACGTCGAGATGAGCCATCACGACGGCGTTTTCCTCGCCGGAGCCGATCTCGGCGTGCATGGCGTAGTAATCACAGTTCTTCGCGCTGAGGTCATATTTTGCACAAAGCTCCATCGCCTTGTCCACGGCGGCTGCCGCATCCTTGCCGAACGGGTATTTGCCGTCCGCATTTTTCGCGACGGAGGGAATGGCGACCATTTCCTGCAGGTCGCGCAGAATATCGTCCCAATACTCGAGAATCTTCTCACCAAACATACATGACATCCTTTCTGGGTGAATATACATCTATCATAATCCATTGCGGCTGTAAAATCAATTAAAATCCATGAAAAAACTGTGTTTGGAGATGGACGGATATGCTGAATGCGATCTGGATGGGGATGATCGTCCTCTCGTTTGCCGGCGCACTGATGACCGGCAATCTCACCGCGCTCTCAAAGGCGGCGGCGGACGGCGCGCAGAACGCCGTCACGACCGCGCTTTTGCTGCTCGGCGCGATGTGCCTCTGGCTCGGCATGATGAACATCGCGCGGGAGGCGGGCGTTACGGCATGGCTTTCGCGTGCGCTGTCGCCGCTCATCCGGCGGCTGTTCCCGGAATATGCGGGGGAGAAGGCGGTTCATGAAAAAATCTCGATGAATCTCGCCGCGAACATGCTCGGCATGGGAAATGCCGCGACACCGTTCGGTCTCGCGGCGATGGACGAAATGCAGCGCCTGTCCGGCGGCTACTGGCCGACAAAGGGCATGGTGCTGTTCGTCGTGATGAATACCGCCGCGTTTCAGCTCATTCCGTCCTCGGTTGTTACACTGCGCGCCGCATACGGCAGTGCAGATCCGTACGATATCATGGTGCACATCTGGTTTGTGTCGCTCGGCAGTCTGCTTTTGTGCATCGCAGTCTGTAAAGTGCTGGAGCGTTTCACATGGAAGTCCTAGGTGCGGCGTCCGTCTGCGCCGTGCTCGCGCTGATCGCTGCCGTCGGCTATGTGAAGGGCCTGCCGGTGTTCGACCTCTTCACGGCGGGAGCGCGGGAAGGGTTGGAGACGGCGCTGCGGCTGCTGCCGACGCTTGTCGGGCTGATCACCGCGATTTCGATGCTGCGCGCCTCCGGTGTGCTGGAGCTACTCTGCGGCGCGCTGCGCCCACTGACCGATGCGGTCGGCGTCGACCCGGCGATCGTGCCGCTTGCGCTTCTGCGCCCGTTTTCCGGCAGCGGCTCGGTGTCCTACGTCACGGAGCTCTACGCGCAGTACGGTGCAGACAGCGACATCGCGCGGCTTGCCGCGATCCTCGCTTCCTCCACGGAAACGACGTTTTACGCGGCGGCGGTCTATTTCGGCGGGCGCGGGTTCCGCTCGATCCGCTATACGATCCCGGCGGCGCTCTGCGGGGACTGCGCGGCGGTCGTGCTTTCGATCGTATCGCTGCGACTTTTCGGATAACGGTCAAGTTTTTCTGTACGCCGGCGCGATTTTGTGGTATAATGACCGCAGAGCGGTCATTATACTGATTTATATTGTCCCGCCCAGTTTGCCGCTTCGCGTCAACGGGCGATGGACGCGTATACCAACGCGCTTTGCGCTTATGGTATACGCCATCTATACGATTTCGTTGGATCGGAGGAATTTGAAATGCTGTTGGCTTTGGATGTCGGCAATACAAATATTACGCTTGGGGTGTACGAAGGTGACAAGCTGCTTTTTGTCACGCGTATGGCGACGAATCCGCCCCGCATGGAGGATGAATACGCGGCGGCGATGCTCAGTATCCTGCATTTATATGATATACACACGGCGCAGATTGACGGCGCGATTCTGAGCTCCGTCGTGCCGCGCCTCACGGACAACCTCGCGCGTGCGATTCGCCGCGTCTGGAAGGTGGAACCGTTTATCGTCAGCACGGCGACGGTCCCGGATCTCAAGGTGCGGCGCGATATGCCCAACACGCTCGGCGCGGATCTCGTTGTCGGCGCGGTCGCGGCAAAGGAACTGTATCCGTGTCCGTGCATCGTGATCGATATGGGCACCGCCACAACGCTGACGGGACTCAACGCCGAGGGAGAAGTTTGCGGCGTCGTGATCATCCCGGGCGTCGGCACGTCGCTCGACGCGCTGACCAGCCACGCGGCGCAGCTTTCTTCCGTCAGCCTGAACGCGCCGCCGCAGGTGCTCGGGCGCAACACGATGGAATGCATTCAGTCCGGCATGGTGTTCGGTACGGCGTGCATGCTGGACGGGCTTTGCGACCGCATCGAGGAGGAGCTTGGCGCACGCTGCACGGTCGTCGCGACCGGCGGACTGGCAGGCCTCGTGGTGGAGCACTGCCGCCGCGAAATTATTCTCAGCGATACGCTGCTGCTGGACGGCCTCAAGCTGATCTGGGATCACTACTGTGCATAAAACAGGAGAACTGTGTTGTAATCTGCAAAAAACTGTGCTACAATTTTGATATAACTATTTAGTGCGGTGCACGGAAAGGGCGAATTTAACTTGAGAAGCAATTGGAAGGAACTGCTGAAACAGCCGTTTGCACAGGAAAATTTGATGATGATGGGCAAGCTGAAGCCGGCTGAGGAATTTACGCCGGAGGAGGTCGAAGCGCTTGAGCCTTTTTGGAAGCGTGTTGAGGCGACAGCTCTGCCGCTGCATGTACCGGTGAAGGGGCCGTATGAGCGGAAATGGTGGAAGGAAGCCGTGGCGTATCAGATTTACCCGATGAGCTTCTGTGACTCCAACGGAGACGGCATCGGCGATCTGAACGGAATCTATTCCAAGCTGGATTACCTGAAGGCGCTTGGCGTGGACATCGTGTGGCTCAGTCCGATTTACGATTCCCCGAATGACGACAACGGCTATGATATCCGCGATTACCGGAAGATCCACGCGGATTACGGCACGATGGAGGATTTTGACAGGCTTCTCGAGGGTGTTCATGCCCGCGGCATGAAGCTGATCATGGACATGGTGCTGAATCACACCTCGGACGAGCACCCGTGGTTCCAGGCAGCGCTGAAAGATCCGACCTCAAAGTACAAAGATTATTATATCTGGAGAAAGGGCAAGGCAGACGGAACACCGCCGAATAACTGGCAGTCCTTTTTCTCTGAGCCGGCATGGAATTATTATCCCGAGCTGGATGAGTGGGCGCTGCATCTGTTCAGCCGCAAGCAGATGGATCTCAACTGGGAGAATCCGGAGCTTCGCGAGGAAGTCTATGATATGCTCAACTGGTGGATGGATAAGGGCGTCGACGGCTTCCGCCTTGACGTTATCAACCTGATCTCGAAATTCGAGGGTCTCCCGGACGGCGAGGAGGGCTTCATCACCGGCATCGAAAACTATGTTTACGGACCGCATTTGCATGAATACCTGCAGGAACTGAACCGGAGAGTATTCTCTCTGCACGACAGTTACACGGTCGGCGAGGGCTGCGGACTTGGCGCGGCAACGCAGGTCAGCATGACACTCGCGAGCCGCAAGGAGCTGAACACCACATTCTGCTTCAGCCATTTTGACACGCCGGGGCACTCGAAATACAGCACCTACCGCTATGATCTGAATTACCTGAAAGATTATATCATGAAGACGCAGGGTACGCAGGATGCGGATAACTGGCTGACGCTTGTGTTTGAAAACCACGATCAGCCGCGCTTCCTTTCGAAGATTACACGCGAGCCAGGAGAAATCGAGCCGGCGGCGAAGCTGGTCGCCCTGCTCGAGATGACACTCTGCGGCACCACCTTCATTTATGAGGGTCAGGAGCTCGGAATGCGTTTTGTCGAGTTCAAGCACGCGTCGGAATTCCGCGATGTGGAAGCGATCAATATGTACAAGAAGCTTCTTTCCGAGGGCAAGACCGAGGAAGAAGCGTTCCGGTTTGTCGCACCCGGAACACGTGATCAGACCCGTGCGCCGATGCAGTGGACGTCGGATGCAAACGGCGGTTTTACAACAGGCACGCCGTGGCTGCGTCTCAACGACAATTTCGATACCGTCAATGCCGCGGATGAGGAAAAAGACCCGGATTCTATTTTGAATTTCTACCGTGCTGCCATTTCGCAGAGAAAGCAGAACAAGACGCTGGTATACGGCGATTTCGTGCCGGTCTGCCCGGAGCAGAAGGACTTCTTCGGCTATACCCGTGAAGATGCAGACGGCAAATACTACGTGGAGATCAACCTCTCCGCGCACGAGCTGGAGCGGCCGGTCGAAATGAACGGAACGCTGCTGCTCGGCAGCTATGGCACAGCGGAAAAGGCTCTGCGCCCGTTTGAGGCGAATCTCTACCGCCTGCGCTGATTCTTTGAAAGCGAACGGCTGACCTTACAGATGCACTTTGCAGAAGAAGGTCAGCCGTTTCTTTCCTTTTTCTGAATTCCTGCCGTGCGGCTTGCCATGCTTTTCCTGATGTGCTATACTGATTGCATATTGCAACACACGTTCTGCAAGGAGATTGCGCATGAGAGAAAAGAAAAAAATCCCGTGGGGGCTTTTGTACGTGCTCCTGACGGTTGTGATTCTGCTCGTTTTCGGCCTCGTGAATCAAGAATTTGTCGGCATGGTTTCCGTAATCGCAAACCTTTCGTTCGGCTTTGTCGCACTGGCTGTTCTGTTGACCGGCGTGTTCCTCGTTTTCGAGGGGGAGATTATCCGTTTGCTGCTGCATTGTCAGGGCGAGCGCGTTTCTTTCTGGACGACGCTGAAAATCGGGCTGATCGGTATCTACTATTCGTATATCACGCCGAGCTCCACCGGCGGCCAGCCCGCGCAGATCGTCTATCTGCTGCGCGATAAGGTCTCGGCGGGCAACTCCGCGGCGGTGCTGTTCGTCAAGTTTTTCGCCTACCAGTTTTCTTTTGTATTTTGCAGCGTGCTTTCGCTGCTTCATATGTATCCCGTGCTGCTCGCGGAAAGCCCGAATCTGATTCCCATCATCATTGTGGGTATTTTGATCAACGGTCTGTGGATCATCGTGATTCCGCTCCTGTTCTGTGCGCCGGTACTGCATGGCCTGTGCGGCCTTGCTGTCCGTCTTTTGGAAAAATGCACGTTTTTGAAAAAGCGCGCGTTGTTTATCGAGAAGGTGCGCACCTTTGAGAACGATTTTTCATCCTACACGGCGAAATTCAAGAGCAAGATGCGGTATGTCCTGCTCGCGGTGCTGCTCTCGATCCCGCAGGTCGTCCTTCAGATGAGTGTTTTGTGCGTCGTGTTCCGCGCGTTTTCCTGCGATGCGCCGTACCTCGAGCTGCTCTGTATGCAGACGATGCTGCAGGTTGCCGTCTGTTTTGTCCCGCTGCCCGGCGCGTCCGGTGCGCAGGAATTCGGCTTTTCGATGTTCTTCAAGCCGTATTTTTCGTCCGGCGATGTGCTTTATACGGCAGTGCTCGTCTGGCGGTTCTTCACGTATTATCTGATCGTGATCCTCGGCGCGCTGCTGGTGGTGTTTGACCAGCTTCACTACAACCGCAAGCGCCGCAAAGCGGCAAACAACTGAATTGAATCCGGTGCGTTCCGATGCGGGACTGCGCCGGATTTTTTGTTGTCAAAACATTGACAAACGAGGGTGATGTGTGTATATTGAGGATGGGCGGCGCGCCGCAGAGGACGGCGGACTGCCGCAAAATTCAGCGATGAAAAAGGAGAGAATCAAAATGCTGAACATTCAAAATCTGACCAAACGGTACGGCAGCAAGACGGCTGTCGACAACCTCAGTCTCAGCCTTGAGGCGGGGGAGATCTGCGCTTTTATCGGCCACAACGGCGCAGGTAAGACGACGACGCTCAAGGCGTGCTGCGGCCTGCTCACGCCGGACAGCGGCGAGATCACAATCGACGGCATGAGCATCCGGGAAAAGCCGATCGAGTGCAAGCGCGTGATGGCCTACATACCCGACAACCCGGACATGTACGAATTTCTGACGGGCTACGAGTACCTGAACTTTGTGGCGGACGTGTACGGCGTCTCCAAAGCGGATCGCGAAGCGCGCATCCAGGAGCTGGGCACGTTGCTCGGCATTACAGATGCGCTCGGCGGCGCGATTTCGGAGTGCTCGCACGGCATGAAGCAGAAAATCGCAATCATCGCGGCGCTGATCCATAAACCGAAGCTGATCCTGATGGATGAGCCGTTTGTCGGGCTTGACCCGGTCGCGGCGCACCAGCTTAAAAACCTGATGGCGGAGCATTGCGCGGCGGGCGGCGCGATCTTCTTCTCGACGCACGTGCTCGAAGTGGCGGAGAAGCTCTGCAACAAGGTTGCCATCATCAAGAACGGCAAGCTGATCGCCTACGGCCCGATGGATGAGGTGCGCGGTGATTCCTCGCTCGAGACGGTGTTCCTCGAGCTGGAGGAGGAGAAGGCATAAGGCCGGACAAGGAGATTTAGAGATTATGAAAACCTTATTGAGAATTCAGATGAAAAACATGCTGTTCCGTATGCGGCAGAACGGCTCGAAAAAGAAAGCCTCGGGCGCCTGGGTCATCGGCCTGCTGATCTTCGTCCTGCTGTGCATGGAGGTCATCTTCTTTGCGATGTGGTCGCAGCTTATTGCGTTCTGTGATATGGGACTCGACTGGCTGTATTTTGCATTGGCTGGGCTTGTCGCCGTGGCGTTCGCCGTGTTCGGCAGTGTCTTTATGACGCAGACGCAGCTCTACGACGCAAAGGACAACGAGCTTCTGCTTTCGATGCCGATCCGCCCGATGTGGATTTTGCTCAGCCGCATGGTGGTGCTGCTCGTTATGACCGGCGCATTTACGCTGGCAGTGCTGCTGCCTGCCTTTGTGCTGTACGGAGTGTTCTACGGGGTTACGGCCTTGAAGCTCATCGGCTGGGTGCTGTCGTCCATCGGGCTGATTCTGCTCGCGCAGGCGCTCTGCTGTGCGCTCGGCTGGGTGCTGCACCAGTTTTTGGCCCGCATCCGCAACAAGGCGATTGCGTCGCTCGTTTACATGGTACTGTTTCTTGTCGCTTATTTCTATATCTATACAAATGCGAACACGCTCCTGACGCAGCTCGCGCAGAACGGTGCGGAGATTGCCGCCGCGGTTCAGGGGGCGGTGTGGCCGTTGTATGCGCTCGGACAGGCGTGTACCGGCGATATTCTGAGCCTGCTCTCGATCGTCCTGCTGTGTGGCGCCGCTTTTGCGCTGGTTTGCTGGGCGCTCGCCGCTTCGTTTGTCAAAACCGTCAGCGGCAGGCAGGCGGGCGGGGTGCGCCGCTCCAAAGCCGTGCGGAACGATGCCCGTGTGCAGTCACCGCTTCGTGCAATCAGCCACAAGGAGCTGCGTAAGTTCCTGACAAGCTCCGTTTACCTCACGAATATGGGGCTTGGTGTAATTCTGATCGCCGCACTGCCGGTGGCGGCGCTGATTTTCAGAAGCAAGCTTCTGGAGCTGCTCGCCATGATGGAGCCGATACGGCCGATCGTGCCGGGATTCGTGGTGCTGGCGCTTTCCTTCTGCATTTCCACGTCCTGCATCTCCGCGCCGTCTGTTTCGCTTGAGGGCAAGAGCCTTTGGGTGATCCGCAGCCTGCCGGTCAGCGGCAGGATCGTGCTGCTCGGCAAGCTGCGCATGCATTGTCTCATCATGCTGCCGGTTTCTGCGGTCAGCGCGCTGGTGCTCGGCTTTGTCATCGGCTGCAGCATTTGGGATACGATTCTTGCAGCCGGTATAGCGGTGCTGTTTGGCTGGTTCGTCGGCGTCGTCGGGCTGGTTCTGAACCTGTTGATGCCGCGCTTTGACTGGATCAATGAGGCCGGCCCGTGCAAGCAGTCCGCATCTGTTATGCTGACAATTTTCGGCTGCTACTTTGTGATGCTTCTGTTTGCCGGCATTTTTGTCCTGCTGTACTCTGCCGCCGGGCTCCCCGCAACGCTCTGCCTCGCGCTCTGCGCGGCGCTGCTCTGTGCCGCATCCGCCGGGATGCATGTGCTCCTGACACATTGGGGCGCACGCCGTTTTGAAGCGCTGTGATTCAAAATTCCAACGCCGTATGCTCGCTTGCATACGGCGTTTTTTCTGCAAAAATTCCTGATAATCGTACTTCTGTCCTCTTGAAACCGGGAGAAATTCCGTTATAATCTATAATAGATACAAATATCACGATAAGGAGTGCTGAAATTATGGATAAGATACATGGCGTCAACCTCGGCAACTGGCTTGTGCTCGAGAAGTGGATGCATCCGGAGCTGTTTGCGGGCGTGAATGCGGAAGATGAGACGGATCTGTGCCGGATGCTGCCGCGCGAAGAGCTCGAAGCGCGCTTGAAGAAGCACCGCGATACATACATCACGCTGGAGGACTTCGAGTGGATCAAAGCGCACGGCCTCAACACGGTGCGCATTCCGGTGCCGCACTTTGTTTTCGGCGATGACCCGGCATTCTGCGATCCGTATGTGCCGTGCATCGAGTATCTTGACAAAGCGTTTGACTGGGCGGACGAAACCGGGCTGAAAATTCTCATCGACCTGCACACCGCACCAGACAGCCAGAACGGCTTTGACAACGGCGGTATCTGCGGCGTCTGTAAATTCTGGCAGAAGCCGGAAAATGAGATGCGCGTCATCAAGGTGCTGGGTATGCTTTCCGCGCGCTATGCTGATCGTGATGCTCTGTTTGGCGTGCAGATTCTGAACGAGCCGATCTCCCCGGATCTTTGGGAACACACCAAAAACCGCTATCTGCCGGTCGATCCCGAATACGCTGCGGGCAGCGCCGCTGTGCCGTTTGAATTCCTCTGCTCCTTCTATAAGAAAGCGTATCATGAAATCCGTAAGTATCTCAGAGAGGATAAGGTCGTCATGTTCCACGACGGTTTCCGTTTCAAGATGTGGAAGGAATTCATGCAGACCGAGGAATTCAAGAACGTCTGGCTGGACACGCACATCTATATGATGATGCCGGAGCCCATGGAGACGAAGGAAATGGTCGATCTGGTGCTTGGCCAGTACCGTCAGGATATCCGCGAAATGTCAAAGCATTTCCCGGTTGTCGTCGGCGAGTGGTGCATTTCCCACCCCGCACGTGGCATGGCGGAAATGACCGAGTGGGAGAAAAAGCTCTCCTACCGCATGATGGCAGATGCGCAGCTTACCGCATGGGATGAGAGTGCCGGCTTCTTCTTCTGGAGCTACAAGCTGATTTCTGAACCTGCGGGCTGGGATTTCAGAAAGTGTGTCGAAAAGGGCTGGATGCCGGAAGTGATCGGACAGTAAAAATAAGCATAGTGGATTTCGGGTGCATCGAAGGATGCACCCGTTTTGCGTTTGTCAGAGGGATTTTTTCAACATAAAACGGGTTTAAATTGACAAAATAACCAATTTCCGATATACTATTATTAACTATCCGTGAGAATGACACGGTAACTGTAGGAAGGATCTGCACACCGCTCAAAGGCGTGCAGGGGTTGAGTAATGATTAAGCTGCTGATTGTTGACGACGAAAGGACCATACGCAATGGCCTGATGCGGCATATGGATTGGGAAAGCCTTGGAATCGATATGGTGCAGAGTGCGGAAAGTGCGCAGGAGGCGCTTTCCGTCTGTGAGATGTTCCGGCCCAATATTGTGCTGTCCGATATTCGTATGCGCGGTATGGGCGGCATCGAGATGTGTACGCAGATTCACGAGAAATACCCGGACTGCCAGATTATTTTTATCAGCGGCTATTCGGATAAGGAATACCTGAAGGCGGCCATTTCGCTGGGCGCCGTAGACTATATTGAAAAACCCGTTTCTCCGGAGCTGCTGGCTGCAGCAGTGCGGAAAGCCGCGGCGGCTTGTACACAGCTGCGGAAAAAAGCTTCGGCAGACGAGATGCTGGAGGAGAGCCGCGATTTTCTGGGGCAGGTGGTACTGCATGCGCTGGCACATAACGATTACCCGGAGAACTTTGATAAAAGCGTAGCGCTTTCCGGCCTTTTTCCAAGGCCGTTTGAAGCATACCGGTTCTGTGTACTGCGCGCGGACAGCAGCGTTCCGAACACCAGCGCGGTGCAGAAGGAACTCACCGCGGCGCTGGAGCATATGCCACCCTTGGCGTGCGGCGGAACGGTTTACGGCGCTTTTCTGGATGACCGAAGCTTCTATATCCTGCTCAGCGGCGGGCGGGAGGAAATCGGCGACGACTGTGCGTTTCTGCAGACGCTGCGTGCGGCCATATCCGGGCTTTGCGTGCGTGACAGACGCTTTTTCATGGCTTGCGGTCCCTGTGTACTGAATAAGATGGAGCTTCACCGCTCCTACGCCTGCTTGCAGGGCTGCATGCGCGAGCTTTTCTTCAAGGGCTGGGGAAAGTGCGCTGTGCAGGCATCTGACCGTCCGGCTGTACCGGTCAGTTTTGACAAGAATCTGCTGGCGCTGTTTTCAGGCGCCTTTTCCAAGCGGGATGAAAAGGGCGTTCACGATGTGCTTGACGAGATTTACAGGGTGCTTTCTGTGCAGACGGATGCGAATCCGGAGCAGATTCGGAACATCTATTATTCGCTGGACTACCTGATGAATGAGGAATACGAGCGCCGCATGTATGCGGATAAGCAGGCGGGGGAGAGCGGCCCGGCTACATACTGTATCAGCAGAATGCAGGCGATCGAGACGCTTTCCGAACTCAGCGATTTTATGGTCGAACGGGCGGATCATATGATGGATCTCTGCCGCAGAGACGACGAAAACGGGTCTGCGGTTTTGCAGGTGATGCGCATCATGCGCACCAATTATGCGGATAAGAATCTCTCGGTCAAATCGCTTGCAGAAAGCGTGTTTCTAACGCCGACATATCTTTCCGGCCTCTTCAAAAAGCGTACGGGCAAGACGATCGGCCAGTACCTCACGGAGCTGCGCATCGAGTACTCGATGAAGCTGCTTATGGATAAGCAGCTAAAGCTCTATCATATCGCGGAGATGGTCGGCTACGATGATCCGAATTATTTTGCAAAAATCTTTAAGCGCCATGTCGGCATGACGCCTTCGGAATACAGGGAGAAAAAACTGCCGTGAAGACGATTCTATCCCGCGCCAGACGGTTTGTCAGCGGCCTTTCCATGCGCACGAAGCTCATCGTCGCCTTTTCTGTTCCGGTCATGCTGGTCATGGCTCTGACCATGCTGGGCGTGCACCGCTTTCTGATCGTGCGCCACGAGGAGCAGGCGCTGTCATCGGCAATGTCCAGCTACAGCCAGAGCTATGATCTGATCGAAAGCTATATCAATACAATGGCTTATGTCTCCGAGAGCATCTATTACAACGGTGATCTGCAGCGCATCCTGAGTGACCGGAATTACGCAAAGGAGCTGCCGATCGATGAGCGCTACCGTGAATACAGGCGTCTGAGCGACGTGTTCATTTCTCCGGAGAATGAGGACATCGTCTGTCAGGCCGGTATTTATCTGCGCGGCGATATCCCATATACAAACGACGGTGTACATATTATGCCGCTCAATATGCTGTTTGAGCGATCCGACTATATGCGCTTCATCTACACGGTGCGGCGCGATAAATTCTATTTTTCACCGCCAGTCAACCTGTATAAACCCGGGGTTGACGAGCCGACGCGGGCCGTCACAATGCTCCGCCCGGTTCGTACGACGGATGGTTCCGCGCGGCAGATCTGCTTTGTACAGGTCAGCGTTCCGGTGGATGAGTTTCTGAAGGTTTTGACGTATGCCAATGCGACGGATGGTTCCGTCACGTATCTGGTTGACGAGTACCGGCAGCTGATCGCGACGACGGATGAAGATGCCTATTGGAGCATGAAGCGCCAGCGCCAGCTTCCGCTCAACGACGACGATGGGACCTGGAGAGAGACGACCATTGACGGCACGCGGTACTATATGCTGCAGCGCTCGATTCCCAAAGCGCGCTGGGCGCTTACGCTTCTGATTCCGGAAGCGGACATCAGGGCGCAAGGCGATTATCTGACGGGAATCGTCATCACGCTGACGCTGCTGATCCTTGCGGCGATCGTGCTGGTGGCGTATCTGCTTGCCAATTCCTACACGGCCCGCCTGCGGAATTTGAATGCGCGGATCCAGAAGGTGCGCTCCGGCGAGCTTGCCGTCGAGCATGACCGTGACGCAGGTCACGATGAAATTGCCGAGCTGTTTGAGAGCTTCAACGAAATGACGGAGGAGCTTCAGAAGCTGATGCGGGAACAGTATCGCTCTGGTAAAGCGGTGAAGGCGGCCGAGCTGCGCGCGCTGCAGGCGCAGATCAACCCGCACTTCCTGTACAATACGCTGGATCTCATCAACTGGGAAGCGTTTGAGCACGATGCGCCGGAAATTTCCGAAATTGCGCAGAACCTCGCGAAGTTCTACCGCGTCAGCCTGAACAAGGGCCGGCCGGCTGTGACGATCCGCGAGGAGCTCGAGCATGTGCGCGCGTATGTGGGGATCGAAAATCACCATTTTGACGGCAGCATTTTCCTGCACATCGACGTGCCGGAGGAGATTCAGGCGCTGGGCTGCATCAATATCATCCTGCAGCCGCTTGTGGAGAACTCCATCATGCACGGCATCGCGAAGGATATTTCCCGGGGTGAATGCAATATCTGGATCTCTGCGAAGCGAGAAGGAGGAGACGTCGTGTTCACCGTGACGGATGACGGCCCGGGCATGACAGAGCGGCAGATACAGGAAATGTTCATGAAAAATACGACAAGGCGCGCTTCCGGGTACGGCGTGAAGAATATCCAGTCGCGCCTGCAGCTTTCCTTCGGAGAGTCCTATGGTATTGCGTATCGCAGCGATGCGAAGTCAGGCACGAGGGCCAGCGTGCGCATCCCGGCGCTGACGCCGGAGGAGCTGGAGACGCACCTCGAAAACCTGTAAAATCAAAGAGCACATGTTTCTTTCTGTGCATAGTGCTTTTTTATGCAGCTTGCAGGTGCTCTGTGCGGAGAGAATGCGAAAGTGCGCGATACTGCGAGCAAAACGCACAAAAAGCAGAGATTAGTTGATTCAAATTCCTTAGAAACGTAAATTTTTCCTTGAAATCGTAAATTTGTACTCTTTTGTTCATGAATTATTCATTGTACAATATAAGGGTGAAGTTTCACGGAATTTTAGATGTATTTCATAAGGGGGAACGTAAATGAAGAAACATGGGTTCATTTATGAACTGAAAAAGAACAAGGCTTTGTTCTTGATGGCAGCGCCGTCAGTACTCCTGACTTTCTTTTTGGCGTACCTGCCGATGTCCGGTCTGGTTCTTGCGTTCAAGAATTACCGCTATGACCGCGGTATTTTCGGAAGTGATTGGAACGGATTCAGCAACTTTGCCTATCTGTTTCAGTCTGGTACCGGTTGGCTGATTACCAAGAACACAATCTTGTACAACCTCTTGAACCTCGTCACTTCACAGCTTCTGGCGGTCATCGTCGCCATTGTGATTTCGGAGATGATGGGCAAGCTGTACAAGAGAATCGTGCAGTCGGTTATCTTCCTGCCGTACTTCATTTCCTGGGTTATCGTTGGCATTTTCGTACTGAATCTGTTCAGCTATGAGACAGGCCTGATGAACAACATCATCCGCTCGATGGGCGGCGAGCCGATCAACCTGTATACCGCGGAAAAATCGTGGGTGTGGGTCATCATCATCTGCTGCTTCAACTCGTGGAAGTGGGTTGGCTACAACTCCATCATCTACATCGCGGCGATCACGAGCATCGACGCGGAGTGCTACGAGGCGGCGGACATCGACGGCGCGAACATTTTCCAGAAGATCTGGTACATCACGTTCCCGGCTATTAAGCCGACGATCATCACGATGCTCCTGCTTCAGGTTGGCCGTATTCTCCGCGGCGATTTCGAGATGTTCTATCAGATCATCGGCGCAAACGGACAGTTGTTCAATGCAACAGATGTTATCGATACATACGTCTTCCGTGCTCTGCTGACAAACCCGAATATGGGCATGACGGCTGCAGCGTCTTTCTACCAATCGGCACTCTGCTTCATCATCATTATGGTTGTCAACCATATTGTTAAGAAGATCGAAGCGGACTATGCACTGTTCTGATCGGGAGGGAAAACTATGCCAGCTACAACATCGGTAAAATCGAATAAAATCAAGATGGCGGGTGCGACCGTTGTATTCAACATCATCGGTTACATCTTCATCACATTCATCGCTTTGCTTTGTTTGTTGCCGTTCATCATTCTGATCTCCGGTTCATTCTCTTCGGAGCAGGCGGTTCGCCTCAACGGCTTGAGCCTCTTGCCGCAGGAATTTACGACGGAAGCGTATGAATTTGTTTTCCGCAATCCGCAGGAAATCATCAACGCATACGGCATCACAATCCTGATCACGGCGATCGGTACCGGCGTGGGCCTGATTTTCCTCACCATGACGGCGTTCGTTATCAGCCGTAAGGATTTCAAGTACAGAAACGTTATTTCGTTCTATTTCTACTTCACGACGCTCTTCAACGGCGGTATGGTATGTACCTACATTTTCTACATCCAGTATTACCACCTGAAGGACAATCTTCTTGCGCTGATCCTGCCGGGCCTTACACCGGTCTTCTACATGCTGATTATGCGCAACTTCGTCAACGGCATTCCGGCGGCTCTGATTGAGTCGGCGAAGATCGACGGCGCGGGCGAGCTTCGCATCTTCTTCCAGATCGTGCTCCCGCTGCTCGGCTCCGGTCTTGCGACCATCGGTCTGTTCATGGCGCTCGGTTATTGGAACGATTGGTACAATGCCATGCTGTACATTAACACGGAGTGGAAATATCCGCTGCAGTACATGCTGTACAACATGATCCAGAAGGCGGCTGCCATGGCACGTGTCGCGAGCCAGCTCGGTATTCCGGTTGAGAATCTGCCGACCAATACGCTGAAGCTTGCGATGGCTGTTATCGCGACAGGTCCGATCATCCTTCTGTATCCGTTCGTGCAGAAGTACTTTGTCAAAGGCGTTACAATCGGTTCGGTTAAGGGTTAACCGGAAAATCAAGACCGATTTGTACAATAATTTTTTGGAGGTAGTATTATGAAGAACACCAAAAAGCTTCTCGCTTTGGTTCTCGCTCTGGCGCTCGTCATCACGGCGTTTGCCGGTTGCGCAGGCGGCGGCAGCGGCAGCAGCACATCATCTACCGGCGGCAGCACCGGCGGCGATGGCAAGCTGGACACGTCTAAGGAAGTCGAGATTGTCATGTATTTCATCAGCGACCGTCCGGCAAAGCAGGATGATGTTGATGCGTACATGAACGAGATCTTCAAGGAGAAGCTCAACTGCACACTGAAGGAAAACTGGATTGCATGGTCTGACTATGCAAACAAGTATCCGTTGCTCTGGTCCTCCGGCGAGGTTTTTGACCTGGCGTACACCGCAACATGGCTCGGCTTCACGAACTATGCTGCAAAGGGTGCGTTCATGGAGCTCGACGAGCTGTGGCCGACCTACGCGCCGAACAACTGGGCAATGACATCTGAGGCTGCAAAGACGCAGGCGACTTTCGACGGTCACCTCATCTGCATCCCGACGCTGCTCGCCACATACTCCGCTTACGGTCCGTACTACAGAACCGTCTTTGAGGACGGCGCAGTGACGTACGAAGGCGAAGTCACAAACTTTGAAGAGTACGAAGCATACATGGAGTGGGTTCAGGAGAACACCTCCATCACACAGCCGTATCAGCTCTATTCCTCCGGTCTTGAAGCGGATGATATGTTCTACGGCTATAAGGGTCGCTACAACATCCGCGGCACAGCTTGGCTGAGCGTTGATCCGTATGCCGATACGTTCACACTCGTTCCGAACTACGACAACGAGTATACAATGGAGTATCTCGAAATGACATCCCGTTGGTGCGAGAAGGGCTTCTGGTCCAAGTCTGCTCTGTCTGATACAGACAGCACGAAGTGCCAGAACGGTATCGCAGCAACAGGCATTCACAATGTTGACACCTATCAGGGTCGTTACATTGACAAGCCGGAATGGGGCTGGAAGTACACGAACTTCGTAGAGGACGTTTCCAACCTGCCGTTCACACAGGACGCTTGCGTTGTTTCCACAACCTCTAAGAACCCGGAAAGAGCGCTTGCTCTGTATGACCTCATCACGACCGATGAGACCGCTTACCGTGCATTCCAGTACGGCATCGAGGGCACTTCCTATGAGGTCATCGACGGTCAGGTCAAGATGATCAACACCGACAATTACGGCGGAACCGGCATGTGGGCTGGTAGAACCTCCGGTCTGAACCTGCCGTCCTACGGCGCTCCGGAAGACATCACAACCATGAAGGCGGATTGGGATGCCTACATCGAGAAGACAGGTAACCATCAGAGCCAGTATCTCTCTGCATGGCTGCCGGATACCACGTCCATCGAGACCGAGTATGCTGCTTGCACAAACGTCATTCAGCAGTACTGGTGGCCGCTCGAGTGCGGTTTCGTTGAGGATATCGAAGCCGGTCTCGCAGAGTACAAGGCACAGATGCAGGCTGCAGGCGCGGATAAGGTTATCGAGACACTCCAGAAGCAGCTCGACGATTTCTGCGCTTCTCATCCGCAGGGCTGATTTGACATGAGTTTTGCTTGCATCGTTTGAGGTGCAGGTGTATAATGTAACACGAAGGTGGCGGTGGGGAACAAAATCCCCGCCGCCATTTTTGTGCTGAAAGTTGTACAGACAGCTTTTGAAATTCGTGGCTTGCCGCACAGAACAGAAAGGTTGGATAAAATGGATAAACTTTTATACGGCGTCGCCTATTATGACGAATACATGCCCTATGAGCGTCTTGAAAAGGACATGGAAATGATGAAGGCGGCGAACATCAATGTGATCCGCATCGCGGAATCCACTTGGGCGACCGAGGAGCCGGAAAACGGCGTGTTTGATTTCACCCATGTGGAGCGTGCGCTTCAGGCGGCGCAGAAGGCGGGTATTTCCGTCATCGTCGGTACGCCGACATACGCCGTGCCGCCTTGGCTTGCGGCGGAACATCCGGAAATTCTTGCGGTCACACCGCGCGGACAGGGCAAATACGGCGCGCGGCAGAATATGGATATCACGTCGCCCGCTTACCGTTTCCATGCCGAGCGCGTGATCCGCAAGCTGATGGAGTGTGTGCAGCGGTACCCGAATGTCATCGGTTTCCAGCTTGACAACGAGACAAAGCACTACAATACATGCGGCCCAAATGTGCAGAAGCGCTTTGTCACATATCTGCGGGAAAAGTTCGGTACCGTGGAAGCGATGAACGCGGCGTACGGCTTCAATTATTGGAGCAATCGCGTCGACAGCTGGGAAAATGTGCCCGACGTCACCGGTACGATCAATTGGAGCTTTGCGGCGGAATTCGCGAAGTTCCAGCGCACGCTCGTCGATGAATACCTTGCGTGGCAGGCATCCATTGTGCGTGAATATGCGCGGGAGGATCAGTTCATTACGCAGAATTTTGACTACGAATGGCGCGGCTATTCCTTCGGTGTGCAGCCAGATGTCAACCACAAGACAGCGGCGAAGTGCCTGACAATCGCAGGCTGCGATATCTACCATCCGACGCAGGATAAGCTGACCGGAAAGGAAATCTCCATCTGCGGTGCGCTCTGCCGCAATCTCAAGCAGGATAACTACCTCGTGATCGAGACTGAGGCGCAGGGTCACGTGAACTGGACGCCGTATGACGGACAGCTTCGCCTGCATGCGTTCAGCCACATCGCAAACGGCGCGAATTCCGTCATGTACTGGCACTGGCATTCGATCCACAACTCGTTTGAAACATATTGGAAGGGGCTTTTGAGCCACGACATGCAGCCGAACGCGCCGTACCGGGAGGCCTGCACGATCGGCGCGGATTTCGCGCGGCTCAGCGAAAAGCTTGTCAACCTCAAAAAGAAGAACCGCGTCGCGATGCTTGTCAGCAACGAAGCGCTCACGTCTCTGAATCTTTTCCGTCTGCCGGAAAAGACCGGATACAACGATGTTGTTCGCTGGCTGTACGACGCACTCTATGAGATGAACGTCGAGTGTGACATGCTGTTCCCCGAGGATGAGAATTTCGGCGATTACGATGTGCTGGTTGTCCCGGCGCTGTATACGGCGCCGCGCGCACTGCTCGAGCGCATCAAGGCGTTCGTCGCGGCGGGCGGCGAGCTCGTCACGACGTTCAAGACCGGTTTCTCGGATGAGAACCTCAAGGTTTATCCCGAGACGCAGCCTGCGGTGCTTTCTGAATGCTGCGGCATCGCGTACGATGAATTCACGGTACCGGAGGACGTGGCGCTCACGGGCGACTCGCTCGGACTGCCGCAGGGCGCAGGGCCGGCACGCGTCTGGATGGAGCTTGTCCGCCCGGTGACGGCATCGGTGCTCGCGCAGTACGACCACAAATTCTGGGGCAAATATGCGGCGATCACGGAGAATGCGTTCAGCGAGGGCCATGCGACGTACCTCGCGACGATGACAACGCCGGAGTGCCTCAAGGCTGTGCTCACGCGCGTTCTCAAACGTGCGGGCGTATGGGGCATCGAGCAGCAGGCGCAGTTCCCGGTTATCATCAAGAGCGGCATGAACGACGCGGGAAAGAATGTCCGGTTCTATTTCAACTATTCCCGCGAGGACGTCAAACAGACATATTACCACGCGGACGGTACGGAGCTGATCGGCGGCACAGCGGTAAAATCCGGCGATACGCTGGAGCTTGAGCCGTGGGGCTTTAAAATCATTGAAGAAAATGGAAAGGAAGGCTGAACTATGGCAAATATCTTACACATTAAGAGTCTGGAAAACGACTGCTGGCAGACCGGAACAGTCTGCACGGAAACAAAGTATGAGGATACGCTCGAGCCGACCGGCGTTTATGCGCAGACGGTCAAGGGCTTCGGCGGCTGCTTTAACGAGCTCGGCTGGGACGCGCTGCAGGCGCTTTCCGAGGATGACCGCAAGGCAATCATGGATGAGCTTTTCAACCCCGAAAACTGCAATTTCAATTACGGCCGCGTGCCGATCGGCGCCAATGATTTCAGCCTCGAGTGGTATTCCTGCGATGACGTGAAGGACGACTACGAGCTTGAGCACTTCAATATCGAGCGCGACAAGACGTACACGATCCCGTTCATCAAAGAGGCGACACAGCGCCAGAAGGATTTCTTCGTGTTCGGTTCGCCTTGGAGCCCGCCAATCTGGATGAAGACAAAACCGGCTTATAACTTCGGCACCATCCGCATGGAAGAAAAAGTGCTCATCGCGTATGCGAAGTATTTCGTCAAGTTTGTCGAGGCGTATGCAAAAGAGGGCGTCAAGGTCAAGCAGGTTCATGTGCAGAACGAGCCGATGGCGGATCAGAAATTCCCGTCCTGCAAGTGGACCGGCGAAGATATGCGCGATTTCATCAAGGGTTATCTCGGCCCGGAATTTGAAAAGAGCGGCCTCGATACGGAAATCTGGCTTGGCACGATCAACGGCCCGTTTATGGATATCCTCATGGGCCCGCAGACGCTGTTCTCGGAGTTCTACGACCAGTGGGCGAATACAGTGCTCTCCGATAAGGAAGCGCGCAAGTATCTTACTGGTGTCGGTCTGCAGTGGGGCGGCAAGCATATTCTGGATCACATCACGATGAGCTATCCTGAAATGCGCATCATGCAGACGGAGAGCGAATGCGGAGACAGCCTGAACGACTGGCAGCAGATGGAATACATCTACGGCCTGATGTGGCAGTATTTCGTACACGGCGCAGAGCGTTACACCTACTGGAACATCGCGCTCTCGAACGACAGCGTTTCAACATGGGGCTGGAAGCAGAATTCGCTCGTTACGGTCGACAAGGCGAACGGCACGTACCGCTACAATCCGGAGTTCTACGTCATGAAGCACTTCTCGCAGTATGTGCAGCCCGGTGCAAAGCGCATCGAGACGAAAGGCCACTGGACATCGAATTCGCTTGTGTTCGAGAATCCGGACAAGAGCCTTGTTGTGCTCGTCGGCAGCAATATGAACAACGCGCGTGAGTTTACGTTCAGCTATGGGGACAAGTCGTTCTCGGCGGAAATTGAGCCGCACAGCATCCATACGTTTGTCATCGCGTAAATAACAGAGAAAAGAGTTGTATTGAAATGAAAGAAATCAGAGTGATCGAGACCAATGTCGCAAAGGGCGATTTGCTGAAGGAAGCGGCTCCCCTGCAGTTCGTGCCGGATAAAAAAGGCCCGGATGGCAATGAGGAGGATATCTTCAACATCTACGATCAGGTGCAGTATCAGGAGATCCTCGGCTTTGGCGGCGCGTTCACGGAGGCGTCTGCGCTGAATTTCAAGGGTCTGACCGAGGAACAGCAGAAGGAAGTCGCGGACCAGTACTTCGATGCGGAAAAGGGCATCGGTTACAGCTTCTGCCGCGCGACGATCAACAGCTGCGATTTCTCCGCCGATTTCTATTCCTACGATGATGTGGACGGCGACTTTGCACTCGAGCATTTCGATATCGTGCACGACAAGGAAGCCGTGATCCCGATGATCCACACCGCACTGGAACGCTCGCCGGAGATGCGGATTTTCTCGAGCCCGTGGAGTCCGCCTGCGTGGATGAAGACGAACGGCAAAATGGCGAAGGGCGGCTCGCTCAAAAAAGAGTGTTATGACGTCTGGGCACGCTATGTCGCGAAGTACATCCAGGAATATGAGAAGGCCGGTGTACACATCTGGGGCGTCACGGTGCAGAATGAGTCCAAGGCGGCGCAGGGCTGGGAATCCTGCATATACGAGGCAGCTGAGGAGCGTGATTTCGTCGTCGGTTATCTGCGTCCGGCCTGTGACCGTGCGGGCCTCGGCGACCGCAAGATCCTGTGCTGGGATCACAACAAGGAGCGCGTTGTGGACCGGGCATTGGAGACCTTCTGCAGCCCGCGCGCACGCGACGCCTTTGACGGCATGGCCGTACACTGGTATGCCGGCGACCATTTCGGCGCGCTTGACGCCGCGCACCAGCTCTTCCCCGAGAAGCTGTTTGTCGCGTCCGAGCAGTGCAAGGGCGCGTCCGATATTCCGTGGAATTCGGGCGAGACGTACGCGCACGATATCATCGGTGACCTGAACAACTGGGTCAACGCGTGGGTGGACTGGAACATGCTGCTCGATGAGAACGGCGGCCCCGATCACTGGAAGGATGAACAGCAGGCAACCGGCTGGGATCCGGAGAAAATCTGGGTGGGTGAATCGCCAATCATGGTCAAAAATGGCGTGCTCGAGTATGCGTCGTCGTATTATTACATCGGTCATTTCTCCAAATACATCCGGCCCGGCGCAAGACGCGTTGCGAGCAGTCTTTACACTGATCGGCTTGAGGGCTGCGCGTTTAAGAACCCGGACGGCAGTCATGCCGCGGTTCTGATGAACCGTACCGACTCGGATATCAAGGTCTTTCTGCGCTACAAGACCGAGATCGCGCCGTACACGGTGCAGGCGCATTCCATTGCGACCTTCCTGTTCTAATCCGCACGTGAAGCGGGGCTGTGCTGCAAAAGGCACGGCCCCGCTTTTTCATATTTATGCGCGGATTTATTGATTTCCTGTGGGAAAAGTGTTATTCTTAGACCATTGATTCTGCATTGTGAGGGGTGTATTCATGATCTATACAGTTACGCTGAATCCGGCGGTCGACTACGTTGTGACGCTCGACACCTTTACGCCGGGTGCGGTTAACCGGACAAAATCGGAGGCGGTCGTCTTTGGCGGCAAGGGCGTCAATGTGTCGCTGATGCTCAAAGCGCTCAAGACGGAGAGCACGGCGCTCGGGTTTATTGCGGGCTTTACGGGAGAGGTTATCCGTGCAGGTGTGGAGGCTTCGGGTGTGCGGTGTGATTTTATCGCGCTCGAGAGCGGCATTTCACGCATCAATGTGAAGCTGCATGCCGGAGAGGAGACGGAGATCAACGGCAGCGGCCCGGAAATTCCGCCAGAAAAGCTCGAGTTTTTCTTTGCGCAGCTGCATGCACTGAAAGAGACAGATACGCTTGTGCTTTCGGGCAGCGCGCCGCGTTCCCTGCCGCAGGATATTTATGCGCGCATCGCGCAGTGTGCGGCGGAAAAGCGCGCGCGGCTTGTTGTGGATGCATCCGGCGCACTGCTGACCTCCACGCTGCCGTACCACCCGTTCCTCGTCAAACCGAACCGGGAGGAGCTTTCCGCGTTGTTCGGCGAGCCGGCTGATACGGATGAAGCGGTTTTGGCGTTAGCCGGGAAGCTGCAGGCGCAGGGCGCGCAGAATGTGCTGGTCTCGATGGCGGGAGACGGCGCGCTGCTCCGTACGGCGGAGGGCGCGGTTTACCGGGCGCCCGCAGCAAAGGGCACGGTCGTCAATTCCGTCGGCGCGGGCGATTCGATGGTCGGCGGTTTCCTTGCCGGATATGAAAAGAGCGGTGATTTTGCCGAGGCGCTCGCGCTCGGCACGGCTGCAGGCGGCGCGACGGCGTTTTCCGTCGGTATCGCCGGGTTCCAGAAGATCATGGCAATTCACGAGTCCGTGAGGGCGGGGGTGCAGCGCATTGGATAGCTTTCTTGTCGCGCTCAATGCGATCATGCCGACTTTTCTGCTGCTCGCGTTCGGTTATTTCCTGCGGCACATGCATTTTGTCTCCGAAGAGTATCTCGAAAAGACGAATGCGCTGACCTTCAAATTTTTTCTGCCGATTTTGCTGTTCAACAACATCTATAAGACGAAGATCACCGAGATGTTCGACGGCGTGATGTTCCTCTTCGCCATCGGCAGCCTGCTGCTCCTGTTTTTGGTGCTCTGTCTCATCGTGCCGCGCGTTGTGCGCGAGCCAAAGCAGCGGGGCGTCATCATACAGGGATTGTTTCGAAGCAATTACGTGATCTTCGGCGTCAGTCTCGTCACGAATGTATTTGGCGCTGAGCAGGCGGCGGTTGCGTCCGTTCTGAGCGCCGTGCTCGTCCCGATGTACAATGTGCTGGCTGTTGTCGCGCTTGCAGTCTTTACGAGCGGGGAGCGCGTTAAGCTTGGCGGAACACTCAAATCGATCGCGATGAATCCGCTGATCATCGCTGCGGTGCTCGGCGTTGCGGCTTCGCTTATCGGCCTGCACTTTCCGTCGTTTCTGGAGACGGCGCTCACCGACGTCGCAAGACTCGCGACACCGCTTGCACTCATCGCGCTTGGCGGCGATTTCAGCTTTTCCCGTCTACGCGGTAATCTGCGCCTTGCGCTGACGGCGGTCGTGTTCAAGCTCGTTGTGATCCCGCTGATTTTCATCCCGTTGGCGGTGCTGGCCGGCGTGCGCGGCGCGAATCTGCTGGCACTGGCGCTTGCGTGGGAGACGCCGGTCGCGGTCTCAAGCTATATCATGGCACAGCAGGCCGGGGCGGACGGCGAGCTTGCGGGTCAGCTTGTTGTGCTGAGCTCTGTCTGCTGCATTCCGACGGTGTTCCTGATGATCTTTATTCTGCAAAGCCTTGCGCTTTTGTGACAGGAGGGGCTGTATGAACCGAACACAACGGCTTCTAAAAACCTTTTCTGAGCTTGTTGCCATCGACAGCCCGTCCTTCGGCGAGCGCGGCGTGGCGGATTATATCCGGGACAAACTCCAGAAGCTCGGCATATCGTATATCGAAGACAATGCGGGCGCGAAGATCGGTGGCAATTGCGGCAACCTTTTCGCGCGCGTGCCCGGCGATTCCCAAAAGGCGCCGCTGCTGTTCTGTACGCATATGGATACCGTCGAGCCCTCCAAGGGCAAGCAGGCGGTTGTACATCCGGACGGAACGGTTACGAGCGCAGGCGATACGGTGCTCGGTGCGGATGATTTCGCCGGAGTCGCCGCCATTTTAGAGACGCTGGAAAGGCTCAAGGAGGATCGTGCGCCGCATCCGCCGATCGAGTTGCTCTTCACGGTTGCCGAGGAGCCGTACTGCACGGGTGTGCGGTACTTCGATTTCACGCAGTGTGCGTCGAAAACCGGCTTTGTGCTCGATCTGACCGGCCCGGTGGGCACGGCAGCGATCGCCGCGCCGACGATTCTTTCCTTTTCGCTGACTGTTGAGGGACGTGCGGCGCATGCGGGTTTTGCGCCGGAAGCGGGCGTCAACGCCGTGGAGATCGCGGCAAAATGCCTTGCACAGCTTCCGCAGGGCAGACTGAACAGTGGTACGACGCTGAATTTCGGTGTGATCTCGGGCGGCAAGGCGGCCAATATCGTGCCTGAGCGCTGTGTTGTGACCGGCGAGATCCGTAGCGCGCAGCACGAACGCGCGCTTGCGGTATTCGATACGGTCTGCGCTGTCTTTGCGCGCGAATCGAAATCGTGCGGCGCGCAGTTTACAAGCACGCAGGATATTCCGCTTCGTGCATACCGTGCGGCGGAGGACGGCGATGCGGTGCGGCGGTTCCGGCGCGCCTGCGGGAAGCTCTCTCTGCCGGTTCGGCTTATCGAGACCTTCGGCGGCAGCGACAACGCGGCACTGCAAGCGCACGGCATCGACGGCATCGTCGCCGCGAACGCGATGTTCAACTGCCACGCCGTGGACGAGTACACAACGGCTGCCGAACTGGAAAAGGCCGCGACGCTTGTGTACCATTTGATTGTGGACGAAATGAAAGAAGGGGGAAAACAGATTGAAAATTCCACTCGCTTACCAGAAAACTGAATATGACTGCGGCCCGACCACGATGATGAACGCGCTGAGCTGTTTGTTTGATCGTGAAAAGATTCCGCCGGATGTTGTGAAATACATCATGATGTATTCGCTCGATGCCTACAATGAGCGCGGTGAATACGGGAAAAACGGCACCTCGCAGATGGCGACGATGTTCCTCTCAAACTGGCTCAACCACTTCGGGCGTGTTAAAAAATTCCCGGTGCACTGCGAATACCTCTCCGGCAGCGAGGTGTTTATCGGGCACAACAGCCGGATTGTGGACGCGCTGAAGCGTGGCGGCGTTGTGGTAGCACGCGTGATGTACGATGTCTGGCATTATGTGCTGATCACCGGCTGTGACAGCCGCTATGTCTATCTGTTTGACCCCTATTACAGGCGCAAGCCCTTCAAGGTTCCCGGCATCGACCTGATCTGGGATAAGCCGCTGCACCGCAACCGCCGTGTTCTGATCGATTATTTGAACGACACGGGCAAAGGCATCTATGCGTTCGGCGATCCCAAGGTGCGCGAGGCGGTCGTGGTGTTCAATCTCGACAAAATCAAGCCTGTGAAGGTGGAGGCTTTCCCGGAATAAAAAGCAGTCGTACCGCTCTAAATGAAATGCACCCCACTTGTTAGATAGTATACCATACTTGCCTAACAAATGGGGTGCATTTCAAACTGAACGATACGACTGTGTTTTTGTAATCAGAAATGCTCCTTCATTTCCGTGACATGCGCGCGGATCTTTTCAAAGCTTTCCTGGCTGATGACATGCTCGATGCGGCAGGCGTCCTCAACAGCGATATCGCGCGGCACGCCGAGATAGGCGAGCCAGTCGGAAAGCAGCTTATGGCGCTCGTACATGCGGTCGGCAATGGAAAGCCCTTCTGCCGTCAGGGAAATAAAGCCGTCATCGTCGACTGTGATCAACCCGCTTTCGCGCAGCTTTTTCATGGCGACGCTGACGCTGGGCTTCGTGAAGCTCAACTCATTTGCGATATCAATGGAGCGCACATGCGCGTTCTTTTCGGAGAGAATCAAGATGGTTTCGAGATAATTCTCGGCAGATTCCTGAATTTTCACGATACAACGCCTCCCTTGGTGTCTTGTACCTCAGTATAGCATATTTCATGCTGCATTTCAAATCCTTTTCCGTAAAAACAGTGGATTTTGACCAAAAAATATGCTATACTGACAGAAAGAAAAGGGGAAGAACGGAAGGCGGGATGAAAATGGGAAAATTTGTGATCCGAAAAACCGAAACGGGACTCGTTTTTCATCTCAAAGCGCGCAACGGACAAACGGTCGCCGTGTCGCAGATCTATGCGAGCATGGAGGCGTGCCGCAAGGGCATTGAGAGCGTGATCCGGCATGCGGCGCAGGCGGCGGTGGAGGATCAGACCGTGCGCCGGTTCGAACCGGAAAAGCACCCGAAATTTGAGATCTATAAGGACAGAGCCGGGCAGTTCCGCTTCCGGCTGGTTGCGAGCAACGGGCAGAACATCGTGGCGGGAGCGGGGTACAGTACGAAGGAAAACTGCCGCAAGGGGATCGAATCCCTGCGCCGCCAATGCGCGCAGAATCCCAAAATCATTCTGGAATAACGCACAAGGCCTGCCGGAGGGAAAGCCGGCAGGCCTTGTGCGTTTCTTATTTCAGGAGCATAGAATGCGTCAAACTCAAAAGAGATTATTCAACATCCTGCAGGGCGTCATAGCCTTCCTCGCCCGTGCGGACCTTGACGACGTTCTCAACGTCGTATACGAAGATCTTGCCATCGCCGATGTGACCGGTGTAAAGCGCCTTCTTCGCGGTTTCGATCACGGAACGAACCGGAACCTTCGAGATGACGATTTCGACCTGAATCTTCGGCAGGAGGTTGGCCTCCACCAGAGCGCCGCGGTAGTATTCCGGCTTGCCCTTCTGGATGCCGCAGCCGAGAACGTTTGTAACCGTCATGCCGGTGATGCCGATGCCCATCAGCGCGTTCTTCAGACTGTCAAACGCAGCCTGCTTGCAGATGATTTCAACCTTGGTGATCTTGACATCCGACGCCGGAACCTTATGCGGCTTCGGCTCGGTGACGAGCTCGACCGGAATAGCCTCGCTGACCGGAGCTGTGCCGGTGACAACCGGTGCGTCCACACCGTCCGCTTTGTAGCTTGTGAGCGCCGGCGCAAAGTCCGCATATGCGCTTGCAAGGCCATGCTCGGGCAGATCGAGACCGGAGATCTCTTCCTCACGCGTGACGCGGAGACCGACTGTCGCGCGGATGACAAAGAATGTAATGGTGATCAGAACAGCTGTCCATGCGCAGACGGTGAGCACGCCGAGGAGCTGCTTGCCGAGGAGATCAAAGCCGCCGCCGTAGAACAGACCGGTGAAGGAATCGTTGCCGGGAGCAGAGGTCGTAGCGAAGAGACCGACCGCGATAGTTCCCCAAACACCGTTCATGAAGTGGACAGCCACTGCACCGACCGGATCATCAACATGAAGCTTGTAGTCGAGCAGCCATACGCCGAAGGGGCAGAGGAGACCGGCGACAATGCCGATGATCGCAGCGCCGAGGCAATCGGTGACGTCACAGCCTGCCGTGATCGCAACCAGACCGGCGAGAGAAGCGTTGAGGCACATGGAAACGTCCGGCTTGCCATACTTGAGCCATGTGAAGATCATGCAGGTGACGGTCGCAATCGCAGGCGCCACCGTTGTGGTCAGGAAGATGGAGCCGAGCTGATCGACGCTCGTTGCGGCGGCGCCGTTGAAGCCGTACCAGCCGAACCAGAGGATGAACACGCCAAGGCAGCCGAGCGGGATGTTGTGGCCCGGGAATGCATTGACCTTTGTGATCCTGCCCGAAGCGTCCTTGTCAAACTTGCCGATGCGGGGCCCGAGGATCTTAGCGCCGATCAAAGCGGAGAGGCCGCCGACCATGTGAATCGCGCAGGAACCGGCAAAATCATGGAAGCCGAGCTGTGCAAGCCAGCCGCCGCCCCAGATCCAATGCGCTTCGATCGGATAGATCAGCGCGGAAATGACACCGGAATAAATGCAATAGGAAAGGAACTTGGTTCTTTCCGCCATCGCACCGGAGACGATGGTCGCTGTCGTCGCGCAGAAAACGAGGTTGAACACGAAGTTCGACCAGTCAAAGCCCGCATACGCCGTGAAAATGTCGAAGCCGGGCTTGCCGATAAAGCCTAAAAGATCTTCGCCCAGCAAAAAGCTGAAGCCAATCAGAATGAATACCACGGTGCCGATGCAGAAATCCATCAGGTTCTTCATCAGGATATTGCCTGCGTTCTTGGCCCGTGTAAAACCGGATTCCACCATCGCGAAGCCGGCCTGCATCCAGAAGACCAGCGCTGCGCCGATCAGGAACCAGACACTGAAGACTTCGCCGCTCACCGCAGTTAAAATTTCGTCTGTCATAAGTTCTTCCTCCTTAAGGTAAGGGTAATATAAAAATATAAAAAGACGTACACGGGAGGAAAGTGTTTTGCTTTCCTCCGTGCACGTCCTTGTGCCGGTATATAAACTTTTTATCCCATTCGGTTCAGAGACCTTATACTCTGAACATCAGATCGCCGTAGCTCGGATACGGCCAGTATTCTGCGGAAACAAGCGTTTCCATCTCATCCACAACAGCTCTCAGCTCGGTCATGGCGGAAATGACGGAATCCTTGTAGTAGGCCGCAACCTTGATCGGATCCTCGCCGATTTCTTTGACGCCGATGATCGCGCTGTCGAGCGTTGCGAGCTTCTTGTATGCGCAGTCCTGCAGACCGGAGAGGCGCTTGATGATATCGAGCTCCGCCTGACACGGAATATCCTCGCTGATGGATTTCTTCGTGAGCACGCCGTTTGAAAGCTCGGCGACGTAAGCGGAAACAGCGGGGAGGATGTCGCGCTTGACCATATCGGTCGCGGTGAGCGCTTCGATGTTGATCGTCTTCGAGTATGTTTCGAGGATGATGTCCTGTCTGGAGTGCATCTCAATCGGCGTGTAAATCTTGTGATCCGAGAACAGCTTGACGTTCTTCTCGTCCGTGTAATGCGGCAGCGCGTCGACCGTCGTTCTCAGGTTTGTCAGACCGCGCTTCTCGGCTTCGAGCTTCCATGCGTCCGCATAGCCGTCGCCGTTGAAGATGATGCGTTTGTGCTCCTTGATGACGCGGCGGATCAGCTCGTTGAGCGCGCCGTTGAAGTCTTCCTTGCCCTCCAGCTCATCCGCAAACTGCTTGAGCTCTTCGGCGATGATCGTGTTCAGCATGATGTTCGGGCACGCGATGTTGAGCTGCGAGCCGAGGCTTCTGAACTCAAACTTGTTGCCGGTGAAGGCGAACGGAGACGTTCTGTTTCGATCTGTCGTATCCTTCGGGAAGGTCGGCAGAACGTTGACGCCGATTTCCATGTTGACGCGCAGTGTGCCGCCGTAAACGGTGCCGGTCTCAATCGCGTGGAGGACGGCGGTCAGCTCATCGCCGAGGAAGATCGAAATGATGGCCGGAGGCGCTTCATTTGCGCCGAGGCGGTGGTCATTGCCGGCCGAAGCAACCGAGATGCGAAGCAGATCCTGATACTCGTCGACACCCTTGATGACGGCTGCGAGGAAGAGGAGGAACTGCGCGTTTTCGTGCGGCAGCTTGCCGGGCTCGAGTAGGTTCTTGCCCGTATCGGTGGAGATGGACCAGTTGTTGTGCTTGCCGGAGCCGTTCACACCCGCAAACGGCTTCTCATGCAGCAGGCAGACAAGGCCGTGGCGGAGGGCGACGTTCTTCATCGTCTCCATCATAATCTGGTTGTGGTCGGTCGCGACATTCGTCGTTGTGAAGATCGGAGCCAGCTCATGCTGTGCCGGAGCAACCTCGTTGTGCTTGGTCTTCGCGAGAATGCCGAGCTTCCAGAGCTCTTCGTCAAGCTCCTTCATGAAAGCGCCGATTCTCGGCTTGATTGCGCCGAAATAATGATCCTCAAGCTCCTGGCCCTTCGGCGCACGCGCGCCGAACAGTGTGCGGCCCGTGAAGATCAGGTCCGGGCGCTGATCGTACAGCTTCTTGTCGACGAGGAAGTACTCCTGCTCCGGGCCGACGGTGGTGATGACACGCTTTGTCGTCGTATCGCCGAAGAGACGGAGAATACGGACGGCCTGTGCGCTGAGCGCTTCCATCGAACGCAGAAGCGGTGTCTTCTTGTCAAGAACTTCGCCGCCGTAGGAGCAGAAAGCCGTCGGAATGTAAAGGGAATGATCCTTAATAAAGGCATAAGACGTCGGATCCCACGCAGTGTAGCCTCTCGCCTCAAAGGTGGCACGCAAGCCGCCGGAGGGGAAGGAGGAAGCGTCCGGCTCGCCCTTGATGAGCTCCTTACCGGAGAACTCCATGATGATGCGGCCGTCAGCCGTCGGCGAAATGAAGCTGTCATGCTTCTCGGCGGTAATGCCGGTCATCGGCTGGAACCAGTGCGTGTAATGCGTCGCACCCTTTTCAATCGCCCAGTCCTTCATTGCGTTCGCAACTGCGTTTGCAACGGTAATATCCAGATCCTTGCCGTCGTCGATCGTCTTTCTCAGGGATTTGTAAACATCCTTCGGCAGTCTTTCCCGCATGACACCGTCGTTGAAGACCATGCTGGCGAAAAGATCAGGCACACTTTTCTGTGTTGTGCAGCTCATGAAAATCACTCTTTCCTTCAATAAGATTAGCAAATTCGTCGAGAGCATAGGCAAAGCGTGTTTTACTAAAAAAAGAGGCGCTGAGATTGGGATCACCAACCACAGCGCCTTTGCTATGCTACGTGTTGCATTTTACAGCGTCGGAGCGGATTTGTCAACACCTTTTTTTGCGATTTTTTCGAATTTGCAGGATGCACAATATAATCCTGCAAGGTTGGAACGTTTTGGGAGAGTTTCTGACGATCATTCTCGGAAAATGAAAATGGACTGGGAATTAGATTCATAAAATACAAAAAAACATCTTGACAGCACTGCATGCCGGTTATATAATAGGTGCCAGACAATGAAGTCTGATAATACACATTCTGAATGCAGCTGCAGGTTCGCGGCGTCTCTGTATGCGGAGGCGTGCGGCGGTTTGCGGCGGTATTCCCGCCTCTTTCAGGAGAGAGTGCGGCGCGCAGCTTTCTGCGCCGGTTGTATTGTCAGGCTTTTTTTCATACTTAAAAATCACAAGGGGGCAGTCTTCATGCTCAAAGAAGGCAAGAACACAGCGGGCGATTTCCGGATCCCTTCGGGATGCGCAGTATCCTCAGTCTTTTCCAGAAGCGGCAAACGGCTGGACGGTTCCGATATTATTAAATCCATTGAGATCATGCACGAGCGATCCAACGGCCTGGGCGGCGGTTTTGCCGGCTACGGCATTTATCCCGAGTACGCCGAGCAGTACGCGTTTCACGTTTTCTATAATAATGCGAAGGCGAAAGAAGAATGCGAGAAGTTTATCGACGAGCATTTTGACGTTGTGAACCTCTCGAAGATCCCGATCCGCAAGATCCCGCAGATCACGGATGAGCCGCTGATCTGGCGTTATTTCGTCACACCGCTGCACACGAAGCTCGCGGAGAGCCAGCTCGATGAAAACGAATTCGTCGTGCGCTGCGTCAACCGCGTGAATACCTATATAGATGGCGCATACATTTTCTCCAGCGGCAAGAACATGGGTGTCTTTAAGGCGGTCGGCTACCCGGAGGATGTCGGACGCTTCTACCGCCTCGACGAGTATGCGGGCTACTGCTGGACGGCGCATGGCCGCTATCCGACGAACACCCCCGGTTGGTGGGGCGGCGCGCATCCGTTTGCGCTGCTCGACCATTCCATCGTGCATAATGGCGAAATTTCTTCCTACGACGCGAATCGCCGTTTCATTGAAATGTACGGCTATAACTGTAACCTGCTGACCGACACCGAGGTTATCACCTATATTTTCGACTATCTTGTGCGTCGGCAGGGGCTCACGCTCGAGGAGGTCGCGCACGTGATCGCGGCGCCGTTCTGGACGACGATTCAAAATAAATCGCCCGAGGAGCGCGAGCGGCTGACCTACCTGCGCAACGTCTTTGCCGGTCTGCTGGTTACCGGTCCGTTCTCGATTCTCGTCGGCTTTACCGGCGGTATCATGGCGCTGAACGACCGCCTGAAGCTCCGCTCGATGGTCGTCGGCGAAAAGGACGACATGGTGTACATCGCGAGCGAGGAATCCGCTATCCGCGTGATTCAGCCGGAGCTCGATAAGGTTTGGGCGCCCGCGGGCGGCGAGCCGGTGATCTTCACGCTGGATCGGAAGAACGACTGAAACGGAATGTTCCCTTTAGAAAGACGAGGTTGAAATAAAATGGCAATCGACTTTTTGTATCCGCAGTACGAGGTCGTCCGCGACCAGTCGCGCTGCATCACATGTCGGGCGTGCGAGCGACAGTGCGCAAATGAAGTGCATGCCTATGACAGCGATCTGAAAATGATGCTCTCGGATGAGAGTAAGTGCGTCAACTGTCACCGCTGTGTGTCCATCTGTCCGACACGCGCGCTGAAAATCGTCAAGACAGCGCACACTTTTAAGGAAAACGCAAACTGGACCGGCGAGACCATCATGGAGGTTTACCGGCAGGCGGGCAGCGGCGGCGTGCTGCTGTCCTCCATGGGCAACCCGAAGCCCCTCCCGGTTTACTGGGATAAAATCCTGATCAACGCTTCGCAGGTCACAAACCCGTCCATCGATCCGCTCCGCGAACCGATGGAGACGAAGACCTTCCTCGGCCAGAAGCCGACGAAGATCGAGCGTGATGAAAAGGGCAGGATCAAGACGGACATCACGCCGCAGCTAGAGCTTTCTGTGCCGATCATGTTCTCGGCAATGTCGTACGGCTCCATTAGCTACAACGCGCATGAGAGCCTTGCGCGCGCGGCCGAAGCGCTCGGTATCTATTACAACACCGGTGAGGGCGGTCTGCATCAGGATTTCTACAAATACGGCGCGAATACCATCGTGCAGGTGGCCTCCGGCCGTTTCGGCGTGCACAAGGATTACCTCAGCGCAGGCGCGGCGATCGAAATCAAGATGGGCCAGGGCGCAAAGCCCGGCATCGGCGGACATCTGCCGGGCGCGAAGATCGTCGGCGACGTTTCCCGCACGCGCATGATCCCCGAGGGTTCCGACGCGATTTCTCCTGCGCCGCACCATGACATCTACTCGATCGAGGACCTGCGCCAGCTTGTTTTCTCTTTGAAAGAAGCCTCCGGCTACAAGAAGCCGGTCATCGTCAAGATCGCGGCCGTGCACAACGTCGCGGCGATCGCCTCGGGTATTGCGCGCAGCGGCGCGGACATTATCGCGATTGACGGCTTCCGCGGCGGTACGGGCGCGGCGCCGACCCGTATCCGCGACAACGTCGGCATTCCGATCGAGCTGGCGCTCGCGGCAGTCGACCAGCGGCTGCGCGACGAAGGCATCCGCAACAACGTCTCCCTTGTCGTCGGCGGCTCCATCCGCTCCAGCGCGGACGTCGTCAAGGCGATTGCGCTCGGCGCAGACGCCTGCTATATCGGCACGGCGGCGCTGCTTGCGCTCGGCTGCCATCTGTGCAGAAGCTGCCAGACCGGCAAGTGCAACTGGGGCATCGCGACCCAGCGCCCGGATCTCGTCAAGCGTCTGAATCCGGATATCGGCTACAAGCGCCTTGTGAATCTCGTCACGGCGTGGGAGCATGAGATCAAGGAAATGATGGGCGGCATGGGTATCAACTCGATTGAAGCGCTTCGCGGCAACCGCCTGATGCTCCGCGGCGTCGGACTGAACGAGAAAGAGCTGCAGATTCTCGGCATCAAGCACGCTGGCGAATAACGCGGAAAGGAAATCGACATGAAAAGAGTTTATGTGGACGAAAAATGGTGCCTGGGCTGCCATCTCTGCGAGTATTACTGCGCGTTTGCAAACTCAGGAAAATCCAGCATGATCAAGGCACTCAAGGATCGTAAAATCAATCCCCGCATCCAGATCGAGGGGGATAACCATATCAGCTTCGCGGTTTCCTGCCGCCACTGCACAGATCCGATCTGTGTAAAAAGCTGTATCGCGGGCGCGCTCTCTATCAAGGACGGCGTGGTCTGCATCGATAAAAACAAGTGCGTCGGCTGCCACACGTGCGTGCTCGTCTGCCCGTACGGCGCGATCATGCCGTCGGACGAGGGCGTGATGCAGAAGTGCGAGCTGTGCATCGAAAACGCGGACGGCAAGCCGGCCTGTGTACAGGGCTGTCCGAATAAGGCGATCATTTTTGAGGAAAGGGAGTGAGCGGTATGGCAAAGTATGTGATCATCGGCAATTCCACAGCGGCAATCGGCTGTGTGGAGGGCATCCGCAGCGTGGATGCGGACGGAGAAATCGTTCTGGTTTCCTCCGAAAAGCACCATACCTATTCACGCCCGTTGATTTCCTATCTGCTTGAGGGCAAGACAGACGAGGAGCGCATGAAGTACCGCCCGGACAGCTTTTACGCGGATCAGCGCGTGACGGCGAAGCTCGGTGTCGAGGCGACAAAAGTCGATGCGGAAGAGAAAACGGTCACGCTCGAAAGCGGCGAGACGATTTCCTACGAAAAGCTGCTTGTCGCGACCGGTTCCACGCCGTTCATTCCGCCGATGCAGGGCCTTGAAACGGTGAAAAAAGCCTTCACCTTTATGTCTCTCGACGACGCGAGAGCACTCGAGGGCGCGCTGACACCGGAGAGCCGCGTATTGATCATTGGCGCGGGCCTGATCGGCCTCAAATGCGCCGAGGGCATTGCGGAGCGCGTTCAGTCCATCACGGTCGTCGATATGGCGGACCGCGTCCTGCCGAGCATCCTCGATGAAACGGGCTCCGATATCGTGCGCGCGCATCTGGAAAAGCACGGCATGACTTTTTATCTGAATGATACGGTCGCATCGTTTGACGGCAATCACGCGGCGCTCAAAAGTGGGACTGCGCTCGATTTTGATGTGCTTGTCATCGCGGTCGGCGTGCGGCCGGCGATGTCGCTGGTCAAAGAGGCGGGCGGCGAGGTGCGCCGCGGCATCGCCGCAGACAACACAGGCAGAACGACGCTGCCGGACGTTTTTGCCGCCGGCGACTGTGCGGAGAGCTTTGATATTTCCGCCGGTATGAACCGTGTTCTCGCGCTTCTGCCGAACGCTTACATGCAGGGACATACGGCGGGCGTCAACATGGCGGGCGGCACAGCGAGCTTTGAAAACGCTATCCCGATGAACGCCATCGGCTTTATGGGGCTGCACATTATTACCGCCGGAACGTACGACGGTGAGACATATACGGCAAAAGACGGGGAAAACTATAAAATCCTCTTTTATAAAGACGATCTGCTCAAGGGCTATATCCTGATCGGCAATGTGGCGCGCGCGGGAATTTATACGGCGCTGATTCGCAGCCGTACGCCGCTCAGCTCCATCGATTTCGATCTGATCTGCGAGAAGCCGCAGCTCATGGCGTTCACTTCAAGCGCGCGCCGGGATCTTCTTTCGAGAAAGCAGTAAGGGGGAAACGCAAATGGCACAGAAGCAATACGCGATCGGCGAGCGCTACATCGGTGCGGGACAGAGCGAGGGGACGATCGTCCTCGACGCGGTGCCCGGCAATGCGCTTGGCGCTTATCTGGACGGCGCAGAGATTATCCTGCACTGCAACGCGCAGGACGCGACCGGAGACACGATGAACGCGGGCGAGATCACGATTCACGGAAACACGGGAGACGCGGCCGGCTATGCGATGCGCGGCGGCAGCATCTATGTGCAGGGGGATGCCGGATACCGCGCCGGCATTCATATGAAGGAATATAAAGAGAAGGTGCCGGTGCTCGTCGTCGGCGGCAAAACCGGCAGCTTTCTCGGCGAATATCAGGCGGGCGGCGTGATCGTCGTGCTCGGTATCGGGTGTGAGGACCGCCAGCCGGTCGGCAATTTCTGCGGCACGGGCATGCACGGCGGACGGATTTTTCTACGCACAGAGCATCTGCCGAAGGATCTGCCGAGTCAGGTCATCGCGGATGTTGCGGCGCCTGAGGATATGAAGATTGCAGAGCCGCTGATCCGGCGGTACTGCGAAAAATTCGGCGCAGATGCAGAGGCACTGCTTGCGAGCCGATACTATGTGCTGAAGCCCAATACAAAGAATCCGTACAAGCAGCTTTATGTGACGAATTAACCCGCTGTGCGTCAACACACGGCGCTTTCTGTCATAAAACATTGTGCGTTCTGTTTATTGTCAAATAAACGGAGAACATGCTATAATGAACCGATACAGAAACGGCGCAGAACCGCGTGTTTTGGGCCGTGCTGTACGGTTGCAGCCGCCCGCCTGCGGGCAGTTCCGGCTGCGGAAAGGATTGGTTTCAGCACATGCGCTATACGGAATCGGAAGTTACCGAGTTCATTGCGGACAACGACGTGAAATTCATCAAAATGGCGTTTTGCGACGTATTCGGCCGGCAGAAAATCATTGCCATTCAGCCGAATCTGCTCCCGGATGCATTCGAGCGGGGTATCCCAATCGATGCTTCCCGGATCACGGGCTTTGAGAAGGAGCACGACAGCGAGTTGTATCTCGTACCCGATACGTCCACGATGTCGCTTCTGCCGTGGCGGCCGGCGCACGGCCGTGTCGTCCGTTTCTTCTGCGACATTCGCCGGTCGGACGGCAGCGGATTTGACATCGATTGCCGCGGTATCCTGAAAAAGGCAGTTGACATTGCGAAGCTTCATGGTATAATATTTGAATTTGGGGCAAGAAACGAGTTCTACCTCTTTAAAAACGATGAAGAAGGCAATCCGACCGACATCCCCTTCGACAACGCCGGCTTTATGGACGCAGCGCCTGAGGATAAGGGCGAGGACGTCCGCCGTGAGATCTGCCTCACGCTGGAGGATATGGGCATTACGCCGCAGAGCTCCCACCACAGCGGCGGACCGGGACAGAACATCATCGACTTCCGCCACAGCTCCGCAATCCATTCGGCGGACGATGTGATCACGTACAAGTCTGTTGTCAAGACGATGGCAGCGCGCAACGGACTCACCGCGTCCTTCGATCCGATCCCGATTCCCGGCAAGGACGGCAACGGCTTCCATATCGCGTTTACGCCGACGATGTACGACCGGGACTGCTCCGAGAATTTCCTAGCGGGCATTCTGGCGCACGCGGCGGAAATCACGGCGATCCTGAACCCGACGGCCGATTCCTACAAGCGGCTCGGTGCGTTCGGCGCGCCGGAGTACGTTTCGTGGTCAGAGACCAGCCGGCACTGCTTCGCCTACAAAAAGGCGGGCTCGAAAACGATTGAGGTGCGCTCGCCGGATTCCACGGCGAACCCGTATCTGGCGTATGCCGCGCTGATCTATGCCGGACTCGACGGCTTCCTGAAAAAGACGAAGCTGCAAAAGCCGGACTCCACGCGCGAAACCAGCGCGAAGCTGCCGAAATCCGCCGAGGAGGCGCTCCGCTTCTTTGAGAAGAGCAGCTTCATTCGGAACGTGTTCCCGGAGTATTTTGTAAAGACCTTCATCCAGACGTACGGTTCCGATCGGCACGGCGCTTGAATGGGGTGCAGCCGATGATGAACGGTATAGCCCAGCACAGCGTTCTGATTGTTTCCGGTACGCAGAAGGGCGCGGCATACATCACCGAGATGCTGTCATCGAGCGAGTTTTATCCGATCTCCACCGTCCTGAACGGCGGTGAGGCACGGCGGCTCCTGCTGCAGAACAGCTATGATCTGGTGATCGTCAATGCGCCGCTGCCCGATGAATTCGGACACGAGCTCGCCATGCATGTGGTGGAGAAGGCGATTTCGGGCGCGATGCTCATTGTCAAAAGCGAGCTTTTCGATCAGGTGAGCGCCAAAGTGGAACCGTATGGCATTCTGACGATCCAAAAGCCGGTTGCACGGCCGCTGTTTTATCAGGCGCTTCGCCTGCTGATTGCCACGCAGAACCGATGGCGCCGGTTTGACAATGAGAACAAGAAGCTCCAGACCAAAATGGAGGAAATTCGGATTGTTGCGCGCGCCAAGTGCATTCTCGTCGAATATCTGCGCATGAGCGAACAACAGGCGCACCGGTACATCGAGAAGCAGGCGATGGACATGCGCACGTCCAAACGGAACGTTGCGGAGAACATTTTAAAGACGTATGACTGATTCTGCAGGAGTGTGATCCCCATGAGAAATTTAAGCCTTTTGACCGGGCAGGCCCCCATCAATGCCCCAGACAGCGATAAGCTGCACGAGGAGTGCGCGGTTTTCGGCGTCAGCATTTCCAATACCACCGATTACGCAGAGGCGGCGGGTATCACATACAATGCGCTTCTGGCCATGCAGCACAGAGGGCAGGAGGGCGCGGGTATTGCGACCTGCAGCGGAAACGCGATCACCTGCCACAAAAACGTCGGCTTAGTCGACGATGTCTTCACCTCGGAGGTCCTGATGGGCTATCCGAAGAGCAAGGCGGGCGTCGGTCATGCACGTTATTCCACGACCGGCTCCAATACAACGCAGAATGTCCAGCCGTTCGTCACGGAGTTCCTCACGGGACGCATCGCGACGGTGCACAACGGCAATGTGACAAATGCCCGAGAAATCAAGGAGAAGCTCGAGCCGTTCGGCCTCGATTTCTCCGCAACAAGCGACAGCGAGGTAATCTCCTCTCTGATCGCCTATAAAACGCTGAAGGCCGGCAATCTGCTGGACGGCGCGAAGGCGGCGGCAAAGCTGCTCGTCGGCGCGTTCTCTCTGGTGATCCTTTCCGGCGACGGCAAGATCGTCGCGCTGCGCGACCCGAACGGCTACCGCCCGCTGTGCATCGGTGAAAACGAAACCGGTATGGCGGTCGCCTCGGAGACCTGCGCGCTCGACAGCTGCGGCTTCCGCTTTGTGCGCGACGTGAAGCCCGGCGAGATTCTGTTGATCGAAAACGGCCGGATCCGCCACAGCGAGATCTATTCCATCGCGCCGAGAAAGAGCCTTTGCGTTTTCGAATACATCTATTTTGCGCGTCCGGACTCGGTCATCGACGACCTGAGCGTCTACGAGGCGCGCCTCAACATGGGCAGGATGCTGGCCAAGGAGCATCCGGTTGACGCAGATCTCGTCTGCGGCGTGCCCAACAGCGGTCTGGAAGCGGCGATGGGTTATGCGCGCGAAAGCGGCATCCGCTACGGACTGGCCTTTGTGAAGAACAATTACATCGGCAGAAGCTTTATTTTCCCCACACAAGCGCAGCGTGAAAACGCCGTGCGGCTCAAGCTGAACCCGCTTGCGGCTTCGGTGAAGGGGAAGCGCATCGTTCTGGTAGACGATTCCATCGTCCGCGGTACGACCTGCGCGAAAACAATTGCGAGTCTCAGGAGCGCGGGCGCAAAGGAAATCCACATGCGGATTTCTTCTCCGCCCTTCGTACACACGTGCTATTTCGGCACGGATATCGGCAGCGAAAAGAACCTCATTGCGAACCGGCTTTCGATCGAAGAAATTCGTCGGAAGATCGGCGCGGATTCGCTCGGCTACATCAGCGTGGACGGCCTTATGGAGGCGTGTCAGGGAAGCGCGCTGGAGCTGTGCACCGGATGCTTTACGGGCGATTACGCGACCAAGATCCAAGCTGCGGATAAACTTGAAATGGAACAGTAAGAAATTTTGAAGAAAGAGGAACGTATCGTTATGGGCAACAAAGCATATTTGGTACTCGAAAACGGAAAGGTTTTCTGCGGCGAAGCTTTCGGCGCGGCGGGAGAAGTGACGGCTGAGGTCGTCTTTACAACCGGCATGACAGGTTACCTCGAAACGCTCACAGATAAGAGCTATTTCGGGCAAATCGTCGTTCAGACTTTTCCGCTTATTGGAAATTACGGCGTTATCCCCTCTGATTTTGAGGGCAACATGATCGGTCCTCGTGGCTATATTGTAAAAGAATGGTGTCAGTCGCCCTCGAATTTCCGTTCGGAGGGGGATCTTGACACCTTTTTTAAAGCGCGCGGCGTCGTCGGCCTCTGCGGTATCGACACACGCGCCCTGACGAAAATCATTCGCGAAAGCGGCGTCATGAACGGCATGATCACAACCGATCCCGCAAATGTCGATTTCGATCAGCTCCGCGCCTACCGCGTGGAAAAGGCGGTGGAGAGTACCTCCGTCAAGGAGATTGAGCGCCACACGAATCCGAACAAGACTGTGACGGTGGCGCTGATGGATTACGGCATGAAGGAGAATATCCGCCGCAAGCTCGAGAAGTTCGGCGCAGAGGTCATCATCTGCCCGTACAACACGACGGCGGAGCAGATTCGCGCGCTCGGCGTGGACGGCATCATGCTCTCGAACGGCCCCGGCGATCCGGCGGACAATCCGGAGGTGATCCGCAACCTGCAGGAAATCATGCAGCTGAATATTCCGCTTTTCGGCATCTGCCTCGGGCATCAGCTTCTGGCGCTCGCGAACGGCTTTAAGACCGAAAAGCTCAAGTATGGTCACCGCGGCGCGAACCAGCCGGTCAAGAACCTCGAAACCGGCCGCGTCTATATTTCCAGCCAGAACCACGGCTATGCGGTTGTGTCCTCGAGCATCGACCGTGAAATCGCCTCGGAGTACTTTATCAACGTCAATGACAAAACGTGTGAGGGCATCCGCTACAAGAAAATTCCGGCGTTCTCGGTGCAGTTCCACCCGGAAGCCTGCGGCGGTCCCTGCGACACCTCTTTCCTCTTCGAAACCTTTTTTGATATGATGAAAAAGTCCTGACACGGGTCGGAATCTGCCGGGCGGGAAGCCGGCAGGCATACGAATGCAGAAGTCTTTTTATACTGGAAAGGAATGTTACAACTATGCCACTGAATAAAGATATAAAGAAAGTTCTCGTGATCGGTTCCGGTCCGATCGTCATTGGACAGGCTGCGGAGTTCGACTATGCCGGCACACAGGCGTGCCGCGCACTCAGAGCGGACGGCATCGAGATCGTCCTTGTCAACTCGAACCCGGCGACTATCATGACGGATAACGCGATGGCGGATCACATCTACATCGAGCCGCTCACGCTGCCGACGATCAAGCGCATTATTGAAAAAGAAAAGCCGGACAGCATTCTTTCCGGCTTCGGCGGTCAGACCGGCCTTACGCTCTCCATGCAGCTTGCCAAGGAGGGCTTCCTCAAAAAGCACAACGTCCGCCTGCTCGGCGCGTCTCCCGAAACCATCGACAAGGCAGAGGACCGCCAGATGTTCAAGGATACGATGGAGAGCATCGGGCAGCCCTGCATCCCCTCGAAGGTCGTCACGACGGTTGAAGACGCGCTGGAATTTGCCGAAGAAATCACTTACCCGGTGATTATCCGTCCGGCGTTCACACTCGGCGGCACCGGCGGCGGTATCGTTGAAAACCGTGAGGAGCTGATGGAGGTCGCAGCAAACGGTCTTGCGCTTTCGCCGATCACCCAGATCCTCGTCGAAAAGAGCATCGCGGGCTGGAAGGAGATCGAATTTGAGGTCATCCGGGACAGCCTCGGCAACTCCATCACGGTCTGCTCCATGGAAAACCTCGACCCGGTCGGCGTGCACACTGGCGACAGCATTGTCATCGCGCCGGCGGTTACGCTTTCCGATAAGGAATATCAGATGCTTCGCACGGCAGCGATCAGCATCGTCGACGCGCTCGGCGTTGAGGGCGGCTGCAACTGCCAGTTTGCGCTGCATCCCACCTCGTTCGAATACGCGGTCATCGAGGTCAACCCGCGTGTGTCGCGCTCTTCGGCGCTGGCATCGAAAGCAACGGGTTACCCGATTGCAAAGGTCGCGACAAAGATCGCCATCGGCTATACGCTCGATGAGATCATCAACGCCGTTACCGGTAAGACGTATGCGGCGTTTGAGCCGTCCATCGACTATGTGGCGGTCAAGTTCCCGAAGTGGCCGTTCGATAAATTCGTCTACGCAAAGCGCAACCTCGGCACGCAGATGAAGGCGACCGGCGAGGTCATGTCCATCGCCGATACGTTCGAAATGGCGCTGATGAAGGCAGTGCGCGGCGCGGAGATTTCGCTCGATACGCTGAACATGCCGAAGTTCGCGTCTTATGAAGACAGCGCGCTCTGGCAGATTCTGAAGGACGCGACGGACGAGCGGTTGTTCGCAATCTACGAGCTGATGAAGCGCGGTGTCCCGACGAAGGATATTCACGACTTCACGATGATCGATATGTGGTTCCTCGATAAGATCGCGAACCTTCTCAACTACGAGCGCGAGATTGCGGGTCAGCCGCTGACCCAGGAGCAGTATACGCGCGGCAAAAAGCTCGGCTATACGGACGACGCGCTGACCCGTCTCTGCGGCACAGCGCCCACGTTCCGCCATGAAGCGACCTTCAAGATGGTTGATACGTGCGCGGGCGAGTTCTCCGCAACGACGCCGTACTTCTACGGCACGTACGATACGCCGGAGCAGGGCGGCGAGAACGAAGCGTTCGAGTTCATAGGCAAGAGCGGCAAGGAGACGGTCATCGTGCTCGGCTCCGGCCCGATCCGCATCGGTCAGGGCATCGAGTTCGACTACGCCAGCGTGCACTGTGTGGAGTCGCTCCAGCGCCTCGGCTATGAGGTTGTCATCATCAACAACAACCCGGAAACGGTTTCCACGGACTTCGATACGGCGGACAGACTGTATTTTGAGCCGCTGTGCAGCGAAGACGTCATGAATATCATCAACATCGAAAAGCCGAAGGGCGTTGTCGTCGCGTTCGGCGGACAGACCGCCATCAAGCTGACCAAGACGCTCGCGAAGAACAATGTTCCGATTATCGGTACCTCCGCGGACAGCATCGATGCGGCGGAGGACAGAGAGCGCTTTGAGGCGCTGCTTGAGCGCTGCAACATCAAGCGACCGAAGGGCCACACGGTCATGACAGCGGACGAGGCGCTCGCTGCAGCGCACGACCTCGGCTACCCGGTTCTGATGCGTCCGTCGTACGTGCTCGGCGGTCAGAACATGATCATCGCGTACGGCGACGAGGACATCAAGGAGTACATGGCGATCATCCTGCGCCAGAAGCAGGACAACCCGGTGCTCATCGACAAGTACCTCAGCGGCACCGAGATCGAGGTCGACGCCATCTGCGACGGCGAGAATATCCTGATCCCGGGCATCATGGAGCACGTGGAGCGCACGGGCATCCACTCCGGCGACAGCATCGCGGTCTACCCGGCGAAGGACATCGACGACGAGCTCAGCGCGAAGATCGTCAAGACGACTGAGATGCTCTGCACCGAGCTTCAGGCCATCGGTTTGATCAACCTCCAGTATATCATCATGGATCGTGAGATCTACGTCATTGAGGTTAATCCGCGTGCTTCCAGAACGGTTCCGTATCTGAGCAAGGTCACAGGCGTTCCAATGTGCGACCTCGCGACGAAGGTAAGCCTTGGCCAGAAACTCACTGACCTTGGCTTTGGCACGGGTCTCTACAAAACCTCCCCGTACACGGCGGTCAAGGTGCCGGTGTTCTCGTTCGAGAAGCTGACGGACGTCGACACACAGCTTGGGCCGGAGATGAAGTCTACCGGCGAGGTGCTCGGCATTGGCAATAACCTCGAAGAGGCGCTTTACAAGGGCCTGATCGCATCGGGCAGCAAGATGAACAAGAAGGGTGGCGTGTTCATCACCGTCCGCGACGGCGACAAGAAGGAGATCGGCGAGATCGCGAAGAAGTTCGACAAGATGGGCTTCCCGCTCTATGCGACGACCGGTACCGCCACGGTGCTCGCGAAGCTCGGTCTCTCCGTGAAGATTGTCGATAAGATCCACGAAAGCCCGGTCAATACGATCACGCTGCTCGAGAGCGGCAAGCTGGCGTATATCATCTCCACCTCCGCAAAGGGCAGAAACCCCGCGCGCGACAGCGTTAAGATCCGCCGCAAGGCAGCGCTGCTCGGCATTCCGTGCCTGACGGCGATCGATACGGCGAACGCACTTGCGGATAGCCTGATGAGCCGCTACACCCCGTACAACACGGAGATTGTGGACATCAACAACCTCAAAAAAGAGAAGGTCAAGCTGCCGTTCACAAAGATGTCAGCGTGCAGCAACGACTATATCTATATCAATTGCTTTGAAAATGAAGTTTCTTCTCCGGAATTCCTGTCCATCTACCTCTCCGACCGCCACAACGGCGTCGGCGGCGACGGCGTCATTCTGATCTGCCCGTCTGAAAAGGCAGACGCCGAGATGCGCATGTTCAACCGCGACGGCAGCGAGGGCATGATGTGCGGCAACGGCATCCGGTGCGTTGCGAAGTACCTCTTCGACAACGGCATCGTGAGAAAACCGGTTCTCCGCATCGATACAAAGAGCGGTATCAAGGAATGCCGGATTACGACGATGAACGGCAAGGCGTACAAGATCACGGTCGATATGGGCGCTGCGGAACTGAAGCCTGAACAGGTTCCGGTCAAGCTTACCGGCGATGTCGTCATCAACAAGCCGGTCATCATCGATGGCCACGAGTATTACATCACGTGCGCTTCGATGGGTAACCCGCACTGCGCGGTGTTCACGCCCTCCGTCGATAAGCTCGATCTCACGGCCATTGGCCCGAAATTCGAGTACAACCCGCTCTTCCCGGAGCGCGTCAATGTCGAGTTCATCGAGGTTGTCGACGAGTCTACGCTCAAGGTGCGCGTCTGGGAGCGCGGCAGCGGCGAGACGATGGCCTGCGGTACGGGTGCCTGCGCGGCGGTCGTAGCGGCAACGCTGAATGGGCGCTGTGAGAAGGGCGAGAACATCCGCGTCATCCTCAAGGGCGGCGACCTCTCGGTCTGCTATACGGACGAGCGCGTTCTCATGACCGGCGGCGCAGAAAAGATCTTTGACGGTGTCGTTGAGGTCTGATTTAAAGCAAAATGATTTTCGGCGTTTCGCGTATGCGGAGCGCCGAACGATCTTTACCCCCTTAGTTTTCCAAAATATCAGTTCTGAAGGAGGCTTGACATGAATCAGTACGTAAGAAAAGCAGAAAACGGCTCGCCGGTCGATCACTACGAGCGGGTCGCAGGCAACGGGAAAAAGCAGAAGATCGCGTTCACGAAAATGCACGGCTGTGCGAACGACTACGTGTATATCAACTGCTTCGATCAGGACATCGAAAACCACGCGGAGCTCGCGGTCTGGCTCTCTGACCGCCACACCGGCATCGGCGGCGACGGCGTGATCTTCATCTGCCCGTCCGAGATTGCGGATGCGAAAATGCGCATGTTCAATCTCGACGGCAGCGAGGGCATGATGTGCGGCAACGGCGTGCGCTGCGTTGCAAAGTTCGTCTACGACAGCGGCATTGCCAGGAAAGATGTGCTGCATATCGAGACGCTGAGCGGCATCAAAATCTGCCGCGTCACGGTGGAAAACGGCGAAGTCGCGGCGGTTACGGTCGATATGGGCAAAGCGGAGCTTGCGCCGGAAAAGATCCCGGTGCTGTTCGACGGCGAATCGGTTGTTTCGCGCGAAATCGAAGTGCTCGGCGAACCGTATGCAGTGACCTGCGTTTCGATGGGCAACCCGCACTGTGTGATTTTCGGCGGGGATCCCGATTTTATCGATCTCGAAAAGATCGGCCCGTATTTCGAACATTTTGAGAAATTCCCCGAGCGCATCAATACCGAATTTATTCAGGTGCTCGACGATCACACGTTGAAGATGCGCGTCTGGGAGCGCGGCAGCGGCGAGACGATGGCGTGCGGCACAGGCGCGTGTGCGTCCGCCGTGGCGGCGTGCCTGAATGGCTTCTGCCAAAAGGGCGAAGATATTCGTGTCAGGCTGCGCGGCGGCGAGCTTGTCATCCGCTACACGGACGAGCGCGTGCAGATGACGGGCAACGCGGATACCGTGTTTACCGGCGTTGTGGAGATCTGACGCCGCAATTTGAAGGGCATTTACCCGTAGTTTACGGGATATCACAGGAAAGGTTTGGGATAAAAATGACAAAGTATATTTTTGTGACAGGCGGTGTTGTATCCGGTTTAGGCAAGGGCATTACGGCGGCGTCACTCGGACGCCTTCTGAAAGCGCGCGGGCTGAAAGTTGCAGCGCAGAAGCTCGATCCGTACATCAATGTTGACCCGGGCACGATGAGTCCGTACCAGCACGGCGAGGTGTATGTGACGGAGGACGGCGCGGAGACGGATCTCGATCTCGGCCATTACGAGCGTTTCATCGATGAGGACCTCAACAAGTTCTCCAACCTCACGACCGGTAAGGTGTACTGGAACGTGCTCAACAAGGAGCGCCGCGGCGAGTATCTCGGCGAGACGATTCAGGTGATCCCGCATATCACGAACGAGATCAAGAACTTCATTTACAGCGTCGGTCATAAGACGAATGCAGACGTCGTCATCACGGAAATCGGCGGCACGGCGGGCGATATCGAGAGCCAGCCGTTCCTCGAGGCTATCCGTCAGGTCTCGCTCGAGGTCGGGCGCGAAAACTCGCTCTTTATCCATGTCACGCTGGTGCCGTATCTCAAAAGCTCCGGCGAGCACAAGTCGAAGCCGACGCAGCACTCGGTCAAGGAGATGCAGGGCATGGGCATCTCGCCGGATATCATCGTGATGCGCTGCGATGAGCCGATTGACAAGAGCATTGCAAATAAGATCTCGCTGTTCTGCAACGTAAAGCCGGACTGCGTGATTGAGAATATGACGATTCCGGTGCTGTATGAGGCGCCGATCATGCTGGAGAAAAATAACTTTTCCGATATTGTCTGCCGCGAGCTGAATCTCAAGACCAAAGAACCCGATATGACCGATTGGGTGCGCATGGTGGAGAAAATCCGCGGCCGCAAAAAAACCGTGACCATCGGGCTTGTCGGCAAATACGTCAAGCTGCACGACGCTTATCTTTCCGTTGCCGAGGCGCTCAACCATGCCGGCTATGAGCACAGCGCGAAGGTGGAAATCAACTGGATCGACTCTGAGCAGATCACAGAGGAGAACGTGGAGGAGATGCTGAAAAACTGCGACGGCATTCTTGTGCCGGGTGGCTTCGGCAATCGCGGTATTGAGGGTATGATTACGGCGGCGCAGTATGCCCGCGAGAACAATGTGCCATATCTCGGCATCTGTCTCGGCATGCAGATTGCGGTTATTGAATATGCCCGCCACGTGTGCGGCATCACAGATGCGAACTCCGGCGAATTCGATGAGTTCGGTCTCAATAAGGTCATCGATTTTATGCCTGACCAGTCGAGCACGATCGATATGGGAGGCACGCTGCGTCTCGGCAGCTATCCCTGCGAGATTGTGGAGGGCTCCCAGATGGCGCGCTGCTACGGCACGCCGCACATCGATGAGCGCCACCGCCACCGCTACGAATTCAACAACGATTACCGCGAGACGCTGACGGAGGCCGGCCTGAAAGTCAGCGGTACGTCTCCGGATGGCCGGATCGTCGAGACGGTCGAGGTGCCACAGAACGATTTCTTCATCGGCGTGCAGTTCCATCCGGAATTCAAATCCCGCCCGAACAAGGCGCACCCGCTGTTCCTCGGCTTTGTCGGCGCATCGCTCGAAAACCGGGAGAGCCGCGTGTAATTCAATCCACCAGAAGGGAAGATGCAAAATGCAGATCAATTCGAACTATGCCAATTTACAGGAAAGCTACCTGTTTCTGACGATTGCAAAGAAGGTTGCGGCCTACACACAGGCACATCCGAATCACAATATCATCCGCATGGGCATCGGCGATGTCACACAACCGCTCGTACCGGCGGTCATCGAGGCAATGCACAAGGCGACCGATGAGATGGCGCATAAAGAAACGTTCCACGGCTACTCGCCGGATCAGGGCTATGATTTCCTGCGCGAGGCGATTCAGGACTACTACGCAAAGCGCGGCGTTTCTTTAAAGCTATCTGAAATTTTCATCGGCGACGGCGCAAAGAGCGACATCGGCAACATCGTCGATATTTTCTCCGACGATAACTGCGTGCTGATCCCCGACCCGGTTTACCCGGTCTATGTGGATACAAACGTCATGGCAGGACGCAAGGTTTCCTATCTCAACGCGAACGAGCAGAACGGTTTCCTCGGGATGCCCGATGAAAGCGTAAAGGCGGACATTATTTATCTGTGCTCGCCGAACAACCCGACCGGCGCGGTCTATAACAAAGAGCAGCTCAAGGCGTGGGTCGATTACGCGCTCAAGAACGACGCGGTCATTCTGTTTGACGCGGCATATGAGTCCTTTATCGTCGGCGACGAGCTGCCGCACAGCATTTTTGAGATCGAGGGTGCGAAGCGGTGTGCGATCGAGTTCTGCTCGTTCTCGAAAACCGCAGGCTTCACCGGTGTGCGCTGCGGCTATACCGTGATTGCCGATGAACTGACGTGCGGCGACACAAAGCTCAACACGCTCTGGGCGCGCCGCCAGGCGACGAAATTCAACGGTGTCAACTACATCACCCAGCGTGCCGCGGCGGCGGTATTCAGCGAAGAGGGGCAGAAGCAGGTCAAGTCCGTCATCGAATACTACCGTGCAAACGCAAAGCTGATGGTCGACGCGTTCCGCGAGATGGGCGTCTGGTTTACCGGCGGCGAGAATTCACCGTACATCTGGCACAAGGTGCCGGACGGCATGACCTCTTGGGAATTCTTCGATTATCTGCTGAACGAAGCGGAGGTCGTCGGCACGCCCGGCAGCGGCTTCGGCAAAAACGGCGAAGGCTTTTTCCGACTCACGGCTTTCGGCACGTATGAAAAGACAAAAGAAGCGATGGAGCGTCTCAAAAAGCTCCTGAAGTAATGCAAAAAGAGTGGCCATGCGCCGCTCTTTTTCGCTTTTTGCTTGACTTGTACGGACAGGTTGGTATAATAGAAATAGATCTGGAATAATCCGGGAGGAAACGATCATGTATAACAAAGATAAAGTGGCTTTGACACCGCCGCTCGGCTGGAACAGCTGGGACTGCTATGGGCCTGCCGTCAATGAGGAGCAGCTCCTCGGCAATGCCGCGTATATGGCGGAACATTTAAAATCCCACGGCTGGGAATATGTCGTCTGCGACATTCAGTGGTATGAGCCGGAGGCCGGCAAATATCACTGGGACTACAACCGCTTTGCACAGCTCTGTATGGACGAAAACGGTCGACTGCTGCCGGCGGAAAACCGCTTCCCGTCCGCTGCAAACGGCGCGGGCTTCAAGCCGATTGCCGATCAGGTCCATGCGATGGGGCTGAAATTCGGCATTCACATCATGCGCGGCGTGCCGCGTCTTGCCGTGCACAACCGCCTGAAAATCAAGGGTACGGATATCTCCTGCCACACGATTGCGCACCGCAATTCGATCTGCGCGTGGAACACCGACATGTACGGCGTTGATGCGGATAGGGAAGGCGCGCAGGCGTACTACGATTCGATCTTCGAGCTTTACGCGTCGTGGGGCATCGATTACGTCAAGGTGGATGACATCTGCAACGTCAAGGCGACGCCGCTCGAAGAATATTCCGCACGCCGTGAAATTGAAATGATCCGCAAAGCGATCGACGGGTGCGGCCGGAATATGGTGCTGAGTCTGTCGCCGGGGCCGGCCGTTATCAAGGAAGCGTGGCATCTCGCCAAACACGCGAATATGTGGCGCATCACGGACGATTTCTGGGACAACTGGCCGTCGCTGCTCGAGATGTTCTGGCGCTGTGAGGTCTGGCAGGCGCACGTAAAGCCCGGGCAGTATCCAGACTGCGACATGCTGCCGCTCGGCCACATCTCCATCACGGAGGACGGCAAGGGCCATTATACGAATTTCACAAAGCCGGAGCAGGTCACGCTGATGACGCTTTGGGGCATTTTCCGCGCGCCGCTGATCATGGGCGGTGAGCTGCGCGACAACGATGCATTCACGCTCTCGCTGCTCACAAACGACGAGCTGCTGCACCTGAATCAGCACGGCGGCACGCCGCTGCAGCTTTTCCGCGACGAAACAAAAGCCGCGTGGCTGAACTTTGTCGGCGAGACGCCGTATATCGCGCTGTTCAATCTGCAGGCGGAACCGGCGGAAGTTTCCGCGTCGCTTACGGAACTCGTCGGGGATGCATCGTACACCGCTGTCGAGCTTTGGACAGGCGAAACAACTGCTGTACAGGGCGAAATTACCGCGCAGCTCGAACCGCACGGCGCAAAGATCTTTAAGCTTATCTGAGAAAGGTTGGATCAACATGCTGGAAGCACTGAAGGAACAGGTTTACAAGGCCAATATGCTGCTGCCCGCGCACAAGCTGATTACATTCACATGGGGCAATGTCAGCGGCATCGACCGTGAAAGCGGCATTATGGCGATCAAGCCGAGCGGCGTTGAGTACGATGTGCTGCGCCCGGAGGATATCGTCCTCGTCGATATTCATACAGGCCAAAAGGTAGAGGGAGAGCTGAACCCCTCGTCGGACACGCCAACGCATGTGGAGCTGTACAAGGCGTTCCCGAATATCGGCGGTGTTGTCCACACGCACAGCCGCTGGGCGACTGTTTTCAGTCAGGCGGGCAGGGGGATTCCGGCGCTCGGTACGACACACGGCGACTACTTCTACGGCGAAATTCCGTGTACGCGTAAGATGACGCCGGAAGAAATCGGCGGCGCGTACGAAAAGGAGACGGGCACGGTCATCATTGAGACCTTCAAGGGTAAGTCTCCGGACGATATTCCGGCGGTGCTTGTCCACAGCCATGGCCCGTTCACCTGGGGTACCGACCCGATGAACGCGGTGCACAATGCCGTCGTGCTCGAAGAACTCGCGTTCATGGCCTGGCACAACCTGATGATGAATCCGGAGATTCCGCCGATGCAGCAGGAACTGCTCGATAAGCACTACCTCAGAAAGCACGGCGCAAATGCGTATTACGGACAGAAGAAATAAACAGACAGCCGCCAAAGGGAGCTTTCCTTCGGCGGCTGTGCTTTTTATGTGTTTTGTGCCGGAAGCCATGCGGCAAGCAAGGCAAGACCGGTTTTGCTTTTGAACAGCGGGCGCACGGCTTCGGCGCGGGCGGCGGGGATGTCCGCTTCAAAGCAGCCTGCGATCAGATCGGCCTCGACGAGAAGCTGAAATGTCTGCCCGTCTATGCGGTCATAGCAGTGGTGCAGCACGACGAGCTCGGTGATGCGCGGAACGGCCGATTCCGGGTATCCACAAGGAGTCAGAAAGCTGCGAACCATAGCCGGCGCTTCGATGCGCTGCATTTCCGGGCGGCCATCGCCATACTTTTCCTTGCAGCGCTTGATGGCGATATCATGCAGGATGGCGGCGGCGCGCAGAATGAGCTGTTCCGGAGGAGAGAGATTCTCCTGCTCTCCGAGCAGCTTTGCGAGCGCATAGACGTTTAAAATATGCTGTGTGCGGCGCAGATGGCCGTGTTCATAGGTGAGAGCATTGAGCAATAGGCGGGATTCATCAGGCAGCATGGAAAAGACCTCCGGTATGTGCTGCCCTCATCCTACCACATTTTCTCCGCATGGTCAATCGGTTTCCCTTTACATTTAAACCGCGTTCCGCTATAATCAAACTGGACATATTCAAATGAAGAAATCAATGAGTTCAGAAAGGCCAGAGGGGAGGAAAAACGATGCTGACGTATTCCTTTGAGGATATTGGGGCGGAGAGCCTCTATATTCACCTGTATAAATGCATCCGGGATGATATTGTTTCCGGCAAGATCGCGCCCGGCACAAAGCTGCCCTCTAAGCGCAGCTTTGCAGAGAATCTCGGCGTCAGCGTGATTACGGTTGAAAACGCATATGCGCAGCTTATTTCGGAAGGCTATTTGTATTCCGCGCCGAAAAAAGGCTATTTTGCGGCCGATCTCGAAAAGAGCACCGTGCGGCAGAAGGCCGAAACGGTGCAGGCGCAGGTTCCGGTGACGCCGAAATACTTCGCGGACTTTTCGAGCAACCGCACAGATCCGGAGAATTTCCCGTTCGCTACATGGGCGAAGCTGATGCGCGAGATCATCTCGGAACAGAGCGCCGAGCTGATGCTCAACGCGCCCTGCGGCGGCGTGCCGGAGCTTCGCGCGGCAATTGCCGCACATTTGCGCGATTTCCGCGGCATACAGGCGAATCCTAATCAGATCGTCGTCGGTGCGGGCACGGAGTATCTTTACGGGCTGCTGATTCAGCTTCTCGGCTTCGACAAGGTCTACGCGCTCGAGGATCCGGGCTACCGGAAGATCGCGCAGGTCTATGAGAGCCACGGCGTGCGGTACGGCTTCACGCCGATGGACGGCGAGGGGATCGACCCGAAAGCGCTGGCGGAAAGCGGCGCGGATATCCTGCACATTTCGCCCTCCCACCATTTTCCGACCGGCATCGTCACGCCTGTTGCGCGGCGGTACGCGCTTTTGAGCTGGGCAGCGCAGTCACCGCAGCGCTATATCATCGAGGATGATTACGACTCGGAATTCCGGCTGATCGGAAAACCGATTCCGGCGTTGCAGAGCATTGATGTGACGGATCGTGTGATCTACATGAACACATTCACAAAGAGCCTCGCGTCCACAATCCGCATCAGCTATATGGTGCTGCCCGCCGCGCTTGCGGAAGAATTTTACAAGCGGCTCGGTTTTTACGCGTGTACGGTTTCAAATCTCGAGCAATACACGCTTGCACGGTTCATTGCTGCGGGCCATTTTGAAAAGCATATCAACCGCATGCGCAACCGGTATAAGCTCAAGAGGGATTTGATCCTGGAGGAGATGGAGCGCGGAGGGCTGCTTCGCGTGGCGGAGATTCAAGAGGAGGACGCCGGCCTGCACTTTTTGCTGCGCGTCCGCACAGACGCCGCATCGGAGGAGATCGTTCGGCAGGCGCAGCAGAACGGCGTGCGCGTCACGAGTCTTTCGGATTACTACCGCGAAGCGCCGCTGCAGGCCGCGTCCGCATTTGTCATCAGCTATTCGGAAATCCCCGATTCGAAGATCCCGGAGGCGGTTGCGCGGCTCACCCGCGCCGTCCTCGCGGCCATTAAAAAATAAATTTTTCCGCAACCTGTTTTGTTTATGCGCAGTTCATTTTTGCTCTGTATGGTAGAGTAAATCAGAAAACAAGGAGATTGTTTCGATGGAATTTTTTGCAAACACGGCGGAACAGGTACTTTCCGCACTGCATGCCGATCGCGAACACGGCTTGACCGCAGCTGAAGCGGAAAAGCGTCTTCAGGAATACGGCGCAAATGTCCTTAAGGAAAAGAAGAAGAAAACGAATTTGCAGCGATTTCTGGATCAGTTCAAGGATGTGATGATCCTGATCCTCGTCGCGGCGGCAATCGTGTCGTTTGTCATCGCGTGGATTGAGGGCGACGCGAAAGCTTTTTTCGAGCCATGCCTGATTCTGCTCATCGTGATTCTCAACGCCATCATGGGCGTTCTGCAGGAGAGCAAGGCGGAAAGAGCGCTCGATGCGCTCAAGGGCCTGTCCGCGCCGCACGCGCGCGTTCTCCGCGACGGGCAGGAGCAGATTGTCGACGCCGCATCGCTCGTGCCGGGCGATATCATCCGGCTCGAAGCGGGCGACTTCGTCCCTGCTGACGCGCGTCTTCTGCAGAGCGCGGGGCTGAAATCCGAGGAATCCGCACTGACCGGCGAATCCGTACCCGCCGAAAAGGACGCGCTGCAGGCTGTCCCGGCAGACGCCGCACTCGGCGACCGCGCCAACATGGTGTTTTCCGGCTGCAGCATTACTTACGGTACGGCAGCGGCTGTCGTTACCGCCACAGGTATGCAGACGGAAATGGGCAAGATTGCCGGGCTGCTTTCCGGCGAAGCGGATACGCAGACGCCGCTGCAGAAAAAGCTTGCCGCGCTCGGCAAAAACCTAGGCTTTCTGGCGCTTGCTGCCTGCGCGATCATCTTTGTGGTCGGCCTGCTGAACGGCATCCCGGTCATGGAGATCTTCATGACCTCGGTTTCGCTCGCGGTTTCCGCGATTCCCGAGGGCCTGCCCGCGATTGTGACGATCGTGCTTTCGATCGGCGTGCAGCGCATGGTGAAGAAGAATGCTATTATCCGCCGTTTGCCTGCCGTTGAGACGCTCGGCAGCGCTTCGGTCATTTGCTCGGATAAGACCGGCACGCTGACGCAGAACCGCATGACGCTTCAGAAAGCGTATTTGAACGGCGCGGCGGATGCCATAGAGTCCGGGAGCGAAGACGCGCGGGCGCTCATCCGCATGGCTTCGCTCTGCTGTGACGGCACAGTGACCTTCAACGCGGACGGCACGGCGACGCATATCGGAGACCCGACCGAAACAGCTATCGTCTATGCCGCACACCAGTTCGGCGACACAAAGGAAAACCTGAACGCGGCGTTTCCGCGCATTGCGGAGCTGCCGTTTGATTCAGACAGAAAGCGCATGTCTGTCGTTGTGGAGACAGAGGGCAGACAGATTGTCATCACAAAGGGCGCGTTTGACGGGATTGCCCCGTTGTGCAGCGCAGGCGATACCGAACGCGGGCGGGTGGTCAACGACGCGATGAGCCGTGAGGCGCTGCGCGTGCTCGCCATCGGCGTGCGGGAGATCGACGCACTGCCGCAGCCGCTCACGCCGGAAAACCTTGAAACCGACCTGACCTTCCTCGGTCTTCTCGGCATGATCGACCCGCCGCGCGACGAAGCGCGTGACGCTGTCGCCGTCTGTCGGGAAGCTGGCATCCGTCCGGTCATGATTACGGGCGATCACGTCGTTACGGCGTCGGCCATCGCGAAATCGCTCGGTATCCTGCAGGAGGGCGACCTCGCCATCACGGGCGCACAGCTCGACGCGATGAGCGATGCGGAGCTCGACGATACGGTTGAAAAGGTGTCCGTTTACGCGCGCGTTTCGCCGGAGAATAAGATCCGCATCGTCAAGGCGTGGCAGAAAAAGGATCAGGTTGTCGCGATGACGGGTGACGGCGTCAACGACGCGCCGGCGCTCAAGGCTGCAGATATCGGCTGCGCGATGGGCATCACCGGCACGGACGTCGCGAAGGGCGCTGCGGATATGACACTGACAGACGACAACTTTGCAACGATCGTCGACGCGGTGCGCGAGGGCAGAGGCATCTACGCGAACATCAAAAAGGTGGTCGGCTTCCTGCTCGGCACGAATATCGGCGAGGTCATTACCGTCTTTGCCGCAATGCTGATCTGGCATAAGTCGCCGCTGCTTTCGATGCAGCTGCTCTGGATCAACCTCGTCACGGACAGCCTGCCCGCGATTGCGCTCGGCATGGAAGGAGTCGAGGACGGCGTGATGCGGCAGAAGCCCAAGCCGAAAAATGAAGGTATCTTCGCCCATGGGCTCGGCGTGCGCGTCGTTCTGCAGGGCGTGATGTTCGCCTTGCTGTCGCTCGCCGCGTTCCAGCTCGGCTGGCAGCTTACGGGTGAGCTTGCGGGCGGCCAGACGCTTGCGTTCATGACGCTGTCACTCTCGCAGATTGTTCAGGCGTTCAATATGCGTTCGGATCGTTCCCTGTTCAAAATCGGTTTCTTCACGAACCGAAAGCTCAATATGGCGTGTTTGGCCTCCGTTGCGCTCGTCGCGCTTGTGCTCTTCACACCGCTTTCCATTCCGTTCGGCCTGATGACGCTTGCGTCGCAGCTTTATCTGATCGGCCTTGCGCTGTCTCTGGTTCCGCTCTTTGTCATGGAGCTTTCCAAGGCGTTTGGGCTGATTAAGCACCAAAAGTGAGATCGTTTTTTCAGAAGCTACAAAGAATACCCCTGTGTCTGCAAACAGGGGTATTCTTCATAAATACAGCAAAACAGGAAAGGTTTTCCTGAATTTTTGTGGTATCATAAACATGCAGATGCAAAGAACCCGAGGGTGGTGTCCGATGGAGTACAGGGAGATCATACAGAGAAGCATCGACTATATTGAAGACAATCTGAAGGTGGAAATCTCCGTCGGCGAACTGGCGGAGCAGGCCGGGTTTTCTCTGTTTCATTATTACAGGCTGTTTCAATCGGCAGTCGGTGTTCCGGTGATGCAGTATATTCTCCACCGTCGTCTGCTGCATGCGATCTATGCGATACGCTGCGGCAGCACGGGAATCGATGCCGCGCTTGCGTACGGTTTCGATACCTATGCCGGTTTTTACAAGGCGTTCCGGCGCGAGTTCGGCTGCACACCCTCGCATTTTTTGAAATCCGGAAGAGCCAAACGGCCTTACAGATGGAAATTGGCCAAGGAGGAGACAAGAATGATAAGCCGTAAGAAAATTGCTGAAATCTTAAAACACTGGAATCTGGAAAACGAAACAGTTTTCGATATCTATTATGAAAACACCGGCGAAAAAAACGACCGCGCGTTTTATATCGGAGACGCTTATGTTCTAAAGCGCACCGCGAATCTGGATGAGCTGCTGAATCACAATGCGCTTTCCAAATCTTTGAAGCGTGCCGGGCTGTGCACGGCAGTACCCGTTGCAGCGGTCGATGGCCGGGAATACATCCGCGATGGTGACGTGTATTTCTATCTCACCACGCGGCTTCCGGGCAGACAAATGGCGGTGGGGGAGCTCTATGCGGAAGATGGCGGCATCAAGGCGCAATTGATCGGCGAGATGATCGGAAAGCTGCATTTAGCGCTGAATGAAATCGACCTGTGCGTAAATGACGTCAATATCTATGACACCGTGAAGAGCTGGGCACTGCCGAAAGCGAAAGAGGCGCTGGGCCTGTCGGATGCGTTCTGCCGCACCTATCTCAACGATTTTGGCGCGCTGTATGACAAGCTCCCGAGACAGATCATCCATCGGGATCCAAATCCGGGAAATATGATCTGCGCGGATGGCAAATGGGGGTTCATCGATTTTGAACTGTCAGAGCGGAATGTGCGGATCTGTGATCCCTGCTATGCGGCAACGGCGATCCTGTCAGAATCGTTTGCGGAGAATGCCGGCAAGCTGGAGAAGTGGCTGGAACTCTACAAGAACATAATCCGCGGTTATGACAGCGCGGCCAGACTGACTGCCGAAGAATCCAAAGCGATCCCGTATATCCTTCTCGCCAATCAGCTGATCTGCACGGCGTGGTTTACGGAACAGGAAAAATACGCGGAGCTTTATGAGACCAACAGAAAGATGACGCAGTGGCTTGCAGAACATTTTGATGCGCTTTGCCTTGAAGCTTGAACAGAGCGGCGCGGAACGGGGGAGACCAGTTCCGCGCCGCTTTTGCGTCTGTGCCGTTCAGGATGTGCTCAAAACCGGGTTGCTTTTCTTTTCCAAACCTTGTATAATGATAGAAACAATACAATCCGTGTGGCAAAATGGAGGAGAAGTAAATGGAATATCGTGTGTTGGGAAAAACGGGACTGAAAATTTCGAGACTGGGCTTTGGCGGCATTCCGATCCAGCGTATCGATGCGGCGGGTACGAAGGTGCTGATGCAGAAGCTGCTGGAAGCCGGCGTCAACTATATCGACACGGCGCGCGGCTATACGGTCAGTGAAGCGTTCCTCGGTGAAGCGCTTGAGGGCATTCGCGAGCATTTTGTCCTCGCAACAAAGAGCATGGCGCGCACAAAGGACGCGATGGCGAAGGATATCGAAACCAGCCTGCACAATCTGCGCACGGATTACATCGACCTCTATCAGGTGCATAACCCGAATATGGAGCAGCTCGATACGGTCGTGGCGGCAGGCGGTGCGCTGGAGGCACTCTTGGAGGCGCGCGCAGCGGGAAAGATCGGACATATCGGTCTGACGGCGCACGCAAAGGAGGTCTTTGCGCGTGCGCTGACGCTCGACTGGGTTGAGACGATCATGTTCCCGTATAACATTGTCGAGACGCAGGGTGAGGATTTGATCCATGCCTGTGCGGAAAAGAATATCGGCTTTATCGATATGAAGCCGCTCGCAGGCGGTGCAATCGAAGATGCGGCGCTTGCGATGCGCTTTGTGACGGCGAATCCGGATGTCACAGTGGTGATCCCCGGTATGGCGGAGCCGGAGGAGCTCGCGCAGAACCTCGCGGCTGTTAGCCGTACGGAGCCGCTGACCGAAGCGGAAAAAACGCAGATGCAGGCGGTGCGCGACACGCTCGGCACACAGTTCTGCCGCCGGTGCAACTATTGCGCGCCGTGTTCGCAGGGCATCAACATCCCCGGCGTTTTCCTGATGGAGGGGTATCTGCTGCGCTACGGCCTTGCCGATTGGGCGAAGGCGCGCTACGACGCTATGGCCATAAAAGCGTCCTCGTGCGTGGCGTGCGGCGTCTGTGAAACGCGCTGTCCGTACCATTTGCCGATCCGCGAGATGATGAAAAAAGCCGCGTCCGAATTCGGCGTATGATTCTCTCCCATTTAGGGAATGTGTCCAATATATCGAAAAGGCAGAAGCCGTAGCGGAACAGCACAACCCATACATTATGACATAGAAACACCCTGCAAGATTTTGTTGTCTTGCAGGGTGTTTGCTATCTGTTTTTATGTTTTGTTCCGCTTATTTTGCTCGGGAGCTTCTTCTGCGTTTGCTGTACACGCCTGTGCCAATCACACCGGCAGCCGATACGGCAAGCAGGGCAAACCACAACGCGGGGTTGCGGTTATCGCCTGTCTGTACCGCGTCGGTGTCGGGATTCGGCGTATCCCCGCCGGTCGGCTTAGGCGACTCGGTTGGCTTGGGCGACTCGGTTGGCTTGGGCGACTCGGTCGGCTTGGGCGACTCAGTTGGCTTGGGCGACTCAGTTGGCTTGGGCGACTCAGTTGGCTTGGCTATGGATTTTGTATAGGTGTTGGTGAAGCACATATCCGCCGTCTCCAGATTCTCCCAGTCGATCGATTCCCAGTCGATCATGTATCCTCCCGCATCGTCGAGAGACGCGGGCACGACATACACGTCATAGCCCGTCGCCGCATCGTCCGACAGCTCGGCGACCTGCGACATGAACAGTCCCCAGACCGTATCGTCCACCGTCCAGCCGTCCGCGCCGGCGTCCACCTGCTGCACGAACGCGCCCTCGCTGAGCATGTACCAGAGCGTCCACTCGGGGCCGGTGATGGTCAGGGCGCCGGTATAGTCGCCCGCGCCGTCGGTCGTGACCGCGGCGGCGGCCGTCACATTGTCATCGGTCAGCGCGTCGCCCCAGCTGTCGATCAGCGCCAGCTCGAACGTCGTCTCGCCGGGGGCGGTGTTGCCGCCCAGCGTCACCGTGGTGGTGAAGGGGACGGTCAGGGTGATGATCTTTTCAAAATAGGGGTAGAAGGTCATGTCCTCGTCCACGGTATAGAGGTCGCCGAGGTCGTAAACTGCGCCGTGCTCATCGACCCAGCCGGTCTGGATAAAGCCGTCGCGCTTGAAGGTCTCGCCGCGCAGGGTGAGATCCTCGCCGTGGGTTTTGAAATCCACGCAAATGGGATCAAAGATGCTACCGATATACTCCACGACGTACTGCTGCTTCACGCCGCAGCCGCAGACGCCGTCCACGAAGATGTGCTCCGGCGAAACCTGAACGGTCTTGGTTCCGGTCACGGGCGTTCCGTCCGCCGTTCCGTATACAGTTACCTTGAAGCTGTCTCCAAATCGAGCAAACCAGCTTGCACGGACAACGCCGCTCGGCACGCCGTCTTCATTCGGGGTCAGCATCACAGAGCTGCCGCTGAAATCGTTGCCGTAACCGGCGCCCACAATGGTCACCCCCGCCGGCGGCGTGACGGTGAATTCGTAGTCCTGCTGCGCGCAGACCACATCCGGGCCGTCGATGGTGATGGTGGGAACCGGCTCCGCAGGCGTGCCAAGCTCGCAGTCTATTTGGAGCTGAATCGGCACACCGTTGCTGGTTGCAATCATACAATCTTCCGATATCCTGCCGTTCACGGTGACAGCCGGCGCTGTATTCAGACCCTTGTTGTCCAGACACAGCCAGAGTCTATACTGCGTGCCGGCCTGAAACACTTCGGTTTCATCCATGTCGCCCCACTGGTAGTCCTTTCCTAATTCATGAAAAATGTATTTTGACCAGGAAATATACTGAATATCGTCTTTGCCGAAGGTGACACCCAGGTTCGTGGATTCGAAGCTGTAGGTGCAGTCGGCCGGCGTATTGCCCACCTCGAAGCCGTCGACCGTGACGGCGAGGCTGCCCTGCAGCTGATAGACGGCGTCAAAGGTGTATTCGCTGTCATCTATCTGGAAGATTGCATCGGGCTTATAGACCGTCCCGGACCCGGCTTCCTTCCACCCCACAAATTCGTAGGGCGCGCAGTTCTCGACGTGGACGAGGCTGATGGCATCCCCTCTATAAGCTCTGTACACATAGGGGCTCGTTTTCTGTTCTACGCCATTATGAATTAGCGTGCCGTACTGAAAATTCCACGTGAGCGTGCTATAGTTGCCTTCCGCAAAGGCCGTCACCGGGCAGAGCATCAGCACCATGCAAAGGGTAAGCAGGATGCTTAAAATTCGTTTTTTCATTTTGTTTCCTCACTTTCTCCCGCGCCGTTTTCGGCGCGGTGTTGTTCCTTCCTCACGGGGTTTCCCATGAAAAATTCGTCCTCATTCCTCCGGCGGCAGCAGGCCATCCGGGGAAAACTCATAGCGCATGGCAAGCTGCCGGAACAGCTCCTCCATGACCCGCTGCGCGATGCCGCGCATATCCAGCCCCGCAAGGAAGGCGAGCACCTGCCGCACCTCGTCCTCCGGCACTTTGTAGCCCCGCAGCGCCAGGGTCAGGAATCTCTCCAGCTTCCGTTCCAGCGGGAACTCCGCCGTGCAGGGATTGGCCATGTACCCGCGCATCAGCCCCGCCGAGCCGAACTCCAGCTCGTAAAAATCCCGCTCCGTAAGTTCCGGCTGATACGGGCCGAAGATGCGATACAGCTCCTTTGTCGTGGCGCGCTGGATGTAGCCCAGCAGGTGGTCCTGGGTGTAGGCCTCCAGATAGATGTCTCTCAGGTTTTGATTCAGCTCCGTCAGCGTGATCTGCAGCGCGGTTTCCGCCGCGTAGACATACACCGGCGGGAGCGCCGCACCCGTAACGCTTCTGGCGATGCCGAACTGGTTTTCAAACATGAATTTCACCAGTTCCATCAAAATGCCGTCCTTGCTGTGGAAAAGGTTCTGAAAGCTGCTGGAGGAAACCTGTGCCTCCTTTAGAATCTGCGTCATGGTCGTCTGATGGTATCCGTTTTCCAGAAACAGCCTGACACAAGCCTGCAGGATCCGCTTTTCCGTCTGAAGCCCGTCGCTTCGTACTGCCAATCCATTCACCCCCCAACCACACAATTTGGCTTGTAAACCAATTATAGCAGACGCACATCCGTTTTTCAAGATAGGGACAGTGGTTTTTTAAAATATATTTGTCAGACAGTATCACGCAAAATAAAGGAACAAATAACCCTTGATAGGATAATAAAGACACTTGCCCAGATTAAAATCATCCAGTATAATATATTCGCATATGTGTCGCAGTTTCCCGATTGCCACACCTTTATTTTCAAAGCTTTTGGAGGATTTCATTAAAACTCTATGCAGTGCGATAAGTTCTAATAAAATAGCGAATTTACAATCTTGCCAATATTTGTCTGGCGGATATGGATCAAAAAGGAGGCGTATGCAGATGAAGAGATTACGACAGCATAAATGGATCCCTGTTGCGGTCTTGTTTCTGGCCGCGGCGGTGCTTATCGGCTGGAGCCTTTTTCAATCCAAATATGGACTTACGTGTACCCCGTACAAGATTTATACCGACAAGGTTCGGGAACCAATCCGCGTTCTTCAGCTCACCGATCTGCACAACAGCACGTTTGGAAAGGATAATCGGGAGCTTATAGAGCTGTCGGCGGCGCAGGCGCCGGATCTGATCCTGATCACGGGGGATCTGCTGAATGCGGGAGAATCCGAAACAGGGATAGCGACCGATTTGATCTCCGAGCTGTGCGGCATTGCACCTGTTTATGTTTCGATGGGCAACCATGAATTGGAGCATCAGGCCCGCTTTGGCGTCGATCCCGCAGAACTGTATGAAGCTGCCGGGGCGGTTGCGCTGGAGAAACAGTATGAGGATGTCACAGTCAACGGTCAGCCGATCCGGTTGGGCGGCATATATGGCTACTGCTTGCCAGAGAAATATCTGGAAACAGATGAAGCCGATCCGGAAGAATGCGCTTTTTTGACGGAGTTTCAGAATACGGATCGATACACAATTCTGCTGTGCCATATCCCGGTGTGCTGGATGATCAACGACGGCCTGAACGAGTGGAATGTGGACTGCGTTTTTTCCGGCCACACGCATGGCGGGCAGGTCGTTCTGCCGCTGGTCGGCGGCATTTATGCGCCGGATCTGGGGTGGTTTCCCGGAAAGCTGGAGGGACTGTATCCCTCCGAGGACGGCAGTAAGACGATGGTTCTGTCCAGAGGATTGGGCAATTCCGTGCTCCTCCCTCGATGGAACAATGTGCCGGAACTTGTCGTCGTGGATATATTGCCGCAATAAAAAAGCTGGAACCGATTCATTGGTTCCAGCTTAAATTGTTTATTGGGCTTATTTGCTTTGCTGCGGGAATATGGCGCATACGGTTCGTTCGACCACAAGCTTCTTGTCGAATTCTCGCTCCATCTTTCGCCTTGCGGCCCGGCCCATATCCCGGCGGTCAGCGGCGGGCATTTCGGCGATCCGGCACATCTGCGTGTACAGACTGTCGGGATTCTGCGCTTTGCAGAGCAGGCCGCTTTTTCCGTCTTCCACAGCCTCCCGGCATCCGGGAATATCGCTCGTGATGACCGGCCGACCGATTGCGGCGGCTTCCAGCAGGACGTTGCTCATGCCCTCGTGGTAGCTGGGCAGCACCACGCAGTCAGCGGCGGCGTAGTAGGGGGTGGGATCGGTCTGAAAGCCATGGAAAACGGCGATACCGTCGGCCACCAGACGTTCGACCTGCTCCTTGTAGAAATCGTCGTCGTAAAAGCCGACCAGATCGAGCACCACGCGGCTGCCGTATTCTTTATGAAGCCGCTGCATGGCTGCGAACAGCTCATCCATGCCCTTTTCCCGCATAATGCGGCCGAGATAGAGAAAGTGAACCTTGTCGTTTTCCGGATAGGGTACATACGGATACGATTCCAGATTGATACCGGCACCGGGCAGAATCGTCTCGTTCTCGGCGCTGAGAATTCTTCGGCTGCGAAATTCAGCGGCGTTCGCATCATTTTCAAAAAAGACGGTTTTCGCTTTGCTCAAAGCCAGCTTGTAGAGTATGGTGACAAACTGCGCAAGCCCTTTGCACTGAAAAGCGGTTCCGAGGCCCTGCACGTTGGCGCAGTAGGGGATGCCGGTCATCCGGCAGGCGATTCCGCCGTAAATGTTGGGCTTGATCGAATAGGTGATGACCATATCCGGCTGTTCGGCCTTCAGCATTCTGCGATACGTGCGGAACAGTTTTAGATCGGTTTTGGGATTGATACCCCGACGGTCGACGTCCGTTTCGATGCAGCGGATCCCAAGGGCCTTGAAATCGTCCTCGTGCCCGACAAAGGGCATGCTCAGAACCACTTCGTGAGATTGCATCAGCTCCCGGATCAACTCCAGCCGAAAGCGGTAGAGCATGTAGGAATGATTGGTGATGATCAGGATTTTGCTCATTGGTGCTCCTTTTCTTCGCGCAAAGCGCCTGTACCGCCCTCCACGACGCCATCATGCTTCAGCACTTTGAAAATGGTGCCGAAGAAGCATCTGCAGTCAAACAAAAAGCTGAGCTTTTCAACATACTCGCCGTCCAGTCGGGCTTTGACCGGAATATCCAGTTCGTCTCGGCCGTTGATCTGCGCCCAACCGGTCAGGCCAGGGCGCACATCGTTGGCGCCGTATTTGTCCCGCTCCATGATCAGATCCGTCTGGTTCCAGAGCGCGGGGCGCGGCCCAATGATGCTCATTTTGCCGGTGAAAATACACAGAATCTGCGGCAGCTCGTCGATGGACAGACGGCGGAACCAGGAGCCTGTCCGCGTGATCCACTTTTCCGGATCGGCGAGCAGGTGCGTCGGCATGTTGGCCGGCGTGTCGGTGCGCATGGTCCGAAACTTGGGCATCATGAATGTGGTTTTATGTATGCCGACGCGCTTCTGCCAGAACAGCACCGGGCCGGGTGAATCCAACTTGACAAGAACCGCAAAAAAGAGCATCGGCAGTGCGAGCACAATCAGCCCGCACAGCGAAAGCGCAATATCGAGAAACCGCTTAAAAAAAAGTTTATACATAACGCATGAATCCTCCGGGCCTGGTATTCACTGCTGGGATAAAGTATAGAATGACCGTCAAAATGACAGAATCCACCGATATACCTTTGGTATTATAGCATAGGGCAGGTGGAGATGCAAGAGACGAAAGCCGGACTTTTGCGCCGGTTTTCCTGTATTCTTCATATATCATAATACCGAAACATACAGGTGTGAAGAGAATTTTGTCGAATGCCGGAAAATTCCGAAGGATGATGTTCTCAAAAGCAGAAACCTTTCTTTACACGTTCTTAATACCGGAGTCAATACTCTTTTACCTTCTTTATCCGGTTCGTTCTATGATTAAGGTCAGATAAAGGTGTGTAAAGGAGTTTTTTGGAACATGCGTATATTTCACACCCTTAAAAGACTGACATCGTTTCAGGTCATCATTCTCGGCTTTTTGAGTGTGATTCTGCTGGGTACATTGCTTTTGATGATGCCGTTTTCGAGCCGAGCAGGCGTTATAACGCCGTTTCTGGACGCGTTCTTTACCGCCACCTCGGCGGTTTGCGTGACGGGACTCGTGGTGCACGATACCGTGACGTACTGGTCATCGTTCGGGCAGATTGTCATTCTGCTCCTGATCCAGACCGGCGGCATGGGCGTCATCACTGTGGCGGCATCTTTTTCGATGATTTCCGGCAGACGGATTTCTCTGATGCAGCGCAGTACGATGCAGGAGGCGATCTCAGCGCCGAAGGTCGGCGGCATTGTGCGGCTGACCGGGTTTATCGTACGGACTTCTCTGATGATCGAGCTGCTGGGTGCTGTGATTATGGTGCCGGTATTCTGCCGCGATTTTGGCCTCAAGGGCCTTTGGATGGCCTTGTTTCATTCCGTATCGGCCTTCTGCAATGCGGGCTTTGACCTGATGGGTACGAGGGGGGCGTTTTCTTCCCTGACAAGCTATGCCGTGGAACCGGTCGTCAATTTAACGGTCATGCTGCTGATTATCGTCGGCGGCATCGGTTTCTTGACTTGGGACGATATCCGCGCGAACAAGTGGCACATTCGCCAGTACAGGATGCAGAGCAAGGTGATCCTCTGTGCGACAGCGATTCTGCTTCTCGTACCGGCGGTGTACTTCTTCGGCTTTGAGTTCGACGGGCTGCCGTTTGGCGAACGGATCCTTGCCTCTGTGTTTCAGTCGGTGACGCCGCGGACGGCCGGTTTTAACACGGCGGATCTGACCGCAATGAGCGAGGTCGGCCAGCTTGTCATACTGGCGCTGATGCTGATCGGCGGTTCGCCCGGCTCCACTGCAGGCGGTATGAAAACAACGACCGTCGCCGTTCTGGTTGCAGCGGCGATTTCCACATTCCGGCGCAAGGAGCACGCGCACTACTTCGGCAGACGGATCGACGACGATGTGATCAAAAATGCCGCGACCATTTTTCTGATGTATATTGTGCTGTTCTTTGCAGGCGGTCTGATCATCAGCAAGGTGGAGGGTCTGCCGGTGCTTGCCTGTTTGTTTGAGACGGCGTCCGCGATCGGAACGGTTGGCCTGACGTTGGGCATCACACCGAGCCTTGGAGTTGTTTCGAGGCTGATTCTGATTATGCTGATGTTTTTCGGGCGCGTCGGCGGTCTGACATTGATTTTTGCAGCGCTGTCCGGCACACGGAAAAATATTTCCAAGCTGCCGCGGGAAAAAATTACGGTAGGGTAAAGGAGAAAGCTATGAAATCGATTCTTTTAATTGGTCTGGGTCGCTTTGGTAAACATGTCGCTATCCATCTGAATCAGCTCGGGCATCAGGTGATGGCTGTCGATAACGTGGAAGATCGTGTGGAATCCGTGCTGCCGTATGTGACGAATGCGCAGATCGGCGACAGTACAAACGTGGATTTTCTGGAATCGCTCGGCATCCGCAATTATGACGTGTGCATTGTGGCGATCGGCAACGACTTCCAGAGCTCTCTGGAGACGACCTCTCTGCTTAAGGAGCTCGGCGCGAAGCTGGTGGTGTCGCGCGCTGCGCGGGATGTGCAGGCGAAATTTCTCCTGCGCAACGGCGCGGATGAGGTGGTCTATCCCGAAAAGCAGATTGCCAAATGGACGGCTATCCGGTACAGTGCCGATCATATTCTGGACTATATCGAGCTGGACGACGATCATGCGATCGTTGAGGTTCCGGTGCCCGGCGATTGGGCGGGCCGAACCATAGCGCAGTTGGATGTGCGAAAGAAACATAAAATCAATATTATGGGCATCAAGCGGGACGGCAGGCTGGAGCTTTCCATTTTGCCCGATATGGTGCTGACGGCGGGGGAGTCCATGCTGGTGCTTGGCCGGAACAGAGATCTGCAGAAATGTTTCCATACATAAAGCAGGGGATTACAAGCAAACGGGGGGAAGCATATGCGGGACTGGATTTGGGTCGCGGCAGCGGCCGCTGCAATTGGATTCGGTTTTTTCTTTATCAAAAAACTCGACCTCTTTTTGGAGAAAAGCCACCGAGAGAGAAATTTGCGGCTTTCCTCGGAGAAGCGCTGCCTGCGGATCGGGCTTTCCAACCCTATGACGGCGGACGGCCTTTCGGATCTTCTAGAGTGCTTTTCCGCCGATCATCCGAATGCAGACGTGCAGCTGCTCAGCGGCACGGATGAGGAGCTGCTTCGGGCGCTTTCCGACGGTCGGCTGGATATGGCTGTTTTGCCCGACGGCGCGGAAAACCCCGATGAGACGTATTTTGACGTACGGGAGATTCTGCTGCACCGCACGCCAGTCATCCTGAAATGCGGCGGCCTATCGATTGAGCCGATCACGCGGGAAACGGTAGTACAGAAGGTGCTGTGGCTAAAAACGGCAAAAACGCCGCTTGCAGATGATTTTATCGGTTGCCTACAGGGCAGATTTCTAGAGTGGAACACCGGAGGTGGAAAAGTATTCGGCGGTGTGCTATAATAGAATATATCTTTATCCTGCCCTGTTGCTGTGCGGCAGGGCGGGAACGGAGGAATAAGCCATGGAAACGCCTAGACAGGATCCGGATCAGCTTCAGCGCGCCGTGCGCAAGGATGCGTCCGGAGCGCCGCGCGGCAGGCTGAAGATCTTCTTCGGCTATGCGGCGGGCGTAGGAAAGACCTATACCATGCTGGAGGCGGCGCATCAGGCGCAGGAGCGCGGCGTGGATGTCGTTGCTGGGTATATCGACCCGCATGCGTGTCCGCAGACGATGTCGCTGCTCGATGGTCTGGAGCAGCTTCCGGCTAAGGAGATCCAACACGGTGCGATTGCGCTGAAGGAATTTGACATTGACGCGGCGCTCAAAAGAAAGCCGCAATTGATTCTGGTGGATGAGCTTGCCCACACAAACGCACAGGGCAGCCGTCACGTCAAACGGTATCAGGATGTGCAGGAGCTTTTGAATGCCGGCATGGATGTGTATACGACGGTCAATGTGCAGCATATTGAGAGTCTGAACGATACCGTCGCTTCGGTCACCGGCACTTTGGTGCGGGAGCGCATTCCGGACTCGGTGTTCGACCGCGCCGATCAGGTGGAGCTCGTGGATATTGAGCCGCGGGATCTGCTGGATCGCCTGGCGAGCGGAAACGTCTACCGGGAAGAGCAGGCGCGGCGCATCGCTGCAAATCTCTTTACGGTTGAGAAACTGACTGCGCTCCGGGAAATCGCCCTGCGGCGCTGTGCGGATCGGATGAATCTTCTGACGGAGGATGCCCGCATTCATAGCCGAAGCGAGTATCATACGGACGAGCACATTCTCGTGTGTCTCTCGTCCTCGCCCTCCAACGCAAAGATTATCCGGACGGCGGCGCGAATGGCCAAAGCCTTTCGAGGTTCATTTACGGCGCTATTTGTGGAGACGCCGGGGTTTGCGTTGATGAGCGAGGAGGATAAAAAGCGGCTGCGGGAAAATATGCGTCTGGCCCAGCAGCTCGGCGCTGCGATTGAGACTACATACGGCGAGGACGTCCCGTATCAGATTGCGGAATTCGCGCGGCTTTCCGGCGTATCCAAAATTGTGATCGGCCGCAGCGGCGCAACGCGCAAGAGTATTTTCAGCAAGCCCTCCTTGACGGAGCGATTGATTGCTCACGCGCCGAATCTCGATATTCATGTGATACCGGATGCCAGTGCCGGCAGCCGGTATCACGCGCAGAAGAATCTGTCCAGAATAATAGCCATGCCGATTCGCGACGTCGGAAAGAGCGTTCTGGTTCTGCTGCTCGCGACGCTGGTGGGGCAGGTGTTCCATGCACTCGGATTTACCGAGGCCAACATCATAGCGGTTTATATTTTCGGGGTTCTGGTCACTTCCGTTATCACGACAAATCAGCTCTGCGGTCTGTTGTCTTCGATAGTGAGCGTTCTTCTGTTCAACTTTTTCTTCACTGTTCCGCGGCTGACGTTTCAGTTTGACGATCCCGGCTATTTTGTGACCTTTGCGATCATGTTCATGATTGCGCTCCTGACCGGTTCCCTGGCGGCACGGCTGAAGGACAATGCCAAGCAGTCGGCGCGTGCGGCGTTCCGTACGAAGACGTTGTTTGAGACAAGCCAGCTTCTGCAGAAGGAGACAGAGGAGCAGGCCGTGCTCAACGCGACGGCCGGGCAGCTCATGAAGCTGCTGCGTCGCGACTTGGTGATTTATCCGTCGGACGGTAAAAAACTGCTTACACCCGTGGTTTATCGTATGGAAGACAGCGATCAGGCAGATCTCATCGCAGAAAGCGAAAAAGCGGTAGCGGAATGGGTACTGCGCAACAACAAACATGCCGGGGCGACGACGGATACGCTTGGGAGTGCCAAATGCCTGTATCTCGCCATCCGCGTCAACCAGCAGGTGTACGGTGTGATCGGAATCGCCCTGAACGAGACGCATCTGGACGCCTTTGAAAACAGCGTGCTGCTCTCCATTTTGGGCGAATGCGCGCTGGCACTCGAGAATATCAAAAACGCCAGGGAAAAGGAAGAGGCTGCGATTCTCGCGAAGAATGAGCAGCTTCGGGCCAATCTGCTCCGCGCCATCTCGCACGATCTGCGCACGCCGCTGACATCCATTTCCGGAAATGCCAGCAATCTGCTGTCCAATTATCAGAAAATGGATGACGAGTCACGCGCCCAGATTTTTACGGACATTTACAACGATTCCATGTGGCTGATCAATCTGGTCGAAAACCTGTTGGCGGTTACCAGAATTGAGGAGGGGCGGGTCAATCTGAGCCAGTCTGCAGAGCTGATGGACGAGGTGATCACCGAAGCGCTGCGCCATGTCAATCGGAAGAGCCGCGAGCATACGATTGAGGTCAGCAGCACGGAGGAATTCATTCTGGCGCAGATCGATGCCAAGCTGATTGTGCAGGTGCTCATCAATCTCATCGACAACGCCATCAAATACACGCCTGCCAAATCTAAGATCGGGATCCATACGGAGAAGCAGGGCAAATGGGTGGTGGTGTCCGTCTCCGATAACGGGCCGGGCATTCCGGATGCCCAGAAGCCGCGCATTTTTGACATGTTTTACACTGGGGCCAATAAGGTGGCGGACAGCCGCCGAAGCCTCGGGCTGGGCTTGTCGCTGTGTAAGTCAATCGTCACGGCGCACGGCGGAACGATTTCCGTTACGGATAATCTGCCGCATGGCACGGTGTTTACATTTACAGTACCGGCAGGGGAGGTAGAACTGCGTGAATAAACCCTTGATTCTGGTTGTGGAGGATGATTCCCCCGTTCGCAACCTGATTACGACAACACTGAAAACCAACGATTACCGCTATCTGATGGCAGTCAACGGCGAAGAGGCCATTCTGGAAGCGTCTTCTCATAATCCGGATATCGTCCTGCTGGATCTGGGGCTGCCGGATATGGACGGCGTGCAGGTGATCCGAAACATCCGCTCATGGTCGAACCTGCCGATCATCGTCATCAGCGCCCGAAGCGAGGATTCGGATAAGATCGAAGCGCTGGACGCCGGGGCGGACGACTACCTGACGAAGCCGTTTTCGGTTGAGGAGCTGCTTGCAAGGCTCCGGGTAACGCAGCGCAGATTGTCCTATATGACGGCCGAAATGCTTGCGGCGAGCTCTGTGTTTGTCAACGGCAAGCTGCGCATCGATTATGCAGGCGGATGCGCCTACCTCGACGGGCAGGAGCTGCATCTGACACCCATCGAATACAAGCTGCTGTGCCTGCTCTCCAAAAATGTGGGAAAGGTACTGACGCATACCTTCATCACGCAGAATATCTGGGGCAGAAGCTGGGATAACGACATCGCCTCCCTGCGCGTCTTTATGGCGACGCTCCGCAAAAAGCTTGAGCCGCGTCCTGATTCCCCTCAATACATCCAAACCCACATCGGCGTTGGCTACCGCATGATGAAAGTGGAATAACCTGCACGGCAAAGGCCGGTCTGTATTTTGCAACAGACCGGCCTTTTGGCTGTTCTCAGCAGTTCATCCCCTTTGCGTGTACCGGCTGCGGTAGACGTGTGCAGAGGTGTTTTTTTGGCGCTTGAACAGGCGGCTGAAGTAGCTCAGATCGTTAAAACCGCACTGCAGTGCGATGTCGGTGACGCTGTCCGCGGTGGTGCAGAGCAGCTCTGCCGCGCACTCGATGCGGTAATAATTGAGGTAGTCGATGGGCGTGCGGCCCGTTACCTGCCGGAATACGCGGCAGAGGTATTTCGGCGCAAGGCCCGCTTCAGCAGCGAGGTCACTGAGCGTCAGCGGCGCGGCGTAGTCCCGGCGGATGCGCCGGAGAACATTTTTCATCTGTTCGGCGTGGCGCAGGGTGCGCGGCGGTTCGGCTGCTGACGGGGTGTACAGCCGGTAGCGGAGCACCGTGCCGAAAAACTGCCACAAGAGCCCGGTCGTAATGAACTCGTAACCGGGCTGCTCCTTTTCCATGTTTTCAAACAGCATATCCACCACGCGTGCCGCGGGACTGCCCGCCCGGAACAGCGTCTCAATGTGTGTGCTGTCGCCGAGCGCCGCAGCATATTTCTGGCGGCAGACGGCGCTGTCCCGCAGAAAACGCTCCATGTCGAACACCAGGCACTCGTACGTGCAGCCGAGGGGTGTGCCGCCGTGGATGACGCCGCTTGGGACGAACACGCAGTCCCCGACCTCGGCATAGACGACGTCGCCATCTACAGAAAGAGAAAAGCTGCCCTCCAGAATCAGAATCAGCTCGCATTCCATATGCCAGTGAAACGGCATCTCATAGCGCGGGTGGGCGGCATCTATATAATATAACTCGATCGGAAAATCAAATGTGCCGCGCGTCATGCGCTCATGAAAGGCAAGGTAACGCATTCAAATATCCTCCCAATTCAAAAAAGTGAATATTGTCCTATCTTTGTCCAGTATACACCTAGAAAAGTGCGGATTGCAACCGTATAATACAAATTAGGGAAAGGAAGTGGTATTATGGATATTCAAACCATCAAAGAACAGATCTGCGACGTGTGCCACAAGATGTGGCAGCTCGGCTGGGTCGCAGCGAACGACGGCAATGTGAGCGCGCGCCTGGAGGACGGCACATTCCTCGCGACGCCCACCGGCATGAGCAAGAGCTTCATCACGCCCGAAAAGCTGATCCGCATCGATGCAAAGGGCAACGTGCTGGAGGCGGCCGAGGGCCTGCGCCCGTCGAGCGAAATCAAAATGCACCTGCGCTGCTATGAGAAGCGGGACGACGTGTGGAGCGTGATTCATGCGCATCCGCCGGGAGCCACCGGCTTTGCTGTCGCGCACCGCAGCATGGATATGTACAACATGATCGAAGATGTGGCGGTCATCGGCAGTGTGCCGCTGACACCTTACGGCACGCCGAGCACCGTCGAGGTGCCGAACGCCATCGAGCCGTATCTCGAGGAGCACGATGTGATGCTGCTCGAAAACCACGGCGCGCTGGCCGTTGGCAGCGACGTCGTGACGGCATTCTACCGCATGGAGAGTCTTGAGCTTTGGGCAAAGATCACGATCAACGCTATCATTCTGGGCGGCAGCTACGACATCAGCCGCGAGAACATCCAGAAGCTCATCGACCTCAGAGGCTATTACCGTGTGACAGGCCGTCATCCGGGCTACAAGAAGTATCCGCGCCGCGAAGAGGGCGCGCCCACAGATACGTGATCCCAACAAACCAATACATTCAAAAAGAGGAGTTAAAGTTATGCTGTATCCTAAAATTGGCATCCGCCCGGTCATCGACGGCCGTTGGGGCGGTATTCGAGAAGGTCTGGAAGTCCAGACCATGACCATGGCGAACAATGCCGCGAAGCTCATCAGCGAGACGCTGCGCTACCCGGACGGTAAGCCCGTCGAGTGTGTCGTCGGCTGCACCACAATCGGCGGCGGCGCGGAGGCTGCGCGCGTGGCTGAGCAGTTCAGCACGGAGAACGTCGTCGCGACGCTGTCTGTCACACCCTGCTGGTGCTACGGTTCGGAAACCTTCGATATGGACCCCAAGACCATCAAGGCCGTGTGGGGCTTTAACGGCACCGAGCGTCCGGGCGCGGTGTATCTGGCAGCGGTTCTGGCGGCGCATGCACAGCGCGGCCTGCCTGCGTTCTCCATCTACGGGCATGATGTGCAGGACATCACCGACACCACAATCCCGGCCGATGTGGCGGAGAAGATCCTGCGCTTTGCGCGCTGCGCCGTAGCCGTGGGCTGGATGAAGAACAAGGCGTATGTGAATCTGGGCGGCGTCGCGATGGGCATTGCGGGCAGCTTCTGCGATGCGGAGGTGTTCCAGAAGTATTTCGGCATGCGCGCCGAATGGGTGGATATGACCGAGATCCTGCGCCGCATCACGCTGGGCATCTATGATGCGGACGAGTACGAGCAGGCGCTCGCTTGGGTCAAGGCGAACTGCAAGGAAGGCTTTGACTGCAACGCGGGCAAGGATTTGCCGGATGTTATCACGAAGTCGAAGGTTGTGCCCGCCGACAAGGACTGGGAGTTTGTCACGAAGATGACAATGGTCATGCGCGATATCCTGTACGGCAATCCGAAGCTCGACGAGCTCGGCTGGCACGAGGAAGCGCTCGGCCGCAACGCGGTCGCGGGCGGCTTCCAGGGACAGCGTCAGTGGACCGACTGGCTGCCGAACGCGGACTTCAGCGAGGCGATTCTTGCAAGCACCTTTGACTGGAACGGCCCGAAGATGCCGACGCCGTTTGCCACCGAGAACGACACCTGCAACGGTGTTTCGATGCTGCTGGGCACGCTCGTCTCGAATACAGCGCCCTGTTTCCACGACGTACGCACGTATTGGAGCCCCGAGGCCTGCGAGCGCGTGACGGGCAAGCGGCCCGAGGGCGTGGCGAAGGACGGCTTTATCCACCTGATCAATTCCGGCGCAACGGCGCTGGACGGCAGCGGCGCGTGCAAAGACGATGCCGGCAATTCCGTCATGAAGCCCTTCTGGGAGATGCAGAATGCGGATATCGAGGCCTGCATCGAGGCGACCGACTGGTGCCGCGCGAACTTCGAGTATTTCCGCGGCGGCGGATTCTCGAGCCACTTCCGCTGCAAGGCGGAGATGCCGGTTACGATGCTGCGCTACAACATTGTCGACGGCATCGGCCCGGTTCTCCAGATTGCCGAGGGTTGGACGGCAAATCTGCCGGACGAGATCCACAACACCATTGACGTGCGCACCGACCGCACATGGCCAACGACGTGGTTTGCACCGCGTCTAACGGGCGAGGGTGCATTCACAGACGTGTACAGCGTCATGGCAAACTGGGGCGCGAACCACGGCGTGACCGTGTACGGCCACGTGGGCGCGGACCTCATCACGCTTGCCAGCATGCTGCGCATTCCGGTGACGATGCACAACGTCCCGGCGGAGAAGGTGTACCGCCCGCACGCATGGGCGAGCTTCGGCACGCAGGATGCACAGGCTGCAGACTACGCCGCCTGCAAGTACTACGGCCCGCTCTATAAGTAATTACAGATAAATCCAACGCACCCCGTTTACCGGTAGGCTTAATCCGGTAAACGGGGTGCGTTTTTATTGCCTTTGAAGTTCTTTTCGCTCAATTCAGAACAAAGAACTGCTCGTACCAGAGGATAAAGGTGTAGAACGACCAGATCTTCTGCATGTTGAGCGCCTTGCCGCTCTTGTGGTCGTCGAGCAGGCGCATCAGCTCGTCGGTGACGAAGAACTTTTCGGCGATGTCGCTCTGGAACGCCTTCTTCACCATGTTGTAGTACTTGTCCTCGCGCAGCCAGTCATTTAGCGGAACCGGGAAGCCGAGCTTCTTCTTGTTTGCCGTGCGCTCGGGGAGCTGCTTGATCGCCGCGCTGCGCAACGCGATCTTCGTTGTCTCGTTCGCTGCGCGGAAGCGGGAGGGGATGCGCGTGGAAAGCTCAAGCATTTTCTTATCGAGGAACGGCACGCGCAGCTCGAGTGAATTTGCCATGCTCATGCGGTCGGCCTTCAGCAGGATGTCGTAGATCATCCACGTGTGCATGTCGACATACTGGAGCTGGGTCGGCTCGTCGAGGTTCGGCACCTCGTCGAAATAGCGCTTGCTATATTCCTCGGGCAGCTTCGTCGCGATCGGGCGCTTGAGATATTTCTGGCGCTCCGCGCTCTGGAAGACGTAATTCGCGCGCATAAAACGCTGGTACGGCTCCATCGAGCCGCGCACAAGGAAATTCTTGCCCTTGAAGTTCGGGGCGTGCTTGGCGAGCGTGCCAAGTGCCTTGCGCACCGGGCGCGGTACCTTGTGGGCGTAGTGGTCGAAATGACCGCCTGCGAGGTACATCGGGTAGCCGCCGAAGAGCTCGTCGGCGCCCTCGCCGGAAAGTACGACTTTCACATATTTACGTGCATTCTTCGCGAGGAAGTACAGCGGGATCTCAGAGGGGTTGGGCAGCGGCTCATCCATATAATACTGGATCTCCGGCACGGCCTCAAAGAATTCATCCGCCGAAACCTTATTGGCGATGTTCGGCACGCCGACAACGCTCGAGAAGTCCTGCGCATACGGCAGCTCACTGTATTTTTCCTCCTCGTAGCCGACCGAGAAGGTCTTGACCTTCTTCGTGCCCTTGGAGATCTCCTTGACGACATAGCTGGAGTCGACGCCTGAGGAGAGGAAGCAGCCGACCTCTACGTCGGAAATCTGATGCATCGCGACCGATTCGGTGAACTCCTTCGTAATCGCGTCCTCCCAGTAATCGAGTGTCTTGTCGTCCTCAATGTTGTACTCGATGCGGTAATAGCGCTCCACGTTCAGCTTGCCGTCCTTGTAGGTGAAGCAATGCGCGCCGGGGAGCTTGAAGACATTCTTGAAGATCGTGCGCTCGTCCGGAATATACTCGTAGGAGAGGTAGAGCGGGATCATGTCCTCGTCGAGCTCTTTCTCAAATTTCGGGTGGGAGAGAAAGCTCTTGATCTCGCTGCCGAACAGGAACTCGCCGTTTTTCTGGTAGTAGTAAAACGGCTTGATGCCGAAGATGTCGCGCGCGCCGAACAGCTCCTTCGTCTCCTTGTTCCAGATGATAAAGGCGAACATGCCGCGCAGGCGGTCGAGAATCTTCTTGCCGTATTCCTCATAGCCGTGCAGAATGACCTCGCTGTCGGTCTTTGTCGTAAAGACGTGACCGGCCTTCAGCAGGTCCTCACGGATGCTCTGGTAGTTATAGATTTCGCCGTTGAAGAGCAGAACCAGCTTGCCGTCCTCGTTCAGGATCGGCTGTCTGCCGCCCTCCAGGTCAATAATCGAAAGCCGGCGGAAGCCGAGCGAAATGTCGTCGTCCACATAGTAGTGCGCGTCATCCGGACCGCGGTGCTTGATTCTGTCCGCCATCGCGTGGATGACCGCCACTTTATCGAATGTGGCGTAGTTGTTGATATAGCCAGCAAAGCCGCACATACGGGTGCCTCCTTTGGGGTTTAGTTGAGCAGGGAAATGTATTTCGGTTTGATTTTCTTGCCGCAGGCGAGAATTGCCGCGTGCGCGAGCACTTCCAGCGCGTCGAGATAGCCGCTGCCGATCGCATTGTCACGCTTGATGATCGAAAGCTCCGTGCAGCCAAGAATGATCGCGTCGCAGCCCTCTTTGCGCAGCGCGTCGGAAACGGTGCGGAACTTCTCCATATCCGCAGGCTCGCCGGCTTTCACGCAGTCGTAAATCAGCGACATCACGTACTGCTGCATCGCGTCGTCCGGCAGGGCATAGGAAAGGCCGATCTCCGAAAGCGCGCGCTGGAACAGTCCGTTATGTACCGTCCCGGTCGTCGCCATGATGCCCGCCTTTTTGCAGCCCGCATTCTTGAGATATGCGGCGGTCTCCTGCACCATGTTGATGAACGGCACATTCACGCTGCGCTGCAGCTCCTCGTGGAAGCTGTGCGCCGTCACGCACGGCGTGCCGATGGCGCAGACGCCGAGCGCTTCGAGCTTCTTTGCCATGTCGATCATCGGAGGCACCGGGGAGGGCTTCGAGTGGTCGAGAATGTAAGCGGTTCTGTCCGGCACACTCGGGCGGTTGAAAATGATCGCGTCGAGGTGTTCCTGATCGGTTTTGGCGTCTGTCATATCGATGATGAGCTCGAGCAGATACGCCGTTGCCATCGGACCGAGGCCGCCGATAATACCAAAACTGTTCATCAGTCGTGCAGTCCTTTGTTGTTAAAATAGCGCTTGTACTTTTCAAAATAGTTGTACTGGTTGCGCTTGAACATCAGCCAGCGCTTGAGGCTGCGGTCATTTTTATAGTAATACGAGTTCACGACCTTGCCCTCGTCGATCAGGCGCTTCGCCTCAGCCTTGACGGCTTCGTCCGGGCAGTAGTCGAAAATGATCTTTGTCGGGATGATCGTGTAGAGCACCTTGTTCGTTGCGACCGTGAGATCCATCGGCTTGTTATAGATCACGTCGTCCGCGAGCCACTTCGCGAGGTTGTAGCCCGCCGCCGTAACAAAATAGCTGCTGCGTCCCTGACGCAGGTTCATCTCGAAGAGCTTGTACTTGCCGTCGCGCTCGTCATACTTCATATCAAAGTTCGCAAAGCCAACGTAGCCGATGCCCTCGAGGAAATTCTTCATCTGCTCGTTCAGCTTCTCATCAAAACCGTTGATGATGGCCGCGTAGCTGCCGATGCCCTCCGGGGAGTGCTCCTCGAGCACGGCGTTGCCCAGCGCGATGAGCTTCACCTTCTTGTCCTTGCCGCAGTAGCAGTTCATCACGCGCATTCTGGAATCGTCGCCCGGAATGTATTCCTGCAGAATCAGGTGATCCTTGTAGGAGGAGCCGTAAATCGCGTCGAGAATTGCGTCGTATTCTTCTTTCGTGTTCGCGACGAACACCTTTTTCTTGTGCGGGAACTTGCAGTTCCAGTATGCGACGCTGTTCGACGGCTTGATGATGACCGGAAAATCGAACGGCAGCTCGACTGTTTTGTAGTTTTCAAAGGAGCAGGTCGTCGTCTTCGGGAACGAGAAGCCGTGCTCCTCACAGACCTTATAGAAGCTCTCCTTGATGGAGAGACGCATCAGAAGCTCTTCGCTGATGCACTCGAATTCGTAGATGCCGCGCAGCTCGTCCTGATTGCGCACGAGCATCTTGATGTAGTTGTCGCCGCAGGGAACGAGCAGCAGCCGCATACCCGCGTAGCGCTTCGCAAATTCCGTGAGCGTTTGGACGAAGACCTCGTCCTCCTCGAGACGCGGCTCCACCTGCTGCACCTCGACGATCTTGCTGTTCATGACGGCGGGCAGAATGCCCTTGCCGACGGCGACGCTCTTATAGCCGTACGCCTCGTGGAACGAGCGCGCCATGCCGTATACATTGATATCGCTGCCGAGCAGCACCGGCAGGAAATCCTGTTTTCTCAATTCTTCTGTATTCATAATCGGGGAAGCTCCTTATTTCAAGCGGTTTTAGCGTCGGATTTTTCAACGTAACTGTTCAGAATCTCGTCGTTGAAGAACTGGTCGTACCAGACGAGGAAGGTGTAAACCGTCCACACGCGGCGGCTGTTGTCCGCCTTGCCGTTCTTGTGGTCATCGAGCAGCTTCACGAGCTTATCGGTGTGGAAATACTTCTGCGCGACCTCGCCGGTGAATTTCTCCTTGACGATGTTGTAATATTTGTCCTCTTTGAGCCAAACGCGCGTCGGAACCGGGAAGCCGAGCTTCTTCTTGCCTGCCCACTTTTCCGGCATGCGGCGCAGCGCCGCCTTGCGCATGGCAAACTTCGTGTTCTCCGCGTTGACGCGGTATTTCAGCGGGATGCGCTGGGCGAGCGCCATGATTTCCTTGTCGAGGAATGGCACGCGCAGCTCAAGCGAATTCGCCATGCTCATCTTGTCCGCCTTGAGCAGAATATCGCCGACCATCCACGCGTTGAGATCGACAAACTGCATCTTCGTGACCGGATCCTTGTCCTTCACACGATCGTAGAAGGGCTTCACGACCTCGGCAGGGGAGGGGGCGTCCGTCTTGATCTTGAGCAGCTTCTTGCGGTCTGCCTCATTGAACATGTAGGCGTTGCCGATAAAGCGGTCTTCCAGACGCATACCGCGGCGAATCAGGAAATTGACGCCGGATTTTCTCGGCAGATGCGACGCGACCTTGCCGATGAAGCGGCGGATCGGGAACGGAATTTTGTCGTAGGCGGGCACCGCGAGCGGCTCCTTGTAGATGTTGTAGCCGCCGAAGATTTCGTCCGCGCCTTCGCCGGACATGACGACCTTCAGATACTGCGAAGCGGTGTTGCAGACGAAATAGAGCGCCACGGCGGAGGGGTCGGCGAGCGGCTCGTCCATGTGGTACTGGATTTTGCCAAAGTTGCCCCAGAATTCCTCGGGTGTGATGGTCTTGCTGTAATTCTTGACCGGGATCATCTCAGAAAGCTCTTTTGCGTAGCTGATCTCGTTGTATTTCGAGCCGTTGTCAAAGCCGACGGTGAACGTCTTGTCGACATCGGCGGAGCAGGCGACATAGCTGGAATCAACGCCGGAGGAGAGGAACGAGCCGACCTCAACATCCGCGATCTTGTGCGCTTCGACGGAGTTGTCGAAGGTCTTTTCAATCTCGTCCACCCAGTATTCGAGCGGCTTGTCTTCTTCGGCGTTGAATTCGGGAATCCAGTAGCGCTGAATGTCCATTTTGCCGTCCTTGTAGAAGAAGTAATGGGCCGGCGGCAGCTTGTAAACGCCCTTGAAGAATGTCTCATAACCCGGGGAATACTGGAAGGAGAGGTAGCCCTCGAGCGCGCGCTCGTTGAGCTCCTTCTTGAAATGCGGGTGGTCGACAAAGCTCTTGATCTCACTGCCGAACATGAATGTACCCTGCATCTCCGTATAATAGAACGGCTTGATGCCGAAGAAATCGCGCGCGCCGAACAACGTCTTCGTGTTCTTATCCCAGATGATAAAGGCGAACATGCCGCGCAGCTTGTTCAGAAGGTCTGTGCCGTATTCCTCAAAGCCGTGCAGCAGCACCTCGCTGTCGGTCTTGGTCGTAAAAACGTGACCGGCCTTCAGCAGCTCCTCGCGGATCGTCTGAAAGTTGTAAATCTCACCGTTGAACATCAGCACCTTGCTCTTATCCTCGTTCAGAATCGGCTGTCTGCCGCCCGCAAGGTCGATGATGGAAAGCCGGCGGAAACCGAGCGCGATATCGCCGTCCATATAATAGTCTGCGTCGTCGGGACCGCGATGCCGGATGCGGTCTGCCATTGAGTGTAGCACCGGCGCCATCGTCTGGGTCTCACCGCCGCCGATATATCCTACAAAACCACACATGCCAATTGCCTCCTTTGTGTTAGTTTGTCTTGTGTTCGTTTTCCGTATTCTTAATCAGAGCAAAAAGCGAGGGGGCCCAGTCGGGATATTCCATCGAGAGCGACTCGCTGTTGAGCTGCGGCAGCGCGTCTCTGCGGATGGCGTCGCCCTGCGCAGGCTTCTCGCCGGAGAGCAGCATCCGGCTCTTGGCCATGGAAAGCTGCATGCGGCCGTCCGTCAGCGCTTCGCTCAGCCCGCCGTTCGTCTCGAAAAGGCCGGTCGGATTTTTCGGATTCGCCGTATACAGCATGCGGAACGCGTTGTAAACCGCACAGCTCAAATACACGGTAATCTGCCTCGTCAGAGATTTGCTATTGATTTTTTTGAGAATACCAAATACAATATGAATGGAGTTGGATATTATTTTTCGATCGACATTCGGCACAGCCTCGCGCGTGTCGCTGTCGTCCGTTTCGGGGACGTGCAGCTTCTCACCCTGACGAAGCGGTGTTTTGCCGAGCAGATAATCACAGGAGACCCCGTAATAATCTGCGGTACGGACGATGAAGTCGAGCCCGCATTCACGGATTCCCTTTTCGTAATGGGAAAGCAAAGCCTGCGAGATTCCGAGGTCTGCGGCAGCCTGCTTCTGGCTAATGCCCTGTTCCTTGCGGAGCAGCGTCAAAATCCGCGGAAAATCATTGTTCACCTGTCCGTTCACCACCTGCGTGCAAAAAATAACATTGAGTAAATTATATACGAATTTATCCGAGAAGTAAACAGATAAAAGACCTTTTTTCGGTTGAAATCCACCGATTTTTTGGTGAAAGGGACACAGCGCCCCGGCGTTGTGTCCGGAAAGGAAATGTACATGAAATCATATACCATTCATTTGATCCGCCACGGCGTCTGCGAGGGCAATTTGGAGGGGCGCTATGTCGGCCGCACACAGTCTCCTTTGGCGCAAGAGGGTATGCAGGCGCTGCTGGAGCTGAAAAGGAAGGGCAAATATCCCGAAGCCGTGAAATACTATGCAAGTCCCTGCGTGCGCTGTGTTGACACACTCAAGGTGCTCTATCCGACCGCTGATCCGGAGGTCATTCTGGAGCTTGCCGAGTGTGACTTCGGCGACTGGGAAAACAAGAAGGCGGAGGAGCTGATGCACGACCCGAAGTTCCTCGCGTGGATGAACGGAGGCCGTCATGAAGCGCCGCCGAACGGCGAGAGCAGCATCGTCTTCATGCAGCGCGTCTGTGCGGGTTTTGAAATGCTCGTGCGCAACATGATGACGACCGGAGACGAGAGCGCGGTGCTTGTCACGCACGGCGGCGTGATCATGACGCTGCTTGCGGCGTACGGTCTGCCGCGCGCCAAAATGACCGACTGGATGTGCGAAAACGGCCACGGCTACTCCATGCGTATCGACCCGATGCTCTGGAGCCGCGGTATGGCGGCCGAGGTCTATCAGATGCTGCCGGTGCTGCCGAACAGCGGGCAGCGCGAATACACCGTGCTCGACATCGCCCGCGAGGCTGCTGACCGCGCGTACGGAAAGAAAGAGAACAAAGAACAGAACGAAGAAGAGTAAATCCGATATGAACAAAGGCTATAAAAAATACTTACCCTTTCAGCCGATCCGTTTTCCGGAACGGACGTGGCCGGAGAAAGTGATTGACCGTGCGCCCGTGTGGTGCAGCGTCGACCTGCGGGACGGCAATCAGGCGCTCGTCACGCCGATGAATCTGCACCAGAAGGTCGTCTTTTTCAAGACACTTGTAGAGATCGGCTTCAAGGAAATTGAGGTCGGCTTCCCGTCGGCGTCCGAGACGGAATACGAGACGCTGCGGTATTTGATCGACGAGCACCTGATCCCCGACGATGTGACGGTGCAGGTACTCGTACAGGCGCGCGCGCACCTGATCGAAAAGACCTTTGAGGCGATCCGCGGCGCGAAAAATGTCATTGTGCATTTCTACAATTCCACCTCCACGCTTCAGCGGAAGGTCGTATTTGATACCGACATGGAAGGCGTGATCGGGATCGCCATGGACGCGGCAAGGCTGATCCGTCAGCTTGCCGATAAAATGCGCGAGGAATACCCGGAGATGAATCTGCGCTTCGAGTATTCGCCGGAGAGCTTTTCAGGTACGGAGGTCGAAAATGCCGTGCGCATCTGTGACGATGTGCTGGAAGCGCTCGGCGCGACACCGGAGGACAAGACCATCATCAATTTGCCGAACACTGTGGAGCTTGCGACGCCGAACTGCTTTGCCGATCAGGTCGAATACGTCGCGACGCATTTGAAGCACCGCGACTGCGCGATTCTCAGCATTCACCCGCACAATGACCGCGGTACGGCGACGGCGGCGACGGAGCTCGGCGTCATGGCGGGCGCGGAGCGCGTGGAGGGCACGGTCTTCGGCAACGGCGAGCGCACCGGAAACTGTGATATCATGAATCTTGCGATGAACCTCTACGCGCAGGGCGTCGACCCGAAGCTCGACTTTACGAATATGAACCACATCAAGCGCGTCTACGAGGAATGCACGCACATGCATGTCCACGAACGCCACCCGTATGCGGGCGAGCTTGTGTTCACGGCGTTTTCCGGATCGCATCAGGACGCGATCCATAAAGGCGTCACCTACATGGCGAAAACCGGCGCGGCGCACTGGGCGGTGCCGTATCTGCCGATTGATCCCGCCGATCTCGGGCGGCAGTACGAGCCGATCATCCGCATCAACAGCCAGTCCGGCAAGGGCGGCGCGGCGTTCATTATGCACCGCCACTTCGGCTATATCCTCCCAAAGCAGATGCACCCCGAGTTCGGCGCGCTGATTCAGGAGGTCTGCAACCGCGAGGGCCGCGAGCTGAAGGCCGAAGAGGTCTTCCGGATCTTTCAGCGCGAGTATCTGCGCGTCCACGCACCGTACGATCTCAAGCGCTATCGTCTGTTTGAGGAAAACGAGAAGCTCGATCGGGTTGTCGTCTATTTCGACGGCGTGCTGTCCTGCAATGGGCGCAATATCCAGCTTTCCGGGCGCGGCAACGGCCCGATCGACGCGTTTTTCAAGGCGCTCCGTTCGGTCGGCATCACGGCATACAAATTCGTCTCGTACAGTGAGCATGCCATCTCGACCGGTGCGGATTCGCAGGCGGTGTCGTATATTGAGCTGAGCCACGGAGATGAGACGATGTTCGGCGTCGGACTCGACCACAACATTTCGCTGTCCTCAATCAAGGGCATCATCTGCGCGATCAACCGCTTCGAGCGACGCGCGCAGGCGGAGAAGCAGGAGAAATAACGATGCGGTGCCTGCCAAATTGTATTACGGGAATGCGCATAGCGGGCAGTATTTTTCTGGCGTTTCTCTCTCCGTTGTCTGCATCGTTTTGGGCTGTATACCTGCTCTGTGGAATCAGCGATATGCTGGACGGCTGGCTTGCGCGCCGACTGCATGCGCAGAGCCGAATCGGGGCGGCGCTGGACAGTACGGCGGATCTGCTGTTCGTGCTGTGCGCAGGTATCCGCTTGATCCCGTTTATAGTGTCTGACGTCGATGCATGGATACTCTGGCTTGCGGTGGGAATTGCCGCTGTGAAGCTGTCCGCGTATACGGTCGGCGCGATTCGGTATCACCGATTTGCGGCGCTGCATACGATGCTGAATAAGCTGACCGGCGCGGCGCTGTTTTTACTCCCACTGTTTCTTTGGAGCGGCGGTTTTCAGACGCTCTGCGTGCTCGTTGAAGCGATTGCCTTGGCGGCTGCCGTGGAAGAGCTGTTGATCCAGCTTAAAACGAAGACTTACAACGCGAATATCCAAGGCGTTTGGCGTATGCACAAATAGAGCAGCCGACGGAAGGCTCAAGGTCTTTCCGTCGGCTTTTTCTTGCCGTTAAGTTTTAATATCCGTTTCGCGGCGGGCTTTTCGACAAGGTACGTCAGGAGCGCGGCAAGGAGAATCGAAATCACCCAGAACAGCACGGTATACTGCACCTGCCATGCAAAATGCCAGCTTTCTCCGGCGGCGGACTGCGGCCACGCGGTCGCACCCTCCGGCGCATCGGGATACGGCGGGATGCGCCAAGCCTTGAGCTTCAAAAGCACCGTCGCGTGCCAGATGTAGAGGTTGTACGAAATCAGCGAGACAAACGAAACGGCGCGGTTTGCGAAAATCCACTGTACCGCCCGGCAGGCGTGGTCGAGTGCGAGGAGAAAAACGCAGACGATCGCGGAAAACCAGAAGCGGAAATCCACCTGCCAGCGCTGGATCGACGGCGCGCGGTTCAAACCATCGTTCAGCGTGCAGACGATCGCGGCGAAGGCGAAGAGGCAGAGCAAAGTGGAAAGCAGCGTTGTCCGGCGTGTGCCTTTGCCGATGCGTGCGCGCAGCAGGCAGAACAGCACGGCCGCAAGCATGCCATTCGCGTAAACACCGAGAAAGGCCGGGAACTGGTTGATGCGCAGCACATGGGCGCCGCCGTCCGGCGTCCGCGCGAAAAGGGCGATGTACAGTTCCGCGAGCGCGCAGAGCACCGCCCAGCTCTGAAGCGGGAAACGGCGGAAAACACATGCAATCAGCGGAAAAACAAGGTAAAACTGCACCTCGATGCCGAGCGTCCAGAGCGTGGTCGGGAATTTTGTGCCGATGTAGCTTTCTCCCCAGAAGGTTTGCGTGAAGGTCAGATGCGAGAAGACATCCTGTAAATAACGCGACATACTCGAGTAATCGGACGGACGGATCCAGAAAACGAGATAAACGAGCAAACAGAGATAATAGGCAGGCAGGATACGCGCCGCCCGCTTTTTGAAAAATAAGCCCGGGCGCTCGGGCGCGGGGGAGAGCGGGTCTGCTATCTGCCGCGCGTAGGGGAGAAAGAGGCAGAAGCCCGAAAGCAAGAGCAGCACGTCGACAAACATATACCCCGTGCGCGGTACCCACGTCAGGCTGAAATGCCGGACGCCGAGCGGACGGAGCAGGTCACTCGGAAAGAGGTTTTGCAGCCAGGATTGCTGCCACAGGTGAAAGCCCATGACGATCAGCATCGAAAAGGCGCGCACGCCGTCCAAAATGGCGATACGCCCGTTTTGCTCCTTCACAAAGAAGCCCTCCTTTTTTCAAAAGACCCGCCGAATGCGCCGGCGGGTCTGATTTTATGAAAGCGTGATGATTTTGGTGGCGACGTTTTCCACAAACCGCCGGTCGTGCTCGACGAAGATCACGGTCGGCGCGCAGTCTTTTAAGAGCGTCTCAAGCTGCATGCGGGAGATGACGTCGATGAAGTTGAGCGGCTCGTCCCAGACGAGCAGATGCGCCTTTTCGCAGAGGCTTTTCGCGATCAGCACCTTTTTCTTCTGCCCCTCGGAGAAATCCTCGATGCGCTTTTCAAATTGTGCGCGCTGAAACTCCAGCTTGCGCAAAATCGTTTTGAAAAGGCTTTCGTCGATGCCGTTTAGTTCGGCGAAGTCGCTCAGCGAGCCGGAAAGCCCCTCGGCGCTCTGGGGAATATAGGAAATCGTGAGACCGCTCGCTTTTTCCAGCGTGCCGGTGTGGGGGATATCCTCGCCGCAGAGCAGCTTTAAAATGCTCGACTTGCCGCAGCCGTTTTTGCCCTGCAGGGCGACGCGCTCACCGCGCCGAAGCTCAAAGCGGACGGGCGAGAAAATTGGGCCCGCGCCGTAATCCACCGAGAGGTCGCGCGCCTCGACGAGCAGCTCCTTTGGATGACGGAGCGTCGCGATTTGCAACTTTGTGTCGGCAGATTCGATGTTCTTGAGCAGCGCGCTTTTCTCTTCCAGTGCGTCGTTGCGCCGCGATTCAATCGACTTGGCGCGCTTCATCATCTTGCGACTCTTTTCGCCCTCAAAGGCGCGGCGGTCCAGACTTTTTTCCGTTTTGTCGGGACAAAAGCCGATCTTCCGGCTCTCCGCGCGGTTCGACCACTCCGCGCTGCGGCGGGCGGCTGCCTCCAGGCGCTTGACGTCCTTCTTCAGCTTCTCGTTCTGCTGCAGCTCGAATTGATCCTCGAGATCCTTTTCGCGCTGCCACGTCGTGAAATTGCCGCGCTGCACCGTGATGTTCGCACGGTTGATCGAAAGCACGTGGTCGATGACCGCATCGAGAAACGCGCGGTCATGGCTGACCAGAATGAAGCCGCGCTTTGTCTTGAGATACCGCGCCAGCGTGTCGCGGGCCGCGATGTCGAGATGGTTCGTCGGCTCGTCGATCAGCAGAAAGCTGTTTTCGCGGATGAAGAGAATCGCGAGCAGCACCTTCGTCCGCTCGCCGAAGCTGAGCGTCGAATACGGGCGGTACAGCACACCGCTGTCTGCCTCAAGCAAATTCAGCTCGCGCGAGAGCCGCCACAGCTCGAAATCGGGCATTATCGCCTCCGCGATTTCGAGCGGCGTGTCGTCGGGATTCTCGACCTCAAACGGGAAATACTCAAATTGCACGGAGGCGGTAATGCTGCCGCTGTACGGGTGCTTTCCGCGCAGCAAATTCAAAAAGGTCGTTTTTCCTCTGCCATTGCGGCCGATAAACCCGCACCGCCAGTCCGTATCGATGGCAAAGGAGGCGTTTTCAAAGACATTGTCGAAGCTGCCCTCGTAGCCGAAGGTCAGGTTCGATACCTGTATCAAAGACATGATGATCACCGTATTCTTTCCGGGCTCTTACAGCGAATACGCGTGACAGTGTAAGAGCCTCAATAGCCGAATACACCTTCGATGGATTCGTCGTTTATAATCCAGTCCTGAACATCTATCTTTCTGTAATGATCGCGGTCGTCGCGGACGATTACCTGCGAGATGCCGGCGTTGATGACGAGCCGCTTGCACATGGAGCAGCAGACTGCGTTTTGGATATACTCGCCCGTCGAAACCTCTTTGCCGACGAGGTAGAGCGTGGAATTGATCATCTTGTCGCGCGGCGCGCTGATGATAGCGTTCGCCTCCGCGTGCACGCTGCGGCACAGCTCATACCGCTCGCCCCGGGGGATGTGCAGCTCGGCGCGGACGCACTTACCCATATCCGTGCAGTTTTTCCGGCCGCGCGGTGCACCGACATAGCCGGTGGAGATGACCTCATCGTTTTTGACGATCACAGCGCCGTAGTGACGTCGAAGGCATGTGCAGCGCTGGGAAACGGTCTCAGCAAGATCCAGATAGTAGTTCGTTTTATCTCTTCGGTAGACGTCAGTCCGCATACGAAGACACCTCACTTTTCAGCGTATTAAATCCATTATAGCGGATGCGGGGGAAAACCGCAACAGGAAAATGCGCGGAATACAAAAAGAAGCGAAAAACAGCGACTTTACATTTTTTCTGTCCAATGGTAAAATAAAAGAAAAATTCGGCGCTTGGGGGGAGGCTTCGATGAACGGCAGCTTTTTCGGCGGTGTGTGCGCACTGCTTTATTTCCTGATTTTTCAGCTCGGCGGCATGCTGCTTGCCGCGTGCTTTCTGCAAAACGAACGCCGATATGTGCGGGTGATCCTCGGCTCGGCGGCGGGCAGCGTGCTTTTGATGTGGCTGCCGGCGCTCTGGGCGTTTCCGTTCGGCTTTTCAATGGCGGCGCATTTGGCAGCGCTTCTGACGCTCATGGCGTTCGTCGGCGCGGCGGTTTTTCTGCGCCGTCCGTCTCTGCGCTGTTCGGGAAAGACCATATCGGCTTTTGTCCGCACGGAGTGGAGCCTTTGTGTGCCGTTTCTGCTCTGGATTGTCTTTGCCGGCTTAACGCTGCACAGCTTCCGGTATCAAAATGGCGAAATCTGGTCGAGCCAGTGCACCTACGGCGATATGAGCATGCATTTCGGCTTCATCACAAGCATCGCGGAGCAAAAGACGTTTCCGCCTTCGTATTCGATTCTGCCAAATACAAAGCTTTCCTATCCGTTCCTTTCGGACAGCATCTCGTCGAGCCTGTATCTGCTCGGCGCTCCGCTGCAGTTCGCGTATTTTCTGCCGATGCTTTTCGCGGGCGCGCAGGTCTTTTTCGGCGCGTGGATCTTTCTCTCCCGCTGGCTGCGCGACACGGCGAAAGCGGTGCTCGCCATGGTTCTCTTTTTCCTGAACGGCGGCTTCGGCTTTGCGTATTTTCTGACGAAGCTGCAGAGCGGCATCGAAAATTTCACGCGGATCTTCACCGAATTCTACGAGACGCCGACAAATCTGGTCGGCGAGAACATCCGCTGGGTCAATGTGATCGTCGACATTCTGATTCCCCAGCGCGCCTCGCTGTTCGGCTGGGCAGTGCTGTTTCCGCTTTTGTATCTCTTGTACCGCGCGGTGTATGAGCGCTGCACGTCATATTTCCTTCCGGCTGGAATTTTTGCCGGCGCGATGGTGATGATTCACACGCATTCGTTTTTGGCGCTCGGGCTGATCTGCGGCGTCTGGCTGTTTTTTGCGCTGTGCCGCCGTGTCTTTCCGGAAGAGACGGGCAAAACGCTCCGCACGGCAAAGCGCGTTTCAGCGGTTCTGCTCGCACTGCCCGTTTTGGTGCAGCTGCTGATTCCGGATACGTTCCCGCGCGATTCGGCAGTCTTTTTGGTTCTTGTTCTCCTGACGGCTGCCGTATTTCTCACAGTCTTGGCTGTGCTGCTTGTTCTGGCGGTTCGTCGCGGTTTCGGGGCACAGCTTCTGCGGACATGGGGTGTGTTCCTCTTTGTCGTTCTGCTGCTCGCTGTGCCGCAGCTCCTGACATGGACCTTCACGCAGACAGCTTCCGAAAGCTTTGTGCGCGGCTGGTACAACTGGGGCAATCTGCAGGACAGCTATCTGTGGTTCTATCTCGTCAATCTCGGCGTATTCGGCATCTTTGTCCTGCCTGCGCTGTTCACTGCCGACCGGCGCAGCTTCACGGTGTCGTCCCCTGCTGTCGTGATCTGGTTTATCTGCGAATTCGTCGTGTTCCAGCCGAACACGTACGATAACAACAAGCTCCTGTATGTCGCCTATTTGCTGCTCTGTCCGCTCATCGCATCATATCTCGTGGACATGTACCGCCGTCTTAAAGGACTGCCGGCACGCCGTGTGATGGCGGGCGCGCTGCTCGTGGCCTGTACGCTGTCCGCCGTGCTGACGATTGCGCGCGAGAGCGTCGCGGGTTATTGCCTCTATGGTAAGGGGCAGCTCGCGGCAGCCGAATATGTCTCGGAGAATACGGAGCCTACGGATACGATCCTCACCGATATGCGCCACAATAACGAAATTGCAGCGCTGACCGGGCGGAACATCGTCTGCGGCTCGCCGAGCTACGTGTATTTCCACGGGCTGGATTACACCCAGCGCGAGGCGGATATCGAGCGGATGTTCCACGATCCGCGTGAAAACCTTTCGCTTTTCCAGCAGTACGGCGTGGACTATGTGATGGTATCCGCCTTCGAGACCGACAATTGCAGCGCGAACGAGACAGAGCTTGCCGCGCTGTTCACGTGTGTATACGATGAAAACGGCATCCGGCTCTATCAGGTACCGGAGCTGTAAAGAAAGGAAAATATATGCAGAGACTTTCCGATATTTCAACCATCCGAGCGGTGATGGAAAAGAACGGCTTCAGCTTTTCCAAAGCGCTCGGGCAGAATTTTCTCATCAATCCGTCCGTGTGCCCGCGCATGGCACAGCTCAGCGGCGCGGCAGACTGCGCGGGCGCGCTCGAAGTCGGCCCGGGCATCGGCGTTCTGACGTATGAGCTGTCGCAGGTCGCGAAAAAGGTCGTCTCCGTCGAGCTGGACAAGCGCCTTTTGCCGGTGCTCGACGAAACGCTCGCGGACTGCAATAACGTCAAAATTCTCAACGCGGACGTCATGAAGCTTGACCTGCGCCGCGTGATCGAAGAGGAATTCGGGGGCGGTGAGGTCGCGGTCTGCGCGAATCTGCCGTATTACATCACGTCGCCCGTAATCATGCGCCTTTTGGAGGAGTGTCTGCCGATTTCCGCGATTACGGTCATGGTGCAGAAGGAGGCGGCAGACCGTCTCTGCGCACTGCCTGGCACGCGCGCCTGCGGTGCGGTGAGCGCAGCAGTGCAGTACTACGCCGAGCCGGAGATCCTGTTCGATGTGAGCCGCGGCAGCTTCATGCCCGCGCCGAACGTCGATTCCGCGGTGATTCAGCTCAAGATCCGCAAAGCGCCGCCAGTCGCGGTGGACGACGAGAAGTTCTTCTTCCGCGTTGTCAAGGCGGCGTTCGCCCAGCGGCGCAAAACGGCGGTCAATTCGATTTCAAACACGATGGGCTTGCCGAAACAGACGGTCACAAAAGCGTTTGAAGATGCCGGAATACCGGCCAATACGCGTGCGGAAGCCCTGACGCTTGAGGCGCTTGGCTCGCTTTCCAATTGCCTCTTTGCGGCAGCCGGAAGAAAGGGTGAAGGACATGAATAAAAATACGGTCGATCGTGTGAATAAGGCGACATTTATCTTGCTGCTCGTGTTCGCGGCTGTGGCGATCTTAGCCGCGATGATCGCGGGTCCGCTCGGCCACAAGACCATCTCCATCAGCGCATCCGCCTGCGCGTGCATCATCGGCGTGTCCTTGATCGTCCACACGCTGCGTGCGTTTATTTCAAAGCGCTGACATGCCTCAGGGGCATTTACCGCCATTCGTTATAGGTATTTGCTTTTTCACCTGATTTTCTGCTATACTCAGAACAGAAAAAAGCGAAGGAGACAGGAATATGGAATACACAAAGCTCGGCAATTCGGATTTAACCGTTTCGCGCATCTGTATGGGATGCATGGGCTTCGGCGCCGCCGGAGCCGGCCAGCACAGCTGGACGCTGGACGAAGCATCTTCCCGTGAGATTATCCGGCGCGGTCTCGAGCTCGGCGTCAACTTTTTCGATACGGCGATCGCCTATCAGGGCGGTACGAGCGAGCAGTTCGTTGGCAGGGCGTTGCGGGATCTTGTGCGGCGGGATGAGGTCGTTGTGGCAACAAAATTTCTGCCTCGGACGGATGCGGAGATCGAGGCGGGCGTCAGCGGACAGGCGCATGTGCAGACGATGCTGGAGCGCAGTCTGCATAATCTCGGCATGGACTATGTCGATCTGTATATCTGCCACATGTGGGATTACCGCACGCCGATATATGAGATTCTGGAAGGGCTGAACAACGCCGTGCGCGCGGGTAAGGTGCGCGCCATCGGCATTTCAAACTGCTACGCGTGGCAGCTTGCCAAGGCGAACGCGCTGGCAGAGCGGGAGGGCTTTGCGAAGTTTGTCTCCGTGCAGGGGCATTACAATCTGATCTTCCGCGAGGAGGAGCGCGAGATGGCGCCCTATTGCCGCGAGGAAAATATCGCCATGACGCCGTACAGTGCGCTTGCGGGCGGACGGCTTGCAAAGCGCGCGGGAGAAACCTCCAAACGGCTTGAAGAGGATCGCTATGCGAAATCGAAGTACGATGCCACAGCGGCGCAGGACGGCATGATCATCGATCGTGTTGCGGAGCTTGCCGAACGGCACGGCGTCTCAATGACAGAGATTTCCCTCGCATGGCTGCTGACAAAAACGACAGCGCCAGTTGTCGGCGCGACGAAGCTGCACCACATCGAGGGCGCCGCAAAAGCCGTCGGGCTGACGCTTTCAGCGCAGGAAATTGCGTATCTGGAAGAACCATATGTGCCGCATAAGCTCGTCGGCGTCATGGCGGAAAATCATTAAATATTACAAAAATCACCCGGCGGAGCTCGTTTTCCGCCGGGTGTCGTTATAGGTGGTCGCGCGTATGCGCATAAAGAACCTCTCCTCATATGATAAAAGGACTGCAAAGCTGCAGCCCTTTTGTTTATCGGCTCTTGTATTTTTCCACAATCAGATTGGCGCACTTGTAGATGTCGCCGCCGCCGAGCGTCAGGATCAGATCGTTCTCCTTGGCATTCGCCATTACGTAATCGGCGATTTCCTCGAAGCTGCCGAACCAGCGGCTGCCGGGGATTTTTGCCGCGAGGTCGCTCGTGTGGATGTTATAGGTGTTCGTTTCGCGCACAGCGAGGATCTCCGTCATCACGACATGGTGGGGGATGGAGAGCGCCTTCGCGAAATCGTCGAGCAGCATGGCAGTTCTCGAGAACGTGTGCGGCTGGAAAACGGCCCAAACCTCGTGGTAGCCCATGCGCACCGCGGAGGAAAGTACCGCGGAAAGCTCCGTCGGATGATGCGCAAAGTCATCCGCGACCGTTACGCCGTCGAATTTGCCGAGAATTTCAAAGCGACGGTGTACGCCGGAAAACGCCTCGAGCGCAGCCTTGATGTGCATACCGTCCACGCCCATGCCGTGTGCGGCGGCAGCGGCGGCCAGCGCGTTCATCATGTTGTGTTCGCCGGGCACGCGCAGACTCACGCGGCAGACGCGCTCACCGTGGTGCATAATCGTAAAGTCCTCGCAGGCGGTATCTTCTTCATTCAGCTCGGTCACATAGTAATCGCTTTGTGCCGTACGCCCGAAGGTGACGATCTCCGCGTGTGTCAAGCCCTCGACAGCGCGCATCGCATTCGCGTCATCGCCGTTCACGATGATCCGCTTTGAGGTTTGCAGGGAGAACTGGCGGAAGGATTTCACAATGTTGTCGAGTGTGCCGAAGTAGTCGAGGTGGTCGGCGTCGATGTTCAGAATGACGCTGATCGTCGGGTGGAGCTGGAGGAACGTGTCGACATATTCGCACGCCTCGCAGACCATATTTTCGCTTTTGCCGACGCGGCCGTTGCCGCCGATAAAGGGCAGCTTGCCGCCGATGACGGCGCTCGGGTCGCGGCCGGCCTCGATCAGGATCTGTGTGATCATGCCGGTCGTCGTCGTCTTGCCGTGTGTGCCGGAAACGGCAATCGCGTTTGAAAACTTCTTCGTGAGCAGGCCGAGCATCACGGAACGCTCCAGCGTGGGGATGCCTTTTTCGCGCGCGGCCACAAGCTCCGGGTTATCCTGCTTGGCGGCGGCGGTGTAAACGACGAGCTCCGCGTCGCCGATATTCTCCGGACGGTGTCCCATAAAGACCGGAATGCCGTAGCCGCGGATGCGCTCGAGCGTGTCGGATTCATTGATGTCGCTGCCGGTGATGATATAATCCTTGTGGTGGAGGATCTCAGCCATCGGGCACATGCCCGAGCCGCCGATGCCGACAAAATGCAGGCGCTTGACTGTATCGAGTAAATTTGTTTTGTTGTCCGTCATAATCCAATGTTCCTTTCAGCCGGAAATCGTCCGGAAAGCGGCGGGCAATAAGGCTGCCCGTCTGTCTATATAAATCATCGTAAATATCCAATATAGGTGTGTCTTAATATTATAAGGCCATCGCGGCAAAAAATAAATAGGAAAATGAAAAAAAGCGGAAAAAGTCTTTGCGCGCACACAAAAAACGCAGAAGGCCATAAAATGGAGCGGATGGAATTGTTTGGAAAGGCGTGAATGCTATGCCCACGATCAACACCTTCGGCGTGATCGGCGGCGACGAGCGGATGCGGTATCTGGCCGCCTCCATCGCGGCCGACGGTTACCCCGTCTGCGTACACGGCTTTGAAAACCTCGGCCCGTGCCGCGGCGCGGCTGAAACGACGCTTTCGGAGCTTGCAAAGAAGAGCTCCGTGATTTTGCTGCCGCTGCCTGCGACTCGAGATGGCCTGACGCTGAATGCGCCGTATGCCGCGGCGGAGATTCGGCTCGACGATGCCTTTGCGTCGCTGTTTTGCAACCGCACGGTCTATGGCGGCATGATTCAGCGGCTCGTCGCGTCTTCCGTTCTGTGGCGGGAAATCGAGCCGGAGGATTACTACCGCCGCGAGGAACTGGCGGTTGGCAATGCGATCCCGACGGCGGAGGGAGCGGTCTCGATTGCAATTCAGGAATATCCCGGCACGCTAAACGGCGCTAAGTGCCTGATTACGGGCTTTGGACGCATCGGAAAAAACCTGGCGATTATTCTGCGCGGCATGGGCGCGCGTGTATACGCTGCGGCGCGGAAAAAGGAGGATCTGATGCGTATGCGGGCGTTCGGCGTGGAGCCGCTGACGTACCGCGAGATCACCCAGCGGTTCGACGTGATTTTCAACACCGTGCCTGCCCGCGTGATCGGCGCGCCGGCGCTCACGCAGCAGGACGCGGATACGCTGCTCGTGGAGCTTGCGTCCGCGCCGGGCGGCATTGATCTTGAGAGCGCCGGGCGGCTTGGCCTGCATGTTGTACAGGCGCAGTCTTTGCCGGGACGCGTTGCGCCGAAAACGGCGGCGGAGTATATCAAGGAAGCGGTTTACAATATGCTTGAGGAGGCATGATTGCAGGATGCGGACCATAGTTTTTGCCATGTGCGGTTCCTTCTGCACGTTTGAAAACGCGCTGAAGCAGCTCACAAGGCTCCGGGAGACGTATGAGGTTCTGCCGGTGATGAGCGAAACGGCATATACCACCGATACGCGGTTCGGCGCGGCGAAGGATTTCCGGCAGCGCGTGGAAGCGCTCTGCGGGCGCGAGATCATCCACACCATCGCAGGCGCGGAGCCGATCGGCCCGAAGCGCCTCGCAGACGGTGTGGTCGTCATGCCGTGTACGGGCAACACGGCGGCGAAGATCGCGAACGCTGTGACGGACACGAGCGTGACGATGGCGGTCAAGTCGGCGCTGCGCGTCTCGATGCCGATCGTGCTCGCGCTCGCGACGAACGACGCTCTCGGCGCGTCGTGCCGGAATATCGGCACACTTTTGAACACAAAGCACCTGTATTTCGTCCCGCTGGGGCAGGATGATCCCGTGAAAAAGCCGAATTCGCTTGTTGCACACTTTGACCTAGTTCCGGAGACGCTTGAAGCGGCATTTCGCGGCGAACAGCTCCAGCCGGTGCTGCGCTGAGATTTTTTATTGAATTTACTGCAGGGCTGTGCTATACTAACCGTATCACGGCGAAGGCCGTTTCGGGAGGCACACGATGCTCTACTGTACAAAATGCCAGACGGTCTGCGAGGATTCCACCCGCACCTGCCCAAACTGCAAACGCAGCCGGGGGCTGCGCCCGGTCAAAGACAACGACGAGGTCTTTTTCATGAAGGTCAGCGAGGGGGAGGCGACGGAGATTTCCGCGCTGTTTGAGTCGCTTGCGATCCGCCACCGAACCGAGCAGGTGAAAGCTGGCTTTTCCACGAGCGTGTTTGATTCGGAATTTGTGCCGACCGACCGGAATATCTACGTGGAATATCGGGATCTTCCGCGCGCGAACGAAACGCTCGCACAGGAGAAAGAGGATCCCGCGCCGGCAGAAGAGGACGATATGCCGAAAGGAAAGCGGATGGTGATCCAGACCGTCTCGATCCTTGCCTTTATGGTGATCGTGATGCTGGTCGTCTTCGCGTCCGATTTTCTGGCGACGCTGCTCAGGGAATTGTTCATGAAATAAATCTTCATGTGTATGCATGGAATGGAGGAAGTCAAAATGGAAAAGAATTTCAAACCGGATACCATCTGTATCCATGCGGGCTATAAGCCCGGAAACGGCGAGCCGCGCGTTCTGCCGATCGTGCAGAGCACGACCTATACCTACGAGAGCTCGCAGGAGATGGGCGATCTGTTCGACCTGAAGTCGGACGGCTTTTTCTACACGCGCCTCGGCAACCCGACGCTCGACGCAGTCGAGAAGAAGCTCGCGGCGCTCGAGGGCGGCGTCGGCGCGATGCTCACGGCGTCCGGTCAGTCCGCATCTTTGCTGTCCGTTCTGAATATCTGCCGCGCGGGCGGGCATGTCGTCTGCTCCAGTGCGATCTACGGCGGCACGTTCAACCTGTTCTACAAGACGATGAAGGAGATGGGCATCGACTTTACGTTCGTTTCCCCGACCTCTACGGCGGACGAGCTGCGTGCAGCTTTCCGCGAGAATACGCGCTGCGTGTTTGCGGAGACGCTTGCGAACCCGTCGCTCGTCGTGACAGATCTCGAGCTGTTCGCGAATATCGCGCATGAGCACGGCGTGCCGATCATCGTGGACAATACATTCCCGACACCGATCAACTGCCGTCCGTTTGAGTTTGGCGTGGACATCGTCGTACACTCCACCACGAAGTATCTCGACGGCCATGCCGTGCAGGTCGGCGGCGCGATCGTCGACAGCGGCAATTTCGATTGGAACAACGGCAAGTTCCCGGAATTCACGGAGCCGGATGAGTCCTATCACGGCGTTGTGTATACGAAGCAGTTTGGCCGCGCAGCGTATATCGCGAAGGCCAGATGCCACCTGATGCGCGATCTCGGCGCGCAGGCGGCGCCGATGAATGCGTTCCTTCTGAACCTCGGCATGGAGACGCTCGCACTGCGCATGGAGCGTCACTGCTCAAACGCGATGGAGATCGCAAAGTTCCTCGAGCAGGATGACCGCATCGCGTGGGTCAACTTCCCGGGCTTGGAGAGCAGCCCGTTCCACGCACTCGCGCAGAAGTATATGCCGCACGGTACCTGCGGCGTCGTTTCTTTCGGCATTAAGGGCGGCAGAGAAGCCGCTACAAAGTTTATGGACAGTCTCGAGCTTGCCTCGGTTGTCACGCACGTCGCGGATCTGCGCACCTGCGTGCTGCATCCGGCCAGCACCACGCATCGCCAGCTTTCAGACAAGCAGCTGGAGGAGGCCGGCGTATCGCCCGATCTGATCCGTCTCTCCGTCGGCATCGAGAACATCGACGATATCCTCGCCGACATCAAGCAGGCGCTCGAGAAGGCCGTTCAGTAATTCAAAATCCATTTCTGCATAAAAAATGCAGCCTTACGGGTTTGCCCCGTTTAAGGCTGCATTTTTGATTCTTCAGGATTGCGCGCTGTCCGCAGAGTCTTTTCCTTCGTCTTCTTTTTCGTTTTGGAATTCTGTGACTGTCGGCTCCGGGGGAGAAGCAAGCGGCAGGGCGATTTCCACCGTGAACAGATCGCCCTTTACGGAGACGGTGCAGGTACCGCCGCAGGCTTCCGTAAAGCTCTTTGCGATCGAAAGGCCGAGCCCGCTGCCGGAGGTGGAGCGGCTGTCGTCACCGCGCACAAAGCGCGCTGTGAGCGCTTCGCCATCCATTTCCAGCTCATGCTTTGTGATATTCTGGATCACGGCGACCGCACAGTCATTCCGCTTTTCCAGCGAGACGTATACGCGTGAACCCTCGAGCGAATACTGCACGGCGTTCTTGATGAGATTCTGGAAAACGCGGTACATGCGCTGGCCGTCCGCGTAGACGGGGAAGGTGTCCTGCGGGATCTGTACGCGCCACTGGAGCGGACTGCTCTGCATGAGGCCCTCCATGTCGGCGAGCGTCTGGCGCAGGAGCTTGTCAAGCCCGATGTATTCCGGCTCAAGCGACATGTTACCGGTCGCTGCCTTGGAGACATCAAAGATGTCCTGAATCATGTGCCGCAGGCGGTCGGACTTCTGTGAGATGATCTCAATGTAGTCCATAACGTGCGGGGGTAGATCCGGCTCGGCTTTCAGAAGCTCCACATAGCTGATGATGGAGGTCAGCGGCGTTTTGATGTCGTGCGATACGTTCGTGATGAGCTCCACCTTTGTGCGTTCGGACTTGATGCCCTCCTCCACGGCGATCTTGATGCCGTCTCGGATCATGTTGAGCTGCATGGCGGAGCTGTACAGCGGCGAGGTGGCGGGCAGCGTGTTGACCGCGTTCAAATCGCCCTTATACATCTGCTCCACCTGATCCATCAGCTTGCCGTAGTCGCGCAGGTCGTCGCGCAGCGCGGCGGCAAACCAGATCATCGTGCCGAGTGCCGCAATGCCGATGGACACATAGAACGCGGGAAGCCATTCTTCAAACGGCCAGTGTCCCCAGAAGAAGAGCGTGACAACGACGGCCGCCAGCACGAGACCGAGCAGAATGCCGACCGTCGCGAGATATTTGCGGTAGACGAGCTGCTCGAAGCGCTTGCCGTCCTTGTTCGCGAGCACCAGCTTCAAAATGGAGTGGATGATGTTATGCCGGTAGATGCGGCGGTTGTGCGAAATGTCCACACCGAGCAAATAGAACATGAAAAACAGCGCGCAAAGGGCCAGTGCCACCGGGAACCAGTCGGCAAAAAGCAAGGCAAGGCACAGCGCGCTCCAGCCGATCATAGCGACGATCTTGATCTCGATCCAGATCCATTTCAACCCGTGCGCAAGATACGTCTCGAACAGCTTGCGGTCGGGTCGGAAGAGGAAGGAGAGGATCAAAATGAGAATGAACAGCGCGACAGCGGTTGTAACCAGCACGAACTGGAACAGCAGACGGTTCGCGTAGTTCTGCGCATTGCCAACAATCTCGTTGGAGGCATAGTGTGAGGTCGCTTCCGCACGCACCGCAAAGGAGATATCCGGCGGATTCTTGACCGAACGCAGGGATTCCAGCGCATACGCGAGCGTATCGGTATAAAACGCACCGGGCTCGTCGCTGCGAAAGACGGATTTCAGAGCGCCGCTTTCCTGCTTGTGAAAGATTTCCACAACACCGCTGCTGCACCGGAACAGATAGTTGAAGTCCTCAGGCAGCGTATTTGGGTCCCAATTCGCGTCGTTCGTCACGGTTTTGCCCGCGGGGTCACTGCTGTAATCTGTCACGGAATACAGGTTGTCCTTCGAGATAGTCTCCACATAGACGGTCGCGACGGAGGCGGTGGTGTTGCTGTCGGAGATGAAATACCGGACACCGCACTCGATGCTGATTTCGGCTTCTTCTTCCTCATAACTGTTTGCCTGAGCGGAGGTTTCGCCGCTCTGTGTGCTGTAAAACAGGCGCTCGAAGAAGCTCGAGGCGCCCTCCTTGTAGATGTCCAGCTCCCGCAGCTCGCCGCACATGATCTGCCCGACCGTTTCGGCGATGTCTTCCGATTTCTCAAAGAGGGAGGAGCCGTACTGGGAAAAGAACGCGACGCCGTAAACGACGGTGAAAATGATCGTGAAGACGACGAGCAGAAAGCAGAACCAGGAGAAAACGCCGCGCGCGAGGTTAGTGCTTTTCGATTTCATAGCCCAGCCCCCAGACCACTTTCAGATATTCCGGCTCGCTCGGGTTAATCTCGATCTTCTCGCGGATACGCCGGATATGTACCATCACGGTGTTTTCGGCGGAGTAGGCCGGTTCGTTCCAGATCAGGCTGTAGATCTCCTCTGCCGGGAAAATGCGGCCCGGGTGCTTCATCAGAAGCTCAACGATTTTCGTCTCGGTTGCCGTCAGCTTGACGGGTTCGCCGTCCGCGTAAAGCACATGCTCGTCGAGGCGGAACGTCAGCCGCCCGTTGACGATGCAGTTATCGCCCCGCGCGTTAATGTCGCCGAGGCTCGTATAACGGCGCAGATGCGATTTTACGCGCGCTACAAGCTCCATCGGGTTAAAGGGCTTCGATATGTAATCGTCCGCGCCCATGGAAAGCCCGATGATCTTGTCGCTGTCCTCGCCTTTCGCGGAGAGGATGATGATCGGCAGGTTCTTTTTTTCGCGGATTTTCATGACGGCGGAAAGGCCGTCGAGCTTCGGCATCATGACGTCGATGATGATCAGGTGGATTTCCCGCGTCGTCGCGTAGTCGAGCGCCTCCAGCCCGTCATAGGCGCGGAGCACGTCATAGCCTTCGCGCTCGAGCGTGATCGAGATCGCGCGTACGATCTCGCGGTCGTCGTCCACCACCAAAATAGTTTTCTTATCGGTATCCGGCATAGCTTTGCCCTCCTCGGTATTCTGTCTTTCAGCATAAGGGAAACCCCTTACAAAGCCGGGGATGAAAAGCTTACGAAAAGCTTACTTTTCTCCGGCGCTTATCTCTATTGTACAGGATTTGGCGCCGCTGTGCAATCATATCTGCGCGCTTTTTCTCATACGTATCGTCTGGGAAAGAAAGGAAAGGTGTGATGACGGGCATGATCGGAAGATTGTGGAAGACAAAGCTGGTGCCGCTCATCGCGGCGGGGATCATTCTTGCAGGTGCGGGGATCCTGCTTTTCACGGGCGGCGTGCGGGAGACGGTTCAGACAGCCGCGCCTGTGACGGACTGGGGGCTCAGCTTTCAGAAAGAGGGCGAGCCGCCGCTCGCGAACGCGACAGCCGATTATCTCAAGTCGTTTCGCGCGCTGTACGTCGGCGACACGGCGGGCAAGGAAATCTACATCACATTTGATGCCGGCTTTGAAAACGGCAACACCGCGCCGATTCTCGATGCGCTGAAAAAGCACAATGCGAAAGCGACGTTCTTCCTCGTCGGCAATTATCTTGAGACACAGCCGGATCTCGTCAAGCGCATGGTGGAGGAGGGCCATATCGTCGGCAACCACACGTATTCGCATCCGGATATGTCGAAGATCAGCGATGCGGAGAGTTTCTCGGCGGAGCTGAAAAAGAACGAGGATCTCTTCCGGGAGATCACGGGACAGGAGATGCCGAAGCTGTACCGCCCGCCGCAGGGAAAGTTCTGCGAATCCAATCTGCAGATGGCATGCGATCTCGGTTACTCCACGGTGTTCTGGAGCCTTGCGTATGTGGATTGGTATACGGAGGATCAGCCGACGAAGGAGCAGGCGTTTTCAAAGCTCCTGCCGCGCATCCATCCCGGCGCGGTCGTGCTGCTGCACAGCACCTCAAGCACAAACGCGCAGATTCTCGACGAGCTCCTGACCGAATGGGAGGGCATGGGGTACACATTTGGCGACCTCGAAGCGCTCTGCGCTCAAATCGAAGTGCCTAAGAGCAGCGCGCCGTAAATTCGTCAGTAAATCATAAACGATAATTCTTTAAAAGAAAAATAAACAGGGGCAGCTTTAGTATACTTATCCGTAAGTATGAATTTCAGGAAGTCGAAAGGAAATTATCATGGTTGAAACCCTTGTCAGATTTTTCAGTGAGATTATCCCGGCAGAGCTTACAGTATTCCTGCTCTCGATGATGCCGATTATTGAGCTGCGCGGCGGTATTGTGGCGGCAAAGCTTCTGAATCTCGAGCTGCTGCCCGCGATGATCATCTGCTTTGTCGGTACAATCCTGCCCACGCCGTTCATTCTACTATTTATCAATAAGATCTTCGACTGGATGCGCAACACGCGTCTGGTGAAGCTTGTGAATCGCATGGAGGAGAAGGGCCGAAGCAAATTTGCACAGATCGAGAGGTATAAAACCTTTGGTCTTCTGATTTTCGTCGCCATTCCGCTGCCGGGCACTGGCGCGTGGACGGGCTCGCTTGCGGCGGCGCTGATGAAGATGCCGTTCAAAAACGCGATGATCTCCGTCATCGGTGGTACGCTTCTGGCGGATATCATCATGTGCCTGTTCTCGTACGGCCTGCTCGGTGTGTTCATTTGAGGGTGTGAAGATGAGAAAGACGGAAATTATCATCCTTGGCGGCGGTGCAGCGGGGCTTATGGCGTCGTGCGCCGCCGCGCAGATTTTAAAGAAAAACGGCGCGGTTCTGCTGCTTGAGGGTAACCAGAAGCTCGGCCGTAAGCTGCTCGCGACAGGAAACGGGCGCTGCAACCTCACCAATCTGAACGCATCACCCGCGCATTACCACGGCGATGTACCCGCCGCAACGCCGCTGCTCGAGCAGTATACACCCGAGGCGGTCATGGCGGCATTCCGCGATATGGGGCTTGTGATAAAACCGGACAGCGAGGGCCGCGTTTACCCGCGCAGTCTGCAGGCTGCGGCGGTGCTCGCCGTCCTGCGCCGCAGCGCGGAGGAAGCCGGCGTGTCGTGCATGCTCGGAAATCCGGCGATCTCCGTGCTGAAAACGAAGCGCGGTTTTCTCATAAAATGCGCGGACGGCGAGGAGATTGAAGCGGCGCGGTGCATCCTCGCGTGCGGCGGTGCGGCGTCCCCGAAGCATTCCTGCAGCGCGGACGGCTATGCATTCGCAAAAGCGCTCGGCCATACGGTCACGCCCCTCTATCCGGCGCTGACGCAGCTTCTGTGCAAGGGGAAGGCGTGTAAATCCCTCGCCGGGATGCGCTGCCCGGCGCGCGCGGCGCTGCTCGCGGACGGCAAAGAGATTTACGCCGAAAGCGGCGAGGTGCAGTTTACAGATACGGGGCTTTCCGGCATCTGCGTGTTCGGGCTGTCCGTCTATGCAGCGGAATTTTTCGCGCTCGGCACGATCGGCGGCAAAGCGTATCGTTCGCTTTCTGTTTCGCTCGATTGCCTGTCGGATTGGTCATTCACGGAGCTGTGTGATTACATCAACGAAATGCGCACGGCCTACCCGAATCGGATGGCGGGCGAGCTGCTCGACGGTTTGCTCAACATGCGCGTCGGTTATGCGCTCGTGCAGGCGGCGGGCATCGACCCAGCACGCAGCGCGAAATTTGTCACGCCCGGGCAGATGCAGAAGCTCGCGTCACTCGTAAAGGCGTGGCGCTTCGAGATTACCGGCACAAAAAGCTGGCAGGATGCGCAGATCACGGCGGGCGGTGTGCCGCTGCAGGAAATGGATCCGCTGACGATGCACTCGAAAAAAACGGACGGGCTGTACCTTGCGGGCGAGCTGCTGAATATCCACGGCGACTGCGGCGGCTACAACCTTCACTTTGCTTGGGCGACCGGTCTCGCTGCCGGTGAAGCCGCCGCAAAATCGCTGATGAAGGAGAGAAAGTCATGATTCGGATTGCGGATATCCCGATGGCGCTCGGGTATACGGGCGATACGCTGCGCGTCGCGGCGGCCAAAAAGCTGCGGATGGAGCCATCGAAGCTCCGGTCTGTCGCACTTGTGAAAAAGTCGGTCGACGCGCGGAGAAAGAACGATGTGAAATTCATCGTAACGGTCGACGTGCAGATCGAGGGCAGTGAGGACAAATGCCTCTCTCGTCTGCGCGACAGTAAGATCCGGAAAGCACCCGACCGCACGTATGCGATGCCGAAGGCGGGCCGTCTGCGCTGCCGCCCGGTGGTTGTCGGCTTCGGTCCGGCGGGGATGTTTGCGGGGCTTCTGCTCGCGCGCGCCGGGCTGTGCCCGATCATCCTCGAGCGCGGCGGGGCGGTGGAGGATCGGCAGAAATCCGTCGCAGCATTCTGGAAAAGCCGCAGTCTCAACACCGAAAGCAACGTGCAGTTCGGCGAGGGCGGCGCGGGAACGTTTTCGGACGGCAAGCTGAATACCGGCACAAAGGACGAGCGCATTTTCTTTGTGCTCCAGACGCTCGTCGAGCACGGCGCGCCGGAGGAAATATTATTTGAAGCGAAGCCGCATGTCGGCACGGACAAGCTGCCGCAGACCGTGCGCGCGATCCGTGAGGAGATCAAAAGCCTTGGCGGCGAGGTGCGCTTCAACACGAAAATGACCGACCTGCTTGTGCGGGACGGCGCGGTGTGCGGCGTCACCGTGCAGACGGGCAATTCTGTGAAAAAAATCGAAACGGAGCACGTCGTGCTCGCCGTCGGCCACAGCGCGCGCGATACGTTTGAGATGCTGTACGGCAAGTCCAACATTCCGATGGAGCCGAAGCCCTTTTCGGTCGGCGCGCGCATCGAGCACCGCGCGGAAACGATCAACCGTGCGCAGTACGGCGCGTTCGCGGAAAGCCCGCATCTCGGCGCGGCGGACTACAAGCTGAACGTCCATCTTGAAAACGGGCGCGGCGTGTATACGTTCTGCATGTGCCCGGGCGGGTATGTCGTCGGCGCGGCGTCGGAGGAAAACAGTGTTGTCACGAACGGCATGAGCGAGTTTGCGCGCGACGGGGAGAACAGCAACGCGGCGCTGCTCGTCGGCGTCACACCGGAGGATTTTGGCTCCGCGCACCCGCTTGCGGGTGTCGCGTTCCAGCGCGCCATCGAGCGCGCGGCGTTCAAAGCAGGCGGCGGGACGTACAGCGCGCCGTGCCAGCGGGTCGGTGATTTTCTCGAGCAGCGCGCGACAGCGGAGTTCGGCGCCGTGCGTCCGACATATGAGCCCGGCGTGACGCCCGACAATTTATACGGTGTGCTGCCGGATTTTGTGTGCGATTCGATGGCACAGGGCATCCGGAAAATGGGGCGGTATCTCGCGGGCTTCGATGACCCCGACGCGCTTCTGACCGCGCCGGAAACGCGCTCCTCTTCACCGGTGCGCATCCTGCGTGACGAACGCCGCGAATGCCCCACGGTGCGCGGGCTGTTCCCGTGCGGCGAGGGCGCCGGCTACGCAGGCGGCATCACGAGTGCCGCCGTAGACGGTCTGCGCTGCGCGGAGGAAATCCTGAAACAGAGCAGAGGCGATAAAAATGATTGAATACCGCACAGTTGACATTTCCTGCGCTGTGTGCTATGATGCTTGCAAATGAATACAAAAAGCGTTGAAAAGAAACAGTAGGCATTTCAGACTGTGCAGAGAGAAGGCGGCGGGTGCAAGCCTTTGAGGAGGAAATGCTGAACCGGTCTTGGAGCTGTGTGCAGAAAGAAGGGGATTACCCCTTTCAGTAGGCGTCACCGGGTTCTCCCGTCACAGAGAGCGCGCATCGGGCTTGCTCTGTGCGCAAAGAGCGCGGATAGATTCCGAATTTAGGTGGTACCACGGACTTGGTTTAAGTTCGCCCTAAGCTGATGGATATTGGCTTGGGGCTTTTTTTGTATTCAAATTCTAGAATGCGGAAAGGATTGGAAACAAAATGAAACTTGAAAAACTCGTCGGCGATCGGTTTCGTGAAAAACCGGCGGACTGCGTGGTGGAAAGCCACGCGCTGATGCTGCGCGGCGGCTACATGAAGGGCGTCTCAAACGGCATCTATTCCTCGTATATGCCGCTTCGCCGCATCACACGGAAAATCGAGCAGATTCTCCGCGAGGAAATGGACGCCATCGACGGGCAGGAGGTGCAGTTTCCGGTTGTGATGCCCGCGTCGCTCTGGCAGGAATCCGGGCGGTATGAGAGCATCGGCAAGGAACTGATGCGGTTTACCGACCGCAATCAGACGCCGCTTGTTCTCGGTATGACGCACGAGGAGGCGGCGGTGCAGCTCGTGCGCGAATACGGGCAGAGCTACACGCGCTACCCATTCATGATCTACCAAATTCAGACAAAGTTCCGCGACGAGGCGCGTCCGCGCGCCGGGTTGATCCGCGTGCGGGAATTCACGATGAAGGACGGCTACTCGTTCCATACCGATCAGGCGGATTTAGAAGCGTACTATAAGCGCTGTCTGGAAGCGTACCGCCGCATCTACGCGCGCGTTGGCATCCCCGAGGTGCTGGCAGTAGCGTCTGATTCCGGCATGATGGGCGGCAGCGTCTCGCATGAATTTATGCTGCTGACGCCGATTGGCGAGGACTCCATCGCGATTTGCGAAGCATGCGGCTACCGCGCCAATATGGAGGCGGCGGAATGTATCGTTCGAAATGTTAGGGATGCGGTCAGCCACTCGCTCGAGCGCGTACACACGCCGGACTGCCATACGATTGAAGAACTGTGCGCCTTTTTCGGCTGTGAAAAAAAGCAGACCTGCAAGGCGGTCGTCTATCAGCAAAATACGGATAACCGCTATGTTGTGCTGTTTTTGCGCGGCGATCTGGAAGTCAACGAGACGAAGCTGACGAACGTGCTGGGCTGCGCTGTGCGCCCGGCAGAAATCACACCGGAGAGCGGTCTTGCCGCCGGGTTTATCAGCCCCTGCGGCCTGAACGCGGACTGCACGGTGCTCTTTGACCGCTCACTCCAAAATACGGATAATCTGATCTGCGGCGCAAACAGGCAGGATTACCACTATATCGGACTGGATATGGCGCGTGATGTCGGCGCCGTGGAATACCGCGATTTCGCGAAAATTGCGGAGAGAGGCATCTGTCCGCACTGCGGTGCGCCTGCCATTCATATTTCCCGCGGCATTGAGGTGGGCAACATCTTCCAGCTCGGCACAAAGTATACTGAGGCAATGGGCATGACCTATCAGGACGAAGACGGGAACACGCATCACCCGGTCATGGGCTGTTACGGCATCGGCGTCGGGCGGCTTGCGGCGGCAGTGTGTGAGGCGCACCACGACGACTTCGGCCCCATCTGGCCCGTTTCCATCGCGCCGTGGCAGGTGCATCTGTGCGCTGTGCGCGCGGATAATGATGCGGTAAGGGCATGTGCCGATGCGCTGTATGAGCAGTTGCAGGCGCGCGGCGCAGAAGTCATCTACGACGATCGCACCGTCAGCGCAGGTGTGATGTTTTCCGATGCGGATCTGCTCGGCGTGCCGCTGCGCGTTATCGTCAGTCCGCGCAATTTAAAGCAGGGCATCGTGGAAGTGGCGTCGCGCGACAAGACGTTCTCCAAAAGCGTGCCTTTGGAGACAGCCGCCGAGAGCGTGATGCACATCTTGAACGGCATGATGCACCAATAAGCGCAGAAAGCGCCGCAGACTCTCCGAAAGGAAGCGTCTGCGGCGCTGTTGCTTATGCTGTTATTCGCACATGATGTGCAGAATTTCGCGGTCGGTCTCGCGCATGCCCTCGCGCGCGAGCGTGCCGATGTTGCGGATGGTTTCCTCAACGCCCTTTGTCACGAGTCCGTCGCCCGCGCGGAACTGCTGGCCGTTCTTGTACATGTGGTAGCCGAGAATGCCCGCGTCCACGGCAGACGCGATCTTCGCGGCGCAGGACGCTTTCGCGCCGTCACAGACGATGCCGGAATCGATCGCGATGGAGTTGACGATCGTGTGCTCGATCTCCTTAAGTCCGCCGCCGCAGAGATACGCGATGCCCGCGCCGCTGCCGCACCCGGCGCTGACAGCGCCGCAGTATGCGGAAAGGCGTCCAATGCCGGATTTCAGGTGCACGGTGATCAGGTCGGAGAGCGCGACTGCGCGGATGGTCTTGTCGTAGCCGACGTTCAGCTCTTTAGCGTATTCCACAACGGGCAAAGAGGCGGTGATGCCCTGGTTGCCGCTGCCCGATACGATGACGACCGGCAGGGAGCAGCCGTTCATGCGTGCGTCGCTGCCAGCAGCGGCCATCGCCCGCGCACGGATTTTGACGTCGCTGCCGTAGGCTTCGAGCAGAACCTTGCCGATGTTCGCGCCCCAGTTGCCGGAAAGCCCTTCCTCGGCAATGCGCGTGTTGTACTCGATCTGGCGGCTGACCGGCGCTTCAATGTCCTCGAGCGCGGCGCTTTCGATGAAATCCAAAATCCCGGCAACGGTCAATACACTGCGGTCGCAAAGCCCCTCGTCGGCGGATACCGTCGCGCAGAGATCAAAAAGCGTCTCGCCGTCGCGCTCAATGCGCACAATATTCGTGTGGCGGTTCACAATCCGCACACGCGCGGTGTGTGTTTCATTTTCCACGGCGATGTCGATGTCGAAGATGAACGGGGATTCCGAAAGGCGCACCGCGATCGGCGTGCGCTCAAGATATGCGCGAATCTGCGCCTGCTCGTCCACCGTTACCTGCGAGATGACTTCAAGCAGCAGCTCGTCGCGCCCCGCGACGATACCGGCGGCAGCCGCTGCAGGAATGCCGCGCAGACCGCCGGTGTTCGGCACAAAAACGCTTTTGACGTTCTTGATGATATTTCCGCTCGCCGTTACAGCGACTTTTGTCGGTAGCGCGCCGAGTGTCCGGCGTGCGACCGCCGCCGCGTAGGCGATGGCGATCGGCTCCGTACAGCCCATGGCGGGCAAAAGCTCTTCTTTCAAAACCTGTACACAGGTTCGGTAAACCAAATTCTCTTTGTTCATGGCATGTCCACCCTTTGTTGGCAGTCCGGCGTCAATCACCGTTTAAGATCGGCAGGATGCGCGCAAACGAGGCATCCGCAAGCGTGTCATCCGAATTGTAATAGAGCAAAAGGCTGTCCGGCTGCCCTTCGAGCCGGAGCGCCTCGGGAATCTCAAAATTCACGCCCTTGATGTATTCGTCCCAGTGTTCCATTTTCCACGTGTCGCGGTCGGAATGGCGCTTCATCATACGCGCCTTGCAGACCGCCACATCGGTCACGATCCAGATGGCGCAGAGCTTTGCGCCGCAGGCCACGAGTTTTTCACGCAACGCCTGAATATACGCCGCATCGCGGATCTCGCGCGAAAACGGCGCGTTGATGAGCACCGTGTCGGCGTAGCGCAGCGCTTCAAAGCCGAGATTCAGAATCGCTTCGTATTCGTAATTCCGAATCTCGCTCTCGAAAAAGTCCGAGCTGCGGTCATAGGGCTGTCCGGCGACCTTAAAGATCTGCTTGGAAAGCGGGATCAGCGTATCCTTGTCGAGATAGACCACGTGGTCGAGCGCCGTGGCCAGCCGCTTCGAAAGCCGGGTCTTGCCGCAGGCCGGGGGGGAGGTTACAAGGATCATCTTTTTCATGAGACATCCAACCTTTCAGAATCTGGATCGGAAAAGTGCGTTTATTTTCTAAATTATAGCACAACTGCAGAAAGATGGCACGTGCTTTATACAAAACACGTGCCGAAAATCAGCGGGTCAGTTTGTGCACAAGGTCAGTGAGCAGACGATCGCGGTGAATGTGATACACGTAGCGGATGAAATGGCGCGTCACAGACGGTGCCCAGGTATGGTCGTACTGCGGGATCGGGCTGTGTACGAGTGTGTCCGCCATGAAATCGCCGTCCAGAAGCCACGCGACGGCGGTCACGTCCCAAATGACGCGCGTCCAGGTTTCCGCACTCGCCGTGCGGCGGCCTTCCTCGATCGCATACTGCGCGAGATGGTCGCACAGCGCGTTTTTGCCGAGCAGGTAGGACCTGAGCTCAGGCTCACTGATTGTGAAGGTGGAGACGACGCCCATGCACGGGAGCTGTACGAGCGGTACGCCGCAGCCGAAAATAATGCGTCCGGCGGCGACGTCCTGCGCGATGTTGAACTCCGCGTTGTTCGTCCAGTGATGCGCGTTGCCGCCGAGCCACACGACCACGATGCGCTCGCGGATCGCGGGGTTCATCAAAATGGCGGATGCCACGTTTGTGATCGCGCCGATCGCGATGACGTAGAGCGGGTTTTCCGGTGTGTACTGCATGGCGCGCGCCGCGAGGTCTGCCGCAGCGGGGGACTCGACCGGTGTGATTTCGTCGGGCAGATATGTTTCGGAGCCTTTAAATACGGACGCTTTCAGATCCTCGCGCCCGAGCAGCGTGAGCAGCGTCAGAATCTCGTCGTAGCTCTTTTCCATGCCGTCCTTCGGCGAGACGGATTTCTCGTTGAAAAACGGCGCGGCATAGATGGCCTTGACGTTGAGCTTATCGTCGCTTTTTACCATGTAGGACAGCGCGAACTGGTCGTCGATCTCGTTGTATGTGTCGGTGTCGAGCACGACGTCGATCTTGCCCGCAGGCTTCTGCAGGCGGCGGATGAGCGTTTCGCTGTCCGGAATGTTCTGTTCCCAGGTTTTCTTTTCCATGATGATTTTCCTCCCAAAAGGTTTTGTTTATGCTGCTCTGTATACGGTCTTGTCGTTTTTGCAGAGCTTTTTCATGTAGCAATATGTCTTACCGAATAGTATATCGAAAACTTTTGAACAGGGAAAGTATAAACCGGAATTTTTCTGTCCATATTTTGTACGAAAAAACGGTGAAATATTTGTGCGTACATACGCGTGAGGAAAGGATGCCCCCTGATGAAAAGATTTTTGAGACAAGATTTGCTGCTTCGCGCCGCCGCCTGCGGCTTTGTACTGACCGTGCTTTTAAGCTTTACAGGCTTTGCCGCGCGGTGCGGTGTGCTGGAAGACAACGTGCTGCGCCTGCACGTGATCGCAAATTCGGACAGTGATGCGGATCAGGCGATCAAGCTCCGCGTGCGGGACACCGTCCTCAGTGAAGCGGAGAACTGGTATGGAGACGCCACGGATTTCAATACGGCGCTCGCCGCGATTTGTACGCATCTCGAAAGCCTCGAGACGGCGGCGAACCGCGTACTGGAGGAAGCGGAGATGCCGTACGGCGCAAAGGCCGAGATCTGCGAGATGTATTTTCCGACCCGTACCTACGAGAGCTACAAGCTGCCCGCCGGCAAGTACCGCACGCTGCGCATCACGCTCGGCGAAGCGGCGGGAAAAAACTGGTGGTGCGTCGTGTTTCCGTCACTCTGCGTGCCTGGCGCGAGCGATCTCGGCAGTCTGCCGGAGGGCGTGGGGGAGATTGTCTCTGAGCCGGAAAAATACGAGGTGAAATTCAAGGCCACCGAGCTTTTCAGCGCGCTTTTAAAGCTCTTTGACGAATGACCCGTTCTGTGTTAAAATGGGTGCATCGAAGGGAGGCATGGCGATGCTGGAATTTGTTTTGGGCCGCGCCGGAACGGGAAAAACGACGTGGCTTCGCGAAAAGCTCGCGGCGGAGTCGGCGCAGACCGCAATACTCCTCGTGCCGGAGCAGTATACGTTTGAATGCGAACGCGCGCTGCTCGAACAGTACGGCGTGGAAACGGCAAACCGCGTCAAGGTATATAGCTTTACCCGGCTTGCGGAGGCGGCATTCCTGCGCTACGGCGGCAGTGCGGGCAAACGGCTGACGGATGGCGGGCGCCGCATCCTGATGACGCTTGCGATCGAATCCTGCGCAGACCACCTGACGCTGTTTGAAAAGAGCGCGGGCGGCGGCAAGATGACGGATGTGATGCTGACGGCGGTCGGTGAGATGAAGCTCTGCGGCGTGCAGCCCGACGCGCTGCGCGGCGCTGCCGACTGTGTGCAGGATGCGGGGCTTTCGCAGAAGCTTCGTGAGCTTGCGCTGATCTACGGCGCGTTTGAGGCGCTCGTGCAGCAGACGTATCTCGATCCGCTCGACGACCTTACGCGGCTCGACGCGGTGCTCTCGGCACACCCGGATTTCTTCCGCGGCGCATCGGTCGCGGTCGACGCGTTCGACGGCTTTACGGTACAGGAATACCGCGTTCTGACGCATGCCATCTGCCATGCCGACCGTGTGCGTGTCGCGCTGTGCTGTGACGATCTCGATACGTCGAAGCGCGACCTGTTTTCCACCGTGCGCCGCACAGCCGCGCGGCTGACGCGTATCGCGCATGAAAACGGCGTTTCTGTCGCCGCGCCGGTGCATTGCGATACGCCGTTCCGCTTTCAGAATGACGCGCTGCGCGCCGTGGAGAACGTGCTGGCCTGCGGCAAAGGGGAAGCGCAGGCGGAGGAAAACGTCTGTGTGTTCAACGGTGCTTCGCCGTATGAGGAGGTCGAGTTTGCCGCCGCCGAGATCCGCAATTTAATTTTGAGCGGCGCGTACCGCTATAAGGATATTTCGGTCGTCTGCCGCAACGCGGAGCTGTACACGGGCCTGCTGTCCGCCGCGCTGAAGCGCTGGGATATTCCGGCGTTTATCTCCGAAGCGCGCCCGGTGGATGCCGAACCACTGATGCGCTTTGTGCTCTCAGCGTTTGAAGCCGTGCGGCTGTGGAAATCGGACGATCTTCTGAACATGCTCAAGACCGGACTGACAGTGTTTACGGCGGAGGAGACCGCACAGCTTGAAAACTACATATTTATATGGAATCTTACAGGGCGCGCCGCATGGCTCTCCCCGTTTGAAAAGCATCCGGAGGGCTACGGTCAGCCGATGGACGATACGGCGCGGGAGACATTGCAGACGCTCAACAATCTGCGGGTGCGCATTACAGACCCGCTCACGCGCTTTGCGGACAGCCTGCATGATGCGGACGGCGTTTCGGCTTCTGCGGCGGTGTACACGCTGCTCACAGACTTTGAGATCGACCGCACGCTGCCGGAATTCTGCCGCACGCTCGAAAATGCCGGCAGACCCGACCTCAGCGCGGCGCAGCTTCGCATCTGGGACCTTCTAATGGAGGTGCTCGACCAGATGGCGGGCGTGCTGGGCGACCGCGCGATTACCGGGGAAAAATACGGAAAACTGTTGCGCGAAATCGTCAGCGGGGAGGATGTTTCCGATATCCCGCAGAGTATGGACTGCATCACCTTCGGCACGGCGGACCGCATTCGGCAGTCCGCGCCGCGCGCCGTCTTTCTGCTCGGCGCGGTACAGGGCGAATTTCCGATGATTCCCACGCCGGGCGGCGTGTTCAGTGATGTGGAGCGCCGGGCGCTGCTCGCGCTCGATCTGCCGCTTTCCGATGCACTCGAGGACCGTATGCTGCAGGAAAAATTCCTCGCATATTCGGCGATGTGCAGCGCATCCGAGCGGCTGTACCTCACCTATCCGACGAGTGTCGGCAAGGAGGCGAAATCGCCGGGAGAGCTTGTGCAGGCGGCGCGGTTCGCACTGCCGGATTTACAGGTTCTGCGCGATCTGCCGCCGGAATTTTTCGCAAACGCGCCCGAAGCCGCTTTTTCTCAAACGGCGTCGCTCTTTACGGCGAACACGACCGCTTCCGAGACGCTCAAAGCTGTGTTCTCTGAAATGCCCGAATACGTGGGTCGCCTTTCCATGCTCGGCGGCCAGGACCGCATGGGTGCGGCGCAGCTTTCCACACAGACGGCGCAGGCGCTTTTCGGCGGGGGACGCTACTTTTCCGCGAGCCAGATCGAGACGTACCACCAGTGCCGTTTCCGTTATTTCTGCCGCTATGCGCTCGGTGCGAAGGAGCGCCGCCCGGCGGAGCTGGACGCGCTCGAATACGGCAGCCTGATGCACTATTTGTTTGAACAGATCATCGGAAACCGCGAACAGGATGTTACGGCGATGTCCCAAGAAACGCTCGACGCGCGCGTGCGTGACTGTATCCGCCATTATGCCGATGAGAATATGGGCGGCTTTGAGCAGCTCTCGCCGCGCGAGAAGTACCGCTTCAGCCGCATGGCGCAGACGGCTGTAAAGCTCATCGGGCACGTTGCCGAGGAGCTGCGCGTCAGCCGGTTCCGCCCGGAATATTTCGAGCTGGAGCTTCAGTATGGCACGCCGTTCCCGCCGCTTCGGATTCCGACGGAAAACGGCTTCGTGACGGTCGGCGGCGTGATCGACCGTGTCGACCTGTATCAAAGCCCGCACGGCACGTTTGTCCGCGTCGTCGACTATAAAACCGGCCGGAAGGATTTCAAGCTCGCCGACGTGCTGTACGGCCTGAGCTTACAGATGCTGATTTATCTCGCGGCGCTTTCCAAAAACACGGCGCTGCAGCCGGCGGGGGTGCTGTATATGCCGTCGTTTTTGACGGCGGTCAACTCCGATAAGACGGAGAGCGGCGAAAAGCTGCTGCACGAAGCCGAAAAAAACCTGCGCATGAACGGTGTGATCCTGCGCGATATGGAGATTGTGCGCGCGATGGAGGAGGACGTCGGCGGGCGGTTCATCCCGGTCACGCTGCTCAAAAGCGGAGACCTCAAGCAGAGCAGCGCTTTGCTCACGGAACCGGCGCTGCAGCTCGTGATGCGGTACGTCGAGCGTCTGATCGCGACGATGGCGCAGACGCTTGCAGCGGGCGACGTCGCGGCAAAGCCGCTGATGCAGAATATCAATGCCTGCGCATGGTGCCCGTACACGGCTGTGTGTGGTTCGGAGCGCATGGAGGACAGCGCGGAGAGCGTCGCGATGAAAAACGACGAGGTGCTCGCGTATATGGAATACGAAGTGAAGGGAGGCAATGCGCATGGCGGCAAGATGGACTGACGCGCAGCTCGACGCTATCCGCGCGCGGCGCGGCACAGTGCTCGTTTCCGCAGCGGCGGGTTCGGGCAAGACGGCTGTGCTCGTCGAGCGCGTGATCGAGAGGCTGACCGATGAAAACAACCCGACTGACGCCGACCGCCTGCTCGTCGTAACCTTCACAAAGGCGGCGGCGGCCGAAATGCGCGAGCGCATCGAGCGCCGGCTTTTTGACCTGATCCGCGAAAACCCGCAGAACACCCGTCTGCGCCGCCAGCAGCTTTTGCTCCAGCAGGCGCCCATCTGCACGGTGGACAGCTTCTGCTCGTCGATCGTCCGTGAGTTTTTCTATCTCGCAGGCGTATCGCTGGATTTCTCGATCGTCTCCGATAAGCAGCAGGAGGAGCTGATGACGGAAGCCGTCACGCAGGTTCTGGCTGAAATGTACGCCGAGCCGGACTTTCAGGCGCTTTCGGATTGCATGAGCGGCGATAAGAATGACGCGCGTCTGATCGGCGCGATCGTAAAGCTCTACAACTACACGCGCAGTCACCCGTTCCCGGAAAAATGGCTTCGCGATATGACCCGGCGGCTGGACGATACCATTCCGACGGGCGAGACGGTCTGGGGCCAAGCCGCGCTCCGTCACGCGGCGGAGGTGCTTGATTTTGCACTGCGCCTCTCGCGCGACGAATACGATCTCGCGGCGGAGAGCGCGGATCTTCTCAAAGCGTACGGCAGCGGCATCTCGGCGGATATCGCCCTGCTCAACACGCTTTCCGATCTCGTAGAAACAGGGGAATGGGACGGCGTTTCTGCGGCGTTCCGCGCGCTGGCGTTCGGCAAAATCGGTACATACCGCGGCGCGGATCCGCTCAAGGACCGCATCAAGGAGATGCGCGAGACGGTTAAAAAAGAGGTCGGAAAGCTCCAGAAGCTCTTCTTCTCCGACGATGCCGCCTGCCGCGCGGAGATCGGCGCGATCCGTCCGCTCGCCGAAACGTTGGCGCGCGCCGTGCTGCGTTTTGAGGCGCTCTACGGAGAGAAAAAGCGTGAGAAAAACCTTGTCGATTTCAGCGACCTCGAGCATCTGGCGCTTAATCTGTTCCTGAAAGAAACGCCGGAGGGCTTCGAGCGCACCGAGACCGCGCTCGCCGTTGCCGCGCGCTTCGACGAGATCATGACCGACGAATATCAGGACACGAACGACGCGCAGGACTACCTGTTCCGCGCGATTTCCAAAGACAGCACAAACCGCTTCATGGTCGGCGACGTGAAGCAGAGCATTTACAGCTTCCGACAGGCGATGCCGGACATCTTCATCGCGTACAAGGACGCGTTTCCGCGCTATGATCACGCGGCGGATCAATACCCCGCGACGATCGTGCTCGACCGCAACTTCCGCTCGCGCTCCACGGTGACGGAAAGTGTCAACTTTGTGTTCACACAGCTCATGTCCCGCGCGTCGGGCGGCATCGACTATACCGGCGACGAAAAGCTTGCGGCGGGCGCGTCCTATGCGGAAAAGGATGGCTGCGAGACGTGCGTGGAATTCCTCGATGACATCGACGGCGCGGGCGCTGAGGTGCTCGAGCCGCAGCGCATCGCGCAGAAGATCCGCGAGATGATGCAGAGCGGCTTCACCGTCACGGAAAACGGCGCAGAACGGCCCGTTACGTATAAAGATTTCTGCGTGCTGCTGCGCAGCTCGAATAAATACGCACCGGTCTACGCGGAGAATCTGCGCGCGGCAGGCATCCCGGCATGGGCGGCGGTGACGGGCGGCTTCTTCGCCGCGAGTGAGGTCGCGACAATCCTCTCGTTCCTCAGCGTCATCGACAATCCAAATCAGGACATTCCGCTGCTCGCGGTGCTGATGAGCCCTGTATATGGCTTTACGGCGGACGACATGGCGCGTCTGCGCGCAGAACGGGGAAAGGAATCGCTGTACGTCTCGCTGCTGCGCTCGGAGGATCCACGCTGTGTCCGCGTGCGGGATGAGATCGCGCGCTACCGCGTGCTCGCCTCCACGATGCCGTCCGATGCGTTCATCACGATGCTCTGCACGGAAACCGGGTTTGAAAACATCGTGCGCGCCATGCCCGGCGGTGAGAGCCGTCTCGCGAACATCCGCCTGCTCGAAAAGTATGCGGCGGAATACGAAGCATACGGCTACAACGGCATCTCGGGCTTTGTGCGGTTCATCGACCGTTTGAAAAAGAACCGGTCGGATATGGAAAGCGCAAATGTCGTTTCCGAAAATGCGGACGTCGTGCGTATCATGAGCATCCATAAATCGAAAGGCCTCGAGTTCCCGGTCTGCATCGTCGCGGGCTGTGGGCGGCGCTTTGTGCCGGAATACGACGATATGCGCCTGCACCCGACGCTCGGTCTCGGCATCCGGCTGACCGACCCGGAGACCGGCGCGCGGCGCACGACGCTCCCGCGCGAGGCCATCGCCATCGCTTCGGCGGACAGCGCGGCAGCGGAGGAACTGCGCATCTTCTACGTTGCGATGACGCGCGCGAAGGAAAAGCTCATTCTGCTTTCCACCGTAAAGAACCTCGACACCACGCTGCAGAAGCTCTCGGCGCAGATCACGCAGGACGAGCGTATCCCGCCGTACACGGTCAACAGCGCGTCGAGTATTTCGGAGTGGCTGATGCTCTGCGCATTGCGCCATCCGGACGGCGGAGCGCTGCGCCGCCGTATCGGCGCGGATGATGACTGCATCCTGCGCGCGCACTACACGCCGTGGAAAATCGACACGGTGTACACTGCGCCGACTGAGAACGCCGTGCAGGATACGGCGGTGGAGCCCGCACCAGTCGACCCGGCGCTCAAGGCGCGCATCGAACGGGATCTGCATTTTGTCTATCCGTATGCCGCACAGACCGCGATGCCGACCAAGGTTTCCGCGTCCGGCCTCGCCGCCGTGCAGGCCGAGCGCGCGGGGGAGACGACGCTTTCGCGCCCGGCGTTTCTCAGTGCAAAGGGCATGACCCCGGCAGAGCGCGGCACGGCGCTGCATGACTTCATGCAGTTTGCTGATTTCACCGCGGCGGCGGTCAGCCCGGAAACAGAGCTTCGGCGGCTTGTGGACGAAAAATATCTCACGCCCGAGCAGGCAAACGCCGTAGAGCTGCGCCGCGTGCGCGCGTTCTTTTCCGGCGCGCTCGGCAGGCGCGTGCTCAAGGCGGATAAGGTCTACAAGGAGCAGCGCTTTATCGCGTCCGTCCCGGCAGGGCTTGTGGACAAGGCTCTTGCGCCGCGTGACGCCGCGCTGCCCGTGATTTTGCAGGGCGCGGTGGACTGCATGTTCGAGGAAAATGGCGTGCTCTTTATCATTGACTTCAAGACCGATCGATGCTATGATAAAAATGAACTCTGGGCGCACTACGGCACGCAGCTCAAGCTTTATGGCGAAGCAATGGCACGCGTATTCCAAAAGCCCGTTGCAGACTGTATGCTTTACTCCTTCTGGCTGAATCAGCCGGTTTATGAGCCGGAGGAGAATGCCTGAAATTTTCCGGTTTTTCCTGTTGACAAACCGGGAGACGTATAGTATAATTCTTTAGGAAAACAAAGCGGAGCCGTGCGCTCACACCCGTGCAGGAATGTCTGACACAGGTCAATATCAGAAAAACGCCGAAGGGCGGTTTCTTTGAGTTGATTTGCGGGCAGAAGATTTCTGCCCGCTTATTTGTTGCATGGCGACGCGGTACAACAGTTATCGCACGTGTGATGGAGGTGCTTAACCATTAGCAAACAGGAACTTCAGATAAACGAAGAGATCCGCGACCGTGAGGTCCGCGTGATCGGCGCAGACGGCGCACAGCTCGGCATCATGTCGTCCCGTGACGCTCTGAACCTTGCGGCGGAGAAGAATCTCGACCTTGTCAAGATTGCCCCGCAGGCCACGCCGCCCGTATGTAAGATCATCGATTACGGCAAATTCCGTTTCGAGCAGGCAAAGCGTGAAAAAGAAGCGAAAAAGAACCAGCGCGTCGTAGAGATCAAGGAAATACGTTTATCGCTCAACATTGATACCCACGACTTTGAGACGAAGAAGAACCACGCGACCCGTTTCCTCAGCGAAGGCAACAAGGTCAAGGTTTCGATCCGTTTCCGCGGCAGAGAGATGGGTCATCCGGAACTGGGTGCAGACATCATGAAGCGTTTCGCTGAAGCGCTCGCAGAGATTGCCAATGTCGAGAAGCCGGCGAAGCTCGAGGGTAGAAACATGCTGATGTTCCTTGCCCCCAAGCCCGTTAAATAACAAATTTCAAGGAGGACTTTAAAATGCCGAAGCTTAAAACACACAGCGGTGCCAAGAAGCGCCTGAAGATTTCCAAGAACGGAAAGGTCATCCGCGCTCATGCAAACATGAGCCACCTTCTGAACGGCCATGGCAAAACAGCCAAGACAAAGCGTCATGCCCGCGGCACGACCGTCACGGATAAGACAAACGTAAAGTCTGTTAAGAAGATGCTTCCCTACGCGTAAGCGTCGAAAGCGAAGAACGAGAGAATAAAACGCATTATCGGAGGTTTTATAAATGGCTAGAGTTAAGGGTGCGCTCGCTACGCGCAAGAGAAGAAAGAAGATTCTGAAGCTCGCGAAGGGCTATTGGGGTTCCAAGAGCAGACACTTTAAGATGGCGAAGCAGGCCGTCATGAAGTCCGGCAACTACGCGTTCATCGGCAGAAAGCAGAAGAAGAGAGATTTCCGCCGCCTCTGGATTTCCAGAATCAACGCTGCGTGCCGTGCAAACGGAACCACCTATTCCGCATTCATGAACGGTCTGAAGAAGGCCGGCATCACGCTCAACAGAAAGATGCTTTCCGAGATCGCAATCGCCGATGAGGCTGCTTTCAAGGCTCTTGTTGAGAAGGCAAAGGCTGCTGTATAATAAGCTATCCGTGCGTCCGGAAATCCTCCGGGCGCACATTTTTTAGCTTTGTGAAAGGAGCGGAAAGCATTGCAGATTGAAAGAATCACCAGCCGGAAGAGCCCTGTCGTGAGGGATGCCGCGTCGCTTTTGCAGAAAGCGGAAAAGAGAAGCGAGGCGGGACTTTTCATGGCGGAGGGCGCGCGGCTGTGCGCGGACGCCGCAGGGAGCGGCACAAAAATCGCGGCGTGTTTTTTTACGGAAAACGCGCAGAAAAAGTACGGCGCATACCTGAATGCGGTGCTGAAAACGGCGGAGCGTACATACTGCATTGAGGAGCACATCGCGCCTTTGCTCTCCGATACAAAGAATCCGCAGGGGATTTTCTGTGTCTGCCGCATGCCTGCGCGCACGGCGGACGGCCTGCCTGTGGGCGCGGAGCCGGATAACCCTGGATCTCGGCGTATGCTTGTGCTCGAAAACGTGCAGGATCCCTCGAATATGGGCAATGTTCTGCGTACAGCGGAGGCGCTCGGCGTGCAGCATTTGGCGCTCGTCGGCGCGTGCTGCGATCTGTATGCCCCGAAGGTGCTGCGCGGCAGTATGGGCGCCGTATTCCGCCTCGGCGTGCGACAGTTTTCGGATGCGACCTCGTGCCTTTCGGTGCTGAACGGCGAAAAAATCACGTCGCTCGCGGCGGTGCCGGACAGTGCCGCGACGCCGATAACCGCCATCCCGTTTGAAACGGGAAGCTGGGCGGTGTGGATTGGAAACGAGGGAAATGGCTTGACGGCGCAGGCGATCTCCGGCTGCCATGACCGCGTGACAATCCCGATGCGTGGGCGCGCCGAGTCATTCAACGCGTCGACCGCAGCGGCGATCGTGCTGTGGGAAATGATGCGCGGCGCGGGGGAAGGAGAAAAGAAGCATGGATAACCGGGTGTATTGGATCTGGCTGCAGAACGCGTTCGGCCCGGGCAGCGCAAAGCCGGTGCAGCTTGTGAACCGTACAGGCAGCGCGGCGGCGTTTTACAAGGGCGGCGTCGGTCTGTGGAGCAACTTTTCTTTTGTTTCGGATAAGGAACTGACGGCGCTGAACACGTACGGGCTGCCCGAAGCGGAAGCGGCGCTCGAATACTGCCTGCGGCTCGGCCAGCAGGTGCTCACGCCGGAGAGTGCGGAATATCCGGCGCTTTTGACAGAGATTTACAACCCGCCCGCCGTGCTCTATCTGCGCGGCAGTCTGCCTGAATTTTCCGACGCGCTTTCCATCGGCGTTGTCGGCACGCGCAAGGCGAGCCGGGCCGGGCTGAACGCGGCGCGGGAAATCTCCTATCAGCTCGCGCTTGAGGATGCGGTTGTGATCAGCGGAGGCGCGCTCGGTGTGGATTCTGAGGCGCATAAGGGCGCCTTGAACGGGCGCGGCCGGACGGTCGCCGTTCTGCCCTGCGGACTCGATTATCCGTATCTGATGGACAACGCGATTCTCCGACGCGAGATTCTCGATTCGGGCGGCGCGCTTATCACCGAATACCCGATGCAAACGCCTGTGCAGCGCGGGGCGTTCCAGACGCGCAACCGGCTGATTTCCGGCCTTGCACACGGCGTGCTCATTGCGGAAGCGCCCAAAAAGAGCGGCGCTCTGATCACAGCGAAATATGCGGTTGAGCAGAATCGCGAGGTTTTCGCTTTCATAGGTGAGGATGAAGTGGCGTTCGCGGGCTGTATCGGCCTTGTCGAAGACGGCGCTTCACGGGTGCGCACGGCGCAGGATATCCTCAAGACGTTTGCTGGACGTCGGAAACGCACGCGTCTTCTGGAGATCGAGCAGGCGGCGCAGAGCATTCAGAAGCGCGTTAAGGTGCGCACGCGTTCCGGGATGCTTTCCGATTCCGGCACAGAGGAGCCGGGAGCGGATCCCGATGCCATGCCGGCGGGCCTATCGGAGGATGCTCGGAAGGTTTTCGGCGCGCTGGACGATACTCCGAAGCACGCTTCGCAGCTTGAATCCGAAGCGGGGCTTACCGCTGCTACCGTTCTCGCTGCGCTGACGGAGCTGGAATTGTACGATTTGATCCGGACTTATCCCGGACAGAGGTTTACAAAATCGTAAAAACATTGTATACTAAACAGATTAGAGCAAAATATAACGCACAAACGGCGTAAATCATAGATAAGGAGACCTGATATGTCCAAGCTGGTTATCGTGGAGTCGCCTGCAAAGGCCAAAACGATTAAGAAATATCTTGGAAGCGGGTATGAAGTCATCGCTTCCATGGGGCACGTGCGCGACCTGCCGAAGGCGCGTCTGTGCGTTGATGTCAAAAACGACTTCAAGCCGAAATACGCGATCATCAAGGGCAAGGAGAAGCTCGTTTCCGAGCTGAAGGAGGCGGCGGAGGAATCCGAAACCGTGTACCTCGCAACCGACCCCGACCGTGAAGGAGAAGCGATTTCGTGGCATCTTGCGTATATTCTCGGACTCGATGAGCACGAGATGAACCGTGTCACCTTCAATGAGATCACCAAAACCGGCGTGACGGAGGGCATGGCGCATCCGCGCTCCATCGACCTGAACCTCGTCAACGCCCAGCAGGCGCGCCGCATTCTCGACCGCCTCGTCGGCTATTCGCTCAGCCCATTCCTCGCCAAGACGATCCGCCGCGGCCTTTCCGCCGGGCGCGTGCAGTCCGTTGCGCTGCGCATCATCGTCGACCGCGAGGAGGAGATCCGCGCGTTTAAGCCGGAGGAATACTGGTCGATCGACGCGCGTCTGACCGCCGAGGGCTCGCGGAGCATCTTCGGTGCATCGTTCTACGGCGACCGCAGCGGCGAAATCAAGATCACAAATAAGGAGCAGGCGGATGCAATTTTGGCGGCGCTTGAGAACGCGTCGTTTACCGTCGACTCCGTCAAGAAGGGCAAGAAAAACAAGCAGCCCGCGCCGCCGTTTATCACGTCCACCTTGCAGCAGGAGGCGTCGCGCAAGCTGGGTTTCCAGGCGAAGCGCACGATGAAGGCCGCACAGGAGCTTTACGAAGGCGTCGAGATTCAGGGCATGGGCGCGGTCGGTCTGATCACGTACATGCGTACCGACTCGCTGCGCCTCTCCGAGGACGCCGTGCAGGAGGCGGTGCAGTTCATCGGCGACCGTTGGGGCAAGAGCTATCTGCCCGCGAAGCCGCGCCACTACAAGGCGCGCGCCAACGCACAGGACGGTCACGAGGCGATCCGCCCGACCTCCGTGGCGCTGACGCCGAAGGACGTGGAAGCGTCGCTGACCAAAGACCAGTATAAGCTCTACAAGCTGATCTGGGAGCGCTTTGTTGCCTGCCAGATGGCAAACTGTGTGCTCAATACGACACAGGCGGTCATCTCTGCCGGCGATTACATCTTCAAGGCATCCGGCTACAACGTCGCGTTCGACGGCTACACGGTGCTCTACGAGGAGGGCCGCGACGTTGAGGAGGAAAAGGGCAAGGATCTGCCGAAGCTCGAGGCCGGCATGGCGCTCAAGGTGCGCGAGCTCAAGGGCAGCCAGCACTTCACGCAGCCGCCCGCACGCTACACCGAAGCGTCGCTGATCAAGACGCTTGAGGAGAACGGCATCGGCCGTCCGTCCACGTATGCCGCGACGATCACGACGATCACGAGCCGCGAGTACGTCACGCGCGAGGGCAAGTCTTTCAAGCCGACGGAGCTCGGCGAGGTCATCACGAAGCTGATGAAAGAGCGTTTTCCGAAAATCGTCAACATCAAGTTCACCGCCGAGGTGGAAAAGGAGCTTGACGAGGTGCAGAGCGGTCAGACCGATTGGGTCGAGACGCTGCACGATTTCTACGGCGACTTTGAGAAGACGCTGAAAAAGGCCAAAACTGAAATGGACGGCGTGAAGATCCAGCTCAAGGAGGATCAGACGGATTACGTCTGCCCGAACTGCGGCAAGCCGATGGTCGTCAAATTCGGACGCTACGGCAAATTCATCGCCTGCTCCGGTTATCCGGAATGCAAGACCGTCATGAAGATCGTCAACGATACCGGCGCGGTTTGTCCGAAATGCGGCGGCAAGATCATTGAGAAGAAATCGAAGCGCGGCCGTGTCTTTTACGGCTGCGACCAATACCCGGCGTGCAATTTCGTTTCGTGGGATCCGCCGTCGGATCAGATCTGCCCGGTTTGCGGCAAGGTGCTGCTGCAGAAGAAGGATAAGGCGAAGACGCTGTATTGCGTCACGCCGGATTGTACCTATACGTTTAAAAAAGATGATGAGGAATGACGAACAGACCGTCACGGTGATCGGCGCCGGGCTTGCCGGCGTCGAAGCGGCGTGGCAGATCGCAAACGCCGGCTATAGCGTCCGTCTGCACGAGATGAAGCCGGTGAAGTTTTCTCCGGCGCATAAGAGTGCGGGCTTTGCGGAGCTGATCTGCTCCAATTCGCTCAAAGCGGCGCGTATCGACAGCGCGGCGGGGCTATTAAAAGAAGAAATGCGGCGTCTCGGCTCGCTGCTGACCACATGCGCCGAAGAGGCGCGTGTGCCGGCCGGCGGCGCGCTGGCCGTCGATCGCGACCTCTTTTCGGAGATGGCAACGGAGAAAATCCGCTCGCATCCGAATGTCGAGGTCATCACGGGCGAGGTCACGGACATCCCGGAGACGGGCGTGACCGTGATTGCGAGCGGTCCGCTGACAAGTGATGCGCTTGCTGAAAAGATCACATCGCTGTGCGGCGGTGCGCTGAGCTTTTTTGACGCGGCCGCGCCGATCGTCACACGCGAAAGTCTCGACATGGAGCACTGCTTCACGGCATCGCGCTACGACAAGGGCGACGACGATTACATCAACTGTCCGATGAACAAAGAGGAATATGAGGCATTTTACGAAGCGCTTGTCACGGCGGAGCGCGCGCCGATACACGATTTCGATGTGATGAACCCGAAGGTCTACGAGGGCTGTATGCCGATCGAGGTCATGGCGCAGCGCGGACACGACACCATTCGGTTCGGCCCGCTAAAGCCGGTCGGCCTGCGCGATCCGCGCACAGGGCGCCGTCCATGGGCGGTTGTGCAGCTTCGCACGGAGAATAAGGAAAAAACGCTTTTTAATCTCGTGGGCTTTCAGACGAACCTGAAATTCCCCGAGCAGAAGCGTGTGTTCGGGCTGATCCCGGGTCTGCGGAACGCGGAATACATGCGCTACGGCGTGATGCACCGCAATACGTTCCTCGATTCGCCGAAGCTTCTGAACGCGGATTTCTCTCTGCGGGAACGACCGGAACTGTTTTTTGCCGGGCAGATGACCGGTGTGGAAGGCTATATGGAGTCGGCGGCCTCGGGCATCCTTGCGGGCATTAACGCGGTGCGCAGGCTCGAGGGAAAAACGCCGCTGATTTTGCCGGAAACGACGATGATGGGCGCGCTGGCGGGCCATGTGGCGCACAGCGAATCGAAGGATTTCCAGCCGATGGGCGCGAACTTTGGCATTTTTCCGCCGATCGAGCCGCATATCCGCGACAAGCGCGCGCGGTACGAGGCGTTTGCCGGGCGTGCGCTGGATGATCTGGATACATGCCTTGCGGAAAACGGTATGAAAGACTGAAAATAGGGAAGGAGCTGTATGGGTATGGCAAAAAGAATCATTGTGGACGCCTTTGGCGGCGACCACGCGCCGGACGAAATTCTGAAGGGATGCCGCATGGCAGCGGACGAGCTCGGGGTACAGATCGTGCTTTCGGGCAGAGAAGAAAAGATCAAAGAAGCTGCGTCGCGTGTCGGCGTCGATATCCAGGGTTTTGAGATTCTCGACTGTCCGGACGTCATCACGATGGAGGATGAGCCGACGGATATCATGCGCGCGAAAAAGAACAGCTCGATGGCGGTCGGTCTGCGTGCGCTCGCCGAGGGAAAGGGAGATGCTTTTGCGTCCGCCGGAAACAGCGGCGCGCTGGTGGTTGGCTCCACACTGATCGTCAAGCGCATCAAGGGCATCAAGCGCGTGGCGTTTGCGCCGCTGATGCCGAAATCAGAGGGCTTCTTCATGCTGGCGGACGGCGGTGCGAACAATGAGTGCAGGCCTGAAATGCTCGAACAGTTCGGCCTGATGGGCTCGGTATACATGCAGAAGGTCATGGGGCTTCAGAATCCGCGTGTCGGCCTCGCAAACGTCGGCACCGAGGAGCACAAGGGCGGCGAGCTTCAGCACGAGGCGTATAAACTGCTTTCCGCGCGCCGCGACCTCCACTTCATCGGTAACATCGAGGCGCGGGATGTCCCGTATGACGCGGCGGACGTCGTCGTCTGCGACGGCTTTACGGGCAACATCATGCTCAAAATGTACGAGGGCGTCGCGATGGCGCTCATGGATAAATTCAAAGCGGTTTTCAAGAAGAATCTCAAGAACAAGCTGGCGGCTGCCGTCGTGCTGAACGACATGAAGGCGCTCAAAAAGCAGCTCGATTACAACGAATACGGCGGCGCGCCGATCCTCGGCTGCGCAAAGCCGGTATTCAAGGTGCACGGCAGTGCGAAGGCGAACACGCTGAAAAACGCGATCGCGCTCACAGTGAAATATGCGGAGTCGAACATCATCGACGAGATCCGCGCGGCGGCGGAACATAAGGAAGACGAATAAAACTGAACATAGGATTTGTGTATGAAATCACTCGAAGAATTTGAAAAGAAAATCGGATACAGCTTTCGCGACCGTACGCTGCTCCAGACGGCGCTCACGCATTCCTCCTACGCGAACGAGAGCCGCGGCAGAACGATCAGTTACGAGCGGCTGGAGTTTCTGGGCGATTCCATCCTCGGCTTTGTGACGGCGGAATACCTGTACACGGCGTTTCCCGATCTGCCCGAGGGTAAGCTGACGAAAAAGCGCGCGTCTCTCGTCTGCGAGAAGTCTCTTTGCGGCTTTACGCGCAGCTTCGGCGCGGGCGAGCTGCTGCGCCTGAGCCACGGCGAGCAGCATTCCGGCGGCCGGGAGCGCCCGAGCATTCTGGCGGACGTGTTTGAATCCATCACGGCGGCGATCTATCTCGATTCCGGCAGCCTCGAGGAGGCAAAGCGCTTCGTCCTGCGCTTCATCGAGCCTGCGGCGAAATCGGCGGGCGAGCGGCCGTTCAAAGATCACAAAACAATGCTGCAGGAGATCATCCAGCAGAATCCCGGCGAGCGGCTCGAATACGTTCTGACCGGCGAGCACGGCCCCGACCACGACAAGCATTTCACGGTGGAAGTTCATCTGAACAGCAACGTGATCGGCAAGGGCGGCGGACGCAGCAAAAAGGAAGCCGAGCAGCAGGCCGCACGCGAGGCATTGGAGCTGATGGGCTATTAAGCACGCAAATATCTCGGTTTTTATCCCGCACAGCGGCTGTCCCGAGCAGTGCAGCTTCTGCAACCAGCGGCGCATCACGGGCGAAAGCACGCAGCCGACCGTGCAGTCGGTGGAGGAAACGCTTCGCCGCGCGGCGGGGCAGATGGGGGCGCGCGTGCAGAACACGGAGATCGCCTTCTTCGGCGGCAGCTTCACGGCGATTGACCGCTGCTATATGACCGACCTGCTCCGTGTGGCGCACGATGCGTGCGAACGGTACGGCTTTGCCGGTATCCGCTGCTCCACGCGCCCGGACGCGATCGACCGCGAACGGCTGACGCTTCTGAAAGCGTACGGCGTGACGGCGATTGAGCTCGGCGCGCAGTCGATGGACGATGGTGTGCTCAGTATAAACCGGCGCGGGCATACGGCACAGGACGTTTGCCGCGCATCGGCGCTGATTCATGCATACGGCTTCGAGCTCGGGCTGCAGATGATGACCGGTCTGCCCGGCGACAGCGACGAGAAAGCAGTCGCGACCGCGAAAGCGCTTCTGGCGCTCATGCCGGACACCATGCGGATCTACCCGACCATCGTGCTCGAAAACACCCAGTTATGCGACTGGTATCGCGCGGGGCAGTATGTGCCGCAGACGCTCGAGGACGCGGTTTCGCTCTGTGCGAAGCTGATCCCAATGATCGAGGAGCAGGGCGTGCGGCTGATCCGCGTCGGTCTGCACGCGAGCGAAGAGCTCGAAAACCGCGTTGCGGGGCCGTACCACCCGGCGTTTATGGAACTGTGCCGCAGCCGCATTTTTTTGACGCAGCTCATGGCGGCGCTGAGGGAATGCGGCGTCCGGGAAGCGGTGGTGGAGGTCAATCCCCGCATGCTTTCCACGGCGATCGGACAGAAGCGGCAGAATCTCGTAGCGCTTCTGTCGGCGGATTTTTCCGTCCAGATTCGGCCGGCGGCGGACGTCCCCGGCAGAACATTCAGGATACTTTAGGCAGGTGAATCCATGCTTCTTAAATCTCTGGAATTACAGGGCTTCAAGACCTTTCCGGACAAAACGCTCCTGACATTTGAGAAGGGCATCACGGCGGTCGTCGGACCGAACGGGAGCGGCAAAAGCAATATCAGCGACGCGATGCGGTGGGTGCTCGGCGAGCAATCCACGCGCGCTTTGCGTTGCTCCAAAATGGAAGATGTCATTTTCAGCGGTACGCCGCAGCGCAAGGCGCAGGGCTTTTCAGAGGTCACCATCACGATCGACAATACAGACCGACGATTGAACTTTGACGGCGACACCGTGGCGATCACGCGCCGATTCTATCGATCGGGCGAGAGCGAGTACCGCATCAACAAGACGATGGTGCGTCTGCGCGACGTGCACGAGCTGTTTATGGACACCGGCCTCGGGCGCGATGGCTACTCGATCATCGGTCAGGGTAAGATCGACAGCATCGTCGCCGCAAAAAGTGAGGACCGGCGCGAAATTTTTGAAGAGGCGGCGGGCATCTCGCGCTACCGGTATCGCAAGGAGGAGGCGGAGCGCCGTCTGCAGAAAGCCGAAGAGAATCTCATCCGCCTGCGCGATATCCTTTCTGAGCTTGAGGGACGCGTTGAGCCGCTGCGCGTTCAGGCCGAAAAAGCGGAGAAATTCATCGCATTTGATGCGGAAAAGAAGAAGCTTGAGATCGGTCTCTGGCTCGAAACGCTGAACCGCTCCGGCAGGGTTGTGCGCGAAGCCGAAGAAAAAATATCTATTGCGCAGAGCCAGTATCAGGAGGCTGAGGCGGCGCTTGAAAAGCTTGCGCAGGAGATCGAGCGCAATTTTACGGAGACAAACGGCTGCACCGTGCAGATGGAGACCGTGCGCAGTGAAGCGGCGGCAGCGGACGAAGACGCAACGCGCAAGGAAGGCGAGATCTCGGTCATTGAAAACGACATACGCCATGACGCTGAGACGGTTGCGCGCCTGACTGCGGAGATCGAAGAGGCGGCGATGTCCGAGAAGGAGATCGGCCGCGAAATCGCTGAAAAAGAGACGGCGGTGAAAGCAAAGGAAGCGGAAATCGCACGGCATAATTCCGATTTCATTGCCTTTACCGCGGAGCTCGAGGCGCTGCGCTCGGGAACGGACAGCGCCACAAAGGAGATTGACGCCGTCTCCGCGTCGCTCGCGGAGCTGAATGCCGCGCTGGCGGAAGCGCGCGTGCGGCAGACATCGGCAGAATCTTCCGTGCAGGAAATTCGCTCACGCGCCGATACGGTCGATTCGGCCATCCGTGAGAGCGAAACGCGGATCGCGGCGCTCGAAAAAGAAGAATCAGAGCTGCAGACGATGCTCTCCGACACGCTCAGCCGCATACAGACTGCGGAAAACGCCGTGCGCGGTTACGAGCTACGGCTGGAGTCACGCCGGAAGAAGGTCGAGGCGGCGAAGGCTGAGGCGGACCGTCTCCGGCTCGACGCAAACGAGCAGGAGCGCCGCGCAAAGCTGCTGGAGGATCTCGAGCGAAACCTCGAGGGCTTCACCCAGAGCGTCAAGACGGTGATGCGCGAGCGGGAGCGCGGCAATCTGCAGGGCATCCACGGCCCAGTGACGCGCCTTCTGCATGTGCCGCGTGAATACGCGGTGGCGCTCGAGACGGCGCTCGGCGCGGCGATGCAGAACGTTGTCGTCGATTCCGAGGAGTCGGCCAAGGCGGCCATCTATCTTTTAAAGCAGCGCAATTCTGGCCGCGCGACCTTCCTGCCGCTGAACACCATTCGCGGCACGGCGCTCGATAAACGCGAATTTGCCGGGCAGCCGGGATTCGTCGGCGTCGCGTCGGAGCTTTGCTCGTGTGACGCGCAGTACGCCGGGATCCGCGATTCCCTTTTGGGACGCACGGTTGTCGCCGAAACGCTCGACAGTGCAGCGCAGATCGCGCGGAAGATCCGGTACCGCTATCGCGTCGTCAGCCTGGATGGACAGGTTGTCAACGCGGGCGGCTCATTTACGGGCGGCTCTGCGGCGCGCAATTCCGGGCTTCTGAGCCGTGCGGGCGAAATCGAGCGCATCCGGAAGGAGGCGCAAAAACTGCATGCTGCGGCGCAGGAAGCCGCTGGGCAGTTCCGCGAGGCACAGCAGGAGGCAGCACACGCTGCGGCGCAGCTCGATACGGCCCGCAGCGAGCTGACCATGCTCGGCGAGGATAAGATCCGCTTTACCGCTGAAGCCGCACGTGCGCAGCGCGATGTGGCGGCGGAAAAGCGCAGCCGGCAGAACTTTCTTGAAGAAAAGAACAATGCCGATGGGCGTATCGGCGCGCTGAATGATGTGATTGAGCGGGCCAAAGATGAGGCCGCATCGCTCGAGGAAAAGGCCTGCGAAGCCCGCGCCCGCATGGAATCAATGGCGGGCAGCCGGGCGGATCAGATGCAGCGGTGCGACGAGATGGCGCGCCATCTGCAGGAGCTTCGGCTTTCGGGGCTTGCTGTGCAGAAGGATAAGGAGACGCTGGAAGCGGCGATTCTGGCGCTTGAAGCGCGCCGGGGAGACCGTACGGATCGTGTAAAGCTGCTCGAAAGTGAAATCGAAGCGTGCCGGGCGCATACGACAGAGCGCGCGGCGGCGATCGAAGCGCTCAAAGCCGAAACGCAGGCGCTGCGCACTGCGGCGGAAGAGAAGCGCGGCGCGGTGCAACAGATCGCGGAAAAGCGCGCTTCGCTCGAAAAACGGGCAGGCGAGCTTCGTCTGGAAGAACGGGAGACGAGCGCACAGCGCGAAAGCATCGGCCTAGAGGTTGCGCGTCTCAGAGAGCGGCTCCAGAACCTGAGCCGCGAGTACGATTCGATCATCGCAAAGCTCTGGGAGGAATACGAGCTGACACGCCGCGAGGCGGAAGAGCTCGGCATCACGGTGGAGGATATCCCCGCCGCGCGGCGCCGTTTGACGGAGCTGAAGAACAAGATTAAGGCGCTCGGTGCAGTCAATGTCGCCGCGGTCGTCGAATATAAGGAAGTGTCCGAACGGTACCGCTTCATGAAAGCGCAGACCGATGACGTGGAGAAGTCGAAGGCGGAGCTTTTGAAGCTGATCGCCGAGCTGACACGTCAGATGCAGACGCAGTTTACCGAGCGGTTCGCCGTGATCAACGAGAATTTCGGCAAGATTTTCAAAGATCTTTTCGGCGGCGGTTCGGCGCAGCTTCTCTTTACCGATGAGTCGGATATACTCAATTCCGGCATCGAGATCAAGGTGCACCCGCCGGGCAAAATTGTCTCGCATATCGAGCTGCTCTCGGGCGGCGAAAAGGCGCTCGTCGCGATTTCCATCTATTTCGCAATCATGCGTGTCAGTCCGCCGCCGTTCTGTGTGCTCGATGAGATTGAGGCGGCGCTCGACGATGTGAATGTGACGCGTTACGCCAACTATCTGCGCCGCATGAACGAGCATACGCAGTTCATCGTCATCACGCACCGGCGCGGCACGATGGAGGAAGCCGATGTGCTGTACGGCGTCACGATGCAGGATCAGGGCATCTCGAAGCTTTTGTCCCTGCGCACGCATGAGGTTGAGGAAAAACTCGGGCTGTAACGATATAGAATTCAGGAAAGAGGTGCCGGTATGGGCTTTTTTGACAAAATCAAGGCGGGCTTGAAAAAGACCCGCGACAGCATCAGCAATCAGATCACTTCGATGCTGCACGCGTTCACGAAGATTGACGAGGATCTGTTCGAGGAGCTGGAGGAGCTGCTCGTCATGGCGGATGTCGGAATCAACACGGCGACCCGCATCTGTGATACGCTCCGCGCGCGCGTGAAGGAGCGCGGTGTGACCGATCCGAATCAGATCATGGATCTGCTGCGCGAGGTCGTCACGGAGATGATCGACGGCGACAACGCGCTGCATCTCGACACGCAGCCGTCCGTGATTCTCGTAATCGGCGTGAACGGCGTCGGCAAGACGACAACGATCGGCAAGATCGCCTCCCGCCTCAAGAAGGAGGGCAAATCGGTCATTCTCGGCGCGGCGGATACGTTCCGCGCGGCGGCGATCGAGCAGCTCGAGGTCTGGGCGGAGCGCGCCGGCGTGCCGATTATTAAGCATGCGGAGGGCGCGGACCCGGCAGCCGTCGTGTTCGACACAATTTCCGCGGCAAAGGCCCGCCATACAGACGTTGTCATCTGCGACACGGCAGGCCGCCTGCACAATAAGAAAAACCTGATGGACGAGCTCTCGAAGATCTCGCGTATCATCGATAAGGGACTTCCGGGTTGCAGCAAGGAGGTGCTCCTTGTGCTCGACGCGACGACCGGCCAGAACGCGGTCAATCAGGCGCGCGAGTTCAAGGAAGCGGCCGGGCTGACCGGCATCGTGCTCACAAAGCTCGACGGCACCGCAAAGGGCGGCGTCGTGCTCGCAATCCGCGAGGATCTCGGCCTGCCGGTTAAGTTCATCGGCGTCGGCGAACAGGTGGACGACCTGCAGCCGTTCGACGCGGCGGACTTTGCCCGCGCGCTGTTTGAGCGCCCGGAGCAGTCATGAGACTGGCGGTTTTCTCGGATGTCCACAGCAACCATCTGGCGCTTGAGGCCTGCTTTCAGGAAGCGGAGCGCCAAAAGGCGGACGTATGGATTTTCCTCGGAGATTACGTTTCCGACTGCGCGTACCCGCACAAAACGATGGAGCTGCTCTACGAAGCGAAAAAAGAGCACGACTGCCGTTTCGTGAAGGGCAATCGGGAAGAATATATTCTGGATCACCATAAAAACGGCAGCGACTGGAATTATCAATCCACGACCGGCTCGCTGCTCTACACCTATGAGAACATGACGGCAGACGATCTCAAATTCATCGACGCGCTGCCGATCACCGACGTCATCCGCCTGCCTGGGCACGACGCGATCCGCATCTGCCACGGTGCGCCGTATAAGACGCGCGTGCTTTTGGAGCTGGGCAACGGCATGGCGGCGCGCGTTCTGCACGAGGTGGAGGAGCTGGTATTGCTCGGCGGGCACAGCCACAAGCCGTTTACGGAGCGTTTGGAGAATAAACTTTATGTCAATCCCGGCTCGGTCGGTGTGCAGACTTGCGGCGTGGCGCAGAGCGAAATGGCGTTTCTGGAATCGGACAGCAAAAGCTGGGTTCCGCAGCTCGTGCGCGTGCCGTACGATAACGCGGCGGTGGTGCGGGAGATAGAGGAATCCGGTCTGCTGCACAAATCATCCGTCTGGGCACCTGCGATCGCAAAGCAGCTTGTAACCGGGGAAAACCTCGCGCTGTCTTGTCTGTTGCGCGCGGAGAAACTCGCCGAGGGCGGCGCAGTCACTGACGCGCATCTCAAGCAGGCGGCGCGCGAACTGGGCGTTTTGTAAAGAAAGGATACATCAATATGGATATGATTATTGCGACACACAATAAGCACAAGGTGGAGGAGTTCAGCCGCATTCTGGCACCGCTCGGCGTGACAATCCGCACGGCGGAGCTGACTGAGGCGGAGGAGACCGGCACGACGTTCCGCGAAAATGCATACATCAAGGCAAAGGCGGCGTGCGACGAGACGGGACTGCCGTGCATCGCAGACGACTCCGGCCTGTCCGTCGACGCGCTGAACGGCGAGCCGGGCGTGTATTCCGCGCGCTATGCCGAGGAGGGCAAGCGGAAAAAGACGGTGCTCGAAAAGCTCCGGAGCGTGCCGGAGGAGGAACGCGGCGCACACTTTACGAGCGCGATCTGCTGTGTGTTCCCGAACGGCGATGTTCTGGAGGCGGAGGGCTATTGCTACGGGCGCATCGCGCACGAATGCCGCGGCACAAGCGGCTTCGGTTACGACCCGATTTTTATCTGCACCGAAGAAAGCTGCGCGGGCAAAACGTTCGGTGAAGCGACGGCGGCGGAAAAGGACGCCGTCAGCCACCGCGGCAAGTCTCTCAGACTGTTTGCGGAAAAACTCGAAAACTATCTCAAGAATAAGGAAGGGTAAAAAAGATGCTGACAAGTAAGCAGAGAGCGTATCTGCGCGCGCTCGCCGTGAATGAAGACACAATCCTCATGATCGGCAAGGGCGGCATTGATGCGGATGTTACGAAGCAGGCGGCAGACGCGATTTATAAGCGAGAGCTGATCAAGGGCAAGGTGCTCGAAACGGCGCCGGTTTCTGCGCGCGAAGCGGCGGAGGAGCTCGCCAGACAGACCGAGAGCGAGGTCGTACAGGTCATCGGATCAAAATTTGCGCTGTACAAGCGCCATCCGAAAGAGCCGAAAATCGTGCTGCCTAAAGTGAAAAAAGCGTAAACGGAGGCGTTTTCGTGAGAACGGGAATTTACGGCGGAACCTTTAATCCGATCCATCTGGCGCATGTCCATCTGCTGCGGGAGTTTGCCCGGCGGCTGGCGCTCGACCGCCTGATGCTGATCCCGACCGGCACGCCGCCGCACAAGGAAGCCCATCAGCTCGCGTCCAGCGATGACCGGCTCGAGATGTGCCGGATCGCGGCGGCGGACATCGCGGAATGCCCCGTCGAGGTATCGGATATTGAAATCCGGCGCGGCGGTCGGAGCTATACGGCCGATACGCTGACGACGCTGCGTGAAAAGTACCCGAAGGACGAGCTTTTTCTCTTGATGGGGGAGGATATGTTTCTGACCGTTGAGCGCTGGTATCATCCGGAGCGCATCTTCCGCGCTGCGGTGGTCTGCGCCGCGCCGCGCGATTACGGCAGCTTTCAAAAGCTCGTGCGCCACGGCGAGGAAATCAGGCGGACATATCCGGCGTTCAGCTATATCATCCAGAATATCCCGTATCTGCCGGTGTCCTCCACAGAGATCCGCGCGCGGTTGGAGTTGGGAGAGAGCCTTTCCGGGCTTGTACCGGAGCGCGTGGAACAGTATATCCGGGAAAGGGGGCTTTACCGGCCGTGAAAAAGAAGGAAAAGGAAGAATATATCAAAATCATCAGGCCCATGCTTTCAGAGAAACGCTTCGAGCATTCGCTGAATGTATCGCAGGAGGCCGTGAAGCTTGCGAAGAAATACGGCGCGGACACGGAAAAAGCGGAGATCGCCGGTATCCTGCACGATATTTTAAAGGACACACCCGCAGAGAAACAGTTGAAAATCATCTCGGACTTTGGTATAATCATGAATGATGTCGAGCTTTCAGCCAAAAAGTTCTGGCATGCGATTGGCGGTGCGGTCTATATCCGGAGTGTGCTCGGGATAGAGGATGAGGAAATCATCGACGCCGTGCGCTATCACACGACGGGACGGAACAACATGACACTGCTCGAAAAGGTGATTTTCATCGCCGATTTTATCTCGAAGGATCGGGATTACCCCGGTGTGGAGGATATGCGGAAAACGGCGTATAAAAACCTCGATAAGGCAATTGTCGAGGGCATCGCGTTCACCATCACGGAGCTCGCGAAGAGCCGCGATCCCATTGTACCGGATACCATCGATGCGTACAACGACGCCGTCTGGGCAGTCCGGCACGGGAAGGGCTGAAAGTGAAGAAAGGAAAGTGGTCATAGCATGGATTCTTTAACGCTTGCCAAAACCGCAGCGGGTATTCTCGATGCGAAAAAAGCCGACCAGATCAATGTGATCCGCATCACGAACGTTTCCTCGCTCGGCGATTATTTCGTCATTGCAAACGGTACAAGCAGTACGCATGTGCACGCGCTGGCGGATGAGCTTGAGGTGAAGCTGAAGGAGCAGGGCGTAGCGCCCGCACGCGTGGAGGGCTATCGCTCGAATTCCTGGATCGTTCTGGATTACGACGACGTGGTGGTGCATCTTTTCACGACGGATGCGCGCGACTTCTACGATCTCGACCGACTATGGGCGGACGGAGAAAAGCTCAGCCTCACATTTATTCCCAATTGAAACTATGCGCAGAAAGGCGATTTGATTGATATGAAGTACAATCCCAGTGAAATTGAACCCAAATGGCAAAAGAAGTGGGAGGATGCCGGTGTTTTCCACGCCTCCAACGATTCTGAAAAGCCGAAGTATTACGCGCTGATCGAGTTCCCATACCCTTCCGGTCAGGGTCTGCATGTCGGCCATCCGCGTCCGTACACCGCGCTCGACGTCGTTTCCAGAAAGCGCCGTCTCGAGGGCTACAATGTCCTTTACCCGATCGGCTGGGACGCATTCGGTTTGCCCGCGGAGAACTACGCGATCAAGAACCACGTCCATCCGGCGGAGGTCACGAAGAAGAACATCGCGCGTTTCAAGAAGCAGATTCAGTCGCTCGGTATTTCGTTTGACTGGAGCCGCGAGATCAGCACGATCGACCCCGATTACTACAAATGGACACAGTGGATTTTCCTTCAGCTCTTCAAGCATGGGCTGGCCTATAAGAAGGAAATGGCGGTCAACTGGTGCACCTCCTGCAAGTGCGTGCTTGCAAACGAGGAGGTCGTCAACGGCGTCTGCGAGCGCTGCGGCAGCGAGGTTGTCCACAAGGTCAAGTCCCAGTGGATGCTCAAGATCACAGCATACGCCCAGCGTCTGATCGACGATCTCGATCTCGTCGATTACCCGGACCGCGTCAAGGCGCAGCAGAAGAACTGGATCGGCCGCTCCGAAGGTGCGGAGGTCGATTTCCAGACAACGGCGGGTGACGCGCTCACCGTGTACACCACCCGTCCCGATACGCTTTACGGCGCGACGTATATGGTCGTTTCACCGGAGCATCCGTTCATCGAGAAATGGGCAGATAAGCTCAGCAATATGGACGAGATCCGCAAGTATCAGGCGGAAGCGGCGAAGAAGTCCGATTTCGAGCGTACCGAGGTCGCGAAGGACAAGACCGGCGTGCGTCTCGAGGGTGTCCGCGCGATCAACCCGCTGACCGGTACCGAGATTCCGATCTTTATTTCCGATTACGTCCTTGTCTCCTACGGCACGGGCGCCATCATGGCGGTTCCGGCGCACGATACGCGCGACTGGGAATTCGCGAAGAAGTTCAATCTGCCGATTATCGAGGTCGTCAAGGGCGGCGACGTCGAGAAAGAGGCGTTCACAGACTGCGAGACCGGCGTGATGGTCAACTCCGGTATTCTTGACGGCCTGACCGTAGAAGAGGCCAAGGTTAAGATCAAGGATTACCTCGAGGAAACTGGCATCGGCCACCGCAAGGTCAATTACAAGCTGCGCGACTGGGTCTTCGCGCGCCAGCGCTACTGGGGCGAGCCGATCCCGATTGTGCACTGCGAGAAGTGCGGCTATGTGCCGATCGACGAGAGCGAGCTTCCGCTTGTTCTGCCGGAGGTCGATTACTATGAGCCGACCGACAACGGCGAATCTCCGCTTGCAAAGATCACGGACTGGGTGGAGACCACCTGCCCGCACTGCGGCGGCAAGGCCATGCGCGAGACAGATACCATGCCGCAGTGGGCGGGTTCCTCGTGGTACTTCCTGCGCTATATGGATCCGCACAATAAGGATGCGTTTGCGTCGAAGGAAGCGCTCGATTACTGGCACCAGATCGATTGGTACAACGGCGGCATGGAGCACACGACGCTCCACCTGCTGTACAGCCGTTTCTGGCATAAATTCCTCTACGATATCGGCGAGGTGCCCACGCCCGAGCCGTACGCAAAGCGCACGAGCCACGGCATGATCCTCGGCGAGAACGGCGAGAAGATGAGCAAGTCCCGCGGCAACGTCATCAATCCGGACGATGTCGTCAATGAGTTTGGCGCCGACACAATGCGTTTGTACGAGATGTTCATCGGTGACTTTGAAAAGGCCGCGCCGTGGAGCAACGCAGGCATCAAGGGCTGCCGTCGCTTTGTCGACCGCTACTGGAACCTGCAGAATATCGTGATCGAGGGCGATGCGATCCGTCCGGAGATGGAGAATGCGTTCCACAAGACGATCAAGAAGGTCTCCTACGATATCGAGAACCTCAAATTCAACACGGCAATCGCCGCGCTGATGGCGCTGATGAACGTGATCGCCGACAAGGGCTCTATCAATAAGGCAGAGCTTGCGGTGTTCACGATTCTGCTGAACCCGTTCGCACCGCATGTCACCGAGGAGGTCTGGGAGACCATGCAGCTCGGTGCGGGTATGGTCGCGGAGCAGAGTTGGCCGCAGTACGACGAAGCGAAGTGCAAGGACGATACGGTGGAGATCGTTGCGCAGGTCAACGGCAAGGTTCGTGCGAGACTGCAGGTCGCGGCGGATATCCAGAAGGACGACGCGCTCGCAGCCGCAAAGGGCGACGCAAAGATTGCCGCAGAGATCGCTGGCAAGACGGTTGTCAAGGAAATCTACGTGCCGGGCAAGCTCGTCAATATCGTTGTCAAGGGCTAATCCTTTACGGGCACTGCTGCATAATGCGGCAGCGCCCGTTTTATGTGTGAAAGGCGGTGACTCCATGAAAAAAGCACTCGTTTTATTTGCGTCGCCGCATCCGGACGGTGCGACGCGGCATCTGCTCGACGTATTTCTTTCCGGACTTTCCACAGAGCGGTGGACGGTGGAGGAGCACGACGTCTGCAAAGATCCGGTCGCGCCGTGCAGGGCGTGCGGCTGCTGTAAGAAAACGGACGGCTGCATTCTGCACGATTTCGACGGTACGGACGCGTCTCTCAGGGCATGCGATCTGCTCATCATCGCGTCGCCCGTGTATAACCTAACATTTCCGGCGCAGCTCAAAAGCGTGATCGACCGGTTTCAACGGTATTTCGAGGCACGGTTTGCGCGCGGCGTCCGCCCGGCGATCGAAAAGCCGCGGCAGGCGGTGCTGCTCCTCACGATGGGGCGGCACGATGCGTTTGCAGAGGAAGTCTGCGCGCGGATGCTCCGGCAGAGCTTCTCGGTGATGAACACCACGCTGCGCGATGTGCTCTGTCTGCCCGATACGGATGTGGGCGTAAGCGCGCAGAATCCCGTTTTTGAAAAAGCGCGCGCGATTGCTATTGAAATCGAGCGGGATATATGCTATAATTACTTGAATTCGTGTGAATAAAGGCAGGTTATCTTCATGTCAGGACATTCCAAGTGGAATAATATCAAGAGAAAAAAGGAAAAAACAGACGGCGCGAGAGCGAAGATCTTCACAAAGATCGGCCGTGAGCTCGCCGTTGCCGTTAAAGAGGGCGGCAGCGCTGACCCGGCAGCCAACTCTAAGCTCAAGGACGTAATCGCAAAGGCGAAGGCCAATAACGTTCCGAACGACAATATCGAGCGCATCATCAAGAAGGCGGCGGGCGAGGGCAACTCGAACAATTACGAGAGCATGACGTATGAGGGTTACGGCCCGGCAGGCGTCGCCGTAATCGTGGAGACGCTGACCGATAACCGCAACCGCACCGCAGGCGACGTGCGCCATTACTTTGATAAGTTCGGCGGCAACCTCGGCACCACGGGCTGCGTGTCGTTCATGTTCCAGGAAAAGGGCGTGATCGTGATTGAGCGCGAGGGTCTGGACGAGGATACCGTCATGAGTGACGCGCTGGAGGCAGGCGCATCCGATTTCCAGGCGGATGAGGATGTGTTTGAGATCAACACGGAGCCGTCCGATTTCAGCGGCGTCCGCGACGATCTGGAGGCCAAGGGCTATACCTTCGTATCTGCGGAGATTGAGATGGTTCCGGATACGTATACCGATCTGACCGATCCCGACCAGATTCTGAAGATGCAGAAGCTGATCGACGCACTCGAGGATAACGACGATGTCCAGCAGGTCTGGCATAACTGGAACGCGCCCGAGGAAGAAGACGAAGACTGATGAAAAACCTCTCCGGACGCTGTCCGGGGAGGCTTTTTTGCGGAAAAGAAAGGACGGCTGAATATTGTGAGCAATCGACTCAGACATTTGGTAGACCCGCTGGATCTCTCTATGGAGGAAACGCGGCGTCTGCTTGACCTTGCCGAAAGCATTGCCGATGACCGTGAGGCATTCGCGCACAAATGCGACGGCAAAATTCTTGCCACGCTGTTTTATGAGCCCAGCACGCGTACGCGACTGAGCTTTGAATCTGCAATGATGCGTCTCGGCGGCAAGGTGCTCGGCTTCTCGAGCGCCGCCAGCAGCTCGGCTTCGAAGGGAGAGAGTGTGGCGGATACGATCCGCATGATCTCCTGCTACGCCGATATTGCCGCGATGCGCCACAACAAGGAGGGTGCGCCGCGCATCGCCGCGCAGTACGCGGGAATTCCGGTTATCAACGCCGGTGACGGCGGACACCAGCACCCGACGCAGACGCTGACCGACCTGCTGACGATCCGGCGCGAGAAAAAGCGCTTGAACAACCTGACCATCGGTTTGTGCGGTGACCTCAAGTTTGGCAGAACGGTGCACTCACTGATCAAGTCGCTCGTCCGCTGTGAGAACATCCGCTTCGTGTTCATCTCACCGGAGGAGCTGCATGTGCCCAGCTATATCATCGACGAGGTTGTGAAGCCCTCCGGCTGCGCATACAAAGAGGTGCGCACCATGGATGAGGTTCTGCCGGAGCTGGACGTGCTCTATATGACGCGCGTTCAGCGTGAGCGCTTCTTCAATGAAGAGGATTACATTCGTCTGAAAGACAGCTACATTCTTGACGGCGAGAAGATGAAGCTCGCGCCCGAAGATCTGATTGTTCTGCATCCGCTGCCGCGCGTCAACGAGATCGCGGTCGAGGTGGATAATGATCCGCGCGCCAAGTATTTCGTTCAGGCGCAGAACGGCGTGTTTGTCCGCATGGCGCTGATTCTGATGCTGCTCGGCGTTGAACCCGGACTTTACGAGGAGGAAACATCATGCTGAATATCGACAGTATCCAGAACGGTATCGTCATCGACCACATTCAGGCGGGCAAGGGTATGCGCATCTACGAGCTGCTCGAACTTGGCAAGCTCGATTGCTGTGTCGCTATCATCAAAAACGCGCGCAGTAGCAAGATGGGGAAAAAGGACATCATCAAGATCGAGGGCGATCTCGACATCAATTTCGACGTGCTCGGCTTTATCGACAACAACATCACGGTCTGCACCATCCGCGACGGCGTGCTCGTGAAGAAAGAAAATATCGTGCTGCCCAAGCGTCTCAAGAATGTGATCCGCTGCAAGAATCCGCGCTGCATCACAAGCTCCGAGGAGGGCGTCGATCAGGTCTTTGTGCTCTGCGATGAAAAGGCGCACCGCTACCGCTGCCTCTACTGCGAGCAGGAATATAAGCACCATGAGTAAGGGCAGAGGCCGTGCAGACACGCACAAAAAGAAGAAACTTGGCGGGTGGATTCTCCTCTCGGTTCTGACGACGCTCAATCTGCTACTGTCTGTTTTGCTGCGCATTTCAGATCGCAGGCGGGTGCTCCAAGCGATCGAAAAGGACGGGCAGCTTTCGGTGCTGTATACCGGAGAAAAAACAACGAAAACCGAGTAAAATCGCTTGACTTCCCGGAATGTGTATGGTATTATGGTAAAGCCGCTTATTGTGGGTTCCAAAGCAGCCGTGTGAACGGTTCGCCCGACGATAGCGAGTCTAAAGAAAAGGCAGGCAGAAAACATGTTTGCAGTTATTGAAACAGGCGGTAAGCAGTACAAGGTTCAGTACGGCGATGTTATCTACGTCGAGAAGCTTGCGGCCAATGAAGACGAGACAGTTCAGTTCCCGGTTGTCGCGCTCAGCGATGAGAACGGCACCAAGATCGGCACACCGTATGTCGAGGGCGCTTCCGTTACAGGCAAGGTTCTGAAGAACGGCAAGGCAAAGAAGGTCACGATTCTCACCTACAAGGCAAAGAAGGGCGAGAAGCGCAAGATGGGCCACAGACAGCCCTACACCAAGATTCAGATCGAAGCCGTTCAGGGCTGATTTGAATGATTCGCGCACAAATTTTCGCAAACGCCGAAGGGCTTTTGCTCGGCTTCTCCGTTGTCGGTCATTCCGATCTTGCGGAGGAAGGCAGCGATATTCTCTGTGCGGCGGTTTCTTCTGCGGCGTATATGACGGCGAATACCGTGCTGGAGATTCTGCACATCACGCCGGTTTCTCTCCGTGTGGATGAGGGCGAGATGCTGTTCAGGGTTTCTGAAGCGGACGCGCGTCCGTGCCAAAGCCTGTTTGCAGGCTTCAAGCTGCATCTTCTCGGTTTGGAAGAGCAGTATGCCGGTCATCTCCGTGTGCGCTACACAGAAGTCTGACATCAAAACGAAAGGAAGACTACGACAATGCTTAAGATCAACATTCAGCTGTTTGCTCATAAAAAAGGTATGGGTTCCACCAAGAACGGCCGTGATTCCGAATCCAAGAGACTCGGCGTCAAGCGTGCAGACGGTCAGCATGTCCTCGCTGGCAACATCCTTGTCAAGCAGCGCGGCACGCACATCCATCCGGGTGAGAACGTAGGCAGAGGCTCCGACGATTCTCTGTTCGCGCTCATCGACGGTCAGGTTCGTTTCGAGCGTATGGGCCGTGACCGCAAGAAGGTCAGCGTTTACTCGATCGAGCAGTAATTCTGAACCTTGGGGGCATACTGTTCCTGTTGCCCCGAATACTTCGATGAAAAACGGGCTTCTTCGGGTTTGCGGAGAGGCCCTTTTTCTTTCACCGCATGCAATGCTCCAGAAAAGGAAGGTATACGGTTTATGTTTATCGATATTGCTAAAATCAAGGTAAAGGCGGGGGACGGCGGCGACGGCGCCGTGGCGTTCCACCGCGAAAAATATGTAGCGTCCGGCGGTCCGGACGGCGGCGACGGCGGCCGGGGCGGCGATATTGTGTTCCGCGTGGATACCAATCTCTCCACGCTTGCCGATTTCCGCTACAAGCGCAAATACACCGCGGAGCGCGGTGAGAACGGCCGCGGTAAGCGCTGCTCCGGCAAGAGCGCGCCGCCGCTCATCATTCTGGTGCCGCGCGGCACGATCATCCGCAATGCAGAGACCGGTCGCATCATGGCGGATATGTCTTCGGATGAGGACGTTGTGATTGCAAAGGGCGGCCGCGGCGGTTGGGGCAACACGCATTTCGCTACGCCGACACGTCAGACGCCGCGCTTTGCGAAGCCCGGCACGCCCGGCGAAGCGTTTGAGCTGCAGCTTGAGCTCAAGCTCCTCGCGGACGTTGGCCTCGTCGGCTATCCGAATGTCGGCAAGTCGACGCTTGTTTCCGTCGTGAGCGAAGCGAAGCCGAACATCGCAAATTATCACTTTACGACGATCACGCCCGTGCTCGGTGTCGTGCGGATGCAGGCGGGTACCTCGTTCGTCATGGCGGACATCCCCGGCCTGATCGAGGGCGCATGGCAGGGCGTTGGTCTCGGCCATCAGTTCCTGCGCCATGTGGAGCGCTGCCGGATGCTGATCCATATCGTAGACGTCTCCGGAAGTGAGGGGCGCGACCCGAAGGAGGATTTCCGCATCATCAACGAGGAGCTTCGGAAGTTCAATCCCGAGCTTGCCGAGCGGCCGATGGTGGTGGCGGGCAATAAATGCGACCTGACGAGCGACGAGCAGGTGGAGGATTTCCGCAAGTTTGTCGAAGAACAGGGCTATGCGTTTTTCCCGATCATGGCGGCGATCCGCTACGGCGTTGACCCGCTGCTCAACAAGGTCACGGAGATGCTCTCCGCGCTGCCGCCGGTCGCGCGGTTCGAGGCGGAGCCTGAGCCGGTGAAACCAGCGGAGGAATTCACACAGGCGCACGTTGACATCCGCGTGGAGGATGGCGTATACTTCGTCGAGGGTGAATGGCTCTTAAAGCTGATCTCAACCGTGAATTTTGACGATTACGAATCGCTCCAGTATTTCCAGCGCGTGCTGATCAATACGGGCGTCATCGACGCCTTGCGCGAGGCGGGCATCCATGAGGGCGATACCGTCAGCATGTACGATCTGGAATTCGATTTTGTGGATTAAGAGGGTGCGCGTTTGGAGAATTTTCTGAATCAACAGACGGACGCCCGGCAGCTCAGCCCGCTGACGCTCGCGTATATCGGCGACGGCGTGTACGAGCTTTTTGTGCGGGAGTATATCGTCTCCAAGGGAAATTGCCCGGTCAAAAAGCTGCACAGCCGTGCGGTGGAGCTCGTTCGGTGTGAATTTCAGGCCAAAGCGCTCGCAGAGCTTCTGCAGCCGCTGTTCACGCAGGAGGAACAGGAAATCTGCCTGCGCGGGCGCAATGCGCATGTGTCGCATGTGCCGAAGAATTCCAGCGTCGCTGATTACCACGGCGCTACGGCGTTTGAATGTGTTTTCGGCTACCTGTACCTTTCCGGCCGGCTGGACAGACTGCGTTTTTTCTTTTCAAAAATCATCGATTCGCTAGAAACGGGAGGCTTTGATCATGAATGAGAATAAATGGATGCAGAAGGTCAGAGGCTTTGTGCTCGATGTCCTTTTCATGGTGGCGGGCTCGATCATTTACGCGGTCGGCGTCAACGGCTTTACCGCGCCGAACAATATCGCGCCCGGCGGTGTGACCGGTATTGCAACGATGCTGAATTATCTGTTCGGCACGCCGATCGGCACGGTGATTTTGCTCATCAACATTCCGATTGTCATCTGGGCGATCGTGGAGATCGGCTATAAGCTCGTCGCAAAGACGTCGCTGGCTATTTTGCTGAACTCCATCGCGATCGACGTGGTGGCGCTGTTTATGCCGGAATATCACGGCGATCCGCTGATTATCACGCTGATCGCCGGTGTGTGCGAGGGCGTCGGTCTTTCGCTCGTCTTTATGCGCGGCGCGACAACCGGCGGCACCGATATGATTGCCCGGCTGCTGAATCACCGCCTGCGCCATCTTTCGATGGGCAAGCTGATGCTGGCGTTGGACGGTTGCATCGTCGTGGCTTCGGCGTTCGTGTTCCAGAGCATTGAGAGCGCCGTTTACGCCTGCATCGTCATTTTTGTGTCGACACAGATCATCGACGCGATCCTCTACGGTACGGACGTCGGCAACGGCAAGATGTTCTTCATCATCTCGCAGAAGAACGAGGAGATTGCACAGCGCATCCTGACGGAGCTTGACCGTGGTGTCACGTTTCTCAAATCGCGCGGCGGTTATCTGAAGCAGGAGGGCGAGATGCTATTCTGCGCGGTGCGCCGCTTCGAGGTATTCCGCATCAGCGAGATCATTCGCGAAACGGATCCCGACGCGTTTGTGATCGTCGGCGATGCGGGCGAGATTGCCGGTGAGGGCTTCAAGCCGGTGCGTTCGGATGACCGGACGCTCAGCGAGATCATGCAGTCCTTGCGCAAGGGCAGATCCGGCGGGACGACGGAAGAAAATACGGAAAAAGGAAAAGCAGACGGCCGTTAAGCCGCCTGCTTTTCCGGGTTATGCTTACCGGCAGTTCTGCTGGCTGCCGTAGCCGGACTTGTTCTCCGCGTTGCTCTTTGCGCGGTTAGAGCCGTTCTGGCTGTTGGAATTCTGGTTGGAACTCTGATTGGAAGAGTTTTTAGAGTTGCTGCCGGAATTCTGGTTTTTGGAATTGTAATTGTTATTGTTCATGAAGATCACCCCTTCCGAAAGGTAGTATGGCCGCTCTGCCGCCTGTTTATGCGCGGCAGATTCGAAACGTGAGAAAGGATTGGTACAGATATGGAGCTGCCCGCAGCTTTTGAAAAACGAATGCAGGAGATGCTCGGGGCGGAATATCCCGCGTTTCGATCGTCCTACGAGCAGCCGCACAAGCGCGGCGTGCGCCTGAACACGCTGAAATGCGATGAAAAAACGCTTGCAGCGTCGCTGCCGTTCCCGCTCATCCAGACGCCTTTTTCACCGCTCTCGTACTATGCGCCGGAGGACATCAAGATGGCGTCGCTTCCGCTTTACCACGCGGGAGCGTTCTATTCGCAGGAGCCCTCGGCGTCTTCGGCCGTCACGCTGCTCGCGCCGGAGCCGGGAGATACAGTGCTCGACCTCTGTGCCGCGCCCGGCGGCAAGTCGACGCAGATCGCGGCGCTGACCGGCGACCGTGGCCTGCTCTGGTCAAACGAGGTCGTGCGCAGCCGCGCGTCAATCCTTGCTTCCAACCTTGAGCGCATGGGCGTGCGAAATGCCGTTGTGTCGTCGGTCTATCCGGAAGTGCTCGCGGAGAAGCTCGGGGGATATTTTGACAAGGTGCTTGTCGATGCGCCGTGCTCCGGCGAGGGCATGTTCCGGCGCGATCCCATGGCAGTCTCTGAATGGAGCCCAGAGCATGTGACATCCTGCGCCGCGCGCCAGACGGCGATTTTGGCCTCCGCCGCGCGCTGCGTGCGCGAGGGCGGCGTGCTCGTCTATTCGACCTGCACGTTTTCCGAGGAAGAAAATGAAGGCGTTGCCCGCGCATTCTTGCGGCAGAATCCGGAGTTTGTGCTCGAGAAGCCGCAGATCACGTTCGGCCGTCCTGCGTATGGGGTGGACGCCGTGCGTATCTTTCCGATGGACGGCGGTGAGGGACATTTCGCGGCGCGCTTTCGCCGCATGGCGCCGAATACTTCCGCAGCCGTGCCGTATGCGGCTCAGCCCGATAAGCAGACGGAGAAATCTGCGCGAGCGCTCTATGAAGAGCTGTTCCGGGACGCACCGGGACGCTTTGCGTGTATCAAAGACCGCATTCTGCTGCTGCCGGATGAGTTACCCGACCTGAGCGGTCTCGGCGTTCTGCGCGCGGGCGTGGAATTCGGCACGCTCAGAAAGAACCGCATTGAGCCCGCGCACGGCGTCTTTATGGCGAGCCGCGTGGAGAACTGCCGGAGCGTGCTGACGCTTTCGCACGACGATCCGGCGCTGCCGGTATTTCTGCGCGGTGAGGAAATCCCAGCAGACGGGATGCGCGGCTATACGGCGGTCGCTGTGGACAACATCGTGACCGGTTTTGGCAAGGCCTCCGGCGGCGTTCTGAAGAATAAATATCCGAAGGGATTGCGTACCCATCTCTGAATTTCATCAGAAAAAGATAAAAACTTTTTGAATTGTCTGATGTTCTTTGTCAGTTTTTTGATGCAGTTTTGGGATCGGAAACTTGCAAAAAACCGGCAAAAGTGATAAAATAGCAAATAAGCCAAACAAGAAAGAAGTGTTTGATATGCAGGAAATCAAGATTGAGCGCACCACAGCGCCCAAGGCGAAGCCGACAGACGAAAGCAAGCTCGGCTTTGGCAAAATCTTTACCGACCATATGTATGTGATGGAGTACAACCCGCAGCAGGGCTGGCACGATCCGAAGATCATGCCGTATCAGGAGATCTCTCTTGAGCCTTCTGCAATGGTTTTCCACTACGGTCAGGAAATGTTCGAGGGCATGAAGGCCTACAAGTGCGAGGACGGCAGAATCCTGCTGTTCCGCCCGAACAAGAACATTGAGCGCGCGAACAACTCCAACAGAAGACTCTGCATCCCGGAGATTCCGGAGGACGATTTCCTCAACGGCATCAAGACGCTGGTTTCCATCGATGCGGACTGGATCCCGACAAGACCGGGCACCTCGCTTTACATCCGTCCGTTCGTCATCGCGACAGATCCGTTCCTCGGCGTTCGTCCGTCCAATACATACAAGTTCATCATCATCCTCTCTCCGGTCGGCGCTTACTATGCAAGCGGTCTCGACCCGGTGAAGATCTGGATCGAGGACGATTACGTCCGTGCGGTTCGCGGCGGCATCGGCGAAGCCAAGACGGGCGGCAACTACGTCGCAAGCCTTGCAGCGCAGATGAAGGCGCACGACGAGGGATATTCTCAGGTGCTCTGGCTCGACGGCGTCGAGCGCAAGTACATTGAGGAAGTCGGCGCGATGAACATCTTCTTCAAGATCAACGGCACGGTCGTCACGCCGATGCTCAACGGCAGCATTCTGCCGGGCGTTACCCGCGCCTCCTGCATCGATCTGTGCAAAAAGTGGGGTCTGCCGGTCGAGGAGAGAAGAATCTCCGTCGACGAGCTCGTTGAGGCGGCACGTACCGGCGCACTCGAGGAATGCTGGGGCAGCGGCACGGCGGCGGTCATTTCGCCGGTCGGCCATCTCCGCTTTGAGGACGAGGTCATGCAGATTGCAGACGGCGGCATCGGTGAAGTCAGCCAGAAGCTGTACGACACCGTCACCGGCATCCAGACCGGTAAGGTCGAGGATACCCTCGGCTGGACAGTCGAAGTTACAAAGTAAAAAAGGCAAGAATAATGGTCGGGCAAGCGCATTGTCCGACCATTTTTATATTTTATGTGTTTTGCAGCAGCCGAGTATTTTTATAAACGGATGAGCTTTTCCGTGTAGTCCAGTCCGGCGGGGCGGCGATGTTCGGTGCAGAAACCGTAAAGGTCGTCGGCGCGTGCTTCCAACGCGAAGATGCGCTGTGCGTCGGCGGAAAGTTTTTTCACGTCGGCGGGACGTGTGACGTAGGGCAGGGTGGGTTTCGCCGTGCGGAGAATCTCTGCGCCGCGTTCGTTCATGCCGAGCACGCGGAGATACGGCAGCGTAGCGGGCAAATCGTCCGTAAGTCCCAGAAAGGCGCTGAGCACGATGCGCCGGATGCGCGCGTGGCTGTACCGCTTTGTTTTGACCGCGTCATACAGTGCTTCAAGTGACGGTGCGGTGCCGGCTGCAGCGAGGATGCGGTTTTCGATGCCCTCCGAGACGTCCGGCACGGTGCGCAGTCGTTCGGGAGAAAGGGTGACAAGAAATGCGAGCACCGCACGCTCCAGATAGCGGATATTCGCAGGATAACGTTTCTCGCCGCGCAGTTCACCGATGCGCGCATTGGTGTTCTCGGGCACGAAGGGGGAGATGTCTTCACCTTCGGCACTCAGGCGGCGGAGGAGACTTGCCGAGGCGAAGCGCCCGCTGACATTCTGCGCGTCATGGCCGACCGCCACCCGGGGAATGGTATACGGTGTGATCATTGAGCCGCGCTTTGTGAGCGCCTTGCAATATTCAATGCCGAGAATGTTGTTCGGCTGTTCATTGAGCGCCGCGCAGTCTGCGCCAAGCGCTTTTTCAATTGCCTTGCCGCGCGCCGCAGCAAACGGCAGCCCGGCAGCAAGATGCGGACGGATATCTGCGGAAAACTGCGGGCTGAGCAGGTATTCGGCAATCCGCAGCAGCGGCGTAGTTTCGCCGCATTCGCTGCCGAACGCCAGACGATCGACACCGCCGAGCGCGGCCAGAAGCGAAACGCCGCCGAGCGCAAACCGTTCCGCGCCGGCCATCGCCCACGGAAGCGGCAGCTCCAGGACGAGATCCGCGCCGTTTTCGAGCGCGAGACGCGTGCGCGACCATTTATCGAGCACGGCCGCCTCGCCGCGCTGGACAAAATTTCCGCTCATTACACAGACAGTCCGGTCGTCTGCATCCTGCCGCAGATGCTTCAGCAGTGCCGCGTGGCCGTTGTGCAGCGGGTTAAACTCACAAATTATCCCTGAAATCCTATTTTTTGCAACCATTTTGCGTGAAACTCCTTGAAATTCCCCCGGATTTGTACTATTATATAATACAGCATTGCAGATTAACTGACAAGCCGCGTTTTTAAACCTGCGCGCTTATTTTTTGCACTTTGCACGACATAACAACACATTACAGGGGGAAGACGAAATGAAAATTCTGGTTATCAACGCCGGCAGCTCCTCGCTCAAATATCAGCTCATTGATATGGACAACGAGCAGATGCTTGCCAAGGGAAACTGCGAAAAGATCGGTCTTGAAATGGGTATTTTCGGTCACAAGACGGCGGACGGCAGAGAGAAGAAGATCGAGATCTGCATGAAGAACCACACTGAGGCTTTCGAGCAGGTCAAGAATGCGCTTCTCGACAGCGAAGTCGGCGTCATTAAGGATCTCGGCGAGGTCGCTGCGATCGGTCACCGTATCGTTCAGGGCGGCTCGCTGTTCAGCGAATCCGTTCTGGTCGACGAGAAGGTTATCGAGGGCATCGAGAGCCTGATCCCGCTCGCACCGCTGCACAACAGCGCGCACGTACAGGGCATCCGCGCCTGCATGAGCGTTTTCGGCAAGGACGTGCCGGAAGTCGTCGTGTTCGATACGGCGTTCCATTCCACCATGCCGCCGAAGGCATATATGTTCGCCGTTCCGTACGAGTATTATGAGAAGTATAAGATCCGCCGCTACGGCTTCCACGGCACCTCCCACCGCTATGTCAGCCATCGTCTGGCAGAGCTCATGGGCAAGGATCTCAAGGATCTGAAGGTTATCACTTGCCACATCGGCAACGGTTCCTCGATCACCGCGATCAAGGACGGCAAGGTTATCGACACCAGCATGGGCCTCACACCGCTCGACGGCTTCATGATGGGCACCCGTACCGGTACGCTCGATCCGTCCGTCGTCACGTTTATTGCCGAGCAGGAGCACCTGTCTCCGTCTGAGCTGTCTGACCTCTTCAACAAGAAGTCCGGTCTGCTCGGTATTTCCGGCATCTCCAGCGACGACCGCGACATCTGCAAGGCAGAGGACGAGGGCAACGAGCGCGCACATCTTGCGCATGAGATGCTCGTCTACCAAATTCAGAAGTTCATCGGTTCTTATGCCGCAGCGCTGAACGGCGTGGACGCGATCGTCTTCACAGCCGGTCTCGGTGAGAATCAGGATACGCTCCGCGAGCGCATCTGCCGCAACATGGAGTACCTCGGCATCAAGTTTGACAAGGAAGCCAACGCTGGCGTCCGCGGTCAGGAGAAGAAGATTTCCACAGACGACAGCAAGGTGGCGGTCTACATCATCCCGACCAACGAGGAGCTCGTCATCGCGCGCGATACGAAGGAAATCGTCGAAAAGCTGTAATTTATCAGTGCATATAGCAGGAATTACCGGATTTCTCAGGAAGTCCGGTAATTTTTTTGCTTTTTTCTAAGAATTTCCAATGCGATTTTTCTCAAAAAGGTTGCAAAGTTGTAACTTTTACGCTATAATTGTAAACGTATTGACATATCTGTTGCATGGCCCGTCCATCGGTTAATAGATTCTGTTTGTAAGGATTGGTGATATTTATGAAGCATCCCCTGCGGAAAACCGCCAAGAAAGCGTTGGTATTGCTTTTGTCTCTGACGCTGCTTCTCGCAGCTTGCCCGTTTGCTGTATCTGCGGAGGAGACGGCGGCAAAGACCACGGAGTATGTCCATCTGCGCAGCGGCCCGGGTACGAGCTACAGCTCAAAGGGCGTGCTGGCATCCGGAACTTCCGTGACGGTTACGGATACAAGCAATGCCGAGTGGTATGCGGTGAAGACCTCCGGTGGCTCAACCGGCTACGTATATTCGAAATACCTGCAACTTGCGGTTTCCGGTTCTTCGGCGTCGGGAACGACGACCGAATACGTCCATCTGCGCAGCGGCCCGGGTACGAGCTATTCCTCTAAGGGCGTGATCGCATCCGGCACGAAGCTCACAATCACGGATACAAGCAACAGCGCGTGGTATGCCGTGAAGCTCGCAAACGGTACGACGGGCTATATGTACGCACAGTATGTGAAACTGGATGGCACAGCGGCTGAAGCTACGGCGAAGCCGTCCGCCACTGCAGCGCCGACGCAGGCGCCCTCCGGTTCGTCGGTATCAGGCACAACAACCGAGTATGTCCATCTGCGCAGCGGTCCGGGCACGAGCTATTCCTCCAAGGGTGTGATCGCTTCGGGCACACAGGTTACGGTTACGGATACGAGCAACAGCTCGTGGTATGCCGTAAAGCTCGCCAACGGTACAACCGGTTATATGTATTCAGCTTATGTGAAGCTTTCATCCAGCGCATCCACGCCGGCCCCGACCTCGGCTCCGTCTGGCTCGGTTTCGGCACAGACGACGGAATATGTGAATCTGCGCAGCGGCCCGGGTACGAGCTATTCCTCCAAGGGCGTGATCGCTTCGGGCACACACGTTACGGTTACGGATCGCAGCAATTCCGCGTGGTACGCGGTTAAGACTGCGAGCGGCACAACCGGCTATATCTATTCGATTTATCTCAAGATCCTTTCCGGCAATACGGCAACGACAACGCCAAAGCCCACGGCAACTCCGACGTCTGCTCCAAGCGGCACGATGCAGGCTAAGACTACGGCAGGGGTAAATCTCCGCCGCGGCGCAGGCACGAGTTACGGCATCATCAAGGTCGTGCCGGAGAACACGACCGTCACGGTGACGGACACCTCCAACAGCCAGTGGTATAAGGTGAAGCTTTCAGACGGTAAGGAGGGCTATCTTTTCTCCGAATACCTCAAAATCACGTCCGGCAGCACCGCTTCCGCAAACCCGACCGCGACGCCCACGCCGACCCCGGCTGCAAACGGCAAGGTGCAGGCCCAGACTACGACGGATATCAACCTGCGCAAAGGCCCGGGCACGACGTACAGCGTCATCAAGGTGGTCGATGCAAGCGTAACGGTGACCGTCACGGAAGCGACGAACAGTCAGTGGTATAAGGTGAAGCTTTCGGACGGCACGGAGGGCTACTTTGCAGCGCAGTATCTGAGAATTATTTCCGGAGACATCAACTCGGTCAAGCCGTCTGATCCGGACGACGGTGAGGAGGAAGAAGGCGGCAGCAATACGCCCTCCACCGGCGAATATGTCCGCACGACTGTCGGCCTGAACCTGCGCAAAGGCCCGGGCACCGATACAAGCGTTCTGATGGTTCTGGATTCGGGCACGGTTCTGGAGGTGCTTGACCGCAACACAACCGGCTGGGTACATGTCCGCACATCGGCCGGCAAAGAAGGCTATGTGTCCGCAGAGTATGTCACAGCGTATGACCCTTCCGCCGGCAGCGCGTCGCTCTCCGCTTCCACAGCGAAGATTCCGCAGTATAAGTCGATCTATCTTGAAGCGACTGTCAGCGGTACGGTAGTCTGGTCGAGCAGTAATACCTCCGTTGCGACGGTCAAAGCAAACGCACACAACCAGGTGTTTGTCTATGGCGCTGCGCCCGGTACGGCGAAGATCGTCGGCAAGACCGTGAACGGCAAGGAGCTGGCCTCCTGCACCGTGACGGTCACGGAGCCTGAAGCGATCCGCTTTGCCTATACAACGCCGAATGTCATAGCGGCTGGCTCGAGCTTCGATCTTGTTGCGGTTACGGATCCGCAGAAAACGGCGGTAAAATTTGAAATTCAGGGCGTCGGCACCTATGAGACGAGCAGCTATACCGCAGAATCGCAGGACAGCAATGATGTCCGTGTCTTTTCGGCGTCGGCTTCGGTCAGTATGCCGGGCACCTATATGGTACGCGCTTATTCTAGCTCGGGCAGCGGCTACGGCTCGTCGTACAGAGAATTCACGATTCTGGTTGTGTCCGCAACGGATGCGGTCAGCGTCTCGAACGAATCGAGGCGCATCAGCGACAGCATGCTGGAAAATATAGCGTCGTATGAGGGTTATGTGCCGTCTGTCAGCCCGGATACGCTTGCGGGCAACATCCCGACGGTCGGTTACGGCTATGTCGTCGGTAAAAACGGGACGTTCTACAACGATCTGACCCGCACGGAAGCCAAAGCGATGCTCGCGGATACGATCAACCGTGGCTCTTATACCACGGAGGTCAATCGGTTCATTTCGGGCAACGGACTGCTGATGAGCCAGTGCCAGTTTGATGCGCTGGTGAGCTTCTCATATAATGTCGGTGCATCGTTCTGGAACGGCACAACAAAGTGCTATGTCCGCACCGTGATCCTGAACGCGGTTGTGCCGCCGGAGGATCTTTCCGCCTCCAACCCATATGGCGGCAAGGTGACAGCGGACAGTCTGACGGTTTACAGCGATCACAGCGCGTCATCGTCTACCGTCACGACACTCTCCGTGGACACCAGCGTCAACATTCTCGAGTTCTACCGCGATGCCCAAATGAAGCACACGTGGTATAAGGTTTCTGCAAACGGCAAGACCGGATGGGTGCGTGCGGGCGACGTTTCGTTCACGAATACCGCCGGACTCACGCGTGACCTCAACTATGTGGACGCATACACGTTCGGCAGCAATCTGCTTGATTGGCACGTGGCGGGCGGCAACTGCTACGCCGGTCTGTATTACCGCCGTCTCGCAGAAGCGAAAGTGTTCTCCTATGCGAATTACGCGGAGGCTTCGCCGTCGAGTGCGAATTACAAAAAGAATACATACGGATACGAAATCCCGAACTGTTCGTTCCGCTAAAGGAAAAGGACTGCAAGCCGCAAGGCCAGCAGTCCTTTTGCTGTTTTATTTATCTGGACCAGTATTTCCGGTCGAGCGTGCGGTAGCGCACAGCTTCGGCGGCATGCTTTGCTTCGATATCCTTCGAGCCGTCCAGATCGGCGATGGTGCGGGCGACCTTGAGCACGCGGTCATAGGCGCGTGCCGAAAGGCCGAATTTCTCAAACGCGTTCTTGAGCAGGCCGTCTGCCGCGGCAGAGGTGCGGCAGACCTCGTGGAGCAGCTCTGGCGGGATCTGCGCATTGCAGGCGACGTTTGTGCCGGCGAAGCGCCGCGTCTGGAGCGCCCGTGCCGCGTCAACGCGTTGTTTGATATCGGCGGAGCTTTCTTCCTTCCGCGTGCTCGAGAGGTTGTTAAAATCCACCGGCGGCACCTCAATATGCAGGTCAATGCGGTCGAGCAGCGGACCGGAAACGCGCCCGAGATAGCGGGCAACCGCGCCGTCCGAACAGGTGCAGGGGCGCGTGGGATGCCCGTAGTAGCCGCAGGGACAGGGATTCATCGCGGCGACCAACATGACACGGCAAGGGAAGGTCACGGTGCCGTTCACGCGGGATACGTTCACGACACCGTCCTCAAGCGGCTGCCGCAGCGTTTCCATCGAACTGCGCGAGAACTCCGGCAGTTCGTCGAGAAAGAGCACGCCGTTGTGCGCGAGGGAGATCTCGCCCGGACGCGGGATGGAGCCGCCGCCCGTCAGGCCGGGACCGGAGATCGTATGGTGCGGTGCGCGGAAGGGCCGGTTCTCGATCAGGGCGGTGTTGCCCGGCAGCAGCCCCGCAACGGAGTGGATTTCCGTCGTTTCAATCATTTCCTCAAAGCGCATTTCCGGCAGGATGGAGGGCAGGCGCTTTGCGAGCATGCTCTTGCCCGAGCCGGGGGCGCCGATCAGCAGCACGTTATGGCCACCGCTTGCAGCGATTTCCAGCGCGCGCTTGGCCTGCGCCTGTCCTTTCACGTCGGCGAAGTCAGGCAGGGCGGCTTTTTGCCGGGCATCCGGCTGATACGGTGCTGCAGGCGGGATCGGTGTCCGGCCGCGCAGATGATCGAGCAGAGTGAATATGTTCGGCACGGGATAGACCGAAAGCCCGGCGACAACCGCGCCCTCAAACGCGTTTTCCGCAGGGACAAACATATGATGGAAGCCGTGCTTTGCGGCTTCGATGGCCATGGAGAGCACGCCGCGCACGGGACGGAGTGCGCCGGAAAGAGAAAGCTCACCGGCAAAGATGCAGTCGTCCGTATTGGCGTTGAGCTGTCCGGTTGCCTTCAGCAGCGCAATCAGCAGCGGCAGGTCATAGACGGGGCCTTCCTTGCGCGTGTCGGCGGGGGCCAGATTCATCGTGATACGGCTGACGGGAAAATCGAAGCCGCAATTTTTGAGCGCGGAACGCACGCGGTTGCGCGATTCCTTCACCGCAGCGTCCGGCAGACCGACGAGATCGAAGGTGGGCAGACCGGCGGAGATATCGCATTCAACCTCTACCACAAATGCGTGCATACCGAAAAGCCCCATGCTGAAAGCTTTAGAAACCATAAATCCAACCGCCTTTCCGCTTTGCGGCGCGTGCTTCGCCGCGTCATTCTGTCTGCATTATATACCAATTGTCGATTTCTGACAAGATGTAAAGTATTTTGTCGTTTTCAAATAAATTGAAAAAGTGGGTTAGCAAAATTTGTATAGAATATAAATATTCTTCTTGACTTCTGTCAAGCTTTGGAGTATGATAAACACACAGTAGTCATTTGGAGCGTTGCCATGCAGAAAATGGATCAGCCGGAATACGCGCACGGCCGCGACGAGGAACTCGTGCGGGCTTTTCAAAATGGAAATCCCGACGCTTTTTCTGAGCTCGTGGCCCGGTATCTGAAGCTGATTCGCATTAAAGCATGCAGCTTTCGTGAAATCTTTTCCCTTGAGCGTGAGGATCTCTATCAGGAGGGCCTTCTTGGCTTACTGGATGCGGCAAACACCTATGTGCATGACGGCAGAGCGTCGTTTGAGACGTATGCCGGGCGCTGCATCAGCAACAGGATCGTCAGTGCTGTACGGCGCAGCTCCAGCCGGAAGAATTCTTTTCTCAACAACGCGATTCCCATTGAAGACGTCGAATTGGTCGGTGCGGATGATGCTTCGGATCCGCAGGCGCTTCTGGAGAGCCGTGATGAGATGAATCGTATGCTGGAAGCCGCGCATGTCTCGCTTTCGTCGTTTGAGCGGAGAGTTTTGTCCTTTTATCTCGGCGGGTACAAGCGCTCCGAGGTGGAATCCCGTCTCGGCATTTCGGTGCGGGCGTTCGATAACGCTATGGCGCGCGTGAGGAAGAAGCTGAGACAGAAATGACACAGATCGATATGCCCTGCTATAGCTTTTGGCGTTGTTTTTCAATTACGCGGTGCAAATCCGCATTGGGGCAAAACATTCTATTATTATGACCAAAGCGAGGTAAAATCAAATGTACGAAGACAAGACCCTCATCTGCAAGGAATGCGGAAAAGAATTTGTATTCACAGCCGGTGAGCAGGAGTTCTATGCATCCAAGGGCTTTGAGAACGAGCCGCAGAGATGCAAAGCCTGCCGCCAGAACCGTAAAAACGCCGCAAAGCCTGAGCGCGAAATGTACACGGCAGTCTGCGCAGCGTGTGGTAAGGAAGCGACCGTCCCCTTCAAGCCGCGCGAAGACCGCCCTGTTTATTGCAGTGAGTGCTTCGCACGTATGAAAGAGGCAAGATAACAAACGGTGCCCGGCACAGCTTGCCGGGCATTTTTGTTTTCTCGCGGGGACTTGCAAAAACAGCCGTATGGCCTTATAATAAATCAGGAGTATTGGATCGGGGGAAGTGTTGGTATGGCACAGATTACAAAAGATTCTGTTATCGGGGATATTCTGAATACGGATCCGTCCGTTGCGCCGTTCTTTTTGAATATGGGGATGCACTGTCTCGGGTGCCCTTCGGCACGGGGGGAGACCGTGGAGCAGGCCTGTCTGGTGCACGGCGTGGATCCTGATGCGCTCGTCGCAGAGATCAACGCGCACATGGCCGCGGAATAACCGGAAGAAAGCGCGCTGCCGCAGGACGTATGCCGTGCGGCAGCTTTTTTTGAGAAAAATCGGAGGAACACAGTGGGACAGATGGAGCATCAGAAAGTTTTGACGCTTGGAGCGCGGTTGGAGAAATGTGCGGAGTTCGTACGCCCCGGCACGCGCGTTGCGGATATCGGTACGGATCACGGCTATATCCCGATCGCACTGCTGCAGTGTGGGAAAACGCCGTTTGCCGTCGCGTCGGATATCAATCCGGGGCCGCTCGAGAGCGCAAAGCGCAACGCGATACGGTACGGCGTTGCAGATCGTATGCGGTTCGTTTTGTCAGACGGTTTGCACGGTGTGGAATCGTCGGACGCCGATGACATCGTGATCGCGGGGATGGGCGGCGAGCTGATCCTGCGCATTATCGCGGAGACGCCGTGGCTCTGCGCACCTGAAAAGCATCTCGTGCTCCAGCCGATGACGACAGCGGCACAGCTCAGGACGGGACTTTTGGAGCGTGGGTTTGCAATTGAGCGGGAGGAAGCGGTTTACGACGAGAAAAAGATCTACTCTGTGCTGTCCGTGTCGTATACCGGCGAGCGGATGACAGAGATTCCGCTGCTTTTCCAGCATATGGGCAAAGTTCAGCCGGGCAGCCCGCACAGCGCGCGATATGCGCGGAGCGTGGAGCATAATATATCGAATAAGATCAGGGGGCTTCGGCACACGGGCGGCGACACAGCGGCACTCGAAACGCTGCGGCAGACGCTCCTTGACGTCTATATGAAAGGTTGTGCGGAGCATGACAGTTGAAGCGATTTACAAGGCCATTGATGCGATCGCGCCGTTTTCGGAATCCATGGACTTTGACAACACCGGCATTCTCGTCGGTGACCCGCAGGCGGAGGTAACCGATGCGCTGCTTTGCCTCGACGTAACGCCGCGTGTGCTGCGCGAAGCGTGCGAGCTCGGTGTGCAGCTCATCATCAGCCATCACCCGGTCATATTTACGCCGCTGCGTGCGGTGCCGAGCGGGACAATCGTCTTTGATCTGATCCGAAGCGGCATAAACGTGATCAGCGCGCACACAAATCTCGACAAGGCGTATCCGTACGGCGTGAACCATGCGCTTGCCGAGGCACTCGGTCTGCAAAATGTGCATGGCGTGATTGCGGAAGGAAACAGCTATATCGCCTATATGGGCGAGCTCACGCAGGAAATGACGCCGGAGGTGTTTGGCGCGCAGATTAAGGAAGCGCTCGGGCTCAAAAGTCTGCGCTACACGCCGGCGAACCGGATGATCCGCACGGTGGCCGTTGTCGGCGGCGCGGGCGGAGAGTATGCAGCCGAGGCTGTAAAATGCGGCGCAGACGCCTTTGTGACCGGCGAAGTCAAGCAGCATGAAGCGATCGCGGCGCGCGCCGATGGTTTGGCGCTGTATGAAGCCGGTCATTACCACACGGAGCTTCCATACCGGCAGATGCTTGCCGATTACCTTACGGCGCATTGCCCCGGCGTGCGGTTTCGCGTCTCCAAGAGTGAGCGCCCGCCAATGGAAAGCCTGTAAAGGAAAGAAAGGGGATATTTATGGCACTGGACGGTGTCTTTTTACGACATTTGAAAAAGGAAATCGGTGCAGCGCTGATCGGCTCGCGTGTGGATAAGGTGTTTCAGCCGAACCGCGACGAGCTGATCCTCGCGTTCCGCGGCTTCGACGCGGCGCACAAGCTGCTGATTTCCGCCCGCGCCAACAGCGCGCGGATCAATCTGACCAAAATTCCGGTCGAAAACCCGCAGCAGCCGCCGATGCTCTGCATGCTCCTGCGCAAGAAGCTGCAGGGCGCGAAGCTGCTCGACATCACACAGCCGGAGCTTGAACGCGCGCTGATGCTGAAATTTGACAGCGTGAACGAGCTCGGCGACCATGTGGAGCTGACGCTTGCTGTGGAAATCATGGGGCGGTACAGCAACATTATCCTCGTCGATGAGAACGGCAAGATCATCGATGCGCTCAAACGCGTCGACGCGGAGATGTCCTCAGAACGTCTCGTTCTGCCCGGGCTTCTGTACCGTCTGCCGCCTCCGCAGGATAAGCTCTCCATGCTTTCCTGCGATGAAAACGAGGTTCTGGCGCGTATCGATGCGCTCCCGCGTGATATGGAGCTTTCCAAAGCATTGCTCGCGGTGCTGCAGGGCGTTTCGCCGATCGTCGCGCGCGAGGTTCAGAACAGCGTCGGGCGCGGCGGCGAGGTGTTTATCCGTAGCATGACGCCGCAGACGCGCGAGCGTACGGCATACTTTGTAAAGCGGCTGATCCAGACGGCGCGAGACGCATCCGGCAGGCCATTTATGGTCGCAGATCCGCAGAAAAAGCCGAAGGATTTCGCCTTCCTCGATATCCACCAGTATGGCGTCTCCATGACGGTTACCGAGAAAACGAGCTTCTCCGGCATGCTGGACGATTTCTACGCCGAGCGCGACCAGATTGAGCGTATGCGCGTCAAGAGTCAGGACTTGCTGCGCCTGCTTACGAATCACGCGGATCGTCTCAGTCGCAAGATCGCGAATCAGCAGGCAGAGCTCGCCTCCTGCGCAGAGCGCGACACACTCCGCGTTATGGGCGATTTGCTCAGCGCGAATATGTACGCGATTGAAAAGGGCGCGAAATCTGTGAAGCTCCAGAATTTCTACGACGAAGCGCTGCCGGAGCTTGAGATTCCGCTCGATCCGGCGCTGACGCCGCAGCAGAACGCGCAGAAATACTATAAAAACTACCGCAAGGCAAAGACCGCCGAGGAGAAGCTCACCGAGCAGATCAGCCTTGCGCAGACCGAGCTGACATATATCGACAGCGTGTTCGAAGCGCTGACGCTTGCGGAAAACGAGCGCGACCTCAGTGAGATCCGCACCGAGCTGATGGAGCAGGGGTATGTGCGGATGCAGCGCGGCAGAAAGAATCAGAAGCAGCCGCCGATTGCCGCACCGCTCAAGTTCACGACGAGCGACGGCTTCACGGTGCTTGTCGGGCGTAACAACCGCCAGAATGACAAGTTGACGATGAAGGATGCAAACAACAACGACATCTGGTTCCATACGAAGAACATCCCCGGCTCGCACACGGTGCTTGTCACGGACGGCAGAGCGCCAACGGAAACCGCGATGGAGGAGGCCGCTGTGCTTGCCGCACGCCACAGCCGCGCCAAGGATTCCGCACAGGTGCCGGTCGATTATACGCAGATTCGCCACGTCTCAAAACCGCAGGGAGCAAAGCCGGGGATGGTAATTTATGTAAACTACAAGACCATTTATGTTGATCCGACAAAAGAATGATAAAAATTTGAAAAAGGGCTTGAAATTTATATCGGAAGATGGTATAATGCTCAAGTACCAAACGGGGGCGTAGCTCAGCTGGGAGAGCGCTTGAATGGCATTCAAGAGGTCAACGGTTCGATCCCGTCCGTCTCCACCAACAGAACCCAAGCATCAATCGGTGTTTGGGTTCTTTTTATTTGTCCGCAGAAAACGCAGTGCAGATTGAACGGATTGTGATTGTGTGATCTCAAAAAACGGAAAACACCAAGCTTTCCTGATACCGCCGCAACAAAAAGCAAGAATTCACTAAAAAAAGTATAAAAGAGATTGACAAAGGGATAGACAGAGAGTAGAATACCCATGTATAAGACGGTTTAACAATTTTTTTACAAATAGGCCGTCAAATAATTTATTTTAGATTATCTGCGGCAGATCGCAGATACAGGAGGAAAACAAACATGAAAAAGGTACTGAGCATCATTCTTGCTCTCGCGCTGATCTGCGTGTCTTTCGCAGCATGTGGCGGCGAGACGGCTTCCACAAGCTCTGCCTCTGAGGAATCCAGCACAGCTTCGGAAACTTCCGAGTCTTCTGCTGAGGAGTCTTCTGAGACGACTGCAGGCGAACTCAAGAAGATCGGCATTCTGGCTCCGGCCGTCACACACGGCTGGGTTGCAGGCGTTGCGTACAATGCTGAGCAGCGCTGCAAGGAGCTCTCCGATCAGGTTGAGTACAAGTTGTTCACCAGCAACAACGCGGAGGAAATGACCTCTCAGCTCGATGACCTCAAGTCCTGGGGTGCTGAAGCGATTGTTGCGTTCCCGCAGTGGGAGGGCATGGAGGTTCCGATCCAGCAGGCGATCGATGACGGCATCGTCGTTGTCAACTTCGACATTGAGATCGCGGCGGACGGCGTATACCGTGTTTCCGGCGATAACGAGTCCATGGGTATCGAGGGCGCCAAGTACATCGTCGACAAGATCGGCACAACCGGCACGGTCGTGGTTCTGGACGTTCCGACGTCCGGTTCCGTTGCAGAGCTGCGCAAGAAGGGCTTCACCGAGACCATGAAGGAGATTGCTCCGGATATGGAGATCCTGGAGTATGCGACGAAGTTCACCCGTGAGGACGGTCTGGCTGACTTTGCTGACATTCTCACCAGCGTGGATCACATCGACGCGGTCTACTCGATGGACGATGAGACCTCTATCGGCGTTTTGCAGGCGATTTCTGAAGCGAACAGAACCGACATTAAGGTCGTTACAGGCGGCGGCGGATGCCAGGAGTACTTCAAGATGATGCCTGAGAATCAGGATATCTGGATTGAGTCCTCCCTGTACAGCCCGCTGATGGTTAAGGATGCCGTCGACATGGCGCTTGCAGTTCTGAACGGCGAGGAAGTCGAGCCGGTCAAGATCATCCCGACCACCGTTGTGGACAGAGACAACTGCGCGGACTATATTGACCCGGAGAATACCGTCTACTAATCCATACGATTGGAAAGGGGTTGCTGCATGAGCGGCAGCCCCTTTTGTCAAATGGAATACACGCCATACAGAAAGGAAAGTGGTCATCGATATGACGCTTGAAATGAAGGGAATTTACAAATCCTTCGGCGCAAACGATGTGCTCCGGGATGTATCCTTTACGCTCAGCGGCGGTGAGATCTGCGCACTGCTCGGCGAAAACGGCGCCGGAAAGTCCACCCTGATGAACATTCTCGGCGGCGTTCACCATGCGGATCAGGGGCAGATTTTTCTGGACGGCACGCCCGTTGTCTTTCAGACGCCGGCGGATTCCCTGAAGCATGGCATTGCCTTCATCCATCAGGAGCTGAATCTCGTCAATGATCTGGCGATCTACGAGAATATGTTCATCGGCCACGAGCTGAAAAAGAAGGGCGGCCTGCTGGATGCGCCGCGCATGATTGCGCGCACAAAAGAAATATTTGAAAAAATGGATCTTGATCTCGATCCGCGCACGATGGTCCGCGACCTGGACGCCTCTTACAAGCAGATTGTCGAGATCGCCCGCGCACTTCTGATGGAGGCCTCCATCATCATCATGGACGAGCCGACCACCTCGCTGACGGAGCCGGAGATCCGGCGCGTGTTTGACATGATGAATACGCTGAAGGACAGTGGCGTCGGCATCGTCTTCATCTCGCATAAACTGCGGGAGGTTATGGAAATCTGTACACGCTTTACGGTTCTTCGGGACGGCAATATGGTGTCCGCGGGCGATATTGCCGAGACGTCCATCGATCGTCTGGCGCACGATATGGTCGGTCACGACGTGCGCACGAAGTCTCTGCGCCGCGCGCATGAGGTGGGGGATACGGTTCTGAGCGGAAAGGGACTCACGCTGGAGCCGGTTTTCCGAAACGTGAATTTTGAGGTTCACGCGGGCGAGGTGCTCGGCTTCACCGGTCTGCTCGGCGACGGCCGCAGCGAGCTGTTCCAATGCATTTTCGGCGCGCGCCGGGGCTACACCGGTACGGTTGCGGTCGACGGCCGGGAGCTCCGTATACGCAGCACGACGCAGGCGCTGAAGGCCGGTATCGGCTATGTGCCGCGCAACCGCAAGGAAAACGGCATCATCAAGGACATGAGCATTCTGGAAAACGGATCCATCGTCACTTGGGCGAGAGACAGCCGCATAGGCTTTTTGAAGAAAAAGAAAATCGCCGATGCATTCAACCGGCAGGAGCAGGAACTGCATATCAAGCTCGGCTCGGTGAAGGATTTGATCGGCAGCCTCTCGGGCGGCAACCAGCAGAAGGTTGTTCTGGCCAAGTGGCTGACCGCGAATCCGCGCGTTCTTGTGTTCGACAATCCGACGCAGGGTGTGGATGTCGGCGCGAAGGAAGAAATTTATGATATTATCCTGAAGCTTGCCGATGCGGGCGTGGCGATCATCGTTCTGTCGAGTGAAGCGCAGGAGATTATCCGCGTCTGCGACCGCACGCTCGTGATGTTCCACGGCGACGTTTGCGGCGAGCTGGTGGGGGACGAAATGAATGAGCAGGCCATCATGCGCCTTGCAACGGGAGGACAGGTTTAAATGAGCGAGAAAACGACAAAAAAGAATTTTGGGGCATGGTTCCTCGCAAACTGGAAAAACAACGCGCTGTTTTCCACAGGTATTGCGTTGATCGTCATGATTATCCTCCAGACGATTGCGCTCGGCTTTAACTATGACAGCTTTGGAAGCTGGTTTACGGCGTGGCTTTCCAACTGGCTGAATATTCTGCGCAACAACTCGAGCGTGGGCATCATTGCGCTCGGCATGACGTTTGTCATCATCTCCGGCGGTATTGACCTTGCGGTTGGCTCCACACTGGTGGCGGTCGGCGCCATCACGATGTCGCTGATGGACGCCACGAACGGCGGTCTGCTCGGGATGATCGGCATTACGGGCATCCCGGCTTACATACTGACCATCCTGCTTGCGATTCTGGTCGGCGTGCTGCTCGGCGGCTGCAACGGCGTTCTGATCACCGCCGGCAAGATTCCGCCGTTTATCGCGACGCTCGGCGCGATGAAGATCCTGCGCAGCGTGACGCAGCACTTCATGCAGTCGCGCTCGCCGAAGGTTCCGAACGATTTCCTCCAGATCGCGAGTTTTAAAATCGGCGGTCAGATGCTCATGCCGATCCTTTACTGGCTGTTTCTCGCGGTTGTACTGTACATTGTCTCTAAGAAGACGGTCTTTGGCCGCCATGTGTATGCGGTCGGCTCGAATGAAAAGACGACGCGCCTCTCCGGCATCAACGTCAACCTCGTCAAGCTCGGCGTTTATGCGCTGATGGGCGCGGTGGTCGCGGTCGCCGCCGTCCTGCAGATTTCCCGTATCGGCGCGATGGACCCGGCAAATGCGGGCAGCGGCTATGAGCTTGATGCCATCGCGGCGGTTATCGTCGGCGGCACAAGTATGTCCGGCGGCAAAGGCTCTGTCGTCGGCACGGTGTTCGGCATGCTGATCATTGCCGTGATGAACAACCTTTTGAACCTGCTCGGCGTTCCGCCGTTCCTGCGCGAAGCATTCAAGGGCGCGATCATCATCGCTGCCGTGCTTCTGCAGCGCAAATCTTCGGATAATTGAATTCTCAGCGGGGATGCCTTGCGCGTCTCCGCTGTTTTTCTGTGCTTGCGCGGATCTTCGTGTGAAACTGCGTATATTTACAAATGGGGTTGATTTTTCGCCGCATTTACACTATAATAAAGAAAGATAAAAAATCCTATTATGGAGGCAATGACTTATGTTGGTATCGGCAAAGGAAATGCTGAACAAGGCCAAGGCTGGCAAATATGCCGTCGGTCAGTTCAACATCAATAACCTCGAATGGACAAAGGCAATTCTTCTCACAGCGCAGGAGAACAATTCCCCGGTTATCCTCGGTGTTTCTGAGGGCGCGGGCAAGTACATGTGCGGCTACAACACAGTTGTCGGCATGGTCAACGGTATGCTCGAGACCCTGAAGATCACGGTTCCGGTTGCTCTGCATCTCGATCACGGCTCCTATGAGGGCGCGCTCGCCTGCATCGACGCCGGTTTCTCTTCCATTATGTTCGACGGTTCGCACTATCCGATCGAAGAGAACATCGAAAAGACAAAGGAACTCATTCGTATCGCCGGTGAAAAGGGCATCTCCGTTGAGGCAGAGGTCGGCGCAATCGGCGGCGAGGAAGACGGTGTTGTCGGCGGCGGCGAAGTCGCAGATCCGGCAGAGTGCAAGATGATCGCAGATCTCGGCGTGGACATGCTCGCGGCCGGTATCGGCAACATCCACGGCAAGTATCCGGCAAACTGGACAGGCCTGAACTTTGACGTTCTCGCGAAGATCCAGGAGCTCACCGGTACCATGCCGCTCGTTCTCCATGGCGGCACGGGTATCCCGGCGGACATGATCAAGACGGCGATTTCCCTCGGCGTTTCCAAGATCAACGTCAACACCGAGTGCCAGCTCGCATTTGCTGCGGCGACCAGAGAGTATGTCGAGGCAGGCAAGGATCTGCAGGGCAAGGGCTTTGACCCGAGAAAGCTGCTCGCTCCGGGCTTTGAGGCAATCAAGGCGACGGTTAAGGAGAAGATGGAGCTCTTCGGTTCTATCGATAAGGCGTAATCTCCTTACAAATTTATTAAAAATGCGGAACGCGTCGGTTATCCGACGCGTTCTTTCCTTTTTCAAGCGTCCGCACATCTTGCATGTTTAGGGAATATGTGGTATACTGATACAAATCAGATGTGTTTTTGCCGCAACTCTTGTGAAGTTTTGCTTGCGGCTGAAAGGACGAGCACCCATGGGGGAGAACAAAACATATTGCATGAACTGCTTTTCGGAGATGGATGCGGCGATGGGCGCTTGCCCGCGGTGCGGCTGGTCGAATGCGGGACAAATGAAGAACGCATTGCCTTACGGGACGGTGCTCAGCGGCAAGTATCTGATCGGTCAGGCGGCGCGCATCAACGGCGCGGGCATTACATATGCGGCGCTGGAGAGCAAGACGAACTGCAAGGTGGAGATTCGCGAGTTCTTTCCGAATACGATCGCGTTTCGTTCACCGAACGGTATTTCCGTCAAGCCGACGGCCGGCACGGAGCTGAAATATGACGATTACCTCAGCGAGTTTGAGCGCTACACGCAGAAGCTCATCCGCGTCTCCGGTACGAATCGCATTCCTGAGGTGCTCGATACGTTTTCCGAAAACAACACGCAGTATGTTGTTTTTACGTTTGTGGAATCCGTCTCCCTGCGCGAATACGTGGAGGAGCATGGCATTCTGAGCTGGGCGGACTGCGAGCGGTATTTCTTCCCGGTAATCCATGCGCTCGGCACGATCCATGGGCAGAACGTAGAGCATCTCGGCATTTCGCCGGATACGCTTCGGATCACAAGTGATGACAAGATGATCCTCACCAATTTCGAGATCCAGTCTGTCCGCCGCGCGGGCACGGATCTGATCGAGGATATTTATCCGGGCTGTTGGGCGATTGAGCAGTATTCCAAGACGAAGATCTGCGACGAGGTCACGGATGTTTACGGTCTGTGCGCGTCACTGCTCTTTGCGCTTTCCGGTACGGTGCCGATGGAAGCGCCCAAGCGCAAGCAGGATCCGCGCCTGATGATTTCCAAAACGATTCTGAAGCAGCTTCCGGAGCATGTCATTCCGGCGATTGCGAACGGCCTGCAGGTGGACGCCGACCGCAGAACCTCGAGCTTTTCGCGCTTTTCTGCGGAGCTTTCCGCAGAGCCGACCGTCATGGCCAAGATTGTGGAGACGGAAACGGTGCGCTCGCTGCCGACAAACACGAAGCGCAGTCCGCATTCGCACAATCTACCGCCTTTCCTTTGGCTGATCATTTCTTTTCTTTTTTCGCTCGTCATCATTCTGGCGGTCACAAGCGTGTGGTTCAAGGACAGCGCGTTTTCGCTGCAGAGCATCATGAAGGCGTTCAATGAGCCGACATCCTCAAGCGTCACCCAGACGCTCAAGCTGCCCGATCTTGTCGGCAAGGACTATGAGAAGGTAGAAGCGCTCACGCAGTCGGACAAGCGCTATGCGTTCACACTGCGCATCTATGAGGAGTCGTTCAGCGACACCATTCCGGAGGGGCAGATCACTGGGCAGCTCCCGTTTGCGGGCGAAACCATCAAGGCGGGCGATACGGTGAAGGTCGCGGTCAGCCGCGGTGCTGCGATGCGCGAGCTTCCCGATGTCAGCGGCATGACCGGCGAGCAGGCACTGGAGAGGCTCCGGGAGGAAGGCTTTGCGCCGGTGCAGGTCGACCGGGTGAGCGATGAGGTCGCGCTCGGCAAGGTGATCGGCTATGAGAATAATGTGCCGGGCGATACCGTGGCCTACGGCTCTGTTGTTACAGTGCTTGTCAGTGCGGAGGAAGAAGCGAACGGCGGGGAGGAATAACCGCTGAATTGTGTGTATAAATCAGCGCCGCTCGAAGCAGAAGCTTCGGGCGGCGCTTTTGCGCGTCTGTGTTTATTTGTACATCGCCATGTACTCGCCGTGCGCTTCGATCAGATCGTCACACATTTTTACGATGTCATCGATCGAAAGCTCGGCAGCGGTGTGCGGGTCAAGCATCGCGGCGCGGTAGATGTCCTCGCGGCGTCTCGTGCGCGCAGCTTCAATCGTCATGAGCTGCACGTTGATGTTTGTCATGTTCATCGCGGCGAGCTGCACGGGCAGGCGGCCGACATGGCAGGGGTTGACGCCCATATGATCCACAAGGCACGGAACCTCCACGCAGGCGTCAGCAGGCAGGTTGTCGATCAGGCCGTTGTTCAGGACGTTGCCGCCGATCTTATACGGCATACCGGTCACGATCGCTTCCATGATGTAGGAGGCGTATTCGTCGGAGCGGGTGTGCTCGACCTTGCCATCCTGCAGGATGCTGGCCTTTTCTTCCTTCCAGCCCTTAATCTGGTTCACGCAGCGGCGCGGATATTCGTCGAGCGGAATGTTAAACGCGTCGATGAGCTCCGGATACTTCGACTTGATAAACAGCGGATTGTACTCCGCGTTGTGCTCGCTGGACTCTGTGCAGTAGTAGCCGAGGCGGCGGATATATTCATAGCGCACCATATCCTTATGCTTCTCAGTGGCATTCTTCTCGGCGGCGCGGCGCTTGATCTCCGGGTACAGGTCGTTGCCGTCTTTATCCGTGATCTTGAGCAGCCAGCCCATATGGTTGATGCCGGCGATCAGCTCGCGGCGTCCCTCGATTTTATCCTCCATGCCGAGCGCCTTCAGAAGCTCTCTGGAACACGCCTGCACGCTGTGGCAGAGACCGACGGTTTTAACATTCGTGTAGCGCTGCATATAACCGGAAAGCATGGCCATCGGGTTCGTGTAGTTGAGGAACCACGCGTCGGGGCAGACCTCCTCTATGTCGCGGGCGAAATCCTCGAGCACCGGGATCGTGCGCAGCGCGCGCATGATGCCGCCGATGCCGAGCGTATCGGCAATCGTCTGGCGCAGACCGTATTTCTTCGGAATCTCAAAATCAATGACGGTGCACGGCTCGTAGAAGCCGACCTGAATCGCGTTAACGACGAAGTCCGCGCCGCGCAGCGCTTCCTTGCGGTTTTCAACGCCGCAGTAGGTCTTGAGCGTCGCTTTGCCGCCGTTCGTGTTTTTGTTGATGGCGCTGAGGATGATAAAGGATTCCTCGAGGCGTTCCGCGTCAATGTCGTACAGGGCGATTTCGCTCTCGCAGAGCGCGGGCGTGCACATGCAGTCGCCGAGCACATTCCGGGCAAAAACGGTGCTTCCGGCGCCCATAAACGTGATTTTTGGCATAATGATCAACACATTCCTTTCCAAAAAACAGATTTTGTGTTTTTATTATAAGGTCGGTACAGCGCGTCCTGCAATGCGTTTTGTTTCAAAAAATTGTCATTTTGTTGTGTTTTTACGCGGAATATGGTATACTGGAGCTGAAAAGCGAGGGAGGGACGCATGTGAACACCATCAAGCATCGGGCGGAGAATCTCAACAACGGAGGATCCGTCACCGTCTATTACTGCGGCTACGAGAAATGCGAGAGCGGACATTCCTGGGGGCCGGCGATGCGCAACCAGTATCTGCTGCATTATGTGATCTCTGGCAGAGGCGAATACACGGTCGGCGGGGAGACGTACAGTCTGCACCCGAGCGAATGCTTTCTGATCCGTCCCGGTGAGCGCACGTTTTATTCTGCGGACCGGGAAGACCCGTGGGAGTATATGTGGGTTGCGTTTGACGGCTTTGACGTGCTCGAGATTCTGCGGCGGACGGGTCTTGTGAGCCGGTATGTCGCTTCGGTTGAGAACGGCGGCGAATTCGTGCGCTATCTGCGCGAGATGATCGACGAGTTCAGTCAGGGCGGTCTGTTCAAGGTGATGAGCTGCTTCTACGGCGCGATGTCCGTATTGGAAAAATCGGCGCACGGCGGCGCGTACACGCGTGAGCACGAATATGTCAACAAGGCGATCGGGTACATTAAGAGCAATTACGGCTATCCGATCCAGATCAGCGATCTTGCGCGGCACATTGGTATCGATCGCACGTATCTGTACCGCATCTTTACAGCCTCGGAAAACATGTCGCCGAAACAGTACCTGATGCAGGTGCGCATCAATGCCGCGAAGAAGATGCTGCTCGCGGGTACATACAGCGTGGGCGAGACGGCGCTTTCCTGCGGTTTTGCGGATTCCGCCTCGTTCTGCGGGCGGTTCAAGCGCTGCACCGGCATGACGCCCAAAGAATTTATTGCAGACAGTCAGAAACGCCGCACGGAAGCATAATCCGTGCGGCGTTTGCCATCTCTTGATATTACCGGCTGAACTCGGAAAGTTCCAGACCGTCGTTGTGCTCGAGCGCCCAGCGGATGCTCCACTCGTTTGAGAAAAGCAGCAGGTAGCGCCCGCGGATGTCCTGTACCTTCTTTGTGTCGGAAGTCAGGTTCAGCTTTTTCAGGTCGACGTCCGGGGTGTCGATCCAGCGGATCAGCGAATAGGGGAGGTTCTCCATGCGGATCTCGACGTTGTATTCGTTTTCCATGCGGTATTTGAAAACGTCGAACTGCAGCGTGCCGACTACGCCGACGATGACCTCCTCCATGCCGGAGGCGATTTCCTGGAAGATCTGAATCGCGCCTTCCTGTGCGATCTGCGTCGTGCCCTTGACGAACTGCTTGCGCTTCATCGTGTCCTTCTGGGCCACGCGGCAGAAGAATTCCGGCGCGAACGTCGGGATGCCCTCAAACTGCACCTTTTTGCCGGTGCAGATCGTGTCGCCGATCGAGAAAATGCCGGGATCAAACACGCCGATGATGTCACCTGCATACGCCTCGTCGATGATCTCGCGGCTCTGCGCCATCATCTGTTGCGGCTGTGCGAGCTTCATCTTGCGCCCGCCCTGTACGTGCGTGACTTCCATGCCCTTTTCGAAGCGGCCGCTGCAGATACGCATGAATGCGATGCGGTCGCGGTGCGCCTTGTTCATGTTGGCCTGAATCTTAAAGACAAACGCGGAGAAATCCTGACTGAACGGATCAACAACGCCGTCCGCCGTCTGGCGCGGAAGCGGCGCAGTCGTCATGCGCAGGAAGCTCTCGAGGAACGGTTCCACACCGAAATTCGTGAGCGCGGAGCCGAAAAATACGGGCGAAAGCTTGCCGTGGCGAACCTGATCGAGGTCGAATTCGTAGCCGGCGCCGTCGAGCAGCTCCACATCATCGCGCAGCGTGTTGTACAGGTTCTCGCCGAGCAACCCTTCGAGCGAGGCGTCGTTCAGGTCGATTTCGTGCGCCTTGACCTCGTGCTGACCGCGCAGCTCCTTGTCGCCCTCAAAGGCGATGATCTCGGACTTTTCACGGTCGTATACGCCCTTGAAGTCGATGCCAGAGCCGATGGGCCAGTTCATCGGGTAGGTGCCGATGCCGAGCTCCTTCTCGATCTCGTCCAGAAGGTCGTACGGACTCTGCGCGTCGCGGTCCATTTTGTTGATAAACGTGAAAATCGGGATGTCGCGCATCATGCAGACCTTGAACAGCTTGCGCGTCTGCGGCTCGACGCCCTTTGCAGCGTCGATGACCATAACCGCGGAATCCGCCGCCATCAGCGTGCGGTAGGTGTCCTCGGAGAAGTCCTGGTGGCCCGGGGTGTCCAGAATATTGATGCAGTAGCCCTCATACTGGAACTGCATGACGGAGGAGGTGACGGAAATGCCGCGCTGCTTCTCAATTTCCATCCAGTCGGAAACGGCGTGGCGCGCGTTCTTTTTACCCTTGACCGCACCGGCGAGCTGAATGGCGCCGCCGTACAGCAGGAACTTTTCCGTCAGGGTCGTTTTACCGGCGTCCGGGTGCGAAATAATCGCAAAGGTGCGCCGCTTTTCGATCTCGTTTCTCAAATCAGGCAAGATGATAACCTCTGTTTCTTCGTGAATTCAAAATAACCGATTTATTCTACCATAAACGCCGGGAAAGTTCAAGTTTTCCGCGTGTTTGAAACGACAAAATATTTGCGCGCGCCGTGTTATTTTAAATATAAAAAAGGAATGATTCAGATGCTCCAGAAAATTCTGCCTGTTTTCCTAAGCGTGTGCTTCGCCGTCTTTTCAGCGACACAGGTGCACGGCGCGCAGCCGGACGAAAAACAGTATGCCATCACGGTACGCCCGCATACCGAGGACGGCGTCGTGTACGGAGAAGCCATCGACGGCGAGATCCGCATCACGGCGGCGCTGAGAGAGATGAATGAGCGGGAGGACGTCACCGTAAAGTTTATGCTTTCCAACGACCGGTATACATATCGCACGACGGTCATCGTGACGCCGGAGAATGTCAGCGAAGACGGCCTGCTCGCCGCTTCCGCTTCGTTTGAAAACCTGCTCAGCGGCGCGTACAGTCTGCGCATTGAGCGTGCGGACGGCGCGGCACTGTCTTACATTCTGGCTGAAAAAGGCGACACCTCCAAGTATACGCTGCAGGAGGATTCGATCAGGTTCTACCTTTCAGCCGAGGCCAATCACGGCAGCGCGTGGTTCATGATGCAGGAAGAGGGGGCGCCGGAGCCATGAACAGGATCCGAATCCATCGCGGACGGCATTACCGAAGCCGCCGCCGCACCTTTTTCGTGCGCAGCATGCTCTGCCGTTTTCTGGACTGCGCCGCACGGCACACCGGCAGACACGGCCGCTTTTTGATGCGTATGCGGGCAAAGCTGAACGGAGGGCGCATATAATGTAGGGAAGCTCGTGGAATGGGGGCGTTCTCGAATATGCGAAAATGGATGATTCTGCTGCTCGCAGTGCTTTGCTTATCTCTGCCGGTTTCAGCACAGGCGGTGTTCCGCGGCGAAGCGGACTTCGGCTGCATGGACTTCAAGCCCGCCGAAGACGGGTATACGGCATATACAGAGTTGAAAAATGATGCCGCATACCCGATCGGCATTTACGTGCAGACCGAAGGGGAAACGGGCGGCATGCTGCGTCTCTCGGTTCGCCAAAGCGGCAAAACCGCGCTGGTTTTTGAGGGAAACGCCGCCGCGCTTGCTGAATGCCGCGCGCTGCTCTGCCGGCTGGAAGCGCAGGGTGCGGCCGTGGTGCAGGGCAGGCTGGAAAGTGAGGAAGTCTCTCCGGCATCCCTGAAGCTTACAGCAGAACCGCTGGAGGAGCCGGGAAGCACGGATCACGCAAAGCTGGTTTTTTACGTCTGCATCTGGATGACGCTCGTCCTCCTCTGCTCCTATCTTGCCATCGTTCTTGCAAACAAATTCGGAAAGAAAAAATAGAGCTCGAAAAAGCCGCAGCTTGTCTGTGGCTTTTTTCGAGCGGTTGATCATCAGCGCGGTCGCGCAGGCGGTTCCTATTGCGAGCACATTCCTTCCGATTATATTTGCGACTTCTGCGGTTCGATATGTATTCATTTGTCAATCATCTCCGTTTCCAAATCATGATACCATCAGGCGAAAGTATGGTGTCATAATGGAGGGGTTATTCTATCATAAAATTGAATCACAATGAAACCAACACAAAGAGCAAAAGCTTTTGTCCCACAGGCATTTTGGAAAAATGAAGAAGCACGATCGTTTCAATACCAAGGGTATGATACGATCGTGCTTTTTGTGGAGCGGGCGAAGGGAATCGAACCCTCGTGTTCAGCTTGGGAAGCTGACGTTCTGCCATTGAACTACGCCCGCAATTCAATTCTTGCTTATTATAATACAGTCTGGATGAAAATGCAAGCAATTTTTTCTTGCCCGGTGATATCTGTTTTTGTATGGAAAATTGACATGGGGTGTGCATTCATGATAGGATAAAAGTGAAATCAGGCGAAAGGAGAAATGTATGGACGAGCGCTTTTTGGCAGCATGGTTTCAAGGGTTTACAGAGGGCATTCAGCAATTGGATGAGGAAGCGCGTGCGGCGATTTTTGGGTGCTGTGCGAAGCATTGTGCGGATTCTTTTCCGGTTGCGCTGTACCAGCGTGCATATGAGCAGGCGGGGGAAAGGCTATCAGACTTCTTTCGCGCGCTGGATGATGGGTATAACATCGAGACAAGCGAAGTGATGCGGAATCGTGTTTACCGGATTCAGTATACAAGGTGCGGATGTGACCTGTATATGAACAAGTTGATGCATAGTGCAGAACTGTGTAAATGCTCCCGCTTGAGTTTACTGTATTGCCTGAAGAAAGTCATGCCGGAAAGGGATTTCACCGTGGAGACAGAGAAAACGATTCTGAGCGGCGGAGACAAGTGCAGCTTTCAGATAACGGTTCTGTAAATAAATTTTGCGCCCCTTCGCAGGATAAGCGGAGGGGCGCGGTGTTTTTGTGGTTTGCGCCGGAGAATCAGTCGTCCAGCATGAATTCCTCCGCTGTGCCGGAGAGGCCAAGCGGGCGAATCGGCTGCGGACGGTCGCAGTGCGAGGTCATTTCGACGATCTCACCAGTGTCGCCGCTGCGCCAGATGCCGTGGATAACCTCAAAGGCGTGGAATCCGAGGTCCATGTATGCGCGGGCACGGCGACCGTTGCGGATGGCGTACGCCATATCGGCCACGCCGACGCCGCGGGAGTCCTCGCGGAACGGGTGCGTGATCGGCAAAGTGAATTCCGTCTGCTGGGTGAAAAATGTGCCGGGAGCATTGCTCATCCAGGGCTCGATCGGGTCACCGCCCATACGGATGACCTTCACGCTGCCGCCGAAGAAGTTCGGGTCATTCAGAATCAGAATACCCTCTGTGCCCATGATCTGGAAAACAAAGCGCGGCGCAGAATCCGAGGTGATCAGCAGTGTGCCGTGTACACCGTTTTCGAATTCGAGCGCGCCGGCGATGGAGGTCGGCGTGCCGATGTGTACCGGCTCCTTATAGAGCGGGTGGCGCGGGTTGCGGTAAATGCGGTCAGGGTACATCGTCTTGCAGAAGCCGCCGACGCGCTTGATCGAACCGAGCAGGTTGATGATGTTGTGCAGATAGTAGCCGCCGAAATCGTAGGGGATGCCGCCGCCCGGATGCAGGACGAACATAAAATGATCGGCGTCGACGTCGCTCATTTCGCCGTCCATCTGATAGTTCGAGGAATAGCAGCAGGTCATCGCGACCGGTGTGCCGATGAGTCCGTCATCGAGCGCCTTGCGCGCTGTCTGCCAGCTGCCGCCGAGGAACGTGTCCGGCGCGATGGTGTACTGAACGCCTTTTTCCTTCGCGAGTGCATACAGCTCCTGACCTTCCTCAAACGTAACAGCCATCATTTTTTCGGAATAGACATTTTTACCGGCGAGAATGGCTGCCTTTGAGACTTCATAATGCGACTCCGGGCAGGTGAGATTGACGACGATCTCAATTTCCGGGTCGTTGTAGATTTCTTCGTTTGTCATGACCTTGAGACCGTACGTCTCCGCCAGAGCTGCAGCGCGCTCCGGAATGCGGTCCGCGCACGCGACAAGGTCGATGATGTGGAATTTATTTGCGAGGTTCGGCGCGTAGATGCGCTTGCAGATCGTGCCGCAGCCGATGATCGCGGTCTTGACTTTCTTGATTTGTGCCATATGTTTCCTTCCTGTTACAGACCGAATTTTACCATGTTGTCAAAGCTGGTTTTCAGGCAGTCAAACGGATCGCGCGGGCAGACGTCCTGCTCGACGATGACGGCGCGCGCCTCGGTGGCACGGCACGCTTCGATGATCGTCGGCCAGTTGAGATTGCCTTCTCCGACTTCGCCGAATGCCTTGCAGACCTGCTCGATCGGATCGGCGCCGCCGACAATCTTGTAGTCCTTGAAATGGACGAGCGGCAGACGGCCCTTGGCCTTTAAGATGTATTCGACCGGATTCTTGCCGCCGGACTGCAGCCAGTGGGTGTCGAGGCAGTACCAGAATGCCTCCGGGTCGGTCTCGTTGAAGAGCACATCAAAGCCGTTTTCACCGCCGCCGAGAGAGAAGAACTCCAACGCGTGCGGATGGTAGATCAAGTGGAGCCCTTCTTTTTTCAGTTCCGCGCCGATCTTATTGATACCGGCTGCATACTCGAGGTAACCCTCGCGGCTTTCACGCAGGGGAATGGGCAGCGTGCCGACGGAGACAAGGTCTGTCTCATAGAAATGTGCGGTTTCAATAACCTTCTTGATGGCGGCGGGATCGTTCAGCATTTCCTCATAACTGCCGCCGACCGATTCGGACTTGAGACCCAGCTCGTTCAAAAATGCCTTGTGCTCCGCGTCGGGAATCTTCCAGCCGTAGGTCTGTACGCTGTCATAGCCGATTTCACGGATTTTGCGCAGGGAGGCTTCGTAGCCTTCTTCGGTATCGATGAAATTGCGCACAGTGTAAATCTGTACGCCTTTACGCATGTTTTGCATAGCTTGTTCCTTTCTGATAGGGTTCGCCGTTGCTCAGCAGACGAAACCGGTTTCTTTCATATTGTAGTAAGCGGCGGTCAACGTTTCCAGCTCCGTGAGGTTGTACTGGAAGTCCTGCTCGACAATCGCCCATTCCATACCGAGCTCGCTCGCGGTCTCGAGGCAGCCCTTGAGGTTCAGAAGGCCGGTGCCCGGCGTCGTGAAGCGCGGCATGGTGTTCGGGTGGCCGTTTCCTTCCCCGCGTGCAACCTCGCCGGGGACGAAGTCCTTGATATGTACGGCGGTCATGCGGTCGCCGAGACTCTTCATAAAGGTGACCGGGTCGTGGCCTGCGTAAGTAACCCAGCCGCAGTCTACCTCGAATTTCAGATACTGCGTGTTCGCCGCCATCAGATAGATGACCGGCACGCCGTTGATTGTCTGCACGAATTCCGCGTCGTGGTTATGGAACGAGAGGACGATGCCTTCACGGCCCAGAGCCTCTGCTGTCTTGTCGAACTGCTCGGCCTCACGCAGAATATCGTCGTACGTCGGCGGTGTTTCGCGTCCGCCGAAGCGGTAGGCGCCTGCGACACCCGCGTAGCACGCCGCACGGGTTACGCCGGTTGCGTGCGCTCTCTTGATGATTTCCGCTGCATCGGGCGCGTTCCACGCGTCATAGTGCACGGCGAGCGGCTGCATACCGAACGACTGTACGCGCTTGAGGTTTTCGGCAGGGTCGCCCTTGAGCAGCAGGTCAGCGCCTTCAAATGCACGGTAGCCGATCTTGGCGTACGATTCTAACACCTCGTACGGATCCTTGTCCTTCGGCAGGAAGCCGATCATAGCGGCTTTCATTTTGTTCATGTATACATCTTCCTTCCCATAAAATAGACATTCCGTGAACCGGTCGGCTGTGAAAGCCGGCTGATATCCCGGATAAGAATATTATAAAATAAAAAATCCAAAACTCAAGAGAAAATTATGCAGAAACGAAAAAAACGGAGGCTGTTCTGCACACCGCACAAAGGATGAATCGCTTTTTTAGCGATGTTACCTCTTGAAAAGCGCGTGCATTTTCGGTATGATAAATTGAATTGTTCGTACAAGTTGAATGCGGACGGTAACGAAAGGACGGCAAATCTATGGATCAGAATAAAATCGGCGCATTTATCCGCGCGGGCGAAGCGGTATTCGGCCTTGAGCTCGGCTCTACGCGTATCAAGGCGGTGCTGATCGGCAATGACGGCACACCGCTTGCTTCCGGCAGCTATGACTGGGAAAACCGGCTGGAAAACGGCGTCTGGACATATCACCTCGACGACGTTTGGAGCGGCATTCAGGCGAGCTACCGGAATCTCGCAAAGGCAGTAGAGGAAAAATACGGTGTGCAGATCACAAAGCTCAAGGGCCTCGGCTTTTCGGCGATGATGCACGGCTATCTTGCTTTTGATCAGGATGACCGGCTCCTCGTGCCGTTCCGCACGTGGCGAAACACGATGACCGAGCAGGCTGCGGCGGATCTCACCGCGTGTTTCGGCTTCAATGTCCCACAGCGCTGGAGCATCGCGCACCTGCATCAGGCGGTTCTGAACGGGGAAGAGCATGTGCGGGATATCGCGTTCATCACGACGCTTGCAGGCTACGTGCACTGGAAGCTGACCGGCGAAAAGGTGCTCGGCATCGGCGACGCTTCGGGTATGTTCCCGATCGACAGCACGGCGTGTGCGTATGATGCGAAAATGCTGGATCGGTTCGATGCGCTGCATGCGGACAAGGGATTCCAGTGGAAAATCCGGGACATCCTGCCCGAAGTTCGCGTCGCGGGCGAAGCGGCTGGCTTTCTGACCGAAGCGGGCGCGAAGTTGCTCGATCCCACCGGCACGCTGGAAGCGGGCGCGCCGCTGTGCCCGCCGGAGGGCGATGCGGGCACCGGCATGACGGCGACAAACAGCGTGCGTGTGCGCACAGGCAATGTCTCCGCCGGTACATCGATTTTCGCGATGATCGTGCTGGAAAAGGCGCTTTCCAAGGTATACACAGAGATCGATATGGTCACGACGCCGACCGGCAAGCCTGTCGCGATGGTGCACTGCAACAACTGTACCTCGGACATCAACGCATGGGCGTCGCTGTTCAAGTCATTCGCCGAAGCGATCGGCGCGTCCTGCTCGATGCCGCTTGCGCTCGATACGCTGTTCTATAAAGCGCTCGAGGCGGAGCCAGACTGCGGCGGCCTCGTCTCCTACAATTACTTCTCCGGCGAGCCCATCACGGGCATGGAGGAGGGCAGACCGCTCTTTGCACGTCTGCCGGACAGCCGGTTCACGTTTGCAAACTTTGCGCGTGCACAGCTTTACTCCGCGGTGGCGACGCTCAAGCTCGGCATGGATATCCTGATCGAGCAGGAGCATGTCGAGGTGGATACGCTGCTCGGCCACGGCGGCTTCTTCAAGGCAAAGGGCGTCGGGCAGAAGCTGATGGCGGGTGCGCTGCACACACCGGTCGCCGTTATGGAAACGGCGGGCGAGGGCGGCCCGTGGGGTATGGCGCTGCTCGCGTCGTATCTCGTCAACCGCGGCGAAGCGGAGACGCTCGAAGATTATTTGGATGCGAAGATTTTCGCCGGGGCAGAGGGCGTCAGCGCTGCGCCCGAGGCGGCGGATATGGCGGGCTTTGAAGCCTTCCTCACGCGCTACAAGGCGGCACTTCCCGCCGAGCGCGCCGCCGTAGAAGGTTTGCGGGAATAAGACTTTCAGAATATAAAAGGCCGCGCAGCGGGGATGAACCCACTGCGCGGCCTTGCGTTATGCACGGCGAATACCGCCTGTCAGTCAATCTCAAGATGGCGGGAAGTATCCGGCTTCGGCTCCTTCTTCGGCATCGTCAGCGTCAGCACGCCGTTTTCATACTTTGCGTGCATATTTTCGGCATCCACGCCGCTCAGGTCGAACTGGCGGCTATAGGAGCCCCACGAGCGCTCGCAGCGCACGTAGTTGTTCTGGTCGTTCTTCTCCTCGCGCTCGGCGTTGCGCTCCGCGTGGATCGTCAGCACGTCATTGTTGATGTCGAGGTGAATATCCTTCTTGTCGAAGCCCGGCAGATCTGCCTCGAGCACGTATTCCTTGCCGTTATCCAAGATATCGGTTCTGAAAGCCGCCAGCGTGTCGCCGCCAAAGAAGCCGAACGGGTTTGTGAAGAAACTGCGTTCAAATTCGTCCAGCTCACGGAACGGGTTGCTGACTGCCATATGATTTCTGCGGTTGTTGTGATAAGGTCTCATTTCAAACATAATCAATGCCTCCATTCAAAGCTGTGTGTTGTTTTCGTTTCGGGTCCATTCTATGCGCGTTCACTTGGATCCCTTGGCTGCTGAACGCTGTCCTGCTGTTCCATCGGAACCACCTCGATTGCTTTCATCTTTTCTTTTCGAGTATTAGTATAACCGCTGTTTTCGCGTTTTATGTTTCTTTTCCTTGAATAATTTGTTAATTTTAGCACTCAATAAACGAGAGTGCTAAAATCGATTTCCTGTTGCGGAAAGCGGAAAAAGATGTCATAATGAAAACAGAGAGGAGGGAGTTGCATGCATCGGGAAATATATGTGACGCGTCCCGCGATGCCGCTCTTTGAGGAATACTGTGCGGAAATACGGGATCTCTGGAATACACGCCGGCTGACAAACATGGGCGAAAAACACCGGGAACTGGAGGTAAAGCTCAAGGCGTATCTGCATGCGCCGCATCTGACGCTTTTCGCAAACGGTCACCTCGCGCTGGAAAGTGCGATCGGCGCGCTTGGGCTGAGCGGCGAGATCATCACGACGCCGTTCACGTTTGCTTCCACCACACACGCGATCGTGCGCAGCGAAGCGGCGTCAGCGCGGCAAATTTCGGCGACGCGGCGGTGTTCAGCTTCCACGCGACGAAGGTGTTCACGACGGTGGAAGGCGGCGCCGTCACGTATGCGGATCCGGCCCTCGAGCAGCGGCTGAACGATGCGAAGAATTACGGCATCCGCGGTGAGACATGTGTTGCGGCGGTCGGGAGAAACGCAAAGCTCAACGAATTGCAGGCAGCGATGGGAATCTGTAACCTGCGACATATGGATGAAGAGATAGAAAGACGCGCGGCAGTTTCAGCCTGCTACCGCAGGATCCTGAACAGCGCGGAGGGCATTGTTCTGCCGGAACCGCAGTCGGACACGCGGTACAATTACGCCTATTTCCCGGTGCTGTTTCGGGATCAGGAAATGCGCGAGCGTGTGTATGACGGTCTGCGGGCGCAGGGCATTTTTGCGCGGCGGTATTTTTATCCGCTGACGACCGATTTTGCATGTTATCGCGGCAGGTCCGGATTTGATTCTGAAGCGACGCCGATTGCAAAAAGCATTGCGGGCCGCGTGCTTGCTTTGCCGCTTTACGGCGGACTGGCTTTGGATGATGCGGAAAGGATTGCCCGGAGTGCTCTGAATTTTCTGGCAGAACGCCTATGAGTGCAGACACAAAAGATGGGGCGGAGTACCGGCTGGTGCTCTGCCCCCATTTGTGATTTTGGCTTACTTGTCGAAGGACGGGTTGAATGCGTAGAAGTTTCTGGAGTCCAACCGATCCGTTGCAATGCGCAGCCCCTCGCCGAAGCGCTGATAATGCACGATTTCTCGTGCCCGCAGGAACTTGATCGGATCGCGTACGTCGGGGTCATCTGTAAAGCGCAGAATATTGTCATATGACAGCCGCGCTTTCTGTTCTGCTGCAAGATCCTCGTTGAGGTCTGCAATTGTATCGCCGGATACGGAAAAGGTGCTCGCACTAAACGGCGTACCGGACGCTGCAATTGGATAGACGCCCGTGGTGTGGTCGACAAAATACGTGTCGAAGCCCTGCTTCTGGATTTCCTCCGGCGTCAGATTCCGAGTTAACTGGTAAACGATCGTACCAACCATTTCAAGGTGCGCCAGTTCTTCCGTACCGACATCGGTCAGGATCGCACGCAGCTCAGGGTATGGCATTGCGTAGCGCTGGCTCAGATAGCGCAGTGAAGCGCCGATTTCTCCATGCGGCCCGCCATACTGAAAAATGTGAATATTTTATAGTATGAGAATCGGTTTTAATTTGAAACGATAAGTAAACGCAAAAATCCCCGAACCAGCCGTTTAAAACGATGCTGATTCGGGGATTTCCATACCTATATGTTCAATTACGCCTTTTTAATCCAATCCCGCGCGACCCAGCCGCCGGCCTTGAGGCGGCCCCAGCCTTTCGATGAGCCGGTGCCGGTCTTTTCCTTTACGATGGTATAGCGCTTCTTGTCCTTAATCTGGCCGATTACGGGATAATTCGTGCCAGGACCGGATCGGATGTTCAGCGCGTCGGCGTGCGCGTGTACGGGAATTTGATGCCGTATTTGCTTGTATCTACGAAGTTTGTTTTGATGGGTAACACTATGCTTCCTCCTTGGTTTGTCCGTAATTTATCTGAAAAATGCAAAAAATAGATTAACAAGCATTGAGTCTCCGCTATATTGAGGAAACCCAGCTTCAGGGGAAGCATCCCCTATAACCCCTCCAATCTAGCGGCCTTACGCCTTGTCGTTTTCGCTGTTCGATACCGTGTTTTTCAGCCGCTCAATCAACTTTGTAAGCGCCGGGAAGCCCGGCACGCCGATGACCGCGAGATTCTCCAAAATAGAAATCAGCTCGTTGATAATGAGCCAAATCGCGACGAGCATGCCGCAGAACAGCTCGACGTGCATATCGATGCCGACCTGCACAAGCGCGCTGCCGAGCAGATAATCAATGGCAGCACCTACGGCAACCATCGCCATGTAGCACAGCTTTTTCAGAATGCCGCGCAGGCCGATCTTGGAGCTGAGCTGCGCCGCCATGTACGCCTTGACCATGCCCGTGACATAATCCACGATCATGACGCAGAGCAGAACCAGAAGCGGTGCGGCGAGCGTACCGAAATACGACACAATGGACGCGCCGAGCACGGCGACCGTCCCTTTCATTACGGTTTCTTTCATTTTCTTGACCTCCTGTTTTTATAGTTCATCCAGCCACGAAGGGCGGTCGGGAATGACCCGCGTCCGCGTGACGTCCAGCCATTTGATATACCACGCGCTGAGCTCCGCAAGCTGCGCCGCCGAGAGCCGCGCGTACCAGAGCTGCCCACGGTTGATGTACGTAAAGCACTCCCTCTCACGGCGCGTACGCAGCGCAGAGAGCGCGGCAGCATCCGCATCGGCATCGCGCTTATCCGCGTCCAGCGCGAGCGTTCTGCCGTCCTCCGCGAGCTTGTAGGCGGTGTGGTGCAGCGCAAAATCCGCGAGCGCTTCGGTCGAAAGGTCGGAGACCTCGACGCCGCCCTCGATCCCGCCGACAAGCGCATAGCTTTCCACATAGTTATCCTTGAGCCTGATTTGCATATGTCCTCCTCAGTTGACGCCGTAAATGGCCAGAATCACGCCGGAATTATCATTCTGCGTGATGGTCAGGCTGCCGCTCGAATCGGTGTGCGTGATGGTGAATTTGATAAAGTCCACGTTATCGGCAAGCTGCATAGATCGCGCGACGGAGTTGAAGAATTTCGCGGGAATGACCAACGCCACGCTCGCGGCAGAACTGGCCGGTTTTCCGACAACGATAAACGCCTTGTGGCTGCCGAACGTGAAAGAGGCGCTGCCGGAAGATAACGACCCGGAATACAGCACCGAGGTGTCAATCCCGAGATTCGCACGCGCGCCCGCAGGCGTTGCCGCATCGGTACCGCCGCCGGAAACGGGGATTGTCATGGTATTGTCCAGCACCTTGCGCCAGCTCCCGTTCCACCCGCTGCTGTTGCCGCCTCTGTGGTACATGGCGCCGGTGGACTGTGTGAGCCAAATCTGGTGCACTTCGCTGGAGTCCTTTACGCAGTAGTTGAGAACCATTCCGTATTGGCTCGGCTGATCGGCGACGTATCCGGTCTGGCTGAACATGGCGACGCCGTTTCCGAGCGTCTGGCCCCAATACGCCGTCGTGTCGGTGTCTGAGGTCACGGGATTCGTGCCCAAATAAATCAGCCCGTTTATCGCGCCGTACCGGCTCTTTTCTCCCGTCCCGCCCGAGCCAATGCCGAGGGAGGTTGAGAGCGTCGTGGCGCCGTCCACCTGCAAATTCCCGCGCACCCTTGTGTGCCACGCGACGTCCAGCCAGCCGGACAGCTCCGCGACCTTGCCGATCGCAAAGCCGAGCCCCTTGAACAACACCGACCAAATGACCTTCTTGGTGCTGAGCTTGGTCGGGATTGTGATGGTGTTGTATCGGTCGGAAACGGTGATGCGCACATCGTACGTCTTCGCCGCCGAGAGATTTCCACCACCGATGACGGTCTTTCCGTTGTTGGTGAGCGTGGTCGCGGCGCTGTAGCCGGTCTCCGTCGCGAGCTTGTACGCGGCGGTGAGCGTCAGGCTGTTGCCCGTGATCGCGCTGAAATCGGCGTTGATTTCCACGGCCGCGTAGGTACCGGCATTTTTCTTGTTGCCGTCGGCGTCACAGCGGTAAACCGTCCACGCCGACACGCCCGGGCGGCTGTAATCGAGGACCGTGATCTTGCACGTGACGTTGTCCGACGTGCGCCCGCGCGAATCCGTGACCTTGCCGGTGAATGTGATCTCTCCCGCAGTCGCGAGAATTCCGGTCGTGAGGGTGCTGGCTGCCGCCGACCACCCGCCGCCCGTGATCTGGTACGATTTGATCTCTGAGCCGTATGCGCCCGCTGCGCCCGAGAGCGTGAGCTTTGCTTTGCCCATGCCCTTGACGTACAGCCCCGTGCCGGAGGTATCGCCCGTGACCGCCGCCGAGAGCGTGCCGGCCGTGGGCTTGACCGACGCCGGTACCGTCAGCGTGATGCCGACCGATTTCGTGCCGAGCAGCGTCGAGCCGCTGTATGTATCGCAGTAGATCGTGCCGATACCGGACGTCGCATTCGGAATCTGGCTTGCCAGCGAGACCGGCGGCGTCCAACTGCTGGATCCTTCCACATTCTCGGCGATCGTTCCGGAAGCCGATCCAAAAGAGTACCGCAGCCTGTGCCGGTACGCGCTGTTCGTGGCCGCCGTCGTGATTGCAACCGGCTGGCCCAGCTCAACTGAAGTCTTGTCCAAAACCGGCTGCGTCGCAGGCTCCGACCAGTCGACCGTGAGCGTGACCGCCGACCATACGAGATAATCCGCCGCAGCGTTCGAGTAAATGCAGTACGTGTCTTCGCCGAGGGCGATATACTGCGAGAAGAACGCCGGCGTGAAGGTCAGGCTGGCGTTTGCATAAGCGTGGAAATTTCCCGTAAGCGTTCCGATCCGGGATCCGGTCTTGTGGTTTGCGCCGAGTGACGTCTTGATGCCGCCCTGATTCGCCGAACGGTAAAAATGCGCCGTTTTGCTGGCGTTTAAGCCGGATGCGGTGTTCGTCGTCGTGATCTTGACGCTGTTGATAATTTTGCCTTTGAGGGCCGCGAGGCCCGGAAAGTACAGCACACCGGTTCGGGCGCTGCCCGCTCCGTACGCCGTGCCGTTGCCCTGCGCGCAGGTACCCGCGTTGCCCCAGCCGTAGGTATGGTCGTAGTAGTTGAGCTGCGCCTTGTAGGTGTTTACAGCCAAGGTCAATCATCCCCTTCGTAGCCAAAATCGAGCGTGTTGGTCTCGCCGAAAGACAACGAATACAGCCCGTGATCCACATCGCCGAACGTGAGCCGCTGCAAAATATGAACGTCCGTGATGTACAGCGTGCGGTTGCTGATGTATGCAACCTCCTGCCCGTTTTCCACAAACGCAAGCTTGTCGTTGCTCAGTACCGCCGTGATCTCACTGTCCGACCGGCCGAGGCTCATGCGCGCGCCCTCGAAGCGGATGTACTGCTCCAAAAGCCGCTGGTTGTCCTCGACCGTCCCGCCGAGCTGATCGATGAGCGACTTCACCTGCTGGAACCGCAGCTCCATGTTGTCGGAACTCAGCTTCACGACCGCAGACTTGACTTCCTCAAGCTGCGTCTGCGAGACGGATTCCTCCCGCAAGCCCTCGATCGCGTCCATGATGTTCTCGGTTGTCGTCGTGATCGTCTTCTGCGTCTCCGTGACCGAGGCAGAAAGATTGTCCACATCTTTTTTGACGTCGGTCTTGTAGGATTCCACCTTCTGGGTGACCGTATTGACGCGCGCATGCGTCTCGTTGATCTCTACGCGCAGGGCTTCGGATTCGGAACGCTGCGTGTCTACAAGGCCCTTATAGGCTTTGTCCAGTACAATCCCATCGTTCTCCGGCGCGGTGATGTCATACGAGCGCTCCGAGACGGCGATATAGTCGTCCATGCCGTGCGGGGCAGAGTCCACGCCGAGCAGATCGCCGACGCGGATCTTGTCCACATTGACGTTGCACAGGGAGAGGTCGACCGCGCGCAGCTTGAAGGTGCTGACAGCGTGCTTTGCGGCTTCGAGATCGGCGTAGCCTGCACGCACGAGATTTTCCACAAGGGTAATATCGTCATGGATGACCGTCTTGACGATGCGGCGATACGTCTCGATCGCTTCCGCGTCCTCCAAAAACACGCTGCCATTGTTCGCGGCGGCGATGGTCAAACGCTCCTCGGTCGGGTTGCCGTCCGCATCGTTCAGCTTTGCGCCGAGCGGCATGACGACGGTCGCGACGTCGTCCGACGGGGTAGAGACCGCAAAATCGAGCAGATTCTTGCCGTAGGCGATCTTCTGTCCGCAAATGCGTCCGTACTCCTTGAGATAATCGAGATACCGCGTCCCGTCTGCGCCGTACCGCACGACGAGATACCCGCCGAGACGCTTCAAGAGCCGGTCTTCCAGCGTTTTGTACGTTGATTGGTTGGTAGAATATCGGTACAGGCTGTCGTTCGGATCCGTTACGGTGACGTTGCCGAGCACGAAGCGCTTGTCCTCGTCCATCTGCGCGTTGTGCACGTCGAGCAGCGCCTGCAGGTAATTGCGTAGGGAAACATCGTGGTAGACCGTATAGGGCTGCACGCTGTCGTTGAGGTATGCGAGCTCACCCGCCGCGTCGATGGTCTTGATGTTGCGCCGGTCGCGGTTGATCTTGCGGATAAACCCCTGCCACAAGAGCTCGCCATCCTGGTAAAAGCGCAGGACGGATTTTTTGTTTTTCGGCAGCTTGTAGAGTGGGTGAGAGGGCGCCATCTTAAAGCTCATCGTCCCGGCAACGCCCACGCCGAGCACGGCCTTCGGGGAGATGAGCAGCAGATTATTGGAGCGCGGATCGTGGATAACCTGATTGTCGCAGGTAATTCTGTACATTACAGCATGCCCTCCCGATATTGGATTGTCACTGTGCCCGTGCCGGTAAACGTCAGGACATTACTGCCCTCGAGCAGCGTGATGCCGTAAATCTCCATATCTGTGCCGGGCAGAACCGAATATTCAGCGCTGCCCTGCTGCACCCTCATATCCTTATCGGAGGTCGTAAAGAAGGGCGTGGCGGGTGCCATACTGTTTTCCAATACAACGTCCGCAGTGCCGTCTACGTTCACGGTGAGAGCGGTCATGTCCCTATAATACTTGAACGGCTCGACGGTCGCCGTAAACACGTGCGTTTCCACACCGTCCGCGTCCTTCGTGTGACTCCATTTGCCGCGCCCGAGGTAGAACCAGTCCGGATCCGTGTCGAGCGTGATTTCGCACCGCCTGCCGTGCAGACGGCTGTCGATTCTCGAGCAGAGTGCTGTGTACGCTTCGTATGTACCTGCCGGGGAATCAAACGTCAGCTTCAAAGTGCGGTCCTTATAGATCGGGCGTCCGGAGAGGTCTTCCGTCAGGTCGAGACTGCCGTCCATGCCCTCCACTTCGACATAGTGCGTCTGTATCTCCGGCTCGGACAACTCAAAGCCACCCTGCAGCCAGCCGAGCCCGAAATCCTCAAAGGTATGAAAACCGTTAATTACTACACCAAGCATTTATATTTCACCTCTTTCACGCTGCCCGTACAGCTCGCCTAGCCGCTCGTCCACAATCTCGCCGACGTCCCGCCCGTCCATCTCGACGCGGAGACCCTTGAGTGCTTCCCGAAGATCGGCAAGCGAGATCAGGCGGTCGTCGCCAAAGGATTCGAGACGATTGAGCAGCGCGTCGAATTTGTCCGTCAGAACGGCAAGCCTGCCAGATATGCCCGTAGGATCTCCGGAAACACTGAACGCTGCCTGCGCCGTCTTGAACTCGACCGCCGCCTGCATAGCGCTGAGCGTGTCGCTGTCCATGGATGCGCGGACAATTGCCGGAACAGATATGCCGCTCAGCCGGTCCGTCATAGAGCCGAGCTGCTTTTTCATGTTCTTTTCGGCGGCGGGGAGGGCGTCTGCAAAGCCCGCGCTGATGCCGGGCGGCAGCATTGCGCCGACATCTTCCTTCATGATGCGCGACGGGGGCAGAGTTTTCACGAAGCCGATTACGGCCGATATAAACTGTCTGCCGGCTTCCTCGGCCTTACCGTCCATACCTGAAGCCCATTCGCTTACCCGATGCAGCGTATCGTCCAGCCATTCTTTAACACGCCCGGGCAGATTAGAGAACCACTCGCCGATACTGTTGATCAGTTTCGGGATGGATTCGGAGAAGAACGTTCTGATTTTCTCCCATATTTCCTCAATGCCGGATTTCATCGCGCTCAGGATGGTCTTTCCGGCGTCCTTGAAGGATGGGAGTGCCGCTGTAAATCCGTCGATGATCGCCTGCACGATCTGCGGTATAGCCTGAATCAGCCCGGAAATGATTTCTGGCAGATACGCGACTAGCAGTACAACAAGCTGAATCGCGCCGGCAATGAGCTGTCCGATGCAGCCCATCAGCCCGGAGACGAGACTCTCAATAATCTGCGGCAGCGCGTCGATGAGCGCGGCCATGATGGTCGGCAGATTGGCAACGATCTGCTCGACGATGTAGATCACGGTTTCGATCAGCTGCGGAATGCCTTCAACTAAGAACTGTACAATCCCGTCAATCAGCTCCGGAAGGGATTCGATCAGCGTTGGTATCGCGGCGAGTATGCCGTCGGCGAGACCGCGCACAAGCTGCAGCGCAACGTCCAGAATGCCCGGAAGTTGGTCGATGAGACCTTGTGCAAATTCCAGAATACACTCGACAGCTGCAGGGATCAGCTCCGGAGCATAATCTGCGAGCTTGGTGCCGAGCGTTGTGACGATCTCTCCGGCAATTTTTGGAACTTCTGGCAGCGCATCGAACAGTGCATTCAACAAAGTGTCGAGGATTTCAAATGCTGCGTTTGCAATATCCGGTAGTGCGTCGCGGATGCCGGAAACGAAATTGCCGATCAATTCGACGGCGGTGCGTATCAACTCCGGGGCGGCTTCCGCTGCACGCTTTACAAGGTCGGATAGGATGGTGCCAAACTCGGATATTGCGCCGGAAAGTCCGTTTTCATCAAAGGCGCTCTGAAGCTGATTCAGATACCCGGTTGCCGTCTGTACGGTTTCCTTAAGCGGATCCTCGAGCGATTCGTAAACTGAAATGCCCAGCCCCTCGAGCGCGGATTTCGCAATCGTGACAGCGCCCTTGAGGTTGTCCTGCATGACGGACGCCATCGTCTCCGCAGCGCCGTCCGCGTTGTTGATCGCGTCCGCGAGCGCGTTGAAATCCTCGTCGCTGGTGTTGACGATCGCGAGCAGGCCGGACATGCCCTCCTGACCGGCGAGCGCGGCAGCATACTGCGCTTTCTGATCTTCGGTCAGCCCTTGGAACCCCTTGCGCATATCCTGCATTACGTCGCCGAGGGATTTCATGTTGCCCTCGGAATCGGTCAGCGAGATTTTAAGCTTGTCCATCGCGCCCTGTACTTCATCGGTGGGCTTCGCAAGGCGCGAAAGAGTGGAGCGCAGCGCGGTGCCTGCCTGGCTGCCCTTGATACCGCTGTTCGCCATCAGGCCGATCGCGACGGCGGCGTCCTCGGCGCTGTAACCGAGCGCACCGGCGACCGGCGCGACGTACTTGAACGTTTCGCCCATCAGCGATACATTCGTATTGGATTTACTCGACGCCTGCGCGAGGATGTCGGCAAAGTGTCCGACTTCGTCCGCCGCCATGCCGAACGCGGTCATGCTGTCCGTGACGATGTCAGAAACTGTTCCGAGATTCTCGCCGGACGCCGCCGCAAGGTTCATGACGCCGGGCAGACCGGAGAGCATTTTATCGGTGTCCCAGCCCGCCATCGCCATGTACTTCAGCGCTTCGGCGGATTCCGTGGCGCTGAATTTGGTCGTCGATCCCATTTCCTTGGCCTTATCCGTGAGCGCCTGCAGCGCTTTTCCGGATGCGCCGGATATGGCGGCAACCTCACTCATGCCGGATTCAAAGTCTGATCCGACCTTCACGGCGTAGCCGCTGGCGGCAGTCAGTCCGGCGGATACGGCGGCAACGCCTTTTGTGAGGATCGAAAGACCGGCCTTCGTTAATGAGCCGAGCTTGGATATCCCTTTTTCAAAGCCGGAAGCGTCGAGATCGGTCAAAATTTTAATCGTACCGTCTGCCAATGTGTTCACCTCACCTGAGATGGTCATCGGCACATAATGGCACTACTTGACCTCTTTTTTCTTGTCTGTTATTCGAATCTCAAATTCGCGTTTGCAATCGCGCCCCTTGCAGCGCACGTATAGCCCTGTGGCGTATGCTCGTTCCGGATCAAACTGGATGGGCATTTCATACCCGCAGTACGGGCATTTTACTCTCTCAATGTTGACCGCCCCCCCTAAAATGCCGATGCAAAGGCGGCTGCGAAATCGTCCTCCCGCTGTTCCTCGGTGCGCAGATCCGGCAGCGCGTAGACGCGTTTTGCACGGCGCAGCGCGGCGCGTTCCTTTGCCGTCATACCTTTCTCGAATTCCGCTGTACGGATGTGCATGATCTTCGCGATCTCGGTCGTGTCGGACAGCGACGAGAACATCGAGGAAAACTTCCACCAGTGCAGATAGTCAATGCTGTACAGGTCAATGCCGTACTGCTCAGAGAACGCGGCATAGATGCGCTTTTCATCCACGGAAAAGGAATAGGCGCGCTTCTCGGTCTTTTCTGCTGCCGGTCTTGCAGGCTCGCCGCAGCGGTAAAAATCCATAATAGCGCGAAACAGCGCTTCGGATTGACCCGCGATGCAGAGCTGCGCGAGCATCGGTGCGGTACTCTCGTCGAAATACGCGTCGAGCACGCCGGAAACGAGCGATTCGTCCGTCAGTTGCGGATTTTGAATCAGCTCCTCAAACGCAATGGAGGCACGGAAATCCGTATTGATCGGAATCTCCGTGCCTTCCACCACAATTGTTTTCGGGAGCTCAGCAAAATAAGCCGCCATTATTTCACCGCCGTGTATTTTGCTGCCTTGCTGCGAAACCGCTCGGCGTTTTCCTCGTCAGCAGCCTGCGCGGCGAGGATGAGCTGCTCCAGCGCGTCGTTGCAGATGTTCATGTCGCACACGTCGCCGAAAATCTTCTTGTCCGTGCCTGCGCCGAACAGAGTGTTGAAAACGTCGAAGATCGCTCTGCAGATATAACGAATCTTCGCGCTGTACGGCACGTCCTTCGGGAGTACGTCTATAGCGGCGCCGAGCTTCTGCATCGTGTTCTCATACTTTTCCACACAGTCCGCGTCCGCGAAATTGTAGCTCAGGTTTGCCTTGCCAATTTTGAATTTATACACGATTTATCGCCTCCAATTCCGATCAGGATTTCGCTTACTCAGATGTTGTTTCTTCAAAAGTGATCGTCTGCCAGTCATCCGCCGTGGTCGCGGTGCCCTTGACCTTATCGCCCTTGGCGCGGAAATTTCCGGTATAGGTATATGCGTCCAGAGAGCCGCCCTCCGAATCCGGAATCACGGCGTAGTCCCTTTTGATCGCGGGCGCGGTTTTGCCCGTTGCTCCGGCCGCGGAAAGATCGACCAGAATCAGCGGACGTACGGCGTCGTTTCCGACGAGCTCTTCATCCGTGATTTTCACGATATCGTCGTGCACCGCGTCGCCTGTATACTGGTCGAAGCCGTAGGAGGTGGACGGAGAGTAGCCTGTCACGTCGGTCTGCTCAAAAAGCTCGTCGACATACTGGCGCGTGTACTCCTTCGAGTTTTTCGATGTGGAAACGTCAGTGAAGCCCTTCATGCGCTTGTATACGTACGTCGTGGTGTCGACGGACGTTGACGGGATGCCGTAAAACAGCACCTTTTTTGAACGGGAAACAAGTTTTCTGTCTGCCACTGCATAACCGCTCATCAAAGCAGGAAAAAAGAAGTATACATGATAATTATCTGTAAGGTCATGTACTATGCTTCGATACAGCATAGACCATGGGTTCCCGGTCCAATCTGTAAAAATGCCATTTTCAAATCCCTGACTAACGCTTGGTGCCGAATTAAAGCCAGAGATATAATGGATTGTGTCATTGTACGCGACCCTAAGAAAAGAGAAGCTCCGCACCCTGTACGGTGAAAAGCACAGCTGCTTTTTGGAACTGGAGTCACTCATCCAGGAAAAAATGACACGAAGGAGATACTCACGAACTTCATCACCAAGATGGAAGATTTGACGGGAAAGCAGACAGAATTCCGGGAAGAACTGTGGGGCGGTTTGGTGGATCACATCCGCATTGATGAGAAAGGCAGCACGGTAGTCTTCCGGGGTGGGATTGAGATTACTATTTAATGAGATTACAATTTAATATGAAGAAACACGATTCGAAAGGGGCATCTGGCAGTTTTGCTGGATGCCTTTTTCTCGTATCGTTCAGATTGAACAACAAGGATGAAAGATTGCTGTGATTCGTTTTCATGACATATTGACTTCCTAACGAATATTAGGTATAATATTCCTAACGACTATTAGGAATATGAAGATTGGAGAAAAGAAATGGAAAAGATAAAAACAAAGGACAGAATTCTTTTCGCAGCGCTTGATTTGTTTTCTGAAAAGGGATATGACCAGACATCCATTGATTTAGTTGCAGAAGCTGTGGGAATAAAAGGTCCATCCATATACGCACATTATAAGGGAAAGGAAGATATTCTCGATTCCCTGATTGCCATGATGGAACATAAATATGACGAGAATTTCGGAAATAGCGCTCATTTGGATAAGATTCCGGAATCACTGGATGAATTCAAGGAAGATTGTCTGAGACGAGTTGGATTCACAATGAAGGATCCGCAGATACAAAAGGTCAGAAAATTTTGCACAAAGGAGCAGTATAGAAATGAAAAGATTGCGGCACTTACATCAAAGCACCAGCTGACCGGAAATCAGAAAATGTATGCACTGATGTTAGAAAAAATGATGGAAAAGAATTTGATTCGCAGGTTTGATGCCAATCTGCTTGCTCTGGAAATCGTAGCACCGGTAACAGTGATGATAGAGATTGCAGACCGGGAGCCCGACAGGACGGACGAAATGTGGATGCAGATAGGTGTGCATCTGTCACATTTTGTTGAAATTTATGGGATGAAGTAAGCTGATCGTACAAACCATCACCAGTGAACAGATGAATGACAGAAAATTACGGAATGTGTAAAAGTAAATATAGGCATTGTGCAGAGAAAATGAAAAAATATTATGACACCGCTTTATGCAATTTCAGCAGTATGTTTTTGGGTAACCGCACTGTAAAAAAGCAAATTCCCATTTAAGGAAGGAGATGCGTTCATGATTGGAATCTATTTCAGCGGAACTGGAAATACAAAATATTGTGTCGAAAAGTTAGTCAAACTGTTGGACGTATCTGCTCAGAGTTTTCCGCTAGAACATACACAGATGATTCAAATATTGGAAGAGCATGACATCATTGTGCTGGGCTACCCGACACAGTTTTCCAATGCCCCTATCATAGTGCGTGATTTTATTAAAAATCATTCTTCTCTATGGAATGGGAAAAAGGTCTTTTGCGTCAATACGATGGGGCTTTTCAGCGGTGATGGAACAGGATGTACAGCTCGAATCTTAAGGAAATGCGGGGCAACAATACTCGGCGGTTTGCAGATCAAAATGCCGGATTCCGTCTGCGACAGCAAGCTGCTGAAGAAAACGCCAGAGGAAAACCGGGAGATCGTCCGTCAGGCCGACCAAAAGATAGAAGCTGCCGCACGGCAGATCAAGCAAGGAAACTACCCCCAGGACGGGCTGTCCTTCTTTTCCCACCTGAAGGGACTTTTTGGACAGCGGCTGTGGTTTTACGGCAAGACGGCGGGATACACGGACAAGCTGAAAATCAGCGAAAAATGCGTGGGCTGCGGGCTGTGCGTCTCTTTATGCCCCACGAAAAATCTCTCCCTGCGAGACGGGAAAGCCACCGCGGAAGACCGGTGTACCATGTGTTACCGCTGTATCAGCCGCTGTCCCCAAAAGGCCATCACGCTACTCGGGGACGAGGTAATAGAGCAGTGCCGGTTTGAAAAATACGGCTCTGGGGAGTGAAAGTGCATGAGGGCGGAAAGCGGCTTATGGATAGAAAAATTGGGATGTCGATGCGTTTTCGGATGAGGGCAATGAAAAGCCGATGTGTTTGCAATTTCAAGAGACGAGTGGCTCACCGGAGAATCAAAATTTGCGAGGATATGAAAATGGAGTATAGAACACTATCCGTTGATGAAGCAGAACAATTCTGGAGTTTGATGAACCAATTGGATTACTATATGGCAAGGGTAAGATAAATTCTCGTTTACACGACAATGACTTACGATATAAGCAGGTACAGAATAAAATGATAAATGCGCCCCGATGGGCAAGGAAGGAGTATATGAAAATGATCGTTTCGGAAAAAGAGCTTTGTAAATCGAACGAAGCGGACTCGTCCTCCTCGGGTTATCCGGGAGCGGATGTGGTGGAGCTTGTGAATCTCCGTGGCGACACGACAACAGTATATAAATTGGCGGACGGAACCTATATGGACCGTATTGAACGCCGTTTTACCTATAACGGACGGATACCTGGATAGACGAGGACGGGGCGGAGTGGAAATTGTTAGTTTTAAAAATGTAAATACCACATATCCTGAACATACACATATTGAGCCGTGTGTGATATCGGGTGTCAGATTTTTCGAAATTATAAGCGTGAAAAGATGAGAGGAGTTGGTTGACGGATGAAAAAAGATCATGCAAAAAAGCGATATATTGGAAAGATAATCGTGGCGTTTCTATTTGGAGCTGCAATCATGGCATTCATAAGATATATATCTTATGGGGGCATGAACTCCGGAACACAGGTAAATAATGAAGAATTTCTGAAAGTTGCAGAGGAAATCGATGATATTGCGATACCGGAAAATGTAAAGATATTTGCTCTTGGAGAGGCGACCCACGGAAATAAAGAATTTCAGGAATTAAAGCTTGATTTGTTTAGAAAAATGGTCGAGGAATATAACTGCAAGGCCTTTGCCTTAGAAGCAGATTATGGTGGATGCTTATTGGTAAATCAATATATACACGGTGAGGGGAAATTTACGGAAGATGATGCAGTGAAAGCACTTGCTTTTCATATTTACCAGACGGATGAAATGAGGGCATTGATTCGCTATATGGCAGATTATAATAAACAGGCAAAACCGGAAGAGATGTTAAGCTTTTATGGGTTTGATATGCAAAACTCCGACTTGGATCAAAAATGTGTAGATGAAGCGTTTTCAGAACTTAAGATGCAGTATACCGATATGGAAGATGCTGCGGATACTTTAAAGAATATACCGGGGATGGAAATGTATGCGCAGGCAGCGAGATGTTATCTGCAAAATCAGGAGCTTAGTAATGCGTCAAATGTAGATTATGCAAAAATAAGAGATCATTATATGGCTGAAAACATCGACTGGATTTATGAGCATGTTCAGAAAGCAAACGAATCTATGCTTATGATTTCGGGGCATAACGGACATGTGGCAAAGAAGAGTACATATACTACATTCATGGGTGAAGAACTGTTTGAAAAATATGGTGATGATTATTTTGTCATTGGCACAGATTTTTACAAAACAGAATGCAATTTGCCTGGAAAAAATGGAAAAAGAATTACGCGAAAATTTTATTCTGCTGATCCTTTGGCAAATACAGCGTATGCCCTTGGGATGGATATGACGTATCTTGATTTTGATAAACTGCAGAAATCAGAAAAAATAAAGAAAATTATCAATCAGAGTATGCTGATGGGATCACTCGGAGAGGGTTATAGCTTTTTGAATAAGATCTTACCAAATAGCTATAGAATCAATGATGTCCCAGCAGAATTATATGACGGAATGATTATTGTGATAAATGCGACACCAACAGATATAAAGCATTAATGAAAAAATATATTAAATTTGAAGGAGTAAATGAAAATGAAGCTTATTGTTTTTATAATAGTGGGGATTATATTAAATGCATTTATTGTTATTCAGATTGTAGACGTGATACTCATGGGATGGTTACACATTCACCATGCCAAGAATCAAATACCGGACAACTACATAGTAGATACACCGAATCGAACAGAAAAACAAGGGGAGGTTGAATGTGCAGCTTTTTCTTCTGCCTACGTGCTTAGACATTTTGGAATGCAAGCAGAAGGGTTTGAATTATATGACAAGATACCGGATAAGTTTAAAATGACAGGCGGAACGGTATATCCGAAGGGCGTTCAATATTGTTTAGCTTCTCATGGAGTTAAGTCACAGTATTGTAGAGGAAATCTTCGGATATTGAAGGAAGAGATTGCCAAGGGTGTTCCGGTAATTGTCATGATGAAAATCCGAGAAGATAAGAATTGGCTACATTATGTTCCGGTGGTAGGATATGATAATGAGAATATTTATATTGCAGAGTCATATGCCCCGTTAGTGAATTGCGATGAGAAGTTATATAACCGAAAGGTTGAGGCGAAGTCTTTTGGACGATTATGGGATACAAAGGAATTAAAAATGCCTTTTTATAGTAAGACGTACTACAGAATTTTGTGCGATTGAATAGATATTTTTTCTATAAAAGGAAGCACGGACGAAGAGACAGAATGCAAAATTTCAGCTTTTTGAAGGGTTGAAAGTACGTGTTTATTTGAATTTTACGGCGAGGTTAATTATGAGAAAAATAGAGGATAGGACAAAAAAGATGATTTTAAAAATTGCAGTAGTTGTTTTTTGTATTGCATTAATATTTGGTGGAATAATGATATATGGAAGATACCAAATGAGTAAAATTCCAAAATTGTCCTTTCAAGAAATTCTTGAATACACTACAAAAGATAACGCTGATGCAGACTGCAATCGACACGAAGCGGGCAATCGGTTTTGATTATTATTCTCCCAAGGCAGAAAGCGCAAGATTGATAGATCCGTATTTTCTGATCTTTAAGTGGAGCAGTTGGTATGTTTGGGGTTTTTGCAGGGGTAAACAGGATTTCCGAATGTTTAAGCTAAACCGTATGGACAGACTGGAGCTGTCTGCTGAGCCGATAGCAAATCGAGAGGTTCGTTTTCCAGAATTTGAGACAAAGACTTTCTTCCCGGCGAATGTCCACCTGAAGGCAGCATTCGACCCCTCTATGAAATGGCATCTGATTGAAAACTATGGGTCGTCGTCGTTCACAATTCAAGAAGATGATTCCCTGTTGTTTGAGATGGATATGGATGAAAATGGCGTTATCGCTTGGCTTCTTTCCTGCGGGGATAAGGTTACGGTATTGGAGCCACAGTCTGTTAAGGAGAAAATGCTTCAAGTAGCTTCTGCAATTGCATCAAAATATCAAGAATAGGGACGGAAGTAATTATGGCATTTGATTTTAAGAAAGAATATAAAGAATTCTATATGTCTAAAAGTGTGCCAGAGATCGTAACAGTTCCCAAAGCAAATTATATTGCCGCTAGGGGCATGGGTGATCCAAACCAGGAAGGCGGCGCTTACCAGAGCGCGGTCAGCATTTTGTATGCGGTAGCGTATACACTGAAGATGAGTTATAAAACAGATTATCGCATCGAAGGGTTTTTTGAATATGTTGTTCCGCCATTAGAAGGGTTTTGGTGGCAGAAGGGTGTCGATGGTATAGATTATGGGGATAAATCTACCTTTCATTGGATTTCTGTGATTCGCCTTCCGGAGTTTGTTACAAAGAAGGATTTTGACTGGGCCGTGGAAGAAGCTGCTCGTAAAAAGAAGCTGGACTGTTCTTTGGCGGAGTTTCTAACGATTGAAGAGGGACTGTGCGTGCAGATCATGCATATAGGACCGTTTGATCATGAGCCGTCAACTGTTGCATTGATGGATCAGTATATTACAGAAAACGGATATGCGAACGATATGAACGAAAACAGGCTCCACCACGAGATATATTTATCGGATGCACGGAAAGCAGCGCCGGAGAAATGGAAAACCATAATTCGCCATCCGATTAGAACACAATAAAGGAGATCGCTATATGAAAAACAAAGCACTTGTTGTTATTGACATACAAAATGACATTACAAAGAATTACCGCGAAATCGTTGAAAACCTCAATAAAGCCATAGACTGGGCTATTGAACAAGAAATGTATGTGGTATACATCTGCCAGAACAACATTGCCCCTTCTGCAAAGAATTTCCTTCCTGGTTCAAAAGGCGCAGAAATCGTTCCGGAGCTTCATGTCGCGAGTGATCACATTTTCATCAAGACCAAAACAAACGCCCTTACCAGCGAAGCATTCTGTGCATTTATTGAGGAAAACAGGATTACGGAGTTTGTGATTACCGGCGCTGATGCAACCGCTTGTGTGAAGTCTACCTGCTATAACATGACGAAAGCAGGATATGCCGTTACCGTTCTATCTGACTGCGTGACCAGCTATGATAAGAAAAAGATTCCTGTCATGCTGGAATACTATAAAAGCAAAAATTGTATGGTGGTGACTTTGGATCAGATGGTAGCGACGTCTTTACAATAATCAGAGAGGAAACGAATGCAGTTTATAAATTGCCCTATGTAGGAAATAGAACGAGCGCCCTGCTGATCGTAATGGTCAGCAGGATTTTGCACAAAATGCGAATATGAACTGGATTGAAAACAGACCACATGTGTGATATAATGACAGTACAATGCTATTGCAGAGGTGAATTGAGCGATGAAGCTAGCAGCAGTGGGCGATAACTGCATGGATGTTTACGATGGAACCGGTGAGGCCTATCCCGGAGGAAATCCGGTAAATGTGGCAGTTTATTTTGTGCGCATGGGCGGCGAGGCGTCCTATACCGGCGTGGTGGGAACGGACAAATATGGCGAGCTGATGCGGGAGAGCATCGCGGCAAAGGGCGTTGATGTATCCACCGTCCGCACGGAAGCGGGAAACACGGCCATTACCCATGTGGAACTTGTGAACGGTGATCGCGTGCTCGGAGATTACGAAGAGGGTGTTCTGGCAGACTTCCGGCTTACGGATGATCAGCGAAAATACCTGTGTCGGCAGAAGATGGTCGTGACAGGACTTTGGGGCAATGTGCACAATGACCTTGCGAAGATCCGCGCGGCGGGTGCACTGGTGGCATTCGATGCTGCCACGCGCCCTGAGGATGAGGCGGCGCGCATTGCGATTCCTGCGACGGATTATCTGTTCTTTTCTTCAGACGACGGAGACACGCCTGAACTGCGTGCGAAGATGAAAGAGATTCATTCCCGTGGGCCAAAGGTGGTCGTCGCAACGCTGGGAGATCAGGGAAGTCTTGCCTATGACGGCGAGGAGTATATTGGCTGCGGCATCGTAACCTGCGATGTGGTGGATACCATGGGCGCGGGAGACAGCTATATCGCCGGCTTCCTGAAGGGCATTCTTGAAGAAAAGACGGTGCCGGAGTGCATGCGCATGGGCGCAGAAAATGCAAGCATTACGCTGGGCTATTTCGGCGCTTGGTAATGAAGATGGAGGGACATAAAATGCTGAAATTTGATGCACAGAAGCAGCTCGACAGCGTAAACGGCGCACTGGCGCTGCGCGGGCAGATTGAAAAGGTAGTCGATGAGATCCAGACTACCGGGTTTGATACGATTTATTTCTTTGGCATTGGCGGCACATGGGCGTCTTGCCTGCAGGTTGAGGTCTACATGCGCGGAAAGAGCGCGGTTTCGGTGGCAGTTGAAAATGCAGCAGAATTCATAGTCACGGGCAATCGCAGATTTACCGATCGCTCCGTGGTCATCTTCTCGTCGGTTACCGGCAGCACGAAGGAGATTGTCGGAGCAGTCGACAAAGCGAAGGCTCTGGGTGCGCGCGTATTCGGATTTGTGGATGCCGAGGGCGCACCGATTGTACAGAAGTGCGACTGGTGCATCTCCTATCCGGCAAACGAACAGCTGAAGTTCTTTATGGTGGCCAATCGCCTGATGTACAACAATGGGGAATTTGCCGACTACGATCGCTACAACAGCGAGATGGAGGCATACCTTGCGCAGGCGTTGGTGGATGCTGCGGTACAGGCGGATCCCTGGGCAGAGAAATTTGCACGGGAAAAGTATGCTTTCCTCCAGGAACACCCCGAGATGCCCCATTACTTTGTGGGCAGCGGCGTTCAGTGGGGCGCGACTTATTCCTACGGCATGTGCTATTGGGAGGAGCAGCTGTGGATTCGCACGAGGACCGTAGCATGCCAGGAATTCTTCCACGGGATGTTTGAAATTGTAGATGCAAACACGCCCGTCACGCTGTTCATGGGCGAAGACGAGCAGCGGCCGCTGGCTGAGCGAGTGGCGGCCTTCCTGCCGAAGGTCTGCCGGAATTACGTGATTATCGATACAAAGGACTACGCCCTCAAAGGCATCAGTCCCGAATTCCGTGGATCGATTTCTCATCTGGTGATGCGCGCGGTGAACAGCCGCGTGGATGTGCACATGGAGAAGGAGCTTTGTCATCCTCTGGACATCCGCCGTTATTATCGTCAGTTTGAGTATTAATTGCATTAGAACATAAAAAACCTGCGAATCAAATCGCAGGTTTTTATGTTGCTCAGGAGATTATTTTGCAGCAGCGGCAATGGCGTTTGCAACCAGTGCGCAGAAATCTGTGGTGTCGATGATGTCCAGGGCGAGCAATTCATAGATGGGCCCGAGTGTGTTCATGCCAAACCCCTCGGGCATTTCGGCAAAGCGGACTGCATAGTTACCGCCCTCTGCATTGGCAGTGACCAGCGCGCGGGAGAAATCGCCGACGGGGAGAATACCGATGGATTTATACGCGGGTACCATTCCGGCCTGTTCAACCATGTATTGCGCGACTTCGGTTCCAGCGATTCACGCGTCCCGTCGTATTGCTTATTCCACCGCATCAGCGACGCTTTCGAGATGTGATACTTTCGGCAGACGAATTGCACGTCCCCAACCTGTCGATACAGCCTGACTGCATACAATTTTGTCGTCACTTCGTGTTGCAAATACCGCTTGTTCTGTGCTAGACTTTTCATGGCGATTGATTCCTTTCGTTGGATGCGGTGTGGTGACTTTATTCTAACGGTTTCAATCGCTTTTTTATATCTCCCCTCGGTCTCACTTCTATTGTAAGGCTACACTGATCGCTATGGTCAGCAGGGTTTTTCTGCAGCGGGATATTGACGGATGTGATAAAATGAAAGATGATACTCGCCCAAAACCGCAGTAGTCTGTTTTCGCAATTTCGACTACGTTTTGACTACGTTTGCTTGCACTGATTTGCCTCATTTTGCCCTCCAAACCGGATTTGGACAGAATTCTGTACATCACAGATTTCAGGGGATGCGCCGCAAAACAGCGCAAAATACGGCACTTTAGGGCGTTGCAGGAAGGAAAATTCGTATGATTAAGATATTATTTATCTGCCACGGCATCCTTGGCATTGCGTAGATTTTTGTGGACAAAACGTGGCAAATCGCGGCAAATCGTTGCATTTTGAGGACGAATCATCCTGAATGTAATTTATCGTGTTTGTCTGCTACGCGGATATTTTCCGTTTCTGTATGGATAGTTGCAGCGAAATGCGTTGACAAAGCAGGTATTGATGCCAGGATCGGAAAGAAACTCAAAACGTGATGTGGATAGAGCAGTTACAGCAAAAAAGGGAAGATGTATAGCAAAGCTACGGGAACACATTCTCCAAGATCCTACATATCAGTATTTACTCGGGTAAAAGATACCACCAAAGTCATCAACATATCTTATATGACTGCATAAAAAACACCGTGCCCCATTTATGCCGCACGAGCCTTGTTATACTGTTATTGTAAAGATGTGAAAGTCGGGAGGCGTGGATATGCAGTATTATAAGTTGGTTGCTTCACTTGCGGGAGAGGAAGTTGCTGCAACACGGAAAAGGAATTCCGCTGAGAGAATTGCAATTTCAGCTAAGAGCAATGCGTTTAATAAGCTCTTTCATGATCGTGTGTTTTTCTGTGTGGCGGATATCATAGACAATATACTAACCGCGGGAATCATCTGTGCGGAGGATGTAGATATCAACCAGCAATTTCAGAAATATGCGAATGCGTTGGATATGAAGCTGAACGAGAGCTTACAAACGGAAGAAATAACATTTCATGCACTTCGGAATCTGCTTTCTCAGTCGGAACACAACGACTATATTGAAGATGCCGAAGATGTTTTTGAGCAATTCGGACTGGGAAAGCTGGGCGCAAGGTATTGTCGTGATCTCTCATTCAGAGAGAATCTGATCAACGAAGCGGACAAGACGGATATATATAATAGAGCAGTGCGACTTCTAACGATGAAGCAATTATTGCCCGAGCTGGATCGCATTTACGCAGGGAGAACATCTTCTGAAATTGCCGGTCACCCTGTCCACTATATGTTGCAGACGGATGATATGGATATTTGCGGTAAAACCGTGCGTTTACTGCTTCAGGCGCTCTATGCCAACGGCAGACTGCAAAACAGGCGTTACAGCACGGTTGCTTTCGAAACCGCGGATGAGATTTCCCGTCAGACCTATGACCAGCTATATAAAAGTAATTCGGGCGGTGCGGTGATTGTGTTATATCGCGCAGGCTGTGCCGATGCGGATGATCTGGCCGATGGCAGCCGGGACACAATCGACCTATTATGCAAGGCTATGAAGAAATATCGCAATCAGGTGCTGACTGTTTTCTGCTTGCCGCGAGAATGCAACCGTACAAAAGAAATTTTCTTTGAAAATCTCGGAACCACAAGCTTTATTGAACTACAAGAAGAATTTGCAGAGGGTGAATGTGCCAAGAATTATCTGAAAATGCTTGCCCGTGAAAATCATATTCGTACAGACAAAAAGCTGTTTGATCAGTTAGAAGAAGGAAAAGGCTACCTTGCACCGGATTTGCAGAGCATATTTGACGAGTGGTATAACAGCAAGCTAAAGACCGTTATTTACCCGCAGTACAAAGAAACAGCGACCGTAAAACGTGAAATCGCCAAAGCCAAGCCGAAGGGCTCTGCTTATGATGAGCTGATGGAAATGATCGGTTTGACAGAGGCAAAAAAGTTATCGTGCAGGCGCTGAATTATCACAAGGCGCAGAAACTCTTTGCGGACAAGGGCATGAAAACGGATTATTCCTCTATGCACATGGTGTTCACAGGCAATCCCGGTACAGCCAAAACCACCGTTGCTCGACTCCTTGCCCGGATCATGCGGGAAAACGGACTTCTGTCCAAAGGGCAGCTGGTTGAAGTGGGGCGGGGCGATCTGGTGGGGAGATATGTGGGCTGGACAGCGCAGACGGTGCAAAAAAAGTTCAAGCAAGCAGAGGGCGGCGTGCTGTTCATCGACGAAGCCTATTCATTGGTAGATGACAGAGACGGCTCGTTCGGCGATGAGGCCATTAATACTATTGTTCAGGAGATGGAGAATCACCGGGACAGCACGATAGTGATTTTGGCCGGTTACCCGGACAAAATGGAGGAGTTTTTGCAGAAAAATCCCGGACTGCGCTCCCGAATTGCTTATCATGTGCCTTTTGCGGATTACACCGTGGAGGAGCTGTGCAAGATCGCCGAGCTGATCGCCAAAAAGAAGGGGCTGTATTTTGACAATCAAGCGAGGGAAAAGCTGACTGCCGTTTTTGAAACGGCACGGAGGCAAGCGGATTTCGGCAACGGACGCTATGTCCGCAACGTGATTGAAAAGGCGAAAATGGCACAAGCCACAAGGCTAATTACCGCAGATTATGAGTCCGTCACACAGAAGGACATCATAACGCTATGCGCCGAGGATATTGAAATGCCGAAGGTTTCAGCACCGATCAGGCCGCAGATTGGCTTTTCGATATGATTTTACATACCAGGTGACCTGTTTTTGTCCCATAGTGCCTTGTAGTATGAATAAACCTGTGGTATAATATTCGTGAAAAAGAAGTGACTTTATGCCTGTAAAACAACCGAAAAAGCTGCTGATTATGAACATTCTGGACATTCTGCGGAAGTATTCCGACGAAGACCACCGCCTGAGCCAGAAGGACATTGCTGAGATTCTGAAAACCGAATACGACATGACTGCCGACCGTAAGGCTATCCGTCGGAACATTCTGAATCTGATGGACTGCGGCTATAACATCGAATACAGCGAGTCCATACGCATGGTACCCAACCCCAAAACCGGTGAGCCGGAGGAGAGCTATCTATGGTCGGATTTCTACCTGGAGCGGGAGTTCACCGACGGTGAGCTGCGGCTGCTCATCGACAGCCTGCTGTTTTCCAAACACATCCCCTACAGTCAGTGCAAGGCACTGGTGGACAAACTGGAGGGCCTATCCAATGTGTATTTCCGCAGCCGGGTGAAGCATATCGCCCGCCTGCCGGAGGACAAAACTGACAACAAGCAGCTGTTTTTGACCATCGAGCTGCTGGACGAGGCCATCAGCCGAGGCAGGAAGGTCAGCTTCAAGTATCTGGAATACAGCACGGACAAGTGCCATCACATTAAAACCCGCCCCGACGGCACGGAACGGGTGTACATCATTTCTCCCTATCAGATGGCAGCCAAGGAGGGCAAATACTACCTGATTTGCAACTACGATAAGTACGATGATATTTCAAATTACCGTCTCGACCGCATCGCGGAACTGACAATTCTGGACGAACCCGCCAAACCCTTTGAGCATCTGAAGTGGGCAAACGGCCGGACGCTGGATTTGGCCACCTATATGAAAGAGCACCCCTATATGTATTCCAGCGACAATGTCTGGGCAGTGTTCCGGGTGGCAAAGGCTATGGTCAGCGATGTCATCGACCTGTTCGGCACGGAGGTGACATTCTCCGATGAGGACGATACGGGCGTTACCGTGTCGGCTTTTACCAATGAGATGGCCATGGAACAGTTTGCCATGAACTTTGCCCCGGATGTGACGGTGCTGGAGCCTGAGCGGCTGAGAGAGAAAGTTAAAAACGCTTTGGGGAAAGCGTTGGAGAAATATAATTAATGGAGGAATAATCATGGAAGCAAAGAGAAATGGGCTTTTTTCATACGAGCAGAAGGAGAAATTTATTGGCAGTGTGAAGGCCGGGAAGCAGAAGCGCAGCGAAATTTTAGAAAAGGGAATGACCCTGAAAGAGGCATTCTACTACGGGTATTTGGATGTTTCACGAGCGCCCCTGCAAGGCATTAAGCAGTTTGTTGACAACACGGTAAATGCTCGAAATGGATGCATTGAAGAAATTCTGAAGTTCTGTGAAAACACCTTGTTTTCTGCGCCAAACGAAAATGAGTTCGATAAAGCACATAAGGAATTGTGCGCAAGAATCAAAGAATTCTATGAACAGAAGGGATATGATTCTTTTACGGTAGGAAAAGCGCAAAAATGGGTCAATATGGCTCTAAAATATGCCTGCATCTATGACAACAAAGATGCTGAAAGGCTACAGGGAATCTTTCAATTTTGTCATGTTCCGATTGATCGGTATGTTGCAAATCCGATCGTCAATGAGCTAAGGGTAGACTTGCCTGGTTATAATGGCTTTAAAATGCCAAAGCGTGTCCCGTTTGATGCGGAGAAATGCAACTACTCTTGGAGCAAGATTGATGACTATTCTGATTATTTAGCATGTCAAAAGTCCATTCGGGAAGTATTACGCAAGAAAAGTCCTGCGCAATGTGCCCTTGAATGGGAGTTTATTGAGTGGCTGTGCGAAAAGAATAATCGTTGATTTTAGAGGCACAGGGGTCTGTCCCGTTCTCTGTGCCTCTTTTCCCCATGCTCCGTGCTAACCTATCAATATTTGAAATTTTCACAGCCATATTAAACTGTGGCGGCAGGTAACGCACCTGCCGCCGTAGCTTATTTATCCAACCATTTCTTGATGGTCTTGTTGGTATTATGCCGCTGCACGGTACCCACTACCGCCGCAATGTTGGCATCCCGCCGAGCTTTCGCTGCAATCGTGTTCTGCCGATCCAGCAAATCGTTCTGCTCCATTGCCAAGGCATTGGCCTGTTGCTGTTCCTGCAGACGCATTATGTCCAGTCTGCGCTGTTCATTTTTATCAAAGCTGTCAATTGCCTGACGAACATCGTAGTCTGAGGTGGAGATCATATCGTAGATATACTGCAATGCATACGCGTCCCGATATTGAGCGGGAACGATACGTGTTTGCTCATAAAGCGCCGACAGTTCCTGCTTGAGTTGTGCGAGTTCCTGCTCCATTTTCTCAATCTGCGCCTGATGCTCCGCTTCCCATGCACTGCGCTCCGCCTGATACTTCGGAAGAAGCACGGATTCATATTCCGCCAGAGCTTTTTCGTACTCCGCATCAAACCGGTGCTGCTGTTCATTGGCGGCTGCCTGTGCGTCGGCGCACTGCTTTCGATATTCGTCGGAATTACGGATTTGCGCAATCGCCGCCGCTTTCTGCTTGCGGTAAATGGCGAAGTAATACGCTGCCGGCCAGATAAAAACGGACGCTGCCATGAGCAGTACCAGTAAAACACTGCCGCTGAATGACGCAAGGAGGAATAATATCACAATCGGTCCAAGCATCAGCAGCCAATTGATTTTGCAGCCATGTTGGATGGGCGGCTCTGTGTAAGCTGCCTGCTTGCAAACCGGCGCCTGCGGCTCTGGCTTGCCAAAGGCCTCCGCACGCTTTTGCGGCAAAAGGCTCTCCAGTGTATCGATTCGAAGCTGCAAATCCAATGCGCGTTTGATGATCTTTTCCTGTTTTTGTTGTTCCATGGTTTTACTTCCTTTCTCTACTTGTTATCGTTTTGCAGTTTCTCACGAACTTCCATCAGAATTTTCCCAAGCAGGTTTTGACCCTCCTTGCCCTTACACCGTTCACAGGTGCATTTTCCCCAGCGGTTATCATGCCAATGGTTTCCTTCTTCCAAATAGGCATCTCCGGTGGACTTGAGCATTTCGGAAAGCTCCGGAACAGAGAATTTGGCTTCCAAAATCTCTTTCATAATTACAGGAGATTTTTCGTCCCAGTCAGTAGGCAAATTTGGTTCCCTTTTGCCCATTTGCTTCACTCGAACAGGATTTTTTTGTAACGTGTATTTGATTTTATCCTTCTCATCACAGCATTTTTGCGCCTGAAAGGCGGCTTCGGCATTCGGATACACAAGTCCCTTGTATTCAAAGGGGTACTGATAAAAATTGGATAAAAAGCGATATGCATCACGGAAGGATGTGATTTTGTTCATTTGAATTCTCCTTTGTAAAGCGCGTCTATGATTTTGTGATAGACAAGCTGATTGGGATAGTAGCGGTAATCGGCAAAGATTTCGATTCCGTTGTGATCGTAGTATTCGGCAATGGCGGCGGCGCAGGCGGCACTGCGGCTTTGCCCATATTCACATTGGCATAGAATGTCCAGTCCGTCGTCATGTGCCTTACGAATGAAATCGGCAAGGCGGTCGGCTTCGGGCAGATACGTATCCACCGTTAATCCGTAATCCGGCAAAATTTCAGGATCAATGTCGTGAACCTGCACATAAAAAACGCGGTCAGCCTTGCCCTTGTAATCCACCGGCGGCAGGGTATTCTTCATTCGTTTGGACGGCGGATCATAAAAGCTGATCACGGCTGTATTTTGGGGGAAGCCGTCCTCCAAAAAGGCTTCGGCGGCCTTTCTGGAACAAATGTCAATTTTCATCCTCACAATACTCCTTTGCGTAGATTTCCATCATCTTTTTGATGGCCTTGTCATAGGTCTCGTAGCAAGACATATCGGCCTCAAGGGGAGATTTATGCGCCATTACTTCCAGCGGGAGCGAGCGAAGATAATATCGACGAGGAAAATTATGTTCAATCGACCAAATAAGTCCGCAGAGAATTTCCGTAATCACATCGAACTCATAGGACTTACAGTTGTTTGGATAGGTGTTATACCCTGTAATTTGGCAAATCCATTTCACAATCGACAGGTCAACCCGAAGGACGACGTTGTAATCCTTTTCCTTTTCAAAGAAAATGTAGGTTGCATAAATCTCTTTCACAACGGCGTGAACATCCAGCTTCAAATCGGTCAGATCATTGAATGCGTCTTGCCAAAAGCAGCTCAGGTGGCTGCGTTCCGCTTCACGTTCGGTGAGCTGAACATTTTTCATACGGATTCCTCCTCTGGCTGAAAACCTATTTTCATCCCTTGATGTAATCAGCATAGCACAAACCGTGCGCCTTTTTCGGTACATACGGCAATTTATACTGCAATCACTTAGATCATGAGGTATCGAAAGGGTGTGTTGATATGAGCAGCTCCGAAGGCAATCCGATCAGGCTTTGGCTGGACGATATCCGCTCCGCTCCCGTTGGATATACGCTTTGCCGCAGTGTCAATGAGGCAAAAAAACAGATTCTTCGTGCGGAAGATCGCAAAGCGAAAATTGAAATCATCGACTGTGATCACGATTTGGGAGATTACGCCCATGACGGAGGCGACGGAATCAAGCTTCTTGATTGGCTTGCGGAAAGGCAGACCTGTTATCCCGTTGCCCTCCACACCATGAACCCGGACGGCCGGGAAAATATGAGGCGGGAAATTGAACGATATTGGAGGTAAATAGAATAAATAAAATAGGTGGGCTGTTCCTGCAACAGAAACAGCCCGCCTATTGCTATGCATCAATAATTTCTGAGTTTACAATCTCCATAGCCCGGTTTCGAATGCTATTCATCCACCTGACCCACTTCATTTGATCTGTGGTTTTCAACCCTTCGGTGATACCCTCCGCCGCAGCCATTTGTTTTGTCAGTCGGGCAAACATCTCCTCGGCCTGTTGGTCAACGTCGACAAGATAGCCGTTCAATTTACCTTTGGTCAGCAAGTTGGCATATAGCACCCGCCGATGCTCTTTGAGATACCGGAGGTGCCGCTGCCCCCAAATGCTGATGGAGTGCTGTTCCTCCGGCTCGTCCTCTCCGGCAATCAGGTAGTAATCTCCGACAAGCTCATATCGCAAGCCTGTCCGCTCATCTGTGATGAATTTTTCCATTTTATCGTCCTCCTAATGATTTTCTGCAATCATTGTAGCAGGAGGAGCAGTGAGAATCGAATGTGCGGATAAAAAAGAGAACCGAGAGCATTTTTGCTACTCGGTTCTCTTTTCCCATTGCCCGTCCGGTTACGGTGATATTGTGTTTTACTGCCTTATCAACGAAAACCGAAGGCTTTCCGGCATTCTTAGCGTTGTTCTGGCGCAAGGTTTTTCGCTGCATTGCAAAAACCTTGCACTTACCATGTCGCTGTGTGCGCACAGCGACATGGATACGCATTCTTTCTGTCTGAATTTCATAAAAAACGGTTAAAAAGGGCCGTTTTTATGAAATAACGCACCTAACGGTGCGTGAATAAGCCGCCTTGTGGCTTATTCAGCAGACATTCAATAGGTAGGGATTGATATTTGACAGCTTCAGGTTTTGAAGTATGCAGTTCTGGATTGTAAGCCTCTCTGGCAATTTCTATTGTCTGCAATTGCGATAACTCGCAGAAATTTTCAATAGGAGTTGAAAATTGGTTCGGCTATGGTATAATGCTACTGAAGAATTTCGCGATAACTCGCAAAAACTTTCAGCAGGAAGAAGGGTGGAAATGTGGAAATCAAAAGAGACATCTATTTGAATAAGCTCATCAGTAAAAAGCACAATGGACTTATCAAGGTGGTGACGGGCATCCGGCGCTGCGGGAAGTCTTACTTGTTGTTCAATCTGTTTAAGGATCACTTGCTGGAAGAAGGGACGGATGAACCGCACATTATAGAAATTGCGTTTGACTCCTATGAAAATAAGCGTTTTTGCAATCCGGATGTTCTGTATCCCTATCTCAAGGAGCGGATTAAAAGTGATGGAATGTATTATGTACTGTTGGACGAAGTGCAGCTTTTAGGAGAGTTTGAATCCGTATTAAATAGCCTGATCCGCATGAAAAATGTTGATGTGTATGTGACGGGAAGCAATGCCCGGTTTTTGTCTAAGGATGTGATAACGGAATTTCGAGGTCGAGGGGATGAAGTTCATATGTATCCCCTCAGTTTTGCTGAATTTATGTCTGTTTATTCGGGAACGAAACAGGACGGCTGGAACGAATATATGCTTTACGGTGGATTGCCGCCTATCGTGAATATTTCAAGCTCGGAGGAAAAGATTCGTTTCTTAAAGGCACTGTTCGAGGAAACCTATATTTCGGATATTGTAGGAAGACATAATGTGCGCAATCGGACAGAATTGGAGGAGCTTCTGAACATCCTCTCATCCGCGATCGGCTCTCTTACAAACCCGACAAAGTTATCGGCGATCTTCAAAACCGTTAAGAAAAAGACCATCAGTAACACAACGATCAAAAGGTATATCGACTATCTATGTGATTCTTTTTTGATTGACAGTGCTGTTCGATATGACATAAAGGGGAAGAAGTATATCGACACACCGGTTAAATATTACTTTACTGATTTGGGATTGCGCAACGCCCGGCTCAATTTCCGCCAACTGGAAGAAACTCATGCTATGGAGAATATCATTTTCAATGAGTTGAAGATACGGGGTTTCAATGTGGATGTTGGTGTTATTACGCTGAATCAAACGAATGAGAAAGGCCATGGAATCCGTAAACAGCTGGAAATTGATTTTGTCTGCAACAAAGGTTCCAAGCGCTATTATATCCAGTCGGCCTGCGCAATTCCGGATAGGGCAAAGATGGAACAGGAGCAGCGATCCCTGATGCTGACCGGCGATTTCTTCAAGAAAATAATTATCACAAAAGATGCGCCTGCGCCGTATTACAATGATAACGGGGTGCTGGTTATGAGTGTTTATGATTTTTTGCTGAACGAGGGAAGTCTGGATAATTGAGTGATGGAAATAATAGGACGATTGCAAAATGAAGTTGGACATCTGATACTGATATCAGCGTTTATTAAAGTTTGTTAGAGATCCTAAAGACAGCGTTATTGAGCATCTATATGATTACCTTGCAACACTAGGATAAGTACAAATCCTGGTATTCGAATACCCCGTATCCGACTACCGGGAGACTACGATTCAAGGCTTTGACTTGCCGCGATTTGCCGCGTTTTGCGTTTCGGGCGGATTTCCGTGAAAAAAAGCGGCGGAAAAAATGCGTGGCAAAACGCGGCAAATCGTTGCAAACCACGGCATTTTGGGAGGGTTTCGATTGTGACAAGGGTGCTTTTCATCTGCCATATTGAATCATTCCTTTCAGTTTTCTTTGAGATAAAGCAAACGGCACTGCACCTGATAGCGCTGGACGTTCTGCTGAATGTCCGTGTAGATGCAGTAGCCGTTTGTCATCGTTTCTATGGACAGGGGAGACAGCCCCTGCGCCAGCTCGGGTAGGTTACCGCTGTCATTCTGCCGCTCGATCCAGTCGGCGAGTTGCTCGTAAAAGCCGCACGCCTTGAGGTTTTCAATCGCATCCCGGCTGTAAAACTCTGAGGATGCGATCACAAAAAGCGCCTGCCGCACGGTGCTGCCGTCTGTGTAACGCTTGACGATCGGATCGCCGGGCACCTCATCGATCGTAAACTGCACCGGCTCATGCTCGAGATAATTGACGTGCATCACGCCGCCCTCAAGCAGCGGGCAGGTGAGCAGAAACGTGCGAATGCTTTCAATGATGCTCATGTCTTTTCACCTCCGCAAAATTTCGCGATACTCTCCGTGAGCTGGTCGCCCTTGTCGGCCATCATGCGTCTATCCCAGTACGCGCCGCGCGGCGTTTGCCAGCCGCTGTTCTCGTAATACTGCTTGGCGGCGTAAGGCTGAACGTACAGCACGCCGTCGATGAGCACCTGCGCCGAGTTTTTCAGCGTGCCGGTATCCATCGGGACATACGGATCGCACAGCCGCTTGACCTCGCTCGCGACCTTACGGCGCCCGGTGTCGTCGAGATGCCGCCGCACCTTGAGCTTTGTCATGGGGTCGAGCTTCAGCTCGATATTGACGGCCATATCACACCAACTCCAATTTGAAATGCGGCGCGAGGACGGTGCGCCGGTTGTCGTGCACCGCCTTGACCGTCGCCGCGCCGTATGTGTGCTTGAGCACGGGCGCCGTCAGGCTTTCGCCCACGGGCGGGGAGCCGCACAGAATCAGGTCGTTTTCGCGCGGCAGGAAGCCCGCAGGCGCGTTTTCCACCGGGATGCGGCACTCGATGACCTTTGCAAAGACAAGTCCCTTGTCCGTCAGTTCCGACACGCTTTTCTCGAACCACGATCCGGTGACCGGGATAACCTCGGTCACGCGGTCGTTTTCGTCCAGCCGGAAATATGTAAGCTGTTCGCTGCAAAGCATCATAAAGCCATTCTCCTTTACACACCTGCGTAGCGCAGCGGGTGCGAACGGGGGAGATACACCGCCGCCGCATCCGCCATGCGCCGCGCAAAATCGTCGGAGAGCTGCGCCGCGTCGGCAAAGCTCTCCGAATAGCCACTGTTGTTGAAAGATTTCACACCTGCCGCTGCGCCGAGCTTGTTCATCGCCGCGTACTTTGCCTGCACAACGTCTGCCACCGCACAAGCGGCAAGCTTCGCCTCCTCCGGGATCTCCGAAAGCCCGTGCAGACGGCCGTAGGTGATCTGATCCACATACGCGCACGCCTCCCGCATCACGAACGGATACCGCACCGGCTCCACCGCCGTGCCGCCGTATTCGCCGCTGTAATAGGTGTAATCCACGGTAAACATGGCGTTATGCCTCAGCCCATCGCGCGGACGGCAAGCTCCGGATAAATGGTCTTGTATGCATACAGGACATCCATCGAGAGCATTTCCTTCTTGTACTTCATGTCATAGCCTTTTGTCACGCGCAGGGAAACGCCGTTGTAGCTCGTCGTATAGCACTCCACACCGGACGGCACAACGAGCGGACGGGTGACAAAAGCGAATGCCATCGGCGCAAAGGCGAGGTTCGCCGTGTGGCTTGCGGCAACGGTGACCGCTGTGGTCGCGGTGATGCTGTCCTGCAGCGCCGGGTAAATACCGACGGTGATCTCGTTGCTTGCAGCCGTTGCGTCAGCGGTGACCACATACGTCTTGCCTGCGATAGTAAGAATATCGCCCTTCTTGAGAGTACCGGTCAAAGATGCGGCAGAAAGTGTAAGAGTGGATGCACCCGCAGCCGTTTCGGCTTTCGGCTTAACTGCGGCAGAAAGCGTGCCTGCCTCGTGGCGCTTGACCGCCTGAGACATATAGTTATCGAGACCGAACAGACGACCGATGGAGCCCTCACGCAGAGCCTGTGTGCTGCCGGACTTTTCAGCGTTGACAATTGCCGGAATCGTCGTGAACGAGGCATCGGCCTCGGTGTCCCACACAGCGCGTCTGCCGGTCGTCGGAACTTTGTTGGCGTTCAGAACCTTGCGTACGGCGGCGAGATCGGTCAGCGCACTCGGCGTTGTGCCCGGTGTACCGCATACATACGGAATATCCTTGTACAGCTCGAGACCGTCGCTGTTGATTTTCTGCGCGAGAGCCACGGCGGCAGGCTCAATGAACTGGCGGTTAAGGTTGTCGATGTTGAGCGCGCCCTCCAGTGCGGAGATTTCCACGTCGACGGTCGCGATCTTGTCGAGCTTGACCGTCACAGTCCGGCTGTCGTCGATATCCTGCGCCTTCACGCCGGTAGAAGCGTCGAATTCATTTGCCGTGAGCTTTGCGGGCTTGCGGATCTGGATCTCGTCACCTTTTTTCTGGAAGGTGTCAGAGAAATCCTTGTAGACGAGGTTCGGGAACACGAGGTTTTCAAGCAGGCGGGGAAGAGCCTGACGTGCAACTTCTTTAACGGTGAGAAACTGATTAGGCATGGTATTTTTCCTCCTTGATTATTTGTCTTTCTTGAGCACAGCGGCATAGTATTCCGCGTCGCTCATGCTATTGTAGTCGGGTGTGCCGCCGTTTCCGTGCGGCGCCGCGCTGTTGAGGCGGATACCGCCCTGCGCGCTGTTTTCTGCCGACTGACCGCCGCCGGCAGGGGCGTCGAACAGATATGCGCTGTCTTTTGCAAGGGTATCCAGTGCAGCGGAAATATCGCTGTCCTGATTCTGGCTTTTGCGCAAGGTATCGACGTCCATCATCGCCTTGATTGCTTTTGTGCTGCGACCATGGCGGGAAAGGATCGCGGAATCCAGACGCGCGTCAAACTGAATTGCGGCGATCTTCGCATCGGCATCCAACTGGGCTTTTTCTGCCTTTGCTTTCCAGTCGTCGGCAGCCCGTTTGATGCCGTCAATATCCATCGCCTTGAATCCGGCAATGGTGTCGTTGGCTTCCTTGAGCTGTCCTTTCGCGGTCTTCAGCTCTTCGTTTTTGGTGTTAAAATCTGTTTTGGAAACGAAAGCCTTTCCGATTTCTGCGGAAATCTTCTTGTCGATGTCCTCGGTATAGGTTTCGCCGAGGATAGTCTTGAGCCATTCCAACATGATTTTTCCTTTCTCTGCGCTCCTTTTTCACTCTGTCGGTACCAGAAATGCGCAGCGCCCGATTTGGTGCCCGCCGGGCGTAAGCGGAAGTTTTTTGTATGAAAAAAGCAGCCTGTTTTATCAACAAACTGCTTAGTTCACGATGAAGTTGTTATTTTTGGGTCGATTTTAATATCTTCGCATCAAAAAAGCACGCCGCCGACAATAACTTGCCGGTAACGTGCTATTTTCGTGCGTTATGCGATTTTATGGCGGATTTCCGCCGTTTTTTAACTTGCCGGTTATGACGGAAAAACCGAATCGACAACATCTTTAAACGGCTTTTTTCCAATCATCCAATTTGAAAGAAGAGAATCAATATCGTAGAAATCCAGCTGGGTTCCATCTGAATCCCATGTACCAAATACCCCGTTTGTGTGGCAAACTGAATACTGCTTTCCATTATAATCAAAAACAGGTTCGTTCAGTAAAATATACTGCAAGATATCATATTTATTCACGATCATCATCTCTTTTCGTTAAAATATCTTTGTGTGCTTCCTTTTCAGCGTCTGTCAACGACCGATCCGTTCTGTCAATCTGATTTCCATTTTCATCCCACACGTAATCATGAGCATGATACGGCTCTTTTCCATCCACGCCAAATTTATGTTTATCCGGTCGATTATGATGGGCGGAATGAATCTGGGTTTTCATTAAGGAATCCGGACCATATATAGTTCTGTCAATCTGAATAAGTCCATTTCTGTACTCCGTTTTTGTTTCAATAACGGCATACGGTTTATACGTTTTTGGAATAGAAAGCTTACTTCTATCTTTCCAATCATCCGTAACAACGATCGTTCCGTCTTTATGATAATGGATTTTCGCGTATTTTTCAAGCTCGGTTTTGGTTGCCCACACCACTTTGCTCGCCTGACTGTGCCCGAATCCCTGCACCTGCACGCGGGCGGAATCGACACGGCGGTCGGTGGCGCATGTGAAATCCTTAAGCTTTTGCTCCTGCGCCTTGAGCTTGACGGACTGCCGGGCGAAATCCTCTTGCAGTCCGGCGGCGTCAAAAGCCGTCAGCTCGCGTTTTGTGGCGCGGATCTCGCGCTCCATTTTGCGCTGCATCTGGCTGATCTCGTACGCAGTGTATTTCTGCCCGTTGTACTCGATGTCGCGCGCGTTGAGCTTTTCGATCTGCTCCGGCGTGTAATTGCGTTCGGAAATGCCCTCGAAGAACGGATTCCAGCTATGCCGGCAGTTCCAGCCCATGAAGCCCGATCCGGTGCCGTAGCCGATGTCCGAAAGCGTCAGATAGCCGCGCCGCCCGGAGAGCGAAACGATTTTGCCCTGCCATACGGCGTGCTCCGGTCTAGCGCCCGCGTGCGCCGTGATCTCCATCAGGTCGCAGCCGAATTCCTCGGCGAGCGTCAGCGAGATTTTGCCGCACGTCTGGTTGACGCCGGTCAGTACCGCGCGGCGCACGGCGACGTCCAGCTTGTCGATATGTCCGGAAGGGTAGAGCACCGATGCGCCCGCGCCGGACGCGTCCTGCACGGCACGCCGCACGGCGGTCTGGTGGTCCAGCATACCGGAGGAGACCTGCATTTCCGCGAGCGTGCAGGCGGCAATAAACCGCTGCTGCGTCTCGACGGCGGTCGTCAGCGTGAGGTTATGCAGCTCGCCGTTTGTCTTTCGGAGCGCCGCCTGCAGGATATTCCATGCGCGCTCGCTCTGCCGGATCGGCGGCACGGTGATGCCCGCCCGCAAATACTGCTCAATCTCCGCATCTACGGACTGCACGCCCGCGTCCTCGAAGGCGCGCCGCACAGCGGTCTCCGTTGCGCCGCTGTATTTCGCGACCTCGGCGACAACGTCCTCAAAGAGCAGTCCCGCGTGCTGCAGCTGTTCTGCTTGCCACCGCGCCGTGTCCGTGATTTCTCCCATCTTCATGAGCCGCCGGGCGATGTCCCGCGCGATCGATTCGTCGAGCCGCTGGTACAGCTCGATCACGCCGTCCGCGCAATGGTCAAGGTATTCAGGGCTTAACATACGGATCACCCACCGCGGAGGAGGATTCCTGCGCAATCTCTTTTGCGTCCGTTTCGCTGTATCCCTCAAAGCGGACCAGATACCGCCAGAACGGGAATTTACCGGATAAAACATACTGCCAGAACTGCTGTTTCTGCGTTTCTTTGTCGATGATGTAGCTGTCGTCGAATTCAACGGTGATCGACGTATCCGGATCAACATTCTGACCGAGCACATATTTACCCGCCCAGAGCAGCGCACGGACGATCTGCTGCACGTGGTGCTCAACAGCGATGCAGTGCTTCGCCGCGTTTTGCACCAGATCCTGCTTGTCGCCCGTGTACTGCGTCGCCGTGACTACAGAGCCGGAGGCGTTGAACTGATAGTGCTTAGTGCCGAAACCGACGCGTAGGGAAAGATAATCGAGAGCTGCCTGCACGCCTGCCGTGTTTTCTTCAACACGCAGGGAAGGGTTGTACTCCGTAATCGGCTTGCGATCATCTCCGAGCCCATCGCCGTCACCGACACGCAGAAACAGGGACTGCGCAATATCGTCCGGCGTGATCGTATGTCCCTGCGCATCGGTCCGAGTTAGGCTTTGATCGTAAAACACTTTCTTTCCGCCAAGCTTAAAGTCCCGGCAGAAATTGTTATAGGCGAGATCCACGCCCTTGAGCTGGTCTATCGCGTTGGCGAGGATTGACATGCCAAGTCCTTTTCCTTCGGAAATATTCTTGACAATGTTCGGAGAAATGAGGGAGAAGAGGGGAACGTCGCTGCCGGTACGGTATGTTTCAACAATGCCGGGCGGCAGCTCCACAGGCTTCAGCGTGTCGTTTTCCTCGATGAAATACGCATTGCGAATCTCATATTCTCCGTTTACCAGAATATGTGTTTCTATGTACGTGTACGTTTTGCCGAGATTCGTAACCTCGGAGGCGAAAGCGACGTCCTGCACGCCTCGCTCGTTTATGGTCAGCGGAATAATGCTGTCCGCCGTGAGGTACGCGACGCGGATCCGGCTGTTCTCATCCGGCTTTACGGTGCCGTTTTCAACAAGCATATTCTCGAATCGCAGAACAGCCGCGCCCGTGCCGGTCGCCCAGGCGCGTTCTATGAGCTCATTTTCCCGCAGCCAGAAAGCAAGATCACGGAATAATCCGCCGACGTTGTTTTCTCCCTGCAGGAATTTCTGGTTGATGTCTCCGGCATCAACGCGAGTTTTATCATTCATGAGCAGGCTTGCCCAGTCCTCACAGACCTTTTTACCCATCTTCATGCAGAAAAGCTCACGATTGACGGATTTATCTTCGTGCTTTTCCACAAACTGGTGGAACGGCTCGTAAAAGCCCTGCCACCATTTTTTCCATTCGTCGATGCGGCTGTAATAGCTGCTTTTAATGCTGTACCCGTAAGTCTTGTTTAAGTAATCGATAACAGTCGAAATGTTCATATCGCGTGACCTCTCGCTTTCAAGAATCGTTTGTAGTTGCGCTCAATGCTGTATTCTAGAGCATCCAGCGTATCGACGTCGGTACTGCCGTCATCCAGGCGTTCGTCTTTTGTTGGATCCTTACCACTCCACAATGCGGTTGCCAACGCGTCGCGCGCCGATGCCGCAGCGGGCATATACCAGAAACGCCCCACGCCCATCAAAATGGACACAAGGCGGATTCGATCGTTGATTTCAATTTTTGCCGCGTTGCCCATATGATCCGCCGCCCAAGAAAGCGGGGAAGATCGCAGGGCAATTTGCATTCCGCGGATCAGCACCTGCTCGGCGCTGTCGCAGTAAATATGGTCGATACGACCGTATCCGGAGAAAACGGACAGGCAGAAATCCACAAACGCGCGCTCAAGAGCCTGCGGCGTGTCCGGTTCGATCCGCCGGCTCGCAAGAATGACAGCGCCCGAATAGCCCGCGAGTGTGCCGGTAGCGACAAAAGCGTGTTTCGATCCGCTGCCGCCGAAGTCTACACCGATCGTGACCTCCATCAGCTGCGGTGCATCTCCGCGCCACAAGAAACGCAGATCGCCACCAGACGCAATGCTGTTTGCAAAATCCCTGTAAATCACACCCTCAGCGGCTGCCCATTCACCCAGAATGAAGCGGTTATAGTACACCGTTCCGGAATATTCTCGCTTGAGATTTTCAACGAAGACAGGATCGAGAAATGGATTGTCATCAATCGTATAGGCTTGTTTATAGATATCCGCGTCGGAATCCAGAAACTTTTTAAACCAATGGTGCGGGTTGTCCGGGTTACAGGTACCGTCAAAGCGGCTGTTCGCGCAGGAAAGGCGGGATTTCAGCATCTGGAAAACATCCTCGTGCCAGGTCGTAATTTCGTCTCCGTAGCAATACTCGAAAGCGGCGCCCTGAAGCTTGGAAACCTGACTGATCTTATCTGCACCGAGCGCGTAACACTTTTTTCCGAAAATGCTCACGGTGTTGTTGCTGCTGATCTGACCAACGAGGGCGGGGGACCAGAGTGCGCGCATCGGCTCGAGAATATTGCGCTCGAGCGTTCCCTTTGTGTTGCCGAGTAGTACGATCAGACCGTCGCCGCGGCATTTGAGGATCCTCTTCGGGATCACCGTATAATCCAGAAAGGTTTTCCCGGAACGTGTTGCGCCGGTTTTGATGTTCCAGCGGTGGTTGCAGTTTTGCAGGAATTCTTGCTGTTTCGGACTAAATGACACTATCCACACCCCCAAGAATTTCCTTTGCCTTTGCAAGGACGTCACTGTCTCCGTCTTCCTCAGGCTTCTCGCTCCAGCCCTTGAAATTGTTGATGAGCGAGAACTTCGCGCCCTGCACGCCGTCGCGGTCAAAAAGGCGCTCCTCGGCGTATTTTTCCACAAAGGATTTCGCGCGCGTGATCGTGTCATTAAATTCTTTCTTTCCCTGATAATTCAACAGCGCTTGACGGCTCGCAAACCCCAGCGCAAGCGCCAGACCGGTAATCGTGGGCGGTTTCCTGCCAACGATGATCGGCGCGCCGTACTTATCGGTCAGTACATTTCCGTCGTCGTCACAAAGCGGCTTGCCCTCGCAGTCCTCAAAATACTTTTCGATTTTCTCCTCGATCTCCGCGCAGCTCTTGTACTTCGGCGGTCTGCCAACAGGTCTGCTCAATCCATCACCCGCTCTCCAACAGCCCACGATACCGCCTGATTGCGTCAATTTCGCGCTGAGACACGCACGGCAACGCGGAAAGGTATCGGATACGCTCCTCGAGCAAAGCCCGCACAGAGAGCGCGTAAGGACACGTTGCGCGTGCGCAGAAATGCTCGCCGATGCGCGCGAAGTCATCGAATTCACACGTGCCCGGGTATGGGCAGATCTATTTGGGAGAAATTGGAATACTTTTGTCGTAAATTGTTGAATGATACAATCGCTCAATTATTATTATAAACGGACAAAACGGACAAAACGGACGCTATGAAAAATTTTTTAAAAATCTTTCGAATTCTTTTCGAATCGCATCCGCAGATTTATCTCCACCCATGCAGCGCCGAATAACATTCCAGTCGCACCCGTATTTCATGACGTATTTAACTAAGCGCCGCTTTCTGTAATCCTCAATCGACTCGGCAAACGCTTCGATCTCATCTCGCTTCCGCTTAAGCTCTTCGATTCTTGCCCGATGATGCTCCGGCGGCATACCTCGGATCGCAACGGAATGCTTCGTGAACGGATATTCGTCGCTCGACCCGGACACCACATCGCTGACCGGCGTTCCTGCCGCGCGCTCCAAGTCCTCGATTTCCTTGCAGATGTCAGGATATTGTTCCAAAAGCTCTTTTGTCATGCTGTTCCTCCAGTCTCTTTGTGCTCAAACGGCTCATCCCCGGAAAAATCGCGAATGTGTGCACCTCCGTCTTCATCGACCAGCGTGCAGTCCACCTGCGGCATAAAGCATTCATCTCCGGTTAAGCCGCAGCGGTTGAATAAATAGCTTGTGTGGTAATACTTGCAGTTTTCGCACTTCATGTTCTTCGTCCTTTCTCTTGTTTTTGATTTTTTGCTTTCGTAATCCTTGCTTTCAGGGCGTCCATCAGGGCGTTCTGCGTATCGGTTTTTTCGTAGAGGGCTTTCATCACGTCCTCGTCCATGCCGCCCTGCACGACAAGGTGGTGCACGATAACCGGCTTTTCCTGTCCTTGCCGATGCAGGCGTTTGTTCGCCTGCTGGTATAGCTCGAGAGACCAGTTCAGCCCGAACCAAATGACGTGGCGACCGCCTTGCTGGAGATTGAGCCCGTAAGCGCAGGACGCCGGGTGCGCCAGAAGAATATCAATCTTGCCGGCATTCCAGTCCTGCTCGTCTGCGGGGCCCGTGTAGACCCGTACGCGCAGTCCGGATTTCTCTAAGGCGCGCTGCAGACGATCCCGGTCGTGCTGAAAATTATAGAACACCAGCGCGTGCTCGTCACCGAGTTCCTCAACCAGCTCGAGAAACGCTTCCAACTTGCAGTTATGTACCTCCAGCACGTCGTGTTCGTCAGTGTATACGGCGCCGTCGCAGAGCTGCAGCAGCTTGTTCGTCAGGACGGCAGCCGTTCCGGCGTTGATAACGTCCTCTTCCACCTGCAGCAGCGCTTCTTTCTCAAGCTGCCGGTAAAGCCGGTCGGCACGCGCGTCGAGGACAACCGGCGTGACGTCGGTCAGGAGATCGGGCAGGTCGAGATAATCCTCGCTGCGCATGCTGATGCAGATGTCGCCGATTAGGTTCTGGATTGCCTGCTCCGTGCCGTCTTTCGGTTTGTAGGTGAAGACGGTTGTCGCGTTGCGCTTGTCCGGATTGAAATACCGCTCGCGGAACTGCCCGATGCTTTTGCCGAGGCGCTGTCCCTGATCCAGCAGGAAGATCTGCGGCCACAGATCGAGAAGCGACTGCGGGGAAGGGGTGCCGGTCAGCTCCACGATCCGCCCGATATGCGGACGAATGGCTTTCAGTGCCTTCCAGCGTTTTGCCTGCTGAGATTTAAAGCTCGTCGCCTCGTCGAGGATCACCATATCAAACGGCCATGCGTTGCGGTAATAATCGACAAGCCAGCACACATTATCTCGGTTTATCACGTAGACGTCCGCCGGTGTATTGACGGCACGGATGCGCTGCGCGGTGCTGCCGAGGACGGTGGAAAAGCGGAGGTGCTTCAGGTGGTCCCATTTTTGCGCTTCATGCTGCCACGTGGCTTCGGCCACTTTCTTCGGCGCGATCACAAGTGCCCGGCAAATTTCGAAGCGGTTGTATTTCAGCTCGTTGATCGCCGAAAGCACGATCGCCGTTTTGCCGAGACCCATTTCGAGCCACAGCGCCAGCGCCGGCGTATCTACGATGCGGGATTCACAATACGCCTGATACGGATGCGGCGTGTATTTCATGCAGGAAACAGCTCCTCTACCAGCGCACGCATTTCTGCTGCGCCCCGCACGACGCGGACGTCGGCACCGCGCTTTCGCATTTCGCCGATCTGCCACGCCTGGATTTTCGCAAGCCTGTCGATCTCGGTTTTGAGCTCCACGTACACCGTCCTGCCGTCCCGCGTAAGGATGATGCGATCCGGTACGCCAGGGTTGCCCGGCGACTGGAATTTATAGCACAGCCCGCCGCTCTCCCGCACGCGCCGCACCATGCTTCTTTCGATTTCCGATTCTTTTAAATTTGCCACTTGACAAACCTCCCGAGTTCTGATATAATCGCGCGCCTGTGCGTGCGCACGCACGCGCATCCTGCGCAAACAGGCGCGTTAGGCGTATCAGGCGTATATACACATGCCTAAATCACCTGATTTTTATTTATATAGGAAATAAAAGTTACAAGGTTACAAATGCCGATTCATCCAGATAGAATGCGGGTTTTTTGTGTAACCTTTGAAAGTTACATCAAGGTTACAAGGTTACACCTTTCCGCCCCGCCCGAATGAAAGTTACATTTGAAAGTTACATTCCGAAGGCTATTGATCTGTCGTATCCTCTCTGCGAATGAATCCTTTTTGGGCACCGTAGCAGCCGAATCTTGTAGCTTTTTTCGCGTGCTCCCAGCCTTCCATGCTGCGCAGCACGCCGTTGATTTCCTGCGCGTCGGCGTACTTCATCTGCTTGAGATCGCCGCCCAGCGCTTCGCACCAGATCTCTGCCGCGCACACACGTTCACGCGGATGCAGCTCGCCCTCATAGTGCATACCGTCGGCCCAGAACATCCGTCGTGCATCCGATTTCCACCGCATCCAGTCCGGCGGTACCGGACGCTCGACGAATGCCCGGATGATGCCCTCGCGTGCCGATCGCTCTCTGTGCTCCTCCTGTTCCTCCAGCGCCATTTTCGCGACGTCTCCCTTGAGATACAGCGCCTCGCCGAAGGACCAGCGCACAACCGCCTCCGCCCAAATCTGGTCGACCTCGCCCGGAAGTTCGTCAAAGACGCTTTTCCGCGGCGCCGTAACGCCCGTGTCTACGGGCCAGAAGCGGCGGTTACCGGTGCGGTCACGCAGGTATTCGCTGTTATTGCTGGTGCCGAAGAATACGCATCGACGCGGATACAGGTTCGTGCGGCGTCCGTAGGGCTGCCGGAAAATATCCTCGCTCTGCGAAAGAAACTGTTTGATGCGTCCGACCTCGCTTCGAGCCATAGCCTCGAGCTCGGCGATTTCAATCAGCCAAACGCCCTGAATCAACTCGCAGGCTTCCTTGCCCTCAAAGGTCTTCAGGCTGTCCGAGAACCAGCCTTTTCCCAGCGTGCGCAGCAGCGTCGATTTGCCGATGCCCTGCGCGCCGTTCAGGATCACCATATTGTCGAATTTGACTCCTGGCTGCATGGCACGGGCAACGGCGGCACACAGCGCCTTGCGCGTCACAGCGCGCGTATACGGCGTATCTGCCGCGCCGAGATAATCGACGAAAACGGTGTCAAGGCGCGGTGTGCCGTCCCATTGCAGCGATTCCAGATAGCTGCGAACCGGATCCTGTGCATGAAGATTGCCGCAGATCGAAAGCGCGTCCAGCACCTTTTCTTTGCCGGAGATATTGTAGACCCTTTCGAGATACCAGCGTACGCCGGCGTCGTCGTTGTCGCTCCATACGCGCCGCTGTTCTGTTTTGTCCCACGGATACGGGCAGACGGCAACGCCGCGCTGCGAAAACGTGTCCAGCGCGATGCGACCGGCAAGCTGCGGATCGTGCTCCAGAATCATCAGAATGTTGTCAATGGTTTTCTCGTAAGCGCCCGTATTGGGGTTGCGGCGCAGCTTCTTCATCCACGCGGTGTCCGTCGCGGAGACGGTGCTGTCTGCCGTAAAATCGGCAACGGCTTCGTCGTAGCGCTCGCGATCGAGCAGCGCGGCGACCGTTTCATCGGAGACCGCAAGCTTGCACATGGCGGAGAACGAGGGACACTTATTCACAGGCGTGCCGTCCTTGACGTCAAGATCCAGATCGCCGTACAGATGCAGCCGGACGAGGTCAAACGCGTTGACCAGCCGCCCGCCGGCGGGGTCGGTCGCGTGGTGCGAGTAAAGGAACAGACCGCCGTCGTAAATGACGGCGCCGCCTGTTGTGGAGCCGCCGGAAAACGTCCAGCGATCCGGCTGATTGGTCGGCGCATAGACGCCAGGGAGGAAGTGCTCCATCGCGCCGTATATGTCGTAGCAGCGGCAGAACGCGCCGAGCACGCCGCGCTTTTCGCGCGGGTTTTCCTGTTTTGCCGCCAGGCTTTTGCGCGCCTGTGCGGCGCCCGGCACCTGCGGCCACGAGCTGCAGTCGGTCCACTCGGCGTAGGTTGCGAGCATACCGTCCGTTGAAAGCAGCGGCTTATCCGCCCATTGGAATATGTATTCGCCGTCCGCCGAAACGGAGGGCCAGTACATGAGACGGGTCGCTTCAAAGGTCGAGGGGTCAAACGGCTTCATGTCGGGCGCGAGGATCTGTGCTGCCCTGCGCGCGATCGGCTCGTATTCGTCGGCGGTCGCCGTGTGATCAAGCGGCAGCAAAACACGCAGCCGGGGTGCGTCCGGTCGGTGCTTGCGTGTCGAATAGACGCAGTAGCCGCAGCCGAGCCCGTCCAGCGCACGGAGAATGTCTGCCGTGCCGCCGGGCGCAATGCTATCCATGTCCAGCGTAATCAGATCGCGTCCGAGCACGTGACCGTTGCGCCGCCGCTCTTCCCGCAGCGTGCCCGCGACAAAGCCGCCGACGTCCTTCAGATCGTCCTGCTGCGGCTTTTTCATCCGCAGATACTCCGCCTGCGTCTCCGTGCTGCGTACCGGCGTCTGCAGGCGCGTCCACAGCTCGGACAGCAGGATTTCCTGCGCAGGCCAGCGCGCGGCACGGCGGCTTCCGGCGGCGCTGATTTTGATTTTTCGATCGTAAGTCATGAAATCAATCCTTTGTGTAGTAATCGCCGACCCAGCCGTCCGCGGCGAGCGGCAGTCCCGGCGCCCATGGGATCGGCTCACTGAGCATTTTGCACACGGCGTCGAGATCGGCCCGGTCATGCGGGCAGTCGATCACAACCTCGTCATGCACGTGGAAAACGACAGGGTATCCGGCGGCTTCGAGACGCTCGATTTTCTCCGCCAGACAGTCCCGTGCGATCGCCTGCACGATATTTTCCGTCAGCTTGCCACCGTACGTTTCGAGCGGCTCCCATTTCTTCGAGGTCTTACCCGGCCCCCAATATTGCAGGGCTTCGCGCCCGAATCGGTTTGTGCCGATGAAGGGCTGCGCGTAAAACAGGGCTCTTCCGCTCGGCAGGGTGACGGTCAGAAAGCTGCAGTCCCGGTTTCCGGTCAGCGAGAACCGAATCCCGAGCACCGTGTTTTCGCGCCCGGTTTTTATGGTGTCCAGCGCGGCGATTTCCACGCCATACCAAAGGTCTACGATCCGGCGGTTCGCTTCCCGCCAGCGGCGCACAATATCCGGCAGATCTTCCTCCGGAATGCCCATGCGCAGCGCGCCCATCGAGACGAGCGAGCCTACGCCACCCTGATAGCCGAGAGTGAGCGTCGCAACCTTTCCGCGCTGCCGCAGCGCATATTCCGGGCGCCCCTTTACGATGCTCTCCATCGGCACGCCGAACATCTGCGACGCCTGCGCTTCGTAGATTTTGCCGTGTGTGCGAAAAACCTCCAGCACCCATTCTTCGCCCGCGAGCCACGCGATGACACGCGCCTCAATCGCGGAGAAATCGGCATCCACGAATTTGCAGCCCTCGGAGGCAATCAGCGCCGTGCGGACGAGCTGAGAAAGTACATCCGGCACCGCACCGCAGAGCAGGGAGATGTGGTCGGTTTTCCGTGCCTGCACCCAAGTCCTTGCACGATCCAGCTCGGCACCGTGCAGATAGGTGCGCGGCAGATTCTGCGGCTGGATGATGCGCCCCGCCCAGCGACCGGTGCGGTTGGCGCCATAGAACTGCAAAAGCCCCCGCACGCGTCCGTCCGCGCAGACGGCGGTATCCATCGCCGCATATTTCTTGACGCTCGTCTTGCCGAGCTCCTGCCGGATCTCCAGCATACGGCGCGCCTTATCGCTCGATAACTCCGCGCCCAGAAGGTCGGCAACCGTGTCCTTGCGCAGGTCGGAGAGCTCTTCTCCGGTCTCTGCCTGCAGCCATTCGACGAGCTGCGCGACGCTGTTGGGATTTGAAAGCCCGGATATTTTGGCGGCTTCCGCCGTTAGCTGCTGCGTGGCGCGTGCATTGCATTCGCGAGCGCCGCAGACCAGCTCGAGATCCAGCCGTACGCCGCGCGCGTTGATGATCTGATCCGTGATCCATTGCGCCTGCACCGGCTCCGGTACCGCCCAGGGCGAGAGACGACGCTCAATTTCCATTTCGGTGGCGACGTCCTGTCGGTTATACGCTTTGAACAGCGCCCATTTTTCCGGCTCATCTTGCGGGCGTATGCGTGTGCGGGGATCCCGCACGGTTGGGGTACGCGGTACGCAGAAGGTGCGAATCAGCGTGCGCCCGGTTGTGAGCTTGCGCTTGTCTTCCGGCAGCCCGAGGGCGCTTCCGACTGCCTCCAGACTGCCCGGAAAGCCGCAATAGAGGGCGTGCAGCATGGTGTCCCGCCATTGCGCGAGCGCGTCCCGTCTGGATAATCCGGATAAATAGCCGGCCTGTTCGAGACAATACCACTCGAACGCCGCGTTATAGGCGTGCTTGATGCAGGTGGAATCCCTTAGCGCGCGCAGCACATCAGCGGGGAGCCGTTCACCCGCGGTGAAATCGACCACGGTCGCCGGTGCACCGTCAAAGGAATAGGCAAACAGCAAAATCTCAAAATCCGGTGACTGCACATATTTATACAGCCCGGCTTTTTGAATCGGCACGCTGCTGAAGGTTTCAAGATCAATACTTAAATGCTTCATGGAATCACCGATAAAATAAAGCGGGACCCTCGCGGGCTCCGCGGGTCAGATTACGGCTGCGGATATGCCGGATACGCGGCATACGGATCGTTCCCGTAACCCTGCGGCGCCGGGTAAGCGTTCTGCGGATAAGCGGGATAAGCGGGCGCGGCGTACGGCTCCGGATAGGCGGGTGCGGCAGCGACATCCGCGAAGTCGTCGGCAGCGGAAGCGCGAACGCCGCCGAGCGGCTCTCCGTCGCGCGTCTTCTGCACGTTGTCGAGTGCGACACCGATACCCTTGTTCTGCGGCGCGTTGTAGCCGAAGAAGGTCACGCCGACGTTTGCATACATGCCACTGTAAATCTCCGTCGCGTCCAGAATCGGCTGCAGCGCCAGATCGACCACATTCGGACGATTCTTGTTGCTCGCCGTGAAGACCCAGCACCCGCGGCATTCCTCGCCGAAGGGTCTGCCGTCCGAGGGGCGCACGCCGTCGCCGTCATGCACGCTCACCTTGGGCTGCGGCGGAAAGGACTGTCCGAATCTTTCCCGCGCGCGCTGTGCGGCAGCGGCAACGGCAGCGTCGATTTTCGCCTTCTGGTTGCTCGACTTCGGCACGAGGATCGTCGCGCTGTATTTTGGATCCTGCCCCGGCTGAGAAGCGTAGGGTTCCGTGAGATGCGTGTAGGAAAGACGGACGTCGGTCAGAACGATGTGTGCGGGATTGTTGTTTGCCATGGTGTTTTCTCCTTTAAATTAGTTTGAAGTTTTGAAATCCTCCGCCGCGGTTGGAGCGGGGTTATAGGCGTCACGGGCATCCTCGGCGGGCGCGAGCGTCGGTTTACCGGGCCTGCGTTCGACGAGGCCTTCCGTCAGCCGATTGAACTCTTTTTTGCCGATGACCTTTTCGAAAGCCGGCGCGGTCAGCGGCTTGCGCTCATAGAGCAGCGCTTCATCGACACCGGCGGCGCGCAGGGCTTCAAAGGCTGCCGCCTGATCCGCCCAGGCGCGCGTGCTGCATCCCTCCACAAGCTTTCAGCCGGGAATCGCAGCGCCGGTCATCAGCTTGTCCTGCGCGTACGTCCGAACGGCTTCTGCGTAACGGACGAGCGGCTCGAGGCGGTGCAGGAGCTGCCCGAGCTCCGCATCCGAAAGCAGGTCGGGGGCGCGGCGTCCGAAATCCTCGACCGCGCTGACCGCCTCCTGCATCCGTATGCGGCAGGTGGCTTTTGCCTTGCAGAATCGGTACCAGTCGCCGCTGTGCAGCTCGTCCGTGCCGTCAAAGGCGAGCTTTGCCTTCGGGCGCACGGTATGCTCCGCCCAGTCCAGCAGGGCAGCGGCGTCGATCTCCGCTTCCTTTATGCCGCCCGCGCGCGGCTGCACGATTGTCATGTGTACGCGTGCAATGTCATAGTTGAGGCTGCACGCGAGCAGCGCGCCGACGGCGTATAGCATGAGCTGCGGGTTATCTTGTGCTTCCACCTCGACGCCCTGCCCGTATTTGAAATCGGTTATGTACAGTTCTTTGCCGTGGATCATAACACAGTCTGTCGTGCCGAAGCCTTCGGGCACAAAAGCCGAGAAGTCGACGCGGCGCTCGACGGAAACGTACGGCGGAGAGGGGAACGAGAGCGCGAGCTCCTGCACGTACTCCACGTACTCTCCGACGAAATGCTCCATCTCCGGCGCGTAATGCGGGTTGGACCGTATTTCCTGCAAACGCTGCTCAAAGGCTTTCTGACCGACGCCGGGCGTGAAATACTTTGAAAGCCGCAGCTCCGCGAGGGCGTGTGCGACGCGACCGGCTTCGGCGTATTCGCTCGTTTTGTCGGGCAGATCGGCGGTCAGGCGCACGGAGCCAGGGCAGTTCAGCCAGCGGTGCGCCGAAGAGGCGGACAGCTTAGCGTGTACTTCGGGTGTCGGCATACGGCTCCTCCTCGATGCGAATTTCACGATGCATGGCGAAATCGATGCACTGTTCAGCGATGCGCCCGATCGGCAGTCCGGTTCGGCGCTTGAGTTCCAATAGATGCAAATAGCATTCCGGAGAAACGCGGATAACACCGCTGTCGCATGCATCTATTTTGGGAACCCGCAGGATAAAAGGCTCTGGCGCTTTCATATTCTCGCCCCCAGCGCCCGGAGATCGGTTGCGTACGCGCCGTACTTTTCGCGCGGAAGCTCGGGCAGACGGCTGATACCGTATTTCTGCAAAAGTCCCTGCAGCTCCGGAAGATTTCCGGCATCAAGCAGATACTGCCCGGCGAGCTGCAACTGCTCATACGTGTACTGCGGCGCTGCCGTAACGGGGATCGCGGGCTGTGCCGCAGGGGGCGCGGGCATGACCGGCGTGGGCATCATTGGCGTTGCGGGGCGCGGCGGCGCAGTCACGGACGGAACAGGCGGCGGGGGTGGCACGGGTCCCGTTGCTGCCGGAGCCTGTGCCGGCGTCTGGGGCTTCGGCAGGCTCTGCTCAACCGGAAATCCCTTTTCTCCCGGGCGCTTGTCCGCATCGAGCAGCTTGTCTGCCGATGCACGCACCTCATCGTTTCCGAGCTGATACGCCGCCAAGGCGACCAGCTCGCCCAGCGCGCTGAGCGGGCTGGTGTTGGATATTCTGATCTCAATCATTGGATTGTCTCCCTTCTTTCACTATTTCGATCTGTCTTCCTTCTTCAATTTCGATATTCGTCGCGAACTGCCCCATCGTGAACGCTTCGGCAGCCAGCTCTGCTGCGATGTCGATAAGCGGCATCGCTTCTGCGGTGGGCTCGTACCCGTTTTCGCGAATATCCTGAATATACATTTCACGGAATAAATCTTTTAACATACTGTTTGCCTCCTATTTTATGGATTTGTAATTTCAGTTTGTAAATCGCGCAGGGCTTTTGATATGCCGAATGCACGTTCTTCATAGCGCTTGATTTCTTCCGGTACCGTTTCAAGCTCGTGCAGCGAGATACGCAGCATGGAAATTAAGGCCGGAACGCGCCGGAAAAAGACCAGTGCTATTGTGTCTTCACTCATTCCATTTTGAATAGTTGTCTCATATTCCATGCACTCAAGAGCTCTGTACAGCACGTTTACAACGTCTAATATGGGGATATCGCAAATACTTAAGTCGGAACCAAGATCAAACGCTTGACTTTCAAGTTGTTTGATGGTATCCTGAATACAAGAGTGGGTGCTCTTGTTTGTGTCCAGTACGGTTGCCGCCGTCTGGGCACTCTTTTTTTCTGCTTGCTTGATAGCGATCATCCTTTCCGGCTCTTCTCGAGCCAATCCCACAGATTTACAATGCCGTCCGCCGCGCAGATCAGAATCACGATGCCGGTGATGCCGGCGAGTATGTAGAGCATGTTTTGTGATACCTCCTGTTTTTGATTTCTGTCATACGCTCGGCACATGGGAGAAGCCGATCTTCCGGCACACCGGAAAGCCAGAGCGCGCAGCATGCAGCCTCGAAGGGCGGCAGCTTGTACTTTTTTCGGATGCACCCCGCCTGATGGGCAAGGGATTTGTAAGTCAGTTTCATCCATATCCCTCCTCGAATCTGCAGCGCGCGGAGAGTTTTTTTTCACGCTGCGCACGTTGTGCTTCGGATTCCAGCATCTTATTGTTAACGTACACTTTTTGGTTACCTTCATAGATAACGGTGCCGATGTCGTGCACGACGCCGTCCGGTGTCATGCTTCGGATCGTGTAGATCTCTCGCTTCATTTTTGGATCACCTCATTTCAGTTTATTTGGATGGGTTGTCCGATGTTCCCGCATCCCTCCCAGCCGACGCCCGCCATCTCGAAATGTTTGGGAAGTCGATTTATCGGTTTCGGAGGTATTCAAATGACTTTTTTGAGCGCTGCACGCCGTTTTGACGAGCGCCGTGTGGGAGGGCTGCGGGGTGTTTGCTTACATTGGGGAAATGCCTAAGAAGTGACATAATGAAATATACACCGCGATCGTTACGGCGATATATGCGATTATTCGCAATAACCTGTCTATTTTACTCACCTCTTTAATCTATGTTTACATTTTGCAGTATGGGCGACCACACAGAATATTGTGATAAATGCACAATTTATTTTATTATATTCGTGCAAAATCGTTGAAATTCTGACAATTCTATGCTATGATTTAGGTGTAATCAAGCTTGATCAAATCTTATAGCATAGGGGGTGAACACTATGAACATGATTCCGGTCGTATCGTCTGACTTGAGCAGTGTCGGATATGAAAATGGCACATTGTATATTCGCTTTCGCAGCGGTGGTACATATATGTACTTCTATGTGCCGGAAGATGTGTACCGAGGCCTGATGTCAGCATCATCGCACGGTCGATATTTTCACGCTTACATCAAGAACCAGTACGCATATCGGCGTATTGCTTAATCAGTAACAACAAGAATGATTGCTGGACCGTTGACGGAGATATCGACATCCTGATACGGTTCGGCAATCTTCTGCACAACTCCATCGCGTTTTGAGAGTTCATCGACTAATTCACACGTTGGAATGTTTTCAAGGTTCACGGTTATCGCCTCCTTTCACATTTGGGATTCGAGGCTGGATGAATTTCGTTACTGGAACGTTCAATGCACCACAGATCAGTTCGTAATCTGTTAAGGACAACTTACGCCGGCCTGACAGACAAAGGCTAAGTTTGGAATAGGAAATTCCGGTCTTACGACTGAGATATGCCTGAGAAATCCCATTTGATTTCAGATAATTTGAAATCTTATTACCAACTTCCATTGGAATCACCTCCCAAACTCCAATTATTCTGGAGTACGACTATATAATAATCCAATAAAACTGGAATGTCAAGCGGTTTTGAATAGGAATTTCAATTTTTTTGAAATTTATCCTTTACAAATTGAAACTGAAGTGCTATTCTATGGATAAAGGATGGTGACGAACTGTGGCTGTATATTTCGGAGAAAAAATAAAAGCTGCTAGAAAAGCGGTGGGTATGACGCAAAAGCAACTTGCTGAAAAAATTGGGGTTGCAAATACAACGGTGAGTAACTGGGAGAAAAACGCAAATAGACCGGATCCAGATCAGATAGAGTTACTCTGCGGTCTTTTAAATATAGCGCCGTCAATCTTATTTGGTGAAAAGGAATCTGAGTTGATCATTCCTCCCGGATTTAAGCCGCTTCCCAAAATGGCAACGGTGCCTCGTGTCGGCGCTATCGCGTGCGGTGATCCGATCCTCGCCGAGCAGAATATTGAGGATTACGATAAAGTCCCCGCGGACTGGCGCGCAGATTTCACGCTTGTTTGTGAAGGCGACAGCATGATGCCGCGCATTCAGAACGGTGACGTGGTTGCGATCAGAAGGACGCCGAGTGTAGAAAATGGCGAGATCGCCGCTGTGCGCATCGGAGATGAAGCCACCTTGAAGCATATATACTTGCATGCCGATTATATTGAACTACGTCCGGAAAATCCGGCGTTTCCGTCTATTATCAGACGCCGGAACGAAATGAACGATGTGCATATAGAAGGTAAAGCTGTTGGACTTTGCCGAAGTCTATAAGCAATACAGTTGGAGAGCGAAAACATAAGTTTTTATTTGGGGAGAGACTAGCATGAGAAAAGCGATTTCAGTAATTCTTGTTATTAGTGCAATCTTCACAATGACTGCTTGCTCAAATGATCAGACTGCGCAGGATAAACTAAAAGAATCTGAGGAGGACCTTGCGAGCACAATTGGCGGGGTGTTCGAGGAGTATGGGGGATGGTCAAAAGCCATTGAAGATGCTGCATCAAGCGGCTCATATACATTACCGACTTCTAAGCCTTCATCTACGCCGAAGCCCACAGAAGAGCCTACGGCTACGCCAAATCTCACCGCGAGGCCGGCAACTACAGAAGAGCCGAGTAATGAGTCTGAATCGACGGCGGCACCGGAACCAACGCCAACTCCGGAGCCAGAAGAAACGATTACAGCAGGACAGCGCAATGCGCTTAAAAAGGCCAGCGACTATCTGAGTTTCATGCCTTTTTCGTACGAAAGCCTGATAGGACAGCTTGAGTATGAGAAATTCACGCATGAAGAATCGGTCTACGCGGCGGATCATTGCGGTGCAGATTGGAATGAACAAGCGCTTGAGAAGGCAAAATCCTATCTCAGAATCGCAGCTTTTTCTTATTCCGGTTTGAAGGATCAGCTGGAATATGAGAAATTCACCGCCGATCAGGCGCAATACGGTGTCGACCATTGTGGCGCAGATTGGAAAGAGCAGGCGGCAAAGAAAGCGGAAAGTTATTTGGAAATGATGTCTTTTTCCCGCGATGGATTGATCGATCAACTAATTTACGAAGGGTTTACGCGAGAGGAAGCTGTGTACGGCGTCGATCAAGCTGGCCTGTAATCGACTAAACATCAACAAATAAAAAATCCCCCGCCGGTGTTGGCGCACCAGCGAGGGAAAGTAAACAATAATCAATCAGTTCTTATTCTTTTTCCGGTCGGCGCCGGGGAAAGATCAACAAACCAGCCGGACGCGGCGCGCATAATCGTGCGTAACCGCTCATTTATTTCGATTATACGGGATAAGTGGGCGGTTTTTTAATGCGAATTTTGCATTTACGCCCGGAAAGGGTTTGCTATGGAAAACAGGGGAATCTGCGCCGCGTACATACGCGTCTCGACCGATGATCAGCTCGACTACAGCCCGGACAGCCAGCGTAAGCTGCTGCTCGAATATGCGAAGAAGAATGGCATGATCCTGCCGGAGGAGAACATCTATACGGATGACGGCATCAGCGGACGGAAAGCGGCGAAGCGTCCCGGCTTTATGGCGCTGATTTCGGCAGCAAAAAGTAAGCCGAAGCCGTTTGATGTAATACTGGTCTGGAAGTTTTCTCGCTTTGCACGCAATCAGGAAGAGAGTATCGTTTACAAATCCATGCTGCGGAAAAATTGCGGAATTGAAGTTGTAAGCGTTTCTGAGCAATTGCCGGACGGCGAGTTCGGTTCGCTGATCGAGCGGATCATCGAATGGATGGACGAGTACTACTCTATCCGTCTTTCCGGCGAGGTTCGCCGTGGCATGACGGAACGTGTCCGGCAGGGAGGAGCGGTTAGTACCGCGCCGATTGGCTACATATACAAGGATAAAAAGCTGGTCATTGAGCCGACGGAGGCGGAGGTCGTGCGCATGATCTATCGCGATTTTCTGGGCGGCAGCGCCATGATCGCGATTGCCAAGAAGCTGAACGATCTCGGCATCAAAACCAAGCGCGGCGGAACGTGGGAGAACCGCACCGTGCGCTATGTGCTTACGAATCCGGTCTATATCGGCAAGGTGCGCTGGTCCCCAGAGGGAACGAACGACTACCATAAAACGACAGGGTGGAGTGAGGACACCATGCTAGTCGACGGTGAGCACGAGGCGATTCTGTCCGTGGAAGTGTTCAGCGCCGCACAGGATGCGGTGGAAGCCCATGTGCGCCGGTACAAGGGAAGCACTGGGATTTCCCAGCGCGAGGAAGTCGGCACGATGCTGCAGGGGCTTGTCAAGTGCAGTTCTTGCGGTGGTACGCTTTCTCGGTCTGGTAAGGGCATGAACTGCGTGCGTTATATCCACGGCAAGTGTAAGTCGTCTCACTATATCACGCTGACCAAACTCGAGGATCTGATTCTAACGGCGATCGAATCGCAGATGAATAACCTTCAGGCGGAGATCGTTCGCAGGACTTTACCGGTACTGGCGGATCAAACCGCCATGCTCGAGCAGCAGCTGAAAAGGGAGGAGACGATCCTCGAAAAATGCAGGGAGGCTTACTTTGCAGGTGTCGATACAATCGAGGAATACCGGGAAAACAAGGCTGCCAGCCAGGCGCGCATCGAGCGAATCCGGTCACTGCTCGCAGAGCAGAAAACGCCGAAGCCCGTGGACGTGAAAGCCTTCGCAGAACGCAACCGCCCGGTTGTCGCCATGCTGCGGGATAAAAAGTTATCCGAAGCCGAAAAGAACAAGCTGCTGCGCAGTTTCGTAGACCATATTGTTTTCGACAATAAAACAAAAACGGTGATCATCGTTTACTACGAATAATCACCGTTTGAGCAGCTCTGTCGGGTTTCTTCTATTTTTATAACCTGTTGACATTAGCACCGCCATACTGCGTGATGATGATCTTTGCCAAGGCGGGATTCGGGTTTTTGATGCGGACGGGGTACTGGAGCTTCTTCTCATAAATCCACATTACTCATTCGCCTCCGCATCCCACGGCCATGGGTCGCTGATCCACGCCCAGCGGCTGGTGTCGCGGGAGGTTTCATTCAGCGGACCGTATTGGTCTTCGTAATCGGTTTTCAGTTTTCTGTACTGCTCGCGGTATTCCGCGAGCTTTTTTGCGGCCTCCGCACAGTAGGGGTGAGAGTCGAGATAAAGATGCAGCTCCCACATCGCAAACTGTATGGAGGAAATGCGTCTGCGCAGCCGGGATTGCTCGTTCATCTTGGCTCACCCCGTCTTCCGTAGAACGGTTTGTCCAGAACCGGGAACAGCGTGCCGGCATCGAATGCGCGTTCTGGTTCATACGTTTTGCCCCATTGCTGGAACGGCACGTATGCCATGGCCGGTACAGGATCCTCTGGCAACGGTGTGCAGCTGCCCCGAAGCGGACAGGTTTGTCTCATGATGATTTCAGCCATGCGTTCCGTCTCCTTTCTCAGACAGTAGGATATTAGCTTGGCTCAAACCATAGTATGCCGGCGTTGTCCGCATTGTGCCGACTTGTCCTCACCGTGTGAATCGCACTGCATACTTGCACAGAACCCCCTTGATGCAGCTTGGATTTCTGCATCAAGGGGGCAGCTTTTTAGTGTTTGGTATTGGATTACAGAAGCGCTTCGAGACGGTCGCGGATGGCAAGCAGGAATTCCTCCGTGCCGACCTTCGTGATATGGTCGAGCGTGGACATCGCGGCGAGGTCGCCGGTCATCACGCCCTCCTCGATCGTCTGGATAGACGCCTTTTCCAGCTTATCGGCAAAGTCGACGAGCGCGTCGATGCCGTCGAGTTCACCGCGCTTGCGCAGCGCGCCTGTCCAGGCAAAAAGCGTCGCCATCGAGTTTGTCGAGGTTTTTTCGCCCTTCAGGTGCTTGTAGTAGTGGCGCTGCACGGTGCCGTGCGCCGCCTCGTACTCGTAGATGCCGTCCGGCGAAACGAGCACGGAGGTCATCATCGCGAGACTGCCGTACGCGGTCGCGACCATATCGCTCATGACGTCGCCGTCGTAGTTCTTGCAGGCCCAGATGTAACCGCCCTCGCTGCGGACGACGCGCGCCACGGCGTCGTCGATCAGCGTGTAGAAGTATTCGATGCCGAGCGATTCAAAGCGCTCTTTATACTCCGCGTCGTAGATTTCCTGGAAAATATCCTTGAAGCGGTGGTCGTACGTCTTGGAGATCGTATCCTTTGTCGCGAACCAGATATCCTGCTTTGTGCTGAGCGCGTAGTTGAAGCAGGCGCGCGCAAAGCTCGCGATGCTCTTGTCGATGTTGTGCAGACCCTGAATCACACCGGGGGTCGCGAATTCGTGGATCACGCGGCGCTCTTCGGTGCCGTCTTCCTTCGTGACGACCAGTTCCGCCTTTGCGTTTGCCGGAACCTGCATCTCAACGTTCTTGTAAACGTCGCCGTAGGCGTGACGCGCGATCGTGATCGGCTTCGTCCAGCTCGGAATAAACGGTGTGATGCCCTTGACGAGGATCGGCGCGCGGAAAACCGTGCCGTCGAGAATCGCGCGGATCGTGCCGTTCGGGGATTTCCACATCTCCTTGAGGTGGTACTCCTCCACACGCGCGGCATTCGGTGTAATGGTTGCGCACTTTACGGCGACACCGTATTTTTTCGTCGCCTCCGCGGAATCGATCGTCACCTGATCGTTCGTCGCATCGCGGTGCTCAAGTCCGAGGTCGTAATACTCGGTTTTGAGATCAATATAGGGGAGAAGCAGAATGTCCTTGATCATCTTCCAGATGATGCGGGTCATTTCGTCGCCGTCCATCTCGACGAGCGGCGTTGTCATGGGAATCTTCTTGAAATCTGTCATATCTGATCACTGCCTTTCTGCGGGACGCATTCTATTTGGAAAGAGACTTTGTGTAGTTCAGAAGGCCGCCCTCGACGACCATCGCGCGTTCGCGGTCGGTCATCATCGGGATAACCTCCATCTCGATGCCCTTTGTCTCGTCGCGCAGGATAATCGGCGTCTTGTTCTGAATCGCCGCGCGGATGTCCGGCAGCGTGAGCGTGTCCATCTGGTCGATGCGGTCGTAATCGGCTTCATCCTTGAATTTCAGCGCCAGAATACCGGCGTTCGCGAGGTTTGCGCAGTGGATGCGCGCATAGGACTTCGCGACGACCGCTTTGATGCCGAGATACAGCGGAACGAGCGCCGCGTGCTCGCGGGAGGAGCCCTGTCCGTAGTTTGCGCCTCCGATGATGATGCCGGAGCCTTCCGCCTTGCAGCGCTCCGGGAAGGTCTTGTCGCAGACGCCGAAGCAGAAGTTCGAGAGGTACGGAATATTGGAGCGGTAGGGCAGAATCTTCGCGCCTGCCGGCATGATGTGGTCGGTCGTAATGTTGTCGCCGACCTTCAGAATCGCCTTTGTTGTGATGCTCTCCGGCAGCGGCTTCGAGACCGGGAACGGCTTGATGTTCGGGCCACGCAGCACATCCACCGTCTCGGAAAGGTATTCCGGCGCAGGCTCGACGACCATATTGTCGTTGATGAGGAAGTGTTCCGGCATCTCGATCTTTTCCCAGCCCTCGAGCGTGCGGGGATCGGTGAACACGCCGGTCAGCGCGGAGGCCGCCGCCGTCTCCGGGCTGACGAGGTATACCTGTCCGTCGGCCGTGCCGCTGCGTCCCTCAAAGTTGCGGTTGAAGGTGCGCAGGGAAACACCGGCGGAGTTCGGCGACTGACCCATGCCAATGCACGGGCCGCAGGCGCACTCGAGAATGCGCGCGCCGCTCGCGATGATGTCGGCGAGCGCTCCGTTTTTCGCGAGCATATTGTAAACCTGCTTCGAGCCCGGCGCGATCGCGAGGCTGACCGTCGGATGTACGGTTTTGCCCTTTAAAATCGATGCGACACGCATGAGGTCGAGGTACGAGGAATTCGTGCACGAGCCGATGCAGACCTGATCGACCTTGATATCCGAAAGCGCGGAAACGGGCTTTACCGCATCCGGGCTGTGCGGGCATGCAGCGAGCGGCTCGAGCGTCGAAAGGTCAATCTCGATGATTTCGTCGTATACCGCGTCGTCGTCGGAGGAAAGCGCCGTCCAGTCCGCTTCACGTCCCTGCGCCGCAAGGAAAGCGCGCGTGATGTCGTCGGAGGGGAAGATGGAGGTTGTCGCGCCGAGCTCTGTGCCCATGTTCGTGATGGTGGCGCGCTCCGGCACGGTCAGTGTGCGGATGCCCTCGCCACCGTACTCGATGATCTTGCCGACGCCGCCCTTGACGCTCATGCGGCGCAGCACCTCAAGGATGATGTCTTTCGCCGAGACCCACGGAGAGAGCGCGCCGGTCAGCACGATCTTTGTCATGGTCGGCATCGCGATGTGATACTCGCCGCCGCCCATCGCGACCGCGACGTCCAAGCCGCCCGCGCCGAACGAGAGCATGCCGATGCCGCCGCCGGTCGGCGTGTGGCTGTCCGAGCCGATCAGCGTCTTGCCGGGAATGCCGAAGCGCTCAAGGTGTACCTGATGGCAGATGCCGTTGCCGGGACGAGAGAAATAGATGCCGTGCTTTTTGGCAACCGTCTGGATGTAGCGGTGGTCATCCGCATTTTCGAAGCCGGTCTGCAGCGTGTTGTGGTCGATGTATGCGACGCTGCGCTCCGTCTTGACGCGCGGCACGCCCATGGCTTCAAATTCCAGATAGGCCATAGTGCCGGTGGCGTCCTGCGTGAGCGTCTGGTCGATGCGCAGGCCAACATCCGCACCGGGCGTCATTTCGCCGCTGAGCAGATGGGCCTTGATGATTTTCTGTGCAAGGGTCAGTCCCATGTTTATCTCTCCTTTGACTCTGTGGATCGTGAAAAGGTTCCTTTCCATTATCCGCTATCTTGGCGCAGATGTCAATGCAGAATTGCTTGATTTGCAGGAAAATAAGTCCAAACTTGCAAAATTTACGAATTATTCACGTTTCAGCCGCTGAATTTCGCATTGCACGCACGCGTGTATGCCATTATCATACCAAAAAAACCGACGGCTGTAAATGGCGAACCTGCTTTTCTTCCACAATTATTCTTGCAGTTTATGGGGATAAGTGCTATACTGCTATATGTGGAAGTTTAGGCTTTGACCGTCTGGCGTATGTTTTGATGTTTTCTGCGGAAACTACTCGTATCACGATCAAGGAGCTGTACTGCATGAAAAACACAAAGAAGCAGGTTTTGTATTCCATGGCGGATTTCGAGCCGGAGGAGCCCGCCGAGGAGGAGCTTTCAGAGCGGCAGAAGCAGATTCGCGAAAGCGGCTCTGTCATCACGCACAACCGAAAGCATACGATCCAATGCCTGACGGTCATCGGGCAGATTGAAGGACATTACATTGCCCCGTCGCAGAACAAGACGACGAAGTACGAGCACGTGATCCCGCAGATTGTTGCCGTGGAGGAAGATCCCGCGATCGACGGCCTTCTGATGATCCTAAATACTGTCGGCGGCGATGTGGAGGCCGGGCTTGCCATTGCGGAGCTCGTCGCTGGAATGCAGAAGCCGACCGTGTCTCTGGTGCTTGGCGGCGGGCATTCCATTGGCGTACCGCTCGCGGTTGCGGCGAAGCATTCGTTCATCGCGCCATCGGCCTCAATGACGATTCATCCCGTGCGGATGAGCGGTCTGATGCTCGGCGTTCCACAGACGCTCGAATATTTCCAGCGCATGCAGGACCGCATCACCAATTTCGTCACGACAAATTCCCACATCTCGCATGACCGGTTCATGCAGCTTGCGATGAACACGCAGGAGCTTGTTATGGACGTCGGCACGGTGCTCGACGGCGACGAGGCGGTCGCCGAGGGATTGATCGACACGCTCGGCAATCTGCATGAGGCGATGTCCTGCCTCGACAGCATGATCTCCGCTGAAAAGAAAAAACGGCGGGCAGAGCAGAGCAAGGGCAAGAAAAAATGAGTTCGGTTGAAACGGCCGCATGGCCGTCTACATACAGCACATAGATATATTATTTGTAAAGGAGATTCTACATATGTCTATTTGGGAAGCCATTATTCAGGGAATCGTACAGGGTGCGACGGAGTTCCTGCCAGTTTCGAGCAGCGGTCATTTGTCCCTGTCGCAGCACATTCTTGGCATACAGATCGACAGCCTGCTGTTTGATATTCTGCTGCATCTCGGTACGCTGATCGCGGTGGTCGCGGTCTATTATAAATTGATTTTTCGCCTGCTCAAGGCGTTCGGTTCGCTCGTTGTCGACCTTGTCCACGGCGAATTCAGGTGGAAGGAAATGGATCACGACCGGCGTCTGCTGATGATGCTTGTAATCGGGCTGATTCCGCTTTTCCTGCTGTTTCTGCCTGTGCCGGGAACCGGCATGAAGCTCAAGGATATTTCCGAGCTTTGGGCGGCGGACGGAACCATCTGGATCGAGGGCCTTGCTTTTTTGATGACGAGCGCCCTTTTGTTCCTCGGTATCCGCGCAACGAAGAAAATGAAGGTACATAAGCGCACAGGGCGCGACGGCAAGGTTGTCGAGATCAAGGGCCGCACGAAGTTCCACACGGTGGATGCCGTCTGCGTCGGTATCACGCAGTGCGCGGCGGCGGTGTTCCCGGGCCTCTCCCGCTCCGGCTCCACGCTGTCGGCGGGACTTCTGCGCGGCATCAACCAGCAGACGGCGCTCGATTATTCCTTTGTCCTCGGGATCCCGTCAATCCTTGCGGCATCGGTGCTGACGATCAAGGATGCGGTCGGCCAGCCGGTTGGTATCGGCGTCGGCGCGATGATCGCCGGCGTGGTGACGGCGGCTGTTGTCGGTTTTCTGGCAATCAAGCTTTTGAAATGGATCGTCACAACCAATAAACTTCAGATCTTTGCCTATTATACGTTGATTTTGGGCGCTGTCACGCTGATTATCGCCGTGATTGAAGCGATCAGCGGAACGAATCTCTTCACTGGCGCGCCGCTTCGATAAAGGCCGTCCGGAAAACTTGGAGGTAAGCTTTGGCGGGTAAAAAACAAAGTACAGCAGCAAAAGGCCGTGCGGCTTCCGGCTCGTCTGCGGCGAAAAAGAACGCAAAGAAAAGCGCGCCGCGCACGAATACGGCGCAGCGCAAAAAAACGAATACTACCGGCGCAAAACGCGCGGAGCCGACTGTGGAGCAGGTGCGCCAGCGCAACCAGATGGAAGCCGTGCTCTGGTTTGCGGGCGCGATCCTTGTCGCCTGTCTCGTGCTGATTCCGGGCGTGAACGTCTGGCTTTGGATCCATAACGTTCTGCGCGGCTTATTCGGCGATTGGGCTATCCTGCTCGCGGTGCTGATGGTCTATGTCGCTTTGTCCAAGGCATTTGAAAAGCCGGGACTTTTCCGCGGCGCGCGCATGGTGCTGGTCTGCGTAATTCTCGTCTTCTGGTGCGCGGCCGGTCACGTTTTTGGCGGCAGTACGCCGCCTGCGGGGCTGAATTTCTTTGAGACGATCCGTTATTTGTATCAGCACGGCGTCGATTTCGGCGGCGCGGGTCTGGTCGGCGGCCTGATCGGCGTGCCGCTCTCTGCGGCGGTCGGCACAGCTGGGGCCAGAATTCTGATCCTGCTCGTGCTGTTTGTAGCGGTGATGTTCCTCACGGGAACGTCCCTCGCCGGCCTGTTCCGCATGATGTCCAAGCCGGCGGTCGCGATCCACGACGTCGCCCAGCGGCGGCGCGAGGAGCGCCGGCTGCTCGAGGAGAATCCGAGCAGCATTGATGTGCCGTTCGATTCCGTCTTGCCGCAGCACCCGGTGCGTTCCATTCCGGAGACGGCGGAATCCGAGAATAAAAAACGAAAGAAAGAAAAGGAAAAAAGCCCGCAGCTTGAAAAGCTCGAGCGCGTCTTTGGCCTGAAGAATGCGGAGCCGGAACAGGAGCCGGTCGTTATCCGCGAATTCGACGAGACGCCTGCCGTGCCGCGCCCGGTGGATAAGCTGCTCGATGCGAACCAGCAGGTGCCGGATTTTGCCGTGCCGACCGTTCAGCCTAAGGTCGGTGAACCGCCTGAAGCCCAACCGGCCGTGCAGGCGCACGTTCCGGTAGAGCGCGAGATCGTCGAAGCGCCGTCTGTCGCTCCGGTGGAGGCGATGGAGACGCCGGCTCCAATGCCTGTTCAGAAGACTGTCACCGTGGCGGATAACGCGGCGAAGAACCTCGAAGCCGCCGCCGATGCGGAAAAAGCGACTGCGGAATTCATGAAAAAGAAGCTCGAAGCGGAGAAGAAGGAATCTCAGCCGCTGCGCGGTGTGCAGGCCATGGAGGAGAGCACCTACTGCTTCCCGCCGGTCACGATGCTGGCATCGAGCAAAAAGGTCGACGCAAACGTTGAGACCGAGGAGCTGCAGACGAACGGCAAAATGCTTGTCGAGACGCTTAAGAGCTTCGGCGTGCAGACGAAAATCATGGATATCTGCCGCGGACCGGCGGTTACGCGCTATGAGCTGCAGCCTGCCGCCGGCGTCAAAATCAGCAAGATTACCAACCTTGCCGATGACCTCGCAATGAATCTCGCCGCGACCGGCGTGCGCATCGAAGCGCCGATTCCCGGCAAGGCAGCCGTCGGCATTGAAGTGCCGAATAAGACGAAAAGTATCGTGCGCATGCGCGAACTGATCGAATCGAACAGCTTCGTGACGTCCAAGAGCCACCTGACCGTCGCGCTCGGCCGCGATATTGCCGGTCAGGTCACTGTGGCCGACCTCAGCAAGATGCCGCACGTTCTGATCGCCGGCACGACCGGCTCCGGTAAATCCGTCTGCATCAACTCTCTGATTATCAGCCTGCTCTATAAATCCGGCCCGGACGACGTCCGGTTCCTGATGATCGACCCGAAGGTCGTTGAACTCGGCATTTACAACGGCATCCCGCACCTGCTCGTGCCGGTCGTCACTGATCCGCGCAAAGCCGCGGGCGCGCTCAACTGGGCGGTAACGGAAATGCTCAAGCGGTATAAAATTTTTGCAGAAAACAACGTCCGCGACCTGAAAGGCTACAACGCGCTCGCTGAAGCGAACGGCTATCAGGATGAAAACGGGCAGCCCATGCATAAAATGCCGCAGATCGTCATCATCATCGACGAGCTTTCCGACCTCATGATGGCGGCGCCGAACGAGGTGGAGGACGCGATCTGCCGTCTGGCGCAGATGGCGCGCGCCGCAGGCATGCACCTCGTCGTCGCCACGCAGCGCCCGTCTGTCGATGTTGTCACCGGTCTGATCAAAGCCAATATCCCGAGCCGCATCGCCTTTGCGGTGTCCTCGGCGATTGATTCTCGCACGATTCTCGACGGCGGCGGCGCGGAAAAGCTGCTCGGTCAGGGCGATATGCTTTTCTCACCGGTCGGCGCGCAGAAACCGCTGCGCATTCAGGGCTGCTTTGTCAGCGACAGCGAGATCGAATCGGTTGTGGATTTTGTCCGCAATTCCAAAGCTGTGATCTACGATGAAGACGTCGCGCAGGAGATCGAGCGCAGCGCGGCGGGCGAAGGCGGCAAATCCGGCGATGCGGACAGCGGGGACGACAGCGGCAGCAGCGACCCGATGATGAACGAAGCGATCAAGTGCGTCGTCGAGGCCGGACAGGCTTCCACCTCGCTTTTGCAAAGGCGGCTGCGCCTCGGCTACGCGCGTGCCGGCCGGCTGATCGACGAGATGGAGCAGATGGGCATCGTCGGCCCGCATGAGGGCTCGAAGCCGCGTCAGGTGCTGATTACCTACGCGCAGTGGCTTGAGATGAACATGCAGAAACCGGACGATCCCGCATGATGCACGGGAAAACAGGAAAACAAAGGCTGGCGCCCAAAAGACTTTTGCGCGGCATAGTGCCCGTGCTTGTGCTCGCCGTGCTCGCTTTCAGCTATACGGCGCCGGGTGCGCGGTTCTGGCAGTCACTTTTGAAAACCACCGGCCTGACACATTTTACACAGGCGCTTGAGCAGGAGGAGCTGCATATCCATGTGATCGACGTCGGCAAAGCAGAGGCGATTCTGCTCGAAAGCCCAGAGGCTGCGGTTCTGGTGGACTGCGGCACAGCGTCGCAGGGGGAGACTGTTGTGAGGTATCTGGCCGCGTGTGGCATCGAAAAGCTTGACGCCGTGTGGATTTCTCATCCCGACAGCGACCACATCGGCGGGCTTTCCGCCGTGTTTGAGGCTGTCCCGGCGGACTGCATTGTGGAGACACCGGTGCTGGAAAGTGCCCTCGCATCGGCAAAAAGTCCGGGCTGCAAAGCCGAAAAGGCTAAGCCGGGGAGAATCTTCCGATACGGGGACATGGCCCTAGAGGTTCTCGCGCCGCTGGAATGCTACGACAACACAAACGACAATTCCATCGTGTTCCGGCTGACGTATGGCGATTTTTCCATGCTGTTCTGCGGAGATATCGAGGAAAAGGCGGAGCGCAGATTGCTCCAGAGCGGCGCAGACCTCACAGCCGATGTGCTCAAGGTTGCCCACCACGGCAGCGCAACCTCGACCTCAGCGGAATTTCTCGAAGCCGTTTGCCCACAGTATGCGGTGATTTCCGCCGGAGAGGATCGAAACGACCTGCCGCGCAACGCGGTGCTGAAACGGCTGGCCGATCGCAATACGGCGGTTTTCCGAACCGACCGGGACGGCTCTGTCGTTTTTTCCACGGACGGGAACGAAGTCCGGATTATAACCGAAAATCAGGGGACAAGCCCGTAAGGCGGAAGTCCTCCCAAAGAAAGGATCATCGATATGAAAAGAATCACCATTGACCGTTTTGACGGCATTTATGCGATCTGCGAGGACAAGGACAAAGCCTTTTTCGCCATTGAGCTCAGCGAGCTGCCAAAGGGCGCAAAGTCGGGCGACGTGCTGCTGATCACGGACGAAGGTACGTTGGAGATCGACGTGGAGGAAACCGAGCGCCGCCGTCAGCGCGTTCTGGAGAAGCAGAAGAAGGTGCTCGGGCTTTAAGCAATATATCAAGTGACTTACCGGGCGGTAACCGGCTGTTCTTCCGACGCTTCGCTTTCCGGCATGAAACGATCCGCGGTTTTGCTGCAGAGCCTGCACAGCGCGGAAGCGGGGATGGTGAGAAAGAACCAGATGAGTGAGAACGGGATGCAGATCTGCCCAAGGATATTCATCGGCAGCGCGGAGTAATCCCAGACATGCAGGTGCAGCATCCTGTTTACAACGAGTCCGAACACAAATTCCACACCGGTAATGATTGCAGAGCCGGCCGCACACCGTGCGGTCAGGCTCTTTTTTTGCATCCGCTCGCAGCAGATCTTGTTGATGAGCACCATGCACACGCCGCCCGCAAGCGCCATAGAGGAATGCGTGTATCCGCGCCAGAGCATTTCAAGCGTCGGGTATGCGCAGCTTCCGACGAGAAAAAGCAAACTGTTCTTTTTCATAGTAAATTCCCTTTCCGATTTCGTCTCTTTGAGTATGCGCAGTTTTTTTGAACATATTTCGCCTCGCCATAAAGAGACAACAAAATCACAAGGAATTCGCATCAAATCGCAAACGCGGAATACTGTACAAATCCCGAAAAGCTGTGTATAATTTAGGCATAAGAAATCCGGTTCAGATCAAGAAAGGATGTTTTTTATGAGAATTCTGGTTACAGGCGGAACAGGGTATATCGGCAGCCATACCTGCATTGCGCTGCTCGAAAAGGGCTACGACGTCACCATCGTCGACAACCTTGTCAACAGCAAATCGCTCGTCGTCGACCGCATCGAGGCGCTCAGCGGCAAGAAAGTCAAGTTTTTCGAGGCGGATGTCTGCGATGCGGACGCGCTGCGCAAAATTTTCGCTGAAGATGAGATTTTCGCGGTCATTCATTTCGCAGGGCTTAAGGCGGTCGGCGAATCGGTTCGCATTCCGCTGCGCTACTACGAAAACAACCTGATCTCCACGCTGAGCCTTTTGAAGGTCATGGAGGAATTTAAGGTGCGCAACTTTGTGTTCAGTTCCTCTGCAACAGTTTACGGCAATCCGGCGTCTGTGCCGATCCGCGAGGATTTCCCGCTTTCGACGACGAACCCGTATGGCACGACGAAGCTGATGATCGAACACATCCTGCTCGACTGGGCGCATGCCAACCCGGAATTCAACCCGATCATCCTGCGTTACTTCAATCCGGTCGGCGCGCACGAAAGCGGCATGATCGGCGAGGACCCGAACGGCATCCCGAACAACCTCGTCCCGTATATCACGCAGGTGGCAGTCGGCAAGCTGAAGTGCCTCGGTGTTTTCGGCAACGATTACCCGACAAAGGACGGCACTGGCGTGCGCGACTATATCCATGTCGTTGACCTTGCGAAAGGCCATGTGGCGGCGCTCAAAAAGTTTTTGGAGCCGGACTGCGGCGTGCGCATTTACAACCTCGGCACCGGCGTCGGCTACTCGGTGCTCGATATTGTCCATGCCTTTGAGAAGTGCGTCGGCCATCCGATCCCGTATGAGATCAAGCCGCGCAGAGCGGGCGACATCCCGGAGTGCTATGCGGACAGCTCCAAGGCGTATGAGGAGCTTGGCTGGAAGGCGGAGAAGAACCTCGACGATATGTGTGCGGATTCGTGGCGCTGGCAGACGATGAATCCGAACGGGTACGGCGCATAATGGCGCGTCTCGTTCTCGCCTCGTCCTCTGTAAACCGCAAACAGATTCTCGAGCGCGCCGGGCTGGAATTCACCGTGATGGTGTCGGATGCCGACGAAACGGCGGAGGGCCTCGCACCTGATGCGCTCGTGCAGGAGTTTGCACGCCGGAAAATGGAGGCTGTGCTGCCGCGCTGCCTGCCCGATGACATCGTCGTGACGGCGGATACGGTGGTTTCCATTGACAACGAGATTCTCGGCAAGCCGCACGACGCGGCAGAAGCCAGCCGGTTTCTCCACATGCTGTCCGGACGCACGCATGTCGTCTACACCGGCGTGTGTATCGAATACCGCGGCAGACGCGTTACATTCTGCCAGACGACGCAGGTGCAGTTTTACCCGCTGTCGGAAAAAGAAATTGCGGATTACGTTGCAAGCGGCGAACCCTTTGGAAAAGCGGGCGCATACGGTATTCAGGGACCGGCCGCGCTGTTCGTCGAAGGGATTGTCGGCGACTACAACAACATTTTTGGCCTGCCCGCCGCGCACGTCATGCGCGAGGTGAAGGCGCTGCTCGGTGAATAACAAAAAGATCCTTTCCGGCGTATACTGGTGATATGTCGGAAAGGATCGGTGATACTATGCGCACAAGACGCAGACTGGGACGCCGCCCCGCGAGGCGACGCCGGATCGTTTTTCTTCTCCTGTTTTTCGTTATCCTTACAGGCGTATTCGCGGAAAGCCGTCTGCCTACCGTGAAAGCGGATATCCAGCAGGCGGCGCTCAGGGCTTACGCACAGGAGCGCATCACGGAAACAGTGGGGGCCTATCTGCCGGAGCAGTCCGCCATAGCCGCAGAGGGGCTTGTCTCGCTCGATACATACATGCTCGGTACGATGAAATCGGAACTGACCGCCGCGCTGCAGAAAACGCTGACTGGCACGGCGACCGCATGGGTGCCCGTCGGCAACCTGACCGGGCTTGCGCTTTTGAATGGACATGGCTTTAAGATTCCCGTGTTTTTCGCGGTGGACGGCGTTGCGTCCGTCGATTTCGAGAGCGCGCTGACTTCTGCCGGCATCAATCGCACAAAATACGGCGTGACAATGACCGTGACGGCAGAACTGTACAGCTCGTCGGCCGCTTTTCCGGAGGTTGTGACGGTCACAACCGTATACCCGGTTTATGAGTCGGTTCTCGAAGGCGAGGTGCCGCGCTACGCCGCCGGCGTCCTGTCCTAGCGGCAAAATGCAAATTTTTCTGCCGTTTTGCGCTTTGCCGACTGGATTTTTCCCTCGTTTATGGTACAATATAGACATTCATATCGAAACGGGAGAACGCCATGACAAAAGAACAGGCCCTACAGCAGCTGGAAGAGCTGCGCAGGCAAATCGAATACCACAACAAAAAATATTATACGGAGGACGCGCCGGAGATCAGCGACTACGAGTACGATATGCTGTACCGCAGGCTGGAAAATCTCGAAGCCGCGTTCCCGGAGCTGAAAAGCGTGGATTCGCCCACGAACCGTGTCGGCGCTTCGGGCTACAACACCTTCGCCGAGGTCGTGCACACCGTGCCGATGGACAGTCTGCACGATTCCTTCTCGGAGGAGGAGCTACGCGACTTTGATCGGCGCGTGCGCGCCGTGGTGAGCGACCCGGTCTACGTGGTCGAGCCGAAGTTTGACGGCCTTTCCGTCGCGCTCGAGTACGTCAACGGCGTCTACACGCGCGGTTCCACGCGCGGCGACGGCGTCACGGGCGAGGACGTCACGCTGAACATCGGCACCATCCGCTCCGTGCCCAAAACGCTCTCAGAGCCGCTGCCGTTTCTCGAGGTGCGCGGCGAGGTCTATATGTCCGACGAGAGCTTTGAAAAGCTCTGTGAGCGGCAGGAACTTTTGGAAGAGAAGCCGTTTAAAAACCCGCGCAACGCCGCAGCCGGTTCCCTGCGCCAGAAGGATCCGAAAATCACGGCGCAGCGTACGCTCGACATTTTCGTTTTCAACATTCAGGTGATCGAGGGCGAGACGATCCGCACGCACCACGCGGCGCTCGAGCGCCTGCATGAGCTGGGCTTTACGGTGTCGCCGCTCTACTGCCGGTCGGGCGACATCGACACGGTGATCGAAAAAATCCGGGAGATCGGCAATTTGCGCGGCACGTTTTCCTATCCGATCGACGGCGCGGTTGTCAAGGTGGATGACTTCACACAGCGCGAAACACTCGGCCGCACAGCCAAATTCCCGCGCTGGGCTGAGGCGTATAAATACCCGCCCGAGGAAAAGGAAACGACGCTGCTCGATATCGAGGTGGCGGTGGGGCGAACCGGCGTGCTGACGCCGACCGGCGTATTCGACCCGGTTTTTCTCGCCGGAACGACCGTGAGCCGAGCAACACTTCACAACCAGGATTTCATCTCCGAAAAGGATATCCGCATCGGCTCGCGCGTTATCATCCGCAAGGCCGGCGAGATCATCCCGGAGGTCGTTTCCGTTGTCTCGAACCCGCCTGAATCCGTTCCATACCGATTGCCGGCACAGTGCCCGTCCTGCGGTGAAGAGATCACGCGGGTGGAGGGCGAGGCGGCGGCGCGCTGCACGAACCCGCAGTGTCCGGCGCAGCTTTTGCGCAACCTGATCCACTTCGCGTCGCGCGACGCGATGGACATCGAGGGCCTCGGCCCGGCGGCGCTCGAGCAGCTCAGCACTGCGCTTTCGGTGCAGTCGCCTGCCGACCTGTACGGCATCACGGCGGAACAGCTGGAAACGCTCGAACGCTTTGGCAAGAAGAGCGCGGAGAACCTCGTTGCGGCGATTGAAAAGTCGAAGCAGAACGACCTGTCGCGTCTCCTGTTCGCGCTCGGCATCCCGCATATCGGCGCAAAGGCCGCAAAGCTCCTGTCCTCGACGTTCCGAACGATGGACGCGCTGATTGCGGCGGACGAAGAAGTGATTGCGGCGATCGACGGCTTTGGCGGCATCATGGCGCAGGAGGTCTATGCGTTCTTCCGCAAGCGTTCTGCGTTGGAACTGATCGACCGCCTGAAAGCGGCGGGTGTGAATATGACGGGCGAGAGCGCCGTCTCCGATACGCGTTTTCTCGGCAAGACGTTCGTTCTGACCGGTACGCTGCCGACGCTCACGCGTGCGGAGGCATCAAAGCTGATCGAAAAGAACGGCGGCAAGGTCAGTTCGTCCGTCTCCAAAAAGACGGCGTACGTTGTGGCCGGCGAAGAGGCCGGAAGCAAGCTCATGAAGGCGCAGACGCTCGGCATTCCGGTTATCACGGAAGCAGAGCTGCTCGCGATGACCGAATAAAGACGACGGAATTAACCGGAAAGGAAAATTATCATGGCAGAAGAATTCAAAAATACAGAAGACGAACAGAATCTCGCGGCGGCTGCGATGGACAACGACGAGGACATTGACCGCTATATCCGCGAGCTGACCGGCAAAGAGGAGCCGAAAAAGCAGGAGGAAGAAAAGGACGAGCCGGAAACCGAGCAATTCCGCGTGACGAGCCAGATCGGCGAGGACGACTATAAGGCGTTTATCCGCTATTCCACGCTGTTTCGTTTCAAATGGCTGCTGCCGGTGTTCGTCATCGTGCCGCTCGTGTTTTCTCTGATTTTTGCATTCCACGACGGCAAATTCTACTCGGGCAACCTGATTTTGTCCCTTGTGGTGCTGTATCTGGCGATTACGCTGATCATCGTGATCCGCTGTGTGCGCTGGATCTCTAAAATCAAGAAGAACAACCCGAATGTCATGCATTTGACCGAAACCACGCTTGTGTTCCTGACGAACAGCATCGTCAATATGAAAAACGGCAACCACATCAAGGTCGGCTACAAGCATATGATCGATGTGGGCGAGAGCCGCACGCACTTCATCATGTATTTCGATAACGGCAAGTCCATGGTTTTCCGCAAGGAGGACATGCCGGTGGAGGAGCAGAACGCGTTCCGTCCTTTCATTCAGTCCAAGGTACATAAGCAGAAAATGTCTCAGATCATGAAAAAATAACCGGGAGGGTTTCAAGATGACAGAAAATCTCACATCACTTTACGGCGCAGAGGCTGCGGAACAGGAAAAACGGTATCAGGAGCTCACCGTCTATTTTGGTCAGGAGTTCGGCGAAGTTCCTTCGCTCGAGTATTTCAGCGCGCCGGGCAGAACGGAGGTCGGCGGCAACCACACCGATCACAACAACGGCAAAGTGCTGGCGGCGGCTGTCAATCTCGACGTTATTGCGGCGGTGCGCAGAACGGATAACGGAGTGATTCGCCTCAAATCTGTCGGCTATCCGATGGATACCATTGATACAGCGGATCTCAGTGTGAAAGAAGAGGAAAAGGAGCATTCGCCCTCTCTGATTCGCGGCGTTTGCGCGCGCATGAAGGCGCTCGGCTATGAGATCGGCGGCTTCGACGCCGTTACAACCTCGCGCGTACTCAAAGGCTCCGGCCTTTCGAGTTCTGCGGCTTTTGAGGTGCTTGTCGTCACGATCCTGAGCCATCTCTATAATAACGGTGAAGTCGATCCCGTCACAGCCGCACAGATTTCGAAATATGCCGAAAATGTCTACTTCGGCAAGCCCTCCGGTCTGCTCGACCAGATGGCGGCAAGCGTCGGCGGCTTCACAACGATGGACTTCGCGGATCCGTCCGCGCCGAAGATCGAGAAGATCGATTTTGATCTCAACCGCTTCGGCTACGCGCTCTGCGTTGTCGATACCGGCGGCAACCATGCCGACCTCACGAGCGAATACGCAGCGGTGCCGGTCGAGATGAAGAGCGTCGCAAAGGCACTCGGCAAAGAGGTTCTGCGTGAGGTTGACGAGGCGGAATTCTACAAGAAGATTCCGGAGCTTCGCAAGACGGTCGGCGACCGTGCGATTCTGCGCGCCATCCATTTCTTCGATGACAATCGCATTGTGGAGAAAGAGGTTGCGGCGCTGAAGGCAGATGACTTTAAGACGTTCAAGCAGCTCGTCATCGCATCCGGCCGCTCCTCGGCGACAAATCTCCAGAATGTTTTTGCCGTCGTGAATCCGGCGGAGCAGGGACTCTCGCTCGCGCTGGCGCTGATTGCAAAACTGCTGGACGGCAAGGGTGCTTACCGAGTGCACGGCGGCGGCTTTGCCGGTACGGTGCAGGCGTACGTCCCGCTCGAGATGCTCGACTCCTTCAAAGAGCAGATTGAAGCCGTTTTCGGCGAAAAGTCCTGCTATGTCCTTTCCGTTCGCAGTGCGGGCGGCACAAAGGTTACGCTGTAAGTCCATGGATGCAATTCCCCGGCTCGCTTTTTGTGCGCCGGGGAACATTTTTATGTGCATTTTATGTAAATGACGCAAACATCTTGCGGTTTGAATCGATTTGTGGTATTCTAATCTTGTATGTCTGAATTTATATAAGGAGAAGTGTCTTTTGAAAGATAGAGAGATAATGCCGGCAGCGGACGAATTGCAGAAGCAAAAGCTCTACGCCGCAGATGTCGCCGCGATTATGCAGGTACGCGCGATGGGCACGGTGCCGAAGGCGTTTGTGCGCACATACGGGTGCCAGCAGAACGTGGCAGACGGCGAAAAGATTAAGGGTATGCTTGCCGAGATGGGCTTTGATTTCACGGACGACGAGAATGAAGCGGATTTCATTCTCTTCAATACCTGCGCCATCCGTGAACACGCCGAGGACCGCGTTTACGGCAACATCGGCGCGCTGAAAAATGTCAAGCGCCGCCATCCGTCCGTGCTGATTGCTGTCTGTGGCTGCATGATGGAGCAGGAGCGTGTTGCGGAACGCATCCGCACGACGTTCCCATTTGTCAATATTGTGTTTGGCACGCATGTCATCCACCGTCTGCCGGAGATGATGTACACCGCCGTGACGGACTCGAAGCGCGTATTTCTGCGCGGTCATGAGTCGAAAGAGATTGTCGAGGGTTTGCCCGTGCGGCGCGACGGCAATTCCCGCGCGTGGGTCACGGTCATGTACGGCTGTGATAATTTTTGCTCATACTGCATCGTCCCGTATGTCCGCGGCAGGGAAAAGAGCCGCCACCCTGATGCGATCGTCGAGGAGTGCCGCGCGCTGATCGCCGAGGGCTACAAGGAGATCACGCTGCTCGGGCAGAACGTCAATTCCTACGGCAAGGGGCTGCCGGAGAAGATCAATTTTTCGGAGCTTCTGCGCCGCATCGACGCGATCGACGGCGACTACCGCCTGCGCTTCATGACGTCGCACCCAAAGGACGCGACGCGTGAGCTGTTCGACACGATCGCTGAAAGCCGCCATATCTGCCACTATATCCACCTGCCGTGCCAGTCCGGCAACAGCCGTGTGCTCAAAGAGATGAACCGCCGGTATGACCGTGAAAAGTACCTCGAGCTGATCCGCTATGCCAAAGAAAAGATGCCGGATCTGTCGATCACGTCGGACATCATCGTCGGCTTTCCAGGCGAGACATACGAGGAATTCTGTGATACGCTGAGTCTGATTCGCGAGGTGGAGTTCACGTCGCTCTTCACGTTCATCTTCTCGTCCCGCCCTGGTACAAAGGCGGCTGAGATGGACGACCCTGTTTCCTACAAGGAGAAAACCAAATGGTTCTCCGAGCTTTTGAAGGTGCAGGAGGAGATCGCGGCGTCGCGCTGCGCGAAGATGGTCGGTTCCTCGGAGCGCGTCCTCGTCGAAGAACGGAACGAGAAAAACGGTCTGCTGTGCGGGCGCACGGAAAGCAGCATCATTGTGGAGTTCCCCGGTGGGGACGAGCTGATCGGTGCGTTCTGCGACGTGCGGATCACTGAAGCGCGCAACTGGATTCTGCGCGGCGAAAAAATCGGATAAACCTGCAAACATGCATGTTTATATAAATTTATTTTTTTATTTAAAAGGAGTCAATTTATCATGGATATCATCGAACTTGCAAGAGAACTCGGCAAAGCCATCCAGCAGGAGCAGGCTTTCATCAATATGCGCGTTGCATGCCAGCAGAGCGACGAGGACGAAGAGCTGCAGAATATGATCGGCGAATTCAACCTGAAGCGCATGGCGATCAACAATGAGGTGCAGAAGGAAGATCGCAGCGAGGAGACGCTCAAGAAGTACAACGACGAACTGCGCGCGATCTATGCTGAGATCATGCAGAACCCGCACATGGCGGCGTACAACGAAGCGAAGAACGAGCTCGACGCCCTCGTGCAGCGTGTGACGAACATCATCACGATGAGCGCAGACGGCGAGGATCCGGATTCCTGCGACTGCGATTCCTGCGGCTGCACCGGCAGCTGCGCTTCCTGCGGCGGCGGATGCCACTGATTTGATTTCAGACGATACGGAGGCCGGGCATGGCTGATTATTCCCCGATGATGAAGCAGTATTTCGAGGTGAAGGAAAAGTATCCGAACACGATCCTTTTCTTCCGCCTCGGAGACTTTTACGAAATGTTTTTCAACGACGCAAAGACCGTGTCGCGCGAGCTGGAGCTGACGCTCACCGGGCGCGACTGCGGTCAGGCGGAGCGCGCGCCGATGTGCGGCGTGCCGTTCCACAGCGCGGAGACGTATATCGCGCGCCTTGTCGCGAAGGGCTATAAGGTTGCCATCTGTGAGCAGATGGAGGATCCCGCCCTCGCGAAGGGCATCGTGAAGCGGAACGTAATCCGCGTCATTACGCCGGGCACCGTCATGGAAAGCAGCATGCTCGACGAATCCAAAAACAACTATATCGCCTCGCTCTATTATTTCGGCGAGAACGTCGGTATCTGCTTTGCGGATATTTCAACAGGTGAACTTGACGCGACAACGCTGATGGCGAAAAGCCGCGAAGCACTCAGCCCGCTTGTCATCAACGAGCTGTCCCGCTTCTCGCCGCGCGAGATTCTGATTAACCCGGAGTTCACCGATTTTTCGGAGGTCGCAAAGTTCATCTCCGAAAAGCTCTCGGCGTCGCTCGAATGCATGGATTTTGATGTTTACGCGCCGCAAGCGGCGGAGGAAGCTGTGCGAAAGCAATTCCACAGCGATGTGCTGGAGCGCTCCGCCGTGCTCGAGCACCGCGAGATCGTGATGGCGCTCGGTGCGCTGCTCGATTATCTCTCGCGCACGCAGATCACTGGCCTCGAGCGCATGGAGGAGATCAACGTCTACTCCGAAGCCAAGGCGATGCGGCTCGATCTCAACACGCGCCGCAACCTCGAGCTTTTGGAAACGATGCGCAGCAAGGAGCGCCGCGGCTCGCTTCTGTGGGTGCTCGACAAGACGAAAACCGCGATGGGCAAGCGTCTCATCCGCACATGGCTCGAGCAGCCGCTTCTGAGTCCTGCGAAGATCACACTGCGCCAGAACGCCGTGGAGGAGCTTTTCAACAATCGTCCGCTGCTCGACGGCATCACGGAGAGCCTGACCGGCATCTTTGACCTGGAACGCATCATGACGCGCGTCGTATACGGCTCGGTCAACGGCAAGGACTTGCGCGCGCTGTGGTCGGCGCTGACGCGTCTGCCGCAGCTCAAAACGCTCGTTGCGCCGTGCGAAGCGACGATGCTGCGCGATATTGAAAAGCGCATCGACGCACTCGAGGATGTCTGCACGCTGATCGACAAGGCGATTGTCGAGGAGCCACCGCATACGATCCGCGAGGGCGGCATCATCCGCGAGGGTTTTGATCCGGAACTCGATTCGGTCAAAAACGATATGACAAACGGCAAGCAGCTCATCGCGGAGCTGGAAGCGCGCGAGCGTGAAGCCACGGGTATTCCGAAGCTGCGTGTTGGCTTCAACCGCGTTTTCGGCTATTATCTCGAAGTCTCCAACGCCTTCAAGGATAAAACGCCGGAGCATTACATCCGTAAGCAGACGCTTGCAAACGGCGAGCGCTACATCACGCAGGAGCTCAAGGAACTCGAAAACCGCATCCTCGGCGCGCACGATAAATCCATCGCGATGGAGTCGAAGCTGTTCGAGGAGGTTCGGCATACGGTTGCCGATCAGCTCACGCGTATTCAGGAGACGGCAAAGGCGATTGCCCAGCTCGACGTGCTGGCGTCGTTTGCGACGGTTTCCATCCGCAACGACTATACGCGCCCGACCATTACGATGAACGGGCGACTGTACTTAAAGGACAGCCGCCATCCGGTCGTCGAGGCGCTGCTCGGCGGTTCTACGCCGTTTGTGCCGAATGATCTCGACATGGACCCGAACAACAACCGCGTCTCGATTATCACCGGGCCGAACATGGCGGGTAAATCGACGTATATGCGGCAGGTGGCGGTCATCGTTATCATGGCGCAAATCGGCTGCTTTGTGCCAGCCGCCGCGGCGGAGATCGGCATTGTGGACGGCATTTACACACGTGTCGGCGCGTCGGACGATCTCGCCGCCGGACAGTCCACCTTTATGGTGGAGATGGCGGAGGTCGCGGACATTCTGAAAAACGCCACATCGGACAGCCTGCTGATTCTCGACGAGATCGGGCGCGGCACCTCGACGTTTGACGGCATGAGTATTGCGCGCGCTGTCATCGAGTACGTGCACGATAAAAAGCTCTGCGGCGCGAAGACACTTTTTGCAACGCATTACCACGAACTGACGGAACTCGAGGACCTGCTGCCGGGCGTGCGCAATTTCAGCATTGCGGTCAAAAAGCGCGGCGATGAGATCACGTTTCTGCGCCGCATCGTACGCGGCGGGGCGGATGACAGCTTCGGCATCGAGGTGGCAAAGCTCGCCGGTGTGCCGGATAAGGTCGTGCGCCGCGCGAAGCAGGTACTGCAGAGCCTTGAGAGCGGAGAAGCAATCACGGTGCCGAAAAACGTCGCGCCGCCGAAGCGTGAAGAGCCGATTCAGCTCACGATGCTGACGAAGGACGGCGAGGTGCTCCGGCGGCTAAAAAATCTCGACGTCAATACGCTGACGCCGATTGAATCCATGAATATCCTCTTTGAGCTTGCCAATATGCTCAAGGACTAAACCGCAAAATGCAGGAAAGGCAGGTGGCGCAGCCATGGCAAAAATTCACGTGCTCGACAAACACGTCGCAGAGCTGATCGCGGCGGGCGAGGTCGTCGAGCGCCCCTCGTCGGTCATCAAGGAGCTGGTGGAAAACTCTATCGATGCCGGCGCTTCCATTGTTACGGTGGAGATCCGCCGCGGCGGCGTCACATACATGCGTGTCACGGACAACGGCTGCGGCATCAGCCGCGAGGATGTGGCTACGGCATTTCTGCGACACGCGACGAGTAAGGTGCGTGAAAAGGATGATCTCGACGCGATCCTGACGCTCGGCTTTCGCGGCGAGGCGCTCGCTTCGATCTCGGCGGTAGCCCACGTTGATCTGATCACAAAGACGGCAGACAGCGAGATCGGCACGCATTACGCGTCAAGCGGCGGCAGCGATATCCAGATCGAGGACGCCGGCTGTCCGAACGGCACGACGATCACGGTGCGCGACATCTTTTACAATGTGCCCGCGCGCATGAAGTTTCTCAAAAAGGATACGGCTGAGGGCAACGCCGTCGCCGGCCTGATGGATAAAATCGCGCTTTCCCATCCGGAGATCTCGTTCCGTCTGATCCGCGAGGGCAAGGAGACGCTGCACACGCCGGGCGACGGCAAGCTCGTCTCCGCGATCTACGCAGTTTTCGGCAAGGAGTTCTCCACAAACCTCCTGCCGGTCGATTACGCGCTGGGCGGCGTGCGCGTGTGGGGGTTCATTTCCTCGCCGCTCGGCAGCCGCCCGAACCGCAGTATGCAGAACTTCTTCATCAACGGGCGCTTTGTCCGCAGCCGCACGGCGGCGGTGGCGCTTGAGGAGGCGTACAAGGGCTCGATCATGGTCGGCAAGTTCCCGGCCTGTGTCCTGCATCTCGAATTGTCCTCTGCGGCGGTCGATGTCAACGTGCATCCAGCAAAGCTCGAAGTGCGTTTTGTCAACGAACGGCCGGTGTTCGATGCGGTGTATCACGGCGTCAAATCCGCGCTTTCCGCAAGTCGCGAAATGAAATCAATCGATCTGACAGCGCGCGCAAAGCCGCTTGTCCATCCCTATAAGCCGGACATTGTCGAAAAGCCGGTGCAGACGAGACTTTCTGCGCCTCCTGCTGAAAGATCCGCGCCAAAGCCACCCGAGAGGAATCCGGAGCCGCCCCGCATGCCGCTGTCTTTTTCGGACAGCGCGCCGCGTTCGATTGAGCCGATCCGCCCGGCAGATATTCAAAGCTCGATTGAGCGGATCCTCGATGAGGAGCCGCAGCCGGTAAAGCCGATTTTGGCGCCAGAGAGACGGCCGGAGATCATCGTGACGGACGTCGAAGTGGAGCCGGAGGATGAGCTGCCCACACTGCAGAAGGCAGAACCTGTGATGCAGCCTGCCGCAGAGTCTGCGGATTTTGAAGCGCCGGTGCATACTGTGATCGGCGAGGCGTTCGATACGTATATCATCCTGCAGTATGACAATGAAACGCTGATGTTCATCGACAAACACGCCGCGCACGAACGGCTGCTTTACGAACAGCTCAAAAGCCGGAGTGAGGCGGCCGCCGCGCAGACGCTTCTTGCGCCGGTGACAGTCACGCTCGACAAGAGCGAATATACTGCCGTGCTTGCGAATCTGCGTGTTTTTGCGGATGCCGGATTTGATGTGGAGGATTTCGGCAGCGGTACCGTGCTCGTGCGCTCTGCACCGCTCAATCTGAACGGCGCGGATATCGAAAGCTCGGTGCTCGAAATGGCGGGCTATCTCGAGCAGTGCAAAACGGACGTTACGACGGAGCATATGGACTGGGTCTACCACAACATTGCGTGCCGCGCGGCGATCAAGGGCGGCAGCGCCTCCAAGCGCGAGGAGCTGATCGCGCTGGCCGAGCGGCTGGAGGCAAACCCCGAGGTGCGCTACTGCCCGCACGGGCGCCCGATCTACGTGATGCTCAAAAAGAAAATGCTTGAGAAGGAATTTGGACGCGTGTGAGAAGGGAGGACGGCGATATGAAAAAGAAAATCAAGCTGCTCGCCGTCTGCGGTCCTACGGCGTCGGGTAAAACGGCGCTGTCCATCGCGCTTGCAAAAGAATTTGACGGTGAAATTGTCTCCTGTGATTCGATGCAGATCTATCGTGGCATGGAGATCGGCACCGCAAAGCCGACGGACGCGGAGATGCAGGGTGTTCCGCACCATCTGCTTGGCTTCTGTGATCCCGCTGTGACGTTCAGCGTCATGGATTACACCGCGCTCGCCAGCGAGGCCATCCGGGACATCGATGCGCGCCATAAGCGCGTGTTTCTGGTCGGCGGCACGGGGCTCTACGCCCGCTCGCTGCTGCGCTCCGTGCCTTTTACGGAGAACAGCCGCAGCGACGAAGTGCGCGCCGCACTGCAGACCGAGTATGAAGCAGACGGCATCGAGCCGCTGTATGCGCGTCTTATACAGCTCGACCCTGAGGGCGCCGCGCAGATTCACCCGAACAACACAAAGCGCGTGATCCGCGCGCTCGAATACTGTATGGTGGCGGGTGAGCCGTTTTCCGCGCAGGCGAAGGCCTCGAAGCTTGTCGAGTCCCCGTATGACTACAAAATGATCTGCCTGAGCTGCCGCGACCGCGAGAAGCTTTACGCGCGCATTGACCGCCGCGTGGATCAGATGCTCGCGGATGGCCTTCTGGATGAGGCGCGCCGCTATTATGCGCAGTACGGCACATCAGGCCGTACCTCGGTACAGGCCATCGGCTACAAGGAGCTGTTTCCGTATTTTGAAGGCGCGTGTACGCTGGAGGAAGCGGCGGAAAGCATCAAACGCGAAACACGCCGGTATGCAAAGCGTCAGCTGACGTGGTTCAGGCGCGAAGAGAACACAGTCTGGCTGTATACGGATGATTATCCGGACGCAGCTGCCCTGCTCGAAGCCGCAAAACAGATTGCGTCCGCGCATTTTGCCGAATAGGGCGCGGCGGCCTTGCTGAGCTGCCGGTGAAAGGAAGGTTAGTGCTTCATGAACAATCCCTTGATACGAAAAATCGGCGCGACCGCTGTGGCGGTCCTGCTTTTAATATACGTCGGTTACCAGATTTATCTGAGTCAATACACGGGCCTTACAACCGAAACGGCGATGTATTCCACAGTGTCGGATTCGATCGATACGACCGGTTTTATCATCCGCAATGAGGAACTGATTCGCACAAACTACAACGGCGTGCTCAATTACACGCTGGATGACGGGGGAAAGACTGCGGCGGGCGGCATCATCGCGGAGGTATTTGGTTCCGAAGATGACGCCGCAGCCAAAAACCGTATCGCACGTATTGACGATGAGCTTGCCCGTTTGACCGTGCTCGAAAACCCGGCGGAGGTCACTTCATCCAACCCCAAGCTGATCGGCAGCCAGATCAGCAAAAAGATTACTGCGCTGCTTTCTGATATGAAATCCGGCTCTTTCTCTCAGCTTACCGACGAAAAGAACGATCTGCAGCTCCTGCTCAGTCAGAAGCAGATCATTACGGGTGCGGAAAGCAGCGATGATTATGCCGCGCATATGGAAGCGCTGCGTTCCGAACGTGCCGAACTGGACCTGTCCGCCTCCGGTAGCACGGGCTTGATCACCGCTCCGGCCTCCGGTTATTTCATCCGTTCGATTGACGGCTATGAAAATGCCGTGGCGATTGAGGATATTACGGAGCTGACGGTCAGCGATGTGCGCGCGCTCGAAGAGGGCGAATCCGGCAGCACGGAAGACGCCAAAGTGCTCGGTAAGATCGCCAAGGATTTTGACTGGTATATCGCCTGTGTCGTCAGTGAAAATGACCTGATTCGGCTCGACCGCACCGTGAACGTGACGATTGAGATGCCCTTTGCCTCCTCAGAACAGATCCCGGCGGAGATCGTGGAGATCAACCGCGACAGCGAGACGGGGGAGGGCGCGTTGATTCTGAAATGCACGTATATGAACAGCGAGCTTGCCGCAGCGCGGAAGGAGCCTCTGCGCATTATCATCAGCAGCTATTCCGGCGTGTTGGTCAACGAAAAGGCGATCCATTTCTGCGACGTTACGGCGTATGAAACCGACAATAACGGCAATGAGGTGGAGACCGTTTATGAAAATGTAAAGGGCGTTTTCGTCAAATACGGCAGCCGCATCCGTTTTGTGCAGGTTTTCTCGGATGCGACGGTCAACGGCTACGCCGTGTGCAAAATCAGTTTATCCGCTTCGGAGCGCGAGCAGCTTGTCACGAGCAAGACGATTCAGCTCTACGACGAAGTGGTTGTGGAAGGGACAGATCTGTATGACGGAAAAATGCTGTGATCCCCGCCTGATGAGCGTGGAAGAAAACTACAAGGTCATCACCGAGCGGATTGCCGAAGCGGCCGTCCGTTCCGGGCGCAGGCCGGAGGACATTACATTTCTTGCGGCGACGAAGACGGTACCGGCAGAGGTGATCAACCACGCCATCGACTGCGGGCTTCGCTTTGTCGGTGAGAACCGTGTGCAGGAATTCATCGAAAAATACGACAAAATAAACTGGGCTGCGGGTGTTTCCGGCCAGATCATTGGGCGCTTACAGACCAATAAGGTGAAATATATCGTCGACAAGGTGGACTGCATCCAGTCTGTCGATTCCGTAAAGCTTGCGGGAGAGATCTCGCGGCTTTCTGAAAAAGCGGGCCGCCGGATGCGTGTGCTTGTCGAAGTCAACATCGGTGGCGAAGAGAGTAAGGGCGGCGTTGCGCCGGAGGCGCTCGAAGCGTTTTTGGAAGAAATTTCCGCTTTTTCCGGTATTCTGGTTGACGGTTTAATGGCAATTCCGCCCATTTGCGCCAAAAAAACGGAACTTCGCAATTATTTTTTCCGAATGCAGCAATCTTTTATTGACATCGGGGCGAAAAAAATAGATAATGTATTTATGAATTGCCTTTCGATGGGCATGTCCTCGGATTACGAGGAAGCGATCCTTTGCGGCTCCACGATGGTCCGCATCGGTTCGTCTTTATTTGGTCAGCGCATTTATCCTTAAAAGAAAAATGGAGGTAACAATAGAATGGCAGGTTTGGTTGAGAAACTTCAGAAGATGTGGAATCCGCCCGATGACGAGTACGATGAATACTATGATGACGAGCCGGCAGAATCCTCTGCAAGCTATGACGATCGCGAGGAGCCGCAGACGTCTTCGCGCCGTACGTCTTTTTCATCCGGTTCCTCGAACCGCGTCGTCAATATAAATTCGAGAGCACACGTGCAGGTTGTTGTTTTCCGCCCGATTTCCTTCGGCGAGGAGACACGCGGCATTGCCGATGAGCTGAATAACAAGCATACCGTGATTCTGAATCTCGAGAGCACGCAGAAAGAGGAGGCCAGACGGATTTTGGACTTCCTCAGCGGCGTTGCCTATGCAAACGACGGCAAGATCAAGCGCGTTTCCACAAGCACGTTTATCATCACGCCGTACAATGTCGATCTGAGCGGCGACGAGGTTATGGACGAGCTGGAGCACAACGGCGTATACTTCTGATCCCATGGGCGCACAGGAGCAAAAGCTATTTGAGGCAAAGGTAGCCGACTGTGTGCGGCTGGGTGAAAAGCGTCCCGCCTTCCTCGGCTTCCTCGATCTTTCGGAGCGCGCGGCTGCTGAAGATTACCTGCGGCACTGCCGTGCAGAAAATTACCGGTTTTTCGGCGGCTGGGCGGACGCAGAACGCGTTTTGCTCGGCGTGTTTCCGGATTACCTTGAGCCGGATGAATCGCTTTTCCCGCTTGTTGGCCTGACGGTGCAATATAGAAAGCAAGATACGCTATCACACCGCGATTTTCTCGGCTCCTTTCTTGCGCAGGGTGTTGTCCGCGCCTCGGTCGGCGACATTCTCGTCGAAGCGGGGCGTGCCGTGCTGTTTGTCAAAACAGAGCTTGCGCCGCATTTTCTCTCGCAGATCGAAAAGATTGGCCGGGTGGGCGTGCGCATCACAGAGGGCTTTTCGGAGCCGCTGCCCATTGCGCACAGCTTTCAGCCGATCGGCGGCGTCATCGCATCCGAACGGCTGGATTGCCTTGTCGCGCTGCTGATAAGCTCCGGCAGGGAGACGGCCGCGCAGATGATAACAGGCGGTCTTGTGTCTGTCAATCACCGGGAGACGTTATCGGTCTCCGCGCGCATTGCGCAGGGCGATACGATCTCGATCCGCCGCTGTGGGCGGTTTATTGTTGATTCACTCGGCCCAAAGACCAAAAAGGGTCGTCTGTCCATAAAATGCAGAAAATACATATAGGAGGCTTAACATGTTATCGATTAAGGACATCAATGAAGTCAGCTTCAGAAAATCGAATTTCTCCGGCTATAATTCGGATGATGTAGATCAGTTTATTGATGAGGTATTGGAAACCGTGACCGCATTGGCGAAGGAAAACGCGGATGCAAAATCGCGCACAACGGATACCTCCTCAAAGATTGCGGAGCTCACGGCGAAGAACGCGGAGCTGCAGGAGAAGCTTTCTATTCTGGCCGAGAAGATTGAGGCTTATCGCGCCGATGAGGACGGCATCAAGGAAGCCATTCTCAGCGCACAGCGTTTGGGCAGCGCGTCGATCCGTGAGGCCAAGGCCAAGGCGGAGACGATTGTTTCCGATGCGAATGCCAAGGCGGAATCGATTCTGGCTGAGGCAAGAGCGAAATCCCAGAATCTTGTCGATTCCTACAAGGTGCAGATTGCGGAAAAGGAGAAGGAGCTTGAAGCGATGAAGCGCGAGGTTACTGCGTTCCGCGCGTCTCTCTACGAGATTTACCGCGAGCACATTGCGGTTATTGAGAAGATTCCTGAATTTACCGCAGAAGAGGAGCCCGAGGAGGAACAGCCGGCTGCAAAGCCCGCTGCTGTAAAGCCCGAACCCGTTAAGGAAGAGCCGAAGCCTGTCGCTGAGCCGGAGGAGGAAGAAATTCCGGTTCCTGCCGCTGCGCAGCGTGAAAAGGAGCCTGAGGAAGTTATCATCCCGGTTCCGGCAGAGCCTGTCCAGTCTGCGCCGAAGGCCGCCGCGCCTGTCTATGACAAGGACGCGTACATCAAGGAGCAGTTCAACGGCATCGGCCTTGATCTGAACGCCTATGCGGATATTCCCGAGACGCTGCAGAAAGAAAAGGATTCCCTTTTCAGCACCCTGGAATTCGGTATCGAGGATACGACGAAGAAAAAGGGCAAATTTAAGAGAAAATAAAACAACAGAAAGGCACGGTTTACTTCAGCATGGACTATAAAAGCACATTGAATCTTCCCAAAACCGACTTTTCCATGCAGGCCGGACTTCCGAAGCGGGAGCCGGTCATGCTTGAAAAGTGGTATGAGGATAAAGTATATGAAACGGTACTGGAGAAAAACGAGGGCAAGCCGCTCTATGTTCTTCACGACGGCCCTCCGTACGCCAATGGCGATATCCATCTCGGCACAGCGCTGAACAAGACGCTCAAGGATTTTATCGTTCGCTATAAGAATATGTCCGGCTTCAAGGCGCCGTATGTCCCCGGCTGGGATACGCACGGCCTGCCGACCGAGTTGAAGGCGCGCCGTGAGGCGGGCGTTGCAAATGCGGCCACAATGTCGGAAGTGGAGCTGCGTGCGCTCTGCCGCAAATATGCGCTGAGCTATCTCGACGAGCAGCGCAATTCCTTCAAGCGTCTCGGCGGCATCGGCGAGTGGGACAATCCGTATATCACGCTGCGCAAGGAGTTTGAAGCGAAGCAGATTGAGATCTTCTCCGAGATGGCGACAAAGGGCTTTATCTACAAGGGCCTGAAGCCGGTTTACTGGTGTCCGGAGTGTGAGACGGCGCTTGCGGAAGCGGAAATCGAGTACGCGGAAGATCCGTGCCATTCCATCTATGTCAAGTTCCGTGTGACGGACGACAAGGGTCTGCTGACAAAGCTCGGCGCTGACCTTGAAAAGACCTACTTCGTGATCTGGACGACGACAACGTGGACGCTCCCGGCGAACGTTGCGATTTGCGTCGGCCCGACCTTTGAATATTCCCTCGTCAAGAGCGGTGACGAATACTATGTCATGGCGACGGCGCTGACCGAGTCCGCCATGCAGGCCGCAGGTAAAACCGATTATGAGATTGTCGGTACGCTGCAGGGCGCCGACCTCGAGTATATGAAGACGGCGCACCCGTTCCTCGACCGCACGTCGCTCGTCATTGTCGGCGATCACGTTACGCTCGAGAGCGGTACCGGCTGTGTCCATACGGCCCCGGGCCACGGTGTCGAGGACTATGACGTCTGCCACAACCACTATCCGGAGATCCCGGTTGTTGTTCCTGTGGACAGCCACGGCAGAATGACGGCGGAGGCGGGCGATTTTGTCGCCGGTCTCACGACGGATGAGGCCAACAAGGTTATCGCAAAGCATCTGGAGGAGACAGGCAGTCTGTTCGCGCTCCAGAAGATCATCCACCAGTACCCGCACTGCTGGCGCTGCAAGACGTCGGTTCTGTTCCGCGCGACAGAGCAGTGGTTCTGCTCGGTCGATGCGATCAAGGATCAGGCGCTTGAGGCCATCAAGGGCGTCAAGTGGATCCCGGGCTGGGGCGAGGACCGCATTTCCTCGATGGTTCGCGATCGCAACGACTGGTGTATTTCCCGCCAGCGCCGCTGGGGCGTTCCGATTCCGATCTTCTACTGCAAGGATTGCGGCGAGCCGCTGATCTCCAAGGAGGCCATGCAGGTCGTTGCCGACCTGTTCCGCGAAGAGGGCTCCGATGCTTGGTACGCGAAGAGCGCGGAAGAGATTCTGCCTGCAAGCTTCAAGTGCGAAAAATGCGGCTGCACGTCGTTTACAAAGGAACGCGACATCATGGACGTCTGGTTCGATTCCGGCGTCACACATGCCGCTGTCTGCGATGAGCGCGATTATCTCCACTGGCCGGCAGATCTGTACCTTGAAGGCGCTGATCAGTACCGCGGCTGGTTCCAGTCCTCGCTGCTGACCTCCATCGCATGGCGCGGCAAGGCGCCGTATAAGGCGGTTGTCACGCACGGCTGGGTTGTCGACGGCCAGGGCAGAGCGATGCACAAGTCGCTCGGCAACGGCATCGCGCCGCAGGAGATCATCGAGAAATACGGCGCGGATATTCTGCGTCTGTGGGTCGCATCCTCCGATTACCATGCCGATATCCGCATTTCCCCGGAAATCCTCAAGCAGCTTTCCGATGCGTACCGCAAGATCCGCAACACCGCGCGTTACATGCTCGGCAACCTTTCCGATTTCAATCCGGATACGGACAGCGTTGCGGTCTCCGATATGCTTTCCATCGATAAATGGGCGCTGAACCGCCTCGATCAGCTCATTCTGAAGGCTCGCGAGGGCTATGAGTCCTTCGAGTTCCATCTGGCTTACCATGCGATTCACAACTTCTGTGTTGTCGACATGTCGAACTTCTATCTCGACGTCATCAAGGATCGTCTCTATACAGAGAAGAAGGATTCCAAGGAGCGCCGCGCCGCACAGACTGCGATGTATATCATCCTCGATGCGATGACGCGTTTGATCGCGCCGATCCTCGCATTCACCTCCGATGAGATCTGGCAGAGCATGCCGCACGACAAGGATTGCGACGCGCGCCATGTCGTGTACAACCAGATGCCGCAGCTTGTCAGCGAGCGCACCGGCGAGCAGGTCTCTGAGGACTTTGTCGCGCGCTGGGATAAGATCCACGAGATCCGCGACGTCGTGAAGAAGGCGCTCGAGAATGCGCGTGCTGAAAAGACGATCGGCGCTTCGCTCGATGCGAAGGTCACGCTCTACTGCACGGGTGAACTCTACGACTTCCTCAAGTCCGTTGAGCCGGAGCTTTCCACAGTCTTTATCGTCTCGCAGACAGAGATCGTCGACGGCGAGGGCGGTACGCTTACAGATGAGGCGCTCGGCCTCTCGGTGCTCGTTGAGAAGGCGGAAGGCCACAAGTGCATGCGCTGCTGGGCGTATTCGTCCACAGTCGGCAGCGATCCGGAACATCCGGACCTCTGCGAGCGCTGCGCAAAAGCTCTTTCGTAACAAATAACATGAAATCCAAGGTGCAGACCGGCTTTGCCGGCTTGCGCCTTTCGGATTGTAAGGAGAATTTCTTTGCCTTTTCTCATGCTTTTCTTAGTCGCCGCGCTGACGGCGATCGATCAGTTCATCAAAATGACCGTCATCACGAATTTAAAGCCCATCGGGAGTATCACCTGCATTCCGGGACTTCTGGAGTTCACCTATATTGAGAACACCGGCGCAGCCTTCGGCTTTTTTTCCGGCTTCTCATGGGTCATCATGGTTCTGACGATGCTGCTTTCCCTGGCGCTTCTCGTCTTTTTGTTTCGCTATAAGCACCATACGTTCCTCTCCAATACGGCTTGTATTCTGGTCGTTGCTGGCGGCATCGGCAATCTGATCGACCGCTTTGCGTTCGGCTATGTTGTCGATTATATCCACGTGCTGTTTTTTCCGTATGTTTTCAATTTCGCGGATTGCTGTGTGGTTGTCGGTGCGATCCTTTTTGCCGTCTGGTATCTGTTCATCAAGGATAAGAAGGAGCAGGGCGATGCCCTGAAGGAAGAACATGACGGATCAGAACCGTGAAATCATTATAACCGAATCCGGTATGCGCGCGGATAAGGCGATTTCCGCCGCGCTGCCGGAGCTTTCGCGTTCCGCCGTGCAGAATTTGATTGTCGGCGGACACGTTTTTTGGGACGGAAAGCCGGTGGCGAAAAGCGCAAAGCTGCCGCTGGGCAGTGTGCTTGTGGTGGAAATCCCGCCTGCGCGCCCGCTCGACGTCCGACCGGAGAATATCCCGCTCGATATCGTGTATGAGGACGGCGATCTGCTTGTCGTGAATAAGCCGAAGGGGATGGTGGTGCATCCGGCGGCGGGCAACTATGACGGCACGCTCGTCAACGCCCTTCTGCATCACTGCGGCGATTCGCTCTCCGGCATCAACGGCGTCATCCGCCCCGGCATTGTACACCGCATTGATAAGGATACGAGCGGACTGTTGATTGTCGCGAAAAACGACACGGCGCACCGCCATCTGGCGGAGCAGATCAAGGCGCACAGCTTCACGCGTGAATACCGCGCCGTCGTTTACGGACGTATCCGGGAGGACGGCACGGTCGATGCGCCGATCGCCCGCCATCCGCAGGACCGCAAGCGTATGGCAGTGCAGCAGTCGCCGAGTGCGCGCGACGCCGTGACGCATTACTTTGTCACGCAGAACTTCACCGGCTTCACGCAGCTTCGTCTGCGGCTTGAGACGGGCCGTACGCACCAGATTCGCGTGCACATGGCGTATATCGGCCATCCTGTCGCGGGCGATCCGGTCTACGGGCCGAAGAAGGTCATCACGTCACTGCACGGCCAGTGCCTTCACGCCGGGCTTATTGGCTTTATCCACCCACGAACCGGCGCGTACATGGAGTTTGAAGCGCCGCTGCCGCCGTATTTTACCGATTTTCTGCGCACGCTTCGCCCGGAGGAATAAGACGCGCAGGGGAAAGGGGGAGGGCCTTGAAATCCGGATTTCAAAGGATGGTTCTGCTGTTTGCGCTGTTTCTGATCGGCTGTGCGCTGGTTGTTTCGTGTGTCCTCACCGAACACGAGGTTCTGCAGCCGTATCGCGTTGCGAGAACCACTGCACTCGTGTGTGATGTGGGAATAGAAACAAACACAGACAGGGTCAACATCAATACGGCCTCCGCAGAGGAGCTTGCAGAGCTGCCCGGCATCGGGGCAGTGCTCGCCGCGCGGATCATCGCATACCGCGAGGAAAACGGCGCGTTTCACGACGTCGGCGAGCTGCGGGAGGTCCAGGGCATCGGCGATGCGCTGCTCGAAAAGCTCAAACCATATATTCTCTGTGAACAGTAAGACGGCGCCGGAAATCCGGTGCCGTCTTGGCTTATGCTTCAAACATATCGGCGAGCTTTCGCACACTTGCATATAAGCTGCAGATACCTTCAAAAATATTCTCTTCGCTGTATGCACCGAGGTATTGGTCGGCTTCCAGCGTGAAGTAGCCTTTGTAATCGATCTCCTTCAGCGCGCTTACAACGGCATCAAAATCGATGAACATCGAAAGCGGGATCTGGTGCGAGTCGTGCCACCGGTCGTTGTCGTGCAGGTGGAGCGCCTGCAGGCGGCTGTTCAGAGCACGGATCATAGCCACTGCTCCCGATCCGGAGCCGCGCATTTCAGCGTGTCCGACATCCAGACAGGCGACGAGGAAATCGTCGTTCACCGCGTCGAGATGTTCGAGAAAGCTCTCCGTACTTGCGCAGGCAGCAAAAGTGGATTCATCCTTTTCTCGGTTCCAGTTCCACATGTTCTCGGCCGCAATCTTTACGCCGCAATCCTTTGCAAACGGGAGAAGCTCCAGATACATTTCGGCGTTTGCCTGCGCTGACCGATTATTGGCAGGGTGAATGATACAGATCTGCCCGCCTGCCTCCGCCGTGCACTCGATGGCCCGTTTGAGATAGGAGCGAATCTCAGCGCAATCGCTGGGGAACGGGGCGTGCGATTGGTTGCAGACGATGCCGTTATCGAGACCGATCCGCTTCAGTCTTCTGGCAAAGGCAAGATAATTGTCAGTCGCCAGCGGATGGGTGGATGCGGAAAAGCTCTGCGTGCGCCAATCGTAGTGGCACATATCAAACATGGAAAAATCCCATGCATCAAAACCGGCTTTTGCGAGATACTCCAGCGTCTTTTCTTCGCCGATGATGTGCGCTGCCGAAGCAATTTCAGTTGATGTTTTCATATGGTACCTCCTGGGTCAATACGGTAAGGTTTGGCGCTGTCACACAGGGACATTCAGCTTGACCTTAAAGGAAATCGAGCGCGGCGTCGGAATTTCGTCAAATTGGACGAGATAGGCTGATTTCGCCGTATCCACGTCGAGAATCACGCCTGTGCCGAATACGCTGTGCTTGACGCGCTGTCCGACCGCAAAGCGCGGCGTGTGTGCGTCTTCGGAAAGAAAGCGTTCCGTATAGGCGATGTAATCCCGAGCCTCGGCGATCAGACCCTCGCGTGGCTTCTCGGTGTATGTGAGCAGGGCAGGGTCGATGTCGAGCAGAAAACGGGAGGGGTAGCGCGGCGAGCCGTCAAAATTGCGTCCCTCGGCTTCCGTGAGGTACAAGCCCTTTTCCGCACGCGTCATGGCAACGAACGCGAGCCGGCGTTCTTCCTCCATCGCGGGAAGCGTGCGCGTTTTCTTCGAGGGGAAAATGCCTTCGTTCATCGCGCACAGGAACACGTAGGGGAATTCAAGGCCCTTTGCCGTGTGGACGGTCATCATGCGCACCTTGTCGCCTGTTTCAGCGGCATCGCTGTTGGAGAACAGCGCCACATGCGCGAGGTAATGCTCCAGCGTGCTTTCCTCGCCGCAGGATGTCTCATACTCGTAGACGGACTGTTTCAGTTCTGCGAGGTTGTCGAGGCGCTCCTGACTGCCTTTGGTGCGGAGCATCCGCTCATAGCCGCTCTCGTTGAGGATCGCGGAGAGCACTTCGGAGATCGGGAGCTGGGCGTAATCCGCCGCAAACGATTCGATCAGCGAGATAAACTGCACGGCCTTCGTGCCCTTGAAGATTTCCTCGTCACGCGTACGGCGCAGCGCGTCATACAGCGAGCACCCGTTCTGCGCGGCGTAATCTTGCAGAAATTTCATGCGCCGCTCGCCGAGGTTGCGCTTCGGCACATTCGCGATGCGCACAAAGGAGAGGTCGTCCTTGTAGGCGATCATGCGCAGATAGGAAAGCGCGTCCTTGATCTCCATGCGGCCGAAAAACTGTACGCCACTGTAAATGGTGTATGGGATCTCTTCCTTGAGAAACACCTCTTCGACGGTGCGGGTGATGTAGTGTGCGCGGTACAGAACCGTAATGTCCTTAAAGGGAACGCCGCTGTCTGCCAGCGTTTTGATCTGCTCAGCGATCCAATGCGCCTGCGCTTCCTCGGTCACCGCGTGATGGCAAACAACCGGTCCGCCGTCCGGCAGCATCGGGATGAGGTCCTTTTTGATGCGGTGGCGGTTCTTGTCGATCAGCGAATTGACGGCGGCTAAGATCTGCGGCGTGGAACGGTAATTCTGCATCATCAGAATGGTTTTGACCTTCGGGAATGCCTTGTCAAAATCGAGCAGATACCGCACATTTGCGCCGCGCCACGTGTAGATCGTCTGGTCGGGGTCGCCGACGATAAAGAGGTTCTTATGGTAGCCGCAGAGCACCTTCATCAGCTTGTATTGCAGCTCGTCGATGTCCTGAAACTCGTCGATCATGATGTATTCGAGCCGTTTCTGCCATTTGAGCCGGACGCTTTCATCCTGCTCAAAGATGTAGAGCGAGAACTTGATCAGATCGTTATAGTCGAGCCCGAAGCACTTTTTTTCCTGATACAGATAGCCGTAGAAAATGATGTCGGTCGTCTCGGTGGCGTTCTCGTATTTCTGCCGGAGCGTGTCAAGCGACATCGTGATCATATCGAGATAGTAGTCCGGGTCCTTCATCGTCTTGCGCATCTCGATCATGTCACGCGCGTTGCTGAAGGTCATATTGCGCAGCGTCAGACCGCGCTCCTCATAGATGATGTTCAGCATCGCGTCGATGTCGGAATTGTCGAGGACGAGAAAGCTTTTTGGATACTGCACGATGTGACTGTCCTCCTGCAAAACGGAGACGCAGAAGCCGTGGAACGTATTGATGTAGCCGGTGTCGTTGTCTCCGGTGAGGTTGTGGATGCGCTGGCGCATCTCATTCGCAGACTTATTCGTGAATGTGACGCAGAGAATGTTCCCGGGCAGAATGCCGAGCTCGTTGACGAGATAGGCAAAGCGGCGGGAAAGCGCACGTGTCTTGCCGGAGCCCGCGCCCGCGATGACGCGGACAAAGCCCTCGGTGGAGGTGACCGCCTCGCGCTGCGCGTCGTTGAGCCCCTCCAGTATATCGATCATTTTCCCGCCTCCTTTTTTTAGATTTCTTTATGCTTACTTCAAAACAACCTTGTGGAAAACCTTCTTGCCTTTCTTGATGATGATATGGCCTTTTTCAAAGTCTGCTGCCGTGCAGGTCTTTGCAATATCCGTGACCTTTGCATCGTCTACGGAAACACCGCCCTGCTGGACGAGACGACGGCCTTCACCCTTCGAGGATGCCAGACCGGCTTTCATCAGCAGATCGAGAATGTTGATCGCGCCGTCGGTCATGTCATCCGCAGTGATCTCCGTGGTCGGCATGTTTTCCGAATGTGCGCCGCCGCCGAAGAGGGCGCGCGCGCTGGCCTGTGCCTTGTCGGCCTCTTCTTTGCCGTGTACCATCTGGGTGAGCTCGTACGCAAGAATCTCCTTCGCGCGATTGAGCTGGCTGCCCTCCCAGGCTTCCATCTTCTGAATCTCCTCGAGCGGGAGGAAGGTCAGCATCTTGATGCACTTGAGCACGTCGGCATCGTCCACGTTGCGCCAGTACTGGTAGAAATCGAACGGGGAGGTCTTGTTCGGGTCGAGCCAAACGGCGTTGCCGGCGGTTTTGCCCATCTTCTTGCCCTGCGAGTCGGTCAGCAGCGTGATCGTCATCGCGGCGGCGTCCTCGCCGAGCTTGCGGCGAATCAGCTCCGTGCCGCCGAGCATGTTGCTCCACTGGTCGTCGCCGCCGAACTGCAGGTTGCAGCCGTATTTCTGGAAGAGCATGTAGAAGTCGTAGCTCTGCATGATCATGTAGTTGAACTCGAGGAAGGAAAGACCCTTCTCCATGCGCTGCTTGTAGCATTCCGCGCGCAGCATGTTGTTGACGGAGAAGCAGGCGCCGACCTCACGGAGCAGCTCAATGTAGTTGAGCTTTAAGAGCCAGTCTGCGTTGTTGACCATCATGGCCTTGCCGTCCGAGAAGTCGATGAAGCGCTCCATCTGGCGCTTGAAGCATTCCGCGTTGTGGTTGATGTCCTCAATGGTCAGCATTTTGCGCATGTCCGTGCGGCCCGTGGGATCGCCGATCATCGTCGTGCCGCCGCCGATCAGCGCGATCGGGCGGTTGCCCGCCATCTGCAGGCGCTTCATCAGCGTGAGCGCCATAAAATGCCCGGCGGTCAGGCTGTCCGCCGTGCAGTCAAAGCCGATGTAAAACGTCGCCTTGCCGCTGTTGACGAGCTCGCGGATGCGCGCCTCATCCGTGACCTGTGCGATCAGACCTCTGGCCTGAAGTTCTTCGTAGATTCCCATAATCAAAATCCTTTCTTTTCGGGGGCAATAAAAAAAGCCCCCTGCATTTTTTGCAGAGGGCGGAAATTCCGCGGTACCACCTCAATTTATCCCGGGCTCACACCCGAGACCTCAACGGGTACAACCATACCCTTGCGCTGTAACGTGCGCACACGGCTGCCCCTACTGGATAACCGTTCAAAGCAACAGCTCCGGAATGTATTTCTGCGCCCCGCCGCACCTGCTTACACCGCCCGCAGGCTCTCTTTGCCGACTTAAAGCGCGTACTTCTTTCCTTCAACGCCATTGGCTTTATTATAGGCAGTCCGCTCCGCTTTGTCAAGCATCCGTTTCAAAATTCTCGAGGATTGCGAGCATCCGCGTGAGCTTCTCATCGGTATCGAGCCAGCGCAGCAGCATTTTTGTGCTCAGATTCTCCGGCAGCCCGAGTGCCATTAAGAGCCGGCGGCGCAGTGCGGCGCTGTTTTCGCAGCCGGTAAGCCCCAGTGCCATCAAATCCGCAGGCGTAAGGCGCGGCTGCCTACTGTGTTCGCCGGTAACGACTCCCACTTCATTGAGCGCACGCAGCAGAACCTCGCCCGGCACACCCTCCACGCCGAGCTTGCCCTCCTTCGAGGGTACTGTCTTGCGTTTTTCCTTGCCGTAAATGTCGGGAATATACGCGTGGCGAATCTGTTCGTTTGGGATGAAGGAGCACAAATAACTGCGGATCTGCCGCCCGGCGTTGTCGCTGTCCGTCAGGATCACAATCCCGCGCTCGGCGGCGAGCTTTTGGATGAAATCGCGCTTTTCCGCATCTTTATAGATGCCAAAGCCGTTCGTCTCGACGACAAGCGCGTCGGTCAGGGCAGAGAGTTTGATTTTGTCGTACCGCCCCTCGACGATCACAGCTTCCCGGATGTGTATCATACCTTGTTCCTCCGTCAGGCGACGCTGCCGCGGTGCGCCGCGAAAAGCAGCTTTGCGAACAACTTTTCAAGCGCGATCCGATCCATCGTGTCGCCGGTTGAAAGCTTCAGCGAGAGATCACATTCGAGCAAAAGCTGCAGGCTTTCGCGCAGCATCTCGAGCGAAAGGTCGCGCATATCGCGTTCGGCGTATTTCAGACGGAAATCGCGGCCTTTGTAGTCGCCGTATTCCGCCGGTGCAAGCGAGGTTTTGCCGCTCTGAATCGCGGCGCGCACGCGATACATATCGATGTATGCGCCGCTCAGCACGGAAAGGATCGTGATCGGCTTTTCACCCTGGTTAATCAGCAAGTCGAGCAGGGCATACGCCTTGGCGTAATCGCCGCGCACGAGCGCGTTGCTCAAAAGAAACACGGTCGTTTCCATATTCTTCGTCACGATGCGTTCGATCTGCTCATTCGTGATCTCACCGCCGCCCGCAAAGGCACAGAGCTTCAGAATCTCGTTTGTCAGCGCGTTTAGATCGTTGCCGGTATAGCGCAGGATCTTATTGGCGAGGGATCTCGAAAGTGTGCAGCCGTTCTTTTCCGCTTCACGGCAGAGAAACTTTTCCAGATCACTGTCACTGCGCCGCGCATAGCAGACCGAATAGCCAACCGCGTCGACCTTCTTGATGAAATTGCGCCACTTGGCGCTTTTTTTCGTATCGATCTCCAGCGTCGGCAGAAAGAAAATCAAGGTGGTTGTGTTCGGCACGTTCTCGATCAGCTCGTGGAGCTTGTTAAGCTCTGCACTGCCGAGCGCTTCCACATTGAGGTCGGAAACAGTGACGCACTTGCGCTCCGCCATGAACGGCAGAGACTCTACCGCGTCCGCGATGTCGTCGATTGCCGCGTCATGCGGAAACTCGTTGAAATTGAATTCTGGGAAATCTGTCGCCGAGAGCTTTTTCGTCATGCGGAGCAGGTCGCGCTTGACGAGAAATTTCTCGTCGCCATACAAAAAATAGAGGCTTGCCATCTGGCTTTTGGCAATTTGTTCTCTGAGCTTTGTTTCGTTGATTTCAGGCATCGCTGCGTATCCTTTCCGTTTGGTGTCAGCCGCCGAGTATCGTATATCTGCCGTTCGCCTCAAAATCGAGACAGACAAGCTCGTGCTCACTGGTCAGAATATAGTTTCCGACCGGCAGGGCCTGCGCGGTTTCCTCCATTATATCATCTGTTTTCAGAACCGTAAACGGGGAATGTACAGGACTTTGTAAATTCTGCGTGATCCGTATATCCGCACTTTCCGCTTCATAGCCGCCGGCTTTGCCCTCCAGCACGACCGACTGACCGCACACCTCGAAGCGGATCAGCCCGCCGCCTGAGGAGATGGTAAACGGCGTGCCGCCCGGCATCTGTCCGGTGCAGCCGTAATGATAAACGGAGTGCGCCGCGCCGTCCAGCGGAAAATAAACCGTATCGGGCTGCACAACGGCGGAGACGGGGAAGACTGCAGCTATGCGTTCCGCACAGCGCACACTGCTTTCGGAAGTCTGCACATGCAGAAAGTCAACGGTTTGCACGCCGTAATCCTGCAGCACATCGCAGACTTCGTAACCGTTTCCACTGCAGTCGAGTACGTTCGCGCGGTGCCCTTCGATCAGGGCTGTGCATTGGGCATATTCCGCGTCGAAAACGAGCACGCGCGTCCGGCCGCCGTTCAGCCACTCGTTTGCCGCCATACCGGAAAAGAGGATACAGGCTGTCAGCACATAGACTGCGGCAGGCACACGGCGCTTGCCGCAGAGCATGATCGCGAGCGCGAGGAAAAGAACGCCAATCAAAACCGTCGCCGGCAGGTAAGCGCCGGAGATTTCTGCGGTTCCCGGCAAATGGTCGGCGATCCAGAAAACGACGGCATTCTGGTATTTGGCGAGCAGGCCGCTAATGAAAACAAACGGCGCAGCGGCCGGTACGAGAAAGGGCACATACAGACAGATCGCCGCGAGCGCCCCGAAGCGGATCAGCCACGCCGAAGCGTAAAGCACGAGCAGCGAGGTCACGACGGAATTGAGATTCACCGTGCCGAATACATAGAGCTGCACGGGCAGGGCGCCGAGGATTGCGCCGAGCGAAGCGGCAACCGGCGAGAGCAGGCGCTTGACCCGCATCTGCCGGCGCGGGGTATGAATACGCGCCGTGCAGAATGCCAGCATGCGCGGCGACAGCGAAAGGATGCCGAGTGTCGCGGAGAGCGAGAGAAGCAGGGAAATATCGCCGACGCAGAAGGGATTCTGCAGCGTCAGACACAAAACGGCGATGGCGAGCGAATTGAGCGGGTCGGCCTGCCGCCCGATCAGAAGCCCGAACAACAGGATAATCTGCATGATGCCGCTGCGCACGACAGTGGCGGACATGCCGGAGATTACCATAAAGGCGAGAACAAAGACGATGGAAATCCCGGCCGCCCAGCGCCGCCGGATGCCGAAAAAGCTGAGCGCACCGAGTGCAAACTGCGCAATGATCGCCATGTGCATACCGGAAATAACAAGAATATGCGAAGCGCCCGCAGCGCGGTAGGAATCGGTCAGCGTGTCGCTGAGGTCATTGCGCAGCCCGAGAAGCATTGCGCAGAGCACGGAGCCTTCCGCTTTGGGATAGGCGCGCAGAAGCTTGTCGCGTACCTGCGCGCGAACGGCGCTGCCGTAATACGAAAGCGGCCGTTTTGCGGCGGGCGTAACCGAAACCGACTCGTAATCTGAGATATAAGCGGCGAGAACCTTGCCGTCTGCCAACTGAGACGTGCGCGAGGAAAGCCCGAAATCATCCTGAAAGGCGACGAATTTCGCCGTGCAGGAAACGGTATCGCCGACTTTGGCGTTTAGCGCCTCGCCGTGTGAAAGGCGGATCGTAAAATCCACATCCTGTTTTGGTTCTTCCATATGCGTGACACGCGCCTTATAATAGAAGTTGCCATAGCGGCATTCCGGCTCGGAGTCGATTGTGACTTGAATGCGGTAGGTATTTCCAAGGTAGCGCTCGGCCGGAATCACGGTAAACCAGCTCAACATGGTAAAAACGGCGAGCGCAGCCGCGGCCGTAAACAGCGCGAGCATGAGCGCCGGACGTGCGCGGTGCTGCCGGAACAGGAAGCAGATCGCAAGCGTCAGGAGCAGCGCAACAAGCGCGTACGGCGTGTTGTGCGCGCCGAGAAAGGTCGCAAAGAGCAGCGCCGCAAAATAGGTAAAGCCGATCACAACCGCCGGGCGGTTGATTCCGTTCTCCCGCATGTCAGGCTTCACCGGCGGTCAAGATGCGCAGAATATCCGCATAGTTTGCCGCCTCGTACGTGATCGGAAGGTGCTCCGGATTTTCCGCGTGTCCCGGATTGTACCAGATGGAATCCATCCCTGCGTTGACGGCGCCGAGCATGTCGGAGGTCAGCGAATCGCCGATCACTATGCATTCGGCGGGCACAGCGCCCGGAAGATGGGCGAGAACATAATCGAAATACCGCTTGTCGGGCTTGGCCGTGCCGGCCATTTCTGAAATGAAATAATCGCGTACATACTTCATCAGCCCGGAGTTTTGCAGGCGCGTGCGCTGGGAAGCGGCGTTTCCGTTTGTTACGATATAGATCTCAAAGCGCTTCGAGAGCGCGGCGAGCAGCTCCAATGCGCCGTCAAAGACGCTGCCGGTCTCGCCGAGCGCATCAAAGTACAGTGTGTGGAGCTGATCTGGATCCGCTCCTTCAATCCCCGTTTCGGCGAAGAAGTCGATGAAGCGGCTGCGGTACAACTCCGGCTTTGTACAAAGCCCTTGCTCGAAGCGCCGCCACCAGCGGTTATTGCAGCGGCTGTACGTTTCCAGAACAGCGCTGCTGAACGGAAGCTGTCGGTCAAGCTCGGCGCCGCTGTACATACGCTTGAAGGCGATTTCCATATCGCGGTTGAAATCGAGCAGGGTGTGATCGGCGTCAAAGAGCAGATACTTGTACATTTGCATCACATTCCTTTCAGGCAAGCGTCAGGGCGAGCCAGATGAGCAGCGCGGCGTGCAGCAAGCAAAAAAGCGGGAGCAGCACCATGAACTTTGCGTGTTTTGTCTTGTGGCGGATCAGCAGCATAGCGAGCAGCTCGCCGGCTGCGCCGCCGAAAAAGCCGAGGAGCAGCAGCGTGCGCTCCGGTATGCGCCATCTCCCGCGGATCGCACGGCGCTTGTCCGCGCAGGCTGCGACAGCGGCAGTAATATTGATCGCCGCGAGATAAACGGCGAGGACAGTTCGTACAGTTTCAGGCATAACTTTTCGTTTCCCTCATAGATTTTATCAGGACAGGTTTATCTTACCGCAAAACCGCCCAGCGGTCAAGCGATCCCGCGCATCAGCCGGAGAAAGGAAAAGAATTTTATGCTGGTACTGAAACGTAATCATTATATTGCAGCGCTCGTGATTTTGGCGCTGGTCGTTCTGCTCGCTGTCTGGCGCAGCGGCCACAGCGGAGAAGTACGGAAAATGCAGGAGGTTTCGGAAAGCGTCGCCGTGCAGACCGCGCCGCCGGAGTCAGAAGCTGCTGAGGCCGCCGCAGAACCCGTGCAGGAGCGGGAAACGCTCGTCGGTGTCTGGATCCCATATATGTCGCTCTCCACAGCGGAAAAGACGGAGGATGCGTTCAAGGCGAATTATGACGCAAAGCTTGAAAGCGCAAAGGCGATGGGTGTCAACGCCGTCTTTGTCCATGTGCGCCCGTTTGCGGACAGTTTTTATCCTTCGGAATATGAGCCCTGGTCGCATATCCTGACCGGCACACAGGGGAAAGATCCCGGTTATGACCCGCTTGCATATATGGTGGAAAAGGCGCACGAAAATGGTATGGCGTTTCACGCGTGGATCAACCCGTTGCGCATCGCGACAGCCTCCACGCCCGGTACGCTTTCTGAGGACGGCTTCTACATGCAGAACCGTGAGGAAAACCCGTTTTATTTTATGGAGTACGACGGCGGCATTTATTACAACCCCGCAAGCGCATATATCCGCGGGCGCATTGCGGACAGCGCTGCGGAAATCGCACAGAACTACGACGTGGACGGCATTCACTTCGACGATTACTTCTATCCGACCGATGATGAAACAATCGACGCGAATCAGTATGCAGCGTATGTGAATGAGACGGAGGAGCCGCTGCCGCTGCACGAGTGGCGTACAGCGAATATCAACGCTTTGATCGCGACGGTGTACCACCGCATCAAGCAGACGGCGTCGGAAGTGGAATTCGGCATCTCGCCGCAGGGCAATCTTCAAAACAACGAGAAGATCAATGCGGACGTCTACACATGGTGCGCGCAGAGCGGCTATATCGATTATATCTGTCCGCAGCTCTATTACAGCTTTGAAAACGAAGCGCTGCCGTTTGAAACTGCGCTTGAGGACTGGAATGAAATGGAGCGTCTCGATTCGGTACGCCTGTACATCGGCCTCGCCGTCTATAAGGCAGGGACAGACGCAGACAACGGCACATGGCTCAATACGACGGATACCATCGCGCGGCAGATTGAGCGCGCAGAGGAGACAGGAGCGGACGGCGTCCTCCTGTATGCAGTCGATTACTTTGAAGCGGAAGAAGCAAAAGCCGAGATGGCCAATGCCAAGGTTGCAATCGATGCGCTGACAAAATGAGACGCTTTGCGATGGTAACAGACAAAATTTTGCTTGCACAGCCGTTTTGATCATGCTATAATAATTCTCAAATCCACATAAGGGGGAACACGACTTTGTCCAATGATTTTAACGAAATTTCGGCAAGACTCCGCGAGCTGCGCGAGGTCAGCGACTACACGGTTGAGCAGTTGGCCGCCGAGCTGTCCATCGATCCGGAAGTATACCGCAGCTATGAGGAAAACGGAAAAGATATTCCGATCAGCGTTATTTATGCTGTCGCCAACAAGTTTGGCGTAGATTTTACGGAGATCGTCACGGGTGTACCGGCGAAGCTCGACAGCTATCATATTGTTCGGCGCGGAAAGGGCAAGGTTGTCAACCGCAATCCGGAGTATTATTTTGAGGATCTGGCTTACCGCTATTATGGCAAGGTCATGCAGCCGCTGCTCGTCACGCTGGAGCCGACGGATGAGCCTGCGGGCCTCATCACGCACAGTGGACAGGAATTCAACCTTGTTCTCGAGGGTACGGTCATCGTCAACTACGATGGCGAGGAGTTTAAGCTTACGGCAGGCGACTCCATTTATTTCAATCCGACCAAGCCGCACGGCCAGAAGTGCGGCGGCGACGTCAAGGCGCGCTTCCTGACGGTTATCGCGGAATAAAGGGACTCTGCGCAGGATATTCTGAAAATATAAAAGGGAAGTTGAACTATGTTACTGGATCGTTTTTTGCCTCGTATCGAATTTGATTCCTACGAGGATTTCAAGGCAAACTATAAAGTGAATGTACCGGAGGATTTCAACTTCGGTTTCGATATTGTGGACGCATGGGCGGACAGCGAGCCGGAGAAGAAGGCGCTCGTCTGGTGTGATGACCACGACCATGAAAAGATCTTCACCTTCACGGATATTAAGAAGCTTTCGAATCAGACGGCGAATTTCTTCAAAAGCATCGGCATCAAAAAGGGCACAGTTGTTATGCTGATTCTCCGCCGCAGATGGGAGTATTGGATCTGCGCGACGGCGCTGCACAAGCTCGGCGCGGTTCTGATCCCTGGCTCGCTCCAGCTCACGAAGAAGGATATTGTATACCGCGGCAACTCCGCGTCCGTGCACACCATTGTCTGCGTCAACGACGATTTTGTCATCAATCAGATCGAAGCGGCGGAGGGCGATGTGCCGTCGTTGCAGAACAAGGTTATGGTGGTTGACCGCCGCGCGGGCTGGCTCAATCTCAATGATGAGATCGCGAAATTCCCGGATACCTTTGAGCGCCCGACTGGCGAGGAGGCAACCCGCTGGGACGATATCATGCTCGTTTATTTCACCTCCGGTACCACCGGCATGCCGAAGATGGTGCAGCACAATTTTGCCTATCCGCTTGGTCACATCATCACGGCGAAATACTGGCAGTGCGTCGAGGAAAACAAGCTGCACATGAGTGTTTCGGATTCCGGCTGGGCGAAATTCGGCTGGGGCAAGATCTACGGCCAGTGGATCTGCGGCGCCGTTATTTTCGGCTATGATATGGATAAGTTCGTCCCGCTCCACCTTCTGGAGAAAATCTCCAAGTACAAGATCACGACCTTCTGCGCACCGCCGACCATGTTCCGCTTCATGCTGCAGGAGGATGTCACAAAGTTCGATCTTTCGAGCATCCACCGCTGCTGCATCGCGGGTGAGCCGCTGAACCCCGAGGTCTTTAAGAAATGGCGTACGCTGACCGGTCTCGAGCTCTGCGAGGGCTTTGGACAGTCCGAGGGCCCCGTTCTGATTGCAAACTTCCCGTGGATCAAGCCGATTCCCGGTTCCACCGGTAAGCCCTCTCCGCTGTTTGACATTCAGCTTGTCGACAGCGAGGGCAATGTCTGTGAAGACGGCGACGAGGGCACCATCGCCATTATGGATGTTAAAAACAACCCGCCGGTCGGTCTGTTTACGGGCTATTACAACAATCCGGAAATGACCGAGGATAAGCTTGGCGGCAAGTATTACGACACGGGCGACGTCGCATGGCGTGACAGCAAGGGCTACTACTGGTTTGTCGGCCGCAACGACGACGTCATTAAGTGCTCCGGATACCGCATCGGGCCGTTCGAGGTCGAATCCGCAATGCTCGAGCATCCGGCTGTCGTCGAATGCGCGATCACTGGTGCGCCGGATCCGATCCGCGGTCAGGTCGTCAAGGCGACCGTTGTGCTTGCTGAGGGCTACACCGGCACGCCGGAGCTCACAAAGGAGCTGCAGAACCATGTGAAGCGGGTCACAGCACCGTATAAGTATCCGCGCGTTATCGAGTATGTCAAAGAGCTTCCGAAGACACTCGGTGGTAAGATCAAACGCGCCCAGATCCGCAAGGCGGACGAAAAGTAAAGAGCAAAACAAAACCGTCGGCTGCATACCGGCGGTTTTTGCATAGAGCGAAAAAAACGAATCTCGGCTTGCCGACGCGCTCCATGTTGTGTACAATGAGAGTTAAAGAGGAGGAATGGACATATGGATAAAAGAATGTTGCAGAAGCTGGAAGAGAGAAATCAGAGAATCATTGAGGCGGTGATCCGAAAAGCGGAGCGCGAGTGTCCCGGAGCGCTCGCCATGATCGGCGTTTACGGGTCGTTCTGTACCGGAGACTGTCATGAAAAGTCGGATCTCGATCTGTTGATTCTCATCAACGATGACCGCGGCTGGGTACTTTCGAACGGCTTCGTGCTCGACGGCGTCGGATTTGACCTGTACTGCACGACATGGGAAAGCCTTGAAGCAGACGCCGCGTATGCATCGCCGCATATTGCAAAGCTGATGGATTCCAAAATTGTTTACTGTCCGCATGAAGCCGATCGCATGCGGCTTGAAAAACTGCGGGAAAATGTGCGCCGCATCCTCGAGCAGCCCATGTGCGCCGAAGATTTGCTGCGCGCAGAGAGGGAATTCGGGGAAGCGGAGCGCGCGTATGCAAGGCTGATGCGCGGCGAAACTGTTTCTGTATGCCGCGCGCACGGTGCCGAGCTGTTGTACCACATGGAAAACGCGGTCTGCCTGCTGAATAAACGGTATTTCCACCTCGGCGTCAAGCGTGTTTTTGAGGAATTTTCCGGGATGCACGATGTGCCGCTGGGATTTGAGACACTCGCGGATCGTCTTGTACATGCGGACGGTATCGACGGTCTGCGCGCTGTAGCCGATGCACTGCTACGTGCGACAGATGACTGCTTCTCGCGTGTCCGAATGATCGTACCTGCAGAAAAGCCAGCGCCGGGCGCTGACGATCTGCGCGGCACGCTTGAGGAAATGATTTCCAACTGGCGTGGGAAGATCTATGAAGCTGCAGAGAACGGAAATGCGCATGCAGCGCTGATGGCGGTCTGCAGCCTGCAATCGTTTTTTGATGATCTTGCAGGTGAATTCGACATGGTGCATCACGACGCCATCGCCTGTTTTGACCCTGCTGATCTTGGAAAGACAGCCAAAGCGTTTGATGCCGTACTCTCTGCGTATTGCGGAGAATATGAAAAAGCCGGTCTCTCATTATGCAGCTACAAAGGGATCGAACAGTTTGAAGCCGCTTACAATCCGTAAAATGATACGATTTTCCGGAATATTCTAAGCGTTTTTCTGTATGGGTTGACTTTTTATCCCGACAGGTGATATAGTCAAAATGGGCTGATTTGGAAAGCCACATCTCAGATTGGAGGATTGTATTATGAAAATGGTCACAACAAATCCCGGCTGTACGCTTGAGGAGCGCGGGATTCACTGCGTGGAGCAGGCGCGTGGACCGATTGCAAAAATCACAGAGGAAACGGATCAGGAGATCCTCGGCTTCGGCGCGGCGCTCACCGACGCGTCATGCATCATGCTGAACCGCCTGTCCCCGGAGGATCGCAAAAAGCTGCTGCATGCAGTCTATTCGCCTGAGGAGAGCAATTTCTCCGTGACGCGTCTTTGTGTCGGCTCGAGCGACTATGCGGGCGTCGAGTATCATTTTGCGCCTGTACCGGAAGACATGAACATGGAACATTTTGATGCTTCACACGACGACAAGGATATCATTCCGGTTGTCAAAGAAGCGATGGCGGAGAACCCGGATCTCTACCTGTTCTCCTCGCCGTGGTCGCCGCCGGGATGGATGAAGAGCTCCAAGGCGATGCAGGGTGGCTGGATGCTCGACAAGTATCTCGATGCCTACGCGCTTTACTACCTAAAGTTTCTGCAGTATTATCTGAAAAACGGCATCAAGATTCAAGCGCTTACGCCGCAGAACGAGTCGGAAACCGACCAGAGCAGCCGTATGCCTGCATGCCTGTGGCATCCGGAGACGGAAATGAAATTCGCGAAGAAACTGCGCCGCCTGCTCGACGAAAACGAGGAATTCCGCGACGTCAAGATCTGGCTGATCGACCACAACTTTGTCATGTGGCATCGCGCGGTTTTCCAAATGGACGATCCGGAGACGAAGGCAGCGTGCGCCGGTATCGCCTGGCATCCGTATGAAGGCTATGCTGAGCAGGTGGGCTATTTCAGAAGGCAGCACCCGGAATGTGAAAACCACTGGACCGAGGGCAAATGCATCATCAATATGCACGGCTTCAGCCTAAACAGCCCGCGCCCGCGGCTCAATCTCGGCCAATATGGCCAGAGCTTCATCTCGGCGCTTCAGAACGGCATCCAGTCCATCACACTGTGGAACCTGGCGCTCGACGAATTCGGCTATCCGAATATCGGACCGTTCGCGGCGCGCGGCGCGGTAGAGATCAGTCGGGATGGCAAGCGCATCACGCCGTCCGAAGAATATAAGGCGCTCGTTCATTTCTCCAAGTATATCCAGCGCGGCGCAAAACGCCTTATCGTGGACACCTCAGCGGTACCGAACAATTTCGCTGTGGCAGCGTTCCGCAATCCGGACGGTACAACGGTCGTCACGGTTTCCAATACGGAAGAGTTTGATTCCGGCCTGAATCTCGAGATCGACGGCAAGACCGTCGCGCTCTGGGTGCTCCGCGAGTCTGTCAATACCGTTCTTCTGTAAATCATGCAAAGCTTATGCAGGGTATCGCTTCAGCGGTATCCTGCTTTTGTCTGTAAATGCAGGTGGCTTTACACGCGAGCGTAAAGCATGATGACTTTACGATGCGCTTGTACACCTTGAATTTGCAAATTTTTATTGAATTCGGCGCTCTTTGTCTTTTAAAATGAAATGGCATGTGGTATAATACACTGTAAAATAGCATATTTATGCAGATATGCTTACAATGCGTTAATTTGACAAGAAGGGCAGATTCCAATGATGAATCCTATTTTAAATCGGGAGGACTGCGGTCTGCGGTCTTTCTGGTGCAGTACGCCGCAGTTTAAGACAGCGCGGCTTTCCGCACACCTTGTGCTTCCGCTCACAACACCCGAGGCGGCGGCCGTCCGCGCCATTGTGCCGAATGTCTCCTCGCGTGCCACACGGGAATACCCGGATTATACGGAGTTCGGCAGACGGCTCGCGGAGCTTTACGGTGCGTCTGTGCACGCGGGCGTCAGCCGCATCGGTGACAACCAGATTCTGACGCTTGCGGCTTCCGGCATTGCAAACCGCTATGCATTTGGCGGGGAGGATGTGCAGAACGAGCTTGCCGGGATTCTGGAGAGCATCCTGTTCACGCCGCTTCTGGATGAGGACGGCCTTTTTCCGGAAGAGGGTTTCCGGCAGGAAAAGCGCCAGCTTATTGAGACGATCGATTCCGAATTCAACGAAAAAGCGATCTATGCGAAGAATCGCTGTGTGGAGATCATGTTTGCCGGCGAGCCTGCGGGCGTTCCGCGCTTCGGTACGCGGCAGGCGCTTCAAAGCGCGACGCGCGCCGACGTGAAAGCTGCATGGGAAGACGCTGTGCAGCACGCGCAAATCTGCCAGTTTTCCATCGGCGACGGTGCGGACAGTCGTTTTGCGCAGAGTCTTGCCGAACGGCTCGGCACACGTGAGGCGGTTACCGCGGAAACAGCCTTCCATCCAGCGCCGAAGGAAGTGAAACGCGTGACGGATAAGATGCAGCTTTCCCAGTCAAAGCTTGTCATGGGTCTGCACGTCGGCACCGCGCGGGAGGAACGCCTTGTCACGAAACTGATGGCGGTCATTCTCGGTGGCACGCCGAGCTCCAAACTGTTCATGAATGTCCGCGAAAAGCAGAGCCTGTGCTATTACTGCTCGGCGCAGCACGATACGCCGAAGAACGTGATCTTCGTGCAGAGCGGTGTCGAAGCGGCGAACCTTGAACGCACGGAGGAGGCGGTTCTCCATGAGCTCGCCGCGATGCAGATGGGTGAGATCACCGAAGACGAGATCCGGCACGCAAAGCTTGCCATGAGCAACAGCTATCACTCGGTGGCGGATTCTGCGGCGTCCATTGAAAACTGGGTGCTCGGCGGTATGCTGCAGAACGACGTGCGCACGCCGGAAGCCTGCGCCGAAGCGATCATGCAGGTGACGAAGGATGAAATTGTCGAGGCGGCGAGACGCGTCACACTCGATACGGTCTATATGCTGAAGGGAGAGGGCGCGGCCGAATGAACACAATGGAAATAAGAGAAAGCAAACTGCTCGGCGACCGTTATTGGCGCGTAAAGCACCCGTCCGGTCTGACGATCTTCGTATATCCCAAGGCGCAGATGCGCAGCACATACGCGCTGTTCGGTACGCGCTACGGCTCGATCGACAAGGCTTTCCGGCGCAGCGATGAGCCGGAAAATGAAGTAACCCCGGCAGGTATCGCGCATTTCCTCGAGCACAAGCTGTTTGAAAGCGAGGACGGCGATGCCTTTGCGCGCTATGCGCAGATCGGCGCGTCGGCGAACGCGTACACTTCGTTTGAGACGACGCGCTACCTGTATTCCTGCACGGAGAAAGCAGATCAGGCGCTTGAGATTTTGCTGGATTTCGTCCAGTCCCCGTATTTTACGGCGCAGACCGTCGAAAAGGAGCAGGGCATCATCGGACAGGAGATCAAAATGTACGACGACGACCCGCAGTGGCGCGTCCTCTTCAACCTCCTGCGTGTGCTGTACCACGAGCATCCGATTAAAGACGACATTGCAGGCACGGTGGAGAGCATTGCGCAGATCACGCCGGAGCATCTTTACCGCTGCTACAATACGTTTTACAACCTCAACAACATGGCGCTGTGCATTTGCGGAAAATGCGATGTAGACGAGGTGCTTGCGATTTGCGACCGCATGCTGAAAACGAGCGAACCGGTGCAGGTCAAGCGTGTTTTCGCGCCGGAACCGGATACGATTGTGCGTCCGGTGATCGAGGAGCGGCTCGCCGTTGCGTCTCCGCTTTTTGAATTCGGCGTCAAGGAAGCCGTCACGGTGGAGCACCGCACGGAAAAGGATCTCGCAATCACGGAGATTCTGCTCGACATTATGGCGTCCGACAGCTCGCCGCTGTTCCGCCGCCTGCTCGACGCGTCGCTCATCAACGAGGCCTCGTTCAGCTACGAGTATTTTGAGGGGATCGGCTACGGCACGCTGTTGTTCGGCGGCGAATCGGGCGACCCGCACGCAGTCTGCGAAGCCATCCGGGAAGAAATGCGGCGATTGAAGCGCGAGGGTGTCACGGAGGAGGAAGTGCGCCGCAGCGCGAAAGCGCTCTACGGCGCGAATATGGTGGGTCTCAACAGTCCGGATGTGATCGCCAATGCGGTGATGTCCATGGAGTTCAACAGCCGCGAGCTGTTCCGGTATATCGAGTGCTTCCCGGAGGTCACGGCGGCGGACGTCAACGCGCGCATTCAGACTCTGTTTGACGAGGAAAAGACGGCGGTTTCCATCATTTACCCGCTTGAGGAAAACGATGCTGCCGACTGAAAAAGAAAGGATTAAGCTATGACGCATCTCGTTCAGTTTCCGAACCTCGGCATCTCGGTGGAGATCAATCCGGTTGCCCTGCAGTTCGGCGATTTCAAAATCTATTGGTATGGTATTCTGATTGGTATCGGCTTTCTGCTGGCGATTCTCTATGGATTCTCGTCCTGCAAAAAGATGAACATCAACAAGGATCACCTGTTTGACGCGATTATCGCCGGTCTCATTGGCGGCATCATCGGCGCGCGCCTGTACTACGTGATTTTCTATCCGGGCGATAAGTACCTGCAAAATCCGATGGAGGTATTCAACATCAAAGAGGGCGGTCTCGGTATCTACGGCGGCATCATCGGCGGTTTGCTCTGCGGCGCACTCGTTGCGAAGTGGCGCAAGATGCGCGTTTTTGCCGTGCTGGACGTCGCGTCCCTTGGCTATCTGATCGGCCAGTGCATCGGCCGCTGGGGCAATTTCGTCAACCAGGAGGCCTTTGGCTGCGCCACCAACCTGCCCTGGGGCATGTACAGCGACCGCACGGCCGAGGAGGTTGTCGGCAATGTGCACCCGTGTTTTCTGTATGAGTCGCTTTTGTGCCTTTTAGGCTTTATTCTGCTGCATTTCTTTACGCGCCATCTGCGCCGGTATGACGGTCAGACCTTCCTGCTGTACATAGTATGGTACGGCGTCACGAGGTTCTTCATCGAGGGTCTGCGCACGGACAGCCTTTTGCTGCCGGGGATTGATCTGCGCGTCTCACAGGTGCTGGCGGCGGTCTCGGCGCTTGTCGCGATCGTTCTGCTGATTGTGTTCCGCAAGTGCAGCAAGCTCAGCGGCTGCGGCAGCCGCCGTGTCATGGAAGCAAACGGCATCCAGTTGGAGGAGCAGAGCGAGCAATTTGACAGCGGCGCCGAAAGCACAATTCTGAGCGGCATGAGCGCCGAAGAGGCGGCGCAGCAGCTTGCGGTCCGCGTGAAGAAGTCTGCAGATTTGGAGACACAGGACGAAGAAGCGGAAGAGGAACAGACAGAGGAAAGTGAGGAGAAAACCGATGGCAGTGCGAATTGACGGCAAGGCCGTTGCGGAAAAGATCAAAGCGCAGGTGGCAGAGGAAGTCGCAGCGCTCAAGGCGCAGGGCATTTGTCCCGGCATGGCGGTCGTGCTTGTCGGAGACGACCCGGCCTCGAAGATCTATGTGAATAACAAGAAAAAAGCGTGTGCGCAGACGGGTATCTATTCCGAGGAGCACGTGCTCCCGGCAGAGACGACGCAGGAGGAGCTGCTTGCGTTGATCGCAAAGCTGAACGCGGACGAGAAGATCCACGGCATCCTCGTGCAGTCCCCGCTGCCGAAGCATCTCGATGAAAAGCTCGTTGTCGAGCATATTGACCCGAATAAAGACGTCGACGCGTTCCATGCGTACAATGTCGGAAAAATCATGATCGGCGATTTTGCTTTCCTGCCCTGCACGCCCGCCGGCGTTATCGAGCTGATCCGCTCGACCGGCGTGGAGATCAGCGGCAAAAACTGCGTCGTCGTCGGCCGCAGCAACATTGTCGGCAAGCCGATGGCCATGCTCCTGCTCCACAATAACGGCACCGTGACGATCTGCCACAGCAAGACGAAGAATCTGGCGGAGATCTGCCGCACGGCGGATATTCTGGTTGTGGCGGTTGGCAAAGCAAAATTCATCACGGCGGATATGGTCAAGCCCGGCGCCGTGGTTATCGATGTCGGCATGGATCGCGACGAAAACGGCAAGCTTTGCGGCGATGTCGATTACGACGCGGTGGAGCCGGTCGCTTCGTACATCACGCCGGTTCCCGGCGGCGTTGGCCCGATGACCATCGCCATGCTGATGAAGAATGCGGTGAGCGCCGCAAAAATTCAGAACGGTCTGTCCGTGAATTGAGGGATACAATGGGCACTTTGCTCAGCGGTATCAAGGCTCCGAACGATATCAAAAACCTTGCGGATTCCCAGCTTCCGGAGCTTTGTGAGGAAATCAGAGAGCAGATAATCAATACGGTCGCAGATAACGGTGGTCACCTTGCGTCAAACCTCGGCGTTGTGGAACTGACGGTTGCGCTGCACCGCGTGTTCACGCTGCCGGAGGACAGCATCGTGTGGGATGTCGGGCATCAGTCCTATGCCCATAAGCTTCTGACCGGCCGTGCGGAGGAATTTTCCACACTGCGGTGCGAAGGCGGGCTTTCGGGCTTTCCGTCACGTGAGGAGAGCGACTGCGACCCGTTCACGACGGGGCACAGCAGCGCGTCAATTTCCTCGGCGCTCGGGCTGTCGGTCGCGAAGTCGCTTGCGGGTGACCCGGGACACGTTATTGCGGTGATCGGCGACGGCGCGCTGACAGGCGGCCTCGCTTACGAGGGGCTGAATAACGCAGGGCGTCTCAACCGTAATCTGATCGTCATCCTGAACGACAACGCGATGTCGATTTCCAGAAACGTCGGCTCGATGGCGCGCTACCTCTCGTATGTGCGCGCAAAGCCCGGCTATCTGAACGCCAAGGACAGCATTGAGGCGGCGCTGTGCCGCTTGCCTAAGATCGGCGAAGCGATGGCGTCCGGTGTCCGGCGCGTGAAAAATGTCATAAAAAAGAATATTTTCAACACGACAATCTTTCAGGATATGGGCTTTAACTATTACGGCCCGTTCGATGGGCACGATCTGCGCACACTGATTTCGGTGCTCACCATGGCGCGTGAAATCGACAAGCCGGTTCTGATCCATATCCGTACTTATAAGGGGCGCGGCTACAAATACGCCGAGAATGACCCCAGCATGTACCACGGCCTTTCCGCATTTGACCGCGAAAAGGGCGCAGGGGATGCAGGCGCGCAGGGTTTTTCGGGTGCTTTCGGCGAGACGATGTGCGCGCTTGCGGTGGAGAATGACCGCCTCTGTGCCGTGACGGCCGCGATGGAGACCGGAACGGGTCTGACATCGTTCAAGGAGAAGTTCCGGAACCGCTTTTTTGACGTGGGCATCGCGGAGGAGCACGCGGTTACGTTCTGCGCCGGTCTTGCGCGCGGCGGAATGATACCGGTTTTTGCCGTGTACTCCACCTTTTTGCAGCGCGCATACGATCAATTGATTCATGATGGCGCGCTGCAGCACCTGAAGATCATCCTGGCCATCGACCGTGCAGGCATTGTCGGCGAAGATGGGCAGACGCATCAGGGCATTTTCGACGCGGCGTTTCTGCACACCGTGCCCGGCATACACGTCTATGCGCCGACGTATTACGACGAGCTTTCCGACAACCTGAGCGACTGTGTGGAGGGCGACGCGCATCTTTATGCGGTGCGCTACCCGCGCGGCAAGGCGCTGTTTCGTCCCGAGGGGTACAAGCTCTCGGGCAAGCCGTTCGGCGTTTACGGCGCTGTGGAATCGCACACGGCAATCGTGACGTACGGCCGTCTGTTCTCCTTTGCATACGAGGCGATGCTGGCACTGGCCAAAACGGGCGTAAAGTGTAAGCTTGTAAAGCTCAACCGGATCATTCCGCTCGATCCCGGCGTCGTTTCCGCGCTGAAGGACTGCAAAACCGTTGTCTTTTTCGAGGAGAGCATCCGTACCGGCGGTGTAGCGGAAAATCTGGGCAGCATGCTGTCTGAAGCGGGCTTTGCCGGGCGGTATGTAATGCGCTGCATTGAGGAAGGCTTTGTGAAGCACGCGCCGATGTTCCGCACGCTCGAGCACCTCGGTCTCGACAAAGACGGGATGATCCGCGCCGTACACGAAGCGCTGCAGCCCAGGCTGCGCGGCATATCTGAGAAAGGAATGTGGACATAAGCGTGAAAAAGAGAATCGACGTCCTGCTGTTTGAAAAGGGGCTCGCTCCCAGCCGGGAAAAGGCGCGCACCATGATTATGGCGGGCAACGTCTATGTGGACAATCAGAAATGCGACAAGCCGGGCGAAACGGTCAGCGAGGATGCGCAGATCGAAGTGCGCGGCAGTACGCTGAAATATGTCAGCCGCGGCGGACTGAAGCTTGAAAAGGCCATGCAGTGTTTCCCAATCGAGCTCGAGGGTAAAACCTGCATGGATATCGGCGCCTCCACTGGCGGCTTTACCGACTGCATGCTGCAAAACGGCGCCAAGCGCGTGTACAGCGTGGACGTCGGCTACGGGCAGCTTGCGTGGCAGCTGCGGCAGGATCCGCGCGTCGTCAATCTCGAGCGCACCAATGCGCGCTATCTGACGCGGGAGCAGGTGCCGGAGGAGATCGATTTCTTCTCCGTGGATGTTTCGTTCATCTCGCTGAGGATCATTCTGCCGGCGGTGCGGCCGCTCCTGCGCGACGGCGGACGCGCGGTGTGCCTGATTAAGCCCCAGTTTGAGGCGGGCAGGGAAAAGGTCGGCAAAAAGGGCGTCGTGCGCGACAAAGCCGTGCACGAAGAGGTTGTCGCTGTGATCTGCGATTTTGCAGTTCAAAACGGCTATTCTGTGCTCGGTCTGACGTTCTCGCCGGTCAAGGGGCCGGAGGGCAACATCGAATATCTCGTCTTTTTGGAAAAAAGTGATGCGCCGGTGCATACGGCGGTCTGCACGCCGCATACCGTTGTGGAGGAATCCCACGCGGCGCTCGATACAAAGGAATGATGCAGATGGAAGTAGCGGTAATCCCCAATCTGGATAAACGCGACGCAGATGCGTACACACGGCAGATCATCGCGTTGCTGCGCCAGAACGGCGCCGTGCCGCTGGTGCACGGAAAGCACCGCGGGCGGTATACGGACGTTGTGTTCTGTGAAAGTCACGAGGAGATGATCGCGCGATGCAGTTTTGTCATCGCGGTCGGCGGCGATGGCACGATCATCCACACCGCGAAGCATGCCTCCGTGGGCGGCAAGCCGATCCTCGGCGTCAATCTCGGGCGACTCGGCTTTCTGGCGGGCATCGAAAAGGATGAACTGCCCCGAATTCAAAAGCTGCTTGCAGGCGGCTATACGACAAAGCGGCGCATGATGCTGGAGATCACGGTGCGCGGCGCGGATGGCGAACGCACCTACCGCGCGCTCAACGACGCAGTCGTTTCAGGCGCGCAGTCTAAAATCTTCGATTTCGGCCTTTCTGTGGACGGCTCGGAAATGTACCGGTTTCGCGCGGATGGGCTGATCCTTGCAACGCCGACCGGCTCGACGGCGTATTCGCTCTCAGCGGGCGGCCCGGTTGTCGATCCCGAGACAGAATGTATGATTTTTACGCCGATCTGCCCGCACTCCCTTTTTAACCGCAGTACGGTGTTCAGTGCGGATAAGGTGCTGACCGTATCGGCGGACAACGACTATCTTGGTGACATTTATCTGACGGTGGACGGCGATACACCGATTCGCATCCACCGCAGCGATGCGATTTCCGTTTGCCGGTCCTCCTACTACACAGAGCTGATCAAAATGGACGACCGGAATTTCTACGATATTGTGAATCGAAAGATCATACACAGCAGGGGCTAGGAAAGGAAGGCTATCCGAATGAAAACAAGACGGCACGCAAAAATTCTGGAACTCATCAAGGCACAGGACATCGACACACAGGAGGAGCTGCTGCGCAATCTGCGTGCTTGCGGCTTCGATGTGACGCAGGCGACAGTTTCCCGCGACATCAAGGAGCTGCGCCTCGTAAAGACGCTCTCCGGAAACGGTAAGTACAAATATTCGACCGGCCGGGACAACGCGCGGGACATTTCCTCGAAGTTTTATTCGCTGTTCGGCGATTCGGTCATCAGCGTCGAAGCAGCGGGCAACATGATCGTCGTCAAGTGCATGACCGGCATGGCGCAGGCGGTCTGCGCCTCCATGGACACGCTGCACTTCCCGGATTTTATTGGTACGCTTGCCGGTGAAGACACGATTCTCATTGTCTGCAAGACAGATGAGATCGCGGCAGAAAAGCAGCATGAGCTCAGGAAGCTGATAGGTGGAATCTGATGCTTACGCAGCTTTATATCCGCAACATCGCCGTTATTGAAAAAGCGGAAATCGATTTTCATCCGGGCTTTACCGTACTGACCGGCGAAACCGGCGCGGGTAAATCCATCATCATCGATGCGATCTACGCAGTGCTCGGCGAGCGCACCTCAAAGGAGCTGATCCGTACCGGCGCGGATCAGGCGGCCGTTTCTGCGCTCTTCACCGGTATTTCCAAAGAGACCGAGCAGGTTCTGCGTGAGCTGAGTGTCCCGCTTGAGGAGGATGGCAGTCTTTTGATCCGGCGTGAGATCCGGCAGAACGGCCGGTCGAGCTGCAAACTCAACAACAGCCCGGCGACCGTCTCGATGCTCAAGGCGGTCGGTGCGACGCTGATCGATATTCTTGGCCAGCATGAAAGCTATAAGCTGCTCTCGCCTGAAGCGCACGGCGCGTATATCGACAGCTTTGCCGGAACGAATGAGCTGCTCGTGGCGTACCGGTCGGCTTATGGTGCGTTGCGCCGCATCAAAGGCGAGCTCGACGCGCTTGAGTCTGACGAGGGACAGAAAGCGCGCCGTATGGACATCCTGCGCTATCAGATCGAAGAACTGGAGGCCGCACAGCTGCGCGTCGGCGAACAAGTGGAACTGGCAGAGCGCCGCGACGAGATCCGCAACAGCGAGCGCATCGTGCGCAGTGTCAGCGAAGCGTGCGCCCTGCTGCAGGGCGATGAAAACGAGGACGGCGCGGTTTCCGCCGTATCGGTCGCGGCGGAGGCGCTTGAGCAGGCCGCACGGTTTGCTCCATCTCTGAACGGTGTCGCACAGCGTGTGCGGGATGCCGAATATGCGCTTTCGGACGCCGCGGCGGAGGTCTCGGATTATCTCGACAACGCCATGTTCGATCCCGGTGAGCTGGACGAGCTGGAAAGCCGCCTGGAAACGCTCTACCGGCTTAGCCTGAAATACGGCGAGACAGAGGCGGAAATGCTCGAGTTTCTCGACCGTGCGCGCAAAGAGCTTTCCGATATCGAATTTTCTGACGAGAAGCGCGGCCTTCTGCTCGAGGAATACGAGGAGAAAAAGAAGGAAGCCGTGTCGCTCGCAAAGCAGCTTTCCGCAAAGCGCCGCGCCGCGTGCGAGAGCTTTGCGAAGCGCGTCAAGGCAGAGCTTTCTGAGCTCAATATGCCCGGCGTTACGTTCTCTGTCGAGCAGGTGCGCACACCACTGACCTCCTTTGGCTGTGACCGCATCCAATTCCTTGTTTCGGCAAACGCCGGCGAGGAGCCGAAGCCGATGTCGAAGATCGCGTCCGGCGGCGAGCTTTCCCGTATTATGCTCGCGATCAACACGGTGCTTTCCGATACCGGCATGACCGAAACGCAGATCTTCGACGAGATTGATACTGGCATCAGCGGCGAGGCGGCGAACAAGGTCGGTGCAAAACTGCGCGGCGTCTCGAAAAACGCACAGGTTATCTGTGTGACGCATCTTGCGCAGATTGCGGCGATGGCGGACAACCACCTGTATATCGTCAAAAAAGAGGAGAATAACAAGACGTACACGGCAGTGCATCCGCTGGATCAAGCGGATCGCGTCCGTGAGATTGCCCGCATCATCGGCGGCGACGACATCACGCCGCTCAAGCTGAAGATGGCGGAGGAAATGCTGAACGTCTCGAATGGGGCCAAGGCGTGAACGGCCGGCTCGCTGCGTTCCGGCGCGCAATTCCCGAAATCGCCCGCATCTGCAAAAACGCTTTGCTTGCGGCTGCCGTATGCGCGGCTCTGTGCCTTCTCGCGCTTGCCCCGGCGCTGTTCGGCTTTCGTCCGTTTTCAATAGCGGAGAGCGCCAGCGCGGCATATCCGGTGGGTGCGCTGGCATATTACCGCTTTGTTCCTGCGGACAAGATTGAACCCGGCATGTCAATTGTCCTGCCCGGTCCAGAGGGGAATGCGGTCTGCACGGTAGCCGGGAAAGACATAGAAAGCCGTATTTTTCTCGTTCGTATATCGCAGGAGGACGATCGGGCAATCCCGTTTGAATACGCGGAGGGCGTGCCGGCGGCTTTTTGTCTGCCGTATGGTGGTATCGTGATACAGGCGTTTGCAAGGCCTGCCGTATTCTGCCTAATCGCTGTGCTCATAGGGCTTCTGGCTTTCGGCGGTCTGATTCTGCCGCGATGGGCATATGCGCCGAAGTATGGAAAAGCAAGGGAGGAGTTGCAGCGATGAGACTGACATCCGAAGCGCTGCGGAAGGTTCGCTTTACAGTTCGGAAGGGAAACGCCTACGACGCCGCTGAGGTCGACGCCTTTATGGATGAGCTGATCGCGGCAGTGGAGGCGCAGGAGGCGGGCGGCGCCGATCCGGACCGTATGGCACGGCTGGAGGCAGTGTGCGAGATCCGGGCGGAGATGACCGAGCGCATCATGCGGGAACTTCTCGATGCGGAGAAACAGATTGCACCGCTCATGGATCGGGAGGCATAATTTTCACACAAGTATTTGACAACAGAACAGGTTGTGTTATAATAGGTTTGAAACACAAAGTGTGCTTCTTTATTGTTATGCTGTCAGGGAGGACGCCATGAACATCGCACATCTGAAATATGCGGTGGAGGTCGAAAAGACCGCATCCATCACGAAAGCGGCCGAAAATCTGTTTATGGGACAGCCGAACCTGAGCCGCGGGATCAAAGATCTCGAGGAAACGCTTGGCGTCAAGATATTCAAGCGCACATCAAAGGGGATCGTACCCACGCCGCAGGGGGAGGAATTCCTGGTTTACGCGAAGAGCATTCTCGCGCAGATCGAAGAGATGGAGTCTCTCTACAAGCCGGAGAAGACCAACAAGCTGAAATTCAGCATTTCGGTTCCGCGCGCAAGCTATATTGTCAACGCGTTTGCGAAGTTTGTCCGCGAAGCGGACATGTCCAAAGAGATTGAGTTCAATTTCAAGGAGACAAATGCGATGCGCGCCATCCGCAACATCGTCCAGGAGAATTACGGCCTCGGCATCGTTCGTTTTCAGACGATCTTTGAGAGCTTTTTTGACAACATGCTGCGTGACAAGGGCATGAAATCCGAAACAGTCTGGGAATTTGAATACCGGCTGCTGATATCGGAAAACGATCCGCTCGCGGCGAAGGACGTTGTCGATGTTGCCGATCTTTCCGGTTATATTGAGCTGTGCCACGGTGATCCTTTTGTTCCGTCGCTGCCGATGTCCGACATCAAAAAGGCGGAAATGAGCGAGGACGTGACAAAACGCATCTATCTGTATAGCCGCGGCAGCCAGATGGATCTGCTTACTTCTGTACCGCATACGTATATGTGGGTTTCTCCGATGGCGGCGGATCAGCTCAGCCGTTATGGCCTGGTTCTCAAGCGCTGCAAGGGAACCAAGCGACGCGTATACCGAGACATTCTCGTGTCCAAGAAAGAATATAAGTTTACAGCGACGGACAGGCTCTTTATTGAAAAGCTCCATGAGGAGCGCGACCGCCTCGATGCGCTGTATGGCAATACCGGGACTGCGGAACAGCCGGTTCCACAGCCATAAACTTCCTATATCGATATTTGCCTATCGATATATCAAAATAACTATTTAAAACTGCGTGTGCTTATGTTAAAGTATTATCGAACCCGATCGTGAGGTGGCTCTGACTATGGTGAATCGCAGCATCTCAAAGCAAACGCTGCTCAGACTGCCGCTTTACCTGAACTATATAAAACAGCTCGGAGACAATAGACCCGAGCATATATCTGCAACGACGATTGCCGAGGCGCTTCGTCTCAACCATGTCGTCGTGCGCAAGGATCTGGCGTCCGTCAGTTCCGCGGGCAAACCGAAAATCGGTTATGTTACCGCAGATTTGGTCAAACAGCTTGAGAATTTCCTCGGCTATAACGATGTGGACGACGCGATCATTGTCGGCGCGGGAAAGCTCGGCCGTGCGCTTTTGGCGTACAATGGTTTTCAGGCGTGCGGCATGAATATCGTCGCAGCATTTGATATCGATGAGACGCTCTATGAGGAGGATTACTTCGGCAAAAGAGTTCTGCCGATGGACAAGCTCATGGATTTGTGTGAGCGCATGAAGGTGCGCATCGGCATCATTGCGGTGCCCGCCGAAAACGCGCAGGCCATTTGCAATCTGCTCGTCGAAAGCGGTATTCTGGCCATCTGGAATTTTGCGCCGGTGCATCTCGATGTTCCGGACGATATTTTGGTTCACAATGAGAATCTTGCCGCTTCTCTGGCGCTGCTCTCCAAGCAGCTCAAGGAAAAGCGCAGTGCGCAGTAGCGCGGTTTTCTTTTGTTAATTTGGCGCGGGCCGGCAAAGCCTGGTCTGCAGCCATGAAATAAAATTACAATGAAACGGAGTTAGGTTTAAATGAAAGTTGTAATCTGCATTGGTAGTTCATGTCATCTCAAAGGCTCTCGTCAGGTTGTCGAGAAGCTCCAGACGCTCGTCAGAGAGCATGGCCTCGAGGATAAGGTCGAGCTTGGCGGCACCTTCTGCATGGGAGACTGCGTCAACGGCGTCAACGTTACCGTGGACGGCGAGAAGCATTCTGTTTCCCCGGAGACTGTAAACGAGTTCTTCGAGAAGGAAGTTCTCACCAAGATCCAGTAATTCTTCTGCGAAATTTAGCGGCCGCCCCTGCGGCGGCTCAGTAAGGTATGGTGATTTTGTTGTTGACCACAGGAATCAAAGGAAAAGCCGAAGCGGTTGTCGATGCGCATAACACGGCGAAAGCGATGGGCAGCGGCACACTGGATGTATTTGCAACGCCCGCGATGGTCGCGTTGATGGAGTCGGCCGCTTACCGGAGTGTCGCCTCTGCACTTGAACCGGGAACTGGCACAGTCGGAACCCTGATGAATATCAAACATGTTGCCGCAACGCCGATGGGTATGCGCGTCACGGCAGAGAGCGAGCTCATCGAGGTGGATGGCAGACGGCTTGTTTTTTCGGTGCAGGCTTCCGATGAGACCGGTCTGATCGGCACCGGAACCCATGAAAGATTTATTGTCGCAGATAAAAAGTTTATGGCAAAAGCCGAAAGCAAGAGAGGATAAGGGGTATGCCAGATTACCTGAAGCTCAAAAAATCAAACTGTCAGAATTGCTACAAGTGCATTCGCCATTGCCCTGTTAAATCCATTAAGTTTCAGTCTAACCAGGCGCACATTGTAAAAGACGAGTGCGTACTTTGCGGTCAGTGCTTTGTCGTCTGTCCGCAGAATGCCAAAGAGATCCGCAACGACGTTCCGGCTGCGGAGGCTTTGCTGCGTGAAAACGAGCATGTTGCGGTCAGCCTCGCGCCGTCTTTCGTTGCAAATTATCCGGGCGCTACCATCGAGACGATGACGGCAGCCCTCAAAAAGCTTGGTTTCTCCTCCGTCGAGGAGACGGCGATCGGCGCGTCCGTCGTCAAAACCGAGTATGAAAAGATTGTTGCGGAGCGCAGGCAGAGCGTGATCATCTCCACCTGCTGCCATTCCGTCAACACCATGATTCAGAAATATTTCCCGGAGGCGCTGCCTTTCCTCGCGCATGTGCTCTCGCCGATGCAGGCGCACTGCAAGATGATCAAGGAGAGCGATCCGCAGACAAAGACCGTCTTTATCGGGCCGTGCATCTCGAAAAAAGCCGAGTGCGACGAAAGCCCCTATGTCGACTGTGTGCTGACCTTTGAGGAACTTACCGATTGGTTCAAGGCAAAGGACATCACCGTCGAAGCCGGCGTTGACCATAACGACGAAAGCCGTGCACGGCTGTTCCCGATAACCGGCGGCATCCTGCGCACGATGACCTGCGACGATCCCGAATATACATATATGGCGATCGATGGCCTCGAAAACTGTATCGCGGCGATCCGGGACATCACAAGCGGAAAGCTGGAGAACTGCTTCATCGAGATGAGCGCGTGTGTCGGAAGCTGTATCAACGGCCCGGCGATGGATCATAGCCAGCGTCTGCCGATTCAGGACTATATTGCGGTGAACAAGTACGCGGGCAAGAAGGATTTCAATATCGAGCAGCCTGAGCCGGAAGCGCTCGCGCGCGACTTTGAGTTTATCGGTCTCAAGCATCAGATTCCGGGTACCTCGGAGATCGAAGCCATTCTCAAGAAGATGGGCAAGACCCGTCCTGAGCATGAGCTGAACTGCGGTGCCTGCGGCTACAACACCTGCCGTGAAAAGGCGATCGCCGTGTATCAGGGCAAGGCAGAGGTTTCGATGTGCTTGCCGTTCCTGCTCGGCAAGGCAGAGTCTTTCTCCGATACGATCATCAGCAATACGCCGAACGGCATCCTCGTTCTGAACGAGGCGCTGGAGATCCAGCAGATTAACGCCGCGGCGCGCAAGATTATGAATATCCGCCACGCCTCGGAGGTGCTCGGCGAACAGGTCGTTCGCGTGATGGATCCGCGTGTTTTCATCGACGTTATGCAGACCGGGCGCGGTGTGCGGGACGAGCGTGCGTACCTGCCGGAGTATAACCGTTACGTCGATCTGTCCGTTCTGTACGACCGCAGCTATCACATCCTCATGTGCATCATGCGCGATGTGACGGCGGATGTGAACGAGCAGCTTAAAAAGGAACAATTGGGCAAGCAGACGATTGAGGTCACCAACCGTGTGATCGAAAAGCAGATGCGCGTCGTTCAGGAGATCGCGTCTCTGCTCGGCGAAACGACGGCGGAGACCAAAATCGCTCTCACGAAGTTAAAGGAATCGCTGAAAGATGAATAATCTCTGTACGGATATAGGCTGGATGAGCCTGAATAAGCATGGTGAGCAGCTCTGCGGCGATCATGTCGATATTGTTCCGCAGGGAAAGAATTCCACCGTCGTCGTTCTTGCGGACGGCATGGGCAGCGGCGTAAAGGCGAATATCCTTTCCACGCTGACCTCGAAAATTATTTCCACTATGATGGCGGAGGGCATGCACGTAGAGGACTGCGTGGAAACGATTGCGTCTACACTGCCGATCTGCGCGGTTCGCGGCGTTGCGTATTCCACCTTTACCATCATCCGCATCATTGAAAACGAGGAAGCGGAGATTATCCAGTATGACAACCCGTTCGTGGTTTTGCTGCGCGAGGGAAAGAACTGGGAGTATCCGCGTGAATCCGTCGAGATCGGCGGTAAGACCATTTATAAGACCCGCATTCCGATTCAGGAGGACGATACGTTCATCGCGTTCAGCGACGGTGCGATCCATGCCGGCATCGGCATGTCGCTGAATTTCGGCTGGGAGCGCGAGGACATCATCGACTATATGGAGATGATGTACGATAAGAGCTACACGGCGAAAACGCTCAACACGATTCTTCTGGACGAGTGCAATAAGCTGTATGGCGGAAGCCCCGGCGACGACACAACGGCCGTGGCGATCAAGGTGCGCGAGCGCCGTCAGGTCAACCTGATGATCGGCCCGCCGTCGGATCCTGTCGAGCTTACCCGTATGCACGACGCATTTTTCTCCGAGAGCGGCAAGCGCATCGTCTGCGGCGGCACAACGTCTACGCTCGCGGCGCAGCGCCTCGGCAAGCCCGTCATTGCGCAGCTCGATTACCTCGACGCGGAGATCCCGCCGACGGCAAAGATCGAGGGTATCGACCTTGTCACCGAGGGCGTCATCACGATGAGCCGCGTGGTCGAATACGCAAAGGACTATCTGGAGGAAAACCAGAAGTACAGCCAATGGGGCTACAAGCGCGACGGCGCATCTTTGATTTCCCGGATGCTGTTTGAGGAAGCGACCGACATCAACTTCTTCGTCGGCCGCGCGATCAACCCGGCGCATCAGAACCCGAATCTGCCGATCACCTTCAATATTAAGATGCAGCTCGTGGAGAGCCTGTGCGATTGTCTGAAGAAGATGGGCAAACGCGTCAAGGTCTCTTATTTCTAAGCAAGAAAGGTATGATCCAGCATGAGAAAATTTGATACAAAAATTCAGTACCTGAAATATAAGGTCCTGCGTGAGGTTGCGCGGTATGCCTTTGAGGATAATCTCCTCGCCGCGTATGATGAGATCCCGAAGCTGATTGTCAAGGATAAGCCGACCATGCGCTGCTGCATTTACAAGGAGCGCGCAATTTGCCAGGAACGCATCAAGCTTGCAATGGGCGGCGATAAGAAAAATCCGAATGTCATTGAGGTTATCGAGATTGCCTGCGACGAGTGCCCGGTCAGCGGTCACGTCGTGACGGAAGCCTGCCGCGGCTGCCTGGCGCACCGCTGCGAGGATGTCTGCCGCCGCGGCGCGATCACGTTCGATGAGCACCAGAAGGCACACATCGATAAATCCAAGTGTGTCGAGTGCGGTCAGTGCGCAAAGGTTTGCCCGTACGGCGCGATCATGAACCAGAAGCGCCCGTGCGAAAAGGCCTGCAAGATCAAGGCGATCAGCATGAGTAGCGCGGAGCACCGTGCGGCACACATTGACAACGATAAGTGCATTTCCTGCGGCGCATGTGTATATCAGTGCCCGTTCGGCGCAATTGTCGATAAGTCTTTCATCCTTGACGCAGTCAATATCCTCAAGAACAGCGAGGACAACGAGGCGTACAAGGTATACGCGGTCGTTGCACCGTCGATTTCCAGCCAGTTCAGCTACGCGACGCTCGGTCAGGTTATCACCGGCATTCAGCGTCTCGGCTTCTTCCATGTGATCGAAGCGGCGCTCGGTGCGGACATGGTCGCCTATCAGGAGGCGGCTGAGCTCGCAGAGAAAGGCTTCCTGACCAGCTCCTGCTGTCCGGCGTTCGTTTCCTACATCAAGAAGAGCTTCCCGAACATGGTCGATAAGATTTCGCACAATCTCTCGCCGGCGGCAGAAATTGCGCGCTACATCAAGGAGACCACGCCGAACGCGAAGGTCATTTTCATTGGGCCCTGCACCGCGAAGAAGATGGAGTTTAAGTATGAGCGCGCGAAGGAATATGTCGATTGCACGCTGACCTTCGAAGAGCTGCAGGCGCTGTTTGACAGCCGCAATATCGACATCACAATGCTCGAAGAGGGCGTGCTCGACAACGCTTCGTACTACGGCCGTATCTTTGCCCGCAGCGGCGGTCTGTCCGATGCGGTTACACAGGCGCTCAAGGAGCAGAACAACGCGGACTTCAAGCTCAATGCCATCGCCTGTGACGGTATTGAAGCCTGCAAGACGGCACTTCTGCGCGCTTCCAAGAATGTCCTGCCGAACAACTTCATCGAGGGTATGGCCTGCTCCGGCGGCTGTATCGGAGGCGCCGGCTGCCTGACGCACGGTGAGAAGAACAAGGCGGACGTCGACAAATATGGCAGAGAGGCTATGGAGAAAACGATTCTGGACGCAATTTCCGTCACAGATGTCGGTCCTACTGCCGTAAAGTAATGTGGCTTTCTGAATTCGGTCCGTATTTTGCGGACCGAATTCCTGCTATTGGAGCAACTTGAATTGGGAGGAGTTTTCAATGAAAGCAACCTATTTTGTAGGCAATGAGACATTTGAGGTGCGCGAGTGCCCGATTCCGAAGGCTGTGCCGGGCACTGTCGTCGTGAAGAACTATGCCTGCGGCGTCTGCGGCACGGATGTACACATCTATCATGGTGAGCCGGGCAGCGCCGAGGTGCATCCGCCGGTCGTGCTCGGCCACGAATATTCCGGCGTTGTAACCGAGGTTGGCGAAGGCGTCAACGGCTTGCAGGTCGGCGATCACGTGACAATCGATCCGAATATCTACTGCGGTGAATGCGATTACTGCCGTATTGGCAAGAAGCAGCTCTGCCGCCACATGGAGGCGGTCGGCGTTACGATGGACGGTGGCTTTGCGGAGTACAGCCTTGTCCCGGCCAAGCAGGCACTGCGGCTGAATCCGGAGGTGCCGCTCGAGTACGGCGCGATGAGCGAGCCGCTCGCGTGCTGCATCCACGGCATCGACCGTGCGGAAATCCGGGTAGGCGACACGGTCTGTGTGGTCGGCGGCGGTGCGATCGGTCTGCTGCTCGTGCAGCTCGCAAGGCTTTCCGGCGCGTCGAAGGTGGTCGTCAGCGAGCCAAACGCCGTACGGCGCGAGAAGGCGCTCGAGCTCGGCGCCGATCTCTGCATCAACCCGCTCGAGGAAGGGTATTACGAACAGTACCTCGAGTTTATCGGCGGCGACGGTGCGGATGTTGTCATCGAGTGCGCTGGTAACCGCGCGGCTGTACACAGCGCGTTTCGTTTTGCAAAGCGCGGCGCGATGATTCTTCTGTTCAGCGTGCCGTCTGTCGGCGCGACGTATGATCTGCCGCTCTTTGATGTCTTCCAGAAGGAGCTTACCATCCGCGGTACGTTTGTCAATCCCGACACGCATCTGCGCGCGGTGGAGCTCATCAACAGCGGACGAATTAAAATTGCACCAATTCTTACGCATACGTATTCTCTCGACGAGTTGCCGGAAGCTATCGCGATGCAGATGAGCGCAGAATCGATCAAAGTGCTTGTCAAGGCGTAACCTCTGATTTTACCAAAACCGCACATCATCTTCAAAAAACTTTCCATCGAGATGTAGATTTTTTCTCTTTTAATTGTACTTTCGGAGAAAAAGCGGTATAATATAGTATAAATACCTGTGCAGCGATGCACATCGTAAAATCACGGTAAAGGGATATGAAATCATGAGCGAGAATCTCTGTAACGACCGAGTCAATTTAACCATGCTGACGGATTTCTATGAGATCACGATGGCGAACGGCTACTTCTCCAGCGGTTTCAAGGATACGATCGGTTATTTCGATATGTTCTTCAGAAAGGTGCCGGACGGCGGCGGCTTCGCGATCATGGCTGGCGTCGAGCAGCTCGTAGACTATCTGAAGGATCTCTCCTTTACGGACGAGGACATCCGCTATCTGCGCTCCAAGCATATTTTCCGCGAGGAGTTCCTCGAATATCTGCGGAATTTCAAGTTTACCTGCGATGTCTGGGCAGTACCGGAGGGCACGCCGATTTTCCCGGGCGAGCCGGTTGTTACGGTTCGCGGTCCGGTGATTCAGGCACAGTTTATCGAGACGATGGTTCTGCTTTGCATCAACCATCAGAGCCTGATTGCGACCAAGACAAACCGCATCGTCCGCGCAGCGGGCGGCAGAGCGGTCATGGAGTTTGGCTCGCGCCGCGCGCAGGGCTTTGACGGCGCGATGTACGGTGCGCGCGCCGCGTATATCGGCGGCTGTGTCGGTACGGCCTGCACCATCAGCGACCGTCGCTTCGGCGTTCCGGCGCTCGGCACGATGGCGCACAGCTGGGTGCAGCTCTTTGACAGCGAATATGAGGCCTTTAAGGCATATGCCGAGGAATACCCGCACAACTGCACGCTGCTTGTGGATACATACAATGTGCTGAAGTCCGGCGTTCCGAACGCGATCCGTGTTTTCAATGAGGTGCTTGTGCCGCAGGGCTTCCGCCCGGCCGGTATCCGCATCGACAGCGGCGATATCACGTACCTCTCCAGAAAAGCGAGAAAGATGCTCGATGACGCGGGCTTTGAAGACTGCAAGATCTGCGCCTCGAACTCGCTCGACGAATATATTATCCGCGATATGCTGATGCAGGGCGCGAAGGTTGATTCCTTCGGTGTCGGCGAGCGCCTGATCACATCTTCCAGCGAGCCGGTGTTCGGCGGCGTTTACAAGCTGGCAGCGGTCGAAAAGCCGGATGGTACGCTCATTCCGAAGATCAAAATCAGCGAGAACGTCGCGAAGATTACGACGCCGTGCTTCAAGGAAGTCTGGCGCATCTTTGACCGCGAGACAGACAAGGCGATTGCGGACGTTATCACGCTGAACGATGAGGTCATCGACGACGAGAAGCCGTACACGATCTTTGACCCGAACCACACCTGGAAGCGCAAGACCGTCGAGAATTTCCGTGCGGTGCGTCTGCGCACACAGCTTTTCAAAAACGGCGAGTGCCTCTACCAGCCCCGCGCGCTCAGCGCCATCCGCGCACATTGCCTCGCGCAGGTGGATACGCTCTGGGATGAGGTCACGCGCTTTGAGAATCCGCACAGCTACTATGTTGATCTCTCTCAGAAGCTCTGGGACGAGAAGAACAGGCTGCTGTCCGAGAACCAATACTAATTCTGATATTTTGCGAGTAAGCCGGACAGCTGCGGGTGTACGCCGAAAGGCCGCATCTGAGGAAAGTCCGAGCTCCACAGGGCGAGAATAACGGCTAACGGCCGCCGGGGGCGACCCCAGGGAAAGTGCAACAGAGATATACCGCCCGCTTTGCGGGTAAGGGTGGAAAGGTGCGGTAAGAGCGCACCGGCGCGCGGGAGACTGCGCGGCCATGTAAACCCTATTCGGAGCAACACCGTGGAGAAACATATGCGCCGGCCCGGCGCGTTTCGTGGAGGTGGCTTGAGCTGCATGGTAACATGCAGTCGAGAAAGATGGTTGTCCAAGACAGAACTCGGCTTACAGGCTTAGTCGCAAAAGTTACGGCAGAACCGGTTATTCCGGCTCTGCCGTTTTTTATTGCGCAAAAAAGCAGCGCGCAGTTTTTTTTGTCTGCGCGCTGCTCGGCTTATTCGTGATACAAACTGCGGAGCAGCTCAATTTCAGCTTTGTAGCCGGGGAGTTCATTCGGTGTTTCGAGGTAGAAGGGGAGATGGCGCAGCGCGGGGTGATTGATGATCCGCTCAAATGCCTCCGTGCCGATCTTTCCTTCACCGATCTTCGCGTGGCGGTCTTTGTGCGACGCAAACCCGTACATGCTGTCGTTCATATGAATCGCTTTGAGCCGATTCAATCCGATGACACGGTCAAATTCCGCAAGCACACCGTCCAGATCGTTCACAAGGTCGTAGCCCGCGTCGTAAACGTGACAGGTGTCGAGACAGACGCCCATGTGATCGCCGAGCGCGACGCGGTCGAGGATTGCGCGCAGCTCTTCAAAACGGGAGCCGACCTCGCTGCCCTTACCCGCCATCGTCTCGAGCAGCACGGTCGTCGTCTGCTCAGGCTTCAAAATGACATTGAGTGTTTCGGCGATCTGTTCGATGCCGGTCTCAACGCCCTGTCCAGTATGACTGCCGGGGTGAAAATTGTAGAGATTGTGCGGCGTCGCCTCCAGGCGGAACAGGTCGTCCTGCATGGCCTCACGTGCAAAGGTGCGTGTATCTTCGCTCGACGAGCAGGGATTGATCGTGTACGGCGCGTGTGCGAGCAGCACCGCAAAATGATGCTCCGCCACAAATGCGTTCAACTTTTCCGCATCCGCGAGGTCGAGTGGTTTGGCGCGGCTGCCGCGCGGATTGCGTGTGAAAAACTGAAAGGTGTCCGCACCGATGGACAGCGCGGTTTTGCCCATCGCATAGTAGCCCTTCGAAGCCGAAAGGTGGCATCCGATGTGCAGCATACTATCAGTCCTTTGAGTTCCAGTTCTTGTAGATTTCCTTCGTGGAGCGGATCATTTCCTTCACGAAGGCGGAAACGTACTTGCGGTTGTAGAATGCCACGGTGCGGTCATTCGGCATCATCTCCACAAGCTCGTCCTCGGAAAGCTCGCGGTACTGATTCTCGAAGACGATAGCGCTTTTTGCAAAGCGTGTCGGCTGCTTGCGCTCTTTCTGCTGCTCGGTGGGATAGCCGAAAACAAGCATGGAAACCGGAGCAACCTGTGCAGGCAGATGGAACAGCTCCTTGTGAATCTCAAAATTCTCGATAATATCGCCGATATAGCAGGAGCCGATGCCGAAGCTTTCCGCTGCCACGCAGGCGGCGTGTGCGGCGATAACGGTATCGTTCGTGGAGAGAATCAGATCGCTGAGCTCCGGCGCGGGAACGTTGCCGTCATCACAGCCTGCGAGCTTGAACTTTCTGTACCAGCGGTGATAGTCGGCACAGAAGACCAGAACCATCTTCGCCTGTGCGATGAACGGCTGGTGGTCACAAGTCTCGGCGAGCTTGTCCTTCACAGCCTGATCCGTCACATCGATAATCGAATACAGCATCGAATTGCCGGCGGTCGGCGCGCGCATGGCAGCGGCGAGAATTGCTTCCTTGATCTCCGGCTCGATCTCCCGGTCTTCAAAAACACGAACGGATTTTCTGTTCATCAGAACCTGTATGGTTTCGTTCAAAATAAACAACTCCTTTATGGATTTTACAATGTAGTATAGCACAAATCGGGTGAAAAGTAAACGCCTTTTGTCGCCTGTGGGTTGACAAATTTAACAGAAGAGTTATAATTATATCAAAAGAATGCATCCGTTTTGGCGCAGATACGATGAAGAAAGAATTTGGAGGCAGACATGGAACTGCATCAGTTAATGGAAAGACTGCATAAGCTGGAGCTTGTGCGCATGCTCGCGCACAGAAGAGAGACCCATGAATACGGATTGTATTTTGGGCAGATGCCGGTGCTGGACTATGTTTCCGACCATCCGGGCTGCACGCAGATTGAGATTGCCGATTTTCTGCAGGTCAGTCCGGCATCCATTGCGCTCTCCACCAAACGGCTGCAGAAAGCTGGCTACCTGATCAAAGAAGTGGATGCGGACAATCTGCGCTGCAAGCGGTTATATCTCTCCGAAGAGGGTGGGCGTGTGCGCTGGCTCTGCCGGGAGAAGATGGATCAGCTCGATGCGCGCGCCTTTCAGGGTTTTTCAGAGGAAGAGCTTTGCACGCTGGCTGAGCTGATCGACCGCGTCACGATGAATCTCACCGGCGAAAAAGAGAATATCGTAAACGGTGCGACCTTTAACAGTCTGCACCGACAGCTCGAGACGATCGACCGGGAGCCGAAAAAGGGCTGACCGCTTGCCGTACAAAAGCTGTGAGTTTTGAAACAGCGCTTGATAAAAATATCAAATACATTCGTGCGCTCATTCCGGTATAATAAGGGTGCACAGCATTGGGGCGATGATACAGTGCCGGTTAATCGTGCAAAATTTCATTTCGATAACACATATGCGGGCATGGATATGCTGTACGGCCCCTATATTCTGTATCAGATCGGAGATCTGAGCTGTGAAGCGGGATATCAGACGTTCGAGCATGAGCAAGCAGTTTACGAAATCACCTATGTCCTTTCTGGAAGCGGTTCTTTTTTCGTGGACGGCCGCATTTACGAGATGCAGAAGGGCGATCTGCTGATTGTGCGCAAAGGGGAGCTGCACAACATTATTTCCTCGGAAAGCGATCCACTCCGTTATTTCTATCTGGGCTTTGATTTTGTGGAGCCGGCTGCGAACGAAAAGATCGCGCAGCTCAAGTATTTTTTTGACAACACTGAGCTTGTCGAAGTCCGCAACACGATGGGGATCCAGGACACGTTTATGCGGATCCTGTCTGAATTCATTTCGGACGACGTGCTTTCCAACCTTCTTGTCGAAGCCTATATGCAGGAGATCATCTGCAGCGTATACCGGATCTTTACCCAGAAATTCTATAAAAGCTACCTGCTCAGCGGCAGCAACAATTCGGACGAAAAGCTGGTGTATGACGTTATCAATTACATTGACGTCAATCTGGAATCTATGGAAAACCTCAGCGATCTGAGCCGGGAATTCGGGTACAGCTATACTCACATCGCGCAGAAATTCTCCGCGTTCACAGGTGAGAGCCTGAAAGCCTACCATACAAAGCGGCGCTTTGAAAAGGCGAACGAATACCTCCGGCGGGGCTATTCGATCACCAAGGTTGCCGAGTTGATGGGATTTAAGTCAATCCACGCGTTCAGCCGCGCCTACAAGAAATATGTCGGCATGGCGCCGCGTGAGTATAAAAAATGGGCGGAGGAAAACAAAAAAGTTCAGCCTCAGCCTGAAGTCATTACGTAAAGGAGTTTTGTACCATGAAAGTCGCCGTTATTGGATGCGGTACCATTGCGAATGCAGCGCATATCCCGTCCTACATGAACAACCCGGAAGCAGAGATCAAGTATTTCTGCGATATTATCCCGGAGCGTGCCGAAGCTGCCGTTGAGAAGTACGGCTGCGGCACAGCGGTCGTCGATTACCACGACGTCCTCGCGGATCCCGAAATCGAAGCGGTTTCCGTCTGCACCCCGAACAATGTCCACCCGACCATCGCGATCGACGCCCTGCGTGCAGGCAAGAACGTCCTGTGCGAGAAGCCCGCTGCGAGAACGTATGCGGAAGCGCTCGAGATGCAGAAGGTTCAGCATGAAACCGGCAAGGTTCTGAACATCGGCGTTGTCAACCGCTTCAACGACAGCGTCAACCTCATCAAGAAGTATATCGACGACGGTAAGCTCGGCGACGTCTACCACGTACATGCGAGCTTCCGTGCACACCGCTCTATCCCGGGCCTCGGCGGTGCGTTTACCACAAAGGAAATCGCGGGCGGCGGCGCGCTGATCGATTGGGGCGTCCATTACCTCGATATCGTCATGTATTGCTGCGGCGATCCGACTGTCAAGACCGTCACCGGTGAGGTCTTCAGCGAGCTCGGCAAGGACATGAAGGGCTACGCATATAAGGATATGTGGGCAGGCCCCCCGAAGTACGACGGTGTTTACGATGTTGACGATTCCGTTGTTGGCATGATCCGCACCGAGGGCCCGGTTATTTCGCTGCATGGCGCGTGGGCGCAGAACATCGGCGTTAACGAGCAGTATATCGACTTCATGGGCGATAAGGCCGGTATCCGTCTCCAGTACGGTAAGGACTTCACAGTTTACACCGCAGAGCACGGCGCACTCGTCGAATACAAGCCGGAATACAAGATGCGCGACCATTTCCAGAACGAGATCGACGCGTTCATCCGCTGCATCAAGACAGGCGAGAAGCTCCCGTCCCATATCGATACCGTCATCATCACGGCACAGATGATGCAGGCAATCTATGATTCCGCCGAGCAGCACAAGGAGATTACGCTTGGCTGATTCTCCGCCGAATAAATCTAAGCAGAAAGGAAAATTCGTATGTATCCTTTTTCCATCGGCGTCCTGATGGACGGCTTCCGCACCGATACGCTGACTGCGCTCGATAAGGCTGTTGCCGTCGGCGCAACCGGCATTCAGGTCTACGCGACAAGAGGCGAAATGGCGCCGGAAAACATGAACGCTGCGGCGCGCCGCGAGTTTTTAAAGCGCGTCAAGGATCATGGCCTTGTCATTTCCGCACTCTGCGGTGATCTCGGCCACGGCTTCAACAATCCGGAGCTGAACCCGGATCTCATCGAGCGCTCGAAGCGCATTGTGGATCTCGCAAAAGACCTTGAGACGGACGTTATTACCACACACATCGGCGTTGTTCCGGCAGATCCGACCCATCCGCGCTACGCGATCATGCAGGATGCCTGCGGCAAGCTGGCCGCTTATGCGGATTCCATGCAGGCGCATTTCGCGGTGGAGACCGGCCCGGAGATTGCCGTGACGCTCAAAGGCTTCCTCGATGGCCTGCATTCCAAGGGCGTTTCGGTCAACCTTGACCCGGCGAACTTCGTCATGGTCACGGGCGACGATCCGGTACAGGCGGTCTACACGCTTAAGGACTACATTGTGCACACGCATGCGAAGGACGGCAAGCGTCTGCACTACATCAGCCCGGAGGTTCTCTACGGCATGGAGGAATCCGACATGCTGCAGGATGCGTCGTTCATCGAGCTGCCGCTCGGCGAAGGCGACGTCGATTTCCCGGCGTACTTCAAGGCGCTGAACGATATCGGCTACAAGGGCTTCCTGACCATCGAACGCGAGGTTGGCGACGATCCCGAGGGTGACATCCGCAAGGCTGCTGATTTTATCCGCGCACATATCTAAAAAATCAAAGCGACTGGAGGACGGTGAAAACCGTCCTCCTTTTGTCCTCTCTATTTGAATCGAAAGGGGTAAGAAAAATGAAAGAACGCGAAGCCTGGGATGCAGTCGATGCAGCCGGCAGACCGCTCGGCTTTGACCTGTACCGCGACGAGGCAGAGCAGATTCCGGACGGCGTGTACCACCGCGTCGTCGAGATCTACGTTGTGACGAAGCAGCAGGAATTCCTGACGACGCTGCGCGATCCGCGAAAACCGTTCGGGCTGATGTGGGAAATCACGGGCGGCTCTGTGCTCAAGGGAGAGTCGTCACTTGCGGGCGCGGTGCGGGAATTGCGCGAGGAAACCGGCATTTCGAAGCGTTCGGAGGAGCTGACGCTGCTCACGCAGATGCCGGTAGGCCACACACTGTACGACATTTATATCACGACGGTACCGGATCGGAATATACCGATCACGCTCCAGCCGGGGGAGACGGTTGATTACCGGTTCCTGGCGCGCAAGGAGTTTATACATGAGATATATACGGAGCGCTTCGCAGGTACGATTGGCGAGCGGCTCTCACAGTACAAATTGCAGCTTGATGCCTACCTTGATGCACTGAAATGACGGATAAAAATTCTTTTATGCATTTGGTGTTTTCCTGTTGAATTTTGGGATTTGCTGTGCTAAAATCTCAACGGTTTAGAAAGCGGGTTTTTCGCCCGCAGCAAGAAAGTTGGCGTGGTATGAATACAGAAAACATCAAAAAGCATTTCGGAAAAGCAGAGCTGAAAACGTTTTTGCTTGTCAATCTCGGAACCCTTATTTTGTCGATCGGCGTATATTTCTTCAAGTTCCCGAATAATTTCTCGACCGGCGGCGTCAGCGGTATTTCGATTCTGCTCGGCCGTGTGATTCCGTTTTTGTCTCCGGCCATCACGATGTGGGCCATCAATATTCTGCTTTTGATCGTCGGCTTCATCTTTCTGGGACGCGGCTTCGGGTTCCTCACGGCATACTGCAGCATGTTGTTTTCATTTTTGACGTGGCTTTTTGAACGGATTATCCCGATGGATAAACCGTTCACAGATCAGCCGTTCCTCGAGCTTTGCTTTGCGATGATGCTTCCGGCTGTCGGCTCTGCAATCCTCTTCAACTGCAATGCCTCAAGCGGCGGCACGGACATTGTGGCGATGATCCTGAAGAAATACACCAATGTGGATATCGGTACAGCGCTGCTGATGAGCGATGCGCTGATTGCTTTCTCGGCGTGCTTTGTTTTCGGCATCAAAACCGGTTTGTTTTCCCTGCTTGGCCTTGCCATCAAGGCGTTTGTCGTTGATTCCGTGATTGAGAGCATCAACCTGTGCAAGTATTTTTCGATTGTGACCTCACATCCCAAGGAAATCTGCGACTACATCATCCGTGAGATGAACCGCAGCTCTACAATTGTTGACGCCATCGGAGCCTACTCGCAGGAGGAGCGGAAGGTCATTCTTGTGGCCTGCAAACGCGGCGAGGCTGTCAAGCTGCGTACATACATCCGAAGCGTAGATCCAAAGGCGTTCATGTTTATCACCAATACGAGCGAGATCATCGGCAAAGGCTTCCGCACCGTATGATTGCAGCCAAAGGCTCTGGATGCAGGGCCTTTTTTATTTTAGCGTTGACTTAATCAAAATCTGTGCTATAATTAAGTAAAAACTTAATCAAAGGAGGGCGGAGCGCAATGGCGATCACTGCATCATTCCGGGCGCTGGCGGATGAAAACCGTATGCTGATTCTGCGGCTTTTGCTTCGGCGGAACTGCTGCGTACGGGCTTTGTCCCGGCAGCTTGATATTTCGGAAGCAGCCGTGTCACAGCACCTCAAGATTCTGCGCGAGACCGGGCTGATTCTCGGCGAAAAATGCGGCTATTTTACGCATTATACGGTCAATCGCACTACTTTGGCAGAGCTTGCTGACGCGCTGTATGAAATGGCATCCTCGCCGAACCGCATGCCCTGCACACAGCAGCATGGCGGCTGCTCACGCGCAGAGTATGAGAAGTGCCGGAACGCATCTGAACCGGCGCCGCCCACCGAAACAGCCGTAAAACACGATTTGAAAGGAAGCACAACCATGAAAATTGCAGTAACGTATCAGAATGGATTGATTTTCCAGCACTTCGGACATTGCGAAGCGTTCAAGTTTTATGAGGTCGAAAACAATAAAGTCGTCTCCAGCGCGGTTGTCAGTGCAATCGGCAGCGGCCACGGTGCACTGGCCGGTTTCCTGAAGGCGAACGGCGCCGACGCGCTGATCTGCGGCGGCATCGGCGGCGGCGCGCGCATGGCGCTCGCTGAAGCCGGCATTGAGCTGTTTCCCGGCGCGTCCGGCAGTGCGGATGCGGCCGTAACATCGCTTTTAAACGGCACGCTGATCTTCAACCCCGATACCGTCTGCAGCCACCATCACGGTGAGGGCCATACTTGCGGCAGCCATAGCTGCGGTGAGGACAAGCACGGCTGCGCGGGCAATCACTGAGTCCGGAAAAACCGCTTCTGTCTGGAGGCGGTTTTCTTTTTGAATCCGTCAGCGAAACTGTTTGAAAATGCACGCCCGCTGTGTTATACTGTCTATAATACGGCGAAAGGAAAGGGATCGTTCCATGGCAAATCCATACAGGGATGAATTTATCCAACTGTTCACGGCCAATATTACGCGTGAAGGCTCACAGAAGCTGCTAGCATGGCTGGATACGACGGATTTCTATACGGCGCCTGCCAGCACAAAGTTTCACTGCGCCTGTACGGGCGGCCTTGTGATGCATAGCATCAATGTCTACAAAACCATGCGGGAACGCTATTTTGAAGAGGGAGAAAACGAGGAAAGCTACGCGATCTGCGGTCTTCTGCACGACGTCTGCAAGTCCCAGTTTTATAAGACCTCCACACGGAACGTCAAGAACGAGGAGACCGGACAATGGGAGAAGAAACCGTTTTACACGGTGGAAGATGCATTTCCGTTCGGCCACGGTGAGAAATCCGTCTATCTGATCGAGCGCTTCATGCGCCTGAAGCCGGCAGAAGCGATGGCGGTACGCTGGCATATGGGCGGCTTTGACGAGGCGGTGAAAGGCGGCAGCTTTTCAATCAGTCTTGCGTTTGATCGCTATCCGCTTGCTGTGAAGCTGCACCTTGCAGATCTGGAGGCAACTTATCTGCGAGAAAAAGGAACCTCGGATATTCGCTGAGGATAAGGGAGATTTTGAAATGTACGCGATTCAAACAGCCAATCTGACAAAGAAATATGACGATGTTGTGGCGTTGTTCGGCCTGGATCTGGAGGTTGAGGCTGGCAGCATCGTCGGTTATCTCGGTCCGAACGGTTCCGGAAAAACGACGACGGTAAAGCTCCTGACCGGTCTGATTCAGCCGACGCTCGGCGACAGCACCGTACTCGGCCTGTCTTCTGCAAAAGAGAGCGGGAAAATCCATGCGCTTACTGGCGTGCTTACGGAAACAGCCGCCTGCTACCGCCACCTGACAGCTATGGAGAATCTGCGCTTTTTCGGTGCGCTTTTCGGTCTGGAGGATGCAAAGATCCGCACGCGCGCGGAACATCTTTTGAAAAAACTCGATTTATGGAGCGTTCGCGACCGAAAAGCGGGAACCTTTTCCACCGGTATGAAGCAGCGCCTTTCGTTGGCGCGCGCCTTGATCCACACGCCGCAGGTGCTCTTTCTGGACGAGCCAACCAGCGGGTTGGATCCGGAATCAGCGTCGATCGTCAACCGCATGATCGGCGATATGGCGCGGGACGAGGGCACGACCGTTTTGCTCTGCACGCATCAACTCCGCTATGCGGATGAGATCTGCTCGAGTTTTGCGATTCTCGACCAGGGAATTCTGCGCGCATCCGGTTCACTCGAAATGCTCGGCAATGCGGCCGGGCTGCATCCGACGGCGTCTCTGCGCGTCGCAGACGGCGCGGAAATGCCGGAGGATTTCGTGCAAAACGGCGGTTTTTGGGAAAAAGAGATCCGAGAAGATCAAGACATGCCGGGCCTGATTTCTGAGCTAATCCGGCGTGAAGTTCCGATCTACGAGGCGCTGATCCGCAGGCCAACGCTCGAGGATGCCTATTTTTCACTCGTACAGAAACCGGAGGACGGGGAGGTGGAGAACCGTGCATAAGCTCTTGAACAAATTGTTCGCGCCGAATGAGCAGGCGCTGATCCGCAAGGATCTCACGGAAATCGGCAAGCAGCGGCTTGTCCGAAGCTCCTTGCTGATCCTGCCGCTGCTGATGGCGGTGGGCATTCCGTTCCTGTTTTTACTTGTATCGGTCTTTGCACCGACGGAGCAGCTTTCCGATGTCGAGCAATTCAGAGCGCTGCTCGGCACGATGCTGCCGGATGTCGACGAGCGCGGTCAGATGTTCTACGTTTTCACGAATTTCATCTGTCCGATGTTGTTCGTTATGATTCCGTTGATGTCTGCCTCTGTGGCGGCCTCCTGCGCGTTTGTCGGCGAGAAGGAGCGCGGTACCATGGAGACGCTGCTGCTTTCTCCGCTCAGTGTCCGCAAACTGTTTCAGACTAAGGTAGCTGGGTGTGCGTTGCTCTCCGGCGCAATTACACTGATTTCGTTCCTGTTATTTTTCATCGTCACGGTGGTCGGCGATATTCTGACCGGAGCGCCGTTCTTCTTCAATCTGAACTGGCTTGTTCTGGTATTTTTGCTGTCTCCGGCGTTGACCGTTCTCGGTATCACTTTTCTGGTGATGATATCCGGCCGGGCCAAAACCACGATGGAAGCCATGCAGGTTTCCGGATATATCGTCTTTCCGATTTTGCTGGTATTCATCGGCCAGATCACGGGATTGTTCCTTTTGAGCTGGTGGATGCTCCTGCTGCTTGCCGTCGTGATCGCCGCGGTGGACATCATTCTCTTCAACCTCGGCTTTTCCAAATTTACAGCGGAAAAGCTCTTGAGCTGAGTTCATAGAGAGGAAACTGCCATGTCTATTGATTTGCATTGCCATACGCGCTTTTCGGACGGCTCTACACCGCTGCCGGAGGTTCTGACGCTTGCGTCTTTGCGCGGCGTCACGACGCTCGCGATTACCGATCACGATACGATGGAGGGCTGCGCTTCGGCGGTCGCGCTCGGAGAAACGGTTAGCATTACCGTCATTCCCGGTGTGGAGATTTCAGCGGCAGATCCGAAGCGGCACAGCAAGGCGCACATTCTCTGCTATGCGCCGAAGCATCCGGAACGTATTTTGCCCCTGCTTCAGAAAACAACTGACAACCGCCATGCGGCGATGCTGGAATCGATCGAAAAGGTGGTGCGCCTGTATCCGGTAACGCGGGAAATGATTCTGCGCCGCGCAGAAGGCTCCACCAACATCTACAAGCAGCACGTGATGCAGGCATTGATGGACGCCGGATACGCGAGCGAAATGTTCGGCGATGTATTCCGCAGGTTGTACGATTCCAAAACCGGTCTGGCTTACGTACGTGTTGCATATCCAACGGTGCAGGAGGTGCTGGATGCAATTCGGGAGGCGGAAGGGCTTGCAGTCCTGGCGCATCCGAGCGAATACCACAATATGGAACTGCTCGAGGAGCTCTGTAAAGCACATCAGCTTGACGGCGTGGAAATTCATCATCCGCGCAATCTGGCGGAGGATCAGGCCGCCATGCACGAGCTTGCGAAGCGGTATCATCTGGCTGAAACCGGCGGTACCGATTTCCATGGCTTTTACACAACAAGGAAAAATCCGGTCGGCGCCTATACAACGACGCAGGCTGAATTTGATAGATTATTTTCTGCAAGAAAGGATAATGTATGATGAAGTACGATTTTACACCGAGAGGCGTTTGCTCCAGAGGCATTCACGTCGAATTGGACGGCAATATAATCCGCTCTGTCCGCTTTGACGGCGGCTGCAGCGGCAACACACAGGGCGTCGCCGCGCTCGCGATCGGTATGGATGCCGAGGAATATATCAAGCGCTGCAAGGACATCAAGTGCGGCTTTAAGAGCACATCTTGCCCTGCACAGCTTGCCATCGCAATTCAGGAAGCGTTGGCGAAACAGGGCTAAAAAGCGTTGGAACAGGGAAGAGGGCGGACAGCGTTTGCTGTCCGCCCTCGGTTATGCTATACCGTTAGCAGCAGCTGTTGTTGTTACAGCCACAGCCGCACTCGTTGTTGTTGCAGCCACAGCCGCCGAAGCCGTTACCGCAGCACAGGATGATGAGAATGAGGATGATGATCCAGGAGCAGCCTCCGCCGAATCCGTTACACATGGTCTTACGCCTCCTTTCGTTTACAGTACATGATATGAAAAATCCCCTATTGTGTTCCGAATTCAAAAATAAAAGTATACGTTAGAAATCAATCAAAATCAAAAGAAATCAAGAGATAACTTAAAATAAATACGAAATTTCAAAATATCTCGGACTTGACGAATGTTGAATTCTATATATAATAAAAGTCAAAGAAAGTCAAAGACAAACGAGGAGATGAGGAAATGCGAATCAGCGACAGCGTCGCAAATTACATTCTTCAGATGCTGAACGAGGAGAACGGCATAGCGGAGATCCAGCGAAATGAGCTTGCAAATGCGCTGGGCTGTGTCCCGAGCCAGATCAACTACGTTATTACCTCCCGGTTTACGCCGGAACAGGGGTATATCGTGGAAAGCCGGCGCGGCGGCGGCGGCTACATCCGCATCATCCGGCGGCGCATGACGAAATCCGATATGATCATGCATCTTGTCAATTCCGTCGGTCAGAGTCTGGATGCCGCGTCGATGCGTGCCATGTTGCGCAATCTTGTGGAAACCGGCGTGGCGTCGGAATCAGACGCACGGCTCATGGCGGCAGCGCTCTCGGATTCCTCGCTGGCTCCTGCGCCAAAGGAAAGCAGGGATTTGCTGCGGGCGTCTCTATTTAAAAACATGCTGCTCGTCTTAAACACATAAGCAATAGGGAAGATTTTTGAAAGGCAGGTAATTATGATGATGTGTCAGAATTGCGGGAAAAACCCGGCAACCACCCATATCAAGACCATTGTAAACGGCACGCTCACAGAGTATGATCTCTGCAGCGAATGCGCACGGGAAAGAGGCTATACCAATTTCTTCAAAGACATGAGTTTCGACTTCGGCAATCTGCTCGGCGGCTTTATCGGCACGCCGACATCGCGCGGAACAGCCGTACGCTGCCCGAAGTGCGGCGCTTCCTTTGCGGAAATCACGGAGAGCGGTAAGATCGGCTGTGCGGAATGCTACAAGGTGTTCCACGATCGCCTGATGCCGACGGTTCACCGCATTCACGGTACGGCAAAGCACAAGGGCAAGGTGCCCGGAACGAGCGCTTTGCGCATTGTGGAGCCCGCAGGCAAGATCGCCGTGGTGGAGCAGTCGCCGATTGAGAAGAAGCGCGCGGAGTTGAAGGCCGCAATTGACGCGCAGAATTTTGAGCACGCCGCGGAGCTCCGCGACGAGATCCGGGAAATGGAGAAGGGAGAGAAGGACAATGGCTAACGAGAACAGAAAATGGTACGAAAAAGCCGGCGCAGAGGGCGACGTCGTCATCAGCACGCGTGTGCGCCTCGCCAGAAATCTTGCGCAGGTTCCGTTTCCAAACCGCATGACGCCCGATCAGAAAGCGGATGTGGAGCGCCGCGTGCGCGATGCGCTGCTCAACAGCAATAGTGCAATCGCAGCGGATTTCACATTCCTCGCCATGGACGATCTCAGCAATGAACAGGCTGTGTCGCTGGTGGAGCGGCATATTGTCAGTCCGGAATTTATCGCGAATTCCAAGGGACGCGGAATATTGATTTCAAAAGATGAAAGCATATCTATTATGGTGAACGAGGAAGATCACGTGCGGATTCAGATTCTGCACGAGGGTCTTGCGCTTACGGAAACGGCAGAAACCGCTGATCGTATCGATACGCTTCTGAACGAATCCCTGCGTTTCGCGTTTGATCCGGAGCTCGGCTATTTGACGCAGTGCCCGACGAATCTCGGTACCGGTATGCGGGCCTCCGTCATGCTGCATCTGCCGGCGCTCACAGAGAGCGGCGCGATGTCTAGAATTGCATCGAATCTCTCGAAGCTCGGCCTGGTGATCCGCGGCACATACGGCGAAGGCTCGAATGTTACCGGCGCGATGTATCAGCTCTCCAACCAGATTACGCTCGGCCTGAGCGAACGGGAGGCCATCGAAAACCTCCAGAATATCGCGATGCAGTTGATCCAGGAGGAGCGCAAGGCGCGCAAAACGCTCACGAAGAATATCGCAGTGCAGGATAAGATCGGCCGCTCGGCGGGCGTTCTGCGCGGCGCAAAGCTGCTTTCCTGCGAAGAGTACATGAAGCTGATTTCAAACGTTCGTCTAGGCATTGCGGAGGGCATTCTGTCCGGTGTGTCACTGGCGGACATTACGGCGCTGACAACAGCCGTGCAGCCGGCCACCATGATCGCCGAGCACGGCAGCAATCTGCCGCCGCAGCAAAGAGATATTCTGCGTGCGGATCAGGTGCGCAAAGCCTTATCCGTACTGCAGTAACAGAAAAGCCGCAGCCAAATGGGCCGGCTTTCACGGAAAGGAAGGATATTTATGTATCGTTTTACAGGTTTTACAGAAAAGGCAAACCATGCGATGAATCTCGCGATTTCCACCGCACAGGACATGGGGCATAACTATATCGGCAGCGAGCATGTCCTTTACGGCCTGATTGCAGAGGGCAGCGGCGTTGCATTCAATGTGCTGAACAAGCTCGGCGTCACAGCCGACGCATACGAGAAGTTGATGCAGGAGAAGATCGGCACATCGACGCCGACCAGCCTGACGACCTCGTACTTCACGCCGCGCACAAAGAGAATTCTCCAGATGGCAAAGCTGGCGGCCTCCAAGCTCGGCAGCAATTATGTCGGCACAGAGCATCTCCTGATCGCCATCATTGAGGATGGCGAGAGCTTCGCGGTGCGTTTTCTCCAGATGCTCGGCGTTGACCCGCAGCGCGTCGTCAATGAGCTTTCAGCCGCGCTTTCGGAGGGCTATTCGGTCGATAAGCAGTCCGGTATGCCGTATCCGAATGCCGAACAGGGAGAAAAGGAAGGCGGCAGCGCGCTGGAGAAGTACGGCCGCGATCTGACCAAGATGGCGGCGGAAGGCAAGATTGACCCGGTTATCGGCCGTCACACAGAGATCGAGCGTGTGATCCAGATCTTGTCCCGCCGCACAAAGAACAATCCGGTGCTCGTCGGCGAGCCGGGCGTCGGCAAGACCGCCGTTGCGGAAGGGCTGGCGCTGAAGATTCACGAGGGTGAGGTTCCGGAGCTTCTGAAGGGCAAGCGCTTGATTTCGCTCGACCTTACCGGCATGGTCGCGGGCTCCAAGTACCGCGGCGACTTTGAGGAGCGCATCAAGGCCGCCATCGACGAAGTGAAAAAGGATGGCAACATCATTCTCTTCATTGATGAGCTGCATACGATCATCGGCGCAGGCTCCGCAGAAGGCTCCACCGACGCCGCCAATATCCTAAAGCCCGCTCTGGCGCGCGGCGACTTCCAGGTGATTGGCGCAACGACGACGAATGAGTATAGAAAATATATTGAAAAGGATGCCGCTTTGGAGCGCCGGTTCCAGCCCGTCAGTGTCGGCGAGCCGACCGAAGAAGAAGCCATCCAGATTTTGCAGGGTCTCAAGGATCGCTATGAGGCGCACCACAAGGTGCAGATTACGGATGAGGCGATCGAAAGCGCTGTAAGGCTGTCGTCCCGCTATATTGCGGACCGTTTCCTGCCCGATAAGGCGATTGATCTCGTCGATGAGGCCGCATCGCGTGTAAGGCTCAGAACCTTTACGGCTCCGGAGGATCTGCAGGAGATCGAAAAACGCATCAAGGAAGTCGAGATCGACAAGGCGGCGGCTGTTAATGAGCAGGATTTTGAACGTGCGGCTGAGCTGCGCGACAAGCAAAAAGCCCTGTCTGATGAGCTTGAGCAGAAGAAGAACGCGTGGGCGGCGCAGAATGAGCGCAGCAACAGCGTCGTAAAGGCAGAAGATATCGCAGAGATCGTCGCTATGTGGACCGGCATTCCGGTTGTCCAGCTCACGCAGGAGGAAAGCGAACGGTTGCTGAAGCTTGAGGATACCCTCCACAAGCGTGTAATCGGGCAGGATGAAGCCGTTGCTGCTATTGCCAAGGCGATCCGCCGCGGCCGTGTCGGTCTGAAAGATAAGAATCGCCCGATCGGCTCATTCATCTTCCTCGGTCCGACCGGCGTCGGCAAGACTGAGCTGTGTAAGGCGCTTGCAGAAGCGATGTTTGGCGACGAAAAGGCCATGATCCGTCTCGATATGTCCGAATACATGGAGAAGCACACCGTGTCGCGTCTGGTTGGTTCTCCTCCGGGATACGTTGGCTTTGACGAGGGCGGTCAGCTTACAGAGGCTGTGCGCCGCAAGCCGTACTCGGTCGTGCTCTTCGATGAGATCGAAAAGGCGCATCCCGATGTGTTCAACATGCTGCTCCAGATCCTCGACGACGGCCGCCTGACCGACGCGCAGGGCAGAGTGGTCAGCTTCAAGAATACGGTTATCATCATGACGTCGAATATCGGCGCGCGGCTGATTACCGAAAAGCAGCAGGAGCGTCTCGGCTTCTCGATGGATACACCGCAGAACACCGAAGTCAGCGACTTCGAACGCATCAAGGATCTTGTCATGGGCGAGCTCAAAAAGGTGTTCCGTCCGGAATTCATCAACCGTGTAGACGACATCATCGTGTTCCGTAAGCTCCAGCACGAGGATATCCAGAAGATCGCAGGTAAGATGCTCGAGGTGCTCAAGAGTCAGCTCGCGGACATGGACATCGCGGTTGAGTTTACACCAGCTGCGGTCGAAGCCGTGGCCAACGCCGGTTTTGACCCGATCTACGGCGCAAGACCGCTGCGCAGAGCTATCCGGAGCAAGATGGAAGACCCCATTTCCGAGGAAATGCTCGAAGGAAAAATGAAGGCCGGCGGCACATACGTCTGCGACTTCAAAGATGGCAAATATACCTTCGAAGCCAAATAGCCTAGATATACGAAAAGGATCCCGCTGTGGGTAATACCGCAACGGGATCCTTTTGATATGTGATAATTACTGCACAAGAACATCCGCCAGCGAGGTATCGCCAAGGAACGTGTCCAGATTATAGAGAAAAAGCACGTCGGTAATGAGCTCACTGGAAATAATACTCTCAACGCTGTCGTAGTAGTAGCGGGGATCGACCAGAATGATTTCCTCATAGTACGGCACAAGGAAAGGAATGAGGGAATTGGCGTAGGAGTCTTTGATGACCAGCAGGCTGCGATTGTTATTGTTGGTCGTACGGATCGTGACCATCGGGTGGTTTCCGCCGAGAAAAACAGCGTATTGATCTTTCTCCTTCAGATATGCAGATTGATATAGCGATGCAGATTTTTCATGTGTATCGGAATAGATCACATAATACTGCACATCCGTTCCAAGGGGTTCAAATACCTCGATTGAATCCTGAACGGCATGGCATCCGCTTTTGGAGGCAAGCGTACCGCTGAAAGAATCCGATACAGTATATTTATTGTAGTTTAGAAGCGGATCTGAAATTTGGAGAGAATCTGCCATGCTCAAAAATGCATAGTAAGCACCCAATGTGGTCCAATGGTGATCCGTGCGGTAATACAGTCCTTCAGATGCGTGCGCGGTCAGATCCTCCGTTACATCAATAAACGCGACGGAACTGTCCAGCTTACTCTGCAGCGCGGCAAGATCGGCGCGCTGATCCCGCACAGGTGCATTTTGGGGAAGAAAATCCGATAAAACACAAGCCGCGTTCGGAACAATCGACATATGGATGCTTAGATCAGAATGGCTCTGTGCAAAGGCATTGATAGCCTGTAAATTGCGATCCACATGTTCCCAGTCCGGTTCAGAAGGGATACCGATCAGATAATCCTCTTTCCCCAAATATACGCCGTTTGCCTCTCTCTTGCCAAGAAGCTTGTCCAGCGTCAGTTTAAACGAGATCCAATTGTCCCGCCCAACGAATTGGTCGGTCATATAACTGCTCAGGCTGCTCATGTAGCTGCCGTCGGAAATATCTGACCAAGAAGGCTTTGGAAAAACCGTAAGCATACGGTTTTCATTTTCGGAGAACTCCCGATCAGGAACCAACAAATTCACAAGGGTCAGCACGAGGATTACAGCAGCTAAAAGAAGAGCCGTCAGACGGTTAAAATCGCGCATGCGGCGCCGGCGTGCACGCTCGGAAGATCCCCGACGAGTGGGGCGGTGAGACAGATTGTTTTCTTCCATGATTGCACCTCCTAGAACTTGAAATACAGGAACGAGCTGTATGTTGCATTGATCATATATGCGATAGAACACAGAAGTATGGCTGCGCTGCAAAGAACACCAGCGATAGTGCCGCCTTTTCCGATATTCAAAACGCGCCTTCCGATTTTAGCAGCCACCGGCGTACAGCCAATTGCAGAAATAAGCATCAGCAAGCCGTTTCCGGCCAGATAATACAGAGCGGCTGTATCCACAGCACCTGCGGCGCCGATTCCGAACATCATGCCAATCCATGAAAATGCAAAGGAAAGGGATGGGGAGAAGAAGAAGACCCATCCGATCATAACAAGAAACACAGAAAAAACATGCTGCACAGCAGAAGGAATATACGAAAGGATGTCCTTCATAAGGAATTTTTCGATCAGCAGAAGTGCACCATAATAAAGCCCCCAGAAAATGAAGTTCCACGCCGCTCCGTGCCAGAATCCGGTCAGAAACCATACGATGAGGATGTTCCGGATATTGGTCAGTGTACTGCAGCGATTGCCGCCCAACGGAATGTAAATATAGTCTCGGAACCAGCGCCCCAAAGAAATATGCCATCTTCGCCAGAATTCCGTGATGGATTTGGAGCAATAGGGATAGTCAAAATTCTTTTCAATTTCAAAGCCGAACATTTTTGCAATGCCAATTGCCATATCAGAATAGCTGCTGAAATCCATGTAGATCAGTAAAGTGTACAGGATACAGCCGAGCCAGGCAGAAAGAACGGAAACGGAATCCAAACCTGTAACGGCAATAAACGCCGCGTTCAGATTATCGGCCAGGATCACTTTCTTTCCAAGACCCAAAATCAGAAGCCGCGCACCTTCACCGAATTTAACAATATCGACATGACGTTTTTTCAGCTGTGGCTCCATCTGGTTGTATTCGACTATTGGGCCGGAGATTAGCTTTGGGAAAAAGGTTACATAGGCAGAAAGATCAATCAAGTTTTTCTGTGCGGATACTTTTTCATGATATACATCAAATAAGTAGGAGAGAATTGTGAAAGTGTAGAAAGAAATACCGATGGGCATCGGCAGTTCTGCACTTTTAAATGATGTGTGCAGAAGTCCGTTGATATTATTGAGCAGAAACTCCCAATATTTGAAGAAACCGAGAAGCAGCAAATTCACAGCCACTGATGCAATCAACATAACCTGAGCGCGCCTGCTTTGGGACTTCTCTTTGCTGCGGCCAATATCAAGCCCAGCCAGATAGTTGAAGAGGATACTGAACAGCATCAAAACGATATATTCCGGTGTTCCCCAGGAATAGAAAACCAATCCGGTCAAGGCAAGAATCAGATTTTTGCCGCGCGTCGGCGTGACATAATATAGCAGGAGAGAGACAGGAAGAAAAACAAAAATAAAGAGAATACTATTAAATACCATTGAACTTTCCTCTTTCACAAAACTTTCCTGATGTTTGCCAACACCGTTTTTGCATCCGGATGGACAATAAAGAACGCATAATTACCGGAAATCTCCGTGATGCTGTTCGACAGAAGCTCGAACTGCTCGACGCCATAACCTTCAAAGCTGTTTTTTTGCGCTGTCAATCGACTCTCTATGGCTGCAGCCACGGTATCCTGCTGGGAAGTATCTTTCATCCGAACAATCAAAAGCTCTTGAGCGTCCATATTTGTGACCGGATAGTACAGCACGATTCCCTCATATTCACTTGGGTTTAGTCCGTAAAGCCGTTTGATCATATTGCTGTCTGCCGCCTGCATGGCAGACATATCCAGAGAATCCGTAGCGGCAGCCGAAACATCCTCTATGGATGTATCGCTGATTTTGCCATCAGACTGCAAAAGAACAAGAAATGCGATCAATAAAATGACCAGCACACCCATAACACAGGGAATCCAATAGTCAGAAATCCGTTTCATTTTGAAATACCTCCGCGATCATGTTTGTCGCCCAATACGGATAGAAAGCCTCATTGACATGAATACCATCAGGCTCCCAAAGATCAGCATATTGAGCGCACAGCTCGGAATTATCGATATAGCTGTAGTGATTCTTTTCGCAGAATTCACGTACGGCCGTGTTGTAATCCGGAATTTCCAGCCATTTAGAAGATTGCTCAAATGCGGGATCTCGGGCGATCAGTATGGAACTGATATAGATTTGTGCATCGGGAAAATTCGTCTGGAGCGTTTCCAGTACATCCTGCAACGCGGCCACATATTCAGCGGGTGTATTCCAGTATCCGATGCTTACATCGTTTAAGCCATAGCAAAGAAAAATTTCTTTTGGATCAAGAGCGATCAGTTCATCCATGTGGCTTTGAACGTCCGCAATTGTCGCGCCTCCTTCAGCAAGAACGCGATCAGCGGGAAGAAAGTCATAATAATAGAATCCCACAGCACGTGAATCACCGAGAATTACAAACTCTTCAAACTGATCCCATACGGAAAGCTCGCCGGAACGCATAAGTTCCAGCCGTTCCTGTTGCCTTATGTATCGGATTTGCGCTTCAATCGCTGATTCATCCTGCTGCTCAAGGCGCTCTAAATACGCCAGCCCCTGTTCGATCGTCGAATCCGCGGGAGAAAAATGCATGAAAATAGAAACTATAAGAACAACAATCAGCACGACGAGGATCACAGCAGCGCCAATCTTGAGTGGTGTATGGTTTACATTCATTCGTTTCATTTTTTTCTGCTCCGATATACAATATAAATTTAGGTCAGGGCGAGACGATTAGGTCAGGGCGAGACGAATCTCGTCGAATTATAGAGAAAAGTCTATCACATTTTGCATGTTTTGTCCATGTGAAAAGGTAAAGATTTTTTGCATGTTTTCAATAAAAAGGAGAGGAGCGTCTAAAGCGCCCCTCTCACTACATCAAAATATGGTCTCAATATGCTTTTCGCTCTCTGGCGGTGAGTAGATGAATTTATCCATATGGTCGCCGTCGAAGAAGTAGACCGGCGGCTCGGGTTTATAGGCATAGTCGAAGCATTCGACGATGACAAGCTTCACCTTCATGCGGTTGGGCAGGATACTCTTGATGAACACGCTGGCCTGCTGGCCGGGCTGCACGTTTTCCTTGAGCTCCGCCAATCCGGCGAGGTTCGGCGTCAGCTCGATAAAGATGCCGTAGGATTCCACGCTACGCACAATGCCGGCGACAGTTTCACCGACTCGGAAACGTTCGGCGTTTTGCTTCCATGTACCCAGAAGCTCTTTGTGGCTCAGCGTGATGCGGTTTTCATCCTTGGCGCGGATCACAGCGCGGATATCCATGCCGACCGTGAGCCTTTCCCGCGGGTGATCGATCCGGGAGACAGAGATGGCGTCGATAGGCAGCAGAGAGACGATGCCACAGCCGATGTCCGCAAAAGCGCCGAACGGCTCCAGATGCGTGATGCGCACATCGATCACATCGCCGCGCACGAGGCGGGAAATATATTGCTCCATACAGCGTTCCTGCGCCTTGCGGCGGGAAAGCACCGCGGTGATCCGCCCATACGCGTCGCGGATAAAATCCGTAACAATAAAGCACACGGGTTTGTTGACACGCGAAATGATCGCAATGTCCCGCACGGTACCCTCGCGGATGCCGAGCGCGCCCTCCTCGCGCGGAATGATCCCGCGCATGCATTTCAGATCGACGATCAGGTTGTGTTCATTATCGCAGATCATGCTGCGGGCTTCCAGAATGCGCGCGTCGCGCATGGCGTCGGAAAGTGCGGCGGCGTTCAGCATAGCGGCTTTGTTTTCGGCTCTGTCGATCAGATGGCCTTCCGGATAAAACTTCATTTATGAAATCACGTACCTTTCTGCTCACTCCTTTTAATTACAATCCAACTATATGTTTGGCAGACGGGAAACATGCACTTTCTTAACTTTTCGTTAAGTGTATCTCAAAGTACTTGATTGTTGCGGCAGAATGTATTAAAATAAATCTGTATAATTCTTACAAAGCCACAAAGCTTTGATGTGAAAGGATATCCGAATATGAAGAAAATCTGTATGCTGTGTGCGGCTCTGCTTGCAGCCGTTTCGCTCTCCGCCTGCGCGGGAGGGACAACCGCAGCGGAGAAAGTCGTCGGCACAGAGGGCATAGTTGCCGCCGAAAGTCTGAAGCCCACAGCGGGAGCCGATAAGGAAAAGCTCGGCTACCAGCTCGAGTTGCCCGAACAGGGGGAGGAAATCTGCGTGCTGACCACTGATTTCGGCAAGATTAAAATGCGCTTCTTCCCGGATGCCGCGCCGAAAGCGGTCTACAATTTCAAATCGCTTGCGCTCTCCGGCTATTACGACGGTCTGACCTTCCACCGCGTCATGGATGATTTTATGATTCAGGGCGGTGACCCGAACGGCAACGGAACCGGCGGTGAAAGTGTCTGGGGTGAGGACTTCGAGGATGAATTCCACACGAATCTTGTCAACATCACCGGCGCGGTGTCCTGTGCAAATCGCGGCGCCAACACGAACGGCAGCCAGTTTTTCATAAACGCGGTCACGCCGGGTACAATAAACTGGGACATGTATGAGCAGTATTATGCATACTACGAGTCCGCGCCGGAGGCGTTCACGGCGATGTACGGCGGTGTGCTGAATATGGAAATTGTAACAGACGCCTATAAGACGCTCTATGAGGAAAACGGCGGTAACTCGCATCTCGACGGCGCGTATTCCACAGCCGGCACCGGACACACCGTTTTTGCGCAGGTCTTTGAAGGTCTCGATGTGGTGCGCGACATCATGCAGGTGGAGACCGATGAAAACAATAAGCCGCTGAAAGACGTCACAATCCTTTCAGCTGAAATCATTCCGTATGAATAATTCTTATCAGGAGGAAATCATCATGGCTATCTTACATCCGACAGCAGATACCTTTGAAGCACTGCTTCAGGAAAACAAACTCGTTCTCGTCGACTTTTTCGCGACCTGGTGCGGACCGTGCAGGATGATCGCGCCGTTCATCGAGCAGGTCGCCGAGGAATATGCGGGCCGTGCGGCCGTCGCAAAGATCGATGTGGACGAGGAGCAGGAGCTTGCCGCGAAGTACGGCATCGAGAGTATCCCGACCGTAATTCTGTTCAAGGACGGCCAGCCGATCACCACGGAAATCGGCGCGCACCAGAAGGATTTCTACGCGAATCTGATCGATATGCATCTGTGAGGCAATTTCATGTTTACATTTGAACGGGCTGCAAAATACTATGAGACCGATCAAATGGGAATCGTGCACCACTCCAATTACATTCGCTGGTTTGAAGAAGCCCGGATTGACCTGCTCGGTCAGCTCGGGCTTCCTTACCGAATGATGGAGGAAAACGGCATTCTGATTCCCGTGCTCGGCGTATCGTGTACATATAAGCACCCAATCCGGTTTGATGAAACCATCGTACTGGAGCTTGGGATCCGAAACTACAACGGCGTGCGCTTTGAGGTCGTCTATACCGGACACAGCAAGGAGACGGGACTTCTGAGCTGTACCGGCACGTCCCAGCATTGTTTCACGACGCCGGATCTGAAACCGGTGCGCATCAAGCAGCGCTTCCCCGAATGGCACGAAGCATTTATCCGTGCGTCTGCAAACCAATAAATACGCGCAAAAGAGCGCCGGGCTTTCCGTTTTTCTGGAAAACCCGGCGCTTTTGCATATGTGCTTATTCGTGACGCAGTGCGTCGATGGGATTCAGGTTCGCCGCCTTGAAAGAGGGGAGAAGACCGAAGATGATGCCGATCACCATGGAGAAAACCACGGCGATGATGATGGAGGGGAAGCTGATGGCAACCGGGGCAGAGGTCACCTGCGAGATAATCTCCGCCAGACCGATACCCGCGCCGACGCCGACCAGACCGCCCAGACTTGTCAGCACAGCCGCCTCCGTCAAAAACTGCCAGAGAATTCGGCTTTTCTTGGCGCCGATCGCTTTCTTCAGGCCGATTTCCCGCGTGCGCTCCGTGACGGATACGAGCATGATATTCATAACGCCGATGCCGCCGACGAGCAGGGAGATGCTGGCGATCCAAATCAACTGATTGTTTGTCGAATTGCTGAGGTTCTGCAGCTCTTCTGCCTGCTTCAGGAGATCCTGCGCCTGATACTGGATCTCGGTGTTTTCCGTGATCTGCGCATTCAGAATGTCCGCCACTGCCTTTCCGGCATCTGTCATGGCCTCCGTGCTGGAAACACGGATTGCGACATTCTGCGGCTCGTCAAAGGAATAAATTGCTGGCCACACCGCATTGCAGAGGAAAATACGTGTTGAGGAACGGTTTGCGTAATACGTGTAATACTCCTCGATGGAGTTGATAACCGGTTCGAACTTCGCGTCCTCTTCGACAACGCCGATTACGGTAAACGGAAGCTGGTTGATCTCGATCGTTTTGCCGACCGGATCTTTGCCGTCAAAAAGCGAATCGGCAGTTCCGGTATCGATCAGCGCCACAGAGCGGAACTCTGTAAAATCGCTCTCCACGAAGCCGCGCCCGCTTTTCAGAACAAGTCCGTTTGTGGAAAAATAGTCGTTGTCCACGCCAAAGACCTGCGTGCCGGTGATGCCGTTGTTGCCGTAATAGACAGCGTTGTTGTAGTCTGTACGGCTGGTGTACAGCGCAGCGTCCTCCACATTCGCGACTTGTTTGATTTCCTCAAGCGTTTCGGGGGAACAGACCGGAACGCCGGACGGCATACCGTAATACAGAATCTCATACGGATAATCGCCCTGATAGAGCTGAATCTGCACCGTGTTGGTGCCGGAGCCGATCAGGTTTTTCTTGATCTGCTCGTTTGTGCCCTTAATCGTGGAAACAATAGAGATAATGGAGGCAATGCCGATGATGATGCCGAGCATCGTCAGAAAGGAGCGCATCTTATGCGACCAGATGCCCTGAAAGGAAAGTCTGATATTTTCAATCATTGCTCAATGTCCTCCTCACCGTCGATTTCGACATCTTCCGGAAGGTTTGCCTTTGCGCCTTCGATCGCGGCTGTGCCGTAGGGGAAGGCCACGTAGTCGTCCTGTGTCAGATTATCGCTCTTGATCTCAAGATATTCGTTGTAGACGGTTTTGCCGGTTTGAACGTATTCCTTGTGTACGCGCTTGTCGCTGCCCACCTTCAGGACATACCGACCGACGTCGTCGCTGCGGATATACGCTTTGGAAAGATAGAACGTATCGCTTGGAACATCCTCCTCAGCGCCGGCCTGCAGGATGATATCGAGCCACATGCCATTCTGAAGCCCCTCGGCATCCTGAATGAACGCTGTAAACGTATAATTCGAGGTGTTTGGGTTGGATGAACCGTCGTAATAATAGTTGTTGGAATCAAGGGGGAAATCGGAGATCTTGACAATCTCCGCCGAATAACTCATTCCTGTTTCCCAAGAGGACGCCGTGATGTAATCGCCGACATGAATGCGGCCCAGCAAGGATTCATTCAGCGTGCCCGTCACATAGAAGCCGTCGCCGCCGGAAACAACGAGGAACGGTGTGCCGGAGAAGAGCGCCGAGTCCAGATCGGTCAGCGTCTTGACCGTGCCATTCACAGTGGATATCACCGTGGCGTTTTCCAGCTCCAGCTCCGCCTTGCTCAGATCAATCTTTGCCTGCTTGACGCTGAGCTCCAGATCCTTGATCTCCTGTTTTTTCTGCGCAATCATCTCTTTGAGCTGCTCGGCCGTGTACATAGAATCCGCGTAACTCATCGGCATGATGCCGGGAACACCCGTATCCAGATCGAGCATGTCGATGTTATCCTCCGGACTTTTGCTGATCTCCGTCAAAAAGCCGGCGGAAATCCGGCTGCCATCCATGACCCAACCCTTGAGGAACGGAAGGTTTTCATTGTCCTCTTCGTGCACCTCAAAACGTGCGGCGAACGGGCCGTTCGGCAGTTCAAAATCCGGATCATCCGCTTCCGATGTGGTCAGGTTGCGAAGCCACGCCATACCCGAGACCTCCGGCGACGATTCCGGGGTCTTCGTCGGTTCCGGAGTCGGTTCTTCTGTGGGTACAGCGGTCGGTTCCGCAGACGGCTCCGGCGTCGGCGTGACTTCGGGCGTCGGCTCTGCGCTGGGTTCCGGCGTCGGGGTGGGCTTCAAGCCGTCGAGGCCCAGCAGCCGCATCAGGAAGTCTTTCGTCAATACGCAGTCCTCTGTACAGAGAAACACGTACGGATCCTCCGTCGTGCCGGTGCCCTTGAACGGCTTGGAATGCACGGTAATCTCTGAATAGAGCTTGGCCTTGGATTCCGGCACCGGTGTAGGTGTTGGCTCGGGAACGTAGGGAGGAGGTGTTGGCTCGACATACGGCGTCGTATTCTGAAGCTGCGTCAGCTCCTTGTTCGCCTGCTCAAGCTCGTACTTCTGCTTTTCGACCTCCAGCTCCTTGCCCTCCACAGTCAGTTCCAGCCGTGTCGTATCATACTGCAGCAGTGTGTCGCCGATTTTAACGCTCTGGCCTTCCTGAACAAAGATCTCCGAAATGGATTTGGTGGTATCCGGATACAGCTCCTGCACAAAGTCGCTCGTCGCTGTGCCGTTAGTGCTGGACTGGTCGCCCCAGTACATCGTGGAAACCATGGAAACCTGTTCGACGTCGATCGTCGCGTTGGCTGTACGGCTGTTTATAGCAAACAGAATCCCTGTTACCACAAGTGCCGCCGCAACCAGGCAGGAAACAACGATCAGAATAATCTTTTTGGCTGACAGCCGCGCACCGTATCTCATGCCGTCACCTCCCGGTCAAGCGCCGTCTGCTCTGCAAAGCGGCCATCGCGGATGTGCAGAATCCGCTTTGCGTGGTTTGCGACGTCCATGTCATGCGTAATCATAACGACGGTAACACCCTCATCGTTCAGCGTCTGGAACAGCTCCATGATCTGTGCGCCGGATTGGCTGTCCAGCGCGCCGGTCGGCTCATCTGCGAGCAGAATTTTCGGATTGTTGACAATGGCGCGGGCAATTGCGACGCGCTGGCACTGGCCGCCGGAGAGCTGGTTCGGTTTGAAATCCACACGATCTCCGAGACCAACACGTTCCAGCGCACGGATAGCGCGCTCACGGCGTTTTCTCTTCGACACACCCGCATAGAGCAGGGGGAGCGCAACGTTCTCCACGGCGCTTTGGCGCGGTAGAAGGTGGAAGCTCTGGAACACAAAGCCGATCGAGTTCAGGCGGATCTCCGAAAGCTTCTTTTCACTGCTGCCGATGATATTCTCGCCCGCAAGACTGTATGTACCGGCAGTCGGCAGATCGAGACAGCCGATGATGTTCATCAGCGTCGTTTTTCCCGAACCGGACGGCCCCATGATCGCAACATACTCACCTTCGTCGACCGTGAGCGAGATATTCTTCAGGACGGGAACCTCCATTTTGCCCTGCAGATACGTTTTATCAATATTGTGCAGCTCCAGTATCATCCCACGGCACCTCCGTTTGCAGACATGCCGCCGTCATCGGCAAAATCCATCGGCATATCTCCGTCCATCGATATGTCGCCATCCATCAGCATATCTCCCGCCGGAAGCATATCGCCGTAGCCGGAACCCTCCATCGCGTACATGCCGCTGTGCAGATTCTCAGCCGGCACGGCAAGCCGATCCTCGTTCGTGACGCCGGACAGAATCTCATACTCATCCATTTCACCATCATATTGGCCGAGGGAGATCTTGCGCTTTTCGAGCTTATTCTGCTCCGTTGCTGCCCAGACGTAGCTGTCGCTGCCTTCTGTAAAGATGTAGTAGCCCGGAAGCCAGAGGCCGGTTTTGATTGTGTTTCCGTAATCCGGCTCCGCATAGACGTGCTGGCCGAGCATCAGACCGTCAAAGCTGTCGAGCAGAATATAGAAATTATATTTGGAGGCCGGCGTAAAGGAGTCTTCATTGCCGTAAGAAATATACATATTCTGGTTGTTGGAAACCGGCTCGCGCTCAATGGTATCTATGATGCCGGTCCAGCTCGCGTCAGGATCGATGCGGGAGGTAACCTTGACCGGCATACCTTCCTGCAAGCTCTGAATGTTGAATTCCGTCGCGGTCGCTTTCACTCGATACTGCCCGGTCGCAAGAATCGTGATGTACGCGTTGGCGCCGGAATCCGAACCGTAATATTCCTCGTTCGGATTATTTCCTTCGTTGATTTCCTTGACAACGCCGGCCATCTCCGCAAGAACATCCGAATTTTCAACTGACGCTTTGAGCTGTTCGATTTCTTTTGCTTTAGCGGATTGATCGTATTCGGTCGTCTTGATCTCCAGCTGAATGGACTGGATCTGCAAGGTGTAGGAGAGCTGTTCGTCAGACGGCGCGTTGTTCTTTTCTTTCTGCAGGCTCTCGATCTGCTGATTCAGCGTGGAGATGCGGTTTCCGAGGCTTTCAAGCTGAAGCTCCGCCTCCTGAAGCTGGAGAGCGAGGTCATCCGTGTCATAGCTGAACAGCTTGTCGCCGACGGCGACCTCCTGCCCGACCGCAACATACAGCTCGCTGACCTTTTTGGTCTCGTCCTTCTGTACCGCGAGCGTTTTCTGTGGCTCGACGACACCGGAAAATTTTGTGACGATGCCGAGTCCACCTGAAGAGGTGATGTCTGAAACCGGAGAGACGAAGGCGATTTCATTCGGGTCGTTCGGTACTGCCGGCGCCCGAAAGAAGAAAAACCACACAGCGGCTCCCGCAAGAACGAGCACCGCAGCGGCTATGCCAACGATCAGTCCTGTTTTTTTCTTGCTCATGAAAAAACTTCCTTTCTCAACGATACCACTTAAAGATTCAATCCTATTATACAATGTATCAGAGGGAATAACAACTTAATTAATTCTGACAAATGGCTGCTATACCTGAAATCGGCATTTTGTGCAAAAAAGCTGCCGCCGTACATCGATCAGGCGACAGCTTTTGGCTTATTCGGTTTAGTTTTCATACCGGGTAAAAATCTTGACGATATCGCCCAGCGCGTAAAGCTCCTTTTCCGTAATTAACCGATCCCAGTGGATTTCGCAGTTCTCATAGTCGGCGTTGACTTCCGTCACGCGGATGTAGCGCGTCCCATCCAGCCGCGTACCGACGTCCGTTACAAGCATGGAATGCTCGTAATCGACAAGCCGGATATGATCGCCGACACGCACCCGATCGAAGTCGTAGTGCAATGTGACCGGTGCATCTGTACCGAAAATCAGATCGCTCATCAGGCTGGCATAACCGAGGCACTGCAAGCCGATCCCGTATTCCGGAAAATACTCGATCATTGCGCCGTCATATACGTTGCAGTAATTGTACCCGCATCTTGTGTGTGCGCAGGGAACATCCGTTACAGAAAAGGCTGTTCCTTCTCCCCAGGGAAGCCCTGTGTCGATATAATTCCAGTACCGCCCGTCCTCAAAGTATTGGGAAAGCGCACGAAGCCGTGCGCGCGCCTCGGTTTCCGTTTTCGCACCGTCGGCTGAGAGCTTTGGCGCTGTACGGATAATCGCAGTCCCTTTATCAAGCAGCGTGATGGCATCTTCCGGAAGGTAACCGGTAATCGAACCGTGCACGGCAACCTTAAAGTATCCGCTTTCCTCCGTGCCGGAGAGTAATGCCACATGCACATTTGCCGCAAGCTTGCCGATGACCGCAGAATCCGGATCTGCTTTTGCGCGGATGGAAATGGGATTGAGCGTCTTTGCAACCGACACAAACTCAGATGAAACTTCCATCGAACTGCAACCGCCGAGCAGCTCGCTGCCGCAGTAGCCGATCGTGCCGTCCTCCAACACAATGCGTGCCCAGGAATCGTTCATCCGGTCCAGAACCGTGACGGTGTCGCCATCTGAAAATACAGCGACCGCAGCGGATTTCTCTGTTGGGCCGCTGTAAAGCGTATGCGTACGCGTTTCTGCGGCAAAGACGGGGGAAGGGATACAGACGCTGAAAAAGCACAGCGCGACTGTCAATGCCGCAAGCCGAAAGCTGCGGCATGGGTGTTTCATGTGAAGGGACATGCGCACAAGATCACCGACCTTCATCCTAAAGCATATAAAAAGATGCAATCAAATATATCAAGTTATATATAATAAGTATACTGTGCTTTTGGTTTGGCGTCAACGTTTTTCGACAAAATTTTCGGTCCCGACTACGGAAAAACAAAATTTGCTTGCATGCGGTGCCTCCTGCTGGTATACTGTTTCGTATCACGCAGAAGGGAACGAAGCGAATATGGCAAAAAAATATTATGCAGTTCGAGCGGGCAGAAAAACGGGTATTTTCGAAACTTGGGACGAATGCCGCGCGCAAACGACAGGCTTTAAGGGCGCGTCCTTCAAAAGCTTTCCGACACTCGGAGAAGCCGAGGCGTACATGCAGGGGGCGGACAGCCTTGCGAGCGCGCCCGAAGGTGGAGACGGCGCCGTCGCCTATGTGGACGGCAGCTATCACGCCGGAACGCACGAATTTTCCTGCGGCGCCGTGTTGTTTCTGAACAATGAGGAGCAGCACTTCTCGCAGAAGTTTGACGATCCACAGCTTGCGCAGATGCATAATGTCGCGGGGGAGATCAAGGGCGCCGAAACGGTCATGACGTACTGCATCGAGCACGGGGTTCCCGCCGTCACAATTTACCACGATTACGAGGGCGTCTCCAAATGGGCGACCGGCGAATGGAAAGCCAACAAGCCCGGCACCGTCGCGTACCGCGCGTTCTGTGCCAAAGCGGCGGAAAAGCTCCGGTTCCGGTTTGTGAAAGTCAAGGGGCATTCGGGGGACAAATACAACGACCTTGCGGATCGTCTCGCGAAAGATGCACTCGGTATAGAATAAACATGTGAAATAAACGGAGCAGGCAATGCTTTTAAACATTGTCTGCTCCGTGCTTACATTATAGGGTTTATCCGTTGTGTGCTTCCATGCAGGCTTCCTTGAAGCGGTGCATCGCCTTTTCGATCATCGCGGTCGGACCTGCGAGATTGATGCGGATATGCCGCTCGCCGCCCGCCGAGAAGAAGCGGCCGTCGTTGCAGTAGATATCGTGTTTGTGCAGCAGCTCGTGCAGCTTGTCGTCGTCCAGACCGAGTGTTTCGCAGTTGATCCACATCAGATAGGTGCCCTCAAGCGGGCTGTAGGTGATGCCGGGGCAGTTCTCGTCGATGAACTTCGCGCAGAAGCGGAAGTTGTTCCAGATCAGGTCGATGACCTCCTCGAGCCATGCTTCGCACTCGGTGTAGCCGAGACGGCACGCCTCAAGACCGAGCGCCGCAGCGGCGTTGATATGGATCGTATCGAGAATGCTCTGGAATTTCTTGCGGTTCTCTTTATCCGGGATCACGATATTCGACGTCTGGAGTGTCGCGAGATTGAAGGTCTTGCTCGGCGCGGTGCAGACGATGTACTCGGGACAGCCGTTTTCGCAGGCGTTCGGGAATACGATGTGCTCGTGACCGGGCATGATGAGATCAAAATGGATCTCATCGCTCACGACAAAGACATGATGCTTTGCGCAGATCTCACCGATCTTCGAAAGCTCCGCCTTTGTCCAGATGCGACCCGCCGGATTATGCGGACTGCAGAGAATGAACATCTTGTTCTCGTCCTTGGCGCAGAGCGCTTCGAACTGCTCGAAATCGATCGTGTATTTTTCGTTGTCGTTGATCAGCGGGCACTCGACGTTCACGCGGTCGTTCTGCTTGATAGAGAAGCCGAAGGGGCCGTAAACCGGCGGCATGGTGATGACACCGTCGCCCGGCTCGGTGTAGGCGAGTACCGCTGTGAACAGCGCGGTAACCACGCCGGCGGTCACGATGATCTCCTCGGGCTTAACCTCCCAGTTATGACGGCGCTTCATCCAGCCGCAGACCGCTTCATAATAGGCGTCCGTCGGCGAGGTGTAACCGAGAATGTGCGTGTCGAGGTAATCCTTCAGACCCTCGATGATCTCGGGCGGATTCTTCAGCTCCATATCCGCGACGGAAAGCGGCGCAATACCTTCTGCAATATCCGGATTGCATTTGAGCATCATTTCCCATTTGCCGGAACCGCAGTTGCGGCGGGAAACGAGCGTTTCAAAATCATGTTCCATATTGTAAGACTCCCATTCCTGAATATTGATTTCCTTATTCGTCTTCCACCTCGAGATCTGTGAAAGAGAAGGTTGTGCAGTCCACAAGGCCGCGGTCAGTCAGGCGCAGCTCGGGCAGGCAGGCGAGCGGAATCAGCGCCATCGTCATGAACGGAGACTGGATATCGCATCCAATCGCCTTCCAGGCGCCGCCGAGCTGTTCGACCAGCGCGTTCATTTCCTCGGCAGACTTCGTGTTCATCAGGCCGGCAAAGGGGAGAGGCACACAGCCAAGCACTTTGCCGTTCTGCACAATGACCTCACCGCCGCCGCAGGCGATCAGCGTGTTCGCCGCGAGCGCCATGTCCTCGTCGTTTGTGCCAACAACGAGCAGATTGTGCGCGTCATGCGCTACGGTAGACGCCATAGCGCCGCACTGCACGTGGAATCCCTTGACGAAACCGACACCGTGCTTGCCGGTGTTGTTATGCCGTTCAAAGACGAAAGCCTTCAGAACATCCTGCTCCGTATCGCTTTTCAGCTCGCCGTTTTCAACCTTGAGCTTTACATGGCGCTCGTAGTCGCCGACATGCACCGGAATAATTTCCATCGCGCGCACCGTTGCATAGTCCTTTTTATCCGTATAAATCTTGAACGTATCCGGAGTGATGACCTCGCCGATGTGCATCGTGTCCATCGCCCAGTCGGGCAGTTCGGACTTTGGCAGGTCAATCGTCAATTTGCCATTTTCCGCGACGGTATCGCCGTCAATCAGTACACGTGTGACGTTGATGTCGCGCTCGTTGTCGATGAATACAATATCGGCGCACTTGCCGGGCGCAATGGAGCCGAGCTCGTCGTCCATCTTGAAGCACTGCGCGCAGTTGAGCGTGACCATCTGGATGGCTGTCACAAAATCGATACCGAACGAAACGGCGCGGCGCACGATGTGGTCGAGGTGGCCGTCCGTGAGCAGCGTGTGCGGATGCGTGTCGTCCGAGATCATGACCGCGTACCGTGTGTCGACCGTGTGCTCGGTGATCGCCTTGGAGACCTCCTGCAGGTCGTGCCATGCGGAACCCTCGCGCATCATCGCATACATACCGAGGCGCATCTTGGCGAGCGCATCCTCGGCGCGCGTCGATTCGTGGCAGCAGCGTACGCCGCTCGCGATGTAGGCGTTCAGCCCGGAGCCGGTCTCCGGGATCGAATAGTGTCCGGTCACGATCTTTCCGGCCTTCAGCGTTTCGCCGGTGATGCCGTGTGTCGCTTCCGCAGAGCCGTTGATACCCGGAAAATTCATCATCTCACCGAGACCCACCGTGTAATCGTGGCGCATCTCGGATGCAATATCGGCGGGTGTGATCTCCGCGCCGGAATCCTCAAAGCCCGGAACGGCCGGTACGCAGGAGGGGGTGGTCAGCATCGCCTTGAGCGGGGTCTTTGCGGAGTCCGCCGCCATCAGGTCGACGCCCTTGAGGCCGAGCACGTTGCAGATCTCGTGCGGGTCGTGGTAGATGCCGGTCGTGCCGTGCGGCAGCACCGCCCGGGCGTACTCGACCGGCGTCATCATGGAGGACTCGATGTGAATGTGACCGTCGAGGAAACCCGGCGCGATGAGCTGACCCGCAGCATCGATGACCTTCGTTTCTTCACCGATGCAGTGCGAAGCGTCGCCGACGAGCGCGATCCGTCCGCAGGCGATCGCAACATCGGTATTCTCGAGAATCTCGTGCGTGCAGACATTGACGAGCCGCGCGTGGCGAATCACGGTTTCGGCGGGTTTTCTGCCCATCGCAACGTCGGAAAGCGTGCGAGAGCATTCCCAAAGCTGGGTTTTGCAGAACTTAAACATAGTTTTCATCCTTTCTGTGATAATTCGTTCATATGGCTTTATGTGTGTACGGGATTCTTGCAAAATTCACGCATACAGCAGATTTCGCATTTCGGGCTTCTGGCGGAGCAGACCGCGCGTCCGTGCAGGACGGTGCGGTGGCAGAAGTCGTTGCTTTCCTCCGGCGGCAAAACGGCGCGCAGATCTTTTTCCACCTTAAGCGGCACCGTGCTTTCGGTGAGGCCCAGCCGTCCGGCGATGCGGATGCAGTGCGTGTCCGTCACAACGGCAGGCTTTTTGTAAATATCGCCAACGACGAGATTTGCCGTCTTTCTGCCGACGCCCGGCAGCTTCGTCAGCTCCTCGACCGTGTCGGGAATCACGCCGCCGTATTCGTCCCGCAGAACATGGCACATGTTGTAGATGTCCTTCGCTTTCGTCTTGTATAAGCCACAGGAGCGGATCAGCTCGGCGATTTCCTCCTCCGTGCCCGCGCAGAACGCGTCGAGCGTCGGGAAGCGCTCGAAAAGTGCCGGCGTGACGAGATTGACGCGCGCGTCCGTGCACTGCGCCGAAAGCCGCGTCGCGATCAAAAGCTGCAGGGGGTCGGTGTAAACGAGAGAGCAGATCGCATCGGGATATTCCTTTTTGAGCGCCTCCACAGCGAGAAGCGCGCGCTGTTTTTTCGTCATATGCATCCTCCAAAAAGCGTGTAACTGGATGGGTGTCTCCAAACCCGGAGATACGTCATTTTTTAAATTTTATTTTACACCTTTTGTGTTCGATTGACAATACCGCAATTCGGTGGTAAATTTATTTTTATCGAAAGGATGGGTTTGCATGTCCGCATTTACACTCAAAATGATTGCGCTCGTAACCATGATCATCGATCATGTCGGTGCGGTTTTCTTCCCGGAGATCATCTGGCTGCGCTATATCGGGCGAATCTCCATGCCGATTTACGCCTTTCTGCTCGTGCAGGGCTACCAGCACACGCGAGATTTCAAGCGCTACGTGATCCGTATGGCCATTTTTGCCGTTGGATCCGAGGTGCCGTACGACCTGCTTTTCCACGGCTCGTGGCTGGAATTCGGCGGGCAGAATATTCTCTTCACGCTCCTGACAGCGCTGCTTGTCATGCGCCTGCTCGATGCATCCGCGAAAAGCCGAAATATTTTCCTGTTTATCGGTGCGCTGGCGCTGATCATTGCGCCGTATTTCCTGCATTTCAGCTACGGCATATACGGGGTACTCGTACCGCTGTGCTTTTTCCTTTTTCAGAAGTATCGCGGGATCGACGCGCTCGCGTTTTCGGCGCTCACCTACGGCAAATACCTCTATGACGGAAATCTCACACAGGTTTACGCGATTGCCGCGAGCATCCCGATTCTGCTCTACAACGGCAAGCGCGGCGCTTTCTCACTCAAATACTTTTTCTACATTATATACCCGGCACATTTGCTCCTGCTTTATGCCATCCACTATATCTTGGTGAATCACCTATTGCCATTTTGAGAAGAAAAGCGTATAATCAAAACAAATGACCACGAAGGGATGTATGACTTATGTATGGTGATCTTCTGAACACGATCGGTTTTGTAGCGGAGACGGATCCCGAGATCGGCGAGGCCATGGAGCTTGAGCTCAAGCGCCAGCGCCGCAATCTCGAGCTGATCGCTTCCGAAAACATCGTTTCGCCGGCGGTTCTGGCGGCGATGGGTACAGTTCTGACAAACAAATACGCGGAGGGCTATCCGGCACATCGCTATTACGGCGGCTGCCAGGATGTCGACATTGTGGAAAACATTGCGCGTGACCGCGCCTGCAAGCTCTTCGGTGCGGAGCATGCCAATGTGCAGCCGCATTCCGGTGCGCAGGCGAATCTTGCCGTATACTTTGCGCTGCTGCAGCCCGGCGACACGGTGCTCGGCATGAATCTCGCCGAGGGCGGTCACTTAACGCACGGTTCGCCGGTCAATATGTCCGGTACCTACTATAATTTTGTCGCATACGGCGTTGACCCGGTCACGCATGTGATCGACTACGACAAGCTCATGGAGCAGGCAATGGCGGTCAAGCCGAAGCTGATCGTTGCCGGTGCGAGCGCCTATCCGCGTGCCATCGATTTCAAAAAATTCCGCGAGATCGCAGACGCCTGCGGCGCATATCTGATGGTCGATATGGCGCACATCGCCGGTCTTGTCGCGGGCGGCTGCCATATGAATCCGGTACCGTACGCGGACGTTGTTACCACCACGACACACAAGACGCTCCGTGGCCCGCGCGGCGGCATGATTCTCTGCCGTGAGGAGCTGGCAAAGAAGATCGATAAGGCGATTTTCCCCGGCACGCAGGGCGGCCCGCTGATGCACATCATCGCGGCGAAGGCTGTCTGCCTTGGCGAAGCGCTGAAACCCGAATTCAAAGCATATGCTGAGCAGACGGTCAAAAACGCGCAGGCACTCGCCAAGGGGCTGATCGATCGAGGCATGAAGCTTGTCTCCGGCGGCACGGATAACCATCTGATGCTGCTCGACCTCTCCGAGGGCGACCTGACCGGCAAGGAGCTGGAGCGCCGTCTCGACGAGGTCTACATCACGGCGAATAAAAACACCATCCCGAACGAGCAGAGAAGCCCGTTCGTCACAAGCGGCGTCCGTCTCGGCACACCGGCGGTCACGACGCGCGGTCTGAAGGAAGCGGATATGGACGTGATCGCCGAGTGCATCTGGATGTGCGCGACCGATTTTGAGAACAGCGCAGACGCCATCCGTGAAAAGGTTACGGCACTTTTGAGCAAATACCCGCTTTATATCTGATATTTCTGGAGGAAGGCAAATGAGGGCACCGCTCGCCGACCGTATCCGGCCCAGAACGCTGGACGACGTCGTCGGACAACAGCATATTCTCGGCCCGGGCAAGGTTCTGCGGCGGATCATCGAATCGGGCAAGATCCCGAACATGGTGTTTTACGGTCCGTCCGGCGTCGGCAAAACGACTGTGGCATCGATCATCGCCCGAAACACCAATATGCATCTGTGCAAGCTCAACGGCACGACTGCCTCAACGGCGGATATCCGCGACGTGGTGGCGCAGGTCAACACGCTGCACGCGGTCAACGGCGTCCTGCTTTACCTCGACGAGATCCAGTATTTCAACAAGAAACAACAGCAGACGCTGCTCGAGTTCATCGAAAACGGCAGCATCACGCTGATTGCATCCACAACGGAGAACCCCTATTTTTACGTATACAACGCGATTCTGAGCCGCTCCACGGTGTTTGAGTTTAAGCCCGTGGAGCAGGAAGACGTTGCCCGCGCGGTGGATCGTGCGTTCCGCCTGCTCGAGGAGGAGGTTGGTGCGGAAATCCGTCTCGAGGACGGCGTAGCGTCATATATTGCAATGGCTTGCGGCGGCGACGTGCGCAAGGCGATGAACGCGGCGGAGCTCTGCACCGTGGCTGTGCAGAGCGAGCCGGAGATGTTTGTCACAATGGAGCTTGCACGCGAGCTGACCCAGCGCAGTGCGCTGCGGTATGACCGTGGGGGAGACGAGCATTATGACATCGTCTCGGCCTTTCAGAAGTCCATGCGCGGTTCCGATCCCGACGCGGCGCTGCATTATCTCGCGCGGCTTCTGGAGGCGGGCGACCTGCCCTCTGCGTGCCGCAGACTGATGGTCTGCGCCTGCGAGGATGTGGGGCTTGCGTGGCCGCAGATTATCCCGATTGTCAAAGCGGCGGTTGACGCCGCAACGATGGTCGGTTTGCCCGAGGCTCGCATTCCGCTCGCGGACGCCGTGATTCTCGTTGCGCTCGCGCCGAAATCGAACAGCGGCGAAGCGGCGATCGACGCGGCCATGGCGGATGTGCAGAAGGGGAGAACTGGCAGCATTCCGCGCTCACTGCAAAACCGCCACTATGACGGCGCGGAGGTCGCGCAGAAGGGGCAGTTTTACCGCTATCCACACGACTACCCGGATCACTGGCTTGACCAGCAGTATTTGCCCGACGCGCTGCTTGGCGCCTCGTACTACACCTTCGGCGACAATAAGAACGAGCAGTCCTTCAAGACATATTGGGACAGCATAAAAAAGAAGCGTCAGGCATAAACTGATGCATGAATAGACAAAGGCAAGCGGCAGGAAGCCTTGGCTTCCGATTTTGTGAGAAAGGAAGGAATCCTCGATGAACCCGGCAGTATTAAGCAATCTATCCTACGGCATGTACGTAATCGGCACCGAGTATGATGGGCATCCCAACGCCTGTGTTGCGACCTCGGTCGTGCAGGTCTCCAGCAGTTCTCCGGAAAAGGTGCTGGTCACGCTGACCAAGGACACCCATAGCTGTGCGGCAATCCGCAAAAACGGCATGTTTACGATATCGGTGCTCTCCACCGATACACCTGCAAGTGTGATCGGCGCGCTCGGCCTCGTGAGCGGCAGACACACGGATAAGCTGAAGAATATCCGGCACAAGGTTCTGATCGAGGGCGTCCCGGTCGTCAAGGAAAACACCTGCTGCTGGTTCCTCTGCAAAGTAATCGGCTCTCTGGATGTCGGGCAGGAGATCATTTTCGCGGCGGAGATCATCGCCGGCAGCGATGCGGCGATCGGTACGCCGATGACCTACGCGTATTACTGTTCCGAAATGCACGGGCTTTCTCCGGTCGGCTCGCCAACCTATATTCCGCCCCAGAGCACCTTCGATAAAAGCAGCGGCGAAAGCTTTGTCTGCTCGGTCTGCGGCTACGTGTACAGCGATCCGAATTTCAGCTTCGAGGAACTTCGGGACAACTGGACGTGCCCGGTCTGCAAAATGCCGAAAAAGGCGTTTGTCCGCCGCACATAAACCATCAAATAATTTGGCCTGCTGCCCACTGCGGACAACAGGCCTTTTTTCATTGAATGTTCCTCAGGCTTGTGCTCGGCAGATCGCCGAGATTGTTCGACTCCGAGCCGTCGGGCAGGCTGCGCAGATACTCGCTGCCGTTTCGGCTTGCGATGGCGACGCCGCGGATGCCGCCTTGCTTTGCGAGCGCCACGCCCTCGGATTTCGAGAGCACGGTGCCATCCGAAAGCTGATAGCCGGAGATTTTGCCGTTGTTGCGGATCAGCTTCATGATACGCTTTGCGTCCTTGTTCGGGACAGGGTTCATAATGTTGATATTGGCGGGCAGATTGCCGATTCTGTTGCTCATAGCGTGAAACTTCCTTTCGTTGGGGTTTGTCCCTATTTTCTCACGCGGTATTTCAAATATGCAGAATATGAAAAACCGGCGCAGAAAATTGGGCGCGGACATTGCAAAGCCGGTCAAAATGCGTTATAATAAAGCCATGAATCGCGCTTCGGCTTTTATTCGGGTGTGCCCGCGGGTCACAGCGCAGAAGAACAGGAGGACTTCCATGAATTCGTGTGATAAGCAGCAGCTCAAAATCACGGCTGCGAAAGTCAGACTTGGAATCATTGAAGGCGTTTTCAACGCCAAATCCGGTCATCCGGGCGGATCTCTGTCCGCTGCGGACGTTTTTACGTATCTCTATTTTAAGGAAATGCGCATCGATCCGAAGAATCCGAAGGATCCGGATCGCGATCGCTTCGTGCTCTCCAAGGGTCACTGCGCACCGGGACTTTATTCCGCTCTCGCACAGCGCGGCTATTTTTCCACGGAGGAGCTTAAATCTCTGCGTCACATCGGCGCCATGCTGCAGGGCCATCCGGATATGAAGGGTACGCCCGGTGTGGATATGAGCTCCGGCTCGCTCGGACAGGGCGTTTCCGCTGCGGTGGGTATGGCGCTTGCCGGAAAGCTCGACAACAAGGATTACCGCGTTTACACGCTGCTCGGCGACGGTGAGATCGAAGAGGGACAGGTCTGGGAGGCCGCGATGTTCGCATCCCACAAGAAGCTCGACAATCTCTGCCTGATCGTCGATTCCAACGGTCTGCAGATTGACGGCCCGGTCAGCGAGGTTGCGGGTCCCGAGCCGATTGACAAGAAGTTTGAAGCGTTCGGCTTCGATGTTCAGATCGCAAACGGCCACTGCTTCGACGAGCTGGAGGCAGCCTTTGAGCACGCCAAGACCGTGAAGGGCAAGCCGAGCGTCATCATTGTCAAGACCGTCAAGGGCAAGGGCGTCTCTTTCATGGAGAATCAGGTTTCGTGGCATGGCACGGCGCCGAACAAGGAACAGTATGAAAAGGCGATGCAGGAGCTCACCGCTGCACTGCATGAATTGGAGGGCTGCTGATATGGCTGAAATGGTAAAAAAAGCGACGAGAGAAAGCTTCGGCGAGGCCGTCACAGAGCTTGCCGCTGAATATCCTGATGTTGTGGTGCTGGATGCGGACCTTGCGGCTGCAACGAAAACCGGCATTTTTAAGAAAGCATATCCGGATCGCTTCTTTGACTGCGGTATCGCGGAGTGCAATATGATCGGCGTGGCCGCCGGCCTCGCAACCTGCGGTAAGATTCCGTTTGCGGCATCCTTTGCGATGTTCTCCGCAGGCAGAGCGTTTGAGCAGGTCAGAAACTCCGTTGGCTATCCGAAGCTGAACGTGAAGATTGTCGGTTCTCATGCCGGTATCTCCGTCGGTGAGGACGGCGCAACGCACCAGTGCTGCGAGGATATCGCGCTGATGCGCACCATCCCGGGCATGGTCATCCTGAACCCGAGTGATCACTACGAGATGAAGGCGGCTGTCCGCGCTGCGATCGAGCACAAGGGCCCGTGCTACATCCGTCTGGGCAGACTCGCTGTGGAGAGCATCAACAACAGCGACGACTACAAGTTTGAGCTTGGCAAGGGCATCACGCTGCGCGAAGGCACCGATATCACGATCATCGCAACCGGTCTGATGGTCAACGAGGCGGTTAAGGCAGCCGAGGCACTCGCCGCAGAGGGCATTAGCGCCGAGGTTATCAACATCCACACAATTAAGCCGCTTGACGAGGAGCTTGTTCTCGCTTCCGCCAAGAAGACGGGCCGTGTCGTCACGGTTGAAGAGCACAACATTATCGGCGGTCTCGGCGAGGCGGTTTCCGCTGTGCTTTCCGAGAAATGCCCGACCCCCGTTACGCGCATCGGCGTCAACGATGTCTTCGGTCATTCCGGCCCGGCTGTTGATCTGCTGAAGGAATTTGGCCTCTCCGCTGAGCACATCGCAGAAGTCGTTAAGGAAAAGCTCGGCAAGTAATTGCACAGAACAAATAAGACCGTGCCCGGTGAGGCGCGGTCTTTTGCGTCTATATCGTTTTTTCGTATCCGACACGCGTGCTGCCGTCTTCAAGATAGATGGTTCCGCAGAACCGGTAGCCGTTCTTTTCCAGCGTATGCCGCATGATGACGTTGCCGGGGTGCGTGTCGCAGCGTAGGGAAGAGACTCCCGCCTCGCGGCTGAGCGCGGCACAGTACTTCATCATCGCGGAGGCCGCACCGCGGTTTTTGCCCTCCGGCGCCACGGCAATTCGGTGGATGATGCCGTAGGTGTTATTCCCGGTCAGCCATGCGCCGTCATAAATGCGGTCATATGTCGGCTCATTCCCGACATAAACGGCGGCAGCGGCGAGAATTTCGCCGTTTTCCTCCAACACGCGGCCGATGCCGTTTTCAATGTCGGAGAGCACGGACTCCATATTCGGGTAGCCGTTCTGCCATTGGTCAATGCCCAACGCCCGGATAGAGAGTTTTGCCGATTCAATAATTTCCAGAATGCGCGCCGCGTCTTTCGGCTCCGCGTTTCGGATGGTCATAGTCATTCCTTTCCGCTGCCGTACCGCGCGGAAAGGGGTTCCACAGACTGCAGCTTGCGCAAATTTTCGTATTTGAACAGAATTATACGATTTTTCACTTGCCTTTTCAAGAGAAAACGTGTATAATATTTGAGCACGCTGAAATACGGAATTTGACGTGCGCCGAAAAAGGGCAAGACGGTTTTAAAAACCGTGGAATATGCGAGCGGACAGGTCTGCGCGGCGAGACACCGTGAACCATGTCAGGCGGGGGACCGAGCAGCATTAAGCGGATCGTCTGGTGCGATGCAGGTCGCCTGTCCGTTCACATATTCTTCGTGTGAATCGTCTTGCTTTTCTTTTTAGGCATTTTGCACAGGGGAGGATTTGCATGTATAAGGCTTTGTACAGAAAATACCGCCCGCGGCTGTTTTCCGATGTCATCGGCCAGCCGCAGGTTACGGTTACGCTCAAAAATGAGCTGATGGCGGGCAGAATCTCCCATGCATACCTGTTCACCGGCTCGCGCGGTACAGGCAAAACGACTTGCGCAAAGATTCTCGCAAAAGCCGTCAACTGCCTTGACCCGCAGGACGGCGACCCGTGCGGCGTGTGTCCCGTCTGCCGCGGCCTCGACGACGGCTCCGTTCTGGACGTTGTGGAGATCGACGCTGCAAGCAACAACGGCGTGGACAGCATTCGCTCCCTGATTGAGGAATCGAATTTCACCCCGGCAACCGCAAGATACCGCGTCTATATCATCGACGAGGTGCACATGCTTTCGGTCGCGGCGTTCAACGCCTTGCTCAAGACGTTGGAGGAACCGCCCGCGCATGTGATCTTCATTCTGGCGACGACAGAAGTGCACAAGCTCCTGCCGACCATCCTTTCGCGCTGTCAGCGGTTTGATTTTCGGAGGATCGCCCCGGAGGATATTGCAGAGCGCCTCGAACTCGTCTGTGAACGCGAAGGCGTGGAGATCGATCACGACGCCGCAATGCTGATCGCCGTCACGGCTGATGGTGGCATGCGCGACGCGCTGTCGATTCTCGACCAGTGCATCGGGCGCAGCACGGGCTGCATCACTTACGGACTTGTTGCGGAAACAGCCGGACTTGCCGGGCGCGGTCATCTGATTGAACTCGCGACGTGCATCCGCACCGGTGACCGTTCCGGCGCGCTGGAAAAAATCGACGCGCTCTATAAGGCTTCGAAGGACATGGGGCGGCTCTGCGAGGAACTTGCCGGCTTCTTCCGTAACCTGATGCTGATCAAAACGATGAAGGACGCTACGGGACTTGTCAACGCGGTGGGCGAGGAGCTTGAGCAGATGACAAAGCTCGCGCTTTCCATGGACCTTTCCGCGATCCTGCACAGCCTCGACGCATTTCAGGCAGCGCTGTCGCGCATGAGAAGCGTTAACAAGCGCACGGAGTTGGAAATGACGTTTATCCGTCTCTGTTCGCCGGAATTGGATACTTCGCCGGATGCGCTTCTGCGGCGCATTGAAGCGCTGGAGCGCGGCGGCCTGCGCCGTGTGCCCGCATTGATTCAGGAGGCGCCTGTTTCCGTTCCGGAAGCGCCGGAGAGCCTGCAGAAAAAGCCCGCTGCCGAGCGGCTCTCTGTAAAGGGCGGCGGTGCGGCGTCCATCGAGGAGCTCTCCAAAAATGCGCAGCCATTTGACGCCTGGCCGGAGATCATCGCGATCATCTCGAATTATTCCGCTTCAGTTGCTTCTGCGTTTAAAGGCTCAGCGGCGTATGTAAGCGGCGATTACATGCTGATCGAAGCGCCGCAGTTTGCTTTTGATCTTCTGAAGCATGCCAGCCAGCGCGATAAAATGCGCGAGGCTATCCAGCAGGTCACGGGCCGGGTGTATAAGCTTGGGCCGTACAAGCCGCCCGTCGGCGCGGACGGCGCGCCAAAACAGGAAAACACGCTCGACAGCTTTATCCGCGATATGCGCGATTCAGGCGTCGAGATCGAAGAGAAATAAATTTATAAGGAGTTTTGAATATGAAAGCACGTTTACCACAGGGTATGGGCGGCGGCGGAGCCGCAAATCTGCAGCAGCTCGCCCGTCAGGCGCAGAAGATGCAGGAGAGAATGGAGCAGATCACTGCAGAGCTTGAGGCGAAGGACTACACGGCAACCTCGGGCGGCGGCGCGGTTTCTGTAACCGTTACCGGCAAGATGGAGGTTAAGACCATCGACATTCAGCCGGAGGTCATCGATCCGGACGACGCGGAGATGCTCGGCGATCTGATTACGGCGGCTGTCAACGAGGCGCTCCGCGCTGCAGCTGCGGAAAAGGAAGAGAAGCTCGGCGCGATCTCCGGCGGCATGAGCATTCCGGGCATGTTCTGATATGGCGGGCTATCATGTACCGCCGCTGGAACGGCTGGTCGATCAGTTCGAGAGTTTGCCCGGCATCGGGCACAAGTCTGCCCAGCGTATTGCCTATCATGTGCTCAATATGAGCCGCGAGGAGGCACAGCGTTTTGCGCAGACGATTACAGATGCGCACGAAAATATCCATTATTGCTCGGTCTGCTGCAACTTAACCGACAGCGATCTCTGTCCCATCTGCCGCAGCGATAACCGGGATAAATCGATCATTTGCGTTGTTGAGGATCCGCGTGACGTCTTTGCACTGGAGCGCACGAACGAGTTCAACGCCACCTATCACGTGCTGCATGGCGCAATCTCGCCGCTCGGCGGCGTCGGGCCGGATCAGCTCAAGATCAAGGAGCTTTTGAAACGTGTCGGCGACGGCGCGGTCAAGGAAGTCATCATGGCGACAAACCCGACCGTTGAGGGCGAGGCGACCGCGATGTATATTTCGAGGCTGTTAAAGCCGCTCGGCATCCGCGTTACGCGCCTTGCATACGGCATTCCCGTCGGCGGTGATCTGGAATACGCGGATGAGGTGACACTGTCCCGCGCGATTGAGGGCAGGCAAGAGCTGTAAATCAACAAATTTCCGGTTGACAAAAACGAATTTGCGTAGTATAGTGAATTCCCGACAGAGTGAAAGGAGGTAGGTCTTATGCCGAAAACCGAAAACAGAACCATTGCGCAGAACAAAAAGGCCTACCACGATTACTTTGTCGAGGAAACCATCGAGGCAGGTATCGAGCTGTTCGGTACGGAGGTTAAGTCGCTGCGGCAGGGCAGATGCAACCTGAAGGACGCGTGGTGCTCCGTCGTAAACGGCGAAATGCTCTTGAACGGCTGCCACATCAGCGCCTACGAGCAAGGCAATATCTTCAATCGTGATCCGCTTCGTGTGCGGCGTCTGCTGATGCACAAGCGGGAGATTATGCGGCTGTTCGGACTTTCCAAGGTCGCGGGGTATTCCCTAATACCGCTTTCCATGTACTTCAAGGGTTCGCGCGTCAAGGTACAGGTGGGCTTATGTAAAGGTAAAAAGCTTTACGATAAGCGTGCCGATATGGCCGAGCGAGACGCAAAGCGCGATATGGACAGAGCGATCAAGGAAAGAAACAGATAAGCACAACCCAAAGCGGCGCTTGCCGCTTTTTATGGGGATGTAAAGGTTTCGACGGGGGTCGGAAGCCCCGGTAAGCGAGTAGCGGTGCGGGCCCGCTATAAAATCCGCAAACTTAAAATTAAACGACAACAATACTGTTGCTGTTGCTGCTTAAATAAGCAGCCGTTCTTACCCGCAATACCGCGGGCGGGATAAGAGCGTCGATTAGCGGTGAACGTGTGCAGGTCTACGCCTTTACACCTGCCATGCACCAAAGGCTACCAAAGCGCGCAGCCTGCCGTTCGGCGGCGCGCGGAGGGAATTTTAAAAGAGCGGCTACACTCGTAGAAAGCCCCGGTAACTAACCTTCGGACGCGGGTTCGACTCCCGCCATCTCCACCAAAGGGGTATTAAACAAACCTTATTTCTTCAAAGGTGGCTTTGCTGTAACGGTTTGGCTTTAATACCGCATAGAAAAAGGGGGTAGTTTTCTACTCCCTTTTCTACTACTATATTTTTGCAAAAGGGGTATGTATATGGGAATGCTATCCAGCCTATTCAAAAAGGACATTCCGCAACAATCTCATGCAGTTGAATTTACAAAAGAGGAATCGTCTTTAATCAAGAATATTCCAGTAATCCCCGGCGATAGTTTCAATCAGCAAGCAAGAAAGCAAAGCATCTATGAGCAGACTTCTATGTATATTCAAGGCGTTGCCGCTCACTTTGTTTCTATGAAAAACTACTTGTTAGCTGAAAAACTTGCTACTTTATCCGAAAGTGTTGCCAAAAATGCAATAGAGCTTCATTACTGCTATAACTTGTGGATTGATTTACTCTATAAGCAACGGGATAATCTGGAAAAGCTGAATCTTTGCATAGAATACTGCAAGAAAGACATTGCTTCTTATCCTGACTTTGATAGAGCAAACAGAGTTGCACATGGTAACACAGCATTGCATATCCCATCTTTTGAACGCCTTGCAATCATTTACGAAAAAAGCGGTGACTATGAAAATGCCGCCAAAATTAACGCTTTAGCTTTGTCCTATCCTAATATTGCTAAGCATGAAAATTATCAAAAACGGTTAGACAAGGTAAAGGCAAAAATCTAAATACATAGAAATACGGTTTTCCAATCACGGAAAGCCGCTTTTTTCTTTAATTTTGGCAAGAGAAAAGCCGCCAGCTATTGCCGACGGCTTTATAATTGTAGCGTTACTTTTGACGGACTTTTATATATTCTTCCATAGAAAGCGCAGCCAGTTCCTCGTTAGAAAGCAGTGCGGGCTTGCCGGTACGATACGCCAGATATTCGGCCGTTGACATACTCTGCAAGGCTTCCAGCTTCTCAATTCGTGCCCGTTCTGCGTCAGCGGCTGCCTTTTCCTCTGCTGCCTTACGCTCAATAATTCGCCGCTGGATATCGTCCATAGTGATGGTGTTTTCACTCGTTTTAATGTTCATCTGCATAATTATGTCCTTTCTTTATATGGTGTTTTGTTTACACTCATAATTTGCTTTAGCTTGTGCCAGCCTTGCACCGTTCCGCTGCCTCTTTCTTGCGCTTGTGGTAGTCTGCAAGTTGGCTTTGCGGGCATTCGATAGCGTTCGCCCGTTTTGGGGTCTACTTGCCATTCGCCGGGGTTTTTATCTTCATATTTCATGGTAAATAGTCCTTAATCTGTGATTGATGGATCTATGGTCGGCTTTACAGGGGTAGGTTTATACCCCTTGATATATTCTCGAATTATTGAATAATTGTTTGAGTAGGTTTCCGATAGGTCCACCACCAAAAGCACTTCGTTTTGAGGTGCTTTTTTTCAATATTCTCTCAATTGCATCTTGATAATCAGGCACATTTTGTAGTATGATATTCAATAACACGATTTATGGCAAGGCAGGTGCTTTTTCTACGTGCAGTGCCATACTGAAAGGAAAGTGGTCATACTTATGAAGAGAACAGAAATTATGGCCCTTTACAAATCGCCCGAAGATTTCAAGGATACTTCGGTTACGGTTTGCGGATGGGCGAGATCGATCCGGGATTCCAAAGCACTCGGCTTTATCGATCTGAATGACGGCAGCTGCTTTAAGGGCATACAGGTCGTATTTACGGCTGAAAATATCGAGAATTACAAGGAGATCGCTTCCCAGAATGTCGGCGCTGCGCTGCGTGTAACCGGTACGTTTATCCTTACGCCGGAGGCGAAGCAGCCGTTTGAGATTCAGGCAACGGAGATCGCGGTGGAGGGCGCATCCTCGCCGGAGTATCCGCTCCAGAAGAAGCGCCACACGGTGGAATATCTGCGCACGGTCGCGCATCTGCGCCCGAGAACCAACCTCTTCAACGCGGCGTTCCGCGTACGTTCCGCAGCGGCGTTTGCGATCCACAAGTTCTTCAACGAAAACGGCTTTACCTACGTCCACACGCCGATCGTCACCGGTAGTGACTGCGAGGGCGCGGGCGAGATGTTCCAGCTCACGACGCTCGATCTCGAGAACCTCCCGAAGACCGAGGACGGCGCGGTTGATTACAGCAAGGACTTTTTTGGCAAGCAGACCTCGCTGACCGTTTCCGGTCAGCTTGAAGCGGAGTGCATGGCGATGGCGTTCGGCAAGGTCTACACCTTTGGCCCGACCTTCCGCGCTGAGCGCTCTTATACGCAGCGCCACGCGGCGGAGTTCTGGATGGTGGAGCCGGAAATCGCCTTTGCCGATCTGAACGACGACATGGATCTGATGGAAGCGATGATCAAATACATCATCCGCGATGTGCTGGAGCGCTGCCCGCAGGATATCGCGTTCTTCAACCAGTTTGTCGATAAGGGACTCAAGGAGCGCCTCGAGCATGTCGCAAACTCCGATTTTGTCCGGATTTCCTATACGGATGCCGTCGCGCTGCTTGAGAAGAACAACGACGCGTTTGACTATAAGGTTTCCTGGGGCTGCGATCTGCAGACGGAGCATGAGCGCTATCTGACCGAAAAGCAGTTTGGCAAACCGGTCTTCGTTACAGACTATCCGAAGGAGATCAAGGCGTTCTACATGCGTCTGAACGACGACGGCAAAACCGTTGCCGCGACCGATCTGCTCGTTCCGGGTATCGGTGAGCTGTGCGGCGCAAGCCAGAGAGAGGAGCGCTATGACGTGCTGCTCGACCGTATCCATGAACTTGGACTCAAAGAAGAGGATTACTGGTGGTACCTCGACCTGCGCCGTTTCGGCGGCAACAAGCACGCAGGCTTCGGCCTCGGCTTTGAGCGTATGGTCATGTACCTCACCGGTATCTCGAATATCCGCGATGTGCTCCCGTTCCCGCGCACAACCGGCACGGCGGAATTCTGATTTCGGAGGATCCTATCCGGCAGAATCAACGGAAAAGCCGCAGGATGTGCGGCGCAATAGTGCAAAATAGGAAAAAATGCAGGATTTTTAAATAAATCTTGCATTTTTTTTGCTTTCGTATTACAATGAGAGAAGTTTGGGACTGTATGATGCATTGAAGATTCTTTGAATTATTCAAATTCTGATTTTATGGAGATGTTTTGAATGGCATACGCAAACCTAAGCCGGGAAGAACTGAGCGATATTTTCGCCGATCTGACCGCACAGTACGATGAACTCAAGGCGAAAAAGCTTTCTCTGAATATGGCGCGCGGCAAGCCGAGTGCCGCACAGCTCGAGCTGGCTCTGGGCGTTCTCGAAGCGCTCAAGGCCAGAAGTGAATTTGCGAATTCCAACGGCGACGACTGCCGCAACTACGGTGTGTGGGACGGTCTTCCGGAAATGAAGAAGATCTTTTCCGACATGATCGGCGTGCCTGCGTCGCAGATTATTCTCGGCAACAACTCCAGCCTCAACATGATGTTTGAGGTCATCTCCCGCGGCTACTCGCACGGCTATAACGGTTGCACACCGTGGTGCAAGCTCGACAAGATCAAGTTTCTGTGTCCGGTTCCCGGCTATGACCGTCACTTTGCCGTCACGGAGTATTACGGCTTCGAGATGATCAACATCCCGATGTATCCCACAGGCCCCGATATGGATATGATCGAAGCGCTGATCAAGGACGACGACTCCATCAAGGGCATCTGGTGTGTACCGAAATATTCGAACCCGACCGGCATCACGTACTCCGACGAAACCGTGCGCCGCTTTGCAGCACTGCGTCCGGCAGCGAAGGATTTCAAAATCATGTGGGATAACGCGTACTGCGTGCACGATCTCACCGATACGCCGGATACGCTTTTGAATATTTACGACCTCTGCCTTGCAAACGGCACCGAGGATCAGATCTTCATCTTTGCCTCAACCTCGAAGATCTCGTTCCCGGGCGCGGGTGTCGCCGCACTTGCAACGAGCGACAACAACATCAAGGACTTCAAAAAGCACACGCTCACGCAGACCATCGGCCCGGATAAGCTCAATCAGCTCCGCCACGTTCTGTTCCTGCACGACATCAACGGCGTTCATGCGCTGATGAAGGGCCATCGCGCTATCCTCGAACCGAAGTTCAAGCTCTGCGAGCTGATGCTGGAAGAGAATGTCGGCGATCTCGGCATCGCGGAGTGGAACAAACCGAACGGCGGCTACTTCATCAGCGTCGACGTCCTCGACGGCTGTGCAAAGCGCGTCGTGCAGCTCTGCAAGGAAGCGGGCGTTATTCTGACAGACGCCGGCGCGACGTATCCGTACGGCAAGGATCCGCACGACAGCAACATCCGCCTTGCGCCGTCCTTCCCGCCGCTCAGCGAACTGGAGCAGGCTATGGAGGTTTTCTGTGTTGCCATCAAGCTGGCCGCCGCAGAAAAGCTGCTTGCTGAAAAGTAAATTCATAAACGAAAGACAAGGCTTGGGCTCACCGCGCAGGCCTTGTCTCTTTTTTGCCCAAAAGGCCGGCGGCGCGCAGCCATTGCAGCAAAAAGAAAAACAGTCCGGTATAGGGAATGAGCCAGAAATTTCCGCTCACAAGGCTGCAGTAAACGGAGGCCAGCATGGCGATTGCCGGCGTGCGCGTCACCTTGGCGACAAGCCGCGGCTCGATGATCTGCCGGATGACGGTCAGAACAATCCAGCCGACAAACAGCCCTGCCGCCTGCAGAAGGTGTCCGCACAGAAGCTGATACACACACAGCGGGAGAAGAACCGTTCCCGGACCGAGAACAGGGAAAATGTCCGAAACGGACACGACAAGCGCTGTTATGAGTGGGTACTTCATGCGCAGCAGATGAAAAATGATGAACGATTCGCTGAATGTGATGGTGTAGATCAGAAAATAGGAAAATGCAAAGCCGCCCGAGGTGCGAGAAAGCCGGTGCGCAGCGCGCCGCAGCTGCGTGACGCGCTCTTTTTCAACAATGTATGCGGCAAAAGCCGTAAGCCGCGAGCGAAAACGAAGGACGAGATATGCTGTGACCGGGATCAGGGCAAGCAGCAGAAAGAACGCCGGAACCGAAAGCAGCAATTTAAGAATGCTGTCCACTGCCGGCCAGAGAGACGCCATGCTGCCCGGCAAAATCTCGGACAGCCGGGAGGTAAGCTCCGGAAGATACGCCAGAACCCGCCCGATCGCCGAACGAACGCCGGGCGAAAGTTCTTCATAGCGGAAATATCCGCTGTCTGAAACGAATACGAGCAGCTCCCGCAGTAGCCAGACAAGCAACACGGCTCCTGCAGTGAGAAACAAAAGATACGCACAAACAGCAGTCCAGAGTGCGGCGTGGGTACGACTGCAATGCGTTTTCTTTTCCAGAAACCGGCATATGGGCACCGTAATCAGCGCGAGCAGAATGCCGAGCACAAACGGCAGTGTGTAGGCAAGCGTCTGTACAAACAGGGCGAATACAACCGTATAACCCACAAAAAACAAAAGATACGCCCTGCTCTCCTGCCAGAGTTTCCGGATGCGTTCCACCATGCTTCACCGTCCCTTACAGGATCAGTATGTGCGGCTGTGCGGAATGAAATCCACAGCAGGGCATGCGGGAAACAAAAATTTCAGAAGGCAGAGTCACAAATTGCCGTTATCAGGTGTGTTTAGAGTGAAAGGGGGTGATCCGGATGACAAGTATCGAAACCGTTTGCGAACAGACCTATCCGCTTTGCGAGGTCGTACAGGCCTATACGGATACACTGTTCAAAATCAGCTTTTCCATAACCGGGTCTGTGGCAGACTCAGAGGACATTCTGCAAAACGTCTTTTTGAAGTATTACACGAAGAAGCCGCTTTTCCGGAGCTGGGAGCATTGCAAAGCATGGCTCATCCGCGTGACGATCAATGAGAGCAAAAATTTGCTGCGATTTCGCGTCCGGCGGCAGGCAGCGGATATTGACGATCTCGCGGAGATTCTGCCGAGCCGAATAGAACAGGGAATCTTTATGGATATCCTGCTTCTGCCGGATAAATACAAAACTGTGCTGTATCTCTATTACGCGGAGGGCTATAAGACGGATGAGATCGCGCAAATACTGAAAATCTCACCGGCAGCCGTGCGCAAGCGGCTTGAAAAGGGACGAAAACAACTCAAACTGATTTATGACGAGGGGGCAATCTTATGAAACTGAGCGATTATCAATCGACTATGCGGCATATCTGCGCACCGTATGGGCTAGAGGAGCGTATTTTAAGCACCTGTACACAGAAGAAAGTGAGAAAAAGCCGCGCGCCGCGCCTTGTGACTGCAGTGGCTCTGGCCTTGGCGCTTGTCGTGGGTGTGACCTCCTTTAGCAAACCAAACCAGACAGCGAATCCTCCGTTCAGTCTGAAGGTGTCCGCCGCAGAAGCTGAAGGGATCGACCTGATCGGCACAGGCGGTTTTGACTATGGCGGCGGTGATTTTTTCATGCAGACGGATGGTAAGCTGGAGCAGTGTGCGACGCTGTTCTTCACAATAGGGGACTTAGCCGATGCGGACACCGTGGATCGGGTGGAAATCAAGGCGCAGACCGGTGCAATATCCTGCTACCATCAGTCCGAAAACTCCGATAAGGATTGGGAAAACGGATGGGACTGTGGTTCAATTATCCTGCCGCGCGAAGTCTACGACGAAGCGATTGCCGATCCTGGGAATCCGACCAAAGAGGAGATCTGCGATATTCTGACAACGATCACCACTGAAGACGTGGGCTCTACGGAATACCAGGACGCGACTTACCTTTGGATCAATGCCGGCGCAAACGGAACTGTGCAAAAAGAACTGCTGCCGATACTGGACGAGCTTGAGATTCATGAAGTACGATTTCAGACCAAAGGCGAGATTTCCAAAGTGATCCTTGATTTCAAAAATCCGCAGAGTGTGATGCGCGAAAAGGACGTCAACGTGAAATCACTTTCCATCCGCTATGGCGAGGAAATCGAGTGGATGCCCAATATGGAAGCCGCACGCGGCAAGGATCTATCGGAAATCGATTTTACTGCATTTTCTGACCTTTTAGATCTAAAGGTGTACTACAAGGACGGCAGCGCAATGAATGGCGAAATCCACATTGAAGTGACTGAAGATGGTGCACTCAGCGCACGTTTCGATATGGCATAACCGGTCCGGGCATACGTTCCGTGCGCCGTTTTTTCGTAAAACCACAACTTACAGATGACATTTTTCCGGCGCTGTGCTATAATGGACATGAAAAATTCGGAAAGGTTGCGATAGCATGGAGATATACATGGAAAAACGTTATCTGAAGCTGCCGGTTCGGTTCGACGGAACGGTTCGTCATTTTACGATTTCGGAGGACGGTAAGCCGGTCTACACCTTTTATGCGGCTTATGCGGCAGAGTGCCCGGACGCCGTCTATTACGCTGATCTTCGGGATTATGTCGGGAAGACGATTTCGCTGGCCGTGGAGCCAGCATGTGGGTTTACTGCGGAATTCTCCGATACCATGGAGCCTCTGACAGCGGCAGAAACCGCGCTGCGCCCGGCCGTACATTTCACGGCCGAACGCGGCTGGATCAACGACCCGAATGGGCTCTGCTTCTATGACGGTCAATACCACCTCTTTTACCAGCACAATCCGTACGGCAGGCTCTGGGGCAACATGCACTGGGGACACGCCGTGAGCCGTGATCTGTTCCACTGGGAGCATCGGGAAGAAGCGCTCTTCAGCGACATGCACGGCGCGATGTTCTCCGGATCCGCCGTCGTCGACTACGAGAATGTGTCCGGTTTGAAGCAGGGCGATGAGACGCCGCTTCTGTTCTTCTACACGTGCGCCGGGGAAAAGGAAAGCACCCAGTGCCTTGCATACAGCACAGACGGCGGCAAAACGCTTGTAAAATACGATAAGAACCCGCTGATTGCATCGATTGCAGACGGCAACCGCGACCCGAAGGTCATCTATGACGCGGCACGCTCGCGCTGGCTGATGGCGCTCTACTTTGAAGAGCGCACCTATGCGCTGTTTACCTCGCAGGATCTCCTGAATTGGCGTTTTCTGCAAAAATTTGATCTGCCCGGCGACGACGAATGCCCTGACTTCTACCCACTTACAGCCGATGACGGCCGGACGCTTTGGGTTTTCTCCGGCGCGCACGACATGTACTTCGTCGGTGATTTTGACGAAAACGGCCTGTACCAGCCGATCCAGTCCGTCGGTCAGCTTTCCTACAACTCCAAGGCTTACGCCGCGCAGACGTATTACTTTGAGCCGGGCAAACCCGTGATCCGTTTTGCATGGAACCGCAGCGATATTCCCGGCGCGCCGTTCAATGGCTCGATGTGCACACCGACTGAAATGACACTGCGCAAAATCGGCGGGCGGTACTATCTCTGTGCAAAGCCGATCTGCGGTCTTGAAAAGCTAGTTGTCTCTGAGCGTTCGGAATGCGATCTTTCGGTAAAACATTTTACGCAGCCGTTGACCTCCAAGGCCTGCCGCATTACGCTTTCCGCAAAGGATACACCCTTTACGTGCAAACTGTTCGGTCTTGCGATCCGTGTGGAAAACGCCGGCATTTCCTGTGGGGAAGCCTTTTTGCCGCGCACGGAGGAGGAAACGATGCAGATCGAGATCGTCACGGATACGACGAGCACGGAGATTTACCTGAACGGCACGGCAATCACAGCGATCGCGCACGTACAGGATGACGGCGACGCATCGTTCACGATTGACGCGGACACTCCGGTTCAAATCGATACGCTCCGCATCGCGGAGCTGGCGCTTTAAGGAAGGAGAGGACGGGCAAATGAAAAGAGTTCTGACAATTGCCGGATCGGATTGCTCGGGTGGCGCGGGCATTCAGGCGGATATCAAAACGATGTCGGCACACGGTGTTTTCGCGATGAGCGTGATTGTATCGGTTGTCGCGGAAAATACATCGCGCGTGATCGACATACAGGATGTTACACCGGATATGATTGAAAAGCAGATGGATGCGATCTATGAGGATATCGGCACGGACGCTGTAAAGGTCGGCATGCTTTCAACGCCGCAATGCATGCGCGCCGTAGCCAAGAAGCTGACAGAGTACCGGCCCGAAAATATTGTCATCGATCCGGTGATGTACGCGAAGAACGGCTGCCCGCTGATGGATCCGCGTTCCATCGATACCTTTAAATCGGTCGTTCTACCGCTTGCCGATTTGCTCACGCCGAATATCCCGGAGGCCGAGGAGATCACCGGCATGAAAATCGAAACGATTGACGATATGAAAGCGGCAGCGCTCAAAATCCATGAAATGGGCTGCCGCGCTGTGCTCGTCAAGGGCGGTCATTACATCGGCGACGCTTCGGACGTGCTGTTTGACGGCGAAACGTTCCATTTCTTCACGACAAAGCGCATCCACACAAAGAATACGCATGGTACAGGTTGCACGCTGTCCTCCGCGATTGCCTCCAATCTCGCGAATGGCTGCACGATGGCCGAGGCCGTGCGCCGCGGCAAGAATTATGTCACAATGGCCATCGAACACGCTTTGGAGCTTGGAAAGGGCTGCGGGCCGACCAACCATTTTTACGACCTTTACCAAAACGGGCTCAAAACCCTGTGACGATAAATTGCATACTTCCGGCAAAGTCCGGGCAGAGCAAATGTTCTGCCCGGCTTTTTTGTTCTAAACCGGCGTGCGTGTCCATAGAATGAACCATACGGAATCGGAAAGAAAGGTGTATTTGGATGGACTTTGAAAAAGCTGTGCAGTATTTGGGGCGCTTCGCGCCAGTTCTGAAAAAGATCCCGCAGGAGACAAAGAACAGAGTCTTCGATATCCGGATCAGCGTCGGCAAGCCGGTTATGCTTTGCTGCGGCGATCGCGTGCACTTCCTCCGCAGGGACGGCTCGGTGACCGACTATTTCTCACCGGGAAACATGCTGGTCACGCGGGAGGATGTGGAGGAAATCTTCGTGCGTCTCTGCGGATATTCGGTTTACAGCCATTCGGATGAGATCCGCAGTGGCTTTGTCTCAGCGGATCGCTGCCTGCGCGTCGGGATCGGTGGCACGGCTGTGCTGGAAAAGGGCTGCGTTAAAACCGTGCGCGACATCACAAGTCTCTCCGTGCGTATTCCCCGGGAAATCCGCGGCTGCTCGGACGGCATTGTGCAGGCCGGGGTGAATTTCCGCAGGGGCGTGCTGATTGCCGGCGCGCCGTCCTCCGGCAAAACAACGCTCCTGCGCGACATCGCGCGCTACATCGGAACGGCCGGTCATCGCGTCGTCGTGCTGGACGAGCGCTTTGAGCTGCATTCCGACGGCTTTGACCTCGGTGCGTGTACCGACATCCTGCAAGGCTACCCGAAGCAGGACGGCTTTTCCCACGCCATCCGCTGCCTCTCGCCGGAATATGTGATCTGCGACGAGCTCGGCGAGAACGACATCCAGGCAATTCGCGCAGCCGCTTTCTCGGGCGTCTCGCTGATTGCAAGCGTACACGCGGGCAGCGTAAACGAGCTTTTGAGCCGCCCGCTCTGCCGGGAAATGCTGGCGCTCGGCGCTTTTGAAACCATCGTTCTGCTGCGCGGGAAGAATGAACCCACGCAGGCGGAGCAGATTCTGCAGGCAGGTGATCTTCTTGAGAACAGCGGCGGCGATTCTGCTCGTGATCTGCGCCCTGACCGCCGGGTTATCGGAATCCATGCGGCTCAAAACGCGTGAGAAGGAGCTTGTGGTCTTTCGGGATGCGCTGGCCGCCCTGAAAAGCGCCGCAGCCTACACAGCGGGCGACCTATGCGCTCTGCTGGCGCTTTGCGGCGATAACGCTTTTCTCCGGCAGATCCGGTGGGACTGGGATCTGATCGCCGCCTGGGAACAAACGGCACAGCGCTTCTTCACGTGCCGCGCAGACCGCGCGCTTGCAGTGGCTTTTATCCACGGCTATGGAAAAACGGATCTTGAAGGGCAGCTCGCCTATATGACGCTGTTTGAGACGCGCGTGCAGGCGGCACTGCAGGAAGCCAAACAGAATATCGCTTCGAAATGCAAGCTGTATACAGCGCTCGGCCTGTTTTCCGGCACCGCCGCCGCATTGGTTCTGATCTGAAAACGCTTGAAAGGAATGTAAAGCAGTATGGATGTGGATCTGATTTTCAAAATCGCCGCCATCGGGATCATCGTCGCCGTGCTGAACCAGCTTCTGATCCGCTCCGGACGGGAAGAGCAGGCGATGATGACGACGCTCGCCGGGCTGATCGTCGTCTTGATGATGATCATTTCGGAGATCAGCACGCTGTTTGACACAATCAAGTCGGTGTTTGGGCTATGAACAGTGTTCTGGCCGTTTCCGCCGTTGCGATTTTTGCGGCGGTCTGCGGCGCTCTGATCCAAAAGAGCAACCGGGAGATCGCTCTTCTGTTTTCCACGGCCGCCGCCGTTCTCGTTTTTCTCTACGTTTTGCCGCAGATGAGCGAGCTGTCTGTCCTGATCGGCGATCTTTCCGAGGCGGCGGATATGGCCGACATCCTCCGTACGCTTTTAAAGGCGCTCGGCATCGTGCTCATCGGGCGGATCGCTATCGGCGTCTGCCGCGATGCAGGCGAGAGTGCGCTCGCGTCCGGCGTGGAATTTGCCGTTAAAGCTGCTGTGCTGCTGGCAGCGCTCCCGTTATTTCAGAGCCTGCTCGGCATGATCCGTGAGGTGCTTACATTATGAGAGCTGCGCGGTGTTTTTTCTTCCTGCTGTTCTTCGCCTTCCTGTTCGCGCAGCCGGTGTACGCCGGTGAAACCGAAGACGAGCTCTATGCCCAAAGCGGTGCCGAAGCACTTTGGGAGGCCCTTCCCGAGGAGGCGCGGTTTCTCCTGTCCGATCCCGGCATTTCACCGGGCGAAACGCACCAGAACGCCGTACAGCGCTTTTTCGAAGAACTGGCCGCGCCGCTGCGCGCGGGTTGGACAGAACCGCTACGCGCGCTTTTGCTGCTGATCGCCATCGCTCTGCTTTGCCGCATCGTTCTGGAGCTTGCGCCGGACGAGCTTCGGTACACCGTGAACCTCTGCAGCACGCTCAGTGCCGCCGTTGTTCTGCTTGCGCCGATGGCTGATCTTATCGGGCAGACCTCCGCAGTCGTGCAGGCAATCGGCGTGTTTCTGATCGCCGCCGTTCCGGTTTATGTTGGCCTGCTCATCTCTGCGGGCAGTGCCGTGACCGGCTCAACCTACGGCGCGCTCACGCTCGCCGCTGCAAATGGGATCACAGCGCTGGCCGGAAATCTCTTCGTTCCGTTGCTGCGTGTCTTTGTCGCGCTTTCTGCCGTGTCCTCCGTGACATCGTTCAACTTAAAACGGCTGACGGACGCCCTCTACAAAGCGCTGAAATGGCTGCTGATTCTCGCTGTCACCGTCTACACCGGCGTTCTGTCCGTTCAGACGCTCGTCTCCTCCGGATCGGACGCTGCGGTTGGCAAAGCGGCGAAGATGATCGCCACGAGCGCGATCCCGATTGTCGGCGGCGCATTCGGCGATGCACTCTCAGCGATCGCCTCCAGCGTTTCGCTCGTCAAGTCCGGCGTCGGCGCATTTGGCCTGCTGGCATCGCTCGCCGTTTTTTTGCCGCTTTGCCTTAAGGCCGCCGTGTGGCTCACGGTTTGTCTGCTGGCGTCGCTTACAGCCGAGCTGTTCGAGCTCTCCAGTCTGGCCGCCTTTCTTGACGGCTGCATGACGGCGCTCAAGCTCCTTTTGGCCGTGGTATTCAGTGTCGGCGCGGTCTCGGTCGTATCCGCTGCCGTTGTGCTATGTGTGCGAGGTGCGTATGCGTGAGCTTTACACTTTGGTTTTCACCGTCAGCGCCGTGCTGATTGGCGCGGAGGTGCTTTCCCGCCTGTTTCCGGAAAAAAGCGGTTCTCTGGTCCATGCGCTCGCCGTATTGATGGTTGCGGCGGCGCTTTTGAGCGGCATTCTGCACATGGATTGGGACATTTCCCTTGGAAACGTCTATTCATCGTCGGAAGTTAAGGCAGAACAAACACCGCCACTCTACGCGGAAACCGGGACGGCCCTTCTGCGCGAACGGCTGGCCATGCTTCTGGATGCAGCCGGTATCGCGGTAGAGAACGGCTCAAAGGGCATCGAGATCTGGTACAATCAGGATGACAGCGGCGCTGTGGAAATCGACCGTGTGCGCGTCTGTGTGAAATATTCGACGGATGTCGACCGCACCGACGCACTTTTGCGCAGTTTGCTGACTGACGCGATCCGAACAGAGGTCTATGCGCGCTGACACAGAAGGGAGATATCGACAAATGCAGGAAAAGGCGAAAGCGCTTCTGAAAAGTGGGAAGCTCACTTATATTCTCATCGGCGTCTGCGTGCTCGCGGCACTGGCGGTGATTCTCTGGCCGACCGGGAAAGCAGACGAACCGCAGGAAGTGGCGTCGGAAGCCGTGGAATTGACTGCCGAAGCATACAGTGCGGCCGTTTCCGAGCGCATCGCGCAGATGGTTTCCGCCATCACAGGTGAAGCTGATCCGCATGTCACGGTGACGCTCAAATCGATGGGCGAGACCGTCTACGCGACCGAAGACCGCCAGAGCGAAAAAAATGCGCAGGAATATGCGGGAGACAGCCTCAACAAGACGCAGACGGATGGGGATACGGAGAAGACATACATTCTCGTGAAATCAGCGGATGGCTCCCAAAAACCGCTGATCGTCACACAGACAGAACCGGAGATCCGCGGCGTTGTCATTGTGAGCCGGTGGGGGAACGACGCGCAGGTTCGTGAAAAAATCACCCAAGCCGTAAAAACTGCGCTCGATTTATCGTCCACACAGGTATGTGTGACGGGTCGTTCGGAATATACATGATACAAATCAGAATCGGAGGACAAAGCAATGAAATACGGAAAAAGACAGCTCATACTTGCATCCCTTGTGCTGGCACTCGGCGCGGCGGTCTACCTGAACTGGCAGTTTGCCGGCAGCGGCGTAAAAACGGAGGGAGACGTTTCCTCGGAGCCGTCCAGCGCGCTCGGTGCGGCGCAGCTTGTAAACAACAGCTACGTGGAAACCGTTTCCGACGATCTCGAAAGCACCGGCGATACACTTCCGGAATTTGAGACGACACCGGTTGACGGTGAAGCCTCCGGCACAGAGGCCGCCGCGCCTGCCGCCGAAAAGCTATCCGACGCACGCATGACGCGACAGACGGCGCGCGACGAGGCCGTCGAGCTGCTCGAGGACATTCTGGCCGACGCTGAAGCCGATACTGCCGTCAAGGAAGCCGCCGTCAGCGAGGCATCCGCCATTGCGCAGAACATCCTGAAAGAGACGAATATTGAGAGCCTCGTTGAGGCCAAGGGCTTCGCCGAATGCGTCGCCTATATCAACGGCGACACCTGCACCATCGTCGTGAACGGCGACATGGAAGACGCGCAGAACGCGTTGATTGTGCGCGACATCGCCGTTTCGGAAACCGGGCTTTCCGCCGAAAAAATCAAATTGATTTCCGCTTCGTGAAAGCGGCTTTGCCTTGCAATCCCGGCCGTTCTGTGCTATAATAGAACACGAATTACGGCGTGTACGGTGAAGCTTGAAAATTCCAGAATGTATTTTGGCGTTCGCGCCGAAACCACCCGCTTAAACTGCCCGCCGTATCTTCGGCGGGTTCTTTTTTTGCAGAAATTCCAGAACGGAAAGGAATAAGATTATGAAAACCAGACGAGAATCCAGAGAACAGGCTTTTGTCCTGCTCTTTGAAAAGACGATGACAAACGACAGCATGGAGGACATCATTGAGATGGCGGTTGAAGCGCGCGGCATCGAGATGGACACATACTGCGAGAAGCTGACCTCGCTGGCCGAGCTTCACCTCGACGAGATCGACGCGTTAATCGAGCAGAATATCCGCGGCTGGAGCCTGCGCCGCCTTTCCAAGGTGACGCTCACTATCCTGCGCCTTGCGGTTTGCGAGATCAAATTCCTGTGCACAAAGGATGTGCCGGTCAGCGTCTCCATCAACGAGGCTGTAGAGCTTGCGAAGACGTACGGCAATGAGAAGGACGCCTCCTATGTAAACGGCGTACTCTCCACGATCGCCAAAACGCTTTGTGAGGCGGAAAATGCTTGATTTCTGCACACTCGGCATCGACACGAGCAACTATACAACGAGCGCGGCGCTCCTTGAAAACGGGGTGGTAGACAGCCGCGGGAAGCTGCTGCCCGTAAAGGCCGGGGAAATCGGTCTCAGGCAGAGCGACGCGGTATTCCACCACACGCGGCAGCTCCCGGAGGTCATGGCCGCGCTTGGCAGTAGAATCGGTGGGGCCAGAGCCGTCGGCGTTTCGAACCGCCCGCGCGACAAGGAGGATTCCTATATGCCGTGCTTTCTCGTCGGATTAGGCACGGCGCAAATGCTCGGACAAGCGCTCGGTATTCCGGTTTATCGCTTTTCCCACCAACAGGGCCACATCGCGGCAGCGCTCTATTCGGCAAACCGGCTGGAGCTTTTGAAACGCCGCTTTCTCGCGTTTCATCTTTCTGGCGGCACGACGGAGGCCGTACTCGTTGAGCCGGATACGACTGGCAGACTTTTCACGACGAAGCTCGTCGCCTCCTCTCTAGACCTCAAGGCCGGGCAGGTTATCGACCGCATCGGCGTAATGCTCGGTCTGCCGTTTCCCGCCGGAAAGCATCTCGACCCGCTTGCGTGCGCGTATACGGGAAAGATCAAAGCCAGAGCCTCGATGAAGGGGACAAGCTGCTCGCTCTCCGGCGTCGAAAACAAATGCCGCACACTGTTGGAACGCGGCGCGCCAAAAGAGGAGATCGCGGCGACTTGCATGGCGTATGTGCTCGCATCCGTCGACGGCATGTGCGCCGCTCTGCTCAACGAATACGGCGAGCTGCCCGTGCTCTTTTCCGGCGGTGTTTCCTCCAATTCCATGCTGCGCGCGCAGATGGCCGCAAAATACGGCGCGATTTTTGCCGAGCCGCGCTTTTCCGCAGACAATGCGGCGGGCGCCGCCGTGCTGGCGTCGCTGTGTGAGGAGGGTTTTTGATGCGCGTTTTATCGGTTACACAGATCAATTTCTTTCTGAAATCGCTGATCGAGAGCGACGGCCGCCTGACGGATATTTACGCTGCGGGCGAGATCTCAAATTTCACCGATCATTACCGCTCCGGGCATTTGTATTTTTCGCTCAAGGATGAAAAATCGGTTATTAAGGCCGTGATGTTTTCAAATGCCGCGCGCCGCCTGCGCTTTCGCCCGAAAGACGGCATGCGCGTGATCGTGCGCGGACGCGTCTCCATCTACGAGCCGAGCGGACAGTACCAGTTTTACGTGGAGGAAATGCAGCCGGATGGCCTCGGCGCACTAAACCTCGCCTTTGAGCAGATGAAGGAGAAGCTCTCAAAAGAAGGTCTTTTCTCTGAAGAATACAAAAAGCCGATCCCACGCTTTCCGGCGCGCATCGGCATCATTACCTCGCCGACCGGTGCGGCGGTACAGGATATGCTGAATATTCTCTCGCGCCGGTGGCCCGCGGCAGAGCTCATTTTCTGCCCGGTGCTCGTGCAGGGCGAGGGCGCGCCCGCACAGCTTGCACAGGCCGTGCGGCTGATGAACGAAAAGCGCTGTGCCGACGTTATTCTCATTGGGCGCGGCGGCGGTTCCGCCGAGGATCTCGCCGCGTTCAACGACGAGCAGCTGGCGCGGACGATCTTCGCGTCGGAAATTCCGGTGATTTCGGCTGTCGGTCACGAAACGGATTTCACCATCTGTGATTTTGTCGCGGATCTGCGCGCGCCGACGCCGAGCGCCGCAGCGGAGCTTGCCGTGCCCGACCGACAAGAGGTACGCGTGCAGCTCGATACGCTTGTGCGCCGCATGAAAAAAGCCGCAGAGAACGGCATAAACGACCGCAGGCAGCTTCTCGATACGGCATCGTCCGCGCGGGTTCTGCGCGACCCGGCCGTATGGCTGACGCCCCGCAAAACAGCGCTGAACAGCGCCGTACAGCGGCTTGAATCCGGTGCGCGGCGCAGGTGGATGGCGGAAAAATCCCGTCTTGCCGATCTCTCGGGCCGGCTGGACGCCATGAGTCCGCTGAAAGTCATCGCGCGCGGCTATGCGCTTTTGTCACATGAAGACGGTACCATCCTGCGCAGCGTACAGGAGACGGAAATTACGGAAAAAATCGAAGCGCGTGTGTCGGACGGCATATTGCACCTGACGGTAACGGGTGCGGAACCGGAAGCACCGCAGCAAGGGGGAGAAATCGATGGTAAAAAAGAAGCTGAGCTTTGAGGACGCAATGGCGCGCCTTCGCGAGATCACGGAGACGCTCGAGCGCGGCAGCGTGACGCTGGAGGAATCGGTCAAGCTGTTCAGTGAGGGGGCAGAGCTGTCGCAGCTCTGCTATGAGACACTCGGCGCCGCAGAACAGAAGATCACGGAGCTGTCCAAAATTTGTGCGGATACGGAGGAAGCCTGAAATGACAGAGCAGCTGAAAAGAATCGAAGCGGCGCTCGACCGGTTTGTGCCGGAAACCGATGCGCTTTATAAAAACGTCACAGACGCAATGCGCTATTCGCTTTTGAACGGCGGCAAACGTGTCCGCGCCGTGCTCACGCTCGCGTTCTGCACGCTCTGCGGCGGCAGGGAAGAAATGGCGATGCCGTTTGCGTGCGCGATCGAGATGGTACATGCGTATTCGCTGATCCACGACGACCTGCCTTGCATGGATAACGACGACATGCGCCGCGGCAAGCCCTCGAATCATAAGGTTTTCGGCGAGAGCTATGCGCTGCTCGCCGGTGACGGGCTTCTGACGAAAGCTTTTGAAACCGCTCTCAGTGCGGAAGCGTTTCGTGTTGTCGGCCCTGCACGTGCGGCAAAAGCTGCGGCCGTTCTGGCGGAATGTGCCGGCGAGCGCGGCATGGTCGGCGGTCAGTGCATCGATCTCGAAACCGAAAACCGCGTCGTCCCGCTTGAAACACTGCGCGAGAAGGACACGGGCAAAACCGCAAACCTGATTATGGCGGCGTGCATGATGGGCTGCATCGCGGCGGGTGCGGAAGACGAACTGGTTGAGGCTGCCAAGGCATACGCGCTGCACATCGGTTTAGCGTTCCAGATTCGCGACGATATTCTCGACGTCACGGGCAGCGCCGAGGAGCTCGGCAAAAACATCGGCATCGACGCGCAGAACAACCGCTGCACCTACGTCTCGCTGCTCGGTCTCGAAAAGGCGCAGGCACTTGTTGACAAATACACGGCTTCGGCACTTACGGCACTCGATGCGTTCAGCGGCGACACCGCGTTTCTCCGGGATTTTGCCATGCAGCTTGCAGCACGCAGCAAATGACGCGAACACTGCAATATGAAATTCAGGCGGCGCAGGATGGCACGGACATCCGCAACTTTGTGCGGCGCACACTCGGCTTTTCCGCACGTGTGCTGACTGCTCTGAAATATGAGGGCGAGATTCTTCTGAACGGTGCTTTGGCGCACAGCAATGTCCGGCTGCACACGGGCGATCGACTGACGCTCACGCTCTTTGACGAGCCAGGGCAATACGAGCCGACCGACGTGCCGCTTTGTGTTCTTTATGAGGATGCGGATTTTCTTGTGATCGACAAGCCCGCGGGTATGCCAGTGCATCCGTCGCCAGGTCACGACCGTGACAGCGTGCTGAACGCGGCAGCGGGTTATTTCCGCGATGCGCCGAACTTTGTTTTTCGCCCGCTGTACCGGCTGGACCGCGACACAACCGGCGCGCTCGTACTCGCGAAGAACAAATTCGCCGCCTGCGCATCGCTCCAAAAGACATATACCGCTGTCTGCGAGGGCATAACGCCGAAAGAGGGGCGGATCGACACACCTATTGGTCTGAAACCCGGACACAAGGTGGAACGCTGCACGGGCGTGGGCGATCCGGCCCGCACGGTGTTCCAAACGCTTTGCACGGACGACACGCATAGCCTCGTCGCTTTTCGGCTTCTGACCGGGCGGACGCATCAGATCCGGGTGCATATGGCGAGCATCGGCCACCCGGTCGCAGGCGATGACCTGTATGGCGGCCATACCGACCGTACAGACCGGCAGATGCTCTGCTGCAGCGCAGTACAGATCGTTTGTCAGGCGCTGGATATGGACAAAACCATCACGATAGGGTTTTCCGACGCGCAGAAAGCGCTGTTTCCGGCTCTTTTCGAAAAAAATACCCCACCGGCAGCTTTTGAAAAGCCGGTGGGGTAGGGTACTGGATTGTTTTATTCCACATCCGTGTGGATCAACCGGTCGAGCAGCTTGATGAGAACAATGCGTTCCTCGTCGCTCAGATCACGCGTCACGCTCTCTGCCCAGCTGCGCAGGTATCCGCGGATCTCGGGCACGAGCTTTTCGCCCTCTTCCGTCAGATAGAGATTGTTCTCGCGGCGGTCTGTCTTGCCGGTTTCGCGCCGGATGTAGCCGAGCTCCTCGAGGCGCTTCGTGCGGCGAGCGACATTGCATTTGTCGACGTACATATGGGAAACGATCGCATCCTGCGTCGTACCGGGATTGCGCGCGATGTGCAGCAGAATCATGTACATAGCGCCGATAAAGTCGTATTTTTTGAGCCGCTCACCCATGTATTTCTTGCGCTGCCGGTGCAGATACGTGATGCTCCGGCTAAGCTGGCGGGGAAAATCCGCAAGCAATTCGGCATTTCTATCGTTTTTACCGGTCATGGCTCTCACCTCACGGGCTTGGAATAGTTTTCTTTGAAACTAATTATACGCGGGAACCAAATGAAAGTCAATGTTCTTCCTGTAAAAACGGATGGCAGACTTTGGCGTACAGCGCGTCGCCGAACATCACATGGTAGATGCTTTCGAGCTCGAACAGAACGGTTTCACTGTCCGGCACCGGCTTTGCGATCGGCAGCGCCATAATGTTAAAGTCCACGCCGTACAGAAGGCATTTTGCGCGCGTCATGGCACAGCCGTTGCGCTTATAAAACGCGATCCGCCGCTCACGCAGCGCCTTTTCATCCGCAAGCTCCGTGCTTTCCACGCTCTCCACCTCGAGCAGGATGCCGTCGAGCGCCTGCATTTCCTCACGGAGCAACGCGAAAAACCGGCTGCCGATCCCGCCGCCGCGCAGGCCGTTTACAACGGCGTAATAGTCGAGCAGCGCATAATGGCGGTCGCGTGTGCGGGAGAAATAGGCATAGGCGAGGAGCTTTTCGTCCTCATAAAGCCCATAACAAACATAGTGTCCGCATTCAAAGAGATGCTCTATATTTTTATAGGGCCGCAGCTCGCTTTGCGGGAAGGCTTCCTGCATATGCGTGTCATAGATCGTCTTGATTTCATTCAGCTTCAGTTTTTGCACCTGCAGCAACATCATTCACTCCGGTCATTGTATTTTTTGAAAACAAGGGAGAATCGCCTTGAATCCATTTCCGTATGCTTTTGACAACAAGCGATACCATACATTAGCCTACCACAACCGGCAGGTGAATTGCAAGACCCAAAAAGCGGTTTTGGATGCCGGACTGTCCTGTCCGAATCTCGACGGCACGTGCGGCGTCGGCGGATGCATTTTCTGTGACGGCGGCAGCGGCTATTTTACGCAGGACGGCCGCCTCTCCATCCGCGAGCAGCTTCAGCTGGAAACGGAGCGTATCCGGCAAAAGCACCCGCAGGACGGGATTATCGCGTATTTTCAGGCGCATACGAACACCTATGCGGACGTCGATACGCTGCGCGGCCTGTATGAGGAAGCGCTTAAGGCGGATGTCGCGGGCATTTCCATCGCCACGCGCCCGGATTGTATCGGCGACGACGTGCTTGCACTCTTAAAGGAGATTGCCGGAAGAAAACCGCTCACTGTGGAGCTCGGCCTGCAAAGCAGCGACGATGAAACAGCCGCGCGCATCAACCGCGGCTATCCATACGAGGTTTTCTCCGCCTGCTTTGCGCGTCTTCGCGCTGCCGGCATCCGCATCTGTGTCCACATCATGGACGGCTTGCCGGGCGAAAATGCGGACAAGATGCTCGACACTGCGCGAGCACTCGCAAAGCTGCGGCCGGATGGCGTGAAAATCCATCTGCTGCATGTGATCCGAGGCACGCGCCTTGCAGAAATCTATGAAAGCGGCGGTTATACGCCGCTGACGCTGGAGGAATACGTGGACGTCGTCATCCGCCAGTTGGAGCTTCTGCCCATGGAAACCATCATTGAGCGGATTACGGGGGATGGCGATAAGGCAAAATTGCTCGCTCCGCTGTGGAGCCGGGACAAAATTCGCGTTCTCGGCACCATCGATCACGAGATGGCAGCCAGAAATACCTGGCAAGGGAGACTTTATTCGCAAGATGGCTTGCATCTTTGACAAAAAGTCTGTATAATATCTGATAAACAGAGTCGCATATGACTCTGGGAAAGGTTAGTGGATTGAAAATGAAGAATTTTTCTCAGCATACAAAAAATGATTCCCACACGTTTGCGGCAAAGCGTGCCGTTTTCCTCGGTATCGTCGCCGTACTGCTTGTCGCGGTAGTCATTTTGTCCGTATATTCGTCCGTCAGCACACCATCCGGAAACACCCCCGGCACTGTCTCCAGCACGGAGGACGGCAAGCTCATCATCAACGATTTGTACGAGGGTGAGCTCACAATCCCGAAATTCAATATTCCGCTCAATACATACGATACGGAGAAATTTCTCAACAACAACGGTCTTGTCACCTACGATGATCCCAACGCGAGCCTTGGCATCGACGTTTCCGATTATCAGGGCGATATCAACTGGCAGACAGTCAAGGAAAGCGGTATCGATTTTGCCATGATTCGTGCCGGTTACCGCGGTGCAACGCGCGGTAAGCTCAACGAGGACAGCAAATTCCAGCAGAATTATGAGGGCGCGAAAGCCGCTGGCGTTCAGATCGGCGTTTACTTCTTCTCGCAGGCTGTGTCTGTCTCTGAAGCGGAAGAGGAAGCCGGTTTTGTGCTTCAGCTTCTGCAGGGTAAGGAGCTGGATCTCCCTGTTGTGTTTGACTGGGAAATGACGGACATCGATAATTCGCGTACGGCCTCCGCAACGGGCGAACAGATCACGAGCTATGCCTCCGCATTCTGCAAGAAGGTCAGCAAGGCAGGCTATACTGCGGGTGTTTACTTTAACCGCAACCTCGGCTACAGCTACTACAACCTGGAGGAGATCAAGGACTTCGATTTCTGGCTCGCCGAGTACCGCAGTGTTCCGGCTTTCTATTACGATTTCAAGATCTGGCAGTACTCCGATAACGCACAGGTACAGGGTATCGAAACGCCGGTCGATATCAACGTCTGTTTCAAAAAATACGCATAACGGTAAGGCGCCGCTTTTCGCAGAGATCTGTGCGAAAGCAGCGCCTTTTTTATTCCTCTTTTCCGTACCACCCGCAGGTCTCCATATCGACGCGGCCATCCGGCAGGAACGCAACGCCCTCTTCGAGCAGCTTCTGCCGCTGCACGTCCGGGCCGCCGAAAACATACCCCTTACAGAGCGAGCCGTCCTTAAAAACAACACGGTGGCAGGGGATGCGTTCCGGATCTGGATTGCGGTGCAGCACGAAGCCGACGCCGCGCGCCGCACGCGGCTTGCCGGCCAAAAAAGCGATGCAGCCGTAATTTGAGACCTTTCCGCGCGGGATCTTCTGTACGGCGCGGTACACGTTTTGGGAAAAATCATGCATGGCGGAAACCCTTCCTTGTTTTGACTTTGATGTCAGTATAGCACAAAACCTGCCTTTACAAAAGGGTATTTTCATACTATAATGAAAATATCAAAATTCAGGAGTTGATTTTATGGCCATTATCGAAGTCAATTTTATCTCTCAGTGTCTGATGCGCACCGTTACGTTCAATGCGATCATCCCTGCGGATAAATTCGGCCCGCAGGCAAATGCAGGGGAGCAGAAGCCTTTCAAGACGCTTTATCTGCTGCACGGCATTTTCGGCAATTATACGGATTGGGTCAACGGCACGCGTATTCAGGCGTGGGCAGAGGCAAACGATCTCGCTGTTATCATGCCGTCTGGCGAGAATCGTTTCTACCTCGACGATGAGAAGAGCGGCGAGCTGTACGGTGAGTTCATCGGCCGCGAGCTTGTGGAATTCACGCGGAAGCTGTTCCCGCTTTCCAAGAAGCGCGAGGACACTTTTATCGCCGGTCTCTCGATGGGCGGCTATGGCGCGATCCGCAACGGCCTGAAATATGCGGAAACCTTCGGCTATATCGCCGGGCTTTCCTCGGCTCTGATTTACGCAGGGCTTGAGAATTCCGATAATTCCGCGCCGATTTTCACCTTCCGCCGCAACTATTATGAAGCGATCTTCGGCGATCTTGATAAGGTGGTCGGCAGCGACAAGGATCCGAAAGCGCTCGTCAAACAACTCAAGGATGCGCATCGCGATATTCCGAAGATGTACATGTGCTGCGGCACGGAGGACTCTCTGGTGGAAGCCAACCGCGATCTGCGCGATTATCTGCTGGAAAACGGCGTGGATCTCACTTACGTCGAAGGCCCCGGCGTGCATGACTGGGTATTCTGGGATACCTACATCAAGAAAATTCTCGAATGGCTTCCGCTCGGCAAGGCCTCTCAGGGCGTCAATAGCGGCAATGTCCTTTGATTTTTAGAGAGATATACGGACTAAGACCCGCTCGGAATAGGCGGGGATGCGTAAGACAGTATGGAGTATGCCCGAAGAATCCTAAACTTCTTCGGGCATTTCCCTGTGCGGATAATAGACTTTTCCATGTTTCCCGATATACTGAATTTAGTAAAAGAGTAAGCCGATTGTAATCATTTGCCATTCTCTTGGCTCTCTTGAGGCCATTCGATATACACAAACGAATCCCGAAAAAGTGAATACGATCAATCTCATAAACGAGAACGCGACGATAGTTCTCAACGGGCCTTTATTGGGAGAGGTGCCTATTCTTGTTCTTTCGTCCGACAGCGGCGATGGCTGGAATAAAGTGCAAATCCAATTGGCCTCATGGTCCGAAAACAGCGAACAAGTGATGATTGAAAAGTCGGAGCACTATTTGTATTGGTCGAATTATGACCAGGTTTCAGATTGTATGGAGTCGTTTATTGAAAAGATTTCGCGTTGATAGAATGGATTCAGCACGACAATTCCCGGTTGCCGTGGCTGCAAAATCCTTTCGCAACATACGGAAGATCAACTGCTTTACGGACGCTGTCCTATAAATCCGGGGTGAGTTAGCTCATGACTTGATCAGTCCGGAAGGCTTCGGCGGACGGGCAGATTTTTCACGGCAAGACTGGCAAGCTGCCGAATGACCTGCAGGACAAAGGAGCGCGTTTCGGGATCCAGATTGACCGCTGCATTGTACATGGCGCTGATCTTCTTTTGAAAATCATCCCCGAATTCAAACACATTCGTGATGTTTCCCGCGGCCAAAATGGTGTACAAGGCATCGACAAAACGCTCACGTTCCTCCATAGACATGCCGGAAATCCAACTGTTCAGCGTCTTGTTCATATATTGAGCGCCGACCGTAATACGCTCCACCGCGTGAAATTCGCCGTCCGTCACCAGCCAAGAGAAGGGATCATGCTGCATGATGCCGATCTGGCTGCTTTCCACAACGGTGTATGTTCCGTGATTTTCGAGCAGCATACCGATCAGAGAGGATTGCGGCAGCAGCTTGTGGATTCTGTCTGCAACGCTCCGGTATTCCGCTTTTTCCTGTATGTCGCTTGCAAAGCCTGGACCGTCATGGGAATAAACTGCCGTGATGCGTGCCTGCACCGCAAAATCACACTGCATGGCTGCGTACACAGCAAGATTACCGCCCTTGGAATGGCCGCAGACGGACAGCCTGCCCGGGAACAAGGTGCCGATCCGATTCACGTAATCGACGGCATCGGACTGCGCGGGAACAACCGGCAAAAAAGCCATATTGAAATCTTCCTTCCAGCCGATCAGTGTGGCGTCCGTACCTCGGAATACGACGCAGACGTGCGCTTCATCCGGATAAACGGTAACGGCGGCAAACTGCTCCTCAAGCTGGTCACTCTGTTTTTCCTTCAAATTGCCGATACGCATGTGGCGAAAGCGCGGGCTGGCCGCCAGCGCAAAAAGAAGACGGCGGTTGCTTTGCGTGTCCCGAACGTCATGAAACAAGCTGTCAAAAGCCTCCGCACGCAGGAGATCGCGCAGCTCGATCGTTTCCGCGTCGGAAGAGAGCTCTGACAAAACCGCGCCTAAATTGATATAGGAGAGCTCGGAAAGGACAAGCGTATCCACCGCTGAAAGCGGCTTTTCGCGCACCGTACGAAACTCCTGCTCTACATAATCGATGATATTGGCCATAACGCTCACCTCTATGCTTTGCAATCATTTTTTGCAGCTTTCAAATCGGAAATTTTTCGTCTCTCATTATCCGATAATGCTTTCTTTTCTCATCTTCATCAATGAACTGAAATCCAACCTTTTCTAACACATGTTGACTTCTGGTATTTGTCAAAACAGTATCAGCATATAATACCGGAATGTCAAGTTCATAAAACACATATTTTATCGCCAATTGTTCAGCCTGAGTTTCAAAACCTCTATCTTTTACATTCGCTTTATCATATTGGTATTCATAGAAATCGTTTTTATCAAGAAACAAGTCTTTGTCGTTTTGATATTCTTTGAAAAACGCGTGATACATTTCAGGTGTCATCGGTTTCAGCGTAATTTCTTCTTTCATCTGAATTCCCTCAAATTCCGATTTGTCAAGACAATTATATTTCATGAGTAAAGAAAATAGCACGATGGCTTCGTTTGAAACCCATCATGCTATTTTGGCAACAAACGCAATTTTCGATACGGGTTGCATTGGGTTGCAAAGTTGCATTGAAATGCAACCCAAGAAGTGTATGCAACCGACCGACAAATAAGAATTTGACGGACTGTCGTATAAGCTTATATTTCTATCGATACAATTACACATTTGTGTTTACATAGATATCCCAAATTGAAAGGAGATGTTCATTTATGAATATTGAAACATTAAATTTGGAGGGATACTATGTGCTGTAATCCCTCCACAACCAACAGGAGGAATTATGCGTAATATTAAATTATCAAGAATTGATGAAAACAACTTTATACAGGCTTTTAACTTAAAGTTAGATAAGGCACAAGAGCAATTTGTTTCACATCCAATCAGAAGTTTAGCACAAGCATATGTATATTATAATCAATGCACCCCGTTCGGAATATTTGATGACGATACAATGATTGGCTATGTGATGGTGATATATGATTATGACCTTGCTGAGTATAATATTTGGCATATGATGATTGATGTTGCATATCAACACCAAGGATTTGGAGCGATTGCCTTAAAAAAATGTCTGGATTATATTGCATCCAAACCATTTGGTCCATCAAACAAAATAGTATTAACATGCAACAGGGATAACTTCATTGCACTGCATCTGTATAAGAATTATGGTTTCAAAGAAACCGGGAATGCAGATGAGGATGAAATAGAACTTGCTTTGTTTCTGTAAAGCTTAAGCAATTCTTATTTGTCTATCCAATCCTCAAAAACCATTGATTTTTCAAGGCTTCACGCCTGTTTTTCATTCAAACCTTATCTGTTTGCCCTTGTTTTTGCCCTTACGAGCCGAAACAAGGGCAACTTTTTATTCCCCGCCGACCACCTTATCCAGCAGCCTTGCGGAAGTGCGCTTCGCTTCCCTTGTAGAGTGAGCGTAGATGTTCATTGTGGTACTGACATCGGAGTGTCCGAGAAGTTCCTGCACATCTTTCGGTTTTGCGCCGCCGGAAAGCAGATTGCTTGTGTAGGTGTGGCGGAGCGTGTGGAAATGGAAATCCTCAAGCCCTTTCACTTTTTTCTTTGCCGCCCTGCACATAATCCCTACCGTACTCGGCGCTTCATACGCCCCGTCTGCTCTCAGGCAGACAAAGGAGAGTTCCTTGTAATCTTCCGGGACTTCCTCTGTCCTTTGCAGGCTGTAAACCTCATAATAGGTGCGCCCTTTTTCCTTTACTTCTTTGTAGTAGTTCAGGTGATAAAGCTCCCCGTAGCGGAAACGGTTTTTGCGCTGTTCGGTTCTCGCCGCCCGCAGGATTGCCGCCAGCGTGTCGCAGAAATCAACGGTGCGGACTTTGCTCCGCTTTGTCGTTCCTACTTCGGTTGTGTGCCTTGTTCCGTTATAGCGCATACTGCGGCGTACTGTAAGATATTGTTCTTCAAGGTTAATATCCTGCCAAGTCAAGCCGCATACTTCCCCGATACGAAGCCCCGTGTAGTACGCTATCTGCACAGGCAGCAAGGCGGGATTGTCTTTTGCCTTGAGAAATTCCTCCAGCTTTTGGAACTGCTCATGGGTGATAGTAGGAATACTGGAAGTATTTTCCTCACTGTCCGAGAAAATATCCGTTTCCTGCTTCCTGCCCCTCAGCTTCACATACTGCATAGGGTTAAAGGTAATCAGTTTTTTCGGGAAAACCGCAAAGCGGAAGGAATTTTGCAGCACCGCCGAGAACAGGAGCATATATCCTTTGCTCATGGGCTTTGAAGTTGTCCCGTCCGGGTTTGTCCCACCGTAGCTCAGAAAATCAATGAACGCCTGCAAATGGTCGGCGGTCACGGTTTTCAGCTTGCGTTTGCCAATGGGATATTGCTTGATACGGTTGACCGTTCCCTGATAGGACATGACCGTCCCGTTGCTTAAGTTTCCGGGTTTCAGTTCTTCCTCTACCCACATATCCAGCATATCGCCTACCGTGATGTTTTCCGCTTTCCCGACAAACTGCTTTTCCTCGTAGTCCGCTATCGCTTTGCGGAGCATGGCTTCTGTTTCCGCCTTGCTCTCTGTGCCTGCAAACTCTTTCTGCACTTTTCTGCCGCTTTCATCTTCAATGTAAAAGCGTCCGTACCACTTTTTGCCTTTCTTTCTTACAGAACCTTTTGCCATAGATAAAAAACTCCTTTCTATCCGTGGCAATTGGGACTGTGACATATGGTGTGCGTAAAGTAATTGTGTCACTTCCGCCAGTGAAAGTCAACTGGCGTCTTTACTTGTCAAGGTGCCACGGAATTTTCTTTTTCGGAAAGCCTTTCTTCGGCTTCCTCCACTATCCCGAAAAGTGCGCCCATCGACATTCTTGTGCGCCCCTCATCGTGGATATGTAAAATCCCGTCTAAAAACCGTTTCATATCCTCAATCGGTACTTCCATCTTCTTGCGGTACACCTGTTCCATGATTGCCCCGGACTCTATGGCGTACCGTCCAAGAGACTCTTTCAGCCCCTTGTCCTCCGCCACACGGTCAACTTCCTCCATAGCGTCAGCAAAGTAGCAGGTCATAACCGTATACAGGTCAACCATCTTGCCGAGAAATGTCGTGAGAAGCTGCTGGTGCGGCTCGCCCTTTACCGTATGGGAAACTGTGTCCAGATACTTCTTGATGTGTTCCTCAATATCCCGCTGGCAGAGAGTATAGGTGTCATATTCCTTATCATCGGAAAGACCTGTCAGCCATTCGGGAGTTGTGAGCAACGCTTCCGCAAGACCGTTGATAACCATTGTGCGCTTCGGATCAACCCCGTCCGCTTCGTACCGCTGAATGGTGGATTTGTTCACGCCCACACGCCTGCCGAGTTCCGGCATGGTAATGTTTAACTCTGTGCGGCGTTCCTTAATCCTCCTACCGACCTGTTTTGCGGTGAATGTGGTTTCTTTTTTCAAGGTGTTCACCTCCTGACTGGTATCAGTATAACACGATGATACTTATTTTGCAACCTTTATCTCAATAAAAGTTGTAAATAAACTATGAATGGTTGCAAAATAGGTTGACAAGAGATGGCAGAATAAGTATAATGATAAAACAGTAGTTGCAAAATGAGTATTCTAAAAGGAGGTTGATAGAATGAGCGCAGTCAAAATGGGACTTACCATAGAGGAAGCCGCAGAATGTACGGGTATCGGCAGGAACACCATGCGGAAGCTGGTGGAATGGGGAAAGCTGCCCGTCCTCAAAGTGGGGCGCAAGACCATTATCCGCAGGGACACGCTGGAACGGTTTCTGACGGTCAATCAGGGAAGAAATCTTCTGAAGCCCGATGATGTCCGCAGAGTGGAATGACAATCCATTCTCTTTTCGGAAAGTAACCCTAAGCCCTCGGCGTTTGAGAGCGAAATACACCCCTCGCACAAATCTACGATTTGTTCAAGAGGTATTTCGCCCCTGCGGGGAGCCTGTATCACAGCTTGTCGGCATAACCGCCGCTATGATACAGAGAAAATTGCTACCGCAATTTTCGTTGGCAGTTCCGTCAGCACTTGCTGCCGAAACAGCCGCAACCGACAAGTCGGTTGCAAAATGAGAACGCACTTTTACAACACAGAACGGAGATGATTTATGACACGCCACAGCTTTATACAGATGTCAAAGCTGTCCAATGTCAAGGGAAGAATATCGTATATTACAAGCCACGCAAGACAGGAAAACCTCTATGCCACCTACCGCACCGCAAACAATACCTTTTGGAGCAATCTTGCAAAAGAGTGTCAGCAGGAATTTAAGCGGAGCAACACACCGGGACAGTGTATTGAAGCAAGGGAGCTGATAATCGCCTTGCCCGAAGTTTACACCACCTTCGAGCCGCAACAGGTGCTTGAAGATTTCACCGAGGATTTTCGCAGACGGTACAATGTGGAATGTGTATCTGCTCTCCACCATAACAAGAGAAAGACCAATTACCACATCCACCTCATATTCAGCGAACGGCGGTTACTTGCCGAGCCGGATATAAAGATTGCCACCCGAAGCGTATTCTACGATGAAACGGGCAAGCGTGTGCGCACCAAGAAAGAGATCACCGATGAAAGCGGCAAAGTCCGTGAGGGTTGCACCGTCATCCCCAAAGGCGGCATTTATGAACAGCACCTTTTCACAGTAAAAGATGACCGTTTCAAAAGCGAGCCGTTTTTGGATGAAGTCAAAAGGAATTATACCGACCTTATCAATCGGCATATTTCCGATCCCGAACAGCACCTAAAGGTGTTTGACCCCGACAGTATTTACCTGCCGACAAAGAAAATCGGCAAGAACAATCCCAAAGCCGCAGAAATTGAAGCCGACAATGCCGCAAGACAGGAATGGAACAGAACGGCGGATATGGCACTCATTTCGGGGATTGAAGAAACAAAGATACTGGAAATCAAGAAAGAGGAGATCCACCAAAAAGCAAGTCAGTACATTAAGTCAAATGGATGGCTGCCCAACCTATTCCGCAGTATCGTAGGCAGGGCAAAGGAACTGTTGCAGAATTTGATACGGCAGACGGCACTACCGCCCAAGCCGGTGCTCAATATGGATATGGCAGAGTTCCGCACAATGCAAAAGCTGATGATACGAGTGCAGGACAGGGCAAGAGAAATCCGCAGCTTGCAGGATGAAGCCCCCAAGCTAAAGGCACAGCTTGCCGAAATAAAGGGCATATTCAAGAGCAAGGAGCGAAAGGCATTAGAAACGCAGATACAGCAGACGGAAACCAAAATCTCCGCTATGCTGGAAGCGTTACCCGATATTCTGAAAAGTGACGGTTATCCCGATGTGCAGGTCTTTATGGCAACCTACCGCAAAGCAGAAGCCGTAGTTGATAAATACAACCGTGAACTTGCCGAATGGGAACGCAAGGTCAAGGAAAGCCGCAGACCCGCCGAAAAAGAACGGTATGCACCGCCCGCAAAAGAAAGTGTCCGTGACCAGCTCAGACGGTTACAGGCAGAGGGCAGACAGCAGAAAACCAAGCACCGATCCCGTGACAGAGAACGATAGCTTTAACACCGAAAACTATACCGCAGGGCAGCACCCTTGCCTTGCGGGATTACATACACTTATAGACAGAGAAACACCCTGCAAGATTTTCAAGTCTTGCAGGGTGTTTGAAGATTTATTTCTTTTTTCTTTCAACTTGTTGCCGTTCTATTTCTTGCGCTGCAGCAGGGTTTAGTTTTCTAATATACGTAAGCGTTTTATTTGTTGGCAGTGCATTATATGTACAAATCGCAACATTCATATAGCCAGTATCATTGCGAATTGCCTCGTCAATATGATGCTTTTTGCAATAGTGTTTGAGATTTGCCAAAGGATAATATCCACAGATCAATAGCAATAACACACCTATTCCACCGATAATAAATAAACCATCAGGGTCAACATCTCCAAAGCGACCGATTGCAATGAAGGTTATGGTCATACCGATCACTTTGCCAATAAAACCGCTTTTGAAGAATCTTACCAAAAGATTTGGTTTATAGTTTTTAAGGAGTGTTATGGCTTCTTGATTAGATGCTGCATTGATAGCTGCTGTCTGTTTGATTTCCTTTTTTGCAATAGAAGCAACCACAAACAGAATATAGCTGTACTGCTCAGTTTGAATCCTCACTCTGATTGACTGACCAACTTTAATCGAGTTTGAGACTGTAAATTCCACATTTCGTCCCAAATCTTTCACAAAAACACTCTGCTTAGAACTGTCAGCCTCCGATCCGGATAAAACAGCTTGAAACTCAACTTTTATATAGTTTTCCTTGGTAAACTGCACAGAGGAATTATTACCAAACAACTCATTGAGTGTATGATTGCCAGTTTGTTCCACTTTGAGACCAGCAAAGGTGGTGGGTTTGGATGCGGATATGGGGCAGCCGCAATGTATACAGGCTGCAGCCTTATCGGATATTTCTCTACCACATTCAGAACATTTTATTAAAGCCATTTTACACTCTCTCCAATGATTACTCTACTTCTATTGTCATAGCCCACTCGGTAAATCTATCGCCGAACGATTCCCAGTATTCGTCGAAGCAATAGAACGATACCCGGTAGAACATATCTGTACCTTCCCGTACAGAAGTATGAAAACGATAGATCTTATCGGGGTCGGAATCATTGATGTATGTATAGTAGTAGTTGCCGTTGGCATCCTGCTCAATTGCGCTGCCATTGGCTTGCGCACTCAAATCGGCATAGACTGCCAATGTGTAATCGGGATAGTCACTTTTGGGTTCCGTGTTAACGACAATCCTCCAATCACCGCCGGGGCCACCACCGTAAAAATCATTCAGTTCACTTTCGTATGCTTCAAATCCCAGCTCAGCAGGTATTGCAACTTTCGCCCCGGTATCTCCCAAAGGATATTTGAAATCTTCCGTAATCAGATCCTCCGGGTATGCGCTGCCATCTGCGGTGGAATTGTTGTTGCCACAAGCAGACAATGCAAAAAGCATACAAAGCGCCAAAATCATTGCGGTTAATCTCTTCATTTCCTGATCCCTCCAAAATAAAAAAGTGTGTGCAACCGAAGCTGCACACACCGAAAAATGCAAACTCCGATTGCTGTCACACAAATCTACTCAGAACAGGTATCGCACCGTACATCCATCGTAAAGGAACTTGCATTTTTGCCAAATTCGCAGATAGATGTACAAAAGGGTATAGTACCCCTATAAAAATAGAATACCTGTGTGTTCTGATTATTCAATTAGATTTATGTGACGGAAATATTATACAGGATTTCTCTTGATATTTCAATAGTTTTCGAGAAATTGGCATATCTGCCAAAGAAAATTTTAGCCGGCTACTCGTGTGGTAGATATTGCCCATAAAAGTGTAACGCACATATCCGTCAAAACTGAGTAGGCAATATAAAACCATTACCACCCGAAAAACAAACCCTAAAAAGCCTTGAATAGCAAGGAATTTGGCACCTAAAAGTGCTACAACCACATAGACGGACAAAAGGCGAAGATACCGTTGAAAGTATCTTCGCCCTATCTTCAATTATGCGTAAATCAATTCGTTGTTGACAACCTCTCTTGCACAGGCTTGGATGTTATTCATCAAGCCAATCCATTCCATAGGCTGCTCGGCTTTGAGTGTTTCTGTCACGCCCTGCCTTTCTGCCATTTCCTCAATCAAGCGGTTGTACATATTCTCTGCCTGTTCTTCAATATCGGCAAGGTGGGATTGCAGTTTACCGCTTGTCAGCAGATTTGTGTAAAACACTCTCTTGTGTTCACGGATATACCGTAAATGCCGCTGTCCCCATACGCCGATATGCCTTTCTTCTTTTTCGGCGGGTAATTCCAAACAAGGAATGTAATAATCACCCTGCAACTCATACCAAAGACCGTTTTGCTCGTTATAAATGTACTTTTCCATTATGTAATCCTCCAAAATAATATATTCGCACATACATCACAGCTTCCCGATTGCCACACTCTGTTATATCTTGTTATCAGTTTTTCTTGCCCTTGCTTTTGCCCTTATAATCTTTCGGAGCAAGGGTAAAATCGTGTAAAATCGTATAAAGGGATAAGGTGAGCAGATTGCGAAAAATCCTTTATTTTCAACGGTTTTGGAGGACTTTATTAATTCCCTATGAGATGGCATAACCACCTATAAATTTTGAGATTTCAAATTCTTATTTTCCGAGCAGATTATACCACAAAATTATGAATTTTTCAACCCAAACAAAAAAGGCGGGGTTTATTCAACCCCAACCTCGATGTCCGTTCCGTTCTTAAATCGGAATGTTATTCTGTTGTCTTTGTGTACCGTTACGCTGAAATTTTTCTCCATAATGAAACAAATCTATTTTGAGAATAGTTTCATTGTGGTATTTAGGTTCGTAATTCCGTCTTTTTTACAGTTTTTCAAAGAGCGAAGAGCGGTAAAAATTTTCCACGCTGAAACTTATCTTTTATGTAGAAAAGCCGAAAAGGCTTATGGAACAAGGATTTTTGCAAAAAGAAAAAGAACGAAAGTTGCAATACCAATGGTATCATAACTTTCGTTCTTATTTGGTGCGGGTAACAGGGGTTGAACCTGCACACCGAAGTACCAGAACCTAAATCTGGCGCGTCTGCCAATTCCGCCATACCCGCATAAAATTACCGACTGATTTATTATATCGTATTCTGAGAAAAAATCAAGTCCCGAATGAAAAAGAAAGGGCTCAACGCGGAAATTTCCCGTTTGAGCCCGTTATTATTCAGCTTACAGCTTCTTCAATCGCTTCCAGCACGGTATCGTAATCGGCCTCTGTCACGAGGAGAGAAATTTCCACCTCCGAGGTTGTGATCAGGCGGATATCCGCATCACTTGCAGCGATGGCACTGAATACGCGCGCTGCCATACCGGGCGTATTCTTCATTTGGGGATCATACACCGAAATCTTATGATTCACGCTGCTGACAATCACCTTGATGCCTGTCTCTGCTTTCAGCGTATTTGCAAAAGCCAGAATATCGATCAGGTCGTGATCCGAGATTGTGAAGGAAAGGCCCGCATTTGCGCCGTGGTTTGGCGGCATAGAGATCATGTCGATGTTGATGTTCAGTTTGGAAATGCGCTCAAAAACATCCGCCATAAACGCGGTGGTCGCAGGGCTGCCCTGCAGCGTCACGAGCGTGATGTTGCTGACCGTGCTGATTTGTGTTGTACCCATCGTCTGTTACATCCTTTCCGTTAGATCATGGCGGACATATCGTACAGTCCCGGCGCTTTGCCGCACATAAAGACCGCAGCGTTCACCGCGCCGACCGCGAACAGCTCCTTGGATTGTGCGGAGTGGGAGAGCGTGATGACCTCATGGTTTCCGGCAAAGATCACCTCGTGCTCGCCGACAATCGTGCCGCCGCGGACAGCATGCAGCCCAATCTCATTCTTTTCGCGCTTTTTGCGCTGCGCGTGGCGGTCATACATATACTGCGTTTCGCCCTCGCGCACGCTGGAGATCGCGTCCGCAAGCATCAGAGCTGTGCCGCTGGGCGCGTCGATTTTCTGGTTGTGGTGCTTCTCGATAATTTCAATATCGAACTGGTCGCCGAGCACCTTCGCCGCTTTTTTGGAAAGCTCAATCAGGAGATTGATGCCGAGCGACATATTGCGGGAATAGAAGATCGGCTGCGTCTCGGCGGCTGCCTTCAGCGCTTCAACCTGCTCCGAGCTGTATCCGGTTGTGCAGAGCACCACCGGGATACCGCCGTTCTGCGCGGCGTAGCCGAGAATGGGGGAAAGCAGGGAGGGATGGGAAAAATCGATGATAACGTCCACCGTCTCCTGAACTGCATAGATGTCTGTATAGGTCGGAAAAGCGGCGTTCGGGTCACACTGAAGATCGACACCCGCTGTAATTTCACAGTCCGGACGATCGGCAACGAGCTGCGTGATGACGCGTCCCATCTTGCCGAAGCATCCGCACAGAAGAATCCTTGTCATTTTATGTCTGTTCCTTTCAATCCGAAAAATCACGCCGGGAAAATTATGCGAGCTTTACGTGCTTGGAAAGCACGGCGCGGAGCGATTCAAGCTGCGCTTCGGACATATCGGTGAGCGGCAGGCGGCAATGGCCGCAGTTGAAGCCCATCATGTTGAGCGCCGCCTTGACCGGAATCGGGTTGACATCCATAAACAGCGCGTTCATCAGCTCGACATACTGCAGCGTCCTTACGCGCGCATCGTCCATGCGGTTTTCAAGCGCCGCAGCGGTAAGCTCGTGCATTTCGCGGGGCAGGACATTGGAGAGCACAGAAATTACGCCCTTACCGCCCATGGCGACAATCGCCAGCGTCTGCACATCCTCGCCGCAGTAAACCGTCAGGTTGTCGCCGCAATAATGCATTGTCTTGGCGAGCGCGGAAATATCGTAGTTTGCCTCTTTCGTCGCAACGATATACGGGTTTTTCGCGAGCTCCCCATACGTCTCCGGCAGGATATTTACGCCGGTGCGGCTCGGGACATTATAAAGGATACACGGCATCTTGACGCTGTTCGCGATGTGGTTAAAGCTCGCGATCAGGCCGCGCTGGGAAGTCTTGTTGTAATACGGTGTGACGAGCAGCAGACCGTCCACGCCGAGCGCCTTCGCTTCCTTGGAAAGCTCCACGGCAAACTGCGTGTCGTTGCTGCCCGTACCGGCGATAACCGGAATGCGGCCGCGCACCTTTTTCACGGTGAAGTCGATCACCTTGGTGTGCTCCTCGCCGGAAAGCGTCGCCGCCTCGCCGGTCGTGCCGCAGGTAACGATCGCATCGGTGCCGTTTTCGATCTGGAATTCGATCAGTCTTTCAAGCTCATCGTAGTTGACCGTGCCGTCCGGATGGAACGGCGTAACGAGCGCAACACCGGCGCCAGTAAAAATAACCTCTTTCATACTGAGAAAAACCTCCTAAACTGCGCGTGAATCAGTCGAAATAGCCCTTTTTGGCGAGCAACTCCGCCATCAGGACACCGCCGCCGGCCGCGCCGCGCAGCGTATTGTGCGAAAGACAGACAAACTTATAGTCGTACTGGGAATCCGGGCGAAGTCTGCCGATGGAAACCGCCATGCCGTTTTCAAGTTCGCGGTCAAGCTTTGCCTGCGGGCGATCCGCCTCGGTGAAGTAATGCAGGAACTGCTTCGGCGCGCTCGGAAGCTCCAGCTCCTGCGCCGGGCCGCGGAATTCCGTCCAGCGGCGGATGATCTCCTCTTCGGAGACTTTCTTTTCAAGCGACATAAAGACCGCCGCGGTATGGCCGTCCGTAACCGGAACGCGGAAGCACTGCGCTGTGATCGAGGGCGTGGTCGCATTGACGATTTTGCCGCCCTCAATATGGCCCCAGATCTTCATCGGCTCCTGCTCGGACTTTTCTTCCTCGCCGCCGATGTAGGGGATGACGTTGTCAATAATATCGGGATACGTCTCAAAGGTCTTGCCGGCGCCAGAGATCGCCTGATACGTGCAGGCCAGCACCTTCGTGACACCGAGATCCATCAGCGGGTGAATCGCCGGGACATAGCTCTGCAGCGAGCAGTTCGACTTAACCGCGATGAAGCCGCGCTTTGTGCCAAGGCGCTTTCTCTGCGCTTCAATGACCTCGATGTGTTCCGCGTTGAGCTCCGGCACGACCATCGGGACGTCCGGCGTAGAGCGGTGTGCGCTGTTGTTGGAAATGACCGGACATTCCTTCTTTGCGTACGCCTCCTCGAGCGCGCGGATGTCTTCCTTCTTCATATCGACAGCGCAGAAAACAAAGTCGACCTTGGAAACGACCTGATCCATATCCGCCACGGCGTCGAGGATAACCATATCCGCCATCTCAGCCGGGATCGGCGTTTTCATCGCCCAACGCTTTTCCACAACGCTTTTGTATGTTTTGCCCGCAGAACGGGAGGATGCAGCCAGAGCTGTAACATGGAACCACGGATGATTCTCGAGGAGCGTCGCAAAGCGCTGGCCAACCATACCCGTGCAGCCGATGATACCGACATTGTACTTTTTCATTTTTTACACACTTTCCTTTCTGCAAGGCCGCAGCGTCTGCTCCAAAGCCCTGCGTCGGCCCCGTCTGTACCGGGTAAACCGACTCAAATGATCTACAACGCTCAAGATTTATTTTTGAGCGAAAAAAAACCGGTTGAAATCCGGTCATTCATACAATATAATAGATGTGCGCGGGCTTTTTGCGTTTATCCGCAAAAAAAGCTCCGATAGCACTCCATCATGTTGCAGATGACAGTCGCAGGGCTTTCGCTGCAGCGACCAGATTCCGATGGGCCATACCAGAAGAATCTTCGGCGATGTGTCCTTTCTCCGGCAGATCCTCGGCATATGGCTGCCGATCCGCCGGTACTCTTACAAACCGCGCCTCTATCCTTATTATAATACATGGAATCCAGATTGTTGTCAATTTGTTTGGCGAAATTTCTTCTGGGATTTGCGGTTATTCTTGAATCGGATTGGAATGAACAGCTTGAACGAACAAACTTTACAAACAAAAGATTTTGATTTTGAACTGCCCGAGGAGTTGATCGCGCAGACGCCGATCGAGCCGCGCGACGCTTCACGGCTGATGGTGCTTGACCGGAAAACCGGTGAGATCGAGCATAAGCACTTCTACGACATTGTCGATCTTCTCCATGAAGGCGACTGCCTCGTGCTCAATAACTCACGCGTACTGCCTGCGCGTATTTACGGCATCAAAAAGGACACCGGCGCGCATGTGGAGTTTCTGCTGCTGAAAAACTGCGGCAACGACGTTTGGGAGGCGCTGGCCGGTCCCGGCAAACGCGCGAAGGTCGGCGCGTCGTTCTCCTTTGAGGGCAGTACCATGACCTGCGAGGTTATCGAAGTCAAGGACGACGGCAACCGTATGATCCGCTTTTCGTACACCGGCAATTTCTTTGCCGAGCTTGATAAGATCGGGCAGATGCCGCTGCCGCCCTATATTAAAGAAAAGCTGAAAGACAAGGAGCGGTATCAAACCGTTTACTCGAAGGAAGAAGGTTCCGCCGCCGCGCCGACCGCCGGGCTGCATTTCACGCCGGAGCTGCTTGAAAAGATCCGCCGCAAGGGCGTGCAGATCGCGTTTGTCACACTACACGTAGGACTTGGTACGTTCCGGCCGGTCAATGTGGAGAATATCCTCGATCACAAAATGCACTCGGAACACTACCATATGCCGAAAGAGACAGCGGATGCGATCAACGAAACGAAGCGGCGCGGCGGGCGCGTCATCGCGGTTGGCACGACGAGCTGCCGCACGATCGAATCCGTCGCGAAAAAATGCGGAGAGATCCGTGAGGACGATGACTGGACCGATATTTTCATCTATCCGGGCTACGAATTCCGCGGCATCGACGCGCTGATTACCAATTTCCATCTGCCGGAAAGCACGCTGATTATGCTGGTTTCGGCACTGGCCGGACGGGAGCATATCCTGAACGCATACAAGACCGCCGTGGCAGAGCGTTATCGCTTCTTCAGCTTCGGCGACGCCATGTTCATCCGATAACACAATCGAAAGGGAAAACAGAAAACTATGTACAAGCTGATCAAGCAGGAGAATAACGCGCGGCGCGGCGAATTCCAGACCGTGCACGGCACCGTACAAACGCCGGCCTTTATGAATGTGGCGACAGCGGCGGCAATTAAAGGCGGCGTATCCGCCTATGACCTCAAGGATATCAAGTGTCAGGTCATGCTTTCGAACACCTACCATCTGCATCTGCGTCCGGGCGACGAGGTCGTCCATAAAATGGGCGGCATCCGAAAATTCACCGGCTGGGACGGCCCGGTTCTGACGGACAGCGGCGGCTTTCAGGTCTTTTCGCTCGCCAAGCTGCGCAACATCAAGGAGGAGGGAGTAACCTTTGCCTCCCATATCGACGGCCACAAGATCTTTATGGGGCCGGAGGAAAGCATGCGGATCCAGTCCAATCTCGGCTCGACCATCGCGATGGCATTTGATGAGTGCATGGAAAACCCGGCGGAATACAATTACGCGAAGAATTCCTGCGCGCGCACAACGCGCTGGCTGTATCGCTGCAAGGCCGAAATGGATCGCCTGAACGCGCTGGAAAGCACGATCAACCCGAACCAGATGCTGTTTGGCATCAATCAAGGCTCCACATACCGCGACCTGCGCATCGAGCATATGAAGCAGATTGCAGAGCTTGACCTTGACGGCTACGCCATCGGCGGCCTGGCGGTCGGCGAATCCACCGAGGAGATGTACGAAATCATTGAAGCTGTGGAGCCGCATATGCCGAAAAATAAAATCCGTTACCTAATGGGCGTGGGCACGCCGGGCAATATTTTGGAAGCGGTGCACCGCGGCGTCGACCTTTTCGACTGCGTGATGCCCAGCCGCAACGCGCGTCACGGTCATGCCTTTACAAACGAAGGCTGCCGCAATCTGCTGAACGCCAAATACACGCTCGATGATCAGCCGATCGATCCCGAATGTGACTGCCCGGTCTGCCGCAAACATTCCCGCGCGTATATCCACCACCTGTTCAAGGCCGGCGAAATGCTCGCCATGCGGCTGACCGTCCTGCACAACCTGTATTTCTACAATAACCTGATGGAGCGGATCCGCAAGGCGCTGGATGAAGGCTGCTTTGAAGCCTTTTACAACACGTATTCCGAAAAAATTAACAAAAGAATCTAGAAATCCCTTGCAAGTATTTCCCGTTCTTGATATAATCAATTGTGTTAATCTGGAGGCGTATGGTCCGCATCGTTTCGCGGCCGGATAAGAAATGCGCCATACCACAGAAAGGAAAGAGTATAGACATGAATTTGAGTGTACTGACGACCACGGACGCTGCTGCTGGCGGCTGGGGCTCCATGCTCCTGATGCTCGTCGTTTACGGCGGAATCATCGCAGCGATGTATTTCATCTTCTTCCGTCCGCAGAACAAAAAGAAGAAGAAAGAAGCAGAAATGAGAAAGAACGCGCAGGTCGGCGATGAGATCACGACCATCGGCGGCATCTGCGGCAGAATCATTGCCGTAAAAGATGAGACCGAAAGCGTAATTATCGAGACCGGCAGCGACAGAGCAAGACTCCGCATCAAGCGCTGGGCAATCGGCAGCGTCGATACGATCCACGAAGAGGACGCATAAAATAAAACGGAATATTTCAAACCCCCTTGGAATAGGTATGAACAAACTTATTCCAAGGGGTTTTCTTTATGCTCAATATTAAGAAACTGGTATTTGGAACAATTTTGGAGCTTCTGCTGACCGCCGGGCTGCTCGCCCTATTCTCTGCCTTTATTCTGAAGATGGGACGACTGCCAAATACTTGGGTCGGAACGCTGGCAGCAGCTGCGGGCGGCATCGCTATTTTTGCAGCATCGTTTTTGACCGCACACTGGGCAGGGAAGAAGGGTTTGCTGCATGGCCTTGCGCTCTCCGGGATTTATGCAGTCATATACGCGGCGGTTTCTCTGCTGCTCTACACCAGCATTCAGCCGCTGCCGTTGATTGTCCGGACAGTCATATTTCTGCTCTGCGGCGCGCTGGGCGGTATTCTCGGCGTTGGGAGAACAGACAAAGTGAAGTTCTGAAGTCTCGTATTTCTCGTCCTGTATTTTTATGCAAAGTGCGTTTTCATAATATCAGGAGTAAAATATACATTAGTTTACATAATGTTTTAAACATAAAATTCAACGGTACATAAAGAAAATGGAAAATTATCCATTCTGTCTATTGCAAAATCCCGCAAAAAGTATTATAGTATATTAAGCAGCGGGGTGTTATCTATGAAAAACAGTAATTTTGGCTTTATCGGAATCGGCAATATGGCATCGGCCATTATCGGCGGCATTTTGTCCACAAATTTCATAAAACCGGAAAACATCTATATGTATAACCACCATCCCGAAAAGATGCAGCATTTTGTGGATGCCGGATGCATTCCATGCACTTCTCTCGGCGAACTTGCCGAAACCTGCAGTACAATCTTTCTTTGCATAAAACCGCAGGTTTTTCCTGATGTGCTTTTAAAACTGCAACCTCTGGTTGCAAATAAAAAGGCAAACGATGTATTATTCGTTTCGATCGCTGCCGGCATTACCTTCCAGAATCTGCAGTCTGCTTTGGGCGCCGACCGTCTCTATGTACGTGCGATGCCGAATACGCCGCTTCTTCTCGGAAAAGGCGCGACATCGCTCAGCCGGACGAGCAATGTCTCTTCTGATGACTTTAAGCAGATTTGTGATATTTTTTCCTGCTGTGGGCTCGTTCGGGAGGTTCCGGAGGAGCAAATCAATGCGGTTATTGCGGTGAGCGGCAGTTCGCCGGCTTACCTTTATTTGCTTGCAAAGCTGGCCTGCGATTATGCGGAGCAGCGCGGTATGGATCGCAAAACAGCTCTGGATCTCTTCTGCCAGACCATGACCGGCAGCGCAGAAATGCTTTTGAACAGCGGCAAGGACCCGCAGACGCTAATCGATATGGTAACCTCAAAAGGCGGCACCACTTTCGCTCTGCTCGGCGTACTGCGCGAGCACGGCTTTGATGAAACAATGCTCGCATCCTTTGCAGCATGTGAACAGCGGGCCAAAGAGCTGTCCATGTAAGGGCATATCTGTGCGCTGCGGGGCATATTCATTACCATTCTGGTTTTGGATGTGATTGCGGATGGAAAAGATAAACAAGCAGTCGGTCTGGACTCGGCTTCGCGCCGCTGTCTTTTTGCCCGTATTTTTGATCGGCTCCTGGCTCGGAAACCTGTTCATCCTGTTTTTTCCCGACGCGTTCTCTGCACAGCCCGGTTCCGTCTTTTTTGCCGGTGCCTTTGTGGACTTCGAGCAAGGTTGGCTTGCTGCGTTTTCCGCCTTTCTTTTTGACTTTCTTTTTTATCTTCTGCTTGTATTCCTCTTCGGAATGACCTTTATGGGTGTCGTCATTGTACCGCTCACCGTACTTCTCAAGGGCTTTACACTCGGCGCTTCTCTTTCTGCGCTGCTCTCTCTGGCGGGCAACGGCGCTTTTTTCCGAAGCTGGATCACATATTTGCCGGCAACGGCGTTGTGCACGGTTGTATTTGTTGTTTTTTCCGGACGTGCGTACGGCGTCTCGCTGAAAGCCTGCAGATCTCTGTTCGCCCGGGAATCTGCTCTGATTTCACTGAAAAGCTATGGATTGCATTTTCTGTCCGCTCTCGTACTGCTTCTGGCGGCTTCCGCTCTTAGCAGTGCGCTCGGCTTTTTGGCGGTGATCCTATTCTGAGGAGGTAAGAAACATGATGAATGATTATTATTCGCTGTTTCGAGAATACCTGATCAACCAAAAATCGAATTCAGTCAATACGCGGGATTCCTATTTGCGGGATGTTTCGTTTTACCTGGAGTATCTCTCCAAAAACGGCATCGCCTCTCCGGTTCTCGCAGATGAGGCTGTGGTCGACCAGTATGTCCAGCATCTGCGCAGCCTGAATCGTTCCGCTACGACCATTTCCAGAAATATCGCCTCCGTGCGCTGCTTTTACAAGTTTCTGATTTTCCGCGGTGAAATGGATTCGAACCCTGCGAAATCGGTCAAGCTCGAAAAAGCGGAGAAGAAACTGCCGCAGGTTCTGAGCGGAGAGGAGATCGACCTCCTGCTTGCGCAGCCGCGCGTCACAGACGTCAAAGGCTGCCGCGACAAAGCCATGCTGGAGCTTCTGTATGCCACCGGTATCCGCGTCAGTGAGCTGATCAATCTCAACGTCAAGGATATCAATCTGCGTGCTGGCATGCTTTATTGCCGCGGAAACAAGGGTGTTCGGACACTTCCGGTGTATGCCTCTGCGATTGTTGCCGTATCGGATTACATATACAGAATGCGCGATCTGATCGCAGACGACAAGAGTGGCGACGCGCTGTTTGTCAACCTGAACGGTTCGCGGCTGACGCGGCAGGGCTTTTGGAAGATCGTCAAGAGCTATGCGGTTCAGGCCGGTATTACCAAGGAGATCACGCCGCACACGCTGCGCCATTCGTTTGCAATGCATCTGCTGCAGAACGGTGCATCCGTGAAAGATATCCAGACCATGATGGGACATGCCGATATTTCATCAACGCAGGTATATGTTCATTTATTAGATCTTGATAATCATGTCAAAGCGGTGTATAATGATTGTCATCCTCGTGCAAAAACGAGTTAATCTATTTCTGGAGTTGATTTTGTGGCACTTTTTGGTTTGATTGGCAACTATGACAAGCCCGGCCCGGGCGTCAGCAAGGATGAGCCGAAAAAGGCGGCGCCGGTTCGCTTTTTTGAAATTCTTTGGAGAAAATTGTCGAAGCTCGTGCAGCTCAACCTGATCTTCATGATCCCGTTCATCGTTGTGGTTGCCATGATGGTCGGCATCTTTATTCTTCCGGCCACGCACATCGTGTTTCAGACAAGCCTCTTGGGCCCGCTTGATCTGTACGGCCTTTACGCAGTTCCGGCTCCGCTGATTCTGCTTTCGCCGTTCACAGCTGGCATGGCTTATGTGACCCGGAATTTCGCGAGAGAAGAACATGCGTTCGTCTGGTCTGATTTTTGGGACGCGGTTAAGGGCAACTGGAAGGCTTCGCTTCTGAACGGCGTGATCGTTTACCTCGCTTACGTCATCCTGAGCTTCTCGATTTTTTTCTATTCGAACCAGATGAATGAAAACTGGCTTTTCATCATTCCGTTTGGCATTTGCTGTTTGCTGGGCATCATGATGCTGTTCGCGCAGTATTACATTCCGGTTATGATCGTTACGTTTGATCTTAAGCTCCGACATATTTACAGAAATGCGTTCATTTTTTCCATTCTCGGTCTGTTCCGCAATCTGCTGATCACAGCGGTTATCGCCGCTATGATCGTCGCCACGCTGTTTTGCCCCGGCGGCTTTCTCGTTATCCCGCTGGTGCTGCTGATCGTATTTGTTTTCTCTTTCATCAGTTACCTGTCCAGCTTCGCGACATACTCCCTGATCGACAATTATCTGATTCAGCCGTACTACAAGAAAGAGGCGGAGACGCACAATGCGCAGATCCGTGTGGCCGAAGGGGAGACGCTCTCTTTTGAAAACGACGAGCTCGACGATGACGATGATGACGCCCCGAAATATGTTTATGTTAATGGCAAGCTGGTTGACCGAAAGATTCTGAAAGAGGAATCTGTTTTCTCCGACGAAACAAAAGAACATTTGAATTAAGACAAAAATGATGAAGCCCTTGCAGGATGCGTTTCGTTCCTGCAAGGGCTTTTCGGCGTGTATTCTACTGTTTTGTTTCTTTTTTGGCGTGAATATTGGCGAGCGGGTTGGCGTGAACGGCGTCTTCCATCTGCGTGCTGGAGGTGTGTGTATAGATCTCCGTCGTCCCAAGATTTTCATGTCCGAGAATGTCCTGCAGGACACGGATATCCACGTGACCGTGCCGGTACATCAGTGTTGCGGCCGTATGCCGCAGCTTATGGACAGAGTAGCCTGCGCCGCCCAGACCGATTTTCTCCAGGTATTTGTTGACCATGGCCTGCACGGTTTTCGGACTGATCCGTGTGCCGCGATTGCTCAGGAACAGCGCATTGCGGTCCTTAATGCCATCCTTTGGCCGCACACGCACATAGTCCTCAATGGCGGCAAGACAGGCATCGTTGAGATAAACCATGCGCTCTTTGTTGCCCTTGCCGACGATGCGGAGCGACGAATTGTTGTGGATGACATCGCTCATATTGATCGAAACCAGCTCGGATAAGCGCATGCCGCAGTTCAAAAAGAGCGTCAGAATACAGTAATCGCGTTCCTTATCCACACCTTCCACCGCATTCAGTAGTTCGATACTTTGTTCGAGCGACAAAAAACGGGGGAGTGTCTTGGCTTTCTTTGGCGGCGTCAGATTCTCGGTCGGGTTCGTTTCCAAAAGCCCTTCGTGAACAGACAGATACCCGAAAAAGCTCTTGAGGCTCGAGGATTTCCGCTGTCTGGTAGAGCTCATATTGCTGCGCTCGTCAGCGACAAAATTCATGAATTCAAAAATATCCAGCGTTGTGATCGATCGGATAAAATCCAGATCAATATCCTGAACCGGTATTTCTTCAAGCGGTGTGTCGTCGGGAACCAGCCCGCGAAAGCGCTTCATAAAGCGGAAAAATGTCCGCAGATCCATACAGTATTCGTTTACGGTTTTCTGTGAGCGGCCTTTGATATTGCGATAATATAAGGCATATTTTCGGACGATTTCCGGCATTTCGGCCGCTATTTCAAAGCTCATGGGTGTTTTCTCCCTCCCGAATTATACAAAATAATCATTTTGTATAATTATAGTGATTTTTTTCCGCCTTGTCAATCCCCTCGATTTTTGCCGGACTTTACGCTTCTGCGCGTTCCTTCAGCGGCAAGATCCCACCGATATCCACCATCTGATTTCGTGTCAGCTCAACAGGCTTTACATGATGCTTCTCAAGAAATGCATGGATCTGCGGTGCGCAGCGCAAGGAATCCAGCGCACCAGTAAACGCAAGAACATCCTTGTCGACCAATCCACAGCAGCCGCCAATGAAACCGTAATCATATCCGTCCAGCAAAATGCCGTGCTCGTTGATCAGCAGTGCATCCATCCCCAGAAACTGTGCAGCTGTCTGAATGCCAATATCCATCGTGATGATCGCATGGTCGTTCACGACCGCCGCCGCGCATCGCGTATAGCCTTGATTGACGTGAATCGTCCGCAGCCCCAGACTTTCCACATATGTGTAGATCAGCGGATCCATCGACCCGAGATTCGCGAGAAGCTTGTCCGAAAGCTGTAAAGCGTTGCAAAGCACGTCGCCCGGATATTTGCCGGTCGGCTCCATGGATGTCTCCGCAACGGCAAATCCGACTCCTTCCAGCTGTTTTTTCAGCGCCTGCTCCCCTTTTAATACAAACGTTCGATTTCCATGCAGGTGGAACATTTGCATATCCGCATGGCTTGCAATTGGCGACGGCAACCGCGGGTCCGGCACCGTCGTGACACACGCAACACCTTGTTTTTCCAGCGCCGCAGGGATCTCCGAATAAACGTCGGAAACCGCCGCCAATGTGACTTTTCCCCGCGGCAGATTCGGCTGTGCAACAAATTCTTCCTTTACACACATGCTTCAAACGCCTCCCTGACATTGTGGACGCCGAGGAGCTCCACCCCGCCGAACCTTTTCACGTCTATACCCTTTGCGCTGTGATACGGCAGAACACAGCGTGTAAAACCGAGGCGGAAAGCCTCTGACACGCGAGCTTCCATATGACTGACCGAACGCAATTCGCCTGCAAGGCCGATCTCACCGAATACCACGGTATCATCGCGAATAGGCATGTCCTTGAGACTAGATACCAGCGCCATGGCGACCGCCAGATCGACGGCGGGCTCATCAATGCGCAGACCGCCGACGACATTCAGATACGCGTCAAGATTGGAAAAATAAAAGCCCGCGCGCTTTTCCAGTACAGCCAGAATCAGCGCCATGCGGCTGTAATCAAACCCGGTCGCCATCCTGCGCGGCATACCAAAGCCGGAGGTTGTTGCCAGACCCTGAATCTCGGCGAGCAGCGGGCGTGTGCCCTCCATCACCGCGGTCACGCAGGTTCCAGAGGCATTCTTCGGCCGGCCGGAAAGCATGGCCTCCGAAGGATTCTCAATCTGGCGCAGACCGGATTCTCCCATATCAAACACGCCGATCTCATTCGTGGAACCATAACGGTTCTTGACAGCGCGCAGAATGCGGTGTGTCATCTGCCGGTCGCCTTCAAAATAGAGCACGGCGTCTACGATATGCTCAAGGACCTTTGGGCCCGCGATTGCGCCGTCTTTGTTGACATGCCCGACAAGAATCGCCGGAATATCCAGTGATTTCGAGCAGCGCATGATTGCGTTTGTACATTCGCGCACCTGCGTCACGCTGCCGGGCGAGGAATTGAGATCGGTAAAATTCATCGTCTGGATCGAATCGATCATCACGATGTCGGGCTTTTCCGCGCGGATATGCTCCACAACGAGCTGTACATCCGTTTCAGCAAGCACACGCAGGTTTGGGCTGGACACACCGAGCCGCATCGCACGCAGCTTGATCTGCCGGGCGGATTCCTCACCGGAAACATATAGAATCCGCAGATGCTGCCCGAGATACTCACAGATCTGAAGGAGGATTGTCGATTTGCCGATGCCGGGATCACCGCTGATCAGAACCAGAGAGCCCTTGACAACCCCGCCGCCAAGCACGCGATCGAGCTCGGAAAGACCGGTGTGGTAACGATGCTCGTCCTGCGTATCGATTTCCTGGATCGTCTGCGGGCGCGCAAGAAGCGGCGAAGTCGGATAAGCAGAAACGGAAACCTTCTGCGCGGCAGTCGATTTGACCGCCTCCTCCATCGTGTTCCACTCGCCGCAATCCGGACATTTTCCCGCCCATTTTGCGCTTTCAAAGCCGCAATTTGAGCAAACATAAACGATTTTATTCTTTGGTGCCATATCATTCAGCCCTTACCTTTGCAATCTCTGACCCTATTTTATCACGGAACGAATGTTTTGTAAAGGCTATTCCGCAGAACAGAACGAAAGAATGCCCTCCGCGATTGCATCCGCCATTTTTTGCTGATAATTTGTATCACTGAGCAGCTCCGCCTCCTCCGGGTTAGAGATAAAGCCGCACTCCACAATGACAGCCGGAACATCGACATGACTCAGGATATAGATTCGGCTCTCCGCCTGCTTATTCTCCCGTTTGTTTTCCGGCTGTATTTTTGAAACGACCGATCGGCGGATGCACTCTGCAAGCTCGGCACTTTCCGAATTATTTGCCGAATAGAACATTTGTGCACCGCTATATTGACTCTGCTCAAAGAAGTTCTGGTGAATACTGACCAGAATGCAGTTTTCCGTCTCATTGACCACCTGCGCCCGGTATTGGATATCGGAGCGCTTGCGTTCCGCCAAGGTGGACAGAGCCGTGTTGCCGACAGCCATATCCGTATCGCGGATCATGATAACGTTATATCCGTTACTCATGAGCTTTTCCTGCAGACAAAGCGCAATGGCCAGATTGATCGCTTTTTCCTCCACGCCGTTCGCACCAACCGCGCCGCCGTCTTCCCCGCCGTGTCCGGCGTCCAGCACAACGGTCGGCAGGACCTCCGTCTCTGCGGCTGCCGTGGAAACCGCGTGCACTGCCCCGAGAATGGAGCACAGAAACAAGACAAGCACCCCAAAGAAAAAGGCTGTCAGCATATAGGAAATCTTGATGGAAGCGTACTTTTTCACACAGCATCACCCACGACAGATATATGCTGGAGAGCGCTGTCCTTATGCGCCTGAGAAAACGAAGTCCGCCTGCAAAACGCAAGCGGACGCATCGTTCATATGTAGATTTTACTTGAAGAAAAGCGGAAGCGGCTCGAGGAAAATAATATCCGTACGATCTGCCGCATCGCCCTCAGCGAGCACACAGGCTTTGCCGACCACATTGCCGCCGATCTCATGGACAAGATCCTCGAGCGCCGCGAGAGATTCACCGGTGCTGATAACGTCGTCCACGATCAGAATACGCTTGTTTTTCAGCTTGGTGCAGTCCTCCTCAGAGAGATAGAGCGTCTGCACGTGATCGGTCGTGATGGATTTGACCTCCACTTTGATCGGATTGGTCATGTAAGCCTTAATGCCTTTACGCGCGACGACGTATTCCCGGCAGCCGATTCTCGCCATCTCGTAAGCGAGCGGGATACCCTTGGATTCCGCCGTGATGATGATGTCGTGCTCCGGGCACTTCTCCATCAGCGCCTGTGCGACCTTTTCCGTGATTTCCACATCGCCGAACATGACGAAACCGGCGATATCGAGCTTGTCGCTGATCGGGCAGATCGGCAGTTCTCTGTCGCAGCCCGCGATGGTCATTTTGTAAACTTCACCCATTGTAAATATACCTGCCTTTACAGAGAATGTTGAAAATCAGCCCGGCGGCCACGCCATAGAGCGTCCGCCGAGAAGATGAAAGTGCAAATGCTTTACAGTCTGTCCGCCGTCCTCGCCGCAGTTGTTCACGATGCGGTAGCCGTTCGTGAGCCCTTCTGCTGCCGCAATCTTCTTAGCGACGGTGAAGATATGTGCGACAATCTGCGCATTCTCTTCCGTGATTTCATCCGCCGACGCGATGTGCGTTTTCGGGATCATCAGGATGTGAACGGGCGCCTGCGGATCGAGATCGCGAAACGCGAGCATCACATCGTCCTCATAGACTTTCGTGCTCGGAATTTCGCCGTTTGCAATTTTGCAGAAAATGCAGTCCATGTTCCTGTATATCCTGCGCAGTCTGCGTTTCAGAAGGCGCAGCCTGCGCAGAAGCTCCTCCTTTCTTTGCAATATCATCATAGATTTATCAAATCTGTTCGTTCAGAATCGACGCCGCTGCTGCCAGCGCTTCATCGATCTTCGTCTGATCCTTAATACCGGCCATCGCAAAGTCCGGTTTACCGCCGCCGTTGCCACCGGTGATCTGCGCAACCGCCTTGACAAGTGCGCCGGCCTTGACGCCCTTCTTCTGCGCCGCCTTTGTAGCCGTAGCCGCCAGCGTCGCCTTGCCGTCCAGAATGCCGGCCAGAACCGCTACAACCGCCATATCGCCGTTCGTCTCACGGATCTTGTCGCACATCGTGCGCAGTGCGTCGCTGCCTGTACCGGACATCATCGCCGTCACGACCTTGACGCCCTTAACCTCCACCGAATTCTCCAGAATGGAGCCGATGTTGAGCGCCGCGATCTTGGAGCGCATGGATTCGATCTCTCTGTCCTTCTCCTTCATCTCCGTGAAGAGCTGTGCAGCCTTTGCTGGGAGATCGGTCGGGTTGGAGACCTTCATAGCCATTGTCGTATCCTTCAGCAGGTGGTTCGTCGTGTAGATCATCTCGAGCAGGTTCATGCCTGTAACGCCTTCAATACGGCGCACACCCGCTGCGACAGAGGATTCGCTGACGATCTTGAACAGGCCGAGCTTCGCTGTGAAATCGATATGCGTGCCGCCGCAGAATTCCTTCGAGAAATCGCCTGCGGAAACAACACGAACCACATTGCCGTACTTCTCGCCGAACAGCGCCATGGCGCCGAGCTTCTTTGCCTCTTCAATCGGCATCTCGCGGCACTCGACCGCGATGTTCTCAAGAATCTTCTCGTTGACAAGCTGTTCGACCGCGAGCAGTTCCTCATCGGTCAGTGCGGAGAAATGCGTGAAGTCGAAACGAACTGTATGCTCGTTGACGAGCTGACCGGCCTGCTCCACGTGGTCGCCCAGAACGCGGCGCAGCGCCGCCTGCAGGAGGTGCGCCGCCGTGTGGTTGCGCATGATCGCCTGCCGTCTTGCCGCGTCGACAGAAGCCTGCGCCTCGTCGCCTTCGCGCACAAAACCTTCTTCAACGACGGCTTTATGAATATAGACACCGGAAGCGTTCTTCGTCGTATCCAGAACGCGGATCGTGCAGGAATCGGTCTTGACCACGCCGGTATCGCCGACCTGTCCACCGCTTTCCGCGTAGAACGGTGTGCGGTCGAGCGTCAGCACGATGTCGTCGCCGGTTTCCGCGCTCTCCACGCGTGCGCCGTCTTTTACGATCGCGGTGATCTTCGCTGTTTCTGTCAGCTTTGTGTATCCAACAAACTCGGTCTTTGCAAGGCCCTCGAGCACGTCGGAATCGCCCGCCCATGCATCTGCGCCCGCATTTTTGCGTCTCGCGCGCGTGGTTTCACGCTGTTTGAGCACCAAAGCGCGGAACTTATCCTCATCGACCTCCATGCCCTTTTCAGAGAGGATCTCCTTTGTCAGGTCGATCGGGAAGCCAAAGGTATCGCTGAGCTTGAACGCATCCTCGCCGGAGAGGATCTTCGTATCCGTGCGGTCGATGATGTTATTCAAAAGCGCGAAGCCCTTGTCGATTGTCTTATAGAAGCTCTCTTCCTCAAAGGAAATAACCTTCTTGATCATTGCGCTCTTCTCTCGAAGCTCCGGATACGCCACCTCGTTCTCCGCAATGACCGTATCGACAACCTCAGACAGGAACGGGTGGTTGATGCCGAGCAATCTGCCGTGACGGGCTGCGCGGCGGAGCAAGCGGCGAAGCACATAGCCGCGGCCTTCGTTGGAAGGCATGACGCCGTCGCTGATCATGAACGTCGTGCTGCGGATATGGTCCGTGATGACGCGCAGAGAAATATCCGTCTTCTCGCTCTCGCCGTAGGCGATGCCCGCGATTCTCGAGATGCGCTTCATGATGTTCTGCACGGTATCGACGAGGAACAGATTGTCCACACCCTGCATGACGCATGCCAGACGTTCCAGACCCATGCCGGTATCGATGTTCGGATGTGCGAGCGGCGTGTAGTTGTTGTGACCGTCGTTGTCGAACTGGGTGAACACGAGATTCCAGAACTCCATGTAGCGGTCGCAGTCGCAGCCCGGCTTACAGTCTGGCTTGCCGCAGCCGTATTCCGGGCCGCGGTCAAAATGGATCTCCGAGCAGGGGCCGCACGGACCGGAGCCGTGCTCCCAGAAGTTGTCTTCCTTGCCGAGACGAACGATTTTGGTCGGATCGACACCGACCTCCTTCGTCCAGATATCAAACGCCTCGTCGTCATCCTGATAGATTGTGACCCAGAGCTTATCCTCCGGCATTTCGAGAACCTTTGTGATGAATTCCCACGCCCAGGCGGTAACCTCGCGCTTGAAATAATCGCCGAAGGAGAAGTTGCCGAGCATCTCAAAATAGGTGCCGTGGCGCGCCGTGATGCCGACACGCTCGATATCCGGCGTGCGGATGCACTTCTGGCATGTTGTCACGCGTTTTCTCGGCGGCGTGACCTCGCCGGTAAAGTACTTCTTCATCGGAGCCATACCGGAGTTGATCAGAAGGAGGCTGTTGTCGTCCTTCGGGATCAGCGGGAAGCTCGGCAGACGAAGATGTCCCTTGGACTCAAAGAAAGAGAGATATTTTTCTCTGAGCTCATTCAAACCTGTCCACTGCATTGTATTTCACCATTCCTTTAAAGATTTACAGAGTATACGCTTCAAGAAGCTTTAATGTATTTTCTACGCCCTCAATGTGTGAGCGTTCGTAGCCGTGGGACGCATAGACGCCCGCGCCGATTAACCCGTGGCGGACATCATAGCCGGCGCGCAGAGAGGCTTCGACGTCGGAACCGTAGTACGGATAAACATCGACGGCGTATTTGACGCCCGCTGCCTTTGCCGCTTCAACTAGCGCCGTCGTGACGCCGTAATCGTACGGGCCGCCGGAATCCTTGGCGCAGATCGAAACCTCGCGCTCAGTACAGGTGAGCCCGTCGCCGACACAGCCCATATCCACGCTGATGAGTTCCTCGACGTCCTCCGGCACGGAAGCAGACGCGCCGTGACCGACCTCTTCATACACTGTGAAGTGCAGATACACCTTACGCTTTAAGGTACGGTCGTGCTCGCGGATCTCCTTTGCGAAAGCGAGCAGCATGGCCGCGCTGAGCTTGTCATCCAGAAAACGGCTCTTGATATATCCGCTGTCCGTAATGACCGTACGCGGATCGAAGCAGACGAAATCGCCGACCTCTATACCGAGCGCGCGGGTATCCTGCGCAGAGCCGACCGGTTCATCCAACACAACTTCCGTGCTCTGGAAGGTGCGCTTCTGATCGTTGTAGTCGCCGTTTACATGCACCGACGCGTTGCAGAGCTGCAGCGTGCCGCTGTATGTACCGGAAAAACGCGTGTACACGCGGCAGTTTTCCGTTTCGCAGTTCTCTGCGCGCAGACCGCCGACCGGAGAGATCGTCAGCCGGCCATTGGATTTCACCGTGGAAACGATGCCGCCGAGCGTATCGACGTGCGCCATCAGCATCAGGCCATTGCCCTCACCGCCCAGGCAGCATACCACGCCGCCCTTGCGCGTCTTATGCGGTTCATAGCCAAGGCGGGTAAGCTCGTCGATCAGATAATCGGAAACCTTCTCCGTAAAGCCGGAGGGCGAATCGATCGCAAGAAGTGCTCTCAGCGCGGAGAGACAGTATTCCATATCCATTTCATTCATCCCTTTACAAAAAAATAAAGAGCTGCCTCCCGATATGGGACGGACAGCTCCGTGGTACCACCCAAATTATATGCACACGCATATCACTTTGATTTCCTTAACGCGGAAGACGGCGCAGCTCCTCGCCGCGCGGTGCTTTCCTTGAGCCGGCTCGCATACGCCGCTGCCCGAGGGTTTTTCAGCCAGGAACCCTTTCTCTGTCCGGGACGATCGCATGCATCTGCTCTGCACCATGTTTTTGATTACAGCTTATTATAATGCTTTTTTCATAGCTTGTCAAATAAAATCGACAAGTGTTTCGCCGGTTTTGCGAAAAGCCTCCGCAGCATGGCTTTCCCCGGCGGTTTCCTCGAGAATGACAAGCGTAACCGCCGGATTATCGTCCGCGTCGCAGAGATAACCCGCATACCAGTAATTCAAAATCTCCTCGCCGTTTTCCGCATGTACGCCGGTCTGCGCCGTTCCGGTCTTGATGCCGCAGGTGCAGTTTTCCGGCGCGCCGTAGCGTGCCGTACCAAAGCGCGCGGTGCTCTCCATGTAGGCGCGAATGCGGTTTGCCGTCGTTGGCTCCATCACCTTACAGCCCTCGTTTTTCTCCGCTTCCAAAACGTCCAGATTTGTGTCCGCCGTGCCGAGAAAGACCTGCGGTTTCGTATAGATACCGTCCGCTGCAATTGCGTTCACAGCAGCGGCGAGCTGTAAAGGCGTAACGGTTGTCTCGCCCTGACCAAAGGAAAAATTTGCGCGCGCCCGGGCATTTTCGAGTGTCTGCGCCGTCGGCAGCGTACCGGCGTCGCTGCAAAGTCCCTCGGCGAGTTCCAGAGAGCTGCCGAAACCCAAGGTGCGCACCATACGCAAAACGCTTTCCGGACCGATCTTTTCAAGCAGCTTCACAAAATACCCGTTGCAGGATTTTCGCAGCGCCGTGTGCATATTGACTGCGCCGTGCGCCTTGCCGTCGTAGCACGAAAATTCCATGCCGTCCACCGTGATGCTTCCGTCGCAGAGATATTCCGCCTGATAATCCACGCCTTCCTCGAGCGCTGCAGCGGCGACAAACAGCTTGAACACCGAACCGGGCGCATAAGCGCTGAGCGCGCGGTTAACAAACGGCGCATCCGGATTCTCCATACAGTCGTCGAGATGGTTCGGATTGACAGCCGGGAAGCTCGCCGAGGCGAGGATTTCGCCGGATGCACAGTCCAGCACAACGGCGGCTCCCTTTTGAATGGAGCGGCACGCTTCTTCAAGCGCCGCCTGTATCTCCCTGTCCAGGGTCAGCACAATACCGCCATCTGCGATCCGGTAGGTGTTTTCCACCTGCATCGCTTCACCGGAAATCGCCTGCCCAAGCGCATCTATCGTGAATGTAATCTGAATTTCTCCGTTGTTCTCCGATAAGATCCGGTCGAAGCTCTTCTCGATCCCATCCGCACCGCTCGTACCGTTCTCGAGATAACCGATAAGGTTCGCCGCAGGCTGCGCGTCCGCATACCGCTCATATACGGTAAAGGTCGCGACGCCGTCTGAATTGACGGGACTTGTGACCTCCGTCAGAAACGGCTTTCCGTTTTCAAGCGCCGTGCGCAGCTCCTCGCGCTGCTCCTCTTTCGTCACAGCCTTCAAACGCGAAATGGACTCCACGCTTGGGATCACCGCCGCTATGAATTTCTCAGACGCATTTGTCAGCGGCCTCATCTTGCGGTCATAAATGGTGCCGCGCGCTTTGGAAACGTTCAGCGTGTACATGCTCTGCCGACCGACCGCTTCCGTATATGTGCTGCCGCCGAGCGCGGCCGAAGCTGTCCCCAACAGGGCGATAACGAGAAAAAACATGACAAAACTGTATGCAAAGATAATCCGACGAGTGGACATAAAAGCACCTCCATGCGGAGTATGACCCACACATGGAGGTGTTATTCATGATCTTCTGACACGCAGAAACGCACCCGGCTTGATTTTTCTGTCGGTTTTGAGGTACACGGTCATCGTCGCGTGCGGCGCGGATTCGATCGGCGTCATTGTCTCATCGAAAATCTCGCTAAGCTCGAGATCGTACGGTTCCGTGCCCGGCTCGAGCACACTGACCATCTCGCCGCGGAAAAATCGATTTCGCTGCGTGAGGCGAACATATCCATTCTCCTCGCCCACGCAGATCGCACCGATATCCCAGTGACGGATATAGCCGCCCATCTCCGGCGTCTGCCCGGGTTCTTGCCCGCTGTAAAAGCCGGTGCTGTACGCGCGGTGGCTGATTTTATCCGTCTCGTCCACCACCCACTGCGGCAGCGGTTCTCCGGCGAGCGCCGCGTCGACCGCGTGCCGATATGCGTTCGTGACACATGCCACGTAATACGCCGATTTCGCGCGCCCTTCGATTTTCAGACTGGAAACGCCGCAGTTCAGAATCTCCGGGATATGCTCGATCATGCACATATCTTTGGAGTTGAAAACGAAAGTCGATTTCTGATCCTGCTGGATCGTGAACACCTGATCCGGGCGGGTTCTCTCCACCAAATAATAATCCCAGCGGCAGGGCTGCGCGCAGTCGCCGTGGTTGGCGTCGCGCCCGGTCAGATAGTTGGAGAGCAGGCAGCGTCCGGAAAAAGAAACGCACATTGCGCCGTGTACGAAAGCCTCGATCTCGAGCGCCTTCGGCGTTTTGGCGCGAATCTCCGCGATCTCCGCAAAGGATAACTCGCGCGCCAGCACCACACGTTCCGCACCCATATTGTAAAACGCATTGGCCGTTTCGTAATTCACCACACCCGCCTGCGTGGAAATGTGCACAGCGACCTTCGGCGCATAACGCTTTGCCATCGCCATCACGCCGAGATCCGTCATGATGAACGCATCCACGCCGATTTCCTCACAGAAGGTGAGAAAATCCGGCAGCGCAGCAAGCTCGTGATTATGCGGCAGCACATTGCAGGTCACATAAACCTTTACGCCGCGCGCGTGAGAGCGCTCCACAGCCTGCCGCAGCTCATCGTTTGAAAAATTGGACGGCGCGGAGCGCATTCCGAACGATTTTCCCGCGAGATACACGGCGTCCGCGCCGTAATCCAGCGCGGAAACCAGCCTTTCCATATCGCCAACCGGTGCCAGAAGCTCCGGCCGGTTCTGTCTGTTATGCTCCATATTTTTCCCATCCCTTACCGAATTTGTGCCTTTCCAGTCTCCTTAGACGGCTGAAAAGGCACAAAAAATGGATAAAAACTGAAATTTCGCTTTTTGCTTATAAAAGTCCGGCCTCAGCGAGGTTCATCATATGCTCGTCCATCGTCGCAGCATAATACGGGTTTCCGTCGCCATCATGGCAGAAGTAGTAATATTCGCTGCCTTCCTTCGAGGGATGCACTGCCGCATCGATGGCATCAAGGCCCGGGTTGCAGATCGCGCCTGCCGGCAGGCCGCTGACACCGTTGTTCAGATACGTGGAATACCGGCTGATATAGCCCTCCGGCGCATCGCTCGCTGACTTATACGGATAATACAGCGTCGAATCGCAGTCCAAAGAATAAATATCATGCTCCGCACCGTCGCGCAGGCGGTTATGCAGGATGGCGGAGATCATATACATATCGTCCGTGTTCGCAGCCTCCGCCTGAATGATGGATGCAAGCGTCACAATCTCATCGAGAGAATACCCGCTCGTAGCAATATCTGCCCGCAGCTCGTCGTCCAGACGGTTCTCGAAGTTGTTGAGGAAACGGTTCAGGATCGCTTCCACCGAATCGTTTTCAAAGAAATCATACGTATCCGGGAAGAGATAACCTTCCAGCTTATAATATTTCTCGTCGGCGTTCGGGATCCGCGAAACCGCATCGTAGGAATCAAAATCGGACGAATTGCAGGCTTCGAGGATTTCGTCCTTCGTATGCAGCCCATTTTCTTCGAGAATCGCAGCGAACTGCTCGACCGTCATGCCCTCCGGGAACATCACCGTGACCTCATCGCCGAGATCCGGACCGCCTTGCAACTCATTGATCAGCGCTTCGTAGTCCAAATTGGTCTGAACCTTGTAAGTGCCCGCAACGAAGTAATCCATATTGGTCGTCAGTCTGCAGTACAGCGAGAAGAATTCCGGCTTTTCGATGGCATGGCACTGATACAGGATATCTGTCAGCTCCTCGCGCGTCACGTTCTCCGGAATCGTCACCTCCACCTCGGTCTCCATGCGGCCCACCGCAAGGAAATCGTTGGAGCCGCCGATCAGATACGAGGAAATCATCAGCGAGACGAGCACAACCATGGCAATCCATGTAATGGTAAAAATGCGCTTGTTCTTCCGCGCCTTCACCTTGTTGCGCTTTCTGTGCTCTTTCGCTTCCTTCTGCTGGGTACGCTGATCGTGCGCCGAGCGCGCACCACTGCTGAGCTCCGGCGCATACGGTATCGAACCCGTATTGGCATAGCTTTGCAGATCCGCCGCGTCGCTCGATGTATTGAGCTGTTCCTCTGAAAGATTCAGCTGGAAATGCCGGCCATTCTGCCCGCTCGCATCGCGCGCATCATTGTTTGGCGCATATCTTCTTCCTCGATCACTCATATTCACATTCCATCCTTTCTTCCTGAAGCCACTGCGTCCGCAGAGCATTTGTAGAGGTTCATATCCGTTATGATATAGTCCATGCGCTTGTCATGCGCCTCCGCCGGAATGGCGGAAACGATCTGAAAGTCATAGCAGAGACCAATTGCACACACGTCTATTTTTTCCAAAAATGTATCGTAATACCCTTTCCCGTAGCCGATCCGCGCACCCTTTACCGTAAAAGCCACACCCGGAACGAAACAGACGGCCCGCTCCTCACCGGTAAAGCGCAAACACGCTTCTGCAGGCGGCTCCAAAATCCCATACGCGCCCGGCTGAAGCAAATCCGGCGACTGGATCCGGTAAAAGTCCATGTGGTTGGTACCCGGTACACAGCGCGGCACATAGAGAGATTTGCCGTCTGCCAGTGTCTGCCGGAGTAGCCGGATCGTTTCGGCCTCGCAGTCAAAGTTGACATAGCAGAGAACGCAATCCGCTTCCCGATAAAGCGCCGAAGCCGTAACGCACCGAAACAGGGCTTCATCCCGTTCCGCCCGATCCGTACAGGCACGCCGAAGCGCCAGCATTTCACGGCGGAGCGCGCGCTTATCCGTCATCAGTCCGCGCACTGAATCGATGCGTGAATCTTATCGGCGACATCCTTACCGGCCATCAGACCAGTCAGTGCCAGACCAAACTGCGTCGCAACGCCCATTCCCTTGGCGGTAATCACGCTGCCATCCACGCAGACGTGCTTCTCGGAAAGCTTTGCGCCCTTCAGCTCATTCTCGAAGCCCGGGAAACAGATCGCTTCGCGGCCGTCCAGAATGCCGAGGTGTCCCAAAATGCTCGGCGCTGCACAGATGGCGGCAAGATAGATCCCGTTGCGCGCGCAGTATTCGGCGCAGGCCGTGACGATCGGCGATTTCTCGAGATTCAGCGTGCCGGGCATGCCGCCGGGCAGAATCATCATCTCCATGTCATCGGTTGTGACGTCCTTTTCCTCAATATCGGCTGTAACCGTAATGCCATGCGAGCCGGTCACGGTCTTTCCACCGACGCCGACGGTTTTGACCTCCAGCTCCGCTCTGCGCAGGATATCTACCGGCGTGAGCGCCTCAATTTCTTCAAACCCGTTCGCAAGAAAAACGTAGATCATAACAGATCCTCCAATTTCGTTAAAATTTCCTGATGTATATCTTCGATAGAGCGCAGCGTTTTTCCCGCCGCGCAATTCAGAATGCTCCAGTTCAGCTTGTCAGCAGCATACAGTGCACAGTCGCGGCAGTGCAGCAAAAAAGCAAAATCCTTTTCGTGGATGTCCTTTTTGGTGACGTCGCCCTGATAGCGCTTTTTTAAAAGCTCCTGCGAGACCTCCGGCAGGACGTCGAGATACAAAACACGATCGGGCCTCGGCAAGCCGAGCTTGCCGTATTCAAAGTCCTCGAGCCAGCTCATGTAACCATCCCATTCAGCGGGCGGCAGCTTGCTGAGCTGATATACAATATTGGACGTGACATAGCGGTCGGCAATAATTGTGCTGCCCGCGAGGTAATCCGCCTTCCATTTTGTCTGAAAGCTTGCAAAACGATCCACCGCGTAAAAAGCGCTCGCCGCGTAAGCGTTCACCGCTTCCGCATCGCTGCCGAATTCCCCGGCCAGATACATTTTCACAAGGGACGACGACGGCGAGTCATAATCCGGAAAGGTGATTTTCCGCGCACCGCCGCGTCCGGCGGCATAGCGGTACAGGCGCTCGGCCTGCGTACCCTTTCCGCTTCCGTCCAGCCCTTCAATAACAACCAGTGCCATATTTTCAACGACCTTTTATCCTATTTCTGCCGCGAACCGCTTCCCCGGCCGTGCAATATCGGTACATTCCTGTCTATTATAGCAAAGTGCGGGCCAATATACAACTTAAATTTTCCAAAGAAGCGGTCATTTAAGAAACACGAAAGATTGGACAGGCACAAGAAGCGCCCCTTTTCGTAAAATGACAGTGAGAAACCATAAAGGAGGTTTATCCAATGGCTGAAAACGAACTTGCTCCCGAGCTCGAGAGCCGCCCTATGTTAAAAGAAGCCGTTTGCATCGACGCGATGCGGATATATGATTCCTGCAGTGACAAGGATTGCCTCGAGGACATACGCGTGCTGTTTTCCGGCGCGGTGCAGCCGCTCGTGGACTGCGCAGCGAACGTGCGTGTGCGCAGCGTCGACGTGATTTCCGTCTATATCGACATGCAGCCGATCCCCTTTAACCGCGGCTACTATTCGATTGATCTGACGTTCTTCTTCGACGTTTCGCTCGACCTGTACGGCGGCGCGACGATCGGTTCCGAGCACGTCAACGGCATCTCGATCTTCAACAAGAAGGTCATCCTCTACGGCAGCGAAGGCAATGTCAAAATGTTTTCGAGCGAAAGCGGACGCGATGAGGCCGATCTGCAGGGCAACAAGGTACTCCCGAAAGCGACCGTTCAGGTTGCACAGCCGGTTGCGCTCTCCGCAAAAATCTGCGATCACTGCTCCTGCGGTTACGAGCCCTGCTGCGTCATCCCGGAATGCATTGCAAACCGGTACGGCGGCGAATTTGAGACGATGCCGCAGAAAAACACGGTCTATGTCACGATCGGACTGTTCACCATCGTGCAGATCGTCCGCAATGTGCAAATGCTGATCCCGGCGTTTGATTTCTGCATCCCTGATAAGGAATGCGTAACCTCCAGCGATAATCCCTGCGAGCTGTTCCGCAAGATCGATTTTCCGACCGACGAATTCTTCCCGCCCAAAGCCGGTGATGGCGGCTGCGGCTGCGGAAAATAAAGCGCCTGCAGCCGTGGGAAGCGGCGCATAAAAGAACAAATAAGCCGTGCATCCCCCCGGATACACGGCTTATGCGCTGTCTCAGAGCTTTGTCAGGCGCGCAAAATTCGCAAAGAGCTTCTTCGTACCTACCTTGTCGAAGGCGACCTCCAGCAGCGTGTCATTTGCCATCGGTGTAGCGGAGACGATCATGCCGGTACCGAACGCCTTGTGGACGACCGTATCGCCGATGCGGTATGTCCCGGCCGGGGCCGGCGCGACACGCGGCTTCGGCGTAAAACCGCCCGCCTCCGCAACTGAAATCGGCTTCTGCGCTGTGCCGAACGGCTTCGCACCCGCAAAGCTCGGCATGACGACGGGGCGCGCCGTGTATTCGCGCGAGCGCGTATGCTCGACGAGCGCCTCCGGAATTTCCTCCGCAAAGCGGGAGAGCTTGTTTCGGCTTGTCGTACCGAAAATCATGCGCGATTCGGCGTGGAAAATGTAAAGCTCCTCTTTCGCGCGCGTGATGGCAACATAGGCTAAGCGGCGCTCCTCCTCCACCTCGCTCGGCACATAGATGCTCGCCATACCCGGAAAAATATTTTCCTCCATGCCCGGCAGGAAAACGACCGGGAACTCCAGCCCTTTCGCGGAGTGTACGGTCATCAGCACCACCGCGTCGGAAGTGTTGTCGTAATTGTCGATATCGGTGATCAGCGAAACCTCCTCGAGGAAATCGGCGAGCGTCGCCTCGGGATTTTCCTCCTCATAGCGGCGGATGTTCGAGGCAAGCTCGTGAACGTTCGCCGTGCGGTCCTCTGCGGATTCCGGATCGTCGCTTTTCAGGAAGTCAAGGTAATCGATGCGCTCCACCAGCTCGTCGTACAGCTCGCTGATCGTAACCTCGTCATCCTCGCTGAGATTGATCAACCCCTGCATCTGCGCACTGAAAAGCTTCATCTTGCCCGCAGCTCTCGAAAGCGCCGGGTATTCGTCCGCATGGGAAATCACAGAAAACAGCGTCTCGCCGGTCTGCTGGCCGATCTCCGCCGCAATCTCCACGGAACGGTCTCCGATGCCGCGCTTGGGCGTATTGATAATCCGGCGCAGGCGCATTTCGTCGCTCGGATTGCTGATGACGCTGAGATAGGCGATCATCTCGCGGATCTCACGGCGCTCGTAGAAGCGCGTGCCGCCGATGATCCGGTGCGGGATACCGGATTTTGCAAAGTTGCGTTCAAACATCATGGACTGCGAGTTCATACGGTACAGAACCGCGTAATCCGAAAACTTCCGTCCGCCGGAGACGCCGTCCAGAATGATCTTTGCGATGCGCTCCGCCTCGTCCATCTCGTTTTCCGCCGTGTGCAGAAGGATTTTCTTGCCGGAGCCATTCTGCGTCCAGAGCGTTTTGCCTTTACGTTCCGTGTTGTTTTCAATGACGGCATTCGCGGCATCCAGGATATTCTGCGTCGAGCGGTAATTCTGCTCGAGACGAATGACCTTGGCGTTATGGAATGTATTTTCAAAGCTCAGAATGTTTTCGATCGTCGCGCCGCGGAATTTGTAGATGCTCTGGTCGTCATCACCGACGACGCAGAGGTTCTGGTGCTTCTCCGCGAGCAGGCGGACAAACGTGTACTGCGCGTGGTTCGTATCCTGATATTCGTCGACCATCAGGTATTTGAAGCGGTTCTGGTAGTATTCGAGAACGTCCGGGCAGGCTCGGAACAGCTCGACCGTCTTGCAGATCAGATCGTCAAAATCCATCGCGTCCGCATCCATCAGCCGCCGCTGATACATCGTATACGCACGGGAGATGATTTTCAGGCGGAAATCGTCGCCGATGGTTTTTGCATATTCCTCAGGTGAGATCAGCGAATCCTTTGCGCGGGAGATTTCATTCAGCACGGTTTTCGGCGGCAGATTCTTTTCGGAGACGTCAAGCTCCTTGAGGATGCCCTTCATCATGCGGCGCGTATCGTCCGTATCGTAGACCGTGAAGTGCGACGAATAGCCGAGCCGGTCGCCGTCGCGGCGCAGAATGCGCGCACAGGTGGAGTGGAACGTGGACGCCCAGATCTCATTCCCGGCGTCGCCGAGCATCGCGCAGAGACGATCCTTGAGCTCGCCGGCCGCCTTGTTGGTAAAGGTGATCGCCATGATCTTCCACGGCAGGCAAGCGGAGACGCTCAGATGACTTTTCGTTTCGTCCGAAAGCGGCGCACCGTTTTCCACATACGCCTTGCACGCCATAAAGTCGTCTTCAGTGAAGTCCGGCTGTACAAAGGCGCTGTTGTAGGCATCGCCGTAGCGCAGGATATTCGCGATGCGGTTGATGAGCACCGTGGTCTTTCCGCTTCCGGCGCCGGCGAGAATCAGGTGCGGGCCGTTCACGGAGAACACCGCCTGCTTTTGCCGGTCGTTCATGCGTGCAAACTCTTTTTCGAGAACCGCGCGGCGAAGCGCGGGAATTTCAGATCGATTCATGAAATGAAGCTGCCTTTCGTTTTCTTTTCGGCTTCTATTTTACTATACCGTGCGCAAAAGTGCAATCGAACACAAACAAATTCTTGAAATGCGGCGGAAAATAGGATATACTGTTTATGAAAACCAAAAGGAGTCGTTTTGAAAATGAGCAAAAGTACAGACAGCATTTTGGAATGGGCAAAGCAGGCGGAGCAATACGGCTTGCCGGAGTGGGAAAAGCTCCCCTCCATTCCGCTTTATATGGATCAGGTCATGATGTTCACCGGCGAAGCGCTGGCGCCCTTTGAGCGGGACGAAAAACAGAGCCTTCTGACGAGCAGCATGATCAACAACTATGTCAAAAACGGCCTTGTGGATCACCCGGTGCACAAGAAATACGCGCGCGAGCATCTCTCCAAGCTCATGATGACGAGTATGCTCAAGCAGGTGCTCTCGATTCAGGACATCTCCGTCCTGTTTTCCGGCAGCGAGGCACCCGAAACGCTGTATGCAGCCTTTGTCTCCGCGCAGGACAGCGCACTGCACGAAACGGCCGCGCAGATTCAGCCGGAGGCGGACGAAGCACAGCTTCGCGCCATGGCGCTGCGGCTCGCCGCAGAAGCCAACGCCCGACGTGCGGTCGCCGAGCGCATTCTCGCAGGGCTTTCGGAAAAGAAAGAGAAAAAATCCGCTGAGAAATCCAAAAAGTAAGAAACAATCGGCCTGCGCCGCGCATACTATGGTCTATCCCGGAGAAAGGATGGTTCTTGTATGTGCGGTTTTGCAGGCTTTTTTGATTGTGAAGAACCGTTGACCGACGAAAAATACTTATGGATGGCGCTTGCACGCCGGATGGCCGGACGCATCGCACACCGCGGCCCGGACGACCGGGGCGTATATGTATCGAAAGCATGCGCGCTCGCACACGCACGGCTCGCGGTAATCGACCCCGCAAACGGCGCGCAGCCGATGACCTTTACCGAGGACGGCTTCGCCTATACGATCGCGTACAACGGAGAGATCTACAACGCGCCCGAACTCAGAGATGAACTGCGCGGACACGGCTATACTTTTCAGACAAGCTGCGATACGGAGGTTGTGCTCAAGAGCTACATGTGCTTCGGCGAGCAGTGCGCAGAAAAACTGAACGGCATCTTTGCCTTTGCGGTTGACGACGAACAGCGCGGCCGCATTTTTTTGTGCCGCGACCGCTTTGGCGTGAAGCCGCTTTTCTATACCTTTTCGGGCAGCCGGATCGTTTTTGCCTCGGAGATCAAGGCGCTGTTTGAATACCCGGGCGTGCAGCCGGAGATCGGCCGCACCGGCATCTGTGAAATCTTCGGTGTCGGCCCGGCACGCACGCCGGGCTGCGGCGTCTTTGAAAACATACGGGAGATTCGCCCGGGGCACTGCGCACGCTTCGACCGGGACGGCTTTTCCGAATACGCATACTTTGCGCTGGAGGCGCGCCCCTATACGGATACGTACAAAGTCTCCGTGGAGAAAGTGCGTGAACTGCTCGAAGACATCGTGGAGCGCCAGCTCGTTTCCGACGTACCGCTGTGCACCTTTCTCTCAGGCGGTCTGGATTCGAGCGTGATCACCGCGCTCGCCGCGAACAAGCTGCGTGCGCACGGGCAGAGTCTTGCAACATATTCGTTTGAATACAGCGGCAACGACACGTATTTTGAGCCGAGCAGTTACCAACCCGACCGCGACGAGCCGTGGGCGGAAAAGGTCGCTGCGCTGCTCGGCACCGACCACACCACGCTTGTCTGTGCCAACGACCGGCTCGTGAATCTGCTGACGGACGCGGTGATCGCAAAGGATCTGCCGGGTATGGCTGACATCGACGCTTCTCTTTTGTATTTCTGCCGCGAGGTTAAAAAGAAGCACGTCGTCGCCGTTTGCGGCGAGTGCGCGGATGAGGTTTTCGCCGGGTATCCATGGTTCCACTGCGAGAATCCCGCAGGCGTCTTTCCATGGTCGCCGGAGCTTTCCCTGCGCACCGGCCTCTTAAAGCCGGAAATCGCACACGCCGCCGGAATCGAAGCCTATGTGCAGGAGCGCTACGCGGAAACGCTCGATGCCGTTCCCGTACTGCGCGGAGAATCGGCGAAAAACCGGCAATTCCGTGCGCTGTCTTATCTCAATCTCTATTGGTTCATGGCTACGCTGCTCGAGCGAAAGGATCGGTGCAGCATGTACAGCGGTCTCGAGGTGCGCGTGCCGTATGCCGACCACCGCCTGATCCAATATGTATTCAACACGCCGCCAGAAATCCGTGCGCCGCACGGCGTGGTGAAGGGGCTGCTCCGCGACGCCTGCCGCGGACTGCTGCCGGACGATGTGCTCTACCGGAAAAAAATCCCGTACCCGAAAACGCACAATCCGCATTACGAACAGCTTCTGAAAAAGCGGCTCTCGGATATTTTGCGCGACCCGGAGCAGCCGATCCATACGCTGCTTTCCGAGGAGGCCGTGCAGGGGCTGCTGCACGAAACCTTTGATTACGGCCGCCCGTGGTTCGGGCAGCTTATGGCCGGACCGCAGCTCCTCGCCTATCTGCTCCAGATCAACATCTGGCTAAACCGGTACAGGATCCGGATAACCCTTTAAAGGTAAGGCGTGTCCTCCTCTTCGACGCGCGCGATGGCGGCTGACACATGCAGGTCAAACACCGTTTCCGGCAGACGCTGAGACCAGCTTTCGGAAATCTCCCGCCAGATCTCCGGCGCGTCGCGTCGCACGATATCGCCAAAGCCGACGGCATCACAGCCGCTTTCAAAAACCGCCGTGGAAAGATAGGCTGTGATGTTTTCCGTGATACGCGCCGCCAAAACGCACTCAAGTCTCGGAAACGCCTCGTTGTCCAGCCGGCGCTGCCCGCCGGACAACGAGCTGATCTCACCCTCGATTTGAAGGGCAACCTCAAATCGGGGGCTTTCTGCGTCTCCCGTAAAGCGGATCGCACAATCCGAATCGCGTACCGTGATGGAAACCGTCTCGCCCTCCGGGTCAGAAACGATGGTCTCCCCGGCCTTCAGCTCACCGCGCAGTGCCAGAAGTCCGCGCGTCTCTTCCGGCGACAGCATACACCGCAGTCTGAAATCATCGAGGATCGCCGTTCCGTTTAGGCGGATCTCCTCCTCCATGTTCAGAATGGGAAGCGACGCGAACACACCCTCGCTGTACGTGCCGTTGATGAGATCGATGATGTTGACATCGACCGACAGGCCGCTGTATGCCGCGCTTTTTGAGAGATCCGCAATCTGCGCGGACGCTAGTTCGGCGCCGCCCTCCTGTGTCAGAATGTCTTCCGCCGTCGTTTCGGAGAGGAACACCTTGACCGTCGGGCGGGAATCATAGTGCCGGATGAAAAAATCCACACAGCCGTTCAATCCATCTTGGGCGCAGCCCATACCGAAAATTACCAGAGTGTTGTGGGAGTAAAGCGGCTTTTGGCCTGTGGAAAACGCAAGCTGATTGAGCGCCTCCGGCACGGTGCGCCCCTCGCCGGAGAGACAGATTTCCGCGCCGTCCTCCTGCGCCTTTGCGGCGCGCGCAGTTATGCGGTAGCCCGCATCGGTTCGGTCCACACCGATCGCACTGATAAGAATTCGCTCGTATAATTCGGGCGCACAGCCCGAAAACAACAGCACCGTAAGCAAAACGGCTAAACACAGACATATTCCCTTTTTCATCGCGATCCGCGCTCCTTTTTGAAGTGATCGATCAGCCAGACCAGAACCGGTAGAACCGCGCCGGTCAGCGCCGTGAGCGGCAGCAGATACGCGGTGCGAAACAGCACACCGGCGCGCTTTGCGTCCGCCGTGATCCACAGCGCCAGAAAAACGCTCAGTGCCGAAACGACTGTGAGCACCACCGTGCGGGCGCGCGGCCGCATCACCCGGGAAATACACTCGGAAACAGCGAACAGCCCGCAGGCGATGCGGATGATCAGCGTCATCATGCACAGACCGATGAAGAGCGCGTCGAGCCGCTGGATGCCCGCGATCTCCGCAATGGCCGAAAGCGTGTACGCTGGGAAAATCTGCAGATACGCGTATTCGCCGAGGCACGATACGATAAAAAACAGGAGCAGCGCCAGAAACGCGGTGACGCCGCCGTTCCAGACCGCGAAGCCGAGTTTCTTTTTTCCCTCGACAGACGGCATCAGCACGGCAAATTCCGCAAGCGAGGTGCAGCGCGCCGCAAAAACAAAAAAGCCGCGCAGTGTCTGCTCCCAGCCGTCATACAGCATCGGTTCCAGATACCGCAGGCGGACGTTCGGCGAAAGCGCAATGAAAATCGCCGCCATGCCGAGCAAAAAGAGCGTAAAAATGCAGATGGATGCGCGGGAGATCGTCTCAATGCCCTTAACCGCGCCGTACAACGCGATCACAGCGAGCACGACCGCAATCGACCACTGCGACGCTACAGGGTCAAGCGTGTTCATCACGAGCGTCAGGAACAGAGACAGGCTGAACGTATTCAGAATAACAAAATACAGCCCGTAAATCGCCGAAATGCCGTAGCCCAGACTGCCGAGCCTTCGTTCCGCGATCGCCGGCAGAGATGCGTCCGGATACTTTCGATTCAGCGCGAACAGCGGCAGCACAAACAGAAAGAGGGCTGCAAAAAGCAAAAGCGAGGACAGAATATTGTCGAGAAAATTCCTGTCGCCCACGGTCTGCGCGTTCAACGTGATGCTGACCACGATGCGGGACAAAAACAGCATCAGGTAAAACTGCAGCGCGCTGATTTTGGTCGGCTGTTTCAAAATCGCTTCTCCCCCTTTCCGGCGCCCGGCATGCTCTGCACCGGATGGTTCTTTTGAGCCAGCGTCTTCCATCCGGCGCGGATCAGCACGTCGCGCATGTCTTGCAGGCGAAACGGCGCAACCGGCGCGAGAAACGGTACCTTGAAGCTCGTTTTGCCGCAGATGTTGAAGATGAGGAACGTCAGCCCGACGAGAATTCCCCACACGCCCCAGATCCCGCCGACCACGATAAATGCGAGGCGCAGCACGGCCATCTGCTCGTAGAGCTTTGGAATCACATAGCCGGTGATAACGGTGAGGGCAATCACGACGAGCGATGGCGCGCTTACCAGCCCGGCCGACACGGCGGTTTCTCCGATGACGAGGCCGCCCACGATGCTGACCGAGCCGCTCAGCGGCTTTGGCACGCGCAGTCCCGCTTCGCGCATCAATTCATACATGAAGTACAGCAGGATCGCTTCGAGCGTCACCGGAAACGGCGTCTGGCTTTCCGCCGCCGCGACTTTGAGCAGAAGCGTCTCCGGCAGCAGCTCCGGGTTATGCGCCGCGATACCGACGTACAGCCCCGGCAGGAAGATCGCAAGGAAAAACGCGATGTATTTGAGCCAGCGGATAAACGTCGCGTAGAACGGGCGGTTCGCGTAGTCGTCGACCGTCTGGAAATTCTCGATGAACAGGTACGGCACATAGACCGCCGTCGGCGTGCCATCGATTAGTATGCCGATGCGCCCTTCGTGCAGCTTGCCGCACAGCGTGTCGGGCCGTTCCGTCAGGCCGACGCTCTCGAAGATGGACGGGCGCTCAAGATAACTTGTCAGGTATCCCGCCGCAAGCAAATCCTTTAGATTGCACGCATCCAGCCGCTTTTTGACCTCGGCAAGGATATCCGGATCCACCGTGTTTTTCAAGTAGCACAACGCCGCGGGCGTATGGCTCTCCTCGCCGAGCGTGACCTTTTCGAATTTCAGCTCCGGCGTTTTCATGCGCCTGCGTACAAGTGAAATATTCGTCTGATACGTTTCCACAAACCCCTCGCGGGAGCCGCGCTGCATGACCTCGCCGTCCGGCTCATCGACGCCGCGCTTTTCAAACCCCTGCGTGCCGAACGCGAGCGCATAATCGCAGCCGTCGAGCATCAGAATCGCAAAACCGTTCATCAACCGATCTAGAACCTCCGGCACGGTGTGCAGCTCCGTCTGCTCGACCGCACCGAGCACGTTTTCCTTGATGTATTCCATCTGCGCGCGCCCGTCGGTCTGCAGCACAGCCGTGCGCATGATCGGGTTCAGAATGCCGATCGTCACATGCTGCTTGCTGACAAGGCCATCCATCGCAAGCAAAGCCGCAGACGTGCCGTCGATCTTAAATTCGCGCAGAATAAAATCCATCGCGTTTTCAAAGAGACCGCCGATATATTCCGTATTTTCCGAGAGCTTTTCCGAAAGATTCTCCATAGCGCATCGCATTCCTTTCCGCAGGGGCGCAATTTGACGTACGCATGTAGAATTCGCCGTATGTCCGTATTTTATACACGGTTTGACCCATAATAATTCCCGCAGTCCGTGAAGAAAGGAATGCGAAACATGTTCATTTCACTCGTTCGCACCGTGATTCTCTATGTCACCATCATCGCCGCCGTGCGCATCATGGGAAAACGGCAGATCAGCCAGCTCCAGACAAGCGAGCTTGTCGTGACCATGCTGATTTCCGACCTCGCCGTCATCCCAATGCAGGACAGCGGCCAACCGCTTTTCAGCGGGCTGATCCCGATCTTCGTGCTGATCGCGCTCGAGGTTTTCCTCTCTGTTATCATGCTGAAAAGCAGCCGAATCCGCCGCGTCGTCTGCGGAAAGCCGGTCGTCATCGTGCAGGACGGGCGCATCCTGCAGGAAAACATGAAGGAGCTGCGCATGAGCATCGAAGATCTTTTCGAGCAGTTCCGGCAGAAGGACGTCTTTTCTCTGCGCGACGTCGCCTATGCGATCGTGGAGACAAACGGAACGCTCAGCGTCATCAAGAGGGCGGAAGTCGATTATCTGCGCCCCGTCGATGCGGGCGTCCGGCCGCGGGACGACGGCCTGGAGGTGGTTGTGATCAGTGACGGCCAGCTGTCTGAAAACTCCATGCGGCTCTGCGGCAAGAACGAAGCGTGGGTGCAGAAGGTTCTGCGCAAAGAAAAAACCCCGCAGCGCGAGGTCTTTATTCTCACCGTAAATTCCGCAGGAGACTACACGCTGATTCAAAAGGAACGCGTGAAAAAGAAGGGATGAGCGAATGAAACGCATACTTGCAGCCGCCGCGCTCGCCATTGTCGCGTGCGCTGTGTGTATTTTCGGTCGCTGTGTGACCGAAAAGCATACGGAGAGAATCGCCGGGGTCATGGAACAGATCGATGAGAAGCTCGCGCAAGGCGATACAGACGGCGCGCTCGAGCTGAGCCGCGCCACACAGAAAGACTGGGAGGATATGCACGGGCAGCTCTGCCTGTTTCTGCAGCACGAGCATCTCGAGCCGCTTGAAAACGTCTTTGTCGTTTTGCCCTACTACATCGAACACAATGAAATCTCTCTGGCGCGCGCGGAATGTCTTATGGTGCAGAATGTGACGGAACATATTCTCAAAACCGAGCGCCTCACGCCGGAAAATCTCCTGTAACACAAAAGCGGCGCTCCGGATCCTCCGGAACACCGCTGTTTTTCAATATCGCTTATTTGCCGCGCTCGGCTTTGATCTTGTTGAGCTCTTCCATAAAGGTGTTGATATCCTTGAACTGCCGGTAAACGGACGCAAAGCGCACGTAAGCCACCTCGTCCACCGACTTGAGCTTTTCCATGGCGTATGTGCCGATCATATGGGACGGCACCTCGCGGTCGAGAGAATTCTGGAGAAGTGTTTCGATCTCATCGACGATATGCTCAAGCGTTTCGATGGAAACCGGGCGCTTTTCGCATGCGCGCAGAAGACCGTTCAGGAGCTTGTTGCGATCGAACGCTTCGCGGGATTTATCCTTCTTCACAACGACCACCGGCACTGTCTCGATCACCTCGTACGTTGTGAAGCGCTTGGAGCATTTCAGACACTCGCGGCGGCGGCGGATGCGCTCGCCTTCATCGGTCGGTCTGGAATCGATAACTTTGCTTTCACCATACCCGCAGTAGGGACACTTCATGGAAACCCCTCCAAAAAATAATTCAAACCCTAGAGAATACCGTTATTATACTACATAATACAGAAAAAAATCAAGCAAAAATGCAGCATTTTCTCATCCAAAAATACTTTTTATGCAGGAAAGAGAATCTTTCAGCGCCGTGTCATTCCGAATCGCCGCCCGGTACACCTCTGTGATGACGCTGCCGGTATACCCAAGCGAAAGAAGCCGATCGTGCAGCGGGTACAAATCACATGTTCCCTCGCCCGGCAGCAGGCAGCTTTCCGTGTCGGTATGATCGCTCAGGTGCACGTGCACAAGGCGCTCGCCCATCGCATCGCACATCTCGACAGGCTCGATTCCGGACATCAGCGCCTGCTTGGTATCGAGCACAAAAGCACATTCGTCTCCGAGTGCAAGGCGCATCCCGCGGATGAATTCCGTCTTTGCGCTGCGGAACTGCCGCACGTTTTCCTGCGCGACTGTAACGCCGAACGTCTGCCCGATGCGGTACAGCGCATGATACCGCGCGTAGTATTCCGTGTCGCTCAAAGCGCCCGAACCAATGCGCTGGCCGTGCAGCACGAGGATATGCGCGCCGATTCGCTTCGCAGCCTCCATATATCGCTTGTAAAACTCCATGCCCTCCTGCGTCCGGCGGTCATACCGTTCGAAAAGCAGCATGGATTCCAGCGCGGAGGTAAACGGATGCACCGATTCGATGCGAAAGCCGTGCTCCTCTTGCAGGCGGTTCAAAAGCGCGCAGAACTCGGGCGTCGTTTCATAATAGGAATTGAAGAATATCTCAAACAGCGTATAACCCAGGCCGGACAAATGTACAAGCGCTTTTTCCGTTTCCATCGGATACAGTGAAGCGGCTGAAATACCGGTTTGCATGGCACTTCTCTCCTTTCCGGGCAGACAACAGCCTGCCGAATCCCCTATTTTTTAAATTATACCGCCCAAAGCGCCGTTAATCAATCAAAAAACCGTGAACTTTTCTTGATTTACACCGCAGTGTTTAGTATAATAAAAGGGATTATGAAGTTTAGGGAGATTCGCTATGGCAATTCTGACGGTCAATAACATAAAAAAGATGTTTGGCACCGATACCATCATTCAGGATATTACGTTTGAGGTGCAAAAGGGCGACCGGATCGGCCTTGTCGGCATCAACGGCTCCGGTAAGACGACGCTGTTCAAGGTTCTGAACGGCGAATACAGCGCGGACGAGGGCAGCTTTACGCCTGCGCGCGATACCTCCATCGGCTATATGGAGCAGCATGTCTGCCGCGATATGGAAAAGCCCGCCTTCGACGAGGTCATGACGGTTTTTGCCCCGCTGCTCAAAATGGAAGCGGAAATCGAACGGCTCACGGCGGAAATTGCCGCTGTACCCGAGAATATCGATGCGCTGATCGAAAAGCAGACCGAGCTGAACGACCGATTCATTGCGGACGGCGGCCTGACGTGCCGGAACCGCGCGAGAAGCACGCTGATCGGCCTCGGCTTCGCGCCGGAGCAGATTTACGCGCCAATCGGCGTTTTGAGCGGCGGGCAGAAAGCAAAAATCCAGCTCGCCAAAATGTTGCTCGGCGAGTCAAATCTGCTTTTGCTCGACGAGCCGACGAACCATCTCGATATTCCCTCCGTCGAATGGCTCGAGGACTTTCTCAAGAACTACAGCGGCTCCTATATCGTGATCTCGCATGACCGTTATTTTCTCGACGCAGTCACGAACCGCACGTTTGAGATTGAGAACACACGCCTGACGGAATACAAGGGCAATTACACGCGGTTTCTCCACCAGAAAGAAGAAAATCGTGTCGCGATGCAGCGCGTCTACGACAACACCCAGCGCGAGATCAAGCGCATTGAGGGCATCATCGAACAGCAGAAGCGCTTCAATCAGGAGCGCAACTATGTCACAATTGCAAGCAAGCAGAAATCCATCGACCGTCTGGAGGCCACACTGCAAAAGCCGGAAGACGAGCCGGATACGATCCGCTTCCAGTTCAAGGCGAGTCAACGCGGCGGCAACGACGTGCTGATGGCGGAGGATCTCGCATTGCAGTTCGGCGAAAACCGGCTGTTCCAAAACGTCAATCTCGAAATCAAGCGCGGCGAGAAAGTCTTTCTCATCGGCCCGAACGGCTGCGGCAAAACCTCTTTGCTGAAAATTCTTCTCGACATCTACAAAGAAACCGCCGGCGAGCACCGCTTCGGCGCGAACATCGACATCGGCTATTACGACCAGGCGCAGGGCAATCTCGACGAGAGCAAAACGGTGATCGATGAGATCTGGGATCTGCACCCGTACATGACACAAACACAGGTGCGCAGCGCACTGGCCGTATTCCTCTTCAAGGGCGAAGATGTCTACAAGCCAGTCAAGGGACTCAGCGGCGGCGAACGCGCACGCGTTCTGCTTTTGAAGCTGATGCTCTCAAAGGCCAACCTGCTGATCCTCGACGAGCCGACGAACCACCTTGATATCGGCTCCTGCGAGGCGCTTGAAAACGCCCTGCTCGGATACGACGGCACGCTGTTCGTCGTGTCGCACGACCGATACTTAATCAACAAGCTTGCCGATAAAATCTATTATCTCGACCCCACCGGTACGACGCTGTACCTCGGCAATTACGACGCGTATCTCGAAGCGCGCCAACAGAAGGAGGCGGCCGCAGAAGCCGCTGCTTCTTTGGAAGCGACAGCAAAGCCGAACGCCTACAGACAGAAAAAGGAGCGCGCCTCCGAGATCCGCAAGAAGAAAGCGGCGCTCTCAAAATGTGAGCGTGATATCGAAGCGACGGAGCTTGAAATCGAAGCGCTCAACGAGAAGCTGCTCGATCCTGAAATCGCGAGCGATTACGAACAGACGCTGGACATCACCAACCAAATCGCGGCCTGCAAGGAGCAATCCGACGCGCTGATGAACGAATGGACGGCACTCAACATCTGGCTGGAGGAAAACGGTGAAGCGTAAAACGCCCTGAAAGGAAACAATATGAAAGTTAAAATGATCACGCTCGGCTGCAAGGTCAACCAGTATGAATCCGAAGCCATGCTTTCGAGCCTTCTGCAAAACGGCTTTTCGGCCGCTTGCGATACGGAACCCGCGGACGTCGTCGTGCTGAATTCCTGCACGGTCACAGCCGAAAGCGACCGCAAGGTGCGGCAGATCTTCCGCCGCGCCAAAAAGGACAACCCAGACGCCGTCATGGTACTCACCGGCTGCATGGCGCAGGCGTTCCCGGAAGATGCAAAGCGCCTGGAGGAGGCAGACATCATCCTCGGCACCTCAAACCGGCAGCGTCTGCTGCCCGATCTGCTCGCGTTTCTCTCCGCGCGCCAGCGCATCATCGACATTGCGCCGCACACGAGCGACGAGAAATTCGAGCGTCTCGAGGTGGACAGCTTCACGGGGCGGACACGAGCGTTTGTCAAGATTGAGGACGGCTGCAACCGCTTCTGCTCCTACTGCATCATCCCCTACGCCCGCGGACGTGTGCGCTCGAAGCCGCTTGAGGATCTAAAAAAAGAGCTCAGGCAGCTTGCGGAAAACGGCTACCGCGAGGTCGTACTGACCGGCATCAACCTCTCCGCCTACGGACAGGAGTTCGGCCTGCACCTGTGCGATGCGATCGAAGCGGCGTGCGCCGTCGACGGCATCGAGCGCGTGCGGCTCGGTTCACTGGAGCCGGAACAGCTCTCTGAGGACGTCATACGCCGCATGGCTAGACAGGAAAAGCTGTGCCCGCAGTTTCACCTCTCGCTCCAGAGCGGCTGCGACGCGACGCTGCGCCGCATGAACCGCCACTACACTGCCGACGAATACCGCACCATCGTGCGCAATCTCCGTGCTGCTTTCGACAACGCGGCGATCACGACGGATATCATGGTCGGCTTTGCCGGCGAGACGGACGAGGAGTTCCGCGCGTCGCTCGAATTTGCAAAGGAGATCGCCTTTGCGAAAGTGCATGTTTTTGCCTACTCCCGCCGCCCCGGCACAAGGGCATACGATATGGGCGACCAGCTCACAAACGCCGTCAAGGAAGCCCGCAGCCGAGAGATGATCCGCGTGACAACCGACACGCAGCAGCAATTCTTCGCGTCGCAGGTCGGGCGAACGGAGCGCGTGCTCTTTGAACGCGCTGTTACCGAAGGCGTTTACGAAGGCTATTCGATGAACTACACGCCGGTAATTGCTGAAAGCGACACGCCGCTTGCCGGTAAGATCCTCGACGTGTGTATCGAAGGATTCAATGAGACGCACTGCACCGGCAAAATTGAAAATCTGTAACAAAAAGAGCGGACTGCACTTCATTCCATGGCAGTTCGCTCTTATTCTATGAGTTAAAATAGATTCACAATCAATCCCGTCACGACCGACGCGGCGTACAGCGTGCCGACGATCGCGAGGTTCTCCTTTGGCCTGTGGTTGGTGCGGAACAGCACAACCAGTCCCACACCGGCGCCGGCGCACAGTCCGGCGATACACGAGCCGAACTCCAGACTGCCCACCGCAAACAGCTCCGTGATGAGCACCGACGCCGCGCAGTTCGGGATCAAACCGATAAGCGCGGTCAGAAACGGCTGGAATACACTGCCGTTCAGCAGCAGCGCCGAGATGTTCTCCTCGCCGATGAAATACATGGCGTACCCGAGCACAACATTCACAAGCAGAATGAAAGCAAAAATCTCCGCCGTGTGCCGAAGCGCCGAATGCATGATGCCGTGATGATCGCAATCGCAGTTCGCACAGAGCTCTTCAAACGGCGCCTCTGTCTGCGGCTTTACAAAGCGCCGGACGAGGAAATCGACCAGAAAACCAAACACAACGGCGGCCGCAACCTTGATGAGCAGCATCGGCGCGATATAGCGCAGCATATCGGGATGCGCAAGCAGAATCGGAAGCGCCTCATCGCTTGTGGAAAGGAACACCGCAAGGAGCGTTCCCACGGAAATGATGCGACCGGCATAGAAATTCGACGCTGCGACGGAGAAGCCGCACTGCGGCACAACACCGAGCAGCGCGCCGCCGACCGGCCCAAACGGCCCGAGGCGCTGCAGGCTGCTCTTCATTTTTGCGCTCGCTTTGTGCTCCAGATATTCAATCAGCAGATACGCCGCAAAAAGGAACGGCAGCATTTTTAAAGAATCGACGAGTGCGTCGATCAGGACATCCAGCATAAATACGTTATAAACCTTTCAAAAATAGTGTGGCAGGCTCACGCCTGTACGTCGATGAGGACTTTCATCGTTGTTTCGCGATTCGCATCGATATAGCGGTACGCCTCCGTGTAGTCACAAAACGCAAAGTGCTTCGAGATCAGCGGCTTCAAATGCACTTTTTCCGCACGGACGAGCTCGATAGCCTCGAGATAGTCCTCATTGCGGTACATCATCGTCGTGTTGAGGTCAAGCTCATGGTCGTTGAGCACGGCCAGATCGACCTTTGCAAGCCCCGCAAAAACGGCGACCAGAATGATCGTGCTGCCCTTGCGCGCGTACTGAATCGCCTGCCCCATCGTGACGTCGTTGCCCGCGCAGTCGTAAATCACGTCCGCCTTATCGGGGCCGAACGCCTCGACGAGCGCCGCACCGAAATTCACGGATTTCGTGTTGACACAGAAATCCACGCCGCATTCCTTGGCTTTTTCGAGCCGGACGTCGCTGACATCCGTGATCAGCACGCTTTCGGCGCCCATGCCCTTTGCAGCCTGCGCGACCAGAATGCCGATGGGCCCTGCGCCGAGCACGGCGACGCGCATGCCCTGCATATCGCCGAATTTCCGCACCGCGTGGACAGCCACCGCGAGCGGCTCGATCATCGCGCCCTCGTCAAAGCTCATGCTTTCCGGCAGCGGCGTGACTTTTGCGGCGTCGACCGCGAAATATTCCGACGCCACGCCGGTGGTCTGAAAGCCCATAACCTTCAGCTCCTCGCAGAGGTTGTACTTTCCGTGGCGGCAGGGATAACACTTACCGCAGACGACCTGCGGCTGGATCGTGACCTTCTGCCCGACAGAAAGCCCTGTAACGCCTTCTCCGAGCGCGGTGATCTCGCCGGAAACCTCGTGCCCCTGCGTGACCGGGTAGCTTGTGAACGGATGCTTGCCGTGCCAGACGTGAATGTCCGAGCCGCAAACGCCGATACGCATGATCTTCACGACGACTTCGCCCGCCGCCGGGATCGGATTCTCGATTTCACGGAAAATAATCTCTCCGGGCGCGGTCATAACCTGCTGCAGCATAACGATCAACCTCCAAAACAACTGTGGTATACGGGCTTTTTAGCCAGTATACCACAGTTGTGCAAGTTTTACAAGAGTTGAATCAGACGGGCACCCTACCAGACGGAATCGCTTTTCGCGCAGTGCTGGCGCTTCTTGGCAGCCCGCACTTCGACAAAACAGCCGCAGAGCGCACACATCCCATTGACCAGATGATCGCAGGCCGTGCATTTTTGAAGCCGGGCTGCATATTCGCTTTCCTCCACCTTCTGCTCAGGTGGGAGATTTTCGATATATTCATAAATGGAGCGAAAATACTCCGAATCCGTCATATCCTTGAGCAGACAGCGCCGACATTGGATCTTTTCCATCAGGAAACGGTGATCTCCATGACGGAGCAGGCCGGGATGGTAAACGTCAGCGCGCCGTTCTCAACCGTCAACGCATCGAAATCCTCAATGCAGACATCTTCGGCATGGTCGAAATCGTTGTAAGCGTCCATAGCGCCGGTCAGGATCCGTGCGCGCGCCGCAGCGTTTGCTCTGCCAGTCAGCGTGCAGTCGATCGGATATGCCGTGTCTGGGGAAAGGTTTGCGAGCGTGATGTGCACAACGCCCTCGGCGTCCTCGGAAGCGGAAACGCTCAGGTTCGGGATGCGATTCTGTTCGTCGCCAATCTCCTCGGTTTCGAGCCAGCTGTGCAGGAGCGTCGCATCGTGGTGGTGCTTATACAGGTCAAAGACATGGTACGTCGGCGTGAGCACCATCTTGTCCCCCTCCGTAAGAATGACGGACTGCAGGACATTGACGAGCTGTGCGATATTTGCCATAACGACGCGGTCGCTGTGCGCGTTGAAGATATTCAGCGTAGCCGCCGCGACCATGGCGTCGCGCATGGTATTCTGCTGATACAGGAAGCCGGGATTGGTGCCGGGCTCCACCTCATACCATGTGCCCCATTCGTCCACAATCAGGCCGACCTTGTGCTCGGGGTCAAAACGGCTCATGATTTCGAGATGCTTCGTGATGAGCTCCTCCATATACAGCGCCTTTTTCAGCGTTTCGTAATAATCCGCGCGGCTGAAATTCGTGGCGGAGTTCTTTTTCTCCCATGTGCCGGGCGAGGTATAGTAGTGCAGGCTCAGACCGTTCATGTATCGGCCGGCAATGCGCATGACCTCCTCCGTCCACGCATAGTCGTCTGTACTCGGGCCGCAGGCGATGCGGAACACACGGTTCTCGCCGTAATCACGGACATACGTCTGGAAGCGGCGGTAGAGATCGGCGTAATAGGACGGGCGCATGTTGCCGCCGCAGCCCCAGTTCTCATTGCCGACGCCGAAATACTTGACCTTCCATGGCGCGGGATGGCCGTTTTCCGCGCGCAGGGACGCCATCGGCGAAACGCCGTCAAACGTCATATATTCCATCCACTCGCTCATTTCCTGCACGGTTCCAGAGCCGACGTTGCCGTTGATGTACGGCTCGCAGCCAATCTGACGGCAGAGCTCAAGAAATTCGTGCGTACCGAAGGAATTGTCCTCCACCACGCCGCCCCAATGGGTATTGATCATTTTCTTGCGGCTTTCCTTCGGGCCGATACCGTCCTTCCAGTGGTATTCATCGGCAAAACAGCCGCCCGGCCAACGCAGAACCGGGAGCTGAATGGCTTTCAGCGCCTCCACGACATCGCAGCGCATCCCGTTGACATTCGGAATCTCGCTGTTTTCTCCGACATAAACGCCGTTATAGATACAGCGGCCAAGATGCTCCGAAAAATTGCCGTACAGGTTGCGGTTGATTTTGCTCTTCTTCTCTTCAGTATGGACCACCAGCTTGCTCATATTAGACCTCCAAGGCATTTTTTTATTTCATTATACCATTTGTCACCGGATTTACAAGATATGTACGTACAATTTCCCTGTTTCTTCCAAAAAGCGTCGACAAATTCGTGTATTCTGCTGCGTACTGATAGTTGATTTTGCAACTAAGATCCGGTATAATCTGTTTATGTGTTTATTTTACTCTTGAAAGGTGCGGAAATTTCTCTATGACGAAAGCAGAACTCAAAACGTATCTGGGCGATAAGGCATTTTACCGGAATGTCGCCGCGATCGCAATCCCGATCTCCCTGCAGAGCCTGATCACGATCGGCGTCAACATGATGGACACGATCATGCTCGGCAAGCTCGGCGAGGTGGCGATCTCTGCCTCAAGCCTTGCAAACCAGTTCATCACACTGTTCCAGATCTGCTGTATGGGTATGGGCATGGGCGCGTCGGTGCTGACCTCGCGCTTTTGGGGCATGCAGAATATCCCGTCGCTCAAAAAATCCGTGACGATCATGTACCGCCTTTGCTCCTTCATTGGATTGGGCTTTACGCTGGCGACGATCTTCGCGCCCGGCGCGCTGATGCGGATCTACACAAGCGACGCGGACGTGATCCGGGAGGGTATCGGCTATTTCCGCTGGAGCATCCCCTGCTACTGGCTGCTCGGCTTTTCACTGACGACAACCATTGTGCTGCGCAGCATCGGACAAGTCCGCATCCCGCTGATCTGCTCGATCATTGCATTCTTTATCAACATCGGCGCAAACTGGATTTTTATTTTCGGCCACTTCGGCGCGCCCGCTATGGGCGTGCAGGGTGCGGCGCTCGGCACGCTGATTTCCAGAATCTTTGAATTCAGCTTCATCTGCGGGTATTTCCTGTTTGTGGAAAAGAAAGTGCATTACCGCATCCGGGACGTTTTGATGAAATGCGGCGATATGGTCGGCGAGTATATGCGCATCAGCATACCGGTGCTCATCAGCGATACGCTGCTTGGCCTCGGCAACAATGCCGTCGCGATGGTGGTCGGGCGGCTCGGCGCAAACTTTGTCTCCGCCAATGCGATCACAACGGTCACGATGCAGCTTTCCACGGTGTTCATTCAGGGTATGTCGAACGCGAGTGCGATCATCACCGGCCACACGCTCGGACAGGGCCAGGTGGAGCGCGCGCAGAAGCAGGGCTATACCTTTCTCGGCCTCGGCGCGGCGATCGGCCTCTTAGGCGGCGTGCTGATTGCCGCGATCAGCGATCTCGTCATCAGCTTCTACGACATTACGCCCGAAACGAAGGAAATCGCGGAGCAGCTCATGCTCGCCATCGGCTTCATTGTCTTCTTTCAGGCCATCAATTCCATCCTCACGAAAGGCGTTCTGCGCGGCGGCGGCGATACGAAATTCCTGATGGTCGCCGATATCCTGTTTCTGTGGGCAGCCAGCGTACCGCTTGGCGCGCTCGCCGGCCTGTATTGGCACCTCTCTCCGTTCCTGATCTACACCTGTCTCAAAATCGACCAGATCATCAAGGCGGTCTGGTGCGTTTTCCGTCTCCGCAGCCGCAAATGGATCAAAAAAATCTAGCGGGTACGGGGGTTACCTGAGAAACACATCCTATATAGCATAAGAGCCTGTTTCCGTTGCGAAACAGGCTCATTTTTTACGCTTTTGTCTGGAAGAAATAAACGGTATCTGCAATTCAAACAATCATTCCTCCAAACGTACGGAGGGTGAGCTGCACAGGCATCTCCCCCTCCATCTAGAACCAATTTATTGACCAATAATGGATTTCTTCTTCCAGCGCCCCATGCGGTATGCGACGGTAGTGAGCACCGCACCCATGACCCAGCTTGTCAGCAGAGAGATAAACAGGGAATCCGGAGAATGCGTCAGCGCTGCGAGACCGTACGCAATCGGAACACGGATGACAACCGTTGTAATCAAAGAAATCCACATCGGGGTCATTGTGTCGCCTGCACCGCGCATAACGCCGGACAAAATCTGCGTCACTGCCATCGCGACGTAGCCGACAGCGAGAATGCGCATCATATGCATGCCGGTGTCCACAACCTCCGGCGTTGAGGTAAACATTTCCATCAGATAACGGCCGAAAAGCAGGATCGCCGCAACCAGAACGACGGAAACCGCAAGACCGATTTTGAGGCCGTCCTTCGTGCCCTCTTCCACACGCTTCAGCTTACCCGCGCCGATATTCTGGCCGGTGAATGTCGTCGTGGCCGTACCGAAGGTGAAGTTCGGCATCATGGCAAAACCATCCACACGCATGACAACCGTGGATACCGCGATGATCAGCGTGCCGAAGCTGTTCGTCAAAGACTGCACAACGAGCATGGCAAGCGAGAAGACCGCCTGTGTCAGGCCGCTCGGCAGACCGAGACGGATAAGCTGCATCAGAAGCGCCTTCTGCGGCCAAAGGAAACGCAGTTTGACATGCAGAACATCGCGCATCAGAAGCAGACGCACAAGGCACAGCGCGCCGGAAATTGCCTGCGAGATGATCGTTGCCCACGCTGCACCGGCAACGCCCATGCTGAAAAACGCGACAAACAGAATATCGAGCACGATATTCAGGCCGCACGCAACCAGCAAAAAGACCAGCGGCATAACAGAATCACCGAGGCCGCGCAGAATACCAGAAATGATATTGTAATAGGCACACCCGATAATGCCGACAAAAACGATAATCAGATATGTACAGGTCATATCGTAGATATCTGCCGGGGTCTGCAGCACAGACATCGCCCACGGCGTGATCAGCGGCCCCAAGATCATAATAAAGAGAGAAGAAACCAGCGTCGCCGTGATGGCTGTGCCGACCGTACCGGAGAGCTTGTCCTTTTCCTTCGCACCGAAATACTGGGATACCATGATACTCGCACCGACCGAGATACCCATGAAGAGCACCAGCAACAGGTTCATGATCGGTCCGCTTGCGCCGATCGCTGCAAGCGCGCCGTCACCAATGTAGTTGCCGACCACAATGGAATCCACCGTGCTGTAAAGCTGCTGCGCAAGATTGCCGATCAAAAGCGGAACCGAAAACCGGATCAGATTACTGACCGGATTTCCCACCGTCATGTCCTGCGCACCGAACATTGCAGAAAGCTTTCCTGCCATAGGATACATCCTCCTTCAAATTGTAAAGAATCAGCAGGGTAAATTATAGCAAAAAACAGATAAAGCGTCAATCGGTTGAGGAACATACGGTTAAGAATTGTCATTTTGACGAAAAAGCAGCGGAAACTATGTTTATTGGAACGGTTCGGTTATTCGATCCAATGCTTCAGCTTCGGGAGCTGGCTTTCAAGATAGGCGCGCACCTGATCCTCCGGCCAGCTTTCGTTTGCCATCGCCGGTACGAGATATGCCATTAAGTCTTCCAGCGATGCATAAGTAAATTTGCCGTCCGTGTAGCACCATTTACAGTATTCCTCGTTAAAGGAGCCGTCCGGCTCCCGACTGACAGACGCATCCTCAAGCGGCATTCCGCAGCACTGACAGTATAGCTTTCTCGGAGAACCGAGCAACGTATTGATCGAGACGTCATACAAAACGGAAAGCTGCTTGAGCGACTCGACATTCGGGAGAGTTTCGCCTGTCTCCCACCGCGAAATCGCCTGTCGGGTCACAAAAAGCTTTTCAGCAAGCTCGTCCTGCGACCAGCCGCGTTCCGGTCTTCCCCATACCTACACCGCAGACGGCGCAGATCTTATAACGCTTTGCAGCGTCTGCATACCCCTGAATACTGTCGGCCATGATCCAGCCGAGATAGAGGATTTCGGCGCCTGCGGGCAGTTTCTTTTTTGCCTCCTTTGCCGAATAGAACGGCAGTCCCGTTTCGCGGGCCAGCAGCACGGCATAGTCGGCTGTACTGCCGGCATTGGACGTGTAAACAATTGCTTTCATCGAACAGTCTCCTTTTTCTGAGAATTTCAAAAGACGCAGCTTTGGGTCGCATGCCGCAATCCGCTTCATCAATTCTATTGTAAGCCAAAAGGAGGAAAAATCAACAGGAAAATTCGTTGTGGAAGAATTGCTTATCTCACGTGAACATGTGCAGTCTTCCACAAAACAAAAACCGCCATAAATCCGAAAAATTCAGATCTATGGCGGTTTTGGTGCCGGTGGTGGGACTCGAACCCACACGGATTGCTCCACACGATTTTGAGTCGCGGTCGTCTGCCAATTCCGACACACCGGCTTAACGTATATGATTATACGTTAAAATGTGAAAAAAAGCAAGTCCTAATTTTGCATATTTTCCGTCTGCGCATAAACGGCAAGCGCATCGCGCAGGAATTCCGCCGCGCCCTCGCCGATCTGTTTTTCGTAATAGGCGCGAAAGCGCGGGTCGACCGCGTACATTTCTCCGAGCGCAGCGTGCGCCGCTTTTGAATAGGTACCGTCTTTCCAGAAAAGGCGGATCCACTCGCCGTGCACCGCGCAGGCCTGCCGGGCTGTTTCACTCTTGAGATAGCCTTCCCGCATGGCTTCGCTGAAAAGCGCTTCGGCCTTCGCGCGAAGGGCTTCCGCCGCCTGCCATCTTTCCTCCGACATACCGCGCACCTTGAAGATAGAAGCGTCAACCGCTTCCTCTCCGTATTTTTGACGGATCTCCGCGCCGTACTTAGCTTCATTTTTGCGGATCATTTCTTCTTTGAACCCTTCAAATCGTTCTGCGTCTTTCATGATATAGTCTCCTTTCTTTGCGGACAAGGTCTTCCGCACACTCTGAATCTGTTTCTCGATCTGCTGTTTTTTCTCTTCAAGGCGGCACAGGTGTTCCTCCAGCGCGCGGCAGGCGTCAAAATCCGGTGCGGAAAGCACGGCTTGGATTTCTTCGAGCTTCATGCCGAGCGCGCGGTAGAGCAAAATCTGCTGCAGGCGTTCCACCTGCTCTTTCCCGTAGATCCGATATCCGTTTTCCGCGACACGTGCGGGCTTCAGCAGGCCGATCTGGTCATAATAGCTCAGCGTACGCCGGCTGACGCCCGACAGTGCGGCCAGGGATTGCACGGTGTAGTCCATTTTCAAACTCCTTTCTCTGTACAAACTGCGGGAGCATCCGCGGCGGCTCCCGACTGATTCGAGTATAAGGGGTGACGCAGCGTCAATGTCAAGTGCTTTTTTGAAAAAATGACGCTCCCGCAAAAAAGCAGGAGCGCCCGGTAAAGTTTATTCTGTTTCGACGTTCCCGAGAGATGACGCCGCAAAGTAATCAAACCGCGCGGTACAGTTGCCCTCGGCAAACATGCCGGAGAAGCAGCCCGTGAACGTGCAGTTCATGCACTCAGTGGAAAGAAGCTGCGTGCTGCCCGTGCCGATTTTTACAAGGTGCGCTTCATCCACGCCGGCAAAAAACGTGTACATATGGCGATCCGCATCGATGCGCAGGATCAGCGTATCCGTGTCCGCAAAGATAACGGACTCGGTTCGTGTTTCCATATCGGCTACCCGCCGGAAGAGCTGCACCGTACAGCCGCCGCCCTGCCTCTGCGCATAGAGATCGTAGTGGTGCTCGGCGGTGTGGAAAATCGTCAGGCCCGCTCGTCCGGTCTCCCCCGAAAGCTGCATGCTTGTCTGATACCGCACGGCAAACTGCTGCTGGCGCACACCGAGGAAGGTCGGCGCGCCGATGTCATCGAGCGTATCCGCTGCGCCGCGAAGCGTCAGGCCATGGCCGAACGTATAGCACGCTCTGTCCGGGTTGCGCAGCCAGCTCCAGCGCGGCGCAGGTTCCGGCGCGGAGAAATCGTCCCGCCAGTTTATTTCCACGCGGACGTCTCCATCGCCCTGCGTCTGCATGGGGGATTCGATCAGCTTGCCGCCATAGACGACAGGCCAGCCGTCTTCATCCCATGTGACCGGCGCGAGCATTGTCTCGCGGCCGATATGGTGCAGCATAAACATGGAAGGCCGGATCGCATGGAACACGAGCCACCACTTTCCGTCCGGATCGTCCACGAGATCGGCATGGCCAAGCGCCTGAAAATCCGATTGAAACGTGTTGCGATGCGTGAGAATCGGGTTATGCGGGCAGCTTTCATACGGTCCCCATACAGAGCGGCTGCGCGCGATCGTCTCCATATGACCGTACTCTGTGCCGCCCTCGGCGATCATCAGGTAGTACCAACCGTTGATCTTGTACAGATGCGGCCCCTCCGGACACTTGCCGCCCGTGCCGTACCAGATGACCTTCGTCTCGCCGAGCCGCGCACCGGTCTCGAGATCAACCAGGAACATGCCGATTCCAAAATTGCCGTTCTCATCCGTATGCGTGCCCGTGTAGTACACCGTGCCGTCGTCGTCCCAGAACAGTGAGGGATCGATGCCCGCCTGATCGATGTAGATCGGCTCCGACCATTCGCCGTGAATGTCGTCCGTCCAGACGAAGAAGTTTCCGCCGCCGGTCACATTCGTCGTAATCATATAGAAGCGCCCGTCATGATAGCGGATCGTCGGCGCATAGATGCCGCCGGAGGTGCGCGCCTTTTCCAGCGGAAGCTGGCTTTCGCGCGTCAGAACGTAGCCGAGCTGCTCCCAATGCAGCAAATCACGGCTGTGCCAGAGCGGTACGCCCGGAAAAAATTCAAACGAGCTGTTCACAAGGTAGTAATCCTCACCGACGCGGCAGACGCTCGGGTCCGGGTAAAAGCCGGGGATAATCGGGTTTTCGTATGTCAACATGAAAATTCCTCCCAAAAGAGATTCTGCATTCATTGTATCGGACGGCCGCGAAAAAGTCAATTTTCTATTTACAAGTTTTGTCCTGTCCCCTATAATGAAGGTAATCTTTTGGATCGGAGTGTATATACAATGGATCGATTAAATAACCTTCCGCGCTTTGACGCGGTTTCGCCTGAGGAAGCGAAGCGCCTGCTCTGCACCTGCGAGTACGGCTTTCCGCCCGCACAGCCCGACGCGGTGACCTTCACGGAGACCGCCGCGGACGATACGTTCTGCGCGGGCAAGGCCGTTTTGCATCGGATCACGGCCGAAGTCCGGCAAAACGGCAAATTGTTTTCCTTCCCGTTTCATTTCGTCTGCCCGAAACGCGGGAATCCTGTTCCGGCCGTCGTCTTTATCAATTTCACGCCTGCGGTACCGGACGCCTATCTGCCGTCCGAGGAGCTGTGCGACCTCGGCATTGCGGTGGCTTCATTCGGCTACACGGACGTTTCGCCGGACAATGACGATTTCGCATCCATGGCGGGCAGCCTGCTGGAAATCGACCGCAGCGTGCCGTATGCACCGGGTAAAATTGCGATCTGGGCGTGGGCTGCGCGCATCGTGATGGATTATGTGCAAACGCGGCCCGAGGTCGACCTGCAGAATGTCGCGGTCGCCGGACATTCGCGGCTCGGCAAGACGGCGCTGTTCGCCGCCGCATTTGACGAGCGCTTCCAATTCGCCTACGCCAATGAGTCCGGCTGCGCGGGTGCGGCGCTCTTCCGCGGAAAGACCGGCGAGACCGCGAAGGACATTCACCGCGTCTTCCCGTTCTGGTTCTGCCCCAACTTTGCAAACTACACCGAAACCGACGACGCGCTGCCGTTTGACCAGCATTTTCTGCTCTCGCTGATCGCGCCGCGCAATGTCTATGTTTCGAGCGCAGCGGAGGATCTTTGGGCGGATCCGAAGGCCGAGCTTGCCGCGTGCATCGCCGCTTCCCCCGCTTTCGAGCGGCTTGGCCTGACCGGCTTTGTCTTTGACGGCGCCGAGGCTGCACCGGGCACGGTTCTGCATGCAGGCAATATCGGCTATCATATCCGAAACGGCAGCCATTACATGAGCCGCAAGGATTGGCAGAATTTCGTCGCATACCTGAAAAAGCACAGAAACAACGCATAAAACGACGCCGCAGGCTTTCACATGCCTGCGGCGATATCATTATGTTTTGGTTTATATATGCTTTTGAACAAAGCGCTCTGTATAGCTCTCCTGAAACCCCAGGCGGTCATACAGTCTTCTCGCAGGATTTCCGACCACACATTCGAGTGCAATGGTTCGGTATCCGCGCCGTAGGAGGACGTTTGCGAGATACGGGACGAATTTCTGCCCGATCCCCTGTCCCTGTCGGTCACAGCGTACGGAAACGCTGAAAATCTCATTGCCGGTCAGACAGCCAACGCCGACGATCTCGCCGCGATCTATATAGAGAAAATAGTTTTCCGCTTCCTCGGCCCATGCTCTGCGATCATCTTCGCTCGGGCGCGACGAAAATCATCAGCATCCGGTCATCCGGCGCCCGGCATGTCAGGGCAACCAGGTGTTCATCCACCCAGACGATTTCATGCGCGCTTGGCATGGTCCTGCAAAACACGCATGAACAGCGCGCCGTTCTGCGTATCCTGCTCCAGCATGTCCTGAACTGCCGGAAAATACGCTTCCGTGAAGCGTGTACCACTCCCCTTTTGCAGATAACAAAAAATCCCGATGCGGTAACATCGGGATTTGCTGGCGGAGAGGATGCGACTCGAACGCACAATGCCTTGCGGCACACCACATTTCCAATGTGGCTCCTTACCATTAGAATACCTCTCCATGGCGACTTTGATATTATACCTTATGCCGCAGGAAAAATCAAGGGGTATTTTCAATTTTTTTCATTTTTCTTTTTGGGCGTCCATCTATCGTCGCGAAATAGGTGCCAAGAATCATAATCATCAGCGCGGTGATATACAGCCATGAAGGCTTTTCCCAGAAAACCAAAAGGGATAACCCGGCGCCAACAAACGGGGCAATCGCATAATAGGCGCTTGTTTTCGCCGCCCCCAGATCCCGCTGGGCATATATATAGAAATAGATGCTCAGACCGTACGCGACAAAGCCGAGCAGCAGCGCCGCGGCGATGTAAAGCAACGCGGGCAATGTTTCACCAACCATGAAAGCAATCGCCAGCGACCCTAATCCGGAGCCAAAACCTTTGATGACGACGATTTCCAGCGGATTCTTGGAAGAAAGCATGCGGGTGCAGTTGTTTTCAAATCCCCAGCAAACGCAGGCAAGCAGCACGAAGACAGAGCCGTAAGAAAAAGGCAGACTGCTCATATCTTCAAAGGATAGGATCAGGCTGGATAACGTCACAAGCGCGATTGCCAGCCACAGGCGCTTTGAAATGGCTTCTTTAAATACAACTAGCGCAATCAAAGCAGTTGCAACGATTTCAAAATTATTCAGCAAAGACGCATTGGCGGCCGTCGTGCGCGTGAGTCCCAGCATCAGAAAGATCGGCGCCGCGATATCGAGCACTACCATGCCAACCGTATAAGGCAGCTCCTTTTTTGTGAGCGGCTGTTCCCTGTCGGCTTTGCCCGCTGCTTTTTGAATTAACCCCAAAACGAACAATCCGAGTCCAGCGCCCAGATAGAGAAAAGCCGCCATCATGGTGGTGGAAATTTTTCCGAGCATCAGCTTGGAAAAAGGCGCGCTGATCGCATACAAAACGGCGGCAAGCACCGCAAAGAAAATCGCCTTTACCTGTCTTGAATTCCGCATCCCCATCCCCTGTATCCTCATTTCACAAACTGATCGATCGCCGCAGACAAGTCATCCAACGCCTTTTGGTCGCCGTTTTTCGCAGCCTCAACAATGCAATGATTCAGATGATCCTTGAGGATAACCTTGCCGGTGTTGTTGATCGCCGATTTCACGGCGGCAAGCTGGATCAGCACCTGCGCGCAGTCTTCTCCGTTTTCCACCATCTTCCGTACCGCCTCCAAATGTCCGATTGCGCGGGACAAGCGGTTCAGGACAGCCTTTGTATTTTCGTGCTTATGTTCCATCGCTATACCTCCATATCCCCCGTGGGGGGATATGGACATTATATCTTCTCTTCAGTTCCAAGTCAAGGTGCCTTAAAGAAGAATATCCGTAATTTTTTGTAAAATGGCACGAAAACCTAGTGATTTTTCCGAAAAGCTTTGCTATAATATAATATATATTGATGTATACCCTGAAAGGTGGTGCTCTGATTTGAACAAAAAGAGTTCAGGCAATCTGGCCGCCGTCATAGAAATCGGCTCCAGCGCCGTGCGTATGCGCGTTTCGCAGCTTCGCCGCGGTGCGATTGAGATGCTGGATTCCCTGGAATACCCTGTTTATCTCGGACATGAAGTATTCAATGAGGGCAGGATCAGTTTTGAAAGTCTCCGGGAGCTCTCCTCCATTCTCGCTAAATTCACTTCCGCACTGGAGGGCTACGGCTGCAAAAATGTGCGCGTCGTCTCCTCCACCGTTATGCGCGAGGCGGAGAACCGCTCCTTTGTCGCCGACCAGATTAAAATTCACAACAATCTGAACCTTGAAATTCTCGAATACAGCGAAGAGAAAGCGCTGATCTGCTCGGAGATCATCCGGATCCTGAAGCAGGAGAATAAGATGGATATGGAGAACGCCGTGATTGCGTACGTCGGCACCGGCAGCATCGGCGTCGCCCTGTATGATGGCAGCGCGATCAGCGTCTCTCAGAATATTCCGATCGGTTCCCTGAAGCTGCACGATGCGCTCAGCACGCTCAGCCATGAGAGCGACTCGTTTTATCCGGCCATGGAGGAATATCTCGATATCATTTTCAATCGGGTCGATATTCCCGCCGCCGATATTCGCAGCATCATTTTGACCGGTTCCGATCTCGAGCTTGTCGCGTCCGTCTGCGGCGCAGAGAAAAACGGCGATATCTATACGATATCCGCAAAGAAAATGCGCAATGCATACAAGGAGATCCGCGCGATGTCCTATCCGGCAGCCGCGCGCCGCTACAACATATCCGAGGAACTCGCAGAAATCCTCTATACCGCGCTGTCGATTTACACCGGCATGCTCCGCTTTTCCGGAGAGCCGCAGAAGCTCATCTGCCCCGACGTCGATATCTGTGACGCGATCACGCGCCATATGCTCGTGCCGGGTGCACAGAAGGAATATCTCGAGCAGACGCACGAGAGCGCTCTTGTTTCCGCGCGCCGCATCGCCGCGAAATACAACTGCCACGGCGTGCACTCCGCCGTTGTCTCCGATTTTGCCTGTGAGCTTTTCGATAAGATGAAGAACGTGCACGGCCTCTCACCGGATAAGAAGATCATTTTGCAGCTTGCCGCTATTCTGCACAGCTGCGGCCAGTACATCAATGTGCGCACGCACAGCCAATGCTCCTTCGACCTCATCAAGAATTTTGATATTTTCGGTCTGACAGGCGAGCAGATTCTGCTGACGGCCTTTGTTTCGGGCTATGACGAATTCTCCGTGCCGAACACTGCGGATACCACATTTTTCAGCCTGACGGAGACCGAGCGACTCGAGATTTCCAAGCTGGTCGCGATCTTCCGCCTTGCAAACGCACTCGATAAATCGAAGCGTCAGAAGCTGAAAATCAGCAAAATCAAAATCACGAACGACAAGCTGGAAATCAAGGCGGATACCGCAGACAGCGCACTGCTCGAAAAATGGGCATTTGATGAATGCGCCGGCTTCTTTAAGGAAGTTTTCGGCCTCAGCCCGGAGCTGCGCATTCGCAGCAATCTGCTTTGAGGAACAGAAAAGGAAGGTGGTCATACCGATGGCATCTGATAAAAACAAGTACTATTATAACCGTGAGCTGAGCTGGATGGACTTCAATGCGCGCGTACTGGAGGAAGCGCAGAAGAAAGAGAACCCGATCATGGAGCGGCTGCGTTTCTTAGCGATCACAGGTTCAAACCTCGACGAATTCTTTATGGTGCGCGTGGCGGGCGTGAAAAGCCAGGTGAATTCCGGCTACACGAAACCCGATGATTCCGGCCTCACACCGAAGGAGCTGCTTGCGGCACTCGAAAAAAAGACGCATGCATTTATGGAAAAACAGTATTCCTGCCTGTACCGCTCGATTCTCCCCGTGCTGAAAAAGCAGGCGGACATGGAATTTTTGACGCCGGACAGAATGGATGACGAGCAGCTCCGGTTTATCGACGCGTATTTTCACCGCGTCCTGTTCCCGGTGCTGACGCCGCTCGCGGTGGACAGCAGCCGTCCGTTCCCGATGCTCGCAAACAAGAGCCTGAACCTCGCCGTACGGCTTTCCTCAAAAGAAAACAAAGGTGAAAAGTGCTTTGCCGTCGTGCAGGTTCCGTCGATTCTTCCCCGCTTCACAGAGCTGCCGAAGCACGAGGGCACGCGCTGCTTCGTGCTGCTGGAGGATATCATCACCTATTACCTCGAAGAGCTTTTCGAGCTGCACGAGATCAAAGCGATCTGCCCGTTCCGCATCACCCGAAACTCCGACCTCACGATCGACGAGGAGGCCGACGACTTCATGTACGAGATTCAGAAGTCGATCAAGCGACGCAAGCGCGGCCGTCCTGTCCGACTGGAAATCCTCCAGCACGCGGACAGCGACACGAAGAAATTCCTATTCAAGACGCTCGATATTTCAGACGGCGAAGTCTATGAGATTCAGGGGCCGATTGATTTGACCTTCTTCTCGAAGTTCGCGGGTATCTCCGGCAGCGAAAGTCTCTGCTTTGCGCCGATTCGTCCGACCTCCCCGCCGGGCGATTTCTGGGGCTACACCGACATTTTCAAGGCGATCCGCGAGGGCGACCGTCTCGTGCACCACCCGTATGAGACATTCGACTGTGTCGTGCAGTTTATCGCGCAGGCGGCTGAGGACGAAAACGTGCTCGCCATCAAGCAGACGCTCTACCGCGTCAGCGGCAATTCGCCGATCATCGCCTCGCTGATCAAGGCCGCTGAAAACGGCAAGCAGGTCACGGTGCTCGTCGAGCTCAAGGCGCGCTTCGACGAGGAAAACAACATCAACTGGGCGAGAAAGCTTGAGAAGGCCGGCTGCCATGTCATCTACGGCCTGACCGGTCTCAAGACGCACTGCAAAATCGCGCTGGTTGTCCGCCGCGAGGAGGACGGCATCCGCCGCTACCTGCACCTCGGCACCGGCAACTACAACGACTCCACCGCGAAGATCTACACCGATCTCGGCCTGTTCACCTGCAACGAGCAGTTCGGCTCGGACGCCTCTTCCCTGTTCAACGTGATCACCGGCTATTCGCGTCCGCCCGAATACAAGCACTTCATCGTCGCACCGCACGGCATGCGTGATTTCTTTGTCTACATGGTCAAACGCGAGACGGAAAATGCCAGAAAAGGACTGCCCAGCGGCATTACAGTTAAGGTCAATTCGCTCGTCGATCCGGAGCTGATTGAGCTGCTGTACGAAGCCTCGCAGGCGGGTGTTCGCATCCGGCTGATCGTGCGCGGCATCTGCTGCCTCATTCCGGGCATTGAGGGCGTCAGCGAGAATATCACGGTCATGAGCATCGTCGGCCAGCTTCTCGAACACAGCCGCATCTTCCGCTTTGAAAATGCAGGCAATCCGCGTATCTATATGGGCAGTGCGGACTGGATGCCGCGCAATCTCGACCGCCGCGTCGAGCTTGTCTTCCCGATTGAGGACGAAAAGCAGAAAGAACGCGCCTTTGGCATTCTCGATACGATGCTCAGAGACACGACAAACGCGCGGTACATGCAGAGCGACACAAGCTACGAGCATGTTGACCTGCGCGGCAAGCAGAAAGTCAGCTCGCAGCTTACCTTCTACCACGAGGCGCAGGAACGCCTGAAGGCACTGCAGGCCATTGAGAAGGACAGTATTCTGATTCCGATTCATTCGGCAGACGAATAATATACTTAGAAAGGTTGAGAAACATGAAAAGAATTGGTATTTTAACCAGCGGCGGCGACTGCCAGGGACTGAATGCCTCCATTCGCGGCGTTGCGAAATCGCTTTACGAGGAATTCGGCGACGACGTCGAAATCTACGGCATTAAGGACGGTTACAAGGGCCTGATCTTCGGCGAGTACAAGCTGATGAAGCCGGAGGACTTTTCCGGCATTCTGACGCTCGGCGGCACGATTCTCGGCACCTCCCGCCAGCCGTTCAAGCTCATGCGCGTCATCGATGAGACGAGCGTGGACAAGGTCAAGAACATGAAGGACACATACAAGAAGATCGGTCTTGACTGCCTCGTCATCCTTGGCGGCAACGGCACGCAGAAGACAGCAAACCTTCTGCGCGAAGAGGGACTGAATGTCGTCTCCCTGCCGAAGACCATCGACAACGACGTCTGGGGTACGGATATGACCTTCGGCTTCCACAGCTCCGTGGAGATCGCAACGGAGGTTATCGACTGCATCCACACGACGGCGACGTCACATGGGCGCATCTTCTGCGTGGAGATCATGGGCCATAAGGTCGGTTGGCTGCCGCTGTACGCGGGCATCGCGGGCGGAGCGGACGTTATCCTGATCCCGGAAATCCCGTATGATATTGACAAAGTTGCCAAAACGTTGAATAATAGAATTGCGAAGGGAAAGAAGTTCTCGATCCTCGCCGTCGCGGAAGGCGCCATCTCCAAGGAGGAGGCGGCCATGAAGAAGAAGGATTTCAAGAAGGCGCGCGCCGATATGAAGCATCCTTCCATCGTATACCGCATCGCCGACGAGCTCTCCACGCGCGTGGACAACGAGATCCGCGTCTGCGTGCCGGGTCACTTCCAGAGAGGCGGCAGCCCGTGCGCCTATGACCGCGTGCTCTCCACACGCTTCGGCGCGGCGGCGGCCAAGCTGATCCGCGAGAAGAAGTACGGCAACATGGTCGGTCTCGTCAACGGCAAGATCGTCCCGGTTCCGCTCAGCGAGGTTGCCGGCAAGCTCAAGACCGTTCCGGTCGACTGCGAAGAGGTCATGGCGGCGAAGGAAATCGGCATTTCCTTCGGTGATTAACATACTATAACATTCTTTTGGGAGGACAAAGCAAAATGAAGTATTCTGTCAGTTCCTACAGCTACTACAAGATGATCCGCGCGGGTGAAATCACGCCCTTTGAGGTCATCGCGAAGACGAAGGAGCTCGGCTTTGACGCGATCGAGTTCGTCGATTTCGTCGATTTCCTGCCCCTGCCCGAGGAAGAGCGCCCGGCTTATGCGGAAAAAATCCGCAAAGAAGCAGAGCGCGTCGGCCTGGGAATCTCCAGCCTGACGATCGGCGCTGATTTCATCAACGGCAGTGACGGCGATATCGAGAAGGAAATTGAGCGCGTCAAGAAGTTCGTCGATATCGGCCGCATTCTCGGCGTCAAGCGCATGCGCCACGACGCGACCGTCGGCTACCCGGTCGATTCCGGCAAGTACTGCCCGTTCGATACGCTGATTCCGCGTCTTGCACAGGGCATCCGCGCCGTTACAGAGTACGCCGAGCAGTTCGGCATTCGTACGATGATCGAGAACCACGGCTTCTATGCGCAGGATTCCGAGCGCGTGGAGAAGCTCTACGCGGCGGTCAACCACAAGAACTTCGGTCTGCTCTGCGACATGGGCAACTTCCTGTGCGCAGACGAGAATCCGGCGGCGGCGTTCGCGCGCGTCGCGCCGTACGCGATCTACGTCCACGCGAAGGATTTCATCGTCAAGCCCTTTGACGCTGCCGATCCTGGTGAGGGCGCGTTCCGCACACGCGGCGGCAACTTCCTGCGCGGCACGATCGTCGGCCACGGCAACGTGCCGGTCAAGCAGTGCCTCTTCCAGCTCAAGAAGGCCGGCTACGACGACTGCATCTCCATCGAGTTCGAGGGCATGGAGCCCGTCTTCGACGCGCTGCGCATCGGTCTTGCAAACCTGAAGAGATATTGGTCTGAGCTCTGATCTATCCTGTATCCCGCGTCCCGCACCGAGAATTCCCGGTGCGGGACTTCTTCTTGCAATTGCCGGTGCCTTGTAGTAGAATGGATTCAAATGAAAGTATTAGGAGTTGATTTACATGTCCGTAAAAGACAGATTTCTCGATTACGTCCGCTATGACACGCAGTCGGACGAGACGACCGGCACCATGCCCTCCACCGCCAAACAGAAGATTTTAGCGCAGCGTCTTGTGGACGACATGCAGGCGATCGGCATCGCTGACGCGCATATGGACGAGCACGGCTATGTATACGGCACGATCCCCGCAAACTGCGAAAAGAAAAACACCATCGGCTTTATCGCGCACATGGATACGTCCCCGGATTTCAGCGGTGAAAACGTCAAGCCGCGCATCATCGAAAATTACGACGGCAAGGACATCGTGCTGAACGAGGACCTCGGCATCGTGACGGCGGTCAAGGATTTCCCGGCGCTTGAAAAGCGCGTCGGCAAGACGCTGATCGTCACGGACGGCACCACGCTGCTCGGCGCGGACGATAAGGCGGGTGTCGCGGAGATCCTGCAGGCCGCCGAGGACATTCTCAAAAACGATCTACCGCACGGCACGGTGAAGATCGCCTTCACGCCGGATGAGGAAATCGGCGCCGGCCCGAACGAATTCGATGTCGAGGGCTTCGGCTGCGATTTCGCCTATACCGTCGACGGCGGCGAGCTGGGCGGCATGGAGTACGAAAACTTCAACGGCGCGTCCGCAAAGGTTACCGTCAAGGGCAGAAGCGTACACCCCGGCAGCGCAAAGGACAAGATGATCAACGCAAGCCGCGTCGCGATGGAATTCGCTTCTCTGCTCCCCGTCCGCGAGGTTCCGGAAAACACCGAGGGCTACGAGGGCTTCGCACACCTGCTCGGCATGCAGGGTGAGATCGAGCACGCGGAGCTGCACTACATCATCCGCGACCACAACAAGGCGCCCTTTGAAGCGCGCAAGGAGAAGTTCCGTCTCGCCGCGGAATTCATCAACCATAAGTACGGCCGCGATCTTGTGACCGTCGAAATCAAAGACACGTACTACAATATGAAGGAAATGATCCTGCCGCATCCGGAAATTCTGGAGACGGCCAAGGCCGCCATGCGCCAGAACGGCGTGGAGCCGGTCATCAGCCCGATCCGCGGCGGCACGGACGGTGCGCGTCTCTCCTTCATGGGTCTGCCCTGCCCGAACCTCTGCACCGGCGGCGAAAACGCGCACGGCAAGCATGAATTTGCCGTCCTCGAGGATATGGAGGCCATTGTAGAGATCATCAAGACCATCATTGCGATCGTGGAGTAATCGGAAAGGAATTTTCAACATGCTGCGATTTGGAACAATCGGAACGAGCTGGATCACGAACAGCTATATTGACGGCGCGCTCGACAGCGGCCTGTGGACGCTCACGGCGGTGTATTCGCGCACGCTCGAAAAGGGACGCGAATTCGGGGCAAAATACGGCGTGGAGACCGTTTTCACGGATATGGAAGCGATGGCGCAGAGCGATTTGATCGACGCGGTGTACATCGCAAGCCCGAACAAGCTGCACGCAGAGCACGTACGCATTTTCCTCGAGAACGGCAAACACGTGATCTGCGAAAAGCCGCTTTCGGCACACGCAAAGGACGTTAAAGCGCTGCAAACACTCGCCAGGGAACGCGGGCTCATCTATCTGGAGGCCATCATGTTCATGCACCTGCCGCAGCGCAGGCTGCTCGAGGAAGCGCTTGAAAAGATCGGCGGCGTCAACATCGCAAAGCTCGATTTCTGCCAGCGCTCTTCAAAATACGACGCGTATCTCTCCGGAAATCTGCCGAACATCTTCAATCCGGCGCTTGAGACAGGCGCGCTGATGGATCTCGGCATCTACTGTGTGTACCCGGCGTTGTATCTCTTCGGCATGCCGGAACGCACGCAGATCACGGCGCAGCTCCTCGCCTCCGGCGCAGACGGCAGCGGTATCGTCGCCATGCAGTATCCGGATAAGCTCGTGAATCTCGTCTATTCAAAGGTCGGGCAGGCCGCCGCCAATACCGATTTTCAGGGCAACCTCGGCACGGTTTCGGTGGCATCCATCTCAAAGCTCGCCAACATCGAGATCATCTATAACGACGGCTCACGCGAGACGGTCTGCGGCGAGGAGCCAAAATACAAGCTGATGGGCTACGAAGCCAAGGATTTTTACCGGTACATCACCGAGCCCGAGGCTTCCGCCGCAGAATACGCGCAGTGTTGCGCGCTCGCCTACGCGGTATCCGATTATATGGAACAGCTTCGCCGCGACGCGGGCATTCGCTTCCCATCCGACCGATAACTTCAGAGCACGGGGCGTACGTACAGCACGCCCCGTGCTTATTTTTTTCAAAAGGACTTGCGCCGGATTCCAGTTTATGATACTCTTTGTACAGGCGGGATTCCCCGCAAATACCGCAGAAGAAAGGTTGATCCACATGCAAAAGAAACCGTATATCTCTATGTCCGTGATCCGCCGCCTTCCACGGTATTACCGTTTTCTGGTCGACCTCGACCGCCGCGGCATTCTGCGCGTTTCCTCCAAGGAGCTTGCGGAAAAGATGGGCTTTACAGCCTCGCAGGTGCGGCAGGATTTCAACTGCTTCGGCGGCTACGGCCAGCAGGGTTACGGCTATGCCGTCCATCAGCTCCGCGAAGAAATCGGCACCATTCTCGGCCTTGACCGCGTACACAAGTGCATTTTGATCGGCGCGGGCAATCTCGGTAAGGCCATCGCGACACATATTTCCTACAATTTCGCCGGCTTCGAGCTAATCGGCATTTTTGACCGCGGTGAGCAGGTTGTCGGGCAATCGCTCGCCGGACTGACGGTGCTTCCCTACGGCAATCTCCGTTCGTTCTGCGCCGAAAACAAACCGGTCATGGCGATCCTGTGTGTGCCGCACACCGCGACCGAATCCATTGTCGACGACCTTTATGCGCTCGGCATTAAGAGCTTCTGGAATTTCAGCCATTACGATATCTCCCTCAAGTATAAGGACGCTCTTGTGGAAAATGTTCAACTGAACGACAGTATGATGACGCTCTGCTACCGGATTTCGGAAATCGAAGAATAAGCGGGAATTTTGAAATTTTCTTCAAAAAAACAGTTGACAAATCCGGTACCTGATGCTATAATATACAAGCGTCAAACGGAAACGGTTGACAAAAGCAAATATGCAGGTATGGCGGAATTGGCAGACGCGTATGGTTCAGGTCCATATGAATGCAAGTTCATGCAGGTTCAAGTCCTGTTACCTGCACCAGGAAAGTCTCATTGCAGAAGCGATGAGACTTTTTTGTACTTTGAAAAAGAGGGATTCTGATGCTTGAACATAAATTACGACGGATATTGGAGAATCATCCGGAAATCCTTTACGGCTTCGCGGATATCTCATACAGCCCGTATGCGAAGATGTATCGCTCTGCACTCGTATTTGCAGTACCTTACGGAAAACAGCTTACACTCCAGACATACAGAGAACCGGATTTCGATCAGAGCATTCAGGACGCACGCAGCGTGCTGGACACGGTGCTGGCGGAAATTGAGGCGCTGCTGCGCGCCGAGGGCGCCGCGTACTGGATTCCGCCTGTCGCGCAGACGAGCGAGGAAACGCTTTTGGCGCCGTTCTCCTTTAAGTATGCGGCGGTTCACGCCGGCCTCGGCTGGATCGGCAAAAACGATGTGATGATCACCGAGCGATACGGGCCGCGCGTGCGGCTCTCCGCTGTGCTGATTGACAGCGCTCTCCCCTGCGGCCCGGTTATCATGGAAAGCCGCTGTCCGGACGATTGCGTGAAATGCATCGACGCGTGCCCGCACAAGGCACTGCACAATGTGCAGTGGAATATCCGCTCAAAGCGCAGCGAGATCATCGACTATCCTCTCTGCAACGAAAAACGCAGCCAATTCATCGCAAAACACGGCCGGAAGAACGCCTGCGGGCTGTGCCTTGCCGCGTGCCCCTATGGGTGTGAACCGGAAACGTAATGGAGGGATCAAATGTCTGACATTCTTTTCAAAACGGATGATTTTGTTTTCAGCTACCGCGTCGCCGGTATTTGCGTGCAGAACGGTAAAGTGCTGCTGCAGAAGCCGACAAACGATCCCGGCTACGCTTTCCCCGGCGGGCACGTCGCCTTCAATGAGACGAACGCGGAAACACTAATCCGCGAATTCCGGGAAGAAATCGGCGCGCAGATTGAGGTCGGCCCGCTTCAGTGGGTGGCGGAGGTGTTTTTTCCGTGGGGCGATAAGCCCTGCCACCAGATCTGCCTGTATTACCGCGTCACCATCCTCTCTGAGGATACACCGACGTCCGGTATGTTTTGGGGGCAGGAGCAGCTTGAGGGGCGCGATTTCGGAATTGCGTTTCATTGGGTACCGCTTGACGCGGTTTCCGGCATCGAGGTGTACCCCACCAACGCCGCTGCGCTGCTCGAAAAGCTCGACGACGGTGTGCAACATTTCATATACAGAGAAATCTGAACAACGAAAGCCTTCGGTTACGCGCCGAAGGCTTTTCAATATCCAATGTGCTTTTATACTTCCTACGGCTTGTATGTCGGAACAATCTCCGCGACAAGCTCCTTCATGTTTTCAGCTTCGACCTTATAGGCTTCTTCCAGAATCTTAAGCTGTTCCTTGAACTTTTCATCGTCCATTTCAATCGGCCTGCCGATGTGAATCAGCTTGTTTTCCGTCTCCTTAAGACCTTCCTCCTCCATGAGCAGCTCCTCATAGAGCTTTTCACCGGGGCGCAGACCCGTGTATTCGATCTTGATATCGACATCCGGCTCGTACCCGGAAAGGCGGATCAGATTGCGCGCCATATCGTCGATCTTGACCGGCTGCCCCATATCGAGGACAAAGATCTCCCCGCCCTTGGCATAATACCCGGCCTGCAGAACAAGGGAAACCGCTTCCGGGATCGTCATGAAAAAGCGCGTGATTTCCGGATGCGTCACGGTAACCGGGCCGCCCGCTGCGATCTGCTTTTCAAAAATCGGGATCACGCTTCCGTTGCTGCCGAGAACATTGCCAAAGCGCACTGCGACAAATTCCGTAGCCGTTTCGCGGTTCATCATCTGAACGACCATTTCGCAGAGCCGCTTGGAAGCGCCCATGATATTCGTTGGGTTGACTGCCTTATCGGTGGAAATCAGAACGAATTTCTTGACGCTGTACCGGGCCGCCGCCTGCGCCATCTTATATGTACCGAACACATTGTTTTTGATGGCCTCATTTGGGCTGTCCTCCATCAGCGGGACATGCTTATGCGCCGCTGCATGGAATACCATCTCGGGACGATATTTTCCCAGAACATAATCGAGACGCGCCGTGTTGCGCACTGAGCCAATCAGGACCACCAAATTCAGATCGGGGTAATCGTGTTCCAGCTCACGTTGGATACTGTACGCGTTATTCTCATAAATATCAAAGATAACAAGCTGTTTCGGCTTGCTTTTCGCAATCTGCCTGCACAGCTCGCTGCCGATGGAGCCACCGCCGCCGGTCACCATGACGACCTTACCGGAAATATACCGGTAAATCTCCTCCAGGTTGACCTGAATCGGATCACGGCCGAGAAGATCCTGAATCTCCACCTTTTTGAGCTTGCTGACGCTGACTTCGCCGTTGACAAGCTGATACATACCCGGGACAGCCTGCACCTCGCACTTAACCGTGCTGCAGATACTCAGAATCTCCCGGCGGGTCACTGCACTCGCGCTCGGAATTGCAAAGACAATTTTGTTCACGCCGTACTGTCTGACCATTTCGGGAATCGCGTAGCGATTGCCTACAACGGGGATTCCCTCCAGTCTCCTGCCCTGCTTCGCCGGATTATCGTCGATAATACAGACCACGCGGCCGTTCAGGTATTTGCTGTTTGCATATTCGCGGATTAAAACGCTGCCCGCGGCACCCGCGCCGATGACCATGATATTCTGCCGCCCTTCCCCATGCAGACGCGTCAAGGCTCTGGCTTTGATCTGACGGGCAAAGCGGTATGCAAAGCGGAGCGTCGTCGTGCTCATAAAGCTGAACACTAGGCCCATGATATAATAGGAGCGGGGCATGTGCAGGCCGGAGAGCTTAACGCACAGCAGACCAATGGGAATCAGCACCGCATGCGCCCACAAAAGGCGAAACAGCTCGTTTTCGCTGACATAGCTCCAAATACTGTTGTACAGGTCAAACAATGCAAAAACGATGACGGTGATCGCACACCAGAACAGTATGGAGTGGCAGAAGCCATCCAGAAATTCCGGTTCAACTGCACCCAGCCGTAATTCAAACCGAAGTACAAGCGCAAAAAAGAAGGAGCAGAACACGCAAAACGCGTCCAGAAGTGCAACCAGCGCTACGCGGCTCAGCCACTTTAAATCCAATTTCAATTTATCCATCCTCGTACACACCTTAATTCTCTGAAAATACAGTGCTATTCATCCAAATCAGTTTCGCATAAACAGGATGCCATACATATAAAACATGCTGGCAATACTCGTCCGCCGCCCGCTGCACCACCAGATGCAAGCCGGCGGAACAAAATACATCGCCAAAAAAACCGCTTTGCAATTATTATACCATACTCTCCGAGAATCTCAAGCTTAAAACACAAAAACGCCCCATAATTAGCGCTTTTGTCCATACTTCTGTGCAGAAAGTAAATCTATCTTAATCTTTTAACCAGAATCCGAGCGGGTCATCTATCCGTCTGAGAGCAGGCTACCGATAATCCGGAACCGCAGCTCTTCAAAAACAAAGATGCCCTCAGCGTTTTTACGCGCCAAGGGCAAGCTTTTCAGTTCAAATATCGGAAATCAGGCTTCAAACGCGATGGCCTTACCGGTCTCGCTGCTCTCGAAGCAGGCTTCCATGATGCGCAGAACGCGGAGTGCATGCTCCTGCGAAACGATCTGCTCCGCTTCGCCGTTGCAGGTCTCGACAAAGTTGCGGTACAGAGCATTGCGGTCAAAGTCAAATCTGGGCAGCTCGAATTCCTCGACAGATTCGCCGCCGTCTCTCGGGGCCATGGTCTTGGTCAGACCGGCGCCGGCGAGGATCGGCATCGTGTCCTTGTCGTCCCAGGAAATCAGGCGAACCAGCTTGCCATCCAGATTCCAGTTGTTGATCATCGCGGAGCCCTTATCGCCGTAGACGCACCACAGCGGCTCGTTGACAAAGTGGCAGGTACCGACCTCAAGATTGACAGTGACACCGTTTGCAAAGGTGAGATGGAGCTGGAAGCCATCATCGCACTCCGGATTGGTGATGTATGTGAAATGGCAGAAAAGGTTCGTGATCTTTTCCGGGATCATCTTCACGATACGGTCGATGATATGCACGCCCCAGTCCAGCATCATGCCGCCGCCGTATTCCTTGACGCCGCGCCAGTCACCCGGGATACCGCGGCTGCCCATGATGCGGCACTTGATGTTGAATACATTGCCGATGAGCTTCTCGTCGTAAATCTTTTTGACAATGAGGTAATCCTCGTCCCACTCACGATTCTGGCGGGGATAGAATACCTTGCCGGTCTCCTTGGAGACCGCCATAACATCCAGCATGTCTGCGCTGGATATCATGACCGGCTTTTCGCAGAGAACATGCTTGCCTGCACGCATAGCGGAAATCGCCATATCCTTATGCAGGTGGTTCGGCGTGGCGATGAGAATCGCGTCGACCGTCGGATCAGCCAGCATAGCGTCATAATTCTCAAAAACGCTGATTCCGTGGTTAATTGCCCATTCATTGCGGGCAGGGTTGATGTCATAAACGCCGGCCAGCTCCAGATAATCCGGCAGGTTGGAGGTCATCTCACCCGGAAACGGCGGGACATAGTCGATCTGCGTGCTCCAGATCGTGTTGCCTGTGCCGCTGTGGATACCCATAGCATGTCCGCTGCCCATGCCGCCGACACCGATGATACCGATTCGTAATTTCTTACCCATTTTGTTCATCCTTTCTCCGCAGATTTGCGGACCAATTCTTCGTATTGGATTTGACAGCTTATATATCGGATTGAAAGTCCACGATACGCTCCCACAGATTCTTGTCAAAACGTTCCAAAAAATCCGCTCTGAGCCTTTGGCTTCACTCCCCATGATCTGCCGGAAACACATATCATCGTTTTCACCTATAAGCCATCACTATATATTATACGGAGAAATCTGCAAATTTCAAGAGATTTTCTCGAATTCTGCAGCGAAAAACATGAGCACTTATAAAGAAATGCGCTCAACAGAATCCTGTCAAGCGCATTCTTATTTGGAGGTGACACCCGGATTTGAACCGGGGAATCAGGGTTTTGCAGACCCACGCCTTACCACTTGGCTATGTCACCATATTGAAAAAGACGCGCGGTTGCGTCTTTTTCTTTTGGAGCGGACGACGAGGCTCGAACTCGCTACCTCCACCTTGGCAAGGTGGCGCTCTACCAGATGAGCTACGTCCGCATATTGGTGCCTCCGATCGGAATCGAACCAATGACACGGGGATTTTCAGTCCCCTGCTCTACCAACTGAGCTACAGAGGCAAATGTGGCGACCCGGAACGGGCTCGAACCGTCGACCTCTAGCGTGACAGGCTAGCGTTCTAACCAGCTGAACTACCGGGCCACATTTTGGTGGGGACAATAGGACTCGAACCTATGACCCCCTGCTTGTAAGGCAGGTGCTCTAACCAGCTGAGCTATGCCCCCATACAGCATCGCTTCCTGAGTTGCATCTCTCAGCGACGTTGTATATAATACTACACGAGACCGAAAAAGTCAATACCTTTTTTCAAAGTTTTTTCAAAAAATTACCGTCCAAGGTCTGCTCGTCTGCGGCGCACCGCTTCAGCCAGCTCGTGCAGCTCTTCGGTTGTAAAGTAGTACCTGCGGCAGCAATACGGACAAGCCGCTTCCGCTTTGCCGTCCTGCGTGGGCAGAGACTCGATTTCATCCGGCTCCAGCGTAGCGAGCACGCTCAGATATTTTTCCTTGCTGCATGTGCAGGCATAGTGCACCGGCATTTCATCGAGCTTCTCAACCTCAAAGCCTTCTAACGCGGTACGGCACATATCTTCGACCGTCATGCCCTTCGCAAGCATCGTCGTAACCGGCTCCAGCTTCGCGACATTCTCTTCAAGCTTCGAAATATCCTCGGGCGCTGCGCCGGGCAGCACCTGAATCAGCAGGCCGCCTGCAAGCATGACCTTCTTTGACTCCGAATCGACCAGCACGCCGAGCGCACACGCCGTCGGAATCTGCTCGCTCGTCGCATAATAATTCGTGATATCCTCCGCGATCTCGCCGCTGACAAGGGCCACCTGACCCATATACGGCTCCCCGGTTCCGTAATTGCGGATCACACCGAGACGGCCGTCCGTGCCAACCGCCGCGCTGACATCCAGCTTTCCGTTCGGCTTGAGCGGCACCTCCGTTTCCGGCGCGTCGACGCAGCCGCGCACGTTGCCGCGGCTGTCCGAAATCGCTGTCATGGTTCCGAGCGGGCCACCGCCGTTGACACGGAGCGTCAGCGTTGCATGCTCCTGCTTCAGCATCGCACCCATCATGGACGCGCCGGTCAGCAGCCGGCCCAGCGCCGCCGAAGCCGTGGCGCTCAGATTATGCAGCTTCTGCGCGGTATAAATGGTATCGCTGGAATCGATCGCAGACGCCATCAGGGCGCCGTTCGACGTGATGCAGCGTATGATTCTGTCCAACAGAAAATCTTCCTTTCGAGGCATTTCAGGCTTTATGCCTTGAAAACACCGTTTTGTGAATTCGTGATGTGGGCGGCAAAAATCAGCCGCTGTTCATCCGGCTTCGGCGCATCAAAGCGCATATCGCCGAAGATCTGAATGCGGTCAAAGCCCGCCTGCGTCAGCATTTGGGTGATCTCCTCCGCGCTGTATACATGCTCGGAAAAGCGCTCGCTGCTGCGCGTGTACGTCTTCCCCTGTCGCTCAAAAAAGTCGAGCGCGATCGCAACGCTCTTGTCCTGCGGGTTATACCGGTTCTGCCAGACACAGTAAATGTCTGTCAGATCGTAAACGAATACATGATTGCCGAGCACATGCTCATGCTTGTAGGGCGTATTGACATCGAAGATAAACCAGCCGTCGTCATTCATAAAAAACGCGACACGGCGGAATGTTTCGAGCACCTGCTCCGCACCGGGCAGGTGGTTGATGCTGTCCAGCGAGCAGAACACGGTATCGACCGTGCCAAACAAATCCAGGCTCTGCATTTTCTGGCAGAGGAAAAGCACGTCCGCGCCGAGATCGTATGCCTTATCCTTCGCTTCGCAGAGCATCGAAACGGAACTGTCCACGCCGTAGATATCAAAGCCCAGCTTGTGCAGCTCCAGTGTCAGGCTGCCTGTACCGCACGCCAGATCCAGCGTTAAGCCAGCACGGTGGCCCAGCCTTTCCAGAAGCTGCGAAAGGTAGGCCGCCCTGCCGGCATAATCGACATTTGCGGTTAAGGCATCATAATATCTGGCAAATACGTCGTAGCCAGCCATTATTCCTTATTTTCCTTTTTCCAGAGCCGGTCAAAGATCAGCGTGTAGCCGTCGCTGCCGTAATTCAGCGAACGATTGACGCGGCTGATGGTCGCGGTGGAAGCGCCGGTCTGGGCGACGATCTCACTGTAAACCTGCCGCTTGCTGAGCATCTTCGCGACGGCAATGCGCTGGGACATGGCCTTCAGCTCCGGAACCGTGCAGAGATCCTCGAAAAAGCGATAGCATTCCTCTCGGTTCTCGAGCGCCAGAATGGCGTCAAACAGGAAATCCACATTTTCATCGTGCAGCTTTGTATTCATAACCGAACCTCTTTTCCTTTAATGGATTGAATTGCTTTTTTATTTTAGCATTCAAAAGCAAAAAAGTAAACACCTAAAAACAGAAATTCGAAAAAATTTTTAGAGATCGTTGCGGATCAGATCCTCGTATGTCTCGCCCTTGATGATGACACGCGATTGGCCGTCACATATCATAACGCAGGCCGGCTTTACATTGCGGTTATAATTCGAGGCCATCGAGTAATTATACGCGCCCGTGGAGAGAACCGCCAAAATATCGCCGATCTCCGGCTTTTGGATCATCGTGTTCTCCTGGATCAGATCGCCGCTCTCGCAACACTTACCGGCGATTGTCGCCTTGAAATTTGCGGGCTGATCGGCCCGGTTCGCGATCAGACAGGTGTAGTCCGACTGATACAGCGCATAGCGCGGATTATCGTACATGCCGCCGTCAATCGCCACATATGTACGCACCTGCGGGATCGTCTTGATGTCGCCGACCGTATACAGCGTAATGCCCGCCTCGCCCACAATGGAGCGGCCCGGCTCGATGTAGATTTTCGGTATGGTCAACCCGTATTTCTCGCAGGACGCATGCACCGCTGCTGAGACGTCATTCATGTAGTCCTCATACGCAACCGCCGCATCCGCGTCTTTATATTTGATGCCAAAGCCGCCGCCGAGATTGAGATGCGTCAGCTTCTTGCCAAGCTCGGCATAGATCTTGTTGTAAAACGCCAGCATCACCTCTGCGGCGAGCACAAACGGCGATTTATCGAAAATCTGGGAGCCGATGTGACAGTGCAGACCGATCAGCTCGACATGCTCCGCACGAACCGCTTCCCGGACAGCCTCGAAAGCCTCGCCTGTTTCCAGCGCAAAGCCGAATTTGGAATCAATCTGTCCGGTGCGGATAAATTCATGCGTATGCGCGTCGATGCCAGGCTTGATGCGCATGGAAATCGACGTCACAACGCCCTTTTCGGCGGAAATCTTCTCGATACGGCACAGCTCGGACAGGTTGTCCACAACAATATCTCCGACGCCGCTTTCAATCGCATATTCGATTTCCCGAAGCGATTTGTTGTTGCCCTGGAAGTGAATGTGCTTTGCATCCACGCCCGCAGAAAGCGCCGTGAACAGCTCGCCACCGGAAACGACCTCCAGATCCAGCCCTTCACTCGTGACAATGCGGCAGATTTCCTTGCAGCTGAACGCCTTGCTGGCATAAATCGGCGCGCCGTTTCCCCCGTAATACCGGTCAATCGAAGCCTTGTAGCGTCTGCAGGTATCGCGGATCTTGTCCTCGCTCATCACATAAAGCGGGGTACCGTACTGCTCGGCAAGCGCCACGGTATCGCAGCCGCTGATGGTCAGATGCCCCTTCTCGTTCACACTCAGGCAATCGGATACAAACATATTTCATTCATTCCCTTCAAAAAGATATTTGCTGTTTATCGGTCTGCGCAGCCCAAGACAGCGTTTTCAATCCGCTGCTTGAGCGTCTCAAGACCAAAGCCTGTCTGCGACGAATACGGGATAAATTCGATTCCGTGCTCGTCGAAGAGCGAAGCAAAATAGTTTTCCTGTGCCGCAAACTGCGTCTTATTCAGCTTGTCACACTTTGTACAGACCACCAGAAACGGAAGCTCGCGCTCGATCAGAAAGTTAATCATATCAAAATCGTCCGCGGTCGGCTCATGGCGCATATCGAGGATCTGGACGACCAGCGCGATGCGGCGGTCATCATCAAAATACCCCTGCATCAGCTTCGCCCAGCGCTGCTTCTCGTTCTGCGAGACCTTTGCATACCCATACCCCGGCAGATCAACGAGACGGCACGCCGGCAGTCTGAAAAAATTGATCGTCGCCGTCTTGCCCGGCGTGGCGCTGACGCGCGCCAAAGCCTTACGGCTGACGAGCTTGTTTATCAGCGAGGACTTGCCGACATTGGACTTTCCAGCAAAGACAACCTCGGGCAGATCCGACTTTTTGAGTTGATCCGCGCGTCCGGCGGCGGCTTCAAATTCTACCGATTGAAAATTCACAATTCGCTTCCTCACTGTCTCAGCACGGGTACAGGCCGCTGCTGCGGCTGCTCCACGTGGATTTTGGACTCCGGCTCCCGGCTCTGCAATCCGACAAGTGACGGAATGGCAAGCGGCAGCACCTCATCAATTCTGCGGACCGGCACAAACTGCACATGATCCTTGACCACCTGATCAACTTCGGCAAGGTCGGGCACATTCTGCTGCGGGATAATCACAGTCTTGATGCCGCTGCGGTAAGCCGCCATCGACTTCTCGCGCAGACCGCCAATCGGCAGTACGCGTCCCTGTAAAGTGATTTCCCCTGTCATCGCAACACTGTGAAGGATCGGCGCTTTACAGAGTGCCGATGTGATCGCCGTCGCCATTGCAATACCAGCGGACGGGCCATCCTTCGGCACAGCGCCCTCCGGTGCGTGGATATGGATGTCCTTTTTCGTGTAAAAATCGCTCTCGATGCCGAGCCGATCCGCACGGGTGCGGATGCAGGTCAGCGCTGCGCTCGCGGATTCCTTCATCACGTCGCCGAGCGAGCCGGTAAGCTGGATTTTGCCTGTGCCCTCCATGACGGCGACTTCAATCGGCAGCATTTCGCCGCCGACGCTCGTCCATGCAAGGCCGTTCACAAGGCCGATCTCGTCCTGCTTATCGGCGTTGTCCTTTGTGAACTTCTTCGGGCCGAGCAGCTCCTCAAGGTTGGAGATCTTGACGGAATAAGTCTTAAACTCCTCCTCGGACACGATGCGCTTCGCGATCTTGCGGCAGATGCTGCCGATTGTGCGCTCCAGCGTGCGGACGCCTGCTTCGCGCGTGTAGTTTTCGATGATCGCGTGCAGTGCGTTCGGCGTAAATTTGAGCTGCGCCGCCTTGATGCCGTGCTTTTTGAGCTGTTTTGGAATCAGATACTTCGAGGCGATGTGGAATTTCTCATCGTGCGTATAGCTGCCGAGCGTGATAACGTCCATGCGGTCATAAAGCGGACCGGGGATTGCAGACGCATCGTTCGCGGTTGTGACAAAGAGCACATGGCTCAGATCAAACGGCAGGTCGATGTAATGATCCTGAAACGCGCTGTTCTGCTCCGGATCCAGCACCTCGAGCAGCGACGCCGACGGATCGCCCTTGAAGCTCTGCCCGAGCTTGTCGATCTCGTCGAGCAAAATCAGCGGGTTATTCGTGCCAGCCTGTTTGACCGCCGCCATGATGCGGCCCGGCATCGAGCCGACATACGTCTTCCTATGGCCCATGATGTCCGCTTCATCGCGGACACCGCCTAGTGAGACGCGCACATACTTGCGGCCGGTTGCCTCGGCGATGGACTTCGCGATCGACGTCTTGCCGACACCCGGCGGGCCGACGAGGCAGATAATCTGCCCGGTCGCCTGATCCGAAAGCTTTCGGACGGCGAGCGTCTCCAAAAAGCGCTCCTTGACCTTCTGCATGCCGTAATGGTCGCGGTTGAGAATCTTCTCTGCCCGCGCGAGATCGAGCCGTTCCGGTGAAGCGGTGTTCCACGGCAGCTCGATGCACGTCTCGAGATAAACGCGCATGACGGAACCCTCGTGCGAGCCGTACGGCATTTTAGCAAAGCGGTCACATTCCTTCAGAAGCTTCTCCCGCGCAACCTGCGGCAGCTGCAGCGCTTCGATTTTCGCGCGCAGCTCATCAGATTCCTCCTGCGGGTTATCCTCCTCACCGAGCTCGCTCGCAATCGCGCGCATCTGCTCGCGCAGCATGTAGGCGCGCTGGTTTTCATCCATCTGCTCCTGCGCCTTCTGCGAGATCTCGCGTTCAAGCGTCATGACCTGAATCTCGTCGTTCAGAATTTCATTCAGACGCACGATGCGGCGCACCGGATGCAGCTCATCCAGAATGCACTGCTTCTGCTCAAAATCGAGCGAAATATTCGCGGCGATAAAATCCGCCAGCTTGCCGCTGTCCTTCTGCTGCATGACGCCGAGCAAAATATCCGGCGGAACCTGCCGGAACCAGCGGATGTACTCTTCAAACTTTTCCTGCGCGATCCGGTTGAGCGCCTCCGTCTTGTAGCTCTGGCGGAAGGATACCTCTTCGCAGGGCAGAATCGAACCGATCAGATACGGCTCATCCTGTATGACCGCCATGATCTCCGCGCGGGAAAGGCCCTCGACGTGGAGCTTGATGCCCTCGTCCGACGTATGCACCACCTGCTTGATCTTCGCAATCACGCCGACTTTATACAGATCCTCCGCCGTCGGTTCGTTCTCCGAGAGATCGGTCTGCGTGACGACAAAGACCAGCCGATCTGCATCCAGCGCGGCCTTGACCGCGAGAACGGATTTCTTCCGGCCGATGTCAAACTGCAGCATCATGCCCGGAAACACGACAAGCCCGCGTACAGCGAGAACCGGCATTGTTCTCAGCTCTGGGCTGTTTGTTGGTTTGCTCATAATTCTAATACCAATCCTTATAAATCAGACAAGGCTGCGCAGCTCGAATCTCGCTACACAGCCTGTATGATGATCACTATGATGCTGAATCCTTGCGTGCGCGCCGTTTGGGTTGTGTCATTTTGATCTTGACCGGGATACGCTCTTCATTGCGCACCAACTCGGGCGCCGCACCATTCAGAACCGTATCCTTTGTAATCGTGACCTTCTCGATCGTATAATCGCCGGGTACCTCGAACATCAGCTTGGTCAGCGTGCCTTCCAGAATCGAACGCAGGCCGCGCGCGCCAGTCTTGCGCTCAATCGTTTTTTCCGCGATCGCGTCCAGCGCGTCGGGCGTAAACTCGAGGTCGACCTTATCGAGCTCGAAAAGCTTCTTGTACTGGCTGACGAGGCAGTTTTTCGGCTCCGTCAGGATGCGCACCAGCGCGTTTTTGTCGAGATCGCTCAGCGCAGTGATAACCGGCAGACGGCCGACAAGCTCCGGAATCAGACCGAACTTTACAAGGTCGTGCGGCGTGACTTCCTTCATCCACTCGGTGTTGTCCAACTCTGCCCTACTCTTGACCTTCGAGTTAAAGCCGAGCGTCTGCGCATCGGTCCGACGCTGGATCACGTTTTTCAAGCCGTCAAACGCACCGCCGCAGATAAACAGGATGTTGCTCGTGTCGATGTTGATCACTTCCTGCTGCGGGTGCTTTCTGCCGCCCTTCGGCGGTACGCCCGCCACAGTGCCCTCAAGGATTTTGAGCAGCGCCTGCTGCACGCCTTCGCCGCTGACGTCACGCGTGATGGAGGGATTCTCCGATTTGCGGGAAATCTTATCGATCTCATCGACATAGATGATGCCGTGCTCCGCGCGCTCGACATCGTAATCCGCCGCCTGAATCAGACGGAGCAGAATGTTTTCAACGTCCTCGCCGACATAGCCGGCCTCGGTCAGCGTCGTGGCATCCGCGATCGCGAACGGCACGTCGAGGAGCTTCGCGAGCGTCTGCGCAAGATACGTCTTGCCGACACCGGTAGGGCCGAGCAGGAGCACATTACTCTTTGAAATCTCCACACCGTCATCGCCGCCGCTGAAGAAGATGCGCTTATAGTGGTTGTATACGGCAACCGCAAGCGTCATCTTGGCCTCATCCTGACCGATGACATATTCGTCGAGCATCTTTTTGATCTCCTGGGGCTTCGGCAGCACCTTTTCCTTACCGGTTGCCGGACGCGGCGCCGCTTTTCCGCGGCGCAGAGAATCCTCGTCCTCCAGAATATTCATACAGAGCTCAATACATGTATCACAGATGTATACGCCGTTTCCGGCAATCAGACGCTTCGCCTGAGACTGCGGCTTCCCGCAGAAAGAGCAGCGCAGGTCGCTGTCGTTCCCGAAATTGTTCGGCATGGCTTCACGCCCTTTCGTTACTTCGATTTCGTTGCAATGACCTTGTCGATGAGACCGTACTCCATAGCCTGCTGCGCCGTCATGAAGTTATCGCGCTCCGTATCCCGGCAGATCGTCTCATACGGCTGGCCCGTGCGCTCTGCGAGGATCGTATTCAGGCTCTTTTTCATCTGCAGAATGCGCTCCGCCTGAATCTGAATATCGGTCGCCTGACCCTGCGCGCCGCCGGAAGGCTGATGGATCATGATCTCCGCATTCGGCAGCGCATAGCGCTTGCCCTTCGCGCCTGCCGCCAGCAGGAACGCGCCCATCGACGCCGCCATGCCCATGCAGATCGTGGAAACATCGCACTTGATGTACTGCATCGTGTCGTAAATCGCCATGCCGGCCGTGATGACGCCGCCCGGGCTGTTGATGTACAAGCTGATGTCCTTATCCGGATCCTGACCTTCAAGATATAAAAGCTGCGCTACAACGAGGCTAGCCGTTGTGTTATTCACTTCATCGTTCAGCATGATGATTCTGTCGTTGAGCAGTCGGGAGAAAATATCATAGGAACGCTCGCCCCGGCTCGTCTGCTCCACAACATAAGGTACCAAACTCATCGCACAAACTCCTTTCAAAAAAAGCATCCTTCTGCTTCGCCCGCTATCCGAAAAAGACAGCGGGCGAAAACAAAACTCTGCATTTACCTATATATACTTACCTGTAAATTCCGAAATTATTCCTCGGTCTTTACCACCGCGTTTGCCTTGACAAAGTCAACGGCCTTCTGGTTCTTGAGATCCGCCTTGACCTGCGCCTCAGCGACGATGTTCTTGATCTTGTCGACTTCCATCTCGTAGGTCTTCGCGAGCTTCTCAAACTCCGCTTCAACCTCTTCCTCGGTCGGCTCGAGATTCTCAAGCTCTGCGATCTTCTCGAGCGCAAGTCTTACCTTGACCTGCTTCTCAGACTGCGGCTTGAACTGCGCCTTGAGCGCCTCGGTGTCCATTCCGGTGTACTTGAGGTAGGTCTCGAGGTTCAGGCCCTGAGACTGGAGACGGTAAGCAAAGCTGTTGATGCTCTCCTCTACCTCGTTCTCATACATCTCGTCCGGGATCTCGCCCTGAACCTTCTCAATGAGCGCCTCGACAATCTGGTTCTCGACGTCGCTCTCCGCAGCCTTCTCGCGGTCGCTCTGGAGCTTCTCACGGATGCTGTCCTTGTATGCGTCCAGCGTATCGAACTCGCTGACATCCTTCGCAAACTCGTCGTCGAGCACCGGCAGCTCCTTGCGCTTGATCTCGTGGAGCTTGATCTTGAAGGTCGCGTCCTTGCCCTTGAGGTTCTCCGCCTGATACTCCTCCGGGAACTTCACGTTGATCTCGAACTCCTCGCCGACCTCATGACCGACGATCTGATCCTCAAAGCCCGGGATGAACTGGCCGGAGCCGAGGGAAAGCTCGAAGTTCTCGCCCTTGCCGCCGTCAAATGCCACGCCGTCGCAGAAGCCCTCGAAATCGATAACCGTGGTGTCGCCTGTGAGTGCCGCTCTGTTGTCGACAGTGACCATTCTGGAGTTTCTGTCCTGAACCTTTGTCAGCTCGCCACTGACGTCTGCGTCCGTGACTTCGACCTTCTTCTTTGTCGCCTCAATACCCTTATAGCCCTCAATGGTGATTTCCGGTTTCACAACGACGGTGACCTTCATCTGGACGCCGTCTTCCTTGCTGACCGCCGTGATGTCTGCCTGACCGATGCTGATGACCTCGAGACCGGAAGCCTCGACCGCATCCATCAGAGCCGGGCGATACAGCTTGTCCAGCGCGCCCTCGAAGAACACGGACTCGCCGTAGTACTTTTCGATGAACGCCTTCGGGGCCTTGCCCTTGCGGAAGCCCGGGATCGTCATTTTCTTGCCCTCGGACTTATAAACCTCGTCGATCGCCTTGTTGAAATCCTCTGCGGAGATCTCAATCTCAAGCTCATACTTGTTGGTCTCTGTTTTGTTTGTTGCCTTTAAGTTCATTTCCTTCTATCCTCTCAAAAATGTTTTGCTGATTATAGGTACGGCGGGTCTGTAACGACCGCCTCCGGTCATTATAGCACACGGAAACAGAATATTCCATATAAAAAGCCGATTTTTAAAAATTTATTTACAGTCTGGGCCGATCCGCACGAGCTTTGGCATGAAGCGGATGTAGTCGCAGGAAACAAGATGCATCCGAATGCCCTTGCATTCGCCGATAGGCGCTTTCTTCGCCGCATGATCGCCGTGAATGTGCCCGAAATAGCAGTCCTGGATCCCGTATTCCAGCATCGTGTCGAGCAGCTCCCGGCACTCTGCGGTGTCGTAGACCGGCGGATAATGCAGAAACACGACCGGCGTGCCGCCGAGTGCTGCCGCCGCTTTCAGAGACGCTGTCAAGCGGCCATTCTCGCGCGCGACAATTTTCCGGTCCTCCGCCGTCTCGGCGTTGTAGAGCCAGCCGCGCGTACCGCAGACCGCGATATCGCCGACGCGCACCGCTGAGTTGAAAACCAGCTCCAGCGTATCGAAGCCGTGCTCGGCAAAATACGTCTCGATCTTATTGCGCGTGGACCACCAGTAATCGTGGTTGCCTTTTAAAAGGAGCTTTTTCCCTGGCAAACCGTTCAGGAAAGCGAAGTCGCGCTCCGTTTCCTCCAAACGCATTCCCCAGGAAATATCGCCCGCGATCACGACGGTGTCCTCTTCCGTCACAAGCGCGCGCCAGTTCCGCTCGAGCCGCTCCACATAGTTTTCCCAGCCGCGAAAGACGTCCATCGGCTTATCGGCGCCGAGCGACAGATGCAGATCCGCAATCGCATAAAGTGCCATCGCGCCTTACACCCCGACCGTTCTGCGCACGAAGTCCGCCATGTCGTCTGCGTCGCAGGTATTCTCAAAGCGCACCGGCTTGCCCTGAAGCGCCGCGATCGGCTTCGGGATCGCTGTACCGGAGAGCTTCGAGAGCAGCGCGGCCTCTTCAAATCCGTCTGCGGGCTTCTCGCAGTCAAACGCGTCGAGCACGCTGTCCGGGAACTTGTACGGGCTCGCCGTCGAAGCAATGACGGTCGGCGTGTTATCGCCGGTTTCCGCGAGGTACTGCCGGTAAACGCCGACAGCCACCGCCGTGTGCGTGTCGCAAAGATACCCGTCGCGCCCGAAGGTCTCGCGGATCACCGCGACCGTTTCCTCGTCGTCGCAGCAGCCGCCGTAGAACAGCGTGCGCACGGCATCCGCCGTGTCCGCGTCGACCGTATATGCGCCGCCCTGAGAAAGCGCGTTCATCCAGGCTGTCAGCTTTTCGGCATCCTCGCCGCAAAGATGGAACAGCAGCCGCTCGAGATTGCTCGAAACGAGGATATCCATCGAGGGCGAGATCGTCGTATAGAACGCGCGCTTCTTATCGTAAACGCCGGTGCGGATGAAATCTGTCAGGATGTTGTTGCGGTTCGAGGCGCAGATGAATTTCTGCACGGGCAAGCCCATGCGCTTTGCGTAATACGCCGCGAGAATATTGCCGAAATTGCCGGTCGGCACAACGACGTTGATCGCGTCGCCCAATGCAATCTTCCCTGCCTTTACGAGGTCGAGATAGGCGGAGAAATAGTAGACAATCTGTGGCAGCAAGCGGCCCCAGTTGATCGAGTTCGCACTCGAGAACATCATGCCGTTTGCTGCAAGCTCGGCCTTAACCGCCTCATCGGTGAATATTTTCTTCACGCCGGTTTGGGCGTCGTCGAAATTGCCGCGGATCGCGCAGACGCAGACGTTTTCGCCCTCCTGCGTATTCATCTGGCGCTTCTGCATCGGGCTGACGCCGTTTTCCGGATAGAAAACGATCATCTGTGTGCCCTCCACATCCTTGAAGCCCTCGAGTGCTGCTTTGCCGGTATCGCCGGAGGTCGCGACGAGGATGACGGCCGTCTTGCCGTCCGCCGTCTTTTTCAGCGACTTTGTGAGCAGGTGTGGCAGAATCTGCAGCGCCATATCTTTGAACGCGCAGGTCGGGCCGTGCCAGAGCTCGAGGATGTGCTTGTTTTCCCCGTGCGCATCCAGAGATACGACCTTGGCGGGCGTGTCATTTTCAAACTTTTCCGCACTGTACGCGCGCTCGGCGCACTGCGCGATTTCCTCTTCGGTGAAATCAGTCAGATAACGCGAGAGGATCGCCTTTGCGCGGCCGATATAATCCAGCTCAAGCAGCTCGCTGAGCTCCACCGCCGGAAAGCTTTCCGGCACGAACAGACCGCCCTCATCGGAAATGCCCTGCGCAATCGCCTGCGCCGCCGTCACCCGCAGCTTGTCGTTTCTTGTACTTTTATAATGCATGGCGTTCGCCTCCAATCCATCGTACATGTGGCTATTATACTGTATTCATTCCATTCTGTCAAAGCGTTTGAAGAATGTGGCGGCATTCTCATAGAAGATTTTATCGACAAGCGATTCGGGCAGATTGTGCCGCAGGAAGACGTTCGCAATATCCTCGATGGATTCCAGTCCCGTAATGCCGCGCGGCATTGTGGAACCGTCGAAATCACTGCCCATTGCGAGAATATCCGCGCCGCCGAGCGAAAGAATGTGCTCCGCGTGCGCGTAAAGATCTTCGATATTCGCACAGTCTGGCTCGTTGTTTAAAAACGCCTTGAAATAGTTCAGGCCGATGAGACCACCGCGCTGAATCATTACCCGAATCTGCTCGTCCGTCAGGTTGCGCGGATGGCCGCAGAGCGCCTTTGCGTTGGAATGCGACGCGACAAACGGGCGCTCCGTATGCTCCGCGACGTCGAAAAACAGCCGCTCGCTGGCATGCGAAATATCGATCACGATGCCGAGCCGTTCCATCTCCTGCACGGCCAGAATGCCGAACGGCGTCAGGCCAAATTTGTCCCCGGACAGCACGCCGCTGCCAATCTCGTTGCTGCCGTTCCACGTAAGCGTCATCATGCGCACGCCGCGCTGATGCAGGTGCGCGAGGTTCTCGAGCTTTCCGGCAATCGCCGCGCCGCCCTCAACAGTCAGCATCAGCCCGACGCCTGGCTTGCCCTCAAGTGCGTCGAATTCGTCCCCGCTGCGGATGACCGTAAACGCGCCGCTTTGCGCCTCGCGCTCGAAGAAATCCGCATGGCGGTCAAAATAGTCGAGCGCCGTTTCGCCGCGCACGTCGTCCGGCAGCCAGATCGCCGCGCACTGGATATACGGCGTATACCGGTTTCCCTTCTCCACACTGACGTGCAGATCGTTTTTCAGCAGCGATTTTCCCTTTTCGAGACACGTCACAAGCGTGTCGCAGTGCAAATCAAAATATCGCATCATGGATTCCCCCTCAATAAAATGCGTTTTCCAGATATTCGAGCTTCTGCAGCTCGCCGTCTTCCGTAAAGACCGCTGCCGCATCGAAGCGCGGCTGCAGATTCGTCGGGTGCTGCAGCAGGTAATACTGCGCTGTTTTGATGACCTTCGCCCGTTTTCCGGGCGTGATCGCCTCAAACGGGTGTGTCAGACCGTCCGCCCGGCGCGTTTTGACCTCGACAAAAATCAGGTATCGGTCGTTCTGCGCGACGATATCTATCTCGCCGAAGCGGCTCTTGAAATTCATTTCCAGAATCTCATAGCCCTTTTCTTTCAGGTATTCCGCTGTAAAATGCTCGCCGATCTTACCCGAGCCTGTGTTCGGCATCCTGCGCGCCCTCTTTCTATCCCAGAATCTTTTTCAGGAAGGTTTTGCGGTGAATCGGCGACGGCCCATAGGTATGCAGCGCCTCGACATGCACCTTCGTACCGTAGCCCTTATGCTTTTCAAATTGATATTCGGGGTACTGCTTCGCGTATTCCAGCATCACGCGGTCACGGCTTACCTTCGCGAGGATGGACGCCGCCGCAACACTCGGGCTTTTCGCATCGCCCTTCACGATCGTCTCGCCGGGCACTGGCAGAGGCGGCATGCGGTTGCCGTCGATCAGCGCGTAATCGCAGCGCTTCTGCATCGCGTCGAATGCGCGGCGCATGGCAAGAAACGTCGCCTGCAGGATATTGATCTCATCGATCTCCTGCTCCGTCGCAAATCCAATTCCATAACTGACCGCGTTTTCCAGAATAACAGGGAACAGCGCCTCGCGTTTCTTTTCGCTCAGCTTCTTTGAGTCGTTCAGCCCGTCAAGGACGAGTCCCTCCGGCAGCCAGACAGCCGCCGCATAGACCGGACCGGCCAGCGGCCCGCGCCCTGCCTCGTCAATACCACAGACCGCCGTATAGCCGCGCAGATACGCGTTATGCTCATAGGTGTAATCCATACGCCCACCCCGTCACTGCAGCGGACGGCCGACCGGCTCGAGCGTGATCTGCCCCAGCTTGCCACCACGATATTCGTCCAGCACATTGACCGCCGCGCGCTCCGTATCGACCTCGCCGCCTGCGATCAGCATGCCGCGTTTTCTGCCGATCTTTTCCAGAATCTCGTGACCCTTGAGCCCGGCTGCGGGGTCGATCTCCGTCTTATAGCGCGCGTTGACCGCATTCGGATAAAGCGCCTGCAAAAGCTCCAGAAGACGGTAGGAAAGCCCTTCGGCGTCGAGAATTTCGTCGCGTACCGCACCGGTAAACGCGAGGTGCTCGCCGACGATCGGATCCTCAAACTTCGGCCAAAGCACACCCGGCGTATCGAGCAGCTCAAAGCCCTTGCCGATCGTAAACCACTGGTTGCGGCGGGTAACGCCGGGCTTATCCTGCACCGCCGCCTTACCGGCGCCGCCGCCCTTGCACAGACGGTTGATCAGCGACGACTTGCCGACATTCGGCACACCGACAACCATGATGCGGATCGGTCGTCCGGTCATGCCCTTGCGCTCCCACGCGGCAATCTGCTCGCGCAGGATGTTTTTGACCTCGGGCATCAGGCGGTTCAGCCCTTTGCCCGTTTTGCAGTCGATCGGGATTGCAACCGTTTTATGCTGCTTGAAATATTCGATCCACTTGGCGGTCTCCGCAGGGTCCGCCATATCGGCCTTATTCATCAGAACAATTTTCGGCTTGCTGCCGATGATATTTTTCAGAACCGGGTTCCGGCTGCTCACCGGAATGCGGGCGTCGATCAGCTCCGCCACGATGTCAACCAGCTTTAAGCTGCTCTGAATCGCGCGGCGCGTTTTCGCCATGTGGCCCGGAAACCACTGTACCGATTGTACTTCACTCATAATTTGGAATCCTTACCTTTCCTCGCGTCCGCCTTTACGAAACCGTCCCGAACCGGTCAAAGGGATACAGCGTGAATACCGCTTCGCCCAGAATATGCCGGACATCCACCATGCCGATGTCCGCATACCGGCTGTCATTGGAGACTCTGCGGTTGTCGCCGAGCACAAAGACGCAGCCCTTCGGCACGGTCTGTGGGAATACGAGCGCCTCATAGGAGCTGTACGGCCTTGTAGTGCTGCCATTCTCAACGCCGAAAGCCGTCTCATCCACGGCCTCGCCGTCCACATAGACGACGCCGGTTGTGTAGTCGATATCGACGGTCTGCCCTTCGGTCGCGATCACGCGCTTGATAATCGGCTCGTTGAGCACATTTGTAATCACAACGACGCTCCCCTGCTCGATGGAATGGCCGAGATTCGTGACGATCAGCTTCTCACCCTCCACGTAATTCGGCTCCATGGATTGGCCGGTCACAGTGACGACGCGGAACAGGAAAGTAAAAATCAGGATCACGACGCTCAGTGCGATCACAATCTCCTCAAGCCACTCGTAAAGCGTTTTGACTCCCTTTGCGGGAGCTGCGGATTTATTCTCCATTTCATTCACCATTTATCTGTAAATAAAGCAAAAAAGGGACAAAGCATTGCCCCTTTTATTCCGTGTGCTATTCGATTATCGAATCTGCTCCTTGACCTTTGCAGCCTTACCGACTCTGTCACGCAGATAGTAGAGCTTCGCACGGCGTACACGGCCCTTGCGGATGATGGTGACATCCTTAACATTGGGAGAGTGGAGCGGGAAAACTCTCTCCACGCCAACGCCGTAGGAAACGCGGCGAACAGTGAAGGTCTCGCCGACACCGGAACCCTTGCGGGCAATGACTGTACCTTCGAACTGCTGAATTCTCTCTCTGTCACCCTCGCGGATGTTTACGCTGACACGGACTGTGTCACCGACGTTGAATTCAGGGAGCTGCTCCTTAACGGAATCAGCGGCAATAATCTTTAATGCGTCCATTTGATCTTCCTCCTAAAATAATCTCAGACATTCATGCGCGTTGGCAGAGGACTGTCCGCTTCAATGACGCGGTATGCACCGTGCATTGATCCCCATTGGCAGCGTTTGAGGGCCAACGGATTTCAAATGCTCAAATATCATAGCATATCCCCGCATAAAAAGCAAGTGTTTTTTATCGGAATTCGCGGAAACCCTTATCGAAAAGCCGCGTGCGCTCCACACGCACGAGCAACTCCTGTCCGAGATGCTTCTCCGCCGCGTCGATAAACAGCGTCGGGTTGATGCCGCCCTGATTGCCCGCAGGCAGGCGAACGGTCATTTTCAAAAGCCCCGGTTCCGTCCCAAACTGCATCGGCGCGAAGTACGGCTTGATGTCGACGGACTTATCGCCCTTTTTCCCGTGCTTCATCACCATGATCTCCGGCAGCGCCAACACACCCTTGAGCGCTTCACACGCCCCCGCGGGATCCTCCGTTTCGAGCCGGAGCACATACTCCGCATTGGCGACGTCGTTGCCCTTCATCTCCGGCTCCGTGACCGCCCATACGCGGATGTCGTGCGGCAGACCGGCGTTCAGCTTTTCGATCAGCTCCGGATACGGAATATCCTCCACAAGGCGGATATCCATCGATTCGTGATGCCCCTCGAAGCCGAGCGAAAGCGGTGCGGCAAAGGTCAGGAACACGTGCGGGTTGAAGCCCTCCGTGTACCAGAGCGGGAGCTTCGCCTTGCGAAACGCACGCGACATGCACCGGTTCAGATCGAGATGTGAAATGTAGCGCGCCGTGCCGGTTTTGGAAAACCAGACTCTAACATCTTTTCTCAACGCAAAGCCCTCCCTTGAAGCACGCTACACCGCAGTTGGAACACTGCTCGCGGCAGTTCGGTGTCGTCTGCGCTGCATATGCGCGTTTGCATTCCTCGATCAGGAACGATTTCTTAATGCCGTAATCGAGATGATCCCACGGCAGCACCTCGTCAAAGCTGCGCTGCCGGTTCGCATAAAATGCCGGATCGATGCCGAGATCGGCGAAGATCTGCATCCACGCGTCAAAGTCAAAGCAATCCGCCCAGCCGTCAAAGCGCAGGCCGCGCCGGTTCGCTTCGAGCAGAACGGCATTCAGCTTTCGGTCGCCGCGCGCAAAAACGGCCTCCAGAAAACTCGTCTGTGCGCCGTGGTAATTGACGGTCAGCTTGCGCGATGTCGCCGAGGATTTCAGCAGCTTCTGCTTTTTTTCGAGCGTCTCCATCGTATCCTGCCCAAACCACTGGAACGGCGTGAAAGGCTTCGGCACAAAGGCGGCGGCGCTGACCGTGACGGACACGCGCTTGCCCTTCGAGCGGTTTTCCGCTTCGTAGTACCAGTCAATGACCTTCTGCCCGAGCGCTGTGATGCCGGCAACATCCTCTTCGGTCTCGGTCGGCAGGCCGATCATAAAGTAAAGCTTCACCTTGGTCCAGCTGTTGTTGAAAGCAATGGTCACGGTGCGCTTGAGCTCGTCCTCCGTAACATTCTTGTTGATCACATCACGCATCCGCTGGGTGCCCGCCTCCGGCGCGAAAGTCAGGCCGCTTTTGCGTACTGAGGCAATCTTGTCGGTCAGCTCGGTGGAGAAATTATCAACGCGCAGGGACGGCAGCGACGCGCTGACACGCTCGTCCTCCGTCCACGTGTGCAGCGTGTCCAGCAGCTCGAACAGGTGGCTGTAATCGCTTGTGCTCAGTGAGGAAAGCGAAATCTCATCGTAGCCCGTCGTCTCACAGAGGCTCTTTGCCTGCCGGTTGACCGTCTCCACGCTTTTTTCGCGGAACGGGCGGTACAGAAAACCGGCCTGACAGAAGCGGCAGCCGCGGATGCAGCCGCGCAGCACCTCGACCACCGCACGGTCATGCACGATGTCGAGGAACGGCACGATAAAGCTTTCGGGGAAATACATGTTGTCCACGTCGGTGCAGACGCGCTTGCGGATCGTCGCGGGCGCGCCCTCCTTCGGAATATAGCGATTCACCGTGCCGTCCGCATTGTATTCGACGTCGTAGAGCGAAGGCACGTAGACGCCCTCGATCTTCGCGGCCTCAAGCAGGAAATCCCGCTTCGTCTTGTTCTCCGCGCGGCATTTGCGGTACAGCTCGATGACCTCCAGATCCACCTCTTCGCCGTCGCCGAGCAGGAACAGGTCGAAGAAATCCGTCAGCGGCTCCGGATTGCACACGCACGGGCCGCCCGCGATCACGATGTTTTTCAGTTCCGTGCGGTCGCGGCTCAAAAGCGGCACACCGGAGAGCCTCAGCATGTTGAGGATATTCGTAAAGCTCAGCTCGTACTGCAGCGTAAAGCCGATGAAGTCAAAATCGCGCACCGGGTCGCCGCTTTCGAGCGCATAAAGCGGGATGTCGTTCTCGAGCATCGCCTGCTCCATGTCGACCCACGGCGCGAAGACGCGCTCGCACCAGATGTAATCGACGCGGTTGAAGAGCGAATAGAGAATTTTGATGCCGAGGTGTGACATCCCGATCTCGTATGTATCGGGAAAGCAGAACGCAAAGCGCACGTCGACGTCCTCTTTATTCTTGATTACCGAATTGAGCTCGCCGCCGACGTACCGCCCCGGCTTCTGCACCTTCGGCAGAATCTTATCGAGTTTCCTGTTCAGCATAGACACAGCCTTTCTGATCGTTGTTTTACGGTTCTCCCCTATTATAACCGAAACCGCGCAAAGTTTCAACATAAGTTTCCCCGCCGCTTCAAAGCAAGGTACAGCAGGATGTACATGGCGAGCAGCAGAAGCGTGAAATTGTATCTCGTGCGCAGCAGAATCGAAAAGCCAAGCGTGCCGAGACCGAGCGCGAGCAGCACGGATGATGCCGTCACCCACGCCGCCGCGCGCGCTTCCGGACAGACGCTGCACAGAAGGCTGTAAAGCGCCATGCCGCCGTCGAGCGGGACGGCGGGCAGAATATGAAACAGGAACAGAAGGAGCTGTACGGCGCCGTAGGCCTGCGGCGCCGGCCAGAGCACAAAGAAGAACAGGAGATTTGTCAGCGGCCCCGCGAGGGAAACGGTGGCGCGCCTGAGATGGCTGACAGAGCCGGCGTCGCCGACCATCTGGATGCCGAGCATGCCGAAGCGGATCGCCTCCACGCGCATGCCGCAAAGCTTTGCCGCGAGCAGGTGTCCGCTTTCGTGTACGAAGCACGCGAGCGCCGCGGGCAGTATGTGCGCGCCGCCGTCAAGACAGAGCATCAGCGCGAGCACTGCAAGGAACCCGAAGCGCACCGTGATTTCCGTATTATGAATGTGGAACGTCATCGGCTGTGATCACGATGGATCGGCTCATCTCGCCGTCATACCACGCGCGCACCTCGCTGTAAAGCGACGGAAGGAACGTGCGCAGCGCGAGGGCGGCGAGCAGGATCAAAGCGCAGACCGCCGCCTGCAGGAGCGTCAGCCGTGAGCCGCCCGACGGTGCGGCGCGCGGCATGGCCTGCTCCTCCTTCTCCTTTTCCCGCTCCTGCTCCGCCGGCGTTATCTGTTCATAGACCTGCATGAAAAGCCCTCCCGAATCAGAGTATAATGCAGATCAGGCCGTTGCAGCCGTCGTTGATGATGCGCTCGATCGTCTCGCGAACCTTGCCGCGCGCATCTTCCGGCATACGGTAGAGCTTGTTGTGCATGCCCTCATTGACCAGCTCGTGCAGCGACTTGCCGAAGATGTTCGATTCCCAGATCTGCGCCGGATTCTCCTCGAACTCCTTGAGCAGGTACAGCACGAGATCCTCGGACTGCTGCTCCGAGCCGACGATCGGCGTGACCTCGGTGCGGATGCAGGTACGCATCATATGGATGGACGGCGCCGCCGCCTTCAGGCGGATTCCGAACTTGCCGTTCTGCTTGATGATCTCCGGCTCCTCAAGCGAAAGCTCCTCGAGATCGGGCATCACGATACCGTAGCCCGTTGCCATCACGTCATCGTATGCCGCCTGCAGCTTCGAGAATTTCTTCTTGATCTCGTTCATCTCAATCAGGTGGGCGAGCAGCGCCGTTTCGTCCTGCACGTCGATGCCCGTCTTTTCGCTGAGAATTTTGAAGAACAGCTCGCTGTTCGGGATCAGCTCGAGCAGGCATGAGCCGCTGCCGAGGTTCATCCGCGCACAGCGCACCGATTTCAGATCCGGACACGCACCGAGCGACGACGCAACCTTTTCCACCTCGCAGACGCGGTGGATACTGCAGGATTCCCGGAGGCTGTCGAGGATTTCCTTTTTCAGCCAGTGCTCATCGTCGAGATCGATGATCCAGCCCGGGATGTCAAGCCGGATCTCGCGGATCGGAAACTGATAGAGCAGCTTTGCGAGGATTTCCCGAATGTTCTTTTCAGAAACATCGACGCAGTTCACGGGCAGAACCGGCACACCGTAGCGCTCGGAAAGCTCCGCCGCGAGCCGCCGCGCCTCATCCGTATCGGGATAGACGCAGTTCAAAAGCACGATGTACGGGCGGTTTGTCGCCTTGAGTTCCTGAATGACGCGCTCCTCCGCCTCTTCGTATTCCTCGCGCGGGATGTCGCTGATGCTGCCGTCCGTCGTGATGACAAGACCGATCGTCGAATGCTCCGTGATGACCTTCTGTGTGCCGATCTCCGCCGCCATGTTGAACGGGATGGGGTCGTCAAACCACGGCGTGCGTACCATGCGCGGCTGATCCTCCTCGATATAGCCGAGGGCGCTCGGCACGATGTAGCCGACGCAGTCGATCATCCGCACGCTGAACTCCGCGGTGTCATCCATCTTGACAGTCACAGCCTGCTCCGGGATGAATTTCGGCTCGGTCGTCATGATGGTACGTCCGGAAGCGGACTGCGGCAGCTCATCTACCGCACGGTCACGCGCCGCTTCGTCCGCGATATTTGGGATCACGATGGTGTCCATAAACTTTTTTATAAACGTGGATTTGCCGCTGCGCACCGGGCCGACGACGCCGATGTAGATCTCGCCGTTCGTGCGCGCCTGCATATCCCTGTATACACTGAATCCTTCCATAACCATGTCCTTTCCTCAAAGCGTTTTTTCGGTGCGCGTCATTTCCGGCAGATAATCATCGGGCGATCCTCGCTGAGTGTATCCTCCGCGCAGCCGTTGTGCGCCTTGACGGCGGATACGCGCGCATGGTAGCGCTTCGCGATATCCCAGATCTTCTCCCCGCCGGCCGCGTAATACACTGCCGCGCAGCAGTCGTCGCCCGGAGCCGTCTCGTCAAGCTCTGCGGCCTCGATCGCACGCACCGGATAAACCATGCGGAGCTGCTCGGTCACGGCGACATCCGCCGTGCATTCCACGGAGCCGGCGTCCGTGATCGAATACCGCACCGCCGTGATCTCGCCGGACGCGCTGTACTTGCCGGCTTCCGGAGCATTGCGAGAGTCTGTAAAATCAAGCATACGTTCTGCGAACGCGATGCGCTTTTCCTTCGTCTGATAGAGCAGACAGACGCTGAATTTCCCGCGGATGGCGGCGCTGTCTTTCTCCGTAAACGCCGAGAGACTGAGCGCGTCGCACCAGATATCCAGCACGCGCTCGAGGTCGTTTTCCGGGATGCGTACTGTATCCTTGACCTTCACGATTCTCGGCGCCATGATCTCCGTGCGCTCCAGCGAAGCGTTCTTGTACTTTGCCGCGAACGCGCCCTGAATCGAAAATGCATCGCACACAGTGCGAACCGTACAGGGACGGATAAACCGGAGGCTGAACGTCGGCTTAAGATAGAGGTTCAGCACTGTATATTCGCCCACGCTGTCCTCGCGCGGCTGGATGGAGCACTCGCCGCCCGGGCAGCATACCTGCGCGGTGCAATCCTCGTCGATACCAGCGCACTCGACCGTCTGCGTGAATGGCAGCTCGCACGCCATGCGCTCCGGCGGTGCGGAATCCGAAAACGTGCGGTACAGTACCTCCACGCACGCTTTGCCGGAGATCACCGCTTCACCCGCATGCACCTGCACGCTGTCGATCTGGTACCGCACCGCACGGCGCAGGATCGTCTCGATCGGCGGCTTGCCGTTCTGCAACTCGATGTTCTCCTCCAGGATAAACGTATGCGTGCAGCACCCCGCCGCACCCGACACATCGTATGATTCGGTGCGCGTTTCGACAAGCTCGTGGTTCACGCAATCGGCCAGCTCCGTCCGGCGCACGGCGGAGACGGAAACCGCAAACCCGAGCGTGATGTGCATGTCGACGCGCCGGGCATTCATCGCGCGGCAGGTCATGTGCTGCACGAACGGGCGGACGACGGCATGCGCACCCTCCGGGCTGCCATTCAGCCGTGCGGTAAAGGAAAACTCCTTCTTCGTATCAAAGCCGCGCACACATTCGCCCTTCGCGTCGAGGTACAGCACGCGGATATCCGCCGCGCCGTCCACCGACAAGCTGTCTCCGATGACGGAAACCGATGCGACCTCCGGCGTGACGATGCACTTGAGGATCTTTTGAATATCCGCGCAGTAATCCGGGAGGTTGTACTCCGTATCCACCGGGCATTCGTGGTTCGATTCCATAATCTGTTCAAAGCCTTCATAGACCTGATTGCCTGTTGTCAGTTGCATAAGCTGTTTTCTTCCTTTCGCTGCCCTTTGATTTCTGCTTCATTCTATGAAGGACCGTGGGACAATATGCCGCGCCGCCGGATGCACGCAAAAAAAGAGGAGCCCGAAGGCTCCCCCTGCCGTATATTTACTGCTCCTGCGGCAGCTTTTTGATGCCGAACATATGCCGGAGAACGAACCCGACAAAACCTTTTCCATTAAGTACGACAACCTTCATATGTGCCTGCTCCCTTCCGAAAAACACGCTCAGCAGCGGATGATCGCAATGCCCAGCGCGACCATGATGACCGCGGCGATGAAAAGTATGAGCCCTGTCGGGCAGACGCAGGAAAGGACCATACCCAGGCCGAACGAAACGGCGCACAGACAGCGCAGACGGCGATCCTTGAAGCAGCTGTTCGCACAGCATCTCGGCTTATTCAAAACCGGCACCCCCATTCCCTGAAACTCGCCCGCTAGGGTTATTCCAGTATATACGGGAGTGCCGGAATGTGTTACGCTTTCTTTTCGCCCGGCGTATACAGGACGATCAGCGCACAGCCGATATTGACCTTGATCTCCGCCGTATCCTCGACGATGCGGTTGCTCACGCCCATCAGCGTCGCGCCCGCCGTGAGGTTTTTCTGGTAAAGCGGGTACTCGAGCCCGGAATACGTCAGGTTGCAGGAGGTGCCGTCAAACGGGAACACGGAGACCGTCGCGCCTTTGAGCTCGGTCAAAACGATTCGCCCGCCGCGCAGAACGAACACCTTCGTGTCCTCCGTGCACAGCACGCCGCTGCCGCCGCGGTTTGCGATATACAGCAGCACGTTGATATTCGCGATGGAATGGTCGAAGCGGTCGCCGCCAAGGCAGCCGATCAGCACAAATGAGGTAAATCCGAGCTTGAACCCGACCATCGCCGCGCTCATCGTATCCGTCTCATCTTTCTGCACCGGCAGCTTCAACGTGCGGATGGTTTCCGGCGGACGCTTCACGGCGGAATCGAAATCACCGATGACGAGATCGGGCCGGATACCGAATTTCACAGCCGTATCGTAGCCGCCGTCCGCGCAGATCACATAGTGATCTCTGGGGTCAAACTCTTTGAAAACTTTATCGGAGGTCAGCGGCGCAGCGCCGATGATCATACATTTTTGCTCTTTGATAACTGCCACTCCTTTATGTCCTTCACTTCGTTGTACATCGCGATGTAGCTCTCCAGGCGCGAGCGGGAAATCTTGCCCGCCTCCGCCGCTTCCAACACGGCGCACCCCTTTTCGCAGGTATGCGAACAGGAGGTGAACCGGCACGCGCCGATATACGGTGCAAACTCGCGGAAGCCGTCCGGCAGCTCCTCCTTGCGGAACAGCTCGTAGCGATCGATATCCATGGTGGAAAAGCCGGGCGTATCGGCCACATAGCCGCCCTCCACCGGGTACAGCTCCACGTGGCGCGTCGTGTGGCGGCCGCGGCCGAGTTTGCGGCTGATTTCCCCTGTTTCGAGCACAAGCTCCGGCATCAGCGCATTCAGCAGCGTCGATTTTCCGACGCCGGAATTTCCGGTGAACGCCGAAACGCAGCCTGTAAGCTCCGGGCGCAGCGATTCCACGCCGACGCCGTCCACAGCCGACACGAAGTAGCAGCGAATGCCGATCATGCCGTAGATTTCGCGCAGCGGCGCGGCATCGTCGAGATCGGTCTTCGTAAAGACGAGCACCGGTTCAATACCTTTAAGCTCCGCCGCCGCAATGGTTTTATCGATAATCAGTGTGCTCGGCTGCGGGTCGCTGACCGAGGAGACGATGAACAGCTTATCGAGATTTGCAAGCGGCGGACGCACCAGAAAATTCTTTCTCGGCAGGATTTCCGAAAGATATCCTTCGCCGTTTTCATCGACCGTAAACCGCACGCGGTCGCCGGCATACGGCGAAATACGATCCTTGCGGAACTTGCCGCGCGCACGGCAGGAATACAGCGTGTCCCCGCACTGCACATAATAGAAACCGCCAATCCCTTTGAGGACAAGGCCGGTTAACGCTTCGCTCATACGTCCCTGCCTTAATGTGTCGTGATCTGGCCGTCGTCCGGCTCATCCGTGCTCGACTCCGGCTCTTCGGGCGGATCGGTCGGTGCGGGCTCCGGCGTCGTATACGGAAGCTGCGAATATACGTCGATGCTCTGCGTATCATAATTGATCTCCGCCGAGATATAATCCTGATCGTTCAGGCGGATCGTAAGGCTCGCACGGCCCGTGCCGCTGAACGACGCGCCGGTATACATGGAAACCGACGGATTCACCGTACGCGTATCGAAAAGCTCGCCGTCCACATAGATCTTCATGACAAGATCCTCGTAAACATTGCTCGGCAGCGGAATATCGTACTGCACGGTCTTCGTTGCGCCCTTGCCGGAGCTGACAACCAGATTTACCGCAGAGCCCTTCGGCGCTTCATCGCCGGATTTCGGATCGCAGGAGAGCACGGTGCCTTCGTCCTTATCGCTCTCATCGTCGTAACGGATATCGCCTATAACGAAGCCGCTCGCTTCCAAGTCGCTCTTAGCCGTGGCCAGCGTGGAACCGACAACCTGCGGCACCTTGACTTTCTCCTTGGAGGGTCCCGAGCTGACAAAGATTGTGATCTTTGTGCCGGTCGTAACCTCCGTGCCGGCCGCCGGGTTTGTCTTGACGACATAGCCCACTGCCGTTTCATCGTCCGCGACAGCCTGAATTTCCGGATTGAGGCCGAGCGCCTTGAGCTTGTTATAGGCATCCTGCTGCTTGTCGCCCTTTGTCTCCTCCACGACCACCTTTTCGAGCTCGCCGTTGACGGTCAGGGAAATCGTCTTGCCCTTTTTGACCTTCATGCCGGCCGCCGGCGTCTGTCGGAGTACTTCGCCCGCAGCCTTGCTCGGCACGTTGCCCATGGTAATCTCAAATTCGAGATCCGCGTATTCGGGATTATCCTTGATTTCCGTCTCATAGATCTTGCCGACGAAATTCGGCAGATCGATCTCATCGGAGACTTCCTCCGTGCTTAAGTTCTGGAAGTAATTCCAGAGGAAGATACCGCCGACCACAAGACCGACCGCCAGGATCGCCACCACAATGCCGGTGATGATCATCGAGGCGCGCGCGCCGTTCTTCGAGCGAACGTATTCCTCCTCATACTCGTAGTTGTCGTTGTATTTCTGCGGCGTGGAGCGCACGTCGTCGTAGATATCCGTGCCGCGCGCATAGGCGTGATCCATCTGATTGCCGTAATTGAACACAATCTCCGGATTGCGGCGGAAACGCTCGACATCCTCAAGCATATCGGCCGCCGAGGGGAAACGCTGCGCGGGATTCTTCTCCATCGCGTGCATCGTGATCTCCTCAAGCCCCTTCGGGATAGCGGGATTGATGCGCGTGGGCGGCGTCGGTTCCGCCTGCATCTGCATGATCGCGACCGACACGGCGTTGTCCGCCACAAACGGAAGCTGACCGGTCAGCATTTCATACAGCATGACGCCGACGGAATAGATATCCGCCTTGTCGTTGATGTACCCGCCGCGCGCCTGTTCCGGCGCGATATAATGCACAGAGCCGATCGCCTTGTCCGTCATCGTCTGCGTCTCGGCCTGCGAGAAGCGCGCGATACCGAAATCCGTCACCTTGATGGTGCCGTCCTCAAGCAGCATAATATTCTGCGGCTTGATATCGCGGTGGATGATACCCTTTTCATGCGCATGCTGAAGCGCGCGCAGAATCTGCACCGTGAAGTACAGCGCCTCGCGCCACTTGATTTCGCCCTGCTGCTCAATGTACTGCTTGAGCGTGATGCCGTCAATGAATTCCATCACGATGTACTGGATGCGGTCGCCGAAACTGACGTCATACACCTTGACGATATTCGGATGCGAAAGCACTGCGATCGCCTTCGATTCGTTGCGGAACCGGCGGAGGAAATCGCTGTTGTTCGAGAGTTCCTCCTTGAGGATCTTGATTGCAACCCAGCGGCTCTCGATCTTATCGTAGGCGCGGTAAACGTACGCCATGCCGCCCACGCCGAGCAGCTCGTGTATTTCATAGCGTCCGTCCAGACGCTTTCCTATATATTTATCCATAATTGTGCATCGTCCTTTCTCAGCGGTTCTCGATGACCGCAACCGTCACGTTGTCGCTTCCGCCCTTGCTGTTGGCGTACTGGATCAGCTCCTGCGCAAGCTGTTCGCCCTGATAGTTGCTGATGAAAAACAGCAGCGTGTCGCGCTCGAGGTAATTGCTCAGGCCATCCGTACAGGACAGCGCCAGATCACCCGGCTCAAAATTGTAGCAGGCGTAGTCGCATTCCATGTCGGGATGTACGCCGACAACGCGCGTTATCAGGTTGCGCTGCGGGTGCACGCGCGCCTCATCCTCCGTGATGGCGCCGCTCTCGACAAGCTGCTGCACGTAGGAGTGATCCGTCGTGACCTGCTTGACGCCGAGCGATGTCTTGAGGTAGCACCGGCTGTCCCCCGCGTGTGCGATGTGCAGCACACCGCCCGACGCGATCGCCGCGACGACGGTCGTGCCCATGCCGTAAAGCTCCGGCTCCTCCTGCGCGCGGTGAAGCACCGCTTCGTTCGCCTTCTGAATCGCCGAAAGCATCATTTCACGCACGGCGTTTTCTTCCATACCGGCCGTATAGGCTTGCTCAAACGCTTCGACAATCGCATCGCAGGCAAGGCTGCTCGCGATATTGCCGCCGCTGACGCCGCCCATGCCGTCGCAGACAACCGTCCACGCACTGCCGTCCGGAAACGAGCCACAGCGGCAGACGTCCTGATTGGAGCTGCGAAGCCGTCCGATATCCGTTTTGCACACAGCGTACATTATAGTGTCCCTCCTTGTTGATTGCGTCGGCGAAGCTGGCCGCACGACGCTTCAATATCCGATCCGAGCGTACGCCGGACGGTAGCGGTTATACCCCTTTTTTCGAGTATAGCCGAGAATTTTCTGAGTCTGTCCTCCCCGCTTTTGCGGTAACCCGTATCGGTCACATCGTTGACCGGTATGAGGTTCACATGGCTGATGATCCCACGCAGTCGAGACGCAAGCTCCGCCGCGCACGCGTCACTGTCATTCACGCCGCTGATCATCGCATATTCAAAGGAAATGCGTCTGCCGGTCACGTCGGAATAGTAGCGGCAGGCTTTCAGAAGCTCCTCCACGTTCCATTTGCGGTTCACCGGCATCGTGCGGCTTCGAATCTCATCGTTCGGCGCATGCAGCGAAACGGAAAGCGTGAGCTGCAGCTTTTTATCCGCAAGGTCGTAGATCCGATCGACCAACCCGCAGGTGGAAAGCGAGATGTGCCGCATACCAATATTAAGCCCGTTTTCTGACGAAACCAGCTCCAAAAACCTTAAAACATTCTGATAATTGTCGAGCGGCTCGCCCATGCCCATCAGAACAACATTGGAGATGCGCACGCCGGCATCCCGCTGCGCCGTCTGGATCTCGGAAAGCATTTCGCTCGGCGTCAGATTGCGGGAAAAGCCGCTTTTACCCGTCGCGCAGAAGGTGCATCCCATCTTGCAGCCGACCTGCGTGGAAATGCAGATCGAATAACCATGGTGATACTGCATCAGGACGGATTCAACCGTCTCGCCGTCGTTGAGCGCGAAGAGGTATTTCACCGTGCCGTCGAGCTTTGAAACGCGCCGCAGAGCGATCTCTGTGCTACGGATTTCAAACGTTTCCGGCAAAGCGGCGCGCAGATCCTTGGAAAGGTCGGTCATCTCGTCAAACGAGGTGACGCCGCGCTGGTGCAGCCAGCGGTAAACCTGCGCCGCGCGGTATTTGGGTAGCCCACGCTCCAGAAACGTCGCCTGCAGCTCATCGAGCCGCATGGATTTGATATCGATTTTCCCCAAACCTTGACCTCTCTCCTTCCAGTGCGTTCAGCCGTCTTTTCTTCGGAGACCGGCGGCAAAGAAGCCGTCGCCGCCGAAATTTATTGGCATCATCGTAAGCGTATGCGCGGGCTCGTCCGGAATATGACGCCGGATCGGAACAGCAGGCAGCGCGTACGGCTCAAATTCCGGGTGACGCTCGAGAAACGCGCGCACCACCGCGCCGTTTTCCGCGTCGTGCAGCGTGCAGGTCGAATAAAACAGCAGCCCGCCGGGGCGAACCAGCGCCGCGGAATGCTCGAGAATCCGCAATTGCAATGCAGGAAGCTCCGCGAAGCTCTCGGGCTTTTTGTAGCGGATCTCAGGCTTGCGGCGGATCACGCCGAGCCCTGAGCACGGCACGTCGCAGAGCACGCGGTCATACTGCGCCGCGCAGTCTCCCGTCGCCGCGTCGCGCACGGCAGCAGAAATGATCGAAAGCTGCAGCCGCTGCGCACCTTTCTGAATCAGGCGGACGCGCCCTTTATATAAATCGAAAGCATCGAGTTTTCCCTCGTTTTTCATGCGCTCGGCGAGTGTAAAGCTCTTGCCGCCGGGCGCCGCGCAGACATCTGCGACCCGTTCCCCGGGCTGCGGATCCACAAGGCTGCACAGAAGCTGTGAGGACAGATCCTGCACATGAAACGCGCCGTCCGAAAAGCCGGGCAGCAACGTTGGGTCGCCCGCGTCGTGTAGACACAGCACATCCGGCAGCATATCGACCGGCTCAGCCATGCCAGCCGGGAATGCACTCAGCAGCGACGCCGTCGATGCCCGAAGCGGGTTGACGCGGATATACGTCTTCGCCCGTCCCGACATTGCGCGAAGCAGTTCGGCGCAGAGCGGCTTGCCGTAATCGTGCGTCCAGAGGTCGATTATCGCCTGAGGAATATTCCACCGTACGCTCTCGCTTTCTGGCTCCGGCACCTCCCGAAAGCCGCGCGCAAAGCTGCGCAGAACGCCGTTGACGAAACTCTTATAACGACCGCGCATATAGTCCGAAGCGCAGAGCACCGCCTCATTCACAGCGGCGGAATCCGGGATCTTATCGAGATACAACATCTGATACGCCGCGATACGCAGGATATTCAGCACCGTTTCGTCGAGCTTTTGCTTGGGCTTCGCGAGAAATTTCCGGATATAATAGTCGAGTGTCATGCGCTTTTCGAGCACACCGTAAAAAATCACGGAGGCGAGCGCCGCGTCGCGCGGTTCAAGCCCTGCCGCACGGATCGCCTTGTCAATCACAATATTGGAATAGCCCTCGTTCTGCGTCACGTCATTGAGCGCCGCAAGGGCTGTTTTTCGTGAGGATGTCGCCATATCACTGAACCTTGATGTCGCCGGTCAGCGGGTGGCCGCGCAGATAATCGCTGCCGCGCATCCGCTTGCCGTTTTCCGGCTGAATCTCCAAAAGCTGTACGGCATCCGAACCGCAGTATACGGTCATTTCGCCGTCGAGCACCGTAAGCACACCTGGCAAGCCATTTACCTTTACAATCTTTGTGCGCCACAGCTTCATGCGTTTTCCGTCCAACGTAAGGTACGCTGCCGGCCACGGATTCAGGCCACGCACGAGATTGTGCACCTCCGACGCGGGTTTTGCCCAGTCCACCGCACCCATTTCCTTTTGAAGCATCGGTGCGTGGGTGGCAAGCGCCTCATCCTGCGGCTCAGGTGTCAAGGTATCAAGCTTGTCAATCGTATCGATCAGCAGCTCTGCACCGAGCATCATCAGGCGGTCGAACAGCTCGCCGGAGGTTTCGTCCTCGTCGATTTCCGTCTGCGCCTTTGCAAGTATATCGCCGGTATCAACACCCTCGGCCATGCGCTGGATCGTCACACCGGAAATCTTATCGCCGTTCAGCACGGCCCACTGGATCGGCGCCGCGCCGCGGTACTGCGGCAGAAGCGAGCCGTGCACGTTGATGCAGCCGCGCGGCGGAATTGTGAGCACATCGGGCGGCAGAATTTTGCCGTAGGCCGCGACGACGATCAGCTCCGGTTCAAAAGCACGAAGCGTCTCGACCGCCTCGGCATTGCGGAGCGTCGTCGGCTGGCAAACAGGGATGTTGTGCTCGAGCGCCAGCACTTTGACAGGCGGCGGCAGGAGCTTGTGCCCGCGCCCCTTCGGCTTATCGGGCTGGGTATAGACCGCCGCGATCTCATGCCCGCGGCGCAGCAGCGCCTCCAGGCTCGGAACCGCGAAATCCGGCGTTCCCATAAAGACAATTCGCATACTGACGTCCTTCCTGTTTATTCGGTCTCGAGTTCGTCCGGATTGAGCATCCGGCTGGCGCGCGAAGTAAAGCAGACGCCGTTCAGGTGGTCGATCTCATGGCAGAACGCGCGCGCAAGCAGCTCTGTACCGGACATCTCAAAGGTTTTGCCGTGTCTGTCCTGCGCGCGGACGGTGACGTTCATCGGGCGGCTGACCATGCCCCATTCGCCCGGGAACGAAAGGCAGCCCTCCGCGCCGTCCTGCTCGCCGGAGGAAGCGATGATCTCCGGGTTAATCAGCTCGATGCGGCCCTCGCCGACATCGATCACGACGATGCGGCGCAGCAGGCCGACCTGCGGCGCGGCGAGACCGACGCCGTTCGCGTTTTCCATCGTCTCGTACATGTCGTCGAGCAACGTCCAGAGCTTTACGTCGAATTTTTCGACCGGGCGGCACATTTTGGTGAGCACCTCGTCGCCGGTTTTTACAATGTTTCTAAGCGCCATGAAAACGGCACCCCTTTCCTGTATTACAAAATCGTATCGGGATTCGGATCGGCGTACACCGTGACCGCCGAAAACCGCTTGTCTGCGGAAAAGGCGATGATGAGCGACGCGATGATCTCCCGAAACTGCTTTGTGTTCTTGTATTTCATGATGATTTTATAGCGGTATTTGCCGCCCATACGCGAAACAGACGCCGCTGAGGCGCGCAGCAAGCGGATCGGCAAAGTCGGGTAATCCCGGCTGAACGTCTCGCAGAGCCTTGCGGAGAATTCTTCTGCAGCGAGCCGCACCGTTTCCTCCTTCTCGCCGACAAAGCCGATCTGAAGAATATCGGAAAACGGCGGGTAGAGCATGGCGCGCCGGAACCGGATCTCGGTCTCAAAAAAGCGCGCATAATCTTGCCGGGCCGCAAGGTGCAGATACGGATTCTCCGGCACATGCGTCTGAATCAGCGCCGTGCCGCGGAAACGCCCGCGCCCCGCACGCCCCACGACCTGCGTGAGCAGGTCAAAGGTACGTTCGTTGCTGCGGTAATCGTCGCTGTACAGCGACTGATCCGCCGAAAGCACGCCGACCAGCGTGACGTTCTCGAAATCAAGCCCCTTCGCGACCATCTGCGTGCCGACCATGATATCGTACTCGCCCGCCGAAAATGCGGCAAGCTTCTTTTCCAGCGCGTATTTGTTTGCCGTGGTATCGGTGTCGATGCGCAGGATGCGCGCCTCGGGAAACGCCTCCCGGAGCTGATCCTCCGCCTTCTGCGTGCCGCCGCCGGAAAAGGTCAGTTCCCCGCCGCACGATCTGCAGCGGGCATAGGCCGGCTCGGAGTGGCCGCAGTAGTGGCACATCAGGCGGTTATTCGCCGCGTGATACGTCAGTGAGATCGAACAATTCGGACAGGAAACGACGGTCTTGCAGTCCCGGCAGACCGCGTAGGTGTGGTAGCCGCGGCGGTTCAAAAGCAAAATGGACTGTCTGCCCTGCTCGAGGTTTTCGGACACGGCGCGCGCGAGCGCCATGCTGATCAGAGGCTTGCCGCGGTACAGATCCTCACTGTTCATGTCGACGAGCCGCACGTCCGGCACAATCGCTTCGCCGTAACGGTTTAAAAGCTCGTGATACTGGTATTTTCCGCTCTTCGCCATGTAATAGGACTCCACAGACGGCGTGGCGGAGCATAAAAGGCAGTACGCCCTGTTGTAGTTTGTGCGGAATTTTGCGATCTCCCGCGCGTGATAGCGCGGACTGCTTTCGGACTTGTAGGTGCTCTCCTGCTCCTCGTCCATGACGATGAGCCCGAGGTTCTGCATCGGCGCAAAAACTGCCGACCGTGTGCCGACGACAATTTTCGCCTGACCGCTGCGCACGCGCTTCCACTCATCCATGCGCTCACCCATTGAGAGGCCGCTGTGGAAAACGGCAACGGTATCGCCGAACGCCGCCGTGAAAACCGCGAGCGTCTGCGGCGTCAGGGAGATCTCCGGCACCGTGACAATCACACCGCGTCCCGCATCCAATACATGCCGGATCACGTGCATGAAAACCGCCGTTTTGCCCGAGCCCGTGATGCCGTAGAGCAGCGCGACGCTCGGCTCCGGCGCATCGCATTCCCGGAGGATTTCCTGCGCCACGCGCGCCTGCTCCGGCGAGAGCGTTTTCGGCAAAGCGTTTTGCTCCGCCGCCGAGAGCTTCGGCCGGCGGAACCGCTCGACCTCGAAGATCTCGGCCGCGCCCTTATCCGCGAGCGCCTTGATCACGGCTGTGCTGACGCCCGTGAAATAGCTGAGCTCGCGCACCGAAACGGTGCCGACGTCGCAGAGCGTATCAAACGCGCTCTGCTGCTTCGGGGAAAGCGTACCGGAAAAATCGGGCACGGCACAGATCATCTTTGAGGTGGCGTCTCCCATATTGCGGGAGGCGGCGTTCTCGCGGATGACGATGCCCTTCTCGAGCAGACCGCAAAGCGCGTCGCATTTTTCATCAATGCCGAGCTTTACCATAAGCTGCGCGCCCGTCATGCCCTGCTTCGCGTTAGAAAGCTGCTGGATGATCTGCCACTCGAGGTCGCCGTACAGCGTGCGGTCGTAATCCTTGAACGCCGCGCTGATGCGGTAGCGATTGACGATCTTATAGCCGATACCAGCCGGGATCATCAGCTTCACCGCCTCAAAGAGCGTGCAGTAATAGCGGCTCTTCATCCATGGAACAAGCTCCAGCATTTCTGCGCTCAGAAGCGGCTCATCGTCGAGCGTTTTGAGAATCGCCTTGAGCCGGCTGTCCGGCTGCTCCGCTTCCTGCAGCGCCAGCACCATCGCGACGCGGGTGCGGTTGCCCGACCCGAACGGAACCGTGACGCGCACACCGGGGCAAACCGCTGCGCGAAGCGCTTCCGGCACGATATAGGTGAAGGGCTTATCAAAGCGGTAGGTCGTATTCTCAACAGCCAACTGTGCGAGCAGCAAATTCAAAACTCCCTTGGATGCAGATTACTCTTCGATATTTTCCGGCTCGATGATTCTGTACTTGTCGTCGACGAAGTCCTGAACGGCAAGATCAACCGGCTTCTCGATCAGAATCTGGTTGTTCTCCTCCGCATTCTGCGCGATCTCTCTCGCGCGCTTTGCGACGGCGATGACGACGGAATAATAGCTCTTGTGCGGTGTTTTAATGATGTTGCTGGAAGGCTTAAGCATGGTTTAAAATCCTTTCTACTATATCTTGATCGCGGGAAACGCGAAGCTTCTCCGCTTCTAAAATGGCTTGTATATCGATCACGGCCTGCTCGACCGTATCATTGACTACGGTGTAGTCGTAATCGAGCACGTGCGGGATCTCTTCCCGCGCCGCCGCAAGACGCTCCTGAATGACCGCTTCGGTCTCTGTGCCGCGCCCACGCAGCCGCTTTTCGAGCACCTCGAGCGACGGCGGCACAAGGAAAATGCTGACGCAGTCCGGCGCGACGGTCTTGATCTGTTTGCCGCCCTGCACCTCGATCTCAAGCACGACGTCATAGCCCTCGTCGAGCCACGCCTGAACCGGCGCCTTCGGCGTACCGTAGAAATTGCCACAGTATTCGGCGTATTCGAGCATCGCACCGTCTTCGATGTTCTGCCTGAACGCATCCTTTGAAATGAAGTAATAATGCACGCCGTGCTCCTCACCGGGACGCGGTGCGCGCGTGGTTGCGGAGACCGACATTTTCAGGTTCTCATTGCGGCGGAACAGCTCCTTCAAAACCGTTCCCTTTCCGCCGCCCGAGGGCGCCGAGACGACGATCAGCAAACCTTTCTTTTTCATAGCTTCCATTTCCCTTCTGAATCTATCCGTTTTTACAGCTCCGCCTCGTCGCCGTCCTCCGCCTCCGCTTTGTTGTTGAAGCGGTTTGCGACTGTTTCCGGCTGCAAAGCGGAAAGCACGACGTGGTCGCTGTCCATGATGATGACCGTGCGCGTTTTTCTGCCGCAGGTCGCATCGATGAGCGCGCCTTTCTCCTTGGAATCCTGCACGATACGCTTGATCGGCGCGGATTCCGGGCTGACCAGCGCGATCATCCGCTCTGCGGAAACCATGTTGCCGAAGCCGATGTTGACAAGCTGCACAGCGTTCGCCATCCTTTCTGGGTTACTCGATGTTCTGAATCTGCTCGCGGATCTTTTCGATCTCCGCTTTGATATCGACGACCATGTACGCGATCTGCGAATCGCTCGCCTTGGAGCCGATCGTATTCGTCTCGCGGTTCATCTCCTGCACGAGGAAATCCATCTTGCGGCCGGAGGGCTCCTCCGATTCAAGGAACGCCTTGAGCTGGTCGAAGTGGCTTCTCAGGCGCACCGTCTCTTCCGCCACGGCGACCTTATCGGCGAAAATCGCCGCTTCGGTCAGAATGCGCTGCTCGTCGATCGTTGTATCGGCGAGCACCTCACGCAGCTTCGTCTCCAGACGCTCGCGGTATTCCCTGACTGTCTCCGGGGAGCGCGCTTCAATCTTGCCGACGATCTCGATAATGGTCGCGGCGCGGGACATCACGTCCTCATACAGGCGTCGTCCTTCAACCTCACGCATCGCGACAAACGCGTCAACCGCCTTTTCCGCGACGGCCTTGACGTCCGCCCAGATGGCGTCCTCATCCTCCGGCGCCTTATGCACGGAGAAAATATCGGAATAGCGCGAAAGGGAATTCACGGTAATGGAATCCGGCAGGTTGTAGCGCTCCGAGATCTCGCGGAACGCCGCGATATAGCCCGCCGCAAGCGAGTGGTTGACATGCACGACGACGTCTGAATCCTCCAACGTCTCAATGCTGAGATATAAATCGATCTTGCCGCGCGCCACACGGCTCTGCACGTAGGTTTTCAGCTTATCCTCAAGGAAACCGTAGCCGCGCGTCACGCGGGGGGAAAACTCAAAGTATTTGTGATTGACGGATTTCAGCTCAACTGTGATGTGTCTGCCATGGACAGTTTCCTCACAGCGGCCGTATCCGGTCATACTCTTCAGCACAGAATCATCTCCTTTATAGGCATTGTATTGGATCGGCTGTTCGCTGCCCGCAAGGACAGACTAACCGACTATAATCTATTATCAAGATATTTTACCATTTTGTCCTTGAAAATGCAACCTGTCCGGGCAGAAAATCGGGAATTTTCCGCAAAAAAGCCGCCGGGCGCGAAACCCTGCGGCATGTTTGCGTTATTCGTAACGGACAATGGTGGACATCGGCGTTTCCGTATGCGTTTCCAGCACCGTAAAACCGCGCAGCTTGAAGAAATCGAAAAAGTCCGGGAAGGCCGTCTCGATCTTCTCCGCGCCGTTCACTTCGCCGAAGGACGCCGCGGAACGCATCAACGTGTCAAGAATGAACACCGTTTCCATATCCGGCTTTTCGCCCGTGAAATCCGTCCGGCCGGAAACGGAAAAGCCGTATAGCACGAGCGTTTTTTCCCGCACCGCCGCCACCGCGTAGCCGAGCTCCGTTTCGCCGTCCGTCATGACGAGCACGCGCGCATCAGCGCCTGCGCCCTCTGTTGCGCGGCTGATCGCCTCTTCTCTGTCCTTGTCCTCCATGGGGATGATCTGCAGCATGTTTGTTTCCCTCCGTTTGTTCCGTCTGCCTTCCCTTTTTCTGTGCCGCGGCGCGCAGCCTGCGGACTTCATCCGGCGTCAGCTCCCGGAACCGTCCCTGCGGAAGCATTCCAAGCTTTACCGGGCCGATCGCCGTGCGCTTTAACCGCGCAACCTCCAGGCCGACCGCCTCGCACATATTGCGGATCTGCCGGTTTCTGCCCTCATGGATGACGAATTCCAGCACCACACGACCCGGCTGCTGGTCGAGCACGCGAATCGTCGCGGGCAGCGTCATACGTCCGTCAATCTCCACGCCAACCGAGAGGCGCGTGAGCTGCTCCTCGTTTACGCCGGGGCGCACCGTGACGCGGTACACCTTCGGCACATGCGTCGAAGGATGCGCAATCAGGTTCGCAAACGTGCCGTCGTTTGTCATGAGCAGGAGACCCTCGGAGTCCTTATCGAGCCGCCCGACCGGGTACACGCGCACGCCGAGCTCCTCGACGAGCTCGCTGACGCATTTGCGCCCGCGGTCGTCGGACATCGATGTGAGATAGCCGCGCGGCTTGTGCAGCATAATGTAGAGCTTTTCCTCCACCGCCTGCACACGCTCACCGTCTACGGTGACCTTATCCTTTTTGACGTCCACCTTATCGCCGATTTCGGCGCGGACGCCGTTCACCGCAACGCGCCCGGACGCGATCATCTCCTCTGCCTTTCGGCGCGAGGCGACGCCGCAGTCCGCAAGCATCTTCTGCAGTCTTGTATCCTTAGCCATACTGAAAAATCTTACCTTTCTGCAAGGTGCGGAAAATATCGTTCCGCCCATTTCTGAAAATCGCTCCGCGTGTCCGGCTGAACCGGCACGGATACCACCGCCGTAAGCGGGACCTCCGCCAGCGTTTTACCGTTTACCACGTAGCGCACGAAGCCGAGTACTTCTCCCGCCGCCACCGGAGCATAGATAAAGCGCGGCAGATAAAGCTCCTCTGTAACCGCCGCGTTCCGATACAGCGAGGCGGCTGCCTCAAGCTGCACTGTACAGGGAACAACCTGTGCCGTGCCGCCGACAACCGGAACCGCACAAGGCGCAAAATCGGCCGTCAAAACGCGCGGCTCCATCTGCGCAAAGCCGTACTCGAACAACGCGATGTGGTCGTTCCAATCATCCGGCGCGTTAAGCGTCACGCAGACGAGCGCCGCGCCGTCGCGCTCCGCAGCGGAAACGAGGCAGCGCCCCGCCTTTTTTGTGAAACCGGTCTTGATACCGGTGCAGTCCGCATAGAGCTGCAGCAGCCGGTTGTGGTTTTCGTAACGCACGGTTTTTTCCGGCGACAGGAACTCCACCTGCAGCGCCTCGGTGCCAACCGTCTCAGCAAATTCGGGACGGCGCATCGCTTCTGCGCCGAGCAGCGCCATATCGTACGCCGTGGAGCCGTGCCCCTCGGCATCGAGACCGGACGGCGTGACAAAGTGCGTCTGCTCCATGCCGATTTCCGCCGCACGATCATTCATCAGCGCGGCAAAGCTCTCCGCGTCGCCGCCGAGAAACAGCGCAATCGCGTTTGCGCCGTCATTGCCGGAAGCCATCATCATTCCCTCGGCAATCGAGCTGAGCGTCAGCACGTCTCCCGCCTTCAGCCCCATCGAGGAGCCCTCCACGGCTACCATTTCCTGCGTGATCTCTACCGGCTCCGCCGAACGCCCGCTCTCAAAGGCGAGGAGCGCCGTCATGATCTTCGTTGTGCTCGCCATCGGCAGCACTTCATAGCCGTTTTTTTCGTAGAGAACCGCGCCGCTGTGCGGATCGTAAAGCACTGCGGCATACGCGGAAACCTCCGGCTCCGCAGCGGAAGCCGGAAGAACGCTCAGCAGCGCCAGTAAGGCGGTCAGACCCACCGCCATGAGCCTTTTAAGCAAACGCATCACCTGCCACGGCCATTATACGCGGCAGGCGCGCAAACTATGTGCAATCAATACTGCGGCGGCAGCGTCTCCTCGTCCTCTTTGTCCTTCTTAAACAGGCTCGTGATCTTATCCACCACATCCGGTGCGCTCGCGACGATGCGGTCCACCGATGAGAGGTACGGCTCGATCTGCAAAATGCGCACATTGCCGTTTGCAATCACAAGAAACGCGATCGGGCTGATCGTAATGCCTGCGCCGCTGCCACCCGCGAACAGCCCCTTATCCGGCTGTGCCTTCGAGGGCAGATCCGAGCCACCGCCGGCAAAGCCGTAACTGACGCGGGAAACCGGGATGACTGTCGTGCCGTCCGGCGTTGTGATCGGATCGCCGATCACGGTATTGACATCGACCATCTCCTTGATTTTGTCCATGGAAATGCCCAGCAGGTTGTTGACCTTGTTTTCACTCATACTGCTCTTCTCCTTTTTTAGTTCCGCACCGGTTTGCCCGCCGGCGCGTTTTGTGTTTTCCGCTTGCGCGGATTCTGGAATCTCTGGTAGATCGGAAGCAGTCCGATCAAATATTGCAGGCCGTACTGCACGACGACGAGCGGACGGATAGAGACCGCCGCCGAAAGCTGTACATACGGCGTTTTGACATTGTAATCGAGGTCGACCGAGATGCGCCGGTGACGCTTTCCGCATTTCGTCAGCGTGAAAAGCACCTCCGCTGCCGGATAGACGAGCGCGCACACCTGACCGTAAAGGATCGCCGCTTCCGCTGCGTCCTCCCCGCCGGTCATCACATAGAGGTCGAAATCGCGCAGACGGATCTTCCGGATGATCCGGACGGCCTGCGTCGCCGTGAGCTTCAGAAAACCGCCCACAAGCTGCATAAAGCCGGAAAACCCCTCTGCATTTATAAACCGCTTTGCCTTCTCGGTCATTGCATTCGGCTTTTTCTCTTCTGTTTTCTTTTCCTGTTTTGGCGCCGGTTCCGGTTTCTTCTCCGGCTTCGGCTTTTCCGGTGCGGGCAGCAGCCGGAATTTCAGAAAAAGATACTGCACATCGAGCGTGACCGTCTCGCCGTAGCCCGCCCGGATATATACCGGGATGAGAAGCAGGAGAAGCAGGAAAAGCAGAATGCCGAGGAGAATCCACAGCGCGATCATGCGTCTTCCCCGCCGTCCGCACCTTCGGACGCGGCCTCCTCTTTTTGCGGCAAGGGCGGCAGCTCTGAAAGCGAGCGGATATTCAGGCAGCGCAGGAAGCTCTCCGTCGTGCCGTACAAAAGCGGCCGGCCGGGCAGTTCCAGCCGCCCGCGCTCCTCGATGAGCCCTTTGAGCATCAGGCTGCCGATGACGCCCGAGCAATCCACGCCGCGCACCTGCTCGACAAACGCCTTTGTGACCGGTTGGTTATAGGCAATCACCGCGAGCACCTCCATGGCCGCCTGCGAAAGCGGCGTATTGCGGCGCAGATCCAGCGCAGCGCGCACCGGCGCGATATACGCCGGGTTGGTGCACAATTGCAGGCTGTTATCCAATTGCAGGAGATGAATGCCGCTTTGCGGCGTGTTGAATTTTTTCTCAAGTGTTTCTGCCGCCTCAAGAACCGCTTCTTCACCGGTTTCAAGCGCTTCGGCGAGCTTGTCTACGCCGATCGGCTCGCCGCACGCGAAGAGAATGGCCTCCAGCGCACCGAGCATTTCTTCCTTTTTCAGATCACTCGCCTCCATGCATCAATTTTATTTCACAGTCGTCGCCGTCACCCTCCACGCGCAGACGCTTGCCCTTGACAAGCTCCAGCACGGCGAGAAACGCGGCAATACGCTCTGAGGAATCTTTTTTCCCCCGGAACAGCTCCTGAAACGGCATGCGCCCGCGTTTCCAGAGACGGCGCAGTACAAAAACGATCTGCGACCCGACGGAAACGATGCGCTTTGTGACGATACCGGAAAAGGATTCCGCTGTGGGCGGTTCCATGCGTCTGCGCCGTCCCATCGCGGAGAGGTATGCCGCGAGCATTTCCTCCGGCGCATGATTCCGCTTGTACGCGTGATCCGCCGGGATTTTGGACTGCTCGCGAACGAGACGATCAAACGACACGAGCGCGCGCAGACGTTCCGCCGTCTCCTTACACTGCTGATACTCGAGAAGCTGACCGGTCAGTTCGCGGCGCAGCTCCTCCTCTTCCTCGCGCTTTGGCAGCAGCGACACGCTTTTGATGTGCACGAGGCGCGCCGCCATTTCAAGAAACTCGCTCGCAATATCGAGATTTTCCGCCTGCATCCGGCTGATCTGTTCCATATATTGTTCGAGCAGCTCGGAAATCGGGATGTCGTAAATATTGAGCTTGTTCTTGGCGATCAGCGTCAGCAGCAGATCGAGCGGGCCCTCAAAGACATCGAGCTTATAGGAAAGTGTTTCCATTTTCACCAATTCCATACTGCCTCACAGGACGCCGAACAGGCGGAACGGCAAAGACGCCAGCCAGCTCACGCCGCCGTACACGGCGCTCTCGATCATGGAGAGCGGACCGGTCAGCGCGCCGGAGACGATCAGAATCATGCCGACCATGGCCAGGATGTTCTGGTATTGATAGAAGATAAACCGCGCGCGGTCGCTCAAAAAGCTCGCAAGGATCTTCGAGCCGTCGAGCGGCGGGATCGGGACGAGGTTGAAAACCGCCAGCACCGCGTTGATATAGGCAAAATAGCTGATGAACAGCAGGATATAATGCACGACCACATTGTACGGTGCAAAGGCGATCACGGCGTAAAACAGCAGCGCGCCGACGAAGGAGGCAATCAGGTTCGACGCCGGGCCGGCCAGCGCGGTCAGCGCCATACCGCTGCGCGGATTTTTGAAGTAGCGGCTGTCCACCGGCACGGGCCTTGCCCAGCCGATACCGAAGAGCAGCAGAAAGCCCGCGCCCATCGGGTCGACACTTGCGAGCGGGTTGAAGGTCAACCGTCCGGCAAGCCGCGCCGTGGGGTCGCCGAGCTTATTGGCCACCCAGCCGTGCGCAAACTCGTGCAGCGGCAGCGCCAGCAGAACGATCACCAGCGTTGCAAGCACCTGCATCAGAATGTCGAGCGGATCGACATTTCCGCCGCGAAGTAAGGTCATAATCGAATTAAAAAGCACATAAATCACTCCCAGATACATGAATTATAAAGCATACGGGGAGAAAAAACAATTCCCCTTTTAAAAAACATTGTCTTTTCAAAAATAAATCTTGCATTTTATTTCGGTTTCTGCTACAATACGTATGTTGCATTTGAAGAATTGGCACTTTAAGGAGGTGCAGACAGATGGCTAAATGTGAAATTTGCGGAAAGGACGTATCCTTCGGCATCCAGGTTTCCCACTCCCACAGACGTTCCAACAGAACATGGAAACCGAATATCAGACGAGTAAAGGCACTTGTTAACGGTACACCGAAGCGTGTATACGCCTGCACCCGCTGCTTGCGTTCCGGCAAGGTTACAAGAGCAGTCTAAAGCTGACCTTAAAATGATGAGCACCGGTCTTCGGTGCTCATTTTTTATTATCAGCTTTCCTTCATCACATCCCACGGCGTCAGCATACCGAGCAGCGGTTCCTCCCGACTGCCGGTTTCCGTGATGAAGATTACGGAAAGGCGCTTGTTTTTGCCGCGGATTGTCTCAAACATCCGGCGCGCCTGTATGCAGGTGGTCTCCCGCCCCACAAAGGCATAGTTCTCGATATGGCGGTCGACAGGCAGCATTTCGCCAAGCTCGCGGATCGTCGTCTCGGGCGTGATGTGCAGCTCTGGCTCCTGCATTACGCAAGAAAAAATCGTCGAGACGCTGAACACGCCGACAAACTGTTTCTTCTCGACGATCGGGATATGTGAAAAACCGTTTTTCTCCATCGTTGCCATCAGCTTCAGCACGCGTTCTGAGAGGCCGGCACAGACGATACGGCCTCCGGTTGTCGCAAACTCAAGCGCAAGCGGTGGGCGGCGGACATACTCGAGCGTCTGGCGCAGCGATTCGACAACCGGCTCGCTCGGCTCGACGATGGGCTCGCCGCCGAGGTTCGCGTTGTGCGTCATCAGGTTGCGGATCTCGCGGCAGAGATTCAGCGATTCGCGCACCGGTGCGCTCTCATAATGGTTGATATACTCAAAGATGACACTCGAATACCGGCGTTTTATACCGCTGAATTTCTCCTCGAGCGCATCTTCCAGCTGCTTATACAGATCGATAAATTCATCGCTTCGCATCCCGCACACTCCTCCCCCGGTTCCTTGCTTCATAGAATAGCATAAATCGGCTGCGGAATCAATGACGGGAATGTTAAATCGCGGGATAAGGCCCGGAGGAATGAACGCTATGGAAATCAAACTGACAATCGGGGGTGTTGGCCGGGAGGAAATCCTCGCACGGCTGCAGCGGCAAGGCATACAATTAAACGATTACGCGCGGCAGTGGCTCGGCCATCCCGGCTTTCATCTGCTCGATCAGCCGCAAACGGTGACGCTCCGGATTTTGGAGCTCGGCGCGCTTGGCTGCGCGGGCGGCGCCACGCTCCCGCAGATCTTCCGTCTTGCCGCGCGCAACGGACTGTCTCCCTGTGCGCCGGAAACGGCGCTTTTCCTGCGGCTTGCTTTGGATGCGCAGCCGCAGAGCACAAATTCCGTTCTTTCAGGCGCACACCATTCCCCGCAGGGTGCGATCGTCGTCGCTTCGGAACGTCTCTCCGGCGATGAAGCCTTTCCTGCTGGATTATACCTGCGGCATGTGGACGGCATCCTGTGGCTCCGCGGCTATGTATGCGGCGACGACTACCTGTGGCAGCCGCAGGACATCTTCGCCTTCGCGGTATGTGAAAAGGAATGATACGCAGGCGCTATGCCTGCATACCATTCCCACAAAGCCCGGCAACCAGCTGCCGCATCTCGTTTTTGGAGCGGACACCGTGCGCACGCTCGATCACTGCCCGCTTTTGTGCTTCCGTCATGTCCTCAAACCGCTTCATAGCCGGCTCATTCTGCGCCAGCGCCATACCCAAGCCGAGCGGCAGCTCCAATTTTTCCATAAAATCACCTCACGGCTAGTCTGCTCGGCTTCCCGAAAACTATGCAAGGCACAAAAAGAAATCCCAGCGCCTGCCAAACAGCCAAGCACTGGGGTTTTCTGGAGCTGATGGTCAGAATCGAACTGACAACCTGTTCATTACGAGTGAACTGCTCTGCCATTGAGCCACATCAGCATATCAAGTTTTGCAACGCCACCTATTATACATAAAAACCCGGTTGAAGTCAAGAGTTGTTTTCATTTTTCTCTCTTTTTTCTTCAAAATATTTTTTCGGGCCTTTTCCTTCCCGAATCCGCGCTTGTACGGCGGCGGAAACTATGCTATACTTATTTTTACGAATGGGATCTCAGAGCTTTTGGAAAGGAGCGTCTTATCCATGGGATATGCCTTGAATCTCGGGGCGTGGAGCTCGGTTTTCGCCGTGCCCGGCGCACTCGTTGACCGATATATCAAAACAGCAGACGGCGATCAGCTCAAGGTCGTACTCTGGCTACTCAGAAACGGCGGGCGAACATACTCCGCCGAAGAAATCGCCGAAGCTGTCGGCATTCGCCCGCAGAGCGCGGAGAACGCCATAGGCTTCTGGGTGCAGAACGGCCTGCTTCGGCAGGAGGACGACGCGCTCACGACGACACTCCTGCCCGCAGCGCAGGAAACGGAAGCTGCGGCACCGCAGGAACCCTTGCCTGCGCGCATTCCCACAGCGCCGCGCCGGATGCTCCGCCCGGACGGCGTATACATCTCAGAGCGCGTAGAGGCCTCTCCGGCGATTCGCCGCCTTGTTGAGGAAGCGGAGGCCATGCTCGGCAAAACGCTCTCCCCCGCGCTTTCCAGCACACTGATTCAGGCACACGAGGATTACGGCCTGCCCTGCGAGGTGATTCTGATGCTCGTCGCCTACGCGAACAAAATCGGGCGCGCAAACACAAGCTATATCGAATCGACCGTCCGCAACTGGGCGGATTCCAATATATTGAGCATCGAGGCCGCGGAGGAAAAGCTCCGTGAGCTCGACGAGACCGCCGCCGCATGGAAGCGCTGCGAGCGCGCTTTCGGCATGACCTCGCGCCGTGCGCCGAGCAAGAACGAGGGACAGTATGCGCACCGATGGGTCTGCGAGTGGAATATGCCCGACGAGCTTCTGAACGAAGCGTACAACCGCTGTGTGGACAATACCGGCAAGGTCAATATGAAATACATCAACGCGATCATTGAGTCGTGGCACAACACGGGCATCCGCACGCTCAAGGATGCGATAGACGAGAAAATCGCCGCCGACGCGCGCCGCGAGGCAAAGCGCGGGCCGTCCTACGATCTCGACGAATACGAGAAGTACGACATCTTCAGCACGGAGAAGTAATCCGGGAAGGAACCGATCATGGGATATTCGAGACAGGTCTATCTGCAGGCCGAAAATGAACTGAATAAGCGGCACAGCGACGCGCAGCGCAAAGCGCAGCGTGCACTCGACGCGTTTTACGCCGTATGCCCTGAGGCTGAGACGGTGCGCCGCCGCATTGCATCCACCGCAAGCCAGGCGGCCAAGGCTGTGCTGCGCGGCACGGACGTCCGCGCGTCTCTGGAAACACTCAAGGCGGAAAACCTCACGCTGCAGCGCCATTTCGCCGAATTGCTCGCTGCCCACGGCTACACGCGCGAGGACATCGAGCCGCAGTACGTCTGCAAAAAGTGCGAGGACACCGGCTACGTGGACGGCCGCATGTGCGCCTGCCACCGCGCGCTGCTGCGACAGATCGCCTACGAAAATCTGAACCGTATCTCCCCCCTCACGCTCTCGACCTTCGCGGACTTTTCACTCGACTACTACTCCGACGAGCGCGTGAACGGCGGGCGCTCGGATCGCGAGCAGATGCGCTACATTCTTGATTACTGCAGGCGTTATGCCGACAATTTTTCAAAGGACGCCGGCAATCTGTTTTTCACTGGCGCGACAGGGCTCGGCAAGACGCATCTTTCGCTCGCTATCGCCTCTGCCGCGATCGATAAGGGCTACGGCGTTGTATACGGTACGGCGCAGAATTTCGCGATTTCGCTCGAGCGCGAGCGGTTCACGCGCCCCGAGGAGGGCGGCGACACGCTGGAGCTGCTCAGTGACTGTGACCTGCTGATCATTGACGACCTCGGCATGGAAATTTCCTCATCGTACATCACGGCGATGATTTACAACATAATTGATACGCGGATCATGCTCAAAAAGCCGACGATCATCAGCACAAACCTCTCGATGCAGGAGCTGGAAAAGCGCTATAACGAGCGCTTTGTTTCCCGCGTGCTCGGGTTTTACGACCGCATGCCGTTCCGCGGCAAGGACATCCGCGCCAAGCGGAAATTCGGCTCCCGTCCCGACGGCGTCCGTTGATGGAGGAAACCTTTATGAAACGATTGTTCATCCTGCTTCTTTCGCTCTCCATGCTGCTTGTCGCCTTCGCGGGCTGCGGCAGCCAGCCTTCTGACCCGGCGGATTTGACGCCGACGCCCGCGCCGGAACCTGCGCCCGGCGATCCCGGCTTTCTCGAGGAGCCGGAATCATCGGAGGAGCCGGCGCCGGAGCCGTGCGTTTTCAATACCGACCGCTACGTTGTCTCCATGGATGCGCAGGTTTATCTCGGCGACGCGCGCGGCGATTACGAAGCGCTGATCGACGCGGTCTGTGCCGGGGAAGAATCCGTCGCCGCGGCAGACCTGGAAAGCGCTGAAAAGGCTGTCGCCGTTTTTGAAGAATCGCCGTACCGCGCGTTTGCGCAGCCGGAGATCACCGACGGTGCGATTCTGATTACATACAGCGGAACCGGCAGCGCCGATGCCTTTGACGAGGCGGCAAAATACGTCGTCGAGGGCGCGGTATACACCGAATCGAACACGCTGGAGACGGCGCTCGGACTGTACCGCGCGGTTTCCTCCTGCTTCACCTTTGAGGAAAGCGAGGACAATTCCCTCTATCGCATGATGACAGAGAAAAAAGGCGGCACGGCGGAATTCGCCGCAGCGCTCAACTACCTGTTCAACCAAAACGGCATTCCGTCTCAGCTTGCCTATGGCACAGCGGCGGACGACGAACACTTTTGGGTCATCGCCGAGCTGGACGGCCATCTTTATCACTTTGACCCGACCTTTGAAAACGGCTCGACCGGCGGCGCGGGGCTTTCCTATTTCGGCATGAGCGACGACACGCGCGTCTACACCGGCTGCGCGCTCCCCTTTACAACCGGGCAGGGCAGCTATGAAGAAACACACGACAAGCTGTGTTCCGATACGAAATTTGACACGATGTTCACCGACGTGACAAGCTGGGAATGCGACGTGCGCGCACACTTTTTGTATCTCGCCTACGGTTTTGAAGAGGACTACCTCACTTCTGTCAGCACAGGCACCTTTACCGCAGCTGCGGGCTAAATAAAAAGGAAAGCGGAGACGGCGAATTTTGCTCGCTGTCTCCGCTTTTGCTATGCTCAATATTTTGCGGATTCAATTTCCTCGATAACGCCGCGAACTGCCTTTTCCACCGCGCCGTCTTCAAACGGAACCGGAATGCCGACGGAATGCAGCAGGTCGAAGTAACCCATTGTGCCGCCCGCTCTGCACAGCTTGAGGTAACGCGCCCATGCGCTTTCGCGGTCGCGCTTCATTTCGTCGTACAGGCTGAAGGTGCAGATCTGCGCCAGCGCGTAGTCGATATAGTAGAACGGATAGAGGAAAATGTGCTGCTTCTGCATCCAGAATCCGCCGTTCTCGAGAAACGCGTTGCCGTCGTAGTCGCGCCAAGGCATGTATTTCTTCTCGATTTCACGCCATGCCGCGCGGCGCTCCTTGGCGCTCATCTTCGGGTTTGCGTACACGACGTGCTGGAACTCGTCAACGCTTACCATATACGGAATGACAGATAGCGCGCTGCACAGATGTGCATAACGGTATTCGTCCGCGCGGTCGCCGAAGAATTTCTCCATCCACGGATAGGTGAAAAACTCCATCGACATCGAGTGGATTTCGCAGATCTCGCTCGTCGAGTTCTGCAGGACGCTGACCGGGATCAGCCGCTCGCCGAGGTAGCACTGGAAAGCGTGGCCCGCCTCGTGCGTCAGAACGTCCACATCGGCGGAGGTGCCGTTGAAATTCGAGAAGATGAACGGCGCCTTGTATTCCGGCAGCGAGGTGCAATAGCCGCCGAGGTGCTTGCCCGGGCGTGTTTCGAGATCAAACAGCTCGTATTTTGTCATGAAATCGAAGAATTCCTTCGTTTCCGGCGACAGTGCGCCGTACATTTCAGACGCGGCGTTCACCATGTAGTCTTTGCCACCGATCGGATCGGCATTGCCGTCGGCAAAGACGAGACTCTCATCGTAATACTTGATTTTATCCAGGCCGAGACGCTTCGCCTGCGCCTCGCGCATACGCGAAACCGCCGGTGTGATGACTGTGCGCACCTGCTCGCGGAACTTCGCGACATGTTCGGGCGTGTAGTCGAGACGACCCATATTGCGGTATGCCAGCTCCGTGTAGTCCTTGAAGCCAAGCTTCTCCGCCATCGCAAGACGCACCTCGATCAGCTTGTCGTAGAGCGCGTCGAGTTCATCGGAAACGCTCTCGTAGAGCGCCGCCCACTTTTCAAAGGCTTCCTTGCGCTCCGCGCGGTCACAGCTTTCCATATGCTTCAAAAGGCCGTAGAAATTGCACGTCTCGCCGCGGAAATCCGTCTTACAGGATGCCGCCACCTTGGAATATTCCACCGAAAGCTCCGATTCGCGGACGAGCTCCGGGATGATGCGCTCATCCTGCACGCGCAGGCTGTTTTCCAGCACGGCGATAAAATGTCTGCCGTATTCGCGCTCGAAATCCGCGCGGAACGGGCCGGAAACAATCGCCTCGTTGAGCGCCTTGGAAGCCGGGATCAGCTTCGGCAGATTCTCATTGAGATACGCCATCTCCGCTTCATAGAATGCGTCGGTCGTGTCCATCGTATTGCGTACGCTGACGAGCGACGCGATCGTGCTCAGATGGATATCGAGCTTTTCCGCCTCGAGAAAAACCGCCTTTGCTTCCGCAAAGCTCCCCGCCTTACGGAAGGCTTCATTGTATGTGCTGTATTGCTCCACCGCCGCCGCGATATCCGGGCGCTCATACGGGAGCTCACTGAATTTCTGCATATTGTACCGCTTCCTTTCTTCTGCTTACACAGATCGTATTCTCTGCGTGTCTGGTAAAATCATACCACCCGCGCCGCAGGATTGCAACATAAAATAAGGGCTGCGGCAAGTCCAAGCGGTTTTGCCCCAGCCCATACTTTTTATCTTTCCTCAAACAGCGCGCGGTCGACGCTCCAATAGAAGTTTTCTTCGCCGATCTTTTCCGTTACGCCCGCGCGGTCCAGAATCCGGCGCACCTTGTCGTTCAGGCCGCAGATCAAAAGCTCCACGCCGCGCGCCTCGTAGTCGCCCGCAAGCTTCAAGAGCATCTGTGCCGCATCCGGATCCATCACGGACACGCCGCGCACGGAAAGAATCACGCGATCTGCCGGCGGAAGCTCGGCGACATAGTCCAGAATGCGCTGCGTATTCGCGAAGAACACCGCGCCGGTGATGTACACGACACAGGTGTTGCCGAATTTGTTGAGATCGACGCCCGGCATACGCGCGCTGTCCACCATCGAGTGATCGAGGTGGATTTCGAGCACGCGCGAAATGAACGCGAGCAGGCTGAACGCGATGCCGATCACAATCGCCACGGTAAGGTCAAACACGACCGTCGCGACCAGTGTGATCAGATACTGTGCGATTTCGCTTTTGAAGCCGCGCTTGAAGATCTGACGGATCTCATGCCACTCGTTCATGCGCCACGCCGTCATCATCAGAACACCCGCAAGCGCCGCCATCGGCAGACGGGACATCACGTCGCCGAGCAAAAACATGGAGAGCAGCAGGAACACCGCGTGGAAAACGCCGGTGAGACGTGTCTTGCAGCCGGATTTGATCGCGACGCTCGTACGCGCGATCGCCGCCGTCGCCGGGACACCGCCGAAGAACGGGATAATCATGTTGCCGACACCCTGACCGACCAGCTCAATGTCCGCGTCAAAGTGTCCCTTTGTCATGGCGCTTGCCGAAGCGCCGCAGAGCAGGCTCTCGATCATGCCGAGCATCGCGACCGTCAGGGCCGGACCGACATACGAGGAAAACGCGTTCCACTCGATTTTCGAGAAATCCAGCCGATTCTCAAGGAAAATCGTTTTCGGAATCGCGCCGACCGTCGCGATATCCGGGAACAGGAACGCCGCCGCAACTGCCGCCACAATGATGCCGACGAGCGAGGAGGGCACCTTGGCATTCCACTTCTTCGGCCAGACGATCATGATCGCGATGACCAGCAGACCGATCGCGACAGCGCGCCAATCCGGCGAGAAGCCGAGCGTGCCGTAGGAAAGCAGCTTCTGCACCGCGGAATCGCCCTTGGAGGTCACAGCGAAGAAATTATCGATCTGCCCGAGCGCGATGATCACCGCAATACCGGAGGTAAAGCCTGTGATGACCGGCTTCGGGATCAGATGCACAAGCTTGCCGAGCTTTAAGATGCCCGCGAGCAGCATCAGCGCACCGGCGATCAGGCCGACGAGGAACACGCCGGACAGTTCACCGCCGTCCTTCGCAATAATCGTGACGAGCACCGCCGTCATCGCGCCGGTCGGACCGGAAATCTGGAACGATGCGCCGGAAAGCGCACTGATGACAAGGCCGGACAGAATCGCCGTGATCAGACCGGCCGCTGCATCCGCGCCGCAGCTGACGCCGAACGCGAGCGCGAGCGGCAGCGCGACGGCGCAGACCGTCAGACCCGCCATCACATCGCCCAGAAGCGATTTCGGGCCGTAGCCTCTGAATTCCGATTTCAGCATGGAAACGTAGTTTTTGATCATGTTCTTCCCTCATTTACCGCAAATTGTCCCGGCCGCACCACCGGAAACACCGCTCAAAATTTTACCATGTCAAAGAACGACGCACAATGCAGAAATTCGAAAACTTTTGCAGTTTTCGCCGCATATTTCTGGCTGAAACGCATAATTGTCCGTTTTGATATACAAAAAGCAGGCGCCCAAAAAGACGCCTGCAAAGGAAAACCGTAAATTTTAAATGCTTACAGCGAGGAAACGACGTTCCGGATGGACTGCGCGAGAATCTTCAGTCCCTTTTCGAGCGTTTCCAGCGGAACCTTGAGCTCCGGCATGACCTTGACGACGGAATCGCGGCGGCCGACGCGCTCGACAATCAGCCCGTTTTTAAATGCCTCGGTGATGACCGCCTTGGCGACGTCGCCCTCGAACGCGCCGAAATCGACACCCCAGAGCAGACCGATGCCGCGCGTCGCGATGCGGCTGTCGATCATCTCAATCTCCTCACGCATGAATTTCGCAACAATCTGCTCACGCTCGCGCACAGCATCCTCCACATGCTCGTTCAGCATGTATTCGAGGCCTGCTTTCGCCGCAACCAGCGAGAGCTGATAGCCGCGGAACGTGCCGTTGTGCTCGCCGGGCTTCCAGAGATCAAGCTCCGGCTTCAAAAGCGTGATTGCAAACGGCATGCCGTAGCCGCCGATGGATTTCGACATCGCGACGATGTCCGGCGTGATGCCCGCGCGCTCGAACGAGAAGAACCAGCCTGTCCGTCCGCAGCCGACCTGCACGTCGTCGACGATCATCAGGATATCGTGTTTGTCGCAGAGCGCACGCACGCGCTGGAGCCACTCCGTGGGCAGCACATAGATGCCGCCGTCAGCCTGCGTCGTCTCAAGGATGATCGCCGCGGGCTTTTCCACGCCGGAGTGATCGTCCGTGATCAGGCGCTCCATATACTCGACCGTGTCGAGTCCCGGGAACATATACGGCGCAGGGACATGCGTGACGTTGTTGAGCGGAACGCCGGCACCCGCCCGGGAGTCCGCATTCGTCGTCAGAGCAAGGGAACCGAGCGTCATGCCGTGGAACGCGCCCATCAGCGCAAAAACATTCTGGCGCTTCTTCACCTTGCGGGCGAGCTTCAGCGCCGCTTCCACGGCGTTTGTGCCGGTCGGGCCGACAAACTGAATTTTGTAGTCAAAGCCGCGTGCGCGGATGACGTTCTGTTCAAAATACTCGATGAAATCGCGCTTCGGCGCGGTGTACATGTCCAGCGCATGCAGCACGCCGTCGTTTTCGAGATACTCGACGACCTTCCGCTTGATGTACGGGTTGTTGTGTCCGTAGTTCAAAGCGCCGGAACCGCAGAAGAAATCGATGTATTCCCTGCCGGTTTCATCCTTCTGGATCGAGCCCTTCGCCGAGACGAACACCGTCGGAAAATTCCGGCAGTAAGAGCGCACCTCGGATTCGTACTGCTCAAAAGGCTCTGTGTTCATGTGTGTGTTCAATGTTACCATCCTTTCTACCATGCGCGCTTGCATGATTCAGCGATCGCACGCAGCAAAGCGGCTGCGTGGGGCTGTTTGCTCCCGGCGGTTTTCCCGGAGAGCCAGCGGCATCCGGTCAATGCAAAGCAAAATTTTGACCTTGTAATTCAGTATACCACAGTCATCTGCAAAAAGAAAGGAATTATTTCTTAAAAATGCATCTGCGCTGCAAATTTTCTGCAAAGAAAAAGCAGCGCCGAAACGCTGCCTCCCTGATGAATGGAATTATTCGATGTTTTCGCCCAGCGTGCCCTGGCTCAGCGCCTTGAGATACGCGGTGATGAATTCGTCTATCTCACCGTCCATAACCGCGGTGATATTGCCCTTTTCGCAGCCGGTGCGGTGATCCTTCGCGAGCGTGTACGGCATGAACACGTAAGAGCGAATCTGGCTGCCCCATGTGATTTCCTTCTGCTCGCCCTTGATATCCGAAATCTTCTCGAGATGCTCGCGCTCTTTGATTTCAACAAGCTTTGAGATCAGCATCTTCATCGCGACGTCGCGGTTCTGATACTGGCTGCGCTCCACCTGGCACGAAACGACGATGCCCGTCGGGATATGGATAAGGCGAACAGCCGAGGACGTCTTGTTGACCTTCTGGCCGCCCGCGCCGCTCGCGCGGTACACTTCCATCTTGATGTCATCCGGGTTGATCTCCACACTGAGATCCTCGTCGATCTCCGGCATAACCTCCAGCGAGGAGAACGAGGTGTGGCGGCGTCCGGCGGAATCAAACGGTGAAATACGCACAAGGCGATGCACACCCGCTTCACTTTTCAGGAAACCGTATGCGTTTTCGCCCTCAACAAGGATAGAGGCGCTCTTGAGGCCCGCCTCATCGCCGTCGAGATAATCGAGCGTCGTCACTTTGAAGCCGTGGCGCTCTGCCCAGCGGTTGTACATGCGGAACAGCATTGATGCCCAATCCTGCGCCTCGGTGCCGCCCGAGCCCGCGTGGAACGTGAGAATCGCGTTCTTGCTGTCGTATTCGCCGGTCAAAAGCGTCGTCAGGCGCATCGTCTCGATTTCCTTGCCGATCGCTTCGATCTCTTCCTGTGCCTCGGGCAGCAGAGAAAGATCCTCCTCCTCGTCGCCCATCTCGACAAGCGCCAGCGCGTCCTCCGCGCGTGCGCAGAGCTTCAGGTAGGTTTCATCCTTCAGCTTGAGTGCGGCCGTCTTCTGCAGAACCTTCTGTGCAGCTTCCATGTTATCCCAGAAGCCCGGCTCCGCCGCCTTGTTTTCCAGCATCTCCACTTCCTCGCGCAGTCTCTCCAGACCGAGCGCATCCTTGAGGTCGTCGAGGGCCGCCTGCTGTTCGTCCAGTTGTTTTTTCAGTTCTTCAAATTGCAGCATACGTTGTCGTACCCCTTCAAATCAAAAATAAACCTTGCAGATTCGTATTTCAGACATATCTTTTGTTATTATACCGGATAATCGCGATTTTGTAAATAGAAAAGCGCATCGGATTTCGATTTCCCCGTTTGCGCCCTGCAATTATTAACAGTCTGAAAATTTATGCGCTTTGCATTGCGATTTTTGGCATAGTGTAGTAAAATAGAGTAAAGTTATATTGTTTTTCAAGAACCGACATTGATTTTGGAGGTCTTATTTTGGATTATAAGGGAATTAAATGCCCGGTCTGCGAAAAGCCGTTTACGGAAAACGACGATATCGTCGTCTGCCCGGTATGCGGCGCGCCGTACCACCGGGCGTGCTACGCGGAAAAAGGCGCGTGCATTTTTACAGAGCTTCATGAAAACGGCGGTGTCTGGGCGCCGCCTCCGCCGCCGAGCGCACCGGACGCTGCCAGCGAAATCAAAGATAAGGAGTGCCCGAACTGCGGCACGCTGAACGCACACAGTGCGCTTTTCTGCAGCATTTGCGGCACTTCTCTGACCGGCTCGCCCGACCAACACCGCAACAGCGCCTACACCACGCAGAATCAGAATGTGGACAACACGCGCACAGGCAGTGTCTACGGCAGCTATCCGCCCCCCGCCGGCATTCCGCACGGCTTTCCGGGCGTGCCGTTTGCCTTTGACCCGATGGGCGGCGTAAATCCGGCGGAACCGCTCGCGGACAACGTCACCTACGGCGACGCCAGCAAGCTCATCCAGCAGAATTCCGGCTATTATCTGTCGGTTTTCCGCTATATGAATATGTACAAGCGCAATAAGTTCAACTTCTCCGCCTTCCTCTTTTCCGGCGGATGGCTTTTGTACCGCAAGCAGTATAAGGCCGGCATCATCACGACGGTGCTGATGTCCCTGCTATACATCGGCAACATGCTGCTTTATTATCTGGTTGTCAATCCGATTCTGCTCAGCGTCGTCGACGCCGCCGGCGTGTCGTCCTCCGAGCTGACCTATGTGCGGCTTGTGGATATGCTTTCGCAGCACCTGATGGATAACCCGACGCAGTACCTGCTCTTCTGCACGCCGCTGATCTGCTACGCGCTGATGCTCGGCATTATGATTTTCATCGGCGTTCGCGGCAACCGGATGTATATGAACCACTGCATCCGCACGGTGCAGACCATCAAGCGCACCAGCCAGAATGAGGGCGATTCCTCCATGGCTTATGCGCAGCGCGGCGGCGTCAATGTTGCGGTCACGTTCTGCCTGCTCGCCTGCTATTTCGTCATGCGCTGGATACCGATTTTGTTTGTATAGCGATTCAAGCATTTTTGAATATCTAATATCTGTATATTTTGGAGGTCACCATGCAAAAAGTCAGAAAGGCCGTTATTCCGGCTGCCGGTCTCGGCACACGCGTACTCCCTGCTTCCAAGGCTATGCCCAAGGAAATGCTCCCCATCGTTGACAAGCCCGCAATCCAGTATATCGTGGAGGAAGCCGTGCGTGCGGGCATCACGGATATCCTCATCATCACAAACCGCGGCAAGGAACTGCTGGAGGATCACTTTGACCGCGCGCCGGAGCTGGAAGAGCGCCTGCTTGCGGGAAACAAACAAGAGGTTTACGACGAAGTCGTTTCTCTGGCCCACCTCGCCAACATCTGCTACGTCCGTCAGAAGGAAACGCGCGGTCTCGGCCATGCGATCTCCTGCGCGAAGGCGTTTGTCGGCGACGAGCCGTTTGCCGTGCTCTACGGCGACGACGTCATCATCGGCGAGGATCCCGCATGCGGTCAGCTCATCCGCGCATATGAAGAATTCGGCAAAGGTGTTGTCGGCGTCAAAGAGGTCTCCGAGGAAGCCATCCAGCGCTATTCCTCCCTCAAGGTTGAGCCGATCCGTGACAACTGGTTTTCCTGTACGGATATGATCGAAAAGCCGACGAAGGACAAAATCCTCTCGCTGTATTCGATCCTCGGGCGCTGCGTCCTGCCGCCCGAAATCTTCGATATCCTCGACCACACCGCGCCAGGCGCAGGCGGCGAGATTCAGCTTACGGATGCGATGTGCACGCTCGCACGCCGCGACGGTATGATCGCCGTGGACTTCACCGGCAAGCGCTACGACATGGGCAACAAACTCGGCATCATGCAGGCGCAGGTTGAGGTGGCGCTGAACCACCCCGAAATCGGCGAGGGCTTCCGCGCTTACCTCAAAAAAATTGCAAAAACACTATAAAGCCGGCACTACATAAAAAAATCCGCCAAATCGGGAGATTATCCTTGACTTGGCGGATTTTTGTGCTATAATAACTCTGTTAGTTTGCGTTTATATGACGGAAACAACAATCCTTGCTCCGTTTAAAAGTACGGGGCCAAAGTCCAAAAGGAGGTGCAAACCATGACAGAGGTAAAGAACAAGTACGAAACCGTTATCGTCCTCTCCGCGAAGCTGGGTGAGGAGGGTAGCACAGAGCTGGTCGAAAAGTTCAAGGCACTGATTGCAAGACACGGTACTGTCGAAGGCGTTGACGATTGGGGTAAGAGAAGACTCGCATACCCGATCAACAAGGAGACTGAGGGTTACTACACACTCATCAACTTCGAGAGCACACCGGACTTCACGGCTGAGCTGGACAGACGCTATAAGATCACTGACGGCGTCATCCGTTCGCTCATCATCAAGAAGGATCCCCGTTTTGCAAACGCTGCTGCAAAGCCGCGCAAAGCCGCTGAGCCGAAGCCGATCGACGTTGAGGCTGTCGCAGCCGAGGCTGTCGAGGCTAACGAGTCCGCTGCAGAATAAGTTTTTTGAAACGAAAGAGAGTTGTTACCTATGTTGAATGTTGCAGTTGTTATGGGCAGACTGGTTGCCGATCCGGAGCTTCGCCACACCCCGAGCGATATCGCCGTTACAAGCTTCACGCTGGCGGTTGACCGCTCCTACGTTAAGTCCGGCACAGAGCGCCAGACCGATTTTATCGATATCGTCGCATGGCGCGGCACGGCGGATTTCGTATGCAAATACTTCCGCAAGGGCCAGATGATGGCGGTTCACGGTTCCATCCAGACACGCACATACACCGACAAGGACGGCAACAAGCGCAAGGCCTTTGAGATTGTTGCGGATGACGTCAATTTTGCGGATTCCAAGCGCAGTGACGGCGGTTCCTACAACAACAATTCGTCTTACGGCAACTCGTCCTACAACAACAATTACGGCGGTAACAGCACAGCCGGAAATGAGATGCAGCGCCCGGCTTCATACAGCGAACCCGCTCCCACCTATTCGAGTGGAAACAGCGGAGATTTCGAGGAAATCATCGGAGACGACGACCTGCCGTTCTGATGATTTCGCGCAACTACGAATTAAGATAAGGAGGCTTTCGCAATGGCAGACAGACCGGAGAGAGATAATCGCCGCGGTGGTCGCAAGAGCCGCAGAAAAGTTTGCAGCTTCTGCGTCGACAAGGCGGAATATATCGATTACAAGGATGTTGCTAAGCTTCGCCGCTTCATTTCTGAAAGAGGAAAGATCCTCCCCAGAAGAGTTACGGGAACTTGTGCACATCATCAGCGTGGCCTGACAGTCGCTATCAAGCGTGCTCGTCACCTCGCACTCCTGCCCTTCAGCAGCGACTGATCGCGCAGACACAATACGTTTATGAGGGAGATTTTTCTTTGGAAAAGTCTCCCTTTTGTTTTTTTGGGACGGCGAACCGCTGTCCGCAGGAAGGGAGAATCCGAATGCTCATATTTGACATGCACACCCACTGTTTCCCGGACGCCCTCGCGCCGAAAGCGCTGCCGCGTCTGGCCGAGATCAGCCAATGCCCGTATTATAGCGACGGCACCTATGGCGATCTGCGGGAAAAGGAGTTCGCCGCAGGCTGCGCCGGCTTGATGATCCTGCATATCGCAACGAAGCCAACGCAGATGACTTCGGTCAACAATTTCGCGGCGGCCTGCCAGAAGGACGGCGCTTACTGCTTCGGCAGCGTCTTCCCCACCGCCGAAAATGCGGTGGACGAGCTGCACCGCATCCATGCGCTTGGCTTGAAGGGTGTGAAGCTCCACCCGGACTATCAGGAATTCTTCGTCAACGATCCGCGCGTTTTTCCCGTTTACGAGGCTGCCGCCGAGCTGGGGCTGCCCATCACCTTCCACGCCGGACGCGACCCGTATTCGCCGGACGTCGTGCACTGCACGCCGAAAATGCTTGCGGAGATCGCCGATCGCTTCCCGACACTCACCATCATCGGCGCACACATGGGCGGTATGGAAATGGACGCGGATGTGGAAAAGTACGTGATTGGCAAGCCGAATATCTATCTCGATACCGCGTTTGCGACGCGCTCCCTCTCCCCTGCACGCTGCGGCGAGCTGATCCGCCGCCACGGCGTGGACAAGGTGTTCTTCGCGACAGACTTCCCGTGGAGTACGGTGGTAACCGAACGCACCTTGCTTGAACAGACCGGCCTCACCGGAGAGGAGCTCGCGCTGATTTATCACGGCAATGCCGAACGCGTTTTCAACATCGCGCTTTCAGAGTAAGCGGGTAAGCTTCCCGCCGCATTTGCAGCGGTATCGGTTCGGATACTGAACGAGACGGCTCTTTTTCTGCCGCGGGAACACGGCGCCGCAGGCTGTGCACTGCAGCACATACCGTGCGGCGGGCGGTTCTGTCTCCGGCAGCAGCGTATTGCTTGCGGTTCGCGCAATTGCATAGCCGTACCGCTGCCGCATCAGCGCGGCATACCGCTTCCATGCCGCTCCGTGATTCATGCAGCCCGGGCAGGTATGCAGTACCTCATGCGCCAGAACAGTGCGCACGAACGTCTCGTCTGCGTTTTCAAGATACGCAGAGATTTCCACGGTATATGTGCCCGCTGTGTGAATGCAGCGCCCGAAGCGTTTTTTCGCGCGCGTATTGCGCTGCACCTGCGGGCGGATCGTATCCGCAACCGGGATGCCGAGGGCACGCGCCTCGGCGGTCACGCTTTTGAGCATTTCATCAAAGTTCATCATCTGTTTCCCGCTTTCAAATTGACTTCCTGTTCCGCTTTCGGTATAATGGATTTAAGAATAAACGGAGAGGAAGTTTTTTCATGAAGTACTACGCCATCGGCTATGCCACCAACGCCGCGCTGCCGGATGTCACGGCGGACGACGCGCAGAAGCTCACGCACATGAACCTCGCGTTCGGTCTGATCAAGGATGGTCTGCTGGACATGAGCCAGCTCACCCATATCGGGCTGACCGAGCAGTTCCGCCGCTGGAACCCGGCGCTCAAGATCGTGCTGTCCGTCGGCGGCTGGGGCGCAGGTGGATTTTCCACCATGGCACTGACCGAAGAAGGCCGCCGCGCCTTCGCACAGTCGTGTCTCGAGGCCGTGGAGCAATACAATCTGGACGGCATCGACATCGACTGGGAGTACCCGTGCAGCGATCAGGCAGAGATCGACTGTGACCCGCGCGACAAGGAAAACTACACGCTGCTCTTTAAAGCGCTGCGCGAGGCGCTCGGCGCAGACCGTATCGTCTCGACGGCGGTCGGCGCAGGCGATTATTTCGTCCGCGACACCGAGATGGACAAGGTCGCACAGATTGTCGACTACGTTCAGCTCATGACGTACGACATGCGCAACGGCTTCACGCATCAGGCGGGCCACCATGCGTCGCTCAGCGCGAGCCGCGGAGACACCACAAATACAAACACGCGCTATATTGTCGATCTGTTCCACAACGCTGGTGTGCCGCTTGAAAAGCTCGTCGTGGGCGCGGCGTTCTATGCGCGGCACTACACCGGCGCGGCAAATATCAACAACGGCCTTCTGCAGGAGGCAAGCTCAGGCATCTACGGGCCGGACTACGGCGAGATCACCGAGGAATTCCGCCGCGAAAATGGCTACACCGAATACTGGGACGAGGATGCCGAGGCCGCATATCTCTGGAACGGCAGCGTGTTCATCAGCTTTGAATCCCCTGAAGCGATTCGCCGCAAGTGCGAGTTTGTCAAGGAAAAGGGTATGCTCGGTGTGATGTACTGGGAGCACAGCGCGGATCCGACCCGCGAGCTGCTCGGCGTGATTGCCGACACGCTGCACACAAAATAATCGCATACGGCTTGGGCGCTGTCCGCAGACAGCGCCCTTTTTTATCCTTCTTTCAGGCTCGGATCAACCGCGCTCTGCATCCTGCGGCAAATGCTCCTCTGCGTGGCAATCGTCACGAGCGTATCGCCGAGCTGCATGAAAACTGCGCCCAGAAGGCTCAGCTCGTCATCCGTCAGCTTGCAGGCCAACGCATTGGCCGCCGCAGTGATTGACGCGGTCAGCGTACATGGATCCATCGTACATCACCCCGTTACAGTATATGACGATGTGACGCCAGAGACATGCAAAAACGCCGCGAACCTTCTCAGTCCGCGGCGTTTTGGTGCGCGAGACGGGACTTGAACCCGTACGTCATAAACACACGCCCCTCAAACGTGCCTGTCTGCCAATTCCAGCACTCGCGCTCAACGGTAAAGATTATACCAGATTTTTAACCTTTTGTCAATGGTTTTCTTTACCGAAACGACACAATACTGCAAAATCCGCTTCATCCGCCGATCGTCTTCCCAAACTGCCGCCAGCATCGAAAGAGGCAGAGCCATTGGACGTACAGAATGTCGCCGGAGCGCTCGACAGGTGGCAGGCCGCTGAGACGCAGAGCTGTGGAAATCTGTTTTTTTGTGAGCAGTGCGTGTGAGCCGAACAGGCCATACCGAAAGCTATGCGTCAGGAAGGCGGCGAAATCGCGCCGTTCAAACAGCTGAATATCCGGCACAGCCTTGCGCTTTAGCTCAAGCAGGACGGTATCGACGCGCGGCGCAGGATGGAAATCCTCGCGCCTGAAATGATAGACAATTCTCGTCTCAAAAAAGGGCTTGAGCAGCAGGGCGTTCAGATTTTCCCTCGGCAGCCCGCAGAAGCGCTTCGCCGCGCCCTTTTCCATGACGAGCCACATGGATCCGCATTCGTCAGCTTGCGCAGAATCGCGGTCGTGATGGAAAACGGGATGTTATAAGCCGCTCAATCAGCCTGCGGCTTGTCAGGAAATTTTGGGAAACCGAATAAGGCAGGCTTTCCCTGCCCGCATTTTTGGACATAAAAATACACCTCATTTGCAATACACAGACGCAAAAAAAGCACAGCTATACCGTAGACAAAATTCGGCAAAGCTGTGCTTATTTACGAATGCGTACGACACACATGAGATGTACCATGCTCCTTTGATGCAATTCACTCTGTATAGAGAATATCAGATTTTCACCGGCATGTCAATAAAAAACAAAAAAAGAACGGTCGCTCTCCGAAGAAAGCAACCGTCCCATGAGGTGATGGTGCGCGAGACGGGACTTGAACCCGTACGTCATAAACACACGCCCCTCAAACGTGCCTGTCTGCCAATTCCAGCACTCGCGCTCAGCAAGTGTTATTATATCAGCAGACAGGCCGCTTGTCAATAGTTTTTTTAAGAAAAATCAATCTTCGACTGAAATTGCCGGTTCTTCGCCGATGGTTTCCGCGAGGAGCATCCGCACCGGAGTCTCCCCGGTGTACGGGTGCCACACGGACAGATCGTCGCCATTCGGATTACCGGTCTTCGCGAAGTTCGCCCAGTAGCCGGAAACCGCTGCTTCGAGCGTCCAGTCGCAATCCTCCCACGGCCGCCATGCGCGGTCGAGCGTGTGGAATTCATACCACAGCTCTGAAGAGTGAAACGCGCCGGCGTCGTCGCCGGGCAGCTTGCGGTTGAAGAAATAGACATATGCCGGCGTGCGGTTCAGCGCAAGCTGGTTCTTTGCCCAGCGGACAGCGCTCTTTTCGAGAAGCTGCACATCGGAGCCGATGTCGTCGCCCGTGCAGCCGATCATATAGTCGATATCGTGCGCCTCGCCTTTGCGCGCGATCGCATCGACCGTGTCGGCGAGCAGCACACCATCCGCAACCGGACGCCATGCGAGGCCGGTCTCGGACTGAATCGTATACTGCACCTCAGCGATCTTCTCCGCCGGCATTGCGCGCATTTCCTCGAGTGTGGACGCGCCGAGCGCCTCCATCAGCTTTTTGGAATACGTCATGCGTATTTCAAGCGAGACTTCGTGGCTCAAACCGCCGATACCGCCGCCGCTCTGCAAAATCGCGCGGCGAATCTTGCCTTTTGTGAGCGGGGAGGAAATCAGAATCTGCACGCTCATGCAGCCCGCAGACTGCCCGGCAATTGTGATATTGTCCGGATCACCGCCGAACGCTGCGATGTTCTCGCGGCACCAGTCAAGCGCCGCCACCTGATCGTAAATGCCGTAGTTGCCGCAAAGACCGTTTTCGTCCTCTGCCTGCAATTCGGGGTGCGTGAAAAAGCCGAGCGCGCCGACGCGGTAGTTAATGGATACGAAAACCACGCCGTTCTTTACAAACTGCTCGCCGTCAAACTCCTTCTCCGCGCCGCAGCCGTGCAGAAACGCGCCGCCGTGAATCCAGAAGAACACAGGCAGCCGATCCCCCGGCTCGGCGTCCGCAGGTGTCCAGATATTGAGGTAGAGACAGTCCTCATTGCGCGCGATGGTTTCCTCCGAGTAAAACTCCTTGGCGTAGAAGCCCTCGCGGGTCAGGTCTGCCTGCGGCGCTTTTGCGGAAAATTCCTTCGCCGGACGAACGCCCTCCCACGGTGTTTTGGGCTGCGGGCGCTTCCAGCGCAGCGCAGCGACCGGCGGCTCGGCGTACGGTACACCCTTAAAGATCACACTTTTCTTGTCAGCGGAGAGACAGCCCTCAAGCTGTCCCTCACGCACGTTTACAATCGTTTTCATATTGATTCTCCTCACTGGTTACGCGTTGAGCTGCTGCAGCAGCATCTCGCCCATGCCCTCCGGCACACTGTCTCCGCCAAAGGAAATCAGCGCACGCAGCGGCATTTCCATCATCATGCGCTCCATACCCTCACCCATGCCGAGGCCATCATCATCCATCTGTGCGAGCGGAGACGCCGCCATCATCTTGCCGACGATCTCTCTGCCGACCGGGCTCTCCATGATTTCCTCAACGGTGGAATTCATCGTGTATACGCGCTTGATCGCCGTTGTGCTTTCGACCTGCACGGTCGCGGTACAGGCGATATCGCGGCTGGATTTTGCCGCCATAATCACATACTCGCCGCTCTCCACGCACCAATCCGAAATATCGGTGCGGTAATACGCAAAGGCGCGCTTCGAAAGCGTAAAGGAGACGGTCTTTTCCTCGCCCGGCTCAAGCTCGATCTTTTCAAAGCCGCGGAGCTCCTTATCCGGGCGGATCGTACGGCTCTTCGGCATGCCGACATAGAGCTGCACAACCTCCTTGCCTTTGACCGCGCCCGTGTTCTTCACCTTGACGGAAACGGTCAGCGTATCGGTGTCCTGCATTGCGGTCTTGTCCACGGTGAGGTCGCTGTATTCGAATGTCGTGTAGCTGAGACCGTAGCCGAACGGGAACAGCACATCGAGGTTCTTCTTGTCGTAATAGCGGTAGCCGACGAACACGCCCTCGCGGTACTCGGTCTTGTTCTGCTCATCGCCGAAATAGTAGAGGTAAGACGGGTTGTCCTCCAGACGGCGCGGGAAGGTCTCCGCAAGCTTGCCGGACGGGTTCACGTCGCCGAAGAGCAGGTCAAGCGTCGCAGCGCCAACCGCCTCACCGCCGAGATATGCGTACAGCACGCCGCGCACATCGTCGAGCCACGGCATCGTGATGCAGCCGCCGCACATGACGACAACCACGGTATTCTTCTGTGCCTTTGCCACGGCCTCCACGAGCGCCTCATGATTCTTCGGCATGGAAAGGCTCTTTCTGTCGAAGCCCTCGGACTCCATGGCGTCCGTGATGCCGACAAATACGACCGCAACGTCCGCGTTCTTCGCCGTCTCCACCGCTTCCGCAATCATGGCGTCATCCGGCTCCGCCGTCTCGATGGCATAACCGGGGGCGTATGTAACACGGAGGTCCTTTGCCGCCTCAAGCGCACTCGTGACCTTATACGAATTGACATGCGAGCTGCCGCCGCCCTGGAAACGCGGCGCTTCTGCGAACTTGCCGACAAAGGCAATCTTCTGCTCACGCTTCAGCGGCAGAATGCCGTCGTTCTTCAGCAGAACCATCGACTCCGCCGCGATCTTTCTCGCCTTCTCGTGGTCGGCTTCAAAATCGATCACGGTTTCGGGCTTGCGGTTGTCGAGATATTTCAGGGTAACGGAGAGAATGCGCTCCACGGCTGTATCGAGCACGCTTTCGTCCATCGTGCCGTTTTTGACCGCCTCGACAAGCTGCTTGTCGTTCGCGGCGTTCTTGCCGGGCATTTCGAGATCCATGCCCGCTTCCAGACACTTGACACGGTCGGCTGTTGTGGCGCCCCAGTCGCTGACAACATAGCCGTCAAAGCCCCACTCATCGCGCAGGATATCGGTCAGAAGCCGCTTATTCTCCGCCGCAAAGGTACCGTTGATGCGGTTGTAGGAGCACATGATCGTCCACGGCTTCGATCCCTTGACAGCGGTTTCAAAGCCGGCAAGATAGATCTCGCGGAGCGTGCGCTCGTCCACAACGCTGTCACTGGACATGCGGTTGTATTCCTGGCTGTTTGCGGCGTAATGCTTTAAGCTGACACCGATATTCTGACTCTGCACGCCGTTGATGTAGTTCTTCGCGAGCTCGCCGGTCAGATACGGATCTTCCGAGAGATACTCGAAGTTTCTGCCGCACAGCGGAGAGCGCTTGATATTGACTGCCGGCCCGAGCAGGACGGCGAGTTCCTCCGCCTGACACGCATGACCGAGCGTTTCGCCGGATTCGCGGAACAGGTCGCGGTCAAACGAGCACGCCATGCAGGAGCCGGTCGGATAGCTGGTGGCGGGTACGCTGGCATTGAGGCCGAGGTGATCCGCCGCATCCGCCTGCTTGCGAATGCCGCACGGGCCGTCCGACACCATAACGGAGGGAATACCGAGACGTTCCGGTGTTTCGAGATGCCAAAAGTCTTTGCCGGAGCAGAGCGCAGCTTTTTCTTCGAGTGTCATTTGGGCTATGATTGCTTTAAGATCCATAAATAACAACTCCCATCATAAGTTTTTTTCATTATAGCACGTATTGGTTGAAATTTCCACGATTTTTTGAATTTTTCTATCAAGCTTGACCTGTCATTTTGCAAAGGCGCGATACGGATTCGCGGAACACATCATAGACCCAGAAATACAAATTTTTATCCGCATACTGTCGAAAGCCGCGCTCCACGATCATGCCGAGCTGCTGCCATACCCTGTAAATCTCGATGCGGATGCGTTCATCTTCGTTAAACTCCGTTTTGCCGAATCCTTCCTCAAAGCCCGGTTCTCTCGAGAATGTATGAAAGTCGTGGTTCATCAGCGGATCACCCCAGAGAATTGCGGCAAAATCGATCAGTCCGGTCAGCTTTTGATCCTGCACCATCACGTTTCCGTCCCATGTATCGGTATGCACATAATACGGCTTTTCTGCCTGATTGAGCACCGATCGCTGGCTTTCAATCAAGGCAAGCAGCGCCTCAGGCTCTATACCCGGCAGCGTGATGCCGCAGTCCGCCGCGTCGTCAAGCAGCATACGGAGCAGCTGCAAAACGAAATCCGCGTTGCAGGCGCAATAGGTTTCCGTCATATACGGAATACCAAATGACGGTGCTTCGAGACTTGTGATCGCACGGCAGATCTGCCCGACGCCGCGTTTGATGTCCAGAACCGCTTCCTCATCCGGCTTCGGATCCAAAAGCATCAGCGGCTTTCCGGGCATGAAGCTCATGAAGAAATACGGAACCGGGCAGATCTCGCACGTTTCGTCTAACGCGATCAGCCGCGGGATCGGAATATGGAGCTTTTTATTGAAGGTTCGCAGCATTTCGGCTTCGATTTGCAGATATTTCCGCTCGTGGCGCATGGTGACAACCTCCGGTGCGCTCGCAATTTTGAGCACGACCGTTTCACCGTCTGCGCAAATCCGGTAAACGGCACTGCAGAGCCCACCGCCAAGCTCGTCGGCTGTAAAGTCGCGCACCGTCCTGCCGAGTGCACGCGTGGTCATGGCGCGCAGCATCGATTCCCCCTGTCTGTTTTTCGTGACTGCATCTGTGATCGACATCGATATTCCCCTTTTCCTGTTGTGTTTTCTTTATTCTAGCACAGTTTTTCAGGGGAATCTCCTCGATTTTTCGCATAAAATCACAAAATTCTGACAAAAAGGTCCGCACGCGACGGTGCAGACCTTACAAAACAAAATATTTTGTTTCCGATTAAAGCGCGAACAACTTCGCAAAATTATCGAACAGGATTTTGCGGTTTTCCGCTTCGCCATAGCCGAGCGAGAAGAAGCGCTGAAGCTCATCCTTCGGCGTCCACATCGGGAAATCCGTGCCGAAGAGCGTCTTGTCCACGCCGAAATGCTCGATGCTGCGGCGGGCGTCCTCCGGACTGACCGCAAACAGCGAGCTGCTCGTATCGATGTAGACGTTCGTGCCGCGGAGCACGGCGCGGGCATCCGCCCACTCGCGGTAGCCGCCGAGATGCGCAGCGATGCACAGGAAATCCGGCAGCTTCTCCAGCACGTTTGCAAGACGGCGCGGCGAGGAAAAGTCCATGCGGTCGTCGCCCGTATGGAACAGCACCGGAAGCCCGCGGCGCGAGCACTCCGCATAGACCTCAATCATGTTGTCGTCGTCGATGTGAAAGCGCTGAAAATCCGGATGCAGCTTAATGCCTCTGAGGCCGAGCGCTTGAATTTCGTCGAGTACGCCAGAAACATCCGTGACGTCCTGATGCCATGCGCCGAGACCGATGAATTCCGGATATTTCGCGCATTTCTCTGCAATAAAGCGGTTGATCGATTCGACCTGCTCCACCTTTGTGGCGACGGAACAGACAAGAAAGCGGTCGATACCGGCCGCAGTGCCTTCCTCATGCAGAATATGCGGAAGGCCGACCTCGTCCATCGGGATATCGTAAAATTTGCCGACATTCGCGGTCGCTTTCTCCGCGATCTTGCCGGGATAAATATGCGCGTGCGCATCCGCTGCCCGGTATGTGACGCCGTCATGTATGACTGCCATGATTTTTTTTCATCCTTTCCCTTTTTGAAAACACACAGCCGCAGAAATCCTGCCTGTAAAGCTCGTATTCCTTCGACAAAACAATGGAGCGCTTATAGCCCTCTTTTTTCTTAAAATCCGACGGCAGGTGCGGCACGCCGTATTGCGCGGCCAGTGCTTCGCCGATTTCGTTGAGTTTCGCCGCGTTTTTGAGCGGACTGATCGACAGCGTCGTTGTGAAATAGTCAAAGCCATGCGCCGCCGCATACTGTGCCGCCGCCTCCAGACGCAGCCGATAGCAGCGAAAACAACGCTCGCCGCCCTCAGGAATACTCTCCAGCCCGCGGACGGCCTCGAAAAATGATTCCGGCTCGTAGGGCGCACGGATCAGCGTGACATCCCTTGCGGCAGGCATTTCCGAGATCAGGCGCGCGAGCTCTGCCTCACGCTTCTCGTATTCTGTCTGCGGATAAATATTGGGGTTGTAAAACAACACGGAAACGGCAAAGCGCTCAGTCAGCCGCTCGAGCACCGCGCTGGAGCACGGCGCACAACAGGCATGCAGAAGCAGCGTCGGACGCTTCTCCTCCCGACGCAGCCGTTCCATGATCGTATCCAGTTCCTTCGCGTAATTTCTTTGATTTGCCATACGCATTATTTTAGCACAACCGCGCGCATCGTGCAAGAGCGACAAAACGCACAAAGCAAAAATCTTACAATTTTCTTGACAGAATTGACAAGCCCGCCGTTTGGCGGTAGAATAGATACGGAGAGGAAGTTTAGGATGAATTTTGATTTTTCTATTTTGATTTCAAATCCGCTGATCAATGTCGGCGTTATTTCCTGGGCGGTCGCCCAGCTGCTGAAAACCATAATCCATATGTTTTCGCACGGTGAATTCAAGAAGGAGCGTCTGTCCGGAGCGGGCGGGATGCCAAGCTCGCACTCTGCCGTCACGTGCTCGGTGCTTCTGACCTCCTATCTGCTCTATGGTTTTGACTCGCCGATTTTCGCCATGGCGTTTATTCTGGCGCTGATCGTCATGTACGACGCGACCGGTGTGCGCTGGGCGGCAGGGTTGCATGCCAAAGCGATCAATTATATCGTTGAGTATCTCGGCGACGAAAACGCGCAGAACGAGGTGCAGCTCAAGGAAATGATCCCAAAGCTGAACGAATCGCTCGGACACCGCATGATCGAGGTGGTCTGCGGCGCCATGCTCGGCTTCGCCATCGCGCTGATCGGTCATTTCTTCTTCTGAGCGTATTCAAACAATCGTATCCAAAGCCGGCCCTGCCGGTAAAAAGACCTCCTTAAGCAGACAAAGGACTGTCCAAATCTGTTTAAGGAGGTTTTTGTGCGCAAAACCTTTACAAAAGCAACAAAAACCCGCATGAACACTGGACTTTCCAGCAGTCATGCGGGTTTTGCTCTGGCGGAGAAGATGGGATTTGAACCCATGCGCCGGTTACCCGACCTACTCCCTTAGCAGGGGAGCCCCTTCACCACTTGGGTACTTCTCCATGGTAAAGAAATTAAAAATATGAAAAAGGTGGCGGAGAGGAAGAGATTCGAACTCTTGGTCCCTTACGAGATCACTAGTTTTCAAGACTAGCTCCTTAAACCACTCGGACACCTCTCCATTTCAACCGCGAGTGTTAGTATAACACAGCGGACAGAATTTGTCAAGAAGTATGGAAGAAATTTCTCTCCACAAAAGGAACTTTGATGAAAACACAGAAGATTAAAATTTATTATACAGAAAAGCGGGCGGGTTGTCAAGCCCCGCCCGTCATCTCTCAGGTATCTATGCGAACCAGTTCTGCGAGCGCCTTGTTGCGGTAGACAAGATCGTCCCGCCCCGTAAAGCCAAGCTTCTCCCAAAAGGCGTTTCCCTTTTCATTGCGCGCAAAGACCACGAGCGCGACCTTACGGATCCCCTCAGCCTGCAGCGCTTCAAGCACCGCTTCCACGAGCGCTGTGCCAACGCCTTGCCGCTGCGCATCCTCGCGCACAGCCGTATGGCTGATGTAGCCGCGCCGTCCGTCGTGCCCGGCAAGAATGGCGCCGAGAAGCCGATCTCCCTCCTTAGCCGTAAAGCAGGTTGTCGGGTTGCGGCGCAGGTACGCCGCGATCCCCTCACGGGAGTCATCAGCCGTATTGAGCCCCATTCCGGGCGTATGCAGCCAAAGATCATAGACGGCGTCGTAATCTTCGATGGTCATGGGTATAATTTGCATGTAAAATGCATCTCCTTTTCAAACCAGAATGCTTATGCCTCAATTCGGATCAGCCATACGTCGTTTACACCGAGCGCGGCCTGAATCTGCACAACACCGTCCGTGTATGTAAACGGAAGCTTTTCCTCCGGAACCATGCTGTCCGCTTTGAGCGCTTCGATTTCTGCGCAGTTCATTTCGATCGGCTCCCCCATCTTCTGCCAACAGGCAAGCGGGTTTCCGTGTTCCTCGTCGATTTTCTGCACCGTGACGCGCTGCGGTGCGGCGGGCATCTCAAGCTCGATCTCTGCCTCAGCTTTCGGAAGGTTGAGATTGCGCATTTTCTGCCGGAACAAAAGCACCTGCGTGCCGCCATTCCCGCAGAAAGCCGCAAGGCCGATCTCCCCCTGCGCTGCATCGCCGTCAAGCTCCAGACGATCGTCGCCCACCTGTCCGAGCAGTTTCAGCGCGTAATAGCTAGGCTTCGGCACACCGTCAATCGTCTGCAGGCCAAAGCCGCCGTGAAATTGCTGCGGGAAAACATGGAATTCCTCGAACAGATCGCTGAAGCACCAGACGCTCGAAGCCGTAACCGACTGCTCAACATCGAGCGCTGCCTTAACGATATAGCTCGCGACCTTTCGCGTATCGTTCGTATAAGCGCTGAAAATCGCATTTTCGTTCCACTCGGTGTAGTAAACCGGCAGCCCCTGCGCCTGCTCCTTAACAATCGCCGCATTTTTGGCGAAAAGATCATTCGGTATGTCGATGAGCTCCGATTTATCCGGCATGATGGCGCGCAGACCCGTCAGAAGGCTCTTATTTTCCACACTTTGAAGCCTCTCCCCGACTCCGCGGAAGAAATCCGCCATATCGCCCATGCCGCCAGCATCCTGCGTCTCGGGGCCACCCTGGTCCTCCACGCCACCGAGCGGGTCGCCTGCATACTGGTGCGTCGAAACGAAATCGACCGGGACATTGTTCTCCCTGCAATACTGCACGAACGACGCCACCCATTTGCTGCCGCTTGTCGCCGGACCGCCGACACGCAGAAGCGGATCCGCCTCCTTGACGGCACGGGCGGTGTGCGCATACAGCTCGAAATAATCCTGCTGGGTACCGGAAAAGAACGCATGCTGCAGATCCGGCTCGTTCCAGACCTCAAAGTACCAGGTGCGGATCTCCTCCTCGCCGTAGCGGTGCTGGAGAAAGCGGATAAAGGCGCCTATGTAGCACTCCCACGCATCGTAATCCTTCGGCGGCGTGATATTGCCCCGGTAAAAGAACATGCACTGCTCCTCGCCGCTCGCAAGGCTTTTCGGCATAAAACCGAGCTCCACAAACGGCTTCATGCCGATGAACAGAACATTATCGAGGGCAACGCCGACCTTGTGAAAATTCAGCTCGGAAAACGCCTCAGCGCCCGGAATCGGCATGACAGCGGAAAGGTCATTCACGGTGTCCATATCGTCGTTGAAAATGCCGTGAAACCGCAGATAGCGGATGCCAAGCGTATCGTGAATGAATTTCAGCTGGCGGATATAGTCCGTGCGCAGCACCATTTTCGCGTGGCAGCCGCCGACGCAGAACGTCCAATGCCGGTTGAGCTTGTGTGTGGGCGCATTGCCCGGAATCAAAAATTTCACAAAACCGCCTCCCATATGAAACACTGTTTTCGGATAATTCAGTATACAGGATTTCCGCGGATAAGTCCAGAAAAAAGTCGAACGCAGACAAAAAGCACCGGTAAACCGATGCTTTCCACGAAAAAGGGACCTGCTTTGATACGTGATGCACGCCCGTCGATCTTTTATTAAAGGTTTGAGAAATCGATCATTTGAAAATCAACCATTAACTCTTTGATCCATATTAAAAACGACCTTCCAGCTATCATCGATATGCTTCCATGTTGTGGTAATATGGAAGGTACCGGACAAATCACGATTCTCTTCATGATTGACTTCCATATGAAGCACATAATGAACTTGAATACTCTCAGCCTCGTGATTTACAATTTCAAAATGCTCTATCGCATATGTTTTGCAATCAAACACGGCAACAATTTCAGCATACTCGCGGCCACTGCATCGATATCCACCACATACCATGACTGCGTCCTTCGAGACAAGATTCAAAAACGCTTCTGGATTTCTGTTTTTGGCTGATTCCCACATGCTGACTTCCAACTGATAGATTTCATCGTACTGCATCATCAATCTCCTCCGTAAAATATCACTATCTCGATCCATTCCAATTCATCAGACAAACTTTCCGCATTCAAAATTTTTGATAGCAGAAAATCCAATGAAAAAATGGACACCAATCATGATACCTTCGTATCAAAATTGGTGTCCAATCTTGGTCGAGGTGAGAGGATTTGAACCTCCGGCCTCTACGTCCCGAACGTAGCGCTCTACCAAACTGAGCCACACCTCGATATTACAGCCTCGATATCTCGAGGCTGCTTGGCAGCGGTACCAGGATTTGAACCCAGACGAACAGAGTCAGAGTCTGCTGTGCTACCATTACACAATACCGCTATATGTCGTGCCGTCCCGGTTTTGCCGGACAACGTAGACTATTATAGCATATTTCCCGCAGAAGTCAACCCTTTTTTTCAAAAAACTTTCAGAATTTTCAGAATACCATGTTCTGCGCTTCTTCCGCTGAAATCGGATACGCGAGGAATGTTTCCCCGAGCTGCGCGGCTGCCGCAGTCTGTGCCTGCAGGGCGCTTTCCTCGTTCTGAAAGATTCCGAATACGGCGGATCCGCTTCCGGTCATCAGGGCATTCATCGCACCGTTTCGGCGCAGGAGCGCCTTGATCGCCAACACCTGCGGAAGCTGCAGCGCATCGTCGAAACGGTTGCCCAGACACAGCGCGATATCCTCCAGCGAACGGCGCTCGATGGCGCGCACCATATTGCGCGTATAGCGCATGCCAAGATCCGGCATGGTATCGCACTGCCGGTAGGCTTCCGGCGTGCTCACGCCGACGTTAGGCTTGACAATCAGCAAAACACACGGCTCCATCGGCGCGAGCGGCGTCATGATCTCCCCCACTCCTTCGCAGCGCCGCGTGCCGTTCAGAATGCAGAACGGCACGTCTGCGCCGATCCGCATACCGAGATATAAAAGCTCTGCCGTATTGAGCGGCTCCTCGCCGCAAATTTCCGTGCAGAGGCGGTTCAGCGCACGGAGCACCGCAGCCGCGTCCGCACTGCCGCCGCCCATGCCGGCCTGATCGGGGATGTGCTTTTCAATATGAATATCCGCGCCGAACGGCAGCCCGGTAACATCCAGAAAATACTGTGCCGCTTTAAACGCCGTATTGCGCCCGTCCAGCGGAATATGGGATTTTGAACAGGAAAGCCGAATCTGTCCCGAGTCATTCAGCGACACGCGCACGCGGTCGCAAAGCGAGATCGACTGCATGACCATATCGACGGTATGATAGCCGTCCTCCCGTCTGCCGGTAATATCGAGCGAAAGATTGATCTTCGCATAAGCGTTCACTTCAACGGATTGCATTGCATTCACCCCTGATCAAAGATTGAAAACGGAAAAACGCCGGATGTCGATCACGTGCTTCGGGCACATCTCATGGCAGCAGAAACAACGGATACATCTGGAATAATCGATCTGCGCCTTTTTCTCGCGCACGGTAATCGTATGCTGTGGGCAGCTCTCCGCACATTTCCCACAGCCAACACAGTTTTTCTTCTGAATTTTCGGATACGGCGTCGTGATCTTCTTCGCAAGCGGCTGCAAAAATCTCGGCACACGCGTGATAAAATCGACGTCACTCGAGCGTGCCCGCTTGAAATCCGGCACGAGAACGCTCGATATGGAATCGCCGAGCACGGAGAGCGGCGCAGTATCCGCCGCGCAAAGACCGCGCTCATGCGCGTTTTTCAGCATCAAAATGTCCATCGGGCGGATATTGATGATCTCCGCTCCGGCGAGATCGGCATCATACGGGCTATCCGATCCGATCAGTGCGCCGACAAAACGCTTTTCGCCGCCGGTCGGGCCGTTGCCCTCCATCGCCTCAATGCCGTCGATGATCGAAAAATCCGGCCGGACGTATTCACACAGATCGACGAGCATTTCAGCAAACGGTTCCTTTTCCGGATAGCGGCAGTGCAGCTCCGGCTTCATCAGCCCGGGCACAACGCCAAACAGGTTTTTCACCGCGCCGGAATACCCCATCATGCCGTGTGTCTTGAGCTTTGCAAGATCGATGACAAGGGATTTTCTGGGCTGTATATACGGCTCAATGACCGAAAGTCGACCGCATCGGACACCGTGCGGCAATTCCACCTCTTGCGACCGGCAATCCGTATAGAGCGAAAAGCCGTATTGCTCCGCCGCTGCCGTATAGCCGCAGCCGCGAAAAACGCTTTTCATGACGGTCGGATTGTAAACGCCGCCGCCCGATTCGGCGACGAGCACGCTGCCGCCTTGCCGCTGCACACAGACGGCAACCGCCGAGACGAGGTTCGGGTGCGTGATAATCGCTTCCTCCGGCGCGGACCGCATGACGAGATTCGGTTTGAGGACGACTGTGCTGCCCGGCTCGATCTTTTCATATAGTCCGAACGATGTGAACATTTCGTCCACGGCCTTGATCAGCCGGTCGATATCGTAGTCCTGCTGTGCAGAAATATAAACGCGGCTCATTTCAGCTCCTTGAGAAATGCGGCGATGCGGTTGAGCGCCTCGGAAAGGTGCTTGATTGAATACGCGTAGGAAATACGGATATAGCCCTCGCCGCACGCGCCGAACGCCGTGCCGGGCACGACGGCAACATGCTTGTCGTAAATCAGCCGCTCGCAGAATTCGTCTGACGTCATGCCGGTGGACTGGATTGACGGGAACACATAGAACGCGCCTTCCGGCTCAAAGCAGGTCAGACCGAGACGGTTGAGGCCGTCCACGATCAGGCGGCGGCGCATATCGTACTGGTCGCGCATCTCCGCGATGTCGTCGTCGCCGTTGCGCAGTGCTTCAATTGCCGCGAACTGCGATATGGTCGGCGCGCTCATAATCGCGTACTGGTGGAGCTTCGTCATCGGCGCGATCAGTTCCTTCGGCGCAACTGCATACCCCATGCGCCAGCCGGTCATCGAATACGTCTTGGAAAAACCGTTGATGACAATCGTGCGCTCCCGCATTCCCGGAAGCGATGCGATCGAGACGTGCGGACGGTCGCCGTACGTCAGCTCGCTGTAAATCTCATCGGAGAGGACAATGAGGTCGTGCTTGATAATGACCTCGGTCAGCGCTTCCAGATGCTCGCGGCGCATGACAGCACCGGTCGGATTGTTCGGGTACGGGAAAATCAGCGCCTTCGTCTTTTCGGTGATCGCATTTTCCAGCTCGTCTGCAGTCAGGCGAAATTCATTCTCCGCTTTCGTCTGGATCGCGACCGGCACGCCGCCCGCCATGCGGGTCAGCGGGTCGTAGCACACAAAGCACGGCTCCGGAATGATAACCTCCTCGCCCTCGCCGATGATGCAGCGCAGCGCCATATCGATGGCCTCGCTGCCACCGACCGTGACGAGCACCTCCGTTTCCGGCTGATAGGAGAGCTGATATTTTTTCTTGTAGAATTTGCAGATTTCCTCGCGCAGCGCGATCATACCGCGGTTCGCCGTGTAGCGCGTCTTACCCTTCTCAAGCGCCGTGATCGCCGTTTCGCGGATATGCCAGGGTGTAAAGAAATCGGGCTCGCCGATGCTCAGCGAGATGACATCGTCCATCTCGTTGGCGATATCGAAGAAGCGGCGGATGCCGGAGGGCTTGATGTTGCGCGCGCCCTCGTTCAGATACTTGCTGTAATCAATCACAAAGGTTGCTTCCTCTCTCGTCAATTTCGTCGAAGTCCGTGATAAAGTCCACGCCGCCGTCCTTATATTTTGTCAGAACAAAGTGCGTCGCCGTAGACAGGACGCCGTCGATCGGTGCGAGGCGCTTTGCGACGAACATCGCGATCTCGGACATGGTCGCCGCCGTGACCGTAACAGCGAGATCAAAACCGCCGGACATCAGATAGACGCTCTCCACCTCCGGAAACGCCTTGACGCGCGCGGCAAGCTCATCGAAGCCGGAATCCTTTTTCGGCGTGATGCGCAGCTCGATCAACGCGCTCGCGCGGTGGACATCGGTGCGCTCCCAGTTGACGATCGTACGGTAACCCTTGATGACGCCGTCCTTTTCAAATTTCTGGATCGCCGCCGTGACCTCCTCTTCGGTGAGATTCAGCATGACGGCGAGCTGGCTGACGGTGAGCTTGGCATCGTCCTGCAGGAGCTTTAAGAGCTTTTCCATTTTCTTATCCATATCGCTTACTTCCTTTCATTGCCATAGGATCGGGATCTGTATCGGTTTGCGGTCAATAAAAACCGTGTATTCGGTGTAGCCGAGCGCACGCAGCAGGTCGAGCGCCTCGGGGATGCCCTTCGCGACGTTTTCGGTGCAGTGGGCATCCGCGCCGAGCGTGACGCGCGTGCCGCCGAGTTCCCTGTACCGCGCGAAGATCTCACGGTCGGGCAGAACTGGCGCGTCGGTTTTCAGCAGCCGCGAGGTATTGAATTCCAGCGCCTTGCCGTCGACAATCAGCTTTCTGAAGATGTCATCCAGCTCCGCCTGATATTTCGAAAAGCTGGGACGCTCGCCGGGCTTGCAGAGATACCGCAGCGGATAGGTGATATGCGCAAGCGAATCGAACACGCCCCATTCTAGCATATCATAGATTTCCTTAAAATACGCGTGAAAAATGCGGTCAAGCGTATCCGCGTCGAACGCTTCGTTGCCGAGATGGTAAAAATCCGGCATACTTGCGATGTTGTGCAGCGAGCCGATCACAAAATCGTAGCGGCGGCCATCGAGCGCGTCGAGCGCAGCGGGCAGATTCTGCAGCGGCTGGCCGAGCTCAATGCCCTTTAACAGGCGGAGTTTCGGAAAACGCGCCTGATTCTCTTCGAGCTCCCGGTAAGCGCGGCGCACAACGTCGTAGTATTTTCTTCCGCCGAACTGTGGAGAGCCGTCGTACTGGTCGCACTCGCAGTGGTCCGTGATTGCATAATAAGAGAGTCCGAGCGCTTCGGCGCGCGCGCACATGCTTGCCATCGATTCACTGCCGTCAAACGAGCAGTCTGAATGGCTGTGGCAATCTGCTATATATGTATAGGCCAAAGTATCATCACCCCTGTACAGGACAAAACTATATACAGTTTTGTATTGTACCACAAAGCTGGACATTTTGCAATTTATTTTATACGCATTCGATTCGCGCTTGACACACGGGTGTATTTGATGGATAATGAAGGGGAAAACAATCAATCCGCAGGAAAGGACAGGTTTACTCCTATGAAAGCAGTCATCACCGTTATCGGAAAAGATATGGTCGGTATTCTCGCTAAAGTCTCCACAATCTGCGCCGATAAGGGCGTCAACGTCATCGAGGTCACGCAGTCGATCATGCAGGACATGTTTGCGATGATTATGATGGTCGACATCAGCGGCAGCACCGTGCCGTTCAGTGCGCTGACCGACGAATTTGAGGCGCTCGGCGAGCAGCTCGGCCTGAAGATTCATGTCATGCACGAGGACGTTTTTAACTCCATGCACAGAATCTAACTTTTTCCGAAAGGTCGGTATACATCCATGATCAACACACATGATATTCTGGAAACCATCAACATGATCGACAACGAGAACCTCGACGTGCGTACCATCACGATGGGCATCTCGCTGCTCGACTGCATCGATTCCGATATTCAGAAAGCCGCGACGAAGGTCTACGATAAGATCTGCGGTTACGCGGAAAACCTTGTCCAGACCGGCGAGGACATCAGCCGCGAATACGGCATTCCGATCGTCAACAAGCGCATCGCCGTGACGCCGATTGCCATGCTTGCCGGCGCAAATCCCGCGGCGAGCCCGGTTCATTTCGCGAAAGCGCTGGATCGTGCGGCGAAGACGGTGGGTGTCAATTTCATCGGCGGCTACTCCGCGCTTGTCCACAAGGGCTTTGCACCCGGCGATTACGCGCTGATCGAAAGCATTCCGGAGGCGCTGAGCGAGACGGAATTCGTCTGCTCCTCGGTCAACATCGGCTCCACCAAGGCGGGCATCAACATGGATGCCGTCAAGAAGATGGGCCACATCGTCAAGGAAACGGCGCTGCGCACGGCAGACCGCGACTGCATCGGCGCGGCCAAGCTTGTCGTCTTCTGCAACGCGCCGGAAGACAACCCGTTTATGGCAGGCGCGTTCCATGGCGCCGGCGAGCCGGACTGCGTCATCAACGTCGGCGTTTCCGGACCGGGCGTCGTACGCGCGGCAATCGCCAAAGCAAAGGACACGGACGACATCACGGCCATCGCCGATATCATCAAAAAGACGGCATTCAAGATTACGCGTATGGGTCAGCTTGTCGCGCAGGAGGCTTCCCGCCGTCTATGCGTGCCGTTCGGCATTGTCGACCTCTCCCTTGCGCCGACGCCTGCCATCGGCGACAGCGTCGCGGATATTCTGGAAGGCATGGGCCTTGAGCAGTGCGGCGCGCACGGCACCACGGCGGCGCTCGCGCTTCTGAACGACGCGGTCAAAAAAGGCGGCGTCATGGCATCTTCCCACGTCGGCGGCCTCTCCGGCGCGTTTATCCCGGTCAGTGAAGATCAGGGCATGATCGCGGCGGCCAAGAGCGGCGCGCTTTCAATCACAAAGCTCGAGGCGATGACGGCCGTCTGCTCGGTCGGTCTCGATATGATCGTCGTGCCCGGCGACATCACCCCGGAGATCATTTCCGGCATTATTGCGGACGAAGCCGCAATCGGCATGGTGAACTCCAAGACGACGGCGGTGCGCCTGATCCCGGCCATCGGCAAGAAGGTCGGCGATGAGCTGAACTTCGGCGGCCTGCTCGGCAGCGGCCCGGTCATGGACGTCAATATGAAGTCTCCCTCCGTTTTCGTCAACCGCGGCGGACGCATCCCCGCCCCGCTCCAGAGCCTCAAGAATTAAAGACAGTTTTTGTATGAACGGCGTGTACCCGGTAATACTATCTCCAAACGAAATAAAAGGAGACAGATATTATGCTGGATATTATCGCATTGATTCTGACTATTATTGGCGGCATCAACTGGGGCCTGATCGGCATTTTCCAGTTTGATCTGGTCGCGTGGATCTTCGGCGGACAGGGCGCTATCCTAAGCCGGATCATTTACACGCTGGTCGGCGTCGCCGCACTCTGGTGCATCTCCCTCTTCTTCAGGGACAATAATCTGATTGATAAATAGCACGCATAAAGCCGGAACAGATTGCTTTCAATCTGTTCCGGCTTTTTATGTGCCAATGATTTTACTGTACGGAAAGCACCAGAAACGTGCCGTACGATACGAGCGTCAGCACGGCAGGCACTGCGTACCAGAGCAGCGCCGCACCCTTGGCGCTTGTCTGCATCCTGCGCTTGGCCAGCAGGGCGACCATGGTAAGCAGCGTCGAAATCATCGCACAGATCAGCATGCAGCTCGTCTGGTACGAATTGACATAGACGGCTGTATTGCCCGCGATGATGTCCGCAACGCTCAGAATCGTGAAGTTAAACATATTGCTGCCGAGCACATTGCCAAGCATCGCGTTGAAGTTTTTGAGACGGACAAGCTGAATGCTGGAGCTGAGCTCCGGCAGCGAGGTTGCGACGCCGAGGAACAGCGCACCCGCCAGCGAAGCGCTGAGATTCAGCCGTATGGAGAGCTGGTCGGTCAGATACGTGACGGCGACGCTCGCCGCAACGAGACCGGAGGCCATCAAAACGAAACGCACCGCAATCTGGCGCACCGTGAGCGGGCTGTCGTCCTCCCCTTCGCTTTCGCCGTCATCGCCGGACAGGAACCGAATGGAAACGACATAAACGACGAGAATCACAAGCGATGCCAGGTTGATGTTCACAAACGGAATGCGGCCGAAGCCCGTAAAGAGCGTAACGCCGGTCATGATAAAGGCTATGATCGTACACAGCGCCATTTTCAGATGAGACTGCCCGATGGACGCCTTTGAGAAATTCCGCACGGCGACCGTCGTCAGCGCGCCGAAAATACAGAGGTTAAAGAGGTTGCTGCCGAGGACGTTGCCGACAATCAGCTCGGCGTTGTGGACAACGTAGATCGCCGAAATGCTGGTGACAAGCTCCGGCAGCGATGTAACAGCCGCGAGGATCATGCCGCCGATGAACGCGCCGGAAATATCGGTTTTCTTGTCGAGCAGATCGACGTAGTTGGCGCATTTGACCGAGAAAAAGACGAGGATCGCAGCGGTCACAAAATAAAGCAGAAGAACAATTGGGGTACTCATAAGCATTTCCTTTCCTGCAGGTTTTGGGAGCCTGTCCGCTTTAAAGCAAACAAAAAGACCCGTGCGCTTTTGGCGCACAGGTCTCGTCTTTTAAGATCCATGCCAGAGCCGAGGCTCGGGTTTGTTGGCATCAATCACTCCAAGAGCAAACTACTCCCCTATACATTTCTTAGTATAGCAAGTGAGAGCGGAATTTGTCAAGGAAAATCAGAAATTTTCATGCATCTGGCGGAAATACGCGCACGCGCCGAGCAGGCCGGCATTATTGCCGAGCGCCGCCGCTTCCACGACAAGATCTTTCGCAAACTGCTCCATCGCGCGGGACAGGATTTTCTCGCGGAGCGGACGGATGAACCGCTCCTCTTCCCGCGAGATACCGCCGCCGATCAGCACGATTTCCGGATTGAAAATGTGCACGAGGCCGACAATGCCGAACGAAATGCAGTCGATCCAGTGATCCACAGCGGCCTGCACGGCAGGCTGGCTGAGATGATCGAAAATCACCTTGCCGTTGACCTCTCCAGCTGGAATGCCGAGCTCGGCGAGCAGCGCGGGATCTCCGGTAAAGCGCCGCACGAGCGCGCCCGTGGAGCCGTAACGCTCAAAGCAGCCGCGGTTTCCGCACGGGCAGGGCTCGCCGTCAAAATCGATGATGTAATGGCCGATCTCCCCACCAATGCCGCGCTGGCCCTGGATCAGCCGACCGTTTTCGATGATGCCGCCGCCGACGCCCGTGCCGATCGTCACGACGAGCGCGTTGTCCTTGCCCTTTGCGCGCCCGTAGCACTGCTCGCCGAGCGCCGCCGCGTTCGCGTCGTTGATGACCGTGACCGGCAGATGGAAGGCATTCCCGAGAATCTCCGCAATCTCGCTGCCGAGCCAATTGCCGAAATGCGCGCCGACGCCGATAACCGTGCCGGTGTGCACATCGATCTGCCCGGTCGCCGAAACGCCGATGCCGACCGGCTTTTCGGAGCTTTTATCCAGCAGCTCGCCCGCGAGCGCTGTGACGGTCGTCATGATCGGCGTCTTGTAGCCGTCGAAGCTGACGCTGCGCGTCTCCGACAGCAGGATCCTCCCCGTTTCATCGACAAGGCCGATTTTGACCGCCGTGCCGCCGATATCAATGCCAAGCAGAACACTCATGAGATTGCCTCAACAAAGCGGCGCGTGATGTCGCGCGGGCGTGTGATGGCGGTGCCGATGACCGCTGCGTGCACCGGATAGGAAAAGACCTTCTGGAGCTGACCGCGCTCCCAGACGCCGCCCTCCGCGATAACCGGGACCGAAAGCTCCGTCGTGATGCGGTCGAGCAGCTCGTAGCTCGGGATCGCCGTGCCGCGTGTCTTTTCCGTATAGCCACAGAGCGTCGTGCCGACAAGATCAAAACCGAGCTCCGCCGCGTGCTTGCAGTCCTCAAAGCAGGAGCAATCCGCCATAAAAAGCTGGTTCGGATATTTTGCGCGCGCCGCCTTGAACAGCGTGTCGAGGTCGCCGCCATTCGGGCGCGGGCGATCTGTCGCATCGAGCGCAATGATCTCCACACCGCTTTCGGCCAGCGCGTCGATTTCGGCCATTGTCGGCGTGATGTACACATCGCTGTCGTCATAGACGCTCTTGATGATGCCGATGACCGGCAGATCGACCTCTTTCTTGATATCGATGATATCGGACACCGTATTCGCGCGAATGCCGACTGCGCCGCCCTCCTTCGCCGCAAACGCGAGCTTACCCATGAAATGGTAGCCGTAGAGCGGCTCATCCGGCAGCGCCTGGCAGGATACGATCACACCGCGGTGGATTCTTTCCAAAACTTCTGCATTTGTCATAACGCATTTTCCTTTCCCTTGGGGTACATCCCCGTTTCAATCCGCTTTGTATTTTGCCGAGAGGCCGATCTCAAACATGCGGCTCCACGGCAGATAGAGCGATTCCAGCGTGACACAGTCGGCGATCGACGTCAACTCATTCTGAATGAACTTCTGCAGCTCGTCAAAGATAGCCTGTGCCGCCTTGCCGCGCGGCTCCTCGCACCAGAAGTACGTCATATTCCACGCGGGCAGGATATTCTGCGTCACATAGCCGCGCACGACCGCGTCATAGCCGAAATCCTCAATATAACGCTCGACAAGGAAATTATCTGCCTGTGCCTTGTTGTTCTGGTGCAGGCGGTTGACGACCTGCGCGAGCACGGTACCCATCGAATTGGCCGAGGTGTTCCAGCCCGCGTAGCCCGCAAGCTTCATCAGATTCCCCTGCTTGTTCAGCACGCGCAGAAGCTGGAGCTCGCCGCCGTTTGTATAGGCGTTGTCGAGGATCGCCGTCGGGATGCCGCGCTTGATGCAGTCGTTTATGAAGTACAAAAACTCCGCCATGTTGCGCTCCACGTCGTAGTGGATGTTGTTCGCAGGCTGGTCGTCGGCCTCGAGCATCTCTGTCGCCGGCGCTGTGATGCCCATGACAAAATCGGCATCGCTCAGCGCGGGCACAGCCACGCAACCTGATGCCATCACGTGGTATTTGACCGTCTCGTTCAGGCTTCGATCCTCGTAATTCGGGATGAGCTGCGGCGCGAGCGTCGAGGCGTACTTCAAATAGACGCGCGGCGTGCTGTTTTCAAGCGTGTTGACCGCGCGCGCGACGAGTACCATGCCGAGCTCATCCGCGCCGGGATAGAGGATCACGCGGTCGTCAAGCACCTTTTCGCGGATCACGGCGCGTACCTTCTGCTGATCCATCGCGGTATAGCCGTATTTCGCGGAATCATCCTGCGGGATGATCAGGAAATCGATCGTACCGTCCTCCACGAGGTCGAGCGTGCGGATGTTGAATGCGCCGTTGAATGTGCGGCGGCTGAGGTAATCCTCGAGCGCGGCAGGATCGACAGCGTCCTTCAGCGCCGCGAGCTCCTTTTCATCGCCCATGCCGAGCTTTTCAAGGTGCGTCAGGCGGCCGATGTTGTGAATTTCCTGACCGAAATCCTCGTAGTAATCGGGCTCCTCGTCGCTGGAGGAATACTTCGGGCAGCGCATGATGCACTGGAACGCATACAGCTTGATTTCGGGATTTCGGGCACGCAGCTCTTTGAGCAGCATCAGGCGCTCGAGAACGGTTTCCTCCGAAAGCTTGTGCAGACGGGACGGAATCAGGCCGCCGTACAAAAGCGTATCGACCGAAATGACCGCCGCATCTGCCTTCTCGATGTTTTCGAGCAGGAACGTGCGGATCTCCTCATAGCTTGCCGGCGTCTTTTTCTGCCCGAGGCGCGCCGGACGGAGGATGGTATACTTTTCCCCGTTGAAAATCTTCGACGGGAAATCGAAGTTGCAGGGCCGCTCGTCAAGCGGCAGCAGAATGATATTTTTCAAGAGAAACCTCCTAATTTCAAGCGCGAAGCTGCGACCACGCGCGCGTATTGATGTTCTTGAGCTCCACATCCGCCTCGCCGCCGATGTAAAGTCCGCAGGTTTCCGGAATTTCAACCTCGACTCTGCCCGGCGCAAAATCGAAGGTGGAGCCCTTAAGCGCCAGATTTCTGGACGGCTTGCGGGTAAAGTCGATGTTCCGTAGCTCCACCTCGCGGATGTTGCCGTGCTCGCCGACGATGCCGATGGCATTTTCGCCCATGCAGGTCACGCCGTCAATGTGCACGTTGCGGATGGCGTACGCCGTCTCGCGCTCCGGCTGCTGCTCTGCCGGGATGTGGTAATCGTGCTTGACCGCCATCATGAAGATCGGTTCGCCGTTGCCCCACCAGTTGCCCGCGCGGATCGCGGTATCGATGAGCATGTTCGAGACGCGCACGTTCTCAATGACGCCAATCTCATCGTTGCACATGAAGCACAGGCCGCGGTTGCTTTCTTTTATAATGCAGTTCGTAATCAGGACATTCCGAATTTCGCTGTAAATGTAGCCGATCACGATTGCCTTGGAGCAGGAACGCAGCACGCAGTTCGTGACGACGATGTCCTCGCAGGGCTTGCCCCAATTCGTAATACACGAAATCGCGATGCAGTCGTCGCCGCTCGATATGTTGCAGTCCGAAACGATCACACCCTTGCAGCTGCAGAAATGGATGCCGTCATCATTCGGGACATTCAGATCGGTGTCAATCGTGGCGCCGATTACCTTGATGTTCTCACACTCGTTAAAGCTGATCGTCCAGCAGGGCGCATCAATCACACGGATGCCGCGCAGCGTGATGTTTTTGGAATTGTGGAAGAAAATGCACTGGCTCGGACGTGTGCCGATCGGATATGTGCACTCGGCAATCTGTTCCTCGGTAAACGGGACACGGCTTGGCGGGACGTTCTTCACGGTCGTGTCGTAGAACGATTTTCCGCTCAGGTCAATCGTGCCGCTGCCGTCGATTGTGACGTTGTCGCAGTCGCGGTTGATCAGCAGAGCGCGCAGCGCACCGAGTTCGTTGTGGACGTAATCCTGCGGCGGATAGTCGACGAGATTTTCCGAGCCTTTCAAAACCGCGCCCGGCTCCAGATGCAGCGAAGCGCCGTGCAGATTCAAGGTTCCGGAGACAAAGATGCCGCCGGGAATCACAACCGTTTCGCCTGTGCGCGCCGCCTCGTCGATGGCGCTTTGAATTTGAGCTGTATTGATCGTTTTGCCGTCGCCAACCGCGCCGAACTTTGTAATATCAATCATGTTTTCTTTCCCTATCTGTTTAAAATATGAATCGAGGGCGCAGGACTTTTGCTGTCCTGCGCCCTGCAACTCAGACTTTATAAAAGGCTATTTGTTGTGTTGCATTAGCCCTGCGTCGTGCCCTTTGCGTTCTCAAGAGCGCTCGGGTTTGCTTCGAGATAAGCCGCAAACTGGGTTCTGTACTCCTCGAGGTATGTATCGAGGCCAGCAGCCTTCAGCTTCTCAATAGCAGCAACGATGTTGTCATCATAGGAAACCATACCGACCTTGATCGGGTAGATGGAAGCGATGATCTCAGTCTGGAGGTTCGTCAGCTCACTCTGAACCGAGGAGGCGTCGAACAGGAAGCCAGCCGCCGGAGAGATGACGTAGTTGTCAGACTTGTAGTTGTAGTAATCGAGGTGGCTGTCCGGGGTGTTCGAGGAGAAGTAGATATACGGCAGGTAGCCGGTCATCCAGGTATCCATGACATACAGAGCATTGCCATCTTCGCCCTTGATCTGCTCGAATCTGTGGTCACCGGTCTTGGTGTAGTGTGTGCCCTCGATGCCATAGTGGAACAGTGTGTGGTTCTCCTCAGAAGCATACAGCCAGTTGAGGAACTTCAGACCGGACTCCGGATCCTCAGAGGTCGCGGAGATTGCGTTCAGGTTCTGAACGAAGGTGTAAATCATATCCGGGATGTCATCGCCGAATGCTTCGACCCAATCAACGGTCGCACCCTCAACACCGTTCTCCTGCATCGTAACGCCGGTAGCCGGGTCAAAGGTCTGGGAAGCCAGCATTGCGCCGAACTTCGCGTCGTCGTACTTCTTCTGGGAGTCGCGGTTGAGGATATCCGGGTCGATCAGACCTGCCTGATACATCTCATAGTAGGTGTTTGCATCCTGCTTGAACTCTTCGGACTCATAGAAGGAATCGACTGTGCCATCCTGACGGATGAGGACGATGCCAAGGCTGTTCTCAACATAGAACGGATAGGTGTCATAGCTTCTGTGGAGCCAGTGTGCCGTATCCTGGTTCTGGTGGAACCATGTGTACGCCTTCATGCCGGTGTCTTCGAGGATCTGATCCTGAGACTTCTTCATGAGGTCGATCATGTCGTCAACATTGTCCGGATACTCATCGTAGCCAACCTTCTTCGCGATGTCAGAACGATAGTTGATGTAGGACATGGTGTTGTCGAAGGATCTCCAAGCTGCCGGAACCGCATACTCTTCACCCTTGTAGATAGTGCCGAGCCACTCGGTCTCCGTGAACTTGTTGTAGAGATCCGGGTAGTTGCCGATCAGGTCATGGATGGAAATGATCGCGCCCATGCCCGCAATGGAAGAGAGGTTCTTGACGTCCTGCATGACATGCAGCAGCTCGAACTCCTCACCTGTTGTCAGCATGAGGTTCAGCTTCTCAGCATAAGCGTCCCACGGGATTCTTGTGACGGAAACCTCGATGTTGACGCCGTCTGCCTTCAGCTTTTCGTTGACAGCCGCCATACCGGTGTCAAAGTCTGCGCAAAGCGTGCCCGGCTGGACAATGCGCATCGGATGAATGGTGCCATCGTCTTCCGGTTCGGAAGATTCTTCTGTCTTGGACTCTTCTGTCTTGGATTCTTCTGTCTTAGACGTCTCGGACTTGGACTCCGTCGTCGTACCGCCGGAGCAGGCCGCGAAAGCCGTCACAACCAGAGCCAGAGCCAGAACAAATGCCAACAGCTTCTTCATTGTTTTCATTGCTTGCTTCACTCCTTAATAGAATGTTATTTGATTTATCGGCCGAAGCCGTAAATACCTGAAAATTAGCCCTTGACCGCACCGACGACCATACCTTTGACGAAGTACTTCTGCAGGAACGGATAGAGGATGATGATCGGGCCCATCGTGATGACGGAGGTCGCCATCTTGAAGCTCTCCTTCGGTGGATTGGCCGTGTGTGTCGCGCCGGCTACCAGGTTGCTCATCGCCGTGATTTCAGACTGGATCTTGAACAGGAGCATCTGCAGAGAGTAATAGTCCTCGTTGTTGACCAGCATAACAGCGTTGAAATAATTGTTCCAGTAACCGATCGCATAGAAGAGCGCGATCGTCGCGAGAACCGGCAGGCAGAGCGGGAAAAAGATCGTAAACGCGATACGCACCTCGCCCGCGCCGTCGATCTTGGCGGATTCATTCAGCTCCGCCGGGATGCCGCGCACAAAATTGCGCACGAGGAACATATTAAAGGGATTGAACATCAGCGAGGGAACGATCAGCGCCCAAATGTTGTCGTAGCAGCCGAGTGCTTTACACATCATGTACCACGGGACAAGACCTGCGGAGAAAACCATCGTGATGTAGAAATAGAGCGAGAGGCCGTCTCTGTACCGGCAGGAGCGGTTGGCGAGCGTATAACCCGCGCCGAACGTGATGAACGATGCGACAATCGTACCGAAAACCGTCGCAATGCCGGTCACAAGATACGCCTGCGGAACCGACGAGGACGGCAGGAACAACATCCGATAAGCTTCCAGTGACCATTCAGCCGGCCAGAAGGAATATCCATTTACCGTGATGGATTTTTCGCTGGAGAACGAAACGATGATGACGAGGACAAACGGAAGGATGCACATGAGTGCAAAAAGGAAAACGATCAGATAAATGAGGAATGTGCCGATATTTTCGCCTGCACTCCGTTTGATTTTGTTGTTGGGTGTCGCGGACTGAGCCGACATAACCGTGCTGTTCATAGAGCAACTCCTTTCCTTCTGATCCGATCAGAACAATGCGCCTTCGGGGAACTTCCTTCTGACGATCCAGTTCGCTGTGAAGACCAGAATGAAGCCGACGATCGACTGGTAGAGACCGATCGCCATCGAAAGGCTCGGGTCACCTGTGTTCTTGAACGTACGGTACACATATGTATCAATGACCTCTGCGATCGGCATCAGCGAGCTGTTGTCGCGGATGATCGCATAGAGCATGCCGAAATCGCCGTAGAAAATGCGTCCGACAGACATCAGCGTCAGGATGCAGATGGTCGGGGTGAGCAGCGGAAGCGTAATATAGATGATTCTCTTGAAACGCGTCGCGCCGTCAATGTATGCCGCCTCATAAAGGCCCTCATCAATACCGGTGATGGCCGCAAGGTAAACGATCGTGTTGTAGCCGGTGTTCTTCCAGATGTTCAGGATCAGGAGGATCGGATACCAGTAGCTCGGCGTCGAATAGAAAGGAATGCGCGAGCCGCCGTTTGCAACAATCATATTGTTGACGAGGCCGGTGTCCGTGCCGAGAATACCCTGCAGCATGTAGCTGACGATAACCCAGGAAATAAAGTACGGGAAGAGCATCATAGACTGCGAAACCTTCAGGAACTTCTTGGCCTTGACCTCGTTGAGCACGATGGCCAAAACAACCGCGCAGACCGTGCCGACAACCAAAAACAGAATGTTGATGACCAGCGTATTGCGCGTAACCGTCCAAGCCCAGCTCGACTTAAAGAAGTATTCGAAGTTTTTCAGCCCGACGAACGGGCTCATGATACCGGTTTTGTAATTGAACTTTTCAAATGCAATAACAATATACGGCAATGTGAGGTAAGAGAAGATGAACGTGTAGACAATCGCCGGCAGGGCAAGCAGATACAGGAACTTGTTCTGCCAAAGCTCTTTGAGCGGATTCACCCTCTTTTTTCCGACATCAACCATAGCTGACGCCTTACTCATTTTTGCAACCACCCTTTCTGAAAGAACTCTGCTGTCGTTGTGCACCAGTGCACGGCAAAAACTGCCAGCAGCGCACACTGTTCGCAAAACGATCCATATCGTATGTTTTTATGCTACCATTCTGTGAACGGTTTGTAAACTGCTCTTTTCGCGATTTGCTCCACTTATTAGGCAAAACACGAATTTTCCGTGGTTTTTACAAAACTCAAATAATTAGTGCAATATTTAAAATTTTGATTTTGCGATTGTCAAGATGTAAATTCGCATCGAAAAATGTAATTTTCCGAATTCAATCTTGCTTTTTTAGCAAAAACAGACTATGATTATTTTATCTTATCTATTTCTTTTTTGATCGTGCATTTCCTCTCGAATTGGAGTGTGGTTATTTTGAAGAGTAAATCCGGAAATAAACTCTTTAACCGATATCTAATCAGTTTTTTCTGTGTCGTTTCCCTCAGCATCCTGCTGATTATCCTGCTTCTTTTCTCTCTGTATTCCAATATGCAGATTCGCACCGCGCAGCAGTCTTCTATCCGGCAGCTTGAACAGGTGTGTCAGATGACCGATATGCTGTATGAGCAGATGCGTTCGATCAGCCATCAGATTCTGCAGAACTCCTCGACGAACAGCTGCCTTTCCTCAACCGGCTTTGATCGACTTCGCGAGGCCAGCGCAGGCATCAAGCTGCGCGAAATTCAGACCTCCAATCCGTATGTGCGGTATGTGAGCCTGTACAATTCCGCTTCCAATCGTTTTGTATCGAGCTCTACGGCAGATTTTCTGACGGACAGCGATATCCAATACTATTACACGGCACTTTCCGGGACAGAATACACCGATATCTGTATGCTTCGCTTGATCGGACCGGATTACGCCACACAGCTGATGCGCACAAAGTACGTCTATTCTTTTGTATTTCAGGTGCAGGTGCGCAATGGCGGCACGCCTGATCTGGTCGTCATCGATGTGGATGAGGACTATTTTTCGAGTGCGATCGCAAATCTGCGCAACGCATCCGGCTTCCAGCAGGTTCTGATCCTGAACCGCAAAAATGAAGCGTTTTCCTCCAACACCGTGTACGACGACTCTGAAACGTTCACACAGTCCACCTATGTCAGCCTTCCCCCGGAGGAACTTCCCGAGCTGCAGGATACATCCGGTTCCTTTTCGCAGAAGTTGGGAGACGGTACGGAAGCGCTGATCACCTACGCAAAAGCGCCGTATTCCGGCTTTACGATCCTCAATATCGTTCCCTATTCCAACATTTACAGCGGGCTGCCGCAAATCGCCGTCATAACGATTCTGGTAGGATTGTTGGTTCTTGCCTTTGGCACGTTCGTTTCATACCGCACCAGCGCCCGGCTTTCTGCACCGATCGAGATCCTTTATCGCAACTATGTCAAGAAGCCTTCGACGGATCGCCGCGCCGGCAACGAACTCGACCAGCTCAGCAAGGCATTCTCTGAAATATATGCCAAAGCGGATAAGCTTGAACAGGGCTTGATCGCCTCCTATTCCGATTCCAAAAAACGAAGCATCCAGCGGCTCCTACACGGTGAGTACGGGCAGATTCCGGACTATGTGGAGGTCTACAAGAAGTTCGGTATCGACCTGCTTGCCCCCTTTTACTGCATCATCATGATTCACAGTGTTTCGCAGGAAAACGCCATGAGCCCGGAGGATTCCAATTATTTTATCTGCAGCTATGCGCTTGAGAACATCACGAATGAGGTCGTCGGGCGGTTTGGCAAGATCGTTACATATCGCAACTCCAAAAACATGCTGGCTGTTCTCCTGCCGTTGCGGCATAACGAGTATCCGAAACGGTTGGAGACTGAGCTGCTTCGCGTATCCGATGTCATGGCAAATGAATTTTCGATGGAGACGACGATTTGCATCGGCAACATTGTGGAAGGCTCTGCCAATATCAACATGTGCTATGAGGCAACAACGATCGCACTGGAGTACTCCTCCATTCACAACCGCGGCAAGGTTTTCTTTGCGGATGAGGCAGCGCAGCGGATTAACCTCAACCAGTATCACAACAAGCTGCATATGAAGCTCGCCGAGCACATCCGAAACGAAGACATAGACGCCTGTTCACAGGAATTCGACCTTGCGCTCTCCTATATGACGAATGTCAGCTTCGCCACGGCAATCGCCTATTTCAACCACGTGATGATGTCTCTGATGGATGACTTCTCCACAACCTTCACTGACGATGCCTCCTACGGCATTTTGATCGACAAGCTGAACCAGATTGACCGCAGCCTGCCGAATGTCCATATGCTGCGCAGGCGCTGCATGGAATTTGTCATTCTGCTCATCCAGCATCTGAACATCAACCGCAAAAGCGGAAATGAGCAGGCCGTAGAAACGGCGCGCCTGTACATCGATAAGAACTACGCAAATCCCGATCTTTCTCTGCGGATGCTCGCTGATATGGCTGGCCTTTCCCCCGCCTATTTCGGAAAAATCTTTGCCGCGCAGACTGCATACTCCTTCAATGATTATCTGACGAACACGCGCATGAAAAAGGCTGCTCAGCTTTTGGTGGAAACCAAGCTGCCGATCAATCAGATCAGCGAATCCATCGGCATTCTGAATACAAATTACTTCTATTCTGTTTTCAAGAAGAAGTTCAGCATGACGCCGCTCGCTTACCGCCGTGCCAATACCGCCTCGAAAGAGGATGGCGTCGCAGACGGGAAATCGGATCCAGACAACTGAACCATAGCAACATAAAAACGGTTTCGGCAAACTCCATCAGCCGAAACCGTTTTCATTTTATTCTTTTCTGCTTATCCCAATGCAATGTCCAGAATCATCATCAAGGTAAAGCCGATCGCCGCGCCAATGGTGCCGATATTGGAGTGGCTCCCGCTCTGTGACTCCGGAATCAGCTCTTCTATGACGACATAGATCATCGCCCCCGCCGCAAAGGACAGAATGTACGGGAGTGCCGGCGTGATCAGAGACGTCAGCAAAATCGTCAGAATCGCGCCGACCGGCTCCACAATACCGGACAGAGCGCCGTAGGAAAACGCGCGCCAGCGCGACATTCCCCGACTGGCCAGCGGCGTGGAAATAATCGCGCCCTCGGGAAAATTCTGGATCGCGATGCCAAGAGCCAGGGCAAATGCGCCGGCAGCAGAGACCATTTCGCTGCCCGAAACTGCCCCGACGAATACGACGCCGACCGCCATGCCCTCCGGAAAATTGTGCAGTGTGACCGCCAGCATCAGCATAGCAGAACGCCCCAAACCGGAGCGTTTCCCCTCCGGCTCCTCCGCATTGACATGCAGGTGCGGTACGAATGTATCGAGCAGAAGCAAAAATCCCATGCCGGACAGGAACCCGACCGCCGCCGGAATCCAAGCGATGCCGCCCTGCTTTTCCGCCATTTCGATTGCCGGAATCAGCAGAGACCAAACGGATGCGGCAATCATCACACCGGACGCAAAGCCGAGCAGCGCTTTCTGCACGGCTGGTTTTACCTCGTCACGTACAAAGAACACCACGGCAGAACCGAGCGTTGTGCCGAGCAACGGCAAAAGAATACCGATCAAAATTTGTGTTGTTGCTCCCATAACCATTCCCCTAAAGCCAGCAAATCTTACTGCAGCTTTTCAAAATCAGCCGCGCCGTGCTTGCAGAGCGGGCAGATAAAATCATCGGGCAGCGTGTCGCCCTCATAGATATACCCGCAAATCTTGCAGATATAGCCCGTCTTCTTCTCTGTGACAACCGGCTTTGGCTTGATGTGATCAAAATAATACGAATACGTGACAGAAGGCTGCGCTGAAAGCGAGACCGCTTCTGTGACATCCGCAATAAAGAGCGTGTGCGTACCGCAGTCAACCGTCTGGATCACCTGTCCGGACAAGACGGCGTTGACCGCTTCGCCGATATAACGCACGCCGTTGGCCGTGCGCAGCACCGTGGAATCCCCTGCAAACTTATCGGTGTCGCGGCCGCTCGCAAAGCCGAATCGCTTGAACACTTCAAACTGCGCCTCCTGCGTCAGCAGCGAGACGTTGAATTTGCCGGTGCGCAGAATCATATCATGCGTGCAGTTTTGCTTGTTGACGGCAATCGAAATGCGGTTCGGCGTATTGGTGACCTGCATGACCGTATTGATGATGCAGCCGTTGTCGCGGTCACCCTCACGCGCAGTCAGCACATACAGACCGTACGGCACCTTCAAAAGCGCATCCGGATCAACAACCGCCTCTGATGCCACCGTCTCCGGCTCCGCTGCCTGCACCTGCTGCGGCAGATCCGCCGCAATCGCATCGGCCAGCGCTTCAATCTGCGCAAGCTGCTCCTGCTTGACGGAAGAGCAAATCGAAATGGTATTCTCAATAAAGCGGATATTGCTGCACTTTTCGAGTTGTTCGCGCATAAGCTGACCGCTCGTCGGCGCCCAGGAGCCGTTTTCGATCAACGCGACGGTGCGGTTGCATAGGTTGTGGGCGACGAGATCGGAAAGCAGCGCTTCCATTGTGACAAAAATGCCTGCATTATACGTCGTGGAGGCAAAAACGAGGTGGCTCCAGCGGAAAGATGCCGCGACGATTTCCGATGCGGGCGTGACCGAAACATCGAACATTTCGGTGGGGATACCGCGGTCGCGCAGATAGCTGGACAGGATCTCTGCCGCCATCGCCGTATTGCCGTAAACCGAAGCATACGCGATCATAACACCGTTTTTCTCCGGCGTATATGCGCTCCAGAGCAGGTAGCGCGACAGGAAATCACCGATATTGCGTCGCCAAACGAAGCCATGCAGCGGGCAGATCATCTTGATTTCCAGTTTGGAAGCCTTTGTGAGCAGCGTCTGCACCTGTGTACCGTATTTTCCGACGATATTCGTGTAGTAGCGGCGCGCTTCATCCAGATAATCGCGCTCAAAATCGACCTCGTCCGCGAAAATCGCACCGTTCAGAGCACCGAAGCAGCCGAACGCATCCGCGGAAAAGAGAATTTTGTCGGTCAGATCGTAGGAGACCATAACCTCGGGCCAGTGCACCATCGGCGCCATCACAAAGGTCAGCGTATGTCGGCCCGTTTCCAGCGTGTCTCCCTCAGCTACGACATGCGCGCACGCGTCGATATCAAAGGTAAAGAACTGCTTAATCATCGTCACGGTCTTCTCATTGCAGACAATTTTAGCATTCGGATAGCGCCGGATCAGCTCCTGCAGGGTAGCGGAATGGTCGGGCTCCATGTGGTGGACAACAATATAATCCAGAGATCTGCCGCCAAGCGCGTGCTCGACATTTTCAAAAAACACGCCGCTCACGGCCTTGTCGACCGTATCGAAAAGAACGGTTTTTTCATCTTTTAAGAGATAAGCGTTATACGAAACGCCGCGCGGGACACTGTAAACGCCCTCAAACATCGCCAGGCGCCGGTCGTTCGCACCGACCCAAGTCAAGTCGTCCGATATCTTTTTCGTGCAGAACATAATCTTTCCTCCAATTCATTCAAATAGCCGGGAACTCCGGAGATCATGCGTTTTCACGTTTACTATACCATATTCCTTCTTAAGAATCAATAGTAATTCTTATTTTTATATGGCGAGCGTACAGATAGTTTTTCCCACGCGGCATAATCCTAACCATTTTTACAAAAACGCAATTGATTTTTCTGCCCATACAGATTATAATATTGCTATACTGGTATGACAGAAAGGGCGGCGCGGCGGATGCGTATCCGAAAAAAAGAGCTGGGCGACAAGAATTTGGTTGGTGCGCGCATTGAGACGGCTCGCCGAAGCCGCGGCATGAAGCAGAAGGAGCTGCTGGCGCAGCTTCAGGTGCGCGGCGTAGATATCAACGCCTCCGCGCTCTCGAAGCTCGAGGGGCAGCTCCGGATTGTCACAGACATGGAGCTGCTGGCGTTTGCTGAAATTCTGGATGTCGACGTGATGTGGCTGCTCACCGGAAAAGAAACGTGATGAGAGCGTTGTATATGCCAAAATTTATCAAGGGCCAAACCCTGTGCGAAAACTTCTTTTTTGACGTTGCAAAGCCGATTCTGGACCGCCGTTTTCCCGCTTTGACCTATACGGCAGGACTTCTCGGATATGGCTCGGACGTTCTGGGCTTGGACGACGAAACCTCGACCGATCACATGTGAGGACCGCGTTTTTACTTGTTCCTGCGCGAGAAAGACGCGGCGCTGAAGCCGCTGATCATGCAGGCTTTTTCGGAAGAATTTCCCTACACCTACGCGGGATACAGCGTGAACTTCTCCATACCGGATCCAAGCGACAACGGTATACGACACGCGGAATACATCTCCGAAGGTCCGGTCTCCCCTTTGATTTTCTTGTATACCGTCCATGAATACTTGGACGGCTATCTTGGCCGTCACGACCCGGAAAATTTCACCGCTGTGGATTGGCTCGTCTTCTCCGAGCACCGTTTGCTGGCGCTGACAGCGGGCAAGCTCTTTATCGATGGGCTGCACCTTCAGGATATCCGCGATCAGCTCCGCTTTTACCCGAACGATGTGCGTCTCTACCTGATCGCCTCGAACTGGTCTCTGCTTGCGGAGGAGCAGGCATTTGTCAAGCGATGCGCTGCCGTCAGCGACGAGACCGGTTCGGCACTTGTCTGCGGCAGGATCGCAGAGCGGCTGATGCGGCTCGCATTTCTGTACTGCGGTCAGTATGCGCCATACAGCAAATGGTTCGGCACGGCGTTTAGCCGGCTTCCGGTCGACGAGCGGATCAAAACAGCAATTCAAAAGGCCGTTACAGCCGCAAATATCGCAGAGCGGGAAACCAATCTTGTGCAGGCTCAAAAATGGATGGCAGACTGGCACAACACGCTCGGGCTTACCAAACCTGTCGATGTTGAGATACAATCCTATTTCGGGCGGGATATTCTGGTCATTTACGCCGATCGAATCGCGCAGGCCGCGCAGGAGGCGCTCGCCGGCACTTCCCTTGCGCACGCGCCGCTGATCGGCTCGGTCAGTGAGATCGCTAACTTCACGGTGCTGTTCGACTATCCCAAGTATCAGAAAAAAGTCAAAGCACTTTACGAACCGCAAATATAAATGCAGCCTGTGTCCACAAAATAGACACAGGCTTTTTCATGCAGAAAGATCCGGGAAAACCTCAGCATTCCCGGATCTTTTCAGTGAGAAAAATTACTTTTTAGCCTTATTCACAAACCACATCGTGTAAAGCGGAGCCGCAATGCAGAGCGAGGAATAGCAGCCAACCACTACGCCGACCATCATCGGAAGTGCGAAAGTTTTGACCGTTGTCAGGCCATAGACAGATGCAACAATGAAAATAACAAGCAGCGCAAGGAACGTCGTGACCGAAGTCATAATCGAACGAGTCATCGTCTGATTCAGACTCTTGTTGACAATGCCGGGCAGGGCATCCGTGCTCTTCGTCGGCTCCAGCTTGCGATTTTCACGGATACGGTCATAAATGACAATCGTATCGTTCAGCGAGTAACCGAGAATTGTCAGAATAACCGCAATAAAGACATCGTTGATGGACAGGCCGAAAATCACGAACACGAAGTAAACGATCAGCACATCGTGCACCAGCGCGATAATCGCCGTAACGCCGGCAGTCAGACCGCCGATCTTTTTGAAGCGCAGCGCAATGTACACCAGAAGAATGGCAAAGGTGATAGCCATGCAGACAAGGCACTTCTGGAAGAACTTCGCGCCCATTGTCGGGTCAACCGAGCTGGACTCAATGACGCCAAAGGTACGCTCAGCATACGCATCGGAAAGCGACTGCGCAATGCTCTTCTGCTCCTCGAGCGAAACGGATTCATTGCCCGCGAAGGAGACCGTAATCTGATATGCATCAGAACCGATGGTCTGGTTTGTCGCGACAGAAACCGTTCTGCCCGTCTCATTCTTGATCAGCTCGGCGATCTCATTCGAGTCCACCTCGCCGTCGACGGAATACTTGATCATCGCGCCGCCTGCAAACTGAATATCGAGCTTTGCGCCGAAAATGAAATTGCAGATCAGGCCGATCAAAATCACGGCAATCGAAATACCAAAATAAATCTTTCTGTTTTTGTAAAAATCAATCTTGAACTTTTTCATTACTTATCCGCACCTCCAAACAGCCATTTCTTACGGAGCGGCTTGAAGCCGGAAAGCGACTTGATCATCATGCGCGAGCAGAAGACGCCCATGACAAAGTTGCCGATGACACCGACGAGCAGCGTATAGCCGAAGGAATAGATCGCGCCGGTCGTTGACTCGCCGAAGATCTTGGAGAGGATATTCGACGGTCCGAACACACCGATCAGCATCAGCGCAACGATCAGAATCGTAATGTTGCCGTCGATAATCGACCAGAGGCTGTTGGAGCAGCCCTTATGGATCGCACCGTCCAGCGTCTTGCCGGTATGGAGCTCTTCCTTGATACGGCTTGCCGTAATGATGTTCGCATCGACGCCGACGCCGATAGAAAGAATAATACCTGCAATGCCGGGCAGCGTCATCGTGAAGCTGTTGACAAACGGGAAGTAGCCGGAAATCGCGGCAAAGGTGATCGCAAGCTGACCGAGCAGCGTAAGCACCGCGACAAAGCCCGGCAGTCTGAAGATCACGATCATAAAGACCGCAATCACGGCAAAGGCAATTACGCCCGCCAGCACCATCGCATCAAGCGACTTAAGGCCGAGCGTCGGGTTCACCGTGCTGAAATTCGAAGTCTGGAGCGCAAACGGAAGCGCGCCGCCCTGAATCTTTGAGGCAAGCTCAGAAGCACTTGCCGCCGTGAAGTTGCCTGTAATGGACGCTTCACCGTTGGAAATCACGGAATTGACGGTCGGATAGGAAATCATGATATCGTCCATCCAGATCGAGATGATCTTGCCCTTGAGGCGTTCGGTTGCCTCGGCAAATTTCTTTGTACCCTCGTCGGAAAGCGTCAGGGAAATCGCATATTCGTACTCGCCGGTTGTGGTGTTCTGCTGCATGACCGGCTTTGCCTCGGTGACATCGCTGCCTTCGAGAATGATGCTCTCGGCGGTCGTACCTGTCGGCGTCTGGTAAATCGGATTGCCGTTCTCGTCGAGCGTCTGCGTCTCATACTCCATGCCTTCGCGGAAGGTCAGCAGCGCCGTTGCGGAGATTTCCTCAATGGCCTTTTCCGGGTCAAAATCGGATTCGCCGCTCTTCCACGGGAAACGCACAATGATCTTATCATTCGCCTCATCCGTGTAGATCTCGTAATCCGTAATGCTCTTCGACACCATGCGCAGCTCAATGATCGCCTTGGCAGACTCGAGCTGATCCGCCGTTGCATCCACACCGTCGGCCGGGCTGAACGTTGCCTCAACGCCGCCGCGGATATCAATGCCCCATCGGATGTCGCCGACACCCTTGATCCAGGTGTTTTTCGTATCGCCATTCTGCGTATATACGCCGAAAACCGCCGTATATGTAAGCGCAAGGATCAGAACCGCGATGATAAAAAACACAGGTTTCTTTACTCGCTTCATCTATTGTTCCTCCAGTGGACCATGTTCTGAAATATGTCCATCATATAAAGCAGGGTGGCAAGAACCACCCTGCAGTGTCTGGACTATGATTATTCCTTAGCCTCGCCCTGCTCCTCGAGCAGCGCACGGATGGAGAGAGAAACTCTCTTCTTATCGAAGTCGATGTCTGTGATCTTAACCTTAACGGTCTCGCCAACCTTCAGAACATCCTGCGGCTTCTCGATTCTTCTGTCCGCAATCTGGGAGATGTGGATCAGACCATCGATGCCCGGGAGAATCTTGGCAAACGCGCCGAACGTGGTCATGCCGACAATCGTTGCATCGCAGACGGTGCCAACCGGATACTGATTCTTGAGGATCTCCCACGGATTATCCTCGATCTTCTTGTAGCCGAGGGAAATCTTGCCGTTCTCGCGGTCAAGGCCCTTGACATAAACCTGAACGGTATCACCGACGGAGACAACCTCGCTCGGATGCTTGATGCGGTTCCAGGAGAGCTCGGAAATGTGGATCATGCCGTCCACGCCGCCGAGATCGACGAATGCGCCGAAGTTTGTGAGGGACTTAACGGTGCCGGTGAATTCCTGGCCTTCCTCAACGGTCTCCCAGAACTTCGCCTGAGCTTCCTTCTTCTGCTCGCGGAGCACGGAACGGATGGAACCGACCGCACGTCTGCGCTGACGGTTGACTTCGATGATGCGGAACTGAACCTCGGTGTCCTTGAGAGCCTCAAGGTCATCGCCGCGGTTTGCAACCGCCTGAGAAGCCGGGATAAAGACACGGATGCCGTTGTAAACGACGATCACGCCGCCCTTGACGATCTCAGCAACCTTGCCTGTGAGGATCTCCGCAGCATCCATAGCCGCTGCGATGTCTTCCCAGCCCTTGATTGCGTCGATGCGCTTCTTGGAGAGCATGATAGTGCCTTCCTGATCGTTTGTCTTCATGATGAGGAGATCCATCTCGTCGCCGATCTTCACGAGGTCTTCCGGCTTCGCGTTCGGATCCGAGGAGAGCTCAGCAGCCGGGACAAAGCCAGCCTGCTTTCTGCCGACGTCAACATACACTTCGGTGGGAGAAATGCCTACAACAACACCGTGCACCTTTTCGTCTGTATTTAAGCTCTTGAGTGACTCTTCAAGCATCTCCTCAAAATTAAGCTCATTTGTTTCATTGATTTCTGTCATGGTAACAAGTACCTCCTTTATTATGCTTGCCGGTGTTGAAGCCCCGGCAGTTATGCCAATTTTACGTCTGCCTGCTATGGGCAGAGCTTTCAGCTCGTCCGCCGTCTCGATGAGATACGTCTCGCAGGACGCGGCGCATACATCGCGAAGCTTGGCTGTGTTCGAGCTGTGCCGACCGCCGACGACGATCATCAGGTCGCTCTCGGCGGAGAGAGTTTTCGCTTCCTGCTGACGATTCGCGGTAGCATTACATATTGTATCAAAAACGGAAGCGTTTGTACATACCTTTTTGATGAAAAACAAACATTTTTCCCATTCTTCTACGTTAAAAGTGGTCTGCTGGCAGAAAAGAAGGGGCGTTTTCGCGAGTTCCGGATCATTTTGGAACATTTTTTCGAGCGCATCGGCCGTCAAAAACGTGCTGTACGGACCTTTGCAGCAGCCGAGGATGCCTTCGACCTCCGGATGTCCGGCGTCTCCCGCGAGCATAATCCGCCTGCCGGCTGCCGATCCCTCGGAAACAAGCCTGTGAATTTTCATGACAAACGGGCATGTCGCGTCCACATACGGAATATTCCTGCGCTCAAGCCGCTCCGTGATTTCGGGCGGAACGCCGTGCGAACGGATGACGACCGTCTCGCCCACTTCCGCCTCCTCGGGCGCGGAGATGATCCGCACGCCCTGTCTGCGAAGGCTTTCAACAAGCTGCGGATTATGGATGATCGGGCCGAGCGTACAAACGCGCTTGCCCTCGTGCAGCAGCTTATAAACCGTTTCGACCGCGCGGTTCACGCCAAAGCAGAACCCCGCCGTTTTGGCAACCTGGATCATACGGATTTCCACCTGTTCTCGATGATGTCGAGACTCTCCGCGCGCAGTGCCTTGACGTGCTCGAAGACCTCTCTCGAGACGCGGCGGTACAACATATTCGATTCCTCAGTTAACCCAAGCTCCTCAAACGGGATGGGCTTGCCGATGTTAATCACCATTTTTTTGAATATTTTCGGCGGCTTGCCGCCTTCCCCGATGATGGACACCGGGACAATCGTACACTGCGTTTTGTAAGCGAGCATCGCGAGACCGGTTTTCGGATTCAGCGGCTCACCGGTTTTCGAACGCGTGCCCTCCGGGAACATGCAGACGACTTCCTCGTCCTCCAAAAGCCGGATCGCTGTCTGGATACCCTGCGCGCCGCCTGTGCCGCGCGAGATGGGAAACGCGCCGAGGCTCTTCAGGAAGCCTCCGATCAGCTTATTTTTGAAAAGCTCCGCTTTGGCCATGTAATGGAGCTGGCGGCCCGGAATCGCACAGCCGAGATAGATCGGATCGCCGAGCGTCACGTGGTTGGAGCACACGAGCACTTTGCCGCTTCTCGGCATATTCTCCCGGCCGAGAATGCGGTACGGATGCAGAATCTTAAAGAAGAAAAGCATCACATACTTTGCAAGAAAATACCACCAGGAAAGCCGGTTTCGTTTTTTTGCCATCGCTTACATCCTTTCCCTGACAATCTCAAGCAGCTTTTCCACCGAACCCCGGAAGTCAAGCTCTGACGTATCGAGCAGAACGCTGTCCTCGGCGGGCTTCAGCGGCGCCGTCTCGCGGTTCATATCCTGCTCGTCGCGCTCGCGGATCTCCCGGAGCGTCTTTTCGTAATCCGCCTCAACACCCTTCTCTTTGAGCTGACGGCAGCGGCGGCGCGCACGCTCCTCGGCAGACGCGGTCAGAAAAATCTTGACCTGCGCATTCGGCAGCACCACGGTGCCGATGTCGCGCCCGTCCATGAGCACATCGTACCGCTCCGCCATACCGGTCTGGAGCGAAAACAGGAACTTGCGCACGGCAGGGACCGCCGAGCAATCGGATGCAGCCGTCGAGACCTCCGGCATACGGATCGCATCGCTCACATCTTCGCCGCAGAGCAAAACATGCTGGCCGTCGGGTTCATAGCGCAGATCGACCGTGACCGCCGGAAGGGCGGCCTCCACCGCTTCGGCGTCAGAGGGCGTGATGCCGTGACGCAGCATATAAAGCGCAACCGCTCTGTACAGCGCGCCGGTGTCGACGTAAACGAAGCCGAGCGCTTTCGCCGCTTCCTTTGCGACGCTGCTCTTGCCCGCGCCTGCGGGGCCGTCAATCGCAATTGAGAACATAAAACAACTTCCTTTTATAGATTTTGTCCGGCGACATAGCCGGTTGAAAATGCAATCTGCAGGTTAAAGCCGCCGGTATACGCATCAACGTCGATGATCTCCCCGGCGAAATACAGGCCGGAGATGCGCTTCGACTGCATCGTTTTGGGGTCGATCTCCTTGACCGAAACGCCGCCCGCCGTCACGATTGCACCGGAAAGCGGGGCAAAGCCGGAAATCTCCACGGAAAAGCGCTTGAGTACACCGAGCAGAGCGGCACGCTGCGCGCGCGTGACCGTGTTGCATTTCTCCTCCGGCGGGATGCCGGAGCGGCGAACGACAACCGGGATCATCTTCTGCGGCAAAAGCTCGTCGAGCGCATTGCCGAAATTCCGATTTTTATTCTTTTCCAGATCGCGCAGAAGCCGCGCGTCAAGCTGTTCTTCGGTCAGTGCCGGCTTTAAGTCCAGCACGACGGTATACCGCCCGGGCGCCATATCGCGCATATGCGCGCTCGCGCTGAGGACGGTAGGGCCGGACAGGCCGAAATGCGTAAAAAGCAGTTCGCCGAAATCGGTGTAAATCGGCTTTTTCTTTTTGTTATCGAGCACCATCACGCCGCAGTTGCGAAGCGACAACCCCTGCATAGCCGGGCAGTCCGGATCGCTTGATTCGAGCGCGACGAGCGACGGGCGAAGCGGTGTCACCGTATGCCCGAGCGCTGCTGCGAGACGCGCGCCGTCTCCGTTCGAGCCGGTGCCGGGATAGGACGCGCCGCCGCAGGCGAGCAGCACCGCGGGCGCATGATACGCCTTTGAATCGGTTTCCACGCCGGTCACTGCGCCGCTTTCCGCAGTCACAATCCGCACATTGCCCTGTACAACCGGCACGCGCAGCACTTTCAAGCGACGTACAAGTGCATCGGCAATGTCGTGGGCGTTGTCAGAAACGGGAAAAACGCGATTGCCGCGCTCCGTTTTCAGCGGTACGCCGAGCGACTCAAAAAAGCGCATCGTCTCCTGCGGCGGGAACGCATGCACCGCGCTGTAAAGGAACCGACCGTTGCCCGGCGTCGATTCAATCACCGTACGCGGCTCGCAGTGATTCGTCACATTGCAGCGGCCCTTGCCTGTGATGCAGATCTTGCGGCCGAGCTTGTCGTTTTTCTCGATCAGAAGAACCGCTTTCCCGCGCTCCGCCGCCGTGACTGCCGCCATCATGCCGGCTGCACCGCCACCGACCACAATCGCGTCAAAGGTATCTTTATCTATCATCGGATTTGTCTTCAACCTTTTCGTAGACACCGTATTCGTCCCAGATATTTTCAAGGTCACAGAGCGTCTTGGAGACCTCCGCTTTCTTCTTGATGGCGATGGTAACGATCAGCGCGTTGATCAGCGCGAGCGGGCCGACAAGGGAATCGACAAACGAAACCATGTCGCTCTTCGCGAGCAGAACATGCTGTGCATAAGCCGCAAGCGGAGAAAGCTTGCTGTCCGTAATGGCTACGACAGACGCGCCGCGATCCGAAGCATATTTGAGCGCCTTGACCGCCTTCTTCGAGTACCGCGGGAAGCTGATGCCGATCAGCGCATCCTCCTGTCCGATGTGCACCATCTGCTGGAGGATCTGCGCCTCGCTCGTCGCATTGATGAGCTGCACCGAGTCAAAAATGAGGGATAAATAATGCGCGAGGAACGTCGCGATGGCGAGAGAGCTGCCTGCGCCGATAATGTAGACTTTTTTCGCCTTTGTCAGTGCATCCGCCGCATCGTAAAACGTCTCATGCGAAATGTTTTCCTTCGTACGCCGAATAATATCGATATCCTGATCGAGCGAGCTGTCGAGCAAGCGGTCGAGCGGGATATTGGAAGACGTGATCTCCAGCCGCTGCACACTTGTGAGACGGTTGCGGATCATTTCCTGCATCGCCTGCTGCAGCGCCGGGTAGCCGGAGTAGCCGATCTCCGTCGCAAAACGCACAACGGTGGATTCACTCACGCCGACCGTCGTACCGAGCTTCGAGGCCGTCATAAACGCCACTTTATCATAGTGCTCTTCAATATACTTTGCGATCAGCCGCTGCCCTTTGGAAAACGATCTCGCGTTCTGCTTGATCCGATCCGTTAGCTGAATGTTCATGGTTGATTTCCTTTCCTTCCGAACGAAGCCGACCGAAGCATACGGCCGCTTCCAGTTGGTGTCGATGTATCGCGCATAAAACACCATTGTGTTCATTTTATCGTATTCCCCTGCAAAAATCAAGGGATTTTTGCAGGGATTTCGTGCCGGCTCTCATACTTTTTGCAAGATGGCAGCCAGCCCATTCATTTTACGGGAAAATTTTCCGTTTTTGCGGCTGCGCCCTTGCATTTACAGCCAATCTGTTGTATTATTTTTCATAAATAGTCAAACGCTTATCTAAGTCTTTTGGAGGTTTTTCATGGAAACAGCTGCCCTTTTATCATCTATCAAGGAGAACATCGGTAAGGTCATGATCGGCTCGGAGCCGGTTATCAACCTGCTTCTGACGGCCATGGTGGCAGACGGCCACGTGCTGATTGAGGACGTTCCCGGCATGGGCAAAACCGTTCTGGCCAAATCGCTCGCAAAATCGGTCAGCGCGAAGTTCAGCCGCATCCAGTTCACGCCCGATCTGCTGCCGAGCGATGTGACCGGCCTGAACTATTTCAATCAGAAAGAAAACGATTTTATCTTCAGCCCCGGCCCCGCGTTCTGCAACATCCTGCTCGCCGACGAGATCAACCGCGCGACGCCGCGCACGCAGTCCAGCCTGCTCGAGTGTATGGGCGAGCGGCAGATTACGGTGGATGGCGAGACCATGCAGCTTGAGGCGCCGTTCTTCGTCATCGCAACGCAGAACCCGATCGAAACGCTCGGCACGTACCCTCTGCCGGAGGCGCAGCTCGACCGCTTTCTGATGCGCATCTCGATGGAAGCGCCGACGCCCGAGCAGGAAAAGGCAATCCTGCTCCGCTTCATGAAAGACGAGCCGCTTGAAACGCTCGGCAGCATCTGCACGGGCGCGGATATCCTGGAACTGCAGCGCCTCGCAAAGGAAATCTACATTCATCCCGTTCTGCTCGATTATCTTGTCTCGCTCGTACAGGCGACAAGGCATTGGCCGAATGTGGAGATGGGCGTCAGCCCGCGCGGAAGTCTCGCTTTGCTGCGCGCCGTGCGCGCCTACGCCTTGCTGCGCGGCGGCAGCTACGTCGTACCGGAGGATATCAAGGCTGTCGCCGTTCCGACGCTCGCACACCGCCTGCAGCTCAGCGGATCCGCCGGCCTTGTTGCAGCGCAGAAAAAGGTGGTTGAGGACGTGCTTTCCTCCATCCCGCTGCCGACAGAGGACTGGTCGAAATAATGGTGACGATTCTCATTCTTCTGCTGCTTCTGGCGGCGATCTTTCTCGCGCAGAAATATATTTTCCGAAGCCGCTGGAACAAAAATCTCGATATACAGATCGCCTTCGATCGCGAGTACGTCTTCTGCGGCGAGGACGCCAATCTTGTGGAGACGATCGTCAACAACAAGTACCTGCCCCTCCCCGTTCTGGAGGTCGGCTTCGATATGAGCCGATGGCTCGCGTTCCGTGATGAGGAGAATTCCACGGTCAGCGACATGACGTACCGGCGCGACATCTTCACCGCCTCTGTCAAGCAGCGCATCACGCGCACGCTGCCGTTCAAAGCGAAGAAGCGCGGCTACTACCGGATCCAATCGACAACCGTCACGTCGCATGACCTGCTGATGTCGGAAAAGCTGGTTGCGCATATCCCGCAAACTTCAGAATTTTTCGTGCTGCCCGCTCATCTTTCCGTCTCGCAGATCCGCATTCCGTACAGCAAGATCATGGGCATGCTCGTCAGCCGCCGGCGCGTTTACGACGATCCGTTCGAGTTTGCGGGCATCCGCGATTACCGCCGCACCGACCCGATGAAGCACATCAACTGGAAGGCTTCGGCGCGCAGCGGTAGCCTGCTTGTCAACCAGCACGAATCGACGCTTTCTCAGAAGGTCGTCCTTCTGCTCGACTCCTCGGGCACAGGCTCGTCTATCACCGACGCGCTCAACGAGGTTTCGATCTCCATTGCCGCCGAGCTGTGCGAGCGCATGCTCGCAGACGGCATTTCCGTCACAATTCTCGGCAACGGCCTCGATGTGCTGACGGGCAAGGCGCTGAACACCGGTGAGCTTTCGGGACGCAGCACCGCTCTGTACATGCGCAAGCTCCTCGCCCGGATAACCTGCCGGAATGACCTGCCGCCGATGCTCGACCTGCTGCAGGCCGCGCGCGAACACAGCGGCAAGGAAAACAACCTGTATATTCTGATTTCCAAAGAACAGAAAACACGCTTGCTCCCCGCCTTTGAGGCTCTCGCGGGCGAGCATGAGGCCATTTGGATTCTGCCGGAGGACCGCAATATGCCGGAACGCAACAAGATGACCGATACCTCGAAGCGCGTGGAGATCGTGAGGTGGAGCGTATGAAGATCAAGAACCGCCAGATTCCCATCCGGCATCTGCTTTCTGTCGTAATCGGCTGGATACACTGCGCCATGATCTGCTCGCCGATCTACGCGCTGATTCTAAACTTCACAAATCAGGAGGTTTCGCGAGAAACCGTCATTCAAAACCATCTGCGCGGGCTGTTCATTTTTATTCCGGTCGTTCTGAGCTGGCTTGCCATACGCTATCTGCGCAATATCCTGCTGTACCTGCTCGCGAGCATCGTCATTTGCGCGCTGCCGCTCTTCCTGTTTGGCACGCCGGTGATGATTCCGCCGGTCGTTCTGCTTTGCTTTCTGCGCTTTTACAACCGTCTGCTCGGCGAAAAGCATTCGCTGCTCGACAATCCGGCTTACCCGGCGCTGGCGGCCTTTCTGATCCCGGCCGTCACCTCCATTTTCGTAGAACGCCTGGACGGCGTTTACCAGCATCTTGCGCTGCTCTACATGGCTGTGTACTTCCTGCTCTGCTTCATTCACCACGGCATTGAGCGCATCGACGGCTATATCGATGTGAATCAAAATATGCGCAACATGCCTGCCCGGCGAATTGTGCGCATATCCACGTCGATCCTCGGCGCGGCCTTTGTGCTTTTCGCGCTTATCCTTCTGCCGCCGCTGATCGGCAGCGATGTGGAGCTGCGCTATACACCGCCTCCCGCTGCAGAATCCCAAGCCGAGACAGTTCTGCCCTCCGCTTCGCCGGAGCCGGTCGAAGAAGAGGAAGAAGAGGAACTGCAGATGCTGCCTGATGTAAAACCGAATCCGGTCATGACCGCCATCATGCACATCGTCGAATACGCGATTTTGATCGCCGTGGCCGTCGGCGCTGTATTTGGCGTCATATACGGTGCACTGCGGCTTTCCCGCTCCTTCAGCAAATCGTTCCATGACCGCGGGGATTTTGTCGAAAACCTACAGGACGATCAACTGGAAGCCGTGCACGAGGCGCCGCGCGTACGTGACCGCCCTCGCTTTCTGGATCGCTCTCCCAACGCGACTATACGCCGGAAATACCGTCGAACCATACTGCGCGCCGCTAAAGAGCCGCCGCAGCCGTGGATGTCGCCTTCCGAAGCGGAGGCGCACGCCAAACTGACCGGCGACGCGGCGGAACGCCTGCATCGCCTGTATGAGAAGGCCCGGTACAGCCCGGATGGCTGCGCGAAGCAGGATCTTTCAGAATTATAACCGTAAACAAACGAAAATGCCCGGCGCATCTCCTTGAGGAATGCGCCGGGCAAGCTTTATTTCAGATATTTTCCGACCACAGGATGCAGCCGCCGGATATACAAAACAATCAGACCGTTCAGAGAAAGGTCGTAGAGAACGAAAACGGCGTTCAGCAGAAGCAGCATCACCGGGATGGAAACCCAGCCGAACGGGAGCATCTCCTCCACCGGAATCTGCAGAAACAGCACGGCAAGGACAGCTTCAAGCACCATGGCCGCATTGAAAACCGAGAGTTTTGCCGCCCAGCACAACGCGCGGCTTCGGATGCGGGTCAGCAGGCCGTACAGCACCGGATAATAGCCAAAAAAGATGATGTACAGCAGCGCCGCCTCCCTGTCCGGCGTCAGCAGCGCCGAAAACAGACTGGAAACAAGATACACGGCGAAGCCATAGCGGACGTTCGTCTCCGCCACTACGGCAATCAGCAGGCAGCCCGCCACAGCGGGGAGCGCAATGGTCGCCACCGGCACGATACCGGTCAGAAACAAAACCACGACGGACAGCGCGGCGATCACGCCGCAGAAGGCCAGCCGCATTGTTTTTGTGCGCATATCGACCACTTTCCTTTCCAACGAAGCGCACGGTATTCAGACGCCGGTCCGCTCAGGCACCCGGCGGGAAAAGCCTCAGCAGCAGGGGATCAGATCGCCGCCCATACACTCACAGCAGCAATCGGCACAGATCAGGCTGTTGCAGACATCACAGGTATTGCAGCCGCCGACATTGGTGTTCATGTTCGGATTGTAGCCGCCGTAAACGCCGCTGCGCTGGTTCATAGCCTGATTCAGCGCAGCCTGGTATTCCGGGTTGCCGGGATCCATCTGGCAGGCGCGGGTGAAATGCTCCTTGGCCTCCTCCAGCCAGCCGCGGCGATACAGCACCGAGCCCTTGAGGAAATACCACTCCGCGTTGCGGCTCTCGACCGGCACGCCGTTGAGAAGCTGCTCAGCATCTGCAATGCGGCCCGCCATGATATAGCTGCGCACATCGCTGAAGCCGGATCTCCCGCTGCCGCGCACATGGCCGTAGCCGCCGGCAGACGCATATCCGCCCGCCGTGCGATTTTTGCGCTGCGCAACGATCGTATCATACGCCTCGTTGATCTCCTTCATCTTCTCGCCGGCAAGCTCCGCAAGCGGACTGTCGGCGTATTGATCCGGATGATACTTTTTTGCGAGCTTTCTGTATGCGTCCTTGACTTCTTCATCAGTCGCCGAGGGCGAAACCCCAAGAACCTTATACGGATCTGCCATGCTTTTTCTCCTTTATGTGTAAAAACAGAATTTCCCGTTGCATTTCGGGAAGTCCAAGATTCAGAATATTCTCTATAATGCCCGTGAATTCGCCCTCCGGCAGAAGATTTACCGCGGGACGCATCCTTGCAAGCGAGCCGTTCAGCACCGCGTTGCATTCGCGGTCCGCCGCGTCGCGCTGCTCCTGCGGCAGATCTCCGCCGAGATACGCGGAGAGTCCGAGCTTTTCAACAAACGGATTGAAATTCTTTTTCCGGAGATCCTCCGGAAGGTCGTCTGCGGCGTCCATAATATAGACCCAGCGGCCGAGGAAGTACCCGAGCTGTCCCAAAACCGCCTTGTCGGCTTCCGTTTCGCCGAGCTCCTGACAGAGCGTCTCCAGAAGCTCCGCCGTCGGCGCGCTGCACGCGTCGATGGAAACGCGTTCGGCGTGCTCCGCCGCATGCTGCGCGTCCATCATGCGCTGCACCGCTTCAGCCATAAACGGGTAATCGGCAGATGCCTTCTTCATCGCACGTCCGCTCAGCCCGCACAGCAGCCGCGCGGCAAGCCCCTTGAAAAAGCTTTCGTCCTCGATATTGTCCCGCAGCTTATGCACGGTCATAATCACACAGAGCGCCGCCGCCTTGTGAAAACACGCTTCGCTGTAACCGTCTCCATTCGCCGGGCAGACATACGTGCATTTTTTCATCAGATTGCAGGTACACCGCTTCTTTTCGGCCCTGACCGATGCGTTTTTCTGATTCAGCGCCAGCAACGCATAAAATGTGCAATCATAGCTGAGCGCCAAACGCGCCAATGCGCCGTAATGGTCGCCGATCGCGCGGCAGAGCTGACAATACACGCCCTTGTATGCGTCGTATTCTTTGACGAGCAGCTCGCCCTTGAACGGACGCACATAACCAAACATCGTGCACCCAGCCCCTTTCCGGTTCTTATTCTACTCGATTCCCTCAAAAATGTGTTGAACAATTTGTAAAGAATAGGCGCGTCTCCCCTGTATCGTGGGGAAACGCGCCCAATTTCAGCCGGAAATACGCTTTCTGTCGCGCTCCAGCGTCATTCGAATATATTCGCCTGTATAGGAGCCGGGGATTTCCGCCACCTGCTCCGGTGTGCCCTCGGCGATGACGGTGCCGCCCTTGTCGCCGCCCTCGGGGCCGAGATCGATGATGTGATCCGCCGTCTTGATGAGGTCGAGATTGTGCTCGATCACGATCACGGTATTGCCGTTGTCGACGAGCTTCTGCAGCACCTCGATCAGACGATGGACGTCCGCGATGTGCAGACCGGTCGTCGGTTCGTCGAGAATATAAATCGTCTTGCCGGTCGGACGGCGGCTGAGCTCCGTCGCGAGCTTCACGCGCTGCGCCTCGCCGCCCGAAAGCGTTGTAGCCGGCTGCCCGATTTTGATGTAGCCGAGGCCGACGTCGTACAGCGTGCGCAGCTTGCGCTCGATCCTAGGCAGATCCTTGAAGAACTCCAATCCTTCTTCGACGGTCATTTCGAGTACGTCGTAAATGCTCTTGCCCTTGTATTTGACCTCGAGCGTCTCACGGTTGTAGCGCTTGCCTTTGCAGACGTCGCACGCGACGTACACATCCGGCAGAAAGTGCATTTCGATCTTGATGATGCCGTCGCCCTGACACGCCTCGCAGCGTCCGCCCTTGATGTTGAACGAGAAGCGCCCCGAGGTGAAGCCGTGCATCTTGGCCTCCGGTGTGCTGGCATACAGCTCGCGGATGTCGGTGAACACGCCGGTGTATGTCGCCGGATTCGAGCGCGGCGTGCGGCCGATCGGCGACTGGTTGATCTGAATCACCTTGTCGAGGTGCTCCAGCCCGCGGATTTCCTTATGCGCGCCCGGCACCGTGCGCGCGCCGTTCAGCTCGCCCGCAAGCTTCTTATACAGCACCTCGTTGATCAGCGAGGATTTTCCCGAGCCGGACACGCCGGTGATGCAGACGAATTTGCCGAGCGGGATATCCACCGTCACATCTTTCAGGTTGTTCTGCTTTGCGCCGACAATGGTGATCTTTTTGCCGTTTCCGGAGCGGCGCTGCTGCGGCACAGGGATGCTCCGCGCGCCGCTGAGATACTGGCCTGTGATGGATTCCCTGCACTTTAAAATACCGCCGACATCGCCGCTGTAAATCACATTGCCGCCGTGGATACCGGCGCCGGGGCCGATGTCCACAATATGGTCGGCTGCGAGCATCGTATCCTCGTCGTGCTCGACAACGATCACGGTGTTGCCGAGATCGCGCAGGCGCTTGAGCGTGGCGAGCAGCTTGTGGTTGTCACGCTGGTGCAGGCCGATACTCGGCTCATCGAGAATATACAGCACGCCCATCAAAGACGAGCCGATGTTCGTCGCGAGACGGATACGCTGGCTCTCGCCGCCCGAGAGTGTGCTTGCCGAGCGGGACAGTGTGAGGTAATCGAGACCGACGTTGCGCAGGAAACCGAGCCGTGAGCGGATCTCCTTCAAAATCGCTTCGGCAATCATCTGGTCGCGCGGAGAAAGCTCCAGCTTATCGATGAAATCGAGTGCATCCACGACGGACATATCGCACAGCTCGCTGATGTTCTTTCCGCCCACCGTGACGGAAAGGCTTTCCGGCGAAAGGCGGCGGCCGCGACAGGCGTCGCACGGCACGGCGCTCATATACGACTCGATTTCCTCCTTGATCCACGAGGAGGACGTGTCGCGGAAGCGGCGCTCGAGGTTGTTGATGATGCCTTCAAACTCCGTCTGGTACGTGCCGCTGCCGTACTCGCTCTTGCGGTGTACCGTGATCTTCTCTCCCTTTGTGCCGTAGAGCAGAATATCGACGATTTCCGGAGAAAGCTCGCGGATCGGCACATCCAGCGAGAAATGATAGTGCTCGGCGAGCGCGTTCATATACATGGCGGCGATCGTGCTGCCTTCCATCGCCCAGCCGCCGCCCTTCAGACCGCCCTTGCGGATGGACACGCGGTCGTCGGGAATGATCAGCGCGGGATCGATGCGCATGAACACGCCAAGGCCCGTACACTTCGGGCACGCGCCGGCGGGGTTATTGAACGAAAACATGCGCGGTGAAAGCTCCTCAATGCTGACGCCATGCTCCGGGCAGGCGTAATTCTGCGAAAACAGAATGTCCTCGCCGTCGATGACATTCACGATCACGATACCGCCCGAAAGCGCGGTCGCTGTCTCAATGGAATCGGCGAGGCGCGAGCGGATGTCCGGCTTGATAACCAGACGGTCGACAACGATCTCGATATTGTGCTTTTTATTCTTCTCGAGCTTGATGCTTTCGGAAAGGTCATAGATCAGGCCGTCTGCGCGGACACGGACAAAGCCGCCCTTGCGCGCCGCTTCAAACTCCTTCTGATGCTCGCCCTTGCGCCCGCGAACGACAGGTGCGAGCACCTGGATCTTTGTGCGCTCCGGCAACGCGAGCACCTGATCGACGATCTGGTCGACCGTCTGCTGGCGGATCTCGCGGCCGCAGACCGGACAGTGCGGCACGCCGATGCGCGCATACATCAGACGCAGGTAATCGTAGATCTCCGTAACCGTGCCCACCGTGGAGCGCGGGTTCTTCGAGGTCGTTTTCTGGTCAATCGAAATCGCCGGGGACAGGCCCTCGATGTTGTCGACATCCGGCTTTTCCATCTGACCGAGGAACATGCGAGCGTAGCTCGAGAGCGATTCGACATAGCGCCGCTGCCCCTCCGCGTAGATCGTATCGAACGCTAGCGACGATTTGCCCGAGCCGGACAGGCCCGTGAGCACGACGAGCTTATCGCGCGGCAGCTCGACGTCGATATTTTTCAGGTTGTGCTCGCGCGCGCCGGTCACAACAATATTTTTGGATTGCATAATTTCAGGCTCCTGTTCCTATTTTTCGAGTTCCTTAATGCGGTCGCGCAGATACGCCGCGTGCTCGAATTCGAGCAGCTTTGCCGCAGCCTTCATTTCCTTTGTCAACTTTTCAATTAAGACGCGCTTTTCAGCCGCCGTGTACTTGCGTTTTTTCTTAGACTTGCCGTCGTCGTTCTTTGTGGAGATTTCCAGAATCTCCGAAACCTTTTTCGTGATCGTCTGCGGCACGATGCCGTGCGCTTCGTTATATTTTTCCTGAATGGAACGGCGGCGCTCTGTCTCACGGATGGCGTACTCCATCGAGGGCGTCACGGAATCGCCGTACATGATGACCTCGCCGTGCGCGTTTCTCGCGGCGCGGCCGATCGTCTGAATCAGACTGCGTCCGCTGCGCAGGAAGCCCTCCTTGTCCGCGTCGAGAATCGCGACGAGCGAGACCTCCGGTATATCGAGGCCCTCGCGCAGGAGGTTGATGCCGATGAGCACATCGAACTCACCGAGGCGCAGGTCGCGGATGATCTCCATGCGCTCCACCGTATCGATGTCGTGGTGCATATACCGCACGCGGATGCCGTAGTTTTCGAGAAAGCTCGTGAGGTCCTCCGCCATTTTCTTCGTCAGCGTCGTGACGAGCACGCGCTCCTTTCTCGCCGTCCGCTCGTTGATCTCGGAGATCAGATCGTCAATCTGCCCGTCCGTCGGCTTCACGGTGATTTTCGGATCGAGCAGGCCGGTCGGGCGGATGACCTGCTCGACGACCGCCGCCGATTTCTCCAGCTCGAGGTCGCCCGGTGTAGCGCTCACGAACACTGCCTGATTGACGTGCTTGTAAAACTCGTCGAAGTTCAGCGGGCGGTTGTCGTATGCCGAGGGCAGGCGGAAGCCGTAATCGATGAGGCTCTCCTTGCGCGCGCGGTCGCCCGCATACATCGAGCGCACCTGCGGCAGCGTGACATGGGACTCGTCAACAAACAGAAGGAAATCCTCCGGGAAGTAATTCAGAAGCGTACACGGCTCGCTGCCGGGCGCGCGGCCCGACATGATGCGCGAATAGTTCTCGATGCCCTTGCACATGCCGATCTCACCGAGCATCTCGATGTCGTAGCGTGTGCGCTGTTCAATGCGCTGGGCTTCGAGCAGCTTGCCGTTTTCCTTGAAGAATTTAACGCGATCCTCCATCTCCTCTTCGATCTCTTTCAGCGCGCGCTGCATCTTCTCCTTCGGGACGATGTAGTGCGAGGCCGGATAAATCGCGACGTGCTTTAAATCGGAGACAATCTCGCCAGTCAGCGGAACCACCTCGCTGATGCGCTCGATCTCGTCGCCGAAGAACTCGACGCGGATCGCCTTTTCGCTCGATTCTGCGGGGAAGATCTCCACAACGTCGCCGCGCACGCGGAACTTGTTGCGCGTAAAGTTGATGTCGTTGCGCTCATACTGAATCTCGACGAGCTTTTTCAGCAGCTCGTCCCGGCTCTTCTCCATGCCCGGGCGCAGGGAAATCACCATCGTGCGGTAATCGATCGGATCGCCGAGGCTGTAAATGCACGAAACGGACGCCACGATGATGACATCGCGCCGCTCGGAAAGCGCACTCGTTGCGCTGTGGCGCAGCTTGTCGATCTCCTCGTTGATTGCGCTGTCCTTTTCAATATAGGTATCTGTCTGCGCAATATACGCCTCCGGCTGATAATAATCGTAGTAGGACACAAAATACTCCACCGCGTTCTCCGGGAAAAACTCGCGGAACTCCGAACAGAGCTGCGCCGCGAGCGTCTTGTTGTGCGCAAGCACGAGCGTCGGGCGGTTGAGCTGCTCGATGACATTCGCCATCGTGAAGGTTTTGCCGCTGCCCGTTACGCCGAGCAGCGTCTGCTCCTTATGCCCCGCCCGGATGGATTCGACCAGATCGCGAATCGCCTGCGGCTGATCGCCGGTCGGCTTGTATTTTGAGACCAGTTTGAAATCCGGCATACACATACTCCTTTTTCCATTCACAAGCAAACAATTGTACGTCTGAAGCCTATTATACCAGAAAGATTTTAAAATGTACAGAGGAAAATGAACGATTGTTTGCAGAAAAATGCGGCGCGGATTTGTGAAGGCTCCGCGCCGCTGTTCTGTCTTTTATTTGATAATCTGACGCTTGAATTGCGCGATGTCCTGGCGCAGCTTCTGCAGTGTACCCGCTGCACGCATCGAGACAAAATCCTCATCCGTGAAAATGAAATGATCGGACAGGATGACATCGATGCTCGACAGCGCAATCTCGATTTCCTTTGTCGCCGTGATGTCCTGTCTGGACGGCGCGCAGTTGCCGCTCGGGTGATTGTGTGCGAGATACACGGCGTCCGCGCCGTACAAGAGGCAAAGCCGCACAATCTCACGGATATAAATCGGCACGCCGTGCACCGAACCCTCGTTGACGACACCCATATACTTGAGAAAACCCTTGCTGTCGAGAATCAGCAGCACGACGATCTCCGTTTTGCGGCCAAAAAACTTGTGGTGTACCGCGTTGAACGCCGACTGGGTATCCACAATCCGCTCGCGCGTCAGGCTTTTCGACTCCATATACGCGCGGAAAAGATCGGGATAGGCCGAAAGCGCGCTCGCCGTACGGTGATCCACGCCAGGTGTGCCGGTCAGAACTTCGGCGGGCGAATCGAAAACGTCCGCAAGACGGCCGAAGCGGTCGAGCAGCGCCGCCGAGACCTTCACCGCATCAATACGCGGATTGATCAGCCGCAGGGCAAACGCAAGTACTTCCGTTTCCGAGGGATTTGCCGCCGTATTCAGTTTCAGGAAAGCCTCCGCTTCCGGCGCACGTTTCCGAACAGACGCCATACGCACACCCCATTTCTTCGGAAAACTCAGCGATCGATATACCGCTCCACAAAGCTACGGACAGTATTCCAGTACACGTCCGGCGCCGTCTCCGCCGAGAGACAGTGTCCGGCCTTTGGAACCGTGAGCATCTGCTTCTCGCACGTCGCCGCTTCATACAGGCGGTGCACCATCGGATACGGCACAAAATCATCCGCTTCGCCGTGGATGAAGAGCATGGGGATTTTGCACCGGCGCACCTGCCTGATGGCGCTCGCCTCCCGGAACGTATACCCGGCGCGAAGCTTTGAAAGACACGAAGCGACGGGAAGCATCGGATACGGCGGGATATGGTAGAGATACGGAATGGCCGACTTCATCTGATCCCAGACCGAAGTAAAGCCGCAGTCCTCGATGGCAAGCTTGACCTGCTCGGGCAGCACCTCGCCCGCCGTCATCATGACCGTGGCAGCACCCATGGATTCGCCGTACAGCAGAATCTTAGCGTCGGGATCGCGCTTCAGAATATCATAGATCCACTCGACCATATCGCGGCGCTCCGGCCAGCCCATGCCGATCATTTTGCCGTCGCTGCCGCCGTGCGCGCGAGCGTCCGGCATCAGGAGGTTAAAGCCCATGTCATAAAACGGCTTGCCGCGGTGACGCATGTTGCGCCCGCAGTTCGTATAGCCGTGGCAGATCACTGCATACCGATGGCTGCCCGGATGCAGCACGAACCAACCCGTCAGCCGCATATTGTCGCGGTTGCGGTGCGTGACGCGCACGGCGCGCTGCTCAAACCACGCATCGAGCGCGCGCGTCTTCGGATCAGACGACGACTCCTGCGGCGGGGTCTTTTTGCGGCGCAACGCGATATTCAGCATGGCGTTGGAAAACGCCGTCAAGCCGCCGATTGCAAGCACAGACGCTGCAAACATCTTCTTTCCCATACTGAAACACACGCTCCTTTACATCGATCAAATTTTATTTTGTGCGGACGGCAATGACCGTGTCGATGCTGTCCGGCAGATGAACCGTTTTGGACGCTTCGACGAAGACGACGTCCGGGTAGTTTTCCACGATCCAGTTTTCGAGCGGCTTGATCTCCGTGCCGTCGCACACGAGACGGATGGATTCCACCTGATCGCGCGAGATGCCCTGCAGCGGAATGCCGCCGATGGAGTTCTCCATGATGTGATAATACAGTGTTTTGCCGTTTCGCGTGATGCGGCCGTTCTCGGGCTTCGGCAGATCGCAGCCGCCGCAGCCGTAAATGGACTCGGAATTTTTCTTCATCCAGGCACCGATCTTCTCGAGAATCTCAACGGACTCATCCGGGATATTGCCCTTCGCGTCCGGGCCGACATTCAGCAGCATGTTGCCGTTCTTGCTGACGCATTCGACAAGCTTCTTGATGATCATTTCGGCGGGCTTGAAATTCTTATCCTTCGCGCAGTAGCCCCAGTTGTCGTTCATCGTGATGCAGGCCTCCCAGCAGATGTCACGGCCCTGGCTGTCCTTGAAACCGGTCTGCGGGATGATCTGCTCCGGGCTGACATAATCGCCGCTGTACTCGAGCGGTTCATCCGTCGCGATGGAGCCGAAGCCGCTGCCGCTGACCTCGAGGCGGTTGTCGAGGATGATGTCCGGCTGGAGCGAACGCACCATGCGCACAAGCTCGCTGCCGCGCCATGCTTCGCCGGTGAGGTTGTCGTAGGAGAAATCGAACCACATCATATCGAGCTTGCCGTAGTTTGTGCAGAGCTCGCGGATCTGGCCGTGCATGTAGTCGAGGTAGTTGTCGAAGTTATAAGGCTTATCCTTGTATGCGGGGTTGTTGCGCATCGGATGCTGGCGGTCGCCGTACGCCGGATAATCCGGGTGGTGCCAGTCGAGCAGCGAATAGTACAGGCCGACGCGGATGCCCTCCGCGCGGAATGCGTCGAGGAATTCGCGGACGATGTCGCGCCCGAACGGCGTGTTTGTGGATTTCCAATCGGTAAGCTTGGAATCGAACAGGCAGAAGCCATCGTGGTGTTTTGCGGTCAGGACAGCATACTTCATGCCCGCCTTCTTTGCGAGGCGCGCCCATTCCTTTGCATCGAAATCAACAGGATTGAACTCGTTGAAGAACGGGATGTACTCTTCCTCGGGGATCTCCTCCGTGGAGCGTACCCATTCGCCGCGCGCCGGAATCGCGTAAAGGCCCCAATGAATGAACATGCCGAAGCGGTCGTGACGGAACCATTTCATGCGCTCGTCGTATTTTGCACGGTCAAATTTATACATATCGTTTTCTTCCTTTCTTTTCTAAACCGTCATGCTGTTATGGAAATTGTACCATTTAACCAGAAGTTTGTAAATAGTGAATCGATTTTTTCGCAAAAAACGCCCCGCCGACCGTTCCGTGAAACAATCAGCGGGGTGATGATTATTTGAGCTGCGGCAATCAGAAGTTGCCGTTTGTGAGATCCTCAACATAAAGCGTTCTCGGGCCGTTATCCGCCGGTGCGGCAGCCGGAGCTGCAGCGGGCGCTGCGGCCGGAGCGGGCTCATCCTTGTGCGGGTTCTCGCGCCAGTCGAAGAACTTCGTGGCGACAGCCGGGAACAGCGCGTAGGAGAGGACATCCTCCTCGCTCTTGGCACGGTCGCCGAGCTCCGCTCTGTACTTATCGAGCTCAGGCTCAAGAAGATCAGCCGGACGGCAGGTGATAACCTCTGCGTCGCCGATGCACTTCTTGCGGACTTCTTCGTTAACCGGGCCCGGGAGCTGGCCATACTCGCCGCGGAGCATACCCTTGCTCTCCTTGGTGACCATCTTGTAGCGCTCGCCGACGAGGACGTTCATAACGGCCTGCGTGCCAACGATCTGGCTTGTCGGGGTAACGAGCGGCGGATAGCCGAAGTCCTCGCGGACACGCGGAACTTCCGCGAGCACGTCGTAATACTTGTCCTCGGCGTTCGCCTGCTTGAGCTGGGAGATCAGGTTGGAAAGCATACCGCCCGGAACCTGATACAGCAGCGTGTTGGTATCGACCTTGAGAACCTTCGGGTTGATCTCAAGCTTATCGGCAACCTTGCGGAAGTGTGCGGCGATCTCGCTGAGCTTCTCGAGGTCGAGGCCCGTATCGCGGCTCGTACCCTTCAGCGTAGCGACGAGCGCCTCGGTCGCCGGCTGTGCCGTGCCGTTTGCGAGCGGGGACAGCGCGCAGTCGACGATATCGACGCCTGCCTGTGCCGCCATGAGGTTCGTCATATCGCCCGTACCGGTCGTGTTGTGGGTGTGCAGATGGATCGGCACGCCGACATTCGCCTTGAGCTTCTTGACGAGCGAATACGCGTCGTACGGCAGGAGCAGGTTTGCCATGTCCTTGATGCAGATCGTATCCGCGCCCATCTTTTCGAGCTGCATTGCGAGCTTTACGAAGTAGTCCTCGCTGTGCACCGGGCTCTTGGTGTAGCTGATCGCAGCCTCGACCTTGCCGCCGTACTCCTTGACGTACTTCATCGCCGCTTCCATGTTGCGGGGATCGTTCAGCGCGTCGAAAATACGGACGACGTCGATGCCGTTTTCAATGGACTTTTTGCAGAACGCCGCGACGACGTCATCGGCATAATGCTTGTAACCGAGGAGGTTCTGGCCGCGCAGAAGCATCTGCAGCGGCGTCTTCGGCATTGCTTTCTTGAGCGTTCTCAGACGCTCCCACGGATCCTCGTTGAGGAAGCGCATGCAGACGTCGAACGTCGCGCCGCCCCAGCACTCGAGGGACCAATAGCCCATGTTGTCGAGCATCTCGCACGCGGGCAGCATGTCCTCGATGCGCATGCGCGTCGCAGCCTGAGACTGGTGCGCGTCACGCAGGATGGTATCCGTTATTTTAAGGGGATTCATAGCCATAATCTAGCCTTCCTTTCAAAGCGTAATCAAGCGCCGAACAGGGCAAGGAACACACCGGCCGCAACAGCGGAGCCGATGACGCCCGCGACGTTCGGACCCATCGCGTGCATAAGCAGGAAGTTGCGCGGATTTTCCTTCTGTCCGACAACCTGCGATACGCGCGCCGCCATCGGAACAGCGGAAACGCCGGCAGAGCCGATCAGCGGATTGATCTTTTCCTTGAGGAACAGGTTCATGAACTTTGCGAGCAGCACGCCGCCTGCAGAGCCAAAGCCAAAGGCGATGATGCCCAGCGCCAGAATCGACAGCGTCTGGAAGTTCAGGAAGTTCGCGGCCGTAGCCGTAGCGCCGACAGAGATGCCGAGGAAGATCGTGACGATGTTCATCAGCTCGTTCTGCGCGGTCTTATTCAGACGCTCCACAACGCCGCACTCGCGGAAGAGGTTGCCGAGCATCAGGCAGCCGACGAGCGGAGCCGCAGACGGCAACATCAGGGAAACGAAGATGGTGACAACGATCGGGAAAAGGATCTTCTCGGTCTTCGAGACTTCACGGAGCTGCTTCATCTGGATCATGCGCTCCTTCTTCGTGGTGAGCGCCTTCATGATCGGCGGCTGGATAACCGGGACGAGCGCCATGTAGGAATACGCGGCGACGGCGATCGGGCCAAGCAGATGCGGCGCGAGCTTCGAGGTGACGAAGATAGCCGTCGGGCCGTCCGCACCGCCGATGATGCCGATTGCGCCGGCCTCAGCCGGTGTGAAGCCAAGCAGTGTTGCTCCGATGTAGGTAACAAAAATGCCGAGCTGTGCGGCCGCGCCGAGCAGCAGGGTCTTCGGGTTTGCGATCAGCGGACCGAAATCGGTGCCGCAGCCAACGCCGAGGAAGATCAGCGACGGATAGACGCCGAGCTTGACGCCGAGGTAGAGGATGTCGATCAGGCCGACAGCCTCGGTACCGCCGTTTGCAAGCGGCACACCGCTCGAGAACATCTCCCAGTGTACATGACCGCCCTCAAACAGCGCGGCATGATAGATGCCGGCGCCGGGGAGGTTCGTCAGAAGCATACCGAATGCGATCGGCAGAAGGAGCAGCGGCTCGAACTTCTTGACGATGGCAAGATACAGAAGAACGCAGGAAATCAGGATCATAATCAGACAACGCGGGTCGTCTGCGATCATGGAGAAGCCTGTGCTCTTCAGAAAGTTAAGAATAGCATCCATGAAAATTTACACTCCTTTATGGTATTTGGGCTGCGCTTCAGAAATTAGCCGATGACGCAGAGGAGTGTACCGGTTTCAACCGTCGCGCCCTTCTGAACCGCAACGCTGACAACCTTGCCGGCCTTCGGCGCCATGATCTCGTTTTCCATCTTCATAGCCTCGAGGATCATGAGAACCTGGCCCTCGCTGACGGTATCGCCGACATTGACGTTCACCGCGAGGATGTTGCCGGGCATAGGGCTGGTGACGGACTCACCTGCGCCTGCCGGTGCCGCTGCGGGAGCCGGAGCTGCTGCCGGAGCGGGTGCTGCCGCAGGAGCCGGAGCTGCGCCGCCCTTGATTTCTTCTACCGTGACTTCATAGGCTGTGCCGTTGACATTGACATTATACTTTTTCATTGAAGCTTACCTCTCATTAAATAAATTTCGTTGTTTGGCTCAGACTCTCTTGATCGAATGGATGCGGATGTGCGAAACATCTGTCCCCATCTCTTCCGCAATCGCAACCGCGATCGCAGCGACGATCTGCTGCTTATTCGCTGACGGTGCAGCCGGAGCGGGTGCAGCCGCAGGTGCTGCGGCGACAGCCGGTGCTGCCGCTTTGGTCGGCGTGACTTTAGCCACGATCATACCCAGCAGCTTGATGATGACGATCAAACAGATCAGGACGACGAAGACTGTGATAAGCCCCATCAGAACGACCTGCAGGGTGCTGATCTCTCCCATGATTTTACCCCCTTTCGCCAGAATGGTATAAGAATGAAAATTGAAAATGTGTTCAAATTCCGAAAAAACACCACATTCCCGCATTTTATCAGAATTGCTTATATATTACCATGAAATTTCGCGTTTCGCAATGCACTTTCGAAAAAAATTTTGTTCACTTCGGGCTCTGAAAAAAACAGTTGCAAAGCCGGTTAAAAAATAGTAAAATTTCTTTTGTAATAATAGAAACGGGGCGAAAACGTGTTTTCCAACAAAAGTCTACGAAATCTGATTGTTCCGCTGATCATCGAGCAGATGCTTGCGGTAACAATCGGCATTGCGGATACGGTGATGGTTTCCTCCTGCGGTGAGGCGGCGGTTTCCGGTATCTCGCTGGTTGACTCCATCAACTTCCTGCTGATCATGATCTTCACCTCTCTGGCAACAGGCGGCGCGGTCATTGCGTCTCAGTACATCGGCCGCGGCGAGCGGTACAACGCCTGCCTTGCGGCAAAACAGCTTTTTTATGCCATTCTTGCGCTCTCCACCTTGCTCGGCGCGCTTGCGATTGTTTTCCGCAACCTCGCACTGCGCATGATCTTCGGCGCGATCGAGCCGGATGTCATGGCGAATGCACAGATCTATTTTCTGCTCTCCGCTGTTTCCTATCCGTTCCTCGGTGTTTACAATGCCGGCGCGGCGCTGTTCCGCGCGATGGGCGATTCCAAAACCTCCATGTATATCTCCATCCTGATGAACGTCCTGAATGTGGGCGGAAACGCGCTGCTGATTTTCGTATTCTCCCTGGGCGTCGCGGGCGCGGCAACCGCTTCGCTGATCTCCCGCATTGTCGGCGCGGCCGCCGTCACGGTGCTGCTGCTCAACCGCAACCGGACCATCTATTACGATGCGCTCCATAAGTTTGAGATCAAGTGGTCCATGATTAAGAGCATTCTGCAGATCGGCGTGCCGAACGGTTTGGAAAACAGTATTTTCCAGATCGGCAAAATTCTCGTTGCCAGTATTGTCGCCGGTTTCGGAACCGTTTCCATCACTGCGAACGCCGTGGCGGGCAATCTGGCTTCGATCCAGATCATCCCCGGCCAGGCGATCGGCATGGCCATGATCACGGTCGTCGGCCAATGCGTCGGTGCGAAGGACTATGACGGCGTCAAAAAATACACCAAAAAGCTGATGCTGCTCGCTTTCGTTGCGACCTGGGTGATGACCGCATTCATGCTGCTGTTCAGCCGGAACATTCTCTCCTTCTATGCGCTCTCTCCCGAGACGGCTGAGCTGACGCTCGACGTATTCATTGTGCACGGCGTCTGCTGCATCGTGATCTGGCCCTTTGCCTTCACACTGCCGAACGCGCTGCGCGCGGCAAACGACGTGCGGTTCACTATGCTCGTCTCTCTGTTCTCCATGTGGATTTTCCGTATTGCATTCAGCTATATTCTTGCCGTATACTTTGATATGGGCGTTATCGGCATCTGGGTTGCCATGTGCATCGACTGGCTCTGCCGTGCCATATTCTTTGTCGTGCGTTTTGCGCGCGGCAAATGGAAATCGATCAGCTATATTTGAGTTTTTGAGAGGAGTTGCTGTATTATGGAATTTGACGCGTTTACGGGCGGCGTTGCGCCGGGCGGCCTGCGCTCCAAAAGCGACATCCGCATTCTGGTCTGTTATCTGCTCAAAAGCGTGGATGCCCCGCTTTCCGGCGAGGACATCATCCGCGTGATGCAGGAGAAGGCGCTTGCCAATTATTTCGAGGTGAACGATGCGCTTTCCGCTCTTGTTTCCCTCGGCAATATCCGCCGCGAGGAAGACGGCACCTATGTGCTGGAGCCGCAGGGCAAGAGCGTCGCGGACAATCTGGACGTCCTTCTCCCGCTATCCGTACGCGACAAAGCAATTGCTGCTGCGATGTCCATGCTGGCTTCTGCAAAGATCGAACGTGAAAACGCCGTGACAACGACGCGCACCGACAACGGCTACAATGTCTCCTGCCACATTTCCGGCGGCGATATGGAGCTGATGAATCTGACCGTTTACGTGCCCGATCTGTATCAGGCACGCGTTGTCAAGAAAAACTTTCACCGTGATCCGCAGCGCATTTACAGTCTTCTGCTCGCAGCACTGACCGGCGACGACGAGCTGACAAAGAATATTCTCGGCCGATAAGCTTCTGACAAAACCGAGGCGCTGCACCGGATGCAGCGCCCTTTTTGCAGGTGAAGGATTTCGACAACGGATTTCGACAGAATCTGCGCAAGCATTCTGGTACACTCTATTTTGTGAGATCGCGTCGATGTTCATGCTCTGGTCGGGGCGCCGAAGTCGTGAGCCGTTTTCACAGTTCCGTGCAGTGCGCTCAGCTCCATACTATAATGTTCAAGCGCTGTGGGAATTGTTTTCACGCAGCGTTGTACATACGGACAGGCAGTATGGCAGCGGGGCGGTGAATCATCGATGGATATGGATGCGAAGCTTCTTTTGGGCACACGGCTCAGGAAATTCCGCAAAGAAAACGGATATTCGCAGAATCATATCGCGAATATTCTCGGCGTTGAGCGCTCCACATACACCTATTACGAAACAGGAAAGACTGTACCGGTTATTTTCGACCTGATGCGTCTTGCCGACCTGTACAGTGTTTCACTGGACGATCTGCTCGGCTTTCATGCGGACAGTTCCGATCCTCTCGCTTTTGGCGATCCGCGCCAGCCCGTCAAAACGACTGTGCGGCGCAAGGAGCGCTATTTGAGCGAGGCCGTGCAGGATCTCTCTGCTGAGGAGCGCCAGCTTCTCGCCTATTACCGTTCTGCAAAGCCCGCCGAGCGGCGGCAGATTTTCGAGTATCTGCGCCTCAGCCGCCGCAAGGAGCATCGTCGCAGCGAAGAATAAAAAAGCATATGCGCTTGTAGCCCAGTTGGATAGAGCGACAGACTCCGACTCTGTAGGCCGCTGGTTCGAGTCCAGTCAAGCGCGCCAAAAGACCCCCGCAGGAACGCTGTGTTTCTGCGGGGGTTCTTTTATGCTTTCTTCGGTATTCAGCAAACTGGGCTCGGATATCCATGGCCCAAGCTACGGTCGATGATTGGCCCGAATACCGATCCTTGATGCAAATAAAACACCTTTATAATATTTCTGAAATCTTTGGAGAGGAAAAGACGATATGGAACAAGAAATTCTGCTGACCGGCGGGCGGATTACGCAGGGCGTCGCGCGCCAGGGAGACCGCGTGTACCGGCCGATGTGCGCAAATAGCGTTTTCCCGACAGAAGCGCAGACACGGGCAACTTATCAGTGGACACAACGCTGCCGGGACTGGGTTCGTACAAATCTGTGCGAGCTGTAAAAAAGCCGTTCACCGCCTTGCCTGCCGGTATGCACCGGGCGTTTCGCCGGTTACGGCTTTAAATTGGCGAATAAAGTGGTACTGATCGGCATAGCCGAGCGTTTCGGCGATATCCACGAGCGGCGCGCCGTCTGAAAGCAGCAGAGACTGTGCATAGCGGATGCGCGCCTCGATGACATCCCGCATCGGCGAGGTGCCGAACACAGCCTTGTACACCGCATGAAAACGTGACGGACTCAGCGACGCGAGCGCTGCCATCTCCGGCACGGTCCACTTATTCTCAGGGCTTGTGAGGATCGTCTGGCGCAGGGCCTGCATTTTTTCGCGCTCCTGCCGGCCCACAGACGGCAGATGCGGCTCCTCACGGATGGCGTGAGAAAACCGGATGAGGAATTCCGTCATGTATGCCTCGAGGATTTCATCCTTAAAGGGATCCTCCGAAAAATACGCCGCCTCAGCCAGACGGAAAATATCGGAAATAAACGAGGTAGCGCGCGGATAGAGCAGCTCGTCCTCGGGAATGCCGTAGCGCGCGAGCGTCTCTTTTACAGACGCGCCGAGGTGCACCCAGTTATGAATGATGCCGCTTTCACTTCTGAACCACTGCGGCGTGCCGGGCGCATAAAAGATGCACGCACCGGGCCTGGCCGTGACGGTTTTTCCGCCGACCGAAATCTCCATGCTCCGCATAAAGTGCAGAAAGGTGTAGTCCTCCCGCCCGTGCGGGCGCGAGATTACAAAACCCGCCTTTTCCGGCCAGTCGTGTCGGATCGCAATGATTTCCATTTTGTCGTTCCCCCTGTACTTCGCTTTGCCCCGATTATACCGCGCGCAGTAGAATAAGTCAATTTTAAAGCACAAAAAGCTATTTAATATTTTGGCGCTGTCCACTAAAATGGAAGCGAAAGGAACGTGATAATGATGGTGCAAATTCCGAGAAAAGAGTATCCCCGTCCGCAGTTTGAGCGTGAGAACTGGCTCAATCTAAACGGCGAATGGGCATTTGAAATGGACAATGGGCGCAGCGGCGAAGCGCGCGGGCTCTATCAGGAGGGCGCGGCGCTGGCGGACAAGATCCTCGTCCCGTTTTGCCCGGAGAGCGAGCTTTCCGGTATCGGGCACAAGGATTTCATGTACGGCGTCTGGTACAAGCGCACGGTCAGCTTGACCGAAGCGCAGCTCAGCGGCAGGGTCATTCTGCATTTCGGCGCGGTCGATTACCACTGCAAGGCGTATGTGAACGGCGTTCTCGCGGGCGAACACAAGGGCGGCTATGTGTCGTTTGCCTTCGATGTGACGGCTCTTCTGCGCCCCGGCGCAAACGAGATCACGGTCTACGCTGAGGACAACACGCGCGACCGTCTGATCCCCTCCGGCAAGCAGAGCCACGAATTCAAATCCTTCGGCTGCTTCTACACGCGAACAACCGGCATCTGGCAGACCGTCTGGATGGAGTTTCTGCCCACAGAACACATTGAACGCGTCAAGTATCATCCGAATATCGCGGACGGCAGCGTAACGGTGGAGGCTGCGCTCTGCGGCACCGGCGACTTCAAGGCCGAAATCTTCTTTGCCGACGAAAAGATGGGCGAATATACAGCCGAAAATGCCGATGGCACACTGCATTTCACCGTGGCACTCAAGGAAAAGCACCTTTGGGAAGTCGGCTGCGGCAATCTGTATGACGTGCGGTTTACTTTCGGCGCTGACAAGGTCAAGAGCTATTTCGGCCTGCGTGAGGTGCGCCTCGACGGACACAAGTTCCTGATCAACGGCAAGTCCGTTTTCCAGCGGCTCGTGCTCGATCAGGGCTTCTACCCGGACGGTATTTACACGGCTCCCTCCGACGAAGCGCTCGAGAACGACATCAAGCTCTCGCTGGCAGTCGGCTTTAACGGCGCGCGCCTGCATGAGAAGATCTTTGAGGAACGCTTCCTGTATCACGCTGACCGGCTCGGCTATATCGTGTGGGGTGAATTCCCGAACTGGGGCCTCGACCCGTCCTATGCCGATTCGATTTACGGCATCCTGCCTGAGTGGGTGGAGGAGCTGCAGCGCGATTTCAACCATCCGGCTATCGTCGGCTGGTGCCCCTACAACGAGACGTGGGATCAGGATGGCAGAAAACAGTTCGACGATGCGCTGGCGCTCGTCTATCAGGTCACAAAAGCCTTTGACCCGACCCGTCCCTGCATCGACACAAGCGGCAACTTCCACGTTGCAACCGATATTTTCTGCGTCCACGACTATGAGCAGGATCCGGACATTTTTAAAGATCACTACGATAAGCTGATGACCGAAGGCAAGCTCTTCGACAATCACGAGAAGCGCCAGACCTATCGCGGCGAAGCTACATTTGTCAGCGAATACGGCGGCATCGCATGGAGTCAGGACGAGAGCGGCTGGGGTTACGGCAACGGCCCGAAGACCGGCGAGGAGTTTATCGACCGTTTCCGCCGTCTCACGGACGCGCTGCTCGACAACCGCGAGATGTTCGGCCTCTGCTACACGCAGCTCACCGACGTGGAACAGGAGCAGAACGGTCTGTACACCTACGGCAGAAAACCGAAATTTGATCCGGAAATCTTCCGCAAAATTCTGAGCCGCAAGGCAGCCATCGAAGATTGATCGTTTGAAGCGGTCGGGAATTTCCCGGCCGCTTCACTTATTCTTCACGCTTTCCTTCACGGTTTCGTCACATAAAAGTGCTAAACTATATGATATCTTTCAAATGATACCAGTGAAGGAGGATTCTTTCATGTCCGAATACACGCCCCACGGCAGACGTTCCCCCACGCGTGTACGAAAAAAGCGGCGAAATCTGCTATTTCCCATTTTGCCTGCATGCTTTCTGCTGATCGCCTGTGTCGGATCCATTTGCTTTCTGGCACACAGCGCGGATGCGGAAACCGCTCCTGCTCCCGACGACGTCTCCTCCGTCGTCTCGGCTGTTCCCCCTCTCCAATCCGAGTCTGAGGATGAGACAGTTAATACAGGTGCTGTACTCGCCAAAGACAACACGCGCGATTGGAAAAAGGAGTTTTACGTTCCTGTGTTGCAGACCACCGCAGAGCTTATGCAGCACCGCGTCGAGACACAGCTGAAGCGGCTGTCCTCTTATTTTAAAGACGGCAGCTACTGGAACCACATTGGCATCGATATTTCCGACATGTCGGAAATCGACCGCGCCATGTGCGTAACAGACACACCGTGCATGCACACAGAGAACGGCTACGACTTTTGCAACATCTACAACGGCGTGATGGCGGAATACTTTCCGCAATACGATTACGAAACGCAGTGTCTCGCCTATGCCTCGCTGGTCAGCGACCTGATTTTCGGTCTGGACGCGCCGGTTACGGAGTTCTATGATTTTGATTCGCTGCACGTCGGCGATCACATCCGGCTTGTTGAAAACGAGCATTCCATGATTGTGACCGACATCGACTGGGATACCGAAACCCTCACCGTCACGGAGGTCAACTCCGATTATGAGAATTGCCAGATTTCCTGGGGCCGACAGATCACGCGCTCAGAGCTTTACAGCATGGAAAGCCAGCCATTGTTTTTCACAAGATATGAAGACTGAACAGCAGCCCTGCCGGGCACAGAATCCGGCAGGGCTGCTGTTTTGCAAAAAAACACCCGCAAGCCGAAACCTGCGGGTGCGAATCCTTTTGGATATCCTTATTTGACCATGTTGGCAACTTCGGCTGCAAAGTCATCGTTTCTCTTCTCGAGACCCTCGCCCTTTTCGAAGCGGACAAATTCCGCAACCTTCATCGTGCCGCCGGCCTTCTTGGCTTCCTCAGCGACATACTGCTCAACGGAGAGGTCGCCGTTCTTGACGAACGCCTGCTGCATGAGGCAGTTGTTCTCGTAGAACTTGCCGATTCTGCCGGTAACCATCTTCTCGATGATGTTCTGCGGCTTCTTCGCGTTCTTCGGATCGTTCTGGATCTGCGCCATGAGGATTTCCTTCTCCTTGTCGAGCGCCTCAGCCGGAACAGTCGTCTTGTCGAGATAAGCCGGGTTCAGAGCCGCAATCTGCATCGCGACGTCCTTACCGCACTCGTTGAGGACTTCAGCCGGAACATTCTCGGTCTCAAAACGAACGAGAACGCCGATTCTGCCGCCGCCGTGTACGTATGCGACACAGTCGCCCTCATAGCGGACGAAACGACGGATCTTGATGTTCTCGCCGATCGTGAGAATCTTATCCTTGAGCATCTCGTCGACAGTCATCTCGGAGTCATGCGCCTTGCAAGCGAGGAGCGCCTCGACGTCTGCCGGGTTCTCGTAGATCACGGTCTCTGCGCAGGTCTTGACAAAGTCTGTGAAGCTCGCGTTCTTTGCGACGAAGTCTGTCTCAGCGTTAACCTCGATGACAACGCCAACCTTGCCGCACGGGCTGACCATCGCATACGCGACGCCCTCAGCAGCAATTCTGCTCGCCTTCTTAACGGAAGCCGCAAGGCCCTTCTCACGAAGGATCTCACTTGCTTTTTCCATATCGCCCTCAGCCTCTGCGAGCGCCTTCTTGCAATCCATCATACCGCAGCCTGTCTTTGCGCGCAGCGCTGCAACGTCTTTCGCTGTGAAATTCATGTTTGTCACCATTCCTTGTTGAATCAATCTTTCTTATCGTCCAAAGGAATTATTCCTCGGTCTCAGCCGCTTCTTCCTCTTTCTCCTGAGCCGCTGCGCCCATCTGACCCTCACGGCCCTCGATGATCGCGTTCGCCATAGCACCGGCGATCAGCTTGACAGCGCGGATCGCGTCGTCGTTACCCGGAATGACATAATCGATCTCGTCCGGATCGCAGTTTGTATCGACGATCGCAACGATCGGAATACCGAGCTTCTTCGCTTCGGAAACCGCGATTCTCTCTTTTCTCGGGTCAACAATGAAGAGCGCGCCCGGGAAATCCTTCATATCCTTGATGCCGCCGAGGTACTTCTCGAGCTTCTCGATCTCGAGCTCAAGCTTGCTGACTTCCTTCTTCGGGAGCAGCTCAAAGGTGCCGTCCTCCTGCATCTTGCGCAGCTGAGCCAGTCTCTGGATTCTGCGGCGGATGGTCGTGAAGTTGGTGAGCATGCCGCCGAGCCAACGCGCATTTACATAGTAAGCGCCTGCGCGGAGAGCCTCATCCTTAACGGATTCCTGTGCCTGCTTCTTTGTGCCGACGAAGAGAACGTTCTTGCCGTCCATCGCGAGATCGCGGACGAAGTTGTACGCTTCCTCGAGCTTCTTAACGGTCTTCTGCAGGTCGATGATGTAGATACCGTTTCTCTCTGTGAAGATGTACTGCGCCATCTTCGGGTTCCATCTTCTTGTCTGGTGGCCGAAGTGAACACCGGCCTCAAGAAGCTGCTTCATAGATACTACTGCCATTTTTGAAAACCTCCTTGGTTTTTCCTCCGCCGGGCCTGTATTTTCGGGGAAAACCGCTTTTGCGGCACCATTCCGAGAGCCTCGGCGTGCGTTTTTGCTTGCAGAACCTGCAAATCGCTGAAATATTATAGCACAGCGTCCGCATGAAATCAAGCTTTTTTTATCCGTTTTCCCAGAAATTCGCGAGAAATCCGCGCTTGGGCGGACGCTTCTGCGGCGTGAAATCCACGAGGACGGCGTCATCCCCGATGGTCGCGATGTCGCTCCACGGAATCACGCAGTCGTCCTCATGCCCGAACAGTCCGAAAAAGCGTGATCTGCCGTACACGACGATCGCCGCGAGCGAGGCGTACTGCGTATCGATCTCGATGTCCCCCAAAAAGCCGATCCGCGAGCCGTCCCGGACACTGATAACCTCGCGGCTGCGCATATCCCCGATTCTCGTCAGCATGCCATCATCCCCCATTCAAATATAAATGCATATGAAGCAGCGCCGCAAAATATGCTGCGGGGTGGAAAAGCCTTCCATCTGCGCTGCGGGAGACTATGTCTGCTTTTTTTGTCCATACTACCTTTAGGGAAAAGATTCCCCGAAAGGAAAGTGGTCATTGATATGTATGCTTATGCGCAGAGCAAGGTTGAGATCTGCGGCGTCAATACCGCAAAACTGCAGACACTGAAAAACGATGAGATGCGCGAGCTGCTGAGCCGCAGCCGCCACGGCGACAAGGCCGCGCGCGACAAACTGATTTGCGGCAATCTGCGGCTGGTGCTCAGCGTCATCCAGCGCTTCACGAGCCGCGGCGAGAACCCGGACGACCTCTTTCAGGTGGGCTGCATCGGGCTCATCAAGGCCATTGACAATTTCGACCCCAGCCACGAGGTCATGTTTTCCACCTACGGCGTCCCGATGATTTCCGGTGAGGTCAAGCGCTTTCTGCGGGATAACAACGCCGTGCGCGTCAGCCGCTCCATGCGCGACACGGCGTACCGCGCCATGCAGGTGAAGGAGCAGATCACAAACGAAAAAGGGCGCGAGCCGAACATCACCGAGATTGCCGAAGCACTCGGCCTGCCGCCCGAGGATGTCGTCATTGCGCTCGAATCGATCGTGGAACCGGTCTCGCTCTATGAGCCGGTCTTTTCCGACGGCGGCGACACGATCTACATTATGGATCAGATCAAAGGCGGCACAACGGACGGCGACTGGCTGGAGGAAATCGCCATCAAAGAGGCGATCCATGATCTGAGCCCTCGGGAGAAGAAAATCCTCTCGATGCGGTTTATCGACGGCAAAACGCAGACCGAGGTCGCCGCCGAAATTGGCATCTCGCAGGCGCAGGTCTCGCGGCTTGAAAAAGGCGCGATGAGCAAAATCAAGAGTGAATTGTAATCAGAATGCAGACAGCATTTCCGTCAAGCCTGCGATTTTTTCTTCCAAATCGCAGGCGTTTTCAAAGCTGCCCTGCGCCATTTTGGGGTTGCCGCCGCCCTTTGCGCCAAGCGCCCGATTGATGTTCTGCGCGGCGTCACGGGAGCTCACCGGGCAGTCTTCGCTCGCCATACAGAGGTAACGGCAACGATCGCCTTCGGTGCAGAAAAGCGCAGTGAAAAGGTTATTTACTTTACAGACTTGTTCAGCAATGTGCTTACAGGTCTCAAAATCGACCGGTATCATCTTTATGACAAGTTGATAGCCTTTACATGATACACTTTCAGTTAACAGTTTTGCGCTGTACAAATCGGCAAGCTGTGCGTTCTTTTCTCGCAGCACATTATGAAGCTGTGCGGTCTGTTCCTCCCGGCGCAGGAGCGCATCGTATACGCCGTCGACCTTCACGGAAAGCTTCGCGGCGGTTCGGCGCAGCTCGCGGTTTTCTTCCGCGAACCAGCGGAGCGCCAGCGTGCCGCAGACAAATGTGACGCGGCAGCCCTGTTTATAGCGCGTGTGCTCGAGCACCTTGATCAGCCCGACCGGCGCGGTATGCGCGAAATGCGTGCCGCAACAGGTGCACATCTCTCCGCCCTCGATCTCGACGATGCGCACATCGCCGCGCAGCTTTTCGTTTTTCTTGCGCAGGGGCAATTCGGAAAGCTCGGAAGCATCGACTGTAAAGATGCGCACCGCGCGATCCGCCCAGATCATTTCATTTGCAAAGGCTTCCCCCTGCGCGATCTGTTCGTCGGTCAGCATGCGGTCTAGATCGATCGTAACGAACGTCTCCGCCATGTGGAAGCCGACGTTCTCCGCGCCGAAAAGATGCGCGTAAGCAAAAGACAACAGATGCTCGCCGGTATGCTGCTGCGTGTGAATCAGGCGCGCCTGCCGGTCAATCTCGAGGCGGACGGTCTTTCCTGGTTCAAACGGCGCGTCCGTGCGGTGCAGAACCGTACCGTTCGCTTCGAAGCAGTGCAGGACATGCGCCCCCTCCATTGTGCCGACATCGCTCAGCTGACCGCCGCCCTCGGGAAAAAACGGTGTGCGATCGGTCTCAACATCAAAGGTTCCGTCCGCGCGCGGCGCGCAGGACAGGACGACCGCATCACACATAAACAGCGCAGAATCCTGCAGATACAGCTTTTCACGGCCCATGGATTAGCCTCCTTTTACAAAAGATGCGCAGGGGGTTCCTGCGCATCTTTTTTCGTTATTCTCACTCAGCGGCCGCAGCACTTCTTGTATTTCTTGCCGCTTCCGCACGGGCACGGATCGTTTCTGCCGACCTTCGGGCCCTTGACAATCGTCGTCGAAGACTTCTGCTGCTTGTACAGCTCGTGGCGTCTCTCCTCGGTGAGGTGCGCGTCCCATTCCGGCAGCGTGTAGAGCCACTCCGCCTTTGCGGCGACCATGTTGTAATAGAGCTTCTCAGGATCGTAATCGAGCGAGACCTCGCTCTCCGCCGTCAGGCTCTCCAGATCGTTCGCGACCTTCAGGCTGTCGTTGATGCCATCGAGATAGCCGGTCATTTCGATCAGATCGACGCCGAACTTCTCCGCGAGCGCCTGCACGGTACCGCTGATCGGCTCGCTCTTCAGAATCTGCGCGTAAAAATCCTTTTCGCGCAGGAAATACTCGGTCCAAAATTGCTGGGCGTTCGGCTCAGCGGATTTCTTATCGGCAAAATCCTGCCAATCCTTAAAAAGTGCCATGATTTCTCATCCTTTTCGTAACCATTCTTGGAATTCATGTTTGATTATACCCGAATCGCACCAACTTTTCAAGCAAAACCATGATTTTGCATTGAAAAAAGCAGGCAAAAGTGATATTCTAATAAAAGATACAGAAATACACCGCAAAAATTTGGACAAATTTCGCCTTCCAATAAGACAGACTGGAGATTCCCGCCATGGAAAACAATACAAATACCACGCCCGAAAACGAGCTGAATTTCAAGCAGGTCTTTTCCGATGAGCCGGTAAAGCCCTCTGAGCGTCCTGTCCTGCCGATACAGCTTCCGCCTGTGGAGGATGACGCCGAAACGCTCGCCTTTGACAAGCCGACCGTCCTGGATGAACGCTTTGCTACGCGCAAAGCCGCACAGCCGCGCCGCGCCGTACAGTCGTCTCCCAGACCCGCGCAGACCCCTGCAAAACGCCGCGCCGCAGCTTGTTCTTCCGGCAGACTTTACAGCGGCGAAACCAAATCCGACGCCGCACGCCGCATCTTCCGCGAATGCTGTGTTCTGATTCTTTTTGTTCTGCTCGTCAGCGGCGGCTTCTGGCTCAAGGGCGTCGTTGTGGACTTTTTGTCGGACGATACATACGCCACCCTTTCCAAGAGCTCCACGTATTCCGACGCGGTGCGGTGCCGCGACGTCCCGCTGGAAAGCACGGCGTTGCCGGACGGTTACGCTGCGGCGCAGGCTGTCTGCACACAGCTCGGTCAGCCGATCACGGACTCTGCCCTATTCGCCAAAACAGATGAAGAGATCATCTTTGCCTCCGAGGTTGCCGACTGTATAAAAAGCACACTGCCGAACCATGACGTTCAGATGATGGACGGCCTTTCAAACCGCGATCTGCTGATCCGCATCCACGAAAGTCTGCTTGCAGACAAGCCGGTTATTGTCCTGCTCGCCGAGCCGGACGCCGGCAGCGTTCGCCTGCAGTACGCGGTGGTCACCGGCATGTGTGCCGAAAAGGACTCGGTAACAGTCGTCAATCCGAATAGCGGCAAGATACAGTACACGATGGAGGAATTCATCGACGCCACTCGCTTCCAGACCGATCAGAAAATGCCGTTTTTGGCCAAGCTCGGCTTGACCTTTGGCTCACTCTCCCGCAACACCGCGATTTTTGTGGAGTGAAAGGAGCTTTATGCCGATTCAAATTCCGATCCCCGCCGCCTGCCAAGCTATTCTGAACCGCCTTTGCGCGCACGGCTATCGCGCTTATATCGTTGGCGGCTGCGTACGTGACAGCTTGCTTGGTTGCACGCCGCACGACTGGGATATCACAACGGACGCGCCGCCCGAGGCCGTGCTGTCCGTTTTTCCGGATTACCCGGTGTTGACAACCGGGCTGCAGCACGGCACGGTCACCGTCCTCATCGGCCGCGAGCCGTACGAGATCACAACCTTCCGCATCGATGGTGCTTATCCGGATGGACGCCATCCGGACAGCGTGCAGTTCACCACTTCCGTTGAGGACGATCTTGCGCGCCGCGACTTCACGGTCAATGCAATGGCCTATCATGACGCAGATGGGCTGATCGACCCCTTCGGCGGCCAGCGGGATCTTGAAGCCGGGCTGATCCGCTGTGTCGGCGACCCTATGCGCCGCTTTTCCGAGGACGCCCTGCGGCTGTTCCGCGCTGTGCGGTTCTCCGCCGTACTCGGATTTTCGATCGAGCCGAAAACGCTCTCCGCTTTGCACGCACTGCGCAACACGATCTCGCTTGTTGCCAAGGAGCGCATCTTTTCCGAACTGAAAAAGACGGTCGCCGCGCCATATGCCGCCGAGGCACTGCGCACTGCGCCCGACCTGTTTTTTGCGGCGGTGCCGCAGCTTTCCTGCCTTCGCGACGTGCCGCAGAACAGCCGGTACCATTGCTTTGACGTCTTCGAGCACACGCTGCACGCGCTCGACTACGCAGCGCCGGACTGCACTGTGCGGCTCGCCGTGCTCCTGCATGATACCGGAAAGGCCGCATGCCGCACCACAGACGCAGACGGCCACGACCACTTCTACGGGCATCCGGCGAAAAGCGCCGAAATTGCGCGGGAAACGCTTCGTGCTCTGCGCTGCGACAACAAAACGCTGCACGACGTCGTGACACTCGTCGAGCTGCACGATACGGTCTTCCCCATGCGCCCCGTCAAATTCCGCCGCCTGCTCGCCCACATCGGCTATGAGCTATTCGATCGGCTTCTCGCTGTCTGCCGCGCGGACAGCGCCGCGCACGCGCCGGACGTTATCGCGCCCCGAATGGCCGCGCTCGACGACGCACAGCGCGAGGCCGACCGCCTTCGCGCCAAGGATTTCTGCCTCTCGCTCCGGCAGCTCGCCGTAAACGGCAGCGACCTGTACGCGCTTGGCCTGCGCGATGCCGAAATCGGGAAAATGCTGAACCGCCTACTCGACAGCGTGATCTGCGGCCAGCTCGAAAACGACCGGGATCGGCTCCTGCGCAGTGTGGAGCGATCCATAAAATCAAAATAAGTTCTGCCATAACCTTCACAAAGAGCAGCACCGCATCGAACACAATCTTCCGATGCGGTGCTGCCGTATTTTCGGCCCTTATGTATCGTAAAGGCCGAAGCTGATTCCGATGGCTTCGTTGACGCGCTTCATCGCGTCGTCGTCGAGCTTGCCCATCTTTTCCTTGAGACGGTGCTTGTCGATCGTCCTGACCTGCTCGAGAAGCACGATGGAGTCCTTTTGCAGGCCGGTGCGCTCCGCGTGAAGCGCGATGTGTGTCGGCAAATTCGTTTTATCCCGCTGGCTCGTGATTGCTGCGGCGATCACGGTCGGGCTGAAGCGGTTGCCGACGTCGTTCTGCACGATCAGGACCGGCCGCACGCCGCCCTGCTCGCTGCCCACCACGGGGCTGAGATCTGCATAGTAAATATCGCCTCTGTGTACGTTCACGGTTTTCACACTCCGAATTTGATCTTTCGATCCTATTCTTGCCCATTTTGCGGACGCTTAAACATCGAATTATCAGCGCCTGCTCCATTTTATTGCAGCCGTGTGAAATCTGTGCGCGTGTTTCAGTCTCTTCCTTCGATTTCCAGGAAAATCTCCGGGAGTGTCTCAATGAGGTCGGTCGGCAGCATACCGTGTTCAGAAAGCCGTTTGGCACAACGGTCGCCAGCCGCGCCGTGAATACAGACCGCCGCGTACGCTGCCTCGAAGGGCTCCATCCCCTGCGCCAAAAGCGCGCCGGTAATCCCGGCCAGCACATCGCCGCTGCCGCCCTTTGCCATGCCCGGATTTCCGGTTGTGTTGATGCGCACCTCGCCGTTTGGCGCGGCGGTCACGGTACCCGCGCCCTTTAAGACGGTGATCACACGGTACTTCGCCGCGAATTCCTTTGCCGTACGGATACGGTCCGCGCGGATATCTTCCATCAGCTTGCCTCTCAGGCGGGCCATCTCGCCCGGATGCGGCGTGACGATAATCGGCACGCGCGGCGTGAGCAGCTTTTCCGGTGTTTTGGCGAGGATGTTGAGCGCATCCGCATCCAAAACGACGGGGCACTCCGCCTTTTCGAGCACAGTCTGCACGATGCGCTCCGCATACGGCGCGGTGCCGAGTCCACAGCCGACGAGACAGGCGTCCGCTTTTTCGAGCGCTTCCGCAAGGCGCGGCTCCAGCGTTTCATCCGGATCATAGAGCGTGAAAACCGCCTCCGGCACGGCAGGCGCCAAAATCGGATAGAGTGCGTGTGGAATTGCGATATTCAAAAGCCCCACGCCGCTCCGGAGTGCGGCGCGCGCCGCCATCATGCAGGCGCCCGCCATGCCGATGCTGCCGCAGAGCATCAGCAGCCTGCCATATGTGCCCTTGTGCCCTTCGGGATCACGCTTCGGAAAGAGCGGGCAAAGGCTGCCAAGCAGCACCGATTCCGTATCACTGGGCAGCATCTGCAGGAATTCGCGCTTGATGCCCACCTGCCGCACGACCGTCAAGCCGCTGTATCCTGCCGCCGGGTAGACGACGCTCGAGGGCTTTATCGCTGTGAACGTCACGGTGTACTGCGCTTTGAAGCACGTGCCCTCCACCGCGCCCGTGTCGCACTGTGCGCCGCTCGGCACATCGACCGAAACACGCAGCGCCTTCGACGCGTTGGCGCGCTCGATAATCGGCTCCATCGCCGCGGGAAGCTTTCCGTGAAAACTGAAGCCAAAAACGGCATCGACAATCAGATCCGCCTCATCCACAGCTCCTGCCGCATGGCGCGCGAGGATAATCTCAATCCCCTTGTGCATTTTATCGTACGCCTGCTTTGCAAGCGCGCTTGCCGGCGCGCCCTGCATCAGGACGACCGTGACCTCGGCCCCCGCCTTTGAAAGCAGCCGTGCGATCACAAAGCCGTCGCCGCCGTTGTTGCCCTTGCCGCAGAGAATCACCGCCTTTTTGCCGCGCACCGCCATCTTCTCTTCGATGAATGACGCGCAGGCCGCACCCGCGTTTTCCATCAGCATTTCCATGGAGACGCCGGATTCCACCGCGCACTCCTCCAGACTCCTGATCTCCGCCGCACGCAGAATTTTCATGATTCCGTCCCCCTCTTTTGTGTACGCAAAAGCGCATGGCCGACGACCATGCGCTGAATAGCTTAATTTCTGCCGAAGATTTCAAATTTCAGCCGTCTGTCCATAAACGGCTTGATCGCGTCGATGCAGCGCTCATCCGGCGAGAACACCAGCAGCGTGAGGCCCGTCTTGCGGCTCTTCGCAATCACATACCACGCATCCTTGCCGTCGTCCGTTTCGCTGGCGAAGATCGTCTTGTCCACGCGCTTGCTGCGCAGCTTCTGGGCGTTTTCGGTGTATTTGCCCATTTCCTCGATCGTCTTCGCGTCGAAAGACGTCAGGCGCTTGCGGCTTCTGCGGTTCATGATCTTATCGATCGCGATGTCGCCGTTCGTGATGCTGTACTCAAACTCCACACTGCGCGAGGAAATCACCCAGTACAGGCCGTAGATTACGCCGCAGACCACAAGGAACGGGATCATGGGCATGATCGGTGTCAGCAACAAACCGACGAAGATCAAAATTGCGCCGAGCACCGACGCGCCAAGGCAGACGAGGATATCCTTACCGCCGATCTTCTTCTTCACCATATATTCCACAAAAATATCTGTCATCATAACTTCGTTTCCTTCCCTTACCTATTGACTGGTTTTTAGCTATTATAGCATGTTTTTTCGGGAAGTTCAACACAATATTTTGTGAATTTATTTGGTTGACCTCCGCGCAGCCGCAAAACAAAAGAAAAGGCTTGAAATGCTGATTTTTTTATGATAAAATAACTCTAAACGCGATGAAAAAGAAAAGTAACCCGATTATTTCGCGGGCAGAGAGGGCGCGCCACCGGCTGAAAACGCGCCTGCGCGGCATGCGGGTGAAGTTCTCTTTGGAGCGGCAGGGCTGAACCGCAAAGTAGGCTCCGACGGCGGGCACCGTTACAGGCTTTAGAGGGCGTGTTGGCGCTGAAATTGGGTGGTACCGCGAGCTTTTCCGGCTCGCCCCATGTTTTGTGCATGGGGCGGGTCTTTTTTATGCTCCCCATCCGTACAAAGCGGGAAATTATTAACGAAAGGACATTCCAATATGGGCATCAGAGAAAACATTTCCGAGCTGCGCGAGAAATTTGAAGCGGAGCTTTCTGAAGTGCGCGACAGCGAAGCGATCGAGAAGATCCGCGTGGCGTACCTCGGCAAAAAGGGTTCCGTCACCGAGCTTCTGAAGGGGCTCAAGGACTTGACCGGCGCGGAGAAAAAGGAATTCGGACAGACGATCAACCTGCTCAAGCGCGAGGTTGACGAGAAAATCACCGCGCAGGTAGAGGCCATCCGCAAGGCGGAAGAGGAGCGCCTTGTCAACAGCGCGGAGCGGTACGATGTGACGCTTCCGGCGGATACCGCTTACGGCTCCTACCATCCGATCACGCTCGTGCAGCGCGAGCTGGAGGAGATTTTCGCCTCCATGGGCTTCACGATTGAGGATTACCGCGAAATCGTAACCGACTACAACTGCTTTGAGGCGCTCAATATCCCGAAGCATCACCCGGCGCGCGACATGCAGGACACGTATTACCTCGACAACGGCCAGCTGCTCAAGACGCACACCTCCGCGGCGCAGAACACGATCATGCGCAAGTACGGCGCGCCGCTCCGGGCGATCTTCCCGGGCCGCTGCTTCCGCAACGAAAGCACGGACGCCTCCCACGAGAATACCTTCTTCCAGATGGAAGGCATCATGATCGACAAGGATATCTCCATCTCGAACCTGATCTACTTCATGAAGACCATGCTCTCGAAGGTTTTCAAGCAGGACGTCAACGTCCGCCTGCGCCCCGGCTTCTTCCCCTTCGTTGAACCGGGCTTTGAGCTCGATATCAGTTGCCACATCTGCGGCGGCAAGGGCTGCTCCACCTGCCACGGTTCCGGCTGGATTGAGCTTTGCCCCTGCGGCATGATCCACCCGAACGTGCTGCGCGCCGGCGGCATCGACCCGGAGGAATACACGGGCTTTGCGTTCGGCCTCGGTCTGACGCGTCTCGCCATGATGCGCTACGGCATCAAGGACATCCGCGATCTGAACAGTGGCAACCTCAAGACGCTCGCGCAGTTCAACCACGAATAAGGAAGGGAGTCGTTTCACATGCTGATTTCAATGAACTGGATCAACGACTTCGTTGATCTTTCCGGTCTGGACCTCGAAAAGCTGATCCATCAGTTTACGCTTTCCACGGCGGAGGTCGAGGATATCTATTATATGGGCCGCGACATCGAGAACGTTGTTGTCGCCCGGATTCTCTCCGTTGAGAATCATCCGAATTCAAAGAAGCTTCATCTGCTCAAGGTGGACGCAGGCGACAAGGTGTACGACTGTGTCTGCGGCGCGCCGAATGTGCGCGAGGGCATGACCGTCGCGTTCGCGCGTGAGGGCGGCAAGGTTGCCGGCATGGAGATCACCTGCGCGACCATCGCGGGCTGTGAATCGCACGGCATGTGCTGTTCTGAGAAGGAGCTCGGCATCAGCGCCGATCACAGCGGCCTGTGGGAGATCACGGACGAGCTGCCGCTCGGCACACCGATCACGGACGCTTATCAGGTTCGCGACGTCGTATTTGAGGTCGACAACAAGTCTCTGACCAACCGCCCCGACCTTTGGGGCCACTACGGCATCGCGCGCGAATTCGCTGCGCTGACCGGCCGCGAGCTGAAGCCGATCAGCCGGATGGATCTCACGCCGTATGCGTCGCTCGCGCCGATCGACATCGACATCATCGACAAGGAACTCTGCTTCCGCTACACCGGCCTCAAGGTGCGCAACATCACGAAGAAAATCAGCCCGGTCAACATGCGCATCCGTCTGTTCTACTGCGGCATGCGCGCGATCAATCTGCTCGCCGACCTGACGAACTACCTGATGCTCGAGCTCGGCCAGCCGATGCACGCATTCGACTGCGCAAAGGTCGATTCGATTCAGGTCAAGCGCTTCGACCAGCCGTTTGACTTCGAGACGCTCGACGGCGCAAAGCGCCATATCGACGAAAACACGCTGATGATCTGCTCAAAGGGCGAGCCGGTCGCCATCGCAGGCATTATGGGCGGCCTGAATTCCGAAATTGAGGACAACACCGACAGCCTGCTGCTCGAATCCGCAAACTTTGACGCGGTCAGCGTGCGCAAGTCCTCCACGCGCATCGGCCTGCGCACGGACGCTTCGATGCGCTACGAAAAAACGCTCGACCCGGAGCTGACCTCGACTGCCATCGAGCATTTCATGCAGCTTCTGACCGAGATTGACCCCGATGTACAGATCATCTCCTCCATGACGGATGTTTATGTCCGTCACTACGATAAGATCGACCTCTCCTTCGATAAGAAATACGTGGACCGTTACACGGGTATTGATATCTCGAACGAGCAGATTCTCCGCACGCTGAACGCACTCGGCTTCAACGCAAGCCTTGCGGGCGAGACCTTTACCGTGCATGTCCCCTCCTGGCGCGCGACGAAGGACGTCACGATCAAGGCGGACATCATCGAGGAAATCACGCGCGTCTACGGTTACGACAACTTTAAGATTACCACGACAAAGAGCGCGCTCGCACCGGTTCTCCGCACGGTGAACAGCAACGACGACCGCTTCACAAAGGATCTGCTCGTCCAGCGCTACGGTCTGCACGAGGTGCATTCCTACATCTGGTGCGATGCGAAGAAGTATAAGGAGCTGAATATCGAGATCGAGGACAACGTGCGCGTCATCAACGCCATGACGCCCGACCACGTCGTACTGCGCCGTTCGATGGTGCCGACGATGATCTCCTACGTCAACGAGAACAAGGCGTACGCGAACGAATTCGGCATCTTTGAGATCGCCCGCGTCGTGGAAGGCCTCTGTGACGACGGCCTGTGCAACGAGCGCAAGCACCTCGGTGTTGCGCTGTACAGCCGCGTGCGCTCCGAGAAGGACGTTTACCTCGGTCTGCGCGATCTGATGGCTTCCATCGGCATGGAGCTTAAGCACCGCCCGTTCGAATTCCGCATCATGGAATCCGCGCACAACTGGCAGCATCCGCGCAATACCGCCGGCATCTGGCTCGACGGCGTGTACCTCGGCTTTATCACGGTCGTGCATCCGGCGGTGCAGTCGAAGATCGACAAGAAAGCGGTCATCGTCGCCGGTGAGCTCGATATGGACGTGCTCTCTTCCCTCTCCGCTTCCGTCATTCACTACGACGAGCCCTCGAAGTTCCCGGGCATCGATATCGACCTCTCTCTGGTCGTCGGCAGCGAGCAGACGTACAGCGCGCTCTCCGCAGCCTGGGCTGATATCACACCGCTTTTAAAGAGCGTCTCTCTGATCGACTCCTACAACGGCGCGGTCAAGAGCATCACGCTCCGCTTCACGTTCTCTTCGATGGAGAAAACGCTTTCGAAGAACGAGGTGCAGGGCTATGTGGATACGATTGTCGAAAACCTCAGTAAGCTCGGCGTCACGCTCAGATAAGAAAAATTTGTAAACAATCTGCGAGCCTCTTGCAATTTTCTGCTTTTTGCTGTATGCTTGAGGTACGGTATTTTTCATGAAAAGCAAAATATTGCTCTGATTCCGGCATAAACTGTTACAGGGGCTTTATGCTGTCCCGGGCCGGAGAGGGCCGACAATGAGGAGGTGTTCCACATGGCGGAAGATTTCAACGACCGCACCCAGACGTTCAGCTTTGAAACGCCGCAGAAGCTCGATATGCAGCAGATTCTGGTGCTCGTTTACGATGCGCTCAAGGAAAAAGGATATAACCCCATCAGCCAAATCGTGGGATATATCCTCTCTGAGGATCCTACTTACATTACGACGCACAACAACGCGCGCAGTCTGATCCGCAGGATCGACCGCGACGAGCTGCTCAAGGCGATGGTGCGCACGTATTTGGGCGAGTAAGATCATTTTGGAATTGAAGACTGCCGCTGCGCGGGATTTCCGGCAACGGCAGTTTTTATTCTGAAAATATAAGTTGTGTTTTATACCGGAATATGGTATACTAATAGAAAACAATTTGGATGAAAGATGGTGATGGAATGAGCGAGAGCAAAAAGAACCCGTTTCCCATGTATCGCGGCAAGCCCCTTGTGCGCTGCGGCGACACCCTCTATTACGGAAACATGACGGATAAATACGTAATTAAGATCGACATTAAAACCAAAAAGCCGCTCGACGATATGGAAATCGCCGATAAATGCATCGTACAGCTGATGTACACCGATCCGGAGATCCGCACGAGAAAGCAGATCGTCAAGACGAGTGAAAAGAACGGGCTGTATCTGGCATTGGATATCGCAGATGCGTGGCTGACCCGCGCGCTTGCCGAATAATCGCATGAAAAAGATCCCTCACGCCGAGGGATCTTTTTTTATATGTCTTCGAGAAACATACGGAACGCGGTTGGCAGCGCGTACGCTTCGGTGAGCGCCTCCCTGCCCGCCCAGACAAAATCCGCACTCTTCGCGGCACAGTCCAGCAGGTAGCCGATCATTTCCCAGCGTATATGTGTGAAGATATGCGTTCTGTGGACAGAACGGAAAAGGCCGACCGGCTGTACGCCGTGCTCCTCTGCCCAACGCACAGCTTCTTCCACAGTGAGCGCACCCGCGCAGTTTGGAAACTGCCACAGCCCAGCGAGCAGGCCGGTTTCCTCCCGCCTGCAGATCGCCGTTTCCCCGCCGCAGCGCAGCAGGAATACCGTGCGTTCTTCAACCCGTTTCTTTGCCTTTGGAAGCTTGACCGGAAAGCTCTGCACCGCGTTCTCCCTGTGCGCCGCGCAGAGCGTTTGCACCGGGCATGCCGTACACCCGGGGCTTTTGGGTGTGCAGACGCACGCGCCAAGCTCCATCAGCGCCTGCGTAAAGGCACCGCAGCGGCCCTTTGGATAGACCTTCTCCAGAGCCGCGCCGATTTTCCGCTTCGTCGCGGGCAGGTCGATGGGACTGTCATCTGCCGTGATACGCGCCATGATGCGCAGGACGTTGCCGTCTACCGCTGCACTCGGGCACTCAAAGCAGATCGATGCGATCGCGCCCGCCGTATACGCGCCGATACCCGGCAGCTTTTCGAGCGCCTCCGCCGTATCGGGAAACACGCCGTCGAAATCATCCACGATCTGCTTTGCCGTCTTCTGCAGATTCCGCGCACGGGAGTAATAGCCGAGGCCCTCCCAGAGCTTCAGCACGCGGCTCTCCTCGGCTTCGGCCAGCGCGTATATCGTCGGAAAGGCCGCCATGAAACGGTTGTAGTAGCCGATGACGGCCTCCACGCGCGTCTGCTGGAGCATGATCTCCGAGACCCAGACGCGATATGGCTCTCGGCTGTGCCGCCACGGCAGATCGCGCGCGTTTTCCGCGTACCACGGCAGCAAAAGTGCGGGCAGCGCTTCGTATACAGCCTGTTCTGTTTTATCTTCCATATCGTTCACCACCTGCGGAAAATTGGACAGAAAAAGGACGGAGAAAACGCTTTGCGCTCCCCGCCCTTTCTGAAATTATTCGGCGCTGAAGGACTCCTTGCCAACACCGCAGAGCGGGCAGACAAAATCATCCGGGAGGTCGTCCCACTTGGTGCCGGGCTCGATGCCGGCATCCGGGTAACCGTCCTCCTCGTCGTAGATCCAACCGCAGACATCACAGACGTATTTCATCGTGCATTTGCCTCCTTCCTGCAAAAAGATTCTCTGTAAACAGTAGTATACCACACAATGATGCGGATGAAAACCCTTTTGCTTTAAGAATTTGTTTTTTCAGAAAACACTTCTCAGGCGATAACCACCCACGTGCCGGGAACCTTTTCCGCTTTATGCGCGGCTTCCAGAATCTCTGCGATCGTGATCGTTTCGTTTTTGTCGACCTGCACCTCGCCGGTTCCAAAGAAGCGGATCATCCCGGCGATCAGACGGTCAAATGTTTCGGTGGATTCCGGGATGGACACGACCTCGCCGTCGCTGAACTTCACGGTTGTCTGGAACGCGCCGCTGACGAGCAGATTGGCGACACCGAGCTTGCCGTTTTCAAACTCGACCGTGTAGCTCGCCGCGCCCTCGACGCCGTTGTACTGCACGCGCACAGCTTTTTCCTTCAGAAGCGCTACCATCGGCTCAATCTGGTGGATCAGGTAGTTTTCCGGCTTTCCGGGACCGCTGAGCAGCACAAAGTGTGCGTCCTTTTCCGGCAGCTCCATCAGCTCTTTGGAAAAGCGCAGCGCCGAAGAGGAATACATCGGCGTGTTGTGCGCCTCTGCCAGCGCGAAAAGGTCGCGCGCAATCTGTGCCGTGGGCGCGAAGGTCTTATCCACATAGACGCGCTTGCCGCTTCTGAGCGGTTTCTGGCAGAGCGGCCAGTGCATCTCTGGGTTATCCGGCGAAAGCAGAATGATGCAGTCGCTTTTTTCGATCAGCTCGTCGATGGTCGCGCACTGTGTGACGCCCATATCCGCGCACCACTGCTCCGTTGTGCGTCCGCCGAGCGGCGACGCGATTTCGCCATACGCGTATGCCACCGTATACGCGCCGCCCGACGCCTTCTCAATCCACGCCGGATAATTATTCGCATGCCATTCGTCGAGATAGTAGTCTATAAATCCAATTTTCTTGCTCATAGCCCTTTTCCTTTCTCCGCTCCAAAGCGGTTTCCGTCTTCATCTTAACGCAGCCGCGCTCAAAATACAAGAGGCAGCCGAAACTCCGTGAAAATGGGCAACGCATGGTTTTATTTTGGCAAACAAAAATAAACGATCCGAACCTGACTCGATCGGAGTCGGATTCGGATCGTTTGAGTTTTGGTGCCGGCGACCGGACTTGAACCGGTACGATGTTTCCATCGAGGGATTTTAAGTCCCTTGCGTCTGCCGATTTCGCCACGCCGGCTTGATTGACTGAAATATCATAACACAAGCGGGCGGTAAAATCAAGGGAAACACGTTTAAAAACATACAAATTTTTTGCGGATTTGCATTTACAAATGAGGTGGTTGTATTGTATACTAGATATAGTGACCGACATCTGTCAGTCGGATTATTACAAGCTAAAGGAGTTCGTATTATGTATTATCTTGGTGTAGACGTAGGCGGCACAAACATTGCCGTCGGTATCGTAGACGAAAACAACGCGATCATCGCAAAGGCTTCGCGTAAGACGCCTGTTCCCTGCTCGGAGGAAGTTTTCTGCGACACCATTGTTGACATCTGCAAAGATGCACTTGGTCAGGCAAACCTTACATTCGACGACGTGCCGTGGATCGGCATCGGCTGCCCGGGTACGGTCAACCGTGCGACCGGCATCATCGAGTTTGCCAATAACCTGTATTTCAAGAATTTCAAGCTCCGTGATATGGTATCCGAGCGCACGGGCGGCAAGCTCGTCATTCTCGAGAACGATGCTAATGCGGCGGCATACGGCGAGTATCAAGCCGGCGCACTCGCAGGCGCCGACAATGCGCTTGCCATCACGCTCGGCACCGGCGTCGGCGGCGGCATCATCATCAACCACAAGATCTATTCCGGCAGCAACTTCGCGGGCGGCGAGCTCGGTCATACCGTCATCGTCGTGGACGGCCGTCTCTGCACCTGCGGCAGACGCGGCTGCTGGGAGACCTACGCCTCTGCTACGGGCCTCATCAAGACCACCAAGGAGCACATGGCGGACGCGCCGAAGGATTCCCCGGTCTGGACACTCGTCGATGGCGACATCACAAAGGTCAACGGCAGAACCGCATTTGACGCGATGCGCGCAGGCGATCCGGTCGGTCAGGCAATTGTCGACGAATACATCAAGTACCTCTCCGTCGGTCTTGTCGATATGGTCAACATCTTCCAGCCGGACATCCTCTGCATCGGCGGCGGCATCTGCAACGAGGGCGAAACACTTCTCGCTCCGGTCAGAAAGTATATCGAGGAGCAGCAGTATGCGATGAACTCCACGAAGAAGACGAAGATCTGCAAGGCGCAGCTCGGCAACGACGCCGGTATCATCGGCGCGGCGCTGCTCGGCAAGCAGGAGGACTAAGCCGTGTCCATTGCAAAATCCGTATTCGGCACGCTTCCTTCAGGCCAAACGGTTGAGCTGTACACGCTGCAGAACGCATCGGGCACAACGCTTGTGCTCACCCCGTACGGCTGCCGGATCGTGAAGCTGCTTGTCAGCGATCGTGACGGTGTCCCCGGCGATGTCGTGCTCGGCCATGCGACATTGGAGGAGTATCTCGGCGCGAATTTTCAGGGTACATTTGTCGGCCGTTATGCAAACCGCATCGGCGGCGCTTCTCTGACAATTGACGGCGTGACCTACGCGCTTGACCGCAATGACGGCGCAAATACGCTGCATGGTGGCCGCACCGGTTACCATCAGGTGCTCTTCGGCGTCAAGGCGATTGCAGACGGCGACGAGCCTTCGGTCACCTTCGCACATACCAGCCCCGACGGCGACGAGAATTACCCCGGCACACTTGAGGTGGAGGTTCAGTACACCCTGACGGCGGACAACGCGGTGGAAATTACCTACCGCGGTCAGTCCGATAAGAAGACGGTTTTCAATCCGACAAACCACTCCTTCTTCAATCTCAAGGCGGACGGTTCCAAGGACGTTTGCTCCACGGTTCTGAAAATCAACGCCACGCAGGTCACGGCGGTTTCGGACGATCTGATCCCGACCGGCGAGCTTCTGTCCGTTCAGGGTACACCGCTTGATTTCACGGCGGGCAAGCCCATCGGGCAGGATATCGACGCGGACGACCATCTGATTCAGCTCTGCGGCGGCTTCGACCACAATTTCTGTGCAGACGGCGAGGGCCTGCGCGAGATCGCGACGGCTTATGAGCCGGAGAGCGGCCGCATTATGGAGGTCTTTTCGGACATGCCCGGCGTGCAGCTCTTTACAGCGAACCGTGTGAACGGCGCCAAAAACAAGGACGGTAGCCCGATGATCCCGCACGGCGCGTTCTGTCTGGAGACGCAGTTCTATCCGGACTCTGTGCATCACGAGAATTTCCCGTTCCGTTATGTGCAGCCCGGCGTGCCGTTTGAATCCAAAACGATCTATAAATTTTCCGTGAAATAAAACAAGGAGGGCTGCCCCGGCAGTCCTCTGTTTTTTCCGAAAAGAAAGAGGGTATTGGCTTTGAAAAAAGAAACATCCTGTGGCGCGGTTATCGCGCGGCAAACGGAGACCGGGCGCGAAATTTTGCTCATCCGCCATATGAACGGCGGGCACTGGGCGTTCCCGAAGGGGCATGTCGAGGCGGGCGAAACCGAGGCCGAGACGGCGCTGCGGGAGATCCGCGAGGAAACCGGCTTGCTGGTGGAGCTTGACACAAGCTTCCGCGCGGTTGTCACCTACTCCCCGAAGCCCGGCGTGATGAAGGACGTCATCTACTTTGCGGCTGAGCTTTCCGGCGGCAGCCAGCAGATGCAGGCGGAAGAAGTCACCGACATGCGCTGGGTGGCGCTCGACGCATCGGATCAGCTCATCACCTACGAGAACGACAGGGGCGTTCTGAAGCAGTATCGCGCGTACTGCGCAGAGAAATAAGCAAAAAACGAAGCGTGCAGGTCAGACGATCTGCACGCTTTTCGTATGTAGGACTTTTGAAATTATTTGATGATCTCGCCATCCACGGTGCCGCCGAGCGCCGCCGCGTTGGACTCATCGGTATCGATATGCATCGCTGCCGCGTACTTCGGGCTGACGCGAACGACGACGTCGCCGAAGATCACGCTGCGCTCGCCTTCCTTGCCGACCTTAACGGAAACGATCTGCTTATCGACAACACCGGCTTCCGCCGCCTCTTCGACGTTGAAGTGAATGTGGCGCTTCGCTGCGATGACACCCTTTTCGATGACGACTTCGCCTGCCGGGCCCTTGAGCGTGCAACCCGGTGTGCCCTCAAGATCGCCGGACTCACGGATCGGCGCTGCAATACCGAGCTTGCGGGCATCGGTCAGCGCAACCTCAACCTGCGTCTCCGGACGCGTCGGGCCGAGGATAGACATAACGAGGGAACCCTTCGGGCCGATGACCTCGACCTTCTCGTTCGTAGCGAACTGACCCGGCTGGGAGAGATCCTTCTTATTGGAGAGCACTGCGTTTTCGCCAAAGAGCGCTTTGAGATCTGCATCGGTCACATGAAGATGACGAGCAGAGGTTTCAACCATAACTTTCATTTCAATATACCTAGCCTTTCCTAGTTGTCTCTTTTATTTTACTACGAAATGGAAAGAAATACAATATGAAACGGGATTTTTTTGCGGGATTTGCGGTGTGTCTTCCCCTCGCGCTTGCGCATGAAGCAGCGCTGTGCTATACTGTACTGGAACAAGTTAGAATTCTATGGATATTTCGGAGGCGCGAAATGTTTGACAATTGGGAAGAACTGAAGGAAAACTGCCTGAACTGCCGAAAATGCGGGCTGTGCGAGACGCGCACCAATGTAGTGGTCGGCGTCGGCAATCCTGCGGCGAAGGTCCTGTTTATCGGCGAAGGACCGGGCGAAAACGAGGACTTGCAAGGCGAGCCGTTCGTCGGACGCGGCGGACAGCTTCTCGACAAAATGCTGGCGGCCGTCGATCTCGATCGCAAAACCAACATCTACATCGCAAATATCGTGAAGTGCCGCCCGCCGAAGAACCGCGACCCGCTTCCCGAGGAGCAGGAGGCCTGCATCGGCTGGCTGCGCAATCAGGTCGCGCTGATCCGCCCGAAGATCATCGTCTGCCTCGGGCGCATCGCCGCCATGCGCATCATCAAGCCGGATATGAAGATCACGAAGGAGCACGGGCAGTTCTTCGAGAAAAACGGCACGCTGCTGATGGCGACACTCCACCCCGCCGCGCTGCTGCGCAACCCGAACCAGAAGCCCGCCGCCTTTGAGGACTTCCTGAAGCTGCGCGAGAAGATCGACGAGCTGCACCTCGACATCGCAAAGCGGTATGACTGACGGCGGAGAACTCTATGAAAATCAACGAACAATGCCTGCCCTGCCTTCCGCGAGGTTTATCGGAAAAGTCTCTGGTGTGCTTGAAAAGCCGTCGAGGGTAATAACCGAATACCATCAAAAACTGCCGACAGCTTACGCCGTCGGCAGTTTCTCTTTGTTTTGATTTTACAGCAGCTTTGCGCGGAGAGCTTCGCCGCTTTCGGGATGGAGATACGCCGGCGCAACGTCGAAGACGGTTTTGCAGCCGGTCTGCCCCTCGCTGTGCAGACGGTATGCCGCGCGCGCAAAGGCGACGAGCACGCTGGAGGTGAATTCCGGGTTGGAATCGAGCGTCAGCTTGTACTCGATGACGTGCTGGTTTTCGCCGTTCAGACCGGTTGTGCCGGTGCGGAACACCATACCGCCGTGCGGGATGCCCGCGTGGTCGCGGTCAAGCTCCTCTTGTGTAATGAAATGCACCGTGGTGTCGTAATCCGCGAAGTAGTTCGGCATCGTGACAATGGCTTTTTCGATTTCCGCCTTGTCCGCGCCCTCCTTGGCGACAACAAAACACTCTCTCGTGTGCTTCTGCCGCGTTGTCAGCTCCGGATTCTCGCCGCGGCGCACGCTCTCGAGCGCCGCCTCAACCGGGATCGTGTACTGGCGCGCATCTTGCACGCCGGGAATGCGGCGAATCGCATCGGAATGCCCCTGGCTGACGCCCTTACCCCAGAAGGTGTAGTCGTGACCGTTCGGCAGAATTGCCTGCCCGTAGAGGCGGTTCAGCGAGAACATGCCCGGATCCCAACCGACGGAGATCATACCGATTTTGCCGCTCTTTTTGCAGGCTGCGTCAACCGCCGCAAAATGCTCGGGGATCTTCGCATGTGTGTCGAAACTGTCGATAACGTTGAAATACTGCGCGAGCTCCGCCGTCTGCTTCGGCAGGTCGTTTGCGCTGCCGCCGCAGAGAATCATCACGTCGATCTGGTCAGCCATGTCCTTCGCCTGATCCATCGCGTAGACCGGCGCGCCTGTCTTGGTTTTTAACGTATCCGGATTGCGGCGCGTGAAAACGCCAACCAGCTTCATATCCGCTGTGGTGGTGAGGGCGCTCTCTACCCCGCGCCCAAGGTTGCCGTATCCGGCAATACCGATTCGAATCATTTTTATCTCTCCTTGCTGTGTGCACGGGTATTCGCCCCGCGCCGCGCCCGCTGAAAAACTGCGCTGCACAAAAATATTCCGTCCCCTATTATACGCAAAAACGGCCTGCTGCGCAATAGAAAATTGCCGATTTCGGCGCAAAAATGAAAGTTTTCTTCTCTTCTCCTGCAAAGAACACCGCCGTCGTGCGGCAAAAGTGCAACGGCGGCGGTATGGATAAGGTTATCGGATATTGTAGACGCTTCTCATGTGGATGCCCACCGGTTCACCCTTGACGATGCGGATGCGGCGCTCCTCGCCGGCGTCCAGATCGAAGTAGTTGTCCTCGAGAATCCAGTCCTCGTTTTCATTGAGCACCTCGACGCTCTTTGCGTACGCTTTGGCGGAGACGACGATCTCATCGCCCTCCACACGGCAGGAAAGCTGCGGGTCGAGATACTCGAAGTATTTCGGCACGGAGAAGATCACCGTTGAAGCGGAAAGCATTTGACCGTCCTGCCAGCATTCATAACGCACGTAATCGGTGAACATGTTTGCTTCCGGCAGCTCCACCTTATCGAGCCAGACCGAGCTCAGCGCCGGGACGGTCACAACCGTTTCGCCGCCGTCGCGGAGCACCTCGGAGCGGTTATTGCACAGCTTCCACTTGACCGTGACGGTCTGCGGTGTGCGCGTTTCGTTCGTCACATTCAGGCGGATGCTCTTTTCCATATCTGCGTTGAGGTCGCGGCACTCGCGGTTCGGATTCGGATCCTCCAAAAAGCCCTTTTCCTCGCAGGAAAGCAGGACCGGCGCAAAGAAGCGCTTTTCATAGTAGTGCAGCGCCTTCCAGCGGCCGAAGTAGTCGATCGACGACCACGAGGCCACCGGCCAGCAGTCATTGAGCTGCCAGACGATCGCGCCCATACAGCAGCCGCGGTTGCGCCGCCAGTGCTCCACACCGTACTTCATCGCCTCCGCGCTCAGAAGCTGAGAGGTGTACAGCAGCGTGTCCAGTCCGGCGGGATAGCGGTAGGTCTGCCCGAGATACGTCATGATCTTGCTGTTTGCCGCGTTGTTGCGCTGGTGCTTTTCCATGACGTAGGAGAAGATATTGCGGTCCTCCGGGCGTGTGAAGGATTCGACGGTCTTCATCGTCGGGAACGCCTGGAAGCCAAACTCCGAAACATAGCGGAAATTGTGGTTGCGGTAATCAGTGAACGGCAAGCTGCCGTGCCAGACCGACCAATAGTGCACGTCGCCGCGGCTCTCATCGACCGGGTTATCGAAGTCGCCGCCGGAGGACGGGCTGGACGGCCAATAGAACGTCTGCGGATCGAGCGCTTTGACCATCTTCGGAATGATATACTCATACAGACGCGTGTAGTTGCCCTTCTGGCGCGGCGTCATATCCCACATACCAAAGGAGGTGAACATCTCCATCTCGTTGTTGCCGCACCAGAGACCGAGGGACGCATGGCTGCGGATGCGCTTGATGTTCTCCGCAAACTCCGCGCGCAGGTTCTCCTCGAATTCATCCGTGAGGTTGTAGTGTGCGCAGGCAAACATGAAGTCCTGCCAGACGACGAGGCCGAGCTCGTCACAGATATCGTAGAACGCGTCGCTCGGGTAATGGCCGCCGCCCCAGACGCGGATGCAGTTGTGGTTCGCCGCCACGGCCTGCTCGAGCAGGTCGCGCGTGCGCGCCGGATTCGTGCGCGCGAGAATGTTGTCCTCCGGGATATAATCCGCACCCATTGCGAAGAACTGCACGCCGTTGACCTCATGCGCAAAGCTCTCGCCGAACGCGTCCTTCTCGATATGCATCGTCATCGTGCGCAGACCGATGCGCTTCTGCCAGGTATCGACGGTTTCGCCGTCCCGCAGGAGACGAACCTCCACGGTATAGAGCGGCTGTGCGCCGAGGCCGTTCGGCCACCAGAGCTGCGGATTTTCAACAACGATCTTCTCCGGCGCGTTACCATATACCGTTTCGCTGCCGTCCGGCGCTGTCAGAACAACTTCGTAGGTGAGTGCCACATCGGAGACCTTCTCAATCTCCGGATGGATCTCGAGCGTGACGCGGTCTTTCTCGTGATGCTGCAGCACATGCGTGCTGATGATCCGTCCGCCGTTGATGCCGCAGAGCATGATATCGCGCCAAATACCGGCGTCGGGCAGGCGCGGGCCCCAGTCCCAGCCGAACATGCAGTGCGCTTTGCGCAGGCTCGGGAAACCGGCCATGGCTTCCAGACTGCCGCCCGCATGACAAATGGCATCCTGTTCTTTGATGTAGCGCGTCGGCGAGTGGAACAGGATCTCGAGCACGTTGCCCGACACTTTCAGAACCGACTGTACGTCGAACTCCCAACAGCGATGCATGTTGATCGCGCTGCCGAGCTTTACGCCGTTCAGCGTGATATCCGCGATCGTATCGAGGCCCTCGCAGCGCAGCAGCGCGCGCTCACTGTTCAGAACGGAAGCCTGTGCGTCAAACGCCGTGGTATAGAGATAGTCGCTGTCCATCAGGGCGAGCGCCTGCATCTCGTTGTCGCGCCAGTAGGGATCCTCCATGCGGCCTGCCTGCAGCAGATCGTTATAGACTGAACCCGGCACGGATGCCGGAATCCAATCTTTTTTTCCGGCTTCGGTCATTTTCCAGCCGGTTTGCAGCAATTGCTTTTCCATCGTTTTCTTTCCTTTCCTCTTTCGGACTTGCAACGTTCATTATAGATTGAAAAGCCGACAAATTCAAGCTGTATTTTGCCTTTGCCGGCACAACTTACGCCATGGTTTCGAGCATTTTTTCCGTTACACCGTAGCGTGTCTCCATGCCTGCCTCAAACCGCTCCAGTTCCTCGAGCATATACGCCGCCATGCGCCAGACCTCGCGTCCCGCGCTGCACGGACCTCTGCCTGTATCCATAGCCGTCCTCCCTGAGTCATTCACTTTATCTTATTATACGCGCCTGTCAGCGCTCTGTAAAGATAAGAAAGCCCCGCCTCGTGCGAACACGGGCAGGGCTTGAACATACCGGCGTCACCGTATCTCTACCGGAATCCAGATCTCGACGCAGCAATCGTCCTCCGCGTCATTCCAGCTGATATACTTTTCGATGGTCGCCATACATTTTTTGTACTTGCTGTTCGGCAGGAACTCCGTATTGATGCGGTGCCAAACGCTGCCGAGAACGTTGTCGGAGATTTTGCCCTTAGCTTCGAAAATAAGCCAGAGCGCAGGCGGGAAGGTAAACGTATCGAAGCCCTCCACGTCCCCGCCGTCCCATTCGACCGCACACATGTAGTCGTCGCTGCCGTCTGGCTGAAAACCGAAGCACAGTCCGAGATCGAAGAATTTGCCGCTGATCTCTTTGATTTTCTCGTTGCTGCCGTCTCCCTTGACGATCGCCCAGGTACCGCCGCCGTACGGCGTGATGCGGCGCACACCCAGAACCTTGAAGGAGGCCTTCTCCGCGATAGTGTAATCCATTTTCTCCACTCCCTGAATCGAAATCTCAAAATACAAGCGGCAGTAAAAAGTCAGCTTCACATTGTTTTTGCGCACAACTGCCGGTGCAACGCCGTGGAGCCCCTTGAACGCAACGCGAAATGCATCAGGTGACTGGTATCCGTATTTGAGCGCGATATCGATAATCCGCTCCTCCGTATTCTGCAGGTCGTACGCCGCCTGGGTCAGCTTCCGACGCCGGACATACTCCGAAAACGAAATGCCGGTGATCTGCGAAAAAGATGATTGGAACACCGGATACGGGCAAGCCGCAAGCCGCGCGATCTCGCGCTCGTCCATTTTCCCAGTCAAATGCGCTTCTGTGTAATCCATGACCCGATTCATACGCTGTGTCCAGTCCATTTTACCGCCTCCAATTGCATTATATCGTATATTACAAAGTGCTTCCCGTCATTTGCAATATAGAAAATAACGGGAAGCACTTCATTTCGTTTAGGGAGCGTGTTTTTCAGATTCCGTGTGATTTTGCCTTGCAGGAACCCCGCTTGAGCAATACGGCATCGTATACCAAATGAGAAGACTCGCCGCCCTGCATCATGCGGAACAGGGATGCATATCAGATATATTCTACTCCAAGCCAGTCTGTATTGCAAGCCGGGATCGCTTGTATTTTCAAGGTTTTCTGCGATTCTGGGCGTAAAAAATGACCTTAAAGGAATTGCTCCTTCAAGGTCATTCGAGAATATCAAATTTTACCGATGGTTAAAAATCAGTGTTGCCCAAAAACAAGAAAACTTATTCGAATTCGATTGTTGCCGGGGGTTTGCCGGTGCAATCGTAGAGAACGCGGTTGATGTGCTTAACCTCGTTGACGATGCGGCTGGTGACGGTCTGGAGAACGCTCCACGGAATCTCGGCCGCTTCAGCGGTCATGAAGTCGGTCGTAGTGACAGCGCGCAGCGCGACCGCGTAATCGTAGGTGCGCTCATCGCCCATAACACCGACGCTGCGCATGTTGGTGAGCGCGGCATAATACTGGCTGATGCTCTTATCGAGACCGGCTTTTGCAATCTCCTCGCGCCAGATGGCATCCGCCTCCTGCACCATCTTGACCTTCTCCGGGGTGACGGCGCCAATGATGCGGATTGCAAGTCCCGGCCCCGGGAACGGCTGACGGCTGACAAGATATTCGGGCAAACCGAGCTCGCGGCCAGCCTGACGCGTTTCGTCCTTGAACAGGTCGCGCAGCGGCTCGACAATCTCCTTGAAGTCGACATAATCCGGAAGGCCACCGACATTGTGGTGCGATTTGATCACGGTGCTCTCGCCGCCGAGGCCACTCTCCACAACGTCCGGATAGATCGTGCCCTGCGCAAGGAAGTCGACCGCGCCGATCTTCTTCGCCTCTTCCTCAAAGACGCGGATAAACTCCTCGCCGATGATCTTGCGCTTTTTCTCCGGCTCCTCAACACCCGCGAGCTTGTCGTAGAAGCGCTGGCGTGCGTTGACGCAGACGAAGTTCAGCTCGAACTGACCGTTCGGGCCGAAAACCTCGCAGACTTCCTCCATCTCGTTCTTGCGCAGCAGGCCGTGATCGACGAACACGCAGGTGAGCTGCTTGCCGACTGCCTTCGAAAGCATGGCCGCCGCCACGGAGGAATCGACGCCGCCGGACAGCGCACAAAGCACCTTGCCGCTGCCGATTTTCTCGCGCAGCGCCTTGACGCTCGTCTCCACGAAGGAATCCATTTTCCAGTCTCCCTTGCAGCCGCAGACACGGTAAACGAAGTTGTGCAGCATCGTCTTGCCTTCAGGCGTATGGAGCACTTCCGGGTGGAACTGCAGCGCGTAGAGGTTCTTTTCGGGCATTTCCGCCGCCGCTACCGGACAATTATCCGTATACGCCGAAATGGTAAAGCCGGGCGCTGCCGTTTCCACATAGTCGTTGTGGCTCATCCAGCAAATCGTATCCGGGCTGACGCCGGCAAAGATCTCGGAATCCGTATTTACATGTACGAGCGTCTTGCCGTATTCGCGCTCCGGCGCCTTGCAGACATGACCGCCAAGCTCATGCATCATGAGCTGGCAGCCATAGCAAAGGCCGAGCACCGGGACGCCCATTTCAAAGATAGCCGGATCGATCGACGGCGCACCGTCCACATAGACGCTGTTCGGTCCGCCTGTAAAGATGATGCCCTTCGGCTTCTGCGCGCGGATCGCCTCGATCCCCACGCGGTAGGAAACGATTTCACAGTACACATTGCATTCACGTACGCGGCGGGCAACCAGCTGGTTGTACTGGCCGCCGAAGTCCACCACAAGAACCTTTTCATTTTGTGCCATAAAATTGTACACCCTGACTTTCTTTATTTTTCCTTCTGTTATTCAACGGTTACGGATTTTGCAAGATTGCGCGGCTTATCGATATCGCAGCCCTTCATGGATGCCACATAGTAAGCGAAGAGCTGCATGGGGATCACAGAGAGCGACGGCAGCATGAAGGTGCTCGTCTTCGGAATATAGAAAACCATATCCGTCTGCGATTCGATCTCCGTCTTATCTTCGGTTGCAAGGCCGAGCACGGCCGCGCCGCGCGCCTTGACCTCCTTGATGTTCGACATCATCTTGTCGAACAGGCGGCTGTCCGTTGCGAGCGCAATGACGAGCGTACCGTCCTCGATCAGCGAGATTGGGCCGTGCTTGAGCTCGCCCGCCGCGTAAGCCTCCGAGTGGATATAGGAGATTTCCTTGAGCTTGAGCGAAGCCTCGAGCGACGCCGCATAATCGACATTGCGTCCGATGAAATACATATCGCCCGCGTTGAAATACTTGGACGCGAAGAACTGGATATCCTCCTTGTGCGCCAGCATCGTTTCGATCTGATCCGGAATGCGTTCAAGCTCTGCGATATACGTGTCAATCTGCTCTGCGGAGAAACAGCCGAGCTGCTCGCCGATATAGAGCGCGAGCAGGTAGATCACCGCCAGCTGCGTGCTGTACGCCTTTGTGGACGCAACAGAAATCTCGGGACCCGCCCACGTATAGAGCACGTCGTCAGATTCGTTCGCAATGGTGCTGCCGACAACGTTGACGATCGAGAGCACACGGCAGCCCGCGCGCTTGGCCTCGCGCAGCGCCGCAAGCGTATCCGCCGTTTCGCCCGACTGGCTGATGATGATCATCAGCGTATTCTCGCCGATGATCGGCGTGCGGTAGCGAAACTCAGACGCGACGTCCACCTCAACCGGGATGCGCAGCAGCTCCTCAAATGCGTATTTCGCGACGACGCCGACGTGATACGCCGTGCCGCAGGCAACAATGCAGATCTTGGTAAAGCGCCGGAGCTGTTCGGGCGTGAGCGTGATGTCATCGAGTACAACGCGGCCGTTTCGGATGCGCGGCGTGATCGTGTCGCGCACCGCTTTCGGCTGCTCGCAGATCTCCTTCATCATGAAGTGTTCAAAGCCGCCCTTTTCCGCCGCCTCAATGTCCCACTCGATATGCTCGGTCTCTTTTTCGACCGGCTCGCAGTCGACATTGAAAAACTCGATCTGTTCCCGCTGGAGAATCGCGATCTCGCCGTCCTTCAGGCGGTAAATGTCGCGCGTTTTTGAAAGGATGGCCGGGATATCGGAGGCGATGAAGCTCTCCCCCTGCCCTACGCCGATGATCAGCGGGCTGTCCTTGCGCGCAGCGAAGATGCGATCCGGATAATCCGCACAGATGATGCCGAGCGCATAGCTGCCCTCCACCTTCGAGATAACCTTGGAGATGGTTTCCAGAATATCGCCGTGGTCGTAATACTCAAGCATCTGCGCCACAACTTCCGTGTCCGTTTCAGACACAAACTGCACGCCGCGGCGGATCAAATGATTCTTGAGATACAGATAGTTCTCAATGATGCCGTTGTGCACGACGGCGAATCTGCCGCCCTCGCTGGTCTGCGGGTGAGAATTGACGTCGCTCGGCGCGCCGTGCGTCGCCCAGCGCGTGTGCCCGATGCCGAGCGTGCCGGGGAGCGTTTTGCCGCCGTCGATGAGATCGTTCAAAACGCGGAGTCTGCCCTTTGCCTTTACAACCTTCAGCCCGTCTTCCGAGAAGACCGCTACGCCTGCAGAATCATAGCCGCGGTACTCCAACTTCTCCAAGCCCTGTAAGAGAATCGGTGCCGCCTGATCGCTGCCGATATAGCCGACGATGCCGCACATATTCAAAACCTGCCTTTCTCAACATGAAGTATTCGCTCTGCTTCAGGAATCTTCCGTTTTTGAAAGCGGGCGGCCTGACGCTGCCCGCTTTCCGGTTGTTATCTGTAAATGATATCCTCACGTGCCGGGCCGTTCGAGACCATCGTGATCGGCACGCCGATGTGCTTCTCCGCAAACTCGACGTAGCGGCGCGCATTCTCCGGCAGATCCTCATACTTGCGGATGCCACCGATATCGCACTTCCAGCCCGGGAGAACCTCGAGGATCGGCTTGCAGCGCTTGAGCTGTGCCGTCGGCGGGAAGTAGTCGATGCGCTTGCCATCAAGCTCATACGCGACGCAGACCGGGATCTCGTCGAGATAGCCGAGCGCGTCGAGCACGGTCAATGCGATACCGGTCGCGCCCTGCACCTGGCAGCCGTAGCGTGCCGCAACCAGGTCGAGCCAGCCCATTCTTCTCGGTCTGCCCGTCGTTGCGCCGTATTCACCCTTATCGCCGCCGCGCTTTCTGAGCTCCTCAGCCTCATCGCCGAAGATTTCGGAGACAAACTCGCCTGCGCCGACCGCGCTGGAATACGCCTTGACGACCGTGATGATCTCCTTGATCTCATACGGCGGGATGCCGCCTGCTCCGACAGCACCAAAGCCGGCGATCGGCGAGGATGACGTAACCATCGGATAAATTCCGAGATCCGGATCCTTCAGAGAGCCGAGCTGACCCTCGAGCAGGATCGTCTTGCCGGCCTTGACCGCCTCATGCAGAATCGTGAAGGTATCCGCAACGTACGGGGCAAGCGCCTCCTTGTACTCCATCAGCTTCGCGTAGATCTCGTCGCGATCGAGCGGCTGCACCTTGTAGAGCTCCTTATAGAGCACGTTCTTGAGATCGAGCACATGATCGATCTTCTCCATGATGGAATCCTTGTCGTCAAACAGCTCGCTGACCTGGAAACCGATCTTCGCGTACTTATCGGAATAGAAGGGCGCAATGCCGCTCTTCGTGGAACCGAAGGACTTCGCCGCGAGGCGTGCCTCCTCCATGCCGTCCAGCTCCTTGTGATACGGCATGACGATCTGGCAGCGGTTCGAAATCAGGATATTCGGCATCGGAACGCCGCGCTCCGTGACAAACTTCAGCTCATCGATGAAGTTCTCGACGGACAGTGCCACGCCGTTGCCGATGATGTTGATGATGTTCTTTCTGAAAATGCCGGAAGGCAGCTGATGCAGCGCAAACTTGCCGTACTCATTGATAATCGTATGGCCGGCGTTGCTGCCGCCCTGGAAACGCACGACAATGTCGGAGGTCTCCGCGAGCATATCGGTGATCTTGCCTTTTCCCTCGTCGCCCCAGCAGGCGCCGACAATTGCTTTTACCATAACAGTTCAAGCCTTTCTCATATATATTTTTCGCCCTGTCCCCTTATACCGCAGGATGCGGCGGACGGACTAAATTTACAGGTTGATTTCCGCGGTCTCCGTCTCCGTATCCGCATAGCGGTCGAGGACGGGCTGCACCGTATCCTTGAGGAAGATCTCGGTCTGGCGCGGTGCGCGGCCGACATACTTGTGCGGGTCGACGATGCCCTTGAGCTCATCCAGCGTCACACCGAAGATCGGGTCGTTTGCGATGCGCTCGAGCAGGTCGTTCTCGCCGCCTTCTTCCTTGATAACGCGGGAAGCCGCCATCGAATGCACGCGCACGTGCTCGTGCAGCTCCTGACGATCTGCGCCGCGCTTTGCGGCGTCCATCATGATGTTTTCTGTCGCCATAAACGGCAGCTCCCGGCGGAGATGCTGCTCGATGACCTTCGGATATACGACGAGGCCGTCCGCAACGTTCATCACGAGATTGAGAATCGCATCGGTCGCGAGGAATGCCTCCGGCACGCTGATGCGCTTGTTCGCGGAGTCGTCGAGCGTACGCTCAAACCACTGCGTGGAGGCCGTGATCGCCGGATTCAACGCGTCGACCACGATGTAGCGCGCAAGGGACGCAATGCGCTCGCTGCGCATCGGGTTGCGCTTGTACGCCATCGCCGAGGAACCGATCTGGTTCTTCTCAAACGGCTCCTCCACCTCCTTGAGGTGCTGGAGCAGGCGAATGTCGTTCGAGAACTTCGCCGCGCTCTGCGCGATGCAGCTCAGGACGTTCAGCATCTGGCTGTCGAGCTTTCTCGGATACGTCTGACCGGATACCGCGAAGCAGGTCTCATAGCCCATCTTCTCCGCGATCTTCGCGTCGATCTTCGCCGCCATCTCGTCATCGCCGTCGAACAGCTCGAGGAAGCTTGCCTGCGTGCCGGTCGTGCCCTTGGAGCCGAGCAGCTTCGCCTTGCTGAGCTGATACTCGACGTCCTCGAGATCCATCAGGAATTCCTGCATCCAGAGCGTCGCGCGCTTGCCGACCGTGGTCGGCTGAGCAGGCTGGAAATGCGTAAACGCGAGCGTCGGCAGATTCTTGTATTCGTCCGCGAACTTTGCGAGCACGCGGATCACGTTGACGAGCTTTTTCTGCACGATCTTCATGGCTTCCGTCATGATGATGATATCGGTGTTGTCGCCGACGTAGCAGCTCGTCGCGCCGAGATGGATAATGCCGGCTGCCTTCGGGCACTGCTGGCCGTAGGCGTATACATGGCTCATGACGTCGTGACGGACAAGGCGCTCGCGCTCCTCTGCCACCTCGTAGTTGATCTCGTCCGCGTGTGCCTTGAGCTCGTCGACCTGCTCCTGCGTGACCGGCAGACCGAGCTCCATTTCGCTCTCAGCCAGCGCGATCCACAGACGGCGCCAGGTCTTGAACTTCATATCGGGAGAAAAAAGATATTTCATCTCCTTGTCGGCATAACGGGCGGACAGGGGGGATTCGTAAGTATCTCTCATTTTGCAACCTTTTCCTTTTCGGTAAATTCCTTTTGCACCGTTTTTTCACCCCGCACGCGGCGGAAGGAAGAACGGCAATAAACCACGCAAACGGAGTCTCCGGATTTGCCCGGAAAACTCCGTTTCGCATTCTGTTATTGCAGAGCGATCAGTTCAGGCCGATGCGCTTCATCATCTCGGCATAGGCCTCTTCGACGCCGCCCATATCACGACGGAAACGGTCCTTATCGAGCTTCTCGCCGGTGTGGATGTCCCAGAAACGGCAGGTATCCGGGGAGATCTCGTCCGCGAGGATGATCTCGCCGTCGCTCGTCTTACCGAACTCGAGCTTGAAGTCGATCAGGTCGACGTTGACGCTCTTGAAGAACTCGATCATGGTCTTGTTGACCGCGAGGCTCATGGAAGCGATCTTATCGATCTCCTCCTGCGTCGCGAAGCCCGCTGCGAGGATGTGGTAGTTGTTGACCATCGGGTCGCCGAGATCATCATTCTTATAGCAGAACTCGAGAACCGGGACACGCATCGGGGTGCCCTCTTCAAGGCCGAGGCGCTTCGAAAGGCTGCCGGCCGCCTTGTTGCGGACGATGACCTCGAGCGGGACGATCGAAACCTTGCGCACGACGGTGTCGCGCTCGTTCAGCTCTTCCACAAAATGGGTCTTGATACCCTTCTGCTCGAGGAGCTTGAACATAAAGTTGGACATACGATTGTTGACAACGCCCTTGCCGACGATCGTGCCCTTTTTCAGGCCGTTGAACGCGGTGGCGTCATCTTTATAGGATACGATGCAATATTCCGGGTCCTCTGTCGCGTAAACTTTCTTCGCTTTGCCCTCATAGAGTAATTCGGTCTTCTGCATAAACATTTACCATACCTTTCTTCATTTGAACATTCCCGCCGGGAGACCACGGCAAAAGCCGCTGCACAGTCCGGCGCATTATCATACATCTTAATTCTATAAAAAACAGCACCGAATGTCAATCTTTTTCCGAAAACAGACGTGCAAGAATTCGTACAATTTCCGTTTCAAAACCGGTGCAATACTGGTATTTTACAGCAAAAAACTGAAAACTTGCAAATTTTGCGAAAAATTCATCTCTTTATAGCGCTGGATTTTTTCATTTTTTTCTCAGAAGTATATTGTAAACAGCGCATAGATATGGTAAAATGTGTCCATCTTCCGCGAAACGGCTGCATGCTGTTTTTGCAGGATTTCTTTCACAAAGTTGCGTTTCACGGAAAAACTTTTCTAATATAAGGAGCGATCGTATGTCTTATGTAAGCGAACAGCTTGCCGAGCTCAAGAAGCTCAACGCAAGCGAGCCGGAGTTCATCCAGGCGGCAACGGAGGTTCTCACCTCTTTGGAGCCGGTTATCGAAGCAAATCCGCAGTATGAGGCTGCCGGTATTCTGGAGCGCATCACAGAGCCGGAGCGCCAGATCAAATTCAGAGTGCCGTGGGTCGACGACAACGGCAAGGTGCATGTAAACCGCGGCTACCGCGTTCAGTTCAATTCCGCCATCGGCCCGTACAAGGGTGGTCTGAGACTGCATCCTTCCGTCAACCTTGGCGTCATCAAGTTCCTCGGCTTTGAGCAGATCTTCAAGAACTCCCTGACCGGACTGCCGATCGGCGGCGGCAAGGGCGGCTCCGACTTTGACCCGAAGGGCAAGAGCGACCGCGAGATCATGGCGTTCTGCCAGAGCTTTATGACCGAGCTGTACCGTCACATCGGCGCGGATACCGACGTTCCGGCCGGCGATATCGGCGTGGGCGCAAGAGAGATCGGCTATCTCTACGGCCAGTATAAGCGCATCCGCAACTGCTATGAGGGTGTGCTCACCGGCAAGGGTCTCACCTACGGCGGTTCTCTGGTTCGCACACAGGCGACTGGCTACGGCCTGCTCTACTTCACGGACGCGATGCTCAAGAAGAACGGCATCGAGCTCAAGGGCAAGACGGTTGTTATCTCCGGCGCAGGCAACGTCGCGATTTACGCGGCGGAGAAGGCCATGGAGCTCGGCGCCAAGGTCGTCACCATGTCCGATTCCACCGGCTGGGTCTACGACGCTGAGGGCATCGACCTCGCGGCGATCAAGGAGATCAAGGAAGTCAAGCGTGCGCGCCTGACCGAGTACAAGGCATACAGACCGAACAGCGAATATCACGAGGGCAAGGGCGTCTGGACCGTCAAGTGCGACATCGCACTCCCCTGCGCCACGCAGAACGAGCTCAACAAGGAAGACGCGGAAACGCTCGTCAAGAACGGCGTCATCGCCGTTGCCGAGGGCGCGAACATGCCGACCACGCTGGAGGGCACTGAGGTGTTCCAGAAGGCAGGCGTGCTCTTCGCACCGGGCAAGGCTGCAAACGCCGGCGGCGTTGCGACCTCCGCGCTCGAGATGAGCCAGAACAGCGAGCGCCTCTCCTGGAGCTTCGAGGAAGTTGACGAGAAGCTGAAAGGCATCATGCAGAACATCTTCAAGAATGTCGACGCTGCTGCCGAGAAGTATGGCCATCCGAAGAACTATGTTGTCGGCGCAAACATCGCCGGCTTCGTCAAGGTTGCCGATGCTATGCTCGCACAGGGTATTGTATAATCGAATCCGCACAAAAAATAATCGCCGCGCCCGATTCTCATTGCGAGAGCCGGGCGCGGCATTTTTTATTTCTCTACGAATCCGTTTTGCGCGGTTTGAATTCCTGTTCGAGCTGGCGGAACAGCCGCACCAGCACGAAGACCGCCGCAATCGCGAGGATGATCTCCGCTGCCGTCTGCGCATACGCAAGACCATACAGCGGGAAAAGCCAGTTCAGCAGGTACAGCAGCGGAATCTCCAGCACGATCTTGCGCAGGATGGCGAACACAAGCGCCTTGCTGCCCATGCCACATGCCTGAAAGACACCGACGGCGAGGAAATCCATGCAGAGAAATGGCAGTACAAGGCTCATGGCGCGCAGAAACGCGGTGCCGTACGCGACGATCTGCTCGTTCTTCATGAACAGCTCGATCAGCTGTCCGGCGCCAAACAGGTAGCCTGCCATCACGATCATCAAAAATCCAAGCGCAAGACTCGCCGTAAACCGGAACGTCTTTTTCATACGCGGGATGTTGCCGCTCGCGTAGTTATAGCTGATGAGCGGCATGATACCCTGCGACACGCCGAGCGCAATGTGAAACGGCACATTGTTGATCTTCTGCGCGATACCCATCGCCGCAACGGCGTCCGAACCAAAGGCCGAGGTGAAATTGTTCAGCACAGTCATACCCGTTACATTGAGCAGGTTCTGAATGGACGCCGGGACGCCGACGCCGCAGACGCCCTTGACGATGCGCAGAGTCGGGCGGAATTGTGCCGGACTGATACAGACATAGGTGTGTCCACGTTTGACAAACAGCAGGACGAAGAAATAAATGCACGCCACACAGTTGGAGAGAAACGTCGCGCAGCCTGCGCCTGCCGCACCGAGGTTCAGTCCCCGCGGCAGAATGAAAAACGGATCGAGTATGATATTCAGAAGGCAGCCGCTCATGGTGCCGATGCTCGCGTGTAGCGATGCGCCCTCCGAACGCACGAGGTAGGCCAGCACGACGTTCAGGATCGCGGGCGCGGCGCCGCAGGTAACCGTCCATTTCAGGTATTCGCCGGTCGCACTGACCGTCTCTGCGTTCGCGCCGAGCACGATCAGAAGCGGCGCGCGGAACACGGTATAGAACACCGAAAACAGCACGCCGCAGATCAGCGCGCAGTAAAAGCCGAACGCTGAGCTTTTATAGACGGTGTCAAAATCCTTGCGGCCAAGAGCACGGCTCATCATGCTGGAGCTGCCGACGCCGAACAGATTGTTGACCGCGTTGAACGCGAGCAGCACAGGTGCGGCGAGCGTCACGGCGGCGTTCTGGATTGGGTCGTTCAGCATGCCAACAAAATACGTATCAGCCAGATTGTAGATGACCATGACGAGCGAGCTGATGACCGTGGGGATCGCGAGCTGCATGACGGCTTTGGGAATCGGTGTGTTTTCAAATAATTCTGTTTTTGCCTGATCTTCCATTCGTTCGATGTGCTTCCTTTCCTGTCTGTCACGCCTGCGGGAACCGGTCGAGAATCAGCTTGCAGCAGCCGTAGATACCGGCGTCGTTGCCGAGCGCGGCAAGCGCAAACGCAATGCCTTTATTCGGATAAAATGCATATTTTTCAAACGCGCGCCGTGCGCCCTCGAGCAGCGGCGCGCCCGCTTTGGAAACGCCGCCGCCAATGACGACAACCTCCGGGTCGCTGACCGTGCAGGACGCTGCGAGGAAATAGCCGAACGCGTCGTAGACATCCTCCAGCGCCGCTTTCGCCGCCGCGTCACCTGCCGCCGCGCAATCGAAAATCGCCTTCGCTGTGAGCTTCTCCACATTGCGGAGCGCGCTTTCCTTCTCCGGATGCGACGCCAGATACAGCTTTGCCAGGCGCACGATGCCGGTAGCAGAGACGTACTGCTGCACGCAGCCGTACCGTCCGCACGCGCACTGCTCCGGCTCGTCTTTGTTGATAACCATGTGGCCGAGCTCCCCGCCTGCGCCGTGCGCACCCGGGATCAGCTTGCCATCCGCAATGACCGCGCCGCCGACGCCCGTGCCGAGCGTAACGAAGATCATATCGCGGTAGCCCTTGCCGCCGCCCATCCAATATTCGCCGAGCGCCGCAACATTCGCATCGTTCGCGCTTTCCACGGGCAGACCTGTGATCTCAGACAGCGCGCGGCTCACATTGAACACGCCCCAGCCGAGGTTGACGCAGCGGTTCACCGTACCGTCCGCGAGCACCGGGCCCGGGATGCCCGCGCCGATGCCGAGCAGATCCGCTCTGGCAATATCGTGCCGGTTCAGACAGCCGTCAACGGCCGCCGCGACGTCGCGCAGTACCGCGCCCCCCGCGTCCGCAATGACGGTCGGGATCTCCCACTTTTCCAAAAGGACGCCGTCCGCCTGAAACAGGCCGAGCTTTACGGTCGTGCCGCCGATATCCGCTCCAATTACATATTTCATATCAATAAACTCCTTTCGGTTTTGTTTTCTTTTCCAACGCATTTTCCCAGTCCGCAAGCAAAGCACAGAGCGATGGGTAACGCGCGCTTCTCTCATCGCACGTCGCCTTTTTTGCAACGCGGTACAGCGGCTCGGACAGCTCCCACGCTTCCCGCGTGCGGCTGCAGTCCGCGAACAGCGCAAAGGCAAGCGCGCCCAGCGCATAGACATTTGTGATCTCGTCGAGCGGCGCGCCGCGCTCAAATTCCTCCGGCGCCATGAACGCCTTGTGCTGCTCCGGGTACATCTGCCCCATACAGATGGCGTCTGTCCACTCGAAGAGCATGCCGTAGCCGCCGCCCATCTCCCCGGCTTCCAGCAGACGGATAAGGTTCTCATGGACAAGTGCACGGTAGATCGGGGCAGCCGCTTGCAGCGCCGCAACGGCCTTCGCCGGGTCGCCGTCATAACGCGCCGTGTGCGCGCCGGCGAATTTCAAAAAGTACCGCGCGCCATCCCGCTCAAGCCCGAAACAGATGTTGCCGGAATCCTGATCGTCGAAAACCTTGAATACCCGGCCGTATCGGCGCAGAAAACCAAAATCGAACGGTTCGGAAAGCCGGTACAAAACGCCGTCCGTCTCCTGTCGAATCAAACACTTTTCTATTTTTATCTCACTCCTCCTGCTCCCATACATAATTGCTTTAGTTTTAAGTATAGCACACTGGAAGTTTCTTTGTAAAGCATTCCGCAAAGCCTTGCAAAAAAGTGCGGATTATGGTATTCTTACAAGCATAACCCAAAACGGCAGCGCATCAGCGTACCGAGACTAAGCGAACCGGATGACCGGAAAAGCCGGGAAAAACCCGGCGGCGTTCGCTCCGCCGAAAACGGACGGAGATGTGCTGCAACATAGTCAATATAGATTCTTTCTTGTGCTGCGCAAAAGCACAGTACGAACATAAGGCGCATTGAAAAATCCCACGCGCCCGAACAGAAAGGATTGAATGCACATGGAGGAAAACACAGCAAAAAAAGAGAGTAAAATCAAAACCTATCTGCACCGATACTTCATCGATGCGATGAGCGCCATGGCGCAGGGTCTGTTTGCATCCCTGCTGATCGGCACAATCATCTCGACGCTCGGCACGCAGCTCAATATCCCGCTTCTCGATGAGATCGGCGGCTACGCGAAGGCGGCGGCCGGTCCGGCGATGGCGGTTGCGATCGGCTACGCGCTCAAGGCTTCACCGCTCGTGCTGTTCTCGCTCGTTGCGGTCGGCGGCGCTGCCAACACGCTCGGCGGCGCAGGCGGCCCGCTCGCGGTTCTGATCCTCGCAATCGTCGCGGCAGAGCTCGGCCGTCTCGTCAGCAAAAAGACGAAGCTCGATATCATCGTCACGCCGCTTGTCACGATCTTCTCCGGCTGCGCGCTCGCCTATCTCTTCGCGCCGTATATCGGCTCGGCGGCGTCCAGCGTCGGCAACCTGATCATGTGGGCGACGAAGCAGCAGCCGTTCCTGATGGGTATCCTCGTCTCGGTGATCGTCGGCATGGCGCTGACGCTGCCGATCAGCAGCGCAGCGATCTGCTCGGTGCTGGGGCTGACCGGTCTTGCAGGCGGCGCCGCGGTTGCGGGCTGCTGTGCGCAGATGATCGGCTTTGCGGTCATCAGCTTCCGCGACAACGGCTGGGGCGGCTTCTTCGCGCAGGGCATCGGCACCTCGATGCTGCAGGTCTCGAACATCATCAAGAACCCGCGCATCTGGATCGCACCGACGCTCGCTTCGGCCATTACCGGCCCGATCGCGACCTGCCTTTTCGGCCTACAGATGAACGGCTCTCCGATCTCGAGCGGCATGGGCACCTGCGGTCTGGTCGGTCAGATCGGCGTGTACACCGGCTGGGTCGCCGACGTAGCGTCCGGCGCGAAGCCCGCTATCACAGCGATGGATTGGATCGGCCTTGTGCTGATTTGCTTTATCCTGCCGGTCCTATTCTCTCTGCTCTTTGACTTTATACTCCGCAAGCTCAACTGGGTCAAGCCCGGCGACATGAAGATCGACGTCTGACCCCAAGTACCCGAGGCATTCGCTTCGGGTACTTTTCGTTTTCCGCAATTGCTTTTTTCAGTCGGACGTACTATAATCTAGGCAGAATACTTCTTTTGTGGGAGGACATGCTATGAAATTCACGTATCTCGGCACGGCAGCCGCAGAGGGTTGGCCCGCCGTGTTCTGCCGGTGCCCCCGCTGCCTCGAGGCGCAGCGGCTCGGCGGCAAAAATATCCGCACCCGTTCGCAGGCGCTCATCAACGACGATCTGCTGATCGACCTGCCGCCGGACACCTACCTGCACAAGCTCCAAAACGGGCTGGACCTCAGCCGCGTGGCGTATCTTTTCGTCACACACTGCCATATGGATCATTTTTACCCGCAGGAGCTGACCGTCCGCGGCTCATGTTACAGCCCAGTCATGGAACATCCCGAGCTGGACATTTACTGCGCGCAGGAAACGTATGACCTCTTCACGCGCTGCTCCGGTTGGGAGATCGACGAGGCTAGCCGCAGCGCGCTGCACTGGCACATTCTGAAGCCCTTTGAGACGGTACAGGCCGGCCCCTACACCGTCACACCGCTTCCGGCACACCACATGGGCCCGGAAAACGAGCCGTTCACCTATCACATTGTGGACGAAAACGGCGTTTCTGTTTTCTACCTGCACGATAGCGGCTATTACGCACCGGAGGTCTGGGATTACTTCAAAACGCAGAAGAAGCCCGCTGACCTTATCAGCTTCGACGCCACCTTCGGCGGAGAGGACGAGCATTTTAAGAGCACACATTTCGGCGCACCGGAGGTATTCCGCATCCGCGATGAGCTGCGCGCCATCGGACTTGTGGACGAACACACGCACTGCGTCCTGAATCATTTCTCGCACAACGGCCGCCTGCTTCACCACGAGCTGGAGGCGCTCGCCGCTCCCGAGCATATGGAGGTTTCCTTCGACGGCAAAATCATCGAGCTTTAACGCCCCGCACACAAAATTGCCCCGCACGCTTTGTGCGGGGCAATTTTTGCTTGCACGCTTACTTATTCAGCTCGCGGCAGGTATAGACAATCGCGATGACGGAGACGACAAACGTCAATACATCCGAAACCGGCATCGAATACAGGACACCGTTCAAACCGAAGAATACCGGCAGCAAAAGCGCAAAGCCGACACCGAACACAACCTCACGGATCATCGAGAGCAGTGTGGAAAGCACCGCCTTGCCGAGCGACTGCAAATAGATGAACGTCGCCTTATTCACGCAGGCGAGCGGCAGCATACACAGATAAACGCGGAAAGCACGAAGCGCGAATTCCGTATAGTACGCGCTCTCGTTCGATGCGCCGAAAATCCCGATCAGCTGCCCGGGCAGGAATTCCGCAACGCAGAACGCGACAACGCCCACGATGGCCTCCGCCGTGAGCAGGTATTGAAACAGCTTCTTCGCGCGGTCGCGCCGTCCCGCACCGATGTTATAGCCGACGATCGGGATGCATCCCGCCGCCATGCCGACAACAATCGAAATGACAATCTGGAAAAATTTCATGACGATGCCGACCACCGCCATCGGGATCTGCGCATACGCCGCCTGACCGAAGATCGGATCCAGCGCACCGTAACGGCGGATCATGTTGTTGATGGCCGCCATCGCCGCAACCAGAGAGATCTGCGAAAGGAAGCTGCAGATGCCGAGCGGGATGAATTTGCCGATCAGCGCACCGGAAAGCCGGAAGCTGCTTTTCTCCAGCCGCACCGCTTTCATGCGGCAGAGATACCATATGGCCAGCGCAGCGGTCAGAATCTGTCCGAGTACCGTCGCGACCGCCGCGCCCATCATGCCCCAGCGGCAGATATAAATGAAAATCGGGTCAAGGATGATATTGACCAGCGCGCCCGCCAGTGTGGAGATCATCGCAAACTTCGGGCTGCCGTCCGAGCGGATGATCGGATTCATCGCCTGCCCGAACATATAAAACGGGATGCCGAGCGTAATCCAGAAGAAGTATTCCCGGGACTGTTCAAACGTCTCCGCGTTGACGCGCCCTCCGAATGCCGTCAGGATCTGCTCCGCAAAGATCAGATAGACCGCCGTGATCACCAGACTGCTTCCGACGGAGAGCAAAATGGAATTTCCGATGCTGCGGTGTGCGTTTTCGCGGTTCTTGGCGCCAAGGCTGATGCTCACGAACGCACAGCAGCCGTCGCCGATCATAACCGCCACCGCGAGCGCGACGACCGTCAGCGGAAAAACCACCGTATTGGCCGCGTTGCCATATGACCCCAGATACGGCGCATTCGCGATAAAAATCTGATCCACAATGTTATACAGTGCCGCAACGAGCAGCGAGATGATGCACGGCACCGAGTATTTGCGCATCAGTGTGCCGAGCTTTTCCTGCTCGAGAAACGTATTCGCATGGGTTTCCTGCATAAATGATACCTCTTTCCTTTGCCATATGTTTTGGACAACAAAACAGCGTGTAGCTTCAACCGGATTTACGCAGTTAAGCTACACGCTGTAATAAAAGTATATCTGTTTTCAGGATTTTTTGCAACGGCATTATTCTACAAATTACTATGCGGACAGAGCAGGTATAAATCGTTTATTTTGCGCATAAAAAAAGGAAAGCCGCAAATGCCGGTCTCTCCTTTTCTCTTCTTTTCAGCCTCTTTATTTCGAATTGCGGCGAACCGCGCTTTCGATCTTCGCAAGCAGCTCATCCTTGTCCGCGCCCTTTGTATACTTGAACAGCGCTGCGACAATCTCCGGAATATCGGAGGCCTTGTAATGTTCCGTCGTGGAGATCTGCTGTGCAAAATACTCGTTTCGCGTGATCATCGGCGCAAACCGGCGCGCATTTTTTCTTCCGGCTCCGTTGTTCATAAAGGCAGCGATAAACTGGTACGCCATCAGATTGTTGATGATAACATGAAAAGAATTTTTGGCAAAGAGCGGATCATCCGGATTGTGAAGCGCAATTTCCATGATCTCTGCGCGATTCAACGGGCGGCCTGCCTCCCACAATAACTGCATCATCGCCAATTCCGAATTTGTAAGACGTACGTGCGCTTTTTTGCTCTTCATACAACAGCCTCCTTATTTGCTCAAACCTTCGGTTATGAATATTATTACAGACCAATGATTATTTATAGTATATTTTTATTTTTAGAATTTGTCAATATGTTTATAAGAGAAAATTATCCAATTCCGTTAAGAATTCATGCCAATTTCGCACAACAACCACTAAAAAATAAACGCGGAGAACCGCTGTTCCTTCAGAAACCCGACCCTCCGCCTGTATATCTCATCCCAGTATAATGCTTTTATACGTCCCGCTCCAAAAACAGTTCCTTAAAATACGGAAGCTGCTCAACCCATGCACAGTATACATGCCATTCGTCCAATTTATGACTGCGGCGTGCAAAATACATATTGACAAGATTCTCATATGTCATTGTACAGGTGCGCATCTGGTTATAGCTCGAAGGCAGAAGCTGGATGATGCTGTACCAAAGATCCTTGTCCTTCGTTTCGATGTATGCGAGGCGCAGCTTCTCCAGCGTTTCAATCGTTTGATCCAGGCTCTCCCGCGCGGCCGGCAGCATACGCTCACAGCTGAAATCTGCCGCCTCGAAGGGTTTTGCATGGATTTTATGCATTGTACTCGTGGAATTCGCCGTCGTACCGACCTTATACGTATCAAATTCTTTCCACCAGTAAATCGGGGCGGTCAGATCCACCGAGACAAAAATCTGGCGGATAAACTTGCGGTGATCGCTCCCTGCCGTGCAGAGCCGCTTGGCAAGCGCAAGATCGTTCTCTCCAAAGACAAAGGTGCCGTCCGACTCCGTATGGCTGTCCATACGATCCCAGCTGTTCAGTGGGTTGCGCGCGCCACGCATGGCATTTTCAAAGTTCATCACGCTTGTGCGTTCAATTTTAATCATACCGTGTCCTTCCTTTCTGGTTCACTTGTGATATTTCGTCCCTGCGTTGATGGAAAACGCGCGGTAAAGCTGCTCGCAGAGCATGACGCGCGCCAATTGATGCGGGAAGGTCATCGGCGACATGGAGATGCGCTTGCCGAGCGCCTTCACCGATTCATCCAGCCCGTGCGAGGAGCCGATCACGAACGCCAGACTGCTCGCACCGCCGATTGCCGCCGTTTCCACCTCCGCGGCAAGCTTCTCGGAAGAGAGCAGCCCACCCTCGATGCAGAGCGCGTAGACCGTGCTGCGCCCGACGGCCGCCATGATCGCCTTTGCCTCCTCCGAAAGCGCCCTGCTGATTTCAGCGCTGTTCGGATTCTGCGGGACACGCGATTCGTTCAGCTCGACAACGGAAAAGCGGCAGAAAGACGAGAGGCGCTTCGCGTATTCCGCAACCGCGTCCCGCCAATATTTTTCCTTCAGCTTTCCGATACAGATAATTTTGACTTCCAGCATGGCATATCCTCAAAATATGATGGAACGCCCATCGGAATTTTCAATCGGCGCAACATCCAATATGTAATCGCTTTCATCCTCAATGCCCGCCATCTGCATGCCGCAGACCGCCGTCTGCCGCGCAATATCAGGCGTATTGTTTTCACGGCTCAGGTGGGCAAGCATAAAGCGTTTCGTGCCGTGCTCAAACAGCGTTGGGAGCAGTTCCGCACACGCCGTATTGGAGAGATGTCCGTAATCGGAAAGAATGCGCCGCTTGAGCGTATAGGGATACGGACCCGTGCGCAGCATACCGACGTCGTGATTCGACTCGACAACCGCGAGATCCGCGCCGAGCAGATTCTCCTCGATTTCCGGCGTCACGCAGCCCAGATCGGTCGCAACCGTCACAACCTTGTCATCCTCGGTGCGGATGCGGTAGCCGTAGCTCTCCGCGCAGTCGTGCGGCGTGCGGAACGCGCGGATCTGCATCCCGCCGAGTTGCAGCGTGCCGTCGATCGTATACGCGGGAAACGAACCGTCAAGAATGCCCATCGATTCAAGCGCCGCAAGCGTGCCCGCCGATGCGAAAACCGGGATCCGGTAGCGGGAAGCAAAGACGCGCAGGCCGCCGATGTGGTCGGAATGCTCATGTGTGATGAGGATCCCGCCGACGGCGAGCGGATCGATCGCGCAGTGCTTCAGAATATTGGTCGTCTGCCGCGCACTGCGCCCGATATCCACCAGTACGCCCGATGCTTTCGACCCGATATAGTAACTGTTTCCCGTGCTGCCGCTGTACAGCGCGCAAAGCTCCGCCATTCGTCCATTCCCCTTTTTTCTGCCGTTTGCCTGCATAAAAATCGCCCTGACAGCAAACCGTCGGGGCGAAAGCCTTCCGGCCGAAGCCGAAAAACGAATTATCCGATTTTTGCGTTATCATCGTTGTGCGGATCCACGCGCAGATACATATCCGCGCCGAGACCGACAAACTTTTCCACGATGTCTTCATAGCCGCGCTGGATATGCTCGATCTCTTCGATCTTCGTCGTACCCTTTGCGGCGAGGCCGGCAATAATCATCGCCGCGCCCGCACGCAGATCCACCGCACGAACCGGCGCGCCCTTGAGGTACTCCACACCCTCGATGATCGCGCTCTTACCTTCCACCGTGATCTGCGCACCCATGCGCTTGAGCTCTTCCACATAGCGGAAACGGTTTTCCCAAACGCTCTCGTTCAAAATGCTCGTTCCCTGCGCCATCGCCAGCAGCGCCGCGATCTGCGGCTGCATGTCGGTCGGGAAACCGGGATGCGGCATGGTCTTGACGTTGCACTTATTGAGCGGTCCGTCACAGCGGACACGCACGGCGTCGTCATACTCGATGATCGTAACGCCCATTTCCATCAGCTTCGCCGTGATGGATTCGAGATGCTTCGGCGTAACATTCTTGATCAGAACGTCGCCGCGTGTGGCGGCAGCCGCCGCCATATAGGTTCCGGCTTCGATCTGATCCGGAATAATGGAATACGTAATGCCTCTGAGATGCTCGACGCCGCGGATCTTAATAACATCCGTGCCGGCGCCGCTGATGTTCGCGCCCATCGAGTTCAGGAAATTCGCGAGATCGACAACATGCGGCTCACGCGCTGCGTTTTCAATAACCGTAAGACCCTTGGCCTTGACAGCCGCAAGGATAATATTCATCGTTGCGCCGACCGTGACCATGTCGAGATAGATATGCGCGCCGTGCAGCTCCGCCGCCTCCACCTCGATCATGCCGTCATTCAGCGTATAGGTGCAGCCGAGCGCCTTAAAGCCCTTGATGTGCTGATCGATCGGCCGGACGCCGAAATCGCAGCCGCCGGGCAGCGGGACAACCGCATGCGAACAGCGCGCGAGCAATGCGCCGATGTTGTAATACGAGCCGCGCATTTTGCGTCCAAGCTCGCTCGGAACCACATTGGTATCGATCGTCGTGGGGTCGATCTCCACAGTGTTCTTGCCCACCCAGCGTACCCTGGCGCCCATCTCGGTGAGGATACGCGCACTGAGCCGCACGTCCGAAATATTCGGAACATTTTCTATACGACAAGGAGATTCGGCAATTGCCACCGCCGGAATAATCGCCACCGCCGCGTTTTTCGCGCCGCTGATGGTGACCTCGCCGGTCAGGCGGTTTCCGCCTCGAATGATGAATTTATCCACGCTTGATTTTCCTTTCTGCGAGCCGCAGGATTTTGTTTCTGCCGCGCAGAATTCCGGACAAAAACAGCCGGAACCAAAATCCGCCGGTTTGAAGCTTCCATCTTCAAACTCTATATCCCAATTTCGATAAAAAACGGACAAAATCCCGACCTGCTTCGGCCGACGCCTTTGTCCGCCTCCCATATGATAAAATTCTGTAAACTCTGTGATTAGTATGGCCAGTAACTATAATAATACACAACGGCAAAAAAGTCAATATCTTGCAGGGATTTCCGGCTTGCTTTTTAGGTTTATGTAAACACACGAAGTGCATTTTTTATAAAGCGGCGGTTTATTGCCGCACTCAGGATTCTTTTTTGAAGGAAATCGGTTTCTCCTCGCCCGCCAAAATGCGCCGGATATTCGCGCGATGCTTGAAAATCACCGTGGCACCGATGAGCAGCGCCACCGCTGTCGCCATCACGACATAGACGATCGGCAGCGTACCGACACGGTAATCGAGGAAATAGGTGACGGAAAACGTGACGAACGGATACACAAAAGAGGCGCAGATCGACGAAAGCGAAACCGTTTTCTTCCATAAAAAGGTGATCAGGAATACGGCAAAGCAGATCAGGAAAACGCGCCAATCCAGAAGCAGCATCATCGCCGCCGCCGTCACAACGCCCTTGCCGCCGCGAAAGCCGAAATACAGCGGGTGCATATGCCCGATGATGCATAAAAAACCCGCCGCATACATGCCGAGCCGCGCCATTTCATCGTCTATGCCGCACTGCTTACAGACGTATAGCAGCACGTAATAGCCGATAAGAACGCTCGCCGCGCACTTCAGAAAATCGCACAGGAACGTCAGCGCCGAAGCCTTTTTGCCCGCAACGCGCAGTACATTGGTCGCGCCCGCATTGCCGCTGCCATGGCTGCGCACATCCTCATGCGCAAAAATGCGCGTCAGGATAATCGCAAAGCTGATACTGCCGAGCAGATAACCGATCAGCGCCACAAGCAGGAGCGGAAGAATAAGCTGTTCAAAATTTTCCATGGCCAATACCGTTTCCTTTCACGCTCAGTCTCCGTCCTTTTCCCCGCGCTCCCGGATGATCAGGCGCACCGGCGTTCCTTCCAAACCGTAGATTTCCCGGATCCGGTTCACCAGATACCGCTGGTAGGAATAGTGGAAAAGCTCCTTGGAGTTCACAAAACACACAAACGTGGGCGGTTTTGTGGAAGCTTGCGTCATATAGTAGATCTTCAGACGCTTGCCCTTGTCGGTCGGCGGCTGCACGCGCGCCGTTGCCTGTGCGAGAATATCGTTCAGCGTGCCGGTTGTAATGCGCATCGCGTTGCTCGAGGCAACATGGCGGATCAGCTCAAAGAGCCGGTCGAGCCGCTGACCCGTCTGTGCGGAGATGAAGATAATCGGCGCGTAGGACATGAAGGAAAAATCCTTCTCAAGCTTTGAGCGATACTCCTGCATCGTCTTGTCGTTTTTTTCAACGGCGTCCCACTTGTTGACCGCGATGATGCAGCCCTTGCCCGCTTCGTGCGCGATGCCCGCAACCTTGGAATCCTGCTCCGTAAAGCCGACGGTCGCGTCGATCAGAATCACGCAGACATCGGCGCGGTCAACGGCCATCTCGGCGCGCAGGTTGCTGTAATGCTCGATGACATCCTCCACCTTGCTCTTACGGCGCAGGCCGGCCGTATCGATGAACGTAAATGTGCCATACGCATTCTGGATTGTGGTATCCACGGCGTCGCGCGTCGTGCCCGCAATATCGGAAACGATGCAGCGGTTTTCACCGGAAACGCGGTTGACGAGCGACGATTTGCCGACATTCGGCTTGCCGATAACCGCAACCTTGATGATCTCGCTTTCCTCGTCCTCATCCTGCTCTTCGGGCAGGTGCTCGAGCACCGCATCGAGCAGGTCGCCCGTACCGTGTCCGTGCACGGAGGAAACCTGAATCGGGTCGCCGAGACCGAGGTTATAAAATTCATAGAAATCCGCCGGCGGCTCGCCGAGCGTATCGCACTTGTTGACGCAGACGATGACCGGTACGCGGCTCTTCTGGAGCATCTGCGCAATGTTCAGATCGGTCGATACCATGCCGGTACGAATATCCGTCACGAAAATGATTGCATCCGCCGAATCGATCGCGATCTGCGCCTGCGTGCGCATCTGGGACAGGATCACATCCTTCGATTCCGGCTCAATGCCGCCCGTATCGACGAGCGAAAACTTTCTGTTTTTCCACTCACATTCACCGAAGATACGGTCGCGCGTGACGCCCGGCGTATCCTCCACAATGGAAAGGCGCTGTCCGATCAGCTTGTTGAAAAGCGTGGACTTGCCGACATTCGGCCGTCCGACAATCGCTACAATTGGTCTTGACATCTCCGTTTCCTCCTTTTCTTATATCGTTTCCGGCAGACCGCCGAGTATATCCCGGAGCTGCCCGCCGGCATCTTTCTGCATTCGTTTGGCCCGCACACCCAGCTCTTCGCTGAGCGTATCGAGCGTCATATCATCGAGAAACACGTCCTCATCCGCCATCAGCATGGCGTTCGGAATCAGAATCTCATCTCCGAGCGTTTCCCGATTCAGCCGCCGGACAAGATCCTGCCCGACAAGCAGGCCGGTCACATCAACCGTGCCACCGAAGAAATCGTTGTGTACCGGGACAAGATTGATCTCGAGGCCCGGGAATTTTTCACGCGCTGCGTCAAACAGCCGGTTCAGAAAATCGAACGCGGCTTCGCCTGTCGGGATCGTCACGCGGCGATGCACCGCACGGGACGGCGTATCCTCAAGCGCCCAGAGGAATTCCTCCTCGAGATCGCGCAGCATACCGACGCCGTTTTCGATCTGCGGAAAGTCCTCATAAAATTCGTACGGCGGCAGCTCCCGTTCGGCGATCAGGTAGAATTCATCGCTCGGGAACACCGTGCGCGAGCCGCGCGCTTCGCGGAATTGTTCACCCCATCGTTCGAGAATCTCCAGCACGCCGCGCGCTGCGTCGCGGTCATACGGCACAAGCGGGTACAGGCCCTCGCGGTAACGCGTCAGACCCACCGGCACGCATGCGACGCTCTGCAGGCATTCACCGAGGCCGAACATCTCCGAAAGCGTGTATTCAAGCTCCGCGCCGTCGTTCAATCCCGGACAAAGCACAATCTGGCAGTTGATCCGGATATTGTGCTCAGCGAGCCGCCGCATATAGCGCAGCGCATCGCCGGCAAAGCGGTTGTTCATCATTTTGCAGCGCAGTTCGGGGTTCATCGTGTGCACCGAAATGTTGATCGGGCTGATGTGCATCGCGATGATGCGGTCGATCTCCCGGTCGTCAATATTCGTCAGCGTGATATAGTTGCCGAAAAGGAAGGACAAGCGCGCGTCGTCGTCCTTGAAGTAGAGCGTTTCGCGCATGCCCTTCGGAAGCTGGTCGATGAAGCAGAACACGCACTTGTTCCGGCAGGAACGCTGGCGGTCCATCAGATACGTTTCGAATTCCAATCCCAATGAGCCGTACTGCGCCTTGATGATCTTTTCCTCGCACCGCTCGCCGTCCGGCTTCTCGAACACGACCGTGAGGTGTGTGTTCGTCTCATAAAAGCGGAAATCGAGCACATCGGTGATATCGTGCCCGTTGATGGAGATCAGCTTGTCGTGCGGCGCCATGCCGGCGCGCTGTGCAAGGCTGTGCGGCTCTACGCCGAAGATTTCAACTGCCATATTCCGTCTCCTTTCCGCTTTCCTATCTGTAAGTCTGTACGCTTTTCGAACAAAAAACAATAGAGAAGGAGCAAAATCTGCCCCTTCTCTATCTTGCACAATATTGTTTCAGGCAAAATTATGCTTCCTTTTTAACAACTTCTCTGCCGTTGTAGTAACCGCAGTTACCGCAAACCCTGTGAGGTGTCTTATACTCTCCGCACTGCGGGCATTTCATAAGGGCAGGAGCGTTAAGCTTCCACACGTTGGAACGTCTCTTATTCTGTCTGGCACTGGACACTTTTCTCTTGGGTACCGCCATCGTCAGCACCTCCTTATATTAAACTAAAACTTTGGTTATCTGGAATCAGTTCAGCAGCTGCCGCAGAGCCTCCAGACGGGGATCTGTCTGCTGCTTTTTGCAGGCGCAGTCGCCTTCGTTCAGATTCTGACCGCAGGTCGGGCAAAGCCCCTTGCAGTCTTCTCTGCAAAGATACTTGGACGGCGTCAGAAGAATGATATCCGAATAGATCAGCTCGTCCAAATCGAGCTTCTCGCCTTCGACAACAATATAGTTGTCAAAGTCCTCCTCATCATTCAGCTTGTTTACAAGCACGTGAGAAATGCTGTGCGCAAGCTCTTTTCTGGTTTCCGTCAGGCACCTGTTGCACGGCATCGAATACGAATAACGGACGTCAACCTCAAGCTCCGCGCTGGACGCAAAGGCTCTGATCTCGCCCTTGACCTGCACCGGCGAAACAAACGGCTTATAACCGTCCATCTCGACCTCAGAGAGGTCAATCGTGTAATCGATCCGCTGTGAAATATCCTCTCCCGAGAAATATTTTTTCAAATCGATAAGCATAGTTATCCTCATACCGTACTGATATATTATAAATACCAGACGGAGTTTTGTCAAGGAAAAGTTTGAAAAATACGGCGTCATACTGCGAAAAAAAGCGTTCGGCGGGTTTTCACCGCCGAAGCGCCGTTTTTTCAGCTAAAATGCAGCCTGTATTACTTGCTGACGTACTCCAGAACGGATTCCGGCAGCTCCTCCGCCGCAGCGGAAACAAGCAGATAGATGTTCGCACTGGAGGACTCGCTCAGCGCCTTGAGCTTCGCGGTGAGCGTTTCGACATCGGCAACACCATTGCCGGTGATCTTCAGCGTGGAATCGACGAAGATATCCGTCACGTCATAGTTTGCCGCGCAGATGCCGCTGACGAAGCCGACGAGTGCGTCCAGACCGGAAATGCCGTACGCATCGGAATCGACGAGACGGGCTTTATGGGAAATATCATATGTAAGCTTCAGGCCCTTTTCAATAACAACGACATTGCCGTTCGAGTTCTTGACAGCCTCGTTTGCAAGCTCGATGAGCTTCTTGGTCTTGCCGGAGCCTTTTTTACCAATTAAGAGAGTGATCATAATGAAGTCCTCCTGAATATTTTATTCCGCATAAACGGATTTACGCCTAAATTATTTGGAAAGTCTTGCCTCGAGCGCTTCCTTCGCGCCCTCGTAGCCAGGCTTGCCGAGCAGAGCGAACATGTTCTTTTTGTAGCTCTCCACGCCGGGCTGGTTGAACGGATTCACGCCGAGCATATAGCCGGAGATCGCGCAGGCTTTCTCGAAGAAGTAGATGATCTGGCCGAGCGTATCCTCGGAGAAATCCGGCGCGCTGAGCACGACGTTCGGCACGCCGCCGTCGTTATGCGCGAGCACGGTGCCCTCAAACGCCTTGCGGTTGATATACGCCATGCTTCTGCCCTCGAGGAAGTTGAGGCCGTCCACGTTCTCCGGATCGTTGCCGATCACGATCTCGCGCTTCGGCTTCTCAAACAGCACGACCGTCTCAAAGAGGTTGCGTCTGCCGTCCTGGATATACTGACCCATCGAGTGCAGGTCTGTGGAGAATACGACGGATGCCGGGAACAGGCCCTTGCCGTCCTTGCCCTCGCTCTCGCCGTAGAGCTGCTTCCACCACTCGTTCATGAGCGTGTAGGAAGGCTCATAGCTGACCATAACTTCTGTGGTCTTGCCCTTGTTATAGAGGATATTGCGGATCGCCGCATACTTATAGCAGTCGTTCTCCTCAAGATTCGGATTGCTGTATGCCTCCTGTGCCTTTCTCGCACCGGCCATCAGCGCATCAATATCCGCGCCGGCAACGGCGATGGGCAGCAGGCCGACCGCTGTGAGCACCGAATAACGGCCGCCGACATCATCCGGAACGACGAAGGTCTCATAGCCCTCTTCGTCCGCCAGATGCTTCAGCGTGCCGCGCGCCTTATCGGTCGTGCAGAAAATTCTCTTCTTGGCTTCTTCCTTGCCGTACTTCTTCTCAAGGATCTCACGGAATACGCGGAAAGCGATCGCCGGCTCGGTTGTCGTGCCGGATTTCGAGATCATATTGATGGAAACGTCGCGTCCTTCGCAGATCTCAACAAGCTCTGCGAGCGCGGTTGAGGAAATGCTGTTGCCCGTGAAATAGATATCCGGGGTATCCTTTTTCAGCGCGTTATAGTTTTCGCTCTTGAGAAATTCAATCGCCGCGCGCGCGCCGAGGTAAGAACCGCCGATGCCGATGACGACAAAGACGTCCGTATTCTTCTTGATGCGCTCCGCAGCCGCTTTAATTCGCGCAAATTCTTCCTTATCATAGGTGGTCGGAAGTGTTACCCAGCCAAGAAAATCATTGCCGGGACCTTCTCCGGATTCCAGAAGCGCATGCGCACTCTGCACCTGAGAAGCAATTGCAGAATACTCGTGGTCACTGATAAACCCTTTCAGATATCCGCAGTCCAACTTTAATGACATTTTCGTTGCCTCCTGTTTATTTCACTTATAAGCATTCATAAGTCAAATCTTTTCTCGCTTTTATAATACAATAATTCGGCGCAATTTGCAAGACTAGAACTATATTTTCACGAAAAGTTAATTTTATCCTCCGGACTGCGTTTCCGCGCCAAGAAAAAACCACTCGAGTAAATAACGCATCGCCGAGCCGAATGTGATCGCTTCGGCGCTTTCCGCAGCCGTGACCGGGATCTCCTCCACCGTCTCTCCGTTCATGGAGACGCGGACAACGCCGACCTGCTGGCCCTTTTCCACCGGCGCTTCGACGCTCTCCGGCAGCTCGGGCGCGATTTCGAGCGTACCCTGCTCCGAAACGGCGGTGAGTACCCCCTGCGGCGCGGCCGCCTCCAGGTGGACTGTATCCGTCATGCCGCCTGTCACCGGCAGATCGGGCAGCGCAGGTGCTTCAGGCACCGTTATTTTCCAGTTTGCAAAGCCGTAATCGAGCAGAGAGGACGCCGCGGAGAAGCGGTCCTTCGTGTTTTCCGCGCCGAGCACCACGCCGATCAGCGTCATGCCGTTTCGCTCCGCCGCCGCGGAGATGCAGCTGCCCGCCGCGCTCGTCGTGCCGGTCTTGAGGCCCTTGATGCCGTTGTACGAGCGGACGAGCTTATTCGTGTTGACAAGCTGCGTCTGTCCGCCGCGCACATAATCGATCCAGATCAGCGTATAGTCAAAGATTTTCTCATGCTCCATCAAAGCGCGGCTCATCACCGCCACATCGTATGCGCTTGTCAGATGACCGTCTTCGTCGAGACCGTTGCAGTTTTTGAAGGTCGTGTCCGCCATGCCAAGCTCCGCCGCGCGCGCATTCATGCGTGCGACAAACGATTCCTCCGTGCCTGCGACGGCTTCGGCAAGCACCACCGCCGCGTCGTTCGCGCTCATCACGACGCACGCCTTGATGAGGTCGTCGACCGTCATCTGTTCGCCCTCCTTGAGCCAAATGTCGGAGCCGCCCATGCCTGCCGCGTGCGCGGAAGCCGTCAGCACGTCGTCGTAGTGCAGCACACCGCTGTCGATCGCCTCAAAGACGAGCAGGAGCGTCATGACCTTTGTGATCGACGCGCAGGGCCGCTTTTCGTGCGCACTCTTTTCATAGAGCACCTTGCCGGTCGAGAACTCCATCAGCACAGCCGCCGGCACCGGCAGATCGAGCGTCTCCGCCGCAGCCTGCGGCGTGAGCGGGCAGAGCAGCCCGAAAAACAGCGCCGCGGCAAGCAGCAGAGACAGCACCCTTTTCCCTTTTCCGATCCGAATTCGCATAAACGCTGCCATCCTTTCAAGAAACTAAAATGCCTTTGCAAAAAGATATGCAAAGGCACTTTTCGTTCATGACGGATTCGGTTTATTTTGTCCTGCGCACGGGGATGCCCTGTACGGCGAGGTATTCCTTGAGGTCGGGAATCGCGATCTCCCGAAAATGGAACAGCGAGGCTGCAAGCACCGCGTCGGCCTTGCCCTTCGTGAACGCATCTGCGAAATGCTCGAGCCTGCCCGCGCCGCCCGAGGCGATGACGGGAATGCCGACCGCTTCCGACACGGCGCGCGTCAGCTCCAGATCATACCCCGCCTTCGTGCCGTCGCAGTCCATGCTGGTCAAAAGAATCTCGCCCGCGCCGAGCTTCTCGGCGCGCTGCGCCCATTCGAGCGCGTCAATACCGGTATCCACGCGGCCGCCGTTCAGATACAGCGTCCAGCCGCCCGTCGGACGGCGCTTGGCGTCCATCGCCACAACGACGCACTGGCTGCCGAACTTATACGCAGCCTCCTCGATAATCCGCGGGTTTTTGAGCGCCGCCGAGTTGACAGACACCTTGTCCGCACCGGCGCGCAGAATCGCCGTGAAATCGTCCACCGTGCGGATGCCGCCGCCGACCGTGAACGGGATAAAAATGCTGTTCGCGACGCGCGACACAATATCGATCATGATGTTGCGCGCGTCAGACGACGCGGTGATATCGAGCAGAACGAGCTCGTCCGCGCACTGGCGGTCGTATTCGATCGCCGCCTCTACGGGATCGCCCGCATCGCGGAGATTGACAAAATTCGTCCCCTTGACGACGCGCCCGTTTTTCAGATCGAGACACGGAATGATGCGTTTGGCGTACATCAGGCTTTTCCTCCCTTCTCTGCGGCCATCGCGGCAAAATTGCGCAGCAGCGCGATGCCGAGCGCGCCGCTCTTTTCCGGGTGGAATTGGCACGCGAGCAGATTCCCCTTCTGCACCGCCGCATGGATCGTCACACCGTACTGCGCCGTGGCAGTGACGACGTCCTCCTCCGCCTTGAGGTAGTAGGAGTGGACAAAGTAGACATACGGCTCGGCGGGGATGCCCTGAAACAAGCCGCCGGTTTTTTCGATCTCGAGCGAATTCCAGCCCATGTGCGGGATCTTCAGTCCCTCGCCCGCCGGGATGCGGACGATCTTGCCGCGCAGCAGACCGAGTCCCTTGACGCCCGGCGATTCCTCGCTGCTCTCAAAGAGAATCTGCAGGCCGAGACAAATGCCGAGGAACGGCTTGCCCATAGCGACAAACGTGCGGATGGGCTCCTCCAACCCGCGCGCGCGCAGCTCATGCATCGCGTCTCCGAACGAGCCGACGCCCGGCAGCACCGCCGCGTCCGCCTGAAGCAGGACGGCCGGATCGCGCGTCACCTGCACTTTGCAGCCGATATGCATGAGCGCTTTCTCCACACTGCGGATATTGCCCGCGCCGTAATCGATAATTGCGATCATCCGACCGCCTCCTTTACTGTTTCGATTTATCATGCTGCTATATTATCACATACTCATATGCTTGTCAACCGTTATTCGCGTAAAAAGCCGCGCCGCCCAAACGGACGGCACGGCTCAAAATCAATCCTCTGTATCCCAGTGCATACTGCGCTCCACGGCTTTGCGCCAGCGCTTCACGGCGGGCGCCGCCGCGCCGGGCTCAATCTGCGGCTGATACTCGTGCCCGAGCTTCCAGATCGTGGAAAGCTCGTCAAGCGAATCCCAAACGCCGACCGCAAGGCCTGCCAGCATCGCGGAGCCGAGCGCCGTCGTTTCCAGACAGACCGGCTGCCGCACCGTGCAGTGCAGGATGTCCGACTGGTACTGCATCAAAAAGCGGCTTCTCGAAGCACCGCCATCCACGCGCAGCTCGGAAATTTTCGTGCCGCTGCCCGCTTCCATCGCTTCAAAAAGATCGAGACTCTCATAGGCAATGCTCTCGAGCACCGCACGGCAGAGATGCGCTTTCGAAGTGCCGCGTGTGACACCGAGCAGCGCACCGCGCGCATACATATCCCAATACGGCGCGCCAAGACCCGTAAACGCGGGCACAAATACCGCGCCGCCCGTATCCGGAACCGTCTCGGCGAGCAGATCGGCCTCCTGCGGATTCTGGATGAGGTGCAGCTCGTCGCGCAGCCATTTGATCGCGGAGCCCGCGTTGAACGCGCTGCCCTCAAGCGCGTATGTAACCTTGCCGCCGATCTTCCAGCCGACGGTCGTGATCAGGCCCTGATCGGAAAATACCGGTTTCTCCCCTGTATTCATCAGGATAAAGCAGCCCGTGCCGTATGTATTCTTCGCCATACCGCGCTCAAAACAGCACTGGCCGAACAGCGCCGCATGCTGATCGCCCGCGATGCCGGCAATCGGAATTTCGCGCCCGAAAACGGAATCCGCGCACATGCCGACCACGCCGGAGGATTCCACCACCTGCGGAAGCGCGTCGCGTGGGACGCCGAGAACGTCAAGCATTTTTTCATCCCAATCGAGCTTTCGGATGTCGAAAAGCATCGTGCGCGAGGCGTTTGAGACGTCGGTTACATAGCTTTTGCCCTCAGTGAGCGAATAGACGAGCCATGTGTCGATCGTGCCGAAGCGCAGGCGGTGCTGCTCTGCGAGTTCTCTCGCGCGCGGCACGTTGTCGAGGATCCACTTCATTTTGGTGCCGGAGAAATACGGGTCGATGATGAGGCCCGTCGTCTCGTGGATGTAGTCCTCGAGGCCCTCCGCCTTTAGCCATTCGCAGATCGGCGCGGTGCGGCGGCACTGCCAAACGATCGCGTTGCAGACCGGAATACCGGTCACGCTGTCCCACGCAACGGTCGTTTCGCGCTGGTTCGTGATGCTGATCGCCGCGATATCCTCGGCGGTGATGCCCGCCTCATGCACGGCCTGCCGCATCGCGTAAAGCTGCGTTTGCAGGATTTCCACCGCGTCGTGCTCGACAAAGCCCGGGCGCGGATAAATCTGCGTGAATTCCCGCTGACCCATACCGGCCACGCCGCCCAGCGCGTCGAACAGCACAGCGCGCGAGCTGGTCGTTCCCTGGTCGAGGGAAAGGATGTACTTGCCAATTTTCATTTCAACCACAACTCCTTATCAAAATCTACCGTCTGAAGCGGTTCAGGAAGTTTTCCTTCCAGTCCTCCTGTTCCCGGGTGTTGTGGATAATCTTATACCGCACCACCCATTGGGGGTCGATGTATTCCAGAATCGCCTGCGGTACCTTGTACTTGCTCAGCGGGCGCTGGTTCTTTAAATCCGCCACAACGCGTGCATGCGCCGAAGAACTGACCTCATCCGTTCCCGCGAGAATCGTCGCATAATTCTTTGGGCTCGTATATTTGAAATTATCGAGGAAGTCCGCCCAAACCGTGTATTCCGTCAGCTTCACATATTCGTGCGGTACATTGAGCCGGATGCGTACCGCGCCGGAAACGCGTCCCCCCGTATTCTGTTTTCTTCCTTTCACCACGCCGAAAATCGGGCAGTCGCAATGCAGATCCAGCATATCGATCAGCGCGGCGTACTCCCTTTTGAACGAAATACTCGGTTTTGCCCGATACACCTTCCCGCTCTGCAGGATTCTCATGACCGCGCTGGACTGGTATGTGTCGATAATCATCGTTACGATCGTCCTTTCTTAACTTGTTACTATCGGATGGCCCACTCATACAGGAAGCGGTCAAACTCTCCGAGCTTATTCGGCTTGATCAGATACCGCTTCAAAAGCTCCTGCTCATTTTCCACCGTACGTCTATAATATGCTTCTGCGATACCACCCGCGATGCAGGCCACGGTGTCCGTATCGCACTTTACGCTGAATACGTTGCGGATGCAGCTTTCCCAATCCTCGCTATCGAGGAAACATCGGAAGGCGAGCGGCATGGTGCCTGCCGCCGTGGCGTCGAATTTCCCTCTGGGCCGATACGCCCAGAGCGGCTTATGCACCACATACTCAAATTCCTTGTGGAAATATTTTGCGAGCGCCTTTTTCCGCTCGCCCTGCAGCGCCAGATAGATCAGCCCCGCTGTCGCGACCGCCGCTTTCACGCCCTCCATGTGGTTGTGCGTGCACATGGCGCTTTTCTTGGCCTCCTGTTCGACGCGCTCGAGCGTATCGAAATGGTGGGCAATATAGCTCACGCGCATCGCGCCGCCGTTTCCGAAGCTGCCGTAGCCCGTCTCGCTGTGTCCGTCGAGCCATTTCTGGAACATCGTACCGTATCCCACACTCCGGTACTGCCGACCGAATTTACCGTACGCTTTCGCATAGGGGATGTCGTTCAGGATCGCATATTTGGTCGCAATCGTCAGAACCGTATCGTCCGTATAGACACAGCCTGCGCCGAACAGCTCCACCGTTTTGTAGTTAAAGCCGCTCGGCTTGCTGAATTCAAACCGTGATCCGGCTATATCGCCCAAAATCGCGCCAACCATTCCGAATGCCCCTTTTTTCGCACAGAATTTCATTCTTAGTGTACCACACTTTTTGCTTCTTTTCCACTTATTTTTTGTGAAATTCTTCTTGTTTTGACTTTTTCATAAAAATGCGGTATGCTATATGAAGATCACAGCGAAAGGGATAGATGTACGATGAAGAGAAGGATCCACAGAGTCGGCGCGCTCCTTCTGAGCGCCGCGCTGCTTTTGGGCTTTGCCGCCTGCACAGCGCAGGAAACCGGGAGCAGCGCCATGCCCAGCCCCTCATCGGCAAGCAGCCCGGAGGCTGCGGCAAACCGCGGATATATCGTCACGATCCCGGAATCTGTCCTGAAAAGCACCGGAGCGGACATCCCGGCGATCGCCCGCAAGCTGGAGCTCACGACGGTCACGATGAATGACGACGGCTCCTGCACCGTGCAGATGACGGAAACGGAACGGGATACCGTCTGTGCGGCGCTCCGGGAAAGCCTCGACGAGCAGCTTGCCGTCCTGCCGGAAAGCGGCACATGGCCGTTTCTTGACGGCGTGGCGCTGGACGCAGACTGCAAAAACGCGACGCTTCAAAGCGAACAAGCGCGGTACAGCCCGGTACGCGACAACGCCGTGGCGCAGGCCATTTACCTGCCGGCGCTGCTTTACACCGCTTTCACCGGCGTTGACCCGGAAACCTACTCCCTGCACTTTACCGTGCTCGACAGCGACGGCAAAACCGTGCTCGGCGAATTCGACTACCCGAAGCCTGAGCCTTCTGCAAGCCCCGAAGCTGTACCAGATACCGACGAATAAAAAAGGCTGCGCGCCCTTTCAGGAGGACTGCGCAGCTTTTTCTTTGCTTTCTTTTTCTTTTCGTTTGAGCTCCCGCCAGACGGTACAGAGCATCGTGATATAGCACGCGCCGCCGCCGACAAAATTGGAGATCGCTTCCGCGAGAAACACGCCGTTGACGCCGACGCCCGGGATGTACGGCAGCGTCAGCGTGAGCGGAATGACGATGATGACCTTGCGCAGCAGCGAAAAGAAAATCGCCTGCTTGGAACGCCCAAGCGACTGCGCCACCGTCTGCCCCGCCATCTGCAGGGACATCATGAAGCAGCCGAAAAAGTAAATAAACATCGCCCCGGCACACGCATCGGTCAGCGCGGGGTCGTCGTTGAACACCGAGATGAACACCCGCGGGAACAGCATCAGCAACAGCCAGATGACAACCATATAGCCCACACAGATCAAGCTGATGAACTGGATCGCCTTGCGCACCCGGCGGTACTCGCCCGCGCCGTAGTTGAAGCCGATCACCGGGTTCGCTGCGCTCGTCATGCCGTTGACCGGCGCATAAGTGATTTCGCGGATCGAATTGATGACCGTCATGACGCCGACGAACAGATCGCCGCCGAACTGCGAGAGCATCGCGTTCGCCGCAATCTGGACGGCGCTCGTCGTAAAGCCCATGATAAAGCCCGCGATGCCGAGCGAGACAATCTCACGGATCAGCTTGAACTGCAGGCGCATATGCTTGAAATCGAGCTTAAACAGCGTCTTCCTGCCGGTCAGGAAACGGATAACCCACATGGCGGAGACAAACTGTGAGAGAACGGTCGCAAGCGCCGCGCCGCGCACACCCATATGCAGCACAAAGATGAAAATCGGATCGAGCGCGATGTTGATGACCGCGCCGATCAGCACCGTGAGCATGCCTTTATTCGCAAAGCCCTGCGCGTTGATGAAGCCGTTCATGCCGAGCGAGATCATCACAAACACACTGCCGAGCATGTAGATGGAGATATAACTGTCCGCGTAAGGGTATGTAATATCGCTCGCACCAAAGAGATAGAGCACCGGACGCTTGACAAGCAGTACCAGAACCGTAAGCACAACGCCTGTGAGAACCAGCATCGCAAAGGTATTGTTCATGACAGCCGCCGCGCGTTTCCGCTGCGTATCGCCCTGCTCGTTCTTCGCCGCGCCGCGCGCCATCGAGAAGAGCGGCGTACCGCCCGTACCGAACAGATTCGCAAACGCCGTGACAATCAGCAGAATCGGGAATGTCAGCCCGACGCCGGTCAGCGCGTTGACGGACGCGTCCGGGATATGCCCGATGTACATGCGGTCGACGATGTTGTACAGGACATTGACAAGCTGCGCGAGCACCATCGGCATGGCGAGCCGCAGAATATTGCCGGAAACCTTTCCCTTGGAAAAATCATTGTTTGCCTGCACGTCCACCGCCCCCATTGCGTAAAAAGATAGGTTCAGTATACACCAAAAACCGCAAAATGTAAAGCCGCAGACGCTCTCGCCTGCGGCTTTGTATGTCTAAATTCAGATATCCAGCTCGATCTCCGCCGGCTTGGTGCCGAGGAGTGCACAGCTCTTTTCGTCCGGCTGGGAAATGCCGACGAAGAGCGTGAAGCAGTGGCTGTCGACGCGGCGCTCGCCGTGATCGTCGACGATTTCAAGCGCGGTTTTCGGCACCATGATCTCCGCTGTTTTCGTCTCGTTCTCACCGATCGAGATGTGCGTGAAGCCGCAGAGACTGTGGTTGCGCACCGCGAATTTCGACTCGTTGTCGCGGATGTAGACCTCGAGAATCTCATCGGTCGCGCGACCGCTGTTCGTGACGGTTGCGGTGATGATGAAACGGTCGCCGTCCTCACGCAGCGTCGCGTCCGGCACCTCGACCTTGCCGTACGTCAGACCGTAGCCGAACGGATAGAGCACGTCGCCCTTGAAATAGCGGTAGGTGCGGTTTTCCATCGCGTAGTCCGTGAAGTCCGGCAGATCGTCCGCCGAATTGTAGAACGTGACGGGCAGCTTGCCACTTGGCGAATACTTGCCGAAGAGCAGCTCGGCGATCGCCTTGCCGCCGCGCGCACCCGGATACCACCCCTGCACGACTGCGGAGAAGTGTTGATCCGCAAAGCGCAGATCCATCGCGCTGCCGGTCATATTGATCAGGATCACCGGCTTGCCGGTTTCCGCCACAGCCTCCATCAGGCGGCGCTGCGGCTCAGGCAGGAGCAGATCGAGCTTATCGCCGGAGCCGCCCGCGTTGCTCTCGTGCATCTCCTCGCCCTCGAGATTCTCGTTGAGGCCGACGACGAGCACGACGACATCGCTGTGCTCCGCGACAGTCTGTGCCTCGGCGATGCGGTCATTCGGCAGACCAAGGCCCTCCACTCGGTCGCGATACAGGTGCGAACCCTCAGAATACAGCACGCGCGCCTTGTCGCCGACGTAATCCTGGATGCCCTCGAGCACCGTGATGTAGCGCGAGGCCGTGCCGTGATAGTTGCCGATCAGCGACATACGGTCGTCCGCGTTCGGACCGATCACACCGATGGTGCGGAGGTTCTCGAGATTCAGCGGCAGGATGCCGTCGTTTTTCAGGAGGACAACGCTCTTGCGCGCCGCTTCCTCGCTGAGCGCGAGATGCTCCGCGCATTCGACCGTCTCGTACGGGATCGCGTTGTATGCGCAGTTTTCGTCGAATTCGCCGAGCAGGAAGCGCGTCGTGAACACCCGCTCCGTCGCCGCCGTGATGTCCTCCTCGGTGATGAGGCCATCCTCCAGCGCGCGAAGCAGATACAGATACGTGACGCCGCAGTTGACATCACAGCCCATTTTGATCGCAAGCGCCGCGGATTCCGGCGCGGTCGCCGTGATATGATGGTGATTGTGGAAATCGGAGATCGCCCAGCAGTCCGAAACATAGTGGCCCTCAAAGCCCCATTTGCCGCGCAGAATCTTTTTCATCAGCAGCTCGCTGCCGCAGCAGGGCTCGCCGAGCGTGCGGTTGTACGCACCCATGACGGACTCGACTTCGCCCTCTTTCACCGCCACTTCAAACGCGGGCAGGTACGTCTCCCAGAGATCCTTCTCGCTGACCTCAGCGTCGAATTCATGGCGCAGCGCTTCCGGGCCGCTGTGCACGGCGAAATGCTTCGCGCACGCCGCGACCTTGAGGTATTCGCCGTCGCCCTGCAGGCCCTTGATGTACGAAACGCCGAGTCGTGCCGTAAGGTACGGATCCTCACTGTACGTCTCCTGGCCGCGGCCCCAGCGCGGATCACGGAACAGGTTGATATTCGGCGACCAGAAGGTCAAGCCCTTATAGATATCGTGGTCGCCGTGCTTTACGGCTTCATTGTACTTTGCACGTGCTTCCGTCGCCACGGCGTCGCCGATCTTTTTCATGATGTCCTCGTCGAACATCGAAGCCATCGCGACCGGCTGCGGGAACATGGTCGCCGTGCCGGCGCGCGCCACGCCATGCAGTGCCTCGTTCCACCAGTTATACGCCGGAATGCCGAGCCGATCGATCGCAGGCGCGTCGTATTTGAGCTGCGACGCACGCTCTTCTATCGTCATCTGTGCCACAAGCGCCTTGGCCGCAGCCTGCGCTTTGGTTCTGTCTCGCATTGTTGTCCGCCCCCAGAGTTTATTTTTTCTAAATTATATCACACAGAAAGCGGCCGGTCAATCCAAAACGATCCCGTTTCACTGTCTCCGCGTCGAAACTGACAAGGATCGAATACGCCCACATCCGGTCGTTCAGCGCCGCAAATACCTGTTTCCCGGCAGGTGTGTATAACGATACCGCCAGATAGAATGATATTTTACAGCCGGATAAAACCTGCCTCCACCATGGACTGCGCGGCGAGAATGGCGCCGAGACGGCCGCTGTTGAAATTGACGCCGCCCTGCATCCACGCGGCAAACGGCTCACGGAGCGGCGCATCCGCCGAAAGCTCGATGGACGAACCGAGCGTAAACGAACCGGACGCCATGATGACGTCGCAGTCGTAGCCGGGCATCGGACTCGGCTCCGGCACGACGAACGAATCGACCGGTGCGCCCTGCTGGATGCCGCGGATGAACGCACACAGCGCCTCGCGCTCGCGGAGCTTGACTGCCTGAATGATATCGGCGCGCGGCTCGTTGTAGCGCGGCGTGACGTCGTAGCCGAGATCCTCAAACAGCGCGGCGGTGAATACCGCCGTCTTGAGCGCCTCGCCGGTGACGTTCGGCGAATGGAACGTACCCATGAACAGCTCGCGGTTGTTGCCGAGCGTGCAGCCGATCTCACGGCCCGTGCCGGGCGTCGTGAGGCGATACGAGCAGCTCTCGACCAGATCACGGCGGCCGGCGATATAGCCGCCAGTGGGTGCAATGCCGCCGCCCGGATTCTTGATGAGCGAACCCGCCATCAGATCCGCGCCGACGGCGGTCGGCTCGATTTTTTCCACATACTCGCCGTAGCAGTTATCGACCATCACGATGCAGCCCGGCGCTCTGCGCTTTGCGATCTCCGCGATGCGCCCGATCTCCTCGACCGTCAGCGACGGGCGCAGACTGTACCCGCGCGAGCGCTGGATATACACCATGCGATGTGCCGGAGTGATCGCGGTCTCCATGCCCGCGTAGTCCGGCGTACCGTCCGGCAGCAGATCGAGCTGCTCGTATTCGATCCCGAATTCCTTCAGGGAGCCGTTGCCGTCCCCCGTGATGCCGATGACGCCGCGCAGGGTGTCGTACGGCATGCCGGTTACGCTGAGCATCTTATCGCCCGGACGCAGAACGCCGAACAGCGCAACGGTCAGCGTGTGCGTGCCGCTGACGAAATTATAGCGGCAGAGCGCGTCCTCCGCGCCGAGCGCGAACGCGTAGACTTCATCGAGCGCATCGCGTCCGCGGTCGCCGTAGCCGTAACCGGTCGTCGCGACAAAATGGCTCTCGCTGACGCCCGCCTGCATGAATGCCGCCTGCATCTTCTCCTGATTGTACCGCTGAATCTCCGCGATCTTTGCGAGGTACGGCGCAGCCTTTTCCTCCGCCGCCTCCGCCGCCCGCAGAAGACGGCTGTCTATGTTGAAAAATTCGTACATGCTTTTCTTCCTTTATTCTAGAATTCCCGAGCGCCACACGCCGCAGGGCACGTATCCGAGCGACGCGTAAAACGCCTCATTTTCCTGTTCGGCGCGCAGAACATATGCCGTACACGTGCCGAGTTGCGCTTCGATTTTGCTTATGATCCTTCTGCCCAGACCGCGTCTGTGCAGTGCCGGGCGCACCGCAACGGCCGTGATAAGCGCCGCTTCTCCGCCGAGCGCCGCGACGGCAACGGCTGTCATTTCGGTTGCTTCATACAAAGCGGCACAGCGTACCGTGCCGTGGCGGATGCGGTGAGAGAGGTCGAGATAGAACGGTTCAAACGCGCCGACCATCTCGTTTTCCCTGAGCACCGCGTACAGCGCGCGGAGAGAAACCTCTCCGCCCGGCGCCGCTTTTTCGCCGTGCAGCGCCTTGTGCAGGATTACGCCGTGCGCATCCGGCAGAAGTCCGAGGTATTCGGCGTTCTCTCCGTCACAGACAACACGCTGTGCACCGACGATCTTCAAAAATTCCCGCGCCTCTTCGGCATCTTCGACACGGCCTGAAATGCGCATCACGCCGTCAAGCAGGCCGTATGCCGCGCCCGCATCCGTCCAGAATTGCGCGAACGGGCGCGCAAAGCCGTAAGCATTTGCCGCGGATAGAATCTGACACCCAAACGGCGACGCCTCACAGCGCGGCGCAATGGCTTCTATGCTTTCCGCAAAGCGGATCATACGGTTCTGCCGCCGGCAATCTCCGCCATCAACAGAGCGGTAAGCTTCACGGTGTTTTCGATGTCCGCTTCGCTTGCGATGGCAACCGGGCCGTGGATGTAGCGGCACGGCACCGCGAGCGTGACGGTCTTAACGCCGGATTTCGTGACGTGGATACTGCCCGCATCATTGCCGCCCGCGCTTGCCGTCTTCGGCTGGCACGGGATATTGTTTTCGCGGCCGAGCTCCAGTGCACGCTTGAAGAACGCCTTTGTAAAGATGGTTCTCCGATCGATGAACGAAACCGCTGCGCCGCCGCCGAGCTTACAGACTGTGTCGACCGGCTCCACGCCTGCAATATCGCCTGCCGTCGTGCCCTCGAGCACGATCGCCGCGTCCGGCTCCACGATGTACGCCGCCGTGCCCGCGCCGCGCAGACCGATCTCCTCCTGTACGGAGAAAACAAAATACGTATCAAATTCAAGTTCCGTCTTCATCAGCTCGATGAGCACGAAGCAGCCCGCACGGTCATCGAGCGACTTCGCCTTGACCGTGCCGCGCGAGGACTCAAAGAACGGGACGAACGACGCGTTGTCGCCGATCTGCACCGCCGTTTCCGCTTCTTCTCTGGAGGACGCGCCGATGTCGATGGAAAGCTCCTCGACCGGAACGGGCTTTTCGAATTCGTCGCCCTTCATCAGATGGACCGGCTTTGCGCAGATGACGCCCGGTGTTTTGCCGTTTACGAGCACAGCCCGGCCGGAAAGCACCTCCGGACGGACGCCGCCGACCGTTTTGAATTTGAGGAAGCCCTCCTCGGTGATATTCGTAATGACGAAGCCGACCTCATCCATGTGTGCGCAGAGCATCAGCTTTTTTGCCGCGCGGTTCTTTCCTTTTTTGAACGCGATAATATTGCCCAGCGGCGTAATTTCAACGCTGTCCGCAAGCGGCTCGATCTCCTGCAGAATCACGGCGCGAACCGCGTCCTCCTCGCCGGAGACGCCGATCGCCGTGCAGAGTTTTTCAAGAATTGCAAGATCCTTCATATTTCTCAGTCCTTTCCGTCCATGATATACGCAGCGATGAGCTTCGCGATGTTTTCCATGTCCTCGAGATCGCAGACCTCGGCGGGCGTATGCATATTGCGCTGCGGGACGGAGATCAGGCCCGTACGGACGCCGCCGCGCGAAACGCCGATCTCGTCGCAGTTTGTGCCGGTTCTGCCGCCCATCGCCTCAAGCTGGTACGGAATGTCGTTTTCCTTCGCGAGACGAATCAGCTTTTTGCTGATCCGCCGGTCAAGCGCCGCGGAGAAGCCGATCATCGGGCCGCCGCCGAGCTCCGCATTCAAATTCTGCGCGCCGGGCTGCTTTGCGAACGAAACATCCACCGCAATCGCCTCCGTGGGTTCAAGCGTGTAAGTGCGGATCTGCGCGCCCTGTCCGCCGACTTCCTCACGCGTGGAGCAGACGACCATCACGCAGCAATCGGGATCTTTCTCCTGCACCATCTGCGCCGCGCGGATGATGCACGCACAGCCGGAGCGGTCGTCGAGCGCCGTTCCGGAAACGCGGTTGCCCATAAGCTTTCTTACGGTGCAGGTCAGAACGGCGCGGTCGCCGATGGAAACGAGCTGCTCCGCTTCCTCACGGCTCAGGCCCACGTCGATCGCCTGCTCGGAAACGGGCTTGATTTTTTCCTCCTTGCCCTGCATCAGGTGCGGCGGCAGCGTGCAGACAACGCCGGTCAGGGTCTCTTTGCCGTACACCGTCACCGGGCTGCCGGGCATCGTGCGGCGGTCCACACCGCCGACGTTTGTCACGCGCAGGAAGCCGTTTTCATCGATATTCGTGACGACCATGCCAATCTGGTCGATATGCGCATCCAACAGGATGCGGCGCTTGGCGTCCGGATTGCCGAAAATACCGGTCACGCCGCTGAGCTCGTCCACCGTTACCGTATCGCAGAAGGCGAGTTCCCGCTTTGCGGCTTCAAACACGTCATCCTCACAGCCGGACGTGCCGTGCTCCGCGCAGAGCACGCGTGTGAGGCGTTCCATTTCTTCAAACATGTGCATAACCTCCGATCAAAAATAAAAGCCTCGCATTCCGGCGAGCGGAAGCTCACCCAAAGCGAGGCGCATTTTCGCAAATCTTACTTTGTGAAATACATGATGATGTTGATAGCGATAACGAGCACGAAAAAGCCCAGCGCAATGAACTTCGTCCAACGGGAAAGGAACGCATCGATGGAACGCGCCTTGTTCTTCGCAAGGAACGTATCCGCGCCGCCCGTGATGGCGCCAAGATTCTGCTGGTGGCCTTCCTGCAGAAGAACAACGATGATAATCGCGATCGAGAACAGGAGCAGAATGATACCGAAAATGATTTCAACAGGACCCATATATTTAACCTCCTCTGCAAGATGAGTTTTACGCTTATAGCTTTCCTATCATAGCACAAAGGGAATGAATTTGCAACCATATTTTTTTGTTTTTTCCCGAATAACCCGTCCGGCGCTGCCCATAATACGATTACGGCAGCCGCAGTCAAGCGTTTGTGCGTCCCGGAACCGAACAGGACGTTACGCAGCCTCCGTTTTGGGCCTCCTGCCGGGGACCCGTCTGCCCGGAACCGGTACGGACTGCATGTTGCCCGCCCTTCGACAGAACAGATTTCCACTTTGTTTTTTCCGAGAGACGTACATTTTGCCGATTCTGCAACGCAGAAACGCTGATCGGTTCGACGGTCGGCACGACGAAATGTGCCGGCCTGAACCGAGGCCCTCCGGCGCCGTTCATCCACCGATGACAGCGAAAACAAGGTGGACGGACGTTGTGCCGGAGGGCTGATTTTTTGTCAGATTGTCGGCATAACACGGCCGCCGGAGACGGAGAGATACGCGCCGGTGATGTAATCGGAAAGCGGGCTTGCAAAGAACAAAACGGCATCGGCGATGTCTTCATCGCAGCCGCGGCGTCTCATCGGCACGCTGTCGACGTACGCGCCGCTCGTTGTGACGCCGTGCGCACGCTCGCGCTCCGTGATCATCCAGCCGGGCGCGACCTGATTGACCGTCACACCCCTGCCGCCGACCTCCTTCGCGAACGAACGGCAGAGACCGTCCAGTCCGCGCTTCGCCGCGGAATACGCCGCTGCGCCGGGATCGCACCGCATGGAGCACTCGGTGTTAATGACGATAAACTTGCCCGCGCCCTTTTCAAGCATTGCAGGCGCAAACGCTTTGAACATATAGACATTGTGCATCACGGTCGAATCAAACTGGCTGTAAAAATCCGTGTTGTCCTGCTCGAGCACGTTCTTCCATTCGTACTGAATGACCGCATTGTTCACGACGATGTCGGGATCGCCGAATTTCGCCGCCTCGCGCTGCATTCGCATGACGCTTTCGAAGTCGGTGACATCCGCCTGAAGCGCCGCAGCGCGCACGCCCATTCCGGTCAGCTCCGCGACGAGCTCCTCCGCCTTTTCACGGTTTTGGTGATAGTGCACGAGGATATCCGCTCCGCTCCGCGCGAGACGGCGCGCCATCACGCGCCCGAGCTGACCCGAGCCGCCGGTGACGAGCGCGACTTTTCCGCTGAGATCGATGGAAATCATTGTAACCGTCCTTTCTTGCGGTGCAGACTCACAGCGTGGTCTGACCAGAGGGCATTTCCTCGCCGTTCGGCAGCGCGCCGAGGGCGGGGATTTTTTTCTTAAAGCGTGCGGGATTCTGCAGATCGCCCTCGCGGTAAACGCGCGCGCTGAGAACGCGCTGTCCCTTCTTGAGGTTCATCACGACCACGCCCTGTGTGTTTTTCGTCGTTTTAGGCGCGATGAGACCGGTGTTAAACAGCAGCATCCGTCCGCTTGAAGCCGTCAGGAGCACATCGCAGTCCTCCGGAAGCTGCATCGCCGTGACAAGCGAGGATTTATCCGAATAGGCATTCAGAAGCTTGCGGCGGTTTGTTTTCGTGCTGTACGCCGCAAGCTCAACCTTCGCCGCCTTGCCGTTTTCAAAAACGAACAGCATGAATCCGCTGTAATCCGTTGTGACCGCCATCATAGCCGCGTTTTCGCCTTCGTCCATCTGCACGCGCGCGGGGATGTATTCGCCCATCACGCTTGCCTTGGTATCGGCAAAATCGGCGGCGCGCATCTTGTACACCTGCGCCTTGTCCGAGAAGAATAAGAGCTCTGCGGCGTTCGTCGCTTCGATCTGCTGGACGACCGCATCACCCTCCTTGAGCTTGTGATCGCCGCCCATGCGCAGGGAAAGCGGTGTGATCTTCTTGAAGTAGCCCTCGCGCGTGAAGAACAGGTTTACCGGGTAATCCGGCACCGCCTCCACCGGCTCGTCCTCTTCTATTTCATCTGCATAGAGAATATGGCTGCGGCGCGGCTGGCCGTATTTCTGCGCGATCTCTGAAAGCTCGCGGATAATGATCGTCTTGATGCGCGATTTGGACGCCAGAATCGCCTCGAGGTCGCGGATCTCCGCCTCCAGGCTCTCCACCTCCTCGGTGCGCTTTAAGATAAACTCGCGGTTCAGGTGACGCAGCTTGATCTCCGCTACATACTCCGCCTGCACCTCGTCGATACCAAAGCCAATCATCAGGTTCGGTACGACCTCGCTTTCCTCCTCCGTCTCGCGGACAATGCGGACTGCCTTATCGATATCGAGCAGAATCGCGCGCAGGCCATAGAGCAAATGGAGCTTTTCTTTCTTCTTGGTCAGGTCGAAATGCGTGCGGCGGCGGACGCACTCGATGCGGAACGCCGTCCACTCCTCGAGCAGCTCGCGCACACCGAGCACACGCGGGATACCGGCGATCAGCACGTTGAAATTGCAGGAGAAGCTGTCCTCGAGCGTCGTCAGCTTAAAGAGCCGCTGCATCAGCTTGTCGGGATCGATGCCACGCTTCAAATCGATCGTGATTTTCAGACCGTCGAGACCCGTTTCGTCGCGGATGTCAGTGATCTCTTTAATCTTGCCCTGCTTGACGAGGTCGATGACCTTTTCGACGATCGCCTCGATTGTCGTGGTCGGCGGAATCTGCGTGACGTCGATGCAGTTCGCGGATTTGTCATACGTGTAGCGCGCGCGCACCTTGATGCTGCCGCGCCCCGTCTTGTAAATCTGCTCCATGGCGGCGCGGTCGAAGATGATCTGGCCGCCGCCGGGGAAATCCGGCGCCTGCATCGTCGAAAACAGATCGTGGTTCGGATTGCGCATCAGCTCGATCGCCGTGTTGCAGACCTCCGCGAGGTTGAACGGGCAGATCGACGACGCCATGCCGACCGCGATGCCGGTATTCGCGTTGACGAGCACCGAAGGGAACGCCGCCGGCAGCAGCGTCGGCTCCTTTGTCGTGCTGTCGTAGTTGTCGACAAAATCGACGGTATCCTTGTCGATGTCGCGGAACAGCTCGCGGCAGATGTTGTCGAGCCGCGCCTCCGTGTAGCGCGACGCCGCCCACGCCATATCGCGCGAATAGAATTTGCCGAAGTTGCCCTTGGAATCAACGTACGGATGCAGAAGCGCCTCATACCCACGCGACAGGCGCACCATCGTGTCGTAGATCGCGCTGTCGCCGTGCGGGTTCAGCTTCATCGTCTGCCCGACGATGTTCGCACTTTTCGTGCGCGCGGAGCCGAGCAGATTCATTTTATACATGGTGTAAAGCAGCTTCCGGTGCGAGGGCTTGAAGCCGTCGATTTCCGGGATCGCGCGCGACATGATGACGCTCATCGCGTACGGCATAAAGTTCTGCCGTATCGTGTCATTGATGTCCTGCTCGACGATCTCGCCCGCACCCGCGATAAAGCCCTGCATCTTCGGCGTACTCTCACGCTTTGGCTGCTGTTTTTTTCTTGCCATAATTCGTTATGCCCTCCTCTCTGCGGCCGGAATCAGGAAACGTCCAGGTCGTCGAGGTATTCGCTGCCGTGTTCGGCGATGTAGTCCTTGCGCCCCGTGAGGTCGTCGCCGAGCAGAATATCAAACATCTGCGCCGTCTTCTCCACATCGCCGGGCTTGACCTGAATCAGGCGGCGCGTTTTCGGGTTCATCGTCGTCAGGCTCATCATGTCCGGGTCGTTCTCGCCGAGGCCCTTCGAGCGCTGGATCGTGTATTTCTGTCCCTTGAGCTGCCCGAGGAACTGCTCCTTTTCGCGCTCGTTGTAAGCGAAATACGTCTTGTCCTTCGCCGTGATCTCATACAGCGGCGACTCCGCGATGAACACCTTGTTCTGCTCAATGAGGTCTGGCGTAAGCCGATAGAGCATCGTCAGCAGCATCGTGCGGATGTGGAAGCCGTCAACGTCCGCATCGGTGCAGAGGATGATCTTGCTCCAGCGCAGCGCGTCGATGTCAAACGACGCAATCGACTTGTTCGCCTTGGTTTTCACCTGCACGCCGCAGCCGAGCACCTTGATGAGATCGGTGATGATCTCGCTCTTGAAAATCTTATCGTAGTCGGCTTTGAGACAGTTCAGGATCTTGCCGCGAATCGGCATGACCGCCTGATAGTTCGGGTCGCGCGCCTGCTTGACCGCGCCGAGCGCTGAATCGCCCTCCACGATAAAGATCTCGCGCTCGGAGACATCCTTGCTGCGGCAATCGACGAATTTCGCGACGCGGCCGGTGATGTCCATTTTCGCCGTCAGCTTACCCTTGAGGTTGAGCCGCGTTTTCTCGGCGTCCTCGCGCGAGCGCTTGTTGATGAGCACCTGCGCACCGATTTTCTCGGCCTCCATCGGGTTCTCAATAAAATAGACTTCGAGGTTGTGGCGGAGCATCTCCACCATGGCCTCCTGAATGCCCTTGTTGTTGATGGCCTTCTTCGTCTGGTTTTCATAGGAGGTCATCGTTGAGAACGAGGACATGACGATCACAAGGCAGTCCTCGACGTCTTGAAACTTGATCTTGCTTTCGGATTTATTGTACTTGCCGTTCTGCTTCAGATACGCGTCGATCTGGTAGACAAAGGCGTTCTGCACGGCTTTGTCCGGCGCGCCGCCGTATTCGAGCCAGCTCGAGTTGTGGTAGTATTCGGTCACGTGCAGGCGGTTCGAGAACGCCACTGCCGCGTTGATCTTTACATTGTAAAGGGGAAGATCTTCCCGGTCGCGCACCTTTTTCTCGGACTGCCAGAACTGGATGGAGGTCAGCGCGTCGTCGCCGCAGAGCTCGCGGACGTGATCCTCGATGCCGTTTTCATAGCAGAAAACCGTCGTCTCAAATTTCTTCGGCGCAACCTCGTTTTTGAAGATGAATTTGATGCCGGCATTGACGATAGCCTGCCGCCGGATCGTATCGATATAATACTCCGCCGGCACCGCGATATCGGTGAACACCTTGAGGTCGGGCTTCCAGCGGATGATGGAGCCCGTCCCTTTTTTGCCGTACGGCTCTTTCTGCAGACCGCCGACGTTTTCGCCGTGTTCAAAGTGGAGCGTATAGCGGAAGCCGTCGTAGCGGATATCCGCATCCATATATTCCGAAGCATACTGCGTGGCGCACAGGCCGAGACCGTTCAGACCGAGTGAAAAGTCGTAGTTGCCGCCGTCGTTGTTGTTGTATTTGCCGCCCGCGTACATCTCGCAGAACACAAGCTCCCAGTTGTATCGGTTCTCGCGCTTATTGAAATCGACCGGAATACCGCGTCCGTGGTCCTCCACCTCAACGGAATAGTCGGCAAAGCGCGTGATGGTAATCTCTCTGCCGTAGCCTTGCCGCGCCTCGTCGATGGAATTCGAGAGGATCTCAAAGATCGAGTGCTCACAGCCATCCAGACCGTCCGAGCCGAAAATGACGGCGGGACGAAGCCGAACGCGGTCCGCGCCCTTCAGACTCGTGATGCTCTCGTTGCCGTAGTTTTGCTTTTTAGCCATTTGACGTTTGATTCCTTTCCGCTGGATTTGCCCATAAACAAGTGTAAAGGGAATGAACTTGTCATTCCCTTTAGCTTTGACTTAGTCCAGTTTTTTCGTTGTGTCCTCGTCGGTTTCTGCGGGAATCTCCATAGGCGCCGCTTCCGCTGTCGGCGCTGCCGAGCCCGGGAGCAGTCGGCCCTCGATAACATCGATAAATTCCGCAGCGTCGAGCTTTTCGCGCTCAAACAGCACGGCAGCCAGACGGTGGAGAAGATCGATGTGGTCGGAAAGCACCTTTTCGGTCTTTTTGTAAGCGTCGGAAATGATCGACTTGATCTCCTCGTCGATCTGCGCCGCCGTCTCCTCCGAATAATTGCTGACATGGCCCATTTCCTTGCCGAGGAACGGGTTGCTGCTGTCTGCGCCGTAGGTAATCGGCCCGAGACGGTCGCTCATGCCGTACTTTGTGACCATCGCGCGGACAATCTTCGTCGCGCGCTCAATATCGTTCGAAGCGCCGGTGGAAATATCGTCGAGCACGAGCGCTTCGGCGACGCGTCCGCCGAGCAGCACGATGAGCTCTTCCTTCATCTCATTACGGCTCTGGTACGACTTATCCTCGGTCGGCAGGTGCATTGTATAGCCGCCCGCCATGCCGCGCGGGATGATCGAAATCTGGTGAACCGGATCCTGCGAGTCACAGAAATACGTGGCGATCGCGTGGCCGGCCTCGTGATAGGCGGTGAGCTTCTTTTCCTTTTCGCTCATGACGCGGCTCTTCTTTTCCGTGCCGACGACCACCTTGATCGTCGCCTCCTCAATCTCAGCCATCGTGATCGACTTGTGATCCTTGCGGGCTGCGAGCAGCGCCGCTTCGTTCAGGAGGTTCTCGAGGTCTGCGCCGGTGAAGCCGGCCGTGGATTTCGCGATTGTGGAAAGCTCGACATCCGGCGCAAGGGGCTTGCCCTTTGCATGGACGCGGAGGATATCCTCGCGGCCCTTGATATCCGGATAACCGACCGTAACCTGACGGTCAAAACGGCCGGGACGCATGAGCGCCGGATCGAGGATATCGGGGCGGTTCGTCGCCGCGATCATAATGACGCCTTCGTTTGCGCCGAAGCCGTCCATCTCGACGAGGAGCTGGTTCAGCGTCTGCTCACGTTCATCGTGGCCGCCGCCGAGGCCCGCGCCGCGCTGGCGGCCGACCGCGTCGATCTCATCGATGAAAATGATGCAGGGGTGGTTTTTCTTGGCTTTATCGAACAAGTCGCGCACACGCGATGCGCCGACACCGACGAACATCTCGACGAAGTCCGAACCGGAAATCGAGAAGAACGGCACGCCCGCTTCGCCCGCAACCGCGCGCGCAAGGAGTGTCTTACCGGTACCCGGAGGGCCTACGAGCAGCACGCCCTTCGGAATGCGCGCGCCAAGCTCGTTGAACTTGTTCGGACGCTTGAGGAACTCGACGATCTCGCGCAGCTCCTCCTTTTCCTCGTCCGCACCAGCGACGTCCGCAAAGGTGGTACGACGCTTTTCGTCGCCGATCTGCTTGACCTTTGCCTTGCCGAAATTCATCTGGTTTCCGGCTCCGCCTCCGCCCATGCGCTTCATCATAAAGATCCAGAACACGACCAGAAGACCAATCGTCAGGAGCGTCGGGATCAGGCTGACGAGCCAGCTCGTCTCTGCCGGACGGATGACATCCTGCACCATTTTATTTTTCGGATGCGCCTCGTTGTATACCTTGATGTCGTCTGACACGTCGTTGTAGAACAGGTTGACGTTCGGCACCGTATAGCGCACGATGGATTCCTTGTTGGATTCATTCGTGATCTTGAGCTCCATCTCGCCGGTTCCGAGATTCAGCTTGTAGGCGCTGACCTGACCGTCCTCGAAATACCCGATGACGTCCGAATAACGCAGCCCCTGCTGATCGCTATCCCCCCTGCTGAACATAAAGAACAGGATGAAGAAAAGCAGAATCGGAATGCCGAGGTAAATGGCAAGATTGCGAATGATTTTTTTGTTGTTGCTGTTCAAGTTCCGACCTCCCGGAAAAAATAGTATAGATACTGATCCTTGTATAGAAGCAGAAAACCGCCCGGTCTTATGCGCCGTAAATCTCGGGCTTCAGTACACCGACAAACGGCAGATTTCTGTATTTCTCATCGTAATCCAGGCCGTAACCGACGATGAAGGCGTCGGGAATCGCACAGCCTATGTACTTGGCATGCACGTCAACCTCGCGGCGCTCAGGCTTATCGAACAGGGTGCAGATTTCCACGCTGTTCGGTTCGCGCCCCTTGAGAAGGTCGACCAGATAATGCAGGGTTTTGCCGCTGTCGAGAATATCCTCGACGATGACAATGTCATAGCCCTTGAGATTGATATCGAGATCCTTGATGATTTTGACGACGCCGGAGGTCTTCGTGCCGGAGCCGTAGCTCGAAACCGACATGAAATCGATCCGCGCCGGAATGTCGATCGCGCGCATCAGATCCGCCATAAATGCCACGGATCCCTTCAGCACGCTGACGAGCAGCAGGTTCTTATCGGCGTAGTCGCGCGAGATCTCGCGGCCCACGCGCTTGACCATCGCGGCGATGGTCTCCTCACTGTACAGAATCTCCTGAATATCGTTTAACATTGTGTTTGCCATTTTCCTCGTTCCTTTCACCCTCAAGATTCTGACGGCTGTACCGAAAGCTCCAGCGCCCAGCCTTCCGCCGCACGAAAGGCAAAGCCCTCCGCCGCGCCTACGCCCTCGATCCAGGCGATCTGGCCGCCGACTTCAAGCAGCAGCGTTTTGCTGCGGTACGCAGCCGGGATCCGCATTTCATTGAGCAATTTTTTGACCGGCTTCGTCACGCCGCGTCCTGCGGGCGTAAAGCGGTCGCCCGCCCGGCGTGTCCGGATCACCGGATTTTCCATCATTCTATCACAGTCCAGCAGGTTTTTAAACAACAAATTATGAACATTCCGGCCCTTTAAGCCGCAATTTATGAACTTTCTGGAAATCAGCAGCGTTCTGCCGTCCGGAAGAACCGTTTTCTCGCCCGCTGCCGGAACACAGAAGGGTTCCGGTACGGCGGATGTCACGGTGAGCGTATCCTGTTTTGCGCTGAGCTGCACGCCGCCGGGCAGCGTCACAGACCCTCCGGTGAGCACACAGTGCTCCGCCGCCGTCAGGTGTTCGTAACTCAGCCGGCCAAACGGCGCGAGCAGAAACTCCAGCGCCGCGCGCAAAACCGCCCGATGCGCCTGCCGCAGCGCCGAAAGCGCATAGCCGTGCGGGCATTTCGCCGTTTCCAGAAGATGCCGGCCTTCGCCGCGCAGAAAATCATTCTGCAGTGCCATGCTTTCCGTAAAGCGCGTAACCGCCTCCGTGAACTGCGGATTGATTTCCTTTAGCTCCGGCAGCACGCTGTGCCGCAGACGGTTGCGCGTATAGACGGTCTCCAAATTCGTCGAATCCGTCACATAGGAAAGGCCGAAGGTTTTACAGAGGAACTCCACCTCCGCGCGGGAAAGATGCAGGATGGGCCTGCGGATTCTGCCGCGGCGCGCGGGGATTCCGGAGGCGCCGTTCGGCCCCATGCCGCGCGTGAGGTTCAGGAGCACCGTCTCTGCGTTATCATCCGCGTTGTGCGCCGTCGCGATACAGTCGTCCGGCGCAGATGCCAGACTCTCAAAGCAGTCATACCGCACGCGGCGCGCACAGGCTTCCAGTCCCTCGCCGCTTTCCTGCGCCAGAAGCGGCACATTTTTCCGGAAAGCCGTAAACGGAATGTCCAGCCGCCCGCAGAACGCCGCCGCAAACGCTTCGTCCGCGTCCGCCTCCGCACCGCGAATCTGATGGTTCACATGCACGCCATGCAGCCGCGCCGCGCCGTATTTCCGCCAAAGCAGATAGGTCAGCAGCACGGAATCCGCGCCGCCGGACAGCCCGATGATAATCTTCCCCGTTTCCGGGAAATCAAAGCACACCCGGCCGAGAATTTCCTCAGCTTTCACGACGCACGACCTCCTGTGAGGTAAAGCGCATGAATTCACCCTGCCAGTGCAGCGGCACCGAGCGCAGATCGCCGTGACGGTTTTTCGCGATGATAACCTCCGCGCTGTTCTTATCGACCTCCTCGGGCGATGCGGCCTCGTTCGCATAGTATGCGTCGCGGTAAAGGAACAGCACGATGTCCGCGTCCTGTTCGATGGAGCCGGAATCTCGGAGGTCGGAAAGCACCGGGCGGTGCTCCTGCCGCTTTTCGCCCGCACGCGCGAGCTGGGCCAGCGTCACGACCGGGATATTGAGTTCCTTCGCCATGATTTTGAGGCTTCGCGTAATTTCCGAGATTTCCTGCACGCGGTTGTCGATGCGCTTCGCGCTGCTCATAAGCTGCAGATAGTCGATGATCACAAGGTCGACATCCTTCAGACGGCGGATTTTCGCCTTCATCTCCGGCACCGTGATACCCGGCGAATCGTCGAGATACAGCTCCGCCTTGGAGAGAATATCACCCGCCTCCACGAGCCGCGTCCAGTCGTTTTCGGTCAGTTCACCGGTCCGCAGCTTGGTACCGCTGACGAGCGCCTCCGTGGAGAGCACGCGGGAAGCAAGCTGCTCCTTCGACATCTCAAGGGAGAAGAAGGCCACACGCTTACAGCAGGTGACGGACGCGTGCCGCGCAATATTCAGCGCAAAGCTCGTTTTACCCATACCGGGACGCGCACCGATGATGACAAGGTCGGAACGGTTGAGGCCGGTGATCGTGTTATCGAGCTCGCGGATACCAGTCGGTATGCCGCGGTACAGCTCCTTATCGGGGGAATTCAGCCGATCGAGCCGCTCAAAGGTCTCAAACAGCACCTCATTGAGCCGCTGCAGGCCCTTGATGTTCTTGCCGCGGCGGATATCGAAGATGCGCTGTTCTGCAGAATCGAGCAGCAGCGACGTCTCGCCCGCGCCCTCCACGGCGTCGTCCAGAATGCCGCGCGCCGCCTGAATCAGCATGCGCACATCGTACTTGTCGCGCACGATCGTGCAGTATTCCTCGACATTCGAGATGCTCGGCACAAGCTGAGCAAGCTGCATGAGGTACACCTTGCCGGTGCCCTCGTCGAAGCTGTCCTCCTCGCGCAGACGCTCGAGCAGCGTGACAAGATCGACCGGCTTGCCCGCCGTGAACATCTCGAGCATCACGCCGTAGATCAGGCGATTATTGACCTGATAGAAATAATCGGCGCGCGGAAGCAGCTCCGCCACCGTAGACAGGCAGGACGGCTCCAGCAAAACAGCGCCGAGGACGGACTGCTCCGCCTCCGCGCTGAACGGCAGCACCATGCCAGGCACCGCCGCCGTATTCAGTTCAAAGTTACCGTCCGCCATGCGCACTGTCTCCCTTCTCCGAACCCGGGAATCACGCTTCCGTCACAGACACGGAAAGCTTCGCCGTGATGCCTGCATAGAGTTTGATCTCAAACTGATAGGTGCCGAACGCCTTGATGTCGCCGTCGAGATTGATCTTGCGCTTGTCGATCTCAAAGCCGAACTGCTTTTTGATCTCCTGCGCGATCTCCTTCGCCGTGACAGAGCCGAACAGTCTGCCGCCCTGACCGGCCTTCCCTGTGATGCGGATGATTTTGCCCGAGAGCGCATCCGAAGCGCGCTGGGCCTCCTCGGTCTCGCTCTTGATCTTATAGGCCTTGGAGGCCTCGGCGTTTTTCAATTCGTTCATTGCCTGTGCATTCGCTTCCTTGGCGAGCTTTCGCGGCAGGAGGAAATTGCGTGCGTATCCGTCGGAGGCGTTGATCAGCTCGCCCTTCTTGCCGACGCCCTTCACATCTGTCAAAAGTACAACCTTCATAAAGAATCTTCCTTTCTATTCATAAGCCTGTCAAAAGGCCGGTTAAACTCAGTTTTCGCGCTTCGAGGCCTGCGCGAGCTTGCTGTCCAGCACGCGGATCAGCGCCTTGCGCACGTCGCTCGTCGTGCTGTTTTTGATCTGCGCACCCGCCATGTTCAGGTGACCGCCGCCGCCGAATTCCTCCAGCAGGATCTGCACGTTCACGTCGCCGAGACTCCGCGCGGAAATACTGATCTCATTGCCCGTGCGGAAAATGACGAACGACGCGCGCACATTCTGGATAGAGAGCAGCTCGTCAGCCGCCTGCGCCGCCGCGATGCGCACATTCGGGAATTCCCAGTTGGAGCAGGCGATGGCGCAGTTCTTGTACACCTCCGCACCCGCCACAAGCTGAGAGCGCTCCTTGTACGTATCGAGGGAGTTCGCGAACATCTTCTTGACCTCCACTGTATCCGCGCCGCGCCGCTTGAGGTACGCGGAGGCTTCAAACGTGCGCACGCCGGTTTTGAGCACAAAGTTTTTCGTGTCGAGCATGATGCCCGCCAGCAACGCCGTCGCCTCGCGCTTGTTGAGCGCAGAACCGTTGATGTACTGCACAAGCTCGCCGACCATTTCGGAGGCAGAGCTCGCATACGGCTCGTGGTAGAAAATGATCGCATTCTGGATATGCGTGACCATCATGCGGTGGTGGTCGATCACGACAACGCGCGGAATCGCCCGGAGCACATCGGGACTCTCAACGAACGAGGTGGAGTGCGTATCCACCACGATCAGCAGCGAACGCTGCGTGCACTGGTCGAGCGCTTCCTGCGGCGTGATAAACATGTTTTCATATTCGGGCTGGTGCTCGAATGTGTTGAGCAGACTCGTCGCAAGCGAGCGGTTGCGGTCGATCACAATGCTCGCGCGGCACTCCAGGCCCCTTGTCACCGCCGCCCACATGCCGACGGCAGCGCCGACGCTGTCGAGGTCGGAATTCGTATGGCCCATGATGAACACGCGGTCGCTCGATTTGATATGGTCGGAAAGTGTGGCTGCGATGACGCGCGTGCGCACCTTATCGCGCTTTTCCACGCCCTTGGAAAGGCCGCCGAAGAACTCGTATGTACCGTCCCGCAAATGAACGGCAACCTGATCTCCGCCGCGTCCGAGCGCCATATCAAGCGCCTGGCGCGCATGCCATTCGCTCTGCGTGGCCGTGTCCGCGCCGCGGCCGATGCCGATGGACACCGTCGCGGACAGATTGTTCTCGCCCTTGATCGCGCGGACGCGGTCAAGCACGGCAAAACGCTTCGTCTTGGCCTCTTCGATATGCAGATCATCGGTAATCAGCATATAGCGCCCGTTTGTGAGCCTGCGCAGGAAACCGCCCATCGTATCGGTCGCCCAGCTCCGGAGCACCGCCTCCACCTCGGAGGTAATGCGGGAATCCTCACCACCGGAGGAATCACGCGTGAGCTCCTCGCGGTTATCGAACGAGATCAACGCGATCACCGTGCGCTTTTCACGGTATTCCCGATGAATCTGCTTGTAGTACGTGTCATCCACAAAGTAGACAACGCTGCCGCTGCCCGTGCGCAGACCGTAAGCGGTGAATTCCTTATCGCCGTATGACACGGCAGTGCCGCTTTCGGAAAGGATCTGGCGCAGCGTCTTCGGATAGATATACGCCGCAATGTTGTCGCCGCGGCTGTCCTCATCCTCCGAGAACAGATCGCGAAAGCGCGCATTCGTCCAGACGATATCGCCCAGATTACCAAGCACCGCCACCGGCAGCGCAAATTGGTCAAAATCGCGCTGATCCTCAGCGGAGAGCACACGGCGCGCGGCGCGGATCGCGGTATAGACATGCACCCTGTAATGGAGGTCGGTGACAACGACCGCCGCAACCGCCAGAACGGACACCGTGAACTCCACCGCAAACAGGATCTTATTCTGCTTGAAGCTCAGACATGCCATAATCAGCATGAAGCCCGCCATGAGATAATACACCGGCGAGGTTGCCCAGATACGCCGCTTTTTCATTTGCCGCCCTCCTTACTTTCGGGAAAAATCAGACTTCCATAATGATCGGCAGGATCATCGGACTGCGCTTTGTGCGGGCATACAGCAGTCTGGAAAGACCGTCGCGCACGCGGATCTTGATCGCGCTCCACTCGCGGACATTCTCATCCGCGCACTGCTCGATGGTCTGGCTGACGAGCCGTCTGGCCTCCTCCATCAGCGCCTCGGATTCGCGCACATACACGAAGCCGCGCGAAACGATATCCGGCCCGGATACGACGCGGCCGGAGCCCGCTTCGATTGTACAGACCGCGATAATCAGTCCGTCCTCCGCGAGATGCTTTCTGTCACGCAGAACAATGCTGCCAACGTCGCCGACGCCGAGACCGTCTACCATGACGGCGCCTGCGGGCACATCGGGAAGCTGCTTCATGAACGCTTCGTTGATCTCCACCGCGCTGCCGACATCGCCGATGAAGATATTCTCCGGCGCCATGCCCATGCTCATCGCGACGCCCGCATGCTTGCGCAGGTGCTTCTGCTCGCCGTGCACCGGGATGAAATACTTCGGCTTCGTGAGTGCCTGGATCATCTTGAGCTCCTCCTGGCAGGCGTGGCCGGAAACGTGCACCTCGTACATCGATTCATAAACCACGTCACAGCCGTGCTTCAGAAGCTCGTCGACGACCGTACCGACCATCTTTTCGTTGCCCGGGATCGGACGCGCGGAAATGATGATCATGTCGTCCTCGCCGACAGCTACCTGCCGGTGATCAGAAAACGCCATGCGGGTCAGGGCGGACATCGGCTCGCCCTGACTGCCGGTCGTGATCAGCACGACCTGATCCTTCGTGTACCGGGAAATCATATTCAAATCGATGAGCAGGCCGTCCGGAATATCAAGATATCCGAGCTCGCTCGCGATCGACATGACGTTGACCATGCTTCTGCCCGAAAGCGCGACCTTGCGGCCGTATTTTTCCGCGCAGTTGATGATCTGCTGCACACGGCTGATGTTCGAGGCGAACGTCGCGATAATCAGCCGCTTGTGGTTGGTTTCGGCGCGCGCGAAAAGCGCGTCGAACGTCGCGTTGACCTTCTGCTCGGTCTGTGTATAGCCGAGGCGCTCCGCGTTCGTCGAATCGGCGAGAAGGAGCAGCACGCCCTCCTGTCCGAGCTGAGCAAAGCGCGCGAGGTCGATCATACCGCCCTGCGTCGGGGTGAAGTCGATTTTAAAGTCGCCCGTGTGGACGATTGTGCCCGCCGGGGTATGCAGCGCCAGGCCGACCGCGTCGGAGATCGAGTGGTTGACGTGGATCAGCTCCACATCAAAGCAGCCGAGATGGAGGTGCGACCCGGCTGAGGTAACATTCAGCTTGACGTAGCCGAGGTTGTGCTCCTTGAGCTTGCTCGCAATCAAAGCGATCGTGAGCGCCGTACCGTAGACCGGCGCGTTGATTTTCTTCAGAAGATACGGCAGGGAACCGATATGGTCCTCATGGCCGTGTGTGATGATGATGCCGCGGATGCGGTCCGCGTTCTTTTCCACAAACGTGAAGTCAGGGATGACCGCGTCGATGCCGGGCATTTCCTCGTCCGGGAATGCAAGGCCGCAGTCGACGATCACCATATCGTCCTGGCACTCGAATACCGTGAAGTTTTTGCCGATCTCATTGAGGCCGCCGAGGAAATACGCTTTGACAGACGGTTTCTGTCTGCCTGCATTCCGGCGCTGTTTGCCCCTAGCCTGCGCGTTCTGCTGCGCATTGTTTTCCTGCTTCTGGGCGTTCTTTTCTGTCTTTCTGCGCGCTTCTCCGTTCTGTCCGCCGCGCGGCGCGCGCTTGCCCTTCGCTTCCTTTTTCTGCGGCGCTTCCTCCGCCGCTTTCATAGTTTGCTCTGCCGCAGTCTTTGCAGCCTTCTTCTGCCGTGCCGCTTTGGGAAGCGGATCCGAAATCTTGCCGACAAACGCCGCGTCGTCTGCCGCGCGGCTGAGCGGCTGATCCTGCCGCTTTGCAGGCGCATCGCCGAGCAATGCGGGCTTTACAATTCTGTTGACTTTTCTTTCTGCCAAATAAATAACCTTCCTTTCTGAAAATAACGAGGAACGCCGTCCGGACGGCGTCCGCACAGCTTCCTGTTTCATAAACTTTTTTGTTTTCCGTTCAACACGTTCCATTAGCGGTTCCCGGGGAACCAAAAGCCATATCCTGCAGCCGCCGCGCCATGCGGCACGCCGATTGAGCCGATCCGATGCAAGATGGTGTGCGCCGTACACAAAAGTTAATCTTATTTTACGCCATTCTCTCTGAACTGTCAAGCAGACACGCATCTTCCGCCGCTTTCCAGTATGGGCGTTTTTCGGCTTTTCTATGCGTGTGCACGCATTTTCGGCAAAGCGCCCCGATTTCTCCGGAAAGTTTTAATATTTTTTGAATTTTTGCGGATATTTGCATTTGCCTATTGAAAAGTATACCAAATTGGTGTATATTTATCTCGATGAGGAAAGACTAGGTCTGTTCCCTCACGAAAAACCACAATCCGAAAGGTACTGATAAAGCTATGGAAATGAACGGCAAAAAGATCATTTACGCGGATAACGCCGCTACAACTGCCGTCTCCCCCGCCGTTTTGGACGCGATGCTGCCGTTTTACAAGGAGCTCTACGGCAACCCCTCGAGCCTTTACTCGGTCGGCACAGCCGCCAAGAAGCCGCTTGAGGAAGCCAGAGCCAAGGTTGCAAAATGTCTGAACGCGGAGCCGAACGAAATCTATTTTACGAGCGGCGGCAGTGAAGGCGATAACTGGGCAATCAAGGGCGCTGCGCACAAGATGGCCAAGCAGGGTAAAACCCACATCATTACGAGCAAATTTGAGCATCATGCGGTTCTGCACACCTGTGCGGCACTCGAGAAGGAAGGCTTCACCGTCACCTATCTTGATGTGCACGAGAATGGCATTGTTGTCCCCGAGGAGCTCGAGGCGGCGATCACCGATAAAACCGGTCTTGTGACCATCATGTACGCAAACAACGAGATCGGCACGATCCAGCCGATTCCGGAAATCGGTGAGATCTGCAAGCGTCACGGCATCCTCTTCCACACCGACGCGGTGCAGGCGGTCGGCAATGTGCCGATTGACGTCAAGGCGCAGAACATCGATATGCTTTCCCTGAGCGGTCACAAGCTGCATGCGCCCAAGGGCGTCGGCGCGCTCTACATCCGCAAGGGCATTGTGCTGCCGAACCTGATCGACGGCGGCGCGCAGGAAAGAAATCGCCGCGCCGGCACGGAAAACGTCGCCGGTATCGTTGGTCTCGGCGTCGCGATGGAGATCGCGACTGCGACGATGGAAGAAAAAAATGCAAAGCTCCGCCGCATGCAGGACAAGCTGATTACAGAGATCCTGAAAATCGACCGCAGCCGTCTGAACGGCGACCGCGTCAAGCGTCTGCCGGGCAACATCAGCTTCTGCTTTGAGGGCGTCGAGGGCGAATCCCTTCTCCTGATGCTCGACCTCAAAGGCGTCTGCGCTTCCTCCGGCAGCGCATGCACCAGCGGCTCGCTCGATCCCAGCCACGTGCTGCTCGCCATCGGCCTCAAGCACGAGGTCGCGCATGGCTCGCTGCGCCTGAGCTTCAGCGACGTCAACGACGAAAGCGACGTGGATTACATCATTGAAGTTCTCCCGCAGATCGTTGAGCGTCTCCGCTCGATGAGCCCGCTCTGGGACGCCATCATCCACGGCCGCGCATAACAGAACAGTCAAAACAACGAAAGGAAATGAATCGATATGGCATACAGTGAAAAGGTTATGGAGCACTTCGCCAACCCGCACAACGTCGGCGAAATGAAGGACGCAGACGGCGTTGGCGAAGTCGGCAACCCGAAGTGCGGCGACATCATGCGCATGTACATCAAGGTGGAGGACGACGTCATCACGGACGTCAAGTTCATGACATTCGGCTGCGGCGCCGCGATCGCGACGAGCAGCATGGCGACCGACCTTGTAAAGGGCAAGAGAATTGAAGACGCGCTCAAGCTGACGAACAAAGCCGTTATGGAAGCGCTGGACGGGCTGCCCCCGGTCAAGGTCCACTGCTCCGTGCTTGCCGAGCAGGCTATCAAGGCGGCTGTCTCCGATTACTACCGCCGCCGCGGCATCGACCCCACCCCCATTGTCGGCGAAATTCCGGAATGTGAAGAAGGCCATTGCCACGTGTAATCCACTGAAAACCAAATAAGCAAAAAGCACCGGCCGAAGCCCATAAAACGGGTTTCGGCCGGTTTTATTGTTGAATAATTATTCCGAAATTGTGCAGCTGCCAGCATATGTGAAGGCAATATAAGACTTACCGCGATTGATCTGAAGCTCTGCTCCGCTTTCATCAAAGAATTTCAGCGGGCTGTATTCGTCTGCTTTCGACCATGTAATCTTCTGCATTTTACCTTCAGAGATATAGTAGCCGGAGCTGTCTTCGCCGCCCTGCCAGTTGATATTTTTACGGCTTTGGTCGTCACGGACAGTAATATCTGCTTCCAGAACAATTACATTTTCAAATGCAAGCTGCTCGTTCGTCTTTGCATCCATATGTGCACTGTCTTTATAGTTCTTCAAATAGGTATGCGTTTCTGTATCATAGCGGAAGGTGCTATAATTCGCACCGATATCTACGCGAACCGAATTTGCAGTTTCCCCTGCCGGTGCAGCATTGCAATCCATTCCAACAAAGCAGAAGGCGGCATCCTGCTTATCTTCCTTCAGATCCGTACGTGTGTCAGTGCTTTCCAGCAGTTTCGGGAGGTTATTACCGTGGAACACGCCGGTATGCTCCCAAGCATAGCCACTGTTCAGGCGATTCTGATCGCGTCCGAAATACGTCCCATCGCCGTACCAGTCGCCATCAAAATGATCGATATCCATTCTGTTAATTGTTTCCGTCGCAATGGTCTGATCAATTCCCCAATGCACATAAATTGCATCAAAACCGGAGGCTAGGATCGGGTAATAATAGCGGCAGCTGCGGATGGAGCAGACGTCGGGAATCTGGGAATAATCGCCGTAGAGCGCCATCAAGCGGGTAAGGCCGTACTCAACCGGAAGCTCAAAAATTACATCGGCGGCGGAGATGCCATACTGCGGGAGCGCAGCGTCAACATTGTTGACCATCACGGCGACGGGACGCTTGCCAATCGCTTCCTTCGAGAGGGTCGGCAGGCCGGTCAGAAGATTCATATTCTCAGGATCTGCGCTCGGCGCCTGAGTTGGCTCCGCTGTGGGCGTCGCCTCTGGCGTTGCAGTCGGCTCTGCTGTGGCCGTAGCCTCCGGCGTGGACGACGCTTCGCTTGCCGGTGCGGGCTGGCAAGCGGTAAACACGGACAGGCTGAGCATCAAAGCACAGCACAGCGCGAAAATTCTCTTTTTCAAGGGAGATTCCTCCAATACAATGAATTACAAAGTTATTATAGACCAGTTTTCAGCAAAATGCAATAGAAATTGTAATTTTAAGCATCCCAGACTAGAAAACTTGTCCTGAAAATTAAAAAACGCGCACGGCAATATAACCGTACACGTTTTTTCTTGAATTTAGTCCTCGAAAAGATCCTTCAGCTTGCTGAAGAAACTCTTGCGCTTCTGATAATTCTTTTCATCCGCGTTCTGCTCGAACTCAGCCAGGATCTCACGCTGCTTCTTGCTCAGGTTCTTCGGCACCTCGACCGTCACCTGCACGTACTGGTCGCCGCGACCACGCCCATTCAGGCTCTGGATGCCCTTGCCCTTGAGCTTGAATACGTCGCCGGGCTGCGTGCCCTCGTGCACATGGTAGCTGACCTTACCGTCGAGCGTCGGGACTGTCACATCCGCGCCGAGCGCCGCCTGCGTGAAGGTGATTGGCATCTCACACCAGACGTCGTTGCCGCGCCGCTTGAAGATCGCATGCGGACGCACGGAAACATAAACATGCAGATCGCCGTTCGGGCCACCGTTCGAACCCGCGTTGCCCTTGCCGCCGACATTCAGAATCTGATCGTCGTCAATACCCGCCGGAATCGTGATTTCAATCGTCTTCTGGCGGCGAAGCTTGCCCTTACCATCGCACGTCTTGCAGGGGGTATCGATGATTTTGCCGCGTCCGCCGCAGCGGTCGCACGTGCCGACCGACTGCACCACGCCGAACGGCGTGCGCTGGTTGATGCGCACCTGACCCGAACCGCCGCAGTTCGGGCAGCTCTTCGGGCTGGTACCCTTTTGCGCGCCGCTGCCGCTGCAGTCCGGACACGTCTCGATCTGGTGGTATGTCACATTTTTCTTGCAGCCCTTCGCCGCCTCCTCAAAGGAGACCACGACGTTCGCCTCCACGTCTGTGCCGCGCCGGGGCGCATTCGGGTTCGCCCGCCGCGCAGAGCCGCCGAAGCCGCCGCCGAAAAAGCTGTCGAAAATATCGGTAAAGTCAAAGCCGCCCGCGCCGCCGGCATACGGATTGCCGCCTGCGCCGCCGCCAAAATTCGGATCGACGCCTGCAAAGCCGAACTGATCGTACCGCGCACGCTTATCTTTATCGGAGAGCACCTCGTAAGCCTCGTTGACCTCCTTGAACTTTGCCTCCGCCGTTTTGTCGCCGGGGTTCAGATCCGGGTGGTACTGCTTGGCAAGCTTGCGGTACGCTTTTTTGATTTCGTCGTCCGCTGCGCTCTTCTGTACGCCGAGCACCTCATAGTAATCTCTTTTGTTGTCCGCCATCCGCTGTCATCTCCTCGCAAACTCCAAAAGGCAAGGGGTTATTGCCGCTGCAACCGCCCCTTGCGCTTCGGACCGTGTTTTCAATTAGTCGACGTCCTTGTAGTCTGCGTCGTAGACATCGCCGTTCGGGCCGCCCTGCTGACCGCCGACGTCCGGACCTGCGCCCGGCGCGCCGTACGGCGGCTGCTGACCCTGCTGCGGTGCGGAAGCCTTATACAGCTTCTCGCTAACCGTGTACATCGCCTTCTGGAGCTCATCCATGCCCGCCTTGATCGCATCGACCGTGCCGGTCTGCATGGTGCTCTTGAGCGCAGAGACCTTGCTGTTCAGCTCGTTCTTATCCGCCTCGTCGATCTTATCGCCGCTGTCGCTGATGAGCTTTTCAGCCGCATAGCACATATTCTCGGCGTTGTTCTTCGTATCGACCTCTTCGCGGCGCTTCTTGTCTTCCTCTGCGAACTGCTCCGCAGCCTTGACCGCCTTATCGATATCTTCTTTGCTCATGTTGGAGGAGGAAGCGATGGTGATCTTCTGCTCCTTGCCGGTGCCGAGATCCTTCGCGGAGACGTTTACGATGCCGTTCGCGTCGATGTCGAACGTGACTTCGATCTGGGGGATGCCGCGCGGAGCCGGCGCGATACCGTCGAGCTTGAAGATGCCGAGCTGCTTGTTGTCGCGCGCAAACTCACGCTCGCCCTGCAGGACGTTGACCTCAACCTGTGTCTGGCCGTCCGCAGCCGTGGAGAAGATCTGGCTCTTCTTCGTCGGGATCGTCGTGTTTCTGTCGATGATCTTCGTCATGACGCCGCCCATCGTCTCAACGCCGAGGGAAAGCGGCGTGACGTCGAGCAGCAGGAGACCCTGAACCTCGCCGCCGAGGACGCCGGCCTGCAGAGCCGCGCCGATGGCGACGCACTCATCCGGGTTGATGCCCTTGAACGGCTCTTTGCCGATCAGCTTCTTGACAGCTTCCTGAACAGCCGGGATTCTGGAGGAACCGCCGACCATCAGAACCTTGTTGATTTCATTGATGGAAAGGCCAGAATCGCTCAGCGCCTGACGAACCGGGCCCATCGTCATCTCGACGAGGTCAGCGGTCAACTCGTTGAACTTTGCTCTGGACAGGGTGAGATCCAGATGCTTCGGGCCTGTTGCGTCCGCCGTGATGAACGGCAGGTTGATGGAAGCGCTCGTCATGCCGGAAAGCTCGATCTTCGCCTTTTCCGCCGCTTCCTTGATGCGCTGCATCGCCATCTTGTCGCCAGAGAGATCGATACCGTCGGAAACCTTGAAGCTGCCGATGATCCAATCCATCACGCGCTTATCGAAGTCGTCGCCGCCCAGACGGTTGTTACCGGCTGTTGCGAGAACCTCCTGCACGCCGTCGCCCATTTCGATGATGGAAACGTCGAATGTGCCGCCGCCGAGGTCATAGACCATGATCTTCTGGTCGTCTTCCTTATCGATGCCGTAGGAAAGCGCAGCCGCCGTCGGCTCGTTGATGATACGCTTGACATCGAGACCGGCAATCTTGCCCGCGTCCTTCGTTGCCTGACGCTGTGCGTCGGTGAAGTACGCCGGAACGGTGATAACCGCGCTGGTGACGGTCTCGCCGAGATATGCTTCCGCGTCCGCCTTCAGCTTCTGGAGAATCATCGCGGAGATCTCCTGCGGGGTGTAGTGCTTGCCGTCGATTGTGACCTTATGATCCGTGCCCATCTCTCTCTTAATCGAAGAGATCGTTCTGTCCGGGTTTGTGATGGCCTGGCGCTTTGCGACCTGACCCACCATGCGCTCGCCTGTCTTGGAGAATGCGACGACGGACGGCGTTGTTCTAGCGCCCTCTGCGTTTGCGATAACGACCGGCTCGCCGCCTTCGATAACCGCTACGCAAGAGTTTGTTGTACCTAAGTCAATACCAATTGTCTTTGCCATAATGCATTACCATCCTTTGTATAAATGAATGTGTGTAAACTGTATTTTGCTATCTCTTTAATTCGCAACCTGTACCATCGCGTGCCGCACGACCTTATCGCCGAGCATGTAACCCTTCTGGAAGACGGCCGCAATGACGTTCTCTCCGAGCTCCTCGCTGTCGATATGCGCCACGGCGTTGTGGATCGTCGGGTCAAACGGCTCGCCGACGGCGCCAATCTCGCGAATGCCGAGCTTTTCAAAGCAGGCCTTAAACTGGTTCGCGATCATTTCCACGCCCTTCTTCATATCCTCGGCGGAGGCGTTCTCCTGCGCGAGGGCACGGTCGATATTGTCGGCAACCGGGAGGATCGCGTTGACCGTATCGGAAACGGCGTTGTTGTAGACGCCGGTCTTCTCATTTGCGGAACGCTTGCGGAAGTTATCGTACTCCGCGAGTACGCGCAGATACTGCTGCTTGTGCGCCTCGAATTCCGCCTGCAGCCGATCGTAATCGGCCTTCGGCACCTTCTCGGTTTTTTCCTTTTTCTTTTTCTTCTCCTGTTTCTCATCGGCCTTTTCGGTTTCTTCCGCCGCAGGTCCGGTGTTCACTTCTGTCTCCTGTTCGGGACAGGCTTTCGTTTCCTCTGCCATAAGGACGCCCCTTTCTATTCTTCCCGCATGATGCGCGTCAGCATTTCGCCGACACGATCTGCAATGTATGCTGTTTGTGCCGCGACGCGTGCGTACGGCATACGCATCGGGCCGATCACGGCGACCGCGCCGGCATTGCTGCCGTTCACGCTGTACCGCGCGGAGACGACCGACGAATCGGCAAGCTCGTTGCGCCCGCTCTCCAGACCGATGCGGATCTGCGTGCGGTTTGGCTTTCCCTCAAGCAGACTGACGAGCGCTTCATGCCGTTCCACGAAATCCATCACGCGGCGTGCGCCGCCGAGCTTGTATTCGGGATAAAACAGCAGGTTCATCTGTCCGCTGAGTGAAACCTCGGTCTGCATCGTCTCCCCTGCGACCTCCAGAAGCGCCGCCAATGCAGGCGACATGATGATCGCCAGATCGCCGAAGGAAATCGCAAGGCTTTGAATGAACGCCCGGTTGATCTCCGCAACGTCCCTGCCGGTGACGCGCTCGTTGAGCACGCGGAAAAAGATGCGCATGATCTCATTCGACAGATCGAAGTCACAGTGGAAAACCTTGTTCTTCATCGTGCCCGCGCTGCTCATCATGATCAGCATTGCGGTGCGGCGGCTCGTCTGTACAAACTGCACACCCTTGATCTTCGCCGAAGCGCCGCTGGGTGTTGTGCTCACGGCGAGATACCGTGTGGCGACGGACAGTGTGTGCGCCGCGCCGCGCAGCAGCCTTTCCGGATCGAACGCGCTCTTTGCAAGCATCGCATCGAGCGTCAAACGCTCATCTTCCGGCAGCGTTACCGGCTCCATCAGGTTATCGACAAATTCGCGATAGCCGCGCTGGGACGGTATGCGCCCCGCCGAGGTGTGCGGCTGTTCCAGAAGGCCCAACTCCGTAAGCTCCGCCATTTCGTTGCGAACCGTTGCAGACGACACGCCCGCAGCCTCCGCAATCGATTTGGAGCCGACCGGCTCGCCCGTGCGGACATATCCGTTGACAATCGAGGCAAGTATATTCTGTTTGCGTTTTGTCAGTTCCATACTGCACCTCTCAAGGTTTTAGCACTCTGTTGTTTCGAGTGCTAACCTTTGTCTATACTATACTGCAAAGGTCAGGAAATGTCAACACCAAAATTTGTAAATACTTTATGAATGCACCTCCAGCGTTATTCTATCCCGTTTTTCGCAGAAAAAGGCGCATTCCATTTTAAGCGGAATGCGCCCTTTTCAATAATATATTCGGTTTCCATACAGCTCAAAAGCGCGATGCAGTACAAGGCTTCGTTCCTTTTGACGACACTCAGCACCGCGGTGCTGACGCTGACCGTCTTTCTCGGCATCCGCTTCATGTTCGCGCGGTTCCACACGATTGAGGGGTTCACATACAGCGACGTGCTGCTCTGCTACGCCGTCGTGCTGCTGTCGTTCACGCTCGCCGAGTGCGTAGCGCGCGGCTTTGACACGTTCAGCCGCATCATCGGCAACGGCGAGTTTGACCGCATTCTCGTTCGCCCGCGAAGCGCCGTTTTGCAGGTACTCGGCAGCCGGATCGAATTCACGCGCTTCGGTCCCGCAATCGTTGCCGTGTGCATGCTGATCTACGCCGTGCAGAACTGCGCGATCGACTGGAACGCCACGCGCGTCTTGACGCTCGTTTTGATGATCCTCGGCGGCGCTGCCGTCTTTTCGGGCGTCTTTCTCCTCTACGCCGCTCTGTGCTTCTTCACGCTCGAGGGGCTGGAATTTGTAAATGTGCTCACGGACGGCATGAAAGAGCACGGGCGCTATCCGCTCTCCATTTACGGCAAGCGCGTGCTGCAATTCTGCACGTTTGTTGTGCCTTACGCGCTCGTCCAGTATTACCCGCTGATGTATCTGCTTGGGCGCGGCGGCAGCACATGGACGATGCTGCTGCCCGTTCTCGCCAGCCTGTTCCTCATCCCCTGCTGGCTCTTCTGGCGCTTCGGCGTGCACCATTACAAATCGACCGGTTCTTAAAATGCCACGCAAAAAGGTCTGCACCGCATTCCACGGTGCAGACCTTTTTTGTATGGCTATTCTCTTGAATCCTTTGCCGCTGCGCAGCCCGCGCATTTGGCGCAGTCTCCGCAGCATCCGCCGGACTTATGGTGCCGGATCGCACGCAGGGCGAAGAACAAGCCGGCGATCAGAAGAAGCAGAACCAAAACCGTACCCGGGCTCATTCAGATCACCCCGAACAGCATACCGACAACGCGTACAATCCCGGCAACGCACCACGCGATGACGCACTGGCCGATCACAACGCCAACCGCCCACTTGCCGCCGAGCTCGCGCTTAACGGACGCCACTGCCGCGACACACGGCGTGTACAGCAGGCAGAAAACCAGCAGGCACACCGCCGAAAGCGGCGTGAGCAGCGCCGTGAGCGCTTGTGTGGAGCCAAAGAGGATCGTGAGCGTGGAAACGACGCTCTCCTTCGCCATGAAGCCGGTGATCAGCGCCGTGGAAACGCGCCAGTCGCCAAAGCCCAGCGGCTCGAAGATCGGCGCGATCCACCCGGCGAGCATCGCGAGGATGCTGTCTTTGGAATCCGAAACGATATTGAGACCGAGATCGAATGTCTGGAGGAACCAGATGACGATGGTCGCGACAAAGATCACGGTGAACGCGCGCTGCAGGAAGTCCTTTGCTTTCTCCCAGAGCAGCTGGCCGACATTTTTCGCGCCGGGCATGCGGTAATTCGGCAGCTCCATCACAAACGGAACCGCCTCACCCTTGAACATCGTGCCGCGCATCAGAAGCGCCATCAGAATGCCGACGAGGATGCCGATGAAGTACAGCCCAATCATCACAACTGCGCCGTGATCCGGGAAAAACGCCGCCGAAAAGAATGCGTAAATCGGCAGCTTAGCCGAACAGCTCATAAAAGGCGTCAAGAGGATTGTCATTTTGCGGTCACGCTCGGAGGGCAGCGTACGGCTCGCCATAACACCCGGCACCGTGCAGCCGAAGCCAATCAGCATCGGCACGACGCTGCGGCCGGAAAGACCGATCTTGCGCAGGAGCTTATCCATGACGAACGCGACGCGCGCCATATAGCCGCTGTCCTCGAGCAGTGACAGGAAGAAGAACAGCGTGACAATGATCGGCAGGAAGCTCAAAACGCTGCCGACACCGTTGAAGATACCGTCGATCACAAGCGCATGCAGCACCGGGCTGACGTTCGCCGCCGTCATGACGCCGTCCACCAGATCGGTGAGCCAAGAAATGCCCAGATCGAGCAAATCGGAGAGGAACGCGCCGATCACATTGAAGGTGAGCCAGAAAACAAGGCCCATGATGCCGATGAAAGCGGGAATCGCCGTATATTTGCCGGTGAGGAAGCGATCCATTTTCACGCTGCGTGCGTGCTCGCGGCTCTCGCGGGGCTTCACAACGGCCGCATCGCAGACCTTGCCGATAAAGCTGAAGCGCATATCGGCGATGGCCGCGGCGCGATCAAGCCCGCGCTCCTTTTCCATCTGCTGAATGATATGCTCCAGCGTTTCCTTTTCATTCTGGTCGAGGTTCAGCCGGTCGAGCACAAGCGTGTCGCCCTCCGCCAGCTTGCTTGCGGCGAAACGCACCGGAATTCCCGCCTGCACCGCGTGATCCTCAATCAAGCTCATGATACCGTGCAGACATCTATGTACGGCGCCGTTGTGGTCGTGAACGTCGCAGAAATCCTGCCGTCCGGGGCTTTCCTGATATTTCGCGACGTGTACGGCATGGTCGATCAATTCCTCAATGCCCTCGTTTTTGGCCGCGGAGATCGGCACAACCGGAATGCCGAGCATCTCCTCCATCTCGTTGACGTGGATGGAGCCGCCGTTCTCGCGCACCTCGTCCATCATGTTGAGTGCCAGCACCATCGGGACGTCCAGCTCCATGAGCTGCATCGTCAGATACAGGTTGCGCTCAATGTTCGTCGCGTCCACAATGTTGATAATGCCGCGCGGATGCTCGTCGAGCACAAACCGGCGCGTAACGAGCTCCTCGCTCGAATACGGCGACATCGAATAGATGCCGGGCAGATCGGTGACAAGCGTGTTCGGGTTCCCGCGAATCACGCCGTCCTTGCGGTCGACCGTGACACCCGGAAAATTGCCCACATGCTGATTCGAGCCGGTGAGCTGGTTGAAAAGCGTCGTCTTGCCGCAGTTCTGGTTGCCAGCGAGCGCAAAGCTCAGCGTTACGCCTTGCGGCAGCGGCGGCTGGCCGGTTTTTACGTGGTACTTGCCGCCTTCACCGAGGCCCGGGTGCGAAATCGGCTTTTTCTTCTGCGCATTGTGCGGCTGCGCCGCCGCATCGCGTATGTTCGCAATTTCGATCTTTTCCGCGTCGGCCAGACGCAAAGTCAGCTCATAGCCGTGAATGCGCACCTCCAGCGGGTCGCCCATCGGCGCGAACTTCACCATGGTGACATCCGCCTTCGGAATCAGACCCATATCCAGAAAATGCTGGCGCAGTGCGCCTTCACCGCCGACGAACTGCACAGTCGCGGTTTTTCCGATCGGTAAATCCTTCAAAGTCATCCTGTTTCCCCCTTGCAGTTCCTTCAAAATCCACATGTTAGTCTATGCTAATACAAAGCGTTTGTCAAGGGGTACACCCACGGAAATTTGCAAAAACAAAAGCCCCCGTCGCTTGACGAGGACTCTTTATCTGGTGGGCCATCAGGGACTCGAACCTTGGACCGACCGGTTATGAGCCGGCTGCTCTAACCAACTGAGCTAATGGCCCGGATATTTTGACTGAAGATAACTATACCATACTCTTATAAGAAATGCAAGGAAAATTTACAGCGTACCATGCGTGTACCACGCCGCCGTTCGCCGAAGCCCCGTCTCAAAATCAACCTTTGGCGCCCAGCCAAGCTCTGACTCCAGCTTTGCCGTATCAACCGCGTAACGCCTGTCATGGCCGGGTCTGCCGCCGACGAAGCGGAATCAGCTTTTCCGGAAACTGTCTGGGGCCATAATTGTTCGAGCAGCGGCTGACCGTCACCGGCAGGCCGAATGTCCTTTGATACGCCAAAACAAACAAATCCGCGCTTGCCTTTGAGCTGCTGTACGGACTGGAAGGCCGCAGCGGGGACGTCTCCGCCGCAAAGTTGACGACCGCATCGAAGCGCTCCCGCTCGAACAAGCCAAATACAAACGCCCTGTCCGCAATGTCCCCCTGCACAAAGCTGTACCGCGGATTCTGTGCCGCTTCGCAGACATTCTCAAGACTTCCGGCATAGGTCAGCAGATCCAGATTCACAATTCGATCCTCCGAATGCTCTTTCAATGCATACCGTATGTAATTGCTGCCGATAAACCCGGCGCCGCCGGTTATGAGGAGTTTCATTTTATTCTTCCTCGATCTCCTCCGCGCGTTTGGAATTTTCCGAAACGGCGGCCGATTTTTCTTCCGTGAAGCCCTCGGTGGATTCCGGTACAAACATGATCTTCACCGTCAGCAGAAGCAGCTTGAAATCGAGCAGGAGAGACTGCTTTTCGATATACTGCAGGTCAAGACGCAGCTTATCATAGGGGCTTGTATTGTATTTGCCGTAGATCTGGGCATAGCCGGTCAGGCCGCCCTTCACGCGCAGGCGGTAGACAAACTCCGGGATTTCCCGTGTATATTCTTCGACATGCTCGATGCGCTCGGGACGCGGACCGACAAGCGACATATCGCCCTTGAGCACATTGATGATCTGCGGAAATTCATCGACACGGATTTTACGAATGATGCGCCCGACACGCGTGATACGCGGGTCGCCGGAACGGCAGGGAATCGACTTGCCGCCCTTCTCTGCATCCACGATCATGCTGCGAAACTTGAGAATCTCAAAGACCTTCCCGTTCTTCGTGCAGCGCTTCTGCCTGAAGAAAACAGGGCCGCGATCCTCAATCTTGATGGCCAGCGCCGTGATCAGAAGAATCGGCGACATGATGATCAGGGCCAACAAGGACACGACTATGTCCGCAGCGCGTTTCACAAGATTGTACCAGAAACGCTCGCTGCGGTATTCATACTTCATCAGCGGCGTATCGATCAGATGGCGCGCACCGAAGCCCTGCATGGTGATTTCATCGAGCTGAGGCGTCAGATACAGGCTCTTGCGGTCCTGCATGCAATACCAAAGCAGTTCCGAACGATTTTCCATTTCCGTTTCATAAAAAATGACTGCTTCGAAAGGATCCAGCTTTTTCTTCCAATCCTTGCCCAGCTCACTGTACGGAATAATCTGTTCGACATTGAAAATGTATTTCAGTTTCTCCAGCTTCTGCAGGAATTCATCTGTCAGCACGGCACCGGTAATGATAAGCGTTTTTTCCGGTCTGGAAAAGAGCATCGTCATGCGCTTGCTGATCAGTGCCCAGCAAATCGCTGCCAGAAGCTGACAGGCAACGGTCAGGAGGCCCGGAATGATATTGACATAATTGTGCCGGATCATGCAAAACTCACCGTAAAGCAGCAAATCCGCAATGCCAAAAGCCAAAAACTGAGAAAGTATTGTCTCCGCAACGGAAAAATCCATGATTTTAAAGGCATAGAATAAGTTGCTGAGCGCAATATATACAATTGTATACAGGATCAATGTAACAGAATAACCGACACTGTCCATTTTGGAAAAAAGTTTCGGCCCATAATACTGAAATACCACCATGGCGAAGAAACCGATTTCCAAAATCACGATGACAAACTTCATAATCATGGAGAGAACAAACTTCTTGTTGTTCATACGCTTCCACACCTTAAAACACAGAATATTTTTGTAATTATAAACCCTGGGCCCGAATAAGTCAACACAAAGCCGTCTTCGCTTGTTATTTTTTTGCAAAAAGCCCGTCATATTTTAAGATAGTTTAACAAATTTTTATGCAAAAGGGGAGCGATTCACACCGCTCCCCTTGCTGTTTAAAAAATTACTCGTCGTCCTTATCGCAGTCGCAATCTTCGCCGCAGGCACACTCGTCGTCAAAATCGAACTCGAGCTTCTCGCCGCAGTTCGGGCAATCGATGAAGCCTTCCTCCAGCATCTCGCCGTTCAGCTCGATGGTGTCGCCGCAGCTCGGGCAGGTGACTTCGAAGTAGCAATCATCCTCGTCGTCCCAGTCGTCATCCTCATCATCGTCATACTCGTCCTCATCGAGGTCGTAGTAATCCTCTTCGAGTTCGCCGAGGTCCTCGTCGATCTCATCGACCTGACCGCTGAGCTCGTCGTATGCGTCCTCCATCTCCTCCATGGAGAGGCAGAGGTCGTCCAGAAGATCGACGATCGCATTAAAGAGTTTTGTCTCTTTCGCGTTCGGATCCAGCTCGAGGCCCTCCATCAGGCCGCGGATATATGCCGCTCTTTCCGAGTTTGTCATCTTATTTTCCCCTTTCTTTTCGGCAAGGCCCAGGACAATCCCTGCCTTGCGTTGGGTATCATGGCTAGTATGAATCACGAAGCGGAGATTATGCGCGCTCCATGTATTCGCCCGTTCTGGTGTCGATGCGGATCATTTCGCCCTCATCGATGAAGAGCGGAACCTTGATCTCGGCACCTGTCTCAAGCGTAGCCGGCTTTGTCGCGTTTGTCGCCGTATCGCCCTTGAAGCCCGGATCGGTCTGTGTGACCTGCAGCTCAACGAAGTTCGGCGGCTCAACACCGAAAACATTGCCCTTGTAGGAAAGCACCTTGCAGACCATATTTTCCTTGACAAACTTGAAGTTGTCGCCGAGGATGCTCGGGCTGATCGGGAGCTGCTCGTACGTCTCGCTGTCCATGAAGTAGTACAGATCGCCGTCGTTGTACAGATACTCCATATCCTTTCTCTCGATGAACGCGGTCGGGAACTTCTCGGTCGGGTTAAAGGTTCTTTCTGTCACAGCGCCAGTGATGACGTTGCGGATCTTCGTGCGGACAAAAGCCGCACCCTTGCCGGGTTTAACGTGCTGGAATTCAATAATCGAAACAACATTGCCGTCCATTTCAAACGTTACACCGTTTCTGAAATCGCCTGCGGTAATCATTGATAAATACCTCCAAAAATTTCTTCAATACTATTGTATACTAGGTTTGCCGTTTTTTCAAGCAAAAATAGTATGGATTCCGTTATTTTCTGTGAATTTACAGAATTATAAGCTCCTTCGGAGAGTGCGTGAGGTTTCTGCAGCCGTCCTCTGTGACAACAATCATATCCTCGATGCGCACGCCGCACTTGCCGGGCAGGTAAATGCCGGGTTCCACCGTGATGACCATGCCGGGCTCGCAAACCGTAGTATCGAGCTTCGAGAAGCGCGGCCACTCATGGATTTCAAAGCCGACGCCGTGGCCGAGACCGTGACCAAAGGTGCCGGGATACGGCGTCTCGATGATATCGCGCGCAACCTTGTCGACGTCGCAGCAGCGAACGCCCGCGCGCACAGCGTCGATCGCAGCAAGCTGCGCCTTAAGCACCGTATCGTAAATCGCCTTCTGCTCGTCGCTGACATAGCCGAGCGCGACGGTGCGGGTCATGTCGGAATGGTAACCGTGCAGCAGCGCGCCCGTGTCCATCGTGATAAGGTCGCCCTTCTGCAGCTTTGTATTGCCCGGAATGCCGTGGCACTGGGAGCCGTTCGCACCGGTCACAACGATCGGATCGAACGCATTGCCGTCCGCGCCCTGCTTGCGCATGAAGAACTCAATTTCAAGCGCGATCTCACGCTCTGTGACGCCCTCGCGAATATATGGCAGAATATGCTCAAAGGTCGCATCCGTGATCGCCTGCGCATCACAGATCTTCTGGATTTCCTCCTCGCTCTTCACGATGCGCTGGCTGCGGATCGCATCGTCCAGCGTCATATCCAACACAGCTTCAGCGCCGCACTCGGCACAAAGCTTCTCAAAGCGCTTCGCCTGTCCGTACGGAATTGTGGAATACTCCATATAGACGCAGGAAATGCCGTGCTTTGTGAGCAGCGACTGGATCGTCTCATTCAGCGAAGTGAACTCGGCAACCTCAACGCCCTGCGCCTTCGCGCGAGCCGCCTCCGCATAGCGGAAGTCGAGCAGATAATACGCCTTTTCAGCGGTCAGCAGCAGTGCGCCGTCCGTAGACGGAAATGCGGTGAGATAATACAGATTGGTTTCGGAAACGACGAGCGCCGCTTTTTTCGCGTCGCCACCGATAACTTTTTGTGTAAGCCGTTCAATCGGATTGCTCATGGAAATTACCCCTTTCATTGTCTTTGCCGTGTGAGCCGAAGTCCCAGAGCGGCTGGTAATGCGGGCGCAGAAAATGCTCCAGCCAGCGCTTGAAACGCACCGTCGCCGCCGGATCCGGTGCGATCGGATCGAGCAGAACGGATTTCATGCCGCACAGATTCGCGCCGAGAACATCCGTAAAGATTTGATCGCCGACAACGAGGCAGTCGCGCACACGCACGCCTGCCAGCCGCTTTGCACGCAGGTAGCCAAAGGGCGACGGCTTGCAGGCAAAGGAGATATACGGCAGGTCAAACTGTGCCGCAAAGGGCGCAACACGCTTTTTGTAATTGTTGGAGACAACGATCAGTTGTACGCCGCTCGCGGAGATCTTCCGCGTCCACTCGAGCACGCCGGTGTGCGGCGTCTGCGAGCCGTGGGTAGACATCGTATTGTCTACATCCAGCACGATAGCGCGAACGGAAAGCGCCCTGAGCATTTCGGGGGTGATGTCCGTCACGCGGTGCAGCGTTCCGGTCGGTTTAAACAATGCCATAGTCTCGATTCCTTGTCTCCTGTTTTTCCGGGAAAACCCCGTTCACACAAAAAAGCGGGCAAAAGCCCGCTTCTTCACGTTTCATTATTTGTACTTGCGCTTGCGAGCTGCTTCGGACTTCTTCTTGCGCTTAACGGAAGGCTTTTCATAAGCCTCTCTCTTGCGCACTTCCTGAATAACGCCCGCTCTCGCGCACTGCTTCTTGAAGCGTCTGAGCGCGCTCTCCAAAGATTCGTTATCTTTGATTCGGATTTCAGCCATCTATATCCCTCCCATCCGCCATCAGGCAGGGGTTTGTATTTGTTACTTAGCACGAAATAACACAAATAATTATAGATGCAGGGGCAAAAAAAGTCAAGGCTTTTTTCTACAAATTTGCAAGAAATCGGGTTTCACGCGTAAAAGCGCCTTTGTGCCGCGCCTTTTTCGCTCCAGCTTTTGCTCCCCGTCTCCCCAATTTTTCTCTGGCCCTGTCGTCTATCCGAAGCACCAGGCGTCGGCTGAAGAAAGGAAATTCGTCAAAATTCGACGATAAATTACACTTTACAATACTGAAATTACAACCAGACACAGCATTAAACTCGAAAAAAAATGTGCTTATAAGCCGTCAAAAAACTTGACAAGCCTTAAAAAACATCATATCATATAGAAAATAACAGTAAAACATTTTGGAGAGTGGGGTACACAGCTATGAAAAAAGAGACACTTACTAAGAGCGAGCATGAGATCATGAGCCTGCTCTGGCATGTCGACAAGCCGCTGACCGCTTCTGAAATCATTGAACTGTCGAGCGACAGAACCTGGAAAGACAGCTACATCCATCTTCTGATTAACTCTTTGCTGGAAAAAGGTATGATTCGCGCCGAAGGCTTCGCCAAAACAACGAAAAACTACGCGCGCACCTTTATAGCGGCCGTTTCTCAGGAAGAATATGCCGTGCGCCAGATCAGCGGCAAAAATGGCCTGAATCCGGATTCCGTCGTCTCTATCGTTTCCGCGCTGATCGATCAGGCCGCGGAGCCGATGCCTCTGCTTGAAGCGCTCACCGCCATGCTGGAGGAAAAGCGCCGTACTCTTTGATCTTGTTTCCGCACGCGGGGTTCAAAGCTGATCTTTGCCGACCGGCGTGCGGAACAGCCGCTCAAACCCCTCCCGGCTGTTTGAATAAGCCAACGCCCACATCATTTTCGCAATAACGGCCTCCGTCGTCATGCTGGAGGCCTCCAGAACGCGGTACTTCTCCTTGATGATGTGCCCGACGCGATAAACCGAAAGATTGCTGCCCTCATGCGGCACCTGCGTTGTAATGACTACGCGCACGCCGTTTTCCATGAGTGCAGCGATTTTTTCTTCAAAAGTGTTGTCTCCGTAATACGGAATGCCGCCCACACCGAAGCTCTCGATCACCACGCCGCGGCAATGAGCCGTGATGTAGTCGAAAATCGACGGATCCATGCCCGGAATCACGCGGATGGAGAGAATCTCCGGCACAAGCCGGTCATAGAAGCGAACGGAACCGCACTCAGAACGCTCGTCTATATAACAGAGCAGCTTCTTATCGTAAAATACGGCCACATCGGGATAATCGATGCTGGAAAACGCGTCGAAGCTCTTCGTGTGCGTTTTCCGCGCACGCGTGCCCGCAATAACATGTCCGTTGAACACGACGTGCGTGCCGCAGGCGTGCGCGTCTGTCGCATAAGCAAACGCCTCATAGAGATTCCGCCGGGCGTCGCCGTCCGGCACCTGAATCGATTTCTGCGCGCCGGTCAGCACGACCGGCTTTTCATTTTGCTGGATCAGGTAAGAGAGCGTCGCCGCCGCGTAGGACATCGTGTCCGTGCCGTGGGCAATCACGAAGCCATCATATTTTTCATAGCTGTCGCGGATGATCTCCGCAAGATGGATCCACTGCCGCCAGCACATGTTCGTGCTGTCCAAGCTGTACGGCTGTACGGTATCCACAGCGCATATCGCGCGGATCTCCGGCACGGCATTCAGAAGCTCCTCAGAGGTGATGGCCGGCGTCAGACCATTTTCCGTCTTGGCAGACGCAATCGTGCCGCCGGTCGCGATAAACAGTATTTTTTTCATGTCAGAAAATTCCCCTATTCCTTACACGCTTTAAAAACCATATTGATATATACCATATTTGGCCGTGCAATGCAAGCAGAATTATTCTGCGCCGCCCGCGCTATCCTCTATACACGACAAAATCCGGCAGAGATAAACCCTGCCGGATTGTTTTTTGAATCAGCCGAGACGCGATGCGAGCGCGAGCAGCTTGTCGCCCGCTATGCGGTACGTTGTCCAGTCCTCCATCGCCACGGCGCCGAGCGACTTGTAAAACGCGATGCTCGGCTCGTTCCAGTCGAGGCACGCCCACTCGAGCCGCCCACAGCCGCGCTGCACCGCAATGCGCGCGAGCTTTTTCAGAAGCAGCTTGCCGTAACCGCGCCCGCGGTATTCAGGCAGGACAAAAAGATCCTCGAGATAGATGCCTGCACGCCCGAGCCACGTGGAAAAATTGTGGAAAAACAGCGCAAAGCCTACCGGCGTTTCTTCCTCCAGAACGAGCAAAATCTCCGCTTTCTTCTTCTCAAAAACCCACTCGCGGAGCAGATCCTCGGTCGCGATGACCTGACCCTCCATATTTTCGTACGCCGCCAGCGCGTGGATAAACTGAAGCACGACGGGAATATCTGCCGCCTGTGCAAAGCGTATGCTGCATGAAGCCATTTCTGACACCCTCCTGATTACTTTTTCTTCCTCGCAATGAGGATAAACCGGTGCTGCACGCTTGGAATGTACCCCTGCTTCTCGCGCAGTGCATCTAGACGGAGCAATTGCTCAAAGCAGCCATCCACCGAGAAGGTGCCAAATTCCCACGGCAGCGCCTTCGCATACCAGACGAGCGCGCCGGTATCGAAGAAGCGGTCAGTCGTATAGCACTGGTTTTTGTAGTTGATCGAAAACCCCGCAGCCTGAAAGCGCGGGATCTCATTTTCAAGGTTGAATGCGGGGATCGACGTATTCTCTCCGCAAAGCACCTGCCGCAGCCAAAGACTGTTGCTGCCGCCGACCTGCTGCGTAATGAAATAGCCGCCGGGCTTTAAAACACGGCGCACTTCGCCGATGTCATATGACTCGTGACGGTTCAGCACGAGGTCAAACTGCGCGTCGTCATACGGCAGAGGCTCGCCATCCACGCTCTGCCGCACCGTAATGCCGAGCGGCGCGAGCTTTTTCTCGCACAGTCGCACGTTCGGCTCCCACGCTTCGGTCACGCTCGTCAAGCGGAACGGATGGCGCAGGGAAAGCAGGAACTCCCCGCCGCCAGTGCCCATATCGAGCAGCCGGCTCTCCGGCTTCAGAAAATCCAGCACCTTTGCGTGGTAATCCCACGGGAGTCTGCCCTCCGTATATCGGTCGGCGATATGCGAAAAGTCCCAGCCGGTCATCGTGAGCGCTTCCTCACGCTTCCACAGCGCGCGCTTCTCTTCGTTCGTCATGTGTTCTTGTCCACCTTGTGAAAGGTTTTGAGGTTGCCTGTTTTGCCGTGGCGGCGGTCAAGCTCCGCCTCGACGTCCTTGAGGTCGATCCCCTCATTCACCATCAGCACGGTCAGGTGATACAGAAGGTCGCTGATCTCGAGCACCGTCTCCTCGTTTTTGCCGTTTTTCGCCGCGATAATGACCTCGCTGCACTCCTCGCCGCACTTCTTGAGGATTTTATCGGTGCCCTGCTCGAACAGGTAGCAGGTATAGGAGCCCTCGCGCTTTTCGCCCTTCCTTTCGAGCACCGTCTCATAAAGCTGCTGCAAAATATCCATTCTGAATTCCCCTCAATTCTTTACGATTTCTTTATAGAAACAGCTGTGGCTGCCGGTATGACATGCCGGGCCGTTCTGCACGACCTTGACGAGCAGCGTATCGTCGTCGCAATCCGCGGCGATGCTGACCACCTTCTGCGTGTGACCGCTCGTCGCGCCCTTGTTCCAGAGTGTCTGGCGGCTGCGGCTGTAAAACCACGTGTAGCCCGTTTCGATCGTCTTAATCATCGATTCACGGTTCATATACGCAAGCATGAGCACCTCGCCGGTGGCAGCCTCCTGCACGATCGCCGGGATCAGCTCCGATTTGAGGAAATACCGCTCGAGATGATCCTCCACCTCGGCTTTCGTCTTGAGCTTATTGCCCGAAAGCCGCTGGCAGGCCGTAACCGCCGAGCGCAGGTCGAGCGCCTTTGTGTAAATCGATTTGCCCGCAATCGCGCCGTACAGTCCGAGCGCGTTCAGATCGACAATATCCTTGATGCTGCTGACGCCGCCGCTCGCGATAATGCTGCAGCCCACCGTGCGGTTGATCTTATCGAGCATGACGAGGTTCGGGCCGCTCATCGTGCCATCTTTCGAGATATCCGTAACGATCAGATAACGCACGCCGATGCTTTCCATGTGCTTCGCCATCTCGAGGTAATCGACTTCGCTCTGCGCCGTCCATCCCTCCGCCGCGACCTTGCCGTTCAGCGCATCGATGCCGACGGCGATCTTTTTGCCGTACTTTTTTACGGCTTCGCGCACAAAATCAGGACTCTGCAGCGCCGCGGAGCCGAGAATCACGCGGCTCACGCCGCGCGACAGATAGTATTCGACAGTGCCCATATCGCGGATGCCGCCGCCGACCTCCATGTGGATGGAGGTATTGTCCCGAATGGAAAAAATCGTGCCGTCGTTGACAGGCCGCCGCGCCTTGGCGCCGTCGAGATCGACGATATGCATCCAGCGCGCGCCGTCTGCTTCAAATGACTGCGCCGTCTGGACCGGATCCTCCGCCACCTGCTCCGCCGTGGCGTAGTCCCCCTGGAACAGGCGGACGCACATGCCGTCCTTCAGATCAATTGCCGGTAAAATAATCATTCTCTCTATCCTTCCCCTTCTTTCACGCGAGCGTCCCCTTTGTGGAGAGCGCCGCGCCGGTGCTGTTTTCCGCCGTGGCATCGCACAGCGCGTGCGCACACGCCTTGAACAGCGCCTCAATCATATGATGTGCATTTTTGCCGTATGGGCAGCGCAGGTGAAGCGTGAAGCCGGCGTTATCGCTGAGCGCGCGGAAAAATTCCTCCGCCATGCAGGTATCGAAATCGCCGACGCGTTCCTGCGGGAACACAGCGTCAAAGACGAGATACGGCCGTCCGCTGACATCCACCGCGCAGAAGCCGAGCGCCTCGTCCATCGGGATCATCGCGTGGCCGTACCGCTCGATGCCCGCGCGGTCGCCGAGCGCCTGTTTAAAAGCTTTTCCCAGCACGATGCCGGTGTCCTCGACCGTGTGGTGACAATCGACGTGCCAATCGCCGATCGTTTTCAGCTTGAGGCCAAATCCGCCGTGCACGGCGAGTGCCGTAAGCATGTGGTCGAAAAAGCCGACGCCGGTGGAAACCTCCACCTCGCCGCCGTCGAGCCAGAGCGTCAGCTCAATATCCGTTTCCTTTGTCCTGCGCGTCACCGATGCCATGCGTTCCATCGCGCCAGCCCCTTTCAGTTTTCAAAGAATCTTGTGATATATCCAAACACCGCCGCATTATCGCCGGTCGCGCCCGCCGTGATGCGCAGCGCAGACATATTCTCAAAGTACCGCACCGCAATGGAAGCGTCCAGCAGATACCGGAACAGCTCTCCGGCGCGCGGCGTTTTCAGCACGACGAAGTTCGTCACGCTCGGCAGCGTCTCCATCTGCTCCGGGAAACGCGCAGCCAGCCGGTCAAGCCCGCGCTGCAGCTCGTCGCGCGAGAGCAGCAGACGGCGGATCGCTGCGTCGCATTCCCCGCGGCTGTTCAGCACGACCTCCGCCATGCACTGGGAAATCGCGTTGACGTTGTACGGCGATTTGACCGCTTTGATCGCGCGGATCAGCTTCTCTGAACCGACCGCAAAGCCGACGCGCAGCGCCGCCAGGCCGAACGCCTTCGAGCATGTTTTCAGGATCAGGAGATTGTCGTAATTCTGAAACTCGCCGAGCATCGACTCCTCCCAGAAATCCATATAAGCTTCGTCGAGCACGACGAGCGCTGAGGTACTGCATACGAGGCGGCGCACCTCCGCGCGGGTCAGCCCCAGCGAAGTCGGATTGCAGGGATTGCTGAAAATCAGCAGCTTTACCCCTTCATTGTTGCAGGTTTCGAGCACCTTGTCAACATCTATTCTCCAATTTTTGTCTTTTTCTATGACGACGCGCCTGCACTCCGAGATGTAGCCGTAGAAATTATACATGGAGAAATCGGGCATTATGGTCGCATACGTGTCGCCCTTCATCAGAAAGCTCTGGAAGATCACAGAGATCAGCTCGTCGGAGCCGTTGCCCGCGACGACATTTTCTATCGGAACGCCATAGTTCTTCGCAAACGCACGGCACAGCGACACCGCAGCGGGATCCGGGTAACGGTTCAGCTCCACGCGGAACGTCGCGTGCAGCGCGCCCGCCTGTATAGATTCCGGCAGGCGGAGAAAGGATTCATTGGCGTCCAGACGGATTTTATAGTCGCCCGCAATCGGCTCATACGGCTCCAGATCGCGGATTTTAGCATTCAGCTCGTACATAGGGAATCTCCTGTTATTTCTTTTTGCGGACGGCGATGGAATTCGCGTGCGCCGTCAGTTCTTCAGTTTCTGCGATGCGGATGATATCGTCGGCGGCCTTCAAAAGCTCCGCCTCCGTGTAATAGATGAAGCTCGACTTCTTGATGAAATCGTCGACGGAAAGCGGCGAGAAGAATCGCGCTGTGCCGCTGGTGGGCAAAACATGGTTCGGGCCGGCGTAGTAATCGCCGAGCGGCTCGGGCGAGTAGTTGCCGAGGAACACGGAACCGGCGTTGTCGAGCCGGCCGATGTACTCGAGCGGGTTTGCACAGCAGACCTCGAGGTGCTCGGGCGCAAGCTCGTTGGCAAAATCGACCGCCTCATCGATATTTTCGCAGACGATGATCGCGCCAAAATTATCGATCGATTCCCGGATGATCTCGCGGCGGGAAAGCGTCGCCATCTGGCGCTCGATCTCCTGTGCCGTCGCTTTGGCGAGTGCTTCGTCGGTCGTGATCAGAATCGCGGACGCCATGCGGTCGTGCTCCGCCTGGCTCATCAGGTCGGCAGCGAGAAATTCCGGCTTAGCGGTGCTGTCCGCCAACACGAGGATCTCGCTCGGCCCCGCGATCATATCGATGTCAATCGTGCCATACAGGAGCTTTTTTGCCGTCGCGACGAAGATGTTGCCGGGTCCGACAACCTTATCGACCTTCGGCACGCTCTCCGTGCCGAACGCGAGCGCCGCCACCGCCTGCGCGCCGCCGATCAGAAACACGCGGTCGACGCCTGCGATCTTTGCCGCAGCCAGTATGTTCTTATCCGGCTTGCCGGTGCGCCCTGGCGGCGTGACCATGACGATCTCGCCGACCTCGGCGATCTTGGCCGGAATGACATTCATCAGAACGGAGGAGGGATATGCCGCCGTGCCGCCGGGCACGTAGACGCCGACGCGGTGCAGACCGCGCACGCGCTGACCCATGATGACACCCGAGGGCATCGGGTCGATGCGGCTCTGCTGCTTCTGGCGCGCGTGGAAAGCGCGGATATTCTCTGCAGCGCGCTCCATCGCGGCGAGAAACGCCGGGTCGCAGTCCGCCGTGATGCGGTCGATTTCCTCTTTGGAGATTTCCAGCGAATCCGGCACCCAGCCGTCGAACTTCATCGAATACGCGCGCACAGCCGCATCCCCGTTTTCGCGCACATCCTTTAAGATGGCGGCGACGCTGTCCTCCACGCGGCGGTCGTTCTCGCTCACGCGGTCCTTCAGGCTCTGAATAAAGCCCTCGCAATACGCGCGGTCTCCCTTTGCAATCCGAATCATGCGTTTTCCCTCTCTTTCGCAATACAGTTTTCCAGTTTTTCGGCAAGCGCTTCGATCTCCCGCTTGCGCATTTTCAGGCTGGCGGTGTTGGCGATCAGCCGCGCAGAGATCTGTGCGATGGTTTCCACAACCTCCAGACCGTTTTCTTTCAACGTTGTGCCGGTCTCGACGATATCTACAATGCCGTCGGCAAGGCCGAGCAGAGGCGCGAGCTCCACGGAGCCTTCAATCTTGATGATGCGCACATCCATCGCGCGGCTCTCGAAAAACTGCCGCGCGACGTTTGGGTATTTTGAGGCGACGGTTTTCGCCTTGTAGCCGCCGAAGAAATCCGTCCCCTTGCGGCACGCCAGTGCGAACCGACAGCGCCCGAAGCCTAGGTCGAGAATCTCAAAGAAGTGGCTGCCGTTTTCCATGATCGTATCCTTGCCGACGACACCGAGATCGCACACGCCGTTTTCCACATATGTGATGACATCGGCTGCCTTCGCAAGCACCACCTCGATCTCGCCGTTTCCGACGGGCAGGATCAGCCTGCGCCCCTTTTCGCGCACCTGCGTGCAATCCAACCCGATTTTTTCGAGCACACCGACCGTGTCCTTTTCGAGCCGACCCTTGGTCAGTGCAATTCTGAGCGGTTTCATACGTCAGCCTCCCCTCCAAGTTCGATAACCTGCGGGATACCGCGGCGTTTCGCGTAAGCGCGCGCCGCTTCCGCCGTTTCAAAGACGGAGCTCTCGCAGATCTTCCCCTGTGCCGTGAGCTCGCGGATCACCATCTGCGCACGGATTTCAAAGCCGTGCTGCGCGTGGACAAGCACCTCGGGCGTCGGTGCCGCTTCGATCGCGCCCGCATCGAGCAGTACAGCGGCCAGCGCGTCGACATCCGCCGCAAAGCCGATGGCAGGCATCGGGGCGTCAAACTGCTTCAGAAGATTGTCGTAACGCCCGCCGAGCAGCACGGCGTCGCCGTGGTTTTCGACATACGCGCTGAACACGACACCGGTGTAGTAATCGTTGCGCTGAACAAGGCCGAAATCGACCATCAGCCGGTCGCCGAGTCCGAGCGCCGAAAGCGCGGCATACAGCGTGCGCATATAGTTCAGCGTTTCGGAAAGCACCGGATGACCCGCGCAGAACCGCTCCGCCTCTGCGAAAACCTCTGCGCCGCCGAAAAGCCGCGGCAGTTTGCGAATGGCTTCGGTATAGAGCGACGGCTCGAGCGCGTCGAGCATGTCGCCGAGCGCCGCATAATTCTTCGATTCAATCGTCAGGCGGATATCTTCCTTCCGGTCTGCGGAAACCGGCAGCTCGTCGGCAAGCGCCTTGAAGAAGCGCGCGTTGCCGAGTTCCAGACGAAAATGTTCCGTACACGCGGAGAGCGCGTCGACCGCCGCCGTGATGACTTCGATGTCGGCCCGCAGTCCCGCCGCACCGAGCAGCTCGATGCCCGCCTGCGTCGATTCGTCACTCCGTCCGGAGAGATCCTTGCGGTTGCGGTAAACCGGCTGGTTGTAATAGAGCCGAATCGGTTTTTCCACTGACTGCAGCCGCGTGGCGGTGAGCCGGGCGATCGGCAGCGTCAGATCCGGGCGAAACACGATCAGCCTGCCCTTATTGTCTGTCGATTTGTACATTTCGTACTGCGGAATCGCCGCATCCTCGGCGTCGAACACATCGTAATATTCAAGCCCGGGCGTGATGACCTCGTTGTAGCCGCGCATACGGAACACCTGCGCGAGCCGGCCGCTGACCGTGCGCTGCGCAAGGCATTCCTCAAAGAGGATATCCTTCGTGCCCTCCGGTGTAATTTTGTTGAACTTTTTCATAGAAGCGCATCCTTTGTGTCACTTTAGTAAAATGATGTGATGCTATAATATCAAATAAACTGATTCCTGTCAATGGGTTTGCAAGAAAAAAGCGGCCGCACCCGGATTTCCCCGGAAATACAGCCGCTAAAAGCGCTATAAGCCGAACAGCGTCGTCTGACTGCTGTCCGGCAGGCCCTGCAGAGAGCCTGCATTTTTCAGCGTCTCAATGACAGCGCTCGAGACCTTGGCGCGCGCCTGCAGCTCGTCGATGGAAATGAAGTCGCCGCCGTTCTGGCACGCCTCATACAGGCTGTTCGCCGCCGCTTCACCGACGCCCGGAAGCGACGAGAAGGGCAGACGGATTTTGCCGTCCTCGACGAGGAATTTCTTGGCGTGGGATTTGCTGAGATCGACCGGCAGCAGCTCGATGCCGCGCGCGAGCATTTCGTTGATGATCTGGAACGTGGAATACGCCGCTTCCTCTTTTGCAGAAGCCTGGTGCTCTTTCTGCTTCGTCTCCAACTCCTTCATGCGCCGCTGCACAGCGGCCTTGCCCTGTACCGCCGTTGCGCCGTCGAAATCCTCGCTGCGCACCGTGAAGTACGCGGCGTAGTATTCCACCGGGCGGTGCACCTTGTACCAGCCGAGACGAAGCGTCGCGATCATATACGCCGCAGCGTGCGCCTTCGGGAACATGTACTTGATCTTATAGCAGGATTCGATGTACCAATCCGGCACATTGTGCTCCTTCATGGCGGCAATGTGCTCCTGCGTGAAGAGCTTTTTCGCGTTGCCCTTACGGGTGATCTCCATAATCTTAAACGCCATTTTAGGCTCGAGACCCTTTAAGAGCAGGTACGTCATGATGCTGTCTCGCGTACCGATAACCGTGGAAATCGTACACGTGCCGTCCTTGATGAGGTCCTGCGCGTTGCCGAGCCAGACGTCCGTGCCGTGTGACAGACCGGAGACCTGCAGCAGGTCGGAGAACGTTTTCGGCTGGGAATCGATCAGCATCTGCCGCACAAACGGCGTGCCGCACTCCGGCAGCGAGAATGTGCCGGTCTGCGAGCCAATCTCCTCCGGCGTGACGCCGAGTGCCTCGGTGGAGGTGAACAGCGACATGACCGCCGGGTCGCTCATCGAGACCTTCATGACCGGGATGCCGGTGTAGTCCTCGAGGTAGCGGTAAATCGTCGGCACATCGTGACCGAGCTCGTCCAGCTTACAAATTGTATCGTGAATGGAATGGAAGTCGAAGTGCGTCGTGATGTTGTCGGAGTTCTGGTCGTTTGCCGGATGCTGCACGGGGCAGAAATCGTAGATTTCCTTGCCCTTCGGCACGACGACCATGCCGCCCGGGTGCTGACCCGTAGTTCGCTTGATACCGGTGCACGCGATGGAAAGGCGCTTTTCTTCGGCCTTATGCAGCGTTCTGCCGCGCTCTTCGGCGTACTTTTTCACATAGCCAAACGCCGTTTTGTCCGCGACCGTCGCGATGGTGCCGGCTTTAAAGACGTTTTCACGCCCGAACAGCGTCTCCGTGTAGCGGTGCGCGCCGCTCTGGTATTCGCCGGAGAAGTTGAGGTCGATATCCGGCGTCTTGTCGCCGTCAAAGCCGAGGAACGTCTCGAACGGGATCGTATGTCCGTCACGGTCGAGGTTCTCGCCGCAGCGCGGACATGTCTTCGGTGGCAGATCGAAGCCGGAAAGCACCGAGCCGTCCGTGATGAATTCGCTGTACTTGCATTTTGGGCAGATGTAGTGCGGCTCGAGCGGGTTGACCTCCGAGATACCGGACATCGTCGCGACAAACGACGAGCCGACCGAACCACGCGAGCCGACGAGATAGCCGTGCGCCTCGCTGTCCGCGACGAGCTTCTGCGCCGTCATGTACAGCACCGAGAAGCCGTGCTTGTTGATGGAGCCGAGCTCGCGCTTCAAACGCTTTTCGACGATTTCCGGCAGCGGATCGCCGTATTTCTCTTTCGTGCGCGCCCATGTGATCGAATTGAGCTGCTCTTCCGCGCCGTCGATGAACGGCGGGAAAACGCCCTCCGGAATCGGGCGAATCTCCTCGATCATGTCCGCAATCTTGTTCGGGTTCGTGACGACGACCTCATACGCTTTTTCCTTGCCGAGATACTCGAATTCCTTCAGCATCTCGTCGGTCGTGCGCATATAGAGCGGCGCCTGCTCGTCCGCATCCGAAAAGCCCTGTCCGGCCATCAGGATCGCGCGGCCCGCAGCGTCCTTCGGGTCTTTGAAATGGACGTCGCCCGTCGCGACGACCGGTTTTCCCAGCTTTTCGCCAAGCTTTACGATCGTACGGTTATACTCCTTGAGTTGTTCCACATCACAGGAGCCGTTGCGCACCATAAACATATTGTTGCCGAGCGGTTGGATCTCGAGATAGTCGTAATACGACGCGATCTCAAGCAGCTTTTCCCACGGCTCATTTCGCGTCATCGCGCGGAACAGCTCGCCCGCCTCGCATGCGGAGCCGAGCAGCAAGCCCTCGCGGTGCTGATTCAGCACGCTTTTCGGCGTGCGCGGACGCTTATAAAAGTAATCAAGATGCCCGTAGGAAATCAGCTTATACAGGTTTTTCAGTCCGACGAGGTTTTTCACAAGGATGATCTGATGATACGTCGGCAGCTTTTTCGGGTCGCCGCCCGCAAGTGCCGTGTTGATGTCGTGCACCGCCTTTGCGCCGAAATCATCTTTCAGGCGCTGCACGAGATTGAGGAAGATTTCTCCGAGCACCGCCGCATCGTCACACGCGCGGTGGTGGTTGAACGGCTTTAATTTCAGGTATTTTGCGACGGTATCGAGCTTGCAGTTCTTGATGTCCGTGAGCATCGCGCGGCACATCGCGACCGTATCGATATACGCGTACGGGAATTCCATCTCGTGCCGCGTGCACACGGCACGCAGAAACGACGTGTCAAAGTTCGCGTTGTGCGCGACCAGGATCGCATCGCTGCCGCAGAAATCGAAGAACGACTGAACCGCCTCGGCTTCCTTCGGCGCACCCTGCACCATCTCGTCTGTAATGCCGGTCAACTCCGTGATCTTCGGCGGGATCGGCTTTTCGGGATCGACAAAGGTGTTGAACTGATCCGCAATTTCGCCGTTGTGGATGCGCACCGCGCCGATCTCGGTGATGCGCTCGGATTTCGGCGAAAGCCCGGTCGTCTCGAGGTCAAAGCAGATGAAGTCCGCGTCGAGCGAAGCGTCAGTCTCGCCGGTAACGGCGGGCACGAGGTCGTTGACAAAATAACTCTCCACGCCGTAAATGACCTTGAAATCTCCGCCGCCCTTCTTGATTTTGAGCCACGCGTTCATGGCGTCCGGGAACGCCTGCGCCACGCCGTGGTCGGTGATGGCGATCGCCTTCTGCCCCCACTTATACGCCTGGTTGATGAGGTCGCCGGCGGGTGTCATACCGTCCATCGCAGACATGTTTGTGTGCAGGTGAAGCTCCACGCGCTTTTCCTTTGCGCTGTCCACAACCTCCACCATCTCCGCGCGCGCGATGGCATTCGGGCGCATGACGTTCTCGCGGTCGTATTTGTCGTACTCAACCGAGCCGGTGACGAGCAGCGCCGTCCCCTTCTTGATCGCATCGATCTTCGCGCAGTCGTTCGCCTGTTGAATCAGCTTGAGCGTGATGGAATTCGTATAGTCCGTGATGTCGATGGAGTAGATCTTGCGGGTCTGGTCGCGCGTCTCGCGCACCTCCATGTCGAAAACCTCGCCCCAGATCGTGACGCGCCCGGCTTCGATCGTCGCCTCGCTGATCGGAATCGGTTCCTTTTTCGGGAGATTGCCGATGATCGGGCGCGCCGTCTCGAGGATGATCTGCGGCATCAGCAGCTTGCCCTCGCGCACGCTGACGCGGCGCTTCGCCGCTTTTTCCTTCATGGAGGCTTCGTAGCGCTCGACCTCCTCCACAACGGCGGCGCGCACGCGCTTTTCCTCCTCGATGTGCAGCCGCTCGATTGCGGATTCATCGCCGCTCTCGAGCTTTGTTTTGCCGGTGAATTCGACCGTGACAGACACGCCGAACCATTCCTGCACCGTTTCGCTGATTTTGAGGTCCGTGCGGCGCTTCTCCAAAAGCTCCGCGCCGCCGTGGAATAGCGTGATGATGAGCTTGCCGTCTCGCAGCTCGGACGTCGAATCGCGGAATGTGCCGTTCAGGCTGGCATCCAGCTCGCGCACGCGCTCAATGACGGACGGCAAACAATCTGTCGACCACTGCTCCGCCGGGAAGCGCGGCACAATCTCCACACGCATATCCGGCAGCAGCTTTTCGTGCAGACTGCCGTTCGCCTCACGCAGCGCGCCGTATGGGACAAAACGCGGAAAGACTGTGCGGATTCGCACAGTCTGCTTTTCGCGGTGTATTTCGATTTTTTCGATCTGACCCACAGCCAGATCGTCGTTTGCCGGGAATCCGGCGCTTTTCAGCAGATCGCCCAGTATTTTCAAATGCAGTTCTCCTATGTATAGGTAAAAAGCTTTACAGCTTATCAACTTCTTCCAGCAGCGCCTCGAGCAGCTCGCTTTCCGGCACCTTGCGCACAATCTGACCTTTCTTGAAGATCAGGCCCTCGCCCTTGCCGCCGGTCACGCCGATGTCCGCCTCGCGCGCTTCGCCCGGGCCGTTGACAACACAGCCCATCACAGCAACCGTGATGTCCTTATCGACGTGCTCAAGCGCCGCCTCCACGCGGTTTGCAAGGCCGATGAGATCGATACGCGTTCTGCCGCAGGTCGGGCAGGAGACAAAATGCACGCCGCCAAGCATACCGAGCGCGCGAAGAATGTCTTTTCCGGTGCGGATTTCCTCAATCGGATCGGCCGTCAGCGAGACGCGGAGCGTGTCGCCGATGCCGCGCTGCAGCAGGCTGCCGATGCCGATGGCGGATTTCACGACGCCCATGCGCATGGTGCCGGTTTCCGTGACGCCGAGGTGCAGCGGGTAATCGCAGCGCTCGGCAATCCGCTCGTACGCCTTGATGTTTGTATCGACCGAAGAGGACTTGAGCGAAATCACAATGTCCGTAAAGTCGAATTTCTCGAGCAGCGACGCGTGATAAAGCGCGCTCTCGCACAGCGCCTCCGCCGTGGGCGCGCCGTATTTCGCGAGGATCGACTTTTCCACCGAGCCGGAATTGACGCCGATGCGGATCGGAATCTTTTTCTCCCGGCAGATATCCGCAACCGCCTTGACATGCTCATCGCTGCCGATGTTGCCGGGGTTGATGCGGATCTTGTCGATGCCCGCGTGCGCCGCTTCGAGCGCAAGCTTATAGTCAAAATGAATGTCCGCGACGAGCGGAATCGAAATCTTTTCCTTGATAGCCGGAATCAGGCGCACCGCGTCCATATCGGGGATCGCCGCGCGCAAAATCTGGCAGCCCGCCTTCTCGAGCGCGACCGCCTGCCGGACGCTGCCTTCAATATCGGTGGAGGGGACGTTCAGCATCGACTGCACCGTGACCGGCGCACCGCCGCCAATCTTCACGCCGCCGGCCGTAACCTGTTTGGGAATTCGCTTCATAATCCTGTCCTTTCTTTTCCGTCCTACCCGCCTGTGACGAGGCGGGCAATATCGTTGAAGGTGACGGCGACCATCAGGCACAAAAGGAGCACAAAGCCGCCTGCGTGCACCCAACGCTCATAGCGCGGCGGAACGGGCCGCCGGAAGATCGCCTCGATCAGCAAAAAGACCAGCCTGCCGCCGTCCAGCGCGGGAAGCGGGAGCAGGTTGACAATGCCGAGGTTCACCGAGATAATCAGCATCATATAGAGGATGTTGTTGACCGCGTCGCCGAAGCTGCGCTGCAGGCCGGCGCTCGCCATCTGCGTAACCGCCTGCGCCGTGCCGACGGGCCCTGCCAGCTCATTGAAATCGAAACGCCCCGTAAGGAGGCCAATCAGGCTTTCAAAGACCATGCGCACCGTGGACGCCATATCCGCAAACGATTTTTGAACCAGCGTCAAAACATTTTTTTCCTGCCCGGTCACGTAAAAATCGAGCACAACGTGGCGCCGGCCGTCGATCTCCTCCGACATGTTGACGGTCAGATCGTCAAACCGGATCGTTTCCCCGCCGCGCCGAACCTCAAGGTCGAGGGTCGTCGTGTCCGTTGTCACATCGAGCGACGCCATGCTGAGCGCAAACGTCAGATCCTGATCGGTGTAAATTGCGTAACCATCGATCGAAGTGATCACATCGCCCGCCTGCACACCCGCCGTCTCAAGCGCCGAGCCTTCGGCAAATTTTGCGATCTGCGTGGTGGCGTAAATACTGTCCTGCCCGCGCAGGATCATCATCAGCAGGATCGCGAGCAGGATATTCATAATGCCGCCCGCTGCGACGACGATGATCCGCTGCCAGACCGGCCGGTTGCCGAATGCATGCGGATCGTCGCTTTTCTCGTCCTCGCCCTCCATCGCGCAGTAGCCGCCGATGGGAAGAAGCCGCAACGCATACTGCGTCTCCCCGCGCGTGAACGAAAACAGCTTTGGGCCCATGCCGATGGCGAATTCGTTGACGCGCACCCGGCTGAGCTTCGCCGTGAAGAAATGGCCGAACTCGTGGATGAAAATGATCAGCCCGAACAGCAGAACCCCAATGACGATCAGAAGCGCTGACTGCAAAACCGTATTCAAAGCGACACCCCTTTATTTCGAGAATTTTTCGGTAACGTATGCGCGCGCCGCACGGTCCGCCGCGAGGACGTCCTCCACGCTCGTAACCGGACCGGCCGGGAAGGTATCCGCAACCGCGCAGACCGCCTCGCCGATATCGAGATAGCCGATCTGCTCTTTGAGGAACAGCGCGACCGCCGCCTCATTCGCGCCGTTGACCGCCGCGGGCAGCGTACCGCCGCGCCGGATCGCGCGCTTGCAGGCGCCGAAGCACGAGAAGGTTTCTTCGTCCGGCGCAAAGAACGTCAGGCGCTGCCAGTCGGCAAGATCGAGCTGCCGGACGGGCGAACGGAACCGCCGCGGATATGTCAGCGCATACTGGATCGGGATGCGCATATCCGGCACGCCGAGCTGCGCGATCACCGAATGGTCTCGGTATTCGATCAGCGAGTGGACGATGCTCTCGCGGTGCACGACCACGTCGATATCGTCCGGCTCCATATCGAAAAGCCACTTTGCTTCGATGAATTCGAGGCCCTTGTTCATCAGCGTGGAGCTGTCGATCGTCACCTTCGCGCCCATATCCCAGTTCGGGTGCTTGAGCGCGTCGGCAGGCTTCACACCGCTGAGTTCAGCGTGCGTTTTGCCGAAAAACGGACCGCCCGACGCCGTTAGTATGATCCGGTTGAGGTCTGATTTTGTGTGCATGCCCTGCAGACACTGGAAAATTGCCGAATGCTCGCTGTCAACCGGCAGAATTTCAATGCCGTTTTCCTTTGCTGTCTGCATGACGAGCGCGCCGCCCGCGACGAGCGTCTCCTTGTTCGCGAGCGCAACCTGCTTTTTGGCTTTCAGTGCTGTGAGCGTCGGCTGCAGGCCGACCATGCCGACCACCGAGTTCAGCACGATATCGGCGCTTTCCAGCTCAGCCAGCGCGCAAAGGCCTTCCATGCCGCCGTAGACTTTAACATCCAGATCGCGCACGGCGGCGCGCAGCGCAGAGGCTGCCTGCAAATCAAAAACCGCAACTGCTTGCGGTTTGAATTCCCGGATCTGTTCCTCCAGAAGCCGGATATTGGAGTGTGCGGCGAGCGCCGCGACCTGCACGGCGTGCTCGCCCTCCCCCTGTATGCAGCGCACGACGTCGAGCGCCTGTGTGCCGATGGAGCCCGTTGAACCGAGCAAAGATAATTTTTTCATGGGAATCACAGTCCTTTCGCGCGCCTTACGGAACCATCGGGAACAGCAGCGTGACGAGATAAACGAACGGCGCGGTGAAAATCACGCTGTCGAAGCGGTCGAGAATGCCGCCGTGTCCCGGGATCACATTGCCGAAATCCTTGATGTGGCAGCTGCGCTTGATCAGCGAGAAGCTAAGGTCCCCCAGCACGGAGACAAAGGAACCGAAAAAGCCGATTATCAGAAGCGAAAGCCAGTTGACCTGCCGCGTGCCGCCGTAAAACACGGAGGAGAAGAACCAGCCGAGCAGCAGAATAATCAGCGTGCTCGAGATCACGCCGCCGATCAGGCCTTCAACCGTTTTCTTCGGGCTGATTTCCGGACAAAGCTTGTGCTTTCCGAACAGTTTGCCTGCAAAGAACGCACCGGCGTCCGGGATCCACGCGGCAAAGACGCAGATCAGCGCATAGAACATGCCGTGCTCTTCACTCAGCCCGCGCACGAGAACGATCGACTGCAGCGCGAGCGGGATCATGACCACCATGCTGTACACGACCGCCACCTCTTTAAAGGTGATCTCGCGATGGTGCCGGAGTAGCGCGCCGAACACGCATGCGGTAAACGCCGCATAGATCAGCATATTCGCAGCCTGAAACTCGCAGAACTGCACGAGCACCGCCGTGACCATACCCGGTACCGTAATAAACCAGCGGTTCGAAAGTCCCAGTGCTTTGATGATCTCATAAACCGCCAACGCGGAGATCAGCGCGATGGCGATGTTGAGCGCCAGCGGGAATGAGTGGTTAAAAACAACGATTGCAACAAAAAAGACAACCAGAATAACTCCGGAAAAAATTCTGTCCTTCATAATGATAGCTGTTTCCTTTCACCGTTTGAAGCGTACGGTCATACACCGCCGAAGCGGCGCTGCCGGCCGCGGTACTTTTCAATGGCCTCATCCAGATGCTTCGGCTTGAAGTCCGGCCAGAGAATGTCGAAATACTCAAATTCGGTGTAGGCGCTCTGCCACAAAAGGAAATTGGACAGCCGCTCTTCGCCGCTCGGGCGGATGATGAGATCCGGATCCGGTTGGCCCGCCGTATAGAGCGCGCCGGAGATTGCATCCTCCGTGATGTCTTCCGACTTCAGCTCGCCGCGCTGCACGCGCTCTGCGAGCAGACGCGCCGCGCGCGTGATCTCCGCGCGGCCGCCGTAATTCATCGCGAGGTTCAGAACCATGCCCGTTTTCGGGGCGCTCGCCTCCTCCACACGGTGAATCAGCGCCTGCAGCTCCGGCGCGAACGCCGTAACGTCGCCGATAAAGCGGACGCGGATGTTCTCATCCATGAAGTCCCGCAGCGCCTCCTCGAGGTACTGGTGGAAGAGCTTCATCAGCGCGGAGACTTCCTCCGCAGGGCGATTCCAGTTCTCGGTGGAAAACGCATAGAGTGTGAGATATTTTACGCCGATGGACGAAGCATACCGCGTGATGGTGCGGAAGTTCGCCGCGCCGGCTGTGTGACCGGCGGTACGCGGCAGACCGCGCTTTTTCGCCCATCTGCCGTTGCCGTCCATAATGATGCCGATATGCTGCGGAACCTCCGCAGCTTTTGTTTCCTTACTGCCAAATGCCATGAATAGCCGTCCCTTTCTCTGTAATCCGGTTTGAAACCGGGTATCAGATGGTGAGGACTTCCTTCTGCTTTGCAGCCGCGCGCTCGTCGATAACCTTGACGTTCTTGTCGGTGATGTCCTGCGTCTTCTTTTCCGCCTGCTTCAGATCATCCTCTGTCAGCTCGCCGTTCTTCTTCATCGCCTTGAGCTTTTCCATGGCGTCGCGGCGGATGGAGCGCAGCGCAACCTTGGCTTCTTCCGCCATATGGCTGACGTCCTTCACGATATCCTTACGCTTCTCCTCCGTGAGCGGCGGGAAAACGAGGCGGATCGTTCTGCCGTCCGACTGCGGGTTGATGCCGATATCGGACTTCTGGATGGCGCGCTCGATAGCACGGCAGACCGAGGAATCCCACGGCTGGATGGTCAGCACGCGCGCCTCCGTCACGGAAACGGCGGCAAGCTGGTTGACCGGCGTGGGTGCGCCGTAGTAATCGACCGTCACCTTATCGAGCACAGCCGGATTTGCACGGCCGGCACGGATCGCCGCATAATCATTCTCGAGCTTCTGGATGGTTTTACCCATTTTGCTTTCTGCTTTTGCAAGAACTTCTTTCATTAGTCTATTCTCCTGTCCTCATATTATTTGTGCCGACGCCCGCTGCGGAAACTGCGCGGCGCCCGGCTGCATGTCTTCTCCCCGTGCGGTACTCAGCCGTTTGTGATAACTGTACCGACGTTCTCGCCGCATACGGCGCGGACGATGTTTTCCGGATCCTCAATGCTGAACACGAGGAACGGGATGCCGCGGTCCTTGCAGAAGGAGGCCGCCGTCATATCCATAACCTGCAGGTTCTTATTGAGAATATCCATGTAGGTGAGCTGGTCGTACTTCTTTGCGTTCGGGTTCTTCTTCGGGTCGCTGTCGTAGACGCCGTCGACCATCGTCGCCTTGAGGATCACCTCGGCGTCGATCTCGGCGCCGCGCAGCGCTGCACCCGTATCCGTCGAAAAGAACGGGTTGCCTGTGCCGCAGCCGAAAACCACGACGCGGCCCTTCTCGAGATGGCGCACCGCGCGGTTGCGGATGTACGGCTCCGCGACCTCCTGCATGGCGATCGCCGTTTGCACGCGCACATCGAGACCGACCTGCTCAAGGCCGTCCGCAACGCCGAGCGCATTGATGACCGTCGCGAGCATGCCCATGTGATCCGCACGTGTTCTATCCATGCTGCCGCTGCTCCTGCCGCGCCAGAAATTGCCGCCGCCGACAACGATGGCCACCTCACAGCCCATATCGACGATTTTTTTGATCGGCTCACAGATTTTAACGACCGTGTCGAAATCGATACCGTGTCCGATGCTGCCGGAAAGCGATTCACCGCTGAGCTTCAGCAGGACTCTTTTGTACTTCAGACTCATACAAGTTCTTCCTCATTTCATTGTATAATCCCTGCTGCGCCGCCGTGCGCAGCTATACTTATACTTATTTTACATGACACCCCCGTATTTGTAAAGCCTTATTTGGAAATGTTCACGGAATCGAAAAATTTTCTTCGTCTGCCGAAAAATTTCAAACGGTGTTCACACTTTATCGGTAAACTGAAAATAAAGGCTGCGGACGCCGCGGCCCGGAGAAAGGAATGAGAGCAATGACGAAAAAACTGCAAACCCTCGCGGCCGTGCTCTATGCCGCCGCGCTGACCGTTTCCATCGTAGCCTGCGGCAGCGCTCCCGCAGAAAGCGAACCAGCGCCCACATCGTCGCCAACCCCGACCGCCGCGCCCGAAATCACGCCCACACCGGAGCCGACCGCTTCGCCTGCCGTGGATCCCACAGCTGCGCCGACTGAAGTTCCGGAGGCGCTGGCAGAGGACATCCCGGTGGAGATTCAGACGATGTATCCGCTGATCGAGGCGCATATGCTCGCGCAGCTCAACGGCGGCGCCTTCGATGCAAATGATCCGGCCTATTTCTGGCAGACCGTCTGCTTTGCGATCGACGGCTGCGGACTGGAATTTTACAGCGCCGAAACAGTCGGCAACGCGCTTGTGCTTTCGCGCGGCGTCGTGGAGGAGATCGCCTCCGGTCTGTTTGAAAACGGCGGCGTGCTGCCCGAGATTCCCGAAACGCTGTCCGGCGAGCTGCAGTACGACGCCGAGGCCGACGCTTACGCGCATCCGCTTGGCGGAGGCGGCTACGGCATCGCGGTACGCGGCATCATAGACAGCGAGGATGGACCGCTGATGCTGATGGTCTCGCTGACTGCCGGAGACACAGCCGTCGCGGATTTCTCCGCAGAGCTTGTGGAAAACACACGTGCGGGCAATTCGCTCATTACGTATTCGATCCGTTCGGTCAAGCGGCAATGATCCTGCTTTCAGCGCTCCTTTCCGGAGCGCTGATTTTTTGCGCTTTTTGCACCTTCACCATTGTAATTTGCAGATTTTTCTGCTATACTGTATGTGTTTCTGCGTTTTTTGCAGGATTTCAAGAGGCAAAAACCAAAACTGCAGGAAAGGTTTTGAAGATTATGTATAAAATTGTGAGAAAAACTGCGCTGAATCCGACCGTTACGCGGATGGACATCGAAGCGCCGCTGATTGCCCGCAAGGCGAAGCCCGGGCAGTTCATCATTCTGCGCGTCGACGCGGACGGCGAGCGCATCCCGCTGACGGTTGCGGGCTACGACCGTGAGAAGGGAACGGTCACGATCATTTTCCAGATCGTCGGTGCGACAACCGAAAAGCTGAACCACCTGAACGAGGGCGAATGCCTGCACGATTTTGTCGGCCCGCTCGGCGTACCCACGCATGTGGACGGCCTAAAAAAGGTCTGCGTTGTCGGCGGCGGCGTCGGATGCGCCATCGCACTGCCGATCGCGCAGGAGCTGCACCGCCTCGGCGCCGAGGTCACTTCAATCGCCGGCTTCCGCAGCCGCGATCTCGTCATCCTCGAGGACGAATTCAAAGCGTGCTCCGACCGCTTCACGCTGATGACCGACGATGGCTCCTGGGGAGAGCAGGGCAACGTCACCGTGCCGCTCAAAAAGCTGCTTGAAAGCGGCGAGCGTTTCGACGAGGTCATTGCGATCGGTCCGCTGATCATGATGAAGTTCGTCTGCCTTGCAACAAAAGAATATGACCAGAAAACCGTCGTCTCCATGAACCCCATCATGGTGGACGGCACGGGCATGTGCGGCGGCTGCCGCTTGACTGTCGGCGGCGAGACAAAGTTCGCCTGCGTCGACGGCCCCGACTTCGACGGCCACGCGGTCGACTTTGACGAGGCGATGAGCCGCGCACGCAGCTACGCGCCCTTTGAGCGCCGCGCGCGCGAGGAAGCCTGCAACCTGTTCAAGAAGGAGGTTCAGTAATCATGCCCAATATGAGACTTACCAAGAATCCGATGCCCTCGCAGGAGCCGAATGTCCGCAACAAGAACTTTCAGGAGGTCACGCTCGGCTACACCGACGAAATGGCGCTCGACGAAGCGCAGCGCTGCCTGAACTGTAAGAACAAGCCCTGCGTATCCGGTTGCCCGGTCAACATCCATATTCCCGAATTCATCCAGAAGGTCGCCGCGGGCGACTTTGAAGGCGCATATCAGGTGATTGCACGCTCCTCCTCTCTGCCCGCCGTCTGCGGCCGCGTCTGTCCGCAGGAGACGCAGTGCGAAGGCAAGTGCGTGCGCGGCATCAAGGGCGAGCCGGTCGCTATCGGCCGCCTCGAGCGCTTCGTCGCCGACTGGCACAACAGCCACGCGACGGTGCAGACGATCACCGCCCCGAAGAACGGCCACAAGGTCGCGATCATCGGCTCCGGCCCGGCGGGTCTGACCTGCGCGGGCGACCTCGCAAAGATGGGCTACGACGTGACGATCTATGAGGCGCTTCACCTTGCGGGCGGCGTGCTCGTTTACGGCATTCCGGAGTTCCGTCTGCCGAAGGCGATCGTGCAGAAGGAGGTCGACAACCTCAAGGCGCTCGGCGTCAAGGTCGAGACAAATATGGTCATCGGCCGCATTCTGACGATTGAGGAGCTTAAAACCGAATACGGCTATGAAGCGATCTTCCTCGGCACCGGCGCGGGTCTGCCCCGTTTCATGAATATTCCGGGCGAGAACCTCAAGGGCGTTTATTCCGCGAACGAATTCCTGACGCGCAGCAACCTGATGAAGGCGTACCGCGCGGATTCCGCGACGCCGATCCAGCATGCGAAGAATGTCGCGGTCGTCGGCGGCGGCAACGTCGCGATGGACGCCGCGAGAACCGCAAAGCGTCTCGGCGCGGAGAACGTCTATATCATCTACCGCCGCGGCATGGCAGAGCTTCCGGCACGTAAGGAAGAGATTGAGCATGCCGAGGAGGAAGGCATCATCTTCAAGACGCTGACGAACCCGGTAGAGATCCTCCCCACCGCCGTTACCGACCCGCGCGATCCCGATTACGGCTGGGCTGCGGGCATCCGCTGCGTCGAGATGGAGCTCGGCGAGCCGGACGCTTCCGGCAGACGCCGCCCGATCGTCAAGGAGGACAGCGAATTCGAACTGCCGATGGACTGCGTCATCATGGCGCTCGGCACCTCGCCGAACCCGCTGCTCAAGGCCACCACGCCGGGGCTTGATACCCAGAAGCGCGGCGAGATCATCGCCGACGAGAACGGTCTGACCTCCCTGGAGGGCGTTTACGCGGGCGGCGATGCGGTCACCGGCGCGGCAACGGTCATCCTCGCGATGGGCGCCGGCAAAACGGCCGCCGCAGCCATCGACAAGTATATTCAGAGCAAAGCTTGAGTTTTCATAAAACCCGAAGGGCGAATGTGCAGCAGTACATCCGCCCTTTGCTTTACGGCCCTTGTAATTCTCCCCGGCACGCGCTATAATAAGCTTAAAACAGTACGGTACAGAAAGGACAGTGTTGAATATGAAAAGAGTTCTGCTGCTCGGCGATTCGATTCGCATGGGCTACGACGATTATGTTAAGGAACTGCTCGAAGGCAAGTGCGAGGTTGTGTACGACGCAGAGGACAACGGCCGCTTTGCCGCCTACACGCTCTGGCAGGCCAACCAGATGTTCAAAAACTTCGGCAAATTCGACGTGGTACACTGGAACAACGGCTACTGGGATATGAACATCGAGCCGCCGATGCAGACGGCGATGCACCCGGTGGAGGAATACGTGCATTTCCTGAAGCGCATCATCGGTGAGTGCCGCCAGAACGGTGCGAAAATCATCTTTGCTACAACCACCCCGATTCTCGAGCCGGGCGTCGCGGCGGACAACACCGGCACCGAGGCGGACAGTATCCACTACAACAACGCGTGGGTCGAGCTGTACAACGACGCCGCGAAAAAGCTGATGGCTGAGGAGGGCATCACGGTCAACGACCTGTACGCACTCTGCAAAGAGGACAAGAACTACTACAAGTGCGAGGACATGCTCCACCTCACCGAGGAGGGCTACCGCAAATGTGCAGCTCAGGCCGTCGATCTCATTCTGAAGGAGCTTGACAAGGCGTGAGTTCCCCGGAAATCAAAAAGACAAACGCAATGCGTCTGCTCGACGCAGCCAAAATCCCCTACGAGGTTCGCACGTATGACTGGGAGGAAAACGATCTTTCCGGCACACATGCGGCAGATGCGGTCGGCATGGCGCGTGAGGCGGTGTTCAAAACACTCGTCGCGCGCGGCGACAAGACCGGCTTCGTCGTGTTCTGCATCCCGGTCGCCGAGGAGCTGGACCTCAAAAAGGCGGCGCGTGTGAGCGGCAATAAGGCCGTGGAAATGCTCCACGTCAAGGAACTCCTGCCGACGACCGGCTACGTCCGCGGCGGCTGCTCACCCATCGGCATGAAAAAGAAGTTCCCGACGTATATCGATGAAACCGCGATGCTGTTTGACGCAATCGCGGTGAGCGGCGGCATGCGCGGCGTGCAGCTCATCGTATCACCCGATGCACTACTCGCATTCGTCGACGGCACCTACGCAGAGTTGACAGTATAAAGATAACGGAACAGAAAAAGGAACGCACGCAAAGCCGAGTGTGTTCCTTTTCTATCTTCACATATTCAGGAAATAGACGCCGAGGTTCAGGTACAGTGCAAAGAGCGTCCATAAAAGGTACGGCAGCATCATCCACCCGGCGCTCCGGCGAATCTTCCAGAACCACACAGCAGTCAGCGCGATCAGGACGCTGAGCAGGATCAGAATGGCAGCAGCCGCCCCGAGCGCGTGGAAACGGAAAAACACGAGCGTCCAGAAGAAATTCACCGCGAGCTGCATGGCATACAGCACAAGCGCCCCGCAGCGCAGCTCGGAGCGGCTGCTGTAAATCTGATACGACGCCGCACCCATCAGAGCGTACAGAATCGTCCACACGACCGGAAACACCCAGCCAGGCGGCAATAGCGGGGGCTGATTCAGCTTTTCGTAAAACCGGTCGCCTGCGCCGGAAAAAAGCCGGGCCAGAAGCCCGACAAGCTCCGCCGCGCCGATGCCGATTAGATAACCGTAAACGCTCTGCTTCTTCATAAAAGTCACGCTCCCCCTGCATACTGAAACCAGTATATGCAGGGGGAGCGCGCTTTATTCACGTCTCGTCCTTGACCAGTCCGAGATCGTGTTTGATCTTTGTCGTGGAAATTCCCGGCGTGCGGTCAAGGAAAACGAGCTCGCAGTAATCCTTGAGGTAGTCGAAGCGGTCGCTGCCCGCCCAGTCGCTGCCCATCACGACGATATCGACGTGATAGTCCTTGACATCGCTGATCTTCTGCTCCCAGTTTTTCTCCGGGATCACAAGGTCGACGTACCGAATGGCTTCCAGCATCATCTTACGTGTCTCGTAATCATGAAACGCAGTCTTGCCCTTGCCTGCGTTGAACTCATCGGTCGAAAGCGCGACGATCAGATAATCGCCGAGCGCTTTTGCGCGTTTGAGCAGATTGATATGCCCGTAATGGAGCAGATCAAACGTACCGTAGGTTAAAACTCTTTTCATTATTGATCTACCTTCTTTCTTTCAGCCGAAAATGGTCGCTTTTCATTCTCTCATTTGTTCAACAGCATGCCGAATGCTGTTATTCCTATATGTGTCCGCACCAACCACAACCTCCCGGATTTTGAGATTGGGCAGGATCCTGGTGAGTTCCGTTTCAAAAATTGCATCGCAATTGTACTTGTTCTTCTCTCTGCTGAGGAAAAGCTTTATATTTTCCCTCACAGACAAGAACATATGGGTGTCAATCACAATGTAATCCAGATATGCGTTGTACTTTTCATTCAGAATATTCAAGGTATGCGAAGTAAAGTCCCTGCGCAAAAACACGGCTATCGGGTTTTCAAGCCGATCCAAAACGGCAAGTTTTTCGAAATTATTCTTATGCTTGATCTTATCCGCCAGATACAACGTATGCTCGGTCTGGCTGTTTGCAGAATAATCGTACACCTCTATCTCCGAATGTCTACCGTAAAAAACCAAGTTGTTGATATCCTGGATGTTTTCCGGTGCATCATGCTTCAGGAATAACTCGCAGTAATCCTGATACCCCTTTGTATCCAAACCAGCGGACTTATCCTCTCTCCCGAAATATTCCAGCATTTCCTGTAGCGAGTAAATCTTCTCGAACGGAAGCGTTCTTACATCCATATACATACCGCGCTCTGCCATGTAAACATCGTAATCATACATGAACAAGACAATCGGCTTTCTCGTAATGGAGTAATCAAAAAACACGCTGGAATAATCGGTAATCAGAACGTCCACAGCGTTCAAAAACGCATAATTGTCAATATCATCGGGAAACTTCTGAATATGCCGGAATCCCTCGATCGGAACCTTATCCTTTACAAGAGGATGCAGATTGACATACATAATCTGATTCTCATGCAGCGTATTGTCAAATGCCTGAAGAATTGCATGCACTTCTTCCTCATAGCTCGCATGATTGGCACTGCTGCTCATCGCACCGCGCCATGTCGGCATATAAGCAAAAACCTCCTTGCCATCCATACCGTACTTCACGCGAACCTCTTTTTCAGCATTGCGGTCCCAGAATATAGAATTGCGTGGATAACCGCTCAGGAGAACCTTTCCTGTAAAAAGATGATTCAGGTTATAATCCTCCATCATATGATCCATCGTGTAACGGTTAGGATGAAGTAAATAACTGCTCTGCAGAAAATTCCTCTGCATATTGCTCATATCCTGAATGCCATTTGACATCTTTTTCCCCAGTGTCTTAAGCGGTGTACCATGCCAGGTATTCAAATACACCTGGCCTTCACGCCGGATAAAATACGGTGGAAAACTGACATTATTAACCAAATACTGACTGGTCGCCAGAACATCCTGATACTTCTTCGTTCCTAACGGCACGAGCGTGACATGATCCAGCCCATAGGTATCCAGTATTTTTTGATGTTCGGGCATCAATTCTTTTTTAGAAGTATAGTAGATTTTAAACCGGTCATCTTTTGCCAGTTCTTTCATCATGGCAAACGGAGAATCATTCAGGTTCGTTCCATGAAAAGACTCGAAGAGCACCTGATTTTTGACAATCGGACTTCTGCGGCTTTTCCGCGCATAGCGATATTTATTCAAATACGATCGCTTTGTAAATGCCCATACAGCTTTTTTTCCGATCTTGCCAATTTTTTTCCCTGCAATTGCGAAACTGTTCGGCATCAGGCTGTATAAATACCAGACCCACTTATGCTTGGCAAGCGCTCCAAGCACCTTTTTTTTCGAAAAATAGAAAGCAAAGAAAGTCTGATTATTCCGCCAGTCATCAAAATATCGATCCAAATGCGCAAAGCCTTCCCGAATCATAGCAAACTGCAGCTTTCGGTTTGAGTACGAAGTAAAATCTCTGAAGCGCAGAATCGTATGCTTCAGATTGATAAACCCGAGAACCTCCTTAAATTCTTCGAATACTCCTTCCCGCATATAATGTTCATTCATGATGGCAAGCGAAGTATACATCTGAAGAATATTCTCAGAAAAGGTTGCTGTAATCGCCCCTTTCCGCTGAAGAATATAGTAATAAAGTGCCTCATCAACTTTTGAGATCCGGTTTGCATGCAGCATCAACGGATAGATCGTTGCAATATCTTCGTATATCTTTCCTTTGGGGAACCGGATTCCAGTTTTAAGAAACAACTCTCTTCGATAAATCTTATTCCATGCATATGGTGCATTCGTATATAAAAGCTTAGGATTATCATGCAGACTCATCCCATATTGAATCATATTGCCTTTTTGAAAATAACGGTAATCGTCCTTGCTTTCATCTACGCCATAATACCCACAGGTAACAATATCGGAATCTGTTTCCACTGCCCGATTGTACAGCTTTTCGTACATGGTAATATCCAGATAATCGTCGCTGTCAACAAAGCCGATGTATTCCCCCACAGCATACGGAATTCCATAATTTCTCGCGTCCGATAAACCGCCGTTTTCTTTTTTCAGGCCAATCACTTTATTGGGGAAATTTTGCACATACCGATCAATGATGTCCTGTGCATGGTCTGGAGTTCCATCATTGACAACAATAATCTGAAGCTCCTGTAACGTCTGATGCACAAGAGAATCCAAACATCTTTCCAGATATTCTTCAACATTATATACCGGAACGATAACGCTCACTTTTACCGCTGAATCCGTAATCACAGTATTTCTCCTTTTGTCATGCAGAACTTATTTTTTACATATTAAGATGCGGCAAAAAGCCGCTCGTCTAGCTTCGAAAAAATCAAATCTACAATCCGCACGACGTTGTTTTCGTCGCAGGTTTCGACGAATTCGCGGCGGAAGGCTTCGAGCTTTTCGAAATCGTACGGCTCATGCAGGATCTTGTCCAGCAGCGTGCCGAAGTCCTTCGAGGCGCAGTATGGCATCTCGGCGAGGGGATCGAAATTCAGGCCGCGCGTTTCAGCGTACGCCTCGAGGTCGTATACATAGAAATAAACGGGCTTGCGGATCAGACTGGCTTCGATGGAAATCGCAGAATAGTCTGTGATCACAGCGTCGGCGGCCGCCATCAGCGTAAAGGTGCCGAACTTGTCGCACTCGAGGAACGGCGGCATTTCCGGATGCTTTTTCAGGCGCTCCCGATCAAGCGGGTGAAGCCGGACAATCAGATTGACACCCGCCTGCTCCGCCTCGCGCAGAACCGGCTCCAGCTCAGGCATTTTGCCGTCGCGGAAGGTCGGCACATACAGGACGTTTTTCTTGCCGCGCAGCTCCGGATACGCCGCATAGAAACGGCGACGGCAGCGCGAACGATCCATTTTCAGGATAGCATCGACACGCGGCACGCCGATTACGCGCAGCTTGTCCTTCGTGACGCCGAACGCCTCCTGATAAATGGCGGCGGTACGTCGGCTGGCGCAAAGCACACAGTCGTAGTTTCTGTGCATATCCATATGCTCGGCAATCTCCCGATCCCGTCCGCCCGGCGCGGAAAGCGACTGCTTACCGAACTTTTTGATCGCGCCGAGCGCGTGCCACACCTGAATAACGTACAGCTCGGGCCGATGCTTCAACATGCTGACCGGAATACAGTAGCCATCCACAATACAGACTCTGGCTGTGGAAAGCTGTGCAGCACTGTTCAGAAGGTGGAATCCGTAGCGCAGCCTTTCAAAAAGCGTATCACCGGTTTCCCGACAGAGGTAGACGATGCGTACCGTGTGGTCCCGGCGCGCGATTTCCGCACCGATCTGCTCGAAATCCGGACGAAGCTTGTTCGACTGCCGGCTGATCATCACGACCTTTCTCCGGAGAGGCCGCAGCTTCATGAGCGCATAGAAAGCCCCGTACACAGCCTTAAACAGCGCGATTAAACCGAGCAATATTTTCTTTTTCATCGCGGTTTCTTTCCTTTCGCCGTTACTTCTTCTCTGGCTGCCGGGCAGCCCGCTCCTATTCCCGCATGTAATCGGGACAAGTATAGCACAACCGGGTGAAAATCTCCATACTTTTCGCCCAAAGTTCCCAAAAACGTAAAATCTTTGTAACACTCTCGAAAAATTTTCGACCCAAAAGTTTTGTATTTGTTGGATTCGCAGGAAAGCCCCCCGGCTTTTTCGACAGTTTTTGATATATTCCCCGTTTTGTCTCAATTTTGCAACCAAATCCGACAAGCGCTTTGGTAAAATCTGGTTGAGAATTCGGTGCGGAAAATGAGACAAAACCAGAAAGGCTGTGGAGAAAATGGCAAGGCCCTGCACGGTAAACGGAAAACGGAATCTGATCGCGGAACGCCTGATTGCACTCCGGCGCGAAGCAGGCTGGTCGCAGCGCGAGCTTGCCGGCCGTCTGCAGCTGCTTGGTATGGACATGGACAAAAACGTCATCACGCGGATTGAGACGAACAAGCGCTACGTTACGGATATTGAACTGTGCGCGCTTGCCAACGTGTTTCGTATTTCTCTCGACGAGCTGCTCCGCACGCCGTCCGCTGAATAAAGTGTATGCAGAAAGGCATCATAAATTACCTGCTTTGTGCCGCCGCATGGCTGTTTTGCCTGCTCATGCTCTGCCCGGACGTCTCTGCGGATGAAGCAGAGGGATTATTCCATGTCTTCAAAGAACCGGAGGAGATTCGCCGCGGTTCGTCGTTCAGCGTTGTACTTTCCCCTGCGGAAAGCACACTCTCCGCATTCGTCCTTTTTGCGGAATACGATCCCACCGACATCATGCAGGCCAAGGCGGTTTTCTCGGAAAACCTCCGGGACGCCTATATCTATACCTCGGAGCAGGACGGCCGTCTCGCCGTCGTTTATACCACGAAGAACAGCCGCAGTCTGCCGGAAAACGGGACGCTGACGCTCACCTTCCGAACCAGCGCCGATTCGCTTATGGAAACCCTGCCTCTGCGCATCTCTGTGATGGACGCTGCCGCGGCGGACGCGAGCCCGTTGCTGGATGAACCGGAAAGCCTGGAGCTTGAAGTGCCGTTTGCGCCCGATCCCGCATCCGACAGCTCGCTGCTCTCCCTCACACCGCCGGTCGGCACGCTCGTCCCGCCGTTTGATCCGGAAATTCTCGAGTACACGCTGGACGTACCATTCTCGAGCGCCTCTCTCGTCTTTGACGCCGTCCCGGCGGACGGTGCGACGGTGCGGGTGAACCGGAAAAATCTTGGCGCAGGCGGCAGCACAGTCGATTTCAGCTTTACCGTCACGGCCGAGGACGGTGTCACAAAATCAGTCTACACCGTATCGGTGACGCGCTTGACAAAGGTCTCTGCGCCGAGCACCGCTGCCGGCTCCTCCGGTACCTCCGGCAGTCACAGCGCCTCAGCAGGGTCGACCGGCGAAGCAAGCAGCGCAGACACCGGCGACACAGACGACCTGCCAGCACAATCCGGCAGCACCCTGCCCACTGGCGCCGTGGACACGGTGTACGTTTCGTCCGGCACTGTGCCCTACGATACCCGCGCCGATCGCTTCGAGACGATGGCGATCGTCCTGATTTCCGTCGGCGCAGGCATGGGTTTTGTTGTGTTTGTGCAGCGCTTCGGCAAGTCACACGACCCAAACGACGAGGATAAATAGGCACATCAGCCGTTGACGCTGCGGCTTTGCCGTGGTATAATGGGCGTACAGAAAATGGCTTTGACGAGAAAGAGTAGGCAAAATGCAGCTTTTGCAGAGAATCCCATCATCTTCGGATGTGCTGCGAATGGGTAAAGCCAGCCTTGCCGAACATGGTCTCCGAGCTGCGCACCGAACCGCTTTCGCGGTGTAGGCTGCGACGGGATCGCCCGTGACAGCGATAGGGTTTCGGCCGATCATTTCCGGCCCGAACCCAACAAGGCCCGCTCCGTGAGGTGCGGGTGAATTAGGGTGGTAACACGTGAGCTAAGCTCTCGTCCCTGAGTATCTGGAACTTGGGGGTGAGAGCGTTTTTTATCCGCACGGTTATCCATCTGATTCAGAAAGGAAATGAAAGGACATGCAAAATATTTTGATCGGCGGCGCATGGCCGTATGCCAACGGCTCACTGCACATCGGCCACATTGCCGCACTGCTTCCCGGCGATGTCCTCGCGCGGTATTACCGCCTCCGGGGCGACCGCGTCTTTTACGTTTCGGGCAGTGATTGTCACGGAACGCCGATTACCATCCGTGCCCAGCAGGAAGGAAAATCGCCCGCCGAGATCAGCGAGCGCTATCATGCGGAGTTCTGCGCTGCTTTTGAAAAGCTCGGCTTTTCTTATGACCTGTATACCAAGACCTCCGATCCGCATCACATTGCGTTCGTACAGAGTTTTCACCGCAAAATGTATGAAAGTCCGTATATCGAAGAAAGAAGCGTCCAACAGGTATACTGTCCCCGCTGCAGAAAGGCGCTCGCAGATCGGCTGATCGTCGGCAAGTGCCCGTCCTGTGGCTCCGAGACACGCGGCGACCAGTGCGATGCGTGCGGCGCGCTGCTTGAGGCGGATACGGTGCTCGAGGCCCGATGCGCCGAATGCGGCAGCGCCGTCACATTTGGGAACACGACGCAGCTCTACCTCCTGCTTTCGAGGCTCGAGTCCGAGCTGCGCGCACAGCTCGACGCGCACCCGAATTGGCGGAAAAACGCCGTCGCCTTTACGGCGCGCTATCTCGACGAAGGTCTGCGTGACCGCGCCATCACCCGTGACCTCGACTGGGGTATCGACGTACCGAAGCCCGGATACGAGAACAAAAGAATTTATATCTGGGCGGAGAATGTGCTCGGTTATCTTTCCGCCTCCGCCCGGCTTTGCGCAGCACGCGGCGTACCGTTTCATGAGCTGTTCGGCAAAAACGCACGCCACTATTACGTGCACGGCAAGGATAACATCCCATTCCACACGATCATCCTCCCCGCTCTGCTTCTCGCGCATGGCGAAGGGCTTCGCCTGCCCGACGATATACTCTCAAGCGAATACGTGACACTCGAGGGCCGCAAGATCTCGACAAGCCAGAATTACGCTGTGTGGGCCCGGGAGCTTGCCGACCGATACAATCCCGACGCCGTTCGGTATTTCTTCCTCATCAACGGCCCCGAAAAGCGCGACACCGATTTTTCATGGCGCGAATTTGCGGAACGCAACAACAGTGAACTTGTCGGCGCATGGGGGAACTTCGTGAACCGGACGCTCGCTTTCATCACCAAGTATCTCGACGGACGTATTCCGCAGGGCAGCCCAGACCCGGCGATTCAAGCACAGCTTCAGGCGGCTTTCCCGGCTGTCGGACGCAAAATCGAAGCGGGAAATTTCAAGAGTGCGCTGGAAGAGGTTTTCGGGCTCATCCGCTTCGGGAACAAATACTATGATTCCGGCGAACCGTGGAAAACACGCACGGCAGACCCTGCCGCCTGTGCCGACACGCTCTTCAATTGTGTGCAGCTCATCGCGAACCTCGCTGCTCTGCTCGCGCCGTTTCTGCCCTTTTCCTCGGAAAAATTGCACGGCTGGTTGCAGCTTAAAGCCTGTTGGTCTCCGCAGACCGTCCCGGCTGGGCTGGTTCTGCCTGAAATCTCCATCTTGTTCGAACGGATCGATCTGAAAGCCATAGAACAAGAGCGTGCAAAACTATAAGCGATATATAAAATAATGCCAGCCGAGACAACAGCTGTTTCGGCTGGCGTTTTTTTGTGATGATGACATCAGATAAAATTCGCCCGAATTTTGTCGAGAATCTCCACATCCGCAGGGCAGAAATCATATTCCGGAATCTCGGCAGGGGTGATCCAGCGCAGGTCGTTGTGCTCGAGTAAGCGCGGCGTGCCCTCGGCGATCCGCGCAGAGAACAGCGTGAGGTGCACAAGCAGATCGGGATAGTCGTACACGACATCCATATACGGTTCGCCCACCGAGACGGTCACGCCGAGTTCCTCGCGGCATTCGCGCACGAGCGCCGCCTGCTTTGTCTCTCCCGGCTCCACCTTGCCGCCGACAAACTCCCACAAAAGGCCGCGCGCCTTATGCGCCGGGCGCTGACAAATCATAAACCGATCGCCGTTCCAGATCAGGGCGGCGACAACCTCCGTCTGCTTTTTCATCGCGTCATCTCCCCGGGCAGCAGCGTCTCCCAGTCAAGCGTCAGCGTGCCGTCCTCCCGGACGATGCACGGGATGCCGATACCGCCGTTCTCCTTGATATCCTGAAACAGTGGATTTTCATCGCGCAGGCGCAGAAATTCCTTCAGCACCGCCAAATCCTCCGTGATGTTCAGAAAGGTATAGGGAATTCCGGCGCGGTCGAGCGCTTCACAGCACGCGACGCAGTCCTTGCAGAGCATAGAGCCGTAAATTTTCATCAAAATCGCTTCCTTCAGCAGTATTCGCGTTTATTTTAACACGCCGCTGCCGGTTTTGCAATTCCCCGGGCAATAAAGTCTGCGGGATCCCGGAATTCACTTGTGACAGCTTCCATGCATCGGGCAGTTTGCGCACCCGCAGCCACAGCCGGCTTTACCCTTTTTCCGTCCTCGGTACATGCACAGAACAATCGCCGCAACAACCACCAGCAAAACGAGCCCAACAAGGATCGTCGCCAGATTTTCCATGAACCATGCTGTCATGATGCGCACCTTCCTTCTGTTACTGCACGCGAACCTTTTCGCGGAGCGTCTGGCTCTCCTTATACGGGCGGACAAGCATATAAACCACGAAGGCGAGGACTATAAACGCGGCGATCGAGCCGATTACATTGCCGCTGCCTGTGAAGAGCATTCCGAGCTGATAGACGACCAAAGCTGCTCCGTAGGCAAATACACACTGGTAGCCAATCGCAAACCACGTCCACTTCGCGCTGTTCATCTCGCGGCGGATCGCGCCGATCGCCGCAAAGCACGGCGCGCAGAGCAGGTTGAACACGAGGAACGCATAAGCCGCAAGCTGCGTCATGCCCTCGAAATCGAGCACACCGAATACGCCGACAACCTCTTCCTTTGCAACAAGGCCCATGATCGTCGCAATGGCTGCCTTGATATTGCCAAAGCCGAGCGGCGCGAAGATCCAGCAAATCGCATTGCCGAGCATACCGAGCAGGCTGGCTTCCAGCTCCATCTCCGCGTCAAACACAAACTGTCCATCGACCATGCCAAAGCAGGAACCCGCCCAAATGACGATGGAGGACAGCAGAATGATGGTACCCGCCTTCTTGATGAAGGACCAGCCGCGCTCCCACATGGAGCGGAGGATATTGCCGACGGTCGGCCAATGGTACGCCGGAAGCTCCATGACGAACGGAGCCGGATCGCCCGCGAACATCTTCGTCTTTTTCAGCATAATGCCGGAAATCACGATCGCCGCCACGCCGAGGAAATAGGCGCTCGGTGCGACCCACCATGCGCCGCCGAAGAGTGCCGTTGCGATCAGCGCGATGATCGGCAGTTTTGCGCCGCAGGGGATAAACGTCGTCGTCATGATTGTCATGCGACGGTCGCGCTCGTTTTCAATCGTGCGCGAGGCCATGATGCCCGGAACGCCGCAGCCCGAGCCGATGAGCATCGGAATGAAGGACTTGCCGGAAAGGCCGAACTTGCGGAAAATGCGATCCATCACAAACGCAATGCGGGCCATATAGCCGCAGCTTTCCAGGAACGCGAGGAAAATGAACAGGATGAGCATCTGCGGGACAAAGCCAAGCACTGCGCCGACGCCCCCGACAATGCCGTCCAGAATCAGTCCTTTGAGCCAATCCGCGCATCCGATCACATCGAGACCGTTTTCCACAAGCACCGGAATGCCCGGGATCCAAACGCCGTACGCTGCCGGGTCGGGCGCTTCCTCCATGGCCGCGTCAACCGTTTCGGAAATATCGAAGCCATCCTCCGCGAGCGCGTCCGCATAAGAGCCGTACGCTTCGTCAAACGCGCCGAAATCCTCATCCTCGATGCTGCCGAGTACCTCGTCCGCACCGACGACACCGGCATCCTTTGCCGTCTGTACGGTGGATACGACCTCATCCGTCCAGATCGTTTCCTTCGCATATTCGGTCATCGCGTCGTCATATTCTCCACTGCCGATGCCGAACAGATGCCAGCCATCGCCGAATACGCCGTCGTTTGCCCAATCTGTCGCAATCGTACCGACCGTCGTGACCGATATGTAGTAGACAATCACCATAATGACCGCGAAAATCGGGAGCGCAAGGAAACGGTTTGTGACAACCTTATCGATCTTATCCGAAACGGTAAGGCTGCCGCTGCTCTTTTTCTTGTAGCACTGATGGATGATGGAGCCGATATACACATAGCGCTCGTTTGTGATGATGCTTTCCGCGTCGTCATCCAGCTCTTTTTCCGCCGCCTCGATGTCTTTTGCAATGTGCGCGCGATCCGTTTCGCTGAGTCCGAGCTGCCCGAGCACCTTGTCATCGCGCTCAAAAATCTTGATGGCATACCAGCGCTGCTGCTCCTCGGGCAGCCCATGCACGGCGACCTCCTCGATATGGGCGATTGCATGCTCTACTGCGCCGCTGAACCGATGCATCGGGACGGTTCTCTCTGCACTGGCTGCCTGCACCGCAGCTTCCGCTGCTTCCATGACACCCTTTCCGCGCAGCGCGGAAATCTCGACGACCTTACAGCCGAGTGCTTCCGACAAGGCCTCAATCCGGATTTTATCGCCGTTCTTCTCGACAACGTCCATCATGTTGATCGCGACGACTACCGGAATGCCGAGCTCGGTGAGCTGTGTCGTCAGATACAGGTTGCGCTCAAGGTTCGTACCGTCCACGATGTTGAGAATGGCATCCGGGCGCTCCTGAATCAGGAAGCTGCGCGCGACAACTTCCTCAAGCGTATAGGGCGACAGCGAGTAGATACCCGGCAGATCGACGATCACGACGTTGTCGTGCTTTTTGAGCCGCCCTTCCTTCTTCTCCACGGTGACGCCCGGCCAGTTGCCGACGAACTGGTTGGAACCGGTAAGGGCGTTGAACAGCGTGGTTTTGCCGCTGTTCGGGTTGCCGGCAAGTGCAATTTTGATCTTCATAGTTTATTTCCTTCCTTACGCAATCTTCGTTGGTTAGTTTATTCTAACCTACAGGTAAAAATCACTCGACCTCGATCATTTCCGCATCGGCCTTCCGAAGGGAAAGCTCATAGCCGCGGACATTGATCTCCACCGGATCGCCCAGCGGTGCAACCTTGCGGATGAACACACTGACACCTTTTGTGATGCCCATATCCATGATGCGGCGCTTGACCGCGCCCTCCCCGTGCAGGCGGACGACCCTGCAGGTTTCGCCCACGCGTGCTTCCTTCAATGTTTTCATTGTGCTGCCTTCCTTTCAAACTATGATTTTTCCGGCCATCTCGCGGCTGATCGCAACGCGGGAGCCTTTGACCCGAACGATGATGTTTCCGCCGAGCGAGGTGATGACCGTGACGGCGGCGCCGGCCACGAAGCCAAGATTCTCCAGATGCGCACGCACCTCGGCTTTCCCGCCCACCTTTTTCACGATGTTCTCCTCACCGACATTTGCAAATGACAGCGGCATGACGACCGCCTTCCTTTCCATCGCATTAGTTAGTTAATTCTAACTTATAGCCTTTAAATTTGGTTAGCTTATGCTAACCAATAAATAGAATACGACCGACAAAAGGATTTGTCAAGCGTTTTTTCTTGAAAAACCGCACCTCCCCGCATTTTCGTCGAAATATCGGGCGGGTCAGTTAGTTTCAACAAACCATTTGTGCATGCTGTGTTTGCTCCCTGTTTATGCCGCAAGAAAAAGGAGCAGGCCATGCGGCTGCCTTTCCCCCATAAGTGCCGCATGAACTGCTCCTTTTTTATGTACATAAGATCCCCACGGCGGCAAAATCCTTCAGCGTGAAGCTGACGTTGATTTGAAAATCCAGTCGCACGGCGTTTTCCAAAAAGGACAGCCGATGCACCGCGATATACGGCGTCTCGATATAGTGCACAGTCAGCTCCAGACCGTCCCGCCAGGCCGCCCGGCAGACATATGTCTGCTCATGCGTCTGCAAATCCTTGATGAACACTGTCCGGCCGCATGTTTCGCCGTTCAATCGGAACCGAAGCGTCTGCACGCCGGTGTCTGTTTGCAGCGTCAGCGTACCGTCTTCCCAATCTCCGCTGAGTGCCAGCGTTCGGATGTGCATCGGATTTTCCTCCATGCGGTATATGCCGGCGGAAAACGGCGGCGCATCCTCGAGGAAGTGCGTATAAATCAGCCGGAGCAGCGACTCGGTTTTTGAGCCGGACGAGAGCGCCACAAACGCGAGCCGTTTTTGGGGACAAATGAGACAGATCTGCCCGAACGCACCATCCATGCGGTAATGTTCGTGCTTGCCGATGTGAAACTGAAAGCCGTAGCCGTCCCCGCCGTATACCGCCTCGGGATCGTGACCCTGTTTTTTGATCTGCACAGCCGCTGCCAGATCGAGATACGCTGCGGGTAGAAGCTGCTGCCCGCCGTATGCGCCGCTGTTCAAAAGCATCTGTGCGATCTTTGCGAGCGATGCGGGATAGAGGCTCAGCCCCATGCCGCCCGCAATGCGTCCCTCCGGCGCGCGTTCCCACTGGGCTTCGAAAATCCCCATCGGATGAAACAGATAGCGGTTCAGAAAATCCTCAAGCGACTGCCCCGAAACACGCTCGACAAGCGCCGAAAGCACATGCGAGCCGTGCGTGCTGTACAGGTAAACGCCGCCGGGCGGGTGCGGGAAATCCTGATGCAGATACGCCTTCACCCAATCCGGCTCGCCGAACAGCGCGCTGTATGTATTCTCCCCGATGCCGCCCGACATCGTGAGTAAATCGCGCACGCGGATTTCCCACGCGGGATGACCGCGATCCTCCGGCATACAGTCCGGCAGAATATCGCCGATCAAATCATCGAGTGCCAGAAGCCCTTGTCCCCACGCGATGCCGACTGCGAGCGATGTGAAGGATTTCGTCATCGAATAGCAGAGCCGCAGTGTATCCATGCGGTAAGGCGGCGCGGCATACTGCGCCGCGATGCCCACCGGCGTAACGCAAAGGAAATGGGTCAAATGCACATCCGCCGCAGCGCCGCATGCAGCGAGAAACGGTGAAAGGTTCATTTTATTTCCGCACCGATTCTTTAAAGACCATATTGGCGGTGCGATAGGACGCTTCGAGCGCGGGCTCGCCGAAATTCACCGGATACGGGCGCTCCTCCGTTTCGTGCGCGAGCACCAGATCGCACAACACGATCATATCCTCGAGCTTTTCGTAGCTGTTCGGGATATAGACGTCCTCCATCGGGAACAGACCGCCCTCCTGCCGGCGGTGTCCGCCGAGGAACGCAAGCTCCGTGTATCCTTCCTGCCGAAGCTTTTCCCGCAGACGGAGCAGATAGGTCTTATATTCGCTGATCGGCAGCGCCATCGGAACCTGCATCCACAGGCCGAGCGCGTCGCCGGTGAAGACGCACTTGTGCGTGCGATCGATGAACACAACAGAGCCGGGCGTATGGCCGCAGACCTCCGCCACCTCGATCTCCACGCCGCCGAGGTCGATCACGTCGCCATCGCGAATATCGATGACGTTTCCCGCCGCCGAGGTGTTCTCCGGGAACGCATCCTGTACGCGCGGCACAAGCGGCAGATCCTTTTTGGACATGTAGAACCGGTCAAAAAGATAGCTGAGCCGCATATGGTCGAGATGCGCATGCGTGACCGCAAGCTCCACCGGCAAAGTCGTGAGCGATTCGACCATGGCGCGAAAATCTCCGCCGCCGAGACCGGTGTCGATCAGCAGCGCCTTTTCCTTACCCTCAACCAGATACATCGAATCGTTGTTGAAATCTTCAATGTAGAACACGCCCGGGCAGATCAGCTCGATCTCGTATCGGTCGAGACGCGTCTTTGTGAGCATCCACTCGAGCGCTTCCTTTGTATTGTAGGCAGGCGCCCACGAAGCGTGCGGGTGTGTTTTCCACTCTTTTTCCATATAGCCCGCGGGATACTCCGTGTAATGCACATCCCGGTTTCCGGCAGAGCGCAGACTCGAAACGATCATGCGTGTACCGACGCCGTGCGGGCCATGCGGGGAATGGTATTCGCCGGTAACAGGCACGACCGGATCATCTGCCGCATGGAACGCCCAGACCGGCACATGCTTCGCCGCACGCACCGCAAACGGATCTGAATAACCGCAGATCGGCATGGCCGCCGCGATGAGATGCGGACACTTTGCGAGCAGCGCCCATGTGCCCGCGCCGCCCAGCGAAACGCCGGTCACATAGATGCGGCACACATCGATGGGATACTCGCGCGGCAGGCGGCTAAGCGCATCGGCCAGCAGATCGATAAATGGCAGCCATGTTTTGCCGTCCGGACACTGCGGCATCAGGACGAAGCACGGATGCTCTTTTTGCCAGCTCTCCGCCGTAAAGGCGTCTGCGCCGGGCGTGAAATCGAGTACCTTATGGATGTCCTCCCCGCGCTCTCCCGCGCCGTGCAGAAACAGCACGAGCGGATATTTCTCCTCCGGCTCCGTCTTTGGCACATACAGCGCCGCATTCAGGTATTGACCGGATTTTTTGATTTCCTTCATCACAAGATTGTTCATCATACTTCCTCCAAAAGATACGGCATGAGGCGCTCCAGAACAACCGCATAGCCGTTTGCATACATATGCATGCCCTCAATGGTGTACGCCACGCGCAGATTGCCGTGCTCGTCGGTCAGGCAGTCGAACACGTCGATGTACGTGCAGCCAAGCTGCGCCGCCATGCGCTCGAGCTCTGCGTTCACCACGCGCAGTTCCTCGTTCGTGCGCGCGCCGAACATCTCGCGGACATGTTCGGGATCCATCCCCGGCAGTTCGCGGTTCACAGGATAATAGCTCATCACGTAGATCTTCGTTTCCGGCAGCCGCGTCTGTATCATCTCCAGAATCTTCCGGTACTGCGCAAGCAAACGCTCGCGCGTATAGCCGGGACGGCTGATATCGTTCGTGCCGATGTTGATAAACACTTTCTTTGGCTCGAGGGCAAACACGGATTCCTCCATGCGCTCGAGCAGACCGTCCGTTACATCGCCGCCGATGCCGCGGTTATAGACGCGCAGACGCGGCTCCACATTCTGCAGCATCTCGCTGATCGGAAACAGCTCACACAGAGACGAGCCGACAAACACCGTTTCGCCTTTTCTGGCGACGGCGTTCAGGCACCGGAAATTCTGCACTTTGATCTCATAATCCGTCATATCACCAAACTCCTCATAAACTGGACTTTTTTCCATAATAGCACAAAAAGCATGGGAGCGCAACGGACTTCCTGCACATTTTTCCGGCTTGACGGCAGGCATGAATCCCGCTATAATATTGTTGTGATTTAATTAGTTAATTCGTGAAATCAACAGTTTAAAGTGAATCCCCTACAACGCGCCTAAGAAGCATCGCATAAAAGCGGTGCAGCGTGGGCAGAATCCAGAAAAGAGAGGTTGAACGACCATGAAAATCGCCGTCTATGAGATGCGCGCCGACGAAGCGCGCGATTTTGAAACTGCCGCCGCCCGCCGCCACGCGGAGCTTTCCCTGCACAGCGAGGCGCTGACGATTGAAAACATCGATACGGTAAACGGCTGCACCGGCGTGACGACACTCGGGCGCACGCGGTTTACGCGCGAGCTGCTCGAGGCACTCAAGACGCGCGGCGTGCAATACATCTCCACGCGCACGATCGGCTACAACCACATCGATCTCGACGCTGCAAAAGCGCTCGGCATCAAGGTGTGCAACGCAAATTACGCGCCGACCGGCGTTGCGGACTACACCGTGATGCTGATGCTTCTGAGCCTGCGCAAATACAAGCCCGCGCTCTGGCGCATGCAGGTCAATGACTACTCGCTCGCTGGCCTGCAGGGGCGTGAAATGAAGGATCTGACCGTCGGTATTCTGGGTACCGGCAAGATCGGCGCGGCGGCCATCCGCAACCTCAGCGGCTTCGGCTGCCGAATTCTCGCAAGCGACGTGCGCGAAAACCCGGCGCTCACCGGGCTGTGCACGTACGTGGATACCGACACCCTGTACCGCACCTGCGATGTGATTTCCCTGCACATGCCGCTGCTTGAGAGCACACGCCGCATCATCAACCGCGAAGCGCTCGCCAAAATGAAGGATGGCGTCATGCTCATCAACTGTGCGCGCGGTGAGCTGATGGATTTCACCGCCATCATTGAGGGCATTGAGAGTCAGAAAATCGGCTCGCTCGCGCTGGACGTCTTCGACAAGGAGGAGGGTATCTACCACGAAAACCGCCGCGACGATATCCTCGCGAACCGCGACATGGCCTATCTGCGCCAGTTCCCGAATGTCATCATGACGCAGCACATGGCGTTTTATACGGACGCCGCCGTGCGCAGCATGGTCAACTGCGGCGTGGACGGGCTATGCGATTTCGAGGAGACCGGCCACACCGAGACCGAGCTCGTATAACAGAAAGCGCCTGCCGCTGATCCCCAAAAGGGCAGCGGCAGGCGTTCAGTTTTCTATGGCGTCGATCAGATAGTTCTTCAGCGCGTCCAAAAGCGCAGGGTCCGTTTCCCGCATTTCTCGTCCCGTGTACCACGCGTCCAGCGCGTCGAGCACAACCGGGCGCAGCGCTTCCGGCACGTGCTCCGCTGTCCAGACGCCCGCTTCGTACTTCGAGAGGATGCGGTGTTCCACCTTGTACGACAGCACGCGCCCGAGGATCAGAATGTTGCTCGCAAAATAGCGCGGTTCATACGCGTTGAAATCATAATCGTGCACGTCTGCCGAAATCGACTGCCAGAAGTCCACTTCCGGCACCGGCGGAAACACCGTATCAATCGCTTCGCCGTACAGGCAGATCCCACTCTGGCGCGTCAGCTTGACATGGCAGGTGATATCCGGATCCTCAAAATCCTCGTCGAGCAGAAAATGCGCGCCGATCTTCCCGGAAAGCATCTCCCGGTAGCGCGCGGTCCAGAAATCGCTGTAATGGAACTGGCACCGGACCGGATGGCGCCACGGTCTGAGATCCGAAAGGCAGACGGCGGACATCTCCAACGGACACGGTTTGCCGTCCGCCTCCATGATCTGCCGCACGATCTCCAACCGCTTTTCGCGCGGCAAGCGTTCCCGGCAGACAACCAGCAGATCGAGGTCGCTCACACCCTCGCGGAACGCGCCGAGTACGAGCGAGCCGTGCAGATACACGCCGGTAAGCGCTTCTCCGAGCGCCTGTTTCCAGATTTCCGTCACGCGGTCGAGCTGCGCGTGCACGCGGTCGGAAATCGTATTCATCGTTTCCAACGTCATAAAATCTCCCCTTTCCTGACCAGTATAACACGGCGGAGAACGGAATGCAATAGAGAAGCGAAGCCCCCCTGCAAGGGAAAGCTCCGCTTCTTCGCTTACTTTTTCATGTTGTACGAGCGCACGAGGCGATCCACATCCTCTTCACTGTGGATTTCATTCTCGTGCTCGGTCAGGTATTCCTTGACCTCGTCGGGCAGGTCGCTGAAGCCGGCCCGCCAGTCGAACAGCGCGGCGCCGAGGACAAAATTTTCCGGCCCCCAGTAGCCGTTGCCGCCAAAACCATTCGGAAACATAAAATCACCCCCGGCTTATTGTTTGCGCCGGGGGTGAAATCATGCGCTGGGAAAGATTACTGCATGACCTGCTCAAAGAACTTCGCGTGAATGGCCGCGACCGCCTTGTTTGCGTCCTCCTTGTCGATGAGGACGGAGATCTTGATCTCACTCGTCGCGATCATCTGGATATTGACGTTCGCCTCAAAGAGCGCCTCAAACATATCGGACGCAACGCCCGGATGCGACTCCATACCGGAACCGACAATAGAGACCTTCGCCACGTTGTCGTCGTACACGACGCTGCTTGCGCCGATCATCTCGACATACGATTCCAGCAGCTCGCTCGCCGTGTCCATCTTGTCCCGCTCAACCGTAAAGCTGATGTCCTTGGTGCCGTTTCTGCCGATGGACTGCAGAATGATATCGACGTTGATGTTTTTCTGCGCCAGCTTCGAGAAGATGCGGAACGCAAGGCCCGGCTTATCCGGAACACCGATAATCGAAATTCTGGCAATATTATCGTCCTTTGCGACGCCGCTGATGAGCATTTTTTCCACGTTGGTAACCTCCTTGACAATCGTTCCCTTCGCCCGCGTCAGGCTGGAAAGAACCTCTAACTCAATGTGATATTTCTTCGCCATTTCAACTGAACGGTTGTTGAGCACCTGCGCGCCGAGTGTCGCAAGCTCCAGCATCTCGTCGTAGGAGATGACGTCCAGCTTCTGGGCTGCCGGAATCTTTCTCGGGTCGGCGGTATAGACGCCGTCGACATCCGTGTAGATCTGGCACAGATCGGCGTGCATGGCCGCCGCGATCGCCACGGCGCTCGTATCGCTGCCGCCGCGGCCGAGTGTCGTCATGTCGTCGTATTTGTTGACGCCCTGAAAACCCGTTACCACAACGATATTGCGGCGCGAAAGCTCCGCGCGGATGCGCTCCGGGTTGACGCGCTTGATGCGCGCGCTGCCGTATGCCGTGGAGGTGGTAAAGCCCGCCTGCCAGCCGAGCAGCGACACAACCGGATAGCCGAGCTGCTCAATCGCCATCGCGAGGAGCGATGCCGAAATCTGCTCGCCAGCCGTCAGAAGCTGATCCATTTCGCGCTTTGAGGGGTTCTTGTTGATTTCCTTTGCCTTTTCAATGAGGTCGTCCGTGGTATCGCCCTGCGCTGAGACAACAACGACGACGTCGTTGCCCTCCCTGTACTTGGATGTGACGATATCGGCGACGTTGAACAGACGCTCAGCATCCTTCACCGAAGAACCGCCGAACTTCTGAACGATCAATGCCATGGTGTATCATCCTTTCTGCGAGGCATCGCCGTATCCCTTCTGCCCGGCGCCTTTGCCTCTATGTATCCCTGCGCTGCGGATTGTCCGCAGCGGAATTCACTCAATAATAATTTTTGCGCCTTCCGGATCGGCGTGCAAAATCTCCACGCGCCAGCCGTGCACGCCGCGGTCCTCGAGATGGGACTCGCACGTTCTGCCGAATTCCTCCGCCTCAGCGGTGTCGATCATCGAGATGATCGTCGGGCCGGCGCCGCTGACATATGTGCCGAGCGAGCCGAGTTCATAGCTCATGCGGAACACCTTGTCGTAGTTTTCGATCAGGCCCGAGCGGTACGGCTGGTGGATCCGGTCCTGCACGGCGACGCGCAGGTTCTGCAGATCGCCCGAGAAGAGCGAGGCGGTCATCAGACCGGAACGCGAGAGGTTGTAAACCGTATCCTCGCGCGAATACGTCGCGGGCAGAACGCCGCGCGCCTTTTCCGTTTTCAGCTCAAATGGCGGGATCATCACGGCGAAGCTGATCTTCTCCGAAACCGGAACGCTGACGCTGTACACGCGCCTGCCCTCCATGGCGGAGGCAACCAGACCGCCGGAAATCGCCGGGCTGGTGTTGTCGGGGTGTCCTTCGATCTGCGCCGCGAGGTTGATGAGATCCGTTTGCGAAAGCGGGGAGCCGAGCATGCGGTTTGCGCCGAGGATACCGGCGACGATACACGCCGAGCTGCTGCCGAGGCCGCGCGCCATCGGGATGTTGTTCTCCTGGATAATGCGCAGGCCGGGCAGCTTTTTGCCGCACATCTCATAGAGATGCTGCGCCGCCCAGTAAATCAGGTTGCTCTCATCCGTCGGCACCTGAATATCATCTGTTGTCGTAATCTCAAGGCTGTCGGATTCCTCCATCCACACGCGGTTGTGCATGGTGAGCGCAATCCCGAGGGAGTCAAAACCGGAGCCAAGGTTGGCACTGGTGGCCGGAATATCAATGCGGATCATGTGCGACCGTCCTTTCTCTTAATAATCGGAGATCCGGATGCGGTTCAGAACCCGGACACCGCGCTCTTCGAGTGCGGCGAGCTTCTCCTGCAGCTCGTTTTCGGTCAGGCCGCTCACCGTAAAGCCCGCTTCGCTTTCCACTGGCTTCTTTGCAAGCAGACGTGTCACGGAGCCAAACACACTTTCCGCTGCGCTGTACGCCGCGTCGCCGCTTTCCGCCGCCACGCGCACATAGGCAGACGTTTTCATGCTGCCGAAATCCGCGATATAATTCGGCTTCGCCTCGTCCCAGAACAGGTACTTGCGCGCCTTGAAATGCTTCACACAGTCGATGACGTCCGCCACGACGGCGCTGGCCGTGGGCAGCTTGCCCGCGCCCTTGCCGTAGAACACAACGTCGCCGGTTGCGTCACCGCGCACCATGATGCCGTTGAAGACGTCGTCCACGCTCGCGAGCTGGCTGCCGCGGTGTACGAACATCGGGCACACCATAATATGCACCTGTCCGCTTTCGAGCATCTTCACTGAGCCAATCAGCTTGATGACGCCGCCCCAGACATCCGCGAAATCGACATCCTCAAGCGTGATCTTCGTGATGCCCTCCGTGTAGACGGAATCGGGATAAACGTGCGTGCCGAATGCGAGCGAGGCGAGGATGCAGATTTTGCGGCAGGCGTCGTCGCCCTCCACGTCCGCGCGCGGGTCGCGCTCCGCATAGCCGAGCTTCTGTGCCAGCGCGAGCGCATCGCCGAACGTCATCTGCTCGCGGATCATCTTCGTCAGGATAAAGTTTGTCGTGCCGTTCAGAATACCGGCAATCTCCGTCACCTCGTTCGCTGCGAGGCACTGGCTGATCGGCCGGATGATCGGAATGCCGCCGCCGACGCTCGCCTCAAACAGGAAGTTGAGGTTGTTTCGCTGCGCGATCGCCAACAGCTCCGCGCCCTTCTTCGCGACAAGCTCCTTGTTGGAGGTGACGACGCTCTTGCCGTTTTCCAGACACGCCTTGACAAAATCATACGCCGGATGCAGACCGCCCATAACCTCCACAACAATCTGAATTTCCGGATCGTTCAGGATGACCTGAAAATCCTTTGTGAAGCAATCACTGTACGGCAGACCGGGAAAATCCTTGAGATCGAGAATGTATTTGACTTTGATTTCTTCCTTGGCCCGTTTTGTGATGCTTGCCGTGTGCGTTGTAAGAACCTCCAGAACACCGGAGCCGACCACACCGTGACCGAGAACCGCTATATATGCCATTTCCCTCTTCCTTTCTATCGGTTCGTCCTTAACCGACTATACTGTCAATTTTGATGACGCCCTGCACTTCAAAAAGCCGCTTCAGCAGCTCGTCAACTTCAATGCTCATATTTTCGCTGCGGGCTGAAACAGAGACAAACGCCTTGCCCTTAACCGGAATATTCTGGTTGATCGTCAGAATATTTGCATTGGCCTTATAAAATACCGTCAACAGATTCACCAGCACGCCGGGCTTGTCGATCAGCACCACCTGCACCGTCATGATGGAGCCTGTTTCCTTCTTGGTGTACGGAAACACGGCGTTCTTATACTTATAATATACGCTTCGCGAGATTCCCGCAAGCTTTACCGCCTCCGAAGTGTTCGAAGCTTCGCCGGTTTCCAAAAGCTGATTGACGTGCACGACCTTCTGGTATACCTCGGGCAAAACGTCCTCATCGATCAGCAAATAAGATGTGTTTTTCATTGTCCACCACCTGAATACGTTTGTATTGCAACAGTGAACAGTTTACCACACATTCAAACAAAAAGCAAGCCTAATTTTTCTCAAAAGAGAACTGCCCAAATGCTCCGGAGAACACTTGGGCAGAAACTATCGGTTGATTTCACGATCAGCCGTCTGTTGAACCGGGATCCGGCTCCGGCGTCGCGGGCACCTCCGTCGGAGCCGGTGTCGGCGTTGCAGGCACCTCCGTCGGCGTTGGAGTCGGCGTGGGTGCTGCTGTCGGAGTCGGTGTGGGTGCTGCCGTCGGGGTCGCCGTTGCAGGCGGCGCTGTCGGCGACGGTGAAGCCGTCGGTGTCGCAGACGTGCTCGGGGACGGCGAGACGCTCGGAGACGGCGAGACGCTTGGCGACGGAGACGGGCTATTATTTTTGCCGGTGATGTGATCCGTCGTGCCGTTGCACGTTCTCGGCAGATTGCTCTGCGAGAACCAGCCGGTCGCCTTTTCTTTGCAGTCTTCTCCGGCACGCAGGCCGCTGTCTCGGCAGAAGGTCATCTGCACCACATTGTCGCTCAGCACATAGCTGCCGCTGTGGAGGAAATCGTAGTAATTGGCGTCCATCCAGTTGATGATGCCATTGTACATTCTCTTTGCGCCGTTTGTGTCGTAGACCTCACTCTTTGTCTCGTGGCCGTACCAGATACCGCAGATAAAGGACGGTGTACCGCCCATGTACCAGATGTCGCAGTAATCATCGGTCGTACCGGTCTTACCGATCTGGTCGAGATCGCTGCGGCGCACCATCTGCGCAGTGGGGTATGCGTCGTCTGTACCCTCGATTGGCAGATGGAGCAGTTTATTCATAATCGTGGCCGTGTCGAAGGAAATCGCCTGCTCCGCTACACGATCCTGATAGTCGTAAATGACGTTGCCGTCATGGTCCTCAATGCGGTAAATCGTGTACGGCGTGTTGTACTTGCCGCCGTTTCCGAAGATCTGGTATGCGCCGACCATCTCGCGGACGGTGACGCCCTCTTCCAGACCGCCGATCGAAACGCCGCCGAGGTTGTACGAATCGCCTTCCGTCAGCGTCGTGAAGTGCAGGTTCTGGGTCAGGAACTGGAAGCTCACGAGCGGCGAAAGCTGATTGACAATCTGCACCGCCGGCGCGTTCAGGGACTCCGTCAGCGCCTGATCCACATTGACCATGCCGGAATAGGAGCCGTCAAAGTTGTACGGGCCGGGACGACCGTCGCCGAAATAATTCGGGAGCGGTTCATCCTTGACGACGGAGCCGTAGGTAATCACATTGTTCTCGATTCCCGGTGCGTAGACACCGACCGGCTTAATCGACGAGCCCGGCTGGTTCGACGCAGAGGACACATTGTTCCAGCCGCGGTTTCCCGTCTTTTCTATATAGTTGCCCTCGGAATCCACCTTGTTGGAATTGACGGCCAGAATGCGGCCATCGTACTCCATCAGGCAGGTGCCGGACCAGATTACGCTGTCCTCCGTGAATTCCTGCCAGTTGTATCGGAGAAAGCTCTCAAAGCTCTCCTGCATCGGCACATACTGCGCAGAATAAATCTTCAGACCGCCGTTATAGAGCATGTCGACCGCATTGTCACCGCTGAGGTTGGAATACTCCATCAGCAGGTTTTTCGCGTCCTTAAAAACCTCCTCATCGTACCAGTTCCAGACATCGTTGAGCGGGGTGTTCTGATCCTCGTCACTGTCCGCTTCATCAGAATCGTCCACCTCAAAGTCGACGCCGCGCAGCTTCAGATTGGCGGATTCTTCCATCGCCTCTTTATACTCGGCGTTCGTGATGAGGCCCTGATTGAGCATTTCCGAAATAACGATCTCGCGGCGTTCACGGTTGGCTTCCGGATGATAGAAGACGCACAGCGCCGAAGGGTTCTGCGTCGTTGCGGCGATCGTGGCGCACTCCGCGATGCTGCACTCCCAGATATTCTTGCCGAAGTAGCCCTTAGCCGCCGCCTGCACGCCGTAATAGCCGTTGCCGTAATTGACGAGGTTCAGATACGCTTCGAGAATCTCATCCTTCGTGTATTTTTTCTCAAGGTTCAGCGCCATGAAGATCTCTTTGATCTTTCGCGTGATACTGACCTGATTTTCGCCTGTCAAGTTTTTGATCAGCTGCTGTGTAATCGTCGAACCGCCCGCCGTATCCGTGCCGGTCGCAAGGCCGTACACCGCGGCAAGCGTTCTGCGCCAGTCGACGCCGCTGTGCTCGTAGAAGCGCTTGTCCTCGATGGCGATCATCGCGTCCTTCATAATCTGCGGAATCTGCGTGAAATCGACACGCGTGCGGATCTCCGTGGAGTTATAGCGCATATGTTCCGTCCAGTTCGCCGTCTCCACGCTGTCGATGTGCAGCGTATCCGCCACATAGACAAAGCTCGATTCTTTGAGTTTGAACGACGCGAGACTGGAATTCATCTCCACATCGTGATAGCTCCAGATAACGGACAGCACGCTGAACAGCACAAGACAGCCGGTGATGGCGCCGATGAAGAAAACCGTTTTGAACAGCTTCCAGATCATCGAAAGCAGCGTCTGCGCCGTAGCACCCGCAGAGCGCGCCATTTCGCCGTCTGTGCGGCTCATTGGTCTGCCGGTGATCTGCGTGGTGTTGTACTTGTTGATATCCTCTTTATTCAGCACAATGAACCTCCTGAAATCATCCCAGTGCATGAGACGGCCAGCATGTATATTTTTGCCAGCTCCTGCCGATACTATGCACACGAGGTAAGGTTTAGAATCCATGAAAGGACGGTCTTCTATATGAAAATACGCTTTGCATCCATGCGTCCGGAGGAATACCGGAAATACACGCTCTGGGCCGCGCTCGTCACAGCCTTAGCCGTACTTGCGATCGCCATTGCGCTTTCCGCGCGCGAGACCATCCCCGCCAGCGCAGTCTACTCCGATGCATATGGAAACTCTTCCGTTCATTATAGCTCAAACGGAAAAACAAGTCAAGGAAACGAATCCGGCGACGCGGCAAATTCAAGAAATTTTAAGAATTCCGACCCGTATTATACCATCCGCGCCTTTGATAACATGGTCGCGATTTTTGAAGGCGACGGCACCGTGCCGATTTATGCCATCGAAACGCCGCTCGACCGGCTGCCTGAGACCGACCTTGAGCTTCTGCTCGTCGGGATCCGCACCGATACGCTCGCCGAGGCGTACAAGCTTATCGAGGATTACGAATAAACAGAGAAGGGGCGCCCGTTTCCGGACGCCCCCTGCGGTGGAACTTTACTTCATGCTTTCCTCGTAGGACTTGATCATCTTTTTGACCATCTGGCCGCCGATCGAACCGGCCTGCTTGGAGGTGAGGTCGCCGTTGTAGCCCTGCTTGAGGTTTACGCCGACTTCATTTGCGGCTTCCATCTTGAAACGATTCATTGCGTCCTGTGCCTCAGGCACCATTGTGTTGTTGCTGCTCATCTTCATTCTCCTTTTTATTACGTTTCTCGCGTTTGTTGTTATTATTTTGATTTTGGAAAGGGGCTTTATGCGTGTCAGTTTTTTCAAAAATTCGCAGATTTTCACGCTGCGCCGCACAGCGCGCGTTCTCCCCGCTCGTGCTCCTCGCGCTCCGCTTTGCGTTCCGGGAATAAGTTTTTCTTCCCAGACAGAAAAACCGACAGCTTTTCCGCTGCCGGTTTTTTGTCTTTTTGATCGTTTTGATTTAAAAATGGCTGCGGTCTGTAGATAACACGCATGAGTCGCGCGTCAGACTGTCTCCCCGTCATTTACTGCCTTCTTCCCATTCTGCGGCTTGTTGAGCAGGCAGTATACATACGTATCCTGCCAAATCGGATTTCCATTCGCATCCTTTTTGAAATAGACATTCTGCCTGAAGAACGCCTCTCTTGAGAAATGCAGGCTTTCAAGAAGCTTCCACGAGCATATATTTCTGGGATCACACTCGGCAAACACGCGATGAACTCCGGCCTGAAATCCCGCCTTCAGAACTTCTATAATCGCCTCTGTTGCATATCCTTGTCGCTGATAATCTTTATTTACGATATAGCCCAGCTCCTTGGATTCAAAATCCCGATTGCCGAAGTATACATTGCCAATGATTTTCCCCGTCGTCTTTAACTGGATCGCCACGAATTCATCATTGTGAACCCGATATTCCAGATGCTCGCGCCCATTCTCATATGTAATATCCGGATATGCCTCAAAATCATCCTCTTTCCTTTGAGACAGGAATTCGTACACGTCCTCGTAATCGCTCTCTTCAAAATTCCTCAGAATCAATCTGTCTGTCATCAGCGGCTTCATATTCTCTGTTCCTTTCAAGTGCAGATATAGAAATAGAATTCTGTTGATTACGGGCTTTCGAATCCACCCTCTCAAAATACAAAAAGAAAATGTCCTGATTCTTTTAAATCAGGACATTTTCTGGTGGAGGAGGGTGGATTCGAACCACCGAAGCGAGACGCAGCAGATTTACAGTCTGTCCCCTTTGGCCACTCGGGAACTCCTCCATATTTGGAGCTGGTGAACGGACTCGAACCCCTGACCTGCTGATTACAAATCAGCTGCTCTACCAACTGAGCTACACCAGCATATATCAGGCGGCAGCCCGCCCGTGTCGCTTGACACAATCGATATTATAATGCACAGTCTGCAAAAAGTCAAGATAAAAATCAAAAAAACACGAAAGAAAAACGGACGGTACACGAAAAAACGTATATCGTCCGAACAATTTCATTTATTCCGCCGTGATTTTCATTTCGCCGTTCCAGACCGGCCGCCCGCTCTCTGCGAGGCAGAGACGAACCGTGCCGGGCTCCGCGTCAAACTGCATGGCGCGATTCCAGACACCGAGCTCGTCAAGCCCGAGCTGCAGCTCAACGCTCTTCCGCTCACCCGGCTCAAGCCAGAGCTTTTCAAAGCCCTTGAGCTCGCGCACGCGGCGCACGATGCTGCCGGACATCCCCTGAATGAAAAGCTGCAGAACGGCGTGACCTGCACGGCAGCCGGTGTTATGAACCGTACAGCGCACCGTATGCGTTTCTCCGCCGCGAAGCGCTCCAACGCCGATGCTCTCCGCGCTTTCCACGTTCTCAACCATAAATTGCGTGTAGTGCAGGCCGAAACCGAACGGGAACAACGGCGTATTCCCGAGATCGCGGTAGCGCAGCACGTCGTAGGATGCGCGTGCGTTGTAGTAAACCGGAAGCTGACCGGCTGTGCGCGGGATCGAAACTGGCAGGCAGCCGGAAGGATTCACTGCACCGCTCAGCACCTCGGCGATTGCCTGACCGCCCCACGGGCCGGGATAAAACGCCCAGAGCAACGCATCGGTCTTTTCGGCGATTTCCGGGATCGCATACGGACGGCCGGAGATCATCACCGAAACGACAGGCTTACCGGCCGCAAAAACGGCCTCAGCCAGCGCGTTCTGCGCGCCGGGCAGCTCGAGTGATGCTGTGTCGACACCCTCGCCGCAGTCCATCTGCAGCTTTGCGCCGACGACCGCCGCGCCGTTTGTGTCAAACTCCGCACCGGCGAAGCGGCTGGAGGAACCGCCAAGCGCCAGAATCACCAGGTCGCTTTCTGCGGCAAGTGCGGCTGCTTCTCCGATGCGGTCGGTTTCTTCGCCGCAAATCGTGCAGCCGGGTGCGAAGCACACTTTGGCGTTTGGGAACGCGCGGTGCACGCCGTCGAGCAGCGTGATGCCCTCGCCATCCCGAAGCGGCGGCGTGTAATCGCCGAGCTGCTGGTAGATCGCGTCCGCATTCGGGCCAATCACCGCGATGGAAAGCGGCTTCTCGGGATCGAGCGGCAGGACGCCGTCGTTTTTGAGCAAAACGGCAGACTGGCGCGCGATTTCAAGGCTCTGCGGAGCATTTTCCGCTGTAAATACAGTCAGCGGCTTTTCCTCGAGATACGGATGCTCGAACAGGCCACACTCAAACTTCATCTCGAGCACGCGGAGCACAGCACGGTCCAGCCTTTCCTCCGGAACAAGCCCGCGCTGCACGGCCTCCTCGAGACGCGTGAATCCGTCGTCCCACAGGCTGACGTCCACGCCGGCATTCAGTGCCGCGGCACCGCTTGCCGCAAAATCTCCGCCCGTCAGCATATTGAGGCGATCGATCGCGACGCCGTCCGCCATGACGATGCCGTCAAAGCCCATTTCGCCGCGCAGGATATCCTGCAGAAGCCACGCGTTGGCGTGGCAAGGAATGCCGTCGATCTCGTTGTACGCCGCCATGACGCCCTTTGCGCCCGCTTTTGCTGCCGCCGCCATCGGCGGCAAATGGATCTCACGCAGCTCGCGCTCGCCGATGCGCGCGGCGCTCGCGTTGACGCCGCCGGTCGTCTCGCCCTGTGCACAGAAATGCTTGGAGACGGCGTCTACGCCCGCGCGGACACAGCCGCGTATCGCTGCCGCCGCGTTCTGCGCGCAGAGGTACGGATCCTCGCCGTAGCACTCCTCGCTGCGGCCCCAGCGCGGATCGCGGAGCACGTCGAGCATGGAGATCAGCGCGAGATCGACACCCATTTCGCGGATCTGCCTGCCGACAACGGTGAAGCCGTCCTCCACGAGTGCCGGATTCCACGCCGCACCCATCGCGAGGTTGACCGGCAGCAGATAGCCGTCGAGCGCCTGATGGCCGTGCGGGCACTCCGTGCTCATGAGCATCGGAATCTGAAAGCGCGAGTGGTCAAGCACGTATTTCTGTGCGAGGTTGTAGGCACGGATCGCCGCCGTGCCGGTCAGACCGGTGGAGTAGTCTTTGTTCGCCCACGGGTCTGCGCGGTAAAGGCCGTACAGGACGCCGAGTCCGCCCCATTTTTCGACCTCCTGCCGGAAAGAATCGGCAAGCTCGATATTCTCACCGTCTCTCGTATAGCTGTTGAAGCCGTACAGCTTCTGGTTCACCTGTCCGACCTTCTCGCGGAGCGTCAGCCGCCCGAGAAGATCTTTTGCACGCTCTTTCGGGGAAAGCGTGCTGTCCCGGAATTTTTCTTTCATCGCGGATTTCCTTTTCTGATTTGCGCGTGATCGCGTTTTACAAACAGCATAGCACATTTCCCTGCCGTTTACAATGATAATTTTAACAACCGGTTTGCAGATGATACAGCGCGCCGTACAGATTGGCGTCGAGGTTCAACTCGCCTGCGCGCAGCCGGACATTGAAATCCTGATAGTCGATCGTGATGCCGAGCGCGGAAATGTCGATTCCCTCCACGGTCAGAGCACGGGCAGCGATGCTTTTGAGGTTCCGCTGTACGCCCTCGATGAGGCTCTTCTGCGCGGCAAGGCCGCCTGTGAGCACGATGCAGTCAAGATCGAGCAGAAGCGCGCTGCTAAAAATCGGGATCGCGACGCTCCGGTAATACTGCTCGAGCAGCGCCGCCGCTACGGGATCGCCCGCCTCGGCCCATTCAAACACCTGCGGCCCGGTGACGGTGCGGGGATCCAGCCCTTTCGCGGCAGCAACCTTGTACAGAACGAGCGGGAACGCGGTCGAAATGCCGCTTGCCAGATAATTCTCCTTCTCCGGCTCGGCGACCGAGAGCAGGCCGAACGCCATGGCCGCGTTGCGCTTGGAACCTCTGTACGGCTTGCCATCGAGGATCAGTCCGGAGCCCATGCCGGAACCCAGCACAACGCCGAGCATGTTTTTTGTCCCGCGCCCAGCGCCCTTCCACCATTCGCCGAGCGCGGCGGCCAGACCGTCGTTCTCGACCGTGACCGGCAAGTGCAGGCGGCTTTCCAGCGCCTCCCGAAGGTTCACGCCGATCAGAAAATCGCTCGTATACGCGCGGTAGGTGTCGCCGTCCGGGTACATGCGGCCGTTGGTCGAGACGGCTACGCCGTCCACTCCGGCCTTTTCCGGCTCGGCCAGCACGCAGAGCGCCTCGAGATAGTGCTCCAGCGTGTCATGCGGAGTAGGTGTTGAGTAGCGCTTCACGATGTCTCCCTCCGGCGTCATGACCGCGAACTTGATGTTTGTTGCCCCGATGTCAAATACCAGCTTGTTCATTTTCGTATCCTCCTGCTCAGTCACTCAGATCGCTGCCGTTCGCGGCAATCACCTTTTTGAACCATCCGAAGCTCTTCTTGCGGCTGCGTTTCAGATCACGTAGCTCCGTGTCGGTTCGGTTCACATAAATAAACCCATAGCGCTTGCGCATTTCGCCCTGCGAACTGAGAATATCGATCGGGCCCCAGGTGAGGAAACCCATCAGATCGACACCGTCCTCATCCACGGCAAGCCGGAGCTGCTCAAGGTGACGGCGGAAGTAATCGATGCGGTAGCCGTCGTCGACATATCCGTTTTCGTCCGCCGTCTCGTCAACGCCGATCCCGCACTCGATGGTGAAAATCGGGAGGCGGTAGCGCGAATACATCTGGCTGACGGCGAGGCGCAGGCCGGTGGGATCGATCGCCCAGCCCCATTCACTCTCCTCGAGATAGGGGTTCTTGCGCCCCTTGCCAAAATAGTTCGCGCCGATGAGCTGCGCCGGGTCGGGAATCGAGCCGTCCTCGTTCGCCGCAACCGGAATGGACATGTAATAGCTGTGTGCGAGGAAATCCATCTTTGCGCTTTTCAGCAGTTTGAGATCGTCGGCATACATCTCCGGCATGGCGTTCTGCGCGCGCCACGCGGTCAGCAGGTCGGCGGGGTATTCGCCGGTCGCCAGCACGTCGAGCGTCTGGAAATTAAAGGTTCGGTTTGCGCGTTCAGCGGCAAGCACGTCCTGCGGACGGCAGGTGGCGGGGTACATCGGCGTAAAGTTGACCATGCCGCCGATCTTCGCATGCGGCGCGTACTGCCGCACAGCGCGGTGCAGATAAGCCCCAGCGAGGAACATATGGTGCATCACGGTGCTGTGTACGCGTGCAGCCTGCTCTGCCGGAACGCCGCCGGTCAGCAGCGTGAGGAGCGCGGCGGCGTTCTGCTCGTTGAACGGGATGTAATACTTCACACGCTTTCCGAAGCGACGTACAAGCGTCTCAGCATAGACGCGGTACGCCTCCACGGTTTCACGCCCGCGCCAGCCGCTGTACTTTTTCTGTAAGGTGAGCGGCATATCGAAGTGGTACAGGCAGACGACCGGCTCGATGCCCTTTGCAAGCAGCTCATCGATGACCGCGTCGTAAAAGCGCAGACCTTCTTCGTTGACCGCGCCCTCACCGTCCGGAAAAACGCGCGACCAGCTTACGGAGAACCGGTAGGCGTTAAAGCCCATCTCCGCGAACAGCGCGATGTCCTCCTGATAGCGGTGGTAAAAATCGATAGCCACCTTCCAATCGGATTTGCCGGGCTTCGGTTTCTGCACGTCATAGACGCTGAGGCCCTTTCCGCCCTCGTTCCATGCGCCTTCCGTCTGCATGCACGAAACGGATCCGCCCCACAGGAAATCCTTCTTGAACAAAATGATCACTCCCCTTGAATATTTAAAAGTGCGCGCAGGCTTTTCGCCAGCGCGGCTATCAGCTTGGTCTCGTCGATCGGCGCTGTTTTTTTCAGGCCGTAACACCGCTCGAAAATCAGATCGCGCAGAATGCCGTCGAACGACGTCTGCAAAAACACAAGCGCCGTTTCCACATCGGTATCAGGCGGCAGAGCGCCGACTTCCATGTCTGCCCGAATCGCCTGCTCCAACTGGCTGAGCGCTTCGTGATAAAAAATCAGGGGCTTGACGCTTTCCGAGCGTCGGCGCGCGAATTCAGGGTGCGTCGCACGCTTGGTGTCGAGCTCGAAGATAATCTTGCCGACCGGCTGGGTAATCTCGCGCAGAGACAATGCAACGGCGTCGAGCAGGCGATCCATATACGCGCCAAGCGGCTCCCCTGCGCCGCGCTCTGTGTCCGGCACTGCGTCCGCGACGCGCGACCGGCTGTTGAAAAAATCAATCCAGAGATCGTCAATGTTGCGGTAATAGCTGTATACGGCGCCGGGGCTGAGCTTTGCGCTGCGGATGACATCCCGCATGGTCAGCTCGTAGGCCGGGCGGATTTCCGAAGCCTTTACCGCAGCCTCCAGAATGCGCGCACGCATCTGTTCGCGGTGCTCCTGTGTGACTTTCGGCATACTTTCACACTCCTCAAAATTAAAACGACGCATCCGTCGTTTTTATGGTACCATGCGCAGAAATACCTGTCAAGTTTTTTTAGCGGCAGAAGATTTCCTTTTTGGCCGCACTGTGTTATACTGGTGAAAAAAGCTGGGAGAGAAAGTATCTATGCATGAAAAAGTGCTTGCGATGCCGACGGGCATCACGATCGAAACAGACGATGCGCGCGAGTTCCGCGCGTTTCAGAATCCGACGCAGTGGCAGGATATCGCCGTGGAGCTGCGGGAGACGGACGGCGCGCTGGCCGTCTTTGTGACGGCGGAAAAGACGCCGGTTCGGCGCGTGATCCTGCATTGGGCAGAGCGTCTGCCCGAGGACGGTGTGGTGCTCGGCGGCGCGTGGGAGCGCGGCTATGGCGATCTGGAATGGCGGCATTATGTGCCCGAGCGCATTCTGCCGTGGTATTTCTTCGTGCAGAGCGGCGCGCAGACGCAGGCGTTCGGCGTGCGCGTGCGCCCGGGCGCGATGTGCTTCTGGACAGCGGAGGCCGCCGGGTATTCGCTGTATCTCGACACGCGCTGCGGCGGCATGGGTGTCCGGCTGCATGGGCGCACGCTGCGCGCGGCGGAGATCTGCGCTGCGCGCTATGAAGATGCGGACGGCTTCGACGCACAGTGCGCCTTTTATGAAGTGCTTTGCTCTGACCCGATTCTGCCGCCCGAGCCGGTGTACGGCGGGAATAACTGGTATCACGCCTACGGAAATGCCACGGAGGCGGACGTTCTGCGCGAGGTGCAGGCGCTTTCCGAGCTGACAGAAGGGCTCGAAAACCGCCCGTGGTTCATCATCGACGACTGCTGGCAGGTTCTGCGCGGAAACGGATACATCGGCGGCCCGTGGCGCGCGGGAAACAAAGGCTTCCCGGATATGCCCGCGCTGGCGGAGAAGATACGCGCAAAGGGCGTGCGCCCGGGCATCTGGGTGCGGCTGTTGCTGAACCGCGACCCGGCGATTCCGGATAGCTGGCGGCTGCAGCGCGACCGCGAATATCTCGATCCCTCCATTCCTGCCGTGCTCGATTACATCGCGGAGGATATCCGTACGGTTTCGGGCTGGGGCTATAAGCTCATCAAGCACGATTTTTCGACGTACGACCTGCTGGGGCGCTGGGGATTTCAGATGGATTTTGAATGGACAACGCCCGGCTGGCGCTTCGCGGACGAGACGCGCACGACGGCGGAAATCATCACGGCGCTGTACCGTCGGATTCTGGAAGCGGCGGACGGCGCGCTGATCATGGGCTGCAACTGCATCGGACACCTCGGCGCGGGACTGATGCATCTCAACCGAACCGGCGACGATGTAAGCGGACAGGCATGGCCGCGCACACGCCGCATGGGTGTCAACACGCTGGCGTTCACCGCCGCGCAGCACGGGCGCTTTTTTGCGATCGACGCGGACTGCGTGCCTCTGACTGCGGCGGTGGATGAAACGCTCGCGTTGCGCTGGCTGGAGCTTGTCGCGAAGAGCGGCACGCCGTTCCTCGTCTCCGTGCCGGCTTCGTATCTGAACGAGTCGTTGCGCGGGATTCTGCGGAAAGCGTATCGCCGCGCATCTGCAGCACAGCCGACGGCCCGTCCGCTCGACTGGCACCGGACCACCTGCCCGTCCGTTTGGCGGTTTGGCCACGATACGCAGCGCTTTGACTGGACAGAGCCCTGCGGCATCCGCCCCGAGCGCTTCTGAGCACGGGCTTTTCCGCACAGACGATTCCGTTTTCCGAAGATCTGTGGTATACTAGGAGAAATAAATCAGTATAGGAAATCATGTAATGGACAGAAAAGATTTTTTACCCGTTTCAAAAGCAGATCTGCTTGAGCGCGGCATCGAGCAGCTCGACTTTGTGTTTATCAGCGGCGATGCGTATGTGGACCACCCGTCGTTCGGCACGGCGATCATCTCGCGCGTGCTGGAGGCACACGGCTTCACGGTCGGCATTATCGCACAGCCGAATTGGCGCGACCCCGAGAGCATCAGCGTTCTGGGCGAACCCCGGCTTGGCTTTCTCGTCTCCGCCGGCAATATGGATTCCATGGTAAACCACTACTCCGTATCGAAAAAGCGCCGCAAGAAGGACTTTTACTCGCCCGGCGGCGAGATGGGCAAACGCCCCGATTACGCCGCAGTCGTCTACGCGAACCTGATCCGCCGGACATACAAAAAAACACCGATCATCCTCGGCGGCATTGAGGCGAGCCTGCGCCGCCTTGCACATTACGATTACTGGTCGGACAAGCTCAAGCGCTCTGTTCTGATCGATTCCGGCGCGGACCTGCTCATCTACGGTATGGGCGAGCGTTCGATCGTCGAAATTGCCGAGGCACTGCAGAGCGGCATATCGGTACGGGACATCACCTTCGTTCGCGGCACGGTTTATAAGTCAACCATCGATCCTGTGGGCGAAGACGTGATCCGTCTGCCCGCGTTCGACAAGATCTCCACCAGCCGCGAGCTTTACGCGAAGAGCTTTTACCGCCAGTACCAGAATACCGATCCATTCACGGCGAAAACGCTCGTGGAGCCGTACCCGGCGGACAACCTCTTTGTCGTGCAGAATCCGCCGCAGATGCCGCTTTCAACCGAGGAGATGGACGATGTCTACGCGCTGCCGTACGCGCGCACCTACCACCCCGATTATGAGCCGCTCGGCGGCATCCCGGCGATTGAGGAGGTCAAGTTCAGCCTCGCGAGTTGCCGCGGATGCTTTGGCGCGTGCAGCTTCTGTGCGCTTACATTCCACCAGGGACGTATCATCCAGACGCGCAGCCACGAATCGCTGCTCGAAGAAGCGAAACAGATGACGCAGGATCCGGACTTCAAGGGCTACATTCACGACGTCGGCGGCCCGACCGCGAATTTCCGCCAACCCGCCTGCAAAAAGCAGCTTCAGCACGGTGTGTGCCAGAACCGCCAATGTTTGTTTCCGGAGCCATGCCCGAACATGGAGGTCGACCATCGCGATTACGTCGCGCTGCTGAGAAAACTCCGCGCGCTGCCGAAGGTCAAGAAGGTCTTCGTGCGCTCCGGCATCCGTTTCGATTACCTCATTACCGATAAGGACGAGACGTTTTTCCGTGAGCTTGTGAAATACCACGTCAGCGGTCAGCTCAAGGTGGCACCCGAGCACGTTTCCGACGGTGTGCTCCGCATGATGGGCAAGCCGCAGAACAGCGTTTACCGGCGGTTCGTGAAGCGCTATAGGGAGCTCAACGAGGAAATGCACCTCGACCAATACCTTGTGCCATACCTGATGTCCTCGCATCCCGGCTCCACGCTGCAGGACGCTGTACGGCTCGCAGAGTATCTGCGCGACCTAGGCTACATGCCCGAGCAGGTGCAGGATTTTTACCCGACGCCTTCGACCATTTCGACCTGCATGTACTACACCGGGCTGGATCCGCGCACGATGAAGCCGGTCTACGTTGCGCGCGACCCGCATGAAAAAGCGATGCAGCGCGCGCTGATCCAGTATCGCGATCCGAAGAACTACGAGCTCGTCACGGAGGCTTTGATCAAGGCCGGGCGGCGCGACCTCGTCGGCACGGACAAAAAGTGTCTGCTGCGCCCAAGGCACGGCGACCTCCGCTTTGTGCAGAAGACGCAGACCCCACCCGCAAAACCGGGAAAAGCGAAGCGTCCCGGCACACCGAACAGCCGTAAATGGGCGTCCGGCAAGCCGCAGCAAAGCCGCCCCGGCGCATGGAGCGCCAAGGACAAGCGCGGCAAATAACAAACGCCCGCAGAACGGTTTTCACCGCGCTGCGGGCATTTTCATATCTCATTACTCCGCGTAAAGCCCCGGCTTGCAGAGAATCTCGTTGATCTTCGTATCGAACAGTCCGGCCGTATAGGCAGGCGTGACGATGCAGACGGTATCCGCGCCGCGGCCTGTGCCGCCGACGCAGACGACCGGCCGGCCATAAGAGATTGCGCCGCAGTCCAGCGCCATCATGGCAATCTCCACGCAGACTTTTACGCCCTGACTGAGCATTCGGAGCGAGGCCGCGACCAGCTCTGCCGGATAAACGCCGCCGAATTTCCGGCTTATGCCGCGTTCCGCGCCGCTCAGCGCATGCGCCGCCGTAACGATCCGCACGCCCTGCGCTTCCAGCAATGCGCGTTTTTCCGCCGTCAGCGCGTTCGTGCCCGGCGCCGAAAAGCCGTCCACCTGACCGACCATCACGATATTGACCGGCGTATGGACTTCGTTTTTCAGCGTCAACAATGCTTCGACCGTGCTGCCCGTATTCGAGGCAACAACAAGGTCAAAGTTCTTCTGCGCGGCGGCTTCGAGCGCTATGCGCAGCGTCGCCCCGGTGTTTTCCGGACCCGGTTTTGAAAATGTCATCCGTATGCCTCCATTTCTCAGCCTTCCGGTGTATGGTCGTAATCAAAGCCGCATTTTGCGAGCCATTCCTTTGCCATCAGCGTGGCGCCGATCTGGTTCGGATGCACGCGATCCCACGCGATCAGAGCCGAATGCTTGTAAGCAAAATAACGGTCGTACATCGCCTGAAAATCGACGAAAATGCAGCCGTATTCTGCAGCGAGGCGCGCGCAGATATCGACGTATTCCTGCATTCTCGCGCGCATGAAATCGGCGCGGTTCGGCTCCATGTAGTACGGTGTCGTGAGAATCACGCCCTTTGCAATCGCCTTGGCGGATTCGATCATCTTGCGCAGATTCCGCTCGTAATCCTCCGGCGAAACGGCGTAATCCAGCATGGCGGGCGTATCGAACTGCCGCCAGACGTCGTTGATACCGATGCAGATCGAAACCCACTGGGGATGCAGGTCGAGCACGTCGCGCTGGTAGCGCTCGAGCAGATCTTTGGAGGTATTGCCGCTGATGCCGGAGTTTGTGAAGCGGATGTTCAGCTCCGGATACACCGCGTAAACCATATTCTCGATGACGCGCGGAAAACCACGTCCCATGTTGTCCGAAAGACCCTCGCCGACCGGTAAAGCGCTGCCCATATCGGTGACGGAATCCCCCGCAAATACAACGCGATCATAATTCTCAAAAATCATTTATATTCATCCTTTCCCGCTTTCGCCGCACACCGCGGCTTTCTATGACATGATTATAAGCGTGCACAGCTAAGAAAACAAGAGGTAAATCCACAAAGCCGTCAGACAATTCGATGCTTTTTGAGAAAAAATTTTGTTTATTGGTTGACAGCGGCAAGCTTTGTTGGTATAATAGTAAAGCTGTATGACTCATTAGCTCAGTTGGCAGAGCACTTGACTTTTAATCAAGGTGTCCGGAGTTCGAATCTCCGATGGGTCACCAAGCGCATCTCAGAATGCGCTTTATGCTGGTGTAGCTCAGTTGGTAGAGCAGCTGATTTGTAATCAGCAGGTCAGGGGTTCGAGTCCGTTCACCAGCTCCAGACGCAAACAACGAAGTGCGTAAGCGCTTCGGTTCAAAATACGAGTTTTTCGGGCGTGAGCCCGTCAAGCTCAGCATATGGAGGAGTTCCCGAGTGGCCAAAGGGGACAGACTGTAAATCTGCTGCGTCTCGCTTCGGTGGTTCGAATCCACCCTCCTCCACCAGAAAATGTCCTGATTCAAAAGAATCAGGACATTTTCTTTTTGTATTTTGAGAGGGTGGATTCGAAAGCCCGTTAAGAAAACGTTCCGGGGGAACGTTTTTAGGGCGTAGATTTCCTGCGCGAAACTGTCTTCGGAAGCTGCGAAGGGCGCGCAGATCGGCCTTCGTCTTTCACCGTATACCACCCTCCTCCACCACGAAAGAACGAACTTTTGTCTACCAAGACAAAGTTCGTTCTTTCTTCATTTTCGGGGATAAAAACGCAATAATAGGCAAAAAATAATGGTATAAAGCGACTAAATGGAGCGTCGGAGCGGTCAAAATGGCTGCACCGGCGCTCTTTTTGCGTTTGCAGGACTGGTTTTGGCTGGCATACTAAAGTTCATTGCTCGCCGCAGCCTTTGCCGCTTCCGTATCCGTAAACGAAATGTCGTCCGTGCCGAGGAAACCCACAATGGCCAGCACCGCCGAAACGGAGACCGAAACAAAAATCAGCTGCGGGCTCGTAAATTCCATCATGGCGCAGGCCACCTGTACGGCCGTCGCATAACCGAACGTGCCCCAAATACGAATGGTACCGTAGCGGTACTTCGTCGAGGTTGCCATGCGCTCGCTCACCGGCGAAAGCGATGAGATAAACCCCATGATGCAGCCGTTTAAAAGGAACAGCAGCATCGTTTCGCGCACCAGCGCAAACAGAATGCCGAACACCGTCACGCACGCCACACACAATATGCAGCCCTTCCCCTCAAGGCTTATTCACGTCCATCATACCAAACCCCCGTTGCGTTTCAAGCTTTTTGCGCACGGAAAAGCTTTTATTTTTGCAAAGTGGTAAAGAGGTACCCCGGGCGAAAAAACGAAGCAGAATACGGTGCAGCCCTTTAAAATAAGTGCAAAATAAGCAACCACGTTCTACCTTAACTGCGAGGCGATGTTCGGGAGCACTCCCGTTTTTTCTTTTCCGACGTGACAGAAGAAGCGTTTCATAAAAGCGTCAGAGAAATCTTTTTCGCCCCATGTTACTCAACTGTCAGTCGGTTGCTTGTGCAGGTGGACTATGGTATGCTAAAGAAAAGTCCTAAGGGGAGGAAAATTTATGAATTTATCAAAAATAGGACAGTTTATCAGCCGGCGCAGGATGGCCATGGGTCTTACTCAGGCTCAACTGGCCGAACGACTGAATGTAACCGATAAAGCAGTCTCTAAGTGGGAACGTGGCAAAAGCCTGCCCGACGTGACGCTTTTCAGCCGTGTGGCTGCGGAGCTGCGCGTCAGCGTTGTGGAGCTTCTCAGCGGCGAACTCATGAACGTGGTTCGCAGCAGCAATCTGGACGAGGCCGTCGATTGGGATGGAAAAGCAGCTCAGGCCACACCTCTCACCTTACGCCGGGACGATCCTGCGGATTTACTGGTTTCGCCCTACTTGTTCGGCAGCAACCTGGAGCACACTCGCTCCTGTATCTATACCGGCCTATCCGCCCAGATGGTTCGCAATCGGAAGTTCGCCGGGAAGCCCACGGCTTGCGAGGGCTGCGCCATAGAATGGTTTCCCTTGGGGGAACGTGGCGTGTTTGCCTTGGATGAACCCTACACCCGCCACGGAGAAGGCTACCACATGAAACGGACCCTCGAATGTAATTCCGTCGGTATCTTCAACCCCTACTGCGGGGAAGCTGTCGGCATGGGTCAGCATGGCATCACAATATCCCAAGGGCAACCGTATCTGTTCGGAATGGTGATTAAAACCCAAGAATCGGTGAAGTTTACGGTTTCATTGACAGATCGAACCGGGAAGAACGTCTACTGCCGTGCCACATCTGTAGGTGGCGGCGACGATTGGACCCGTTTAGAGGTGGAGCTCACCCCGCAGGCCGCTGACTCTGATGCCGACCTGCGAATCTGCTGGGAGAATGCGGGTTATGTCTGTGTAGGAGCCGTTTCTTTGCTGCCCAAGGATCACTTTCACGGAATGCGCCGCGATGTGGTGGAAGCCATGAAGGATTTGGGCATCAAGGTGCTGCGCTGGCCGGGCGGCAATTTTGCCGGGGAATTCAACTGGATGGACGGCCTTTTGCCGGCAGATATGCGTGCGCCGTTCCAGTCTTATTTGGGCCTGGAGACTCAACCTCACACCATGGGCTACGATTTCAGCGAGATTAATACCGATGACTTTATCGCCCTGTGTCGAGAAATCGGTGCCGAGCCGTTTATCACCATCAACCCCTGTTGGAACACCCCCGATGAGAACGCCGCTTGGGTGGAATACTGCAACGGCGATGTCTCAACCCCCTACGGAAAACTCCGAGCCAATCGGGGTCACCAAGAGCCTTACAATGTGCAGTTTTGGTCATTGGGTAACGAATTCGGCTATGGTCACATGGAGGGTGACAACACTCCTGCCGGGTACTGTCAGATCGCACTGGAGAATGGCAAAAAAATGCTGGAAGCCTCACCCGGTCTCAGCCTGTGCTCCTCGGGACCCTATCCTAACAAGGAATGGGCAGAATTTTCAGCCAAGCCGCTTGCCGGGATTTCTCAGATGATTTCCCAACACTATTATGGCTACGACCCTCATTACACCGACCTTTCCACCGTAGAGGAGGAATATAACCGGTGCATGGCTTCTGTCTCCCGGATGCGGGAGCTGATTCACCAGTCCCGGCAGTGGCTGGAGCCTTCTATACGCATTTCCATGGACGAGTGGAATGTGTGGTATGCCTGGTACCGTCCTTCCAGTGTTACCGACGGTATTTATGCGGCGCTGGTTCTGCACATGTTGATGGAAGAGGCGGAAAAAAGCGGGATAGCCCTTGCGTGCCACTTTCAGGCGGTCAACGAGGGAATGTTGTGCGTGAAACCGGATCACGTGAGCTTGACAGCGCAAGGACAAGTGTTCTCCTGGATGAATCGCTGGCACATGGGTAATCGTCTGTGCTCCGCGTCTCAAGAAGCCGTTATTACCGTGGATCGAGAGGGTCGGGTGTCCGCCACGGTGGTGAACGCCGCATTTCACCGCGAAAAACCGGTGGACTTCTCCTCCTTTGGGCCTTGCAGCGAGGCGGTGCTCTTCTCCAGTGACACCGTGTTGCCTCCCTCCTCATTTACCCAGTCAAACGTTCTGGACCAAGCTGCGGGTGGAACCTTGCAAATGCCGCCGCACAGCGTTTTGTTCTTGCGCTTTTAAGAAGCAAGTTTTTATTCGAACGGTCGGGGAATACGGACAAAACAGCCGGGCTGTGAAGTGTTTTCGGACTTGAACTGCGGCGAGGATGTTTCATGTTGTATCGCTTTTTTCTTGACGCAAGAGTGCTTTGCCGTTATAATGAGAAAAAGTGAAATTTAAAGAGGGCACCACGATGGCAGACATTCGGGCATTTCGTGCAATGCGGTACACAAAATCGGCGGGAGAAGCGAAAGAACTGACCTGTCCGCCGTATGACCTCATCAGTGAAGCGGAGCGCGCGGCGTTTTTGGAAAGAAACCCGCACAACGTCATACGCCTGGAGCTGCCGCGCGGCGAAGAACCGTATAAGACCGCCGGCAAGACGTTGCACACGTGGCTTTCCGACGGCACTTTGCGCTGTAACAAGGACGCAGGTCTTTATATCTACGAGGAAGAATTCAAAACCGACGTAGACCATGGCGAGGTGCGCAGCCTAAAGGGCATCGTGTGCCTTGTGCGCGTGGAGGATTTTTCCGCAGGCGTTGTGCTGCCGCACGAGGAAGCGCCCTCGAACGTGGCGCAGAAGGTCATTGAGACCGCGAAAGCCAACGGCGAGATTGACTGAATAAAACCATGACAAAAAAGAGACAAAAGATACTATCAATTTTGATGTAATTCTCTTTAAATGCAGCAGAAGCATACGTGTGGTACGTAATCCATTCTAACTTCACGAATAAAGCTAAGGCACAACCTACGGATTTTCCTCCGTAAGCTGTGCCTTTTTCTCAACTGTATCGTTCAAATGCTTCTTTATGTAGTTAACCGCGTTCCGCCTCAAAATTGAAGCAGAACGCGGTTGCTTACTCTACACTGATTCTCAAAGGTGCCTGCATCTCTTTCCAGTCACCGTCACTCTTCGCCTTTGGAATTTTGCTTAGAGTGATAACCATGTGCCTTTCTCTGCGGACTCTACAATAGCATCCAGCAGGTGCTGGTTTGCCTGTCCATCCTGAATATTGGCAGCAAGACCGTCACCGGTGCCATTCACAATGTCTGCAAAGGACTGCATCTGATCGCAGAAATACTGCTGCGGAATAGGCAGATGGTTGAAAACATGGGCATCGGCATTGATGTCTCCGGAGCAGACTTCAATTTCGTCAATTCCGGCAGGTGTGGCATCCAAGCTGTAGACAATGGCACCCTCACTACCGTAAATCTCCATACGCTGATAGTTACCGCGGCCATAAGCAAATCGGGTAATCTGGAAGCTGACAGAAATCCCATCTTCCATATCCGCCATGTAGTTGCTGAAATCGTCCACATCTACTTTTCCGACACCTTCGCCGTCCACCAACGGACGCTCGTGTACGTAAGTACCGGTATGTCCCACAACACGTGTATATTCTTTGTTCGTCACAAATCGTACCAAATCCAAGGCATGGCTTCCCAGATCTCCCAGAGCACCTGTACCTGTTCTGCTCTTGACATAGCGCCATACTAAGGGGCAGTTGGCACGAGGCAATCCCCACGCCTGAAAATACTGCATATTCACGTGATAGACACGCCCGATCTTGCCCTGCGCAATCAGATCCTTGGCGTAGCGGGCAGCAGCCTTGAATCGGTAGGAGAAGCACACCATATTCTTGACATTCTTCTCCTGAGCTGCCTTGGCCAGTATGTCTGCTTCCTCTGCGGTCAAGGTGATGGGCTTTTCCAGGTTAAACGGCTTGCCGGCTTCCACGGCAGCCATTGCCACCTTGAAGTGGGCGTCATTAGAGGTGCAGATATCCACTGCATCTACAATGTCACAGTTAACCAGATCTCGATAATCCGTAAAACGGTACTGCGGAGGAATCCCATACTTCTCGCCAACGGCTTCGAGCTTTTTCTCATCAATGTCGCAGATGGCCACCAAGGTCAAATCGGGACTCTTGGCAATACCAGGCTCGTGCACGCCGCCCCAGATGGCTCCTACGCCTACAGATCCTACGCGAATAACTTTCTTTTCCATGTTGATCACAACTCCTTAAATTAAGTTATAAATTAAATAAAATTAATTTATTTTTTCCAGAATCATTGCAGAGAAGGGAGGAATTTCCACCACGGTGGCATTCTGAGCCCCTTCAAAGGCCTTTTCACTTAACAAATCGCGGACGTAATTACCCGACAACGTGTAGTTTTGGGGACAATCTGTGTTGTTGATTACCGTCACCAGAAGCTCTTCCTGCAATTGGCGTTCCATAACAAACAAATCTCCCTGAGAACGGAATCTAACGGTTCCCTCCTGCAGTGCTTTTCTGGTTTTTCGCAACCGCATCAGCTTCTGATAGTGAGTCCGCAAATCCGTATTCCAATGAGATTCCTCCCAGTCGAACGCCTTACGGCAATCCGGGTCGTTCTCACCCGTCATACCAATTTCCGTGCCATAGTATGTGCAGGGCATACCCACAAAGGTAAACAGGAAAACCGCCGCGTTTTTCAACCGCGCCGTATTCCCTCCGCTGACCGTAAGGAAGCGGGCAGTGTCGTGGCTGTCCAGCAGATTGAGCATAGAGTCATTGGCCGCATCGGAATAGCGCATCAAATTTTCCGTGAGAATCTCCTGAAAACGCTGAGGAGCCACTGCGCTCTTGGCAAAGTACCGGCTTCTTTCAGAAAGTCTGCGATACAGCCGTGAATTCCCTTGGGGTACACCTCAGCCACTTCCGGGAATTGAACCTCATGGAGGTATTCGTTCCAAACAGTTACTCGAATTGCCATTTCAAAAAAACTCCTCTCATATAATGCATTAATCACAGGGTAGCCATTTTTCTTCTTCCGCAGAGCGGATAATTACGTCCAATGCATGCTGAATGCGGCAGCCGTCTTGAATGGTGGCAGCCATGCCATCGCTGCACCCGTTGAGAATATCTGCAAAGGACTGCATCTGATCGCACTGGAAACGCTGGGGAATGGGAAGCTTTGTGTAGATTCCGGACCTGTCATAGGGGTAGCCAAAGCAGACCTCTAATTCATCTACACCGGGAGTAACATCCAAGCTGTACACCAAGCCGCCCTTGCTCCCGTATATTTCCATACGCTGGTAATTTCCTCTGCCATAGGCAAATCGGGTGACAGAGAAATTCGCCGAGGTCTTTCCATCCATCTCCATCAAGTAATGGCAGAAATCATCTACATCTACCGGACCATATCCTTCGCCCTCTTCCAGACGGCGCTGGGTCACATAAGTATCCGTATGTCCCACAGCCTTCCGGAAATTTTTACCGGTGACAAAACTTACCAAATCCAGAGCGTGACAACCCAAATCGCCCAGTGCGCCGGTTCCGGTCAGCTCTTTTTGGTATCTCCAAGAACGGGGCAAATCATAGGAAGGACCGCCTCCGCCCTGCAGATACTGCATGTAAACGTGATAAATGTCGCCTAACATTCCCTTCTCCACCAATTCCTTGGCGTAGCGGGCAGCAGCCTTAAAGCGGTAGGAAAAGCACACCATATTGGGAATCCCTTTTTCCAGTGCGGCTTTGGCCAAAATGTCGGCCTCCTCCGCTGTTAAGGTGACAGGTTTCTCCAAGCAAAACGGTTTTCCGGCTTCAATAGCTGCCTTGGCCACCTCAAAGTGGGCGTTGTTGGAAGTGGAAATGTCAATCACATCCACATCCGGGCAAGCAATCAAATCGTGATAATCCGCAAAGCAGTGATCTTCACGAATACCGTATGTATTTCTGGCGTACTCCATGCGCTCAGGTTTTAGATCGCACACAGCCACAAGTTCCAGATCCGGGCTTTTGTGAATTCCGGGAAGGTGAACGCCTCGAGAAATTCCACCAATGCCTACACTTCCCACGCGAAATACTTTTTTCTCCATGAAACTCCTCCAACACTGTCTGTTGTTCTCCATATTTGATTTCTTGAAGTTTCGATAAAAGCAAAGCAAGACCTGAAGGCCGGAACAGCCTTCAGGTCTCGCTCAAAAGCTTTCCTAAAATCTCAAAAAATCAATATTCGTCCATTAGTCTGCGTTATTGTAAACATCCAGAGCTTCCTGATAAATCTCCATTAAACGCTCCAGACCCATTTGGTTCAACTGATCCACATAGGCATCCCACTGCTCATCGATGCCGCCGTTGACAATCCAGTTAGCCCAACTCTCGTTAACATACTTGTAAATGTCCACCGTCAGAGAGGAAATCTCTTCGGACTGTTCAGCGGTGTAGTTCACAACAGGATAGGGCTTTGCCACAAATTCCTTCATAATCTCGTCTTCCTTCAATTTAGCGCCGTCGCCACTATCCTCAGGAAGAGTGATCTTCGCTTCAAACTCGGGGCTCACATACTTCGGACCGTAGTCGCGAGGAGAAATCTCCCAGTACCACTGGTCACCGGTCTTCCCTTCGGGAGGATCCAAGAAGGTAATGTTGCCGTCCTCGTCCTTATTCAACACCACACCATAGGGGCCCCAGTAAGACTGGACAGAAATGTCATCGGTAGAGAAGTAATCTGCCCAACGCATAGCCACTTCGGGATGCTCACAAGCGGTGGTAATGGTATACTCGTTGCGATGATAAATGATGATTTCATCGTTGCCGCGGATGTAGCGGTCGCCGTTAGGACCGGCCAGCGGAGGCATCGGAACATATTCGTCCTGATGAGGCTGAGTGCCGGAGGTAACTTCCCAAGTGATGCCGGTACCCACCAGAGATACATCTACGTTTTTCATTTTTGCGTCGGACATGGAACCATCCTGAGTGATGAACTCCGGATCCATAATGCCTTCTGCGTACAACTTATGGAAGAAAGCAACTGCTTCCTTATAGCGCTCGTCAGCCGGAATGAAAACAGGCTTCAGAGTCTCCTGATCCAAAGCCAGGAGGTTCTCCTGCAAGCTGTCCGTGAGGCCCCAGGGGTTGATGTAGCGGATCCAGTCAAACAGATTCGTCTTAGCGCTGCCGGTCAGAGGAATCTCGTCATTCGGATCACCGTTACCGTTGGCATCCTGCTCCTTAAAAGCCTTCAGAACTTCGTACCACTCGTCCACGGTGGTGGGCATTTCCAGGTTCAAACGATCCAGCCATGCCTTGTTGATAAAGGGCGTATCGCAGCCCTTCGGACGCAGAGGCTTCTTGCCGGGCAAAGTATAGATATGGCCGTCCGGATTGGTAACCATCTGACGCATAGCGGGCTCTGCCTCCCAAGCCGCCTTGATGTTGGGGCAATACTTTTCCACATAATCTTCCAGCGGAATGAACATGTCCAGGTTGGTGGCAATGTCATTATCCTTCAGAGCATTGTCTCCGAAGAATACGTCGGGCAAATCACCGCTGGCCAGCAAGAGCGACTTCTGCTCAGACCAGTCCGCATCGCCTGCGTACTGCCAGTTGATCTTGACGTTGGTGTCCTTTTCCATCTGCTGGAACATGGCGTTGTCTTCAAAGTCCATCGTATTGGCGCCTTTGACGTAAAGGAAAGTTAACTCCACGGGTTCTTTGACAATAGGCAAGCCCGTTTCATTGAAGTTATCATTCCCTGTTGCAACCTCACCTGAAGTGCCGCCACTTGCCTGTTCCCCACTGCTAGAACTGCTGTTGCCACCGCCGCCACAGCCTGCCAGCATGGAGGTAACCAGGGCCAAACAGATCAGGCTTTTTCCTAGTTTTGTCCACTTTTCTTTCATGTTTGCATCTCCTCACTATAGGATTTTTTATTTGACGGTGAAATCCTCAGGGTATATTCCCAAGGCAACGTCACAGAGTGATTCGGGGAGAAAACTCACCCCTTGATTGCGCCGATCATTACGCCCTGACTGAAATATTTCTGTACAAAGGGATACATGCACATAATCGGCACGGTGGTAATGATGATAACGGCATATTTCATCAAATTTGCCAAACGCATGGCCTCCTGAGCAGCCATGCCGTCACCGGCACCCACCAAAGACTGGTTCGTGATTAGGATATTTCTCACCACCAGCTGCAGCGGTTTTAAGTTCTCGCTGCGTACGTAAACCAGAGCATTAAAGTAAGAGTTCCACTGCGCCACGGCAATGTAAAGAGCAATTACAGCGATTACGGCTTTGGAGAGGGGAAGAGCGATGGAGAAAAAGAATCGCAGGTTCCCACAGCCATCAATCTGTGCTGCATCCAACAAATCCTTTGGCAAGCTGGAGTCAAAAAATGTTCTGGCCACAATCATGTTGTACACCATTACGGAGAAAGGCAAAACCATAACCCAGAATGTGTCATATAAATGAAAATCTCGAATGGTGAAGTAAGTAGGAATCAAGCCGCCGTTAAAGAACATCGTGAATATGAAATAAAACGTGATTATCTTGCGGCCTACCAGATCTCTGCGAGACAGAGAGTATGCTGCAGAGATGTTGACAATCAGGCCGATAGATGTTCCCACTATCGTGTAAAGGATGGTGTTCCAATAACCCAACCAGATACTCCCGTGACGCAACAGCTCTTTATATCCGTCCAGCGTGAACTGGCTGGGCCAGAGCCACACGTTGCCGTTAGACACTTCAGAAGGGTTACTAAAAGACGCGATGATGATAAAGTAGAGAGGATACGCAATCAGCAGCAAGATCAAGCCGCAGATTCCGTACAGAATAATGTTGAAAACAACATCTACCTTGCTCACTTTTTGTGATTTATGCATTGTTTGTGCGCTCATAATGCATCCGCCTCTTTTCGCTAAAAATTTTCAGTCCGTACGTTCTCCGCTTACCACAAACTTGTGTCTCCAAGTTTTTTGGAAAATCCGTTGACCAGAATTAACAATACAAAGTTAATAACGGTGTTGAACAGATTTACCGCCGCAGAAAGGCTGTACTGATTGCTGATCATACCGATTTTGTATACATACGTGGAGATTACTTCGCTGATACTGGTGTTCAACGGATTCTGCATGAGATACACCTTTTCGAATCCCAGATTCATCACATTGCCTGCACGCATAATCAGCAGGATCACTGCAGTAGGAATCAGGAAAGGCAGATCAATGTGCCACAACCGTTGGAGCTTGCTGGCACCATCCACCGTTGCCGCCTCGTACAAAGAGGGATCCACCGCTGCCAGCGCCGCAATGTAGATAATGCTGTCCCAACCTGCGTGTTGCCACACATCGCTCCACACATAGACGTGCTGAAAGGCTCTCGCCTCTCCCATGATGTTGACCGGATCCTGAACGCCAAGCGCCCGGGCCAGATTTCCGTAGATTCCGTTGCTGGGGGAAAGAAGAATTAACATTATGCCCACCATGACCACTGTGGAAATAAAGTGGGGCAGATAGGTCACCACTTGCAAAACCTGCTTGAAGCGTTTCACCCGGATCTGGTTGACCATCAGAGCTAAAATAATGGGGAACGGAAAGCCTGCAATCAAGCTATACAAGCTCAAGCTCACCGTATTCCAAATCAGGTTTTTAGATTGGAATGAGTTGAAGAATTTTTGAAAATTCGCAAACCCCACCCAAGGGCTTCCCTGAATTCCCTGTGAAGGAGAAAAATCCTTAAACGCAATTTGCACGCCGTACATGGGCAAGTAGTTGAAGCAAAACAGCAACACGACCGCCGGAAGTAACAACAAGTACAATCCCCAATTTCGTCGAATCCCTCTGCCAGCTCGGTATAGCTTATACCGCCAACCCGACCGCTGTCTTCCCATTGGATTTTCTGCCATAACCCTCATCTTCCTTTCTCCATTATCTTTGACAAAGCTTGCACTTGTCAAATTGGATGTTGTGCCAATATTATAAAGCGTAAGCCCTGCAAACAAAATGGCTGAATTTATGATTGTTTACCACTTTTTATCTTCTTTCACCCGATATTTATCCGAATTTGATAAAAGCCTTTTAAAAGGAGTACCTTTTCCGCCCGAAAATTCTCGTTTTCCGCCTGTGTTTTAACCGTCAAAAGTCATCGGCTGAGTCAGAGATTTGATCATTACTTTTTCTTTTTGTACAACTGCGGCATTTCCGTTTTTTCTTTCTTGATATAAAGGGGTTCTTTCCCGCGTCAACGTCAGCAAAAGAGATGGCTTTCGGTTGAGAATTTTGCTTCCGCGAAACAACAGCTCCCCCCTTGTGTAAAGCCGGAAGATAGACAAAAGAAGAATATGGTTTTAAGTGAGCACTCAACCAATGGTCGGTTGTTTTGCTCTTTGCTTTTTGCTATTGTAAGGATGAATTTAACACTGACGGAGCGCTTCATTACGTAGCTACCCAACCTATGGGGAAATAGGTGTGCAAAAACAGACAGTAAAAGACAGCCGTGTTCCCTTCAAGGCAAGGGAATACGGCTGTCTGGTTGAATTTATGGATTATAAAGAAGATTTCTATTCGAAAACAGGTACACGTTTTACCACGCCACCGTCCATGGCAGATTGGTGAGCGCAGATTCCTACACCGGTCCAGTAGGCGCCGTCAATATCGCTGGGAACTGGGGTTCGATCTTCCAGAATGCTTCGGACAAACTCGTGGACTAGATGAGGATGAGAACCACCATGGCCACCGCCTTGCAGGAACGATAGATGGGGATTGCTGTCATCATACACTGTTTGTTGGGTGAAGCGCCCAATTTCCGCCGGTAAACGATCTGCATAGTCGGGGATTTGGATACGTTCTTCAGTCACAAGGCCGCCTCGACCGTAATCGTTCATAACATGTTCAGCATTTGCACCAAGCGCCATGGAGAACAGTACCGGTTGTTCCGATTCTAACTGCTGCCATTCAAAACTTTTTTGTTCACCATATATGTTGAAACTTTCAGTGTAACCTCGGGCTACGTGGTAGAGGAACCGAGCCATTTCAATGCTTACATCACTGTCTTTTAGGGAGATCAGAGCTGACTCAAAGGCATATGGACAACCATAAGGAGTTTCTACTTCTTTACGTACTTTGCCGGAGCCCTTGCAATATACGGTTTCCGGACGCTTGCCCAACAACATCAGACAAGGCGCTACCGCATGGGTAGGATGCATCAGCGGAGGAAAGCCCAACCAGTAGTCCGGCCATCCTTCCATATCTTGATAATGCGCGCAGCGCATGAACTGTATTCTGCCCAGCTCTCCTTTTTCGTAAAGGTTCTTCACATACAGAAACTCTCGGCCATAGACGGAGGTCTCCATAAACATATAGTGTTTCCCGCTTCTTTTTCGAGCATCGATGACTTGGTACAATTCATCAATGCTCATTCCCATCGGAATGGTACAGGCACAGTGCTTTCCAGCGTTCATCACCTGTATAGATAGGGGAGCATGAGTAGCAGGCGGTGTTACCAGATGGACGGCGTCGATGGTTTTATCTTCCAACATGGCATTAAAGTCCGTCAAGCGTTCTTCCAGAAGAAACTTATCGCCAACCGTATTCAGCAGTTTTTCATTCGTATCCACTAACACCAAAGAATCTACGTCCGGGTGTTTCAGATAGATGGGTACAAATTCCGCGCCGAAGGAAACTCCTACGAGCGCCACTCTTAATTTACCGTTTTTCATGTTGTATCCCTCCTAGGATTCTTTGAAATGATCATACAGTGTATCCGAAAAAAAGTCTATGGAGAGAATGAAAACGGTATGGAATAAACGAAACTATTTATTGAATTATTGTCTGGCTCCTTTTAGGCAGACATATCATAAGATCATTTTACTGGAAAAGGCAGATGTTCAACCATGGATATAAAACAAACCGATCTCTACTGGTTTCGGTTAAACGAGGAGATTCGCGTGGAGGATGTCGATAAGTTTAGCGGCAATAATATGCATCCGGATAGAATGATGACGCAGTGGGTACTGGTGTTGATGATCAGCGGAGAACGCTCTTTCCGTGTCTACGGTGAGAATTACGTCGTTCATAGCGGCGAATTTTTCCTGTTGCCTCCTTACGTGCAGCATTGCGGGCTTCAATATGATAATCATGCAGCCTATTTTGCTCATTTTCAGGCAACAGGTATTCAGATTCCACCGCCTGTAAAGGTAGATACCAATCATATTTTGCTTCCGTTATATGGGCAAATTCCTTTGGAGTTGCCCTGCTTTGATATGATGGAGTACGCGGTTCGACACCGAACGCCGCCTTTTTCCAGCAAAAGTTTTTTATCATCCCAAATTCAGGCAATTCTGTACCAGATTAGCCTCGCTGTGCAAAAAAAAGAGCTTTGGTCTAATTTGGAAAGCAGAATGGCCTACCAAATCTTAAAATATATTGACGACAACAAAAACCAGCACTTGAAGAATCAGGATTATGAGGATACTTTCGGAAAAACATACAATCGTCTAAATACTATATTCCAAACAGTGTATGGTATGACGATCAAACAAATGCAGGTAACCTTGCGCGTCAATCAGGCAAAGCGTATGCTCAGGTCCGGCTATACAATTTCTGAAACCAGTACAGCCTGTGGGTTTGAGGACTATTTCTACTTTTTGAAAGTGTTCAAAAACAAAACGGGGATGACACCATCCGAATATAAAAATTCCTGATCAAATCGGTAGTAACTGTGATTCCAATGGAAATTGTTTTATCAAGCCGCCGATTCGGTACTAAAAAACGTTGCATTGTACTCACGAATAATACACTTGTCCATTTTTGGTAAAAAATGAGAGGATGTAACTGAAATCAGTTACATCCTCTTGATATGCGATGTTAGCACCAAACGGAGCGTAAAAACGGGGTGTTTGCACTAAAAGTCAACCTGAATACCCATCTTCCACAATTTTCATCCATCTTAGCAAAGTGGATTCTTGTAATACTATTTCGGCTTTTAAATATGCTTTATAGTTGACTATAAAATACACTTTCGTTTTGCGTCCGTCAGAAGTATATTCTCTAACGCTGAAGCTTCCGTGTGCAAATGCATTGCGTATGGCAGAAAATAATGATTGCATAACTGTGTTTTCTTCGTTTTTTAAAAACACACAATACTCATTAACCGGAGAGATGCTGGATACTTTATCGAATTTACCAGACAATTCCTCTTTTTTGCACGGGTAGTAGTTCGATGCTAAATCCGTAGAAGAAGCGCTTAACAACAACTTTTTCAGTTTTGCAAACTGTTTTGTGCCGCTCCATCCATGTTCGCTAAAAGGAACTCCCCTGAAACTTGTTCCTTCCACTGGACAGCGAAATAGATAGAAATCAAGGATTTTTTGAAAATTGCTACTATTCATAGCAATTTTATTGTCGAAAGTTCTTTTGTATTTGGGTGCCATCGTTTATCACGCCTCGCATGTTTTCTGTTTCTGCAAAAATGTCATCATTAAAAAGGCAGAGAATCATCTTCTTCAAAATCAAAGTCTAATCCTGATGGTTCTGTTTCAGTGCTCTGTGTATTCTGAAGCATTTCAACAAGTCTTCTGCCTTGTAGTAATAAATGATCGTACGTCAAAATGGATATACCATTCATCCGGCTGTTCAACCCGTGAAGTGCTCTGTGCTGATCATCAGTCCAATCATTACTACGACCAACCACTATAGTTGCTCTTGGGTGGTAGGCCACAATTTCTCTATTATCGCGCAACCCCGTCACAGCTTCTTCCGAAAACACATCCAAGTATCTATGGCACTGACCGATTGCTTTCGAAACTTCTACAGAAAAATAGTAGGAATCATGGCTAGAATCATAGTTCAAAACAGAAAAGGTCGGCTTTTTTAGCTCTATAATATCCCTATATCCCGTTACAACTGATGATGCCAACAAATCCACATTGTCATTACGTGATATTCTTCGTTCAGAATCTTTCATTACATATTGATTACCGAAAACCCAACCGTTTCGCTCGCACCACTCCTGATAGTATTGTTCGCTGACTTCTGTCTCAAGTGCAGCCTCCAATTCATCCATTGCCTTAATGAGGCTTTTAATCTTTATAGAATTTCTAAATGCAAAAGCCAAATTGTCAGAAAAGTCTATTGCATCGATGTGTTCGACAATTTCATCATTCTCCAGCACCGATATTAACGCTTTTGCAACATCCGATGTATCCAATCCGGACAAATCTACTTGCTGCTCATCTCCTATCCTAACGAGCAAGAAATTCCCGTTTTCCGGGATTTTCTTAAGAGCCAACAATTCGTTTAGCTTATCGCGAAGTGCTAGAATTGCCTTTTCTCTCATATTTATTTCTACCTCTGGAAAAGAGAATCCAGAGGTTTTTTTGTTACGCGCGATCTTTATGCATAAATCACGTTCTCTTGTTGGGTCGGAATGCTTAATAAAAAAGGGCAATATTGTAATCTCGCTTTGACTACTGCTATGCAATACGGAGACTTCTCCATATTCGATATTATCATTACCTTTTGCTTGCTTTTTGTTAACGAATTTAGACTCCACCGAATATACCTCCGTGTGTTTTTGTTTAATTATACCACAAAAGTCTGATTTTTTCAATGAGCGCAAAACACAGCAACGGTGTAGCTCCGCTGCTGTGTTTGTTATTCGTACTTTTGCTCCAGTGTGCCTCCGATCCGCAGGTGGATTTCCAGCCGATTATCATACACCACGATTCTGTCAGTGAGCTGGCGGAGCACCACTGCGTCGGTGGTGTCCATCTTTTCTCCGCTGTGGACATGCTCTTTGAAGGTATCCATCCAGTATTTCACCTCCGCGAATCGTTCTGCCGTTGCTTTGAGTTCTCGCTGTCGCTCCTGCAGCTCGTCCATTTGCTGGCTGTAGGAGGCGATTTTGATTTCATAGTCCATCTCGTTTACCATGCCCTGTTGCTGGGCTTTGTGGAGGGCAAGGACGGCCTCCTGTATGGTTATGATGTCCTGCTGTACCTGTTCCAGTTCTACGTGGTTATCGGCCTCCAGAACCTCTGCACAGCTTTCCTCAACCACATCCAGCACATCGTCCATTCCGTCGAATGCAGCTCGGATAGTGCGCTCCAGTACATCCTCATTGATATGGTGGCTGTCGCACACCGATCGGCCGTTGCTGATTCTGTTGGTACATCCCCAAGCTGCCACGCGCTTTCCGCTGCCGACAGTGCGTACGTGTCTGCGCAGGCGGTGACCGCAGGTGCCGCATACCAGCAGTCCGCTGAGCGGGTATTTACTGGTGTATCGACTGCTGCCAACCGATGTATCCTTTTCATCTCTACGGCGCTGCATCTCTGCCTGCGCCATGTCAAACATCTCTTGCGTGATGATCGCTGGATGAGTGTTCTCTGCGTAGTACATGGGCGACTGGCCGGTGTTCTTCATCCTGCGCTTGGATAGCACGTCTGGCTTGAAGGTTTTGCCGAGGGTAGCGTTGCCGGTGTATTTCTCATTTTTGAGAATGCCCAGCACTGCGTTCGGCCGCCACTGTGAGCTGCCGCGCTTTGTGGTGATGCCGTCTGCCTCCAGCTCTCGGCAGATCTGTGGCACTGGAATCCCAGCAAGGTATTCGCGGTAGATGCGAAGCACCGTTTCTGCTTCATCCTCTGCAATCACATATTCACCGGTGCTGCTTTTCTTGTAGCCCAGCACCATGCCGGTGTTCAGGACAACCTCACCGTTCTGGAACTTCTTTTGGTAGCTCCATTTGATGTTGGTGGACATGGTGCGTGATTCCTGCTCGGCCATGGCTGTGAGGATTGTCAGCAGCACTTCACCGCCGGGGGTCATGGTATCTATGTTCTCATTCTCGAAGTATACGCTGATACCAAGGTCTTTGAGTTCCCGAATGTAGTTGAGTGCGTCCACGGTATTACGGGCAAATCGGCTGATGGATTTGACCAGCACCTTGTTGATCTTCCCATCGCGGCATGCCTGTATCATCCGCATGAAGTCAGGGCGCTTCTCCGCACGGGTGCCGGTGATACCCGGATCCGCGTAGATGCCGCCGAACTGCCATTCCGGTTTTGACGTGATCAGAGTGGTGTAGTGCTGTACTTGCCGATCGAAGCTATCTTCCTGTTCTTCCTTCTCGGTCGATACGCGGGCGTATGCTGCCACTACCATCTGTGGCTTACGGTACTGCCCTGTGGTGAATAGTGCTTCTGACGGGATCCGTCGCACCACACGTGTTGCTGGTTGAGCCATGATCACACCTCCTTCTTGTTCCAGCCGGGTTTGTTACCCGGCTGACCGTTTGTATATTCCTTCGTGATCTCCACGCCATTGAAGAAGCGGAAGGTCACGTGATTTGGCGTCATTATGATTTGCTCCACGAATAATTTGAGCTTTGCTTCGTCGAAGTCTGTGATCGTTGTATAGTCGCTTTCTCGTATATTGTTTCTTTGTAGCTGCCGGATGTATTCCTGCTGCTCTCGGATTCTGGCCTTGATGGACTGCTGCTCAGCGCGGAATGCTTTATCCGAGGTGAGCTTTCGCATCAGCAGCCCTGCCAGCTTTTCTTCCTCCTGCTGGAGTTGCCTTATGACCATTTGTATAGCATCTATGGTATCACCCTGCGGCCGTCGGGTGACAAATTCGTTGTATGCTTCTATGAACTTTTCTTGCAGTATCGTATCTTTAATTCGGGTGCTGTCGCACTGCTCGCGGCCTTGCCGTTCCTGTCTGGCGCAGATCCATATATCATTGCGCCATTTCTTGCCGCTGTTATTGACCTTGTGGCGGAAGGTGCTGCCGCAGCAGCCGCATACGATCATGCCTGTGAACGGATAGCTGGGATGCTCCTGCTTCACCAGCTTGGGATTTGCCCGCTCCTGTCGGATTACCTGTGCGCGGTAGAAAATTTCTTTGCTGACAATACCGTCGTGGGCATTCTCGATGTAGTACCGCTCACCGTAACGACCATCCAAGTTATCGCACTTGGCTCCGTCGATACGGACGCTTTTACCCATCATGACATCGCCCATGTATTTCTCATTGCTAATGAGCTGGAGGATATTGTTTGGTCGCCACGGATTTCCTTTGCCATTTGGGATTCCAGCTTCGTTGAGTGTTTTGGCGATTGCGAGGCATCCACAGCCAGAGATATACATGTCGTAGATACACCGCACCACTTCTGCCTGTTCCGGCACGATGACCACGGTGTTATTTGCCGCCATACGGAATCCGTACATACTGCTGCCGATAGAATACCAGCCGTTTTCAAAGCGGTGCTGGATTGACCATTTCTGTCGTTTCGAATCCACTTCCAGATCGTTCTCTGCAATGGTGGCTGCGATCGTTAAGAACAGCTCGCTGGTGGGCTGCATGGTGCTGATCTGTTCTTTTTCAGAGTATATTCAAATAAAACGATATCCCATGATACCCAACGAACCACAATATATAGTATGATATTAGATTATAAAGGCACTAAATATTGATTGCCGATTGAATATCGTCTTATTTCAATAAGCTACTTTTAGCAGGTTTAAGCGACAAATAAGCGACAAATTTTAACCGCTTCACGGCGGTTTTTTTCATACCCTTTATTACTTTGCCTGCCGGAACAACGCCATATCAATGGCCTGCATTGCCCGCGCTTCACTTTCCGCAAATACATGACTGTACGTGTCAAGCGTCGTTTTCGTGGTACTGTGTCCGAGCCTGTCCGCGATCACCCGCGCCGCAACGTCCGAGTTAATCAAAAGTGACGCATGAGTATGGCGCATTGAATGCAGGTGTAAGTCTTGCGGCAAGTCCGTTCCGGCAATGACCTTTTTCAACTTGCCGTTCATGTTTGTGCCGAGATAGAAACCGCCTGACTTATTTGTGAACACCAAATCCGGGTTTTTGTACCGTCCGCCCATCTTGAACCGCCGTTCCGCCTGCTTTGCCTTGTGTTTCTTCAACAGACCGATAATGTATTCAGGAAGAATAATGCGGCGCGTACTGTCTGCCGTTTTCGGTTCCTGCCTGACGTATTCCCCGCCGACGTGAACAAGCGTATGCCGTATAAACATCATGCCTGTATCAAGGTTTATATCTTCCCAATATAAAGCGGACAGTTCCCCGGCGCGAATGCCGGACGCAATGAACAGATTGATAATAACTTCAAACTGAAAATCGTCCTGCTGTGAAAGCAAATCAAGCAGCTTGTGGCATTGCGCTTCATCGAGATATGCGGCGGGCGCTGTGTCCACTTTCGGCGGCGTTACCAACTTGCACGGGTTCCGGCGCATGATTTCTTTCTTGACCGCTGCCGTGAAGATTGCCGACAGGTTCAATTTCAGCTTGTTTGTAGAAGCCCCGGAAAGACCACGCCTTTCTGTCACATCGTCAAAAGCCTTGTCGAGCTTCATATCAAGGGCGGCAGCGATCTTTTCCGCATTTTCCCGCCGCATGGTTTTTCCTGCAAGCGCGTTAAACACAATAGAACGGCTGACCCCTGCTTTTGCTGCAAATTCTTCACGCTTCACACCGTCAAGAATGGATTTATCTTTCAGCCTGAAAGAACTTTCCATATTGCCGGATTTCTGTAATTCTGCAAACAGACTGTCGAGCATGGGCGGCGTGATGTTTTTCAACTTTTCCCGCCCGATTACAGGCATGATATGGTCATATATGCCTTTCTGATAGTTCACAAGAACATTTGGTTTCAACGTGGACGGCGCAACCGTGGAATAGTACCATTCCGCGAGTTCTGCAAACGTCCTGTTTTCATCAAGGGCAACGTAACCCCTGATTTTTTCTTCCCACACCGCCGCGAACTGCTTTGCGAGTTTTTCCGCCTTTCCCGGCGTTACCCCGTCCGGTGGGCGGAACGTTGTTGTTTTCTTGCGCTGCTTTCCGGTTTCATCATAACCCATGTATGCGGTTATGGTGTACGTGTCGCCGCGCTTTCTGATACTTGCCATAAAACCACCCTTTCTTATTGTATATTCATATTTGCCCGCATGAAGTCAAGCAAATATGTTTCCATGTATTTTGCAGCTTTCCATTCGCAGAATTCGCTTTCGCTTTCTGTGTCGCCGCCTGCTGCTTCAATCTGCTGCTTTCTGCCGTACCATGTCGCCGCCTGTTCCAACGCAAGGTAAAAATCTTTATCACCTAACAGACGATCAAGCACAGAAAGCATATAGGGAGCATCTTCAAAATACCCGTCTTTTATCAGTTTCATGTTTTCAACTGTCCGTTCCGACAGTCCGAGCATTTCACGCACGGGAATATCTTCAAGAATGGTTCCTGTAATAAGGAAATCCGTTGTTACGTTGAAGTATTCCGCGATCTTCAACAGCTTGTCCACGTTGGGCTGTGTTTCCCCCGTTGTATATAGGGAAAGGGTTTGCGGACGAACGCCCACGGCATCGGCAAGTTCTTTCTGTGTCGTCCCGTGCTTTTCCATCAATTCGCGCAGCGTTGCCGCAAAATGGGAATTATAGAGTTCGATTGACGAACCTTTTCTTGTTTTCGGCATCTTCTTTTTCCTTTCTAATGACGGTTTTCTTGAACATCTTCAAGTAAGTTCAAGAAATATTGACTTAGCGGTTAGACCTGCTATAATGCAATTATAGACAGGGGAAACGCCTTTGTCAATATAAACGTACAATAAAAGCGAATTTTACAGAAAGGGGGCGCGACCGTGGAGAAACCCGCATTGACCATCAAGGAAACCGCGAAAGAATTCCAGTTCCCGGAATACGCAATCAGAACACTTGTGAAGCGCGGAGCGTTTCCCGTTATACAGGTAGGAAACCGCTGCTATATCACACGGGAAATCTTTGCTGACTACTTAAAGAAAGGGGGCGGACTGTATGACGCAAAGTTTGAATAAGCCTTTCACCTTGCACCTGTCAAACGTCCGGGGCAGAAAGACTAATACAAGCTATCCATATGAAGCGCCTATCACCTGCCCCGCCGATCTGATGAAAGCCGCAAAGTTCGACCATACCGCAGGACTTTTCAAGGACGGGAAAAACAGCAAGGGCGGCATGATTGCAGCGCACAGGGCTATAAAAGACTTTGTTGAAGAGGATTGCGTGATTACGGATTGCGACAACAAAGAGAATAACCCAATGCTGCCCGACATACCGCCGGAAGAATGGAAAACCCCGGAAGATGTACACAAAGCCTTTCCGGGCGTTGAATTCATAGCAATTCCGTCAAGGAACCATATGAAAGAGAAAAACGGCCTGCCTGCCCGTCCGAAACATCACTACTATTTCCCACGGAGCAGAAAAGCAGAAACCGCAGGGGAAAGCGCGAAATTGCGAAATGCCATAATTGAGCATTTCCCGCAGTTCGATGAAAAGGCAAAAGACCCGGCGCATTTCATGTTCGGGATTGAAAGCCCGCTTGAACCGATTTACTACCCCGGCGAAATCTGCATTGACGAGTTCATGCAACAGCTTGAACAGCGCGTGAACGATGAAGCCGCCGTTATCCCGGACGGGTGCAGGAACGCGACGCTTTCCCGCTATGCGTTTAGTATGCTAAAGCGTTTCGGAATGGACGACGGAACGGCAGAAAGCCTTTTCTATCAGAAAGCCGGGCATTGTGAACCGCCGCTTGACGACAGCGAACTTTCTACCATATGGAACAGCGCCGTTTCGGGCTACAAAGAAAAGGTTCTTTCAAATCCTGACTATGTAGACCCGGCGACATTCGCGGCGCAAATGGACTTTGCGGCAGCAGGCGGCAAAAAGAAAGTCCTAACAAGCGCAGACATAGAACGCATTCTTGCAGAATTGGGCGTTACCGTCCGCCTGAACGTCATTTCCGGCGCTGTCGATATACAGGGCTTGCCGTCGGAATTTTCCACGACCAACGCGCCGAACGTGTTACCCGTGTATCTGACCGACTATATCAAGCGGCATCATATGAAATGTTCAAAGCAGGATTTAGACGACTGCCTTGTGCTGATTGAAGATAAAAACCGCTTCAACCCATTTGAAGAAATGCTAACCGCTAACCCGTGGGACGGAACAGACCGCCTTGCAGAACTGCCGGAAATCCTTGATATAGACGCGGACGGGATAGAGTTCAACACCTATGTCATTAAATGGTTATGGCAAACAGTAAGCCTTGCATTGAATGACGACGACAACCCGGCGGGCGCTGACGGCGTTCTGACCCTGCAAGGCAATCAAGGCATAGGAAAGACAAGGTTCTTTGCGGTTATTGCCCTGAAAGCAGATTGGTTTTCCGAGGGTGTAAGCATCAATACCGATAACAAAGATACCATCATACAGGCAACGGGCAGTCTGATTGCAGAATTGGGCGAACTGGACAGCACATTGAAGCGGGAGCAATCCGCGCTGAAAGCGTTCCTGACTGCCGCCCGTGATATGTACCGCCTGCCTTATGCCCGCGCAGCCGTGCGCAGACCGCGCCGGACAAGTTTTTGCGCGACAGTAAACCCGGAAGAATTCTTGAATGACGAAACAGGCAGCCGCCGTTTTTGGACGGTTCACGTTGGAAATATTGACGTTGAACGCCTGAACAGCCTTTCCAAAGAATGGGTAACGCAGCTATGGGCGCAGGTATATGAACAGTATTACAAGACTGACCCGCAGGGTTTCAGACTTTCCCGCGAGGAACGCGCAACGCTTGAAAAGAGCAATGAACGTTACAGCAAGCCGATTGCCGGGGAAATCGAAATCATGGACGCGCTTGATTGGGAACAGCCCGTTTCCAAATGGAAATGGTACAGGACAAGCGAACTGAAAGACGCTTTGCGCCTGTATCGGATAACGCCCGCGCAGATAGGCAAGGCGCTGACCCGCATTTCAACCCGTGATTTGCGCATTGAAACGAAAGCGCCGGGGAACGTCAAGCAATATCTGTTGCCGGGACTTCTGCCCGAAACATCACGGGCGGGCTATGTTCCGCCGCTATGACGGCAGCGGGCGCAGGCGGGCGAAAGTTAGGGCAGTTAGGGTAACTTCCTATAATGAGCATTTTTGATAACACACTACACAGGTATAGGGTGTACTAAAAAATCAATATAGGGAAAGTTACCCTAACCACCCTAACAGCCCTAACACAGACACCCCCGGGGCAAGCCCCTGACGGCAGGCACCGGGCAACGGTGCAGGGGCTTTCTTTTCCCCCGCAGAGAAAAAAACAATTTCAGGAAAGGAGTTTTGACCAATGAGCATTTTATCAAGCCTGTTCCGGCAGAAACAGAAACCGCCGCAAGCTGTGATTGAAATAAACAACACATTTTCCAGTTTCAGCGGCACGGCATACGGAAACGCGGTATTCCGGGCAGCCGTGGACGCTATCGGCAGACACGCGGCGAAATTGCAGGCGCACAGCGACGACAGCGGGCTTGAAACCCTGCTGAACACCGCCCCGAACGCCTATATGTCCGGGTATGACCTGCTATATAAAACAGCGGCAGCATACTTCACGAACAATAATGCGTTCCTGCTGCTTGCCCGTGACGACGGCGGGCGAATCACAGCGGTTTACCCGATCACCCCGCAAAGCGTCGAGTTCGTCCCCGGTACAGACAGCGCATTATACCTTGACTGCCTGTTCCCGGACGGCAGACAGGTTTTGTTCCCCTATGCCGATATAGTCCATTTACGGCGGCATTTCCTGACTAACGATCTGTTAGGCGACGGGAACGCGCCATTGTTCCCCCTGCTTGACACGGCGGAAACGCTGACACAGGGCATTGCGGCAAGCGTAAAGAACGGAACAAGCATTCGCGGCGTTCTGAAATTTACGTCGCTTGTCAACCCGGCGCAGGTGAAAACGGAAAAGGAACAGTTCGTTGCCGACTATTTCAACCCGGCGAATTCCGGCGGCGTGGCGGCGACTGACCAACGCTTTGACTTTGTTCCTACCAATGTAACCCCGTACAGCATCCCGCAAGAACAGATTGAAGCCGTGAACAGGCAGATTTACGACTATTTAGGCGTAAACGGAAAAATCATTTCCGGCAGCTATACGGAAAACGAATTCAGCGCGTTTTATGAAAGCATTGTTGAACCGTTCGCCTTGCAGCTATCGCAGGAATTCCACCTGAAAAGCGGCGCGGCGATCACGTTCACGGCGGAGCGCATCGAGTTTTCAAGCGCAGAAACAAAAATCAAGCTGCTGCATGAAGCCGCCCCGTTAGGGCTTATGACCGTAAACGAAGCGCGGCATTTGTTGGCATTACCGCCCGTCGAGGACGGCGACAGGCGTTTGCAATCCCTGAACTATGTTTCCGCCGAAAAAGCGGACGCATACCAACTTGAAGAAAGCGAGGTAAACACAAATGAAGAATGAGAAGCAGACCCGTTGTTATAAAGTCCGGGCGGCAGAAAAGCCCCTGACCCTGACGGGCGTTGCCGTGGTATTCAATCAGGCCGCCGATATAGGCGGAATCAAAGAGGTTATCGCCCCGGACGCATTGCGCGGGCTTGACCTTGACGACATTGTATTGATTACCAATCACGACGGCGGACAGATACCCCTTGCGAGAAGCCCGAAAACCCTTTCCCTGACCGTCACAGAACAGGGGCTTGAAATGTCGGCAGAACTGCCGGACACAGAGCAGGCACGGGCGGTATATGAAGCCGTCAAGCGTGGCGACCTGTCGCAAATGTCCTTTGCGTTCGACATTGGCAACTATACCTTTGACGAACAGACGCAGACCCGGACAATTACCCAAATCAGCAAAATTTACGAAATCAGCATCGTAAATTATGCCGCATACACACAAACCAACGTACAGGCGAGAGCCGGAAAGGAAGAAAAGACCATGAGCAATTTTAATCCGATCACCGCAAGCCTTGAAAAAGGCAGCATCAACACCGACACCCACAACACCCCGGAATACCGCAGCGCCTTTTATAAGTCCCTGTTGGGCAAGGAACTGACCGACGGGGAAAACCGCGCATTTGCGGCAGCACAGGCAGAGAAACGCGCAGACGCTTTCAACACCCTGTCCAATTCCGCCGCCGTTATCCCTACCACAACCCTGAATGAAGTTGTGAAGCAGGCGCGGGGCGTGAACGGGCTGTATAACGAAATCCGCCTGTTCTCTGTCCCGAACAATCTTTCCGTCCCTGTCGGAACACCGACGGACGCGGCAGCATGGCACACCGAGGGCGCAGCCGTGGAGCGCAAGAACGTAACGACCGCCGCCGTGACGTTCACCGGGCGGGAACTTATCAAAATCCTGTCCATGTCCGCCGCCGTTAAGCGCATGGACACAGCAGCGTTTGAACGCTATCTGACCGACGAACTGAAAAGCTGCATTGCGGACGCAATCGGCGCGGCTATCGTTTCCGGCACGGGCAACGGACAGCCCACGGGCATTCTGTCCGGCATTACGTGGAACAACAAAAACCGCATTCAGACAACGGAACTGACCGCCGACAACCTGCTTGCAGCCGTCGCCCTGCTGCCTGCCGGATATGCAGGCGGCGCAAAGTTCGCAATGTCCACGGCAACCCTGTTCGGCAGCGTGTACCCGCTCAAAGACGACGAAAACCGTTATTTCTTCACCGACCCGGAGCGCGGCGGCGTTCGTCGTCTGTTCGGTTTTGAAATCGTACTTGACGACAATATCCCCGCCGGAACAATCCTTTTCGGGAATTTCCGCTATTACGGCGTGAACATCCCGCAGGGCGTGGCAATCGAGGTTTCCCGCGAAAGCGGCTTTACAAGCGGCCTGATTGATTACCGGGCGTTGTGCATCGCGGACGGCAAGCCCATTGTTCCGGGCGCGTTCGTCAAAGTAGAGGTACAGGCGGCGTAATGCCGCCTTGCCCGGAAAGGACGGCAAAGCAAAATGATTTTCACGATTGAAGAAGCCCGCGACATTTTACGGATAGACGGCAGCGACAACGACGCAATGATTTTTGCTTTGCTGTCCGCTGTTCCGCCCTATCTTGAAGCGACGACGGGTTACACGGCAGTAAATGGGGAATATTCCCCCTTAGCGCAGGCGGCGGGGCGGTTCCTGCTTCAACTATGGTATTACGGCGACAATGCCGAAACGGACAAGCTGCAAAGGGTTATCGACAGCCTTTTGAAAGCGCTGTCGGCAGAACGGGCGCAGGCATGACGCGGGCGCAGTTCTACCACGGGAAAGCATGGCGGCGACTGTCCAAAGCGTTCCTTATGTCGAAGCATTACATTTGTGAACGTTGCGGACAGCCTGCCGAAATCGCCCATCATAAAATATACCTGACCGCCGAAAACGTGCTTGACCCGGAAATATCACTAAACCCCGGCAACCTTGAAGCCCTTTGCATGAACTGTCACAATGCGGAGCATTTCGGACAGGGCGGCGCAACGGCGGCGGGGCTTGCCTTTGATGAAAACGGAAACCTTATTCAGAAAGGAAAGAAAAAGCTATGAAACAGTCTTTGATTGAAGCATATCAGGCAGAACGGGAACGCGCCGTTGTTACCCTTTACAACACCGTGCGCAGGTTCCGCGAAGAACTGGACAGGCAGGCGAAATTTGAAAGTTTCGCGGACGAGGAAACCGCCGCATTATTGCAGGCATACGTTCCCGCGCAGCTTGCATTATTGCAGCTTATGAAAGAAGAAAGCGAGGAAAACGACCATGAATGAAAGCTATGAGCAGGAATTACAGCAGGAAATCAATTTCCTGAATGATGAATTACTATTCCTGCAAAATGAAATCGCCGCTGCAAGGAACAACGGCGACACGGACGAATACACCCGGCTTTTCCGGGTATGTCTGCCCGTGCAGAAACAGTATTTGAAGCTGTGCGCGGAACAGGAAAAGCGTGTACAGGCGGAAACCGAGGTTGACCCCCTGACCGCATTCAATACCCCGGTATGAACTACATCACAGAATACAACAACTTGATACAGTCCGGGAAAATCGTTGTTTCAAGACGGGTAAAACAGGTATATGCCCGTCTTGCAGCAGCGACCGCCGAAACGTCCGGGCAATATATCTTTGACGAAACCCGCGCTAATCGTCCTATTGCCTTTATAGAACGTTTCTGCAAGCATTCAAAAGGCGAATGGGCGGGGCATAGTATTTCCCTTGAACTGTTCCAAAAAGCCTATATACAAGCCCTGTATGGCTTTGTAGACCGTGACAGCGGGTGCAGGCAGTACCGGGAAAGTTTCTTTCTTGTGGGGCGTAAAAACGGCAAATCAACGCTGCTTGCGGGGCTTGCCCTGTATATGCTGACAAGCGACGGCGAGGGCGGCGCAGAGGTTTACAGCACCGCGACCAAATACGCGCAGGCGCGTTTATTGTTCGATGAAGCGCATAACATGATAAAGCAGTCCCCGGCGCTGTCAAAGCATTTCAGGAAGCGCAAAAGCGATCTGTACTATGAACCCACAATGTCAAAGTTTCAGCCCCTTGCCCGCAATTCTGACACGCTGGACGGGTTAAACGCTTCATTCGTTATCATGGACGAATTGCACGGCGTAAAGGACAGGAACCTTTATGAAGTCATGCGGCAGAGCATGGCGGCACGTCGCCAACCGCTGCTTATTATGATAACGACCGCCGGAACCGTCCGGGAATGTATATTTGACGATATGTATTCATACGCGGCAAGCGTGGCGGACGGGGCTATTACAGACCCCCATTTCCTGCCTGTTCTGTACGAACTGGACGACCGCAGCGAATGGACAGACCCGGCAGCATGGGCGAAAGCTAACCCGGCATTAGGCAGCATCAAGAAAACGGACGACCTGACCGCGAAAGTTGACCGGGCAAAGCAGAACCGGAATGAACTTTCCGGCGTTCTGTGTAAAGAATTCAACGTCCGGGAAACGGTAAAAACAGCGTGGCTTTCCTTTGACGACATAAACAATGAAACCACGTTTGACCTTGAACAGTTCCGGGGCGCGTACTGTATCGGCGGCGTTGACCTGTCCATAACAACAGACCTGACTTGTGCAAGCCTGCTGTTCATGCGCCGGGGCGACGATCACAAGTATATAACACAAATGTACTGGATACCTGCCGACCGCCTGACGGAACGCGTGCAGCAAGACAAAATCCCCTATGACAAATGGTTCGACCGGGGCTTATTACGCCTTTGCGACGGGAACAGCATCAATTATTCCGACGTGACAGCATGGTTTCTTGAAACCGTGAAGCAATACGACCTGTTCCCGGCATGGGTATATTATGACAGCTATTCCGCCCGGTATTTCGTGGAAGAAATGCAAATGCAGGGTTTCAATATGGTTCGCTGCATACAGGGCGCGAAAACCCTTTCCCTGCCTATGCAGATGTTAGGGGCAGACTTACAGGCACACAAAGTCGTATACAACAATAACCCCGTTCTGAAATGGTGCCTGACCAATACGGGCATACAGACCGACCGAAACGGAAATATAGTTCCAATCAAGAACCAATCACCGAAACAGCGCATTGACGGAACGGCGGCGCTGCTTGATTGTTACGTCGGCCTGTATGAGCATTACAACGAATATACAACCGCGATCTGAAAGGGGGCAGCGGCATGAAGCTGAAAGACAAGAAAATAGATATACAGGGCGTTCAATACGTTACGGACAAGTACGGGAACCATAAAAAGGAAACCGTGACCATTGCGACGGTATGGGCATATTTCCGGCAGCTTTCCGGGAATGAGATTTACAGAGTGACGACGCAGACCACGGAAGAAGTAATGTTTGTTATCAATTACCGCACAGACATAACGACCGAAAACGTGATACTGTATAAAGGCGTAAAGTATAATATCGTCCGCGTGGACGTTTTCGAGGGTTACAAAAGCGATCTGACCTTATATTGCAAACGGCAGGCTTAAACGCCCGCGCCGCGGCTTTCTGTATTTCTGCTATTATTCTGTCCTGTTCTGCTTTGCCAGCCCCGGCAGCGTCCAACGCTTCACGGGTTCCGCATTCCGGGCAGATTTCCGTTTTGTTGTCTGTCCGTGACATTGCCGGATAACCTGTATATGTCTTTCCGCATTTCGGACAGACGGCGGTTTTTTCATGCCTATTCTGTTCGTCCTGTTCCTTTGCTGCTGTCGCTGTCGGTACAATGTCGGCAGCATCCGCGCAGCGGGCGGAAACATTCGGGTTTTCGGGAATAGTAACCGTATAACCGTTTTCGTCCGGCGTTGCGATCACATGAAAAGGTTTCGACATAATGACACCGCCTTTCTGTTATATGGAAATACGTTTCACATTAAGTCGATTTTCCATAAGAGAAATATATTCTTCATTCTTATCACAAAGAATTGCCCGAAAACCGTTTTTCGTAGCAGATGCACCCGTTGTTCCTGAACCCGCCATAGGGTCAAATACTATTTGATTATCAGCCATTGCCATAAGCAACAGTTTATCAAATACGGCTTCAGGTTTTTGAGACGGATGCCCTGTTTGTTCCTTTTTCCCAACAAAACCAATAATTAAGGGTGATTCAATAACACTGGGAGGCCCCGGAACAAAGCGCATTTTCCCTGATTCAAATTTTTCCTTTTGCGTTTCGTTCAAAAAATGTTCAGGATGCAACGCATAACCATGACGCATAAATTGAATGCAAGCGTTCTGACTTGAACGCCACCCGCGAATAACGGAAGGACAATTTTTATAGTACCACGTCAACCATGATACCATATAAAAATCTTTAGGGGCATATCTTACATATGGCCCAATTACTTCCGGGAATCCCCAAAGATATAACAAGTCTGATATTTCTCCGGAATTTTCCAACAACTGCTGTATAAAAGCGTCATATTCATCGGTAGGTAATACATCGCCTTTTCCCTTGTTATACCAAGGATCGAGCATCGTACAGGCAACATGTATTTGTTCTGTTTTCAAAAGGTTGATAGAATCAAAAACATCCATAGGCGGTAATATTGCAACCCCTTGTTTGTCTATTGATTCAAAGATAATATCTTTTACGCTCATTTCGTTTTAACAAATCCTTTCTCCAGTAACCATTGAATATCATCAAACGGTTCTAAATGAGAACGCCAAAGTGAATTCAACATGGGCGCAATTTCCAGAGCGCGTTTTATTACGTCCGCTTGAAGCAATCCCCAATACGTTGAATATCCGGGAACCGTCAAATAACCCGCTGTGCTATCTGCCGGAATAGGCTGACCATAGTTTGCTATGGTGTCAAGAATGCAATACTTCCTGACAATGCTTTCCCTATCACGTGAAATAGTCAAAAAGTCATTATCCGAAAGCACCGCATTTCTAATCGCCGCTTTCAATGCTGTGTCTATTTCATCAACGGAATAGCCGTCGTTATGTAATTTTTCTATTACATCAACTTTTTTACCGCCTGTCATCAAAATTGCATGTTCGATTTCCAGTGTAGTAAGAAAATTGATTCCCTGCAATTCACGGCGCAATTTTAATGGAGCCGTAGTAATTTGAATGAAATTCTTTGTTGAAGGCTTCGCAAGCATTTTTCTTAAATCGCCATTCAAAGACGAAAAATAGCCCGCCCCATCAAGATATTCAACAAATACGGCTTGTGGGTACTTTTTAAGAGTTACTTCACGGCTGCTGTCGGTTTGGTCAACGACCTTGTGCGAAACGCTTCCAGAATCACCGGCATAAAATTGACTCTGTACGAACACTTTTGCGCCGCTTTCTCTTGATTGATAAGGTATTATGAAATCGTATTTTCTTTTTTTAATTTGTGGGTTTGCTTCAATATCGCCAAGCAGTTGACCAATTTCAACATCTTGCGTGTTATAGTCTGTCCCCGCTTCAAGCCCCCATTCTGCCATATATGAACGAAGAATTGTTTCAGGTATATGTCCTTGTGTCGCTGTTATAGAGCCGCGAGACTGAAAAACAACAATAGGACTAAGTAATGCTTCTGCATTGCCTATTTGCTTTTGCGAATAGTACGCTGTCCCCAAACTCCATAACTGTTTTGCATATGTTTCATCCGAAATAATGAGATGAAAATAGCTTTCAAGGAACTTTTCTTGAAAGTCTGCTTTGCCATCTGCTTGAATAATGATTTTAGATACCGCATCAAACTGCAATGTACGCGGCAACTGTTTGTTTACCCAACGCCCGGCGCTATTCTTTTGCGGGTATTCTTTCATTCCGTAGGTATTGCGCAGCAATAAAGGGAACTGGCATTTCAAATTGTTATCCGTTTTGCCTGTCACAAGAAGCAGTACCCCGCAAAGGCAGTTAAGAATTATCTGCTTTGTGTCGTCGGGTTCGCCTGCTATAAGCCGAACAGTATTTTGAGCAAGAGCAGACGAAGAACAACTTGAAACCGATTCAAAATTCCCTGTTACTTGTGCCATATAATCAAATCCGCTTTTCATGTTGTCTAAGTTCACTTTGAATTGCGGCATATCACGAATTTCGCCAAGCGAGGGCGTAACCCATATGTCAAACTCTGACATTTTCTCTTCAAGGGTTTCATCATAAGTTTGAAGTTTCATTGAAATACCCCTTTCCATAGATTGTGCAGGGCACAATAAATCATTTTGCATTATACCACAACCCTGCCGTTTTCTCAATATGGAATCATGCCGGAACTTCTGTTATCTTTCAGTATCGGCTTGTAGATTTAAGCGACAAATAAGCGACAAACAGGCATAAAGAAACGGCGAAAACCCTTGAAAATCAAGCATTTTCGCCGTTCTGAATATACTCTTTTTCGAATATGACCTCAACACCCATGTCGCGCAGCTCACGCACCGCGTCTAACAGCTCTACGGTGTTTCTGGCGAAGCGGGAGACCGATTTGGTGTGTATGGTATCAAACTGTCCTGCGCGGGCATCCTGCAGCATTTTCATGAACTCTGGCCGCTTGTATGCGCTGCAACCACTGATCCCGCGATCTGCGTATATGTGTACCAGCTCGTTGTTGGGATCGCCATCGAACTTCCCACGCCAGTATTGCTCCTGAAACTCATAGCTGTGAATCTGCGCCTTGCTGGACGATGATACGCGCACATAAGCGACCACGCGTTTTCTTGCCATGGCATCAACCTCCTTCCGTATAGATTTTTGTTTTTGCTTACCATTCGAATCCTGCGAATCTGACGATTTCGCGGATTGCGTTCATTGCTCTTTTGGGGCTTGAGTAGTCCCGGATGAATTTGGGATCTTGCCGACCGTTCCGTTTGACTACCACCAGCGGATATCCGTAGCTCAGCAGGATTCTCACTTCCAGCGTGTCCTCCTGCTCACCCTGCCACGCGACCTGCACCGTCCGTCTCCACACTCTGTGGTAGATTGGATTGCCGATGTCGCTGGTATAACCTGCGAGGGTGAATCCGTTCTTTTCGATCAGCTCGTCAAAGTCTTTCTGTGCTTTCTCTATGGTCATTGCGGTGACCTCCTTGTTTTTGGTAAGACAATTAAGCCAGAAAGAAAGGGAAAAGTCCAGCGCAATCGCCATTGTTAGCAAAGAGTTAGCAATTGCGCTGGTTGCCCATTTTAGTCGGTGATCTGCATCACGTGAACTGCGTCAGGACGGATGAGCTTAGCATCCAGATATTCGTAGCCAAGATAGCCGATCTGCCCCTTTGCAATGAACAGCTCGTTCAAGCGGCGCATTGTGAAAGGCATGCGATCAATGATCCAGTAGTAGCTGAAGTCACCGATGGCGATGGGCTTGGCTCCTGCTGCTTCACTGGGCATGTAGTTGGAGATGTACACCGGCTTGCCCATGATCGTGTTGTCTGTGTGGTTCCACAAGTAATTGCCGCTGGAATCTTTGAGGGTACGGAGCTTGAGAGCAGACTCGTCGTTCATGATCCACACTGCATTACGGCGATATTCCTTGTCCAGCGAGAAGAACAGACGGATCACATCGTCGTAAGTAATGTCGCTGGTGCTGTGGCCGGTTACGGCATCTTTCAGGAAACCGCTGGGTGCATCTACACCATCACCGCTGATGAAGGCTGCTTCTTCTGCTCGGCAAATGCTGCGACCGAAGTCTTTGAGGATGTGAGCCTCCAAGTCGAAATTTGCGTCGTTGCAGAAATCCTCGGGCATCAGAATGGAGGCACCAAGGATGTTGCATTCCAGACGATGTTCTTCGAACACTTCGGTGTTCTGGAAGAAGTTGCTGTTGTTGCGCTGGTTCAGCCAAGTAGTGGCGGGCTCATTGTCGTATGCCCACACAACATTTTCGCCCTTGAATGCATCCATCACCGTAGCGATCTGACGCAGGAGGTTTTCCTGCTTGCGAGCCGCGACAAACTTCTTTTCGGACTCGGAGGGGAGGCGATAGCTGCCGTTTGCAGTGTTTTTTCCCTCGCTGATGTGGCTGTAAGTTACGGTTCTACCTCTTGCAGCATTCCAAAATTCTCTGTGGTATTCAGTGCTATGATACATTTCTGTTCCTCCTTAGTAATTCAAACATCTTTTACACTCGTACAAACCGAGCGTGTTTAAGGTCTTGGGACCGCCAACACATTTCATTTCTCTGCCGCAGCCGGGACAGAGTACCACGTAGGGCAGGAAATCATCTGTGCGGTGTGCGTCCCTTGCATGAAGACGATAACGCTTTCCGGATTCGCTGAGCTCATCCGTCAAGTAAAATTCGTGATCTTTGCTGATGCATTCCTCTGTGTTCCATGAGTGCATAGGATGCTTCGTGTTTCCACCCTTGCCGACACTCATAATTGGATAAACTGCCATTGTAAAATCCTCCTAAAAAATGTATTTCTCTTGAAAACTTGATTTATGGGGCTATACCCCCTCTTGAAAACCCGCTGTCTAACGTGTGACCCCGCACCCGTTTTGGAAATAAAAAGTTGGCAAGATTTGACCTCCCCCTGCCTGTCAGTGGGGGATGCTGTGGCCGCTGTATTTGCAATAGTGCTTCACATCATCCAGATCGTACATATGGATAGTGCGGCCGCCATCTTTAACGGTATAGCGGATATCCTTGGTGACTGTAATCGTAGTGCCATCGGCTCTCTTGTATCTGCGTCTACCGACAGCGAAGAGACTGCTGCCGAACAGCTTGTCTTTTAAGCTCATGCCACTCATCCTTCCTCGGTCACCTTGTAGCCGCGCTTGCGGCAGTGTTCGATCGCATCGCGGTAGTAACTAAAGAATACGGTGCTGGTGCCTCTCTGCACACACCACGGCATGGGAGTCAGTGCAATGCTCCTGCGCAGGAGCACCGGTTTGCCGTCCTCTGTGTGGTACATGGTGATCGCATCCTTCTGACTGTCACCGAAGTCTGCTGGGTCTGGCATGGTCATCGGCATCCTGCCGTCTTTTGTGCCGTAGCACTTGTAATTTCTCATCTCATTTCTCCTTCTGTTCGTTTCTGTAGCAGCTTGTAGCAGGAAATATAGGTTGTATTGAAAATCGATTCTTTTATAGAAAAAACCATTTTTACTTGCTACAACCTGCTACACAGTGATATGTCAGCTGCTTCTGTTTGTTGTAGCTGATGTAGCAGGGTTTATGGCTGATTCTAATTCTTTGTTCTTTTAGGAAACAATACTGTAAACCTGCTACATCTGCTACAATAGGTTGTTTCCGTTGTTACACCTCCTTCGCTACGGTTCCAAGGCAGCCTCCTGCTCGAGGTCTCCTTGTTTTACTTGATCGCGCTCTTATACCAGCCCTTGCTGGATCGTCATGGCACATGGTTGATCGGGTATCGCTCACGTGAGGCTATTTAGTTTTCAAGGTACACTGCACGTCACCTAAAAAATAAGAAGGCGGATACTCGTTCGTCCAGCTATTGCTGGGAATCGTGTATCCACCTTCTATGTCATGTTTGCAGGTCTCCTGGTTGCCCACGAAGGGATCTCTGTTTCCTGGTAAAGTCCTCGGTGTCGTGCTTTCGCACTATTTATTCAATTGTGCGTGTCTTTCAACATTTTAATTATACCATATTCGAACATTTGTGTCAATACCTAAAACACAATATTTTATGCTTTGTTTTTACCGTTTTATTTTCATAGTGCAATATGTTGTGTTTACGGCCGTGATCGACTGCTGCGCATTGTTCCCCTATACACCTCACAATAAAAGCCATACGCCTAAGATACTATTTACTGAACTTCTGATTATTTCTGAATGGTTTTTATATAAAGTCCTATATAAGAAGAACATAGGAAAAGATAGGGAAAATCGGTTCAATTAGCATCAGTCGTTCAGTTATTAAAAATCATCCCCCTAAAAACTATGGTTTACTGAAGAACTGAACTTTTCTGAATGATTTTCTAAGAAAGTCGCGTATAAGAAGAATATAGAAAAAGTTACGCGAAATTGCTCCAGAATCCTTCAGAAGTTCAGCCGTTAAAAAACCATCGCCCGGAAGGGCGCTAAAGTACCCTTCTACTGGGGTACTGCTTCTTACTGGTTCTTTTTCTGGAAAAGTCGCGCATAAGAAAGATATAGAAAAAGTTCCGCGAAATCGCATCAGTAAGCCACAGTACCCCAGTACGTTTTGTTTCCCCTATACACCCCTTCATAAAAGGCCATAAAGGAAAACGCTACAAAAACATTTACTGAGGTTCTGACTCTTACTGATTCTTTTTCTAAAAAAGTCGCGTATGAAAAGAATATAGAAAAAGTTACGCGAAAAAGAGTCAGATACCCTCAGAACCTCAGTAAAGCGTCTGCTATACCAAACTGTGAAGGAGTGAATCATGGTGAAGTGCTTTTAGGGTAACTTTTCCTATATCCTCTCATATATGACTTTTCATAAAAAAGATTCACAAAAATTCACAACTTCACAGGAACAACGATCAAAAAGTGCCATCACAACCATTCCAGCTGCGATGGTGCTTTGCTATTAGTTCATTTTGGGATCCGTGATGTCGCTGGTGCTGATCATGGACTCCAGCGCCAGACGCATACCGAGCTTGAAGCCGATGGTGAAGGCCGTTAGCTCGTTGGCATCATTGAGCCCCGATGCGCAATCCTTGAACTTCTCAAAGATTTCCTGCTGCTCTTGCGTCAGTGTTTGCATCAGGTCATCCTCGTTTCGTGTCACCAAGTGCAGCAGATGGGAGTAGGTGCCGCCTTTGACGATGTCCCGATCGCAGGGAGTGATATTGCCATAGTATAGTTCCTCTATGATATTTCGCATGTCGCCACCTCCTTTGGCAGGGACACACAATACCAGCTTCCGGTGACAATATCCAGCCATAAGGCGCATTGTTAGCAGTTAAGTAACAAAGTACCGGCAGAAGGATTTCTCCCTCTGCCGGTCATTACATTATTCGATTATGCCGTCGGTTTCAAAAATGTGATCCAGTTCGTCATTGGAGAAGGCACGCAGAACTTTATCACGTACTGCCATGTCCGTGAGATCCAAGCGAATGAATCTGCTGGTGCCGCCAGCATCCGTTGTCTTGTGGATCAACTGAATTCTGCCGAGACGATCTTCTGCTTTGGCATATTCTGCCAACGCTTTTGCCTTCGGCAAATTGTCGACATACTGGTTACCATGGGGTTCCAGAATATCAACCACATAGTCAACTGACGGATCGCTGCGTACAATCAAGAAGTCGGGGTAGAAGGATTTTTTCTCGCCGCCAATATCGTAGGGCAGGCAAAGCGCCCATGCTGCTCTGGAGGGGTTTCTCAGCCAGCATACGAAGTCCGTACGTTTCGATTCTTCCTCGATCAGTGCAGCCTCCCAGCCGTTCAGCTTTATCTTTGCGATACCGGTATCCGGTGCAGCAAGGAGATGGTTCTCATATTCGATGCCATCGGGATCCTCTCTAACACTGATATTTTCAGGAATAGCAAAAAGCTGTTCGCTGACCACGGCGCTGTCAGCCATGATTTCACGGTACTTCTTCTTGCAAGCATCCGATCTGTTTGCTACCGCCACACGGTATTTACGAGAGAATTCACGAAGTTTATTCTTTGCATACTCACCGAGCTTTGCTCTACATGCATCGTCAGCTGCGAAGAGAACGCAGTCAATTTTATGCGCGTTCGGGTTTTCCTCATCGTAATATCTGCCGCCGTAGATGTTGGGGAATCCGTATCTGCCCAGCTTGGCATCTGCGTTGCGTACCTGTCTATCCAGATCGGTCTCCGACATCAATGTGAAATCATTGAAGTAATTCTCCTGCAGCGCTTTGCCGAACGGGTCGAATACCTGTACCGACAATTTGAACTGCAACACCTGATCCGCCAGCACATCGTATCTGCCGGTGCGATGCAGATCGTCAATGTATTCACGAATCAAACCAACAATATCGTCGATGACCTCGTCGCGTGCGCCCTGATAAATGACGTTGTGCGTCAGCAGGGTTGCCAGATCCAACAGGGATTTCAGGTAATCGTTGATGCGATCCTGACGGACGAAGTATGTCAGGTAGCCTTTGGCGTTGATGAAATCGATGATTTCCACGCGATCAAGCTCCGGCGCGAACTCCAGCTGCTTGCCCTGCAGAATTTCTTCTGCAGGAACAACAGGAGCTGCCGGCTGGCCATTGCCTGTAGCCGGAATGGTCACCGTTCTTGGAGGGATATATTCCGGTGCGCTGTTGCCACCATTATTGGTAGTGGGCGCAACATACGGAGTGTTGGTAGCCGGAGACACCGCTGCCGGTGTTTCTGTTGTCGCTGCTCCACCGCTCGGACTATCAAATAGGCTCATCTGATTGGGATCCGGCTCCACCTGTCTTGCGCGTCTGGGGGTATGCACCGTCCAAGTGATATAGGTCGGTTCCTCCAGCGATTCGCCGTTGATCTCGGTAGGAATTTCGCCGCCTTCACTCGACTGCAATTCCTCCACGACCTTCTTTACGGTATCCTTGTTGAAATGGGGAAGGTACAGCTTTACATCATTCAGGAATTCGTCACGCATCACGCGCATTTGAAGTGGTGTACGCACCATTCTGCCGAGGAGCTGCGCAATATAGGTGGGATCGTTTCTCACAGCAAAGGACATCATGGTCTCTGCTCTGGGACAGTCCCAGCCGGTGGATAGTGCTTCCTTGAAGAAAACAACCTTGATTTTGTGATCATCCGCAATTTCGGATGCCTTTACATGGGGGATATGAAGACCGTTCAGCTCCACGGTAGTTCCTTCGCCAAAGCAGTGGACAACTTCTCCTGCTTTAAAAGGTGTACCAACCTTTTCTTCAATCTTGGCAAGAACATCCTCCAAATTGGTGTCGGATAATGCGCCACCGCTGCCTTGGCACACCTGTACCACCAGTACAGGATCCACGTTGGCATAATGCTGCTCGGATGTGTACTGATACCAGCGCTTACACTTTTTCAGCCATTCTTCCACCGCTGCTTCCAAAAGCACGATATCGTTGTTTTTAGTGGGATCCTCGGGGTAGGTGATTACAATGCGATCCTTCAGCAGACCCGAGCCACGTACTTCATCGGCGGTGATCACATACTTCATAAGCCCCACATTGGTGGTGTTGCCAACCAAGGTGTTGAATCGTTCTGCTGTTGCACTGATACCAAGAATCACCGGCATAGAACGCATGGTGCGTTTCATGCCATTTTCTGTGTAGGTATATCCCTTGATGAAGCGCTGCATGATGGTGGTATCGGTGCCTGCCTCGCGCTTGCTCTTGGCGCCACGGTGTGCTTCGTCAATGATGAAGTACAGATGATCCGACTTGTTCTGGATGGTATTGTCCAGCGTTTCCCAGATGGTATACTGCCGATCGTCGGAGTGCTGTGTCAGCTTACCGCTGCGGCTGATCTTCTGAGTGTTGAGGAAGTATACGTGACCGTCCTCCAGCATCTCCATATCGAAGGATTCCTCCGAAATGGTGACGCACTGACCGAAGCGCAGCTTGCTGGTTTTGAGTTCGATTTTCTGTTTTGACTGCGCGTTCAGCTCCGGAGAATCCGAAAGCCAAACGAAGATCGCTTCCGGCTGTTCGTCGAATGTGGTACCATCCGCAAGCGTGGATCCAAAGAAAATATCCTCGATCAGCGATGCTGCGATAATGGTTTTACCTGCACCGGTAGGCGCCTGCAGGGAAACAACCTGCGTCTTTCCTCTGCGTCTGTAGCTGTCCAGTGCGTCTGCAATGTCTACGCGCAGTTCCTTGACAGCTTTGTCCTGAAAGGCTATTAAATTAACTTTCATCTGCTGTTCCTCCCTGCGTTAATTCTGAAGTTGTCCAGATAGTCTTTGTACAACTGATAAGTTGTTTTGCCATCCAACGCCTGTGTCATGGAGACGAAGCTGGATTCGTAATCGGTGACGAGGTACACAACCTCGATTTCGGGATGCTGTGTAAGCTGCTCGGCAAACTTACCAAACTGGTTCTCATCATTGAGGATCGCCATTTTGTTATTCGGCAGGATGAGCATATCCGGCACGGATGCGTCAATGGTGGGACATTTGCCGATCGCGCCTGCCTTCATCCACAAGGTGGAGAGCAGTTCCTTGAACTGCATACCAAGAGATACCTTGGTTTTGTCGAGAAATCCCAGTTTGAAGAATACTGCGTTTGCTTTAAATCCGTCCGCGCGTTTTATTGCAGCCAGTTTAGGAAGTTTTTGCACCTTTTGACGAGCATAAATTCTTTTTGTTATTGGCTTACCAGTTTTCTTTGATACAACAGTATCTTCTTCGTCTACGACATAATCTTCTTCAATTACGCCATAGTCTCCTTCTATCGGATTTCCATCGATATCCCGACCGAGAATGCTGCAAACTGCTCGAGGCCAAGTTACATAACGAGCAATGCCCAGATTATTCCATTCATCATCACCGCGTGAATATCCAGCGGCAGTAAGCTGCTTTTCTTCGTCGGCTGAAACTTCGTTGTTCGTAACCAAGATACAACGTCTTTGACCGCCATCCTCAGCGTTCATAAGGTTTACAGCATGCAACGTGGTGCCAGAACCCGCAAAGAAATCAACAATTAGTGCGTTAGAATTTTCCTTTACAAAATAGCTCAATGCGTCTTTTACTGCATAGACGGATTTGGGATATTGGAAACGGTTACCTATGAATTTTGACAAAATGTTTGTTCCATACCTTTGTGCATCATGAGTGGATCTGTTCCAATTAGTGGTCGGCATCTTATCTTTTCCTGTGGGATAATACGCTATAATAGTACCATCCTCGTTATATCCCTCCGTAATCGCTATTCCTGCTTCGATATCCGAAATGATACCACCAGTCAAATAGCTAATTACATATTGTTGCGGCTCATTCGGTTTATACGCACCGGCGCGGAGATATCCAGATCTGAGTCTCGCTTCTGCTTCATCGGGTTTTATTCCCCAATTCATTTCTGTTCCATCTGGTCGCACAGGGAATACTGCTGTACACCCGGCGATGGTAGGAACACTATGTCTATCCACATCTTCAGCAATAGGATCTCCTATATGCTCTATCTTTCCAGTTAAATCATTAACATAAATGGGGTAAAACTGATTTGGTCCACAGGCGCCTTTCCCGTGTTTTCCACGAGCGTTGGCAAGGCTACTTCTTCTCAATGTGTCCCATATAACAGGTACATTTTCAACTTCTCTGCTTTCAGGAAGAACGGATGCTGATCCAAGTCTCACAAAGAATATGTATTCATCTGTTCGCGCAAATTCCTTCTTACCCGCTCCTGCAGGGTTAATCACACTAGAAATCATTTGGATTTTTGCTTCCTCGAACATTTCCTCGAGCAAACAGCCCAAATGTAAGTATTCTTTTTCATCAATTGTTACAATGAGTACGGATGAAGCAGGATTCATTAGCCTTTTAGCAAGGGCTAACCGCTTTTGCATCATAGCGAGCCACTTGCTATGTCGGTATGAATCGTTAGGGTCAACATAGTCGTTATTATATTTCCAGTCTTTAGCTCGTGTATTGTACGGCGGGTCGATGTAGATACAATCCACTTTGCCTGCGTATAGGTATTCCAGAAGCTGCAGTGCATGGTAGTTATCCGCTTCTATCAGGGTATGCCACAGCTCACTGTCAGGCGCGTTGCATACTTCTCCCAAGGGCTGCAGACAAGGATAGATGGGGTCGCCCAGCTCTGCTGTGGTAACGAGATCAGTCACCGTAAACTGCACTGCTTCCTTACTGTTCTTGGGCAGGCAAGTGGCGATGCCATCTTCGATTTTCAGAACAGTAAAGGTTTCGTTGGCTTTTCCGTTCCGCAAAGACACCTTTGCGCCTTTTCTGACAGGAATATCGTACAGGGGGGTGCACTCCGGCAGGTGTTCCTCAAACACCAGACCGAATTGCTTGTGCTTTAACGCGCGTTTTGCCGCCTCCGCAATCTGTGCGCGCAACTCCGGATTTTCAATTTTCTCTATCAGCTCATGTAATTCAGCCATATCTATTTCTCCTTATCCTTGCGCCGCAAGTAGCGATGTTAATGTTTCTCGGATGATTGCCAATTTCGCAGGGTGATCTGCGATCAGCTTTGCGATGTCTGCCGGCACCTCACCGCGTCCCTCTGCCGCTAAATTCAAGAACTCATTGCGCTGCTGCTCATCCAAATTCAAGTTTTCAAGCATTTTGTACTGCACGTCCGGTGGCGGCGGATTGACCTTGCCGGACAGGATGTCATAAAAGTATGGTTTTGTAATCTCTACCGCCGAGTAAAATGCCGACTGCGATATGCCGGTCTGCTTGATCATTTCCCGAAGGAAATTACCAAACGCCTTTTTGTCCTTGGCCATCCGCTTCACCTCCTGTTTGGTATGTATGTAAACATACTAACACACTTTTTATAAAAAATCAAGGGTTTTCAAGAATTTGCTCTTGAAAATGCAGTGATTTCTTCACTTTTTCACTTCAAATCTTGTCCCCACGCACCTTTTGTTGCTAACATATTGAACGGAATTTCCGCTCCTGCAAAAGAAAAAACGGATGATTTCTGGCGCTGATCCACCAGTCATCAACCGTTTTTTACTGCTATATCCGTATTTTGATCCTAAAACAGGGCTATAAAAGAAAATTGACTCACAAGTCTTGGTAGACTTATGAGTCAATCATTATGGTTGCGGGGGCAGGATTTGAACCTACGACCTTCGGGTTATGAGCCCGACGAGCTACCGAACTGCTCCACCCCGCGATATATTCACTTTTCGAGTGCTCTGTTATTATACTACGGTCTGCAGAAAATTGCAAGCCCTTTTTTCAAAAAAGTGAGAAATATTTTTCGACCCGATCGGAAAGCCGTCCGGTCGGGTCGTTCCTTTTTTACATATCCCTGTATTTTTTGACACGGCGCATTCTGCGGCGCTTGCGGTTCATGAGAACGGCGAGTATGATATACGCAACGGCGAGCACAAGAATGACGCCGGCCGTAATCAGAAACCACGGCGAGGTGATGATCTCCTTCCCCTGCTCGATAGTCTGAATGATCTCGCTGCGCTCCACACTTTCCGCAGCGACAAGCGGAACCTTGGCAAGCGTTTCGCCCTTATAAATATAGGCCGCCGTGCCGATCTCATCGCTCTTCTTGACCGGCGCCTTCACGTATTCGGGCAGATCGATCTGTACGGTAATATCGCTCTCATCGAGCTCACTGGGCAGCATGGCTGTCACATTGCCCTTCGCCACAACCTGCAGGCGATCCTTATCCCAGACGTATTTGAGGTCGACCTCGCCGAGCAGATCGCCGTCCGCAACGAGCGTTTTCGTCTCGATATTCAGAAAAGCCCAACGCAGCAGCGTGGCAGCGTCGTACATCTCGCCGTGATAGTTGACGTAATTTCCGTTTTCATCGACATACGGGCTCCCCAGACAGACAACGAGATAGCTGTACCCGTCGTAAAGGCCGGAAGCTGCGATGCAGTAGCCGGATTCGTTGAGCGAGCCGGTCTTGACGCCGGTAGCGTATGTATAGTACTCATCCGCGTAGCTCAGAAGCATGCGATTTGTCGTCGTAACGGTGCGCGCCTCACTCGTCTTGTTTGTCGGCGCCTGCGTGTAATACGTCTGTGAGGTAATCTCCGCGAAATACGGGAGCGTCAGCGCATACTGGGTGATTTTCGCCATCTCGCGCGCCGTCGTGTAGTGATCCTCTTCGTAGAGTCCGTGTGGGTTCATGAAATGCGTATTCGTGCAGCCAAGCTCCTGCGCCTTACGATTCATCAGCTCCACAAAGTTCATTTTGCCGTCGCCGTCCATATCATACGCGGCGTCGTCCGCCGAAAGACCGAGTCCGTCCACATACTTGGCGAGCGTCAGCGCGGCGTCGTTGCCGGATGGCACCATCATCAGATTCAACAGCTCATAAATGGAAAATTCCTCGCCGGTCTGGATCTCCGCGAGCGATGAGCCGGTTCCCTCCAGCTCCTGCGCAACGCTCTCCGGGACTGTTGTTCGCGTATTCTGCAGATCCTGGACGGTTTCTGCCGTGACGATATACGTCATAATTTTCGTGAGGGACGCCATCGGGCGGCGCTCATCCGGATTCATCGTAAAGACGACCGTATCCGTGTCCAAACTCACCATAAAAATGGATTGGCTATTTGGATCGGTCAGCGTATCACAGACAAAGCCCTCCTCCGGCTCAACCGGCTGGGGAGTAGGCTCGGCAGTCTGCGCGTCCGTCCCCGTGCCGGAATCTGGGGAATCGGCCGAAGCGTTTATGCCAAAAACGGATATAGTCAAAAGGAGCGCCAGAAAAAAGGACGCAAATCTCATTTTTTTCACTGTTTATTCTCCATCAGACATGCTATAATTTTGTTGTTGATTGAAGCCATTATACCACGGATTCCGCTTTCTGAAAAGAGAAATTCGCACATTCAGAAAAATATAAGGTTTTGGAAAGGAACACAGAATGAGATTTCTGCATATCGCGGACCTGCATTTCGGCAGGCTTTTATACGGACGCAGCCTGATTGAGGATCAGCGCCATTTCGTGCGGCGCGTGCTGCTGCCCGCCGTCGACGCGCTGCGGCCAGACGGCGTTCTGATCGCCGGGGACGTCTACGACCGGCAGATCACCTCCACGGACGCCATCGCGCTGTTCGACGAGCTGATCGGCGCGCTCTGCGAACGGCAGTGCCCTGCCGTCATCATTTCCGGCAACCACGATGGCCCGGAACGCATCGCAGTCGGTACAAAGCTGCTCGCGCAGCACGGCATCCATATCGTGACGACGCTCGACGGCGCGTTCCGGCCGATCACGCTTGGCAGCGCGCAGATCTTCGCCCTGCCCTACTTCGATAACGCCCAGATGCGCGCCTTTCTCGGCGACGACAGCCTTCGCGGCGCGGGCGCCTGCATGCGGGCAGCCGTGGAACGCATGATGCCGCTGTTTGATCCCGCGAAAAAGCACATCCTCGTCGCGCACTGCTTTGCGGCAGGCTCGGCCGTTTCGGATTCCGAGAGCCGGCTCTTCGTGGGCGGCGCGGGCGACGTGCCGACGGATGTCTTCGCGCCATTCGATTACGCGGCGCTCGGTCATCTGCACGCGGCGCAGCGGGCGGGCGATACCGCGCGGTATGCGGGATCCCCACTGAAATACTCGGTCGATGAGGCCCACCAGAAAAAAAGCATGACGCTTGTGACGCTCGGTGAGGAGACGACAGCGGAGCTGCTGCCCGTCGCGCCGCTGCACGACGTCAAGCGCATCACCGGCCCCTTCGACGATCTGCTCGAAGCCGGGATGAACAAGCCGGACGAGGACTACGCCGAGATCATCCTCACCGACGAAGCGCCGGTCTTCCGCCCCGCCGATCGCCTGCGCCCGTATTACCCGAATTTGCTCAGCGTGCGCAATGAATGGTTCACCTCAATGTACAGCCACACGCCGGAGCAGGCCGTACATGACCGCGACCGTGCGGCGATTTTTACAGGTTTTCTGCACGACGTCTGCGGCGAGGACATACAGCCCGGCGATGCAGAGCTGTTCCAGGAGATCATGCAGGAACTGGAGGGAACGATATGAAGCCGCTCAGATTGGAGCTGGAAGCGTTCGGGCCATATCTCGACCGAACCGCGATCGACTTTGAAAAATTGAATGAAGCCGGGTTGTTTCTGATTTCCGGCCAGACAGGCGGCGGCAAAACCACGCTGCTCGACGCGATGTGTATGGCGCTGTTCTGCAAATCGACGGGCGGCAGACGCAGCTTTGCTGATCTGCGCAGCCTGAACGCCGATGAATCCCGCCGCACCGAAGTGGATTTTTCTTTCTCGCTCGGCGCGAACGTCTACCGCTTTCACCGCGTGCTGTACATGCGCAAAAAGCGCGGCGCGGAGACGTACGACCTGCACGAAGAGCACGCGTGCTATCAGCTCGAAAACAGTGCGTGGGTTCTGAGGGAAAGTGGTTCCGCCAAAAAGGTCACGGATTACGCGCAGAGCCTACTCTCGCTGACCGCCGAGCAGTTCTCGCAGGTCATCGTTCTGCCGCAGGGCGAATTTCTCCGCCTGCTGCGCGCAAACTCAAAGGACAAGGGAGAAATTCTCAAAACGCTCTTTTCCTGCGAGGTCTGGAAATCGCTCGTTTTGAAGCTCGGCGACCGCCACAAGGCAGTATACGCAAAGCGGCAGAACTGCGCTGCAAAGCTGCAGTCTCTGCTGGAAAAGGAACAGGCTCTGGACGAGTCCGCGCTCGCAAAGCGCATCGAGGCGCTTGAAACGCAGAAAAAACAGACCGAGACGGCACTCGAAAGCGAGCAGAAAACCCGTGCTGCGGCACAGAAACAGCTTGAGCGCACGCGCACCTTCGCACAGCTTCAAGCCGAGCGGGACACCGCAGAAAAGCAGCTTTCGGACGCGAAGCGCCTGCTTGCCCTCGCCGAACAGCGCAGAACAGAGGCCGCACAGCGCGGCAGCACGCTTGAAGCTCTGCAGAAGGAAGAAAAGGACGCCGCACGGCGCATGGAAGGTCTCCGGCAGGAACGCGCAAAGAGCGCGGAAAAGCAGCGTATCCGCGCCGACCTCAGCGCGCATGAGACGCAGATCACACAGCTTAAAGCGGCGGCGCAGGCGGCGGAAAACGACCGTCTCACCGCGCAGAAGCGCATTGAAGCAGGTGAAGCATACCTGCTGGAAATCACACAGGCTGCCGAAAAAAGGCCCTCGCTGCTCACCGAAAAAGCCGCGCTGGAAGCCGACCTTCGCCGCTTGTATGACCGCAGCGAAACTGCCCGGGAGGTGCAGAAGCTGCAAAAAGCACTCGATGCTCGCCGGGATAAGGCGTTTCGTGACCGGCTTGCCATGACCGCACAGGACAAAGCTGTCGCCGCTGCAGAAGCGCTGCTGCGCCAGAACAGCGCCGCCGCGCTTGCTGCCGGACTTCAGGACGGCGTCCCCTGCCCTGTCTGCGGCGCGGTACATCATCCTGCGCCCGCTGCAGGCGCAGAAAAGCTCGTCTCCGAAGACGAGCTCGACACGATGCGCGAAGCGCTCGAAAAGCTGCGCGCCGTATACAGCGCTTCGGAAAGCGAGTCCGCCGCCGCCCAGGCGACACTCAACCGCGCGCAGGCACAGCTCGAAAAGGCGAATGCGGAATGCGCCGATATCACGGATGCCGCCGAGACGCTGGACGCTGCGCTGGCCCGGTGCACCGCCGAAGCCGCCGCGCTCGAAAAGAAAGCGGCACAGGCGTCGGCAGCGCGGCAGAAACTGCAAAATCTGCGTGAAAGCGCAGAGCACGCTGCAAAGTCCGGCTCGGAGATTGCTGCGCAGCTTGCCGCCTGCGCAGCGGAGTTCCAGCAGCTTCAAAGCCGACTGCCTGAATTTGACGCCGTGCGCGGGATCGGCGAGATCGACCGTGAGATGCAGATGCTTGAAGCGCGTCAAAAAGCGGTGGAATCCGAAATTCAAAGGCTCGACGCTGCCATGCGCGATGCCGAAAAAGCGCTTGCAGCCGCCGCAGAACGGCGCGCAGCCGCCGAAAAACGCTGTTCTGACGCGCAGGAAGCCCTTCTGGCCTTCGGTGAAGCGCCGTCCGCCGACGCCGCTGCCTGCTCCGCTGCGCTCGATGCGGCGCAGAAGCGCGTCGACACGCTTTCGGTCGAGCTCGGCCGTCTCACAAGCGCACTGCAATCCGCACATGCGACGGCCGAAACCGTAAAGGGGCTTGCCGAAGAAGCGCGGGCGCTCGACCTCGAATACAGCCGTGTGACGCGGCTCTACGGCCTGCTTTCCGGCCAGAAGAACAGCCTGCGCATGCCGATTTTGCAGTATGTGCTCAGCATGATGCTCGAAGAGACCGTCGCGAGTGCAAACCGCTTCTTTACCCTGCTCAGCCGCGGGCGCTACGCGCTACGCCGCATGACCGCGCCGAAAAGCGGACAGGGCTACGCCGGGCTCGATATCGAAGTGCTCGACGGCATGAGCGGCACCTGCCGCTCGATCGAAACGCTCTCGGGCGGCGAACAGTTTCTCGCCTCCCTCTCGCTCGCGTTCGGCCTTTCCGAGGTGGTGCAGGGCCACTCCGGCGCAGTGCGGCTCGATTCCATCTTCATCGATGAGGGCTTTGGCTCGCTGGACGGCGACACGCTCGATACCGCCATGCGTGCACTCGAGACGATCCGGCAGGGCGGCCGCGTCGTCGGTATCATTTCGCACGTTGCAGAGCTGCAGCAGCGCATCCCCGCTATGATCCGCGTCACCGCCTCCGAATCCGGCTCCGCCCGCGCGAAAGTGATCGCAGAGCTGTGATGGAGAAAGCTTATCCATGTCGGGCGGCAAGAGCTGATTCCTGCCGCCCAAGCTTTCCGAATATTTTGAACTGCTCTTGTTTTGCTCCAAAACCCATTGACAAACATCGATATGATGCATATAATACATATAGACTTCTGTCTATCCGAGGTGAGTCGTTTGAATTTGGACGAGAAGAAAACCGCTGTGGTTTTCAAGGCTTTCTGCGATGAAAACCGCATCCGTATCTTAAAGCTCCTCAGAACAGGCGAAAAATGCGCCTGCAAATTGCTGGAAGAAATCCATGTGACGCAGCCCACACTGTCGCACCATATGAAAATCCTTTGTGATTCCGGCATTGTAGTCGGCCGAAAAGAGGGTAAGTGGACGCACTATTCGATTTCGCCTGAAGGCGCCGAATATGCGGTAAAGTGTCTGGCATCATTAACGACTACGGATGAAGTTTGTGAAGAAAAGTCGTGTTGTGAAGATTGATCTATCTTCATCTTCGCACACAGCTTATCCTATCCTCTCCGCATAGACACATTTCAATTTAACTATATGATAGGAGATTTTTATGGAAGCAATAAAAGCAGCTTGGGATTTCTTTCAGAATGAAATTCTCGGTATGCGCTGGTTAAGCCGGCTCATCCATACGGTTTTAAACGCCTGTGGGCTGGACACAACAAGCCGGATTGGCGGCAGCATTCAGTTCTTTATCTATGATACCATTAAAATCATGGTGCTCTTGGGCGTTCTGATTTTTGTGATCTCGTACATTCAAAGCTATTTTCCGCCGGAGCGGACAAAAAAGATCCTCGGTCGATTTCACGGCATTTGGGCCAATATGATCGCGGCTCTGCTCGGCACGGTAACTCCGTTTTGTTCCTGCTCGTCCATTCCACTTTTCATCGGATTTACAAGTGCAGGACTTCCGCTTGGCGTAACTTTTTCATTTCTCATCTCCTCCCCGATGGTCGACCTCGGAAGCCTTGTCCTGTTGATGAGTATTTTCGGGTGGAAAGTTGCCGTCGTCTATGTTGTGCTCGGCCTTGTGATTGCGGTTGCCGGCGGCACGTTGATTGAGAAGCTGCACCTTGAAAATCAGGTGGAGGAATACATCCGAACCGGACGTTCGCTGGATATCCCGCAGGAGGAACTGCATTTCAGGGATCGAGTACAGTATGCGTGGGAGCAGATCGTTTCCACCGCAAAAAAGGTTGCCCCTTATGTGCTTATCGGTGTAGGTATCGGTGCGATCATTCACAACTGGATTCCCGAAGAATTTATTGTAAAAGTTCTCGGCGACAATAATCCTTTTGGTGTGATTCTTGCAACGATTGCGGGCGTTCCGATGTATGCGGATATTTTCGGCACGATCCCGATTGCGGAGGCCCTGCTTGCAAAGGGCGCACTGCTCGGCGTTGTCCTGTCCTTTATGATGGCCGTGACCACGCTGTCTTTGCCGTCCATGATTATGCTGCGCAAGGCGGTAAAGCCGAAGCTGCTCGGCATCTTCATCGCAATCTGTACGGTTGGAATTATCGTTGTTGGCTACTTTTTCAACGCGATACAAAATATCATTTTATAACTTCTGGAGGAACCGGATTATGGCACTGTTTCATTTCGGCAAGAAAAAGGAAGAGGAAAAGAAAGCCCCCGCTTGTGGCTGCAGCTGCGGCTGCTCTGCAAGTGAAGCGGAGGAAAGCACAGCGTATTGCTGCCCCGAGGCCAAAGAAGGAATCTGCTGTGTTAAGGTCTTAGGCGCAGGCTGCAAATCCTGCCACGAACAATACGAAAACGCAAAAGAAGCGGTAAAAGCAATGGGATTGTCTGTGGACGTGGAATACATCACCGATATGCAGAAGATCATGGAATACGGCGTCATGCGCATGCCGGCCCTGGTTGTCAACGACAAGGTGGTGTCGCAGGGTAAGGTTCTGAAGCCTGCCGATGTTGAAAAGCTGCTGCATGCATGATTAAACGCCCGCACGGAACAACGATTGGCGCTGTTCGTGCGGGCGTTCTCTATTCTTCTTTACACATGTTCAAACTGGCTGTTGTACAGGTTGGCATAGAAGCCATTCTGTGCCATTAGCGCATCATGCGTGCCCTGCTCCACGATGTCGCCGTCCTTCATGCAGAGGATCAGGTCGGCATTGCGGATGGTGGAAAGGCGATGCGCGATGATAAAGCTCGTGCGGCCCTGCATCAGATTGTCCATCGCTGTCTGGATCGCAAGCTCCGTACGCGTATCGACCGAACTGGTCGCCTCGTCGAGGATCATGATCCGGCTATCGGAGAGCAGCGCGCGGGCGATCGTCAGAAGCTGCTTCTGGCCCTGCGAGACATTCGTCGCCTCCTCATTGAGCACCGTGTTGTAGCCGTCCGGCAGTGTGCGCACGAAATGGTCGACCTGCGCCGCCTTCGCCGCCGCGATGACCTCCTCGTCCGTCGCGTCGAGCCGTCCGTAGCGGATATTTTCAAGAATCGTACCGCTGTACAGCCACGTATCCTGCAGCACCATGCCAAACGCCCGGCGCAGATCACCGCGCTCGAATTCAGCGGTGTTCTTGCCGTCCAGATAGATCGCACCGCCCTTGAGGTCGTGGAAGCGCATCAGAAGCTTGACCATGGTGGTCTTGCCGGCACCGGTCGGGCCGACAATCGCGATTTTTTGTCCGGCCTTTACATCGGCAGAGAAATCGTGGATAACTGTCTCCTGCGTGTCCTCATAGCCGAAGCAGACATGATCGAAGCGGATATCGCCGCGGATCGGACTGTCCGTCACCGAAAACCGCGGCGCTTTTTCCTCGATCTCCTCTTCGCCGAGGAATTCAAAGATACGCTCTGCCGCCGCAAGCGTGCGCTGAATCTGGCTCGAAATGCTCGCAAGCTGGGTGATGGGCTGGGTGAAATTACGGACATACTGGATGAACGCCTGAATGCCGCCGACCGTCATGCTGCCGCCCGCCGTCATCGCCGCGCCGAGAATGCAGATCACGACATAGCCGAGGTTGCCGACAAAGCCCATGACCGGCTGCATCAGGCCGGAAAGGAACTCCGACTTCCAGCCCGCGTTGTAGAGCTTTTCATTTTCCTGCTCGAATTTCTCCGTGGAGCGCGCCTCGCCATTGAATGCCTTGACGACGACGTGACCGCCGTACATCTCCTCGATGTGGCCGTTGACCGAGCCGAGGTATTCCTGCTGCCCGACGAAGAACTTCTGGGAGGCCTTGACGATCTTCCCGACAAAGAGCAGCGAGACCGGCACGATGCACAGCGCGACCAGCGTGAGCTGCCAACTGATCGAAAGCATCATGATCAGCACGCCGATGATAGAGCAAATAGATGTGATGAGCTGCGTGATGCTCTGGCTCAGGCTCTGGCTCAGCGTATCAACGTCGTTCGTGATGCGGGAGAGCACATCGCCCTGACTCGTCTTGTGGAAAAACGAGATGGGCAGGCGGTTGATTTTTTCCATGATCGCACGACGCATGTTGTAAGAAACCTTGGAGGACACGCCTGCCATCGTGAAACCTTGTATGTAAGAAAACAGCGCGGAAACGCAGTACAGCGCGACGAGGAAAAGCAAGATCTTACCGATATACCCGAAATCGATGCCACGCTCCGCCCCCGTGATGATGCGCATCAGTCCGGCGGTCAGCTCATCCGTCGCTTTCGCGAGGATCTTCGGGCCAACGATTGTAAAGACCGTGGACAACGCCGCGAAAAACACGACAACCAGAATTTTCAGCTTGAACGGCGCGAGGTAAGCACCGAGCTTTTTGAGACTGCCTTTGAAATCCTTGACCTTTTCGCCGGTCATCATACCCGGCCCGTGGGGACCATGCCCCATGGGGCCATGCCGGCGCGGCGCACTTGTCTTTCTATGCTCACTCATGCCAATTCCTCCTCTGAAAGCTGACTTTCCGCAATCTCGCGGTATTCGGGGCACGTTTTCAGAAGCTCGCCGTGCGTGCCGCGCCCGACGATCCGGCCCTCATGGAGCACGATGATCTGCTCCGCATTCATGATGGTGGAGACGCGCTGCGCAACAAGCAGCACGATGGCATCCTTGGTATATGTACTGAGCGCGCGGCGCAGCTTCGCGTCCGTCTTGAAGTCGAGCGCGGAGAAGCTGTCGTCAAAGATGTAAACCGGCGCTTTTTTCACGAGCGCACGGGCGATGGAAAGGCGCTGCTTCTGCCCGCCGGAAACGTTCGTGCCGCCCTGCGCAATCGGGTTTTCCACGCCGTTCGGCAGCTCGGAGACAAACTCGCTCGCCTGCGCGATATCGATCGCCTCCTGAACCTCCGCCGCATCCGCATCCTCCTTGCCGTAGCGGATGTTGGAATCGATCGTACCGGAGAACAGCACGCCCTTCTGCGGGACATAACCGATGTTGTCGCGCAGCTCCTGCTGCCGGACATCGCGGATATCGATGCCATTCAGGCGGATTGCGCCGCCGGTCACGTCGTAGAAGCGTGGGACGAGGTTGACGAGCGTCGATTTGCCCGAGCCCGTCGCGCCGATAAACGCGGTTGTCTCTCCGCGCTTCGCCGTGAAGCTGATGTGACTGAGCGTATCCTCCTCCGCATTGCCGTAACGGAAGCACACGTCGTCAAACGCAAGATCGCCGGTGACAGCGCCGAGTGTTTTGGGATGCTCCGGATCCTGAATGGAAAGCTGCGTGCTCAGAACCTCCTGCACGCGGTCCGCGGAGACCATCGCGCGCGGCACCATGATGAAGATCATTGAAATGAAGAGGAAGGACATGATGATCTGCATCGCGTACTGGATATACGCCATCATATCGCCGACCTGCATCGTCGATTCGGCGATTGCGTGGCCGCCGACCCACATGATCAGCAGCGAGACGAGGTTCATCAGCAGCATCATGACCGGCATCGCGACCGACATCACGCGCTGTGTGAAGCGGTTTGTCCACGCGAGATCCTGATTTGCCTTGTCAAACCGCGCCTCTTCGAAGCGTTCGTTCGTAAATGCGCGCACCACAAGCATGCCGCTCAGGTTTTCGCGGCTGACGAGATTCAGGCGGTCGGTCAGCTTCTGGAGAATTTTGAACTTCGGCATCGCGACGTTCAGCATCACGATGACCAGACAAAGCAGCACAAGCACAGCAAGCGCGATGATCCAGCTCAGCGAGACACTTTTCCGCACCGCGAAAATGACGCCGCCGACACCCATGATCGGCGCATAGCACATCATGCGCAGCCCCATCGAGATCAGCATCTGCACCTGGGTGATGTCGTTCGTCGTGCGCGTAATCAGCGACGCGGTGGAAAATCGATCGAACTCCGCGCTCGAGAAGCTCTCGACCTTGCGGAAAACGTCGCTGCGCATTTTCCGTGCGACAGCCGACGACACACGGGAAGCCAGGAAGCCGACCAGCACGGCGGCAATCACACCCAGCAGCGCAATGCCGAGCATCTGCAGGCCCTTCATGACGATATAGCCCGTCTGCTTCGCGTGCATATCCATACCAAGCTCCTGATAAAAGAGCTTCGTAAACGATGCGCCGACCTGAGAGCCGATCATCGACTGCGCATTTTCGGCCTCCGCCATCGCGTCCGCAAACTGCTCGCGCGGGAGCTGGCGCAGCATCGGCGTCAGCGCATAGAGCTGACTCATATCGATATCCTGAATGCCGCTCTCCGCATCCAGTGTCTGGCCGGACTGCTCGCCGTATGCCTTGAGGAAGGTCATAAAGGCGTATGCAGCCTTGCTGTACGCCTCAGCGGCCTGCGTTTCCTTGTCTCCCGTAAGCCGCACCGCGTTGACATCCGCAATGCCCGCATACGTTTTGGCGAGCTGTGTCTCCTCCGCGCTGCCGTGTTCAACCGGTGAGTACGCCGCGCGGAAAGCGCTTTCGTCCGCCTCATCCATAAAGACCGCGAGAAGCTCCTCCGCTTCAGCGTTCATCACTTCCGGCAAAGACTCCGCAATACCGCCGAGCTGAATGCCGGTATTCACAATGTCGCTCATCAGGTTCGGCAGCGTCAGGTCGCACATGGCCTGCCCGAACAGAAGCGCAACACAGACCAAAACCAGCGCCGCAAACGGCTTCAAATATGTTTTCAACAGTTTCATTCGCTATCTCCTTTCTCCTTCTTCGTATCACAGCGCATATCGGCGCCCATACGGCACGCCATCACATTGACATTGTCCCACATCTGCTGCATAACGCGCATGGAAACCTTCAGCTCCTCTTCGTCGATGCCGGTACAGATTTTCCGGTAAAAATCGCTGCGCACCGCACGGCATTGCGCGGCGATCTCTTCCGCCCGCGGCTTCAAGTGTAGATGTACAACACGTCGGTCCCGCTCATCGGGAACGGTTTCCAGAAAATCCCCGCGCACCAGCTCATCCACCGTCTTGCTCAGCAAGGAACGCGAAACGCCGATACGCTTGGCGATGGCACCCGCCGTGTTCAGATCGGTTGTCGCAATGACCAGCAAAAGCTCGAGCTGGCTGGTGGTCAGTCCCGCACGCGCGGCTGTATCCTTGAAATGCGCACGCATCACGCGATAAATCCGATCAATGTGTGCGGGAAATGCGGCATCCATCATGTAATACGGCATACTGATCCAAGACTGATCCAATTTTATTCCTCCTTTTTACAATTTATTCACATATGAACAATTCACGAATAAACTGTTCACTTGTGAACTATTTTACCACGCGTGCGTCCGCAATGCAATGAACAGTTAGTAAATAACAAAAAATCCGCAGAAACAGGATTCCCTGAATCTGCGGATCTTTTTTGTCGGAAACGAAATTACTTAACTTCGACCTCAGCGCCAGCCTCAGCAAGCTTCGTCTTGAGAGCCTCAGCGTCGTCCTTGGAGATGCCTTCCTTGACAGCCTTCGGAGCAGCGTCGACAAGAGCCTTAGCTTCCTTCAGGCCGAGACCTGTAGCTTCCTTGACAACCTTGATGACGTTGATCTTGTTTGCGCCCGGAGCCTTGAGGATAACGTCGAACTCGGTCTTCTCTTCCGCAGCCGGAGCAGCAGCAGCCGGAGCAGCAACAGCAACAGCAGCCGGAGCAGCAGCGGAAACGCCGAACTCCTCTTCGAGAGCCTTAACGAGCTCGGAAAGCTCGAGGACGGTAAGAGCCTTTACTTCTTCAATAAGATTTGTAACCTTCTCAGACATGGTATGAACCTCCATTAAAATTGATTATAGTCTTTGTTTTTTCTCGATACTTGGATCGAATTATTCAGCGGCAGCAGCCTTCTGCTCGCGAATAGCGTCGAGCGCGATGGCCAGACCGCGAATGGTACCGCTCAGGACATTTGCAAAACCCTGGATCGGTGCGTTGAAGCCGCCGAGAACCTGCGCAATGAGAACTTCCTTGCTGGGCAGCTTAGCGAGCGCGTCCACGCCTGCGGCGTCAACCGCTTCGCCGTCGATGAAGCCGGCCTTAACCTTGAACTTCTTGTTTGCCTTTGCTGCAGCCTCCGCATACTCCGAAAGGATCTTTGCGCCTGCTGCGTAATCGCTTTCGCTCATCGCAATGGCGGTTGTGCCTTCCAGAACGCTGTCAAGGCCCTCGATACCTGCGTCCTTGAGTGCGCGGGAAAGGAGTGTATTCTTGACGACCTGATATTTGCAGCCTGCTTCGCGGAGAGACTTTCTGAGCTTTGTATCATCCGCAACGGAGATACCCTCATAGTTGACGATAACGCCGGTGACGCTGTTCTTCAGGGTCTCTGTGAGCGCGGCAACCTGAGCCTGCTTCTGTTCCAAAACCTTCTGACTGGGCAATTTGTTTCACCTCCGACAATGTGAAATCGCTGTTTTTATGGTACATAAAAACGCCCCTCCGACTTGCAGAGGGGCGTAAAACATCTGAATATATACACCGGTTCCCCCGGCGTAATTCCTCGCTTTACTCTCTCCTCGGCAGGCACGGAAAATCCGTTTTATGCTGTGCAGTCTGAAGACTACACGATGCACCTGCTGTCTCTGGTGAAAACAGCTTAATTATTATAGCACGACAGAGAGAGTCTGTCAAGGCTTTTTTCAGATTCGCAATCAGCCAACCTTATTCGGGTTGATCTTGATGCCCGGGCCCATCGTCGCAGCCACGACGCAGGAACGGATATACTGACCCTTCGCAGCAGCCGGCTTCGCCTTGTTGATGGCTTCGAGCAGCGTGTTGAAGTTGGTCATCAGCTTCTCTGTGCCGAAGGAAACCTTGCCGATCGGGCAGTGGATGATGTTTGTCTTATCGAGGCGGTACTCGATCTTACCGGCCTTCGCTTCCGTGATTGCACGAGCGATATCCGGGGTAACCGTACCGGCTTTCGGGTTCGGCATAAGACCACGGGGACCGAGGATCTTACCGAGGCGGCCGACCATACCCATCATATCCGGGGTTGTGACCAGCACATCGAAATCCATCCAGCCCTCAGACTGAATCTTCTGAACCATATCCATGCCGCCGACATAATCTGCGCCGGCTGCACGAGCGTCCTCTTCCTTCTCCGGCTTGCAGATCGCGAGCACACGGACGGACTTACCCGTGCCGTGCGGCAGAACGATCGCGCCGCGAACCTGCTGATCCGCATGACGGCCATCGACGCCCAGCTTTACGTGAACCTCGACTGTCTCGTCGAACTTTGCTGTACCTGTCTTAATGCAAAGATCAAGAGCATCCTGTGTATCATAGAGACGGCTGCGCTCGATCAGCTTTGCGCTATCGACATACTTTTTACCGTGTTTCATTCATGTTCCTCCTAAAGTGGTGAATATCGGATTCTCAGAGAGTTTCCTCCCACCCGGGTAAAATCAATCTACAACTTCGATGCCCATGCTGCGTGCTGTACCGGCGATCATGCTCATGGCACTCTCGATGGTGGCAGCGTTGAGATCAGGCATTTTCTGCTCGGCGATCTTCTTTACCTGCTCGCGGGTAATCTTTGCGACCTTTGTCTTGTTCGGTGTGCCCGAAGCTGTCTCGATGCCGCAAGCCTTCTTAATCAGAACGGCAGCAGGCGGCGTCTTTGTTACAAAGGTAAAGGAACGGTCTGCGTAAACTGTGATGACGACCGGGATGATAAGGCCCACATCGCCCTTGGTGCGCTCGTTGAATTCCTTTGTAAATGCCATGATGTTAACACCGTGCTGACCGAGAGCCGGTCCGACCGGTGGTGCCGGGGTAGCTTTACCGGCAGGTATCTGGAGCTTAATAAAGCCCGTAACCTTCTGAGCCATTTTTTTGCACCTCCAAAATTCGTGGTTGCTGGCGGAACGTCCGGAATAAATTTTGGCGTTCCTCCCACAGGGGGAAATCCCCCTCAATAAAAAGCGGAAACCCGCAATTTACCGTGATTATTCGACCGGTTCAGCCTGATCCAGCTCAAGATCAACCGGCGTTTCGCGTCCGAACATCGAAACCGTAACGCGGATACGATTCTTTTCGAGATCGATCTCATTCACAATTCCGATGAAGCCTTCCAGCGGACCGTCGGTGATATGGACGCTGTCACCGACCTTGTAGGAGACTTCGACATTCCGTGTCTCCACACCGAGACGCTCAACCTCTTCATCCGTGAGCGGAATCGGCTTGGAGGACGGACCGACGAAGCCCGTGCAGCCGCGGATGTTGCGCACCGCGTACCACGATTCATCCGTTAAGATCATCTTGACGATGACGTAGCCCGGAAAAATCTTGCGCTCCACTTCCTTGGTCTTTCCGTTGGAGCCAACCTCGAGAACCTTTTCCGTGGGCACGCGAATCTCAAAGATCAAATCCTGAAGCTGATGGTTTTCCACCGTCTTCTCCAGATTCGACGCAACCTTGTTTTCATACCCGGAATAGGTATGAACCACATACCATTTTGCTTCGTCCGACATTTCGTTTCCTCCGCTTCTCAATAAACACGCCGCTTAACGCTGCGTCGCTTATTTCGCCACTTCCATGACGAGACCCAGCAAATTCATGAAGACGGTATCCAGCAGGAAGATGAAGATGCCAAGCAGGATGATCGTAACGAGTACGACGCCCACATTCTTGAACACGGTCTTCGGAGCCGGCCAAACAATCTTCTTGATTTCACCTTTGCAGTCGCGGAAGAATTTTCCCGCCTTCTTAATAAAGCGAACAAAGCCGTTTTCTTTTTTGGTTGTTTCGGCCATATCTTTTCCTCGCTTTACTTCGTCTCTCTGTGGAGCGTGTGCTTCTTGCAGAATCTGCAGTACTTGTTCATCTCAAGTCTGTCGGGATCGTTCTTCTTGTTCTTCTTTGTGTTGTAGTTGCGCTGTTTGCACTCGGTGCAAGCTAATACGACTTTTACTCTCATGACGGCACCTCCGTTTTACGGAATAAATTTGGGGTTTGGCCCCAGCCTCCCTCAAAAAATTGGGCGCAAAAAAATAGCCCCCAAACTGAGGTATACCTATAATACCATAGGCAACGCCTCGCTGTCAAGGGCTATTTTACAATTTGCGGCACGGTTTCTCAGCCTTCGAGTCTGGCCTCGACCTTCTTTTCCTTCTTCTTTTTCTCAGGCTTGATCTTTTTGCCGATCAGGCGGCGGGCATGCTTATAGACCTTCCGCAGATCGCAGTCCTCGGTGAAATTCGCCGTGATATTCTTGATGGCCGCTTCGTCGGCAATGTTGTTCAGCACACCGAACTGGATGACCGAGCGGGTGTCCATATCGCCAGCGCCGTACATGTCGCACAGAATTGTGCACAGACGCTTGAGGGGCTCGCTGTCCGGATAATCCTTCGCGAGCTGCTCGCATTTCGGCGCAACCTTCTCCTTCGCGAAAATCGCGGCGCGCACCTGACCGTACACGATGCGCTCCTCGTTCATCTCATCGCGCAGCTCCGGGAAAACCGGAACCAGACGGTTGAGGAAAAACTGCGGATCGGCGTTGTTCTCCTCGTCCTTCTTGCGGCGCTTCTTCGCGGTCTTGACCATCTCACGACGCTTCGAGCCCTGCACGATCTCGAGAAAGTCGTTCGCGATGCTCTCTGCGTCGCTGATCGTATTCTCCTTCTCGTCATAGAGCCACATGGAGAGCTGACGCCACTCCCCCGGCTCCTTGGGCGTTTTCATCGCCGCGCTGCGCAGAACGAAGCGCTTCTGCTTGATCTCGTAAAACAGGCCGTACGCGACTTCGCCGGTGGAAAACATCACAGCCTTGCTGTTCTCTGCCTCCAAAGCGACCGCATCGCTGAAGCCCTGCTCAGAGAGCGCCTCCTGCAGTTTATTCTGTATCAATTCAAAAGCCTTTTGCTCCAAGAAAATCACTCCGTAATCTTAATTACTGCTTAGTATAGCATAAAGTCCGCAAAATGTCTATTGTTTTTTGTGGGTGGGATATGGTAAGATAGGATCAGCAACGAGAAAGGATGAATCGCCATGGCCGACCTCTGCTGCAGCGCTTCCCTGAGACAGAACAACATCACCGCCATCCGCGCGGCGCTTTACCGCACGGACTGTGCCACCAAAAAGGAGCTCGCCGCCCAATGCGGCCTGAGCCTTGCCGCCTGCACCGCGCTGCTCGCCGACATGATCGCGGACGGGCAGGTGACGGAGCTGGCCTTTGCCGCGCCGAACGGCGGCCGCCCCGCGCGCCGCTTTTCGATCAATCCCGACTGCGCGCACATTCTCTGCCTTTATACGGACAACAACGCCTTTGACCGCACCGGGCTTTCACTGCGCGTCTGCGACCTCAAGGGCCGGGTGCTGCTGGAAAAGCTCTGTCCGCTTTCCGAAATCATGCCTGAGGATCTCGTCGCGCTCGTCACGCAGATGGTGCAGAAGGATCCGCTGATCCGCGCCGTGGGCATCGGCATCGCGGGCGTCGTCGGCAGCATGGGACAGATCGAATCGAGCAGTTTTCGCACACTGGATGGCTTTAACCCGAAGGCTGCGCTCGAGGAAAAGCTCGGCATCACGGTGCTCACCGAAAACGACATGTACTTTACCTCCTACGGCTTTTATATGCGGAATTTCCGCGGCCGGCCGTATTCGCTCTCGGTTCTGTACTGGCCGAGCCACAAGTGCGCGGGCGCCGGCACCGTTGTGGACGGGCATATCATCGTGGGCAGCACAAAGTTTGCTGGCGAGATCGTCAGCCTGCCTTTTCCCGCTTCCTCCACCTCGAAGGACGAAGCCATCGCACGCATGGTTCGCGGCGAGGACACGGTGCCGCTGATGGGCACGGCGGCAACCTGTACGATCGCGCTCATCAACCCGGATGTGATCTACCTCACCGGCTCCGCCACGCAGAGCATTCAGGCGAGCGACATCATCGATTACTGCAAGCAAACCATCCCGGAAAACCACCTGCCCGAGTTCCGGATTCAGCCCGGCATCCACGAGGAATACATGACCGGCATTTTTGAACTGGCCCGCCAGAAGCTGCCGTTCCGGCGTCTCTGAGCGCCGCGCAAAATTCCCGGCAAAATTTTGAAAACAGGTCTTTACAAACGGCGTCCGATGTGCTAAGATACTTTTGTCACGAGTTGATGAAAGTCCTCCTGTGTCTCGGACGCAGTTTTCTTTTGGGGATTTACTCGGGTGCGTCCGGCGCGGAGAACATCCTTCCGCGCCGCGTTCCCGCAGGTTCGCGCACATCAGACGGATCACACGATTCCTAACATCCAAAAGCGAAGGAGCCCTATCCCCCTGGACTCCTTCGCTTTCCTTTTACCGTTTTACAAGCGCGGCCGCTTCACGCGCAAGCGCTTCGATCGCGTCGAAGTCGCCGTTGTCGAGCAGCTTTTCCGGCACCATCCAGCTTCCGCCGCAGCAGACGACGTTTTTGAGCGCCAGATAGGACGCGGCGTTTGCGGCGCTGATACCGCCTGTCGGCATGAACGCCATCTGGCCGTAGGGCCCTGCAAGCGCCTTGAGCATCTTCACGCCGCCGACAACTTCTGCCGGGAACAGCTTGACAAAATCCAGCCCGAGGCGCATGCACGCTTCCACCTCCGTGGGCGTCGCACAGCCGGGAATAACCGGCACACGGTTCGCAAGGCACCAGCGCACGACATCCGGATTCGTGCCCGGGCTGATGATCGCCGAAGCGCCGGCCTTAACGGCGCGCCTTGCGGTTTCGACCGTCAGCACCGTTCCGGCGCAGACGCACACATCCGGCAGCTCCTTTGCAATGCGATGAATGGCCTCGGCTGCTGCCGCCGTGCGGAACGTAACCTCCGCGGCAGGCAAACCGCCGTTTTTCAGCGCCTTTGCCAGCGGCACCGCCTTTTCCGGATCGTTGATTTTTATCACCGGGATGATCCCGATGGAAGCAAGCTTTTCCCTGATTTCCATTTCTCCTGCCGTCCTTTCGAGTTTCAGTCTTTTCATTGTAACACCCTCGCCCCTGCTTTGCAAGGCAAAGCCATCCCTTTTGTGCGCTCCGCTGAAAATCCACGAAAAATCTCGCGCAAATTGCCGGGTTGCAATTTGCTGTGCCGTCATTTATACTGAAGAAAATACCCTGTAAAGTGAGATGTCTGTTTGTTAATTGCTCTGTAACGGAAAGATAAGGTACACAGTCCGCTGAAGCCACGCACGTCGTGTGGCGCAGCTTTGCTGTGTCCGGTTCCGAAGCAGAGCGGCACGGAGTTCCCGCGCGCAGCTGCCGTTTTCGGAAGCTGCGCCTTTTCTTTTTGAACTCGGATGCGCGGAAAAAAACTATTTAAGAAAGAGGAAACCATGATGATGTACACCTTTGTAAAAACCGATTCCAACGCCATCCGCCCGCAAGTTGATGCTTTTCTCGCCGCACTGACCGGTCCGGTCGATGACTTCTGGGAGGACCATGTGCTCCGTGCCGATACATACGCCATCTGCCGCGAAGCCGAAACCGTCGGCTTCTTATGCTGTTTCATGGAGAACGCGCCGCGTATGACGGCTTTCTGGGTGGACGGCACTGTCTCTACCGCCGATTCGGAACGGATTTTTGAAAAAGCGCTCGCCGATCTGCACATCGCACGCGCGTTTGTCGCGACCTGTGACGAGCTTTTTCTATCACTGTGCATGACTTACCAGACAAAAGTGGAGATTCAGGCCTATTTCTTCACTGAACACAACACGCAGGACGCGCGCCCGGCGGAATTCGGTGCAGATTGCATGCACCGTGTAACCGCCGACGAGCTGCCGGAGGTTTTTGCGCTGACCGGCGATTTCTTCGAGAACAACCTGACCGCCGCGGACATTGAATCGGGGCGCATCGAGCTGTACCGCGCCGTCGAAAACGGCGAAACACTCGGCTTCGGCGTGATGATTCCCGACCGCCTGATGACCGATCTGATCCCCTGCGGCGAAATCGTACTCGAGCAGCACCGCCGGCGCGGTGTGGCGCGCAGCCTGCAGCTTTTCATGCACGCGCGCTGTGCGGCACTCGGCAAACGCCACATCGGCGGGTGCTGGTTCCACAACAAACCGAGCCGTAACACATTTGACAGCATCGGGCTGTATTCCCGCACGCGGCTTTTGAACATCACGTTCTAAATAAAATATCATCTGCTATTTTATGCTTGACAAATCCCTTTCCGCGTGGTATTTTTAAAATGTCACGTGATATTTAATCAAGAGAGGTACCCAAACATGGCTCGAACACCGCGCATCACACCCGAAATGCTCGTCGACGCCGGCGTGCAGCTCGTCCTCGAGGAGGGCATCGGCGCGCTGAACATCCGCAGTCTCGCCGCGCGGCTCGGCTGCTCGATTCAGCCGATCTTCCGCAATTTTGGGAGCATGGATGCGCTCAAAGCGGAGATTCTTCGGGGACTGGATACCGTCTATCAGGACTTCATCGCACAGTATGTAAATAAGAGCGACTTTCTGTTCACGATCAGCCTTGCGCACGTCGCGCTCGCCCGCGAGCAGAGGAATCTGTTCGCGGTCATGTTCCTGACCGGTGCATACGGCACGCGGACGGTGGAGCAGATCATCCAGTCGAGCTGGAACCGTGAGACCATTGAATGTACCGCCGACCAATACGGGCTTTCGCTCGCGCAGGCTGAAGCGGTTTACCGCGACGTGCGGTTTTATACCTTCGGCATCGCGCAGTCGGTCTACGCAGGCACCGTGACACTGGAGGACGGTGAAGCCGAAGCCCTGCTGCGCGGCGCGATCGCGCGCTTCTCCGGAAGGCCCCAAGGATAGACTTTTGAAAGGATTTGTATATGGAAACGATACGCGAAAACACTGAAAACTATATGCACGAGCTCAAAGCGTGGCTCAATGAGACGGAAAACGCACCGCTTGAAGAAATGGATGCGTTTTTCGCACAGCGTGTGGGCACTTACGAGGAGCACATGCTGTCCCACTGGTCGGAGGATTATGTGCGCCTCGCCGCCTCGCTCCCCTCGGATACGGAGCGCATCCTCGACCTCGGCTGCGGCACCGGGCTGGAGCTCGACGAAATCTACCGCTTTTTCCCCGATATGCAGGTGGTGGGCGTCGATCTCTCCGAAGCGATGCTCCAGAAGCTGCGTGAAAAACACAGCGGGCGCGCGCTCAAGCTGATCTGCGGCAGCTACTTCACCGAGCCGTTTCCCGGCCCGTTCGACGCGGCGGTTTCGTTTGAATCGCTGCATCACTTCACGGCGGCGGAAAAGTTGCCGCTCTACAAAAAGATCTGCGACGCGCTAGCCCCCGGCGGCGTGTTCCTCAACTGCGATTACATCGCCTGCTGCGACGAGGAGGAAACGCTCCTGCGCGAGACGTGCGACCGCCGCCGGCGGCGCGATCACATCCCGGATGCGGCTTTTATCCACTTCGATACACCGCTAACTGCCGAACACGAAATGCAGGTGCTGCGCGACGCGGGCTTTGCCGACGTTTCCGTCGACCCCAGCCCCGATGCCACGCTGATCATTGCGAAAAAGCGGTAACAAAAACGCGCCCCACGTGTCACACATCGGACACATGGGGCGCAAAATTTATGTGCTCATTCGATCTTTTTGCAAGCTCGAGAAGCCTTTTTGCGACACCGTCCTCGCGGTTGGAGCCGATGACGGCGGTGGCCTCCGCCTTGAGGCTTTCTGCGGCGTTCGCCACGGCATAGCTTTCGTCGGCGATGCGGAACATCGAGCGGTCGTTGTCGCCGTCGCCGAAACAGACGATCCGCCCGCAGCCATACAGCGATGCGAGCCGCTGCACGGCATTCGCCTTACTCGCCGCTTTCGGCATCACTTCAAAATAGTAGGTATCTGAATAAACATCTTTTTGAAGGAGAGCGTTGAACCGCCCGTCTTGAAGGACTTCCCGGTACGGCGCCTCACACCGCTTCGCGTCGTCCTCGATCGCCGTGACGTAAAACGCATGACCGCCGTAAAGCGTTTCCGGCGTCACGGCGCATAATCTTCGATCCCCCTTACGCGACGCGAGATAGTCCTGCAAACCTCGGCTGGGATTCTCAGGCAGATACGCGACGCGCTCCGAAGCGGTGTCCGCCGCCGCGCGCGAGTAGACCATCGGGCGAAGCCCCGCACGCCCAAAAACCGTGCGGAGAAATGACGTCTCCTCCGGCGTAAAGTAAACCGCGTCGAGGATGGTGCCGTCTGCGGCATCGGCAATCGCCTCGCCGTTGTAGACGATGACCGGCAGATGGATTTTGCCGAGCGCGCTCGTCACCTTTCCCGCCGTGTTGAACGAACGCGCCGTTGCGTAGGAAAAAAGCATGCCCTCGCCCACAAGGCGGCGGATCGTCTCCGCTGTGAACGGAGAAAGGCACGCCTCCGGAAGGAGAAGCGTGCCGTCGAGATCGGAAATATACAGTGTTTTCGCCATCTCAACCCCCGCCGATCTCAGGCGTTTGCCGTGGAGCTTGCGCTGAAGATCGCGCCGCGCACACCGTCGAGCTTGACGGTAATGCCGGATTTGAGCAGGTCGGTCGCATGCGCCGCGCCGACGATCGCAGGCTTGTCGAGCGCCATCGCCGCAATCGCCGCGTGCGAATTGACGCCGTCCATTTCGGTGACGATGCCGGAGGCCTGCCGGATCAGCGGCATGAGCGCATTGGTGGTTTTCGGAAGTACGAGGATATCGCCGCGCTTGAATCTCTGCAGCGCTTCTTCCTCGGTCTTGCAGACACAGAGCGGGCCGCAGACGCTCATCTCGTTGACGACTGTGCCGGAAACGAGAACGTCGCCGACGAGGTGCACCTTGAGCATGTTGGTCGTGCCGGAAATACCAAGCGGAATGCCCGCCGTGATGACGGCGATATCGCCCGCTTTGACGAGCCCGCGGGATTCCGCGACGCTTACGACGTGCTCGAACAGCTCGTCGGTGCTGGTTTTTTCCTCGAGCATGATCGGAACAACACCCCACGAAAGGCTCATCTGATTCAGCACCTTGCGATCCGTTGTGCCGCTGATGATCGGGCACGCCGGGCGGTATTTGGAAATCATGCGGGCGGTGAGGCCCGTCTTGGAAACCGTCATGATCGCGACCGCGCCGAGATCGTGCGCCGTCGTGCAGGTCGCGTGCGAAATCGCGGAGGTCACATCCTTCTGGCTTGTAATCTCCCACTGCTCGAGCTGGCGGATATAGTCGATATCGTTTTCGGTGCGCTCCGCGATACGCACCATCGTGCGGACGGACTCAACCGGGTACGCGCCCGCAGCCGTCTCGCCGCTGAGCATGATCGCGCTCGTGCCGTCGTAAATGGCGTTCGCAACGTCGGTCGCCTCCGCGCGCGTCGGGCGCGGGTTCTTGATCATCGAATCGAGCATCTGCGTCGCGGTGATGACCTGCTTGCCGGCGGCATACGCCTTGTGGATGAGCTGCTTCTGGAGCACCGGGATCTCCTCCATCGGGATCTCCACGCCGAGGTCACCGCGCGCCACCATGATGCCGTCCGAGACGCGGATGATATCGTCGATGTTCTCGACGCCGTCCGTATTCTCGATCTTCGCGATGATGCGGATGTTGCGGCAGTTGTGGTTTTCCAGCTCGTTGCGGATCATCACGATATCCTCCGAGGTGCGCGTGAAGGACGCCGCGATGAAATCGAAATCCTCCTGCACGCAGAAAGCGAGGTCGGCGCGGTCGCGCTCGCTGATATACGGCATGGAGAGCGTCACGCCGGGCACGTTGATGCCTTTGTAGGAAGTGATCGGGCCGCCGTTCAGAACGCGGCATTCGATGTCCGTATCGGTCACATGCTCAACGACCATTTCGATGAGGCCGTCGTCGATCAGAATATGGGTGCCGATGTTCACGTCCTTCGGCAGATCCTTGAACGTGATGGAGCAGCCCTCCGCGTCGCCGGGACGATCGAGTGCTGAGAGCGTGTATTTCTGCCCATAAGCCAGCATAACCTTTTTCTCGAACTGGCCGGTGCGGATCTCGGGACCCTTTGTGTCGAGCAGAATGGCGACCGGTACATCAAGCTCATCGCGGAGCTTTTTGACCATATCGGCACGGCGCTTATGCTCCTCGTGCGTGCCGTGAGACATATTGAGACGCGCGACATTCATGCCGCTGAGAATCAGCTTGCGCAGAATGGCTTCATCGTCGGTTGCGGGACCGAGCGTACATACGATTTTTGTTTTTCTCATCCTCTTGACCCCTTTCCATGGAGGCGTTGCTTTGACCATCTTACCCAAAGGTGTTTTTTCTTTATCTATACTATACCGGAAAATTCACAAAAAATCAAGAAAAATCACGGTGTTTGCCGTAGTTTTAACAACAGCTCTCACGCATGCGGACGATGCAGCGAGAACACGCGCGGCCGATGGCGCACGTGCGCCGCCTTCCTGCCGAACAGCCGCTTTTCCGTCTCGCAGATCAGAATCGGCATCAAAGACAATCCGGCGACAATCCCCCACTGCATCGCGGTGAGCGGCACGGCGCCAAACAGCGCTGCGGCGGGCGGAAAGACGATCACGCCGACCATCAGCGCAGCGCAGATGAGAAACGAGAGGTTCAGCCAGCGGTTTTGGAACATCCCGGCGCGCACAACCGGACGCACGCTGCGCATATTGAAGCTGTGAACGAGCTGAGAAAGGCTCAGAACGGCGAAAGCCATCGTGCGCCCAACTGCGGGGGACGCGGGATCGGTATCGAAAAACGCCCGACCTGCAGAAAACGCGAGCAGTGCCAGCGCGCCGATCATCATGCCCTCCGCCGCCATGGCAAAGCCGAGTCCATTCGAGAACGCACTGCCGCCCTGCGGGTTCGGCGGCGACTGCATCACATCGTCCTGCGGCGGGTCGCTGCCGAGCGCGAGCGCGGGTAGGGAATCCGTGACGAGATTCACCCAAAGGAGCTGCGCGGGCAAAAGCGGCGACGGTGCGCGCAGCAGAAACGCGGTGAGCACCACAAGGATCTCGCCGATGTTGCAGGACATCAGGAAATGGATCGTCTTACGGATGTTGCGGTAGACCGTCCGCCCCTCGCGCACGGCGGCGACGATTGTCGCGAAGTTGTCGTCCGTCAGTACCATGTCGGCGGCGTTTTTCGCGACCTCGGTGCCGTTTTTACCCATCGCGCAGCCGATGTCCGCCGCTTTGAGCGCGGGCGCATCGTTCACGCCATCGCCGGTCATTGCCGTCACGAGCCGCAGCCGGCGGAACGCCTTGACAATGCGCATTTTGTGTGCGGGCGAAACGCGCGCATAGACCGAACAGGTCTTGACGGTTTTCAGAAGCTTTTCGTCGCTCATCGCTTCGAGCTCGGCGCCGGTCACAACGCGGTCCGTTTCGATGCCGAGCCGCGCGGCAATCGCCGACGCCGTCGTGGGCTGATCGCCTGTGATCATCACAGGACGGATGCCCGCCCGCCTGCACTCCTGCACAGCTTCGGCCGCCTCGGGGCGCGGTGGATCCTCCAGACCGATCAGGCCGAGAAAGCAAAGCCCGCTCTCCGCAGCGTCGTCGCTTTCCGGAAGCGTATCCGTCTGTTTCTCCGCGACGGCGAGCACGCGCAGGGCGGCGGACGCCATCTCCGCATTGACCGCAAGCACCCGCGCGCGTTCAGAGGACGTCATCGGCAGAGTCTGCCCGCTCCGGCGCACCGACGCGCACCGCGCAAGGAGCAGATCCGGTGCGCCCTTTGTGAGGACGCGATATCCGCTGCCTGTGCGCAGCAGAACGGTCATGCGCTTGCGCTCGGAGGTGAACGGGATCTCTGCCGCCTTCACACGCGTCTTGAGCAGCGCTTCCAGGTCGGGCACAGCGGCAGCCATCGCAGTCTCGGTCGGCTCGCCGACGAGTTTTCCGTCCTCAAGCTCCACGGTCGTGCAGAGCGCCGCCGCTGAGAGCAGCGCTTTTTCATTCTGCGGCGCGAGCGTCCCATCACCGTCCGCACAGCGCACAACGGTCATTTTATTCTGTGTCAGCGTGCCGGTCTTATCCGAGCAGATTACCTCGCAGCTTCCGAGTGTTTCCACGGCCTGTAAATGCCGAATGATCGCGCGCTTTGCCGCCATGCGGCGCACGCCGAGCGCGAGCACAATGGTAACGACGGCGGGCAGGCCCTCCGGGATCGCCGCTACCGCAAGGCTGATCGCGATCATGAACATCTCGAGCGGATCGACATGTTGGATGAGGCCGATGACAAAGATCACCGCGCAGATCGCGACGACCAGAAGCCCGATCAGCTTACCGGTCTTGCGCAGCCGCGCCTTGAGCGGCGTATCGGGCGTTTCTTCGTCGCCGAGCATCGCGGCGATTTTCCCCATTTCCGTCTCCATGCCGGTTGCGGTCACGACGCCGACGCCATGGCCAGCGGCGACGCCCGTGCCGGAAAACAGCATACACCGGCGCTCTGCGACGCCGGCCTTTTCCGCGCAGACAGCTGTCGCCGATTTCTCCGTCGGCACGGATTCGCCGGTCAGCGCACTTTCCTCCGCGAAAAGCTGCGTGCTTTCGAGCAGCCGCAGATCGGCGGGAACGACGTCTCCCGCGCGGACGAGCACCACATCGCCCGGCACAAGCGCTTCGCTCTCCATCACGACCCGCCTGCCGTCGCGCAGGACCGACGCGTGCGGCGCGGACATCGTGCGCAGTGCTTCGAGCGCGTGCTCCGCTTTGGCCTCCTGCACCGTACCGATCAGAGCGTTTGCGAGGACGATGCCGAGGATCAGCAGGGAATCTGCGAAATCTGCCTCCCCCTGCAGACAGGAGGTGAAAAAAGAAACGGCGGACGCCGCGAGCAGCGTCAGCACCATGAAATCGCCAAACTGCAGGATAAACCGCCTGAAAAGGCTCTTCTTTTTGCCCTTTTTCAAAGCGTTGCCGCCGTATTTCAGACGGCGCGCCTCGGCCTCCGCCGTGCGCAAACCCGTTTTGCCGTCGCTTTTCAGCGCCCGGAGCGCCGTCTGCGCATCCATCGCGTGAAAAGCCGTGTGTTCTGTCATCGGTTTTGACATGTCCCTGCCCCCTTTGGGAAAATTCTATGCGGCAGGGTGCGCGTTTAGAAGAATTCGGGGGTGGTATCCCGCATAGAACTGTGCTATACTAAAAGCATCATTTCCGTTTAAGGAGCTTTGCCATGCATTTTGAAGGTATACCCGCGTTTGACGCGGCTGTGATGGAATTCATCCAGACGCATTTTCATAATCCCGTAACCGATGCTGTTTTCCCCGTCCTGACCACGCTCGGTGAGGCGGGCCTTATCTGGATTGCGGCAGCGCTCGTGCTGCTCTGCTTCAAAAAAACGCGCACGACGGGTACGCTCGTACTCGTCACGATGCTCCTGACCTTTGTAAGCGGCGAGCTCATCCTCAAGAATATCGTCTGCCGCCCGCGCCCCTGCGCCGCATTTCCGGACTTCCCGATGCTGATTGCGCGGCCCGATTCGTACTCGTTCCCCTCCGGACACAGCGCCTCGAGCTTTGCCGCCGCCGTAATGCTCACGCTGCGGCAGAAAAAATGGGGCTGGGCTGCGCTGGTGCTTGCCGCACTGATCGCATTTTCGCGCGTGTTTCTCTTTGTCCATTACCCCACCGACGTGCTCGCCGGTGCGCTGCTCGGCACGCTGTTCGCATTTGTGGTATACACGGTCCACAAAAAGAAGCTGGAAAAGCCGCTCGCAGACCGATAACCCCAGACACAAAAGGGACGGATACAACGCAGATTTCTGCCTGTATCCGTCCCTTTGCTTTATTTCAGGAGTGCTTCCAGTGTTTTGCGCACATTGTGCGCGGCGTCGGACTGAATCTCGATGACGCGCGCGCCGCGTGCCTTGGCGACCTCGCGCAAATCGCACGCAATCGCGGTGTGGAACGAGCAGCCGACGACGAGAAATACGTCGCCCGGTTCGAGATCAAACACCATTTCATACGCTTTCTGGTAGTTTGGCGCGGGATCGCCGTAGAGCACCGGCTTATTGTAAAGCGACCACGCGACGTCCATCTCATCATCCTCCGGTAGACCGCCGTGCAGCTCCACCGCGTCGCTGCCCGCCTGCCGGTGCAGCCCGTCGATATTCATCGTGATGATCGGGACGCCGTATTCGGCGAGCGCATAGTGTGCGTCATTCGGCTTCGCGCCGTTCATATTTGCCTTGAGCTGGCGGATCACCTCGTTGTATTCCGCATGGTGCGTCTCGGCAAAGCTGCGGAACAGCTTCTCGCGCACCTCAGGTGCCTCCATAAAGGTCGGGATGTTGCTCTGCTTCGAGATACCCGCTCCGGTAAAAGCCAGAATTTTCATCGTCCTCACCAATCCTTTTACAAAACAGCATAGCACGGTTTCCGACGGTGCGCAAGGGGATTTTTGTCCCGCGCGTCACTCCGTCCTCAGCGCCGTGACCGGATCCTTCTTCGCCGCGCTCTTCGCCGGAACGAGGCCGCCGATTATCGTAATGACCATGCTGATGGTGACGAGGATCACTGCCGCGCCGATGGGCAGCACGGCACGAACCGTTTCCGTGCCGATCAGCTCCGCGATGATCGCGTTGATCGGGATCGTCAGAAGCGCCGACACGCCGACGCCGATGAGGCCCGCACAGAAGCCGATGATGAACGTCTCGGCGTTGAACACCTGCGAGATATTGCGCTTCGATGCACCGAGCGCGCAGGATGCCGATCTCCTTCGTGCGCTCCAGCACGGAGATGTGCGTGATGATGCCGATCATGATGCAGGATACGATGAGCGAGACCGCGACGAACGCAATCAGCACGTAGGAAATCGCATCGACGATCGAGGTAATCGAAGCGGTCAGCAGCGCCACGTAATCGGTATACGTGATTTGGCTGCCCTCGTCCACGGTTTCGTTGTAGCGCTCGATGCAGTCTGAGATCATCTCCTTGTTCTCAAAGCTGTCCGTATAGAGGCTGATGGCGTCCGGCGCATCGTAGCTGACCTTGCCGAAGTTCTTCATGTTGTCTTCATACGTCGAGCCTGCGATGTACCGGTCGTAGAGGGAGAGCAAAATCTCTTCGTCGGGCGTATTCTCAAGCCAATTGTCGAATGCAGCCGCCATGGTGGTTTCGTCCATCGCGCCCATGCCGCCCGCAGCGCCGCCCATGCCTGTCGCCTGCATCTGCATCGCTTGCGGGTCCGGCATTTCGGCCGTCTCCGCCTTTTCTTCTTCCTTGCCCGAATTGTAATAGAGGATCATCGTATAGAGCGAGGCCTTATCGGAAACACCGAGCTTCGACACATACGCCGCGGCATCTTCAGCTTTCTTCGCGTCGTCGATCGCTTCAAATGCCATTCCGTTCAGAACGTTGATTTCCGGCGTCTCCTCCTGCGCACGGACAACTGCGCTCTCGTTTGTGTGCTCAATCACATAATCGGTCAGTTTGGAGGTGTACGCCACCGGCGCGGTAAGCGTCGCGTTGGCCGCGCCGTCCACGGGACGGATCACACCCGTGATTTTAAGCTCGAGGCTGTTTTCGAGAAGCTGCTCGACCTGCGTTTCCCCGTCTATCGGCGAGAACGTGCCGTCCTCATTTTCCGTGTAGCGTTCACAGGCCGGAACGAGATAGAAGCTGCGGCCGCAGACGTCGTCGTACGTCCACTTGAGCGCGTCGGGCGTCTCATCGTTTTCGATTTGCTTTGTAACGGTGCGGTATTCGTCCGCGCTGAGGATGCCGAGCTGATACAGCTCGTCGGTCGGAATCGCATTGTTCCCGTCGAGCACGAGCACGACCTCGTCGTACTCCTTCGGCCAGGCGCCATAGAGCAGCTCGTAGCTGTCTGTCACGACGCGACTGACGGTGCTGTCCACGCCGACCATCAGCTCCTCAAAGTTCTCTGCACCGGAGGAGGAGCCGACGAACATGTTCATCATCGTGCGCTGGTTTTCCATCATCGCGTCAAAGCCGCTCTTTTCCTGTTCGTCCGACAGCGCATCGACATCTGCGTTCGTGTTGATGATGTTGTCCTCCGCATCGCGGGCATAGACGTCAAACTGCACGTCGTACGTATAGATCACGCCGTTCTCGCCGAGATACGGCTGAATCTCGCTGTCCGGGTCGTCGAGATACCGCTTGAAGGCTGTCAGATCGTTTTCCGTGATGCTCGCGGTGAGCGCCTCGCTGGCCTCGAGGCGGCGGTGGTCGGCTTGCACGCCGGACACGCTTTCATCGCGCTCCTCCCGGACGCCGCCGTGTACCGCGCCCATCTGCCCCTGCATTTCCATCAGGCCGGAAAAATCGACTGTTTCCGCGCTGATTGTCAGCGGATAGGCGGTCATCGTCTCCTTCTGGACGTCCGTGATATACTGGTTGATGCCGGTGGAAAGCGACAGGATCAGCGCAATACCGATGATGCCGATGGAGCCCGCAAAGGCGGTGAGCAGCGTCCGACCCTTTTTCGTGCGCAGGTTATTGAAGCTCAGGGAAAGCGACGTGAGAAAGCCCATCGCCGCACGGCCCATGTTTTTGTGTGCCGGCGGCTCCAGCGCGGCTTCATCCACCGCGAACGGATCTGTATCGCCGATGATCCTGCCGTCGCGCAGCTTCACAATGCGCGTCGCATACTGCTCTGCCAGCTCCGGATTGTGCGTGACCATGACGACGAGCCGATCCTTCGCCACCTCCTTGAGCAGCTCCATGACCTGAATACTCGTCTCGCTGTCCAGCGCGCCGGTCGGCTCGTCGGCGAGCAGGACGTCCGGATCGTTGACGAGCGCGCGGGCAATCGCGACACGCTGCATCTGGCCGCCGGAAAGCTGGTTCGGCTTCTTGTGCGACTGCTCGCCGAGGCCCACCTGCTCGAGCGCGTTCTGCGCACGTTTTCTGCGCTCACCACGCGAGACGCCGGCAATCGTCAGCGCCAGCTCGACATTTGCAAGGATTGTCTGGTGCGGAATCAGATTGTAGCTCTGAAAGACGAAGCCGATCGTGTGGTTGCGATACGAGTCCCAGTCTCGGTCTTTATACTGCTTTGTGGAAATGCCGTTGATAATCAGGTCGCCGCTGTCGTAGCGGTCAAGCCCACCGATGATATTCAGCAGCGTTGTTTTGCCGGAACCGCTCGGCCCGAGCACCGCGACGAATTCACTGTCGCGCAGATTCAGATTCACGTCCTGCAGCGCGTTCTGCACGAGCTCTCCGGTCTTATATTGCTTTCGGATGTTTTTGATTTGCAGCATTGCTTTGCTCCTTACGTGCCGATTTTCCAATAATAACATGTTGATTATAGAGATTCCGTGCCCAGCGCTTGTAAACAATCTGTTAGGAAAGTGTAAATTAAGCGGTTCGCAAAGAAAAAAGAGACAAACCGGCCGAAACCGATCTGTCTCTTTGAATTTCAGTGCTTACAGCGCGCTGCCGATCTCGATCGCCTTGCGGTTGAAGTCGAGCATCGCGGCCTTGCGGGCGGGGATGCACTTCTGGAGCGCCTTGTCGAGCGTCTCTGCGCTGCAGAAGCCGACCTCCTTGAAGAGCTTGCCGACGAGGATAATGTTCGCCAGACCCTTGAGGCCGTTTTCCTCTGCCAGCGTCGAAGCCGGGACGTAATACGTCGTCACGTCGTCGCGCTCCACCTTGACGTCGATCAGGCTGCTGTCCAGCAGAATCACGCCGCCGGGCTCGACATCGTTCACGAACTTGTCGAGAGAGGGACGGTTCATCGCGATGAGCACGTTCGGGTTGGTGACGAGCGGGGAGCCGATCGGCTCATCGGAAAGGCAGATGCTGCAGTTTGCGGTGCCGCCGCGCATCTCCGGGCCGTAGGACGGGAGCCAGGAAAGCTCTCTGCCCTCGATCAGACCGGCGTAGGCGACGACCTTACCGGCAAACAGAACGCCCTGACCGCCGAAGCCGGCGAAAACCATGTTTAAATCTTTCATTTCAGTCTGTCTCCCTTCGTGCCGTCCTTGAATACGCCGAGCGGATAATACGGGATCATGTTCTCCTGCAGCCAGCCGAGCGCATCGACCGGCGACATGCCCCAGTTTGTCGGGCAGGTGGAGAGCACCTCGACGATCGAGTAGCCCTTGCCCTCGATCTGGTTCTGGAACGCCTTCTTGATCGCCTTCTTCGCGATGTTGACGTTCTTGACGCTGTCCACGGTGACGCGCTGTGCGAGCGCAACGCCGTCGAGCGTGGAAAGCAGCTCACAGATGCGTACCGGGTAGCCCGCCGTGTTGACGTCGCGGCCGTACGGGGTGGTCTGCGTGATCTGATTCGGCAGGGAGGTCGGCGCCATCTGGCCGCCGGTCATGCCGTAAATCGCATTGTTGACAAAGATAACGGTGATGTTCTCACCGCGCGTTGCGGCGTGAACGGTTTCCGCCGTGCCGATGGCGGCGAGGTCGCCGTCGCCCTGATACGTGAAGATCACGTTCTCAGGCTTCGCGCGCTTGAGACCGGTCGCAACCGCCTGTGCTCTGCCGTGCGGCGCCTGCACCATATCGCAGGTGAAGTAATCGTAGCACATAACCGAGCAGCCGACCGAGGCGACGCCGACGGTCTTGCCCTCAACGCCCAGCTCCTCAATGGCTTCCGCAACAAGGCGGTGAATGATGCCGTGTGTGCAGCCGGGGCAATAATGCAGCGGCGCATCCGTCAGGGTGGACGGTTTCTTAAATACAACTGCCATTTTATTCAATCCTTTCGCCTTATTTCAGGAGTTTCTTGATTTCGCCGAGCACTTCCTTCGGCGTGGGGATGATGCCGCCGGTGCGTCCATAGAAGCTGACCGGTACGCTGCCCTCCACCGCGAGGCGGACGTCGTCGACCATCTGGCCCATGCTCATCTCGACGACGAGCAGGTGCTTCGCCTGTTTCGCAGCGCGCTGAATCGCGTCTGTCGGGAACGGCCAGAGCGTGATCGGACGGACGAGGCCGACCTTCAGGCCCTCCTCGCGCGCCTTGTTGACCGCGCTGCGCGCCACACGGCTCGATGCGCCGTAGGCGACGACGATCACATCGGCGTCCTCCGTGCGGTATTCCTCCGCGCGCTGCTCGTTCGCCTTGATCGTCTCGTAGCGTTCATAGCGCTCGCGGACGAGGCTCTCGAGTGCGTTCGGGGTCAAATAAAGCGAGTTGACGATGTTGTGCTTGCGCTTGCCCTCGTGGCCGCAGGCAGCCCACGGCTTCTCAATCGCCGTCTGCTCCTTCTTTTCGGGAAGCTCCACCGGCTCCATCATCTGGCCGAGCATGCCGTCCGCGAGGATCATCGCGGGCATACGGTACTGATCCGCCTTGTCAAACGCATCGGAGACGAGGTTGACCATTTCCTGCACCGTAGACGGTGCGAAAACGAGGATCTGGAAGTCGCCGTGGCCGAGTGCCTTCGTCGCCTGCCAGTAGTCCGCCTGAGACGGCTGGATGCCGCCAAGGCCCGGGCCGCCGCGCTGTACGTTGATGATGACAGCCGGAAGATCGGAACCGGCCATGTAAGAGATGCCCTCGCCCTTTAAGCTGATGCCGGGCGAGCTGGAGGAGGTCATCGCGCGGACGCCCGCCGCCGATGCGCCGAGCACCATGTTGACAGCCGCGATTTCCGACTCCGCCTGTAAATATGTACCGCCAATTTTCGGCATACGCTTTGCCATATATGCGGCAAGCTCTGTCTGCGGCGTGATGGGATAGCCGAAGAAATGATGGCAGCCCGCCTGGATAGCAGCCTCGGCAAGTGCCTCGTTTCCCTTCATCAAAACCTTTTCTGCCATAATTGTTCCATTCCTTTCCCTGTTAGCGTTCAACTGTAATGGCCGTATCGGGGCACATGGTCGCGCATGCCGCGCAGCCCACGCAGGCAGCTTCGTCGATGAGCTGCGCCGGGTGGTAACCCTTCGCGTTCAGCCGATCCTTGGCCAGCGCAATGATCTTCTTCGGACAAGCATGAATGCACATGGAGCAGCCCTTGCACACCTTTTCGTCCACAATAATCCTTGCCATTTTATTTCCTCCTTTAAAAATCGGGTTCGTCTTCCCAGACGAAATGCACATATCTTCTGACGATCCGAAGCCCTTCGGGCAGTTCGCCCGGGGCTGCGAAATCGGGAATTGTCGAATACAGCAGCCGAAGGCCGCATAGTCGCGCCGATTCCCGCGCGAAATCCACGGAATCGAGTACCGTCTGCGCCGTCGTATCCACACCGAGATGGGAATTGTTCACGACCGCCGTCGCCTTCAGATGCGAGGCAAATTCAATCTCCCGCAGCAGCGGCAGCGTTTCCTCCGGCTTTGTGGAGAGGATCCTGTACCGGTTGACGACGTACAGCATCTCGTAGCCGGACGATGTGAGCTCCCGGCTCAGCCGGCCGAGCGCCGTCGCGCCGACGTCGTCGCCGCCCGCATCGATAAAAATATCCGCGTCCTCCATGCTGAAGATCGAATAGATTTCCGGCGGCAAAACCGGCGTATCGAGCGTTGTGTTCGCGAAGACGGGCGCGATCAGCTCCACGCCGTGCTTTTGCAGGAACGCGCCGTAATCCGACGAGCGAAAATACGGGTTGACGATATCCATATCGACGATCACGCTGCGCCGCCCTCTCTGCGCCGCTTCCACCGCGAGGTTCAAAGCGAGGTTCGTCTTGCCGCAGCCGTAGTGTCCGCAGATTATCGTAATCGTTCTGCTCATCCGCTCACGCCCTTCCAAAAAACTCGCGCCGCACCCAAAAGCGCGTGCGCGTATGAATAATCATACCACCATCCGAGAAAAAAATCAACCTTTCATCCGACACAGATGCGTGTTTTTTGCAGGAAAGCCACCGCAGGCCTTCAGTTTTTTTCGCAAAACAAAAGAGCGCCTGCATCTGCAAGCGCCCATACCTGACACAGCGGCAAAACACGTTTATCTTTCGACAAACTAAAAATACGCTTCTGCATGATAGCAAAAGCGCATTTTCATGGAGCGGACGACGAGGCTCGAACTCGCTACCTCCACCTTGGCAAGGTGGCGCTCTACCAGATGAGCTACGTCCGCATATTCGGTTCGTTTGGAACGGTGTTTATTATAGCGCACGGGAATCCGTTTGTCAAGCAGAATTTTAAATTTCTCTGACTTTTTTATCGAACTCTTGCACTATGCAGACAAATACGCTATACTGGGCTGTAGAAAAATGGAAAAGGAGTTTTCATGATGATTTGTAAAAACTGTGGCAACACCGTGCCGGATCACGCGATCCGCTGCCCGGTCTGCGGCGCTTCAGCCGTCTCCGCCGATACGGCCGATTACACCGCACAGTACGATCCGCGCGATATCGAGGACAATCGCGTCTACGCTGTCTTCTCCTACATCGGCCTTCTGGTGCTGATCCCGATTCTTGGCGCGCGCCATTCCTATTTTGCACGCTTTCACGCGAATCAGGGGCTGCTGCTCCTGCTCACTTCCGCCGTGTACTCTGTGGCGACGCGCATCGCCACCCGTGTGCTGGATCTGATCTTCGGCGGCTTCCTCTCATTTATCCCGAACACCTTCTCCGCCGCGGCAAGTCTCATCGGCCTGATCTTCGTCGTGCTGATGGTTCTCGGCATCATCAACGCCGCCACCGGCAAGGCGAAGGAGCTTCCCTTCCTCGGCCGCTTCCGCGTGTTGAAATAATTCGCATCGAACAGCCCTCTTTTTCGAGGGCTTTTTTCTTGACTTTTAAGTTTAATGGTGTTAAACTCAAATCGAGAAGATTTAATACCATTAAACTCAAAAGGGAAGCGACGTTCTATGGAAGAAAACAAGCTTGGCATGATGGAAATGCGGTTTGCAGAGCTGATCTGGGCAACCGCGCCGGTCGGCTCCGGCGAGCTTGTCCGGCTCTGCGAAAAGGAGCTGGGCTGGAAAAAGTCCACCACCTACACGATGCTGCGCCGTCTCTGCCAGCGCGGCATTTTCAAAAACGAAAACAGCACCGTCACCGCAGTGCTTTCGCGCGCGGATTTTGATGCCCGGCAGAGCGAAGAATTTGTGGAAGAGAAATTTGACGGCTCGCTGCCGCGCTTTCTCGCCGCCTTCACGTCGCGTAAGAAACTCTCTGACGCAGAAATTGATGCGCTGCAGAAGCTCATTGACGAGAGCCGCCGCTGATCGCGAAAGGAGAGCCATGCTTTACTCGATTTTTCAACAGATTCTCAACATGAGCCTGACCGCCTCCGCTGTGATCGCGGTCGTACTGCTCTTGCGCCCCTTATTTCGCCGCGCGCCGCGTGTGCCGATCGCCTTCAGCGAGGGCAGCCCCAAGGCGCGCATCAAAAGAATCCTGCGCTACAAAAAGCCCGCAGTCTGGGCGACCGCTTTCGCCGCGCTCTGCGCCGTCCTGCTTGGCATTTTTCTGCTCGCGAATCCCCGAGCGGACACCATGCCGCTTGGGGACGCCATAGAGGAATTCCCGAGCATATCGAACGGCTCCAGCATCGAGCTGCGGGTGAACGGCGCTGTCACCGTTCTCGACGATGATGACGCGGCGGACACCGTTTTTCGTTTTGTGCAGAACCTGTCCGTTTCCGAAAAGCCTGTCGACCGCAGCCGCGCGGAGGACCGCGACAAGACCTACACTGTTGTGCTGAACAGCGGCACAGAGGTACATTTCAGCGACGATTTTTCCACGGTATGGGTGGACAACCACGTCAAACCGTCTTACACATACGCGGTGGAAAGCCCGGCCCCCATTCGGAACTTGTTTCAGGCGGACAGTCTCCTAAGCGCCGCGATATCCGCGCGGCAAGTGGAAAACCTCACCGTCCTCTACTGCCCGAAGGCTGACGGGAATGCGGGTGCGATCCACGTCGGCGAGCTTCCCGGCACACTTGTCTCCGATTTTTTGCTCAACGCAGACTGGACAGAGACCGGCAAGCCGTGGGAATCGCTTGCCAGCCCGGAATCGGTGGAATTCGTTCTGGAGGACGACCTGCGAGTGCAGATCTGGAAATCCCCGCGCGTTGCCGCCGTGAAAAAGGGCACCGCCTTTGCGGACGCTGTGCAGTATTTCAGGACAAACAGCGGCGATTACGAAGCGGTGGTCGCGCTTCTGACGGAGAACGCAAAATAAGCGCAAAACCGTTGCAAACCGACTTTTTCTGTGCTATACTTCAAGACGGCAAAAATTCAGCTGCCGGCGGGGCTTTGTCCGGCTGCGGAGCGGGGGAGCGCCCGATCCGCAGCGCCGGTATGCTTTGATATAGCGATGGGACTCCGTGTTTCGGATTGAGAGGAAGCAATTGAGCTTCGACCGCCTCGGTTTCAGAGTGTATGCTCTGCGGCACGCCATCGCTATGCCTCTCTGCACAGGCTCGGAACCGAAAGAGCTTATATAAAGAGAGGTACAAAACAATGAAAAAAGAACACATCCTCAAAATGGTCATGCTTGCGATGCTGGTCGCGATCGGCGTCGTGATCTCGCCGATCCTGCGCGTGGAGGGCATGTGCCCGATGGCGCACCTGATCAACATCGTCTGCTCCGTTTTGCTTGGCCCGTGGTATTCCCTGCTCTGCGCGACACTGATCGGCATCATCCGCATGACGCTGATGGGCATCCCGCCGCTCGCGCTGACCGGCGCGGTCTTCGGCGCGTTTTTGTCCGGCCTTTTCTACCGGCTGTCCGGCGGCAAGATCCTCTGCGCCGTGCTCGGCGAAGTTTTCGGCACCGGTATTCTCGGTGCACTGGCTTCCTATCCGGTAATGACCTTTTTGGTCGGACGCGAGGGACTCACCTGGGCTTTTTATATTCCGTCCTTCATCGGCGGCACGCTGATCGGCGGCTCCATCGCATTCGTCTTTTTGCTTGCGCTGAGCCGCAACGGTCTGCTCGCAAAATTCCAGCATGATTTGGGAGCGAAGGTCTATGACAAGCACACTCAGAAAAACGCTGCTGAAAGCGCGAAATGATCTGCGCACCGCAGCGCCGCTGATCCACTGCATCACAAACCCGATTGCGATCAACGACTGTGCGAACGCGGTGCTCGCGGTCGGCGCAAAGCCGATTATGGCGGAGCATCCCGATGAGGTCGAGGCGATTACCCGCCTGTCCTCTGCGCTCGGCGTGAACATCGGCAACATCACCGACGCGCGCCGCATCTCCATTCTGAAAAGCGCCGCCACCGCGAAAGATTGCGGTATCCCCGTTTCGTTCGACGCGGTCGGCGTGACCTGCAGCGCGCTGCGCCGAACGCTGACGCACGACCTGCTCAGCACCGCCTGCCCCGATATTCTGAAGGGCAACGACGCGGAGATCCGCGCGATTGCAGGCGCGCATTTTGAAAGCCGCGGTATTGATGTGCTCCGCGCGGATACGGCTAAGACCGCCGAGATCGCCGCAGGACTCGCCCGAACGCTCCACAACGTCGTGCTCGTGACCGGCAAAACCGACATCGTCACCGATGGCAGCCGGACGGTATTCTGCGAAAACGGGGTGCCGCGTCTCGCCCTTGTGACGGGCACCGGCTGCATGGTACACGCGCTCAGCGCCGCGTACAGCGCTGTATGCGAACCGTTCGCCGCCGCGCTGCTCGCGGTTTCCACGCTCGGTATCTGCGGCGAGCTTGCGGACACGGCGGGGCTCGGAACATTCCATATACATCTGCTCGACCAGCTCTCCACGCTTTCGGACGGCGATTATGACCGCCTCCTGCGCATCCATTGACGAAAGGAAAGATTCCGTATGCAGTTTGATCCTACGCTTTATTTTGTCACCGACAGTACCGGTCGTACGGACGAGGAATTCCTCGCCGTCGTCGAACGCGCCTGCAAGGGCGGCGTGACACTTGTGCAGCTCCGCGAAAAGGAGCGCGGCGGGCGCGATTATCTGCGCCTTGCACGCCTCACAAAGGCGGTCTGCGACCGCTATGGCGTACCGCTCATCATCGACGACCGCGTGGACATTGCCCTTGCCTGCGACGCGGCGGGCGTACACGTTGGGCAGAGCGATATCCCGGTTCGCGACGCTCGGCGGCTCGTCGGGCCGGATAAAATTGTCGGCGCCACAGCAAAAACCGTCGAGCAGGCGCTCGAGGCGTATGCGGGCGGTGCGGATTATCTCGGCACCGGCGCGATCTACCCGACAACCACCAAGGTCAAAACGATCCTCACGCCGGTCTCCAGACTGAACGATGTCTGCCGCGCCGTGCCGATCCCGGTCGTCGCGATTGGCGGCTTGAACGCGGGCAATATGGACATTTTGTGCGACAGTCCGATCGCCGGCATAGCGGTCGTCTCTGCCATCATGAAGAGTACTGACCCGCAAAATGCCGCTGCGGAACTGCTCGAAAAGACGCGCGCGATCGTGGAAAAAAACCGCGCTTGAGATATCGATATCTTTGTATCAACAGCACAAAATTCGTGAATCCGATTCACTAAACTTTTACACGTTCAAGACCCAGTTTTTTCCTAAGTTTTCTTGACAAGTCCGACTGCTCGGTAGTATCATAAATGTAGTCGGAATCGGTCGTTTTCCGCTTTCGGCGTGTGAATTTTGAGTACGAGTTTTTCAATAAATCCACACCTTAAAGGGAAAGGACACCGCTCAAAACGGTGTCCTTTCCCTTTATTTGTAACTTTCTGTTTTGACTAAAATACCAGCCCGTCAAGCGTGTGGAACGTGCGGCGCATCGGGTCTGTGGGGTCATAGCCGGTACGCGCCTCCATCGACATGACATACCCGAGCGAACTCCAGCCCCAGAACGGGCACATGCCCTGCCCCACTCCGGTCTCGCCGTTGTAGTATTCGCGCGTCGTGCTCTCGAGCAGCACCATCTCGAAGGTTTTATCGGCGAGTGCCTGTGCCTCGCTCTTGTAGCCGTGCAGGAGCAGGCCGTGCATCACCATATAATTCGTCGGGATCCATGTCGCGCCCATCCACGTGCATTCCCCGCCGCGACGCTCCTGATAGTATCCCTTTTCATTCTTCGCCCATGTAGCAACGGGATACGGCAGCCAGAACTCCTCCGGGTTCAGCAAATGCTCGCGGACAAGCCGTTCAGCGCGTTCGGAGGGAATTGTGCCGAGCCAGAGCGGCAGCAGGCCCGAAATGCACTTTACGCGGTTGAGCTTGCCGGTCTTTTCGCTGCGGTCGTAATAGAAGCCGGTTTCCTCATCCCAGAATACCTCGTCAATCAGCGCTGCAAGGCGCGCGGCGTGCGCTTCAAACGATGCCGCGTCCGCTGGCTTTTGGAGTTCTTCGGCGATCTGCGCCATCGCCCGCAGCTCGCGGACAAGGTAGACGTTCAGATCGACGCCTTCAAACTCCATCACGCCGTCGTAGCCGAGGCGCAGCGCCTGGTTATCCATACCGCTGTGGTCGGAGCCGTCCCAGAAGCACAGCCCGTTCTTATCGCTGTCACAGTGCCAGAACCAATACTCGAGGTATTTTTTGAGCTTTTCGTAATATTTGCCGTCGAGCCAGCGGAAGTCCTGCTCCTTCCTGCAGCCGAGCAACGCCGCCTGCGCGAGAAACGGCTTGAAATGGTGGCGCGGCTTCGGATAGCACAGCCCCATCGTGCGCGCGATGAAGCCGGATTCATGCTGCTCATCGAGGAACATTTCAACATTATTGCGGCAGAAATCCGCCTTGCCAAGGTAAGAAAGGAACAGGTTTTCAAAGTACATGTCCCAGTCGTACAGCTCGTGATAGGCGTAGCCCGTCACAACGAGCCGCCCGTTATGATAGCGCACACCCTTGTCGCGGATATCCGAAACCAGCTCCGAAAGCCGCTTTTCAAGCCGCTCCGGCGTGCATTTTTCATGCCGGTTCTCCGGCAGCAGATCCAAAATGGTCATGGCGTTCTCCTCAGAGCGTGAAGGTATGCGTGCCGGCGGTCAGCGTGCGGCGGATCGTCTCGCCGTTTGCGTCGGTGAGGATCAGCTCCGCCTCCGCGTCGAACGGCACGACAAACGTATAGGTGACCTTGTCGCCGTCGTACACCCAGCCGCTCTCATAATAACCGGCGGCGGTGTTGACCATCGCCTTTGCCGCGCCGAGGCGCTTATCCGGCTGCGGGCGCAGCACAGCGCGCTTGAAGCCCGGGCAGTCCTGAACCGGATTCAGGCCGCAGACATTCTTATAGACCCACTCGAACACCGCGCCGTACGCATAGTGGTTCATGGAATTCATGCCGATGCCGCTGACCTTGCCGTCCGGATTGACGGAATTCCAGCGCTCCCAGATCGTCGTTGCGCCCATGTTGACCTCGTACAGCCAGCTCGGCAGATCTTCGTTGAGGAACAGCGTATAGGCGTCCTCGTTCGCGCCGTTGTCGGACAGCGCGCGGCAGAGCACAGGCGTACCGAGGAAACCGGTCTTGAGGTACATTCTGTTCCACGCGAGCAGCCCGCGCAGGCTCTTTGTGATCTTCTCGCGCGCGAATTCCGGCGCAAGACCGAACGAGAGTGAGATCGCGTTGCCCGTCTGGGTGGACGCCGCGCAGAGGCCGCCCGGCGTATAGAACTCGCGGCGGATCGCATCGAGAATCTGATCGGCACGCTTCTTATATGTTTCATAGTCGGATGTCTTGCCGAGCGCGCGAGCCGCATTCGCCACGCACATCGTGGACTTATAGTAATATGCGGAACAGAGGAAGGTTGTATCCGTGCCGCCGAGCACCGATTCCGGATTAAAGCCGGATTCCGGGCCGTCCAGCGCAAGCCAGTCCGCAAAGTGAAATTCAAGGCCGAGCCAGAGACGCGTCGCGCCATGCTCCTCATCGTAGCGGTAGATCCAGTCCGCCCAGAGCTTCATGCTCTCATAGCCGTTTTCGAGCATCGCCTTATCGCCGGTCGCGAGGTATGTCTCCCACGGTACGATTGCCGCGGCGTCCGCCCAGCCGCAGTGTCCGCCGCCTGCGGAGAGCATCGGGTGCTGCTCGCCGGCTCTGCGGCTGACCATCAGCGGCGCGACATCCGGCACCTTGCCGCCCGTGAGCTTCTGCTCCTCGAGCAGGTCGCGGCTGTACTTTGTGTAGAACGCCTCGCAGTCCATGTTGTAATTCGCCGTCGGGCAGAACGCCTGCGCGTCGCCCGTCCAGCCCATGCGCTCGTCGCGCTGCGGGCAGTCGGTCGGCACGTCAAGGAAATTGTCGCGCTGGCTCCAAACGGAGTTCCAGTACAGGCGGTTCACCTTTTCGTTCGCCGTCACGATCTCGCCGGTCTGCTCGAGGTCGGAGTACATCGCCCACGCCTCGATATTCGAGATACCGTCGAGTGTTTCTATGCCCGAGAACTTGACGAAGCGGAAGCCGTAGAACGTCGCGATCGGGCGGACAAAGGCTTTGTTGCCGTTTGAAATGTAGCGATACTCGGCGAGCGCGGTGCGCAGGTTATCGCGGTAGAAGCAGTCATCCTGCAGAAGCTCACCAAACTGCACGCGCAGCTCAGTACCTGCAGGCAGATCCGCCGTGAAGGTCAGCCAGCCGGTGATGTTCTGCCCGAGATCGAGCACCAGCTCGTTTTTCGGCGTCGTGATCACCTTCGGCGTGATCTTATGCTTTGCCTTGATCGGCAGAGACAAGCGCGCGCCGAGCGTGCCGAGCTGCGTTTCCGTGTTGATCTTGACCGGCTGCCAGTCGGCATGCGCGCAGTCCGGAGAAGCCCAGTTTTCGATTTCAAGCGCAGCTTCATAGCGCTCGCCGTCGTAGATGCTGCCAAAAGTCAGCGGCGCGGGTGCGCACTGCCAGCTCTCGTCCGTCACGATGACGGTTTCGCCCTGCTCTGTCGTGACATGCAGCTCACCGAGCAGCAGGTATTCGTCTGTGAAGATGTTGTGCGGATCGCCGGGATCGTTCGTTTCATAGTCGCCCGCCTTGCCGTCAAAGCCGAAACGGCCCTTTGCCCAGCCATTGCCGAGGATCGCGCCGATCGCGTTGTCGCCCTCGTGCACGAGCGCGGTTACGTCGTACGTCTGATACTGGATCCAGCGGTCATAGGCGGTACAGCCCGGCGTGAGGTATTCGTCGTTCGCCTTTTCGCCGTTGATGTACAGCTCATAGATGCCGAGACCCGTGAAATACGCGCGGGCGGCGAGCACCTTGCCGTCGATGTGGAACGCGCGGCGCATGTACGGCGCGGTTTCTGCGGGCAGACAGGGCGAGATTTTCTCGCCTGCGAACGGCTCGTCGAGCTTCGCCGTCTCGAACCACGCGGTGTCGCTCGTTGCAATTTCGCCGTTATCGCCGCAGACGGTGACGCGCCAGAAATAGCGCGTACGGGGTGAAAGCGCAAGCTCCACCGGCACGCCAAGCGAGGACGCCGTGCGGCATTCGCCGGTGTCGAAGAGGATTTGCGCGAAATCCGCGCTGTCCGAGACCTCCACGCGCGCCCAGACCTGCTTTTTCGCCTCGGTGTCCGTGACCGTCCACGAGACAGTGGGCGTTTTGAGGTCAAAGCCCAAGGGATTCACGATGCGGTTGGTTTTCATTCTCTGAATCTTCATACCGAATATCCTTTCTTTTCCAATAAAAACCTGTGCCGCGTCGGTGCGTCTCACGCGGCATTTTTATCTATTTTCTACAGCATAGCAAATTGCAGAGCGAAAAACAAGAACGTAATTTGGACGAATAACTGTCTTTACTTTTGGAGAAAACGCAAAAGCGTCCCCGCCCGGAACCACCCGGCGGGGACGTCAATCTCTGCTATTTATCCAATTCGTTTCGGATTTCCTCGAGCACGGCGAAGGTGCGCGGAAGCGAATCGCCGTTTATGTACCAATCACTCGACGCCGTCATATACGGATCGACCTTTTCCGGATCAAAGTCCGGAGTATACTGCGGCGCGAGCCAGCACTCTATGCCGTCCGCCGGGTAATAGCCGTCCACGATGCCGCCCTGCAGCGTAATGGGCCGGCTTTCATCGAATTCCAGATAGTAGCAGTTTTCGATTGCAAGCGCCGGCTGCGGCTCCGCGCTGGTCAGGTCCTCAAGATACGCTGCCTTGAGCCACTCGATCGCCGCGTCGCGGTCTTCAAGGCCCGCTAAATTGTATTGGTAGGTCCGATATGTACCGCCGCTGTACGACTCATACGTAAAGCCCTCCAGCAGATCGAGAAGCGGAATGGCAATATTATTCTGCACATACGCAGACGAAGTCGTGATCGCCTGCGCCTTGGCGAAAACCTCTCTACCGTTTCCCACTTCCAACTGGTTTCGGTAATCGTAGCGGATTTCTCCCTCTTCGGTATAGACGGTTATGCCGACATAGTAGGACGACTGAACGTCCTGCTGTACGAGACTCCAATTCTTCTCTCCCCACTGTGTCGGGTGATATGGGAAATAGAGCGCCTTCTGGTCGTCGAGCATCGCCTGCAGCAGGTCGCGGCTTTCCTGAATCAGCGCCTCATCGAAGGACGCCATCTGCACCGAACGACCCTGCTCATCTGTATAGACCGTCGCATAGTCAAAGCCCCTATACTGCCCATATAAAGTGTATGTTTCACCGTCCGTCAGCTGCGCGTAGCAATCCATGGATACGGCGTTGATGCTATCCGTCTCAGGAACACCCGGAACACCGATCAAACCGAACGCCACGAGGGCGTTGATGACGGCAAAGCACGCCAGCCCTGCGAGACACGGCACGCCGTTTTTCACCATGCGACGAAGCGAATGCGTATAGATCAGTTCGAGAACGAGCCATGCGAGCGCCGCGCCAAGCAACGCGCCGATGAGATAGCCCGCGTACATATTCGTGATCCAGAGCAGCGTCATGCTGCCGACAAAGGACGCGATCGCCGTCGCTGCAAAGCGCACCACAAACTTGAAGCGCGTGTGCGCTGTACTGTTCTCCGCCAGCTCACTGTGCCGTTTACAGAAAAACCAGAAGCCAAGCCCGCCGCAGACGAGGATTTGCACCGCAAGAGTTAGAAGAACCGGCAGAAGCGCTTCCGGCTCCATGCCGCTCACGAGTATGCCACCGATTCCCGTAATGAACGGCGAAAGCACGGTAATCTCCAACCAGCCGTAATGCACTTCGCACATCGGAATCGAATACTCAATGATAATGCCTGTGATCGCCGTCATCAGCGGGAATGCTGCTGAGACGGCAAGAAGAGAAAAAAGCATTTCCCAGAGCGTGGCAGTCAGCACCGTGACCATCACGGCGAAAAGGTACGCCGCAAACGCGGAGAAAACCATCATGACAAAGTCAAACCAGATAACGCCGTATACCGTTGTGTCGACCATACCCGGGATGGACATCACCACCACGGTCTGCCCTAAGCAGACGAGCAGCGCGCCGCATGTGATTGCCATGAGCGCCGCCAGCGCTCTGCCGAGATAGTGATCCGCACGGCGCACCGGCAGGGCGTGGAAATAATCGAGCTTCTGCTTTTTATGCAGATACCCGAACTCAGAAATCGCGAGCACGAGCGCCATCACAAGCAGCGGAATCAGACCGCAGCAAAGGATGATGTGGTGTACCTGCGAAACAATGCGATCGCTGTACCGTTCAATCCAGTTCCATTCATCACTCAGAAAACCGATTGTCATCACCGTGGGCAGAAGCAGCAGGATCAGGGCAAACAGCGCAAGCCCCATGCGCACGCTGTAAAGCTGCGTGCGGAACACGGAAAACACCGCGGATTTAGCAGACGATTTGTTCGAAGTCATAGCCGACCGCCTCCATTTCACTGATAAATACTTCCTCCAGCGAGAGCGCGAGGAACTCGCAGAACTGCGGCTCCAGCGCTGCCATCTCCCTTTCAATTTCTTTTTTCTCTCCGCGCACAACGAGCGTACAAAGCGAGCCGGTGCGGTTGATGGCCGCAAGATCAAACCGTTCGTGCAGCGCTTCGTCTGTCATCGATTCGTGGAAGACGACCTGCACGCGGTGCATCCCGAGCTTCAACTCGTCGAGCTCCTTCTCGAGCAGTACGCCGCCCTGATGCAGCAGGCCGACCGTATCGCAGAAATCCTCCAGCTCGCGCAGATTGTGCGAAGCGATGAGCACCGTCATCTGACGATCCGCGACCTCGCCCGCGATCACGCGCTTTAATAGCCGACGCATGACGGGATCCAGCCCGTCGAACACCTCGTCGAGCAGCAGAACATCCGGCATCGTGGAAAGCGCGGCAATCAGGGCCGCCTGCCGCTGCATGCCCTTGCTCATCGCCGAGATTCTCTTTTTGGGGTCGAGCGGGAACGTCTCGCAGAGCCGCTTGTATTTCTCCCACGAAAAATGCGGGAAGAATGCCGCGTTCAGCTTCGCTGTGCTCAAGAGCGTCGCGCCCGGCTCAAAATGCGGGCTGTCCGGAACAAAATAAATGCGGGATTTGACCGTCGTGTTTTCGTAGACGGCTTCCCCATCCACGCAGACCGAGCCCTCGTCCGGCTGATAAATGCCGGCGAGCGTGCGCAGCAGCGTGCTTTTGCCCGCGCCGTTTGAGCCGACGATGCCCAGAATGCGGCCGTCCTCGATGCGCAGCGACACATTCTGCAGCGCCGTCGTCGTTTCAAAGCGTTTCAGCAGACCGTTGATTTCAATCATTTTCGCTCTCCTCCTTTAAATCTCCTTTTTCAAGGCACAGATTCACCGTTTCCAGAATCTTCGCCTTGGCTACACCCGCCTGCACCGCTTCTGTGACGGCAGTCCTGAGATTCTCGAGCGCCGCGCGTCTGCGGGTATCAAGCAGCGCGGACTGCTCCGCGAGGAACGACCCTCTGCCCGGTGCAGAACGGATGACACCGTCGCGCTCCAGCATGGCATACGCTTTCTGCACGGTGTTCGGGTTGACGCCCGCCTCGGATGCCACAGCACGCACACTCGGGAGCTGATCGCCCGGATTGAGAACGCCAAGCGCCGCAAGCTGCAGGATGCCGTTATACACCTGTTCGTAAATGGGCGTGCCGCTTTTATAATCGATGTACAGCAAATAAACCTCCTCCTTTTTGTATTAACTGTACTATTCGTATTAGTACAGTTCAATCATACACCGGAGACAGCAAAAAGTCAAGAAAATCCCGAAATTTTCCTTGACTTTTTTTCGCGGATATGTTTTAATGAACAAACAGGTTAAGGGAGTAGTCGGCGCTCTGCGCTGCACGGTCGACATACTTGAAGCGTTCGCTTCACGGCTCTGCATGAAATGACGAGACTTATCCGAAGGGTTTGCGTGCTCTTCGGATAAGTCTTTTTTCTTTGCCTGGCGCGTATACTTCCGAGACGGAAAAAATGAAATATGGTGATGAAAATGAGCGTATGGGAACTTTTTATTCTGGCTGTGGGGCTCTCCATGGACGCGTTTGCGGTATCGGTATGTAAGGGGCTTTCGGTAAAAGCTCTCAAACCCAAGCACATGCTGATCGCCGGGCTGTACTTCGGCGGCTTTCAGGCCCTGATGCCCCTCATCGGCTATCTGCTCGGCGTACAGTTTCAGTCTCTGATTCAGGAATTTGACCACTGGATCGCTTTTGTGCTGCTCGTGCTGATCGGTCTGAGCATGATCCGTGAATCGCGCGAATGTCCCGACGAGCTGAACGACTCCTTCAGCTTTAAGACCATGCTGCCGCTCGCGGTGGCGACGAGTATCGACGCGCTGGCGGTTGGCGTGACCTTCGCGTTTCTCAAGGTCAGCATCGTACCGGCAGTCAGCTTTATCGGCGTGACAACCTTCATCCTCTCCGCCGCAGGCATCCGCATCGGCAACATTTTCGGCGCAAAATACAAGTCGCGCGCGGAGCTGATCGGCGGCCTCGTGCTGATCCTGATGGGTGTCAAGATCCTGCTGGAGCATCTCGGCGTGTTCGATTGGTTCCTCTCCCTGTTCGCATAAGTGAAAAGCACGCAAAGCGGCGCCCCGCCTTTTTTAAGACGGGGCGCCGTTTATGTTTGGAAATTACATTCGAGATACCGAATCAGAACTTACGCGTTCTTGTCGTAGTAAGCCTGGTATGCCGTGTAGCCCTGCAGTTCGATATTCTCTGCACGCTTCGCGGTGTAGATCTCTTCGATCTCATGGACGCTGTTGGACTCAGCAAACTTCTTCAGATCGTCAACAAGCTTGTTGAACTCATCCTCAGAGCCAGCAAGGATGATCTGCGGGATACGCATCTTGCACTCATCGGTGATGGCCTGTCTTGCAATACCGAGATCCTCTTCCGGATCGATTTCGAGAGAGAGAGCCGTGTTTTCGTCGGTCAGGAACTTCTGGCCAGCGATTGCCGGATGGATGGAATCCTCAGGCGAGAATACGTGCGCCTGGATGGAGATCGTCCAGTCTCTGTCTTCCTCGGGGAGCTGATCGTTAACAGCGAACTTCGTGTTATCGACGTTATCGGAGTGTGCCGGCTGGCTCCAGAACCAGCAGCCAGCTGCGTCCTTCTCAGCGGAGGTCAGCTTGGATTCCGGTGTCTTCAGGATCGGGTTGCCGTTCTCGTCGAGCTCATCCCAGAGCATACCCTGCGGGCCGTACATCATAACGATGGAGCCTTCCTTGGTGAGCATCCAGGAATAGAGGTCGAAGATTCTCTGCGGGTTTGTAGCCTTTGTGGTGATGCAGTTGACGTTCCAACCAACTGTGCCGCCCTCTTCGCCGTAGACCCAATCAACGCCTTCTGCTGCCGGGTAGATCGGGGAATCCGCGAGCTCCCAACCGAGCAGATCGTATCTGTTGCCGTCGTTCTCTTCGAGGATCTGATTGAAGTGGTTGACAGAATCCTGAGAGAAGTCATAATACAGAACCGTGCCGCGGCCGTTTGTCAGCATCTCAACATACTGATCGTTTGTCTCTGTATAGGTGGTATCCGGGAACAGACCCTCGTTGTACCACTTATTCGCAAGCTTCAGAGCCTCAACATAGTTGTCGTCGAAGATCGCGAGCTTGACAGTGTTGTCCGCCTGAGACCAATAGGTATCAACAAGGTTCGGGTTGCCGTAGGAGCGATAGATCGCGCTGACGGTGTAGAAGCCGTTGTCGTCCTGTCTCGGGAGCCAGCCATAAATGCTCTGGCCATTCGGCGTGGAGAGGTTAGCGTCCTTCGCCTTGACCATCAGGTCATGGAGATCCTCAAGGGTCTCGAGCTTCGGGCTGCCGAGCTTCTCATAAACGTCACGGTTGACCATCCAAGCCATGTTGCCGCCTGTTGCGCCCTTACGAGCCCAGTTCGGAATACCATAGAGGCCGTCGTTGACGGAAAGGAGCTTCTGGGTGGACTCGAGGAGATCCTGATCGAGGGTATTGCCTTCATACTTCAGGGTGTTGACATCCACGAGCACGCCGAGGTTGATCATCTTCAGCCATGTTGCGTTACGGTCGCAAATGACAACTTCCGGCAGGTCGTCGGAGGAGATCATCAGGTTCAGCTTCGCGTCTGCGTCAGCATCCGGGCAGCTGTAATGCAGCGTGATGTTGAACTTCTCGTTCATGTACTTGGACGCAGCATCTTCGCCCCACGGCTTAACGGAACCCGCATAGTTGTAATATGCGGAGAACTCATACGGCTCCGTGGTATCGTCCGGACCAGCCGATGCGGGCGTGGTGTCGGCGTCTTCGCTGGTTTCTCCGCCTGTGGACTCTTCCGTTGTCTTGGAAGACTCAGCTGCAGAAGATGTGCTGGACGAACCGCCGCCCGCACAGCCAGCGACTGTCAGGATCATCGCAATCGCGAGGATCATGGCAAGTGCCTTGAAAAGATTTTTTCTGGCTTTCATACTTTGCCTCCTTAATGGATTTCGCGGGTGCGGTTTTGCACCCGCAATTTTATTTTACAATCAGCCCTTCACAGAACCGATCATAATGCCTTTGACGAAATACCGCTGCAGGAACGGATAAACGATCAGAACCGGGATGATGGTGATGATCATCGTGGCCATTGTGATAGAGCGCACATTGGTGTTTCTGCCCTGCATGATATTACCCATATCCACCGATACGCCGCCAGTCAGAGACGACATCTGCTCGGCAAATTTGGCTTCGTTGACAATCTGAAGCAGAACGCTCTGCATCGGCTTGAGCCAATCCTCCGTAATGTACAGATTCGATGTGAACCAGTCATTCCAGTGCTGCACACCGAAATACAAGGCAATGGTTGCGACGATCGGCGTGGAAAGAGGCATATAAATCTTGAAGAAGATAGTTATGTAGTTCGCACCGTCGATCAGTGCAGATTCTTCGAGCGCCTCCGGCAGCGACTGGAAGTAGCTGCGCATCAGGATCATATTCCACAGGTTGACGAGTGCCGGAAGGATGTAGACGAGGAAGTTGTTCTTGAGACCAAGGCTCAGGTTCAGGAAGTAGCTCGGCATCAGGCCGCCGGCAAAATACATCGGAATCAGGCAGAGCATGGTGTAAACCTTGCGGCCAACAAGATTTGTTCTCGAGACCGCGAAAGCAAGCATACCAGTGATAAACACACCGCCGACTGTACCGATAACCGTACGGGCAATCGTGATGAAATATGCCATCCAGATCTTCGGATTTGTGAAGATCAGTTCATAGTTGCGCAGTGTGAATTTACGGGGATAGATCGTAATACCGCCGCGCATCGTATCATTGGAGTCGTTCAGAGAAATTGCAAGGGAATTCAGGAACGGGTAAAGCGTCAGAACGAGAACCAGCACAATCACGACTACCATGATGATGTCCAGCACGTAATCGCTGGCTACTCTTCTCATTTTAATTTTGTTTGGATTTTTAGCCATGAGTCTGATCCCCCCTTAGAACAACTGAGATTCGCCGAACTTACCCGCAATCCAGTTTGCAGAAAGCAGGAGGGCGAAGTTGATAACCGACTTAAACAGACCGGCCGCCGCTGCAAAAGAGAAGCGACCCTGGCTGACACCGAGACGATAGATAAACGTATCGATAACGTCCGCGTATTCCTTCAGCATCGCGTTGCTCATCTGCTTGGTGAGCATCATGATCTGGTCAAAGTTTGCATTCAGGATACCGCCGACCTGGAAGATGAACATCAGGATGATGGTCGGCTTAATCGACTTGATCGTGATGTGCCACATCTTCTGGACGCGTGTCGCGCCGTCAATATCGGCCGCTTCGTACATATCCTGACTGATACTCGTGATGGCCGCGACAAAGATGATCGCGTTCCAGCCAAGCTCTTTCCAGATATCTGTCAGAAGTGTTAATCCCCAGAAATACTTGCCGTCTGAGAAGAATCCGATCGGCTGCTTAATAATACCGATCCACATCAGGAACTCATTGACTGCGCCGCCATCTGTGGAAAGGAGGTCAAACATCAGCGTTGCCGTGACAACCCAAGAGATGAAGTGCGGCAGATAGCTGATGGTCTGCACGGACTTCTTGATCGGCTGAATCCTCATCTCATTGAGCATAACCGCAAAGAGAATCGGAATCGGGAAGCCGATAAACATCTTTAAAGCACTGATGACCAGCGTGTTACGCATTGCAAGTCCGAAATATTTATCGGCGAACATCGTCTGGAAATGCTTAAAGCCGGCCCACTCACTGAAGCCCGGGAAGTCGCCGAGCTTAAAGTTCTGGAAGCCCATGATCACACCGTACATCGGCACATAACTGAATAAGAGAACCAGTAAGATGCCTGGAACCAGCAGAATCTGCAAATCCCATTGTTCGAGCATCCTAGCGAAAGTGCCCTTCTTCTTGCGCACCTGTACAGCCTGCCCGTTTGCCTGTGCTTGTTTCAAACTCATCACGCTCCATTTCCACTGTAAAGATGGAAGAGATTTTTTTACAAAAAGCAAGCCGCACGACTCGCTTTAAGCCTGAATAAAAAACAGAAACTTTCCGGCGAAAAACCGACCGGAAATGCCCAAAAACGTGATTCTATCTGGAAATCTGCTCTGCCTTCTTTGTGAAAAATTCCGCAGAACACTTTCATAATTTGTTCAAATTATACACATATTTTCTTCGCAATTCAAGGACAAATTGCGCAAATTGGATTGACAAATCCCGCAAAGTGTGTACAATATAGTTACAGGCTTGCAATTTTTCTTTGGATGTGATGGCAAAATGCAGCAAAACGATGAAATTGGCCCTGCAAAAGGCGTGGATGTCTTCTCGATATATCCCAGTAATTTTGCTCTGTCCTTTTTAAAACCGTTCTGGAGCACACCTAGCCAACCGCCGCACTACGCAGGCAGCTACACGGTTTTCCTCTGTCTGAGCGGCAAGGGACGGCTGGAGCTCGACGGCCGGCCGTACTGCATCGAGCGCGGCAGCGTATGGATCACGCCCTCCGACGCTCCAGCTGCCTGGCAGGAATACAGCCGCCCGGAGCCCTCTGTCTTCCAGCTTCCGTTTTCCATACAGTTCGTGCGAGACAACCACAACGACCCGTATACGAGAGCGCTTCTGGACTTTCTCAACGGCAAATCCAGCGCCGTCGGATTCGACCCCTCGCTCTGCGATTACAGCGAATTCCTGAAAAACCGAATCGGCTCGAAGAAGCAGTTCTGTATAGAAAGCGTGCTCGTCAGCTTTCTGCTGGACAGCGTCCTCACGCTTGCCGAGGGCAGCACGCTGCTTTCGGATAAGGAAAAAATTCTGATTTATGTCAATGAGCACGCGCGGGAAAAGATCACGGTTTCCGATCTCGCCAAGCTGCTTTCCATCTCCGAGCGTTCCCTTTTCTACTTTTTCAGCGAAAATTTCCAAACCTCGCCGAATGATTTCATCAACCGCATCCGCATGCGCTCCGCCGCCGAATGCCTGCAGAAAGGGCTTTCGGTCAAGGAGGTCAGCGACATGTATAGATTCTCCGAATGTACCTCGTTCTACCGGATGTTCAAGAAATATTTCGGCATCACGCCCACCGAATACCAGCGGCTGATCGAAGTCGGAAAAGATACCCCCAACGAATACAGGGGAGGAGGGTATATTGACACCTGCCCTCCAAACGCATAAAAATACAGAGATTCTGCCGATTTTCATGATCGCCGGAATCTCTTTTTTGCATCGATTTTTCAGTTTACATAAAGCAAGCCACATCCGCAGCCCAAAGCGGGCGCAGATGCGGCTTTGCATGTTTCATGATAGATTACTCAATGGCTTTGCTGTCGCGCTCCGGGACGATCATCTCGAGGAACGCCTCAAGGCTCATCGCGCCGAGGTCGCCGCCCTTTCTCTTGCGGATCGACACGGTGTTGTTCTCGATATCCTTGTCGCCGACAAGAACCATGTACGGCACCTTCTCCAGCTGCGCCTCGCGAATCTTATAGCCGATCTTCTCGCTGCGGTCATCTACCTCGCAGCGGAAGCCCTTGGCTTCGAGCGCCTTCTTGACCTCATAAATGTAGTCGAGGTGGCGGTCCGCGATCGGCAGCAGCTTGATCTGTACCGGCGCGAGCCAAAGCGGGAATGCGCCTGCATACTTCTCGATGAGCAGCGCCAGTGTGCGCTCATAGCAGCCGATGGAGGTGCGGTGGATGATGCAGGGCGTCTTCTGCTGACCGTCGCGGTCTGTATAGACCATGCCGAACTGTGCGGCGAGGAGCTGATCGATCTGGATGGTAATCAGCGTATCCTCCTTGCCGTGTACGTTCTTGATCTGAATATCGAGCTTCGGGCCGTAGAACGCCGCTTCGCCGATACCGACCTCATACGGGATCTCCAGATGGTGCAGGATGCGCTCCATAAGGCCCTGCGCTTCATCCCACTGCTCCGGCGTACCGATATACTTCTCGCGATCGTTCGGATCCCACTGGGAGAAGCGGTAGGAAACGTCCTCGTAAAGGCCGAGTGTCTTGAGCATATAGATCGCAAGCTCCAGGCAGGAACGGAACTCATCCTCAAGCTGCTCCGGTGTGCACATGAGGTGGCCCTCGGAGATTGTGAACTGGCGCACGCGGATCAGGCCGTGCATCTCGCCGCTCGCCTCATTGCGGAACAGTGTGGAGGTCTCGTTGTAGCGCAGCGGCAGGTCGCGGTAAGAGCGCTTGCGGTTTAAGTATGCCTGATACTGGAACGGGCAGGTCATCGGGCGCAGTGCGAAAACTTCCTTGTCCTTCGACTCGTCGCCGAGGATAAACATGCCGTCCTGATAGTGATCCCAATGGCCGGAAATCTTATACAGATCGCTCTTGGCCATATACGGGGTCTTGGTGAGCTGCCAGCCGCGGCGCTGCTCCTCGTCCTCGACGAAGCGCTGCAGCGTCTGGATGATGCGCGCGCCCTTCGGCAGCAGAATCGGCAGACCCTGACCGATCACGTCGCTGGTGGTGAACAGCTCCAGCTCGCGGCCGAGCTTGTTGTGGTCGCGCTTCTTCGCCTCCTCGATCATCGCGAGGTGCTCGTCGAGCGCACTCTGCTTCGGGAACGCGACGCCGTAGATGCGCTGGAGCATCTTGTTGTTCGCATCGCCGCGCCAGTACGCGCCTGTAATGGCCGTCAGCTTTACAGCCTTAACGGAGCCGGTGCGCAGCAGATGCGGGCCGGCGCAGAGGTCGGTAAAGTCGCCCTGCTTGTAGAAGGTGATCTTCTCGCCCTCGCCCGCGTGCTCGCGGACAAGCTCTTCCTTGTAGTCCTGACCGGCCATCAGGGCAAGCGCCTCGTCTGCGGGCAGCTCAAAGCGCTCGAGCTCGATGTCTTCCTTGATGATCTTCTTCATCTCGGTCTCGATTTTTCCGAGATCCTCGCCGGAGATCGGGTTCACAAAATCGAAATCGTAGTAGAAGCCGTTGTCCACGGCCGGGCCGATGGCAAACTTCGTTTCCGGATACAGGCGCTTGACCGCCTGCGCGAGGATATGGGACGTGGTATGCCAATAAGCCTTCTTGCCTTCCTTATCGTCGAACGTGAGGATCTCCACGTTGCAGTCTTCCGTCAGCGCGGTGCGCAGATCGCAGACCGTGCCGTTTACCTTTGCGGCGCATGCGGACTTATACAGCCCCATGCCGATGCTCTTTGCGATTTCCGCAACGGAAACGCCACTTTCAAATTCTTTTTCGCTTCCCTTGAGATTGACCTTAATCATAGCTTCTCTTCCTTTCTGAAAATAAAAAACCCCGAAATCCCAGAACAGGACTTCGGGGCGACAATGCGCGGTTCCACCCGAGTTCATGCGCGTCAGATAACGCACAACTCATTGACAAGCCTTAACGCGGCTCAAACGTCCGCCTTAAAGGGCAAAGCCCGTTCGGCGGCGGCTCAAAGGCGGTTTTCCTGTCTCGCCCTTCGCAGCGCTTTCAGCCGGTGGCAGCTGCTCTCTGAAGAAAGGTGATGAGGCTGGACGTCCTTATCGGTGCCGGTTTGTCTTTTGTTCATACTAGCACCGATTTTTAAAAAAGTCAACCCCCAAAATTTTTTCACGCAGAACAGCCGGACAGGCGCGCGTCCCATCCGGCTGCCGCGTTTCAGATTATCCCGCCGCGTCCAGCATCGTCTCGGCAAAGATGCCGTAGCCGCGGGTCGGGTCGTCGACGAAAACATGCGTCACGGCCCCGGCGAGCTTTCCGTCCTGCAGGATCGGGCAGCCGCTCATCCCCTGCACGATTCCGCCGGTTTTTTCGAGCAGCTCGCGGTCGGTAACGCGCACGATCAGCGTTTTGGTTGCCTGCTGCTCGTCCGTGCTTACGCGCTCGAGTTCAGCGTCAAAGAGCTGCACGCCACGCTCATCGATCGTCGCCGCAAGCTGCACCTGCCCGGTGTGGACGTCCCGGCGGTCGAGCACCTCGACGGTCTGCGCGTCATGCGGCGTATTCATCGAGCCGTAGATGCCGAGCTCCGTATTCTGCATCAGCGTGCCGAGGCTTTCACCGCCGATGAAATACCCGCGCAGACGTCCGGGCTTGCCCGCGCGCCCGCGCTCAATGCCGCAGATGGAAATAGCCGCCGGTTCACCGCTGCGGATGGCCAGCACATCCTTGGTGTCGGAATCGCATATACCGTGACCGAGCGCCGCAAACGACGTGCCGTCCTCGCCGTAGAATGTCACGGTGCCGATACCCGCAGCGCTGTCCCGCACCCACATGCCCGCTTTATAGGCGTTCCCGCAGAACGCCGGCGTGACCGTCGCCGTGAAGATCTCCTCGCCGCGGCGCAGGGTCAGCTCCACATCGCCGCCCGCGGAGAGGATCTGCGCAAGCGCGCCGTTTGTCTCCACGGGTGTACCGTTCGCCGTGAGCACGTAATCGCCCGCCCGGATACCGGCCTCCTTTGCCGGGCAGCATGACACGCCGTCCGTATAAATCTCGGAAAGGGAGGCTACAATAACACCGTCGGAAAAAAGCTTGATGCCGAATACGTCGCCGCCGAGCTGAACGGTGCGCACGTCCGGCTCTTCATCCGTATCGCCGAAAACGGAAGCCGCGCGCACGTTCTCCGGCGTTTCGTCCGGCGTGAGATACAGGTCGAAAACGCCGCAGACCGTGAGCATCAGAACGGCGGTCGAGCCGACGGCCGCCGCGAAGGTTCGGATGCCTTCGGCGAGCGAAACGGCGCGCCGCGGACGGCCTGGCGCGTTTTCGCTTTCTTTTTCATTTTGCAAAGGCTTTTCATCTCCTTCCAGCTTTCGGAACAGTCCGCTTCTGTTCCGTACTTTTACTGTTCCACCGCACAGCAGAACTATTTGCGGAAATTAAAAACACCTCTGCACAGCGGATGCAATCCGCCACACAAAGGTGAGAGCTTTTGGTCTGCCGCACTGCCGGTTTGCAAAGCCGGCAGAGGACAGTTTTGTAAAATGAGGGGGTAAGTTTCAAATCGGAGCCCGCCTCAGCGGGCGTATATCCGGTTCGCTGGTGGAAAATGAAGGAAATAATGAAGAAGTATGTATCCGGAGGTGTTCCTCCTGACTACGGTTACAGTATACCCGGGCATTGTGAAAAGAGAATTTCGTTTTCGTGAAGAAAATCAAAAATTTTTTTGAATCCCATGTGAAGTTCCGAAAAGAATTGTTTGACTTTCCGCAGAAATGCTGTTATACTTTGATACGTGTAATAAACAATGGCAATGTCTCACAGGTTCCTGATGTAAGTCATTCTAGCGGTGGTTTACAGAACCTGTGTTTTTTTGTATGGCGTTTACGAACACGAGTATTTTATTTTTAGATGGAGGTACCAAAATGAACAACGGTACAGTCAAATGGTTTAATGCTGAAAAGGGCTACGGCTTCATCTCCAACGATGAGGGCGGCGAGGATGTTTTCGTACATTTCTCCGCAATTCAGGGCGAAGGCTTCAAGACCCTGAACGAGGGCCAGAAGGTCACGTTTGAGACGGAGACAGACCCGAAGAACGGCAAGCTCCGCGCGGCGAACGTCGTAAAACTCTAAGCGTTTCCGACGCATAAACCAAACACTCCCGACGCATGATAACTGCGAAGGGAGTGTTTTATTATGCAGGAAAAACAGAAACGTACTACGGGGATTTCTTACGGCGAGCATGTGGAGCACTTTCCCGATCTCTCGGACACCGCATCCGCCACAGAATGCACCGGGCTAATGCCCACGCCGCCGAAAACTCAGGCGGAATACGAATCGTATCAGGAGCTGCACGGCATGGAGGTGCCGAAAAAGCTGCCCGGCAAGCGCAATATCCGAACCGGCGTGTACGACGACAGGCCGGAGGATATCTACTTTTAATTGACCATCTAAGAACCACTTAACATCCACACGTTATTGTGAAGCTTGCAATAACGGGTGGATGTTATTTTTTCTCGCGTCCAAACGTAATCTCGCCATGCTCTTTTTCAAAATTTTCAATCAGCTTGCGAACCATATGATTGATCTGCCCATTAACGCTACGTCCTTCATAGTTTGCGACATAGTGCAGCTTATCCAGTGTCTCAGCATCAAACCGAAAGGAAATGCTTTTAAACGCCATATCTACACCTCGTAAATATAATTTTATACAGACTGGCGCCGGAGCTGGGGATCGGCTTCTGACGGACAGACAAAAGACCTCCCGGTTTTCCGGGAGGTCTTTGCTGTGATTTCGTTTTGAGTTTTGTTGACGTCTATGTTATTTCGCAAAGTCGACCGCTCTGCTCTCACGGATCATGTTCACCTTGATCTGACCCGGATACTCGAGGTCTTCCTCGATCTTCTTGCAGATGTCGCGGGCGAGCAGCGTCATTTTCTCATCGTTGATCACTTCGGGCTTTACCATGACGCGGATCTCGCGGCCCGCCTGAATGGCGTAGCAGCGATCCACACCGTCAAACGATGCAGCCACGGCTTCAAGCTTCTCAAGACGCTTGATATAGTTTTCAATGTTTTCGCGTCTCGCACCGGGGCGCGCGGCGGAAATGGCATCGGCCGCCTGTACGAGACAGGCGATAACCGTCTTGGCTTCGATGTCGCCGTGGTGGGCGGCAATCGCATGGATAACGGCTTCGCTTTCCTTGTACTTTCTTGCAATGTCAACGCCGATCTCGATATGCGAGCCCTCGATCTCGTGATCGAGCGCCTTGCCGATATCGTGCAGAAGACCGGCTCTGCGTGCAACAGTGGGGTCAAGGCCCAGTTCGGAAGCCATCATACCCGCAAGGTACGAGACTTCGAGAGAGTGGTTCAGCACGTTCTGGCCGTAGCTGGTGCGGTAACGCAACCGGCCCAGCAGCTTGACAAGCTCGTGATGAACACCGTTCACGCCGGCAGCCAGCACGGCGCGTTCGCCTTCGGACTTGATGGTGGCATCAACCTCGCGGCGGGCTTTTTCAACGGTTTCTTCGATTCTGGTCGGATGAATACGTCCGTCCGAAATCAGCTTTTCGAGTGCAATTCTGGCCACCTCACGGCGAACGGGCTCGAAGCTCGAAAGCGTGATGGCCTCGGGTGTGTCATCGATAATCAGGTCTACACCGGTCAACTGTTCAATTGCCCGGATGTTGCGGCCCTCGCGTCCGATAATTCTGCCCTTCATTTCGTCGTTGGGCAGCGGCACCACGCTGATGGCGGCCTCGGAAACATGGTCTGCCGCGCAGCGCTGAATGGCCAGGGAAATGATTTCCCGCGCCAGCTTATCGGATTCTTCCTTTGTCTGCTGTTCGTATTCCATCACTTTGATGGCTTTTTCGTGAACCAGATCATCCTCAAGCAGCTTGAGCAGATAATCCTTTGCCTGATCCACGGTGAACGAAGAGATTCTCTCCAGCATATCAATCTGGCTCTTCTTGACGGATTCGGCCTCTTTCAGGCGATCCTCCGCTTTGCGCATTTTGGCGTCGACTGCATTCTCCTTGGATTCCACATTCTCGAGCTTCTTGTCGAGAGATTCCTCCTTCTGAGAAAGCCGCCGCTCCTGGCGCTGAATTTCTTTTCTGCGATCATTCAGTTCGCGTTCAGACTCATTGCGCAGACGATGGATTTCATCCTTGCCTTCCAGCACGGCTTCCTTCTTCTTAGCCTCCGCGGTCTTGATTGCGTCGCTGACGATGCGCTTGGCTTCCTGTTCTGCCGAGCCGATGACAGTTTCCGCCTGCTTTTTACGATGATTCACACCCGCAAAGAAAGCGACGGCTCCGCACGCGGCGGCTGCCAGAACTGCGATCAGAATACACAGCCAAATGGGGACTTGTGGCATTGGGCACCTCCTTCGCTAGGTTTTCGATATTAAATTCTTGAAATTAGGTTCAGACAGGGTGCGTTAATCCCTGTAAAACGGAATACATATAAATATGCATACCATTCCACGTACAATTTTATCTCTTTTCGTTCTATATGTCAACTGAAAAATTCAGAAATCCGTTGCTGAATATTCTCAGTTTATATAAAAAGTCAGAGAATAAGCCAAATTTACAGGAATTCTCACGAAAATAATTTCGCGGTGCCTTGCCGGCGCCCCCGCCTTGCGGTTTCCGGGCGCCGGATTTAGATCACACGGAAGCGCTTCCACCTGCCGGAGTGACACCGCCGCAGGCTGAATACGGCGCGCACGGCCCAGTCACAGCACATCGCGAGCGCCACGCCGATAACGCCCATTTGCAGCCACACGCCGAGCACCACCGAGAGCACCAGGCGGCACAGCACCGTGGAAAGCACGGAGACACACATCGCGTAGCGCACATCCCCCGCCGCGCGCAGACCGTTCGGCATGGCGCCGGAAAACGGGAACAGCACCGCGTTGGCGATGTTGTGGATCAGCACCAGCACGACGACGAGTTGCGTCACTTCATTGGAAAGCGGGTAAAGCTGCATGATAAGCGGCGTGACCGCCAGAATCAGCGCGTTCCAGCAGACGGAAACAGCGAGCGTGATGCGCGTCAGCTTGCTGAGATAATACGCTGCGGCATCTGTATCCCCCGCGCCCATGCACCGCCCGACCACCGTGACAAACGCGGGACCGATGGCGACGCCCGCAAGCGCCGCGAGCGACCAGAAGCTCTGCGCGATGCCGTTGGCGGCGATCTGCGCCGTGCCGAACAACGCCGTGATGCTGCTCAGCGCCACTTTAATCAACTGGAACAGGCCGTTCTCCACGCCGTTCGGCACGGCTACCTTCAGAATGCGCCGAAGCATTTCGCCATCCCAGTGGAAGATTTCCCGCACGCGATAGGCGACTGCACCGCTTTTGCGGAAACAGTACACCGTGACGGCCACCGCCGAAAACAGGCGCGCCAGCAGAGACGGATAGGCCACGCCGGCCACGCCCGCATGGAAGACGAAAATGCCGATGCAGTTGCCGACAAGATTGATGACATTCGAGACGACTGAAACATACAGTGTGACCTTCGTCCGGCTCATGCTGCGGCACAGCGCCGCGCCCGCGTTATATACCGCAAGCGCCGGGAACGAATACGCCGAAATGCGCAGATAGGTGACACACGCTTCCATGACATCCGCCTCGACGCTGCCGAAAAGCAGGCGCAGGAGCGGTCGGTTCCAAATCAGCGACACCGCCATGAATACGGCGGAAAGCAGCGTGGAGCACATCAGAAGCTGGCTGCCGGAGATATCTGCCAGATGTTTTTCTCCGCGCCCGATATACTGGCTGACCACCACCGCGCCGCCCGATGCCAGCGCCGTGAACAGGTAGATAAAAATCGTATTAAACATGTTGACGAGCGAAACGCCGGAGACCGCCGCATCGCCCGCGTAGCTGACGATGAACGTATCAGCCACGCCGACGAGCATTACGAGAAGCTGCTCGAAGAACAGCGGGACGATCAGCTTTTGAATATCCCGGTTTGAAAACAGCTTTTGCTCCTCTCTCACCTGTTTTTTCGGCTCAATCCATTTCAGAAGCAGACTGCGCATCGAATCCCTCCAAACAAATATCCCTGCTTTTATTTCCAGCTTCAGTATACTTCTGTTTCAGGAAAATGTCCAATACCTATATTCAATTATTCATCATGCCCGAAAAGCATCTTTTATGTATTCGATAAACTGCCGCGCCGCAGGCGAAAACGACTGGTACTTTTTCCAGACCAGAACCGTGCCGTTTTCCAGCGCCGGAGAAAGCGGGATAAAGCGCAGGCCGTTTGAAGCAAACGCGTGCTCCAGACAGAACGCAGCGCCCATCCCCTGCGCGACCATGGCCGCAGCGTTGACGACCAGTGTGAACGTGGCGGCGATCTCCAGACGCCCGAAGCAGTCGCCGAACCAATCTGCAAGCTGATTTTGGACGATCTCGCGCGCGTTGAGCAGAACCGGTGTGTCCAGAAGATCCTCCGGACAGACAAATTCCTTCTGCACGAGCGGTGAATCCTCGCGCACCAGAACGCCCCAGCGCTCCCGCCCGGGCATTCGAAGGAACTCATATTTCCCGATATCCACGGGCTCGACCAGAAGACCGATGTCCTCGAGGCCCTTCTCGATCCGCTCCTTCACATCGTCCGCAACGCCGCTGTAAACGCTGAACCGCACGAGCGGATGCATCTGCCGGAACGCCGCCATGGCCCCGGCAAGCGCCGACATGCTCATCGTCTCGGCGCATCCGATGGCGATCTCGCCCGAAAGGACGCTGCCGTGCTGTGTGCACTCCTGCTTCGCCCTGTCCGTCAGCAGCACGATTTCCTGCGCCCGCCGCTCAAGCAGCTGGCCCTCCTCGGTCAGCTCCACACGGCGGCGGTTTCTGTGAAACAACCGGACGCCGAGCTCCTCCTCAAGCTGCATGAGCTGGCGGGAAAGCGTCGGCTGCGTGACGTGCAGCAGCGCGGCCGCACGGGTAATGCTGCCCTCCTGCGCCACCGTGAGAAAGTATTTCAGAACGCGCAGTTCCATATGAACCGCCCCTTTCGCTTTTTCTCCATTATAGCCTCCGCCTGTCTGTTTTTCAAGCCGGATACGTCCCCGCACCGCGCGGGCCGCCTCGGAAGAATTCATCGCAAATTCAGCCGTAACCCGTCACAAATTCTATTATTATGATTTTTTCAAACTTCATTCGACGCTTTATTACAACAAATTTTCTTTGCATTTTCCTTCCTTTCCCCTTGAAATAGCCCAGCGTATATGGTAGAATTTGTTCACAATTCAAATCACGCAGGAGGTAAGTCATGGAAAAACAAATAAAGGTTATTATTTGTGCGGATGACGGCGAATGGAGCCGGGAACATATCGATGCATTGGCTTCACGCGGCGCACAGGTTATGATCACTGGCAGGAACGGGACGACGCTGCTCTCGAAAATTCGCGAGGAGAAGCCGGACGCCGTTGTGATGGAGCTCTTTATGGCAGGTCTCGACTCCCTCGGCGTTATGCATGCAGTCAAAGCCGAAGGACTTCCGAGACCCGTTTTTATCGTCACCGCCTCTTATTCGGCGCCTACGCTTGAGCGCCAGGTCATGGAGGCCGGCGCGTCGTACTACGCCATTCAGCCGTACAGCAAAAATGAGATTATCGAGCGTATTTTCGCGCTGACCGGGGCTACGCACCACGCAAACTCCCTGCCGGCAAGCCGTTCTGACCTGCGCATTCAGGTTACGGAGATCCTCCACCAGATCGGCGTACCTGCGCACATCAAGGGCTACCATTATCTGCGGGACTCGATCATCATGGCCATTGAGGAACCGGAAATCATCAACGCGGTGACAAAGCAGCTCTACCCAAGCGTCGCAAAACAGTATGAGACGACGAGTTCCCGCGTGGAACGCGCCATCCGCCATGCGATCGAGGTGGCGTGGGACCGCGGCGACGTCGATGTGCTCAACTCCTATTTTGGCTATACGATTCACAACACGCGCGGCAAGCCCACCAACAGCGAGTTCATCGCGATGATCTCCGATAAACTCTGCCTTCAGATGGAAAACGTGTCTTAATCCCTTTTTATGCCAAAATGTGAATATTTAACACTTTACTTTTTGCGTTTTTCGCATAATACAAATCCGATAAATCACAAAATCGATATGCATAAAAGACTTCCCGCATCCGGAATTCACGGATGTTGGGAAGTCTTTTAATATAACAATCTTGATTTATACTAAGCACAACACCTTGTGGGCTCTCTGGCTTAATCTTCAAGCTGTGCCGTGTAAAGCTGGTAGTAATTGCCGTGCCGGGCAATCAGCTCATCGTGGCTGCCGCTCTCTGCGATGCCCTTGTCGGCGATGTACAGGATGCGGTCGCAGTTTTTGATGGTTGAGAGACGGTGCGCAATGATGAAGCTCGTTCTGCCCGCGAGCAGCACCTGCAGGCCTTCCTGCAGAAGGCGCTCGGTCTTCGCATCGATGGAAGAGGTGGCCTCGTCGAGCACGAGGATCTTCGGATCGGAGAGCAGTGTGCGCGCAAAGGCGATGAGCTGCTTCTGGCCCTGCGAGAGGCGCGAGCCGCGTTCATTCACCTGCGTGTTATAGCCCTGCGGCATTTCGCTGATAAACTCATGCGCACGCACGGTCTTTGCCGCAGCGATGACCTCTTCATCCGTCGCGTCGAGCCGCCCGTACCGGATGTTGTCCATGATAGTGCCGGAGAAAATGAAGCTGTCCTGCAGCATGATGCCCATCTGTGCGCGCAGAGAGTGCAGCGTGACTTTGGAGATGTCGTGGCCATCAATGCGCAGCGTGCCGGAATTGATGTTGTAGAAGCGCGAGAGCAGATTGACGACGGTCGTCTTGCCCGCGCCCGTCGGGCCGACCAGCGCAATATTCTCGCCGGCCTTCACATCCAGATTGAAGTGCTCGAGCACGTTGATCGTGTTGTCATACGAAAACGTCACGTCGTCAAACTGCACATTACCGCGGATTTCGGGCAACTCCTGAGCGTCCGGCGCGTCGTCCACCGTAACCGGCTCATCCATCATTTCAAAGATGCGCTCGAGATAGGCGACCGCGTTGATAAACGTATTGTACAGGTTGGAAAGCTGGAGGATCGGCTGCCAAAAGCGCCATGCGTAGGCGGCGATCGCGATCAGCGTGCCGATCTGCACTGCCGGGCCGAGCAGCGAAAGGCCGATCAGATACATCGCGCCGACCACCCAGGTGGAGATATTGTCGACCGAGAACCAGACAAGGTTCGAGGTGTACTGCGCCTTCATCCAGCTCTTATACATCTTGGTGTTGAGCGTATTGTAGATTTCGGCGTTCTTTTCCTCGCGCGTGAACGCCTGCGTGATCTTCATGCCGTCCAGACTCTCGTGCAGATAGGCATTCAGGTTGGAGCTCTTGTTGGAGACGTCCTGCCAGGCGCGGCGCTGCGCGGGTTTGATGAGGAACACCATGACGAGGAACAGCGGGATGCCCGCCATAACGACGAGCGTAAGCTTCACATCGCAGAGGAACATGAAGACGGCAATCAGAATCAGGTTGAAAATCTCCAGAACAAAGTTGATGATGCCGTTTGAAAGCGCGTCAGAAACGGAGTTGACATAATTTATAACGCGCGTGAGGATTTTTCCGTGCGGACGGTCATCGTAGAACTGGAACGGAAGCCGCTGCAGATGCTCAAAAAGATCTTTGCGGATGTCATAGATGATTTCCTGCCCAACAACGGTCATATAGCGGGAGCGCTTGATCGAAAAGAAAATGGAGAGCACAATGGCGGCAAGCATGATGCCCGCCAGAATAAAGAGCTGCTTGAAGTCGCGGTTCGGCACGGCGACATTCAGCGCCCGTTCGATCAGCTTCGGGCCGACGAGCGCGCAGGCCGCCGAGATCGCGGAGAACAGGATGGAGATCAGCATCGTCTTCGCATGGCGCTTGACATACACGCCCGCGCGCAGCAGATGCTTGATATTGAATGGGGTTTCGAGCTTTTCATCCACATCAAATCGGTTTCTGGCCATTACGCAACGCCTCCTTCCCTGGTAACGCCGTTCTGGAGCTCATAGACCTCGCGGTAATAGCCCGGGCGGGCGATCAATTCCTCATGCGTGCCGACATCCGCAATGCGGCCCTTATCGAGAATCACAATGCGATCCGCACGCTTCGTCGTGGAAATACGCTGCGCGACGATGATCTTTGTGCAGTCGAAGTCGAGTGCAGCGAGCTGCTCCTGAATGTATTTTTCGGTCTCCATATCGACCGCAGAGGTCGTGTCATCGAGGATCAGAATGGACGGCTTCACTGCGAGAGCGCGCGCCAGCGCGATACGCTGCTTCTGACCGCCCGAAAGGCCGGTGCCGCGCTCGCCGATGACCGTATCAAAGCCCTCCGGCAGCTTCTCCGCAAAATCGACGCACGCCATCTTTGCGAAGCGCTGCACATCTGCTTCCGGCATATTGGGATCGCCGTAAGCGATGTTTCCGTCCACCGAATCCGAGAACAGGAACACGTCCTGCGTCGCAATGCCGATGGAGCCGCGCAGTTTTTTCAGATCATACAGGCCGACCGGAACGTCGTCGATGCAGATCTTGCCTGCGGAAACATCCGAGAAGCGCGGGATCAGATTGACAAGCGAGGTCTTGCCCGAACCGGTCGGGCCCATGATCGCGATGGTCTCGCCGGGCTTGATGTCCAGATTGATGTCCTTCAGCACCTCGACGCCGTTGAGCTTCAGGTCGACATGCTCAAAGCGAACTGCGCCCTGCACACGCTCTTCCTTCTTCGCCGCATCGCTGCGGGAAACGATTGTGGAGCGCGCATAGTAAAGCTCAATGATTTTTGAGGCCGAAGCAAAGAAGCGCTGGAGATCGTTGATATGCATGCCGAGCGTGCGCATCGGGTTTGTGAGCGTCCAGCAAAGCGAATTGAACAGTGCAAATGTGCCGACCGAGATCCGTCCCATAATGAGGAAGGAGCCGCCGACGAGCAGCACCGCAATGGAAAGCGACTGCGAAAAGCCGTCGATGTACGGCGCAAATTTAAGCCAGAGCAGCGAAGCCTTGAGGTTCGCCTTTTTGTAGTCCTGGTTCTTCTGATCGAACTGCTGGATCTCGTAATCCTCACGCGCAAACGCCTTGACGACGCGATTGCCTGCGATATTCTCCTGCGCCGCCGTGTTCAAACGGGAGAGGCGCTCGCGCAGATCGACATACAGCGGGTGCACACATTTGGAGAACCGCTTGGTCAGCAGGAAGATGATCGGCGTGACCGCCAGCATCGAGAGTGCAAACTGCCAGTCCACGCACAGAAAGGTGATCGACGTGGTGAGAAACAGCACCACGCAGTCGATCAGCATGCGCACGACGTAACAGACCGTGTGGCGAACCATGTCGAGATCACCGGTCAGGCGGGTCATCAGGTCGCCGGTGCGGTTCTTCGAGAAGAATGCGCTGTCCTGCGCCTGCATGTTGGCGTAAAGCTCGCGGCGCAGCCGGAAAAGCAGCTTCTGCGAGCACGTCTCGTATGTAATGACGGACAAATATCCGAAGCTCGTGCGGAACAATGTGAAACCGATCAAGACAGAGACAAGCAGAACCAAATGGCTCCACATCTCCGGCGTAACGCTGCCGCCCTTTTGAACCGGCGTGAACACGGTATCCATGATCTGCGCCGTTAAAAACGAATTGACAAGCGCCATCATCGACAGGGCCGCCGTGGAAAACAGGGCGAAAATATATCGCTTCCTGCACCCTTCGAGGTTTTTCCAAACCCATTTCAATTGAAACATGTGTATCTTCCTTTCCAATACAACTGGAGTCTGCGTTCCCGCCTCCGCCGCCCGCCGATCGCGGCACGATGAGGACGGGAACATTTTGCATTAACCTATTATAGCGAGCAAAAAAGAAAATGGAAGTCTTTTCTTCAATTTTCCTCTCGTAAGAATTCACGAAGATACCACACATCCAAAACACAAAAATATAGAAAAATCCCGCAGGCCACAATGGAAAGACATGTCCTTGATACAAAGACAATCTCCCGGCCTGCGGGATGCAGTATTCAAAAAAATCAGAGCACAAACACCGTGTACGCGAGTTCTTCCGTCTCGCCGGGTGCGAGTGTGCGCATGCCGCGCTTTTCTGTGAATTCGTCGCTTTCGCTGACCGCCGTCGCGCAGCCCGTCCAAGGCTCGAGCGCCACATACGGGCCGTCATTTGCCGCCGACCAGATGCCGAGCATCGGAAAATCGGAGAATTCCATCATCACGCCGCGCCCGCTCTTGCGGCTCCGCAGCGAAACGCAGGTGGATTCCAGATCGCTGAACACCAGCGCGTCGCGGTAGAAAAGGTTGTGCTCAAGCGGGATCACGTCCTCGTCGTCGAGCGTAAAGTGAATCATATCGTAGTCGATCAGGCAGGACTGCATGCCGATCTCCGGGCATTTCTGCGTCTCCGGCTTTTCGAATACGATGTCGTAATCCTCAAAGACCTCGTCCGCCTCAACCGGCAGATTGAAGCCCGGATGGCCGCCCACGCAGAACGGCAGCGGTTCCTCGCCCGTATTCTCCACCTTGAACTGCGTCGTGATGCTGCTGCCTGTCAGGATGTAGGACACCGTGAACGCGAAATCAAACGGGTACTGCTTTTTTGTCTCCTCCGTCGCTTCGATGCGCAGGGAAACCGCGTCCTCGCGCTGCTCAACGACCGCAAATTCCTGACGGCGTGCAAAGCCGTGGCGGCCCATCTCGTACCACGCGCCGTTGATGCGCGTACGGCCATCGCGGAGCGCACCGACAATTGGGAACAAAACCGGCGCGTGACCGCCCCAGTATTTCTTGTCGCCCTGCCAGATGTGCTCAAAGCCGTCATCGCCCTTGAAGGAAACAAGCTCTGCGCCGAGCGTGTCGATCGCGGCGGATACGTTTTCATTTTGTATGTGAATCAGCATAATTCTTTTCCTTTCTCCGTGGGAACACCGTCTTTGGCGCTCCCCATCTTTATCCATTTCGATTATAGCAAACAAAACCGCTTGAAGCAAGAGCCAATCCATGTTATAATCAAAAATACGTTCAAAACCATCGGATAGAAGGGATCTTTTCAATATGCGAGCTGTAATTCAACGTATGAACGGCGCCGTCATCACGATCGACGGCACGGAAACGCGCGAGGTAAAGGAAGGCGTTGTCGTTTTCATCTGCGCCATGGACGGCGACACCGATGCGCAGGCGGATTTTCTGGCGCAGAAGGTCTGCGAGCTGCGGATCTTCAAGGATGAGAATGACAAGATGAACCGCTCCCTCATCGACATCCACGGCGATATCCTGATCGTCTCCAACATCACGCTGAGCGCAGACATGAAGCACGGCCGCCGGCCGGACTTCAGCCGCTCCGCCTCCCCCGCCGAAGCCAAACGCCTGTATGAATACTTCATCGAGCAGGTGAAAAAGCAGCCGATCGGCAAGGTGTGCACCGGTGAGTTCGGCGCGCACATGCACGTGAATGTTCAGAACGACGGTCCAGTGAACATCGTCATCGATACCGAGCGCATCGGCAAGTGACGGGAGGCCGCCTATGACACATTTTTTGACCGTATGGACGACGGCTGCAAACCCTTTGGAGAACGTCCCCACCGCGAGCGAATTTCAGAAATGGCTGGAAAAGCTCGGCGAGCAGGCGTTTACCCTGCTTGTACGCCTTCTCATCGCGCTGGTCCTGCTCTTTATCGGTGCAAAGCTGATCGGGTTCTGCCTGAAGAAGTTCAAAAAATCAAAACTCTGCCAGCGCATGGATCCCGGTCTCGCCTCGTTTACCCAGAGCGCCTCGAAGGTCGTGCTGTATATCCTGCTGATCCTGATTCTCATGGGCGTGCTCGGCCTTGAGACAACCTCCTTCCTCGCGCTGTTTACTTCAGGCGGCGTCGCCGTAGCGCTCGCATTTCAGGGCGCGGTATCAAACCTTGCGGGCGGCGTGATGATTCTGCTGTTCCACCCGTTCCGTGTCGGCGATTATATCGAAACGTCGGAGATCGCCGGAACGGTCAAGGAGGTCAACGTACTGTACACCGTCGTGATCACACCGGACAACAAGCGCGTGACCGTGCCGAACGGCTCGCTGACAAACACCGCGATCACCGATTACAGCGCCGAAACGCGGCGGCGCGTGGATATTGTCTTTTCTGCGGCATATGCTTCGGACATTGACAAGGTCAAGACCGTGATCCTCGACACTGCGAACGCACACGAAAAGGTGCTGCAGGATCCCGCTCCGGAAGCGCGGCTCAAGGCGCAGAGCGCCAACTCGCTCGATTTTCAGCTTCGTGCCTGGTGCGCGCCCGACGACTACTGGGACGTCTTTTTCGACCTGAACGAAAGCGTCAAAAAGGCATTTGACCAAAACGACATTGAAATCCCCTTTCCGCAGGTCGATGTACATATGCGGTAAGCGAAAGCAGGCCATCCGCTCTGGATGACCTGCTCTTTTTTTGTCTATTCCGTTCTGTCCCGCTCTGTAATCGTGCATTCCGCGCCCTGCCAGCGGTATTCGTCGAGAATGATCTCCCCGATGCGGTCGGCGATGATGCTGCCGCCGGCTGGATTCTTCACGCTCAGAATTTCGCCGCGCACGGTCGCCCGCACGGTCGTGTTCTCAAACGCGAGGTCGCAGTCGACCATCTCGCAGTCCTCGAGCACAAGGTTTTTCGCGTAGCAGAACGGCTGCGTGCCGATGATTTTGCAGCGCACAAGGCGCAGGTTCTCGCTGTACCACGCGAGGTATTCGCCCTTGACAACGCTGTCGATCACGGTGATGTTTTTGCCGTGCCAGAACGCGTCCTTCGTGTCGAGCACGGAATTGCGGATTGTGACGTTCTCCGTGTACTGGAACGAGTATTTGCCCTGCATGTGCAGGTTTTCAATCTCCATATCGCGCGTCTGCATGAACGGGTATTCGGATTGGAGCGTGCAGTTCTTGAGTTTCACACCGCGGCAGAACCAGCCGAATTCAGTAGATTCAATCGTGCAATGCTCCAGCGTGCTGTTGTCGCACTCGCGCAGCGCCTTAATGCCGCCGAGGCGGCTGTTCCGAATGCGGACATCCTTGTCATACCAAAGCGCGGCGCGGCAGGTTTCCGTCATGCGGCAGTCCGAAATCATCGCGCCTTCCACATGCCAAAACGGATAGCGCAAGTGAAAATCGCAGTCCTCAGCCAACAGATTGCGGCATTCCTTCAGGGCGGATTCGCCGTCTGTCGGGCCGTCGAACAGACAGCGGCGCACTTCGGCGTCCCGCTCACCGTACAATGCCCGTTCTGCGTCGAGTGTCAGATTTTCATATGTATGTCCCATACTTTTCTCGTCCTTTCCAATTTCTCCCGAAACCGAGTATGTATCTATTATAGAGCAAACCGTCGAATCTGTAAAATACTTTTTCCATATCTGTTCTCATACCTTTTGGGCATACAGTTACTTTTTGCTTTAAGCGCACGATCTTTATATTTCCGGGCAGAATTATGCAGAATTGCGGTAGACATTTCCGGGAATTTGTCGTACAATCGGAATACAGGAATTTTCTTTTGGAAAGGGTTGTTATTTCCCATGCAGGAAAACGCAAAAAAACAGTTTTTCCGCACGTTCTTCGCCATTGTGGTGCCGATTGCGATCCAGCAGCTCATCACCGCCGCCGTCGGCGTGGCGGACACACTGATGCTCGGCTACGTCAGCCAGACAGCGCTGGCGTCCAGCTCGCTCGCCGGGCAGATCCAGTTCCTGATCAATATGATCTATTTCGGCCTCGCCGCAGGCATCACGATCCTCTCGGCGCAGTATTGGGGCAAGAACGACCTCTCTGCAATTGAGAAAATCCTATCGATCGGCCTGAAGCTCTCCATCGGCGTCGCCGCCGTGTTCTTTGTCGGCGCGGTATTCTTCCCCGAATTTCTGATGCGTATTTACACGGACGACGCGAACATGATCGCAACCGGCGCGGAATATCTGCGCATTGTCGGCTTCTCCTACCTGTTTCTCGGCTTCTCCCAGCCGTACCTGAGCGCGATGAAGAGCATCGAGCAGGTCAAGGTCAGCACCTTCATCAACTCGGTGGCGCTGGTGCTGAACATCGTGCTGAACGCCACGTTCATCTTCGGCTGGATTCCCGGCATCCCGCCGCTCGGCATTCAGGGCGTCGCGCTTGCGACCGTGATCGCGCGTGCCGTGGAATTTTTGCTCTGCATCGTCGCGGGCGAGCGCTTCAAAAAGCTCCGCCTGCGCCCGCGCCTGTTTTTCCTGCACAGCTCCGTACTCTGGCGCGACTTTATCCGCTATTCCCTGCCCGCTATCGGCAATGAGTTCGTCTGGGGTCTCGCATTCTCGATGTACTCAGTCATCATGGGCCATCTCGGCGAGGACATCGTCGCGGCAAACTCGATTGTCTCCACGATGCGTAACCTTGCTTCCGTCCTCGGCTTCGGCGTCGCGAACGGCACGGCGATCATCCTCGGCAAAACGATCGGCAGCGGTGATATGGCGCGCGCCGAGCAGGACGCAAAGCGGCTTCTGTGGCTCACGTTCCTCACCTCGGTGCTCGGCAGCGGCGTGATTCTGATCTGCCATCCGATTGTCCTCTCGATGATCGAACTCACCGCGCAGGCGCAGGCATACCTGCAGATCATGGTCTGGATCAGCGCCGTGTACGTCATCGGGCCGACCATGAACACCTGCTTCATCTGCGGTGTGTTCCGCGCGGGCGGCGACTCCCGCTTCGGCTTCTTCTGCGATATTGTCGCGATGTGGTGCGTTTTCGTGCCGCTCGGCTTCATCGCGGCGTTCGTCCTAAATCTCCCGCCGATGTGGGTCTACTTCATCCTCAGCCTCGACGAATTCGCCAAAATGCCCGTCGTCTACATCCGCTACCGCCAGAAGAAATGGCTGCGGAACATCACAAAGGAAACAACATAACGCAAAAATCGCCCCGCCTGTTTTCACGCAGGCGAGGCGATTTTTTGCGCTGATTTAGGCTTCAGGCGTCAGCTTGAATTCGTTTTCCAGAAGCGCGTTCATGCGGTCATCGGAGATGTTTTCCTCAATGTGAACGAGCGTTTCGCCCTCAAAGACCTTATAGACGCGCCCATCGATTGTGCGGCGGCCTTCGGGCGTTTTGATGGCGATCATCGGCTCCTTATTGAACGGCGAGCTGGGATGCGCCTCGCAGAAAAAGGACGGCTGCACAAAATCCACCTCGTACTGCGCGTCATCCGTAAAGCAGATGTACGGACGCCATGCGCCGTCGTGCAGGTCGTAAAGTACCCAGCCGTGCAGCGGGTCGCGCTCAAATTTATACGTTTCGCCGTTTTGCGTCTGCACAAGCCCGGGCTGAAGCTGCAGCGGCAGCCGCGGGGCAATCTGCCCGACGCCGATGTCGCACAGATAGTCCGTATCGCCGAGCTGCACAATCGCGACGCGGTGGCGGCGCATGGGGATCTCCGTCTCGCCGCGCAGATAGCGCGCAAAGCGTTCGCCGACCGCAAAGCCCATCTCGCGCAGCATATGCGCAAGCAGGCCGTTCAGTTCAAAGCAATACCCGCCGCGCCCGCGGGTCACGATTTTATCGTACAGCGCGTCCGGCTCGAGGGAAATCGGCTTTCCTTTTAAGATATCCAGATTTTCGTACGCGAGGGACAACACGCACTGCGATTGTACGCGCCCGAGAAAATCGGCAGTCTGCTCCACCTGTGTCGTCGGGTCCATGCCGATCCGTTTCAAAAAGCCTTCGATTTTATTCATCATACACCTCACCCCAAATTTCTATCTCCTACGCTACTACACATACGCGGATTTGTCAACCATTTCGCGCATCGACCGCTCCTATTTTGTGCATAAAACACAAAAACTACATTTATATTCTCTCATAAATAGCGATAGGTTTCAACAAAAGCATTGACTTTACTTATACTTTGCATATAATCAATACATACACGATTTTATACAAAATACATAAAGCGAGGTAAGATGTGATGAAAAGACTGATTGCGCTGCTTTTGGTGGCGGTAATGTGTTTCTCTCTTGCTGCTTGTGGCGGGGATAAAGAAACAAGCAATAATAACGAGCCGCAGACAAATAACAGCGAGACACAGCAGGAAACAGCTGATAATTCACAAGAAGAAAATGCAGACAGTGCCGTTAATCTTGTAGGAACATGGGAATATACAGAAGCAAATTCTGTTCTTGTGTTAAATGAAGATGGGACTGGAGAAGAAACGAGCAACGGTGCTCTTACTTGGAAATATGATGAAGCAAGTAATACTTTATTCATTACATTTACAGAAAACAACTGGACAGAGGAATGCACTTATTTCAAAGATGATGACACTATCTATGTAGACCAATGGACTTTTAGCAGAGTGGCAGAGTAATTTTGGGCAGTTTAGGCGCGGGGCGCAAGCTCCGCGCTATATTTTTCCCTCTCTTGGTGTTCGCAAGAGTATACTAAATGCACAAAATGGTACAAGATTTAGGAAGTACAATTTTGGGAGAAAAAAACTTCTTCGCAAGGGTTCAGACAGTACAAGTACAAGAAAAGTACAAGGCAGAGCGGCAGCGGCAAAAAGAAAAGAGGGAACGGAATGTTCCGTTCCCTCTTTGAAATCGGGTATTTTGCTTACTTGAAGTAGCGCTCCAGCAGACCCTTGAAAGCCTTGCCGTGACGGGCCTCGTCGCGGGCCATCTCATGAACGGTGTCATGGATTGCGTCGAGGTTTGCAGCCTTCGCGCGCTTTGCGAGGTCGAACTTACCGGCTGTTGCGCCGTTCTCCGCCTCAACACGCATCTCGAGGTTCTTCTTGGTGCTGTCTGTTACGACCTCGCCGAGGAGCTCTGCGAACTTCGCCGCATGCTCAGCCTCTTCGTAAGCGGCCTTCTCCCAGTAGAGACCGATTTCCGGATAGCCTTCACGGTGTGCGACTCTCGCCATTGCGAGGTACATGCCGACCTCTGTGCACTCGCCCTGGAAGTTCGCGCGGAGATCCGCGATGATGTCTTCGCTGACGCCCTGTGCAACGCCGACAACATGCTCAGCCGCCCATGTCATTTCCTCTGCCTGCTTCTGGAACTTGGAAGCCGGTGCCTTGCAAACCGGGCAAGCCTCCGGAGCTGCTTCGCCTTCATAAACGTAACCGCATACCATACATACAAACTTTGCCATTTGAGTTTCCTCCAAATCAATAAATTTTTGTTTTGGGCGGATTATTCCGCCTTTGGTTTTTCCTGACAATCGGGACAGGTTCCGTTGAAAATAATATCCTCGCTGAAAATGCGAAGCGCATACTTTCTCTCGATTCCTGCCAGCGTTTCCGCGCTTACAAGCGGCTCGAAGACATCGAGCACCCGACCGCATGTGCCGCAGACAAAATGACTGTGCTTCGTGGTATCCGCATCAAAACGCTCCTGTCCGTTGATCACGCCCACACTGTGGAGCTTTCCGGATTTACAGAACTTTTTGAGGTTGCGGTAAACCGTGCCCAGACTGAGATCCGGGTACTCCGGCTTCAGCGCTTCGTATACCCACTCTGCGGTTGGATGCACTTTCGACGCATGAACTGCATTGTAAATCGCCTCACGCTTTCGGCTGAAGTTTTCGCGCGCTGCCATTTGTCACCTCCATGTGATCGTACGTTGCAGGCATTGTCACTGCCCTGTTCCGCACTTGCTGTGCTCATTATAGCATGCGCAAATCAACTTGTAAATAGGAATGATTATTATTTTTGTTTTCTTTTTGTAAACAATTTGTGAACACGATCATTCCGGCTTTTGCATGAACTTCTGCATAATGTTTTTGACCGCGCAGACCAAATCGTCGTTCTGCAAAAGCTCCGGAATATCCGTGGGCTTAAAGAAGTTCTTTGCGAACATATGGAACATCGGCGCGACCATCTCCCTGTCCGCATCGGTGCAGGGTGTGCGGTCGCCGGCGGGATCCATCAGACGGGCGATGAACTTTGCGCCGGCCTGCCGCCGTGCGCTGCCACGCGGGTTCCAGCCAGCTTTCGGCGTGCAGTTGACGCCCTGTGCCGTAGCCTGGGCTGTCTTGACGGCCACGCGCGCTTCAAAATCTGCATACGTGCCTGCCTCGCGCCAGGCGATTTCCGCGGCCGCATACAGGCGTGGGAACAGCATCTCTTCCAGATGTTCCGGCGTGGCGATCTGCTCGCACCACACGCAGGCCTCGATACCGACGAGCCGCGGGTGATCTGCATAGTTGTGCCGCATAATGACCGGCCGGTAGCCGTAAACCTTTCGTAGCGACGAAAGCGCATGAGGATAATCGAAATAAAGCGTTGTGAAATTCGAGGCGATAACCTCGCCGCCGCGCCGGATAAACGCCGGAACGGGCTTTTCGTGCTGGGTTGTCCAGAACTGCACCTGATTGCCGGTATCCGGATCCTTTGCCTCCAGTGTATCGTTCCAGCAAATCGCACGTTTGCCATACTTTTTGAGGATATCGGTCACGCGGTTTGTGAACCAGCCCTGCAGATCCTCATAGTCCGTAAGGCCGAGCGATTCCATTCGCGCCTTGCAGTGCGGGCACTTTTTCCACTCGGTTTTCGGCGCTTCATCGCCGCCGATGTGGAAGCGCGGGCTCGGGAACAGCGGACAAATCTCTCCGAGCAGCTCTTCGAGGAACGCAAACGTCTCGTCCTTGCCGGCACAAAGGATCATGTCAAAAATGCCACCGTGCTGCCGGAGCTCCACGGGCTTTCCGGCGCAGCTGTACTGCGGATACGCCGCAAGCAGCGCCGTCGTATGGCCGGGCAGGTCGATCTCCGGGATGATCTCCACACCGCGCACACGGGCAAATTCCACGATCTCCCGGATCTGCTCCTGCGTGTAGTATGCGCCGCTTGTCTCATGCAGCAGCGGAAACCGATGGCTCTCGATGCGCCAGCCCTGATCATCTACCAGATGCCAGTGCAGGACGTTCATCTTGACGCGCGCCAGCTGCTCGATGATCTTTTTGACCTCCTCCGCCGGGAAAAAGTGGCGGGAGCAGTCGAGCGATAGTCCACGGTGTCCGTACCGCGGCGCATCCTCGATCTCGCACGGCGCCAGACCTTCCGGCGCTTCGGCAAGCTCCGCAAGGGTAGTCAGTGCCCAGACAACACCAAGCTCTGCGGCGGCTGAAACGGTCACGCCGTCCTTCTCCGCGCGGAAGCGATAACCTTCGGCGGGCAGCGTTTCATCGCGCACAAGGCGCAGCCAAGGTCTCTCCCCCGCCTGTGCGGGACGCACCGCGCGGTGCAGGCGGGCTTCAAGCGCCTCCAGACACCACGGCGCAAAGCCGCCCATGTCCACAAGGATAGTCTTCGGCAATGCGCAGACGCCAGAACAGAGCTGAACCGGCCCTGAAGGCGCGGGGATCAAGTGCAGCATACACACTCCTCCTTTTTAAAAAAGCCGCTGAACCGCATACGCATCGGAAAGCAGCAAGATGGACTGGCTCTTCCATGTCCGTACAGGGCAGGAGAACGCTTCTGATATTTTGTATTATACTTACTCCCGGGCATTTTTTCAAGGCATTCGGTTAAATACGCATAAACTTTTCCTCTCATTCTCATAAATATTTTTTCATCTTTTATTGACAAAATCTTTCGGATTGCTTTTCTGCCCACAAGTGCTATAATAAGGATAAATATTTGCCAACCGGTACACTGGCCGGCCCCATCATGGAAGGAGTTATCCCCTATGGCGCAAAAAAAGAAGTACATGTCCGATATTCATCTGGAGGATTACACAGAGGAATACCGGGATAAGCAAATCACGGTGGACTCCCTCGTGTTTGACACCAACCGCAAACGCGAATCCTTAAACGGCCTGTGGCATTATGCCGTGGACCAGTACAATACCTGCCTGCGGCAGCATTGGTTTGCTGAGCGCCGTCGCGACACAAAGGGCAACACGATGCCGGTGGACTATTCCTTTGATGAGTGGCCCACGATGCAGCTTCCCGCCTGTTGGAACACGGTGGAGAAGGAATATTTGCTGTATGAAAACAGCATGGTGTTTACACGCAACTTCTCCTTTGCAAAAAACGAAGGGGAGCGGGTGCTGCTGAAGATCGGTGCGGCAAATTATCTGTGCTATGTTTTTTTAAACAAAACATTTATGGGTATGCACCGCGGCGGCTCCACACCGTTCTTTGTGGACGTGACGGACAAGCTCGAAGCGGATAACCGCATTTTGCTGGTCGTAGACGCTGCACGCAGGCCGGAACAGGTTCCCACCGTTAACACCGACTGGTTCAATTACGGCGGCGCGTACCGGGACATTGAATTGCTGCGCCTGCCTGAAACCTATATCAAGCGCTTCCAGATCGGTCTTGTGCCGGACGGCACTTACCGAAATATTCAGGTAACCGTTGCGCTTTCCGAGCCGATCCACACAACTGCCGTGCTCACGGTAAACGAGTTGGGGATTCATGAGGAAATCTGTGTGGAAAACGGCGTGGGCTCCGCAGTTTTTTCCGCTGCTCCGTCGCTTTGGAGTCCGGAAAGCCCTACACTCTACAACGTCTGTCTCACCTGCGGTCAGGATACCGTCACTGACCGTGTCGGCTTCCGCGAGATCAAAGTGGAGGGCCGGGATATTCTGCTCAACGGCAAGCCCCTCTACCTGCGCGGCATCAGTTGTCATGAGGACAGCGCCAGCAACGGCAAGGCATTGACCGATGAGGAGCGCATGGAAAACCTGCGCCTTGCCAAGGAACTTGGCTGCAATTTTATGCGCCTCGCCCACTACCCCCACAGCGAGAAAATGGCGCAGATCGCGGACGAATACGGTCTGCTGCTCTGGGAAGAGATCCCGGTTTACTGGGCGATTCACTTTACAAATCCCAACACCTATGCCGACGCAGAAAATCAGCTTCTGGAGCTGATTTATCGCGACTGGAACCGTGCCAGCGTCATCGTTTGGTCCGTTGGCAACGAAAATGCCGATACAGATGAGCGATTTGCCTTTATGAGCCGCCTCTCCGACTGCGCCCGACGTGTGGGCGGCAACCGTCTGCTCTCCGCCGCCTGTCTGGTTGATGCGGTCACAAATACTATCGCCGACCGTATGGCCGCCAAGCTGGACATCATCGGCATCAACGAATACTGCGGCTGGTATATACCGGACTTTGAATATCTGCCCCAAATGCTGCGAAACAGCAATCCGGATAAGCCGGTTGTCATCAGCGAATTTGGCGCGGACGCGCTGTCCGGCCACCACGGTACAGTGACGGATAAGGGAACCGAAGACTGCATGGCCGCGATTTATGAACAGCAGATTGCCACCCTCCGCGCCATCGATTATGTCAAAGGCATGACGCCGTGGATTCTCTATGATTTCCGCTGCCCGCGGCGAACCAGTGTCATCCAGAAATACTATAACCGCAAGGGCCTTTTGTCCGAGGATAAAGCCCACAAAAAGCAGGCATTTTTCGTCTTGCAGGCGTATTATCAAAAGCTCGCGGAAAAAAGCGATGCCTAAACAATACTGAAAATTTCGAAGCAGCCGGCCACCCTGCATAGGCGAAAACCGGCTGCTTCCTTTTTCGTACCGCGCATATTCTCCGCCCCGCACGCATATGCATCTTCCAAGGGGGGGTATCGGTATGTTTTGGGGAATTCTGAACCATCTCGCTTCGCTTCTTTTTTTCTTTCTGCATGTCACAAACAGCGGCTCTTTTCCAAAGGCACTTTCCGCCGCCGAGGAACGCCGCTGCCTGGAGGAAATGGCGGCGGGCGACCGCCGCGCGCGGCAGAAGCTCATCGAGCACAACCTGCGGCTCGTCGCCCATATCGCCAAAAAATACTTCGCCGACGAAAACGACCGCGACGATCTCGTTTCCATCGGCACCATCGGGTTGATCAAGGCGGTGGACACCTTCAAGCCCGACAAGGGCATCCGTCTCTCCAGCTATGCTTCGAGATGTATTGAAAATGCTATACTATCGCAGCGGAACAATCGGCGATTGAGGTGGCGGAACGGGTGTCTTTTGAGGCAAAATGGCGCCTGCTGGCGAGAGTGGGAGTCCGCTGCTATATTCTGATTTCCAATGTATCGGGTGCGGTAAAAGTAGCCCCGCTCCAGATTCTTCAATTTCCGGTGGTGTTGCCGCACAAGTTTCAGGACGCGGAAAAGTTCAATTTGCAGTTCCCGGACTTCTCAGAAATCACCGAAACAGCGGACAAGCTGCGCTGGCTTCGATACCAGAAAGGCCTGCGCCAGAGAGATGTTGCAGACTACGCCGGGATAGACCGGAGCACCTATGTCCACTACGAAGAATACGGCAAGGACCTCTATCCGCCGGAGCACATGGAGAAAATCGCGCAGCTTTTTGAAGTGCCGCTCGATACGCTTCTGGATGACTACAATCTATTTCTGAGAAATGGTCAGGGTGAGCAGATCAAGGCGATCCGAACGAAACTGGGGCTGACGCAAAAACAATATGCGGACAAGCTGGGCATCAGCCTTGGAAATCTCAAGCATTGGGAGCAAAACCGCAAGCAGATTTTCAAATCCACATGGGAGAAGTATTTCAAGCAGGGTCTTGAAAGCTGTGAATAATTCCGATAGAATTATTACAGAATCATTCAGGAGATACAGACCCATGATTATCAAATCTTCGACTGCACTGTGTAACGACTACAGCATGATCTCTGATCTGGCGCATGAAAAAGCCGAACAGCGTGAGGAAACCTTGAAGCTGCGCGCAAAACTGGAGGCGGCAGAGACCGCTCGGCTTTCCGGCGCACCTGCCTACACACTGGTGGAATCCAGAAAACGGTTGGAGGCAATCTATCAGCGTGACTGACCTTGCGCTCAGTGGGAGCTTGAAGCCATCGCGCAGCTCTATATAAACCTTGTGGGGCCAGATTCAGCGAAAAACATATGAAAAACGGGCAGACCGGCGTTCAATGCTGGCCTGCTCGTTTGCTATGTATTATTGCTGCGCTTTCAGATGCTTCACGGCTGCGTCCACCAGTTCCAGCTTCTGCTCCGTGGAGCAGGGCAGCTTCTGGATGGATTTCAGCGCCTGCTCGGACTGGAACTTCGCCAGCTCCTGCCCAAGCTCCTGCTGCGCCTGCTTTGATTTCGGGAAGATCAGAAATACTTCCATGGCTGCCCTCCTTTCCAGAGCGTTTTCTGTTTCAATCTATGCGTGTGTTCCGGCGTCTATGTAGACAAATAGAATTCAATTTCGCGGCCGCGAGGGAAATCGTATTGCCGCGCGGCTTTGGCGGTGCGGGAATGCTTGCAATTCAAGGGCTTTTTGACCCTGAATTGTCTACACCGGACCGCCGTTTGCGGGCGGATTTCGCCTTCTGCTGGCGGTGAACCTCCTTGGCGCAGGCGGGACAGTATTTTGCCCTACCGGAGCGGGCGAGGATGCCCGTGCCGCAGACTTTGCAGCGGCGCAGCTTCTTGGGGCTGAGAATGGCCTGTTCCAGCTTTGGCTGCTGGGGCAGCACGGCGCGGCGAAACCACCGGCAAAGTAGGCTTCGAGAGATGTGTTGCGGACAGACGCCGTCCAGCAGCAGGCAGTCGCCATCCAAGAAGTTGCAGCAGCGCTTTGTAAGACCGCGCACGCTGCGGAGCTGCCCCGGCGTCAGGCGGAAGAGCGTGCCATCCGGCAGCCGCTCGATGGGGTCAAGCTTGTGCATCTTCGCCCTCCTTTGCGATAAGCTTTGCATCTGATGGGTAGTTCAGCGTGATGAGGGCGGGCTTGCCCAGCCCCTGCTTTTTTCGGATAATCAAGCCGCTGTACTCCAGCTCGCGGAAGATCCGCGTGGCGCTCTGGCGGCTGCGGTGGAGTTTGGTTTGTGCCTGCTCTAAGGTGAAGTACAGCCGGATCGTGCCGTCCGGCTCGACGTAGCCATTCTGCCGGGAAATGCTTGCTCTGTCCAGCAGCAGCGCGTAGAGCACCTTCGCGTCGTTGCTGATGTCGCGCAGAGTTTCATCTTGCAGAAGAAACCTCGGAAGCGGCACATAGGATGCCGCCGGGCTCTGCGCCGTGAGCTTGCAAAAAGTTTTCATCTGACCTCCTATCCCATCCATCAATCCATCCATTTTTGTGTTGATTGATTGATGGATGATTTTTTTGTATCTTGATTTATTTCTTATTAGTTAGAGGATGAATTTCAGTCCCGATGAACGGCACGAAAACCGTCGTCCTGAAATCCGGCTGCGGTACGCTCCGGAGCGTCAGCTTGTCCACCGTCCGAAAAACCGGTGACGGAAAACCCACGTATGGAAAATCCCGTTGTGGTCAAAGCTCGTCCTTTTGCCGCGCTTTCAGCAGCTCCCAGATCTCGGCCTGCCGCGCTTTCAGCTCGGCAACGTCGCCCTCATAGCAGCGCCCGGTGCTGTTGATGCGGCGGCAAATCTGATTGATGTTCGAGGCGGCATGGCTGACGGCGGCAGCCAGCTTTTTCTGCTCGGTGTAATCGACCTTGATGATGTACCCGTCAATCAGCATCTTCCGGGCATATGCGCCGAAATTACAGGTGCCGAGTTGGTTCATCTTGTGGCGGATTAGGCTCAGTTCTTGCTCGTTCAGGCAGATTTCCTTTCGGATGGGTCGCGTGCGGTCCGGCATGAGGCTCACCCCTTCAGGTGCAGCCCGAAGGCACCGTTTTCCTCCAGGATTTCCAGATAGCCGTTGCCGGTGAGTTCAGCAAAAACCGGAGCAACCTTTTCAGGCGGGAGGGTCAGAGCATTTGCAAGTTCCTGAGCACTCAGACCGCCGTCCTCGAAGGTATACAAGAGCGCGCCGGTGAGCTTGGCTTCTGCGGAGAGGTTCGTATCCAGCAGGAGGCGGGTGGGTACAGCGGTCATGTGGGTGTGGTTGTAGTAAGTGATCATGGTGGTTCTCCTTTCGATTTTGAAAATCTCTGTTTGAAGGGCGGGTTTGGATGGATTGGTTTCCCTTTCACCATCCCACGGACAATTTTTGACCGTTTGTCAGGTGGCTTGAAAAAATTCCGGACGTACAGAAGGTCCTCTATATAACCAACGGACACATTTTCCGGTTTTGTCCGAAAAATTTTTTAGGTCGAAGGAGCGAGGTCTGCGCTTTTGCTTCAAAAGGTCCTCTCACTATTCAACGGACAAAATGATGCGGCGCGTCACGGTTCTGTCATAACAAGGACAAAAAAGAAGCGCTTGCCACTACGACAAACGCTTCTTTTTTGCATCAATTATTCGAGCAAATCCTCTATGTCCCTTTGATCGTATTCAGTTTTCTGCATCAACCGGCAGACGCCGTCTGCCTCGTCCCGCTGCTGCAAAAGCTGGGCGAACGCCCGATAGAGTGCGGCCTGCCGACGCTCGATCACGCCGCGATTTTGCTGCATGGCATCCGCTGCTTTGCGGATGGACAGCCCCTCGGAAAAGCGTTTCCGGAAGAGATCGGCGTAGTCGTTGAGCACCGTTTTGAGTGACTGCTGGGCAAATGCGAGATCCTCACACATGGCCTGATATGCCTCGCGGTTGGATACGCCGATGTACTGCTTCCGCTCCCGGATGAGCTTGTATCGCCGCAGATCCATCCGGTAGTTTTCGCAGATGTCCTTGGCGTATTCATAGTAGGTTCTGCTGCAACGGATGTGGCGTTCGTCCTGTTCGCAAGGGATATACACAAAGGGCTTGCGCTTGGGTTCCGGAAAGCCGTCCTCTGTTACTTCTCCGATCATTTCCGGTTCGACCTCACGTCGGGTCTGACGGATGTATTTATCTCTAAGAATACCATCCACATTCACCTGCTCACAGAAGGACTCCAGGCGAATGGTGTAGTATTCCTCATTGCCTTCCCGGATGAAACTAGCATCCTTGCAGATCACAACAGCTTCGCCGGTATCGATATCTTTTACCACGCGGACAACGTAGATCCGCTTGCCGTCGTATCGTTTATAGTAACCGGCAAAAACGCGTTTGACTGCCATACATAGGCCCCTCCCTTCCGGGTGATTTGCTATCAGTATATCATAGAATGCGGCCGATAAACAGGACAATTTGAATAACACGGATCAGAGAGTGTTGAAGAATAGCAAGCACATCCGGTGTCCGTACACACCGGAAAAATGCACGCTATGCCTCCTCTGTCCCAGCGTGCATTTTATCATTTGGGATACTCCCAAACCCTGTGTTTTTGATAAACCTCGGTTGTAATCAGAGAAATGAGATGATACCAAGAGCAACACAAACAGCTGATGCTTCAGACCGCATAATATCCATGAACTACGGCAAGAGACTTTCGCAATGCGATGCGAAAGTCTCTTGCTTTATGACTTTGGATGGCGTATAATTATGTCAACATTTGTAGTTGGAGGTAGGAAAATGGCTATCTCATATAACAAGCTTTGGAAATTACTTGTTGATAGAAAAATGAGCAAAGCGGATTTGAGAAAAGCTGCTGGGATTGCGCCAAATACCATGACCCGCTTGAGGCGCGATGAGGAAGTCACACTTACGGTGCTCAATAAGATCTGTACATCGCTCAACGTCAATATTGGTGATATCATGGATTTCGTTCCGGATAATTGTTCTATAAGCTAATATTCATTTTATAATCATCTTGATTTAGGGAGAAAGAAGCAATGAGTTTACATCCCGGCCTATACGAACAAGTTATCAATAACGCCTTGACTAGCGAGCTTGCGGAGATTCCGGAAGCCCGCAAGGCGGTTGCGCCTATCGACAAGGCGGAGGCATCCAAGGTGCTGGCGCAGTATCTGGTAGACGTGGTTCAGAAAGGCTTGGATAACGTATTGGACAACGGTGGAGATATCTCAACCCAAATCGAGCTGACGAATCAGATCATAGCGCTCATTCAAAATGCAACAAAAGAAGCAGACTTTGCTTCGCAGAGTGTTGACAAGCGTGCTGAGCAACTTCTTGCACTTTTACGGGAATCTGATCCGAGGTTGGCTGTGGGAAAAACTGCGGCGGACATAGAGCGGCCGGAAACATCTATCGCCCAAAGTTCTTTGTTTACTGGGGCCGTTCACGAGCCGCAGATGTTTACGGAGCTCAAGAAAGAGATCGTCTCGGCTGATCGAATTGATATGCTGGTGTCCTTCATCAAATGGAGCGGTCTGCGGCTCATTATGGACGAACTGCGAGAGTTTACGCAGAATGGGGGTGAGCTCCGTATTATCACCACTTCCTACATGGGCGCAACGGATATAAAAGCCATTGAGGAACTCCGACAGCTCCCAAACACACAGATCAAGGTTAGTTACAACACCAAGACAACTCGCCTCCATGCCAAAGCGTACATCTTCTACCGCAAAACCGGCTTCACAACGGCTTATGTGGGTTCGTCCAACCTGTCCAATGCCGCGCTGACCAGCGGACTTGAATGGAACACCAAGGTAACGAAGCGCGACCTGCCTGAAACCATTGATAAAATCGCCGCGACCTTTGAGTATTACTGGAATGACCGGGAATTTGAGTATTATGATGAAGGGCAGAAAGAACGCCTTGCCCATGCCCTGAAAGCGGAAAAATACTTCGACACCAACAATGCCGAAGTCTACACCATGGACATCAACCCCTATTCCTATCAGCAGGAGATTCTGGACAAGCTGGAGGCGGAGCGCACCGTCCGAGGTTATACTCGTAATCTGGTGGTAGCCGCCACCGGTACCGGCAAAACGGTCATCTCTGCTTTAGATTACAAGTGCTTCCGCAAGCAGAATCCGGACAAGCCTTGCCGCCTGCTCTTTGTGGCGCACCGGGAAGAAATTCTCAAGCAGAGTCTGTATACCTTCCGTGCTGTACTCAAGGACGCCAACTTCGGGGAGATGTTTGTGGGCAGCTATAGGCCGGAAAGCATCGACAATCTGTTTATTTCCATTCAGACGTTCAATTCACAGAACTTTACGGAAAAGACGTCCCCTGGGTTTTACGATTACATCATCGTAGACGAGTTCCACCACGCGGCAGCTCCAACCTACCAGAAGCTCCTGGCCTACTACCAGCCTCGTATTCTGCTGGGCTTGACAGCTACGCCTGAACGTATGGACGGCAAGAGCATTCTGCCGTACTTCAACAATCGTATTGCGGCGGAAATTCGTCTGCCGGAAGCCATTGACCGAAAGCTGCTCTGCCCGTTCCAGTATTTCGGTGTCACCGATACTGTGGATCTGGATTCGCTGAAATGGTCTGCTGGTGGCTATCAAAAGAGCGAGCTGGAGCATGTCTACACCTTCAGTGGTGCCATTGCCACTCAACGCGCCGACCATGTTGTGTCCTCGCTGCTGAAATATGTCACGGATATTGACGACGTGAAGGGCCTCGGCTTCTGTGTGACCGTAGATCACGCAGAATTTATGTGCCACTATTTCAATGAACACAATATCCCGTCCATGTTCCTGACAGGACAATCCCCAGATGAGGAGAGAAAAGCAGCCAAACAGCGCTTGGTGTCTGGCGAAGTGCGGTTTATATTCGTCGTGGACATCTATAACGAAGGCGTGGATATTCCGGAAGTCAATACCGTTCTTTTCCTGCGCCCCACTGAGTCGCTGACGATTTTCTTGCAGCAGTTGGGCCGCGGCCTGCGTCTGGCCGAAGATAAGGAATGCCTGACCGTATTGGACTTCATCGGCCAGGCAAACAGAAAGTACAATTTTGAGGATAAATTTGCGGCGTTGCTGTCGAACGCTACACGAAGTGTGAGCCGCGAAATCAAGGATGGCTTTGTGTCCGTTCCCAAGGGCTGCTATATCCAGTTGGAGAAAAAAGCGGCAAAGTACATACTGGATAACATCCGTGCTTCCTACGGCAACGCGGCAGGGCTGGTGGCCCGCGTGGCTACCTTTGCAGAAGATAGTGGCATGGAGCTGACACTGGCGAACTTCCTCGACTACTACCATCTTGATCCCAGAGCTATTTATAAGTTCTCGTCCTTCTCTCGCATCTGCGCCAGAGCAGATGTCATTGAGGACTTTGAGGAGCCTCTGGAAGAGACCTTGACCAAGGCGTTTGCACGCCTTGCTGTCATTGATTCTCGTTGTTGGATTTCCTTTCTGTTGGATATTCTGCCGCGTCTGGACGATGGGGATTTCGCGGCGTTGTCCGATGTTGAAAAGCGTATGCTGCAGATGTTCTATATCACTATTTGGGGAAAGGCAGTCGAGGATTGGAGTAGCGAAGAAGTGCTGGACAACCTCTATGCCCTGTCAGATAGCACAGTCCTGCTAAGCGAACTCTTGGAACTGCTGCGCTATCGCTTTGAGCAGATTGACTTTATTGACGAGCCGGTGGATTTGGGCTTTAACTGCCCACTGGATTTACACTGCACCTACACTCGCGATCAGCTATTGGTGGCGCTGGACTTTATGAAGCCAGCAACTGTGCGTGAAGGCGTCAAATGGCTGCCGGACAAGCAATTGGATGTGTTATTCGTGACGCTGAATAAGGCGGACAAGGACTATTCGCCAACCACCATGTACAATGACTACTCCATTAGTGAGAGTCTGTTTCACTGGCAAAGCCAAAGCACCACGGCGGAGAATTCGCCCACAGGTCAGCGATATATCCACCACAAGGAGCGGGGGAGCAAGGTGCTGCTGTTTGTCCGGGAGTTTAAGGCTGACCGTGTGACCGGCGGTGCGGAGGCGTACACCTATCTGGGCACGGCGAACTATGTGAAGCATGAGGGCAGCAGGCCGATGAATATCACATGGCGGCTGGATCGCCCAATCCCTGCGAAGTTCTTGAAGAAGACGAATAAGTTGGTAGTGGGATAAGGAGAAATGTATGACTGAACTTGAAAAAATCGAACGAGCAAGAATGTATATCGACAAACTGGCAAACGGCATTAATCCCATAGACGACACTGTGGTTCCAGACGGCGATATTATCAACAATGTCCGGTTGTCACGTTGCCTTTTCTTTGTATCCGACGTGTTGCGGCAGGTGATCGAAAATGGTGGAATGAGATCGGCTGCGGACAGGAAGCCAAAAAAGAGGCCCCTTGAAATTCCCTTTGAAAAAAGAAGCCAATTTGCCTATTCGAAAACGCCTATTCCGGCCAGCGAAATTGCCAAACGGATAAACACTTTGGCCGATAACGACACTATGCAAAAACTTACCTATTCAGGAATCCTTGCGTGGCTCACGGAAATTGGAATGATGGAATGGGCGCTCACGCCAGACGGAAAGCACACAAAACGGCCGACGAAAATTGGCGAAGAAAACGGTATTTCCGTGGAGGAAAGAATGAGCAATAAAGGGCCCTATCAAGTGGTTGTTTACAACAACGCTGCGCAGCATTTTATCATAGATAATTTGGATGCGATCCTCGCAGCGGAGAATATGCAGACAGAGATGCAGGGTGCTCCATGGACGAAAGAACATGACGACTGCCTCGTTGATCTATACAAGAAATCTGTACCAATGAGCGAGATTGCCATTACATTAAAGCGCAGTACATCAGCGGTACGTGGACGATTAAAAAAGTTGGGGTTTGACTCATAGTTTACGTTATGATGCGACAAGGAGGAAAAAGATATGTCCTTAATTCGTTGCCCGGAGTGTGGAAATTCAATTTCCGACAAAGCTGAAAAATGCCCTCACTGCGGACTCCCTGCGGCATACTTTTCCTCTTTGGATAAGGAGGCTGCGCATGTCAAAGAAGGATTGGACTACAAAAATCTGCAAAACGTCTTAATTTCTTTTGAACGAGACCATGCCCAGTTGTTCTCTGCAGAACACTATATTTCGCACAGAGATGCGCAGAGGCTACGGGACACATATGGAAAATACAGCGAAAGCCTAAACAACAAGCTCATTTTCCAATATGTCTGTAACAATGCTGCCGCGATAAGAGTTGATATCGATTTGCTACGCCGTTTTTTGCGTCGGATGCAATCTTTAGATGCAGATATTACGGCACATAATACGACATATGTAGACCGAATACTGGAACAGGATAAGGATTATTTTGACAGCATCTTAAAGCAGATCGACCCCAATATTCAACTGGATGAAGAGCAGCGCCGTGCGGTGATTACAGATGACGACTATTGCCTGTTGGTAGCTGGTGCTGGTGCGGGGAAAACCACGACGATGGCCGCAAAGGTCAAGTATTTGGTCGAGAAAAAGAATATAGATCCGGAGGAGATCATTGTAATATCCTATACAAATAAGGCGATTGGGGAGTTGCGTGATCGAATCAATAAGGGACTTGGTATTCCAGCGAAGATATGCACGTTCCATGCTTTTGCGTATGATATTGTTAAACAGTTTTCAGCAGAACCACCTGAGATCAATTTTTCTTCCCAGCAGATTATTTTTGATATGCTGGAAAAGTCGATTTTTCACAACAAGCAGCTTATGCGCAATCTGGTTCTGTTCTTAGGGTATTACTTTGACCTGTCCGAGGATGTCTTCAAATTTACGGATTTGAATCAATACCATCTTTACAAAGCAGCACAAGACTTTGAAACGTTAAAAAGTGGATTGGGCGAGTACGTCAAAAAAGTTGAACAGCAACGCACGAAAAAGACGCGGACCATAACCGGAGAATATCTGCGCTCCATGCAGGAAGTGCAGATCGCAAACTTTCTCTATCTGAACGGTTTGGATTACGAATATGAACGAGTGTATCCCTTCGGATCACCTTCTCGTAGCAAGAAATACACGCCTGATTTCTATATTTCGCAAGGAGAGCATAGCGTGTGGCTGGAGCACTATGCGCTCAGCGAGAGCGGCTATAATAGCCTGTTTACTCCGCAGCAGAGGCAGCGTTATCTTCGCGCAATTAGTGATAAGCGTCGCCTTCATAAGGCTAATAAGACCACATTACTGGAAACATGGTCATTTTATACAGATCGACGTCCTCTTCTGGATCATCTAAAAGAAGTCCTCGAAAAGGAGGGTTTTATCCTAAAACCTCGCAATATGGAGGAAGTCTATAAAAAGATCGTAGAAACCGGAAAAGACAAATATATCTACAAACTAATCATCTTTATGATGAAGTTTATCGAGCAATACAAGACGACTGGTTATGATGGCGGTGGCTTCTCCATTTTGCGAGAACGTACAGATAATCCGAGAACACTCCTTTTTCTGGATATTGCCGAGCAAGTCTATCATCACTATCAATCTGTGCTGAAGCAGCGCAATCAGATAGACTTTTCTGACATGATAAATGATGCGCATTTCTATTTGCAGGAGATCGAGCGCCAGAACATAGTGCTCCCTTACAAGTACATCATCATCGATGAGTTTCAAGATATAGCCCGCCAAAGATTCAATTTGACAAAAAGGTTGTCTCAAATTACGCAGGCTAAAGTTGTTGCGGTGGGTGATGACTGGCAGTCAATTTATGCCTTTTCTGGGTCTGATATCACTTTGTTCACGCGCTTTTTGGAACTAATGGGTGCGGGCACGGAACTGAAAATTACTCATACATATCGTAACTCGCAAGAATTGATTGACATTGCCGGTGGCTTTGTGCAGAGAAACTCCTCGCAAATCCGGAAGCAGTTGATTTCTCCGAAACATCTTGAGAACCCAATTGTTCTTGAAGTCTTTGATGACAGCGTCAAACCTATGGAGCAGCTTGCCAACACAATTGAACATATTATTGGAGAAATCATATCTGAGTACGGTGAGCAGAGCTCGATTCTGTTGATCGGCCGATACAACTATGATATGTACAAGCTGTACCGGACAAATCGGTTCAGTGAATTGCCAGGTGGTGCTATCAGAAGCGAAAAGTATCCAAATGCTAAGATAACATTTATGACAGCACATAGCTCCAAGGGCCTTGGCTATGACAATGTAATTCTGATCAATATGTTTGAAGGGAAATTCGGATTCCCCTGCCAGATTGAAGATGATCCCATTATTAAACTCGTTACATATGAGGACAATAGTATGCCTTTTGCAGAAGAACGGAGACTGTTTTACGTAGCGATGACACGGACTAAAAACAGGGTATATATCGCGGCCCCCAAAACAAAGCCATCCAGATTTCTTGTAGAACTTATCAAAGATTTCAACATTCCCCATAATGACAAAATCAATATGCAAGTAGTGGATCTCTTTAACTTGCGTTGTCCGATATGCGGCTTCCCACTAAAATATGAGTTTAACAAGAACTACGGCTTGAATCTCTGGATATGCACAAACGAGGCGGAGCTTTGCGATTTTATGACCAACGACAGGGTGCACATGCACGATATTTTGAAGTGCCCCAAGTGCGCAGACGGATATTTGATCGTTAAAAAGAATCCAAAGAATGGTGACATATTCTATGGTTGCACCAACTTTTTTAACGAAGAAAAGAAGTGCACCAATATGGTGCCGTTGGAAAGAGGCAATACGCGAAACGATCAATAGCGTTTTGGTTGCTATACTACCTCAGACAAGAGTTTTTGTAAACTGACATCTATCATAGCAAATTATACCCCATTATACCCTTGATTTTACGGGTATAATGGGGTATAATTTTGTATATAATAGTTTCACCGAGGAGGTGTATCATGGAACTGTTTGAACTTCAAGCCAAGATTGCTGATCTGGAGCAGCAGATTGCGGAGCTGCCTGCAGGCTCCGTCACAAAGAAGACGATCAACGGCAATATGTATTTCTATCACCGCTGGACAGAGAACAAGAAGCGCCGGGAGAAGTATATTCCTGCAGAAGAGGTGGATTCTTTCCAGAAGCAGGTTGAGCGACGAAAAGCACTGGAAAAAGAATTGAAGGTGCTGCAGAAGCAACTGCCCAAGAAATCCGTATCTGCCGTCTCTGCACATACCTTTGCAACGAATATCCGCACTGGCGAGGCACTGCGTACCTTTTCTGCCTCTGTACGCAAATATCGCAAGCGCGAATGCTTCCGGCAGCTGCATGACTATATTTACGGAGAGCAGCAGGATAAAGTATTCATTCTCTATGGTTTGCGCCGGACGGGAAAAACAACCATGATCCGTCAGATCTTCGTAGAGATGAGCGACGCAGAGCTTTCGAAAGCAGCTTTCATTCAAATCACAGCAAGAGACACATTGGCTGATGTGAACCGCGATCTCAAGACGTTGGAGGAGCAGGGTTTCCGGTATGTGTTTCTCGACGAAGTAACACTGATGGAGGACTTTATTGAGGGCGCGGCGCTGTTCTCCGATGTGTTTGCCACCTGCGGAATGAAAATCGTGCTGTCCGGCACGGATTCACTGGGTTTCCTGTTCACGGAGGATGAGCAGCTCTATGACCGCTGTATTCTGCTGCACACCACCCTCATCCCTTACCGCGAATTTGAGTCCGTGCTCGGCATTCACGGCATCGACGAGTATATCCGCTACGGCGGCACCATGAGTCTCGGCGGCGTTCACTATAACGAAACATCCACGTTTGCCAGCAAGAAAAGCGCCGACGAGTATGTGGACACAGCCATTGCCCGCAACATCCAGCACTCCCTGCGCTGCTATCAGTACGAGGGACATTTCCGCCATCTGCGTGACCTGTATGAGAGGAACGAACTGACCAGCGCCATCAACCGCGTGGTGGAGGACATCAACCACCGTTTCACGCTGGAAGTGCTGACACAGGATTGGAAATCCCACGACCTTGGCATTTCCGCCAGCAATCTTCGCCGGGATCGGGAGAACCCTACGGACATCCTTGATCGCGTTGACCTTGTAGCTGTCACAGACAGCCTGCGGAAGTTGCTGGAGATCCGGAACAAGGCGGAGCAGACTTTGGCGTTGGACGATATTCATGCGGCGGAGATCAAAGAATATCTGGATTTGCTGGATCTGACGCGGGAGATCGACGTGCTGCACCTGCCGGATGTCAGCCGGAAATCCAGCCGCACGGTGATCGCCCAACCCGGTCTCCGTTACGCGCAGGCCGATGCGCTGATTCGCAGCCTGCTGCTGGATGAGACATTCAGCGCCCTTTCTCTGCCGGAGCGCACTGCTGTTCAGGAACGCATTCTGACCGAGATCAGAGGCCGGATGCTGGAAGACATTGTCCTGCTGGAAACCAAGCTGGCGAACCCCAAAAAGCAGGTATTTGTCCTGCAATTTTCCGTGGGCGAGTTCGATATGGTGGTGTTTGACCCTGTCGCCGGTTCCTGCCAGAGCTTTGAGATCAAGCACAGCACGGAAATTGCGTCGCAGCAGTACCGCCATCTGATTGACGAGGAAAAATGCGCCCAGACGGAGCATCGTTATGGTCCAATTACCGGAAAGTTCGTCCTCTATCGAGGGGAAAGTCAAGTGGTTGAGGGCATCCAGTATCGGAATGTGGAAGAATACCTGCGAAGCCTCGCATAACGAAACCGCCGCCCCGATTTTCGATCGGGGCGGCGGTTTTGCGTTGATGCCAAGAGCGGATGTACTTGTCATACGACAAGTGATAATCGGCGCTCCATCGCTCATTTCATCAGAAAAAATTTTCAGATTCTTTCCTTAGTACCTTTTCAAGTGGATTCCAATCCGTTATAATAAGCTCATCAACCTAACTATGTGATGCTCGAGGTGCCGCTATGAAAACGAAAGACAAGCCGCAGGCAAAGCAATACGTCATCTATTCCCGCAAATCCAAATTTACTGGGAAGGGCGAGAGTATCGAGAACCAGATCGAGCTGTGCCGCCAGTATATTGCCATGCATTTTGGCGAGGATGCGGCGGAGCATGCGCTGGTGTATGAGGACGAGGGCTTTTCCGGCGGCAATCTGGAGCGCCCGCAGTTCAAGAAAATGATGAAGGATTCCCAGAAAACAAAGTTTGCCGCCATTGTGGTTTACCGGCTCGACCGCATCAGCCGCAACATCGGCGACTTTGCCAAGCTCATCGAGGACCTGGGTGACCGGCACATCGACTTCATTTCCATCCGGGAACAGTTCGACACGTCCTCCCCCATGGGCAGGGCTATGATGTACATTGCGTCCGTGTTCTCTCAGCTGGAGCGGGAGACCATCGCCGAGCGCATCCGGGACAATATGCACGAGCTGTCCAAGACCGGGCGCTGGCTGGGCGGCACAACGCCCACGGGCTACGCCTCGGAAAGCCTGTCCAGCGTGACAGTGGACGGCAAGGTGAAGAAGGCCTGCAAGCTTAAGCCCATTCCGGAGGAAATCCAGCTGGTCAAGACGATTTTCTCCGTGTTCATGGAAACCGGCTCGCTCAGCAAGACCGACCAGTACCTGTTGGAGCATCGCTGCGTCACGAAACGCGGCAAGCAGTTCACACGCTTTGCCATCCGGGGCATTCTGACCAATCCGGTCTACATGATTGCCGACGAGACGGCGTATGAGTATCTGAAAGAGAACCATGTGGATCTATTTGCTGAGCGCTCGGAGTTCGACGGCGAGCACGGCGTCATGGCATACAACCGCACCCTCCAGCGCCCCGGCAAGGCGAATCAGATCCGTCCCATGGAGGAATGGATCGTGGCGGTGGGCAAGCATCCGGGCATCATCTCCGGCAGCGATTGGGTGCAGGTGCAGGCCATGCTGGACGTGAACAAATCCAAGAGCTACCGCAGACCACGCAGCAACGTGGCGCTGCTGTCCGGCCTGCTGCGGTGCAGCGAGTGCGGTGACTATATGCGCCCGAAGCTGACCAACCGAACCAATGCGGACGGCGAGCTGATCTACACCTACATGTGCTCCACCAAAGAGCGCAGCCACGGCACCGTCTGCGGCATGAAAAATTGCAACGGCAACACGCTGGACGCCAAAATCATCGAGGAGATCCGCAAGCTGTCCGCCGACAAGGAGACCCTTACCCGGCTGCTGGCGCAGACCAAGAAGGTCATCAGCGGCAGCAAGGAGGGCTACGACGCAGAGCTGGCGCTGCTCCGGGAAAAGCACACCGAAACGGAAGAGCGCATCAAACGGTTAGTGGAATCCCTGTCCGTTGCCAGCGACACCTCCGCGAAATATGTCATGGAGCAGATTGACGCGCTCCATCAGGAGAGCGAGACGCAGCAGCTGCGCCTTGCCGAGCTGGAAGCCCTCACTGAGCAGAGCCGGATGCTGCATCAGGAGTTTGCCTTCCATCAGGAAATGATCGAGTCCTTCGCCAACGCGGTGGATACGGCGACGCTGGAAGAAAAGCGACGCCTGCTGCGCACCATTGTCAAAAAGGTGGTCTGGGACGGCAAAAATGCCTATGTTTACCTCTTTGCAGAGGATGGAGAGGCAGATTTGCCGCCCGTAGAGCAACCTATGTATCCGTTGGGAGAGGATAGCGAATGAGATCCTGATGTTTTTTCGCAGCACAAAGAAAAACGCGCAGGATATTTCGCTCAACGAGCCGATCGATACCGACAAGGACGGCAATACGCTGACACTGCTCGACACCATCGCCGCTGACGACAACATTCTCGAGGACATCGACCTGCGCATGAAGACGCGGCGGCTGTACGATGCGCTCGGTGTGCTTTCCCCGCGTGAGCGGGAGATCGTCGTTCTGCGCTACGGGCTTTCCGGGCAGCACCCGCTCGTCCAGCGCGAGGTGGCAAAGCGCCTGCATATTTCCCGCAGCTACATCTCGCGCCTTGAGAAAAAGGCGCTTGAGAAGCTGCGGAGAGAATTCGGTGAATAAGCTAATCCTCCGGTACGCGCGCGATCTCCTCGAGGAAGGCTGCCCCGTAGCGCGCGGCCTTTCGTTCGCCGACGCCGGAAACCTGCAGAAATTCCGTTTGCGTCCGCGGCTTTTTCGCGCACATGTCGCGCAGGGCGGCGTCCGTAAAGATCACATAGGCGGGCACGCTGGCTTTGGCGGCAAGCTTTGCGCGCAGCTTTTTGAGCCGGGCAAAGAGTTCCCTGTCCGGGTTCCCGTCTCCGTCGTTTTGAGCCGTCTTTTCCGGTGCAACCGGCACACGCATCTCAAACTTTCGCTCGCCGAGCAAAACCGTGCGGGCAGCAGGTGTGAGCTTTAAAACCGGGTACTGCCCACTAGTCTGGAGCAAAAGCCCCTGTACAAGGAGCGCGTCGAGCAGGCGGCGTACCTCCCATTCCTCTTTGTCGCGCATCAGACCATAGGTTGACTGCCGATTCCATCCATTCTGGAGGATGCGCTCCTTCTCGCTGCCGCGCAAAATGTCGGCGATCATTGCGCTGCCGAGACGTTGGCCGGTGCGCGCCACGCAGGAAAGCGCCTGCTGTGCCGGGATCGTCGCATCGATCAACGCTGAGCCGGACGCACAGCTTGAGCAGCAGCCGCAGTATGCCTCGGATTTTTCACCGAAATAGTGCAAAATAAACGCGCGCAGGCAATCCGTTGTCGTGCAGTAAAATGTCATGTATTTCAGCCGTTCATACTCGCGCTGCAAAATTTTCTCCTGCGTGTCGGGATCCAGCTCGGGATTTGGGTCGCTGTTCTCGATCAAAAAGCGGTTCGTGCGCACATCCTGCGGACTGTACAGCAAGATGCAGTCTGCTGGGCTGCCGTCTCGCCCGGCACGTCCCGCCTCCTGATAATAGCTCTCGAGATTCTTCGGCATGTTGTAGTGAATGACAAATGACACGTTCGACTTGTCGATGCCCATGCCGAATGCGTTCGTCGCGACCATCACGGCTTTGCGGTCGTAGACGAAGTCCTCCTGATTCCGGCGGCGCTCCTCCTCAGGCAGACCGGCATGGTAGCGCGTGGCGGAGATGCCCTTGTCGTTCAGGAGCGCCTCCACCTCCTCAACCGTGCGGCGCGTCGCGCAGTACACAATGCCGCTCTTGCCCGGGCGCTGTTCGATCAGCTCCAGCAGTGCGAGCGGCTTGCTGTGCGGCGTCTGCACACCAAAATAGAGATTGGGCCGGTCAAAGCCTGTCGTGATGCACAGCGGATCGCGAAGCTGCAGCAGTTCTGCGATGTCGCTGCGCACGGCTTTCGTCGCAGTCGCCGTGAATGCGCCGACCACAGGGCGCTGTGGAAGCGACTCGACAAACGATGCGATTTTCAGATAATCCGGACGAAAGTCCTGTCCCCACTGCGAAACGCAATGCGCCTCGTCGACCGCGATAAGGGAGATTGTGAGCCGGTTGACAGCGGCGCGAAAGGCCTCCGTTGAGAGCCGCTCCGGCGCGACATAAACGATTTTATACTGTCCGTTTTCCATGTTGCGCAGGGCATGAACGTACTGCGCGGGCGTCAGTGAGCTGTTGAGAAACGCGGCGCGCACACCCGCCTGCGTGAGCGATTCCACCTGATCCTGCATCAGCGAAATCAGCGGTGAGATCACGAGCGTGACGCCCGGCAAAAGCAGCGCCGGCACCTGATAGCAGATGGATTTTCCCGCGCCGGTCGGCATCACGCAGAGCACGTCACGCCCGCTCAAAAGCGCGTTGACAACTTCCTCCTGTCCCTGCCGAAACGCGGCATAACCGAAATACCGGCGCAAAACCGCCTCTTTTGTTTCCATGGCGTTCTCCCCTTTCCTAGCGATAAAAACGCCCGCGCGGGCTTTAAGACCCGAGCGGGCGCGTGCCGACTCTCCGGTCAGGAGAGCTTTTTCATTTCAATCAATTTCCAGTCGGCGTCCTTCTCCGTCCAGATGATGCCGCGGTCAGCGTATTCCGCCTCACCGCGCTGGTTGTCGAACGGATCGATGCGAAGCTGCGTTTTCGGCGGATCAAACTCCGCCTGCAGCTCGCTGTTCGCGACCATGCGGAACGGGTCCAGATTGCCGAAATAGAAGTCGTGGCGCTCCGCAGAGCCTGCACGGTACGCGCTGCCGCCGAAAGAGCAGTCCGCGAACAGCCAGCCGTACGGCGCAATATAGAACTGCGCCCAGTCGTGACAGCCCTGCGAATACGGCGTGACGAACAGGCCGGACTGCCATTTGGCCGGGATGCCCGCACAGCGGCACAGCGTGATGAACAGCAGTGCCTGCACGCCGCAGTCGCCCTTGAGACCGGTGCCGTAATAATCTGGAATGCTGTCCGGCAGCGTGAAATACTCGCGCATGAAGGAATATGTACCGACCTTCGTGCAGTAATCGTAGAAGCGGCGCGCGCGAATCAGCGGATTCGTCTCGCCCGCCGAAAGCTCGTCACAGAGCGCGCGGATAAACGGCGTGAAGCGGATGTGCGGGTACAGCTCTTCGGTGTCGAATGTCGGCTGCTCCGCGCTGACCGCCGCCGGGTCAAGCGCCGTGTACCGAACCGTGGAGACATACTTATACTCCACCCAGAACGGCTCATTTTTCTCAAATTTTCCGGAAAACGCGACGGTTCTCGAGGGCGCGTCGATATCGGCGAGCTTCAGCACCGGGTGCGACGTGCTCACGATCTCAATATCGCGCATGTTGATCGCGTCCTTCGGGACAGGCAGATGGACGAGCAGCTCCTCGCCCGGGCGGAACGCGTCGTCGCTGATGGTAAACAGCGCGCGCATATGAATGCTCCACGACGCCTCGCCGTTCTGCTTCATATCCACAATGTTCTGATAGAGCAGCTGACGCTCCTCGCTTTCCTCTTTTGCAGGCTTACCCGCTCGCGCCGCGATATCCGGATAAACGGAAAGCAGCGTCTCATAGAAGCGGATGGAGTAGACCGTCTCGCCCTTGATGTAGATCCAGTCAATCTTGCCGGCATCGCGCAGCGCATCCAGCTCCTCGCTTGTGAAATCTGGAATATCCCGCCGCACAAGCTCAACCGCCTGCTCCTGCGTGTAGCAGTAATCGAGCGGAAGTCTCTGAATGATCTCACGCTCGAGCTTCAAGCGGGTTTTGAGGCACTCGGGCGTTTTCGCGCTCTCCGTGTAGCGGTCGATCAGCCGCAGCGCACGGTCAAAATCGCCGCACCATTTTGCTTTTGTGACGTCCTCGGGCAGAGCAATCGCCATCAACTGAATGTCGTTCTGAATCATGATCCTTACACCTCTTTCGATTTTATCCGATATGCAGCACTGCGCAGGCGATCTGGAAATAAATCAGCAGCGACAGTGCGTCAACAATGGTTGTGATAAACGGGCTGGCCATGACCGCCGGGTCAAAGCCGATGCGCTTGGCAAGAATCGGCAGCGTACAGCCGACAACCTTCGCCACCAGCACGGTGAGTACCAATGTGGAGCAAACGACGGCAGCCACCGCCATGGACACGCGATCCAAAAGGAGCAGCTTCACAAAATTCGCCGCCGCGAGCGTCAGGCCGCAGAGCAGCGCGACGCGCCCCTCTTTCCAAATGATGCGCCCGACATCCCGGAATTCGATTTCGCCGAGAGACAAGCCGCGAATGATGGAAACCGACGCCTGACCGCCTGCGTTACCGCCGGTGTCCATCAGCATCGGGATAAAGCCGGTGAGCACCACAGACGCGGCGAGCGCATCCTCAAACGACGTGATGATGCTGCCGGTGAACGTAGCGGAAATCATGAGCAGCAGAAGCCACGGAATGCGCTTCTTCCACGTGGCGAACACGCCCGTTTTCATATACGGGCGATCCGTCGGCGTGATAGCCGCCATCATTTCGATATCCTCGGTCGCCTCTTCCTGGATAACGTCGATCGCGTCGTCAACCGTGACGATGCCGACGAGGCGCTCCTCATTGTCTACGACCGGTACGGCGAGAAAGTCGTATTTGCCGAACAGACCGGCGACCTCTTCCTTATCGGTCTGTGTGGAGACATAGATGATATTCGTCTCCATGATGTCGCGGATGACCTCGGTTTTCGGCGCAAGCAGCAAATCCTTGACCGTCACAATGCCCTTGAGCTTGCGGCGGCTGTCCGTGACATAGCACGTGTAAACCGTCTCCTTTTCCACGCCGATGGCGCGGATGCGGTCGAAAGCCTGCTCCACGGTCATGTTTCGCTTGAGGTCAACGTATTCCATCGTCATGATGGAACCGGCGCTGTCCTTCGGGTAGTTTAAGATCTGATTGATGAGGCGGCGCGTCTCGTCGTCGGTGTGGCGCAGAATGCGCTTGACAAGACTCGCGGGCATCTCCTCGATCATGTCGACGGCATCGTCGACGTAGAGCTCGTTCACGACGTCGTGCAGCTCCTTATCGCTGAATGCCTGAACCAGCACGGTCTGCTCGTCAGGCTCCATATACGCGAATGAATCGGCCGCGAGCTCCTTCGGGAGCAGGCGAAACACGAGCGCCATTTTTTCGCGCGGCAGCTCCTCAAAGAGCTCCGCAACGTCCGCCGGGTTCATCTCCTTTAAGAGCGCCCCCAGCTTCGGGAATTCCCTTTGTTCCAGCAATTCCAGAATAATTTCCAATTTTTCCTGCATAATTCGTCCGTCCTTTCTCTGCAAGTGCTGCAAAAATCGGCAAGCCGGACGATACGGTCAGCGGAAAAGCCGGTCAATCGGCCATCAAACGGGTGAAGAAAATCCCCCGCTTTTCCGAATAAAGCGGCTGCATCCGTTCTCGAGGAACCGCACCGCCGCTACTGCCAGCGTCCATTTTCTTCACTCCTTCTGTAAACTTAGTCTGCGCATGCGCGCCGGATTTTTGCGCCGTCTTTTCCATGGCGCTATCCTATATAAAGTTACCCTTTTTTTGTCCGCTTGTCAACCCACAAGAAAAGACTTTTTGGGGATTTTACATTTATGCCTTACAACCAAAGCAGCTTGTCCGAACGATGCCCGAACAAGCTGCTTTTTTCATATCTTAATATTACCTCTCTGAGGTAGAATTGCGCTTCACAATGGCTTCCCAGAGGCCGTTGAGGTAGGCGGCGCCAAGGGCGCGGTCATAGAGGCCGTAGCCGGCGCGGCCGGTTTCGCCCCAGATCATGCGCCCGTGATCGGGACGGATATAGCCGTTGAAGCCGTTCTTATACAGCGCTTTGAGAATCGCATACATATCGAGCGAGCCGCACTTTGAAAGGTGCGCACGCTCCTCAAAACCGTTTTCAAGCACGGCGACGTTGCGCGCGTGGACGAAATGGATGCGGCCCATCGCCGCGTACTTTGCCGCCATGTGAACGACGTCGTTTTCCGCGCTACAGCCGAGCGAACCGGTACAGAGCGTGATGCCGTTGTGCGGGTCATCGACAATTTTGAGGAAGCGGTCGAGATTCTCCTCACAGGTGATGATGCGCGGCAGGCCGAAAATGCTCCAGCACGGGTCATCCTCGTGGATCGCCATGTTGACGCCGCACTGCGCCGCCACCGGTATGATGCGCTCGAGGAAGTATGTGAGGTTCGCCCAGAGATTCTCCTCGGTCATCGCGTTGTATTCGGCAACAACCGCCTTCAGCTCCTCGCGCGTGTAGCTGGCGTCCCAGCCGGGCAGCGTCAGATCGCTGTCGCTCTTCAGCGGGTCGACCGCCTCCACCTGCTCCTGATAGTAGACGAGGCTCGTCGAACCATCCGGCAGAACATGATCGAGCTGCGTGCGCGTCCAGTCGAAGACCGGCATGAAATTATAGCAAATACACTGGATGCCTGCCTCGGCAAGGCGGCGGATATTTTCGCAGTAGTTTTCGATATAGCGGTCGCGCGACGGCTTGCCGAGCTTGATATCCTCATGCACGGGCACACTCTCGATGACCTCGAACAGCAGACCGGCATCCTCAACCTGCTTTTTCAGTGCGCCGATGCTTTCGCGGCTCCACACCTCGCCGACCGGAACATCGTACACGGCGGTGACGATGGCTTCCATGCCCGGGATCTGACGGATATTCTGAAGCGTAACCTTATCGTCGCTGCCATACCAGCGGAATGACATTTTCATACAAATAACTCCTTCGTATATGCTTTGCTAAATCATATCACATGGCCCGCAACAACGCAAGCACATACCGGTTTTCCGGTATGTGCCTTTTTGCATGTGAAAAATCAATCGAAATCGTACTCCTCGCCGCCGAGACGCTCTGGCTTATACTTCATGCTGTCCGCCTCGCCGATGGTGCGCAGCACGCGGCACGGATTGCCGACTGCGATGCTGTTCGCCGGGATGTCCTTTGTCACAACGCTGCCTGCGCCGATCACGCAGTTGTCGCCGATCGTCACGCCGGGGCAGACGACAACGTTCGCGCCGAACCAGCAATCGTTGCCGATTTTGACCGGCTCCGCATAACAGACACGCTTCTCTCCGCCGTCCTTCAGCTTGAGCGCGCGGCGTTCATCCGGCAGAAGCGGATGCTGCGGCGTTACAATCGTCACATTCGGGCCAAAATTGCAGCGGTCGCCGATTGTCACCGGCGCGTCGTCCTGAATCGTCAGGTTGAAGTTGCCGAAAAACTTGTCTCCGATGTGCGTGTGCGTGCCATAGTGAATCTGAATCGGCCCCTGCACGAACGAACCCTCGCCGAAATCGGCAAAGAGCTGCCTGACGATCTGCTCGCGCTTTTCTTTCTCATTCTCGAAGGTCTGGTTGTATGCGCTGCACAGATTGTGCGCGCGCAGCTTGATCGCCACGAGATCCGGATGTCCGGGGCAGTAAACCTGCCCTGCAAAAATTTTCTCTTCTTCCGTCATTGGAATCCTCTCCCACCTGTTAAGCCAGATTTATGTCTCCGGTATTTCCAACACCAGCACGCCGTACGGCTCCATCGTACCGGCGCCGCAGACGGTCTCTCCCGTCAGAAGCGACCGTACGCTCTGCGGCACGCGAATCTCCTGCGGCTGGTCTGTGTAGTTCAGCAGAAACGCATACTGGGCGCCGTCCGCCTGCCTGCGGATCGTGAGCTCCACCGCTTCGGGAAGTGTCCAATCCACCGGGCTGCGCAAGCCGAGACGGTCAATGAACGCAGCGGCCGTTTCCTCCGCGAACACCGCGCCAAACGCGTAGACCTCGCCCTGTCCGACACGCCGGTGCGTCAGAGCGGGCATACCATCGTAGTAATTGCCCTTGTAGACCGCAAGCACCGTGCAGTCCGGCGTATCGGGATGCAGAACATCGTTGAACATCGGCGCAGGAATGCAGTCGTTCCCCCAAACCATGTACTCTGCCTCGTCCGCCGGGCCGAGGAATGTGAAATCCTCCACCGTGCAGCCGGTGAGCGGGGCAAGCAGGCCGGGCATCGGCATCATCGGGCACCGGCCGTAGATGTCCTTATAGCCCGAGCGGCAGCCGAGCACCAATGTGCCGCCCGCCTCGACGAACGATTTGAGCTGCGCGGCGCGCGCTTCGGTCATGATCGTCGGATGCGGGTACACCGCGACCTGATAGCTTTCAAGCGGTGCGGACGTACCCGCGTCGCTGAGATTGACAAAATCAAACGGGATATGCGCGCGCTGGAGCGCCTTAAACCAGCCGTCCATGCTCTGCCCGCGCAGCGGGCCGTGCCACTTGTCCTCCATGCCGTCCCATTCGCTGTCGTAATCGCAGAGGATTGCAGCCTGCGCACAGAATTTCGCGCCGGCGACCGCCTGAATCTTTTCGATATCCGCATACGTGCGCTTCAGCTCTTCCGTGCGCCGGTTCGGCCGGTTGTCGTAATTCAAAAGGCCGTGCCAATATGTCTCGGTGCCGAATGTGCAGGTACGCCAGCGGAAGTAGCTGACAAAATCCGCGCCGTGCGCGATGGATTGGAACGTCCACAGCCGGAGCTGGCCGGGCTTCGGCGCAGGCTGCACCATGCGGGTGTTCCAGCCGCCGGGGCCGGACTGCTGTTCCATGATGCCGAAGCGCGGCGAAACACTCCGCGTTTTGGCAAGATTAAACGACGTCTCGCGGTCGCGCAGAGAGCGCGGCGCGAGCTTTGCCGTATCGAGTCCGAACGCAAAATTCGGGTAGGAATCGTACGTCATGAAATCGAGGTACTCGGCGGTCAGCTTGTGGTTGTCGAGCACACCGAAAAGGCCGTTCGTTGTGATAAACTGCTCGGGGCGTTTGTATTGCCGCAGGATCTCCGCCTGCAGACCGATGTAGCGGATCGCCGCCTCGGAAATAAAGCGGCGCTCCTCCAGCATCATGTGCGGGTTTGAGGATTTCGCCAGCGTATTGCGCGAGAGGTGGATTTCCTCCCAGCTCGTGTACGTCTGGTTCCAGAACACCGTGCCCATGGCGCGGTTCAGGTTCTCAAGCGTGCCGAATTTTTCCTTGAGGTACGCGCGGAACGCCGCGTGGTCGCTCGGCGCGTGGTAACTCGTCGTCTCGCAGTTCACCTCGTTGTCAATCTGCCAGCCGATGATCGCCGGATGCGCGCTGTAATGCGACGCGATGTGCTCGACGACACGCCGCACGAACTCCAGATAAACAGGCGACGTCATATTGTGGTGCTTGCGCATACCGTGATATACGGGGTGCCCGTAAAGATCGCAGTTCAAGACCTCGGGATACTTCTCGGTCAGCCACGCAGGCGGCGTCGCCGTCGGCGTGCAGAAAATCACCTGCATGCCGCATTCTGCCGCGAGGTCGAGAAATTCATCCCAGAAATCGTCGCTGAAAACGCCCTCCTGCGGCTCAAACAGATTCCATGAAAATTCCGCCACGCGGATCACGCGGATGCCGTGCTCCTGCATGCGCAGGAGATCGTCCCGCCAAAGGCTGCGATCCCAGTGCTCCGGGTAATAGCACGTGCCCAACTCAATTTTCTTTCCGTCTAACAGCATCATACTTTACCTCTGTGTGCCGAAGAAGAACAGCGCCACCGTGCCCGGGCCGGAATGTGCGCCGATGACCGGGCCGACGAAGTTGATCTGGATGTTTTTCACGCCGAACTTCGAGCGAACCTGCTCCGCCACATACTCCGCGTCTTTCAGGCAGTCGCCGTGGCTGATGAAAATCGTCTGCTCATCCGGGTGAATCGCCGTTTCCGCCATTTTCTGCACGAGCGCATCGAGCGACTGTCTTCTGCCGCGCACCTTACTGACCGGAATTAAGTGTCCCTCATCGTCCACGTGCAGAACCGGCTTGATGCCCAGCATCGTACCGACAAGCGCCGCCGTGGTGGAGACACGTCCGCCGCGCTTCAAGTGATTCAAATCGTCGACCGTGAACCAATGGCAGAGCTTCAGCACGTTTTCGCCGAGCCACTTATACAGGCTGTCGATGTCCGTGCCCGCGCGCTTTAAGAGCGCCGCCTGATAGACGAGCAGACCCTCGCCCATCGACGCACAGAGAGAATCGAACACATAGATTTTGCGCTCCGGATATTTCTCCTTCAGCTCGTCGCGCGCGATGTAGGCGCTCTGGCAGGTACCCGAAAGGCCGCTCGAAAATGCGATATACAGCACGTCCTCACCCGCCTCGAGGATTGGCTCGAAGGTTCTCGTGAACTCGTCGGCGTTGATCTGCGAGGTGGTGGACATTTTGCCCTCTCTGAGCTTTGCGTAGAATGTCTCCGTCGACATTTCCGACATATCCGATTTATCTTTATAGGTTTTGCCATCAATTGTAAAACGCAGGGAAATCACTGTGAGCTCGAGCTCTTCGATCATCTTCTGCGTCAGGTCTATCGTGGAATCCGTTACAATTTTGTATCCCATGGGTGATGCCATCCTTTCCTTGCCCCAATTGATTCTGCTTTTCGCAGATTTATATAGTTATCATACCACATTCATTGTCCTTTTGTCCATGTGGTTTTGTACAAATTAACCTCTGGCGTTTCGGCGAAAATCGAGATAATCCTGTAAGATGATGGTTGCCGCCACCGCATCCACCGTCGCCTTGCGGCGCTTGCCGCGCGTGTTCGTCTCGTTCAGGAAGCTGTGCGCCGTGATCGTCGTGCCGCGTTCATCGGAAAAATCGACAGGCAGCCCCGAAAGTGCGTGGAGGGCTTCACCGAAAGCACGCGCGTTCTGTGCGCTCTCCCCCTCGCTGCCGTCCATGTTGCGCGGCAGACCGACAACAATGCGCTCCGCGCCGCGCTCTGCCGCAAGCGATGCCACGCGCTGTAAAAGCCGCTCGCGGTTGTGCTCGTGCACGACCTCCACGGGGCTTGCCAGCGTCTCGTTTTTGTCGCAGACAGCGACGCCAGTGCGCGCTTTGCCGAGGTCTACGCCGAGAATAATCATGTTTCATCTTCCTTCCTTGAAAAAACGGCCGCCGCAGGGCAGCCGTTTCGATTATCATTTCAGCACATATTGATTCGGATTGCCGAGAAGCTCCTCCGGCAGGTGACTCAGGTCGTTCATGCGCACGACCCGCACGCCCGCGTCCGAAATCTCAAACTCGGACACCGAGGTGTTGCCCGACAGCATCACCTGCGGCAGCGCAGCGATCGTGTGGTACAAAAGCGCGCAGGCCATATTCCGCAGCAGGCAGCCGTGTGAAGCCACCAGCACGGTTTTTCCGGCGCTCTCTGCCAGAATCGTGTGCAGCGCCGCTTTGGCGCGGGCGTACACCTGTGCCATCGATTCGCCGCCCGGAAAAACACAATCCTGCGGCGTTTCGTTCCATTGACGCGACAAAACCGGATATTCCGCCGACAGACACCCCAGCGGTTTTCCCTCCAGCTCGCCGACGTCGATTTCCATTAAATCATCGAGAAGCGTGATCGGCAGCCCGTGGTATTCGTTGATCGCCTCCGCCGTCTTGCGTGCACGAAGCAGCGGACTCGCATAAATCGCATCCAGATGCACATTGCGAAAGCGCAGTCCAAGCAGCGCGAGCTGCTTTTCTCCCATCGTGCTGACATCCGCTTCGGTCTGACCCTGGAACTGATTCAACACATTGCCCGCGCTCTGGCAATGGCGAACGAGATATAAACGCGTTACCACGGTTTCATCGCTCCCGTCAGCTCCGAAATCGACTTCACGCCGTTTTTGTCCATATAAGCGGCGAGACCCTCGGTGATCTTTATGGGGGCATACGGATCGATGAACAGCACGGTGCCGATCTGCAGCGCCGTCGCGCCGGCGAGCAGCATCTCGACCGCGTCCTGCCATGTGCTGATGCCGCCGAGCCCGACGATCGGGATTTTCACCTTCTGATACGTCTGCCAAACCATGCGCACGGCGATCGGCAGCAGTGCCGGGCCGGAGAAGCCACCCGTGTTGTTGTGGATGATCGGGCGCTTCGTGTTGATGTCGATGCGCATGCCGGTCAGCGTGTTGATCATCGAAATCGCGTCCGCGCCCTCGCTTTCCGCCGCGAGCGCCATCTCCGAAATGTCGGTGACGTTCGGCGAAAGCTTGACCATCAGCGGCTTTCTGCAATGTGCGCGCACCGCCTTCGTGATGCCGGAAACACCCGCGCACGTCGTGCCGAACTGCACGCCGCCCTGCTTGACGTTTGGGCAGGAGATATTGAGCTCGATCATGTCGATGTCCGTGTCATTGAGCTTTTCCGCCATCGCACAGTAATCCTCCGGCGTGTTGCCGGCGATATTCGCGATGATGCGCGTTCCCTGCTCGCGCAGCCACGGCAGATCCTCCGTGATGAAGTGATCGACGCCGGGATTCTGCAGACCGACGGCGTTCAGCATACCGCCGGGCGCTTCAGCGATGCGCGGTGCGGGATTGCCAGGACGCGCTTTCAGCGTGATGCCCTTCGACGAAATGCCGCCGAGCACCGAAAGCGGATAGAACTCCGCGTATTCGCGCCCAAAGCCGAATGTGCCGGACGCGGCGATCAGCGGGTTGTGAAATTCCACGCCCGCGACGTTTACATGTAAATCAGCCATCAGAGCACCACCCTTTCCGCGGCGAAAACCGGGCCGTCCTTGCAGACGTGACCCATATACGTGCCGTCCTCGCCGTTCAGCTCTACCGCACAGCCGAGGCACGCGCCGATGCCGCACGCCATGCGCTCCTCGAGCGAAATCTCACAGCAGATATTGTTTTCCTTTGCAAACTGCGCAATCGCGCGCAGCATAACCATCGGACCGCAGGCGTGGATGACGTCCGGGCGCAGATCGCGGATTAGGTCGAGCACGAGACCGTGATGGCCGTAGCTGCCGTCGTCCGTCGCGACGCGCACTTCACAGCCCGCCGCCTTGAAGTCGTCCTCGAGGATCACGAAATCACGGCTCCGAAAGCCGATTGCTACCGTTGCGTTTTCGCCGTAGTGCTTTGCCGCGCCGAGCAAGGGAGGCACGCCGATACCGCCGCCGACGAACAGCGCCTTCTTCTCCGGCTCCACCGTGAAGCCGTGGCCAAGCGGCGCCAAAATATCGAATGCGTCTCCGACTTTGAATTTCGCAAGCTCGGCCGTGCCGCCGCCGCGCACCTGAAAGACAAAGCGCAGCGTGCCTGCGTCCTTGTCGATGTCGCAGATCGAAATCGGGCGGCGCAGCGTTTTGCCCGGCACATAGATGTGCGCGAACTGGCCCGGCGCTGCCGCAGCGGCAAGCTCCGGCGCGCGCACCGTAAAGTCAAACGTATTTTCCGCGATCTCCGCACGGCGCAGGATCTCGCAGAGCTTTACATCGTATTTCATGGATCATTCTCCCAACCGAATTTCGCCGATACGTGCGCGGAACGCGTCGCGCATCCGGATTGCCTCGCGTCTTGCTGCCTGCGCATAGTCGTGCTCGTCGCACTTTTCCTTCTGCCACGCACACATGATGCCGCGCGAGGAATTGATGATCGCGCCGAGGCCATTCTTGTCAAACGCGGGCACTACGTCGTCCGCACCGCCGCCCTGCGCGCCGTAGCCGGGCACAAGGAAGAACGTGTGCGGTGCCTTTTCGCGCATCTCGCCGAGCTGCGCCGGGTACGTCGCGCCGACCACCGCGCCGACGCCTGAATAACCGTATTTGCCCATGACGGCTTCGCCCCACGTCTCACAGAACGCGCCCATCGCCTCGTAAACGGTCTTGCCGCTTTCAAGCTTCTGATCCTGCAGCTCGCCGGAGGACGGGTTCGAGGTCTTGACCAGCACGAAAATGCCCTTATCCTTTTCGCCGCAGACACCGAGCAGCGGCTTGATGCCGTCCGTGCCGAGGTAGCCGTTGACGGTCAGCGCGTCCGCGCCGAACGCGTCCACCGCTTCGCCGAGGACGTCCGTTGTGCCGAGGTGCGCCGTGGCGTATGCCTCCATTGTGGCGCCGATGTCGTTGCGCTTGCCGTCCGTGATGACAAACATGCCTTTTTCCTGCGCGTAGGCAATCGTCTCTGCAAGCGCGCGCACGCCCTGCCAGCCATACATTTCATAATACGCCGCCTGCGGCTTCACCGCCGGGACGATGTCGCACAGCGCGTCAATCAGACCTTTATTGTAGGTGACGAGCGCCGCCGCCGCGCCCTCGAGCGTCTTGCCGTGCTCTGCAACGGCTTCTTCGAGAATATACGGCGGGATGTAGGCGAGCTTCGGATCAAGCCCCGCCACGGTGGGGTTTTGCATTTCCACGATTTTTTCGATCATGCGGTCAAAAGACATAGTGATGTTCCTCTCTTATATCGTATTTTGAATTAACAAATTAGAGTTCTGAATAGACGACCCTGCCGCCGCAGACGGTCGCCTTGACCTTACCGGTCAGCGTCATACCCTTGAACGGCGTGTTGCGGCTCTTGCCGTGCAGCTTGTCCGGATCGACGAGCCATTCCTCGTGTTCGTCGATGAGCGCGATGTCCGCGATCTCGCCCGCGCCGATCACACCGGCTTCGATGCCGAGAATCTGCGCCGGACGCACGCTCATGCGCTCCACAAGCTCCGCAAGCGTCAGCACGCCGGTTTTGACAAGCGCCGTATACGACGCCGCAAACGAGGTCTCCATGCCGACGGAGCCGTTCGGTGCCTTGAGAAAGTCCGCCTTTTCGGCAGGCGTGTGCGGCGCGTGGTCGGTCGCGATCGCGTCAATCGTGCCGTCGCGCACGGCTTCGATCATCGCGAGGCGGTCTTCTTCCGCGCGCAGCGGCGGGTTCATGCGGTAGTCCGCGTCACGCTTCAGCAGCTCTTCGTCGGTCAGCAGCAGGTAATGCGGCGCGGTTTCCGCCGTCACCTGGACGCCGCGCGCTTTGGCGTCGCGAATCAGCGCCACCGAGGTGCGCGTGCTGACGTGGCAGATGTGCACCGGCACATCGTACGCCGCCGCCACGGCGATCTCGCGCGCCGTGCCGCAGTCCTCCGCCGCCGCGGGGACGCCGGACAGCCCGAGCTGCTTTGAAATTTCGCCCTCGTTCAAGTACCATTTCTTTGCGAGGTACAGATCCTCGCAGTGCGCCGCGACGAGCATGCCGAGTTCCGGCGCGCGGCACATCGCCTCAGCAAGACACGCCGTATCGACGACCGGCCGGCCGTCGTCGCTAAGCGCCACCGCGCCCGCCTTTCGAAGCGCCTCCAGATCGTTGAGCTCCGCGCCGCCAAGTCCCTTCGTAATCGCCGCCGCCACATACACGTGCGCGTCAGCGTCCTTCGCCTTATCGAGAATATAGCGCACCGTCTCGGGCGTGTCGACCGCAGGCTTCGTGTTCGGCATACAGAGCAAACTCGTCACGCCGCCCGCCGCCGCCGCGCGGCATCCCGAAAGGATATCCTCCTTATCGGTAAAGCCGGGGTCGCGCAGATGCACGTGCAGGTCCACAAAACCCGGCACCGCCGTCAGCCCATGCGCATCGATCACCTCGGCGTCCGGGTCGCACGCATGCTCCGAAACGGCGCTGATGCGGTCGCCCGCGATCAGAATGTTGCCGATGTAGTCCTCGTGGCGCGCCGGGTTCAGGATCCGCGCGCCGCGGATAAGCAGTCTTTTGGGGGTCATGCCTTTTCCTCCGTTTTCTGTGCCGGCGCGTTCTCCGCCGTTTTTTTATATTTGCCGAAGCGCAGCTTTCTTTGCGTCGGCGTCGTTTCCTTTCCGCTGTTTTCCTCCATGCGGATTTCCCAATGGATGAGGAACGTCAGCGCCGCGCGGACGGCGATGATCGCCGCAACGAGCGCGACCTCGGTCAGCTCGCGGACAACAACCGTGCGCAGGATTTCGCTGCCGAGCTTAAACTCCAGCCCGAGCGCCATGCCCTGCGCCAATTGCAGACGCACAGAGGGATCCCTTTTAATGTAGCTGATGACGCCCTTGATGCCCGCCACAATGATAATAATCACGCCGACGAGCTCGAAGCCGTGAATGGCAATCCCCACGCAGGATTCGAGAAACATCTCCAAAAACAGCTTGACCTGTTCCATTTATAACCTCCTATGCGCCGCTTTTGCGGATATATCGGTTTTATTATAGAGAATTCCCCCTGAAACCGCAAGGGCTCAGGGAAAAAGTTTTATTTCAGCGCATTTTCAGCGCAGCGCGGTCGACCGCCTCCGGCGCACACAGTTTTGCAAACGGGTATAGCATATGTCTTTATTATACAGGATAATCCCGAAAACCGCAAGAGCGCCGAAAAATTGCGCGAAGATGCGGTTTTGCCTTGCACAGATCCATATGCTGTGCTATACCATGCTGCTTTTGTGGAAGCTCGCGGACCGCTGGGCAGCGGACGCACTGTTCTGCGCGCTCAGGCGACTGTGCACTATGCTGCAGACCATCGTCCTCCTCGACAATCTGCTGTTGATTGCCGCTTTCTGTGAATTCCTTCGCGGTACAGACGGCGTATACCGTCTGCTCGAGTGCAACCCGCGTTTTTCCGGAGGCGCAGAATTCACCGTTCTGGCCGGGTATGACTGCATGCATAGCCATATGCAGTGCTTCATGGGAGAGGAAATCGATCCAAAGCCCACGATCCGGCCCGTATATCTCGCCCGCCGGTACGAAGCCTATATCACGGAAGCCGTCAGACAGCAGGAGGAGGTGCCGCGATGACAGAACAAAAGCCGCGCATCCTGATGATCGGCCCGGGCCGAAACGTGCGCGGCGGCATCTCAACTGTCGTGAACCATTATTACGCGGCCGGGCTGGACAACCGGGTGAACCTGCGGTATATCCCAACGATGCTTGACGGCCCGCGCATCCAAAACCTTGCAGTGGCAGCCGCAGCTTTTCTGCGCTTTCTCCTCTGTTTTCGCCGGTATGATGTGCTGCATGTGCATATGGCGGCGCAGGCAAGTTTTTGGCGTAAGCGCATATTCGTCAAAGCGGCGAAGAAACGCGGTATGACAGTGGTTATTCATCAGCATTCTGCCGATTTTGACCATTTTTTCCAGCAGGAAGTTGACGGACGGCAGCGAAAAGAGATAAAATATATATTTGAAATCGCGGATGCAGTGCTGGCGCTTTCCGATACTTGGGCGGACCTTTTCCGCACGCTGGTTTCCGCGCCGGAAAAGGTGCTCGTTCTGCCGAATGCCGTCGCCTGCCCGGTGGAAAACAAATCGGATTATTCGGATCACTGGATCCTGTTTCTCGGGCGGCTCGGTGAGCGCAAAGGCACTTTCGATCTGCTGCAGGCCGTTCCGGCAATTCTGAAAGCCGTACCGGATGTGAAGCTCATACTCTGCGGCGACGGAGAGATCGCAGCGTGCCGGAGAGAAGCACAGAGACTCGGCGTCGCGAATTGTGTCGAATTCCCGGGCTGGGTCGATGCCGAGCAACGGGAAGCGCTATTTTCCGCGTGCAGCCTGTTTGTGCTGCCGTCTCATCACGAAGGCATGCCGATGGCGCTGCTTGAGGCAATGGCGCATGGCTTAGCGGCGGTTTCTACCGACGTGGGCGGTATCCCGCAGGTCATCGAAAGTCATGTGAACGGCGTTTGTATCCCCGCTGGAGATACACGGCAGCTCGCAGAAACGGTGACGTCCCTGCTTCTCTGTCCAAAGAAGAAAGAGCGTATCGGGCAGGCGGGCAAAAAAACGATTCAAAGTCGGTTTGGCATAGAAGCAAATCTTCTGCAGCTTACCGATTTTTATGATAAACTATGCAAGAAGCCAAAGGAGTGCACGAAATGACCAAGATGAAGGGAAGAATTCCCGGCATAATAATCTCGGCGGTACTGACCGTGGTGGTGATCGCGTTCATCATCCTGCTGGTATGGACCCAGATGCTCCCCACACACCTGCTGATTCTCGGCAGCATCGCCATCGTTCTGATCGCCGTGGCGGCCGGTCTGCTGGTTCGCAGGACAGCCTATAAGGTGCAGTTCACGTTTGGTACGATTCTGGCCGTGCTTCTGACTGCCGTGCTGGCGTTCGCTGGCAGCTACCTGTACATGACGGTTAACACGCTGAATCAGATTTCCTCCGTGCGGACGCAGTACACACCCGTCGGCATTTATGTGCGCACCGACGATCCGGCGCAGACCATCGCAGACACGCAGGGCTATCATTTCGGCATTCTGAAAACGCTCGATCGTGAAAACACAGATAACATCGTCTCGCAGATCGAGGATCAGCTCGGCGGCACTATCCAGACGACGGAGTACGAGGGACTCACCCAGATGATCGACGCGCTTCTTGAAGAAGAAACCGACGCGGTCATCATGAATCTCGCATATCTCGACGTTTTGTCCGAGCTCGACAAGTATCGGGACATCGAGAGCCGGATCCGCGAGCTCTCGGTGCTGCATGTTGAGACGATCGTCGAGGAACAGCCTGTACAGACGCAGGACGAGAATATTACGGTCAACAAAGAGGTCTACACGATTTACGTCAGCGGCAGCGATACGCGACAGGGCCTCAATACGGTCGGACGCAGCGACGTCAATATCATCGCGACGGTCAACACTGAAACGCGCCAGATTCTTCTCGTCACCACGCCGCGCGACTACTTTGTTCCGCTTTCCATCTCGAACGGTGTGCCGGATAAGCTGACACACGCCGGCATTTACGGCGTCAACGTCTCGATGGAGACACTCGAAATGCTCTACGAAACAGATATTGATTACTACTTCCGCCTCAACTTCACCGGCTTCACCGGTATCGTGGACGCCCTCGGCGGCATAACGGTAGACAACGAAGTGGAATTCGAAAAGGGTAATTATTACTACCCGGTCGGCAAGGTTGAAATGGATGGCAAAAAAGCGCTGACCTTTGCCCGCGAGCGCTATTCCTTCATAGACGGCGATATCCAGCGCGGCAAAAACCAGCTCAAGGTTATTTCCGCGATCATCGACAAGGCGATGTCGCCGGATATCCTGATGAATTACGCGTCGATCATGAAGAGCATTGAGGATTGCTTTGAAATGGACGTTCCCTACAACGACATTGCGGCGCTCGTGCGCAGACAGCTTTCGGATAACCGTAACTGGAACGTCGTGCAGTACAGCGTGACGGGCTTCGGCGATTCGCAGATCCCGTATTCGATGAGCGATTACGCGTACGTCATGCAGCCGGATTATGAAACGGTAAACAAGGCAAAGGAACTGATGAAGAAGGTACGAGACGGCGAAATCGTGGTCATCAATAAGCTCCCGACCGAGGAATCTTATGTTGACCCGTATGAGGAATAACAAAACCTTCTGTAACGGATAAGCCGGACAGGCGGATAGGCACGCACTGTTCGGCTTATCCTGCGTTCTGAGAGAAATGAGGGGGATAGAACTATGAAAACAGCGCTGGACGCAGCGACAGGCAAAACTGTGATCCGTGTAAACCCCAAATGGTTCCGTCCGGCGGATGTCGGCAGCCTGCTGGGCGACCCGACGAAAGCCAAAACCGTCCTCGGCTGGGATCCGCAGAAAACAAGCTATACCGAGCTGGTGCGCATCATGGCCGAACACGACCGCGCACTGGCAAGGCAGGAAGCCATGCAGAGAGGAAGATGAACGGATGGAGAAAAACGCCAAAATCTTCGTAGCCGGGCACCGCGGCATGGTGGGCTCTGCGATCGTCCGTACACTTGAGGTGCAGGGCTACTCCAACCTTGTGACACGGACGCGCGACGCGCTGGATCTTCCGGTGCTCTGCATGGGTTTGAAAAATACCGTGGTCGCGGTAACGGCGGCGGGGGTTCTGGTATCCGATAAGGGCCGTTCAAGCTGTATTAAACCGTATGTTGGGCAGCTTGCGTCCGCGCAGGACGATCTGCGTGTGCTGGATGAAACCTCCGCCGGCCGAACCGTCAAGGTCACGCTTTGCCCCGGTCGGCACTTCATCTGCAGTGCAGATTCCTCCTGCACGGTGGTCTGGACCGTGCTTTCCGGTACAGGGCGTGCAGATGGCGACGGCGCAGCGTACAGGTTAAAGCCGGGCGATACACTCCGCACACCAGCACACAGCCGCCGGACCCTGTCTGCCGATACTGAGCTGACGCTGATCGGGGTACAGCTCTCTCAAAGCTGAATACGTCAAAAGGGATTGCCGTCCGTACTGTGGACAGCAATCCCTTTTCATTTCTGATTTTCTCACGCGCGGAGTTTTTTCAGGAGCGAGAACTCGCGGAAATCGTTCAGCACATAGCCGGAGAACTCGGCGGTGGCCTGCGAAAGCAGATCCATGCAGTCGTTGATGTCGCGCGCCGTGGTACGATCCTGCCGGACGACCAGCAGGGAATTATCCGCAAGATGCGCCAGCGCCTCGGTATCAGAGGCCACAAGCATCGGGGGCGAATCGAGAATGATGTAATCCATTTCCTCTTTCTGTTTTTCGAGGAAGAATTTCAGCTTGTCGGAGGTAATCAGCTTCTGCGTCGTCTTATAGCTGACCTGATTGACGCCGAGGTACAGACCGTACTTCTTCACAAAAACCAGCATACCGCCCTTTGTGTCGTCTGTGCTGAGATAATGGCCGAAATCGTCTTCTTTCTTCGTCTTGATCTCAAAGATCTTCTGAATCGCGGGCTTGCGGAAGTCGCAGTCGAGCAGCAGCACCTTGCGGTTTCTCGCCGCGAGTGCCAGCGCGAGGTTGGCTGCGACCGTGGACTTACCCTCGTTTTCCTGCGCGCTGCCAACCAGAAGGATCTTCTGCTTGTGATGGCGCATGTGGTAGTCCAGTCTCGAGCAAAGATTCTGATAGGCTTCCATATACGAGAAGCTGACGAGCGGATTGGTGATCAACGCCGCGATATTTTTCTTCTTGCGCTTGGCGGTGATCGTCTTGTTCTTCTCCTCATGGCCAATGGTACCCAGCTGCTTGCCGTCCAGCTTGCGCTTTGCCGCCTGCGGCGTCTGAATCGTATCGCGCGTGATGGACAGCCACACAATGATGATAACCGGAACCGCAAAGCCAACCAGCAAGGCCATCTTCTTATACCGGCCTGTCTGCGGGCTGTTGGAGGGAGAGATCGGCACCGCAGGCTCCTTAATGACCTCCAGAACGGCGTTGCCAAAGAGGTAATCCGAAATCTGCGGGTAGTTTTCCAGAATGAGGTTGAGCGTGCGGAACGCCTCTTCCGGGCCGGAGGAGGTCACACTGACCGTCATCAGGTTCGTTTCGGGAATGACCGCTGTGGAAATGCGGCCGTCCAGTTCCGAAACACCGAGCTGATCCTCGACCTTGGCCTTCAGAATATCGCTCTGAAAGACCTCCGCGAAAACCTCCGCCATCTGCATCGTCAGATTCAGCGAGGTGTACGCGCCCGAATTGCCCTTCGCACTGACGACAATCGTCGCCGTCGACGTGTACTCCGGCACATATGTCAGCTTGCTGTAACTGGAAACACCCAGCCAGACGCTGATGACTACCAGAAGGATCACCCATGCGTTCAGGAGCAGATCCTTCACTACGGAGAGCACATTGATTTCATCCAGTCGAATTGTTCTTTCTTCTTTCATTTGGGCCTCCTATTCTGTTACGATGACGGTCAGATAGGTCTGCCCTTTTTTTCCGCCGGAAGTCACGGAGTACGCCACCTGATAACAGCCCGGCGTTTCGGTATCCACGCTGCCGGAAGCGGTTACGCTGCTCGTGCTGATCGGGCTGCCATCGGCCTCCCGCGCCGCCCGCACATAGCTGCTTGCGCGGAAGCTGTCTCCGGTATGCAGGTAGACGAGATACTCGGAGAGCTCGATTTCGGGCTGCTCGGCCAGATCGTCAACAACCACAATATTCAGCTCCGCCTGCACGCGGTCTCCGTGTGAGTTGGAAACTTCCAGCAAGATCGGATATGTACCTGCCTGATAATTGCTGAAGCTGCCGGATTTTGTCTTGATCTTATCTGAAATATCGCCGTCGATCGCATCGGTCACCTGTACACGGTCGAGGTAATTGATATTTGCACCCGTCGTATACAGAAGCGGCTCGGTGAGCGAAAAGCGCGGCGGCTCATAATCTGTATACCGCACCGTGCGCGTCAACGTTGCGGAATTGTGGCTGGAGTCAAAAACAACATACTTCACCTTGCAGGTATTGTTTTCCAGCATGTGGGAGGTGCTGGCGATCATAATCCTATCGGTCAGGTCGCCGTCCTTGGCGTCCTGCGCCGTCAGCCCCTGAAACAGATCCTCCTGCGGGCTCTTCACGCTGAGCTCGAGCATCTCGATGGAGCTCGTCAGCTCCGGCATGGTCGAATCACGCTTCTGGTTGTCTGCGATCGTCGCGCCGATGTTCACCACAACACTGACGATAAAAATGAAAATCGCAGCTATTCGCAAATATCTCATATCAAAGATTATCTTCCTTTCCTTGAACTGTGGGCCGGCTTCACTGGATCAGCGGCATATCCGCGCAAATCTTCGCCGGATTCTCCGTCAGCAGCATATCTGCGTACTCCGGCGAATACTTTGCCGTGATATACCGGAGGATGTCGTCCATCTCCGGGATACGGTTCCGGCTGCCGTGCGCGTCGCTTGCTATACAGGCGACGAGATTGTGCTGCAGCAGATAATCCGCCGCACGCTTCGCTTCCCGGCCGAACTTGCCGAGAATGCTGCCGCGGGTAAGCTGCACGTGCGCGCCCATCTCGAGCCACGGATATACGCACCACGGCTCCTGCCAAACCGCGTAATACCGCTCCGGATGCGCGACGATCGGTGTGTAACCCGCCTCCAGAACGCCCTCCAGCATGCGGGTGCACCAGTTCGCCTGTTCATGAAAATCGAATTCCATCAGCACATACCGGCTGTCGTTCAGCGTCAGAACCCGCCCAGCTTCCAGAAGCTCCGGGAGATCCTCCGTCGCATACACCTCCATACCGCGCAGGATACGAACCGGAATTTCCTCTTCCTCCGCCCGCCGGATCAGCCGGTCAAAGGACGCCTGCAGCCACTCGCCGTTATAGTTTGCATAGACGCCCGGCAGATTGCTGTGCGGTGTTGCGATGACCGTTTCCACACCGCTTGCCGCCGCGAGCCGCAGCATCTCCAGCGATTCCGCCGTGCGCGGCGAGCCGTCATCCACACCGGGGAGGATATGCGTATGTATGTCTATCATGCCCATCAATCGACTTGCCTTTCTTCGGGTGTATCCGCCTTGGCCGACCGGGATTTGGAGCGGGACTTGGATTTCTGCTTATCCTCTCCATCCGATCCGTAGCCATAGCCATAACCGTATTTGCCGTAGCCGTAGCGGCCGTACGAGCCGTATTTGCTGTACGCATATTTGCCGTAATACTTGCCGTACTTGCCGTAGCCGTAACCGGACAGGCCGACCTGCGTCTTGTTCAGAATGCAGCCGGCGAAGGTCACGCCGTAGCGGGAAACATCCTCGATGCCTTCCATAATCTTATACGTTTTCGCGTAATCCTGCTCGATCACGTAGACCACCGTATCGGCGTTCTCCGCCGCGATGGCCGCGTCGCTCATTCTGGAGCAGTCCGGTGCGTCGATGACCACAAAATCCACATTCTTTTTCATCCACTGCAGCAGATTGCGCAGATTGTTGGTCACACTCAAGATTTCACGCGTATTCAGGCCGCTGCGGCAGCCGACACGCCAGATATGCGTCTGATGATCGCGGATCAGCACCTCGGAGAGCGCGCACTGGCCGAGCAGAAAGTGCTCGAGGCCCTGTCCCTCTTTTTGGGAGCCGCCCTTCTCGCCCGCCTTGCGCAGATCGGCATCCAGAAGGATGACCTTCTTGCCCATTTCCGACAGCGCATACGCGAGGTTTTCAGCAACCGTCGACGTACCCTCGTGCGGGAGCGTACCGGTCACCATCAGGATCTTCTCTTCCTTTTCATCCATCTGCCGCTGCAGGCGCAATGCCACGCCGCGGATGGATTCCCGGAAATAGTCTCCGATCTTATTGTTGAAAATCGAAAGCGTCTCGTCGATCTTCCGGCTGCGCTGCTTGAATACAACCTTCGGCACAATACCGACGCACTGCACGTTCAGCTTCTGTTTGATTTCCTCTTCCTTGCGGATGGTGCGGCGCGTCGCCGCGTACAGAACAAGGAACGCCAGGCCGAGGATAAAGCCCTTTGCCGCGCCCTGCACAGCCTCGCGCTTGCCGCCTCTCGTATTGTACGGCTCCCTCGGCAGCTCGGGCGCATCGATCATATTGAGCATCGTGTCGCCGATGACGTACTGGGAAACCTCCGGATAATTGTCGATCACAGATTCGAGAATATGCAGCGCGTCCTCCGGGCTGGAGCTCGTCACGGAAAGCGTAAATAAATTGGAGTTTGGCACCGAGCTCGCCGAAATGGAGCCGTTGATATACTCCACACCGAGATCCTGCTTCACCATATCCGTCAGCAGCGCGCTGTCCAGAATATATGGGAAGGTGGAAGCCATCTGCGCCGCCGTCGACTGGTCGTAATAGAATTGATAGCTGTAATTCGAGCTTCCGGAGCTGCCGGTCGTTACCGTAAAGGAAGCCCCACAGCGGTACATCGGCCTGTATGAGCCGGCCGCCGATATGTACGAATAGGTCGCCGAAATAACCGTCAAGGCCACGACGATCCACCAAAATTTCTTTAAACCGCGAAAGAAGTCATGAAAGATCATGCTTAAATCGATCGGACTTTTTTCTTCCTGCACAGGTTCGATCTTCTCGTCCATTCCAGTCCTCCTGCATTATTTTTTACAGACATAATAAGAATATATCAAAACGCGACAAGTGTCAACCGGCTACAGCGCATACACAGCAAAAAAACGCCTTTTATCCCCGGAAATATTTTCCGCGCAGGCCACCTCACGGGTATATCCGGCAAGATTCCCGCTGTGGTCCCGCGCGGCATAGCGCACCAGCGCGTGCCTGCCGTCGCTTTTGATCCGCACCGTGTCGATGACCAGCGTATCGGTCACATCGCCGTCCCGCGCATCGGCGGCGTGCATGCCGGAAAGCAGCGCCGCATCGTCTCCGGTATAGAGGGGCGCCGTCTCCTCCGCGCAGTAAATTGTCGGCGGCTCGCGGTCACGGCTGACATCCAGATATCCGAACAGAACGCAGAGTCCCGCAAAAATCAAAGAGAGCAGCGCCGAAAAACGTATCCGCATCATTTGCGCTTCGCCTCCTGCTCGGCCTGCCCGGAAAGCAGGTGGGAGAGACCCGGCGCGTCCCCCTCCACGACGACCTTTTCCATCATCGCTGAGCGCCGCAGGTCGGCATCGATCAGCAGCACACGCTTTCCCTCCGTTTCACTGCGCGGTTTCCCGGCATCCTAAAACCGCCGGTACCGTTTTCAACAGTATTTTCACATCGAGTGCAAGGCTCCACCCGCTGATATACGCGTTATCGAGCTTGACAACCTCTTCGAAATCCGTGATCTTGTTCTTCCCGCTCACCTGCCACAGGCCGGTAATGCCCGGTTTTGCCGAGAGGCGGGATTTATGTCGGTATTCGTACCGCTCAAATTCATCCACGGTCGGTGGTCTTGTGCCGACCAGACTCATTTCGCCGCACAGGACATTCCACATCCGCGGCAGCTCGTCGATACCGGTTTTCCGCAGAAACGCACCGACGCCGGGGATGACGCGCGGATCGTGATCCACCTTGAACAGCAGTCCGCGCATTTTATTCTGCGGCTGCAGCGCAGCATTCTGCGCCTCCGCATCCACACACATTGTGCGGAATTTATACAGCGTAAAACGCCTTCCGCTACGGCCGACACGCTCCTGTGAAAAGAATACCGGGCCGGGACTCTTCCGGCGGATCAGCGGTGCAAAAATCAGGAACGCAAGTCCCGTGAACAACAGGCCAACCAAGCTGCCCAGAATGTCCAGCGCGCGCTTCATGCAGCGCGAAAAGAGCGGCGCGGTACGCGGGCCGTGCAGCAAAACCGGGTTTTCAGAGTCCTGCCTCCCATAAACCGCGACGTTCATCTCCTGGCAGGCGTCCAGAATCACTGAAGCCTGCTCCGGCGGCACGTCGAGCATGACCGCGTCCACAGCGCTGCGCAGAATATATGGCGCAATTTCCCTGTTCACGGCGACAACTGGTATCGGGCCTTCAGCGAGCAAGGCATTTCCGCCTTCCGGCTGGAGCAGGCCGATACCGCAGATCTTATGACGGCCCGGCAGACTCCGCAGGCTTTCCGCTGTGACCGACTGCATACGCGCCGGCGACGTGATCACCAGAACAAGATTCTCCGCCATACAAGACCTCCTCTCCGCCTCAGTTCCCGCCGATTTCACAACAGCGGCGCCCCACGCGCTGACGCGGGACGCCGCTGAATTCTCTCTTTATGGGCGCATCAGGTTTCCGGTTCCAGAACGCCGTATTTGCCGTCGTTGCGCTTGTAAACCACATTGATCTCTCCGCTTGCATCGTCGCGGAACATGAAGAATGTGTGACCGAGCAGGTTCATCTGCAGAATGGCTTCTTCGACCGTCATGGTCTTGACGAAGAACGTCTTGCGCTTCGCAATTTCGATTTCCTCGTCCGGCTCGTCGTAATACTCGTCGGTGAGATCAAACTGCTGCACCTTCTTGGCCCGCTCAAGGCGCGTCTTGTTCTTGCGGATCTGTCTGCCGAGCGCTGCGACCACATCATCCAGTGCTTCGTTCATTTCCGGCGCCGAGGCCTCCGCACGGTAGATCATGCCGCGCTGCTTTATCGTAATTTCCACCGTCTGGCGGTTTCTCTCCAAGGTTACAGTCACGGTAGCTTCCGCGTCCGTGTCGAAGATCCGGTCAAACTTGGCAAGCTTGCGCTGCACCAATACCTTAAAATTCTCTCTCAGGTTCACTTTTCTGCCAACGATCGTGATGTTCATACAACTACCCGTTTCTTCCGCAAAAAGCACAAAAGGACGTGCTTTCCATTTCTGCGGAACAAACACATCCTTTCTGAAAGACAAAGCCTTCAATATTCAGCGCACGGCTTTCGCCGTTTCCCTGTGTTTATAGTATAACACATTCTCTAAAAAAATCAATATGCTTTCGAGAAAAAATATTCTTTTTTGATAATCAAAGCTCTGTACGCCCCTCCCGTTTTCCCGTGCGGATGAAGGCAAGCAGCGATTCTGTATCGTCAAACTCGTCGTAATCGCCGCGAATGCCCGCGCGGTGGTAAACGACGCCGTTCTTCTCGTTCTCTTCCAGACAGTCCAAAAGCATTTTCAGGCCATAACGCCGGACAAACTCGTTGAATGCGCGCGGCTTAATCTTTTGCAGCAGGCCGCGCCGGCAGTCCCGGCTGTCACACGCCCAGCAGCCCGCAATCTCCTTTTCGGCGGAGCACCTTCTGTTTTCACAGAATGCCACGCCCGGGCACGCTCCGGAATTGCAGCCGCCACAGTGGTCGTTTTCCGAGCACAGGCAACACGCCAAGCCGCATCTTGCGATTCCCAATTCTCTTTTCATAACACACCTCATTTCTTTCTGTTGCACGCACGGAAACCGTGCTTTGTTAAAAACAAACCATCCGAAAACACAATGCCTTCGGATGGTTCAAATCTCTATCAGCCGTTGCGCGGGCCTTTGCGGGAATAGCCGCCGCGCTTATTTTCTGCGCGCTTCAGATCGGAGATCTTTTCGTCGCTCATCTGCTTGAAGCGGGACATCATGTCCTCAAAAGAACCGGAGTTCTCGCGGGCACGCCACTCGTAGTCGCCCGGGCGCGCGGGACTCTGCACCGGCGGTGTGGACTCACGGCGCGTGTAATTCTGGCGCGGGGGTCTGTCCTCACGGCGGCGCGGGGGACGCTGCTGCTGCGCATTTTCATCCGCCTTCTTCATGGAAAGGCTGATCTTGCCGTCGTCGTTGATGCCGATGATCTTAACCTTGACCGTCTGGCCCTCCGTGACAAAATCGCGGATCTCTTTGACAAAAACCGGTGCGACCTCGGAAATGTGCACCATACCGGTTTTGCCGCCGCCAAGATCGACGAATGCGCCGAACTTCGTGATGCCCGTTACCTTACCCTCAAAAATTGCTCCGACCTCAAGCTTTGTTTCCTGCATACCCTGTTATTTTCCTCCGGGAATTGAATTTAGTTGTTGCCGCCGACATTGTAGAATACGCGTTCACCCGGCTTGATATAATCCAGCTCGCGGCGCGCGACCTTTTCCGCATATTCGTCGCTGTCCGTGTTCTCGGCGTCCAGATCGTAGCGCAGCTCGTCATTGATGACCTGCTGCTCCTTGAGCTCCTGCTCGAGTTCTTTCAGCTCCGCTCTCTTCTGGCTGATGGAAATCTGCTGGCTGACCAGCATGGAAACCATAAAAAAGGCGAAACAGAAAACAGCGATTTTCAAAAGGAGGCTGCCCTTGTACTTTTTTGTTTTAACTTCTTCCATGGGAATCGCCCCTTTCTTTATGCCGGTTGACCGGCTGCTTTTCTTTATCAAATCCATTATATAATAGCGGGCAGGCGTTATTCAAGTCTTTTTTTCGTTTTTTTTCGCTTTATTCCCAAAAAATCCGCGCTTTTTCTTGGGCTCCGCTTTCGATCGCCGCTTTTTCCGCAGAATAATTTTTCCGACGTGATTCAGCCGTTCACGAAGGCGTCCCGACACGCGCCGCACCGCCCGGACAAGGCGCGGCAGGAACCGGCGCACAGCGTGCGTCAGCGACAAATCCACGCAGAGAAACCCAATGATCTCGCACGCTGCCTGATAAAAGCGCAGATTTCCCTTCGACACGGCGAGCGCGAGCACAAACGTCGTCACGGCGGCGAGCAGGCAGAACAGGACGTCGAGCGCGGCTGTCGCGATCCGCCCGAGCGAAAGCAGAATGCGTGCGCTCTCGAGCGCGGTGAACACAGCGCCCAGCAGCGCGCCGAGCAGGAGGCTGAGAACAATGGCTTCCGGCGATACGCTGTTCATTTGAAGATCCTGCCGAGCACGCTTGTCGGGCGCACGCCGTCCGCATATGACAGAGCGATCACTCGCCCCTTGACGAGCAGCTCGCCTGTATCCGCATTGAGATTCTCGATATACAGGCCCTCGCCCTTGATATTCAGCCGCCCGTCTGCGGTCTGCGCCGTGATCAGCTCATCGCTGAAGAAATCGATGCGCTCCACGCCGGTCGCGGTGAGATGCGCGCGGTTTTCGATGCAAAGGCTGTGTTTTTTCGCGGTTGCCGTCTGCTGTGCCACAGTATCACCATTCCTTTTTCGTCTGGGAAACAAAAAGGCCGAAACCTCCGAGCGGTTCCGGCCTTTCGCTTCGCTCCAATTAAGAATATGGCGCGGCGACAGCGGATATGCCTGATCTGTCCTTACTTTTCCTCTATGACCTCGTACATCAGCGCGGCCTCATCCTTCTTCGCGTATTCGTTCACCGAAACGACGCGCGCTTTGACGACGCGCGCGCCAAGCTGGAGCTCAAGCACGTCGTTGACCTTCACATCGTACGACGCACGGGCGACCTTGCCGTTGACCAGGACGCGGCCCGCATCGCACGCCTCATTCGCGACGGTGCGGCGCTTAATGATGCGCGAAACCTTCAGATATTTGTCGAGTCTCATGAGATTCCCTCCTCTCTGCTATAAAAAAGAACGGATCCGACCGGACCCGTTCCATCACTTGCTATTCGCTGTCAATCGCTTTTTACTGGTTGACGGATTCCTTGAGCGCCTTGCCAGCCTTGAAAGCCGGAGCCTTGGATGCCGGGATCGTGATTTCCGCGCTTGTTCTCGGATCACGGCCGATGCGCTCGCCTCTCTCGCGAACCTCGAAGGTACCGAAGCCGGCGATCTGAACCTTTTCACCCTCGGTGAGGGACTTCGTGATGGAAGAGATCACAGCCGAAACTGCGTTTTCTGCGTCTTTCTTGGAAAGGGATGCCGCTTCTGCAACGGCTGCGATGAGTTCTGTTTTATTCATAATGAATAACCTCCAGTAATTTTTAATTTATATTCTCACTCCGGGCAAGCCGGAGACGAATGGCTTTATTGTTCCTCGGATGCATCCGATTCAAACTGCGCGATATACGCGCGGCACGTCTCAAAAAGCGCGCGTTCGGCGTCCACGCCGAGCTTCCGCGCAAGCTCCGTCATATCGAAAAGCGCACGGCCGAGCTTTTCACTGCCGTTTTCCGCCGTCGCTGTGCAGACGGCCCCGCAGATCTCCTGCTGCAGCGCTTCAATATCGCCGGTTTCCGCGCCCATACCTGCCGCCTTTTTGCGCACCTTCTGCGCGCGCATCAGCGCCGGCATCGCAGGAGAAACGCTCTCCAGCACCTCGCGGTTTGTTTTCTGCCGCTTTGTTTCGCGCTTTATTTTATCCCAGTTTGAGAGCACCTGCGCCGTCGTATCGGCTTCGGTATCCGCAAACACGTGCGGGTGGCGCACGACCATCTTTTCCGCTACGCCGCTGACGACGTCTGAAAAATCAAAGTGTCCGACTTCACGCTCGATCTCGCTGTGGAACACCACCTGCAGCAGCACGTCGCCGAGCTCCTCACGGAGCAGCTCCGTGTTGTCCGTGTCGATGGCCTCGATCGCCTCGTAGCACTCCTCCAGAAAATCGCGGCGAATGCTCTTGTGGTTTTGCTCGCGATCCCACGGGCAGCCTCCAGGCGAACGCAGAATTGTGATAATCTCCAAAAGGTCCTCGACCGTATATCGTTCTTTTCCCACAAATTTTGCGATATCTTTCATATTTTACCCTATCCCCCTGCTTTTTGCAAGTATTTTTGAAATCTTTTTATAATTTTTTCTCCGCCGGGCAGCATCGCGAGATCTTCTACCTGCACCGCCCGGAGAAGGAGCAGCGCCACCGTATAGACAACCGCGCCCACGAGAATGGCGGGTGCGGCGCTCAGCCGTGAACCGCCGATATAGGTCTCCAGCGCGCGCCATGCGCCGAAAGCAGACGCGCCGCAGAGCAGCGCCGCCAAAAGCGGTTTCACAACAGTAGACATAAAATCGAATCGAATCCCTGTGATGCGCACAAGCGCCACAAGCTCCGCGACGGCGACAAGTACATAACACACAAGCGTGCTGATGCCGCCGCCGAGAATATTGATCTCCGGTATACCCGCGAGCACATAGTTCAGAACAACCTTGACGAGCAGGCCGCCGAGCACGAGGATCACCGGCAGCTCCACATGCCCCACCGCCTGCAGCATGCTGCCGAGCGGCGTCGTGACGGCGGCAAACACCGCCGCAACACCCATCACGGCGAGCGCCTGCCCGATGATCGGCGTGCTGCCGCGCACGCCGTAGATCAGCGATGCGATCGGCTGCGCGAGCACCGAAAGCCCGATGCCGGCAGGCAGCGCAAACATGCACGTGACGCGCAGAACCGTCTCCATCGCGCTTTGCAGCTCTTTTTTCCCGCCGCGCGCAAAGGCGTGCGTGACGCTCGGCAGCGCGCTGACGCCGAACGCCTGCGTGATGCTCGGCACCAGCATAAAGAGCGTGAGCGCCATGTTGTAGCACCCGAAAAGGTAATTCGGAATCGACGCAGGCGCGGCGAGGTTTTCCGCCGGGATGCTGCCCGCATACATGGCGAGCATCGGCACGGGATCCGTCTCCAGAATGTACGCGATGCGCGTCTGCAGGAACGACGCGTCGATCAGGCCGGACACACTCATCGCAACCGCGCCGATCGCGATGGGAACCGAGGAAGCGAGCAGGCGACGCGCCAACGTGCGCCCCGGCTGCGGCTGCGGAGACGCTTCAAGCTGTGCCGCCGAAATGCCGTCCCCACACCGCCTGTGGTAACGGCGCAGATAGAGAACGCTCAGAAGCGATCCGATCGATACGCCGAGAATCGCAGCAGCCGCGCCGAGCGCACAAACCGTCAATGACGCTTCTGCTCCGTCCCCGACTGCGCGTCCAAACACGGTCCCGCGCTGTGCAAGCTCGCGGCTGCACGTGTGCATCACGAAATACGCGCCGGAAAGCCCGAAGACGAGCTTTGCAAGCGATTCCGCGATCTGCGATACGGATGTCGGCACCATATTGCGCAGTCCCTCGTAATACCCGCGATACACCGCCGCGAGGCTGCACAGCAGCACTGAGGGCGCGAGCGCGAGCATGGCAGGCAGCGCACCGGGATTGCCGACCGCTTCGGTATAGAGCGGCGCGCCGAGAATCATCAGCGCCGTGCCGACCGCGCCGGTCAGGAGAAAAATCGGGAACGACACCTCCCGGATGCGCCGCACATCCCGCCAGCGTCCGAGCGAATCACTTTCCGACACCATACGCGACACGGCGACCGGAAAGCCCGCCGTCGCGAGGCTGAAAATCACATTGTAGAAGCTGTACGCGGTACTGAAGTACCCCATGCCGTCCTCCGTGATGATGGCGGACAGCGGGATTTTGAACAGCGCCCCGATGACCTTGACGAGCAGCACGCCCGCCGTGAGAATGAGCGCGCCGTACAGAAAGCTCTGCCGCACGCGCCGCGCTGGCTGTTTCCGAACCATAAAACCCTTCCGTTTCCAAGAGAATTTGTTGTGCGAAAGAGGAGGAAAGAGGGATGGCCTCTTTCCTCCTTTGTTTTACGTCCGGCAGGCACAGCCTGCACTTGCTCCTGTCTTAAGACAGGCTTATTCCTCTGTCTTTTCCTCCGGCGTCTCTGGGGGCTCTTCAGCAGGTGCTTCGACCGGCTCCGCAGCGGGCTCTTCAACGGGCGCCGCGGACTGCGGCTTTTCAAGCTTCATGCCGCAGTGGCTGCAGAACATGGAATCCTGCGGCATCTGCTTTCCGCAGGCCGGGCAGGTGATTTTATTCTGCATCGCCGCCAGCTGTGCGGAAACAACCGAGAACTGCGCGTAAAGATCGTCGATTCCCGCGATCTTATCCGCCAACTCTGCCTCGTCCGCCGTACCGGCCTTCTTCGCCTCGTAGATGAACTGACCCAGCTCCTGATAGCGCTTGTTGATCTCGCCGTTCAGCTCGGAAATGTTGATTCTCAGCTTGGACATATCCACAAACTGGCCTGCCATTTTACCCACGGTATGCGCGGCAGATTTCGCATTGATGACAACATCGTCCAGAATACCCATAATCGAACTCTCCTTTTATGTTTTGGATGGAAAGCCTTTGGCTTTCGCTTTCATTATAGCGCGATTGCCACAAAAATGCAAATATCAATCGCGCCGAATTGTAAACAAAGGTTAAAATTTTCCTTACAAATCGCTTAATTCACGCATTTTTCTTCTTCGGACCGAGAAATTCACGCAGCATGGAGTTTTCCGGCACGAGCTCCGGATCCACCGGCTCAAAGCGCATCAGGCGGGCGTCGAGATCGCGCGCCTTGCGGTAATAGGGACTGTCCTCCGGGATCGCGCGCAGGAGCGGAATCACCGAGGAACGCAGCACGCACGGCTCATAGATATGAATCGAGTTGACCGTATAGTCCGCCGAAAGCCGATAGGGGCGGATATATTTATCCTCGCCGTGCTCGACGTTTTCCCACATGGAGAGCGTGCGCTCCGCCGAGGTGTTGCGGAACTGCACGTCGCGCGCGATGCGCCGCACGAGCCGGATGTCCATCGGGGAAATAACCTCGCCGTTCGCATCCTTAATCTGCTGCTTGACGCTGACATACAGCTTAATCGCGCTGCCCGCAGGCAGATTTTTTGTAAAAATGGGGTTCAGCGCGTGAATCCCCTCCATGATCACGAAGCCGTGGTCGCGCACATCGAGCGGGCGGATGTTCAGACTGCGCTGTCCGGTCATGAAATCATAGGCGGGCAGCATGCAGGAGCCATCCTGAATGATGGAGGAAAGGCACTGCTGCACGAGCGCGATATCGAGCGCATTAACGGTTTCATAATCCTTCTCACCGCCCGGCAGCGTCGGCGTCTGCTCGGTGCCGAGGTAGAAATCGTCCATGGAGACGATCGTCGCCTTCAGGCCAACCTCCAGCAGATATTTCTGCAGCAGATGCGCCGTTGTCGTCTTGCCGCTTGAGGACGGGCCGGCCAGCATGCAGATTTTCGCCATCCGGTAATGCTTGACAATATTGTGCGCGACAATGCGCAGGTAGTCGCGATAGGAGTCCTCCACCTCGTCGATCATGACCTGCGGGCGCGCAAGCGCCGCGTCGTTGATCTGCTCAAGGTGGTTGATATATTTAATGTATCCGCTTGCGAAATTGCTCATACTGCCTGCCGATGCCTTCCTTTCTCTCCAAAATCTCCCCGTAGCGGCTGATATACTCATATGAGTATTTGAAGTTAAAAATGCGCGTCAGATCCTCCGAATACGGATCTTTGAGCTTTGAGACGCCGCCCGCGCCACACGCGAGCACCGTCTCCGTTTCATCCATCGTGAAAATATTATAGGCGCAGACAAAGCCCGGCTTCGCCCAGCCTGTGTTTTCCAGATTGCCCGCCATGCGGCTCTGTCGGTAAAGATAGTATGGCTCAAAACCATGCTCTGTCAGCCGTTTTTCGGCGTACGCCATCATGCGGTCGGCCAGTGCGGCGTCCGCGTGTGCGCGGTTGATCTCGCCGCTCTGCGTGATGCGCGATGACCGCTTGAGCGCGAGCGAATGCACCGTCACATTTTCCGGATCGAGCGCGAGCACCTTTTCAATCGTGTCGCAGAAGCTCTCAAACGTGTCACCCGGCAGACCCACGATCAGATCCATGTTGATATTCGTGAAGCCGACCTCTCGCGCGAGCCGGAAGGCCTCCACGGTCTGCTGTGCCGTGTGGCGGCGACCGATGTTCTCGAGCACGTTGTCCTGCAACGTCTGCGGATTGATACTGATGCGCGTCACGCCGCCCGAAAGCAGCGCTTCGAGCTTGGCGCGGTCGATCGTATCGGGACGCCCCGCCTCCACCGTGAACTCCGCGCACTTCGAAAGGTCAAACGACGCGCGCACCGTGCGGATCAGCATTGCAAGCTGCTCGGCCGAAAAGGTGGTCGGCGTGCCGCCGCCGACGTAAACCGAACGCAGTGTAAGCCCGAGCGCTTTTGCCGTTTCGGCGGTCGCTTCAATCTCGCGCAGCAAAAGCGCGTGGTATTCAGGAATTTGTTTTTTGGTCTTTTCGACGCTCTGCGAGACGAATGAGCAGTACGCGCAGCGCGTCGGGCAGAACGGCACCGAAATATAGAGGGAATAGTCGTTTTCGCGCACGTCCAACGTCACGGGTGTCTGAGATTTCAGCGTCCGCGCCGCGAGCGCCGCTTTTTCCTCCGAGACGAAATACCTTTCACGGAATAGGCGGTTGGCCTCCTCTGCGCCGTACCGCTCGGTGAGCTGACGCAGGAGCTTGATCGGGTGGATACCGGTCAGCATGCCCCAGCGCGGCGTCTTGCCTGTATGCGCGCGAAGCGCCGAAAAGAGCAGCGACATCAGACCGTACTCGTCCTCGGCGATTCTGTCCTCTTCGCGCGCGGTCTCGCCGTCTTCGTCTTCGACGCGGACGATATACCGTTCGTCCCGGATGGCGGTGTACACCGTGCGCGCCTGCGGCGCCCCGGCTTCGGCGGGATCGCGCAGCGTCACGACCTTATCGAACGGGAAAAAGACGCGGCAGAGATTCTCCGCCTCGTAGTGATAGGGATGATCGATTACAAAAAGATACATGACATAATCCTTAAATAAAAATTACAGATACGGATTGTTCCGCTTTTCACGGAGCAGCGTCGTCACGGGGCCGTGTCCGCCGCAGATATCCGGATCGCCCGGCAGATCGGTGAGCTTTTGCAGCGACGCCATGAGCTGCGATTCGTCTCCGGTCGGCATATCGCACCGCCCGATCGAGTAGCCCATCAGCGTATCGCCGGTGAAGACCGCTTCCGGCGTGATGTAGCAGCAGCCGCCCGCCGTGTGTCCCGGCGTGTGAAGCACGGTGACCGGAACCGTGCCGACCGTGAACGTCTCGCTGTCCTGCAGAAGGCGATCCACCGTGCAGGCGATCGGCCTGCGCAGCATCATAAGCGAGCCGTTGATCTTCGGATCGGCAGCGAGCGCCGCTTCCGTTTCAAACGATGCGATCGGCGCGCCAGTTTTTTCGCGTAGGCGCTCCGCGCCGCCGATGTGGTCAAAGTGGCCGTGCGTCAACAAAATCAGCCGCACGTTCAGATCTTTCAGCGCCGCCATCAGTCGGTCGTTTTCAAAGCCGGGGTCAATTACCGCGGCGTCGCCCGTCGTCTCATCGGCGAGCACATAGCAGTTTTCGGCGAGCGGGCCGCCGGTTATACAGGTATAGCGCATATAAACTCCTCCGCCTCAGCTTCTGTCGATGGAAATCACGCCCTTGACTTTCATCAGGCGGTCAATGACCGACTGCAGATGCGCGAGGCCGTTGATCGTGATCGTCGCCGAAATCACAGCGTTTTCGGTATTTTTGATCTCGCGGGAATTCAGCGTGTGAATGAAGATATGCATGCTGAAAAGCTGCTGGGTCACATCCGCGAGCAGGCCGGAGCGGTCCGTCGCGACGATGTGCAGCGTGGACTTGAATTCTTCCTTAACCTCGCCCGCCCAATGCGCGCGCACCCAGCGCTCCGGCTCGGGACAGGTGGCAAAATCCTTCGGCACATTCGTGCAGCTCCGCTTATGGATGGAAACGCCGAAGCCCCGCGTAATGAAGCCGATGATGTCATCGCCCGGCAGCGGATTGCAGCAGCGGGAGAATTTGATGAGGCAGTTGTCCATACCCTCGACCAGCACGCCGCCGACAGCCTTTTTGCTTGTCACCGGCGGCACCTGCTGCGCGATGGTCACATGCTGCTCTGCGGGCTTCTGATTTTTCTGGTATTCCTCTTTGACGCGCGGCATGATTTTCCAGAGCTGGATGCCGCCGTAGCCGATAGCGGCATAAAAATCATCCGGCGTTGTACAGCTGTGGCGGCGTCCGGCACTGTCGAGCATGAACTGCATCAGCTCGTCGCTCATCACAATGCCGTTGCGCTTACATTCGCGCTCCAGCTCCGTCTTGCCCTCCACGATATTCTCCTCGCGCTTCTCCTTTTTGAACCACGCGCGGATCTTGTTGCGCGCTTCACTCGTGCGCACGAGCGAGAGCCAGTCGCGGTTCGGGCCGCGCCCGGCATCCTTCGTCGTCAGGATCTCGATAATCTCGCCGGTTTTGACTTTATAGTCGAGCGGCACGATCTTCTGGTCGACCTTCGCGCCGATCATACGGTTGCCGACCGCCGAGTGAATCGCGTAGGCAAAGTCGATGACCGTGGAACCCATCGGCAGGTTGATTACGTCGCCCTTCGGCGTAAAGACGAAAACCTCCTCCGGCGAAAGGTCGGTCTTGATGGAGCGCACGAGGTCGGTGACGTCCTCGCTCTCCGCCTGGTTGTCGAGGATGTTGCGGATCCACTGCAGCCGCGCCTCGAGCGAATCGGGCTTTTCGTTGCCGCTCGTCATGCCGAGCTTGTATTTCCAGTGTGCCGCGATGCCGTACTCCGCCGTGTGGTGCATCTCCCAGGTTCGGATCTGCACCTCGAACGGGATGCCCTCCTTGCTGATAACCGTCGTGTGGAGCGACTGATACATATTCTGCTTCGGCGTGGAAATATAGTCCTTGAAGCGGTTCGGCAGCGGCGTAAACATATCGTGCACAATACCGAGCACATTATAACAATCGATGATGGAATCGACGATCACGCGCAGCGCAAAAACGTCGTAGATCTCATCGAAACTCTTGCCTTGCACGAACATTTTCCGGTAAATGCCGTTGATGCTCTTCACGCGTCCCTCGATGTACACGCCCGGGATCAGCGGCTCCACGCGCGCGCGGATCATCTCCTTGGTGGTTTCGATGAACTGCTTGCGCCGCGTGCTGCGGGCTTCGAGGTTTTCCTCAATTTCGTGATACGCGACCGGGTCGAGGTATTTCAGCGAGACGTCCTCCATGTATTCCTTGACGGTGCGCATGCCGAGACGGTGCGCGATCGGCGCATACACCTCGAGACATTCGAGCGCCTTATCGCGCTGCTTCTGCGGCGCGACGTACTCGAGCGTCGAAAGATTATGCATGCGGTCCGCAAACTTGATGATGATGACGCGGATATCCTCCGACATCGCCATCAGCATCTTGCGCAGGTTCTCCGCCTGCTGCTCCTCACGTGAGGAGAACGGAATCTTACCGATTTTGGTGACGCCGTCGGTCAGATCCGCAATCTCCCTGCCGAAATTCTTCGCAACATCCTCATAGGTGCACGGCGTGTCCTCAATAACGTCGTGCAGGAGACCGGCGACAACCGAGGGCGTATCCATGCCGAATTCCACCAGCTTGCACGCCACGGCGATCGGGTGGATGATATACGGCTCGCCGGAGCGGCGAACCTGATCCTTATGCGCGTCTTTTGCAAAATTATAGCCTTTTTCGATCAGCGCGAGGTCGTATTCCTTGTCGCTCGCCATGACGAGCCGCACCAGATCCACATACGTTTTGGATGCTTCTGCCATACTCAATCTCTCCTGTTATATCCCCCGCCCGCACTCTACACAAGCGCCGCGAGAACCGGGGAACGCGTAATATCGGTCTTTCCGTTGGTTTCCAGAATTTCAGCGGTGAGCCTGCCGCCGTTCACCGTGCTGTGCACGAGCCCGCGCTCTTCAAACACTTTGAGCGCGACGAACAGCCGTCCGACCGTGCTTTCTGCGCCGAGCTGCGCTGTAAACCGGACGATATCCACCGACTCGCCGGCTTTGGCGCGCAGCGCGCGGTAAATCGCCGCAAGATACGTGCGGTTCGGATACAGCCGCACCTTGTCTGCAGCCGTCATCGCCTCGCCCCGCAGCCAGCCCGCGTAGCTCGCCAGCGCGTCGATGTTCTTCTGCGTGTCAAACGCCGAGGGCTTCAGATCGCGCACGATAACCGTCAGCGACTGCTGCCCGCGATACGCGCGCGCCTCGAGCTGTACCGCAAGATCCAGCCGGTCGCCGCGCGCAAAGGGGAAGTCCTCCGGCTTCATACCGAAGCGCATCGCCGTGATTACCGCGCCGTTTTTCTCCAGCGTCAGCCGCAGATGCCCGCCTCCGCCGACCGGCGTAATGTCGCAAAGCTCCATATTGTAAAGCCCAAAGACGGGCTGTGGGTTTCCGTTTCCAAAGGGCTCCAGCCGCGTCAGGCTCTCCACCATCGAGACGGAAAGCGCCGCAGGGTTCAGCTTACAGTCCAGCACAACAGACTGCACCGGCATCTGCGGGTAACGCTCTGCCGCATAGCGGTTGATCGCCGTGCGGAACGCGTCGATCCGGTCAACCGGCAGCGTGACGCCGGCCGCCATCGGGTGCCCGCCGTATTTGGTCAGCAGATCGCCGCACGCACAGACCGCTTCAAAGAGCGAGAAGCCCTCCACGCTGCGTCCGCTGCCCTTCGCTTCCTCCGCGCCGCGTGAAAGCACGAGACACGGTTTGCCGTACCGGTCCGTGATGCGAGACGCCACAATGCCGATCACGCCGTGGTGCCAGTCCGCGCCGTCCACGACGATCACACGGTCGTTTGCAAGCCCGCGCGCTTCGATGTCCGCCATCGCCGCTTCCGAAATAGACGCCTCCACACGGCGGCGCTCCTCGTTGTCTGCGCAGATCTCGGCGGATAGCTGCTCGGCCTCATCCTCATAGCCGCTGATGAGCAGCCGCACCGCGCGCTCCGGCGAGCCCATGCGGCCCGTCGCGTTGATGCGCGGCACAAGCGTAAACGCCACATTCGTCGCCGTAAGCTGTCTGCCTGAAAAGCCGGAATCCGCAAGCAGTGCGCGAACACCGGGACGGTCGCTCTCCGAAAGTATTCTCAGGCCGGCGCGGATCAGCGTACGGTTTTCACCGGTCAGCGGCACAATATCGCCGATGGTGCCGATCGCCGCGAGATCACCGTACGTCTCAAGCAGGTCGTCCACATCGCCCGCGCCCTCCTCGAGCGCCATCAGCAGTTTAAAGGCGATGCCCGCACCCGAAAAATCCTTGTATGGGCTTCTGTCATCCGCGCGGTAGGCATCGACGACTGCCACCGCCTGCGGAAGCTGTGCCTGCGGGCGGTGGTGGTCGGTGATGACCACATCCACGCCGAGCGCGTTGGCACGCTCCACCTCATGCACCGAGGAAATGCCGTTGTCCACCGTGACGATCAGCGTGACACCGAGCGAAGCGAGATGCTCCACCGCACCGACGTTCATACCGTATCCCTCGCCCTCGCGCTGGGGTATGTAATAGAGCACATCGGCGCCGCGCGTTTCCAGGTAGGAATACACCATCGCGGTGGAGGTGATGCCGTCCGCGTCGTAATCGCCGTACACGGCGATTTTCTCCATCCTGTCGATGGCCTCCGTGATGCGTGCCGCCGCGCGATCCATATCCTTCAGGAGGAACGGATCGGAAAGCGGCATACCCGCACCGAGGAATTCCTCCGCGTGCGCCGCGTCGTCCAGCCCGCGGATATTCATCAGCATCGCGAGGAAGGACGGTATGCCGACCGCTTCGGCAAAGGCCGCTGCGCGCCCCTTATCGAGAGGGCGAACCTCCCATTTCCTTATATTCATATCGCTTCATCCTTTTCGGCGCAATTCTCTTAATTCTAAAGAGATATTGTAACATTTTTTCATCAGTTATTCAACAGAAATCCGCAATTTATCAAAAAGAGTCCACACAGGTGCCAAACGCTGTCCCTATAGATTCGTCAACCTGCCGAAAAGTAAAATCCAGCGAAAAAATGCTGCTTCGCTATAGAAAAAAACAGAATTCTGTGATAGAATAAATAAAAAAATTTGTCGATTTGCAGGGAAAGAGGTGTCGGTATGGAGGATAAAAATCACGGTGCGGAGCCCCACTCCAAAAAGACTGCGCACGGTCACGACGAGGAGCACGCACATGGCAATTACATGTTTGCCCTCAAGGTGCTCGCCATTTTGGCTGTGATTATTCTGATAATTGTGATTTTGAAAGCCACCGGCGTACCGATCGCCATCAAGGACTGGCTCGCCGCCGTTTCCGACTGCATTGCCGCATCCGGCGTTTTCCGGCTTTTTTGAGTATACCCAAGAGCTGCCGCTGTCCGGCAGCCCTTTTTTGATGCAAAACCCCCGCTGACAATGTCCCGGTTGGGACGGTCAGCGGGGTTTTTTCATTATTCCGGTTCCGCGTCTGCGGCAGCCGCCTTGTCTGTAACAGTCACATGCGCGGTATAGACACCGGTTGCCCAGCACGAATCCGCATTGTTGATGCTGATCGTGACCGGCACCTCGATGCTGCCGCTTGGATCCGTGACCGAAGATAGATCCACCGTGCAGAAGATCGATTCGCCGTTCAGTCTGGAGAGCTGTGCCTCCGTGCCGACCACTTTAACGGTCATGCTCTTTGTGGAAAGTCCGGCCTCTTTGCCCTCCGGCACATTGATCACGCTGATGTTGTCCGTCGTAAATTGCGACTGCCCGTAGCCGTTCAGATTAAAGGTCACGGTCGCCGTCTCCACACGGCTGATGTTTGTCACGCCGCTCGGAACCGGGATCGCTACGGTGAACGTATTGTTGTCCGGCGTCACGTCGAAGAAGTTGATCGGCGTTGCGAGCGTCAGCGTCTTATACTTCGAGATTGTCTCCCCGTCTCCCGCGATCTCAATCGTCTCCGGGTTGATGGTGATGCGGTTCTTCGCGAAGCTCTCCGGGATATTGCGGATATCCGCCTCAAGCGAAACGGTCTGGCGGCTTGTGACCGGGATCGAAACATCCACGGTATCGTCGCTCAGCGTAAGATACTGCGCCGTGGGATCGATCACATCGCCGTTCACATCAAGCAGCGTCACCTTGCAGGAGATCGATTTTGACTGCGTGAGTTCATCGCTGAACGTATAGACCAGTGCGGCGCGCGCCACCTTATTGACGCTGCTTTCCGGTCCGGAGATCGTAATGATGTCCGTGGAGAGCGTCGGTGCTGACGCGGCATAGTAGTTCTCAGCCGCCGTGTACTGGATATCGTTCTCAATCGTGAGCTGCGTTTCCTTGTATTTGTCGTAGGCAACCGTAACTTCAGACGGAGAAACGCTTTCAACCTCATATTCCGCCAGCGTGTTGCCTTTCTTGTATGCGCGCAGCGTCATGGTCGCCTGCTGCATGGAATTTCCGGTCAGCATAGAGGTGGCGGGATCAAACGTCGCCGTAACGCCGAGATCCTCTGCCGTCACCTTGCTCGTAATCAGCGAGCTACCCGTAATCGAAACGTCCGTAGAGGTATGGCTCATGCTGAAGATCCGGATACCCGCCTCCTGCGCCGCTTCGGAAATCTCAACCTTGATCGGCACATTGCTGACAATCGTGGCGCGGCCCTCAACAGAGCCCGCCATCATGGAGAACCAGATGACCGCGGCACACAGGAAAGAAAAGATCAGAAGCAGCGTGTTGTTTTCAAAGGCGCGCAGCGGATGCAGCTTGCGCTCCGCCTGCTCGCCGTTCTGTGCTTTTTTGCTCCGCATCACTTCTTCACCGTCCTTTTGCCCGAGATAAAGCTGAGCTTGCGGCGCACTGTGGAGGCCTTCTCCTCCTGCGGAATCAGGTAGTTTTCCAGCACGTCGCGCAGTGTATCCCGCGTGAACCGACGCGCAAGAACGCCGTTGACCGCGACGGAAATCTGCCCGGTTTCTTCCGAAACCACCACGGCAATCGCATCCGATTCCTCGCTCACACCGAGCGCCGCGCGGTGCCGCGTACCAAGCTCCGCCGAAATGGACGTATTCTTTGTCAGCGGCAGAATGCAGCCCGCCGCGTGGATCATACCATCGCGGATGATCATGGCACCATCATGCAGGGGCGCCTTATTGAAAAAGATGTTGCCGACAATCTGACCGGACGGCTCGCAGTTGATCGGCGTGCCCGTCTCGATGATTTCGCCGAGCTTTGTCTGGCGCTCAAACACGATCAGCGCTCCCATTTTGAGCTGCTGCAGGATGCCGACGCCGTCAACCACAGCGTTGATCGCCTTGCGTATCTGCGCGCGGTTCCGGTCGCGGTCGCGGCCTGTGACCGCGTTCGCAATGGATTGTCCCATATTGCTGCGCCCCATCTGCTCGAGCGCCTTGCGGATCTCCGGCTGGAACACAATCAGGATGGCTACGAAGGCGAACTGGAAGAAATAGGTGAGCACCTGACTGACCATCACAAGCTGCAGATAGGACGAAATCAGGAACAGAAACACAAGCAGAACCAGTCCCTTAACAAGCTGGCCGGCGCGCGTTTCACGCACGAGCTTGATCAAACCGTAAATCAACAGCGCCACAATCGTGATATCCACGGCGTCTTTAAATTGAAAACTCTTGGCAATGCTCAGCATCCAGTCCCACCAGGATGCAACCGCACTGAGGATTCCTTCCAAGCTCTTCACCCCTTTATGCTCCGGCAGATCAACCAACCGCCAAAGCGTATACTTTAGGTATATTTTAGCACAAAGGCCCCGAAATGAAAAGGGGGCCATCGTGGTTTTTCGTGTCGTTTTCGGTCACTTTGTCTGATTCTTTACATTTTGTTCATTTTTGCCTGTGCATTTTCTCCGCCGTTGTACCCGCGCGCAGTGCGGAAACCGTTCGGATCAGCTCCGTGATCTGTGCATCGGTTGTAAACGCGCCGGGCGACACGCGCACCGCGCCGCCGTGCACATCGTCTGCCGTGCCCATTTTCCGGTGCGCAAACGGCGCGCAGTGGAAGCCGCAGCGCACGGCGATATCCCGCTTCGCAAGTACCTCGCCGACCGCCTCGCTCTGCATACCACGCACATTGAAGCCCAGCACCGGCGCAAAATACTGCATGTCCGGTGCAGGTGTATACAGCTCGACGTGCTGCATGCGGCTGAAGGCGTCATATACGCGGCGCACATGACGCATCTCGCGCTGCCGCAGGTTGTCCTCGCCGTGTGCACGCACAAAGTCGATGCCCGCGCCGAGCGCCAGAATGCCCGGCACATTCTGCGTACCGCTTTCGAGATATTCGGGCATGTCCCGCGGCTGCTCAAGCTGCAGCGCGAGCGTGCCCGTGCCGCCCTGAATCAGGCTGCGAAGCTTCTCGCCCTGTTTTGTAATCAGCATGCCCGTTCCCATCGTGCCGTAAAGCCCCTTATGCCCGGCGCAGCAGAGATAATCGATCCCGCCCGCCGTGACATCGAGCGGAATCACGCCGCCGGACTGCGCGCAGTCCACACAGATCTCCGCGCCGTAAACGTGCGCGAGCGCCGCAAGCCGCTCCACGGGCACGCGGATGCCCCACACATTCGAGGCGTGCGTGCAGATGAACATCCGTGTATTCTCACGGATCGCACGCCGGAACGCGTCGAGTGTCGCATCGTTGTCACACGGTGTGACGGGCACAACGGTGAAGCTCACGCCCTCCACTTCCATCGCTTTGAGCGGGCGCAGCACCGCGTTGTGCTCGAGATCCGTGACGAGCACATGGTCGCCGCGTTTTAAAGACTGGATGACGATATTCAGCGCCTGCGTACAGCTCGGCTGAAACGAAACACACTCGGGGCCTTCCGCATTAAAAAGCGCGGCCGCTTTCTGCCGCACGGCATACACGGCCTGCGCCGTATCCATACTCATTCTAAACCCGCCGCGCCCGGGATTCGCCCCATAACGCTCGAGCGCCTCCGCCATGCGCCTGCGCACGGCGAGCGGCTTCGGGTATGTCGTCGCACTGTTGTCGAGATAGATCATGACGACGCGCCCCGCTCTGTCCGGTAAAACACTTTGACGCCCGCTTCACGCAGAAAACGTTCCGCCTCATCGGTGCGCGCCGGCACATAAACGCCGTAGCCGCAGCCGCTCTCACGCGTATGCGGCAAGCGCTCCACATACGATTTGATTCCCTTTTTGAAAAGCAGATCGCGGCTTTTCAGCGCATACGTCACGCTGCTGACCACGATCACCGGCTTTTCCTCCGGGCCGTTCTGATTTCCCATAACAAGCACCTCCGCTTTCTCCATACGCTTGTCTGTATCCTGCTACAGAATATGAGACAAGCCACGGAAGTGTGCCTGTGCTATGGCGGCTCAGACGAGCAGGCAGACCGCGTGCGCCGAGATGCCCTCGCCGCGCCCCGTAAAGCCGAGGCATTCCTCTGTCGTTGCCTTGATGCTGACGCAGTCTATCTCGATGTTGCAGGCCGAGGCGATATTGCGCCGCATCTCGTCGATGTACGGGCGCAGCTTCGGACGCTGCGCAATGACCGTCGCATCAATGTTCCCGATGGCATAGCCCTTGCGCCGCACGGCCGCAACAACCGCCGAAAGCAGCTTCAGGCTGTCCGCTCCCTCATACTGCGGGTCGTTATCCGGAAACAGCACGCCGATGTCGCCGAGCGCCGCCGCGCCGAGCAGCGCATCCGAAATCGCATGCGCCAGCACATCCGCGTCGGAATGCCCGAGCAGACCGAGCTCATACGGAATCTGCACGCCGCCGATGATCAGGTCGCGGTGCTCCGCCAATGCGTGTACATCATATCCATGTCCAATTCTCATCTGAAATCCATCCTTTCTCATTGACCTGTTTGATTTTCGTCCTTTGCGAAGGCCTCTGCGACGAGCAGATCCTCCGGCGTTGTGATTTTGATATTGCGGTAATCGCCCATCGTCAGGTACACCGCGCCGCCCGCCGCTTCGATCAGCTGGCAGTCGTCCGTGTACCGCTTGTCCGCTTCTTCCGCCAGCGCCAACGCGTGCCGGTACAACGGCAGGCTGAATACCTGCGGCGTCTGGACGGCGCGAAGCTGTGCGCGATCCGGTGTACCACCGGCGAACCCCTCCGCCGTTGACAGCTTGATCGTATCCTTCACCGGCACCGCCAGCGTCGCCGCACCGTACCGTACGGCGTCCGCACAGACTGCTTCAATCCGCTCCGGCGTTATAAACGGCCGCGCGCCGTCATGCACGGCGATAAAATCCGTCCCCGCGCAGAGCGCCGCGCCGTTTGCGACTGAATCCTGCCGCTCCCGGCCGCCCTCGGCGAGATGCACCGGTTTATGAATCGGCTCTGCCGCTTCGCGCACCGCATCAAAATCGCAGGCGCGCGCCACGACGACAATCTCCGAGATGCACGGCGCCGCATCAAACGCGCGCAGCGTGCGCCGCAGCACTGGTTCCCCGGCGACCGTCATCATCGTTTTGGAAACGCCGCCGCTGCACATCCGCGTGGAATTTCCGGCCGCAACGACCACCGCATTGATTTTCATAATCGGGTCACTTCCTTTTCCGTTCCTCATTTTCATGCCGTTCTATCCTGTTACCCTTTTATATAGTATAGCGCGATTGCCCCCGCGCCGTCAAGAAATGGAAGCCAAAGCAGCAAAATTCTGCAAATAGAGACTTTTTCCGAAAAAGGCATTGAATTCTGTCGTTGGTCTATGTTAGAATAAATACGTATGTAAAGAAACAGTTAAAAAGGTAAGTTAAGCTAAGTTGAAACGAGCGTTCTGAAAACAAAAAGGAGCTGCAAACTCACATGGACATTTTCTCCGTTATAACACTTTTTGGCGGACTTGCATTCTTCCTGTACGGCATGCACCTGCTTTCCTCCAGTCTGGAAAAAATGGTCGGCGGCAAGCTGGAGCGCGTGCTGCGTTCCATGACCTCCAACCGGTTCAAAAGCCTGCTGCTCGGCATGGCGATTACCATTGCGATCCAGTCCTCCTCCGCTATGACGGTCATGCTGGTCGGTCTTGTCAACTCCGGCATCATGGAGCTTGGCCAGTCCATCGGCGTTATTATGGGTTCAAACATCGGCACCACCGTCACCGCGTGGATCCTGAGCCTGTCCGGTATCACGAGCGACAACGTCTTTGTCCAGCTTCTAAAGCCGGAAAGTTTTTCGCCCATCATCGCGCTGATCGGCATCATTCTGATTATGTTTACAAAGAGCAGCAAGAAAAAGGACATCGGCTCGGTCTGCATCGGCTTTGCCATCCTGATGACCGGCATGACACTGATGAGCGGCGCAGTCAAGCCGCTTGCCGATCTGCCGCAATTCAAGGATATCCTGATGATGCTCAACAATCCGTTCGTCGCGATTCTGGCCGGTACGCTGATCACGGCGCTGATTCAGAGCTCTGCGGCGTCGCTCGGTATCCTGCAGTCCCTCGCCATGACAGGGGGCATCTCGTTCAACATGGCGCTGCCAATCATCATGGGCCAGAATATCGGCACCTGCATTACGGCGCTGCTCTCCTCCATCGGCACCTCAAAGAACGCGAAGCGCGTTACCGCGGTGCATATCTACTTCAATGTCCTCGGTACCGTCATCTGCCTCTCCGGCTTCTATCTGGCGGATGCCATCTTCCATTTCTCTTTCACCGATCAGCCGATCTCCTCGTTTATGATCGCCGTCGTACATTCGGCCTTCAATCTGCTCACGACGTTCATTCTGCTGCCGTTCTGCAAGCAGCTTGAAAAACTGGCGGTGCTCACCGTGCGCGACAAGCGCGTAAAGCCCGGCACACAGGGCGACCACACCGTTCTGCTCGACGAGCGTCTGCTGCTCTCTCCCTCGTTCGCGATCGCGGAGTGCCGCAATGCCACCGTGCGGATGGCAAACACGGCGCGCGACACCATCCTCGACGCCATCGGCCTGCTCTCGCATTTTGACGAGGACGTCGCAAAACAAATTGAGAAAAACGAGGATAAGGTCGATCAGTTTGAGGATAAGCTCGGCTCATACCTTGTCAAAATTTCCAGTAAGAACCTCTCCCATGCAGACAGCAACGACGTCTCGCAGCTTCTGCACACCATCGGCGATTTCGAACGCATCAGCGACCATGCCGTGAACATTCTGCGCGTCGCGCGGGAAATTCACGATAAGGGCCTGCAGTTCTCCGAAAAGGCGCAGGAGGAGCTGAAGATCTTCACGAATGCCGTGATCGAGATTCTCAACATCACGACGGACGCCTTTGCAAAAAACGACCTCCAGCTCGCCTACGAGGTGGAGCCGCTCGAGCAGGTCATCGACAGTCTGAAGGTTGAGCTGAAGAACCGGCACGTCCGCCGCCTGCAGGAGGGCAAATGTACGATTGAGCTCGGCTTTGTGCTCTCCGATATCCTGAATAACTACGAGCGCATCTCCGATCACTGTTCCAATATTGCGGTCTGCATGATCCAGATCAAGGACTCCGCGATGGACACACACGGCTACTTAAACGAGGTCAAAACCTCCGGCGAGCCGCGCTTCACCGGCTACTACAACCGCTTTACAGACAAATACACGCTGCCGAAAAGCTCTGCGCAGATGCAGGCTTCCGAACCGACGGAATCTTGACGCCGAGCAGGCTCACTTCCTGCTCTTGTGCTCGTATTTGCGCTTTGTCGCCATGCCGCCCCGGATGTGCCGCTGTGCCTTATTTACGGCCAGAACATCCCGCACCTCCTTATAAAGCCCCATATCCACGTGCCGCAGCCGCTCTGCGACGTCTTTATGTACCGTCGATTTGCTCACGCCAAACTGCTTTGCCGCGCGGCGTACAGTCGCCTTGTTCTGCACAATGTATTCCCCAAGCATGGCAGCTCTGTCATCGACACTTTGCTTCATCATAACACACCCTCACCTTTGATGTGTTTCATTCTATGCAAAGTCCGCGGGCTTCATGCTATTACAAAAAAGAAACAGAGGGACGGAAAACCGGTCAAACGGTTCTCCGTCCCTCTTAGATTTTCGGTAAAATTACTTGCACTTGCGGATATACGGGCGGTTGATCTCAAACAGCTCGTCCCGGATACCGACTGCAGCCTTGGTGCTGTTGATCGTCGGGTCGCACAGCAGCGCCTGCAGCGCGATCTCTGCCGAGCCCTCCGCGGCTGCCAGAACGGACAGTCTCTGCGCGGAAACCTGCTGGTTCAGAAGGCCGACGATGCCTGCCGGCATATCGCGCACGACCTGCTTGTGCACGCCGTCGCCATCCACCATGACGGGGATCTCCACCGCGATATCGTCGGGGAGCTGGGAAATGGCGCCGTCGTTGTAGACGATAGCAGAGGGAATGTGTCTGCGCTCGTTGAAGAAGATGCTCGTGACGACCTTGATGGCCTGCTCGCCCGAAGGCACAAGCCATTCGTCGATGTTCTTTTCGCCCGAGATCAGCGCGGCAATCTCCTTCTTCATGCGCACTCTGTCCTGCGCGTCCCAGTCGAAGTCGTAGCCGTGCTCACCAGCCTCATAGCCGTAAGCCTGGTACTCGCCGCGGACGGAAAGCACCCACTGGAAGTGATTCATACCCTCTGATCCGTTTGATCTCCATGATGGTGCCTCCCAACAAATATTGAAAAAACAGATCGCCCTTCCGATTGGCTCATCCGTATTCTATCTCATGGCCCAGTGCCTGTCAATTATGAAAACAGTTTCCACGCTAATTCATCGGACTGATCGATTCCGGCGGCCAAAGCCGCAAGACCAGCTTGCCGACAATCTGCTCCTGCACGACACAGCCGACCGCCGTGCTGCGTGAATCGACCGATACGCTGCGGTGATCGCCCATGACGAACACACGCGATTCCGGTACCTGATAGGGCAGCTCGATATTACAGTCGCCGAACGCTTTTTCCACAAGATACGGCTCGTCAAGCGCCTCACCGTTGACAAAAACCGTGCCGTCCGCTTCAATATCTACCCAGTCGCCCGGGCCGGCAATCACCCGTTTGACGAGGATCTTGTTGTTGTAATAAAACGCGATGATATCGCCTGTCTTAAAATCCGAGCCCTTGAGCGAAAGCACAATGTCTCCGTCCGTCAGCGTGGGCGACATCGAATTGCCGTAAATCTGCAGCACCGGCAGCAGCAGCGTCGCCACCAGCACCGCAACAGCGGCAACCGTGATCAGCGTGTAAATCGTACTGCGCAATACGGTACCGTAGCGGTGCTTATACCTTTCCCTTTTCAGCTCCGCTTCCAGCTGCTCGATGGGCGGAACCGGCGGCACAACCCTCTATTTCACGCCTGCGATCCCATTCCTTCCTGTAAAACGTCCTCATCCCGCCGTGATCTTATCTTTCAGCGTCGGCAGAAGTGCCTGAAGCGCCTCATGCGCCGCACAGAACGCCTCCAACTTTCCGGAAAGCGCCGTCCAGTAGGCCTGCGATTCCCGCTCCGCATTCGCAAGCATCTGCGCGCATTTTTCCTGCGTCTCCTGCTCCATCGACCGGCATTTTTCCTCCGCTTCCTGCAGCATGGCAGCCGCCTTTTCCCGGCTTTTCTGCTCCATCCGCTCACAGACTGCCGCCTGCTCGCCGCTCAGCCGCGCAATATTCTCCAGATACTGCGCGCCGGCCTGTTCGGCCGCCTCAAAAATGCCGTTGAGCTGCAGCGCAGCCTCCGCGATGGAGCCCGCCTTGTCCAGCGTGATCTCGCGGCTCTGAAGCTGCTCCTCGGCCTGCTCCAATTTGGCGCGGAGCGCCTCGTTTTCCCGGCTCTGCGCAATCAACATTTCAAGCAGATCAACCCGCCTGAGCTTTTTCAATTCACTGTCTGTCATGATCCGAGCCTCCGATCCGCCTTATAAAATCATTATAGCGCGGTAAAGCATAATTGTCCAGATAAATTCTGTCTTTTCACGCAATTGTACGCCCGCAGAGTGCAAAGAACCCCGCCCACATCGCTGTGAGCGGGGTTCTGCTGTATGAACTTATCGGAAAGTGCGATTACTCCGCCATCTTGGAGAACTTCTCGTACTTCTCAGCCGCAAACTTCTCAGCCTTCGCGAAGAGCTCTTCCGCTCTCTTCGGGAACGCACGGGTCAGGCTGTTGTAACGAACCTCGCCCATGATGAAGTCACGGTAGGATGCGCTCGGCGCCTTGCTGTCGAGCTGGAACGGATTCTCACCGTTGTCCGCACGGCGCGGGTCGAAGCGGAAGTTGTGCCAGTAACCGGCCGCAACAGCCTTCTTCTCCTCGGTCATGGAGATGCCCATGCCGCCCTTGATGCCGTGGTTGATGCACGGTGCGTAGGCGATGACGATGGACGGGCCATGATAGCTCTCTGCCTCGTGGAACGCCTTGAGGCACTGGTTCATGTCTGCGCCCATAGCAACCTGTGCAACGTAGACATAGCCGTAGCTCATCATGATGGAAGCCAGATCCTTCTTCTTCACGGCCTTACCGGCAGCCGCGAACTGTGCGACGGAGCCGACCGGCGTAGACTTGGAAGCCTGTCCGCCTGTGTTGGAGTAGACCTCTGTATCGAATACGAGGATGTTGATGTCCTCGCCGGAAGCCAGCGCATGGTCAACGCCGCCGAAGCCGATGTCGTATGCCCAGCCGTCGCCGCCGAAGATCCACATGGACTTCTTCGCGAGATAATCCTTATCCTTCAGAATTGCACGAGCCTTTGTGCAAGCCTCGCAGGTGCAGACCTTGCCGTTTGCCAGCCACTCTGCCTCCCACTGCGTGCCGGTGAGGTCGACGTCGATGCCATCCTCGAGAGCCGCAATGTAAGCCTCAGCCGCCGGGCCGTTGGCTGCGCGGTCATCCATGGTCTCAAGCCACTTCTTGCCCGCTTCCTTCAGCTCTGCTGTGCAGTAATCGATCGCGATGAGCTCCTCTGTGAGCTGTGCGAGACGGCCGCGGATCGCGTTCTGTGCGAGCGTCATGCCGAGACCGAACTCTGCGTTGTCCTCGAACAGAGAGTTCTGCCATGCCGGGCCGTGACCCTTCTTGTTGACGGTGTACGGTGTAGCCGGTGCGGAACCGCCCCAGATGGAGGAGCAGCCTGTCGCGTTCGCGATGTACATCTTGTCGCCGAAGAGCTGTGTGACGAGCTTTGCATACGGTGTTTCACCGCAGCCGCCGCACGCGCCGGAGAACTCAAGGAGCGGCTGCTTGAACTGGCTGCCCTTGACAGTTGTATCCTTAAACTTAGCCATGACTTCCGGCTTCGGATCGAGCTTGACGCCGTAGTCGAAGACTTCCTGACCTGCACGCTCGTTGTCGATCGGGGACATAGCGAGCGCCTTGTTGCCCTTCATGCCCGGGCAGACGTTGACGCAGGAGCCGCAGCCTGTGCAGTCGAGCGTGGAGATCGTCATGACGAAGTTCATGCCCGGCATACCGGTCATCGGCTTGCTCTTAACGGCTGCCGGCGCTGCTGCAAGCTCTTCGTCGGTCATCGGGACCGGACGGATAACCGCGTGCGGGCAAACCATGGAGCAGAAGTTACACTGGATGCAGTTTGCGGGATTCCATGTCGGAACGTCAACTGCAACGCCGCGCTTCTCGTAAGCCGCGGTGCCCTGCGGGGAGGTGCCGTCCGCATACTTCTCGAAGGTGGAAACCGGCAGATCCTTGCCGTGGAAGGTGTTGACCGGGATGACGACGTTGTTGACATAGTCGACGAGCTCCGGACGGTCGCCGGTCGCGACGTGCTTGACGGAATCGTCCACAGCGTCCTTCCAGGATGCCGGAACCTCAACCTTGACATAGCCCGTAGCGCCGCGGTCGATCGCGTCGTGGTTCATCTTGACGATGGCTTCGCCCTTCTTGGAGTAGGACTTCGTAGCCGCGTCCTTCATGTATTTGATAGCATCCTCTTCCGGAATGATCTTCGCGATGGAGAAGAATGCAGACTGGAGAACGGTGTTGATTCTCGTGCCGAGGCCGATTTCCTTACCGATCTTGAAGCCGTCGATCGTGTAGAGGTTGATGTCGTTGTCGGCAATATACTTCTTGACCTTGCCCGGGAGCTTCTCGTCGAGCTCTTCCGGCGTCCACTGGCAGTTCAGCAGGAAGCTGCCGCCCTTCTTCAGATCCTGAACCATGTCGTATGTACCGAGGTAAGCCGGGTTATGACATGCGACGAAGTCAGCCTGAGAGATGTAGTAGGTGGACTTGATCGGCGTGTGGCCGAAACGCAGGTGGGACATTGTCAGACCGCCGGACTTCTTGGAGTCGTAGTCGAAATAGCCCTGTGCGTACATATCGGTGTGGTCGCCGATGATCTTGATGGAGTTCTTGTTTGCACCGACGGTACCATCGGAACCAAGGCCCCAGAACTTGCAGGACTTTGTGCCTGCCGGAGCGGTATCCGGATGCTCGGTCGCGTCGAGGGAGAGATGCGTGACGTCGTCGACGATGCCGATCGTGAACTTCTTCTTCGCGTCGTCGCCCTTCTCCATGTTGCGGTAAACCGCGATGATATCAGCCGGCTTCGTATCCTTGGAGCCAAGGCCGTAGCGGCCTGTGAGCACCTTCGCGCAGCCGAACTGCGTGCCGTTGATTGCTGCGAGGACGTCGAGGTACAGCGGCTCGCCGATGGAGCCCGGCTCCTTCGTTCTGTCGAGCACGGAAATCGTCTTGACGGTCTCCGGAAGCACGTCGAGCAGATACTTCGCAACAAACGGTCTGTACAGGTGAACCTTGACAAGGCCGACCTTCTCGCCGGCTGCCATCATGTAGTCGATGACTTCCTCGATGGTCTCGCAGACAGAGCCCATCGCGATGATGACCTTCTCAGCGTCCGGTGCGCCATAGTAGTTGAACGGCTTGTAGTTTGTGCCAATCTTCGCATTGACCTTATCCATGTACTCGACGACGGTCTCCGGGATCGCATCGTAGTACTTGTTGCAGGCCTCACGCGCCTGGAAGAAGATATCGCCGTTCTGCGCCTGGCCGCGGAGAACCGGATGCTCCGGATTCAGAGCGTTTCTTCTGAACGCATTGACAGCGTCCCAGTCGAGCATTTCGCCGAGATCCTCGTAGTCCCAAACCTCGATCTTCTGGATCTCATGGGAGGTACGGAAACCGTCGAAGAAATGGAGGAACGGAACCTTGCCCTTGATTGCGGCGAGATGCGCAACAGCGCCGAGATCCATGACCTCCTGCGGGCTGTTGGAGCACAGCATCGCATAGCCGGTCTGACGGCATGCATAAACGTCGGAATGGTCGCCGAAAATGTTCAGCGCATGGGAAGCGACGCAGCGGGCGGAAACATGGATAACGCTCGGGAGCAGCTCGCCGGCCATCTTATACATGTTCGGGATCATCAGGAGAAGGCCCTGAGAAGCCGTATAAGTCGTCGTGAGCGCGCCGGCTGCGAGGGAGCCGTGGACAGCACCTGCGGCGCCGGCCTCGGACTGCATCTCCGTTACGCGGACTTCGCGGCCGAAAAGGTTCTTTCTGCCGGCAGCAGCGTACTTATCGGTCTCATCAGCCATAACGGAAGACGGCGTGATCGGATAGATAGCGGCAACGTCTGTAAACGCATAGGAAACATGCGCGGCAGCGTTGTTACCATCCATGGTTTTCATTTTTCTTGCCATTTAACTAATTCCTCCTTTAAGGATTATCAATGAATGTGCTGACGGCAAGATGCACCCGCCGCACCGTCTTGCCCTGCCGTTTGCAGAGCAGGCGCAGAAATGCCCATACTGCCGTACATACAAAGTTTATCATTTTTTCAGCCGCATGTAAAGGAAAAAACGATGAATTTTTAAATTTATGCCCGAAAATCCGGAATCCCGTTCCCCGCCGCCGGGAACATCGGCAAAACATTGACAACAGGCTGAATTTGCGGTAAAATTCCAGTGTATATATTTTTTGTTCAAAAAGGAAAGGATGCAGATTAAAACTATGAACGACGACCCTTACGGCACTATAACGCCCGCTTCGTCCATTCTCCCGCTGCCCGCGGCCATTGCGCTGCTCGTCCTGTTTTTTGTACTCGGCGCGCTCTTCGCCATGTGCGAATCCGCCGTGGACTCCGCGAACGAGTCACGCGTCAAAAAGGACGCCGAAAACGGCAGCCGCCGCGCGAAAAAATTTCTCGCGTATCTCGATGCGAACGAGAGCTTCGCCTCGCCACTGCAGTTCGGTATGATGCTGATGGGTTTCTTCGCCATCGGCGTTTCCGTGGTCGGCTTTTCACCGCTGCTCGACAACGCCCTGCTCAGCACGGGGCTGGCGCCGCTTTTTGCCGCAGCGCTCTCCATCGTGCTCAGTACACTGCTCTGTGCGGCGCTGTTTCTGACCGCTTCAGATTTTGTCCCGAAGAAATTCGTCGCGCACAAGGCCGCGCGCAGCATGCGCAGCAGCTATAAGCTGGTGGGAATGATCCGCGCGCTGAGCGGCTCGATGCGCCCGTTTATGAAGCTCTGCGACCTCATTTCCGACGGCGTGATGCGCCTGCTCGGCAACGACCCGAAGGCGCTCGGCGAAACGGTGACCGAGGAAGAAATCCTCCACATGGTTGGCGAGGGCGAGGAAAAAGGCGTCATTGAGGAAAATGAGCTTGACATGATCACGAACATCCTCGATTTCAACGACACGACAGTCAGCGAGGTCATGACGCACCGCACCGATATCTGCGCGGTCAGCGAGGATTCCTCAATCACGGACGTCGCCGCCGTAGCGGTAGAGGAGGGCTTCTCCCGTCTGCCGGTATACCGCGAGGATATCGATACGATCGTCGGTATCTGCTATGTCAAGGATTTTCTGCCCTATATCGATAAGCCCATTCCGGAGTTCATCCACCTGCGCGATATGCTGCGTCCGGCGTACTTCATCCCCGAAACAAAGAAGTGCAGCCAGCTCTTCAAGGAGCTCAAGGAGCGCCGCCTTCAGATCGCCGTCATCGTCGACGAATACGGCGGCACGGCCGGTTTGATTACGCTTGAAGACCTGATCGAATCCATCCTCGGCAACATTCAGGATGAATACGACAACGAGGAGGAGGAAATCTTCCGCGTGAGTGAAAACGAATTCACCGTGGACGGCACAACCTCCATCGATGAGATCTCCGACCTGACCGGCGTGGAGCTGCCCGAGGGCGATTACGATACGATCGCAGGGCTTGTGACCGACCTGCTCGGCCGCATTCCGAAAGAGGACGAGCACCCGTGTGTGCAGGTCAAAAACCTGACGATCACCGTGCTCGCTGTGGAGGATCAGCGCCTTGCGCGCTTGCTGATCGTCAAGGGCGAAGTGCCCGAGACGGACAATGACGACAAAGAGCATGAAGACTGAAGCAAAGGACGGTGCTGAAGCATGACGCGTGAAGAAGCGTTCTACGGTACATATAAAATCGACCGGGACGGCAAGCCGCACCTCAAGGAGAGCTTTTTTCACCCGATCGGCGATATCTGGCGCGGTATTTTCATCTTCACCGGCGCGATCGGCTGCGTTGTCTTCCTGATGATGCTCGCCATGCAGCTCCAGTTTTATCGCAGCGTGGCGCTGCATCCAAACGACTATGACCCGCTCACGTGGAAAAACTACATCACGGTCATGGGCTTCGGCGCAGCCTTTCTCCTGGCGTTTCCCGCGCTCGCCATTCCGCGCTGGTTTTTCTGCCGCGGCACGATGCGCCTTTCCTTTGTACTCTCTCTGACGGCTTTGACCGCCACACAGGTCATCTCCTATTTCGCGCTCTACGACGTATCCCCCACGCTGTCCCTCGCGACGTTCGGCTCTGTAATCTGGCTGGTTCTCTCCGGCGCGATCCTTATCGTGCTGAACGCCGCCGCAATCTGCATGATCGCCGCCGGGCTGACGTACCTTATCAACATCCCCATCGCCCGCTTTCGCATGGCGAGAGCGGAAAAATAACACAAAACGCGCAAAAGCCTTGCTCTCCGACAAAAGGAAAGCAAGGCTTTTTTAGTTCTTCATCTGTCCGCGCGCGTATAGGATCGGCGCTACGCCGGTCGCCTTTTTGAACTGGCGGCTGAGGTAAAACTCGTCGGAAAAGCCGGTCAGCGCGGCGATCTCCGCGAGCTTCATATCCGTCGTTTTGAGCAGCTCCTTGACGCGGTTGATGCGCACGCGGTTGAGATATTGGAACACGGTCTTACCGGTGACGCGCCGAAACGTGCGGTTCAGGTAGTCAAAATTCATCCCCATCTCCGCCTCGATGGAACTGCCCGTGATCTTCTCAGCGTAGTGCGTATCGAGATACGCGCACAGCTCGTTGATCTTCCCCGTCGTGCGCGGCGGCAGCGCGCTGCTGATGGCTTCGGCTTTCGCGTCCAGACCGGTCTGCGCGAGCATCGTCAGAATCTCGAGCAGCTTGCAAGCCCAGAATACACGGAAATTCTTCGCGCCGGAGCGCCCCTTTTCAATGCCCTCCTCAAACAGCGCCGTGATCTGCGCGCGAACCGCCTTGTCGCGCACACGGATCTGCTTGGGCAGCATACAGTGCTCGAAATCGAACACGCCGTCCACCGTGTCCTCGGCGATTTCATGGTCGGCAATCTCGAGCGCCGTGCCCTCGCCGTAGTCGAACGGCAGCAGAGACAGATTGCTGAAGTGCGCGAAATAATACGCGCACTTGGCCGGGCGCGTGCCGACGTGCTCCAGATACGGCTGCAGGAAAAAGACGTCGCCGGGCTTTAAGACATACTCCGTGCCGTCCTCCTGAATATACATCTCGCCTTCGGCGATGTAATACATGATGTACTCGACGTTGCGCCGCCGAAAGTGCATCCATTCGCCCTTGGGGCTGAAATAATTCATAAAGCTGACGTGCGGCAGCGTCGTCAGGCTGCAAAGATACTGCATAAGCGCCTCCTGGGATCAGGCGAGTCCCGCCAGAAAGTTTTCGTAGGCATCGTCAAAGGCGTCGTAGGGCGTTGGATTTCCGCCGTTCGTGCTCTTGCACTGGTTGTCCGAATACTCCTGTCCTACGGCGAACAGCTCGCCGACGGAGAGATCGACCCCCGCCGCCTGCGCAATCGCGCAGAATGACACGAGCGGATCCCGGCTCTCGCGCGTCCCGAGCAGCCGTCCGCGCAGCGCCGCATCCGCCTTCGCTTTCGCCGTCAGCGTCTCCAGCTTTTCAAATGTGTTCATCCTGTCTCATTCCTTTCTCGAAACAGCCCGACCTGTCAATTCGGCAGCGCATCATGCTCGATAATATATTTGGGATTATAAAACGTAATGCCGTTGTGTACGGTCGTATTTCCGAAAAACTGGTACGCACGTCCCGGCAGATCAAAAGTCTTTTCCTTAAGCACTTTGGCCTCCTCGGCCTGCTCGCCGTACTGTTCCTCGGCCGCGGCGTGCAGCTCGTCCCGCATCGAATCACGAACCGTATTCCAGTCATCCTCCAGCTCTTTCAGATCCTGCCGGTTCTGCTCGAGCGCCTCTTCATAGAGATCGCCGACTTCATCGCCGTAGCTTTCCCGCACCGCATCGCCGACCATTTTCTCGACCATCCCGCAAGATGTCAGCAACAGCATCATGGCCAGAATCAATGCCAGAGCACACAGCTTTTTCATGTTATTCCCCTCCGCACAGTCAAAGATTTCAAGTTCATCTTATCACATTATCCATCTCTTGTCCATCATTCCGACAAAAAACAAACAAGCCACTGGAAAACCAGTGGCTTGCAGAACTGCTGTATGAAACTTACTTGGAAGCCTCTTCAACTGCAACAGCGCAGGCGACGGTCGCGCCGACCATCGGGTTGTTGCCCATGCCGATGAGACCCATCATCTCGACGTGTGCCGGGACGGAGGAGGAACCCGCGAACTGCGCATCGGAGTGCATGCGGCCCATGGTGTCGGTCATGCCGTAAGAGGACGGGCCAGCCGCCATGTTGTCCGGATGGAGCGTACGGCCTGTGCCGCCGCCGGACGCCACGGAGAAGTAGTTGACGCCGTTCTCGACACACCACTTCTTGTAGGTGCCAGCAACCGGATGCTGGAAGCGGGTCGGGTTGGTGGAGTTACCGGTGATGGAAACGCCGACCTTCTCGAGCTTCATGATCGCAACGCCTTCCGGAACGTTGTCTGCGCCGTAGCACTTGACGTCCGCACGCGGACCGTTGGAGTACGGTGTCTCGCTGACAACCTTAACTTCCTCGCTGTACGGATCGAACTCGGTCTCCACATAGGTGAAGCCGTTGATTCTGGAAATGATGAACGCAGCGTCCTTGCCCAGACCGTTCAGAATAACGCGGAGCGGGTTGGTTCTGACCTTGTTCGCGTTGAGCGCGATCTTGATTGCGCCCTCAGCCGCCGCGAAGGATTCGTGACCTGCGAGGAACGCGAAGCACTCTGTCTTCTCGGAAAGGAGCATCTTGCCGAGGTTGCCGTGACCGAGACCGACCTTGCGGTTCTCCGCAACGGAGCCCGGGATACAGAACGCCTGCAGACCGATGCCGATGGCAGCAGCGGCGTCCGCAGCCTTTGTGCAGCCCATCTTGATGGCAATTGCGCAGCCTACGGTGTAAGCCCACTTTGCGTTCTCAAAGCAGATCGGCTGTGTTTCCTGTACGATGGTGTACGGATCGATGCCCTTTTCCTCGCAGATGGTCTTGCACTCGTCGATCGAGGAAATGCCGTATTCTTTCAGGACGCCGAGGATTTTCGCCTCACGTCTCTCGTAACCTTCAAATGTTGCCATGCTCGTGCCCTCCTTATTCCTTGCGCGGGTCGATGTACTTGACGGCGTCAGCAAATCTGCCGTATGTACCCTTGGACTTCTCGTATGCTTCGTTCGGCTCCATGCCCTTCTTGATGAAGTCTGTCATTTTGCCGAGGGAAACGAACTCGTAGCCGATGACCTGGTCGTCAGCGTCGAGCGCCATTCTTGTGCAGTAGCCTTCGGTCATCTCAAGATAACGAACGCCCTTTGCCTTTGTGCCGTACATGGTGCCGACCATGGAGCGCGCGCCCTTACCGAGGTCTTCCATGCCTGCGCCGATGACGAGACCGCCCTCGGAGAAAGCGGACTGGGAACGACCGTAAACGATCTGGAGGAACAGCTCGCGCATCGCGGTGTTGATCGCGTCGCAGACGAGGTCTGTGTTCAGCGCCTCGAGGATCGTCTTGCCCGGGAGGATTTCAGCCGCCATAGCCGCGGAGTGCGTCATGCCGGAGCAGCCGATCGTCTCAACGAGCGCCTCTTCGATAACGCCGTCCTTGACGTTCAGGGACAGCTTGCAAGCGCCCTGCTGCGGTGCACACCAGCCCACGCCGTGGGTGTAAGCAGAAATATCCTTGATTTCCTTTGCCTGTACCCATTTGCCCTCTTCCGGGATCGGAGCCGGACCGTGCTTCGGACCCTTGGCTACAGTGCACATCATTTCCACTTCTTTGGAATAATTCATAAGTGGTACTCCTTTCGGTTCCAGTTTATTTGGCAGACATCACGCAGACACGAAGCCGCGCCAAAAGCACCGCCCGCATCCCGCAAAATGCCATACTACTGATTTTCTTCATTATAGCTTTTTTTCGGCTTTTTCGCAAGGGGGAAAACACAGTTTTCGAGAAAAAAGCGCAGAACCGCACAAAAAAGAGCCGCAAAACGCGGCCCTCTGCTGTTCTTTACTTCCAGAGCGGATCCGGATACACGCCGGAGGCCATCATGTCCGCCAAAGCGCGCATCACGACCGGTTTATCTTCCTTGTATGTAACGCCATACCATTTGTCCGCCGATTTCAGCACGCGCACATCGGCCTTGCCCGCGCGGATCTGATCGTTGACGACAAAGGGCAGGAAATATTCCGCCTTCATCGGGTTCTTCGGCACGTCGTTCTCGAGGAACGCGCGGAAATCACGCTTCAAGTCCTCCACAAAGCCGGGCGTGAAGCCCCACAGGTTCATCGAAACGGTGGCGTCTGCCGGAAGCGAATGCCACGTCTCGCCGCCGTCCTCCGTGTAGGCCGGGCCGTCCGCACGCTTTTCGATGCGCGTGCGCTCCACGACCGTTTCGAGGATGCCGTCCTTTTCGACGCAGACGCCGCGCGCGACATGGCCGTTTTCGGTCAGCGTGTTCTGAAGCTGATAGCCGACCATCGCCCAGTGCGCCTTTTCGCCGTCCTCCGCCGTCTCCAAAAACGCACCGATCTCCCGGAACGCCTCGCCGCCGTAAAAATCGTCAGCATTGATGACCGCAAACGGCGCATCGATCAAATCACGCGCTGCGAGCACGGCGTGACCGGTTCCCCACGGCTTCTCACGCCCTTCGGGCACCGAAAAGCCCTCGGGCAGATCGTCGAGCTTCTGGAATGCGTATTCCACCGGAATATAGCGGGAAACGCGGTCGCCCACGACCTCTTTGAAATCCTGCAGACGCTCTTCTTTAATGATGAAAATCACCTTGGAAAAGCCAGCCCGCATCGCATCGTAAATCGAAAAATCCATGATGATCTCGCCGTTCTTGCCGACGGGGTCGATCTGCTTCAGGCCGCCGTACCGGCTGCCCATCCCCGCCGCCATCACGACCAAAATCGGTTTTTTCATGTTATGCAATCCTTTCTTCCTCGATATGTACCCGTTATTCTTTATAGTCGTCCTCGTAGATGAACCGGCGGACGTGACGGCCAGCCTGCTCTACGTCGTACGTCCACATCCAGCCGCCGCCCTCACAGTAATCGGAGTCATACCCTTCTTCGTCGCCCGGAATGGAAAGGCGCTCGATCGTAAAGCCGGTCAGAGCGATCTGCGCGCAGCCGATAATTCGATCGACGGACAGCGAGGTTTCACAGAGCGGCGCCAGCTTGCTGACGATGCCGGGATATTCGAGCTTTGAGATCGATCCCACCTTACCCAGCAGCGCGGAAAGCACCTCCTGCTGGCGTTCCACACGTGCGTTATCGTTGCCGATCGCGCGGATGCGGCCGTAGGCAACGGCCTGGTTGCCGTCGAGATGTGCGAGGCCGGCACTGCCGGTGTACTCCACCATCGGGCCGGAAAGCGATTCCGGGCTCTCCCCCTGCAGATTGCGCAGGTTTTTGTTGAGTTCATAGATTTCGTCGTCGGTCACTTCGATATCCACACCGCCGAACGCATCGACGATTTCCGCCATCGCAGCGAAATTGACCGTGACATAATCCTGAATATCCAGCCCGAAATTCTGGTTGATCGTGCGGATTGCCAGCTCCGGCCCGCCGTACATATATGCGTGGTTCAGCTTGTCGTAGCCGGTATCATAAGCGCATTCCTCACCGATGTAGACGCGCACATCGCGCATCAGGGAGGTCAGCTTCACCTTATTGTGGATCGTGTCGATCGACATCACCATGATCGCGTCGCTGCGGCCCGTAAAGGTTTCGGAATCACCGCGCGCATCCACACCAAACAGTGCAATGTTCGTGATGCCCGCTTCCGACTGCGTATCCTCCGAAATGCCGAGCTCCTCTTTGTTTCGCGTGATATTCGTGGTCTTCAGCCCGCCGAGCATAAATGTGGACACGTAAATCAGCACGCCGCCGATGAGAATCAGCAGCGAGAAGAAAATGCCCAAAAAGACCTTCAGCCCCGTTTTTTTCTTTTTCTTTTGATTTCTGCGGTAGGCCTGCTTCGAGGAATCGCTTGAAACGTCCTCGAATTCATCCCGCCGCTGTCTTCCCTTAGCCATTTAAACCTCCAATCCCGGACGCACAGCGCCTCCGGTTTTGTTTTATCTATTATAGTCCTGCCGGGCGGATTCGTCAACGCTCCGTTTCTTACGAAAAACGATCAATTTGCTCAACACGTAGTTTGCAATGATGACGAACACATTCGCAAACAGCTTGACGATCTTATCGTTGATGTGCAGCAGATCGACACCCGTGAACATCAGTCCCATTTCCATCAGGCCGGAAGCGATGCGGCACGCATAGAAGCGGAGCATCTCGAGCAGCACCGGCCAAAAGCCGTGTGCCCGGCTCTCAAACACCCATTTCCGGTTTGTAACATAGGCGAACGTGACAGATACGATCCACGAGAGCGCTGTGGAAACCATATACGGAATATGAAATACATCCACAAAAATCCAGTAGGAGACAAAGCTGACAGCTGTTGTCAGCCCACCGAACACAATATACAGGATCATCTCCCGATATTTGATATACAGCTCTTTCATCTTGTCCATTTTGATCCTGCACCCCTCAGGAGAGGTATTCCTCTACCGCGTACGCCGCCACCGCGCCGTCCGCCGCCGCCGTGACAATCTGTCTGAGCGGTTTTCTGCGGCAGTCGCCCGCTGCAAATACGCCGGGGATATTCGTCTTTGTGTCTTCACCTGCGGTGAAATAGCCGGCCGCATCCAGTTCCACCGCGCCGCGGACAAAATCCGTTGCCGGGACGTTGCCGACCGCCACAAACAGGCCGTTCAGGTCGATCTGTCGTTCCTCGTTCGTTTGAACGTTGCGCACACGGATGCCGCAGACGCGGCCGTTCTCCAGGATCTCCTCCACGACGCTGTTCCAGACCATCTCAATATTCGGTTTATCGAGCTTTGCTGTATAGCTCTTTGAAGCGCGCAACTTATCCCGGCGATGGATCAGGTAGACCTTCTCGCAGAGCGAAGAAAGGAATACCGCATCCGCTGCGGCCGTGTCGCCACCGCCCACAACTGCGACCGTCTTTTTGCGGTAAAAGGCGCCGTCGCATGTCGCACAATACGACACGCCCTTGCCGCGCAGCGCGCTTTCGTTCGGCAGCCCGAGCAGACGCGGCGCGGCGCCCGGTGCAAGGATCACACTGCGCGCGCGCAGCGTGCCTTTTTTCGTCTCGAGGAGCTTGATATCCCCCTCTGTGCGCAGCGCGAGCACCTCGGCGTAATCCTGCTGTACTCCGAACTGTTCCGCCTGCGCTTTCATATTCATCGCAAGCGAAAAGCCGTCGGTCACACCCGGAAAGCCCGGATAGTTTTCAATCTCATTTGTTGTCGCCATCTGCCCGCCGGGCGAGAGCTTTTCGAGCACCAGTGTATCGAAGCCCGCACGGCCGCAGTACAGCGCGGCCGTCAATCCTGCCGGGCCTGCGCCGACAATCACAACGTCATACATCTTTTTATCATTCATCAGTATATCGCATTCCTTTCTCCGATTTCATTCCAAGGCGCGTTTTTTCCCGCGCCCGCTGCCTGCCGTGCAGCATAATTCCTATTGTTTTTTAGTATACCACAAACCCCACCTAAAAACAACGTCTTTCCCGGCTTCCCCTGTCGCATCGCGCATATTTCAAAATGCGGAATGTAAAAAGGGCTTCTCCAATTTCCGGAAAAGCCCTTTTGATCTTTCTGTTTGTGTGTTGTGTGTTTTATCGTGTCGATGTTCGACCTAAATTACTCTGTGCATTGGACTGTCCTCTTCCGGTTTATCCCGGATGTCACAGCTTTTGTCTGGCTTTCAGGGTAATCACGCGTACATTGGAAACAACTCCAAACAAATTATTTGTTTTTCTATATTAAATTTGATTTGAATCGTTATATCATCCATAACTTTTAGATTCTCTTATGCCATAACGCTGAACCTTTTGGGACTCGCTTTTCGATCCCGAGCTTTCTTAAAGCCTGAAATATCGCGTGCATATAAATCTGAAAGTCTGTGTTTGTGCCGTTTTCCGCTTTATCGATCTGATAAAACCGGCTGTAACTGATATAGGCAATTCCTTTATCTGTCCGGATTTCCTCTTTGCTTCTCGCATTTTGGTTCCGGTGGAAATTTCAGATTTTTGTTTTTCTCTTTGATCTGCCGAAGTTTAAGCATTTCGCCTTTTTCTGTCTTCTGCGCCGTTCTCCCGGCATTTACCAGTATACAGATTTTTACTTCGCCATCACATGGATTGAAACGATTTTCTGTCTTTTCCTTATACAGATTTCATTCTTTGCTGTATATTTATCCGAGGCACAATGTACCACGGACGATATACTGCTGGGGTTCGTTAGCCATTGGCCTCACCTGCTTTCTTTTTAATCTTTGCCTTTCGGCTCTCACAGCATTTCCTTATCCGTGTCGTTTCTGAGATTGCTCTTCAAATCTCCATCTGAACTTTTCCATCACAAGCTTGTACATGTTGTTTTCGCTTTGAATGGATTTCAGTTCCCCAAATTCTCCGGATACCTTCTACAGATCCGGTTTTCCGCCTTCGCGTTTTCATTTGAATGACCATGTCGGATCTTTAGAAATGCTGCATCAAGAGTTCTCTCCTGCGCCTTTTCACCTTCGGGATTTTTGTCCCGCACGCTGAACCGCTTCGATCTTTTTGAAGCTTTTGCTTCCTTCAAAATCTTCTTTGATTTCTCGATCTACTTTGCGTTCTCTGGAGGTCTTCCTCTTTTCATCTATATGTTATCACGCGTTGTTCATTTTGTCAATAGTTATTTTGAACTTTTTTGAAAAAATTTGGCATGTGTGAATTTAAAAAAACACGCTTGACTTTATCGTCTATTCACGCTACAATTAGTAAGCAGAGAGACACTCTGAGTTTATTTTGGAAGGACTGTTACTTGCCATGAGCATAGAGAACGAACAGGATTACGAGGCCGATCTGGTTGTCCTGCTGGACGACGAAGGCAACGAGCATGAATTTGAAATCATCGATGAGATCGAAAATGATGACGGCTACTTCATGGCGCTGATCCCGACACTGCGCGACGCGGAGGGTGAGATCGCAGACGCCGACGAGTATTATATCTTTGAGGTCGTCAATGTGGACGGCGAGGAACAGCTTTCCGAGGTTGAGGACGAGGAGCTGCTCGACAAGCTGGCCGATATTTTCGAGTCTCGCTACGCACAGGCTATGGAGGAAGAAGAGGAATAACCTCCCGCGCATAACCCTTGTGCGCCGGCAAACACTAAAACCACCTGCCCGATACGCGGACCGTGCAAGAATAACCCTACACTCAAATTTTCGGGAGCCCGCCTCCGCAGGCGGACTGCAGACCTCCCGGCGCCGGCTTGACCGGCGTTGGACGAAGGGAGCGAGAACCCTGCGGGAGAGCACCCACCTGCTTCTAACGTAGCAGGTTATTGAGAGCACGTTACGGTCGGGCGGGGATTTTTATGTCTATTTTTCGGCGGTGTAAAACCGCCTTTTTTCGACCCTTTCGGGCCGGTTACAGAAAGGAAAATCACCGGATCATGACAAGAACGCAGTATTTCACGAAGGGAATGCGGGACGGCATGCCGATCTGCTTCGGCTACTTTGCCGTGTCGTTCGCCTTCGGTATCCAGGCCGCCGGCATCGGACTTTCCGTTTTGGAATCCGCCGTGCTGTCCGCCGCAAATGTGACCTCCGCAGGCCAGTTCGCCGCACTGGGCATCATCGCCGCAGGCGCCTCGTACATAGAGCTCGCCTTCACGCAGCTCGTCATCAACCTGCGGTATTTTTTGATGTCCTGCGCGCTCTCGCAGAAGCTCTCTCCTGCGATGCCGCTTCACCACCGACTCGGCATCGCCTACGGCATGACGGACGAGATCTTCGCCGTCAGCGTCAGCCAGCCGGAGCCGCTCTCACCGTTTTACAGCTACGGTCTGATCGCGGTCGCCGTTCCGGGCTGGGTGCTCGGCACCGTGCTCGGCGCGGCGGCGGGCAACATCCTGCCGGCGATCCTTACAAACGCGCTCGGCATCGCGATTTACGGCATGTTCATCGCAATCGTCATCCCGCCCGCAAAGGAAAACCGCGTGGTTGCGGGCGTTGTGGTGCTCTCCATGCTGCTCGCAACCGTATTCACCTATGCGCCGCTGCTGCGAGAAATTTCTTCGGGCTTTCGGATTATCCTGATCACCCTGCTTGTGGCAGGCGGCGCGGCACTGCTCTTCCCTCTCGAGGACAAGCCTGCGGAACCGGAGGAGGATCGCCATGCGAGTTGACGTTCTGCTTTATATCGCCGTGATGGCGGTGGTCACGTATCTGATCCGCATGCTGCCGCTGACGCTGATCCGGCGCAAAATCACGAACCGGTATATCCGCTCTTTTCTGTACTACGTCCCATATGCGACGCTTTCTGCGATGACCTTCCCGGCGATTCTTACCGCCACCGGCAGCGTCATCAGCGCGGCGATCGGTTTTGCTGCGGCGCTTCTGCTCGCTTTCCGCGGCAAGAGCCTGCTAACCGTCGCCGTCTTCGCAAGCGCCGTCGTCCTCGTCTGCGAGCTGATTCTCCCTTATCTGCCCCTGTAACGAACAGGCGGTATCCGTTGGTTTCGGATACCGCCTGTTTTTTACGATTCAAAATGCTCTGCGACCGTCTTGAGACGCTCGATAATCGGCAGATGCTGCGGGCAGACGCCCTCGCATTGGCCGCACGCGATACACGCGCTCGCCTTGCCGAAGGTTTTGGTCAGGTTGTCATAATACTCGCCCTGCGGCGTCCAGCCTTTACCCTTGATTTCCTGCTTATCCGCGTTGTAGAGGGAAAAATACTTCGGAATCGCGATATGCATCGGGCACCCGTCCGTGCAGTAGGAGCAGCCGGTGCAGGGAATCTCGATGTTCGCGTTAATCGCCTCCACCGCGCGGCGGACAATCGCATGTTCTTCCCCGGTGAGCGGTTTGAAATCCTGCATATAGCCTGTGTTGTCAAGAAGCTGCTCCATATTGCTCATGCCGGAGAGCACAATCTGGACATTGTCGAGGCTCGCCGCAAAGCGAATGGCCCACGACGGCACCGACAGCTCCGGATGGTAATCCCGAAACATCTTCTCCACCGCTTCCGGCACCGCCGCCAGCGTACCGCCCTTGACCGGCTCCATGACAAACACCGGCATATTGTGCTTCACGGCAACCTCATAGCAGGCTCTCGACTGCACGCCCACGCTGTCCCAGTCGAGGTAATTGAGCTGGAGCTGAACAAACTCAAACTCCGGATGCTCGGAAAGCACCTTATCGAGAAATTCGGCGTTGTCGTGGAAGGAGAAGCCGATGTGCTTCACAAGCCCCTTCGCCTTTTTCTCCTGGATCCATGCAAAGCAATCGAGATCGTTATAGATGTCGTAGCTGTGGATGTTGATATCGTGCAGCAGATAGTAGTCGAAGAACGTAACGCCTGTTTTCGCCATCTGCTCGTTGAAAATGCGGTCGCGATCCTCCTTTGTCTTGAGGAACCCGGAATGCAGCTTCGTCGCGAGCGTGAAGCTGCCGCGCGGGTGACGCTCAACCAGCGCCTCTTTTGCGGCGCGCTCACTGTTGAATGCGCAGTACATCCATGCGGTGTCAAAGTAGGTAAAGCCGCGTTCGATAAACGTGTCGACCATCTTTTTGGTCTGCTCCATGTCGATTTTGCCCGGGTCGTTCGCGTCCAGCGACGGCAGACGCATCAAACCGAAGCCAAGCTTCTTCTCCATTTTGTTTCCTCCGTTTCGTCATTTGAGAAATTACTGTTCCTTTTTAAGCCGATAGATCAGGCAGTCGATCTCATCGATCTGCTTCTGAACGCTGTGCATGCGTTCCAGAAGCGTGCAGCGGCAGCACGTGAGCAGGCGAATCTGACCTGCCCTGTCCCCCACGCGTTGCATTTGCAGAAAGCGCTCGATTTCCTGCGGCGAGCAACCCGTATCTTCCAGAAGACAGCAAAGACAATCGATTCCCATCTTTTACCCCCATCACGGATAGGACGCTGTGGCGTTTTTACGCCGCAAAATGGCTGCCCCAAAGCCCCCAGAGCCGGAGCACTTCCTTCCGGTTTTCCGTTTCTCTCCGCTGCGGCGCAGATATGCGCTTTACGCGGTACGCTTTCTTTTCACTGGAATGGTTGAATCTCTTCTTTTTCATGGAAACACCTCATCTCGTTTTGCTGCTCCCATTGTACCGCGCCGCGCATTAAAGATCAAATACCTATATTAAATTTTATTTTATGCTTGACAGGCATATGAAGTTTCCCGTATGATGAAAGAAAACGAAAGGCGGAGATTCTATGGAACTGCGCGTTCTGCGATATTTCCTTGCGGTCGCCCGGGAAGAGAGTATTTCTGAGGCGGCAAACTTTCTTCACATCACCCAGCCGACACTCTCCCGGCAGATCATGGAGCTGGAGGAAGAACTGGGCACAAAGCTACTGAACCGCGGCAGACGCAATCAAAAAATCACACTGACCGACGAAGGCATGCTGCTGCGCCGGCGCGCAGAGGAAATGATAGAGCTTGCTGACCGCACAGAAGCGGAGTTTGCGCGGCGGGACGAGTTGATCAGCGGCGAGATTCACATCGGCGCAGGCGAGACGGACGCCATGCGCCTGCTCACACGCGCCGCAAAGACGCTGCACACGCTTTATCCGCACATCCGCTATCACCTGTACAGCGGAAACGCCGAGTATGTTACAGAGCAGCTTGACCGTGGTCTGCTCGATTTCGGCATCCTGGTTGAACCGGCGGATGTCCACAAATACGACTATATCCGCCTGCCTGCCACGGATATATGGGGCGTCCTGCTGCGCCGCGACCACCCGCTCGCCGCACGCGACGCGATTCAACCGGCAGACCTGCGGAACCTGCCGTTGATTATCTCCCGGCAGACTATGGTACAGAATGAGCTGGCAGGCTGGCTCGGCAGCAGCTTCGACACGCTGCACGTCGTCGCAACTTACAACCTCCTCTACAACGCGTCTTTAATGGTTGAAGAGGGGCTTGGATGCGCGCTGTGTCTCGACAAAATCATCAACACAACCGGCGACAGCCGCCTCTGCTTCCGCCCACTTGCGCCAAAGCTCACCGTCGGTCTGAACGTCGTGTGGAAAAAGCATCAGGTTTTCCCCAAGGCGGCAGAGCTGTTCCTGCAAAAGCTTCGGGAGATGAACACCATATAAAAGAGGTGCTTTTTCAGGCGCCTCAGGATTCAATCTGTTTTATACCGTCCTTTACCGCAATTCCCCGCGCAGCAGGGAAAACTGCATATCGTCAAAAACCGTGCCGTCCTCCATACGCACACAGCGGCGTATGCAACCGTCGCAGGTGAAGCCGAGCGAGAGCAGCAACCGCTCCGAGGCTATATTGCCGCAAAACACGCGCGCGGAGACGACCTCCAGCTCCGGATCCTGTGCGAACAGCGTGCGAATCACCGTGCGGAGCGCCTCTTTCATGTAACCCTGCCGCGCATACGCCTCGTCGAGGTAGTAGGAAACGCCTTTCGCGCGCACGCGATAGCGCAGCTCGTCCTCCTCGACACCGATCATGCCGAGCAGCGCACCGTCCGCTTTGCGCTCGATATAGTATGCGCTGTCGTTTTCGATTTCCTCCCGGATCTCCCCGCGCATCCGCTTTTCGTCCCAGACGGACATCGGATTGAACCGCCGCACGAAGCCGCTGTTGCGGATCGCGAGCAGCGCCGGCGCATCATCCTCCCGCGGCGCGCGCAGCAGCAGGCGATCTGTTTCAACTTTGTTCATGCAAACCTCCACAAACGACGAAAGGGCGGGATAACCCGCCCTTTCTGACTTCTGAGACGATTAGATCTCAGCGAAGTACTTAATGGTGCGAACCATCTGGCTCGTGTAGGAGTTCTCGTTGTCGTACCAGGAAACAACCTGAACCTCATAGAGGTCGTCCGCGATCTTCGCAACCATGGTCTGTGTTGCGTCGAACAGGGAGCCGTACTTCATGCCGATAACGTCGGAGGAGACGATCGGATCTTCGTTGTAGCCGAAGCTCTCGGAAGCCGCTGCCTTCATAGCCGCGTTGATGCCTTCCTTCGTGATGTCTGCGCCCTTGACAACAGCCGTGAGGATGGTGGTGGAGCCTGTCGGAACCGGAACACGCTGTGCGGAGCCGATGAGCTTGCCGTTGAGCTCCGGGATAACGAGGCCGATAGCCTTCGCAGCGCCTGTGGAGTTCGGAACGATGTTCGCAGCGCCAGCGCGTGCACGGCGGAGGTCACCCTTTCTGTGCGGGCCGTCGAGGATCATCTGATCGCCTGTGTAAGCGTGGATTGTGCTCATGATACCGCTCTGGATCGGAGCATAATCGTTGAGTGCCTTCGCCATCGGAGCGAGGCAGTTCGTGGTGCAGCTCGCTGCGGAGATGATGGTGTCCTCAGCTGTGAGCGTCTTCTCGTTTACGCTGTAAACGATGGTCGGGAGGTCATTGCCGGCCGGAGCGGAAATGACAACCTTCTTTGCGCCTGCATCGATGTGCGCCTGGGACTTTGCCTTAGAGGTGTAGAAGCCTGTGCACTCGAGAACAACGTCAACGCCGATCTCGCCCCACGGAAGATCCTTCGCGTCCTTCTCAGCGTAGATCTTCAGGGTCTTGCCGTCGACTGTGATGGTGTTAGCCTCATCGTCTGCTTCAACAGTGTGCAGGCCTTCACCGATTCTGCCGCAGTAACCGCCCTGCGCGGTATCGTACTTCAGAAGATGAGCGAGCATGGAGGGCTTTGTAAGGTCGTTGATAGCGACAACCTCGTAACCCTCAGCGCCGAACATCTGTCTGAACGCCAGACGGCCGATGCGGCCAAAACCATTGATTGCAACTTTAACTGCCATGATTGTTATACCTCCTGATAATAGTAGATGCATGATCTGCTTACTTTATTTTATAGCATTTCGCGGAATATTACAAGTGCTTGTTGCCAAAATTCAAAACTTTTTCCTTAAAATTCACAGTTTGGCCGCATTTTGGGATGCACGCCCGGTCTTTTCACGGCTTTCCGTGTCCCGCTCAAGCTGTGCAGGCTCAAAATTCGTCTGACGGAACGTAAAAAGCAGCGTGAGAATGTGCACGCAAAGAAGCAGCATCACAAGCTGGATCACATACGGCATCTCCGTCGCATAGCCGCGTCCGGCGACAATCAGCACCGTATTCGACAAACCGTACGTCATCCACAGCACCGCTGCCGGAAGGCCAAACACATATATATCCCGCGCGGCGTTCTTCCCGCCGATACCGGAAAACAGTTTGCCCTCTGCGAGCAGAAAGAACACAAGCATCGCGCCGCCGCCGACTGTGAAGAGATTCTCCGCCGTCGTGGCCGACGCCGAATACGTCATAAACGTGAGCACCATGTAGCAGAGCCCCCAGAGCACGCCGATGGTCCACAACGCGCCGAAGCCGCCGGGCAGACCCTTTCCGCGCATCCACACGAAAGCGGAGGCCAGCATCACTAGGCCGAACAGCACGGACAGCACCGCAAACGGCACGTGCGCGTCCACATGCGCCGTCGGAATGGAGTATGCCACGCCGAACCGGTGGTACGTGTAGAAATCCCGGAACAGCACAGATGCGCTGAGCAGCAGGAACAGCGCCGGAAACAGTGCCGCCGCACCGGCCGCACCGTTCGTCCCCCGCCGCATCCGGCCGCACAGCCCGCGATCCAGCCGGCAGAGCAGACCGCTCACGCAGGCTGTAAGCAGCGTGAGCCCACCGGAAGCCAGCGCGAAAACGCCGCTGTCTGTCACAAAACCCGTTTCATCGTCAAAAAAGTAAAGCATCTGAATGCAGCGCAGAACGGTCGCCAGCAGCGTGCCGATCCCCGCAATCCAAAACGCGTATTTTGTTTTCATCGTTATAAAATCCCCAGCCTTTCTGCGAGGTACATATCTCATTTTATGCGTTGGGCATATTGTACCACATTCCGCGCCATAAGGAAACATCAAAGTTTCCGTGCACCAAAAAATTTTATTTTCATGCCGGATATATCTTGACAAATGGGCGGCTGTGCGCCTATAATATGTACCATAGCAAACAATTAAGCGCGTGATTGTTCGCCGCATACATATGTTTTTGGGACAATCACCGCATGAAAGGAAGGATTGAATGCGAAAGGAATCGATTGGCCATGCGCTGCACGCACTGGACAACACCATGCGGCGGTTTATCGACACCTATTCCCACAAGCAGGAAAACGAGCAACTCACGGGCGCAAACGTCTGGGTCATCCAGTTCATCGCGGATAACCGCGACGGTCCGGTTTATATGCGCGATGTTGAGCGACGCTTCGGCATCACACGCTCCACGGCTTCCAAGGTCGTGGATATGCTTGCGAAAAAGGGCTTTGTCGAGCGCCATATCGGCGAAACGGACGGCCGTCTGCGCCGTTTGACGCTGACGCCTGCGGCCGAAGCGATTGTCGATACCATCCGCGCAGACCATGAAATGATGGAAAACGTGCTGCTGCGCGGCTTCACGGCCAACGAGTGCACAACGCTGCTCTCCTATCTGAACCGGATGAAGCTCAACGTGGATTTCGCCATGGCGCAGCGACAGAAGACTCAAAAAGGAAAAAATGAAGGAGGCGAAGCAATTGGTTAAGAAACTGATGCAAAGCATTCGGGAACAGAAAAGGAACTCCATCCTTGCCATGGTTACCATCAGCGGCGAGGTTGTTTTTGAGGTCATCATCCCGATGCTGATGGCAAACCTGATTGACTTCGGTATTGACGCCGGCAGCATGAGCTATATTCTGAAGATGGGCGTTGCTCTGCTGTTCGCCGCGCTCGGCCAGCTTCTCTGCGGCGTAATTTCCGGCAAATTTGCGGCGGAGGCCTCAAGCGGCTTTGCGCGCAATCTGCGCCACGACATGTTCTATAAGGTGCAGACGTATTCGTTCTCGAACATCGATAAATTCTCGACGGCGAGCATCGTCACCCGCCTGACGACCGACGTCACCAACCTGCAGAACACGTATCAGATGATCATCCGCATGGCAGTGCGCAGCCCGTTTCTGGCGCTCTTTTCCCTGATCGCCGCCATCTCCATCGACGCGAAGCTCTCTCTGATCTTCGTTGCGGTTATCCCGATCCTCGTCGGCGGCCTCTATCTGATTATGTCCAAGACTCATCCGATCTTTGAGCGCGTGTTCCGGACATACGACAAGCTCAATGGTGTGGTGCAGGAGAATCTGCACGGCATCCGCGTCGTGAAGGCATTTGTCCGCGAGGAGCACGAAGAGAAGAAGTTCACCTCGATCTCCGAGCGCATCTACCAGGACTTCCGCAAGGCCGAGCAGCAGCTCGCATGGAACGCGCCGCTGATGCAGCTTTGCATGTATGCATGCGTCCTGCTCCTTTCGTGGTTTGGCGCGCGCACGATCGTTGCCTGCGGCGGCGACGCAGTTCTGGGACTTTCAACCGGCGAGCTTCTGAGCCTGATCTCTTACGCGACGCAGATCCTCATGAGCCTGATGGGTCTTTCGATGATCTTCGTCATGCTCACGATGTCCCGCGCTTCCGGCGAACGTGTTGTGGAAATCCTTGATGAAACACCCGATATCACGGCGCCTGAAAACGCGGTGACCGAGGTTAAGGACGGCAGCATTGAATTCGACCATGTGCAGTTCAGCTACCACGCCGGCACCGGCAAGCCCGTTCTCTCCGACATCGACTTGAAAATTCCCGCAGGCGCCACGGTGGGCGTCATCGGCGGAACCGGCTCCTCCAAGTCGAGCCTTGTGCAGCTTATCCCGCGCCTGTATGACGTACAGCAGGGTGCGGTGCGCGTCGGCGGCATCGATGTGCGCAAATACGACCTTGACACCCTGCGCGGCGCCGTGGCAATGGTGCTGCAGAAGAACGTGCTGTTCTCCGGCACCATCAAGGAAAACCTCCGCTGGGGCGACGAGCATGCGACCGACGAGGAACTCGTCCGCGCATGCCGCCTCGCACAGGCCGACGACTTCATCCAGACCTTCCCCGAAGGCTACGACACGTACATCGAGCAGGGCGGCACGAACGTTTCCGGCGGCCAGAAGCAGCGTCTCTGCATTGCGCGCGCTCTTTTGAAGAAGCCGAAGATCCTGATTCTCGACGACTCGACAAGCGCGGTCGATACGCGCACCGACGCGCTGATCCGCGGCGCGTTCCGCAAAGAGATCCCCGATACGACGAAAATCATCATCGCCCAGCGCATCGCCTCCGTACAGGACGCCGATATGATCCTCGTGCTGGACGACGGTCGAATCACCGCCTGCGGCAAGCACGATGAGCTGGTGCAGACGAGCCCGATCTACCGCGAAGTTTACGAATCCCAGACGAAAGGAGACGACGACAATGCCCCCACGTCCTAACGGCCCCCGCCTCTCGATGAAGGAAAGCATGAAGCAGCTCGATAAAAAGACACTGCTGCGTTTGCTCACCTATATGAAGCCCTACCGCCTGCAGCTTGTATTTGTCTTCGTCTGCATTGCGGTCAGTGCCTTCGCAAGCGTTATGTCCTCCCTGTTCCTGCGCACACTGATCGACGATTACATCGCGCCGCTTCTGCTGGAAGCAACGCCGAATTTCAGCGGTCTGCTCCTTGCCCTGTGCAAGATGGCCGTCATCTATATTGTCGGCGCATTCTCCACGCTTTTCTACAACCGCACGATGGCGGTCGTCTCGCAGGGCACGCTGAAGAAAATTCGTGACCAGATGTTTGCCCATATGCAGACGCTGCCGATCAAGTTCTTCGATACGCACACGCACGGCGACGTCATGAGCTACTATACAAATGACACCGATACGCTGCGCCAAATGATCTCCCAGAGCATCCCGCAGACACTCTCTTCGATCATCACGGTCGTTTCCGTTTTCTTCTCGATGCTGACGCTCAGCATCTGGCTGACGCTCTTCCTGCTCGTTATGCTCTTTGTGATGATGAAAATCGTCGGCAAGGTCACTTCGAAGAGCGGAAAATTCTTCGTCCGTCAGCAGCGCTCGCTCGGCGCGGTAAACGGCTTCATTGAGGAAATGATCAATGGCCAGAAAGTCGTCAAGGTCTTCTGCCATGAGGAAAAATCCAAGGTCACCTTCGATGAAAAGAACGACGAGCTCTTTGAGAATTCCACGGAGGCGAACAAATTCGCCAACATCCTCGGCCCGATCATGAACGCGCTCGGCTATTTCCTCTATGTGCTGATCGCGATTCTCGGCGGCGCGCTCGCCCTGAACGGCACGCCGAACCTGAGCCTTACCGGTATGGGTACGCTGACGCTTGGCTCCATTGCGTCGTTCCTCCAGCTTTCGAGAAGCTTCGTCATGCCGATCAACCAGGTCACTCAGCAGATCTCGTCCATCATCATGGCGATGGCCGGCGCGTCCCGTATCTTCTCCCTGCTTGATGAAGAAAGTGAGACGGACGAGGGCTATGTCACGCTGGTCAACGCCGAAAAGCACGGCGATACGCTGGTAGAAAGCGAAAAGCGCACGGGGCTCTGGGCCTGGAAGCATCCGCACGGCGACGGCACCGTGACCTATACGGAATTGACCGGCCGCGTGGAGCTCTTCGATGTGGACTTCGGCTATGTGCCGGATAAGATTGTCCTGCATGACGTCTCGCTCTATGCGAAACCGGGCCAGAAGATCGCCTTTGTGGGTGCGACCGGCGCAGGCAAGACGACGATCACAAACCTCATCAACCGCTTTTACGACATCGCCGACGGCAAGATCCGCTACGATGGCATCAACATCAACAAGATCAAGAAGCCGGATCTGCGCCGCTCGCTCGGCATGGTTCTGCAGGACGTCAACCTGTTCACCGGCACCGTGATGGAGAATATCCGCTACGGCAAGCTGGATGCCACCGACGAGGAATGCATCGCGGCGGCAAAGCTCGCAAACGCGGACGGCTTCATCCGAATGCTGCCGGACGGCTACAACACCGTGCTTTCCGGCGACGGCAGCGGCCTCTCCCAGGGCCAGCGCCAGCTGATCTCGATTGCGCGCGCCGCAGTCGCCGATCCGCCGGTCATGATCCTCGACGAGGCAACCTCTTCGATCGATACCCGCACCGAGGCGATTGTGCAGAGCGGCATGGACGCCCTGATGAAGGGCCGCACCGTGTTCGTCATCGCGCACCGCCTGTCGACGGTCAAGAATTCCGACGTCATCATGGTGCTCGACCACGGCCACATCATCGAGCGCGGCAGCCACCGCGACCTCATCAGCCAGAAGGGCACGTATTACAGACTTTACACCGGCGCCTTTGAGCTGGAATAATCCGATACAAAAAACATCCCCGCACCAAGAGAATCTCGGTGCGGGGATGTTTGCATGTTGGGCTTATTTCCGCTCTGCCAGCGCCCGTTCCGCACGGGCACGTGTGATGCTGAAAGCGAATACGCCCTTGTCCTCACTCAGGCCGTACTTCTCATAGTCGTCCAGGAACTGCGTCGCGCCGGCCCTCGTCGCCGCGTTCGCGCGATTGGACTTCTCCAGCAGCACGGCGTCCGGAATCGCCGCTTCACCCAGCTGCCAGAAATAATCCTCGTCCAGCTCCCACGTCTCGCCCGCGAGAACTTGCTCCGTATTGTACGCGGACACCGCCGCCGGCGCGTTCGGGAAAATCAGCCCGCCGAACAGCAAGAGCAGGATGGAAAGCGCGATCGGGATAAACGGCGTTTTCGACACAATGGTCTTGACGAGCAGCACTATGAACAGAAGCGCCATCGCGAGCATGAACAACAGCGTATACACGCGGGAAAGCGTCAGGCCGTACGTATCCACATATAGGAGCATCTTCGCCCATGCCGTCGCGGCAAGAATCAGCGTTGAGACGCCGATCAGCGCCGTATAGACGCGGACCGGCACGTTTTTGCCGCTCCGGCGCACAAACAGGTGGATAAACAACGCGATAAGACTGTTGATCGCCATGACCGCGCAGAGCTCGAAAAAGCCGCTGCGCGCGTATTCAGCATAGCTGTATCCCGACGGCAGAACACCGGTAAACGCGGAGGTATAGTACGCAAACTGCGAGATGAAGAAGAGAACATACACAGCGAGCACCGGCGTCACAGCGGCAAATACCAGAAGCTGCGGCAGCACATGCGCCCTTTCCCGGAATGCGGCACAGCTTGCGCGGTTCATCCCGCTGTTCGCACCGAATGTACCAGAGGCCCACAGCCCAAAGATATACATGGCGACGGGGATGCCGAGGATCAGCGACGCGATGTGCGACACCGTTGTGCCTGCGTCCAGATCAAAGCGGAAGAAACGGTCGAGCAGCGAAGTAAAATGGCTGTCAAACGAAAGCAGCGACACAACGATTACTGTTGGAATGACAGACGCAAGCAGCCCGAGCAGTACCAACCCAACCGTGCGAAGCACACGCTTATTCCCTGCTTTTGCGGGTGCGAATACCGCCGGAAACAGCGCGCCGAAGGAAGAAAACGGCTGGACAAAAACAGCCTTGAGCAGATCGAAGCTGAACATCTCTCCCGGCCCGCGTTCGATGGACGTGTCAAACGCCTTATAAACAAAGTACGTATAGCTGAGCTGACAGAACACGCTGTTCAAAAACGACGGCAGACCGCTGAGACCGACCGTAAACATCAGGGAAAACGCGGCGGTCAGTGCACCGGCGGCGATCGAAGCCGCATTCAATCGAATTTTGCAGTGCGTCATGTAGGCAGCGGACGCCGCGAGCAGCAGCCAGGCAAACAGCGTGCGGCCGATGTTGGCAGATGTGAAGAAGAACGCACGCATGTAGAGATAGCCGAAGAGCAGCATGGAAAGCGCGAGCAGCTTCTGCGGAAAAGTATACTGCCGCTTGGGCCTTACTGCATACACGTGCGGCGGCATGCCATTCTGCGGTACCGCAGGCCGCATGGTGATGGGATTATTCTCCGAATTCGTCATTATGACCACGACCTTTCTGCTACCAGCATAGCAGATCAATTCTCGTTTGTCAATATTTATTTATTGTTTTTCAATAAATATTTTTTGTTTTACATGTATCACGCATATAAAAAGGCCTCTTCCGGAGAAGAGGCCTTTGATCGCACTGCAGGTTATTTGGTTCTGCCAATATCGCGGCGGTAGTGGGCGTTGTCGAAATGGATGGTTTCAACCGCCTGATACGCCTTGTCGAGCGCTTCGTCGAGCGTTTTCGCCGTCGCCGTCACGCCGAGAACACGGCCGCCGTTTGTGACGAGCTTGCCGTCTGCGAGCTTCGTGCCCGCATGGTAAACCGTGACGCCTGCCGCCTGACCGTTCTCGTCGAGACCGGTGATCTCGAGTCCCTTCGGATAGGACTGCGGATAGCCGCCGCTCGCCATAACGACGCAGGCGCACGCATCCGCGCTCCACTCGATGTCGAGCGCATCGAGCTTCTCGTCGATGACCGCGTTAATAATGTCGACAAAATCTGTCTTGAGACGCGGCAGAACAACCTGCGTCTCCGGATCGCCAAAACGCGCGTTGTACTCGATAACCTTCGGGCCGTCCGGCGTAATCATCAGGCCGAAATACAGGCAGCCCTTGAACGGTCTGCCCTCCGCCTGCATCGCACGGATGGTCGGCAGGAAGATCGTCTCCATGCAGGTCTCCGCTACCGCGTCGGTGTAGTACGGGTTCGGACTGATCGTGCCCATGCCGCCGGTATTGAGGCCCTCGTCGCCGTCGAGCGCGCGCTTGTGGTCCTTCGAGGACACCATCGGGCGCAGCGTCTTGCCGTCCGTAAACGCGAGCACGGAAACCTCCGGGCCCGTCAGAAACTCCTCAACCACAACGCTGTTGCCGGAAGCGCCGAACACCTTATCCTCCATGATCGTGTGCACGGCGTCTTTCGCGGCTTCCAGATCCTCCGCGATGATCACGCCTTTACCGAGCGCAAGACCGTCCGCCTTGACGACGACCGGAAACTTGCCCTGTTCTTCGATATACGCGACCGCCGCCGCAGGCTCCGAGAACACTTCATAGCGCGCCGTGGGAATGTTGTACTTCTTCATCAGGTTCTTCGAGAACACCTTGCTGCTCTCGATGACCGCCGCGTTTGCGTGCGGGCCAAAGGCACGGATACCCGCCGCCTCGAGCGCGTCGACCATGCCTGCCGCAAGCGGATCATCCGGCGCGACAAAGACGAGATCGACCGGATTTTCCTGCGCGAACTTCACAACACCCTCGATGTCCATCGCGCCGATGCTGACGCACTCTGCGTCCGCCGCGATGCCGCCGTTGCCCGGCGCGCACCAGAGCTTGCCGGTCTTCGGGCTTTCCTTCAGCTTGCGGACGATCGCATGCTCGCGCCCGCCGCTGCCGATAACCAAAATATTCATACTGCTTCTTCCTTTATTCTCAAATCATAGCCCACTGGGAGCATCTAAAGATCGCGAGCAGAGCAGGTGTTTTCAGATAACACGAGCGAGTGCAAGCGAGCAATCACGCGGACGTCCGCTGCGGGCCGTGCCCGCTCAATGGTGGAACAGGCGGATGCCGGTGAAGGCCATGGCAATACCGTACTTGTTGCAGGTCTCGATGACGTTGTCATCGCGGATAGAGCCGCCCGGCTGGGCGATGAACTCGACGCCGCTCTTGTGCGCGCGCTCGATGTTGTCGCCGAACGGGAAGAACGCGTCGCTGCCGACGGAAACGCCCTTCATCGTCTGGAGCCAAGCCGCCTTCTCCTCGCGGGTGAAAACCTCCGGCTTCTCGGTGAAGAACTGCTGCCATGCGCCGTCGCGCAGCACGTCGTCATGCTCCTCGCTGATGTACACGTCGATCGTGTTGTCGCGGTCGGGACGGCGGATGCCCGGCTTAAAGGGCAGGTTCAGTACCTTCTCGTGCTGGCGCAGATACCAGATGTCCGCCTTGTTGCCCGCGAGACGCGTGCAATGGATGCGGCTCTGCTGACCCGCGCCGATGCCAATCGCCTGACCATCCTTCGCATAGCAGACGGAGTTTGACTGCGTGTATTTCAGCGTGATGAGCGAGATCACGAGGTCGAGCTTCGCTTCCTCGGTGAGCACCTTATTCTCGGTGACGAGGTTCTGCAGCATCTCTTCGTCGATCTTCAGCTCGTTTCTGCCCTGCTCAAACGTGATGCCGAATACGTCCTTATGCTCGATCGGCTCAGGCTTGTAATCCGGGTCAATCTGCACGACGTTGTATGTGCCCTTGCGCTTTGTCTTGAGAATCTCGAGTGCCTCGTCCGTGTAGCCCGGCGCGATGATACCATCGGACACTTCGCGGGCGAGCAGCGTCGCCGTCTCCTTGTCGCAGACATCGGAGAGCGCCGCCCAGTCGCCATAGGAGGACATTCTGTCCGCGCCGCGCGCTCTGGCGTAGGCCGTCGCGATCGGGGAAAGCTCGAGATCGTCGACAAAATAAATCTTCTTCAGTGTATCGCTCATCGGCTTCGCGACCGCCGCGCCCGCCGGGCTGACATGCTTGAAGGACGCCGCTGCCGGCAGACCTGTCGCCGCCTTCAGCTCCTTGACAAGCTGCCAGGAGTTGAACGCATCCATGAAGTTGATGTAGCCGGGCTTGCCGTTGAGCACCTGAATCGGCAGGTCGCGCCCGTCGTTTGTGAAGATTTTGGACGGCTTTTGGTTCGGGTTGCAGCCGTACTTGAGTTCCAGTTCTTTCATAACCGTAACAGTCCTTTCCCCAAAATTACTTGTTCTTGTTGATAATCCGTGTCTCGGTCTTGCCGGTCTTGAGGTTGATGAAGCGCGTGAAGAGCGAAACCTTGTTGTCCTCGTTGAGGTTTTCCCACAGGTCGTTCGTGAACGTATCGATGTCGCCTTCGATTTTCACCATCTTCGGTTCGCCTTCAAAGGACGGAATGCGCGGCGCGCCGTCGCACTTATAGGTGTGGATGAAGTGGCCGAGGCCGTTCACCGGGGTGTAATCGAAGAAGAAGCTCTGCGGCGCGTCCGGATTGCCCTCACAGCTCTTGAGAATCGAAAGCTTGTAGGTGAAATCGCCGTCCTTGAGCTTCACAAGGCCGGAGATTCTCGGCGTGAAGTTCGGCGCGTCCGGCTCAAACTTGCGGGTTTTGAGCGCCTTTTTGAAGCTCTTGCCCTCCTTGAGATACATGAACACCGTGTCGGTCTGGTCGCCGTTCGTCACGATGGTTTTGTTCGCGAGCACGCGCACCGGCGCGTAAATGACGAGCGAGGGATCGGAGAGCTTCGCCGGGTCAAATGCCTGCGTGCGGATGCCGTCGCCCTGCTCCACGAACACGCGGTTGCGGGAATTGACGCTTCGGCCCATGATGAAATACGCGATCACCGCGTGCGTGCCGTCCGCGCTCTTGCCGATGACAATGCCGCGGCCCGGGTAGGAATTTTCAGCCAGTTCCTTTTTGATATCGAGAATTTCCATGTTTTTTCCCCATTCCTTATTTCTTGATCGTCACAACCGCGCCGTTGACTTCGAGCCGCCCGGCGCAGAAGAGCGAAACGGCTTCGGGCAGAAGCTGCCACTCCGCCTGCTCCATGATGCGGCGCTGGAGCGTTTCGGGCGTATCGCCCTGCTCCACCGGAACCGCCTTCTGGAGGATGATCGGTCCGCCGTCGCACACCTCGTTGACGAAATGCACCGTCGCGCCGGAGACCTTCACGCCGCGTGCGAGCGCCGCCTCGTGCACATGCAGGCCGTAAAAGCCCTTGCCGCAGAACGAGGGGATCAGCGCCGGGTGGACGTTGATAATCTTGTTTTCAAACGCCTTTGTGAACCGCTCGTTCGTGATGGTCATGAAGCCTGCCAGCACAATGAGATCGGTTTTCTTTTCTTTCAGCAGCTTTTCGAGCGCATCGCTGTACGCGTCGACGTTCGCAAAATCCTTGCGCGCCAGCACGATGCCCTCGATGCCCGCATTTTTCGCGCGCTCCAGCGCATAAACGCCCGGCTTGCTCGCCACGACAACCGAAATGCGACCGTTTTCAATCTTGCCCGCCTTTTCGGCGTCGATGAGCGCCTGCAGATTCGTGCCGCCGCCCGAGACGAGCACCGCTATGTTCAGCACAGGATAACCCCCTCGTCACCCTCAACAACCTCGCCGAGCACGAACGCCGTTTCTCCCGCGTCGTTCAGGGCTTTGATCGCCGCGTCCGCCGTCTCCTTCGAGACAGCCATACACAGACCGACGCCCATGTTGAACGTGTTGAACATATCGCGCTCCGGGATATTGCCGGTCTTCGCGATGAGATCGAAAATCGGGAGCACCGGCACCGCCGCGCGGTTGATCTTCGCCGTGCAGCCGTCCTTCATCATGCGCGGGATGTTCTCGTAGAAGCCGCCGCCCGTGATGTGGGAAATCGCCTTGACGTCCGCCGCCTCAATCGCCGCAAGCGCGGGCTTGACATACAGGCGCGTCGGACGGAGCAGCGCTTCGCCGAGCGTGCAGCCGAGCTCGTCGTAATAGGTCTCGAGCTTTTCCTTCGTCAGGCCGAACACCTTGCGCACGAGCGAGAAGCCGTTCGAATGCACGCCGGAGGATGCCACGCCGATGATGACGTCACCCGGCACCATCTTCGAGCCGTCGATGATCTTGTCCTTATCGACGATACCGACCGTGAAGCCCGCGAGGTCGTACTCCTCCTCCGGCATAACGCCCGGATGCTCCGCCGTCTCGCCGCCAATCAGCGCGCAGCCGGACTGTACGCAGCCCTCGGCGACGCCCTTGACGATCTCGGCGATCTTCTCGGGGTAGTTTTTGCCGCAGGCGATGTAGTCGAGGAAGAAGAGCGGCTTTGCGCCGCAGCACACGACGTCGTTGACGCACATCGCAACGCAATCGATGCCGATGGTGTCGTGCTTATCGAGCAGCATGGCGGCGACGAGCTTCGTGCCCACGCCGTCTGTACCGGAGACGAGCACCGGCTCCTTCATGCCGGTAAGCTCGGGCTGGAAGAGGCCGCCGAAGCCGCCGATGCCGGAGACCACGCCGGGAATCGTGGTGCGCTTGACGTGTTCCTTCATCAGTTCCACGGATTTGTAGCCGGCGGTGACGTCTACGCCCGCGGCCTTATAGCTATCGCTGAAGCTTTTCATACTGTTTTTCTCCATTTCTGCTGGTAGTTATATTGCAGGCGGGTTAAAACGCCCAGTTGCCGTTGCGGAATACCGGTACGGTCTCGCCGTCCGGCGTGATGCCGTCGATGTTCAGCGTGTTGTCGCCGATCATGAAATCGACATGGATCACGGAATCGTTGACGCCCTTCTCGTGCGCTTCCTCGAGCGTCATGTTCTCGAAGCCCTCGAGCACGTTCTGGAAGCCCATGCCCAGCGCAATGTGGCAGGAGGCGTTCTCGTCGAACAGCGTGTTGTAGAACAGAATGCCGAGGTTCGAAATCGGAGAATCGTGCGGGATCAGCGCGAGCTCGCCGATCATCGCCGCGCCGTCGTCCATCGCGATCATGCGCTCCAGAAGCTCCTGTCCCTTCTCCGCCCTGCAGGAAACAGCGCGGCCGTCCTTGAAGGTGATGGAGAAGTTCTCGATCAGGTTGCCCTGATAGGAGAGCGGCATCGTCGCGACGACCGTACCCTCTGCCTGGCCCTTCATCGGCGTGGTGAAGATTTCCTCGGTCGGCATATTCGGGTTAAAAAACGTGCCGTCGAGCAGCGTTTCGCCGCCGCCCATCCACAGCGCACCCGGAATCAGGCCGCAGGTGAAATCGGTGCCGTTCGGGCTGTAATAGTGCATGCTCGCAAAATGATAGCTGTTCAGCTTCTCATAGCGCGCCTTGAGCGCGGCGTTGTGCGCCTTCCACGCTTCGACCGGGTCGTTATCCTTTGTGACGCGCACCGTCTCGAGGATCGCGTCCCAGAGCTTCTTCATGGCCGTGCTTGTGCGCTCGCCGGGGAAGACCTTCTTGGCCCACTTTTCGCTCGGCACCGCGACGATCGTCCACTGGTGCTTGTTCTCCATCGCGTCGCGGTACGGCTTTCTGACCTTCATGCGCGCGAGGTTGGCCTTCTGCATCTTCTCGACATTCACGCCCTTGAGGCCGTCCGGATCATCGGAATCAATCCAGATGCGCACGGGCAGCTCCTCCACCTGCTGCTGCATGCGGGCCTTCTCCCATTCATGCGTCGCAGAGAGCGTTCTCAGGCTCTCCTTGCGGTAGCGCAGCCGGTCGTATTCCTGGTTCGTCCAGCGGATGTCGACCCACTTCGCGCCCGCCTTGTAGGCTTCGTCGGCAACCATCAGCGCGAAATCCGCCTGCGCCGTGTCCGCCATGAGCACCGCGCCCTGTCCTTTCTTGATGTTCACGCCCATCTTCACGATAAGCTTCGCGTATTTTCTGAGAATTGTCTTATTCATAAAAGAACCGTTTCCTTTCAATTTACAGCGCCGCTACCTTTTCCTGCAGCGCTTCGTTTTTGAGGGCGACGCCCTTTTCCATATCGAGCTTCATCTGCTCGAGCTGTGCGGCGATACTGTCGTCCGAAAGGGCGAGCATCTGCGCCGCGAGGATTGCCGCGTTGTCCGCACCGTCGATGGCGACCGTCGCCACGGGAATGCCGGAGGGCATCTGCACCGTCGCAAGCAGCGCGTCGAGACCGTCCAGCGTGGAGGACTTCACCGGAATGCCGATGACCGGCAGCGTCGTGTGTGCCGCGAGGACGCCCGCGAGGTGCGCCGCTTTGCCTGCGGCCGCAATGATGACGCCGAAGCCCTCAGCCTTTGCGTTCTTCGAAAACTCCGCCGCAGCGTCCGGCGTGCGGTGTGCGCTCATCACACGAACCTCCACCGGAATACCGAAGCCCTTCAGACGTTTGATTGCGGGTGCGACGGTCGGGAAATCGCTGTCGCTCCCCATAATAACAGCTACTTTTTTGCTCATAAAAACACCAATCCTTCCACAAAACTCAGCCCCTGGCTGGATACAAAAGAAACAGGCTGTGCGCAGAACACAGCCTGAAATTTTAAAATTGGTCGCAAAACCCCGCGGCGGATACGGAACAAACACACATCATTTCCAAACCATGCCACCTCCGGGTTCTGTCTCCCTGAATCGCGTACACCCCTATTTTACGGGATTTTGCGCCGTTTTTCAATAGGTTTTACGGTTTTTATGGAAATTGATGAAATTGTACGGCCGCACCTTTTAGGCTTTTGGCGTATCGGTCGTGAAGAGTTCCTTCATGCTGGCTGCAAGGCCTGCAACACCCTGAATATTCGAGGGAATGATGATCTTGGTCGCCTTACCGTCGGCCGCTTTTTCAAACGCCTCGAGGCTTTTGATCGTCAGCACGCCCTCGCTCGGCGCCGCTTCATTTAAGAGCTTGATCGAATCCGCCAGCGCACGCTGCACGGAGAGGATGGCCTCCGCCTCGCCCTGCGCCTCGCGGATCTTCGTCTCGCGCACAGCCTCAGCGCGCAGGACGGCCGATTCCTTCTGGCCCTCGGCGATCAGGATGGCGCTGCGCTTCTCACCCTCGGCATCGAGGATCTTCGCGCGGCGCTCGCGCTCCGCCTTCATCTGCTTCTCCATCGAATCCTGAATTTCCTTCGGCGGAATGATGTTCTTCAACTCGACGCGGTTGACCTTGATGCCCCACGCGTCGGTCGCCTCGTCGAGGATCACGCGGATCTTCGAGTTGATGACGTCGCGGGAGGTCAGCGTGTGGTCAAGCTCCATGTCGCCGATGATGTTTCGGAGCGTCGTCGCGGAGAGATTCTCGATCGCGGAGATCGGGCGCTCCACGCCGTAAGCATACAGCTTCGAATCGGTGATCTGGAAATACACGACCGTATCAATCTGCATCGTGACGTTATCCTTCGTGATAACCGGCTGGGGCGGGAAGTCGATGACCTGCTCCTTGAGCGAGACCTTCTTCGCGATGCGGTCGATAAACGGGATCTTAAAGTGCAGGCCGGTGCTCCACGTCGCGTGATACGCGCCGAGGCGCTCAATGACATAGGCGTGCGCCTGCGGAACGATCTTGATGTTCGAGATCAGAACGGCTACTACAATAACAATCAGCAGCACAAGGGCGATCAGACCATAATTGATTTCGATAATGGGCATATTGTTCTTCCTTTCTCCTCTTAATTGTTGCTTTCGGCGGGCGAAACGATGAGCTTGACGCCCTCGATGCGCTCCACCTTGACCTTCGTACCGGTGGGGATAGCCACGCCGTCCAGACTGCGCGCCGTCCAGTCACCTCCAAGCACCGTGACGCGCCCTTTGGCGAGCACGTTGTCGATGGCTTCTGTGACGACCGCCTCGCGTCCGACTACCCGGTCTGCGTTTGTATGCGTCTCCTTGTCTGCCAGAAACCGGCGCACAAACGGACGCGTTGCGAGCAGCAGCACCAGCGTGACGCTCGCCGCCAGAATCACCTGCAGCCACAGCGGCGCACCGAACACGGCTGCGATCAATCCCACCAGGCCGCCGCCAGCAAACCAGATGGAAATGAGCTGCGGGCTTGCGGCTTCCACGACGACCGCCAGAATGATGACAGCCACCCAAATCATAATTTCCACATTCTCCCTCTCCTTTCCCGGACATATTCCACAGACGTTTTCGTTTTGCCGTCTGTGTTTTGTACACCCCTATCATACAGGATTCCCGCGCAATTTGCAAGTGAAATCCAAGTGATATGGTAAAAAGCCGTGCCCCAAAACCCGCATGAATTCTGCGTTTTTCGGGGCACGAAAAGAAAATGGGATGAAATTTTCACAAGATGGTCGAAATAGAAACCCCCGCGCTGATACAGCACTCGTTATCAAGCGCGCACAGCAGAATTACCTTTGCCCTTTTCATATCGCCTCACCCTTTCGGTTTCAGTTTACCATATCGCGCAGGGGACGTCAACGCAAAAACCCCCGAAACCGAGAGGGTTTCGGGGGTCTGATTGCTATAAACCGGGAGCGTCCTAGTGTCCGCGTTTGCTGCGCCGATTTCTTACACCGGCGCAGTGAGCGAAGCGAACGATTCCGCAACTTCGTTGTCCGTCGTACGGACTTAGTACATGCCGCCCATGTCGGGAGCTGCCGGAGCTGCCGGAGCGGGCTCCTTGATGTCCGCGACGAGGGATTCGGTGGTGAGAACCGTGGACGCCACAGAGGAAGCGTTCTGCAGAGCGGAGCGCGTGACCTTTGTCGGGTCGACGATGCCTTCCTCGATCATATCGCCGTAGGTATCGGTGAGTGCGTTGTAGCCGTAGCCGACGGTTGCCTTGTCCTTAAGGTGCTCGATGATGACGGAGCCCTCAACGCCCGCGTTTGTCGCGATCTGGCGAACCGGCTCCTCGAGTGCCTTCAGCACGATGGACGCACCGGTCTTCTCGTCGCCCTCGACGGAATCGACGTATGCCTTGACCGCCGGGATGGCGTCGATGAGCGCCGTGCCGCCGCCAGCGACAATGCCTTCCTCAACCGCAGCCTTCGTTGCGGCGAGCGCATCCTCGATGCGGAGCTTCTGCTCCTTCATCTCGATCTCGGTTGCAGCGCCGACCTTGATGACCGCCACGCCGCCTGCGAGCTTCGCAAGGCGCTCCTGCAGCTTCTCACGGTCGAAATCGGAGGTCGTAGTCTCGATCTGGCTTCTGATCTGGCCGACGCGGCTCTTGATGGCCTCACTGCTGCCTGCGCCGTCGACGATGATGGTGTTCTCCTTGTCGATCTTGACCTGACGTGCACGGCCGAGCTGGGCGATCGTGGTGTCCTTGAGCTCAAGGCCGAGCTCGGAGGAGATAACCTGGCCGCCGGTGAGGGTGGCGATATCGGTGAGCATTTCCTTTCTTCTGTCGCCGAAGCCCGGAGCCTTGACCGCAACGCAGGTGAAGGTGCCGCGCAGCTTGTTGAGGATCAGCGTGGTGAGCGCTTCGCCCTCGACATCCTCGGCGATAATGACGAGCTTCTTGCCGCTCTGGACGATCTGCTCGAGCAGCGGGAGAATCTCCTGAATATTCGAAATCTTCTTGTCTGTGATGAGGATATACGCGTCGTCGATGACCGCAACCATCTTGTCGGTATCGGTCGCCATGTACGGCGTGATATAGCCGCGGTCGAACATCATGCCCTCGACAACCTCGCTGTACGTCTCCGCCGTCTTGGATTCCTCGACGGTGATGACGCCGTCGGACGTGACCTTATCCATCGCGTCGGCAATCAGGTTGCCGATCTGCTCGCTGCTGGAGGAAACCGCTGCAACACGCGCGATGTCCTTCGTGCCGGAAACCTTCTTGGAGTTCTTGATGACCGCATCGACTGCGACGTCGGTCGCCTTCTGCATGCCGCGGCGGAGAACCATCGGGTTTGCGCCAGCCGTGACATTCTTCATGCCCTCGCGGATGAGTGCCTGTGCGAGCAGGGTAGCCGTCGTGGTGCCATCGCCTGCGACGTCGTTCGTCTTCGTCGCGACTTCCTTGACGAGCTGTGCGCCCATGTTCTCAAACGCATCCTCGAGCTCGATCTCCTTTGCAATCGTCACGCCGTCGTTCGTGATGAGCGGCGCGCCGAACTTCTTGTCGAGCACAACGTTTCTGCCCTTCGGGCCGAGTGTGATCTTAACCGTGTCGGCGAGCTTGTTGATGCCGCCGAGCAGAGCCTTTCTGGCTTCCTCACCGTAAATAATCTGCTTTGCCATAATGCGTTACCTCTTTCAAAATAAAATCAAATTACTCTACAATCGCGAGCACATCGGACTGGCGGACAATGGTGTACTCCTCGCCGTCGATCTTGACCTCTGTGCCGGTGTACTTACCGGTGATGACACGGTCGCCGGCCTTGAGCTGCATGACAACCTCCTTGCCGTCTACCATGCCGCCGGGGCCTACCGCGATAACTCTCGAGATCTGCGGCTTCTCCTGCGAAGCGCTGGTGAGCACGATGCCGCTCTTTGTGGTCTCCTCGGCCTTTTCCGCCTGAATGAGCACTCTGTCTGTCAAAGGTTTAATGGTCATGATTCCTACCTTCGGCGCGTTTTCCCGCGCGCCGTTATCCTTTCTCCCCGCTGTTCATAAATTGTTTTTCGCGCTCCGCGGGGTGAAGGGCGAAACCCGCCGGCGGCTTCCCGCCTGCGGTAAAGCGTTACAAATTCAGAAAGCCTCGAACCGTGTCGGTTCTTTGGGCTTTAGCACTCCACTTCCTCGAGTGCTAAACATATTCTAATCATTAGGTCAAGAAAAGTCAATAGCCTTTTCCATATTTTTTCACTTTTAACATTTCTGTAATAATTGCAGGCCGAAAGACAGCAAAACAGCCGTGCCAATCCGTTTTTCCTGTGCAAACGGATGGCACGACTGTTCTTATGTCGATAGTCTACGGGCTTCGCAGCCTCTTACAGGATATCCCGATACTCCTCAAACGGCTCCAGACTCCGTGTCAGGATCCCGTTCATGTAGGCGATCAGAATGCCGTAGTTCGTGTACGGAACACCGCTTTCTTCGGCACGGCTCTGACGGTACTGCATCTCACGCTCGTTGAGCATGCAGCCGCCGCAGTGGACGACGAGTGCGTACGGAGCGAGATCCTCGGGGAATGCGCCGCCGGAAGTGAATTCAAATTGAAACGTCTTGCCGGTGTGCTTTTGAATCCAGCCCGGCAGTTTCACGGTACCGATGTCCTCACACTGGCGGTGGTGCGTGCAGCCCTCGGAAATCAGGATGCGGTCGCCCTCTCCCAGATTTTCCAGCGCAGCCGCGCCGCGCACGGCGGTTTCGAGCACGCCCTTGTAGCGCGCAAAAAGGATAGAGAACGAGGTGAGCGGGATACTTTCCGGCACGATGGCCTTGACCTTGCCGAACGCCTGGCTGTCCGTAACGACGAGCTTCGGCGGCGTTTTCAGCCCCGCGAGCACACCTGCGAGCTCCTCCACCTGGGTGACGGCGCACGTCGCCCGGGCATCGAGGATATCGCGGATCGCCTGCACCTGCGGCAGAATCATGCGTCCCTTCGGCGCGGACGAATCGATCGGCGTGACGAGCACGACGTGGTCGCCCGGCTCAAGCAGATCCCCGAGGATCACCTTGTGGCTCTCACCCGCCTGTGCGAGCGCGGCGAGCTTTTCCTTGAGCGCGTGGATGTTCTCGCCGGTCAGGGCGCTGACGGCGATCTCGTTCTCGCCCACAGGCTGCCCTGCTGATAAATCGGACTTGTTGTACACCGTGAGGTACGGCACGCCCTTCTTTTCAAACAGTGCGCAAAGGGCCTTGTCGTCTTCGGTTTTGCCGACGCTGCCGTCCACGACGAGCACCGCGACATCTGTTTTGTTCAGCACCTGACGCGCCCGCTGGACGCGCAGCGCGCCGACGTCGCCCTCGTCGTCGATGCCCGGCGTGTCGATGATGACGACCGGCCCGACGGGCAGCAGCTCCATCGCTTTCTGCACAGGGTCGGTTGTCGTGCCTTTCACGTCCGACACGATCGAGAGCGCCTGCCCGGTCACGGCGTTCACCACGCTCGATTTTCCCGCATTGCGCCGCCCGAAAAAGGCAATATGCACGCGGTTGGCCGACGGTGTCTGGTTGAGGTTTGCCATCGTTCATCTTCCCTTCTATCCTATTATATTTTTCATGCATTATATGCCTTCCTCTCTGAGGAAGGTGGCACGCGAAGCGTGACGAAAGGAGTAAAAACAGATTGATCTTATCTTACTCCCCCTGTCTGCTCCGCAGACAGCCCCCCTCCCCGAGGGGGACACATGAGGATGTTTGATTAAAAACGGAAATCTCTCGCGCCGTCGTGAATCTTTGCGACGTACTCCGTTGTGAGACGGCGGGTTTTCTCGTTCGGGATATTCTGCAGCTCGCTCTGGATCATTTCCTCGCCGATGCGGCGCGTCTCCTCGCTTGCGTAGTCCTCCAGAAACTCCTTCAGCGTAATCAGCGCGTTCGGGTGGCAGCAGTTCTGGATCTGTCCACTCTTGCACAGGCTCATGAAGCGGTCGCCGGTGCGTCCCTCGCGGTAGCACGCCGTGCAAAACGACGGAATATGGCCGTTTTCCATCAGCCAGCGCACAACCTCGTCGAGCGAACGCTGGTCGGAAACGTCGAACTGCTCGGTGTCCGTCGGGCGCTCCGCCTCGGTGTAGCCGCCGACCGACGTTCTGGACGCGCCGCTGATCTGCGAAACGCCGAGCTTGATGACCTTTTCGCGCACCTTCTGGCTCTCGCGCGTCGAGATGATCATGCCGGTGTACGGCACGGCGATGCGGATCAGCGCGCAGATCTTCGCAAACGTCTCGTCGCTGATGCCGTTGTCGAACTTCGTCGGGTCAATGTCGTCGGCACGCTTCAGACGCGGGACGCTGATCGTATGCGGGCCGACGCCGTGCACGGCTTCCAGATGCTCCGCGTGCATGAGCTGACCGGCGAATTCATAGCGGTACAGCTCGAGCCCGTACAGCACGCCGAGGCCCACATCGTCGATGCCGCCCTCCATCGCGCGGTCCATCGCCTCGGTGTGGTAGGCGTAGTTGTGCTTCGGTCCCGTGGGATGCAGCTTCTCGTAGCTCTCCTTGTGGTACGTTTCCTGGAAGAGGATATACGTGCCGATGCCCGCTTCCTTGAGCTTGCGGTAGTTCTCGACGGTCGTCGCCGCGATGTTGACGTTGACGCGGCGGATCGCGCCGTTCTTGTGCTGAATGCTGTAAATCGTCTTGATGCAGTCGAGAATATACTCGATCGGGTTGTTCACCGGGTCCTCGCCCGCCTCAATCGCCAAGCGCTTGTGGCCCATATCCTGCAGCGCAATGACTTCCTTCGCGACCTCCTCCTGCGTCAGCTTGCGGCGCGGAATATGGCCGTTCTGGCGGTGATACGGACAGTAGACGCAGCCGTTCACGCAGTAGTTCGAGAGGTACAGCGGCGCGAACATGACGATGCGGTTGCCGTAAAACTTTTTCTTGATTTCCCCGGCGAGCGCGTAGATCTCCTCGAGCACCTCCGGGTCCTCGCAAGCGAGCAGCACCGACGCCTCGCGGTGGGAGAGTCCCTTGCATTCGCGCGCCTTGTCGAGGATCTCGCGGATCAACGGCAGGTTGTTGCAGTTTTCGTCGGCGTATTTCAGCGTCGCCTCAATTTCTTCGTGGCAGATGAATTCCTCCGCCTTCATGGATTTCGGATCGTACATGATAAATTTCCTTTCTTTCGGGTCAGATGTGCTTCCCCGTTAGTGTTATGGTGACCGGCTCAGCCGGATTTGCCCGATTTTACTCTTCGGCGCAGCTCGTAAAGTTCGAATACGCCGTTTTGATGTTCACGCCCGGAATGCGCCCGAGCCGGCCGGCCATCGCACTTATGGCGTCCTGCGGGGCGTCGACCGCGACGCTGATGATGTGAATGTTCTTCTGGCGGTACGGAATGCCCATGCGCCCGATGATATACCGTCCGTACGTGTGCAGAATGGTGTTGATTTCCTCCGCGCGGGCACTGTCCTCGAGGATGATGCTCATGACTGCTACGCGAGTCTCCATATAACCGCCTCCAAGAAATGATATAAACAAAAGAAGCTTCCGGCCGAAAAGCAGGAAGCTCCAAAAGGCAGACCCCCGTCCGCCCCAATTCCTATCTCTTTCCGGCTTCTACGCGGCAGCGCCTTGTATACAGTACGAAAATTTGTTGTTCGGCGCGCCGCAGAAACGCTTTGGCGGGCTGTCTAATCTTATTATAAAACAGTTCGTCTCATTCGTCAAGACCAACCTGTAAAGGCCGCACTCACAGCGAGCGCGGCCCAATCGTTTTTTATACGTCCAGAAGCGTGATGATATGGCGCGGGCAGGCCTCGACGCATTTTCCGCAGCCGACGCACTTTGCAGGATCGACCTGCGCGCAGAAATTCTGCACCTTCACTGCGCCGTATTCGCACGCCTTCATGCACTTGCCGCAGCCAATGCAGCCGATCTTGCAGACCTTCATTGTCTGCGCGCCCTTGTCGCAGTTCGAGCAGCGGACGACGGCCTGTTTCTTGAGCGGCACGAAACTGATGAGCCCCTTCGGGCACGCGGCGACACACTGGGAACAGCCGCGGCACTTTTCCGGGTTGACCGACGCCATACCGTTGCAGACGCTGATCGCGCCGTAGGGACATGCGGCGGCGCAGTCTCCCATGCCCATGCAGCCGAAGCGGCAGCTCGTGATGCCGCCCGCGAGGAATGTGGAAGCCGAACAGCTGTGGATGCCGTCGTAGTTCATCTTGTCGCTCGTCATGTCGTAGCTGCCCATGCAGTGCACGAGCGCCGTCTTTTTTTCGACCGCGACGTCGCCGACGCCGAGCAGCTCGGCGCAGGCTTTGGCGCATTCCTCACCGCCGGGTGAGCACAGGCCGGCCTTCGCCTCACCCTTTGAGAGGGCGGCCGCATAGCCGGAGCAGCCCGAGAAGCCGCACGCGCCGCAATTCGCGCCGGGCAGCACCTCCAGAATCGCCTCCGCCTTTTCATCCTTCGGCACCGCCATGACGACCGAAGCGACCGCGAGAATAACGCCGGCCAGAAGGCCGATGCCCGCGACGATCAGGATTGGGATAAGAATATCCATGAAATGATCCCCTTTCGTTTCAGTTGGTGGCGGCGCTCAGGAGAGCAGGCCGTCCACGATGCCGTTAAAGCCGAGGAAGGATACCGCGACAAGCGAGGCGGCAATCAGCGTGATCGGCAGGCCCTTAAGGAACTTCGGCACATCGCACAGCTCGAGACGCTCGCGAACGCCCGCAAAGAGCACCATCGCAACCAAAAAGCCGATGCCTGCGCCGAACGCGTTGACCAGCGACTGCACATAGCCGAAGCTCGCGTCTGCCGCGCCCTTTTCGAGCACGAGCATCGTGACGCCAAGCACCGCGCAGTTCGTCGTGATCAGCGGCAGATAGATGCCCAGCGCGTTGTACAGCGGCGGCATATACTTGTGCAGCACGATTTCAAGAAGCTGCACGAGCGCCGCGATGATGAGAATGAACACGATGGTCTGCAGGTAGCCGAGATCGTTCGGCACAAGCACATACGTGTACACCGGCCACGTGACAGCCGTCGCGATGACCATGACAACCGTGACAGCGCAGCTCATGCCGAAAGCGGTATTGAGCTTTTTCGAGACGCCGAGGAACGGACAGATGCCGAGGAATTTATTCAGGATGTAGTTTTCCGTCAGAATGGCGGCAAGGAAAATGCCGACCAGTACCTTGAGATCCATTATTTTCCTTCCCCTCCCTTTTCACACTTTTCCTGTATCTTCGAGCAGGACGCGGCGAGCGGGCAGGATGCACAGCTCATCGCCTCAGGCGCCTTGCCCTCTGCGGAGAGCTTGCCGGCGAGCGCAATCAGAATGCCGAACACGAAGAAGCCGCCCGGCGGGAGCAGGAAGATGATGATCGGATCCATGAAGCCGGAAAGGATCGGCAGGCCAAAGACGGTGCCCGCGCCGAGGAGCTCACGGATGATGCCCATGGCGAGCAGCGCCGCCGTGAAGCCGACGCCCATGCCGAGGCCGTCCACGATGCTCGGAAGCACCTTATTCTTGCTCGCATACATTTCGGCGCGGCCGAGGATGATGCAGTTGACGACGATCAGCGGCAGGAACACGCCGAGTTCCTTGTCGAGCGACGGTACAAACGCCTTGACGAGCAGCTGCACGATCGTGACGAAGCCTGCGATGATCGTGATGTACGCCGGAATGCGCACCTTATCGGGAATGACTTTTTTGAGCAGGGAGATGACCGCGTTCGAGCAGACGAGCACGAACGTCGTCGCGAGGCCCATGCCGATGGCGTTCGACGCCGCAGTCGTCACGGCAAGCGTGGCGCACGTGCCGAGCATCAGGCGCAGCACCGGGTTTTCCTTGATGATGCCCTTTGTGAATTCCTGTCTGAGATTCTTCGCCATCTTACGCGCCCCCCTTCACTGCATTGTACTGTTCGATTGCCGCGTTGACGGCATTCGTCACTGCGCGGCTCGTGATCGATGCGCCGGTCAACGCCTCGATTTCGCCCTCAGCGGGCGCCTTGTTCTTGACGAGCGTGATGCCGTTTTCCGGAGCGGGCTGCTTATACTGGTCGGTGAACGACGCGCGCTCCGCATTTGCGCCGAGGCCCGGCGTTTCGCTGTGATCGAGAATGACGACGCCGGTGATTTCACCTTCGGCGCTGATGCCGGTCATCACCTTCACCGTGCCGCCGTAGCCCTTCGATTCCGTCTCGAAGACGTAACCGATCATCGCGCCACCTGCGGTGCCCGCATAGTAGCCGTCCTTTTCTTCAAAGGCTTCCGCTTCGCTGAGCACGACTCTCCGGGATTCTTCCGCCTTGATGCGCGCCTGCTCGGCGATCTTGTCCTTCGTGAGCAGGTTTGTTCCGGCGAGCAGCGCCGTGACGACAAGGCAGATCGCAAAGAGCGTCAGCGCGGGCTTTAAGATGGCTTTTGCTGAAAGCTTCATTTCGCAGCACCCGCCTTTCCTGCCTTCGCCTTACCGAATGCGCGCGGCTTGACGGCGCGCTCGATCAGCGGCACGAGGATATTCATCAGAACGATGGAGTACGAAACGCCCTCCGGCAGCGAGCCGAACTGGCGGATGAGGATCGTCAGCACGCCGCAGCCGATCGCGTAGACGATGCGCGCGCCGAAGTTAATCGGGCTTGTGGTGTAGTCGGTCGCCATGAAGATCGCGCCGATCATCAGACCCCCCGAGAGCAGGTCAAAAAGCGGGTCGCGCCCAAGCAGCAGCGAGAGCACCGCCGCCGTTGCGAGGTATGTAACCGGGATCACCGGGCTGATGACGCGGCGGGCGACGAGATAAATGCCGCCGATCAGAAGCGCCAGCGCGCAAGTCTCGCCGAGGCAGCCGCCCGTATTGCCGAGGAGCATGTCGAGATAGGACGGCATGGCGTCCGCCGAGCCCTCCGCCAGCATGCCGAGCGGCGTCGCCGTGGTCGTGGCATCCGCGAAGCTGTGGTTCATCGGGGCGGTCCAGGCGGTCATTTTCGCTGGGAAGGAATTCATCAGAATGATGCGCGCGGTCAGCGCCGGGTTCACAAAGTTCTGTCCGATGCCGCCGAACATCTGCTTGACGACGACGATCGCGATCACGCCGCCGAACGCCGCGATGATCGGGCTGATGGAGACCGGCAGATTCATCGCGAGCAGAACGCCGGTGACGACACAGGAGAGGTCGCCGACCGTCTGCGGGCGCTTCATGACGCGGCGCGAAACGTATTCGCTCAAAATACACGCGGCAACCGTCGTGAGGATGATGACCGCCGCGCGGAAACCGAAGAGGATCACCGAGGCGATCATGGCGGGCGTCAGCGCGATGATGACGTCCAGCATAAGCGTCTGCGTCGTGTCCTTTGCATGGAAATGCGGGGACGAGGAGACAATCAGTTTATTCATTTCTTCGCATTCTCCTTCTTGACGTAGAATTTGCCGAGGCGGATCGCCTGCACGATGCGGCGGTTCGCCGGGCAGGAATACGAGCAGCAGCCGCATTCCATGCAGGTCATGATGTCGAGCTGCTTGAGCATCGCGACATCCTTGCGTTCAGCATATTTTTCAAGCTTGGTCGGCACGAGGTGCATCGGGCACGCCGCAACGCACCGGCCGCAGCGGATGCAGTCCGTCGGCTCCATAAGGTGCGCCTCACGCTCGCCGAATGCGAGAATGCCGTTGTTCTGCTTCAGAATCGGCAGCTCGTCGCTCGTCACGGCGACGCCCATCATTGGGCCGCCCATGATGATCTTTTTCGGCTCTTCCTTATAGCCGCCGCAGAATTCCATCAGCTCCGCGATCTTCGTGCCGATCGGCACAATGACGTTCTGCGGATTCGTGACCGCGCTGCCGTCCACTGTGACGCGCTTGAGCGTCAGCGGCATACCGGTCTTCATATAGCTTGCGAAAAACGAAACGGACGCGATGTTCATCACGAGGCAGCCGACGTCTGCGGGCAGGCCACCTGCAGGCACCTTGCGGCCTGTGCACGCCTGCACGAGCACCTTTTCCGCGCCCTGCGGGTAGCGGGCGTGCAGCGGGAGCACGCGCACCTCGTCGTTCGGGTCCATCTGCGGATCGTCCGCAATTTTTCTGAGCGCCTCAATGGCGTCCGGCTTGTTGTCCTCGATCGCGATCAAGACGCGGTGCACACCGAGAATTTCTTTGATTTTATAGATACCCGTCAGCACATTTTTGCCGTTTTCGAGCGCCTCGCGGTGGTCGGAGGTGATGTACGGCTCGCACTCGGCGACATTCACAATCAGCGTATCGATATTCTTGTCCTCCGGCACATTCAGCTTGGCGTGCGCCGGAAAGCCCGCGCCGCCGAGACCGACAAGGCCGCTGTCCCGTGCCGCCTGAGCGAGCTGCTGCTTTGTCTTGATTTCCGCCGGGGGCTGAATCGCGGGGTCGCGCTCCATCAGGCCGTCCGATTCGATGACGACCGCATCGACCATCTGGCCGCCGGGCATCATGACCTTCGCAATCTCCTTCACCGTGCCGGAAACCGAGGCGTGGATCGGCGCGGAAACGTATGCCGTGCTGTCCGCAACCTTCGTCCCGACGTACACGTGGTCGCCCTTTTTGACGACGGGCGTACACGGCGCACCGATATGCTGCGTCATCGGCAGCGTAACGACTGCCGGGGGCGGCATCACACGGGTTTCCGCATGCGCCGTGTTCTTGCAGTGCGGCACAGGCGCGCCGCCGTGCGTGCGGTACGGATGCTTCGGAAAAAGTTCTTTCATCTTAGTCCGTCCTTTCAATTGATCTAAAAAACAGACTTTGCCAGTAGGAAAACCGGCAAAGTCACCCGATTCGTTTTGCTTTATTGTAGCACCGCCCGGCACAATTGGCAAGAGCCAAGCGCATAAAAACCGCGCTTTCCGACGAAAATCACAGCGTTCGGCGCGAGGCGGAGACGTGTCCCGTCTCGTATTCCTCGCGCAGAATCGAATAGCTCGCATCGTCGAAAACCTTGCCGTCGAAGCGGCGGAACGCCTGCGGCACGACGCCTTCAAAGACGAAGCCCGCGCGCTCGATGACGCGGCGCGACCGCTCATTGCCGACAAAATGCCGGATGCCGACGACATCGACGCGCATCACGTCGAACGCGTGTCGCACCATGCCGCGCAGCGCCTCGGTCATGTAGCCGCAGTGCCAGTAGCGGCGGGCGAGCTCGTAGCCAATGGAAACGCCGTTCACCTGGTAGCGCCCGACGTCGTTCTGATACTTGATCTTGCCGACGATCTCTCCCGTGCTTTTCAGCGTGATGGCAAAGGCATACGGATCCTCCGACGCGCGCCTGAGCTCTGCGCGCGCCTCCTCGGGCGAAAGCACCGGCTTTGAGCCCGCCGCCATCATAATCTCCGGGTCGGCGGCAAAGAGCAGAAAGCCCGGCATGTCCTGCATGGACCAGCGCCGCAGCAAAAGCCGCTCGGTCTCAATCACCGTGCCGCACGAGAACAGATTCACAGCGATACCCCCTCCGGCAGAATAAACCGCAGCGCGCCCGGCAGGACGGTGTATGTCTCGTGCGTCGTGCGCACGCAGTTGCCGTCCATATTGCTGACGAGCTCCACATCGCTCCGGATCTCGATTTTCGTGCCGCGGCGGTAGGTGAGGATATCCGCGAAGCGCGCGCTGTCGATGTGCTCGCCGCGCTTATACTGGCCGACGAGCGACGGAATGCGGTGATACGCCGGGCGGCGGATCAGCACGAAATCGAGCAGACCGTCGTTGAGCTGCGCCTTCGGCGCGCCGCAGTAGCCGCCGCCGTACCAGCGGCCGTTGCCCGCGAGCGCGAACATATACTCCCCGCTGTACGTCTCCGTCTCCCCCTGCTCGTTCACGAGCGTGACGGTCATCGGATCCGCGAGCTTGCCAAAGAGGCATTTCGCAAGCGACAGCGTGTAGGAAAGCTCGCCCGACACCGCCGGCAGGTGCTTGTAGCGCGTCATTTCGTCCGCCACCTTCGCGTCGAAGCCGAGCGAGCAGATGTTGACCGCATCGCCGTGCTCGGTGCGGATCATATCGATGGAGACCGTCGTGCCGCGCATCTGCCGCTCAAAATTCATGAAGATTTCCTTTTCTCCAAGCGTACGCACGAAGTCGTTGCCGCTGCCGCACGGAAAAACGCCGACCGCAGCGTTCGGGCGGTAGACCGCGCCGCGCACGATCTCGAGCAGCGTGCCGTCGCCGCCGACCGCCCAGATGCGCACCGCGTCCCCGCGCTCTGCCGCCGCACGTGAAAGCTCCTCACCGTGCCCCGCGCGCTCGGTCAGGCGAATCTCATAGTCGCCCCCGTGCGCCGCATGGTACGCTTTGGCGCGTTCGATGAAAAACACCGCCGCGTCGCGCTTGCCCGCCTTCGGATTGATGATGTATACGTCCCGCATGTTCTTCCCTCTTTTCCCAAAATAATTGTGCCGCGCACAACATCACGCGCTGCAAGGCACATATTTCCCAGCAAAGCCGATCTCTCTGGCCGTTTTTTTCGCTGCGCTCAAAACCGTCAGCTCTTATAATACATATAATAATTGCACTTAATCATGCCGTTATACAGCTTGCGCTTTTTATCGGCACGACGCCCGAAGCAGGTCTCGAACTGCTCGTCGGGGCTGATGACGGCGTAGCTCCAGCCGCGCTTCGGCGTAAAGACGCGCCCCATCGTGCGGTAGATGTTTTCAGCGGCCTGAACGTCGAGCAAGCGTTCGCCGTACGGCGGGTTGCAGATCACGCAGCCGTATGTGCCGCTGCCGTCGAAATCGGCGACGCCCCGCACGGCGGCGGTGACGACGTCTCCGACGCCCGCCTTTTTCGCATTTTCGAGCGTGAGCGCAACCGCCTCGGGGTCGATGTCATAGCCGAAAGCTCGGAAGCCCTCGCCGCGGCGCTCGAGCGCCCTTGCCGCTTTTCGCTCCTGCTCCCAGATCATACCCGGCACCGCGCGCCATTTTTCCGCCGCAAAGCGCCGCCTGAGTCCCGGCGCAATGTGCATGGCGAGCAGCGCGGATTCGATCAGCACCGTGCCCGAGCCACAGAACGGGTCGATCAGGGTGCCGTCCGTGCGCACGCGGGAAAGCTTCGCGAGCACCGCCGCGAGCGTCTCCTTGATCGGCGCTTCGTTCGAATGCTTTCTGTACCCGCGCTTGTGCAGCCCCGCGCCGCTCGTATCGAGCATGACGCTGACCTTGTCCTTCATAATCAGGAACTGAATCTGGTACAGCGGCCCGGTCTCCGGAAACCGCTCGATGCGGTACTGCGCCTTGAGGCTCTCGACGACCGCCTTCTTGATGATGGACTGGCAATCCGGCACGCTCATCAGCGTGCTCGAAAGGCACCGCCCCTTGACCGGGAACGCGTCGTCGCGGCCGATCCAGTCCGCCCACGGCAGAGCCTTGACCGCGTTGAACAGCGCGTCGAACGTCTTTGCCTCAAACGTGCCGAGCAGAACGAGCACGCGCTCTGAAAAGCGCGAGCGGATATTGGCGCGCGCGATCATCTCCGGCGAGCCGTCAAACACGACGCGCCCGTTTTCCGGCGCTACGTTTTCGGCGCCCATCTCCCTGAGCTCGTCCGCCACAAGCCCCTCCACACCCAAAAGGCAGGGGCAAACCAATCGATATGTATGCACAAAACCACCGTTTTCCTTTATAAATTCAAATTTTTTTCAGTATAGCATAGATCATACCTTCCGCACAAGGTACAGGGAAAAATTCGCTGAAAAAAGCGCCCGAACACACAGGGTTCGGACGCTTTGGCGTCAATAAAAGGTTGCGACCGGCTGGGCGGGCGCTTCGGCGGGCGCCATCGTCTCGAGCGTCAGCACCGGGCCTTTTCGCCCGTAGAGCTTGTGCCACTTGTAGGCGATTTTCAGCCGCATCGTATACCACTTGCCGTTTTCCGGCATCTGCGCGGCCTCGCACTGGGTCAGCAGGCCGGCGAATTGGATGTCCTCCACACAGCAGGTCATGAGCTGGCGGCCGAAGAAGAATACGCCCGGCTTCATGCGCGGGTTCACAGCGGCGAGCGCCTTGTACTCGACCGTCTTGCCATCGTACTTTTTCGGATCCTCGGAGAGATCGCGGTACCACAGCGCATAGTCGCTGTCCGCAATTTCGATCACCGGCGCGTCGATGTCAAATGGCAGCGGATCCTCGATGTCGTCGTACTCCACGTTGTCGTCCGTATACTCGTAGGCGATATCCGGCCGGCGACTCACACCGCGGACAATCTTGTGGAACGCCATCTTGTCCATATCCTTCGTGAAGCGGTTGAACACCACCAGCTCGCAGCCCGTGAGCTTATCGACGACCAGCCCGCGCATATTGGCATTGTAGCTGAGAAATGTGTTGGAATCCGCGAAAAAGAATTCCTGATAGATGATCCACGACTCGGGCAGGTTGTCAAACAATGACTTCATCTGCCACATGCCGTTGTATTCGATCAGAACGCGCGACGCGCGGTGCTTCCCGGCAAAAACGCGCAGGACCTCACTCGTCAGCTCGGATTCTTCCTCGAGCGTCTCGATGAAAACGTTTTTCATATAGGCCGGGCTGGTGTCGTATTCGACCTCGCCCTCCTCGCAGACGAGCAGCAGCGTGCGCTGCCCGTTGTTGAAGCGCTTATCCGAAAGCGTCTCCTGAATAAACGATGTCTTGCCTGCCTCCAGAAAACCGGTGAACAGGTAAACCGGCATTTCTTCCATGGTATGCTCCCTTTCCTATAAAATCAGGCAAAAAGCTGCGCGAGCGCATCCTCTTTGAGGTTCGAGCCGATGACGCACAGGCGGCCGGTGACCATCGCCGCACCCTCGCGCACCTCGCTCTCCTCCGGGACGTAATCGAAGTGCAGCCATGTGCCGTCCGCACCGGTGACGATACCCTTCGCGCGCAGAACCGTGCCGTACGTTTCGCTGTCGTTCAGCGCCACGAGCGCCTGCTCGATTTCCTCCTTCGTGAACTTGCGGGTCGTCTCGATGCCCCAGCTCGTGAAGATCTCATCGGCATGGTGGTGATGGTGGTCGTGGCCATGCTCGTGGTCGTGATGGTCGTGATCATGGTCATGGCAGCCGCAGGTGCAGTGCTCGTCATGGTCATGATGGTGCTCATGCCCGTGCTCCTCATGGTCATGGTCGTGATGATGCTCGTGGCAGTCGCAGTCCTCATCGTGGTGGTGATGGTGCTCGTGCTCCGTCTCCTCGGCAAGCTGACGGAGCTCCTCGTCGAGCGTGTTGCGGTGCTCCATCGCCTCGAGAATCTGCGCGCCGGAAAGCGCGTCCCACGGTGTTGTGATGATCGTTGCCGTCGCGTTGTGCTCGCGCAGGAGCTTAACGCACGTCTCGAGCTTCTGCTCGGAGATGCCCGCCGTGCGGCTGAGGATGATCGAGTTCGCATGGCCGATCTGGTCGTTGTAGAACTCGCCGAAATTCTTCATATACATTTTGCACTTGTTCGCGTCTGCGACGGTCGTGAAGCTGTTGAGCTGCACATCCTCCATATGGAGGTTCTGCACGGCGCGAATGACGTCGCTCAGCTTGCCGACGCCGGAGGGCTCGATCAGAATGCGGTCGGGGTGGAACTCAGCGAGCACCTTGCGCAGCGCCTCGCCGAAATCGCCGACGAGACTGCAGCAGATGCAGCCGGAATTCATCTCGGTAATCTCAATGCCGGCCTCCTGCAGAAAGCCGCCGTCAATTGCGATCTCGCCAAATTCGTTCTCGATCAGCACAAGCTTCTCGCCTGCGAACGCCTCGGCAATCAGCTTCTTGATGAGCGTCGTCTTGCCCGCGCCGAGAAAGCCGGAGAAAATATCAATTTTGGTCATATACTCAAGTCCTTTCGTTTTATATACCACAAATCAACCTAATGAATTATTGTATCGCTTTTGGCATGAACTTGCAAGGGCAAACAAAAAATGTTTACATTTTCGAGCGGCGGCGAATTTCCCGCGGCGTGGCGCCATAGCGCTCGCGGAACAGCTTTTCCACATGCTTTTCGTTCGCACAGCCGTGGCGGTCAAAAATCTCCTGTATCGGATCATCCGTAACGCAAAGCTCGTGGTAGACATAATTTAGGCGCAGGCGGTACAGATATTCAATAAGCCCGACGCCCATATGCTTTTTGAAGAAGCGTGAAAGATAGTCTGCGTTATAGCCCATCTCCGCCGCAAGCGCTGAGACGCGCAACTTCTCCGCGTGGTGTGCATCGAGATATTGCAGAATCTGCCGCAGGCGGCTCAGGTACGGCGCATTGCGCACGTAAGCGCTCGGCTCCTCCCGCGTGGCGCACCCCTGTGTAAGCTCATAAAGCAGCGCGTACAAAAGGCTGTGAAAGCGCAGCAGATAGCCGGTTTCCCGGGCGCTGTACACCGCATACATGCGCCGGAACAGGCCGCGCATGCGCTCGAGCCGCGCGCGCTCCGCATCCGTCTTGGGGTGCATATCCACACGGAACGTTATGAGCTCGTAATGGTCAATCGTGCGGCGCAGCAATTCAAAAGGCACCTGCAGAACGAGTGCTTCATTGGCCTCGCTCAACACGGCATGCACCGCGCCGGAATTGATCACCGTAAATTCATCCGGACCGATGCTCACCTGCTCCTGCGGGAATTCAATCGTCATATACCCGCTCAGCATATAGATCATCTCCAAGCTGTTGTGCCAGTGCGGCGTGACATAGCCGCCCGTGTCTGAGGAATAAAAAAACCGCACATCCGCCTCCGGATTGCGCTCCACGATTTCATGCCGCATGCCTGATTCTCCTTTCCTGATATAAGATCAGTATAGCAGATATTTCCCGTCCGTAAAAGAAGCAGACGCAAAAAACCGGACGGTTTTCGCCGCCCGGTTCTGTATTCTATGGAATTTACGCCAGTTTAAAGCTGAAGCGTCGGAAATCCGCCGCGCCCTCGCCCGAGAAGGTGAAATACAGCGCATGCGTGCCGTCCGCGATTTCAACCGGAATTTCGACCGTCTGCCATTCCTCCGCAAGCGTCAGTGCCGTCTCTCCGACAATCTGCGTCTGCGCCTCATCGAGCGAGACGGTCACTTGGCCCTGCAGCGTGCCGCGCAGTTCGAGCGCGATGGCAGCCGCACCCTTGCAATCGAAATACTTGTAGCCGACGCGTGTGCCGTCCTCAATCTGCGTGATGTACTGCTCGCGGTCCGCTTCCGTGATCCGCGTCTGCTCGCGCATGACCGGATCGCGGTAATCGATGCGGCGCATCGTCTTTTTGCTTGTCAGGTGGCACGCGATCGACGCCGGATACGTGCCCTGCGCCGCAAGCGGGCCGCCGTTCAGACCGCAGCTTGTGATCTCCACCTGCGCGATGCTGCCATCCGGCTGAATCGTGAGCTTTTCCGCGCAGCCCTGCCGCGAAAACTCCGTGCCGTTCGTCTGGCGGTGGTAGAAGATGTACCAATCCTCGCCGATCTGCACCATGCCGCCGTGGTTGTTGCCGAGCGTATTCACCGGCTCCGTGCGTCCGTTCAGCCCGATGTCGCCGTTGGAGACCAGCGCGCCGCCGTAGACATAGCCTTCAAGCGGACGGTCGCTGACCGCATAGCTCAGCTCGTGGCTCAGCTCGCTGGAATAGACAAAGTAATACTTCCCACCGACCTTGCGGATGGAAGACGCTTCGTAGAAGCCATGGCCTTCAAAGCCGGTACCCGCGCTGTTTTTCGCGCTCGGGAAGCACATGTGCGGCTCCGCCTTCATCGTGAGCATATCCGCTTCCAGCTCCACCGCCATACCGCCGGGGCTCATCTCCACGCCGATCTGCTCCATGATCTCCGGTGTAATCTTCTCAATACCGAGCTCGCGCAGCTTTTTGAAATCCGGCAGCTTCATGCCCGGCTTGCCCGCAAAGCCGTAATACAGGTAGACGCGTCCGTCGTCATCGGTAAGAACGGCGGGGTCAAACGGCAAATGCTCATTGAGCTCCTTACCGCCATACAGATGCGCAGGATACTTGACATGGCCGTAGAATTCAAACGGGCCGGCGGGGCTGTCCGCGACCGCCACACCGATCTCCGGATAAAACGAGAAGCAGTAATACAGATAATAGCGGCCGTCCGCGCCCTTGGTGACGTCCGGCGCCCAGAGCTGGAAGCGATCGTCTGCGTTTGAGGGATCCTGCGTCCGGCGGTAAATCACGCCTTCATAGCGCCAGTCTTTGAGATTGTCCACCGGTGCGGACCATGTGACGTAATCGCCCTCGCAGTATTTCACGCCGTGCGCCTTATCGTGCGAGCCGTAGACATACACACGGCCGTCGAATACGTGCGGCTCGCCGTCCGGCACGTACTCGCAAAGCGGCAGATAGGGATTAAAAACCTGTTCCATTTACAAAACCTCCGTCGTATTAGATGTTATCAGTATACCACGGAGCGGCCCGGCAGAACAGGCCGGATGCAGACCGAAAAGGCGGCAATTCCGACTTTTTACGGTTCGTTTTTGAAGAAGGTCACGGTGTCATCCGTGCCGGCGAGGGCGAGCAGGATCTCGCGCTCGTCCTTGTAACCCTCGGCGCGCATGTGCTTTTTCAGCCATTCGCGATCCTTGCCCGCCTTGTGCAGCGCGTCGTCCATGATGCGCCCGTCGAGGATCACATCGTACAGAATCTCCTGGGGCTTCACGGCGATGCTCGCATCGGCCGGGGTATACGGGCGGTGCTGGGCGAACGGCAGAAAGCTGATGCTGCCGTTGTGCTCGAAGATCGCGCCGCTGACCTCGGACAGGTCGTAATACCCCGCAAGGCGTGCGACGGCGAGGAACTCGCTGAGGTCGAGATGCGCCGCCTTCAGCCCGCCGCGATACAGCTTGCCGTTTCGCATGAGGACGATGGGACGCCCGGCGAAAAACTCGCGCAGGCGCAAAGATTTGTTCGTCGCGACCGAGATGCCGAACGCCACCAGCGCAAAAATCGTCATCGCGACCGCGCAGCCGATCGTGTCGCCGTCGAGATTCGTCGCCATTTCCGCCGCGATCGAGCCGATCGTGATGCCGACAACATAATCGAACAGGTTCATCTGCGCAATCTGCTTGTTGCCCATGAGCTTTGTGAGAATAAAAAGCAGAACGATGGAGGCGAGCGTCGCGAGGATCCCTTTCAGCATGGCGTCTCTTTCCTTTCCGTATGAATTGTGCTCTTGCTAGTCTGTACCGCATCCTGTAAACTATACGGAAAGAAAATTTTTTGAAAATGTGTCAGGATTTGCGTGCGGGGTGCGTTCAGTTAAGTGAAGATACAAAAATCCCGCACAAAGGAGATGAGAAAGTGGAGGACAAAGAACTGCTGCGGCTGCTGCAGAAGGACAGCGAGCGCGGGCTGGAGGCGGCGCTCGACCTGTACGGCGGGCTCGTGAAAACGATCGTTTCGCGCGTGCTGTACGACTTTCCGCAGGACGCGGAGGAATGCGTCGCCGACGTATTTCTGCGGCTGTGGAAGAACCGCCGAAAGCTGCACGGCGCGCCGGTACGCGCATGGCTCGTGGTGGCGGCTCGCAACGCGGCGATCGACCGCTGGCGCAAATTAAGCCGCAGTCTCGATGTGCCGCTCACCGAGGAAATCACGGCGAAAACCGCCGCGCCCGAGGAGGAAATCTGCGAGCTGATCGACACCATGCCCCTGCCCGACCGCGAAATCTTCATCCGGAAATACTATTTTCTGGAGACGGCGGCGGAGATCGCCGCAGAGATGGGGCGCACGCCGGACGACGTAAATGCGCGGCTCTCGCGCGGCCGAAAGAAACTCAAGGCACAGCTTTTGGAAGGAGGAAGACACTTTGAAAAAGCAAAAGCTTTACAGTCAGATTGCAAAAATTGAAACCGTGGAGTGCCCGATGTGCGACGCGGAAAAGGAGCGCATCATGGACTATTTGAAAAAGGAGAACCGACCGAAGCGCCATATCGCCCTCAAGACGATCTGCACCGCCGCGTGCTTTGTCCTGCTCGTCACCGCAAGCGTGTTCAGCCCCGTTTTGGCGAAAAGTATTCCGTTCATGGAGAACATCGTGGCGTTCATCAAGCAGGAAAAGCTGCCGCAGAGCGATGCCATCGACTATGGCGCTGTCGAAAACTATATCAATCCGGTAACCGATGTGGTTAATGGAACCAATTCGGTTGATACAGACCAAAACAGTTATTTCCGGATTACAGGCACCTATTGTGACGGCACACTGCTTGTCATGAGTGTTGCCGCAAAAGCGCCGGACATCGACGAAGAAGCCACCTTTCTTACACCCTACTATGCTGTGGAAATCAATGGAAAAACTTTGACAAATGAAAACGGCGAGACAGCTCGGTTCGGTGAAACCAATCTTTCCTTGTCCCGCGCGGAGGATGATGTTTTTGTTGGCTCAATCGCTATAGACGTCAGCGCACAGAATCTCACGGAGGATTTCACGGTGACGCTCATACCAGAAAAAGTGCGTGCGATCAACCCGAAATATCAGGTGCTCGCTGACCCAAAAACTCCGATGGCTTATATTCCAAAGAGCTACCCGTTCGATACGGTTTTTGAATCCTGCACAATAACCGTTGGGATCAATACCGGTCTCCGCAGAGAGTATGATGTCAACGAAACTTATGATACTTTCACGCTGAATCGCATCGTTACGAGTCCGGGCTTCACCTATCTGGATTATACACAGCCGGAGAATCGTGTCGATGGTTATTACATCACGGTTTCTGATCAGGACGGTAAAGAATTGAAATGGTTGAACGAATTTGCGGAATTGGGTCTGAGCAAAAGTTACTACGCAGCAATACCGACCAATACAACCGAAATCCATGTCGCGCTTTTCAATTGGTATAACACTGCTGAACCTGTAAAAACCTTTACGATTCCGGTTGAGGGTGGCTACGACGTTGTTCCGATGATTGATACAAGTATGGGAATGGTTCCAGAAGATGCGATCTATGACCCGCCGCTTCCGGAAACCAATTCTGACGGAAGCAACGTACCGAATCCCAATGACCCCGAATACCCGCTTGGTGAAACCATGCTCAGCTATCACGGGAATTTGTGGTCTTCCGAAAACAAGGAAAACGAAACGATAGAGATAACCTACTCGAATATGCAGATATACGACTCTCCTGCCGAACTCGGTCTCACACAGGCAGATATGGTCTATAAAGACAAGCCGCTCAAATGGGAAGACAATAAGTTCGTGACATTCAATGTGCATCTGGAAACAAAAGGCATTCACGGTTTACGGAGCGACGAAGAGCTTCAGCCGGAGATAGACGCTTACGAAAAAAATGACGGCACGACCGGCATTCTTTGGATATGTGATTTCGGAGATGTGTTCTGCCGCACCGTAAATACCGACATTGGAAATCCCAAAATGTTCAACCCAACTATGGCTTATTCCTCTCTCCATTCCAATGGCGTATCGAATTACTATCATTTCCCGACAAACGCTTACGATTCCCATGACGTCGTTGTTGGATTTTACATTCCAGAGACACTTCTGAAAAGCGGTGATTGGGTCATTGGCGTGATCACGGGCAATGAAAAGAACCCTATTACTGGCAGCGGCATTTATTCGTACTACACCATTCCCCCCATCGACCTCGACTAACACCCAAAACACAAGGAGGGCGGCGCACACGGCGTCGTCCTCCCCTTTTTGTTTATTCCAGCTCGAAATCCTCCGGCAGGAGCGTTTCGAGCGTTTCTTTTGTGAGCGCGGAGACGTCCCCGGCGGTCAGGCGGCGCGACTGGTTCAAAATCGCGTCCTCCACGAGGTTACGCGCCATGCGCCCGTTGCCTGCCGTGCGGGCGTCCGCTTTTTGCCGCCGGTCGAAATAGGCGGTGAGCGGCGCGTCGCAGTCCGGCGAAAGCGTGTAGCCCTTGTTTTCCACCGTGATGCGTGTGATCTTCAAAAGCTCTTCGGCGGTGTAATCCGGGAACTCGATGATGTTCGGAAAGCGCGATTTGAGGCCCGAATTCGCGGTGAGGAACTCCTCCATCTCGCGCGAGTAGCCCGCGAGGATCACGATGAGGTTCTCGCGGTTGTCCTCCATGCCCTTGACGATCGTATCGATCGCTTCGAGCCCAAAGCTGTCGTCCGCCCCGCGGTACAGCGCGTACGCCTCATCGATGAACAGCACGCCGCCAATCGCCGAGCGGATCACCTGCTGTGTGAGCGGCGCGGTGTGGCCGACGTACTTGCCGACAAGATCGGCCCGCGTGACCTCGATGAGCTGCCCACCCGTCAGCACGCCCATCGCTTTCAGATAGCGCGAGACGAGCCGCGCGATCGTCGTCTTGCCCGTGCCGGGGTTGCCGGTGAAGATCATGTGCATCGTGGGCACATCAGCTTTCATGCCGCGGCTTTCGCGCAGCCGCTGGATGACATAATTCTGCTCGAGCGAGAGGACGTAATCCTTGACGCTTTGCAGCCCGACGATGCGGTCCATCTCGGCCTTGACCGCCTCGACCGCCGCCTGATTTACCGTCTGCTTTTCCTCGCCCACCGTGACGGTGAAATCCGGGAACACGAACGCGAGCGCGCCGTCCTCCACACGCGCCTCGCCGGAAAGCGACGATGCGCTGCGGCGGAGTTTCTCCTCGCTCAGAAGGCGGAACGCGCGCTCCGTGACGCGATCGATGCTCTCGACGCCGTCTTTCGGGCTGAACTGCGCGGCGAGGTGCTTTGCCGCGTCCTCGCCGAATGCAATCGTAAACTGCAGCCGCTCCGCGCAGCGCTTTGCGAGCGCTTCCATCGTGGCGTGACCGATCTTCACAAGGCTCTCCTGTGTGAACGCATCGGTGCGGCAGAAATCCGTGACCACGGCGAGGAACGGCGCGCCGAAGGCGTCCGCGAGCACCGCGTCCTTCTGATCGGTCAAAAACACGAGGTACTGCCCGTTGAGCCGAAGCTCGCTGACGGCGTTCGGCACGAGCGCCGTGCCGACGTCGATGAGCATGCCTTTTTGGAGCGCATAGCGCGTCGAAAGCTGCAGCGAGCCGGTCTCAGCGAGGGACGCAAGCATCGGCAGCAGCGATTTGTGGCACTGCTCAAAATGCTCGAAAAGCACGACGTCGCTTTCGGACTGCAGCGCCGAGAAGAGATCCTGCGTCAGGAGCTTGCCGTCCTCGGCGTTCGGGTACAGCGTGAGGTCGACACGCGCGACACGTCCGTTTTTGAGCGCGCCCTCCTTCGCGAGCGACGACGCGGTGACGGCGAGCGCGCTGTGCCGCCCGGTGCCCTCCCGCCCGGAGATCACGATGACGGCAGCGGGCTTTCCCTCCGCCGTGCCGGTTACCGCCGGGCGCCTGAACGCGGTGAACAGGCTGTCGAGAAACGCATCCTGCCCGATGACCGTGCCGCCTGCCGCTTCCCTTGCTGCGGAAAACGACTGCGCCACGTCGCGCGGCGGCTCCTCCGCGCCTTTTGCGATCGGCTTTTCCTCCGCTTCTTCGGGCTGCTTTTCTGCGGGAACCGCGTCGTTTTCGAGCAGACGGCGCATCTCCTCCATGCTCTTCTGCGCCTCGCTGTTGATCTTCTCGAGGTCGCCGAGCTGGCGGTTCAAGCTGTCGCCGATACGCCGATCTTTTTGCTCTATGCTTTTCAGAAATTCCTCCGCTTCCCGCGCGGCGCGGCTCTGGGTATTTTCGCCCACATGCAGCTTTCCGCCCGAGAACAGCGAGTTTAAAATGCTGTCAATATCGTTTTTCATGCGCTCAGCCCTCTATGGCGCGGACGACCGCCGCGACGAGTGCGCGGTCCGTCACCTTGTATTCGTCCTCCGGCACGCCCTTGCCGTCGATCTTGCCGCCAAAGAAAATCTCCGGGTTGCCCCGCACGCTCGTATCCGTGCGCAGGGAACGCGCCGAGGCGTGCACGCTTTTCACGCCGGTCTCTTCGAGGAACGCCCGGACATTCCCCGCGTTGATCCCACCGCCGGGCAGAATGTCGATGCGCCCTGCGGCATGGCGAAGCATCGCGCGGATCGTCTCCGCGCCGCTCGGCGCGCTTGCCCGCTGCCCGCTCGTCAGCACGCGCGTCACGCCGAGCGCAATCAGCTCATCAAGCGCCTTGTACACATCCGGCACGACGTCGATCGCGCGGTGGAACACCGTTTCGACATCCGGCTTCACGGCGCGCAGGCGGCCGAGAAAATCGGCACAGCGCGGGACGTCCACGGTGCCGTCCGCATTTAAAAAGCCGAACACAATGCCGTCCGCCCCGGCTCGGAGCAGCGCCAGCGCGTCGCGGCACATCGTTTCATAGTCGTATTCCGTGTAGCAGAAGCCTCCCTCGCGCGGGCGCACCATGCACATCACAGGAATCTTCACCTGCGCCTTAACCGCTTCCAGCGTACCGATGCTCGGCGTGAGTCCGCCGAGAAACAGCGCGGAATTCAGCTCGATGCGGTCCGCGCCACCCGCCTCGGCCTCAACGGCGTCCTCGGTGCAGCCGCAGCAGACCTCAAACAAAATCCTCTCTTTCATGCCTTTACACGTCCTTTTTCGCTTTTTGTGGATTTTTCCGCTTTACAATCTTCTAAAAAGGATTATAATATCCTTTGGCTATAAAATAAAGCGAAAATTCAAAATAAATAAAGAATGGTGATCAATATGACAGATACAGCTCTTCTGACCGAAGAATACCGCGGCGGCCTTCTGGATCTCACGCACTACGGCTACATCAGCGTGGTGGACGAGAACGGCAAAGTCATTTATTCCGCCGGTAACCCCGAAGCAGTCGTTTATTACCGCTCTGCTTCAAAGCCTGTGCAGGCTCTGCCGGTTATCGCGCACCGCCTCGACGAGAAGTATGGGCTGACCGATGAGGAGACCGTGCTCTTTGCCGGCTCGCACCTCGGCGAATCCTTCCACATCGCGGCACTCCAGTCTATTATGAAAAAAGCGGATCTGAATCCCGACGATCTCATCATGAAGCCCACCGTTCCCGGATCGAAGTCGGCGAACGAGGATCGTATCCGCGCGGGTCTGCCGGAGTCGAAGCTCTACCACAACTGCAGCGGCAAGCACACGGCGCTGATGCTGATCCAGCGCGAAATGGGCGGCGACGTGCGCGACTACTGGAAGGTCGGCTCGGTCGGACAGAACGAGGTGCTGCGCACGATGAGCGTGCTCTCCGAGTACCCGGAGGAGAAGGTCGTCATCGGTATCGACGGCTGCGGCGTACCGGTTTTCGCCTACCCGATGAAGAACATCGCAATCGCTTATAAGAATCTCGCGTGCATCGATACAATTCAGGACGACACGCTGCAGGATGCGGCGCGGCGCTTTGTCCCGCGCATCCACCAGTATCCGCACATGATGCGCGGCACGGGTTACCTCTGCTCGCTCATCAACCACGACGCGAACATCGTCGCGAAGGGCGGCGCGAACGGCGTATACGGCATCGGTCTGAAGAAGGAGCGCATCGGTATCTCCTTCAAGATCAAGGACGGCACCGAGGCGGTGTGGCCGCTCATCATCCGCGAAATTTTCCGCCAGATCGGCTACTACAACGCCGAAACCGACGCAATGCTCCGCTCCTTAAACAGCGGCGTCACCGTGAACGACAACGACACGCCGGTCGGCGAGGTCAAGACGGTTTTCACGCTCGAGCAGCACGCGTAAATTTTATAACATGGAAGCCAGAGTCTCCGCATCGATTTGCCCCGGTGCGGAGGCTTTTCCTTTGCTTGCAAACGTCATCACGGAGCCGAACGCCCCGCCGCGCACGCGCGTCACCTTGCCGAGCTCGCCCATCGAAATGCCGATAAGCGGCGCGCCCCCGGCGCTCGCCTCGGTCATCGCGGAGAGCAGCACCATCACGTCGCGCTGGCTCTGCGGCATCACGGCGATCTTCGGCAGGTCGGCGTTCAGGTCGCGCATCTGCGCGTACCGCTCGACGAGCACGGCGCGCGGCGGCGTCTTTTCAAAATCGTGGTTCGAGAGCACGAGCACCGCGCCTTTTTCGTGCAGCGCGTCGATCGCCTGTCTTGCCCTTTCTTCGTGCGCGCGGCACAGCATCAGCTCAAGGTCGAGCATTGGCGCGCCGAGCACCGCGAGCGCCTCATTCAGCGCGAAATAATCCTCGGGGGCAATTTCCCGCTCGCCGCCCTCCGCCTTCGTGCGGAACGTGCAGAGCACCGGCAGCGGGTCGGCAGCTTCAAACACCGCCTTTGCCGCGCTCAAAATGTCCTCTTCAAAATAATCGAGCCGCCACTCGATGAGATCGGCAGGCGTCGTGTGGATTTTCCTCACAGCTTCAAGCGCTTCCGAAAGCGTCTTCGCGCAGACGGGCACGCAAATTTTCATTTTCCCGGCGCCGAACGTCACGCCGCCGACCTGTACCGTTTTCATTTCAACCTCTCTTGAATCATCAGAAATAGTGCGCCATCAAGCGATCCACCCATTCGGGAACTTTGGCGTCTTTTTTGTCATAAACCGGATAGTACGGCTTAATATCCAGAACCGGTGTTCCATCAATGGCATCCAGACCTTTGACGGTCAAAGCCGCGCCGTCAACCGATACGATCCGCACGGACGTCATACCGATTTGATTCGGTCTGTCCTTTCCTCTTTGCGAAAAAATACCGACCAGCGGCATATCCTCGCGGTTTTGGGGTCTTCTTTGCAGATGCTTTTCCTTCTGATACGCTGCTTTATCCAAATAATACAAAATGATAACGTGCGTAAAATCTTCCAGTCCTTTTAATCCGGAATGGTATTCCTCGTTCAGCACAATGGTTGAAACGTCCTCTCCCCATGATACGTCTTTTCTGCTCTGCACAGCATTGCGGACATATCCGACGGGGTTCATGATGATTTCCCGCATGGTTGTTCCTCCTCATCTATATCTGTCCGTTCTGTCCGTTCTGCGCCCGTTCGTCGTCCGGCGTCGGCACACCGTGCAGCGCCTTGACCATCCACGCCATTTTGCACCCCAGATTATAGGCGATCTCCATGCCCTCGGTGTCCGCGCGAACCTCTTCAGGCGTATTGCCGAACGCCATACACCAGTAGGAGGACGAAACCAGCGGCTGCTCGCCGACCAAAGGGTACTTATTCAATACTTCCAGCGCGGACGTCGTGCCCGCCCTGCGCGCCGATACCATACAGCCGCAGGGCTTATATTTGAGGTAATCGCCGTATGCTGCGTACAGTCGGTCAAGGTAAGAGACCAGCGTGCCGTTCGGCGACGAGAAATAAACGGGCGAGCCGATGATCATACCGTCCGACTCGATGATGGTCTGTGCGGTCCGGTTCACAATGTCCTCCTGCACGCATCTGCCGATTTTCCGGCAGGCAAAGCAGCCCTTGCAGCCGGGAATCTCCTCGCGCCCAATCTGGAGGATCTCCGCTTCCACGCCGCTTTCCGATAAGCCGCGCGCCACCTCACAAAGCACGGTATAGGTGCATCCCTTTGGATGCGGACTTCCATTCAGCAAAACCACTTTCATAATTCTTTTCCTCTTTCAAATTCTATTCTTTTGGGCAATTCCCATAAATCAACCCAAAATGCCATATTTATGTCCGAACGACCCGGAATAAGGCGAAGATTTCCATGAAAGTATAGCACAAAAAGCACAGAAAAGGCAAGTCTCGCGGCGGATATGTCAAAAGGAAACGCACCGCACAGCGCAAACACAGAATTTCTGAAAACCGGAGTTGACATCCCTGCCCACGGCTCGTATACTGTATCCGATATTCAAAAAACGTCGGGCTTAGCCCGGCGCAGGCGTTTTGGACGACCGCCATCTCGGCAGCAGCTCGAACGCTTTCTATCCGGCGGAATTCGACGTCACCGGCGAGCCGGTTCAGGTGACTGTCTCGGGCAGCGCGGCGAAGGACTACCGCTTCCTCTGCCTGACCATGAACGACTGCCTGTAATTTTTCCACAGACGCTTGTCATGCGGCAGATCATCTGTTATGATGAAATCATGGAAACCTTTTGACCTGTTTTCCTTACATACAGGGTGAAAGGAGTGGTTTTCATGACCGCAAAACGTATATGGACCGTATGCTTTGCCCTGCTGCTTTTCCTGCTGCCCGCCTGTACGGCGCCGAACGCGGGAAGCGAACCGCTCGCGCAGTCTGCGGCTTCGGAAAGCGCGGCGCCCGAACTGACCGACACCCTCACCGCGCGCGTCGTCTCCGCAGATGAAAGCGGCAGCCTACTGCTCGCGGGTAAAAACGGGGTCTACCGCAACACGCTGCCGGACGGGCAGACATACCCCGCCGGTACGATGCTCGATATCACGTACAGCGGCGGCGTACAGGAGATTTATCCGGCGCAGCTCTGCGACATTCAGAGCGCTGCCGTGCGTGAAGCGGAATTTGACGACCGCTGCGCGCTGTACATGAACGTATTAACCGAGCTGTGGGACACGGACAAAGCTTTGCAGGCGGACACGGACTATGTCGGCATTGACCTGAGCCGAACCTCACTCACAAAGAACGAGCAGGCGGCGCTCGCGTGGCACTTCGGTGAGCTGCACCAGAAGGATCCGCTCACGGGGACGTACGAGACGCTGTGCGCGGAGGGCTATATCGACAACGACCAGCTCTATTGGGAAGACGGCTGTCTGCTGACGATTGAGGAAACTGAAACAAGTGAAACCCGCGTCACCTTCAGCGCCCAGAAATGGCGCGGCGGGGACGGCGCGTATTTTCTGACCGACTGCACCGCCGCGCGCGATAAAACCGGCGCGTGGGGCGATTACACGGTCGGCGGGTATGCCATTTCATAAATTTATAAACAAAGGAAGCATCACTATGTTGAAAAGTCAGGAAATCCGAAAGATTGCGCCGGAAATGGATCCCCTGCGCATGGGCATGGGCTGGCAGGCCGAGGATCTTTCCAAGCCGCAGATTTTAATTGAGAGTACCTACGGGCAGAGCCACCCCGGCTCCGCGCATCTGTTAAACCTCGCGAATAAGGCGAGTCAAGGCGCGTACGCGGCGGGCGGCAAGGGCGCGCTGTACTTTGCGACCGACATCTGCGACGGCATGGCGCAGGGCCACGACGGCATCAACTATTCCCTGCCCTCCCGCGACATCATCGCCGACCTCGTGGAAATCCACGCGAACGCCACGACCTTTGACGGCGGTGTGTTCCTCGCGAGCTGCGACAAATCCGTTCCGGCGCTCCTGATGGCGATCGGGCGCATCAACATTCCCGCCGTGTTCGTCACAGGCGGCGTCATGGACGCAGGCCCGGATCTTCTGACGCTCGAGCAGATCGGCAAATACAGTGCCATGTACGAGCGCGGCGAAATCACGGAGGAGCAGTTCACGTATTACAAGCACCATGCCTGTCCCTCGTGCGGCGCGTGTTCCTTTATGGGTACCGCCTCGACGATGCAGATCATGGCGGAATCGCTCGGTCTGATGCTGCCCGGCTCAGCGCTGATGCCCGCGACGTGCGCCGACCTTGAAGACGTCGCCGTGCAGGCGGGAAAAACCGCCGTGGCACTCGCGAAAAAAGGCATCAAGGCATCGGATATCGTGACGCTGCAATCGTTTGAAAACGCGATCATGGTACACGCCGCGATCTCCGGTTCGACCAACACGCTGATGCACCTGCCCGCCATCGCGCGCGAATTTGGCATCGAGCTCGACGCCGACACGTTCGACCGCATGCACCGCGGCGCGCATTATCTTCTGAACATCCGCCCGGCGGGCGAGTGGCCGGCGCAGTACTTCTATTACGCGGGCGGCGTGCCGCGCATCATGGAAGAGATTCGCGACCATCTGCATCTCGATGTGCTGACCGTCACCGGCAAGACGCTCGGCGAGAATCTCGACGACCTGAAGCGCAGCGGTTTCTACGAGAAATGCGACGCTTATCTGAAAAAGACCGGCCTCAAGCGCACCGACGTCATCCGCTCGTTCGATAACCCGATCGGCACAAACGGCGCGATTGCGATTCTGCGCGGCAACATCGCGCCCGACGGCGCGGTCGTCAAGCACAGCGCCGTGCCGAAGGAAATGCACAAGGCGACGCTCAAGGCGCGCCCGTTTAACTGTGAGGAGGACGCGATTCACGCGATCCTGACGCATCAAATTCAGCCCGGCGACGCGGTCATCATCCGCTATGAAGGTCCGCGCGGCAGCGGCATGCCCGAGATGTTCTATACGACCGAGGCGATCTCGAGCGATCCCGAGCTTTCGGCGAGCATCGCGCTTCTGACCGACGGCCGCTTCTCCGGCGCGAGCCGCGGCCCGGCGATCGGCCATATCTCCCCCGAGGCGGCCGAGGGCGGCCCCATCGCGCTCGTCGAGGAGGGCGATCTGATCGAGATCGATATCGAGCGCCGCATGCTGCGCGTCTGCGGTCTGCACGGCAAGCCTGCGGACGAAGAAGAAATCACGCGCGTTTTCGAGGAACGCCGCAAAGCGCTTGCGCCGTTTAAGAACCGCTACACCCGCGGCGTATTGAAGCGCTTCACCCAGTCCGCCCAGTCCCCGATGAAAGGCGGATACATGGAATAGTCCGGTAGTCGGCCTGTATCGAAAGGAGAATCCACGATGAAAAAGATGCTCAGCATATTCCTGTGCGCACTTCCGCTTCTGGTGCTTACAGGCTGCCAAAACGCACAAACGGATGCGGACGCCGCAGCCGATCTGCGCCCTGTGCAGCAATACGCGGACGCGCTTTTCGACGCCAAAATGGAGACGGACGGCGTGGAAAGCTATGACGTTGTCAAGAGCACTTTGGCTGGCAGAACCGGCAACACGCGCGTGTTTTGCGCCGAATACACGTACACTGCGGACGGCGAAAGCGATCTGCATTATGGCTATATTCTGGAGTTGACGGACACGCAGGCCACCGTCCTCGAGGAAGGGCAGAAGATCTCCCGTCTGGATTTGACGCGCTGGACAAAATCGTGAATATTTCCAAGAAAAACATAGCCCTCGAAATCGGAAATTCGGTTTCGAGGGCTATGTGCAGTTTCAATGAATTTTTCCGTTTTGGTCGCACGTCATACGCACGGTCTGGCGGGTCGTGGAGCGTTACGACAAGCGCGGCGTCATCGGGCTTAGCTGACTGCCCGCCGCCTGACGAGAGTATGCAGGAAATTCTCATATTTCCTGCATACTCCTTTCCTGTTCATTCTGCGAAATATCTATGTATGTATGCATATTTATGCAATTATTTGTCAGGTTTATCAATTGACCTCCGCCAAAAAGCGGAGTAAAATACATGTATTCCATTGAACAGCGCGTTTTCCGAAAGAAAGCGCCATAAGGAAGGATTGGTAGAAATGAAAATGAAGAAGGTTTTGGCTGCATTTCTGGCAGGCGTTCTCGCGGTTTCCATGACTGCCTGCAGCGGCGGCTCGGCAAAGAAAATTGAAAGCCCGGACGATTTTGAGGGCGCGAAGATCTCCGTACAGACGGCGACCACCGCGCACGACAACATCCAGGCCATGCTCGACGAAGGCAAGAAGATTGAGGTTCTTCCGTACGAGAAGGTTACGCAGTGCTTCGACGACCTCGATCTCGGCCGTGTGGATGCGGTCTATGTGGACAGCGTCGTTGCCGCATACTATCTGACCGGCGAGAACTCGAAGTTCGAGAAGGTCTGGACGAGCGAGGAAGGCGAGCCGATGGGTATCTGCCTCAAGAAGGGCAACACCGACCTGAAGGCCATCATTGAGGCGGCGATCGATACGCTGTACTACAACGGCAAGATGGGTGAGATCGCGACGGCGCACTTCGGCTCGAACGTCACCGAGGGCGTGCGCACCGTAACCGAAGAGCCGGTACTCGACCTTTCGGCGCTCAAGACCATCACAGACGGCAAGCTGACCGTCGGCATGGAGATCGGCTACCCGCCGATGGAGTACATGGACGAAACCGGCCTTAACCCGATGGGCTTTGACGTAGACATTGCCAATGCGCTCGGCGAGCTGCTCGGTCTCGAGGTCGAACTGGTCAACACCGCATGGGACGGCATCTTCGCCGGCCTTGATAAGGATCAGTACGACATGATCATCTCCTCTGTTTCCATCACGCCGGACCGGCAGGCGGCATACGAGCTGACCGAGCCGTACGTTTCGAACCAGCTTGTCATCGTCACAAAGAAATAAGTCGCTTGAAAAAGAGATTCGCCCGCGCGAATCTCTTTTTTTCGCCGCAAAGGTGGTTCTTTGGTGCTGTTCCACGAAAGTAGCTATGTATATATGTATAAATATACAATTCTTTGTCGGATTTATCAATTGACCCCCTCCCGGAATAGGAGTACAATACAAACAATCTACTATTTTAAGAACAAGAGGGTTCCAAAATGAAAATGAAGAAGATTCTCGCTGCCGCGCTGGCGGGCGTGCTCGCGCTTTCCGTCACCGCATGCAGCGGCACAACAAAAGAAGTCAAAAGCCCGGAGGATTTCGACGGTGCGAAGATTTCCGTTCAGACCGGCACCACGGCGCACGACAGCCTGCAGGAAATGCAGGCAAACGGCGTGAACGTGGAGATTCTCCCCTACGAGAAGGTCACGCAGTGCTTTGACGATGTAGCGCTCGGCCGCTGCGATGCCGTTTATGTGGACAGCGTCGTTGCAGCCTACTACCTGACCGACGAAGCCGACAAGTACCAGAAGGTCTGGACGAGCGAGGAAGGCGAGCCGATGGGTATCTGTCTCAAGAAGGGCAACACCGATATGCTCGAGCTTGTGGAAGCTGCTGTCGACACGCTGTATTACAACGGCAAGATGGGCGAGATCGCCGAGAAGCATTTCGGCTCGAACGTCACCGAAGGCGTGCGCACCGTAACCGAAGAGCCGACACTCGATCTTTCGAAGCTCAAGACCATTCAGGACGGCAAGCTGACGATCGGTCTGGAAGCCGGCTACCCGCCGATGGAATACACCGACGATTCCGGTCTCGAGTACATCGGCTTTGACATCGACCTTGCAAAAGAGCTCGCTTCCATGTTCGGCCTTGAGGTTGAATTCGTCAACACCTCCTTCGACGGTATTTTCGCCGGTCTCGACAAGGAGCAGTACGACATGATCATCGCGGCGGTCTCCATTACGCCGGATCGTCAGGCGAACTACGAGATGACCGAGCCGTACGTCTCGAATCAGCTCGTCATCATCACGAAGAAATAAGTCAGACCAAATTGCCCGAGCAAGAGACTCCTTTTCCGGGAGTCTCTTCTCTGATTTATATGGGGGTTGAACATCCATGGACGCAATCAAACAAATCATCGGCTGGATGCCCGCGCTGATCCAGGCGACGGGTACGACGCTCTCGCTTTCGGTCACTTCCGTGCTGGCCGCGCTTGTTCTCGCCGTTTTCCTTGCGCTGGGCAAGATCTCGAAAAACACCGTGCTCCGCTCCGTCTGCGGCGCATACATATTCTTCTTCCGCGGCACACCGCTCCTAATGCAGCTCTTTTTCATCTACTACACGCTGCCGCAGCTCGTGCCCGCGCTGAACATCCAGAGCCGCTTCTTCGCGGCATGGCTCGCGTTCTCGCTGAACGTCGCTGCTTACCTTGCGGAAATCATCCGCGCGGCGATCCAGTCGATTGACAAGGGCCAGATGGAAGCCTCCAAGGCACTCGGCCTCACAAACTCGCAGGCCATGCGTCTCGTCATTATCCCGCAGGCGTACCGCCGCATGATCCCCCCGATCTGCAACGAGTTCGTCATGGTTCTGAAGGACACCTCCCTCGTTTCGATTATCGCGCTGACCGATCTGACCTACCAGACGAAGATCATCGCCTCCAACAAGGCGAGCGCGCTCGTCTACATTCCGGCCATGATTATCTACCTCATCATCACCGGCGTGTTTACATTCATCTTCAACCGGCTCGAGAAGCGCCTGTCCATCTACGAATAAGGGGGTTCTGTCATGTCTATCATCAAAACGGAAAACCTCTGCAAGTCCTTCGGCTCTGTCGAGGTTCTGAAAAATGTCAGCCTAACGGTCGAGCCCGGCGAGGTCGTCGTCATCATCGGCCCGTCCGGCGCGGGCAAGTCGACGTACCTGCGCTCGCTCAATCGCCTTGAAAAGAGTACGAGCGGCAAGATCTGGATCGATGACCAGCTCATCGAGGACCGCGTCAACGGCCACAATCAGGTCAAGATGCCGCACAAGGAGCGCGCGGCGATCCTGCTCGAAATGGGCATGGTGTTCCAGCGCTTCAACCTGTTCCCGCACAAGACGGCACTGCAGAACGTCATGCTCGCGCCGATGAACGTCAAGGGCGTGCCGGAAAAGGCAGCGCGCGAAAAGGCGGTCAAGCTGCTCAATCAGGTCGGTCTCGGCGATAAGCTCGATGCCTACCCGGCCAAGCTCTCCGGCGGTCAGCAGCAGCGCGTGGCGATTGCGCGCGCGCTCGCCATGGAGCCGAAGATCATGCTGTTCGACGAGCCGACCAGCGCGCTCGATCCCGAGCTTGTCGGCGACGTGCTCGCCGTCATGAAGGAGCTCGCCGAGGAAGGCATGACGATGCTCGTCGTCACGCATGAGATGGGCTTTGCGCGTGAGGTCGCCGACCGCGTCGTGTTCATGTACGACGGCGTCGTGCTCGAGGAGGGCGCCCCGCAGGAGATCTTCACCGCGCCGAAGCACGAGCGCACGCGGCAGTTCCTGCAGAGCGTGCTGTGAGGCAGCCTATGGCAAACAGCGCATCGAAGTGCGAGGACTGCCTGTATTACGAGTACGATCCCGAATACGGCTTCTATGTCTGCGACATGGAGCTGGATGAGGACGAAACCGCGCAGTTTATCCACGGCTCCTTTTCGGATTGCCCGTACTACCGCCCCGGCGACGAATACACGATCGTCCACAAACAGATCTGATTTTCAAGGGCTTCCCCGCGGCGGGAAGCCCTTTTGCGCGGCAAATTTTACTTTCCGCTTGAAAACCTACAAAAAATATGTTATTATAGGAAAAATCAACGGATAACAGCCGTTATACAAAGGACGGAATCGATATGAAAATCTCCACCAAGGGACGCTATGCACTGCGCATGCTGCTCGACCTCGCACAGAATCAGGGCGATGGCTTCGTTGCGCTCAAGGACATCGCCGTGCGGCAAAACGTCTCCAAGAAATATCTCGAGCAGATTGTACCGATGCTGAATAAATCGGATATTTTGCTCGCGAGCCGCGGTTTTCAGGGCGGCTACCGGCTGGCGAAGTCGCCGGATCAATACACGGTCGGCGCGATTCTGCGCATCGCGGAGGGCAGTCTTGCACCCGTCGCATGTCTCGACCACAGTCCCATCCTCTGCGACCGCAGCGCAGACTGCATCACGCTGCCGGTGTGGCAGGGCCTGAACCGCGTCATCAACGAATACCTCGACGGCATCACGCTGCAGGATATTCTCGGCCAGCAGCAATCGCGCGGCGCGGACAATTACAGCATCTAAAAACGGAGGGGGCAGAGCCGAACGCTCTGTCCCCTCAACATTTTTTATCCCTTCAAAACTACATTAACCTACATATTTTGTGGGTATTATTTTAGCACGGCATATTTCATCTGTCAATACTTTTTCCAGAAATAAATTTTTTGGAATTTAGGGTTGACAAATGGCATTTTGGCGTGTATGATTTAAAACATACAAAACAGATATGTTTTATGTATCAAACGATTATCCACGAAAAGGAGGCGCATTTCCTTTGCGATCCCTCATCCTGCATATGCTCCGCCACAATTTCCGGAATGGACGAATGTGCCGTTGTAAGTAATCTCCACTCCCCCAAATCAATCATCCAATCAAAATTTGAAAAGAGGTACTTACAATGAGCTATACATATGACAACAACTATAAGTTTGAAACCATCCAGCTGCACGCCGGTCAGGAATCCCCGGACGCTGTTTCCGATGCAAGAGCCGTTCCGATTTACCAGACGACCTCCTATGTTTTCAAGAACTCCGCACACGCGGCAGCACGCTTTGGCCTCGCCGACCCGGGCAACATTTACGGCAGACTGACGAACACGACCGTCGACATCTTCGAGCAGCGCGTTGCGGCGCTCGAAGGCGGCGTTGCGGCACTCGGCGTAGCTTCCGGTGCCGCGGCAATCAACTACACATTCCTGAATCTTGCGCAGGCGGGAGACAACATCGTTTCCGCCAAGACGATTTACGGCGGCACGTACAACCTGCTCGCCCACACGCTCCCGCAGTACGGCATCACGGCAAAGTTTGTCGATCCCGATGAGCCTGGTGCGTTTGAAAATGCAGTGGACGACCATACCAAGGCGATTTTCATCGAGACGATCGGCAACCCGAACGCGACACTGATCGATATCGAGGCGGTTGCAGAAATCGCTCACAAGAATAAGATTCCGCTCGTCGTGGACTCCACCTTTGCGACACCGTTCCTGCTCCGCCCGTTTGAGCACGGTGCAGATATCGTCGTCCACTCCGCGACGAAGTTCATCGGCGGTCACGGCACCGCGATCGGCGGCGTGATCGTGGACAGCGGCAAGTTTGACTGGGAAGGCAGCGGCAAGTTCCCGTCCCTCACCGAGCCGAACCCGAGCTACCACGGCATCAGCTTCACCAAAGCGGTCGGCCCGGCGGCTTTTGTCACGAAGATTCGCGCAATCCTCCTGCGCGACACCGGCGCGACGCTGGCTCCGCTGCACGCGTTCCTGTTCCTGCAGGGGCTTGAGACGCTCTCTCTGCGCGTTGAACGCCATGTGGAGAATGCGCTGAAGGTCGTTGAATTCCTCTCGAAGCATCCGAAGGTCGAGAGCGTCAACCACCCCTCTCTGCCGGATCATCCGCACCATGCGCTGTACGAAAGATATTTCCCGAACGGCGGCGCTTCGATCTTCACCTTCAATATCAAGGGCGGCGCAAAGGAAGCGCAGGACTTCATTGACCGGCTCCACATCTTCTCGCTGCTTGCGAACGTCGCGGACGTGAAGTCGCTCGTCATCCATCCGGCTTCCACCACACATTCCCAGCTCACGGAGGAGGAACTGCTCGACCAGGGCATCCAGCCGAACACGATCCGTCTCTCTATTGGTACAGAACACATTGATGACCTCATCGCCGACCTCGCGCAGGCTTTCGGCGACTGAGAAGACGATCACCTCTACGATAAAAAGCAGCAAAGCACAGCGGCCGTTTTACGCGCGCCGCTGTGCTTTGTTTTGCCTTATCCCGTACAGGATGCCGACGGCGTCCGCGAGCATCCATCCGATCGGGATGGACATCCAGATACCGACCGCACCGAGGGCGGGCAGCGCGGACAGCAGATACGCCAGCGCCACGCGCGTGCCGAGGGAGATCACGGTCAGCACGACTGACATGCCGGGTTGGTTGACCGCGCGGTAATAGCCGTACAGCAAAAACAGGATCCCGATGCCCGCATAAAACGCGCCCTCCATGTGCAGATACCCGACGCCGATGCCGATCACTGCCGCATTTCCAGCGTCCACAAAGACGGACATCAGCGGTGCGGCAAACAGGCAGACCACCAGACTGATAACGGAGCAGAAGCAGAGCACCATCGCACCCGCCGTGCGCACACCCTTGTGCAGCCGCTCGCGCTTCCCCGCGCCCCAGTTTTGCGCGACGAACGACGAGAAGGCGTTGCCGAAATCCTGCACGGGCGAATACGCCAGCGTGTCGATCTTCACACCCGCTGCAAACGCCGCCATCACCGCCGTGCCGAAGCTGTTCACAAGCCCCTGCACGAGCAAAATGCCGAGATTCATGATCGACTGCTGCACGCAGGTCATCGCCGAAAGGCGGAAAATCTGCCGAAAAATCGAGGCGTTCCATTTTCTGTCCGCCCGGCGCACGCGCAGCTCCCCGCAGAAAAACCGGTAATACAGCAGGATGCCAAAGCCGGAAAGATACTGCGCGATCACGGTCGCCGCAGCCGCACCGGTCACGCCCCACTGAAAGCCCAGAATGAAGAGCAGGTCGAGCGCGATATTCGCCGTGGTGGATACCGCGAGGAACAGAAGCGGAACGACGGAATTTCCCACCGCGCGCAGGAGATTTGCAAAGATGTTGTACAGGAAGGTTGCGAAAATCCCGGCAAAAATGACCGCGAGGTATTCGCGGAACATCGGGCGGATCTCCGGCGGGATCCGCATAAAGGCGATAATGCCGTCGAGCAACGCATAAACCAGCAGGTTCAAGAGCACCGTCACCGCGAGAATGCTCCCGAACGCGATGAAAAACGACTGCCGAATCGCATCGAATGCCTTGCGCCCGAACTGCATGGAAAAGTACACGCTGCTGCCCATGCACAGTCCGCACAGGATAGACGTCAGAAAAATCATGATCGTGTACGCCGAGCCGACGGCGGCCAGCGCGTTTTCGCCGAGATACCGGCCGACGATCAGCGTATCGACGATATTGTAAAGCTGCTGGAGCAGATTGCCGATCATCAGCGGAAAGGCAAACCGCAGGAGCCGCCCCAGAATCGGTCCTTCTGTCAGGTCCGTGGTTTTTTGTATGGCCGTCAAAATTCGTATCCCCATTTCCTGAATCGTATCGTTTCCGATTATAGCATGCGGCGGCACACAGTGCAAGCCGCCTTGTACAAACCGCTATTTGTGGTTTTCACATATTGACTTGCCGCGCATGTTGTGATAAGATTGTATAGTAAAAAATGAAACTGATCGGAGGATATCGATATGAACCACATCAAGACACTGGAAACACGCAACCTTTGCGAGAGCGCCAAGAACGGCGGCTGCGGTGAGTGCCAGACTTCCTGCCAGTCCGCTTGCAAGACGAGCTGCGGCATCGCAAACCAGCAGTGCGAGAACACGAACAAGGAAGAAAAGTAATTTCAGACTTGAACCGAATGCCGCCGCTTTGGCGGCATTTTTCTTCGGAGAAAATATTACGGAAAAGGGAATAAACGCATGATACATCGTTACAAACTCGGCGGTCTCAACATCGTGCTGGACGTCTGCTCCGGCTCGGTACACCTTGTGGATGAGGTCGCCTATGACATCATCGGGATGTTCGAGAGCGCCGACCGCGCTCAAATCACGGCGGCAATGCTTGAAAAGTACGCGGACCGCGAAGACGTCACCGAAGCCGATATCGCGGAGTGCTGCGACCAGATCGAAGAACTCAAAGCAGCCGGCAAGCTGTTTGCGCCGGATACCTTTGAGCCGATGGCGGGTGCGCTGAAGCAGAAGAGCGCGAACGTTGTCAAGGCGCTGTGCCTGCACGTCGCGCATACCTGTAACCTCAACTGCTCGTACTGCTTTGCGAGCCAGGGCAAATACCACGGCGACCGCGCGCTGATGAGCTTGGAGGTCGGCAAGCGCGCGCTCGATTTCCTGATCGAGCACTCCGGCACACGCCGCAACCTCGAGGTCGACTTCTTCGGCGGCGAACCGCTGATGAATTTCGACGTTGTAAAAGAACTCGTCGCTTACGCCCGCTCGCGCGAAAAGGCATGCAACAAAAACTTCCGCTTCACGCTGACGACAAACGGCGTGCTGATCGACGACGACGTGATCGACTTTGCAAACCGCGAGATGAGCAATGTCGTTCTCAGTCTCGACGGCCGCAAGGAGGTTCACGACCGTTACCGCGTCGACTACGCCGGAAACGGAAGCTGGGAGCGCATCGTGCCGAAGTTCCAGAAGCTTGTCGAAGCGCGCGGCAACAAGAATTACTACATGCGTGGCACGTTCACGCACGCAAACCCGGATTTTCTGAAGGATATCCAGCAGATGCTCGATCTCGGCTTCACGGAGCTGAGCATGGAGCCGGTGGTCTGCGCGCCGGGCGACCCGTCCGCGCTCACCGAGGCGGATCTGCCCATTGTCCTCGAGCAGTATGAAAAGCTCGCGGAGCTGATGCTGGAGCGCCGCCGCGCAGGCAAGCCCTTCACCTTCTACCACTACATGATCGATCTCACCGGCGGTCCGTGCATCTACAAGCGCATTTCGGGCTGCGGCTCGGGCACGGAATACATGGCGGTCACACCGTGGGGCGACTTGTACCCCTGCCATCAGTTTGTCGGCGAGGAGAAGTTTAAGCTGGGCAACATCTGGGACGGCGTGACAAACACCGAGACGCAGGATGATTTTGCAAGCTGCAACGTCTATTCCCGTCCCGAGTGCCGCGACTGCTGGGCGCGGCTTTACTGCTCGGGCGGCTGCGCGGCAAACGCCTACCACGCGACGGGTTCCGTCCGCGGGGTTTACGGCTACGGCTGCGAGCTTTTTAAAAAGCGCATGGAGTGCGCCATCATGCTCGAAGCGTCCAAAGCGCTTGAGGACGCATGATGGAGACGCCGATCTGCGATTTCGTGCGCAATTACTGCCAAAGCGACATGCTGCGGATGCACATGCCGGGGCATAAGGGCAAAGGCCCGCTCGGCATGGAGCTATTCGACCTGACCGAGATCGACGGCGCGGACGAGCTGTACCACGCACATGGCATCATCCGACAAAGTGAAGAAAACGCCGCCGCACTGTTTGGCACGGCAAAAACGCTGTACTCGGCAGAGGGTTCCTCGCTGTGCATCCGCGCGATGCTGTACCTTGCGCTGCTGCATGCAAAAGCAAACGGCAGGCGTCCCGTGATCTGCGCCGGGCGCAATGCCCACAAGGTGTTTGTGACGGCGGCGGCGCTGCTCGATCTCGACGTCGTGTGGCTCTGCCCGGAAGACCGCGAGAACGTGATCACCTGCGCGCTCGATGCGGAAGCGCTCGGGCAAACATTGGACGCGGAACGTCCTGCGGCGGTGTACGTTACGAGCCCCGATTATCTCGGGCACATCGCGGACATCCGCGCGCTCGCCGACGTCTGCCATCAGCACGATACGCTGCTGCTCGTCGACAACGCGCACGGCGCGTATCTGCGCTTTCTGCCTGAATCCCGCCATCCGATGGATCTCGGCGCGGATATCTGCTGCGACTCGGCGCACAAAACGCTGCCTGTGCTGACCGGCGGCGCATACCTGCATCTTTCGCACGTCGCGCCGAAAGCGCTCTGCGGCTGGGCGGAAAGCGCGATGTCGCTCTTCGCTTCGACAAGCCCGTCCTATCTGATTTTGCAGTCGCTCGACGCTGCGAACCAGTATCTCGCCGAGGGCTACCCCGCGCGGCTTCTTGAAACCGTCGGACGCGTCGCCGCGTTGAAATCGCGCCTTGCGGCGCACGGTTATGCGCTCGTCGGCGAAGAGCCGACAAAGCTGACGCTCTCGCCGAAGTCCTTCGGCTATACCGGCGAAGCGCTCGCGGCAAAGCTGCAGCGCGACGGCATCTTCTGCGAATTTGCCGACCCGGACTTTCTCGTGATGATGTGCACCCCGGAGACATCCCCGGATGATTTCAACCGGCTGGAGCATGCGCTGTTGAAAGTTATGCGAAAAGCGCCGATTGCAGACTGTCCGCCGACGCCGCCCACGCCTGAGCGCGTGCTGTCTCCGCGCGAGGCGCTACTCTCCCCGCACGAAGCGCTGCCGCTCGACGCCTGCTGCGGCAGGGTGCTCGCCTCGGCGAACGTGAGCTGCCCGCCTGCCGTGCCCATTGCGGTATGCGGCGAGCGCATCGACGACAATGTTTTGCGCTCGCTCGCCTATTACGGCATCAGCACCTGTGATGTGTGCATAGAATAAAATACCCCGCGCTGCGGAGCACAAACGGCTTCCGAAGCGCGGGGATTTTGTGTTTTTGAGACTAGATTTTAATCTTCAGCCACTTGCCCTGCTTAATACGGACATAGCCGAGCATGAAGCGCATGAACTGGTCGCCCGCAAGGCCGAGCCAGACGCCGAACAAGCCGAGTCCCAAGGGATAGCACAGCAGCCAGCTCAGCGCAGGACGGATGATCGCCACGCTGATGAGCGATGCAAACGCCGTGTATTTGGTATCGCCTGCACCGCGCAGGCAGCCGAAGAAAACGACCTGCGAAATCTGCATATAGATGATAACGCACAGCATCCGCATGATTATCACGCCGTAATCAAGAATCGGCACTTCGCTCGAGAACAGCCCGAACAGATTCCGGCCGAAGAAGAAGAATACGAGCGACATCACGACGGCGCACAGCAAGCCGAGCCGCTGACACATCGAGGCGTAGAGCTTTGCGAGGTCGCGCCGCTCCTGCCCGAGGCTGCGCCCGATCAGCGCGACGGACGCGACCGAGAGGCCATCGCCGAGCGAGAACGTCAGATGCATCATATTCATGCCGATCTGGTGCGCGGCATATGCCGTCGTGCCGAGATTCGCAACCGTGATGGCAAACAGCAAAAAGCCGATGCGCAGAAAGATCTGCTCGACAAACGCGCTGGAGCCGACATTCAAAAGCGAGCGGATATCAAAGCGGGACGCGAGGAAGCCCTTGACCCCGCGGATATAGACAAACGCCTGCTTCGAGAACAGCGAGCCGATGCTCATTGCGCAGCCGAACACGGAGCCGATAACGGTCGCGATCGCCGCGCCGCGCGTGCCGAGCGCCGGAAAACCGAGATTGCCGCCGATCAAGAGATAATTGAACAGGACGTTGACGAGGTTCGAGACGATATTTGTGCGCATCGCGATCTGCGTGTTGCCCGCGCCGCGCTGCGCCGCGTTAATAACCATCATGATCGTCGTAAAAACAAGCCCCGCCATGATGATCTGGAAATACTCGACCGCCGCCTCATGCGTATCCGGCGCGGAACCGGCAAAACGGATGATCTGATCGGCAAAGGCGACGAACACCAGACTGATCACCGCCGTGAGCACGAGAGCCACCGCCACACAGGTACGCAGGACGCGCACGGCGCTCTCGCGGTTCTGCTCTCCCCTGCGCCGCGCGACCAACGCGGAAATCGCCGTGCTCATCGCGAGGAAGATCGCCAGACCGATGAACTTCGGCTGCTGCGTCAGACCGACCGCCGCGATCGCGTATGAGCCGAGCGTGCTGACCATGATCGTATCGATAAAGCCGACCAGCGCGACGAGGAACGACTCCACCACCGAGGGCCACGCGACGCCGATGGTATCGCCGAGAAGCGACTTCACCGGCGGTATTTCGCCCGCCGCCGGCTCGGTTTTCAGGATACGCGCTGTGTTGAAGAAATTCAATGCAATCCACCCATTCCGTAAAATTAGTTGCTTTTGAAACATTATACCACCGAAAAAGAAGCCGGTCAAGCCCATAGGCTCAACCGGCATTTGATCTGTGTATTTTGTTTTACTTCGTGGCGAACAGCACGGCAGTGTTGGACTTGGCCCAGCGCAAACGCACCTCGGAGAAGCCCGCCTTGAAGAGCAGGGCCGCCTCGTTTGAGATGGTCTGCGGCGTAAACGCATAGTAATGCGCGTCCGGCAGGTGTGCCTCGTTCTTTTTGCGCTCAAATTCGCTGCGGCAGAAGTCCTCATAGTTCTGCGTCGGCGCAAATTTATCGGTCAGCACAAGGAAGCCGCCCTTCTTCAGGCCGCCGCGGATGCGCTTGAACAGCTCGAGCTTTTCCTCGCGGCTGTAATAGTGGAGCGCCATCATCGAAAGCGCGCCGTCGTAAAACTCAAAGCCGAAATCGTGCGCGAAAAAGTCTTCTGTCACGGTCTGTACACGGTCGCCGTACGCCTTCAGATTGACCCGAAGTTGCTGGAGCATCTTGGCCGCGCAGTCAACGCAGGTCACGCGAACCGTTTTATTCTGCTCCAGAATTTTGGAAAGGCCCAAACCAGTACCGGAGCCGATATCGATGATCTGCAGATTCTCATCCTTCGGGAAAAATTCCGCCGTTCGGACGATGTAACCGTCTGCATCGTCCACCGAGCGGCGGATGCGCTCGTCATACGATTCCACCACACTGTTGAAATAGTTGTCCATTTTCTCGAGTGCCATACTGCACCAATCCTTTCGTGCCAAACCAGGATATCCCTTTATAGCTTTGCGCCAAAGCGCACGGTTTATACAAGACCATGCCGCTCATTTCCTATCCATACTGTTATTTTACTGGAATTTCGCGCGCCTTGCAATCCCGAAAAATGACAATTCTATCCAGAATGCAGGGCGAGTTATTGGGCTAAAACATGAAAAAAAACAGGTTTTGCGCCTGTAAAGCGCATTATTCCTCCATTTGCAGCGCGTACAGATCGCGGTAAACGCCGTCCGCCTGCATCAGGCTTTCATGCGTTCCGGTCTGCGCGATGCCCTTTTCGGAGATCACAATAGTGCGGTCTGCACGGCGAACGGCGGAGAGCCGGTGCGCGATGACAAACGTCGTGCGGCTTTCTGCCAACGCATCAAGCGCACGGCGCACCGCAAGCTCACTTTCCGCGTCGAGCGCGCTTGTGGCTTCATCGAACACGAGGATCGGCGGATCCTTCAGAAACACGCGCGCAATGGAGATGCGCTGGCGCTGCCCGCCGGAGAGCCGCACGCCGCGTTCTCCGCCGCAAAGGCCTTGAGCACGCAGATGTCGGAAAGCGTATCCTCCGCCTGCGCGTTGATCTCGCCGATCTTCTCATACCCCCATGCGCAGGCACGGCGCATACGCATGCTGAAATAGACCGTAAACGCGAGCATCGGCGGCAGCAGCGCGAAAACGACGAGCGTCAGCCGCGGATTGATAGTTGGTTTCTGTTACGCCATCTCCATCTCGCCGAAATCCTGCGGGCGATGGAAGTCCGGCGTATCAGAGGTGGTGGGGTTCCACATCATGTAGTGCTCCCGCACCGTTTTATCTCCACACTTGTAGCAGTTCGCGCGGATGACGCGGCCGGGCTCCAGCGTGTAGTCCGGATAGAAGACGTGCAGGAATGCAAGCGGGATCTCGTAGTAAATTTCCCAGCCGTCCGACAGGCGCTCGGTTCGCACATGGAACAGCGTTTTGTGGTCTCCCGGGATCAGGCGGATGCTGTCGCTCCGGCCATGGCCGAAGCCGAGAAACATGCAGCCGTTCAGGTTGAATTCAAAGTTGAAATAGCGGCCGTCCGCCGGCTCGGGCGAGAAAAAGAACTCCATGCAGCTGTCCTCGCAGACGGAGCTCAAAAGCGAGGTGTGCTCGGCGCGGATGTCCTTTTCCCACGCGCGCTGGTGGATGTACAGCGCATTTTCGTCATAGCCGATCTGCTGGATCATCCGGATGTCCGTCTCCCCTGTCCACGGCACCTCGTCGACCGCAAGTGCGGGGATTCCGCTCCAGTCCGGTGTGCCGCTCACACGCTGAATCACATAATTTTTCATACTCCATTCCTCCTGTTCCGCCTGCGCGGATTCTTTACATCATCATACCAGAAACGGTGCGCTTGTGCAATGCTTCGCCGAAAAAGCGCAGAAAAAAGCAGGCGCTCCGCGCGGGAACGCCTGCCATAAAGAATTTCAAATCAGTCAACCGGATGCGGGTACTTTCTCATGTAGGAAAGCAGCTCGTCAACCGTTGTGAACGCCATGCCGGTGACGGTATCTGCCGCACCGTAGTAGATCGTGATGCGGCCGGTGTCGGCATCTGTGAGCGTCGCGCACGGGAAGGTGACGTTCGGCACATCGCCGGTGAGCTCGTAATCCTCTTCCGGTCCGAAGACATAGAAGAGACCTCTTTCCTTGACAATCCACGGCTTGTCGATATCGAGCAGGGCAACGCCGAAACGATAGACGAAGCCGTTGCAGGAATTCAGAACGCCGTGATAGATCATCAGCCAGCCCTCGTCGGTCTCAATCGGGGTGGGGCCAGGGCCAACCTTCTTCGCCTGCCAGCCGGCAATCTTGCTGGTGCCGAACACATAGCGGTGCTTGCCCCAGAACGTCATGTCCGGGCTCTCGCTGTAGAAAATATCGCCGAACGGGGTGTGGCCGGTATCGGACGGACGGCTGAGCATTGCGTAGTTCTCGCCGATCTTTCTCGGGAAGAGCACGCCGTTGCGGTTGTACGGCAGATATGCGTTCTCGAGCTGATAGAACGTCTTGAAATCGTAGGTGTAGCCAACGCCGATGGTCGGGCCGTGGAAGCCGTTGCACCAGGTGATGTAGTAACGGTCCTCGATGAAGCAGACGCGCGGGTCGTAGCGGTATTCCTTGCGGGTAACGCACGGATCGCAGCCCGGCGCGGGCTCGAAGACGATCGGGTCGTGGTTGATGTTCCAGTTCACGCCGTCCTCGGAGAAGCCTGCGAAGATATCCATCATCAGGCCGCGGTTGTCGCAGCGGAAAACGCCGGCATACTTGCCCTCGAACGGAACAACTGCGGAATTGAAAATGCTGTTGGATGTGGGAATCAGATCGCGGGGAATGATCGGGTTGTGGTCATAACGCCACACAGGCTTGTCGTAGCCCTGCGGCTTGTCCTGCCAAGGCATATTCGGAAGCGCCTTGCCGATGATTTTTGCCATGATGATTTCCTCCTTATAAGGTAATTTTAAAGCAGCCTGCATAAAAGTTTCTATCTGCAACCGCTTTCATATCTACCATTACTATAATACAAACCGAGAGAAATGTAAAGGGGTTTGGTGAAATTTTGAGTGAATACGCGCACGGACTCCTCCTTCGGATGCTTTTTTACAAAAGAAATGCAAAATTATCTTTCTACATATTTTTTATATTGCCAAATTACAAATTGTGCAGTATAATGATTTTATATGCTACGGACACGTATGATATCTTCGGCAGATCCATAGGGGAAATATTAAAGAAAGTTGGTATCTTGACATGAGAAAAAAAGGTATGCGGTTCCTGTCTCTCCTGATGACCTTCGTTCTGCTGATTTCCAGCGTTTTCTGTTTCCCGCTCTCTGCGAGCGCGGCGACAATCGGCAAAACGACGGCTTACGTCAATCTCCGCACCGGCGCGGGAACCGGATATTCGATCATCGAGACCGTCCCGCAGGGCGCTCAGATCACCATCACCGATACGAGCAACAAGAGCTGGTACCGCATCACGGCTCCCTCCGGAAAGAGAGGCTATATGTGCTCCGACTATATTCAGATCATCGGAGAATCCTCTGGCTCGGGCAGCATTTCCGGCGTGAAATATTCAGCGCGCACCACCGCTTACGTCAACCTGAGACGCGGCGCGGGAACAAACTATTCCTCCATCCTCGTTGTCCCGCAGGGCGCGACCATCACCGTCCTGACCAAGACCACCTCCTCCTGGTATCAGGTGCAGTACGGCAGCTATGTCGGCTATATGTATGCGCAGTACATTCAGATTACCGGCACCATCGGCACAGCCACTGCGACGCCGAAGCCCACCGCCACGCCGACGGCAAAGCCTTCTACGACGCCGACCGCCACGCCCAAGCCTACTGCAACCCCGAACCCTGCGGCGACACAGACCGGTAAGACAACGGCCTATGTCAATCTGCGTTCGGGCGCCGGAACGGGTTACAGCATTTATCTGACTGTCCCGCAGGGTGCGACCATCACGGTACTGGACACCTCGAACCCGAACTGGTACAAGGTGAAGTACAGCAGCTATACAGGCTATATGTCCTCCCAGTATATCCAGATTCAGAAGGCCGCTACACCGAAGCCTGCACCTACGCCGACACCGAAGCCGATCGGCACTGCCAAGACGACGGCAGCGCTGAACATCCGCAAGGGACCGGGCACAAGCTACGCTTCTCTGGGCGTTCTGCCGAGCGGCACGACGGTCACGGTCATTGAGAAGTGCAGCAACGGCTGGTACCGCGTCAAGACTGCGGCGAATGTTTACGGCTACTGCTCCGGCGACTATCTGAAGGTCAGGCTCGGTACAGCCACACCGACACCCAAGCCGACCGCTACGCCGACACCGAAGCCCACGGCTTCTCCCACGCCTAAGCCCACCACAGCCATCGCACTGGGCAAGGCGACAACCTATGTCAACCTGCGACAGGGACCGGGAACGAACTATACTATTTTGGTTACCATGCCGACTGACGGTGCAATCAAGATTTTTGACATGAGCAACCCAGACTGGTATTACGTCCGGTACAACACATATACAGGATATGTTTGCTCGGATTACGTAAAAGTCACCTCATACCTCACGGCAACCCCGACGCCTTCTCCCACGCCGACGCCCTCGGAGGATCTGACAATTCCCAGCACAAGCACGCTGAATATCATCCAGCAGTATGCTACAAAGAATGATTGCTATATCACCAACAAACGTATTCGTGTTGAAGGCCTGATGCTGCACTCCGTCGGCGCCGGTCAGCCGAGCGCCAAGGCGTTTGCGGATTCCTTCAACACCTACAATCCCGACGGCCGCGAGGTCTGCCCTCATGCATTCCTGCAGTCGGACGGCACGGTTTACCAGATTCTTCCCTGGAACATGCGCGGCTGGCACGCCGGCGGTACAGCGAACAACACGCACATCGGCGTTGAAATGTGCGAGCCGTCCAGCATCATTTACAGTTCCTCCAACAGCTTCTACTGTGTCAATACCGGCGCGGCGATCGCATACGTCGCCGGCACCTATACCACGGCGACGGAGCTCTTCGCTGAGCTGTGCGTTGCATATGAGCTGGATCCGCTCGAAAAAGGCGTTATCATCTCACACTCCGAAGGCTCATATACCGGCGTTGCCTCCGCGCACGGCGATCCTGAGCACCTTTGGGATGCGCTCGGCACCTCTTACACGATGGATACTTTCCGGCGCGACATTGCGAAGCGCGTCGCCGCTATGAAATAACTTTCCCGGCCCGCCTGAACAGGCGGGCCTTTTTCTGCGCAAAGCATCAAATTTAGGCAACAAAATCATATTGCGCGCGGGGCGGGAAGACGATATAATGAGAAACAGATCAAAACGTGTTTGCAAATTTCTGGAAAGGAATGATACTATGGCCATCACATTTGATGCTTCCAAAAAGATTTTCAAGCTCGACACCGTGAGCACCAGCTACGCCTTTGCCGTGCACAGCGAGGGCTATCTGCTGCACCTGTATTACGGCGCGTATCTGCCGGACAACAACCTGCTGTCCATGCTCGACCGCGGCATGTTCGCCTCCTTCTCGCCGGACAACCCGAACTGCATCGCCTCCGGCTTCTCGCCGGACGTACAGCCGAGCGAGTATTCCGTAAACGGCACCGGCGATTTCCGCGTCTCCGCCCTGCAGATCTGTAACCGCAACGGCGACATTTCCACGGACGTGCGCTACGTCTCGCACCGCATTCTCGCGGAAAAGCCCGCGCTCTGCGGACTGCCCTCCCTGCGCGACGAGAACGGCGACAGCGAAACGCTGGAAGTCACGACGCGCGACAGCGTGACCGGCGCTGTGGTGAAGCTGTATTACACCGTTTACAGCGACCTGCCTGTCATGACGCGCAGCGCGGTCATCGAGAACGATTCCGACGCTGTGATGGAGCTTGAACGCGTGTACAGCACGTGCCTCGAACTGCCGACGATGGATTACGACATGGTGCATCTCTACGGCAAATGGTTCAAGGAGCGCACCGTCACCGAGCGTCCGCTCTGCCACGGCATCCAGTCCATCGCGAGCAAGCGCGGCTCCTCCTCCCACAACCACAACCCGTTTGTCGCGCTCAAGAAACACGGTTCTTCCGAGGAAAGCGGCGAGGTCTACGGCGTGAACCTCGTATACAGCGGCAACTTCGCGATCGATATTGAGGTGGACGGATTCAATACGACGCGCCTGATCGCGGGCATCAATCCGACCGATTTCACCTGGCGGCTCGAGCCGGGCGAATCCTTCACCGCGCCGGAAGCCGTGATGGTTTACACGGACAAGGGCGTCGGCGAAATGAGCCGCATCTTCCACCGCACGTATAGGAAGCACCTCATCAAGAGTCCGTGGCGCGATATCGAGCGCCCGGTGCTCATCAACAGCTGGGAGGCCGCGTACTTCGATTTTGACGACGACAAGCTCGTGGCCTTTGCGCACGAGGCGGCGAAAATGGGTGTCGATATGCTCGTCATGGACGACGGCTGGTTCGGCCACCGCAACCTCGACGATTCCTCGCTGGGCGATTGGTACGTCAACGAAACGAAGCTCAAGGGTGGTCTCGCAAAGCTCATTGATCGCGTCAACGCCGAGGGGTTGAAATTTGGCATCTGGTACGAGCCGGAGATGATCTCGCCAGACAGCGACCTCTACCGCGCGCACCCTGACTGGTGCCTGCATGTGCGGGGCCGCGAGAATTCGCCCGCGCGCATGCAGTACGTGCTCGATATGTCCAGAAAGGATGTGCGCGACAACATCTTTGAGCAGATGTGCAGCGTGCTCCAGAATAACAAGATCGACTACGTGAAATGGGACTTCAACCGCAATATCACCGAGGCCGGCTCCGCGCTGCTGCCCCCGGAACGCCAGAAGGAGATCATGCACCGCTTTGTGCTGGGCACATACGAGTTGATGGACCGTTTCGTCAAGGCTTTCCCGGACATCCTCTTCGAGAATTGCTCGGGCGGCGGCGGACGCTTCGACCCCGGTATGCTCTACTACTCGCCGCAGATCTGGTGCAGCGACAACACCGACGCCATCGAGCGCCTGACGATCCAGTTCGGTACCTCGATGTGCTACCCGGTTTCCACCTTCGGCGCGCATGTGGCGGCGCGCCCGCGCACCCCGCTTTCCACGCGCGCGAACGTCGCGATGTGCGGCACCTTCGGCTATGAGCTCGACCCGAGAAAGCTGACCGAAGAGGAAAAGGCGCAGGTTCGCGAGCAGATTCAGGACTACCGCAAATACAACCGACTCGTCCGCGAGGGCGACCTCTATCGCCTGATTGCGCCGACGGACGATGCATTCCGCTGCGCATGGGAATTCGTTTCCCCGGATAAGAACGAGGCGATGCTCACGAGCGTCGTGATGCGCATGCCGGAAACGATGTTCTACGTCCAGCGCCTACGCGGCCTTGACCCCGAAAAGCTCTACACCGATACGGATACCGGCGAGGTATATTCCGGCGCTCTACTGATGAACGCGGGCGTCAACCTGACCCGCGCCGTCTATCAGGACGGTGAAAGCGTCGTGAAGCATTTCGTCGCAAAATAATTGTAAAATTCAACAAGCCCGGCAGTCATGGATTTCCAGACTGCCGGGCTTGTTCATTTTCAATCGCGCACAAAAGCGCCTCGAACCGCATCACACCGCCGCTCACGCTTCGCTGCGCGTGCTGTTCATCAGCTTGATGAGCGCCTTTTTGGAACGCTCCTCGCAGACGGCGATGATCTCGTCACCGCTCTGCAGAACGGTATCGCCGCTCGGGATAATCAGCTTGTCGCCGCGCACAATGGAGATCAACAGCGAGCCCTTCGGAAAAACGAGCGTCTTGACCTCCCGGCCGTGGATGGCGGACATATCGTGCAGCGTAACCGAGCAGATCTGCCCGCGCCCCTTATTGAGCGAGGCGACGAGATGGAACTCCATCAGGTTCGCCTCCTGCTCGATGAGCTGGGCGATGATCTCCGTGCTGCTCACGGCGTAATCGACGCCGAGGATGCGCATGGTCTCGAGGTTGCGCGGGTCGTTCGCGCGCGCAATGACCTTTTTCGCGCCGAAATGCTTCTTCGCAAGCTGGGACGCCACAAGGTTGTCCGCGTCGTTGCCGGAGATCGCGATGAAGCAGTCCGAATCCTGCACACCGGCCTTTTGCAGCGTGCTGATATTTGTACCGTCGCCGCAGATGATCTCGACATCCAGATCGTTCGCGATCTGCACGCAGCGCAGCTTGTCGATCTCAATCAGGCGCACCTCATGGCGGCCCTCCAGAATGCGGCGTGCGAGGCTTTCGCCCACCTTGCCGCCGCCCATAATCACAATTGTCATGTACTTAATCCTTTCCCGCTCAGTCCACCTTCTTGGCGTATACGATGCTGTCCCCCGCCTGCGGGCGGATCTCTTCCGTTGAGCGCAGCAGGAAGGTGCCGTTTTCGCGGATCACGCCGAAGATTTCCTCCCCGGCGTAGCCGTGCAGCTCCCAGAGCATTTTGCCGAGCTGATGCTTTTCCGCTGGGCGCACGAGGAAGGATACGGTGTGCAGGCCAAACTCCAGACGCGCCGAAGCACGCTCGCCGGTCAGCACGTTGACGATCGTATCGCCCGCCAGATTGGTCGGGCAGACTGTGCGCAGCCCGAGGTTTTCAAAAATCGACTCGCGCGCGGGGTCGGAAACGCGCGCCACAACATTGGAGATGCCGAAGTAATCGCGCGCAATCTGCGCCACGGCGATATTCAGATTGTCATCCGCCGTGGTGACCGCCACCGCGTCGCAACTCTCGATGCCCGCCTGCCGCAGGTCGCGCAGATCCATCGGGTAGCCGCGGAACGTCACGCCGCCGAAGTTCTCCGAAAGCAGCTCCAGCTCGCTCTCGCGCGCATCCATCGCGGAGACATCCCAACCCATGCGGTCGAGCGTCTGGGCGATCTTGCGCCCGAGCATGCCGCAGCCTATAACCAAAACATTCATGTGCTGTCCTTTCTTACCGGCGCTCCGGATCCTCGGTATCGCGCAGGCCCTCCGCTGTCACGCCGTCGGAGGAGGCTGCGGAGGTATTTTCGCGGCCACTGCCGTTCACCGTGATCGGCGCGTTGGGGTCAGGCGTTGCGGTCGCCTGCGGCTCGGCCGTCGCGTTGGGATCTGCCGTGGCATTGGGATCTGCCGTGGCATTGGGGTCCGCCGTGGCATTGGGGTCCGCCGTCGCAGTCGGCGCGTTCAATGCAGTCTTATCCATTTCGGAAACCGTGACAAATTCGGCGTAAACATACGCCTTGCCGCCGTTATATGAAATCTCATGCCAGAGACCCGTGTAGTTTTCGGTGAGCACCTCGAACTTATCCCCGGTGTACGCTTCGCCGAGGATTTCCGAATCCATATTCGCTTCGCTGCGGATGTTGAGCGGGCCATCGATTTCGGAGACGGTCGCAACCTTCACGGTCTCCACGACCGGTGCAGGCGTTGCGGTAGGCTCTATGCTCGGGCTCGGCGAGGGCGAGGTCTTTCCGGAATTCCCGCCGCCGCACGCGGCAAGGCACAGCGCAAGAGCGGCGCAGGCCACCGCAAGCATCGCTTTTTTCAGAAAATGCCTGTTTGCATGTATGCCAAATCTTCTGGATTTCATAAAATCTCTGCTCCTTTCAAATTCCGCGCAGGCAGGATTTTCCCACCCTTACAGGCTATGCCTTATTCTACCACAGTTTCGTGTGAAATCCAATATCCTTTCCCTCTTTTTTCATTTCTTTTGCAAAATCTTTGCCGGGGAAATTGATATTTTCGAAGAAATCATGTAAAATACAGTACAGAAATCGCTACATAGCCAAGGAGGAATTCATCATGCTTAAACCCGATCAGATCGCTGCCGTTAAAGCGCGCGGTTTCCTGATTAACCGCGGTACGGAGCTGTTCTCCGGCAGAATCGTCCCCGCGGGCGCTGTCTTCAGCGCAGAGGATTTGCGCACCATCTCTGAGATCGCCGAGAAGTACGGCAACGGCAAGGTCGCCTTCACCTCGCGTCTTGCAGCCGAGGTCGTCGGCATCCCGTTTGAAAAAATCGACGAAGCGTGTGTGTACGCCGCAGAGCGCGGTCTCTACTTCGGCGGCACCGGCGCGAAGATCCGCCCGATCACAGCCTGCAAGGGCACGACCTGCGTCTACGGCAACTACGACACGCAGGCGCTCGCCAAAGAGCTGCACGAGAAATACTACATCGGCTGGGCGGATGTAAAACTGCCGCACAAGTTCAAGATCGGCATCGGCGGATGTCCGAACAGCTGCATGAAGCCCTCGCTCAACGACTTTGGCGTGGAGGGCCGCCGCGCCCCGAACTTCGAGGTGTCGGACTGCCGCGGCTGCAAGGTGTGCATCATCGAGAAAAGCTGCCCCTCGAAGGCGGCACATGTGGAAAACGGCAAGCTCGTCATCGGCGAAAACTGCCTGCAGTGCGGCGTGTGCACGGGTAAATGTCCGTTCAAGGCCGTCCGCCACGAGAGCGACGTGCGTTACCGCATCTACGTCGGCGGCACATGGGGCAAGCACACCCGCATGGGCACGCCGCTGAGCCGTCTCGTCACGCGCGAGGAAATTGAGCCGCTGCTCGAAAAGACAATGCTGTGGTTCAAGGAAAACGCCTACCAGAAGGAGCGCCTCGGCAAGGCCATTGACCGCATCGGCGTGGAAGCCTTTGAGGCCGCCGTATTCTCCGACGATCTTCTGAACCGCAAGGCGGAGATTCTCGCACAGCCGGTCAAGACTCGGTAATATCATTTCCCGAAAGGAAACTCAAACTCCATGAAAGCTAAACACCTTCTCGCCCTTTTCCTCTCGGTTCTGCTCGCACTTTCCGGCTGCACGACCGCACCGTCCTCTTCCGCTCCGGAAAGCAGCGCCTCTTCTGAGACTGCTTCTGAGACCGTTTCTTCCGAAGCCGCCTCCAAAAACGAAGCGCGTACCCTGACCGATTCACTTGGCAATACTGCCGAGCTGCCGGAGAACCCGCGTATTGTCGCGCTGTACGGCTCGTTCGCGCAGTGCTGGCTGCTCTCGGGTGGCACGCTTGTAGGCGTGACGGAAGACGCCGCTGAGGAACACGGCATCGAAACCGGCGGCGACGTTGCGCTGGTCGGTTCCGTCAAGGAGCCGAACCTCGAGCAAGTCGCGGCGCTTGCCCCCGACTACGTTCTGCTCTCCGCCGACCTTTCGGCGCACATGGAGCTGGACAACGCGCTCAGCGACATGCAGCTCCCGCACGGCTACTTCCGCATGGACACCTTCGCGGATTACGACAGGATGATGCAAGCATTCTGCGCGCTGAATGACGAAGCCGGCGAGCGCTACGCTGAATATGTCACAGTCCCCGCCGCGCATATTGAGGAAATCAAAGCCGAAACGGCCGCTGCGATGGAAAGCATGGAGCAGCCTCGCGTACTGCTGCTGCGCGCCTATTCCACCGGCGTGAAGGCCAAGACCGACGACAACCTTGCGGGCGTGCTGCTCGACGAGCTCGGGGCATACAACATCGCGTATGATTCGCCGAGCCTGCTCGAGGATCTGAGCGTTGAGGAGATCATCACGCAGGATCCGGACTTCATCTTTGTCACCACGATGGGCAGCGAAAAGAGCGCGAAGGCGTACATGGAGGAAAACATCACGAACAGCCCGGCATGGAGTGAGCTCGCCGCCGTGAAGAACGGGCGATATATCTTCCTGCCGAAGGATCTCTTCCACTACAAACCGCTGAACAGATGGGATGAAAGCTATGCATACCTCGCGGACTGCCTGCTCGGAAAAACCGAATAAGCGCGCTGCACGGCTTTTCCCTCTGCTGCTTTTGGGGCTTGTGCTCGCGTTCTGCCTGAGCCTTCTGGTCGGCTCTGCGCAGATTTCCGTTCTGGACAGCGTGCGGGCGTGGCTCAGGGGTGACCTCAGCGACCCCGGCTGCCGCATCCTCTTTTACGTGCGCCTGCCGCGCGCCCTTGCCGCCGTGCTTTCGGGCGCGGCGCTCGCCGTGTCCGGCGTCGTCATCCAGAATGTGCTGAACAACGCGCTCGCCGCGCCGAACATCATCGGCGTCAACGCGGGCGCGGGCTTTGCCGTACTGCTCGTCATCGCGCTGTTCCCATCTGTTTCGGGGCTGATTCCGGCCTCCGCCTTTCTCGGCGCGCTGTTTGCATCGCTTTTGATCTACGCAATCGCCGCGCGCACCGGCGCGTCCCGTGTGACGATCACACTTGCGGGCGTCGCGATCAGCAGCGTGTTCACGGCGTGCAGCAACGCGGTCAAGACCTTCTTTCCCGATACGATCTATAACGCGAACGCGTTTTTCGTCGGCGGGTTCGCGGGCGTGTCCTACCGGAACCTCTCGCCCGCATGGGCGGTGATTCTGCTCGGCCTGTTGCTCGCTTTGCTGCTTTCGGGTGACATGGATGTGCTCGCGCTCGGCGACGAAACGGCGCAGTCGCTCGGCCTCGCCGTGCGCCCAGTGCGCCTTATTTTGCTCGTCACGGCCAGTCTGCTTGCGGGCGGTGCGGTGAGCTTTTCCGGTCTGCTTGGCTTCGTCGGGCTGATTGTGCCGCACATCCTGCGGCGGTTTACCGGCGCGCGCCACCGTGTGCTCGTGCCGCTCGCCGCGCTCGGCGGCGCGATTTTCGTGCTCCTGTGCGACACGCTGAGTCGCACGCTGTTCGCGCCGTACGAGATTCCCGTCGGCATCGTGCTGTCGCTGCTCGGCGGGCCGTTCTTCCTGTTTCTGCTTCTGACGCGGAAGGGAGGGCGCATCGAATGACCACACCGGCACTCTCGGCGGAGAATCTCCGCTTTTCCTTCGGCGGTGCGGATGTTTTACAGGATCTCTCCGCCGCGTTTTCTCCGGGTAGGCTGACCGCCGTCCTCGGCCCGAACGGCTGCGGCAAGACGACGCTGCTCCGGTGCCTCTGCGGCCTATTGAAGCCGCAGAGCGGGCGCATTCTGCTGGACGGCGGGTCTCCCCTCACCGCGCTCTCCCGCAAGGCGCTCGCGCGGCGCATTTCCTTTCTACCGCAGGTGCGCGCTGTGCCGGATATCACGGTGGAGGCGCTTGTCAGCCACGGGCGGTTTCCACATCTCGGACTTTCCCGCAGGCTGACGAACGACGACCGCGAAATTGTACATCAGGCAATGAAACAGGCGGGCGTGCTGGATTTTGCCATGCAGCGCGTGCCCGCGCTTTCGGGCGGCGAGCGCCAGCGCGTGTACCTTGCGATGCTGCTCGCGCAGGACACTGGCGTGGTGCTCCTCGACGAGCCGACAACCTACCTGGACGCGCGACACAAATTCGAGGTGCTCGAGCTGCTCTGTGCGATGCGCAGCAGCGGCAAGACGGTCATCGCCGTGCTGCATGACCTGCCGCTCGCGCTCCGGTACAGCGACGAGATTCTCCTGCTCGAGAACGGCCGCCCCGCCGCCGCGGGCACACCGGACGAGGTGTACGACGCCGGGGCCATCGACCGCGTTTTTGGCATCTCCTGCCGCCGCATCCGCATCGACGGGCAAACCGAATATATCGAGCGGCGCGCATAGCGGGGGATTCGTAGAATTTCCCAGTTGACAACCGCGTGCTTTCCGTGTACAATGGAAGTACGGTTAATACACAACCTAATGTGCTTTTGTGACTGACGGATACAAGATGGGAGACCATCGTGGAGCAAAAGCTACTTTTCGCCGACCGTCTGGGCAGTGTTCTTTGCAGCACTGCCCTTTTTTGTTGCAGTGCTGCGGAATACGAATCTACCGTTTGTTTGGCGCGGAGAATTTCCCGCCGGAAAGGAAGACCCAAAATGAACGCATGGAGAAGCTTTACCCCCGGCAAGTGGCAGGAGAAGATCGACGTCCGGGATTTTATTCAGAAAAACTATACGCCGTACACCGGCGATGAATCCTTCTTGCAGCCGCCGACCGAGCGCACGAAGAAGATGCTCGAAAAGTATGAGGCGCTCTGCCGCGCCGAGCACGAGAACAACGGCGTGCTGAAGATCGACACCGATACGGTCATCACCACCACGTCCTTTGGCCCCGGCTACCTCGACAAGGAGAACGAGATCATCGTCGGCCTGCAGACGGACGAGCCCTTAAAGCGCGCCTGCAACCCGTTCGGCGGCATGCGCATGGTGCGCGCGTCCTGCGAGGCGTACGGCTATAAGGTGTCCGACACGATCGAAAACCAGTTCAAATACCACAAGACGCACAACGATGGCGTCTTTTCCGCCTACACCGACGACGTGCGCGCCGCGCGTCACGCGGGCATCATCACGGGCCTGCCGGACGCCTACGGCCGCGGACGCATCATCGGCGACTACCGCCGTGTCGCGCTTTACGGCGTGAACCGCCTGATCCTGCAGAAGCAGCGCGACAAGGCCCAGTTCGGCAAAACCCCGCTCGACGCGGAAACGATCCGCCTCTCCGAGGAGGTCGCCGACCAGATCACGGCGCTGAAAGACATGATTAAAATGGCAGCGATGTACGGCTACGACATCTCCCGCCCGGCGGAAAACGCGCGTGAGGCGGTGCAGTGGGTGTACTTCGCGTATCTCGCGGCAATCAAGGAGCAGAACGGCGCAGCGATGAGCCTCGGCCGCGTCTCCACGTTCCTCGACGTTTACTTTGAGCGCGATCTCAGAGAAGGCACGCTCGACGAGAGCGGTGCGCAGGAAATCATGGACGATTTCGTCTTAAAGCTCCGCATGGCGCGCCACCTGCGCACACCGGAATACAATGAGCTCTTCGGCGGCGACCCGATGTGGATCACGGAGTCGCTCGGCGGCACCGGCGAGGACGGCCGCACGCTCGTCACGAAGAACTGCTACCGCATGCTTCACACGCTGTATAACCTCAATCCCTCTCCGGAGCCGAACCTCACAATCCTCTGGGCGAAGCACCTGCCGGAAAACTGGAAGCGCTACGTGGCGAAAGTCTCCTGCGATACGGACGCGATCCAGTATGAGAGCGACACGATCATGCGCCCGGCGTTCGGCGACGATTACGCCATCGCCTGCTGCGTTTCCGCAATGCGCGTCGGCCGCGACATGCAGTTCTTCGGCGCAAGAGCGAACCTTGCAAAGCTCGTTCTGCTCGCGATCAACGGCGGCATGGATGAGATCAAAAACACACGCGTCGCGCCCGAGATGCCCGTCTGGGAAGACGAGTATGTCGACTTCGACCGCCTCGTCGAGCGCCTCGATTTCTACCGCGACTGGCTCGCGAAAACGTATGTGGACGCGATGAACACGATCCACTATATGCACGACAAGTACGCCTACGAGAAGAGCCAGATGGCGCTGCATGACACGAAGGTGCGCCGCCTGATGGCGTTCGGCATCGCTGGCATGAGCTGCATGGCGGACTCCCTCTCGGCGATCAAGTATGCGAAGGTGCGCTGCATCCGCGACCCGGAGACCGGCCTCGTCACCGACTTTGAGACAATCGGCGATTTCCCGTGCTTCGGCAACGATGACGAGCGCGTGGACGCGATCGCCTGCGAGCAGGTGCGCCGCTTCTACAACGCACTCAAGGAATACCCGCTCTACCGCGGCGCACAGCACACACTGTCCATCCTCACGATCACCTCGAACGTCATGTACGGCAAAAAGACCGGCAACACACCGGACGGCAGAAAGCGCGGCGAACCGCTTGCCCCGGGCGCAAACCCGATGAGCGGCCGCGATAAATCCGGCGCGCTGGCCGAGCTGAATTCCGTCGCGAAGCTCTCCTACGACTACTGCCGAGACGGCATCTCCAACACGTTCTCCATCATCCCGGAGGCGCTCGGCAAGACCGAGGAGGAGCGCATCACGAACCTCGTGCAGCTCCTGACCGGCTATTTCGTGCAGGGCGCGCACCATCTGAACGTCAACGTCCTGAACCGCGAGACGCTGATGGACGCGTACGATCACCCCGAGAAGTACCCGAACCTCACGATTCGCGTCTCGGGCTATGCGGTCAACTTCCACCGCCTCTCCCGCGAGCAGCAGCGTGAGGTCATCTCCCGCACATTCCACGAGGCCGTCTGATGCAGGGCCGCGTCAATTCCGTGCAGTCGCTCGGCGCGGTAGATGGGCCGGGCCTGCGGTACATCGTCTTTCTGCAGGGCTGCCCGCTGCGCTGTAAATACTGCCACAATCCCGAAACATGGGACAGGCTCGGCGGTGAGCTGCGTACAGCGGAGGAGCTGTGCAAAACGATCCTGCGCTACCGCCCGTACTTCGGCGAAACCGGCGGCGTGACCGTTTCGGGCGGCGAGCCGCTTTTACAGCCGGAATTTGTCGCGGAGCTTTTCTCCCTGCTGCACGAATACGGCGTGCACACGGCGCTCGACACCGCCGGCGCGGGCGATCTGTCACGCGCGGAAGCCGTGCTGCGCCACACCGACCTCGTCCTGTGCGATGTGAAATTCCCGACTGAGGAGGGCTACCGCGCGCACTGCGGCGGCTCACTCGGGCACACGCTCGACTTCATGCGGCTCACAGAGCGCATGGGCGTCCCGCTTTGGGTGCGGCATGTCGTTGCGCCGGGGCTGACCGATACGCCCGCAAGCATGCGGGCGGTGCGCGATCTCTGCGGCGGATTTTCCAATCTCGAAAAAATCGAGTGGCTGCCGTTCAAGAACATCTGCGCTTCAAAATACGAGAATCTCGGCATTCCCTTCCCGATGGCGGGTAAGCCCGCCTTCTCCCAAAAGCATATCGATATGCTGCTCGCGGCGCTGTAACGCGCTTCTTCGCAGCGTGCTTTCTAAACAAAGCTGTCCGTCACGGCATACTTTTCCAGAGAGTATGCCGCGATGGGCAGCTTTTTTGCATAATCTGAAAACAAAAATTCAAAATTTTGTGAACAGGGTGGAAATTCCCGGCAGAAATATGCTGTACTTTGAATAGAGCATCGTTTGTGTGTTCAATTTCTATGAAAGGCTGTGAGGTGAAGGTTGAGTTTACGGAAAAATCTGTCTGAAAAGTGGATGGAAGCCCTGCGGGCCGTCCTTCCGATCGTCGCCATCGTGCTGCTGCTTTCGTTCTCCATCGCACCGATCTCCCCGAGTATTCTGCTCTGTTTTTTGATGGGCACCGTGCTGATTCTGATCGGGATGATGTTCTTCACCTCGGGTGCGGAGATCGCGATGACGCCGATGGGCGAGCGCGTCGGCACGGCGATGACCCGCACAAAAAAGCTCGGCGCCGTCATCGTTCTGTCTTTTCTGCTCGGCTTTATCATCACGATTTCCGAGCCGGATCTGCAGGTGCCCGCCGAGCAGGTGCCTTCGGTGCCGAACATGATGCGGCACGGTTCTGCACGCCAAGGGCACCGGCATGGAGGGCGCGGAGAAATTCCTCGGCGTCTCCCTCGCCGCGGAAAAAGGAGCTTGTCCTTCTCGTCGTCAAACGCGAAGATAAGAACGCCGTGATGACCGCCATCATGCAGGAAGCGGAGCTCGAAAGCCGCGCGAAATCCATCGTTTTTTCCCTGCCTGTCACAAGTACGGCCGGTCTGCGGCTGCACGACCTGCGGGACACTGACGAATAAAAGAATCTGTATACATACGAAAACACCTCCGCCGCGGCACAATCCGCAACGGAGGTGTTTTTTATGACTACCTTATATATCTTTCAAAAATCAGCCCTTAACCGCGCCGATCGTGATGCCCTTGACGAAATACTTCTGGAAGAAGGGATAAACGATCAGAACCGGGAGAACACCGACAACGGCGATCGCCATCTTGATACCGGTGCTCGGCATGGTGGCGGCGATTTCCGCGGCGGCGGCCGCATCCATACCGCTCTTGAGCGCCTGCACGTCTCGCAGCATATCGTTCAGCAAGACCTGTATACTGTACAGGCTCTTGTTCTGCTGGAGATAATAGAGGCCGTTTTTCCAGTCGTTCCAATAGGAGAGGCCGATCAGCAGCGTCATCGTGGCAATCATCGGTACGCTCATCGGGAGGACGATCGTGCCCAGAATGCGGAACTCACCGGCGCCGTCGATGCGCGCAGCCTCAATGACCGCTTCGGGGATATTCGTCGTGAAATACGTGCGCATCATGATGACATAGAACGCGTTGACCATCAGCGCCGGGATAATCAGCGCCCAGATCGTGTTGCTGACCTTGATGTAGCGCGTGTACATGATGTACGTCGGCACAAGACCACCGGAGAACAGCATCGTGAAGAAGACGTAGAACGCCATGGCGTTGCGGCCCGGCAGATCGCGGCGGGAAAGCGGATAGGCCATGAGGATGGTCATGGTGAGACCGCAGCCCGTGCCCACGACCGTGGAGAGGATCGTGATGCCGTACGCAGAGATGATCTTGTTGCTGCTCTTAAACATGTAGAGGTAGGAATCGAGGCTGAACTTGCTCGGAAACAGCGAATAACCGTTTCGGATCAGCTCCGTCTCGTCTGTGAGCGAGGAAATAATCAGCAGGACAAACGGGAAAATGCAGCACAGGGAGAGGATAACCATTACAATATTCGCGCCGACCTGAAAACTCTTATTCTTTTCGACCATGGTGATCTCTCCTTTCTCAGAACAATGCGTTCTCTTCGCCGCCGATCTTCTTGACGCTCCAGTTTGCAAGGAGGACAAGGATGAAACCGACGATGCTCTGGTAAACACCCGCAGCAGACGACATGCCGAGATCGTTCAGCGTAATCAGGCTGCGGTACACGTAAGTATCGATGGTGCTGGTGATGTCCATCAGCGGGCCGGAATCCATCGGCACCTGATAGAACAGACCGAAGTCGGAATAGAAGATCTTGCCGATCGCCATCAGCGTCAGGGTGATGATCGTGGGCAGGAGGCTCGGCAGTGTGACATGCACAATCTGCTGCCAGCGGTTCGCGCCGTCAATAACGGCCGCCTCATAATAGCCGTGGTCGATGCCGACGAGCGTCGCGTAGTAGAGGATGCAGTCGTAGCCGAACACCTTCCAGATGTGGACGATGACAAGGATGAACGGCCAGTACTTCGGCTCCGTGTACCACGAGATCGGATCTGCGCCGAACGCCTTGAGGATCGTGTTGTTGATGAAGCCTGTCTCAGAGCTGAGCAGCGCGAACACGAGGTAACTGACAACGACGATGGAGATCAGATACGGCAGCAGGATGATGGTCTGGTAGACCTGCTTCAGCCTCTTGCTGGTGATCTCGTTGAGCAGGATCGCAATGGTGATGGCGATCACTGTGCCCAACACGATAAAGCTCAGGTTGTACAGCAGCGTGTTGCGAGTGATGTTGAAGGCATCCTTCGTCTTGAACAGGTACGTGAAGTTACTGAGGCCCACCCAGTCACTGGCCAGAATGCCTTTGCGCCAGTTGACCTTCTTGAAAGCAATAATCAGGCCGGTCATCGGGATGTACTTGTCCATCAGCAGGTACAGAGCGCCCGGCAGGAACATCAGGTACAGCGGGAGGCAGCGGTAAAAACGCAGCCGCTTGTTCGGCTTCGCCGTGCGCACCTTCATTTCCTTCTCCAGCGCCGCGGATTTGGTCGACATGGTTTGAAAACCCCTTTCAGTCAAATTAAATGTGTTCCGAAAGAACATGGGCCTGCGCAGAAAGACGTACCTTCTGCACAGCCCCATGCCCTTTCCCCTTTCGGGAAAAGGACACAGCTTCTATCTACTACAAAGCAAAGTATGTTGCGTCCGTGGTAAATAATTGGGAATCAGACTTACGCCTGCTCTGCGAGCCAAGCGTCGAGCTGAGCCTGCTTCTCGGTGATGATTGCATCGATGCCAGCATCCTTGAGCTCCTGGTTGAACTTCGGCAGGGTCTCTTCCGGATTCAGCGCGCCGCAAAGAAGTGCCTTGTGGTACTTATTGACGACGTTCGTGCAAGCGGTGATCTCGTTCGCCGTCTTGGTAGCGTCGAAGGAGAAGCCGTAAGCCTTGGACTTCAGGGAGTTGTTGTTGAAATCGTTCGTTGCATCCCAGTAGTCGTGCGGGAGGTCTGTGCCCCAGATGTCGCCGATGAACTGGTTCGGCATCAGCCATGTGCCGGACTTTCTGTATGTGGTGGTTGTCGCATCGAGACCGTCAGCAAAGGTGATGACGTCCTGACCGTTGGAGACAGCGCCTGCCTCAACGACCTGATAGTGGACACCCTCAATACCGTACATGTACAGGTTGCTGACTTCCGGGTTGCAATAGAGCTCGTTGAGAACCTTCATTGCAGCTTCCGGATGCTCGGTAGCGCCGGCGATGGACCAGAGACCCATCGTAACGCGGTCTGTTGTTGCGAGACCTTCAACAAGCTCGATGGTGCCGATCTTGTTCTGGAGGTTCGGGTTGTTCTCTTCCGCATAGTACGGCTTGAGGTTGGTGAAGTAACCGAATGCTGTGCCAGCTTCCATCAGCGTGGAAGAGGTCTCTGTCGTGTTGACAGCGTCAGCCTGAATGAGACCAGCCTGCATCCACTCATACATGGTGGTAGCGAGGTTCTTGTACTGCTCGGACTCGTAGAGGTTCACAACGGTGGTATCCTGTGCCATGTCGGTCAGAACGCCGAGGTTGATCATCTGGTCGCCCAGCGGATCCCAGCCCCAGTTACGGATGTTCTCGCCTGCGGAAACCGCAACCGGCCAAACATTCTCTTCGTTCTCCTTGATGACCTTCAGCGCTTCGCCGAGATCGTCAAGCGTCTTGATGGAATCCATGTCGAGGTTGTTTCTCTCTGCCATCTCAAGGCTGTAAGCAAAGCCCTCAGAAGCAGCGAGGTCACGGCCCTGTGTGAGGCCGAACAGCTCGCCGTCCACGCGGCCGCAGTTGATCTTGTCCCAACCGAGCTGCTCGATGATGCCCTGACCGTATTTCTCGATCAGGTCGTCCATCGGATAGAGCTGACCGGAGGTTGCGCAGGATGCGTACGGAACCATGTAAACTGCCATGAGGTCGACGCCCTCGCCGGAGGAGAGCATCAGGGTTGTCTGCTCCGCATAGCTGCCGAAGGGCAGGAAGGTGAGGTTCACATTCACGTTGAACTTCTCTTCGAGGATCGCGTTCATCGCTTCCTCAACCTGTGCCACGCCGCTCTCTTCCTTACCGGAAGCCATCGTTACGATGTCGAGGGTAACAAGCTCAGGCTCTCTGAGGTCTTCCTCCGCTGCACCGGACTCCTCTGTGCTGCTTTCGCCGCTCTCGGAGGTCTCGGATGCAGAAGACTCAGATGCGGTGCTGCTGGTCGCGCCGTTGCCGCCGCAAGCCGCCAGCGAGAGGGTCAGCACTGCTGCGAGGAGCACTGCCAGAATTCTCTTTGCCATTGTCTTTTACTTCCTTTCGTACTTTTCATTATCCGCTGCAGAGGATAATCCACTGCGGGGATTCTTATTTAACGGTATATAGAATACCAGATTTTCCGCCGAATTTCTGTAAAATTCGTGACCTCGAATGTTTAAAATGTGACTTGTTTGCGTTAAATTTGCAAGTTTCTACTTCCAATCCTGCATTTCTCTGCATAAAAAGGGACGTCCTTCCGGATATCTCTTTTTGATTGTGCAAGCTGTCAAAATCGTCTTTCACGCATTCATACAGTTTTCACAATTTGGACCGTCGCTTTGCCATGCGGTATTCGAGCGGCGAAAGCCCGGTGTATTTTTTGAACACCTGCGAGAAATAGGAGAAATTGGAGTACCCCACCTTCGTCGCGATGATGCTGACCGGGATATTGGTGTCCCCCAGCAGCGCCTGCGCGGCGCGCATTTTCTCCGTGATGATGTAGTCGTTCAGGGAGGAGCCCGTCTCCCGTTTGAAGAGCCGCGAGAGGTATTCCGGATTCAGGTAAATCGCCTCGGCAATATCGGCACGGCTGAGATCGCGGTCGATGTTGCGGCGGATATAATCCATCGCGCGGCGCACCGGCGTCTGTTCGTTCTCGTCCGACTGCTGCGCCGTATCTTCGCCGCGATACTGCTCGTAGGCACTGTACCGGCGCTGATTCTCCGCCTCGCGCACCTTGCCTGCCGCCCGCTCCACGGCCACTTCAATCTCCGTATACGGTGCGGGCTGGAGGATATAGTCGAAGCTGCCGAGCTTCACGGCCTCCTGCGCATACTCAAATTCGGCGTGCGCTGTCAGAAAGATGCATACGACGCCGGAAAAACGCTCCTGCACCCAGCGCAGCAGCACAAAGCCGTTCGTCGGCGGCATTTCGATATCGCAGAGAAGCACATCGATGCGCTCACGCTCAAAAACCCCCTGCGCTTCCTTGACACTGAACGCCGTGAACACGTTCTCCACATGGATGCGCGCCCAGTTCACGCCGGAAACCATGCTTTCCACGACCTCCGGCTGGTCGTCCACAATCAATACGTTCATAGATCTTGCCCCCCTTCTGTATTTCCCTCATTTTTCTCCGTTGTATTGCCGTCTGCCGCCTGTTTCCGAAGTTCTTCTGGATTGATCGGGATAAAGATCTCCGAAACAGATCCGATGTCGCGGTTGAAAAACGCATAGAGCACACTGTCCCCGTAAATCAGGCTCATACGCTTTTTGATGTTGTTGATGCCGACATGATGCTGCGCATAAAGCGGGCTGTCCGGATCGTTGATCTCCTGAATCACGCTCTCCGGGAAGCCGGTGCCGTTGTCCGATACCGTGAGGTCGGCGAAAGTATCAACGCCGCTGCGCAGGATGGACGCGCGCACATCGATCTCCAGCGCATGATCCGGCGAAGTGTCGTGCTTGACGGAATTCTCGACAAAGGTCTGCAGCGAGAGCGGCGGGATCGGCAGATTCAGCAGGAGCGGATCGGCGTCAATGCGGCAGACCGGCGGGTACTGCGAGGAGCCGCCCTGCATTTCGATATAATTGCGGATGTGATCGAGCTCTCTGGAAAGCGGGACAAACTCCATGCTGTCCGTGAAAATATACCGGATGTGCTTTGAGAATTCCAGAATCATTTTCTGGATGCGGTCGTACTTGCCCGCTTCGGCAAGCGCATAGAGACTTTTGAGACAGTTCAGGAAAAAGTGCGGGCGAATCTGCAGTTGCAGGTAGCGCAGCTGCGCCTTCTGTGTCTCGATTTCATGCTCGTACGATTCGATTTTCAGATCCTTAATCTGCGTCATCATCGTGTTGAACGTCTCGTTCATCTCGTGGAACTCGCGGATATTCGTCTCTCCCTGTACCTTCGCGTCCAGCTTGCCCGCACGGATCTGCTCCATGGTGTCGCGGATATGGTCCACCGGCTCGGAAATGGAGCGCGTCAGGCGAAGCTGGAGAACAGGGATCAGCACCAGCGCGAGGATGGATGTCAAAAAGAGCGCCGCCTGCCACACGTTCAGCGAGCCGAAAAAGCCGGATTCATTCACCGCAAGCACGGCGCGGCAATCGGTGTGCTCGAGTTTTCGCCCGACCAGCATGTACCGCTCGCTCTTGCCGGAGATGAAATAGCGGCTGTAATCGCCGTTGAGATCGATGCCGTTCGCCTCCACGAAATCCCGTGCCGTCAGCGGCTGGTTCTGCTCATCCGCAAACAGCATGACCGCTTCATTTTCAAGATGCAGCACGCTCGTATCGCCGAGCCGCTCCAGCGGCACCATCGCCGCGAGATACGTACCCCGTCCGCCGTAGAACCGGAACAGGTACGATGTGCCGTCGATTTCAACATGCCGCCACTCCATCTGATACGTATATGCATCCGCGGCAACAGCCTCGCGCACAAACGCGCGGATTGCCGTTTTCTCCTCGTAATCAAACGAGGATGCGAACATGTCGCGCTCGGTGTGACTGGGCACGCTGTAAATGAAAAACGCGCCCGCATCCTCGTAGGCAGACATCGCCGTTTTGAGCTGGTTGAAAAGCGCATAGGAGGCCAGATGCGCGTTAAGCTGCGTTGTCCCGCCGGAAAGCGTGCGGAAATCCACGCTCGATGCCATCACGCCGGTCAGAAAGCCGTTGACGGATTCGAGGCTTTCCTCGATGCGCGCCGCACGATAATCCATGGAGCGCATATTGGAATCTGCAATCTTGCCATTGAACACCTGCGTCGAGTAGACGTTGCTGACAAAAAGGAGTATGATCAGCGGAATCGTCACGCACAGGACGGTCGTCATCAGCTTGCGCCGAAAGGAAACTTCCTTTTTTTCCATCCGCTTTTCCTCCTTCTCTTTCTGATTTTATATAAATATAACAGATTTCAAGGCTTCATGCAAGAGAGAGCGCAAAATCCGCGGGGAAACGCGTTGAAAATCCATGCGCATTATGGTACAATGAAGATAATTTTGAGTGACTTTGCACCTTTGGGAGAATGAATCATGAGTGAAAATACGGCGAACGCCATCAGCGTCAGTCTGCTGAACCGAAAAATCTATGCGGTGTGCTTTACGGGCTTTGACACCATCGCTGCGTTTCACGACGCGCTGTATCATGCGCGCCGCCGCTTTTTTGAATCCGGCAAAACGGTGCACGTCCGGGAGGCGGGCCTGTACAGCGGCCTTTACGGCGAGCTGCGCGGCAAGCTGAGCCGCCGCACGTTCAAATGGGAAAAGACGGCGGGCGGACGCACGCTGGAAATCGCCTTCACACGCGGCGGCCAGCGCGGAATCGAATTCTTTGCGCCGAACGGCGCGCTGCGCGCACGCATTTATTTCGACCGCGAGCAGCACTGGCTGCGCAGCGAGTATTTTGCGCCGGACGACGCCTCCCGCGCAAAGGTCTGCTTCAAGCCGGACGACGCGCGCGACGCAATCCTGCGCTTTGACTACAACTACTCGACCGGCAAGACCAAGGAGACGACGCTCTTCCCCGTCCCCTACGCGTTTCAGAGCGCCGGGCAGAGCTTCCAGAACGCACAGTACGGCGATAACCTACTGCTCATCGCCGACGAACGCGGCGAATACGCCTACTGCCCGCGCGAGGAGCAGCAGCGCCGCATCCGCTTCTTAAAGGACAACAAGGACGCTTCGGTGATGCTCTCCATGGGCTGGGAGATCCGCGACGGCGATATCGCCGCGCCGCCCGTACCCGAAGCGGAAGAACCCGCCGCACAGGAATTTCCGGGGCTGGAGGAAACCGTGCGCACCGAGAGCCTGAATCCGATGGAATCGATCCTCACCGAGCTGTTCGAAGCCGCACGGCAGGAGGCGCGGGCCGCCATTGAAAACGCTGCGGCGCAGGCGAAGGAACCCTCACCGGAACCGGAAGCTCCGGTACAGGCGCTTCCCGATGAGGCGCCGCTTCCGGAAGAAACAGAGACGTCCGCTGGGGAGCCGGAAGCCGTCCCCGCCGCCGAGCCAAAGACCGCTGCACCCGAAGCACCCGTTTCCGGCGCGCTCGATGCGCTTGGCATCACCGCTGAGGACGCCGCCCATGCGCGCGAGGTGCTCGACCGCATTCTAGAAAAGCCGGCGCCCGGCACGGAGCCATCCGCGGACGGCCTGACGATCATCCGCAGCGGTAAAGCGGTGCACTACACAGGCGGGCTTGAAAACGGCCTGCGCAGCGGCTTCGGCTGCACCGAAACGGAGGATGGCATCCCGGTCTACGAGGGCGAATACAAAAACGATCTGCGCGACGGCTTTGGCACGCACCACTATGCCTCCGGCGCGGTGTCCTATATCGGCGATTTCAAGGCGGACAAGCGCGACGGCTTCGGCGTCTCGTTCCGTGAAAATGACCACGCGCTGCATGTTTCCCGCTGGACAGACGGCAAGCCGGAGGGCTATGCCGCGCTGTTCGACCCGAACGGTACAATGCGCTTTGCAGGCAAGATCATCGGCGGCCAGAAGCAGGGCGCAGGTGTTTCGATCGACCCCGAGCGCGACACGGTGTTTGTCGCCCGATATGAAAACAACGAGATGACCGGCGAGGGCGCGCTCTTTGACGGCGACGGCACGCTGCTTTACGTTGGCGGCTGGGAAAACGGCAAACGGCAGGGGCGCGGCACCGAATTTGACCGCAGCGGCGACATCGTTTACGCCGGCGAGTGGAAGGACGACCGCTACCACAACGGCATCCTCTACAAAAAGGTGCAGCAGGAGAACTGATATGGATCGAATCGAGCTGCACGACGTGGAATACGGCGACTGCACGGTGCTGGTCGGGCACAACCGGTCGATTCTGATGGTGGACTGTGGCTCGGTGAGCCGGTATGCACGGCGCGGTGAGGAGGAGATTCACCGCCGCTTCGAGGCGATTTTCAGCCGCTATATCGGCGCGGCACAGCGGCAGTTCCTGCTCACACACTATCACCGCGACCACATGAACGGCTTTTTCCGCAAGCTTCGGCAGGATCCGCAATATTTTGACCGCATATACATCCCGGCGCTGCCGGATGGAAAGCACGGTGCAAGTCCCATGCTGGAACTCGCGGTATTCGCGCATTTTTTTGCCGTGCCGCAGACGGATTTCGCGCAGGTCAACACCGCTTGTCTTTCGATTTTTGACACGCTGGACAAAACCGTCGGCGCGGACCGCATCTTTACGCTGCGCGCAGGCGATACGTTCGCGTTTGACGGCGTTTTTTATTCGGTGCTCTCCCCTGAGCCTGCCGATTTCCCGTTTGACCCGCTTCTCTGCGAGACTGCGGAGGCGCTCAACGTCTGTCTCGCTTCGCCGTACCACACGGGCTGCGAGGCGGAGTTTCTGCGCGCAAAAAACGAATGGATCAGCGTTTACCGGCAGGCGCAGCGTGCGTTTGCGCCTTCGGACCGCGCCTCCCCGGGCCGCCGCCGCATTTTGCTCGATGCGCTCGCCGATCTCTGGGAACGGCTGGAGGCGATGCGCGGGGAGATCAACCGTTCCCCCGCCGCGCCGGACATCCGCGAGATTCTGGCGCGCCCCATCGTGCGCAATTTGTACACGGAGACGCAGAACGATCTGTCGCTCGTCTTTCACAATCTGCGCGCCCATGGGCCGTCAACGGACGACCTCCTGATGACCGGCGATGTTTCGGATACGGTGCTCGCGCGCCTTGCGCCGAAGCTCTTCGACGGCTATTACGCCGTAAAAGCGCCGCACCACGGCACGGAGAGCCACTTTTCGCCAGTGATCGGCGAGCTCGCCGCCGCGCATCTGCTGATCTCAAACGGCGATTACCACGCGGGCGGCGAGATTTCCCAGCGCTACGTCGACATGGAAAGCGTCAAGCACTGCACAAACCGCGGCGCGTGCCGCTGGTTTTCCGTTTCCGGCGCGTGCTGCAACCGGCTCCAGCGCTGCTTTGAGCAAAACGCAGGCGGCGGACTGACGCTCAAATGCCCCGCCGCTTCCGGAAACCGCCGCACGCCGTGCAATATCTATGTATTTGGTCACAGCGGCGTCCTCGGATGCCATTGTGACCGGTAAGTGTGTTTCATCCGATGATCCTAACCAGCCTCCCTCCGAGAGGGAGGGACACACAAGGCTATTGGATCATTTCAGCATGCTTTCCACGCCGTCGATGAGTTGGCCGACGGTGTGTACGGCCTTGGCTGTGCTGCGGCGCATTTCCTTGGTGCGCGCCTTCGCGGACTTCTTGCCGCTCATCATCTTGGATGAGACGGCGGCTACGGCGGCGCCGGCGGCAATGCCCAGCCCGACGCCCTTTACAATGTTCATGCTTTGCTTATACACGGTATCGAACCTCCAGATCCATATTGCGGCCTTAATCAGAAACAGAAGAGCCGTCATGTATAGTTTCCCCCTTTTTACAAAAACATACCCGATGAAAGGACTTGCTCTCTTATGGTTTTGAATATTGTCATGGTCGAGCCGGAAATTCCGCAGAACACCGGCAACGTCGCGCGCACCTGTGCGGCAACCGGCGCACGGCTGCACCTCGTGGGGCCGATGGGCTTCAAGCTCGACGACAGAAAGCTCAAGCGTGCCGGACTCGATTACTGGCACCTGCTCGACATCACGTATTATGATTCCCTCGACGAATTCTTCGCGAAAAATCAGGGTGAGTTCTTTTTCTTCTCGACCAAATCGGTGCACAAGCACACCGACGTCGTCTACCCCGACAACTGCTACCTGTTTTTCGGCAAGGAGACGGCCGGCCTGCCCGAGGAGCTGCTCTTTCACAACAAGGAACGCTGTGTGCGCATCCCGATGCTCTCCGAAGCGCGCAGCCTGAATCTCTCAAACAGCGTGGCCATCGGCGTCTACGAGGTGCTGCGCCAATGGGACTATCCCGCCCTCTCCGGCGCGGGCCGTCTGCGCGGCTACGACTGGGACAGCGCGGAGAGTTGAACGGCATCCGCAAAAAAGTGTGGCAAAAAACGGTCAATTTATGAGTAACGTCTTGAAAAAAACTTTGATTTGGTATAAAATAAACTTTGTAACCGGGATTTTCCGGCCTTGGCCCGCTTTGGGGCAAAACCGCAAAACATTTTCTCAATATATTTCTTAAAGGAGTGTACGCAAATGAACTACCTCAACAAGAAAACCGTAGAAGACATTGACGTCGCCGGCAAGCGCGTTCTGGTCCGCTGCGATTTCAACGTCCCGATGAAGGACGGCGTCATCACAGACACCAAGCGTATCGTCGGAGCCCTGCCGACCATCAAGTATCTTTCGGATCACGGCGCAAAGGTCATCCTCTGCTCCCATATGGGCCGTCCGCACAACATCTTCAACGATGTCGTGAAGCTCGATAAGAAAGAAAAGAAAAAGATCGAGGCACTGCCCGCAGAAGAGCAGGAAGCGGCAGCGGCAAAGGCACTCGAGGCTGCCAAGGGCGACGTGAAGAAGTTCTCTCTGGCTCCGGTCGCAGCTGAGCTTTCGAAGCTCCTCGGCAAGGAAGTCATCATGGCGACAGACGTCATCGGCCCCGACGCAAAGGCGAAGGCTGCTGCACTCAACGACGGCGACGTTATGATCATTGAGAATATCCGTTTCTACGCGGAAGAGACCAAGAACGATCCGGCATTTGCGAAGGAACTCGCTTCCATGGCGGATATCTATGTCAACGACGCGTTCGGCACGGCGCACAGAGCACACGCTTCCACAGCGGGCGTTGCGGACTACCTCCCGGCTGTCTGCGGCTACCTCATCCAGAAGGAAATCTCCGTCATGGGCGGCGCGCTCCAGAACCCGAAGAGACCGTTCGTTGCGATCCTCGGCGGCGCGAAGGTTTCCGATAAGATCGGCGTTATCAACAACCTGATCGAGAAGGTCGACACGCTCATCATCGGCGGCGGCATGGCTTACACCTTCTTCAAGGCACTGGGCCACGAGGTCGGCACCTCCATCTGCGAGGACGACAAGGTTGAGCTTGCGAAGGAAATGATGGCAAAGGCCGAAGCGAAGGGCGTTCAGTTCCTGATCCCGATCGACAACGTCGTTGCGACCGAGTACAGCGCGGACTCCGAGTGGAAGATCGTCGATTCCGACGACATTCCGAACGGCTGGATGGGCCTCGATATCGGCCCGAAGACACGCGAGCTGTTCGCAAACGCAGTTGCGGGTGCGGGCACGGTTGTCTGGAACGGCCCGATGGGCGTTTCTGAGTGGGCAAACTTTGCAAACGGCACCATCGCGGTTGCGAAGGCTGTTGCTGAGAGCGACGCGATCTCCATCATCGGCGGCGGCGACTCCGCGGCTGCAGTTGAGAAGCTCGGCTTTGCAGACAAGATGACCCACATCTCCACGGGCGGCGGCGCTTCCCTGGAATTCCTCGAGGGTCTCGAGCTCCCCGGCATTGCCTGCCTCAACGAGAAATAATTCAGAAGCATGGACGGGAGCGGAGTTTTCCTCTGCTCCCGTATTGTTTGATAAACCAGTAACGAAAGGAATATGTACCATGAACAAGGCTGTCAGAAAGGCTGTTATCGCCGGCAACTGGAAAATGAACAAGACACCTGCAGAGGCCACCGAGCTTCTCACCGCCATTGCGCCGCTCGTTAAGGATGCGGGCTGCGATGTGATCGCGTGCGTCCCGTACGTCGATATCGCGGCGGCAATCGAGGCCACCAAGGGCACAAACGTCAAGATCGGCGCGGAGAACTGCCACTGGGCAAAGAGCGGCGCCTTCACCGGCGAAATTTCCGCTGAGATGCTGAAGGCCTGCGGCGTTGAGTATGTCATCACCGGCCACAGCGAAAGAAGAACGTACTTCGGCGACACGGACGTCACCGTGCAGCAGAGAACAAGAGCGGCGCTCGACGCCGGCCTCACCGTCATCGTCTGCGTGGGCGAATACCTCGAGCAGCGCGAGCAGGGCATCACAGCGGAGCTCGTTGCGATGCAGACCAAGATTGCGCTTGGCGGCGTAACCGAGGAAGAGCTCAAGAGAATCATCATCGCATATGAGCCGGTTTGGGCGATCGGCACCGGTAAGACCGCGACGGCGGAGCAGGCAAACGAGGTCTGCGCTGTCATCCGCGACGTCATCAAGTCCCTCTACGGCGAGGCGGCTGCCGAAGGCATCACGATCCAGTACGGCGGCTCCATGAACGCCGGCAACGCGGCTGAGCTGCTCGCACAGCCGGACGTCGACGGCGGCCTCATCGGCGGCGCTTCCCTGAAGCCCGCAGACTTTGCCGCAATCGTTGAAGCAGCTACGAAGGGCTGATTCTGCTTACAGGAAAGGAATAACACCGGATTATGAAAAAACCTGTTGTACTCATGATTATGGACGGTTTCGGCTTCTCCGTGCCGGAGGGCAACGCGATTGCCGCCGCGAACAAGCCGAACCTCGATAAGCTGTTTTCCGAAAACCCGCTGACGCAGATCGGCGCATCCGGCATGGACGTCGGTCTGCCGGACGGCCAGATGGGCAACAGCGAAGTCGGCCACACGAATATCGGCGCCGGCCGCATCGTGTATCAGGAGCTGACCCGCATCACGAAGGCAGTGCAGGACGGCACGTTCTTCGAGAACGAAGCGCTTGTCCACGCAATGTCTGAAGCCAAGGCGAACGATAAGGCATTGCACCTGATCGGTCTGCTTTCCGACGGCGGCGTGCACAGCCACAATACGCACCTCTACGGTCTGCTCGAGATGGCGAAGAAGATGGGCCTCACGAAGGTCTACGTTCACGCGCTGCTCGATGGCCGCGACGTGCCCCCCTCCTCCGGCAAGGATTTCGTCGCACAACTCATGGAGAAGATGGACGAAATCGGCGTCGGCAAGGTCGCGACCGTCATGGGCCGCTACTATGCGATGGACCGCGACAACCGTTGGGAGCGCGTGGAGAAAGCATACAACGCGATGGTCTGCCGCGAGGGCACGGAGTTCGAGTGCCCGGTCTGCGCGGTGGCGAAGTCCTATGAGGATGGCGTAACGGACGAATTTGTCGTGCCGTGCACCGTCAAGGGCGCTGAGCCGATCTCCGCAGGCGACTCCATCGTCTTCTTCAACTTCCGCCCCGACCGCGCGCGTGAGATCACCCGCACGTTTGTCGATCCGGAATTCACCGGCTTTGAGCGCCGCCACGGCTTCTTCCCGCTCAACTACGTCTGCATGACGCAGTATGACGCGACGATGCCGAACGTCGAGATCGCGTTCAAGCCGCAGTCCCTCAAGAACACGCTCGGCGAGTACGTTTCCGATAAGGGCCTGAGCCAGCTGCGCATCGCGGAGACCGAGAAGTACGCGCATGTCACGTTCTTCTTCAACGGCGGCGTCGAAAAGCAGTATCCGGGCGAGGATCGCATTCTCGTCAACTCCCCGAAGGTCGCGACTTATGACCTCCAGCCGGAGATGAGCGCCTATGAGGTCACGGACAAGATGGTCGAGGCTGTCAAGTCCGGCAAGTACGACATGATGATCCTGAACTTTGCGAACTGCGACATGGTCGGTCACACCGGCGTGTTCGATGCGGCGAAGGCTGCCGTTGAGGCGGTCGATACCTGCGTCGGTCGTGTCGCGGCGGCGGTCGCGGAAATGGGCGGCGTGCTGCTCATCACGGCGGACCACGGCAACGCGGACAAGATGGTCGATACGGATGGTGAGCCGTTCACGGCGCACACCACGAACCCGGTTCCGTTCTGCGTCGTCGGTTATCCGTGCACGCTCCGCGAAGGCGGCGTGCTGGCGGACATCGCGCCGACCATGCTGAAGATCATGGGCCTCAAGCAGCCGGAGGAAATGACCGGCACAAGCATCATCCTGTAATCGGATATAACAAAATCAACAGCGCCAGCGCAGATGGAAACCGTTCTATCTGCGCTGTTTTTTATTATGCATTTCTCCGTTCGGGTGCTAAACCCCACTGAAATCCTGCGCATAATTCATATATTTTTCAACGTATTCTTTGACTTTTTATGCTGTTTGTGTTATATTGTTAATAAGAAAACAAAATTACGTTTTCTATTGCTTCATGAAAGAAAGGAGAATGCATGATGAAAAAGATTTGTCTGTCCGTTTTGCTGGTTCTTGCCCTGCTGCTCACCGGCTGCGCTTCTGCCCAGGCGGAACCGCCGAAGGTGGAAAACTTCGTGTTTGACGATCACGGCTATGCCTGTGCAATCTCCCCCTACGGCTGCACGCTGGAAGATCTGGAAAAAGCGCTCGACACGACGATGACGGATCGCGGCAGCAATCCCGTGACCAATCCCTTTACATACAAAAGCTATATCACGTCCGCGCCTGTGACGATGCTTGGGCTCGATGGCAAGGTGGATGCGCAGTTCACCGAAGACGGACTTTTTGCTTTCACCTTTACCACCCGTTTCACCCGGGACACTGCGGAGGAACACTATGCAGATATTCGCGAGCAGTTCATCTCGGTTTTCGGCAAGCCGGCGGAAGATTCCGATAACGGCTTAGGCACACAGCAGGTTGAATGGCAGGACAAAAAGAGCGGTACGGCTTTGGCTCTGGTGTATTCCGATCTCGGCACAACAGATCCGACATTTATGGTTGGCGTCTTGGAAAAATGGCGCTATATGGACGTTGACAAATAGTAACAACGACTTGAAAAACCTGAAAAGCCGCAGAAGCATCCAATGCTTTCCGCGGTTTTTTGTGTTCCCGCACAATTGTTTTGCGGGCAAAACTGTGTTATACTGTAAAAAAGTCCCATGAAAGGATGAAAGCCATGTATCCACACCATGAAGAATCTTTGAAAAATATGATCGAATATTTCAGCGGGCGCGACGAGATCATCGCGCTGGTATTCGGCGGCAGCGTCGCGAAGGGCTGTGAGCGCCCGGACAGCGACCTCGACGCCATGGTCATCGTCACCGACGCCTATTACGCCGAGCGCGAAAAGGCCAACAGCGTGACCGAGACGATCTCCGGCTACTGCACCTACGAGGGCGGCTATTTTGACATCAAATACATGACAAAGTCGTTCATCGAGGCGGCGGCCGACCACGCCAGCGAACCGACGCGCAATTCGTTCATCGGCTCCCGCGTGCTCTTCACAAAGGATCCGGAGATTCCGGACATCATCGCCCGCATCCCGGTTTTCCAGAAGCAGGATCGCGCCGACAAGGAGCTTTCGTTTATGTCGAACCTCTGGCTCAATTACTTCTATTTCTGGAAAGCGTGCAAACCCGAGGGCTACATGCGCGCGCACGCGGCAAACCAGATCGTGTACAGCATCTACCGCATGATTCTGCAGGAAAATGAGATTCTCTTCCCCTGCCATCGCCGGCTGGAAGAATTCGTCGGAAAAGCCCCGAATAAGCCGGAGCATATCGTCGAGCTGTGCCAGGCACTCTGCCGCGAGCAGACCGACGAAGCGTGCGACGCGGCGTTCGGCGCGTTTGCGCGCTGGACGAGCTTTGACCTGCGCACCGACCCGAGCATCATCCTCTCCCGCTTTTCCCTCGACTACGAGCAGTGGTGGAATGTCCCCCGCCCACACGTGGACGAATACTAAGCCTTTATGGAACTGCACGAGCTGTACACGCCCCGAACCGCACACCCTTTTGAGCGCACCGCCTCATACTGGGAAGCCGCACCTTGTGCCGCGCTTACGCCATATATCCGGTGCTTCTGGGGCACGGTGCACCCGGTTCTGGAACGCGACCGCCCGGGCGGTACCGTCGTCACACCGGACACCTGCGCGGACGTGATTTTCACCGTGGATCACACGACCGCTACGGTCTCAAGTGCTTTCTGCGGTGTCAGCGATACCGCAGGCGCCGCGCACAGCTTCACCGCCGCGCAGCATCTGCGCTCCCAATTCGGCATCCGGTTCTACGCGTGGACGGCGATCGCGTTCGTCGAGGACACACTTTCCGGATCAAAAAACGGAAACTTCGACGCGCGCCGCCACTTTTCCGCGCTCTGCAAAGCGCTTGAGCCACGGCTTTTGGAGGTGCAGACGCTTCCTGCGCGCATCCGGCTTGCGGAGGATTTCCTATTGCGCCATATGCACCCCGAGCGGTGCAGCCCGGATGTTTTGAACGCCGTGTATGAAATTCTGCGTCAGCGCGGTGGCCTGCAAACCGCCGCGCTTTCCCGCTCGCTGCACATCAGCGCGCGCCAGCTTGAGCGGCGTTTTTCCGAAGAAGCCGGCCTTTCGCCGAAGCAGCTTTCCACACTCGTGCGCTACCAGTTTCTCTGGGACGGCATTCTGAACCGGCGCTTTTTGAGCCTTGCGGACGCCGCGTACCAGCTCGGCTATGCGGATCAGGCGCACCTCACGCACGAATTCAAACGCTTTCACGCGATGACGATTCACGACGCCGTGCAGTATGCCAGAAAAGACGTCGCATTTTTACAAGACAAACCCGCACGCTCCCTGTAAAATAAAGTCAAAAAGCGGGATAATCCGCAAGGGAGGACAATGTATGGCATCGGATATCAGTATTTGCGGCGCGGACTGTTCGGTCTGCGGCTGTTTTGATACCCTCTGCAAGGGATGCAATTTTCACGAGGGCCGCGTTTTTCACGCGCCGGAGGGCAAAGCGTGCCCCATTTACGCCTGCGCGGCAGAGGAACACGGCTACAAAAGCTGCGCGCAATGCGCAAAGCGCCCGTGCGCCGTCTGGCAAAGCACGCGCGACCCCAGCCTCAGCGACGCAGAATTTGAAAAGACGATTCAGGATCGGCTTGCAAATCTCCGCGCGGTTTCCAATGCCCGCTATCAATGCGCGCTTTTGGCCGTGCAGGATGTGGAGCGCTCCAAGAAATTCTACGGCGAGCTGTTCAACCAGCACGTCGTGCTCGATCTGGGCGCAAACGTCACGTTTTCCGGCGGCTTCGCGATCCAGCAGTATTTTTCTTGGCTGACCGGCATTCCGGAAGACGAGATTCACGCGAAGTCGAACAACGCCGAGCTGTACTTTGAAGTGCAGGACTTCGACGCATTCCTCGCGCTTTTGGCGGCGCACCCGGAGGTACAGCTTTTACACCCACCGAAAACACACGACTGGAAGCAGCGCGTCGTGCGGCTCTACGACCCGGATTTCCACCTGATTGAGGTCGGCGAATCGATGGCGGTCATCGCCCGCCGTCTACTGGACGAAGGGCTTTCCGTTGAGGAAACCGCCGCACAGATTCAGCACCCGGTTGCTTTTGTCCGGGCTGTTGCCGAAAACAAACTGTAAAAATTCGACCGGCACCTGTTCTCACACAGCGTGCCGGTCGTTTTCTGTTTGTTTATCGAATGAAGTTTGTGAAGGTGTGCGGCTCCTTTTCGGGCAAACCGTACTTTTCCTTGCCGAGCGCGATGCTCTTCATGAGGAAGCTCATGTTTTTCGCGAGCGTGCGCATCGTCTGCAAACCCTCGGCGTCCTCCTCCGCCTGCCCGGGCGCTGCACCATGGATGCTGTTCCAGTACTGGCTGGACGCCACCGGCATACCCGCAATCGTGAAGAACTTGTTCAGCTCGTCGAACGTGGCCGACAGACCGCCACGGCGCGCCGCGACGACGCTTGCGCCGACCTTCATCGTCTTGTCGAACAGCGTGCTGTAAAACAGGCGCGTGATGAACGCGACGAGCGTAGCGTTTGCGGATGCAAAATAGACCGGGCTGCCGATCACAAGGCCGTCCGCTTCCTCGAATTTCGCTGCCGTCTCGTTGACGAGGTCATTGAACACGCATTTGCCCGTCTGCTTGCATTTGCGGCAGCCGATGCAGCCGCGGATGTCCTTGTTGCCGACGTGCACGATCTCCGTCTCAATACCCTCCGCCGCAAAGACCTTTTTCATCTCATGCAGCGCAATCGCCGTGTTGCCCTTTGCGTTCGGGCTTCCGTTGATGAGTAAAACTTTCATGCCGTTCATCCTTTCCAAAAGTGTTTAGTCTAATTGTACTCCAAAATCAATCGCAGCGCAAGGCCGGCGGCCATACATCGAGCTGTACTTTACCGAACCAGTCCGGCGAGCATCTCGACGGCCCCGGGATCGCGATGGTTGAAGAACGAGCTGGTTTTCTGATCCAGCTCGGCGATCTTCTCCATATCCGCATCGGAGAGTGCGAAATCGAAGATGTTGATGTTCTCGAGCATCCGCGCCTTGCGGGTTGTTTTTGCCAGCGGCACGATACCGCGCTGCACGAGCCAGCGCAGGATGATCTGCGTATTCGTTTTGCCGTATTTCTGTGCGAGCTTGCAGAAGATTTCCTCCTGCCGCAGCTTCGGGTCGCCGTGGCCAAGCGGGAACCAGCACTCGAGCTTCGTGCCGTACGGCGCGATGCGCTCCTTCAACGCGCTCTGCGTATAGTAGGGGTGGCATTCCACCTGCAGCACCGCCGGGTAGATCTTCGCCGCGTCCATGATCTCTTCCAGCCGCTCGGATTCAAAGTTGCTCAGACCGATGCTCCGAACCTTGCCCGCTTCCACAGCCTTTTCCAGCGCTTTCCACGCGCCGAGATAGTCACCAACCTGCTGGTGCAGCAGCACGAGGTCGATATATTCGAGGCCGAGCCGCTCCAGCATGCTGTCGATCGCCGCCCCGGTGATTTCTTCGCCGTATTCGTTGGGCCAAAGCTTGCTCGTGACCCAGATTTCTTCGCGCGGGATGCCGCTCTCGCGCACTGCCTGTCCCACACCGCGCTCGTTATAGTAGTGGTGCGCGGTATCGATGTGGCGATAGCCGATCTCAAGCGCCTTGAGGCACACCGCTTTCGCCTCCGCGTTATCCGGAATCTGGAACACACCGAGTCCGAGCTGCGGAATTCTGCATCCATTGTTGAGCTGTACGTAATTCTGATTCACCGTAACCTCCAAGATAATTCGTAAACTGACCCTTGCAATTGCGCGCGCTTTCGTTTACAATGTCATTGTACAACCCTGTAGTTACTACAAGGCAAGAGGAATTTTTCAGTTTTTTCAAAAAATTTTTGGAGGCTCACCATGTATACGATGAAAGACGTCTGCAAGGAGATCGGCATCTCTTACGAAACGCTTCGCTTTTACTGCAACGAGGGGCTGATCCCGAACGTCAAGCGCGAAAAAAACAACTACCGGCTGTTCGATGAGCGGGACGTCAACTGGATCCGCGGGTTGATGTGCCTCAAAAAATGCGGCATGAGCCTCAAGGATATGAAGGGCTACATGGCACTGTGCCTGGAGGGCAAGAAGACAATCCCGGAGCGCAAGAAGCTGCTTGGGGTGCAGCGCGGATATCTGCTCGAGCGCATGCAGGAATTGCAGGACAGCATCGATTTCATCGACCGCAAGCAGGCTTTCTTCGATGACGTGCTCGACGGCAAAATCCCCTACACCAGCAATCTGATCGACGTGGACAAAGAATCAGCGTAAACGAAAGGCTCCCCGTGCGGGGAGCCTTCTCTATTGTATATCGCGGAACGGCTTGTTCGCGTGGCGGGCGCTTTCGCGCTCGTTCCAGTCTGCCATCGTCTCGCGCATCATTTCGTTCGCGCGGTCGACCTCCATCTTGAGCTCAGCCGCCGACATCCGCTGCGCGCCGTGGCCGAGCACAATCATCTGCTCCGCGCCGTCAGACGTTGCGACGCGGACACGGTGGCGCTTTGCGATCTCATACGTCGCGCGCTCGATGTAGGTATCCGCCGTCTCGGCCTGCTTCGTGAACACGACCTTGATGTTATGGTACTGCAGCACATCCTCGGTGTCGCGGGGAACGCGGTAGGCATCAAACACGAGAATGCAGATGCTTCGCGAGAAGCTCTGGTAATTGCAGAGCTGATCCATCAGAAGCTGGCGCGCCGTGTCGATGTCCTTTTCCGCAAGCTTTTTGAGGTCGTCCCACGCATAGAGGACGTTGTAGCCGTCAACCAGGAGGTATTCGGGGTCGAGCGTGCGGTCCGGCACCGGCCAGTGTGTTTTGCTTTCCAAAGACTGTGCCTGCACCGCCTTCTGCGGGCGGAAATCCCGCCGCTTGATCGGCCCGTAGGTGCGCTCGAAAATCGCCTGCAGCTCGCTGTCAAAAGCAGGCGCCGGGCGCGAAGATGCGCGGGAAACAGGCTGCGCCGATTCCGGCTCCTCGGGCTTTTCAGGCTTCCAGCCGCTCTCGAGATGCATGTACGAGGCGGCATCCTGCCAGCGGACAACAAAGCCCGAGCCATGCGAGCAGAAAACGGAATCGCCGGTATTTTCGGTATCGTGTTCGGCGTCGTAGCCGATGGATGCAATGACCGCCTCGGCGTTGTGGCACGGGCGATACCCCTTTGGCATACAGAGTAGGCTGCCCGCGCCGCGCGTGTACGCCGCGACCTCCAGCGCGTAGCCGCGCAATTCGGAGACCGGCGCCGAACCCGTCAGCACGGCGTTTGCGCCCTCCGTTTCCGGCGGTGTAAATTCCGCAAAAAGGCGCTGCAGATCGGCAATCGCGCGCCCGACCTGTGCGCTCGGCACCTCGAGCCGGAAGTCGTACCACGGCTCGAGCAAAACGCTTTCGGCGTGCAGCAAACCGTGACGCACCGCGCGGTACGTCGCCTGTCGGAAATCGCCGCCCTCGGTGTGCTTCAAATGCGCGCGCCCGATGAGCAGCGTGATCTTCATATCGGTGATCGGCGAGCCGGTGAGCACACCGGGAAAGCTCCGTTCCTCCAGATGCGTGAGGATCAGTCTCTGCCAGTTGCGGTCGAGCACGTCCTCGCTGCATGCGGTGGCAAACTGCAGCCCGCTGCCCGGCTCACCGGGCTCGAGGAGCAGATGCACCTCGGCGTAATGCCGAAGCGGTTCAAAATGCCCCATGCCCTCGACCGGCGCCTGAATGGTCTCGCGGTAAACGATGTTGCCCGCGCCGAACGTAACCGCCATGCCGTAGCGATCCTGCACGAGCCTTTGCAGCACCTCAAGCTGCACCTCGCCCATGAGCTGCACGTGGATCTCGCGCAATTGCTCGTTCCAGACGACGCGAAGCTGCGGATCCTCTTCCTCCAAAAGCCGGAGCCTCTGTACCGCCGTGTGCGGCTCGATCCCTTCGGGCAGAATGACCTGATATGTCAAAAAGCTCTCGAGCGCCGGGGCGGGTGTGTCCTCTTCCGCACCGAGCCCTTCGCCGGGATACGTGTGCGAGAGGCCCGTGACCGCGCAGACACCGCCTGCGGGAATCTCCTCCGCAAGGCGGAATTTGCCGCCCGAATAGACGCGGAGCTGGTCGGCTTTTTCCGCCCACGCTTTTTCGCCCGCGCCGCCGCTGAGGACGGCTTTCACCGGCAGACTGCCGCCTGTGACCTTGAGATATGTGAGCCGCGCGCCCTGCGGGTCGTGCGCGATTTTAAAAACCTTCGCGCCGAATGGTTCCGGATACTCCGGCGGGCGGGCATATCGCTCCAACCCGCGCAGAAGCGTCTCCACGCCGTCAAGCTTCAGCGCCGAGCCAAAATAACACGGGAACAGCCGCCGCGCGGCAATCAGCGCCTGTACGCGCTCCTGCGGCACCGCGCCGGTCTCGAGATATTCGCCGAGCAGCGCTTCATCGCACATCGCGACATTTTCCAGAAAATCTCCGTCCTCTGTGGAAAAGTCGACGCAGCCGCCGCTGAGCTGTTTCTGCAGCGACGCGAGCAGCGCCCCGCGCTCCGCGCCCGCGAGATCCATTTTGTTGATGAAGAGGAAAACCGGCACACGGTAGCGGTCGAGCAGCTTCCAGAGCGTGCGCGTGTGGCTCTGCACGCCGTCTGTGCCGCTGATGACGAGCACCGCGCAATCAAGCACCTGCAGCGTACGCTCCATCTCGCTCGAGAAATCCACATGGCCTGGCGTGTCGAGCAGCGTGACCTCTACGGAATCGAGCGGCAGCACCGCCTGCTTTGAGAAAATCGTAATGCCGCGCTCACGCTCGAGCACGTCGGTATCGAGAAACGCGTTTCCGTGATCCACGCGCCCGAGCTTTCTGAGCTGCCCGCCCGTGAAGAGCATCGCCTCCGAAAGCGTCGTCTTCCCCGCGTCGACATGCGCCAATATGCCAAGAATCAGTTTTTTCATCTGTGAACTCCTTCTGCCGCCGATCTGTTCGCCAAACCATTACATGCAAACATCAAGTTTGCTTTCCGATCATGCCTTATCGCCATTATACCATTTTCCTTTTCCCCTGACAATATCTCGCGAAATCTCTTGAAAAACCACGCGGGATTTGCTATACTGGTAACGGATTTTTCAACGGGCATCTCGGTTTCGCCCGTTTTTCTTATTTGAGGGACACATTTGAGGAATACGAAAGGGGAACAGAATTCATGAGAAAAATCGGTTTTGACAGCCAGAAGTACATCCGCCTCCAGTCGGAGCGCATCCGCGAGCGTATTGAGCAGTTTGGCGGCAAGCTCTACCTTGAATTCGGCGGCAAGCTGTTTGACGACTACCATGCTTCGCGCGTGCTGCCGGGTTTTGAGCCGGACAATAAGATCAAGATGCTTCTCGAGCTGAAAGATCAGGCGGAGATCGTCATTGCAATCAACGCCAACGACATCGAAAAGAATAAGCGTCGCGGCGACCTCGGCATCACTTACGACACCGACGTCATCCGCCTCATCGATATTTTCCGCGATTTCGGCCTGTATGTGGGCAGCATCGCGCTGACCCAGTATGCCGACCAGCCCTCCGCGGCAATCTTCCAGCAGCGCATGACGGCGCTCGGGCTCAAGGTTTACCGCCATTACAGCATCCCGAACTACCCGTCCGATCTCAAGCTGATTGTCAGCGACGAGGGCTACGGCCGCAACGACTACATCGAGACGACGCGCTCGCTCATCGTCGTCACGGCGCCCGGCCCCGGCAGCGGTAAGATGGCCACCTGCCTTTCCCAGCTCTACCACGAGCACAAGCGCGGCATCAAGGCGGGCTATGCCAAATTTGAGACGTTCCCCATCTGGAATCTGCCCTTAAAGCACCCGGTGAATCTCGCGTATGAGGCGGCGACTGCCGACCTCAACGACGTGAACATGATCGACCCGTTCCACCTCGAAGCGTACGGCAAGACGACGGTCAACTACAACCGCGACGTGGAGATTTTCCCGGTGCTGCGCGCGATTTTCGAGCGCATCTACGGCGAGTGCCCGTACAAGAGCCCGACGGATATGGGCGTCAACATGGCTGGCCTTTCGATCATCGACGACGAAGCCTGCCGCGAGGCATCGAAGCAGGAGATCATCCGTCGCTACTTCAAGGCAGCGTGCCTTGTGCGGCAGGGCCTCACCAACGACGCGGAGATGCAGAAGATCGAGATTCTGATGCGCACGCTGGCCATCGAGCCGGAGAACCGCGCAGTTGTACCGGCGGCGCTCGAAGTTGCAGAGCGCACCGGCGAGCCGGCCGCCGCCATTGAGCTGCCCGACGGCACCGTTGTGACCGGGCGCACCTCCGCTCTGTTCGGCGCTTCCTCCGCCGCCATGCTGAACGCCTTAAAGGCGCTGGCCGGTATTCCGGACGAGATCAAGCTGATCTCTCCCACGGTCATCGGGCCGATTCAGACGCTCAAGACCGACTACATGCAGAGCCGCAACCCGCGCCTGCACACCGACGAGATGCTCGTCGCGCTCGCGATTTCCGCAGCGACCGATGAGAACGCGATGCGCGCGATGCAGAAGCTCGACGCGCTGGCCGGCTGCGACGTACACTCCTCGGTTATTCTCTCTACCGTCGACGACAGCGTCTTCAAGCGCCTTGGCATGAACATTACCTGCGAGGCGACGTACGAGAACAACAACCTCTATCACAAATAATCAAAACCGCACGACATGTGCCGGTATCCAGCTTGAGGAGGAAGCGGACTATGTTTTTTGATGTGAATCGTTTGGAATGGACCAGAGCGCCGCAGGATTATCAGGTCGAGGACGGCAGGATCACCATAACGACCAACCCGCACACCGACCTGTGGCAGAGAACCTACTATCATTTCCGAAATGACAACGCGCCTGTGCTGCAGATGGAAACCGACGAGAAGTTTTTCTCGTTCATTGTCAAAACGGATTTCACCGAAAGTCATCACCGCTTTGACCAGTGCGGGATTGTCCTGTATTTGGACAGCGAGAACTGGCTGAAGGGTTCCGTAGAATACGAAAACGAGCAGTTCCAACATCTTGGGTCCGTCGTGACCAACAAGGGATATTCGGACTGGGCCACGACTGCGATTCCTGCGGACGTGAAGACCATGTGGTATCGACTCAGCCGCAGAGAGGACGATTACTGCATCGAATGCTCTTATGACGGAGAGACCTTCATCCAGATGCGTGTGTGCCACCTCTGGGAAGGCGGCGGGAAAATCCGCTTCGGTATTTATGCCTGCAGCCCGGAAGATTCCTCGTTTACAGCCGTGTTTACGGATATGCAGATCACGGAATGTGCCTGGAAAGCGCACGACGGTCAGGCGCCGGACGAAGCGTAACGCCAATCCGGTTTATCCTCTGTCATCCGCGCAGAGAACCAAAGCACCGCATGGAAAACCCACGCGGTGCTTTTTGTGCTTACAGGATAAAATAGCGGCCCGTGATGATTTGCTCGATCAGGGCGGATATCTTTTTGCCGTCGCCGAAATCGTTGCGGCGAACGGCAAGGGCGGTCACATTCATCAAGGCGCCCGCCATGAACGCGATCGCATAATCCATATCCTCGCGCTCCGGCGTACGGAACAGCGCGACAAGCTGGGAAAGATAGCTCTCCGTTTTTTCCTTCGCGATCGTATCGAGCCGGTTATCAACGATCAGCTTGACGATCTCCCTCTGTTCGACCAGGCAGGAAACGATGGAATCGCAGAGCGAGCGGATGGTGCAGCTCTGCTCCTCCCGCAGGAAGCGCTCCCGGTAGATTTCAAAGAGCTTGTCCAGATGCAGTCCAATGACCTCCTCCTTGCTGTCGAACAGCGAATAGAAGGTCTGGCGGGAAACCATGGCGCGCGCACAAATCGCTTTCACGGTGATCTTCGCAAACGGCTCTTCCTGCATCAGCGCCAAAAGCGCTTGGATGATCATGCTCTGCGACTGCAGGGCCGTCGGATTCGAGCCCTGATACATAGACATTCTCCCCTTTATGTCCAAGTTTCGCTCTTAATCTTGACAAGTGTCAATGCTCCAATTATAATGTTTTTGTCGGCATTTGTCAAGACAGCTGTGAAATGTGGGGAAAAGATGTTGAAACGGGATATTTTCTATATTTTGTTCGGTTATCTTCTGGGCAGCATCCTGTTTGCACGGCTTGGAGGCCTGTTGTTTAAGCAGCACGATGTGACGCAGGACGGTACGGACCGCAATCCCGGCACCATGAACGCCTTTCTGTACGGCGGTTTCTGGTGCGGCGTTTTCGCGCTGTGCGGCGATCTGCTCAAGGGATTCCTGCCTGTCTTCCTGTATCTGAATGTGGAACCGCAGCCCGCCCCCTCCCTTTCGCTTTCATTGGTCATGGCCGCGCCGGTTCTCGGACATATTTGCCCTGTTTTCTGTCCGCTGCACGGTGGAAAAGGCATCGCGGTAACCTTCGGTTGTCTGCTCGGCCTGTTTCCGCAGCCGCTTCCGTTTGCTTTTCTCGCCGGGGCGTTTCTGTTCTTCACCTTGATTCTCCGTATCGACCCGCATTATTACCGGACGCTCGCAACATATTTTGTTTCCGCTCTGCTGACTGTCTGGTTTGTCCCGGAGCGCTGCACGGTCTTCGGTTATTTGCTGATCGCCGTACTCGTGACGGTCAAGCTGCTTTTGAGTGCCGAGGAAAAGGCACGCTTTGAGGTGAAGTGGGCATGGAAGCACTGATTCTTTCCTGCGGCACAGGAGGCGGACACAACACGGCTGCAGAGGCCGTTGCGGAAGCGCTTATCGAGCGCGGACACCGCGTCACCCGTCTGGATCCATACCAGCTCGTAAGTGACGCGCTGGCCGAGCGTGTGGGTCGCGCTTATATCGGACTCGTGCAGAAGAGTCCCGCTCTGTTCGGCGCTGTATATGGTCTCGGCAATGTCTATCGCCGCCTGCCGGTACGCTCGCCCGTATATCACATCAACGGTAAAATGGTGCCGTACATGCAGCGCTATCTCGAAGCGCATCATTTCGACGCGATCGTTTCCACGCACGTCTTTCCGGCTGAGATTCTGACGCACATGCGCCATAACGGACTTTCCGTGCCGAAAAACATTTTCATTGCAACCGATTACACCTGCATTCCCTTCACCGAAGAAACCGAATGCGATTTCTATATCACGCCTTCCGAAAAGCTGAACGCGGAATTCACCGCGCGCGGGATCCCAGCCGAGAAGCTGCGCGCCTTCGGCATTCCTGTCCGCAAGGCTTTCCGGAACGGGCTCACGAAATCCGAGGCCAGGCAGCGTCTGCAGCTTGCTCCGGACGGCCAATATCTGCTGCTCTCCGGCGGCAGCATCGGCGCCGGCGGTCTGCGAACGGCCATCGAAACGCTTCTGCCGTACCTCTCGCAGAATATGAAAGCCAAGCTGGTCGTTCTCTGCGGCAACAACGAAACGCTGTTTCAGCGGCTTCGCGAGCAATACGGCGGCCATGCGCAGCTCCGCCTGCTGCGAAGCACCACAGAGATGGCAGCCTATCTCACAGCCTGTGACATCTTCATTTCAAAACCCGGCGGACTCTCCTCTTCTGAAAGCGCCGTGGCCCGCATTCCCCTGATCCATATCACCCCAATCCCCGGCTGTGAATCGCGCAACGCCGCATTTTTCTCCGAAAACGGCATGTCGATTTCGGTGCAGCACCCGAAAAGCGAGCTGCTTCCGGCTGTGCAGCGGCTGCAGAAACCGGATATCCGGTGCAAGATGCAGTGCATGCAGGCGGAGACGATCGATCCCAACGCCGCCGATAACATTTGTGTACTCCTTGAAACTTTTGTATAGATCCTGATTAAAGAAAATCACCTGTCCTGTATCTTTGGGGACAGGTGATTTTCTTTTAAAAAGGGTAAGGGCCGCAGCGAAGCAACTCTCCGCGGCGGCCCAAAAACTACACCTTAAATTTTAGAATCTGTCGCGCTTGACATACGTGGTGTGGAGGATCTCATGCGCCTTATGGCAGCCTGCAGGTCCGCCCATCCACTCGTAGCACTCATGCACGACCGGGTTGAGGTGGCTCTTTCTGAGCGTCTTGGCCTCGTCCTCGTCGTAGAGCGCCTTTGCACGGAGCGCCTTGATGTCCGTGAAGCTGCGGACGGAGGAAGGCTGAATCGGCTGACCGCCGCCGTTGACACAGCCGCCGGGGCAGCACATGACTTCGACGATGTGGTAATCCGCCTCGCCCTTCTCGATCTTCGAGAGCAGCTCGTTCGCATTGTTCAGGCCGCTGACAACCGCAACCTTAACATCCATGCCGGCAACCTTATAGATGGCTTCCTTGAAGCCCTGGGTGCCGCGGATTTCTTTGTACTCCACGTTCGCATGATCGGTGCCCTCGAGCACGTCGGCCGCCGTACGGAGCGCAGCCTCGAGCACGCCGCCCGTTGCGCCGAAGATCGTCGCAGCGCCGGTGGAAACGCCCATCGCCGGATCAAAGTCCTCTTCGGGCAGTCTTGCAAAGTTGAGCTGTGCCATCTTAATCATACGGGCAAGCTCGCGGGTGGAAATCGAGATGTCGACGTCCGGCAGACCTGCCGCCGCTTCATCGTTACGCATGATCTCAAACTTCTTCGCGACGCACGGCATGACGGAGACGGAAACGATCTTGGACGGGTCAATGCCTTCCTTCTCGGCGTACCAGGTCTTAATGAGCGCGCCGGCCATCTGCTGCGGAGACTTGCAGGAGGAAAGGTTCTCGGTGAGGTTCGGATAGTAATGCTCGCAGAACTTGACCCAGCCGGGCGAGCAGGAGGTGATGATCGGCAGCTTGCCGCCGTTCTTCACGCGGTCGATAAACTCGGTGGCTTCCTCCATGATGGTCATGTCGGCGCCGAAGTCCGTATCGAACACCTTGTCAAAGCCGAGACGGCGCAGTGCAGCGACCATCTTGCCCTCGACGTTTGTGCCGATCGGCATGCCGAACTCCTCGCCGAGCGCAGCGCGGACAGCCGGAGCGGTCTGCACGATGACGATCTTATCCGGATCGTTGATCGCGTCGATGACATCCTGTGTGCAGTCCTTCTCGGTGAGCGCGCCTGTCGGGCAGGCATTGATGCACTGGCCGCAGGAAACGCAGGACACGTAGCTGAGCGGCTGCTCGAAAGCACAGCCGATCTCGGTATCAAAGCCGCGGTTGTTCGCGCCGATGACGGCGACGTGCTGCTGCTGGCAGGCAGCGACGCAGCGGCGGCAGAGGATGCACTTCGCGTTATCGCGCTCGAGATGCAGCGTGGAATAATCCTTCTTGCCCGCGGGGACAGCGCCCTCAAAGCGGTTTTCATCGGAAATGCCCATGTCGTTGCAGAGCTTCTGCAGCTCGCAGGTGCCGCTTCTCTTGCAGGAGAGGCACTTCTTGTCATGGACGGAGAGCAGCATTTCGAGCGTCATCTTTCTGGACTTCTGCACCTTCGGGGTGTTGGTGAAGACCTCCATGCCCTCGTTTACCGGATATACGCACGCGGCGACGAGCGATCTCGCGCCCTTGACCTCGACCATGCACATACGGCATGCGCCGATCTGGTTGATGTCCTTTAAGAAGCAAAGGGTGGGAATGTCGATTCCGGCTTCTCTTGCGGCTTCGAGGATCGTACTGCCGGCAGCGACCTCGTAGGACATGCCGTTGATCTTAATGTTTACCATATCCATGTCTTACACACTCCTTCCTTATTTCTTCTCAATCGCGTTGAACTTGCACTTCTCACGGCAGACACCGCACTTGATGCACTTCTGCGTATCGATGGTATGCGGCTGACGGACGTTGCCGGAAATAGCGCCGACCGGGCAGTTGCGTGCGCAGAGCGTGCAGCCCTTACACTTGTCTGCATCGATGACGTAATTCGTGAGCGCCTTACATGCACCCGCCGGGCAGCGATGCTCGGTAACGTGTGCAATGTACTCGTCGCGGTAATATTTGAGTGTGGAGAGAACCGGGTTCGGCGCTGTCTGGCCGAGACCGCACAGAGAATTCTCCTTGATGTAGTAGCAGAGCTCTTCGAGCTTGTCGATATCCTCAAGCGTGCCCTTGCCGCTTGTGATCTTGTTGAGGATCTCAAGCAATCTCTTTGTGCCGACACGGCACGGTGTGCACTTGCCGCAGGATTCGTCGACGGTGAACTCGAGGAAGAACTTCGCGATATCGACCATGCAGGTCGTCTCGTCCATGACGATCAGGCCGCCGGAGCCCATCATGGAACCGATGGCGATCAGGCTGTCGTAGTCGATCGGCGTATCGATGAGGGACGCCGGGATGCAGCCGCCGGACGGGCCGCCGGTCTGCGCAGCCTTGAACTTGTGGCCGCCCGGGATACCGCCGCCGATTTCTTCGACGACTTCGCGGAGCGTGGTGCCCATCGGAACCTCAACGAGGCCGGTGTTGTTGATCTTGCCGCCGAGCGCGAAGACCTTCGTGCCGGGGCTCTTCTCGGTGCCGATGCTGCGGAACCAGTCTGCGCCCTTGAGGAAGATCTGCGGGATGTTCGCATAGGTCTCAACGTTGTTGAGGACGGTCGGCTTCTGGAACAGACCCTTGAGTGCCGGGAACGGCGGACGGCATCTCGGCTCGCCGCGCTTGCCCTCGATGGAGGTCATCAGCGCTGTCTCCTCGCCGCAGACGAACGCGCCAGCGCCGAGACGGAGCTCGATGTCGAAATCGAAGCCGGAATCAAAGATGTTCTTGCCGAGCAGGCCGTACTCTCTTGCCTGGCCGATGGCGATCTGCAGGCGCTTGACCGCGATCGGATACTCGGCACGGATGTAGATATAGCCCTGTGTTGCGCCGATTGCATAACCGGCGATCGTCATCGCTTCGATGACGCTGTGCGGGTCGCCCTCGAGGATGGAGCGGTCCATGAACGCGCCCGGGTCGCCCTCGTCGGCGTTGCAGCACACATATTTCTGGTCGGCAGCGTTTGCCGCCGCGAATTTCCACTTCAGACCGGTCGGGAAGCCCGCGCCGCCGCGTCCGCGGAGGCCGGAATCGAGCATGGTCTGGATAACCTGCTGGGGCGGGATCTTCTCGGTGAGGATCTTGCCGATGGCCTGATAGCCGTCGAGCGCGATGTACTCGTCGATCACCTCAGGGTTGATAACGCCGCAGTTGCGCAGCGCAACGCGCATCTGCTTCTCGTAGAATCTGGTCTCGTTGAGGGACTTCGTCGTATCGTCATCGACGACTGTCTCCTTGTAGAGCAGGCGCTTGACGATACGGCCCTTGAGCAGATGCTCTTCAACGATTTCCGGAACATCCTCCGGCGTAACGCGGCTGTAGAACGCGCCCTCCGGATAGACGATCATGATCGGACCAAGCGCGCAGAGACCGAAGCAGCCGGTTCTTACGACGTTGACTTCCTTATCAAGGCCCTTGGCGCTGATTTCCTCATGCAGCTTTTCGATGATCTTTTCGCTGTTCGAGGACGTGCAGCCTGTACCGCCGCAGACCAGAACGTTGGAACGAAACATAGTTTTACCTCCTTATTTCTGATTTGCACCGATGGTGTATTCTGTGACGACGTTGCCGTTGACCAGATGATCGTTGACAACGCGCAGCGCCTTTTCGGCTGTCATTTTCACGTATGTAGTCTTGGTGCCGTCCGCGTCGATGACCTCGACAACCGGCTCGTACTGACAGATGCCGATGCAGCCTGTCTGTGTAACCATAATGTCGCCCAGCTCGCGCTTTGCGACCTCGTCGACGATCGCGGTGAGAACCGGTCTCGCGCCCGCTGCGATGCCGCAGGTCGCCATACCGACGAGCACACGGGTCTTTGCCTCCGAATTCTCACGGATGTTGACCGATGCTCTTGCTCTATCGCGGATTGCCTGAAGTTCAGCTAATGATTTCATGGTTTTGGCCTGTTCCTTTCTGCGCAATGCGCATTTGTCCTTATAAAAGGCTGCTGCCGCCCTGCCGAAACGGTCAGGATCGCAGCTCTTCTTCCATCTCTGCGATGTAGTCCCGGATCCACTCCGATACCTCCGGCTCGCTGAACGGGATCTCGCCGAGCTGTTCGCGCAGCTCACGCGTATCGAGCGACACGGTCTTCTCCGCGCCGTCTGCCGCCGTTTTCGAGCGGATATAGAGGAAATCAATTTCGGGATTGCACGTGATCAAAAGATGCATGACGGAGCCGATGTCGCCGAGCGGAATCATATCGACGTGCGAGGGGCGGAAAACCGCCGTCAGCGTCGTACCCTCCCCGAGCTTGGAATCGATCGTGAAGGAGCCGCCCGTCATCTCTGCTTCCATTTTAAACAGCGGCACGCCGAGCCCGACCTTGCGGGTTGTGCGCGTGGTGAAAAACGGGTCGATCACGCTTCTGACCTGTTCCTCACTCATCCCGCAGCCATTGTCCGTCACCGTGATGGAGAGCGTATCCGCAGGCGCCGATTCGTCGACCCGGATCGTCGTCAGCGACGCGCCGGCGCGGATCGAGTTCTGCGCAATGTCCATCACGTTCAGCGAAAGCTCGCGCATCGCTTTATGCCGTATACTTTGCGAGGATCTTGTCGACATCCTCCGGAACGAGACGACCGTAAACATCGTCGTTCACCGTGAGAACCGGTGCAAGGCCGCACGCGCCGATGCAGCGGCAAGCCGTCAGCGAGAACATGCCATCCGGCGTGCACTCCTCCGGCTGAATGCCGAGCTTCGCAACGAGACGGTCGAGAACCTTATCCGCACCCTTGACATAGCATGCGGTGCCCAGGCAGATCGAAACGTTGTACTTGCCCTTCGGCGTCAGCGAGAACTGCGAATAGAACGTGGAAACACCGTAAACCTCTTCCAGAGAAACATTCAGGCCTCTTGCGACCTCTTTCTGAACCTCGATCGGAAGATAACCGTAGATTTCCTGAGCACCCTGCAGCGCGGGCATGACGGCGCCCTTCTCGTCCTTAAGCTTCTCGAGCAGGTCGAGGAGCTTCTGGTGCTGCTCGGGAGTATCGGTAAACGGTATTGAACTGATACGCTTTTGCATTTTATTTCCTCCCTGATAAAATATTGTTTAGTTTCAGGTATGTGCCGGCCAAAGGGCGCAATGCCCCGCACAAGGCCGATACACCTCCTATGAATTATATCAAAATCGATATACAGAATAATTCTTTAAAAGAATTAAAAAGGAAAGTTTGTCAATCTTGCGGCGAAAATTTTATCATTTTTCTTGTCGCCCAGCATAAAAATGACGCTTTCCGTCTGTCAAAAAAACATACAAATTTAGTATACAATCTAATTTATGCGTCATGTTTTTTAACTATTTTTATCGATATTGTATATCGATAAAAATATGCTGAATAAAAGTGTCGTTTACACAGATGCGAACCCACACCGAAAGCGTTTTTATGCGACGCATCAGAATCGCGATACTTCCCGCAGGTGCGAAAAAACGGACATTATGCCAAAAACGCATAATGCCCGTCATGCTTCAAAATCGTAAAATGCGCCCGCGCCGCAGCCGCGCAGCAGATCGAGCAGCGCCTTCGGCGTGCGTGCCGGCAGCGCCACCTGCGCCAGCTCCTCGCGCATCAGGTGCAGGTAATGCGCATCAGAATCGCGCAGCAAAAGCAAACTCTCCAGCTCCGGATGCAGCCGAAGCTGTTCCGCGCGGTCAGCCTCCGGCGAAAGCTCCGCCGCCCTGAATCCGGCCTCGGGCGGAATCGCGCCGAGCGAGGCGATCACACTGTACGCATCCTTGTTGACATGCGCCGGAAACGCAACGCCGTCATAGCCCTGCACCAGCGCCTGCACCTCATTGACGCCGATCTCCGACGCCGTGATCAGCAGATGGCCGATCTCTCCGATCTGCTCGTCGTTCTCGTTCAATATCCGCTGCTCGCCGAAAATTTCGGGGCGGTTCGGAATCTGCATCGTGTGTGCCTGCACGTACTCGTCAAAGTCCAGCGCGCCCTCCACCGTCTCAAACAGGCAGACGACATGCGCTTCCTCGGCGGTGCACAGCTCCATACCGGGGATCACGAGGATACCGGCCTGCTCGCCGACGCGCACAGCTGCCGGCGTATTGCGGCAGGTATTGTGGTCGGTGAGCGCCAGAATCTCGCACCCGAGCAGCGCCGCCATGTTGACGAGGTTGTTCGGGGTCATATCGTTATCCCCGCACGGTGAAAGGCACGAATGCGTGTGCAGGTCATACCGGTAGCGCTTCATGGCCGTCAAGCCTTGAGCGCCGCCGCAATCTGCAGCGCTGTTTCATATGCGGGCAGCTCCGTCGCATAGATGGCGACCTCCTGCTGATTCGCGCGCGCCAGCGCCTCGGCATCCAGCGCGGCGCTCTCCACAAGCACAATGGCGGAAACGTCCGCCAGCGTCGCGACCGCGATCGCATTGATATTGCCCATGACGGTCAGCCAGACGTCATCGGCCTTCGCGCGGCCCATAACCCAGCTCAAGAGGTCGCCGCAGTAGCAGCCGAGCGCCTCGCGGTCCGCACCGTCGCAGTCCGTCAGTTTTTTCCAGCCGAGCGCCTCGGCCAGTTCGTTGATTTTCATCTGTATGTCCTTCCTTCCGCCTGCTTATTCCTTCGGGCAGATGCCGCCGTCCAGATTGGAGATCGCATCCGCAAAGCGCTGGATCTCCTTGCGCAGGATAAAGATGCAGTCTTCCTTCTTGCAGTTGCCGCGCACCACGTCCTCCGCGAAAGCGCGACAGGTCGGCGCGCCGCACGCGCCGCAGTCCAGCCCCGGCAGTGACAACGCTACATCGTCGATCTCCACCATCATCTGCATCGCGCGGGAAAGATCGTCCGAAAGCGTCAGCACATTGGAGAACTCCAGTCCCGTGTCCCAGTTCATTTCCCTGGGCACCGGCGCGTTCTGTTCCAGATGGTTCTGCGAAACCGGCAGATACTTGCGCAGCCGCTGCAGGCGCGCAATCGCGACGTACGGATTCTCGACGCAGAGCACACCGCCGACGCAGCCGCCGGTGCAGGCGTTCAGCTCGATAAAATCCAGCTCGCCGATGCGCTCGTCCTCGATCTCCTCCAGCACGCGAATGACGTTTTCGATGCCGTCCGCCGCGAGGTATTTTTCCTTTAAAAGCGCTGAGGATTCGCCGCCGGACGACGCCCAGCTCACGCCGATGATACCGGAATTTGAGAGCGTCTCAAGCTCCTCCGCCTGAAGCTTATCCATTTTATTCGAGAGCTGCGGAAAGATTTCGCTGATGGCGATCGCGCCGTCCACTTTCGATTTTTCCACACCGATCGGCATGCGGATGTCCGTCACCTTCGCCGGGCACGGCGTGATGAAGAAGCAGCCGATCTGCTCCTCCGGCAGCCCGGTCTTTTCCATCGCCTGCTTTTTCGCAATGGTCGCCGCCGTCTCCATCGGGGACAAAAGCGGCAGAACGTGGTCGCACAGATCCGGGAAACGCACGCGGATCAGGCGCACAACAGCCGGGCACGCCGAGCTGATAACCGGGCGCTGCAGCGCACCGGCGTCCATCAGGCGGCGCGTCGCCTCGCTGACGAGCTCCGCCGCGCCGGAAACCTCAACCACATCGTCGAAGCCCAGCTTTTTGAGACCGGTCAGGACATAATCCTGATCGTCCAGATTATTGAACTGCCCGTACAGAGACGGTGCGGGCAGCGCGATTTTATATGTAAAGCGCTCGAGCATGGAGAGATGGTCGTGCTTTGCACGTTTCGCGTGGTGCGGACAGATCCGGATACACTCGCCGCAGTCGATGCAGCGCTCGCTCGTGATGACTGCCTTGCCGTTGCGCACGCGGATTGCCTCTGTTGGGCACCGCTTGATGCAGTTCGTGCAGCCGACGCATTTGCTCTCATCCAGCGTGACCGAGTGGAAAAAGATTCCCATCGCTTACGCCTCCTCAATCCTTTTTGTAATCACAGCCTTACGGCTTCGGGCTCTGGGCGTAGACGATCATTTTCAGCGTCGTGCCTTGGCCCACGACGGAATCAATCGTCATTTCATCGGAGTATTTCTTCATATTGGGCAGACCCATGCCGGCGCCGAAGCCCAGTGAACGCACATTGTCCGGCGCAGTGGACCAGCCCTCCTGCATTGCCTTGTTTACATCCGCGATACCCGGGCCGTGGTCGATCAGCAGAATTTCCACCTTATCGGGATCGACGTCGACAATCGCTTCGCCGCCGCCCGCATGGATGACCATATTGATCTCACCCTCGTACATCGCGATGGCGACGCGGCGGATGGCCGCAGGATTATAGCCGAGCTTTTTGAGCTTGTGCTTCACATCGCCCGAAGCCTCACCCGCGCGGGTGAAATCATCGCCGGGGACTGAATACTTCAACTGCAGCATACTCATGATATGTCACAACCTCCCCCCAGACCGTTCTGGAACAGAAGCCCGCACGCCGTAAACATGCGGTAAGGCGTCGCGAGGATCGTGATATCCTTCTGCTCCGCGAGATTCAGCACAAGCGCATCCGGATGCTTACCGCGCACAAAGATGATGCAGTGCATATCCATCATTTCCGCCGTGCGCACCACCTGCGGGTTCATCAGACCCGTCAGCAGCACGGACTGATCCTTGACGAACGCGAGCACGTCGCTCATCATGTCGCTGCCGCACGCCGTCTTGACTTCCTCCTCGAGATTGCCCTCCACTAAAATTTCCGCTTTTAAAATGTCAATGATATCCTGTACTTTCATGAACGCATTACCACCCTTTCGCCGTGTACCGGAACGCTTCAGACCGCAAAATTCTCGGCTCTTGCGGCGCAGCCGTCTGTATTCCCCTCCATTATACACAATAATTTCCAAAAAATCAATCGCCAGTCAGAAATGTTCTGTCAGTTTCCATGAGTTTTTTCCGTTTGTCCGGCAGCAGCAGCGATGCTTTGTCGGCATATTGCGGACACCACCCGCATATTGTTCATGAACAGCGTACGTTTCGCAGTTTTCCCGCGTGTGTTTTCTCAGCAAAAACACCTGTATTTCTGCAAAAAACAAATTTATGCTTGACTTTTCCCTTTCAGCGTGTATATAATATACGAAACTTCACCGAAGTAAACAAGTCGGGCGAAGCTTTTGATGAAACCGGATGCAAAGCATCCACAGAAAGGAAGATCTTTATTATGAATCGCGTGTACAACTTCTCAGCCGGCCCATCCATGCTGCCGGAAAGCGTCCTCAAAAGAGCTGCAGCGGAAATGCTCGACTACGAGGGCAGCGGACAGTCTGTCATGGAGATGTCGCACCGATCTAAGGTCTACGATGCGATCATCAAGGGTGCAGAGAGCCTCCTGCGCGAGGTCATGCAGATCCCCGATAACTATAAAGTGCTTTTCCTGCAGGGCGGCGCGTCCTCGCAGTTTGCTATGGTTCCGCTGAACCTGATGACCAAAAATCACAAGGCCGATTACGTGCTCTCCGGCCAGTTCTCGACAAAAGCCTATAAAGAGGCCGCGCGCTTCGGCGACTGCAAGGTCGTCGCTTCCTCGAAGGAGGACACCTTCAGTCATATCCCGGCGCTCGACAAGAACGAATTCCGCCCCGACGCGGATTACTTCCACATCTGCATGAACAACACGATCTACGGCACGGTTTACCATGAGCTGCCGGATACCGGCGATGTGCCGCTCGTTGCGGATATTTCCTCCTGCATCCTGAGCCGCCCGATCGACGTCTCGAAATTCGGCGTGCTGTATGCAGGCGCACAGAAGAACGTCGCTCCGGCAGGCCTGACGATCGTCATCATCCGCGAGGACCTGATCGGCGAGCCGCAGCCGGGCACCCCGACGATGTTCACATATAAGACGCACGCGGAGAGTGACAGCATGTACAACACACCGCCGTGCTACTCGATCTATATGTGCAAGCTCGTACTCGAGTGGATCAAGAATGAGATCGGCGGCCTTGAAAACATGGAGCGCATCAACGTGGAAAAAGCCGGTCTGCTTTACGACTTCCTCGACCGCTCGAAGCTTTTCAAAGGCTGCGCGGAAAAGGACAGCCGCTCGATCATGAACGTCACATTCGTTACGGGCGACGCCGACCTCGACGCGAAGTTCGTCAAGGAAGCGACCGCCGCGGGCTTTGTCAACCTGAAGGGCCACCGCAGCGTCGGCGGCATGCGCGCGTCGATCTACAACGCGATGCCGCGCGAGGGTGTCGAAAAACTCGTCGCCTTCATGGAGAAATTTGAGGAGGAAAACATCTGATGCACAAGGTACTTTGCTTAAATAAAATTAGCCCCATCGGCACCGACCGCCTCGGTGCGGAGTATGAATTCTCGACCGACATGCAGAACCCGGAGGGCATTCTGGTGCGCTCTGCCGCGATGCACGACATGGAGCTGCCGGCAGAGCTGCTCGCCATCGCGAGAGCCGGCGCGGGCGTCAACAACATTCCGATCGCGAAATGCTCGGAGGCGGGCATCGTCGTGTTCAACACGCCGGGCGCAAACGCAAACGCCGTCAAGGAGCTCGTGCTTGCGGCGCTGTTCATGACCTCCCGCAAGATCATCCCCGCCATCGAGTGGGCGAAGACGCTCAAGGGCAGCGGCAAGGAAGTTTCAAAGCTCGTCGAGAAGGGAAAAAGCGCGTTTGCCGGCCCTGAGATTCTCGGCAAGAAGCTCGGCGTCATCGGCCTCGGCGCAATCGGCGTGCTCGTCGCGAACGCGGCGCAGACGCTCGGCATGCAGGTTTACGGCTTCGACCCGTTCCTCTCCGTCGACGCGGCGTGGAACCTCTCGAGCAGCATCACGAAGGCGGCTTCCATCGACGATATTCTCACAAACTGCGATTACATCACGATTCACGTGCCGCTCAACGACTCGACACGCGGCCTCATCGGTGGGGACGCGCTGGCGAAAACAAAGCCAGGCGTGCGCCTGCTGAACTTCTCGCGCGGCGAGCTTGTCGACACCGCGGCGCTCCTGCCCGCGCTTGAGAGCGGCCACGTCGCCGCCTACGCGACGGACTTCCCGGACGACGCGCTCATCGGCGTTGAAAACGTGCTCGCGATTCCCCACCTCGGCGCGTCCACACCGGAAAGCGAGGACAACTGCGCGATGATGGCGGTCGACCAGCTCAAGGACTACATCGAAAACGGCAACATCAAGAATTCCGTCAACTTCCCGGCGATCTCGATGCCGCGTGACGCGCAGACACGTATCTGCATCGCGCACCGCAACATTCCGAACACGATCGGCTCGTTCACGGCGCTCTGCGGCGCGGCGGGCATCAACATCGAGAATATGCTCTCGAAATCGCGCGGCGATTGGGCGTACACGATCCTCGACGTCTCGAACGACGTCACACCCGACCTGCTCGCGGAGCTGGAAGCGCTCGACCCCGTCGTGCGCGCGCGGGCGATCTGATTTCTCAAAAAGCAATATGCAGCGCAAAAGGCGGCCTCTTTGGTTTCAAAGAAGCCGCCTTTCCAAATATTTTGCCACGCCGTCCGCGTCGTTTGTCTCCGTGATGTCGTCCGCCGCGCGGCGCACCGCTTCGATGGCGTTTCCCATCGCGACGCCGCAGCCGCACAGCTTGAGCATCCCGATGTCCACGTAATCGTCGCCAAAGGCGATCATCTCCGCGGGCGTGATGCCGGTCGCGGCAGAGATCGCCGCAATCGCGTACTCCTTCGTCGCGGTGTCCTTCGAGAATTTGAACCAGTCGCCGTCGGAAAAGCGCACCCAGTCGCAGCCCGGGACGCTCTCGGCAACCGCCCGCGCGACCGCTTCCTCCGTCGTCTGCACGCAGATCTTGAGCGATGGCTCGCGAAAGTCGCGGTAATCCGTGTGCACCGTGTCGCCCCAGTCCGGCGCGGCGCTGTGCGGGTCAATTTTGTAATTCCAGTAATGGCCCGTCAGCGTATCCACTGTGATTTCGCCGCCGTTTGTCAGCGCCAGCGCAGTTTCGATCATCCGCGCCGTCTCCTCAGCCGAAAACAGGCTGCAACACACCGTTTCCGTCCCCGCGAGGACGAGCGCGCCGCCGGAGGACACGACGAAATCCGGCTTCACGCGGGCGATGTACTTTTCCGCGTTGGACGCGCCGCGCGCCGTGCAGATCGCGAGCTTACAGTCCTTCGCCCGGCAGCGCTCCAAAACGTCCAGCGTGTAGTCCGAAACGGTTTTGTCCGAGCGCAGAAGCGTACCGTCCAGATCGAGCAGAATAAGTTTCCACATAGCCAAACCTCCGAGAGTAAATTTGGAACAGTGTACCACGGAATTCTCGGTTCGTCAACACTGCAAAACGGAAAAGTTGACACAGGGCAGCCGGATATGCTATCATCGCAGTAAATCTACCGAAAAAGAAGGGGAAAACATGGAACTCAAGCTCGTCCGCGCCACCGTCAGGGACGCCGAACAGATTTGGAACATGCAACTCGAAGCCTTTGCGGGACTTCTTGCGAAATATCAGGATGCGGAAACCAATCCGGGCAGCGAACCGCTCGAAAAAGTGCTGTACCGGCTGGAGCAGCCTGAGACGTATTACTACCTGCTGGAGCTGGACGGCGCGCTCGTCGGTGCAATCCGCGTCGTCGATCCGACGGACGGCTGCACAAAGAAACGAATCTCCCCTTTGTTTGTGTTGCCCGCATACCGGAACAAAGGCATCGCGCAGGAAGCCATCCGCGCGGCGGAGGCGCTGCACGGAAGCTGCGGATGGTCGCTCGAGACCATTTTGCAGGAGCGCGGCAACTGCCATCTGTACGAAAAAATGGGGTATCACACCGTCGGAAAGACGATTCCGATCAACGACCGCATGACGCTGGTCGTTTATGAGAAGGATTGAGCCGATTTTCCCTTGACAAACCGAAAATCGGTGCTATAATGCAAGCAAGAACCGAATACAGTAAAGGCATTGACGAGGAAGAGTACGCGCGGCTGGATGCGCAGAGAGGGAGCGGTTGGTGTAAGCTCCCGGGAAGGCGTGCGGAAAGTGACCTCTAAGCTGTGAACCGAACAGGGCTTTGCCCTAAGTAGACTTCAACGGAATTTCCACCGTCATCAGGAAAGCGGTATCGGACAGCGCGCTGTCCCGCACCGGCAAAGCGCAGAGGGCTCCCCTCTGAAATTGGGTGGTACCACGGACAATGTTCGTCCCAAGCAGTAGAAATCATGCTGCTTGGGACTTTTTGTATTTGGTCCAAACTTTTATCGGAGAAAGGAAGCTGTCAACATGGAAAAGTATTACGATTTTGCGCGGATCGAGCCGCAGATGCAGTCGTTCTGGAAAGAGGAGGGCATCTACAAATTTGACCCGAACCGGAAAGGCCCGATCTACTCGATCGACACGCCACCCCCGACGGTCAGCGGCAGCCTGCACATCGGGCACCTGTTTTCGTTCACGCAGGCGGAGATCATCGCGCGCTACCACCGGATGCAGGGCGAGAACGTCTTTTACCCGTTTGGCTTTGACGACAACGGTCTGCCGACCGAGCGGCTTGTCGAGCGCGAAACGGGCGTCCGCGCCGCCGACCTGCCGCGCAGCGAATTTATCGAGAAATGCAGCGAAACTGCCGAAAAATATGAGGCGCAGTTCCGCGCGTTCTGGGAATCGCTCGGCTTTTCGGTCGACTGGGACACGCAGTACCGCACGGTCAGCCCCGAGGTACAGAAGATTTCGCAGTCGCTCTTTTTGGAGCTCGTCCGCGACGGGCGCGCGTACATGAAGGAATCGCCCGTTCTGTGGTGCACCGAGTGCCGCACCTCCATCGCGCAGGCGGAGCTGGAGACCACCGAAACGGAGACGACGTTCAACTACCTGCCGTTCGTCTGTGAAGAAAAGACGCTGGAGGTCGCGACGACGCGCCCGGAGCTGCTTTTCGGCTGCGTCTGCCTGTTCGTTCACCCGGACGATGCGCGCTACCGCGATTTTGTCGGCAAAACGGCGCGCGTTCCGCTCTATAACTTCGACATCCCGATTCTGACCGATGACAAGGTTGCGCCGGACAAGGGCACCGGCGTCGTCATGTGCGCCACGTTCGGCGACAGCACCGACGCCGCATGGTACACGGAGCACAACCTCCCCTACCGCCGCGTCCTCCTGCCGGACGGCAAAATCGCGCCGGATGTTCCGTATATCAGCGGGCTGCGCGTCAAGGCGGCGCGCGCGGAGATTCTGCGGCGGCTGGATGAGAGCGGACTGCTGCTCCGCACCGAATGCATTTCCCACACCATCGCGGTTCACGAGCGCTGCGGGCACCCCGTTGAGATTCTGCCCTCGCGCCAGTGGTACATCGACATTCTGAGCGAAAAGGAGCGCTTTCTCCGGGCGGCGGACGAAATCCGTTGGTACCCACCGCAGATGAAGTCGCGCTACACCGCGTGGGTTGAAAACCTCAAGTGGGACTGGTGCATCTCGCGCCAGCGGTATTTCGGCGTTCCGTTCCCAGTCTGGTACTGCGCGGACTGCGGCAAGCCCGTTTTCGCTGCGCCGGAGCAGCTCCCGCTGAACCCCATCGAGACACCGTACACAGGAAAATGCGACTGCGGCTGTACGAAATTTGTCCCCGAGACCGCCGTTTTCGACACATGGGCAACCTCGAGCATCACGCCGCAGATCAACGAACGGCTAGGGCTCGATCTCGTGCCAATGTCGATGCGCACGCACGCGCACGAGATCATCCGCACGTGGACGTTTTACACGATCGTCCGCAGTCTGTACCACACCGGTAAGCTCCCGTGGCGCGACCTGATGATCTGCGGCTTCGTCCTCGCAAAGCCCGGAGAGAAGATGAGTAAATCAAAGGGCAACGCGCTCGACCCCGAGCGGCTGATCGCGCAGCATTCCGCCGACGTCCTGCGCTACTGGACGGCGGGCGCGCGGCTCGGTACAGATACGTTCTTCTCCCCCGCCGAGCTGGACGCGCCGAAACGGTTCATCACAAAGCTCTGGAACGCCGCGAAATTTGTCTTCGCGCGGCTCGAGGGCTTTGACCCCAAAACCGCCGAAGCCACGCTGCCCGCCGACTGCTGGCTGCTCGCGCGCTGTGACGACGCGACGCGGCGCGCACAGGCGCTGCTGGACGCATACGAGATCGGCGCGGCACGCAAGGAGATCGACGAGCTGTTCTGGAAGGATTTCTGCGACAACGCGCTCGAGCTGCTGAAAGACCGCCTCTATAAGCCCGAGCGTCACGGCGAGGCGAACACAAAAAGCGCGCAGGCGGCGCTGTACGGCGCGTTTCTCCGCATTCTGAAGCTCTACGCGATCTACGTCCCGCACATCACGGAATACCTCTATCAGCCCTATTTCCGGCAGTTTGAGGATGAGAAATCCATCCACCTGTTATGCTGGGAAACACCCGGCGCGCCGGACGGCAAGCTGCTCGCCTTCGGCGAGACACTCAAGGAGACGCTCGCCGCCGTCCGCAAGTACAAGACCGAAAACGGGCTTTCGATGAAAGCCGCGCTGCCGCTTCTCGAGCTGCCCGCAGGTGAATTCGAGCCGTGGCTGCGCGAAACAGAGCGCGATCTTCTCGCATGCACCGGTGCAGAAAAAATCCGTTACCGATAAATCCGCGCACAAAAAAGGGAGCCGAGTCCGGATATCCGGATTCAGCTCCCTCAATTTTTTGAATTATCAGTTCTCCGCTGATTACTTGTGCGCGCTGCGCTTGCGGAAAAACAGGGTGCCGCCCACAAGGCCGAGACCGAGCGCGGAAATGCCTGCCAGCGCAAACCAAACGACCGATACGCCGTCATCGCCGGTTTTCGGGCCGGTCGGCACAGCCGTCGCGGCGGGTGTTGCCGTCGGTGCAGCCGTGGATGCCGGGGTAGCGGTGGGTTCCGCTGTCGGCGCAGGTGTGGCGGTCGGGGCCGGTGTCGCCGTCGGTTCTGCAGTCGGAGTCGGGGTCGCCGTCGGTTCTGCAGTCGGAGTCGGGGTCGCTGTGGGTTTCGCCGTAGGCTCCGGGGTCTCCGTCGGCTTCTCGCTCGGCGCAGGCTTCACCGTATAGGAGACGGTAGGCTTCAGGAAGGCTTCCTCCTTCTTCAGCTTCAGCACCGCGCTGTTGCAGACAAACAGGCCGTCGCAGCCCTTGCTGCCGTCCGCGTCATATGTGCCGTATGTACCGGCCTCGGTTTTCGGATCGGTCAGCTTGACCGAATAGGTAAGCTGCACCGGCACGTCCTTGGTGATCGGAACGTTGATGTCCCACACCAGCGTTTCACCCTTGTCATCCGCATAATAGTGGAGCACAAATGGGAAAGTCTTTCCGCCCGCGTTGTCAACCGCTTCACCGAAGCCGTACGTGGAGCTTCCCTCTTTTGTAATGGCCAGCGCTTCGCCGTTCACCGTGAGGGACAGCGCTGCCGGGTCATTGATAAACTGGAAATCGTAATCATCCGCTTTGCCGATGACAATATCCACCCTTGTGTCTGCGTCAACCACCAGCGTAGCCGCGTCGGCAATTGCACGGAAAGCCGCTACGAGCTCTTTTTCGCTTTCCTTCTCGGGCTTTGCAGCCGCTGTGTACGAAACGCCGCTCTGCTCGCCAATCCAGCCGCAGAGGTTCTTCCAATACTGGAATACGGCGTCATTCTCGCCCTGCTTCTCGTCCTCCTCATCGATGCCGAACGCCACAAGATGCAGCGGATAGCGGCCGAGGATATTTTCGGAGAGGTACTGGGCCGTCATATAGACCGACTTCTGGAGATTGGAATACTTATAGCCATTCTCATAGTTTGTATTCTCTATCTCGTTGAAATACCAGTTGTTCGCGTCATCGTTCCAGTCGGCGATCTCCAGCAGCTCCTCCATCGGCACGACACCCGAAGCGTCCTTCGCGCTGATTTCCGGCTCGAGCCCGGCCGGCTGCATCTCAGAGACAACAGGCTTGCCTGCCTCATCAACCTCCTTGTAGGCGCCATACTGCTTGCAGACAGGCTCGCCTTCGGCGTCCAGCCAGCCGGTCGGCGCGCCGCGGCTCAAGAGGACAAGCTGCTTCTCGGCGCCATTGCCCGCGTCCAACATCTCCTTGGCAGCGGCAAGGCCGGCCACCATGTTAGCGCCGTCCGCGCCCTCAAGCTTTTCCTCAAGCTCTTCAAGGACAGCCTTCGCCTCCTCGGCGGAAACCAGATCCTCCGTCAGCGCATGGGCCTCCTGATTGAACGCCACAATGCCGATCTTTGTCTCGATATTCTTCTTTGCCGCCATTTCGTCGCACAGCGCGGTTGCGGCAGCCTTTACTTCCATGAGTGCGTTCTTCTCCTTGCCGCCGGAAACGTCGATCACCAGAACAAGATCGATCGACGACGGATAATCTGCCGCAGGCAGGGACAGCGTCACTTTGGACGTATAGTTCTCATCCAGCTCGGTCGCCGTCTGGGATCTCGATACGCTTTGGACGAGCTCGGGAATCTCCGTCATCTGCGGCACATCCCCGCACGGTTCCTTGACCGGCTCCAACGCTTCGTCCGCAAACGCCGTCAGGCCGAGGGACAGAACCAGGGCAAAGCAGAGCACCATCGCGAGCAACCGTCTGACCGTTACTTTGCTTTTCATATGCGTTCCTCCATTTTCAGAATACTGGGCAATACGGGTATTTTTCGCTTTGTATACATTATTATTATACAGGATCTCCACGCAAAAGTCCATCCCTTCTTTTCCGGTTTCACGCAAAAATTCCCGACAAATTCTGCGCCGGATACAAGAAAAGGACTGCGGCAGACCCGCAGTCCCTTTTTTGTCCCGATCTTTCAGCTTACGCGAAGCAGCTCGGTGATGAGACGCACCACATCGAGATCGCTGGCATCCGCCGGGACGGTGTCCCAGAACGCACGTGCCGTCGAATTCTCCGACTGCTGCGCCGCCCGAATCGCCTCCCGGATCCCGCTGCGAACCGTCTCGCCGTCCACGCCGTGCTTTTCCGCAACACACAGAATCAGCCCGTTTTTTTCGTTGTTTTTCATCCTGTTCTCCTTTCTCGACAAGCCTGTCGAGCATCTGCTGTTTCCAGTCTATTTTGGGGGTTCACTGTCGGATGTGCGGAAACCCTGTCGGATTTCATATCCCCATTATAGCAAGCCTGCAGGGTGTATTCAAACAAAATCGTTCGCTCTGTTTCGACACAATCGGACGGATTTGCGGCTTTTTGGTCAAAAGATTTTCCTTTTCCCTATGAACCGCCAGATATTGTTACAGAATATTCATTTTTCGCTATTTATTGTGCCTGACCGACACCAAACAGACCGCCTGCGGCACTGGGCTTTTCCGGCATGCCGCCGGGTTTTTGCGCCCCGGGATCCATAAAACCGCCTTTTCCGCCGCCTCTGTCAAAGCCCCCGGCCATGCCGCCCGCGCCGCCGGTCACGACACCAGTGCACTCTGCGCTCGCCGCCTGCGTGCCGTCTACATATACCGCATACGTCTCGCCGACCGTAATCTCCGGCATGCTGAAGGTCACAACCGAAAAGCTCTTCGGGACAGTCCAGGAGACGAGCACCGAACCGGCCGCATCGCGGATCTCCACCGTGCTGCCTGCCTGACCAGAACCGCTTACGATGACGACATTCTGCGCCGAGTCCTCGCCGGGCGTTTCCATCATGCCCGCGCTGCCGACGCCGAGCAGGACGCCGCCGTTCACCGTGAAGCCCGTGCCACTGTCAAAGGTTCCGTTCGCACTGTCCGTCGGACCGCTGACACAAATCGTGCCGCCGTTGATCGTCAGCGTACCGTTGGAATCGAGTCCATCGCCGCCCGCATCGACCGTGACTGTACCGTCGTTGAACGTCAGCGATTTCGACGCATCCCCGGCAAAGGCGTTCTGCCCCGGACGCCCATCCATTGAGGAGCCATCCGCGCCGCCAGCGGCGTTAAATCCGTCGTCCTGCGCCGCCACATCGATCTCCCCGCCGTTCACGACGATCTCGCTCGCCTCGATACCCTCGTAACTCTTCAGCACCGTGACCGAACCGTTCGAGATTTCCAGATAACTGTCCGCATGCAGGCCGTCGTCGCCGGACTGCGCCGTGATCGTTCCGCCGGAAACCATGATTGTGTCGTTGCAATGAATGCTGTCGTCCGTCGTGTCAAGCGTCAGCGTGCCGCCTGTGATCTCCAGATACGTCTGCGCCTTTACACCCTTCTCGGACGGCGCGTCCGTATCGCTCGCGCTGTTCTGCCAGCCGATGAACCTATCGTTCCCCGTTTTCACCGCTGCATTCGCGCTGCCGCCGCCCGTTGTGATGTTCAGCTCGCCGCCCGAAATGAGCGCGCTCGTCTCCGCCTGTATGCCGTCACAGCCCGCGTCAACGGTAAGCACCCCACCGCCGATATAGACGAAGCCCTTATCCTCTTCCGCCTTGGTCGACTTTATGCCGTCGCCCTGCGCGGTAATATCGATTGTCCCGTCAAAAATCTGGACGCTGTCCTTGCCGACAATCCCGTCGTCTGCCGCCGTCAGTACCAGCTTCGCGCCGTTGAGCTTGAGATCATCCTTCGTCGTGATTGCGTCGTTCGCGTTTGCCGTGACGTACAGCGTGCCGCTGCCGTTCACGGTAAGGTCGCAGACGCTGTACACGGCCGCAGACAGCTCCTCCTCGCCGTCCATGCCAGTCACGCTGTCGGTGATGCGGCTCTCCGTACCCTCAGGCAGGCTTAAAATGACCTTATCCGCGTTTTTTGCGTAAATCGGCGCAGAGTCCGAGCTGGAAAGCGCCGCATTCTCGAGCACAAGCCGCACGTCGGCCGCGTCTCCGGCGTCGACGATGATCTGCCCGTCTGCAAGCGTGCCGGTCAAGACATACGTGCCGTCCGCCGTGATCGTAATGACACTGCCCGAAACGCTTACGCCCGCCGCGTCTGCCGGATTGGAAAGGTCGACCTCCACGGCGCCCGTATAGTCGGTATATTCATCCTTCTTTTTAAGCGTAAGGCTTGCCTCATCGATGGGGCCAGACGTGCTGACCGACACGGTCTCCGTTTCAGCTTCACTTTCCGTTTCTGTTACATCCGACGTGCTGCTTTCCGGCGCGGGGCTCGCATCGGTCTGGGCGGCCGGCTGCACCGAACTGCAGCCCGCAAGCAGCAGTGTCAGCAAAACCGCCGCAAAACGCGCAATCTTTCTTTTTTTCATAGGACAGAACTCCTTTCCGATCTCAAAGCTGTTCCGGCGTCGGCTGCAGGCGGCCGCAGCGCACCTCAAGGTTCCCGTTGCGGCAGCGCAGCGCGTCGAGAAACGCCTTTTCCTCCGCATCCTTCTTCAGGCGGATGCGGTAATGCAGCTTATACAGGCTGCCGAGGCTCGCTGTTTTTACCTCGACAAGCTCAGTATGCGCGGTGTAACGCGCAAAAACATCGTCAAATATTTCCGTATAGTCGAGTGTTTCGGGAATCGTGATGTGCAGCTCCTTTTCGCCGCTGCGATCCAGCCCGACGCGAAACCGCACAAGCAGATACAGCACTGTACAGGCGATTGCCGTGAACAGTACCGCAACCGCAAGGTAGCCGCTGCCGCACGCGAGGCCGGCCGCCATCGCGAGGAAGATCACGGCGATATCCTTCGCGTTGCCCGGTACGGAGCGAAACCGCACAAGGCTGAACGCGCCCGCCACCGCGACACCCGTGCCGACGTTGCCGTTGACCAGCATGATGACGGTCTGCACCGTGAGGGGCAGCAGAATGAGCGTGAGCACAAAGCTCTGCGTATACCGCGTCCGGCGCGTGTAGGTGAAAGCAATCAGCGCGCCGAGCAGAAGGGAAACGGCGGCGCAGAGCAGGAAGTCCTGTGCGGTGATGCCGCCCGCCGTGACGCTGGAGAACAATTGAGACATAGTCATAGTGGATTTCCTTTCGTTATTGGCGCGCAAGCGCGAAGCGGTATGCGCTGCCGTATTTTGAATAAGAGGTTGGATAAATGTGCAGCTCGCCGAGCGCATCGGCAAGCCAGCCCGGCATGCCGCCGACGGCCTTGATCTCCATCAGGCGCACGCCGTCCGGGAGCAGCTGCGCGCCGCCGTCACCGTGCAGAAGATCGACATCCTCGACGCGCCAGCGGATCGCCTCGTCGAACGTGATGCGCAGGCTGTCGTCTTCGCGCCCGTACAGCGCGTCGCGGTCACAGCAAAGTGCGGCGGCAGGCTCCAGATCGCCGTAAAACTGCAGGAACCACGCGATCTCGCGCTGGATCTGGCTGTCCTTTTCCGGCGCCTCGCCGCCGCAGAGCCAGCGGAACGCCTCGGCGTACGGCAGCGTGATGCGCCGCTTGTACACGACGCCCTTGTACTTCTTTTTCAGCTCAACGAACGCGGGACTGTCTGGCTTCGGCACACCGTAGGTGCGCAGGCGCAGCTTCTCCTTGTACACCGGCTTCTCAAGCGAAGTCCGCACCAGACGGCGGTCCGGCGTGTCGAAATAAATGCTGCACACGGTCGAGCGACCGTATGCGTCCGGCTTCATATACGGCTGCAGAACGTCCCACAGCGCCGTATACTGCGCGTCGGTCAGCAGGTATTTCTGCTCCACGCGCTGAAACACGCCCGTTATCCGACTCATCACAATCCCTCCAAACGCTTTTTGCCGGATATGCAAAAGGGGCGCCCCGCCGCGCAGACGGAACGCCCCTGCTGCAACCGATGCAGCTATTCTATTAAACTTGCGTGAAATTCAGGTGAAAAAAAGCTGAGATTTCGCGGGAAAATTTCAAAGCACAAGGAGAAAAATCGGCGTATGTCCGGCCTTTTTGAGGCGGTGCACGGCGTCCTCCATCGTCAAAGCGCAGCCCACAGGCAGGTTCGGCGCGTTATGAAACACGAAGCCGTCCGCTTCCCGCGCGCCGGCGATGAAATGGTTCCCCTTGAAAATGCCCTTATTCTTATAAAAAATCACAACCGCACGGCAGAAGCGCGTTTTCTCCTCCCAGCGCTCCGCGCCGAAGAGGCTCAACTCCGCGCGCCCGAACCGCCGCTGCAGCCAGAGCTTCAGACGAATCACATTCATGCCGCACAGGCCGCCAATAGACGGCATACGGCGGCGCTCCATCTCCTGCACCAGACGCAGAAAATCCGGATTGCGCCCGAGCGCGACGGCCACATTGTACGCCGCCACTGCGCCGCATCCGCCGCGGCCGATCGTAGAAAGCCGCCCCCACCGGATGTTTTTCGTTTCCTCGCTCGCCTGCCGCTCGATATATCCGCTCATACGCTGACGCCTCCCGTTGATTTATCAAAAAAATTGTAGCATGGGCTGTTCAAATAGTCAATTGCGAAAAACATATGCCGCGTGTTAGAATGAAATGAATCGATCTTTTGGGAGGAAACAACATGTACACGATGGAGTATCTGAAAATCTTCGGTGACACGCTCGAGCTGCCCGCAGAGAGCCGCGTGCCGCTTGCACACGATTATGAAACGCTGCTCGCCGCGCCTGGCGCCGCAGAGGAAATGAAAACCGCCGAGGACAAGCTCTTCGCCGGCGAAGACTGGAAGGCCCTTGTTCCGCACATGGATCGTCTCCACGAGCTGAGCGGCCTGCACCGCCATGTCGTCGATTTTCTGTTCCTGATGGCGGCAAGTGAACGGCTGCGCGAAAATTACAGGGCAGCCGGTCTTTCGGACGCGCTGTTCTGGGACACGATTGCCGACCTCAAATACAAGCTGATCGAATGCCACGACGTTTACGGCATCTGGGGCACATTCGTCGCTTTCTGGCATCCGTGGTTCTACACGATGCGCCGCTTCAAGCTCGGCCGCCTGCAGTACGAGGCGATCCCGTTTGAGCACAATGAGCCGGTCACGGTCGGCGGCTACACGGTTCATCCCGGTGACACCGTGTACAACATGCACATTCCGTCCTGCGGCTCGCTGAACCGCGCCGCCCGCATCGATTCCTATAAGAAAGCGTACGCATTCTATAAGGATCAGCTCGGCGGCAAACCGATGGTTTTCGCCTGCAAATCGTGGCTTTTGTTCCCGGGCAACCGCGAGATTCTGCCCCCGACGCTCAACATGGTCGATTTCATCAGCGATTTCCACATCTACAAATCCGAGGAATACGACGAGTTCTACGACAAGTGGCGCGTCTTCGGCAAGGACTTTGAAAAGCTGGACGCCGAGCTGCCTGAGGACACCACCCAGCGCCGCTGCTTCAAGCAGTGGCTGCTCGCCGGCAAAAAAACCGGCGGCGGCGAGGGGCTTTTCCTCTACGACGGCGAGAAGTTTATCAAGTGACACCGAAGCTTTAACATTTACCACTTGCCGTGTCAGAATATTAAATGGCTGATTGGTTATATAAATTTATGACTGGGTGAATGTTTCTACCGACCGCCTTGTGAGCCGACTATAACGAGCCGTTTTGCGGTATTCTCTTAGTCGCGCAAGGCGGTTTTTTCTGCGCAAGAATCAGGCACATGAGCACCGCGGAGCACATCCTCGTGCAGCGCTACGGCGGCGGTATCCTCGACGGCAAGCGCGCCTGGCATAAGGAAGCAGCGCCGACCATCCGATTCACCCGTAATCCGGAAAAGAGGCCCGTATACTGTCCCTTCTCCATGCGGAACGGTTGACATTCCTCCGCACGCATGGTAAAATTGCCGATAAGAATAGTATGTTGATTGGTTCTGAGTCCGGCACAAAAAGAAAAGCCCGACCGTTTCGGGCTCATCGAATCAAAGAATCGAGGCATAACAATCATGCTCAATCAATTTTCAAGAACGCAGCTTCTCTTCGGTGAAGAGGGCATGGAAAAGCTGTACCGCGCGCGGGTTGCTGTTTTTGGCATCGGCGGCGTAGGCGGCTATACGGTGGAGGCGCTGGCGCGCAGCGGTATCGGGACTCTGGATCTGATCGACGACGATCGGGTATGCCTCACCAATCTCAACCGGCAGATCATCGCCACGCGGAAAACAGTCGGCCAATACAAGGTGGATGTAGCCGAACAGCGCATCCTTGAAATCAATCCCGACGCCGTCGTGCACACATACAAGACCTTCTACACGCCGCAGACAGCGGAACAGTTCGACTTTACCCAGTATGATTACGTCGTCGACGCCATTGATACCGTCACCGGAAAGCTGGAGCTGGTGGAACAGGCGCAGAAAGCCGGCGTGCCGATCATCAGCAGCATGGGCGCGGGGAACAAGATGGATCCTACCGCCTTTGAGGTAGCGGACATCTATGAAACCTCCGTGTGTCCTCTGGCCCGCGTCATGCGCCGCGAGCTGAAAAAGCGCGGCATTCCCCATTTGAAGGTGGTTTACTCCAAAGAACCGGCCATGACGCCTCTGGACGATATGTCCATCAGCTGCCGGGCGCACTGCATCTGCCCGCCCGGCACCGCGCGCAAATGCACCCAGCGCCGGCAGGTGCCCGGCAGCAACGCTTTTGTTCCCTCGGTCGCCGGACTCATCATCGCCGGCGAAGTCGTAAAGGATTTGTGTAAGGCTCCCGCTCAGATCACGTAATCATTTCCCTCTTCCTCGTGCTGCATCAGATCTGCAACTGTGAAATGATCCAGATAGTCGCTGATAACCTTATCCAACCCTTTCCACAGAGGCAGCGTGCGGCAGGACGCCATGCGCGCGCAGGAAGCGGCGCCCGATTCCAGGCAGGATACCGGCGCGAGCGTTTCCTCCGTCAGCCGCAGGATACTGCCCACGGCGTACTGATCCGGCGATTTCGTCAGCTTATAGCCGCCGCCTTTTCCGCGCAGCCCGGTCAAAAGCCCGGCCTTCACCAGAAGCTTGATGATGCTTTCCAGATATTTTTCCGAGATTTCCTGCCGCTCGGCGATCACCTTTAAAGGAATGAAGCCATCCGTCTGATGCTCAGCGAGATCCACCATCACCCGAAGCGAATAGCGGCCTTTTGTTGAAATCAGCATTTTTATCCCTCCGTTTTCAGTAAACCCATTATACCATATGGTAAATAGGAAAATCAATGAAAAAAATGGAATTTCCCCTTGACAATATGGTGTGGGGAGTCTATAATCATATCAACATACTTTTTAAGTTGGTTTTAAAACATCGCTTAGATTTGACGTCCCCGGCATTGCTTCGAGGCCCAACAATTCTGACCATGATACAGGAGGAAATAATTATGAGCAAGATTTACACATCCGCTGACCAACTGATCGGCAAAACACCTCTACTGGAACTGGCACACCTGGAGAAGGAAGAAAATCTGGAAGCCCGCATTCTGGGCAAGCTGGAATATTTCAACCCCGCCGGTTCGGTAAAGGACCGCATCGCCAAGGCCATGATTGACGACGCTGAGGAAAAGGGCCTGCTGAAGCCCGGCTCCGTCATTATTGAACCGACCTCCGGCAACACCGGCATCGGCCTGGCCTCCGTGGCCGCCGCCCGCGGCTACCGCATCATCATCGTTATGCCGGAAACCATGAGCGTCGAGCGTCGGCAGCTGATGAAGGCGTACGGTGCGGAGCTGGTGCTCACCGAGGGCGCCAAGGGCATGAAGGGCGCCATTGCCAAGGCTGATGAGCTGGCCAGGGAAATCCCGGGCGGCTTCATTCCCGGGCAGTTCGTAAATCCTGCCAACCCCGCCATGCACAAAGCAACCACCGGCCCGGAGATTTGGGCGGACACCGACGGAAAGGTGGATATTTTTGTAGCAGGTGTCGGCACCGGCGGCACCATTACCGGCGTCGGCGAATACCTGAAGAGCCAGAATCCGGATGTAAAAATCGTGGCCGTTGAGCCCGCCACCTCTCCTGTGCTGAGCAAGGGTACCCCCGGCGCGCACAAGATTCAGGGCATCGGCGCAGGCTTTGTCCCCGAAGTGCTGGATACCGGGATCTATGACGAGGTCATAGTCGTAGAAAACGAGGATGCCTTTGACACCGGCAAGCGCATTGGCAAGAGCGAAGGCGTTCTGGTTGGCATTTCCTCCGGCGCTGCGGTCTGGGCCGCGCTCCAGCTGGCAAAGCGCCCAGAGAACAAGGGCAAGACCATCGTGGCTTTGCTCCCCGATACCGGCGACCGCTATCTTTCCACCCCGCTCTTTGCGGACTGAACCTGAAATTTCGCAGGGGAGACTGTACACACGTGCAGTCTCCCCTGATTTATGCCTTTCCGCCGTCGTGCACATCTGATGCAAAGGAGCCGGCCACGTCAAATTTCGCATCAAATTAAATGAAAATATTGAAAAGAGATTTTATTTGCGCTATAATGAGATATTTATGCCGGATGGCCATGTATTGGAACCGGCAAAAATTTTTGTTTCCCTTCCCCCTGCACCACAGATAGCAGTAATCGGTGCGGAAAGCATACCAGACATCAAAAAGCAGAAAACATGAGGAGATGCAGAAATAAATGAAATTAGGTATCGTCGGTTAAATGCCTGTTTCATATCTCAATATTCCTCAATAAACCTCAATATATCCTAATTTGCCGAACTTTTCCGATATGTAAATCCATGTATCTTCATATGGTTTCATGGCACTTTGGTGCGGAATTGGTGCGGTGTATGGGAAGTCAATATTTGGAAGCGGGTTCATCACGACAAATCGGAAACATATTTTTGATGATTTGAAAGGAACCGTATGATGAAGCTGATTCACGCCTTCTTCAACATGGATACCAACGCTGTAGAGCTAACCTATAACGATGGCTCTGTCCTCACAATTGACTGCGAGGAAGTGGAGAACCACTACGATGTTACAAACGGACAGATGGCAGACCTCAATTGGCTGCTTTACAACGCCCCGATGGAATACGCAAGCCTGGTGCTGTCCGGGAAGATGGAGAACTACCTGAAAGGGCCTGCGCTCCATAGGATAGAAGATTAAAAAGGATGCCGGTGTATCGTGATGTGCGATACACCGGCAAATAAAACTTCTCTACGTACTTTTCTCTCTATGCGTCCTGTGCAAAAAAGGTTTGGAATTCGATACAATAAGTATGAAAATCCAAATAACGCACTTAGGAGGGAACCAAACTGGCAGAAAGAATATTATCTGAAGAAACCATCAATACCTTTCGTGAATATCTGGTCCTGGAGGAAAAAAGCACGGCTACCGTGGAGAAATATCTCCGGGATGTCCGTGCTTTTCATTTGTTTGCAGGCCAACAGGCTGTGACAAAAGAGCAGATGATGGCTTATAAAAAGTTTCTGATTGAAAAGGGATATGCAGCCAGCTCAATCAATTCCATGCTGGCGAGTCTTAACAGTCTGCTGGATTTCCTGGGCCGGTCAGACTGTAAGGTAAAAAACATCAAGACCCAACGACAGACCTACTGTGCAGAGGAAAAGGAACTGACGAAAGCAGAATATCTTCGGTTGCTGGAGGCGGCAAAGGACCGGCCCAGCTGCATCTGATTCTGGAAACCATCTGCGGCACCGGCATTCGTGTCTCTGAACTGCGGTTCTTTACCGCAGAAGCTGTAAAGCGTGGAGAAATCACTGTCAGGTGTAAATGCAAAACCCGGACCATATTACTTCCGGGTAAGCTAAAGAAGATGCTTCTGGATCATGCAAAGAAAAACGACATCCGTTCTGGAGCAATCTTTATTACCAGAAACGGAAAGCCGTTGGACCGGAGCAATATTTGGGCGCAGATGAAATCCCTCTGCGAGGCAGCCGGAGTAAAAGCCAGCAAGGTGTTTCCCCACAATCTGCGCAAGCTGTTTGCCGGGACTTTTTACGGTATTGAGAAAGACAGCGCCAAATTGGCCGATATTCTGGGACACAGCAGCATCGACACAACAAGAATCTATATTATGACCACCGGCACAGAACACCGGCGAAAAATCGAACGATTGGGCCTTGTAGTTTAGGCAATAAAAAACACCACATAATTTCCATTATGTTGTTTACTAGCCCAGACTGAATGCCAACTTAACAATAGCGCACTCTATTTTGGGTGCACCAAAGCAACCCTCATACTCTATAAAAAAGAATTTGAGGGTGGCTTCGTGCTTCCCGCTTTTTGTACTGCCACTTTTATCTTAGATTTTACCGTCTTTTTACATACTTTTCCTGCACCCCTTGATTTTTATGTATGCTTGTGCTACAATTTTTTTGATTGGAAATTGGGCATATATCTTTTGATATAATCGTTTCACTATAATGGAAATAATGTGTTGCGCTGAATACCGCATTCATATAGTTGAAACTCAGCACAGAGTGAGGAATATTACTTCCGTGCTGTGGAGTAAGGATTTGGGGCAGGTGAAGAATAACTGTTGCCTCTTTTTTGCTTTTGTGCTGTGCGGCACAGATTTGGAGGTGCCCTATGACGGATAAAGAATTGCGGCGTTTGAGCCGGAGTGAGCTGCTGGAAATGCTGATTGCCCAGACAGAAGAAAACAGCCAGCTGAAGATCAGGCTGGAGCAGGCGGAAGCACAGCTTCGGGACCGCAGGATCGAGATTGACAAAGCCGGTTCCCTGGCGGAGGCTGCCCTGCCCCTCAACGGTGTCTTTCAGGCGGCGGAGGCCGCGGCGCAGCAGTATCTGGAAAATATCCAGCGGATCAGCAGCCAACAGGATACAATCTGCCGTTCTTTGAAGGAAAAGGCAGAAAAAGAGACTGCTCAGATCCGGCAGGAGGCGCAGGCATACAGCGAAAAAGTACACGCGGAAGCGGATGCCTATTGGAAACAGGTTGTTGCCAGAGCAGCCAAGCTGCTGGAAGATCAGAACTCACTGCGGGAAATGGTCTATTCAGCTGGAAAGGTTAGAAGATGAAGAGCAAAACGAATCCTCCCCGAGAGATTCCGTCTTTGGAGCAACTCACAGCGGAGCTTGAAAGAGAAAACTATAAGAGACGATATAACCGGGTTCTGAGAAGCACCATCTACACTCTGATCGTTGTGGCTGCGGTGGCTGTACTGGTGGCCACCATCTGGATGCCGGTGCTGCAGATCTACGGAGCCTCCATGACGCCGACCCTCAACGAGGGAGACATTGTGGTCTCTGTGAAGGGCTCGGATTTTGCGCCGGGTGACCTGGTGGCCTTCTACCTGGGCAACAAAATTTTGGTCAAACGCTGTATTGCCGGGCCGGGGCAGTGGGTGGATATCGACGAGGAAGGAAACGTCTATGTGGACGGCAATCTGCTGGATGAGCCGTATCTGACAGAAAAATCCCTGGGGGATTGTGACATTGATTTGCCCTACCAGGTACCGGACAATCGATACTTCTGCATGGGCGATCACCGGTCCACCTCGGTGGATTCCCGCAGCACTACGGTGGGCTGCGTCTCAGGTGAACAAATCGTCGGAAAAATCGTGTTCCGGGTCTGGCCCCTGTCGGGCTTCGGGATGCTGAGTCAGGAAGGGTGGTGACTGATACATGGCGAAAGATGCGCTGCAAGGTGCAGAGAAATATACAAAAGCACATCGGAGAAAAAAACGCTGGTATCAGGTGGTGACCTGCCTGGCGGCAGTGGTGGTATTCTGTACCACCTATGCGCTGATCCTCCCTGCCATCACCCTGGAGAAGCAATGCGACATCCCGGAGCATACCCACACCGATGCCTGTTATACCCAGGTAATGTCGCGGGAGATGACGGTTCCTGTATGCAGCGCGGAAACGCTGGAGATTCATCAGCACACGGCTGACTGCTATGACTCTGACGGGAATCTGACCTGTGGATACGCCAATTTTGTGGTTCACCGTCACGATTCCACCTGCTACGATGAAAACGGAAACCTGTGGTGTCCGCTTCCCGAGATTGAAGCACACCAGCATACGGACAGCTGCTATACGCAGCCGGACGAGCCGGTAGACCCGGTACTGATTTGTGAGAAACCGGAAGTTACGCTTCATGAACACAATGCAGACTGCTTTCGCGATGATGGATATCTGATTTGTGAAATGCTGGAAGTGTTGGAGCACCAGCATACTGACGCCTGCTTTGAGACAGTGGAGGAGTCGGTGGACACCGAAACCCTGACCTGCACCCTGCCTGAGGATGAAAACCACGCCCACATTGCCCTGTGCTATGGCACCTGGGTTTTGACCTGCGAGTTGGAGGAACATACCCATACGGAGGACTGCTATCCCCAGGAGGCGTCCGCTGTATATGGGATCATGCTGTTGGACGGTGAAACCGATGGAAAACTCCCGGTGGCCAAGCTTTCGGGCAATGAAACCAAGTATAATCCCGCCACCGACCAGTTCACCACCAAGGTCCGCATCGATTTTCAGTTCACCGCGGAAACCGGGAGGCCCACCGCGGGGACCGTCTACACCTACACCTATCCCAAGGGGATCACGGTTCCGGATGATATTGTGAACAAGGATGCCCAGAATCTCTATGATGGGGATAAGCTGGCGGGTACCTATCAGTTTATCAAAAATGAGGATGGCACATATTCCGTTCAGGTCATCTTCAACGAGAACTATGTAAACGAATCCGGCGATACCGTCACCGGCTATGTCCAGTTTGAAGGCTCCTTCAGCAAAGAGGACATGAACGATAAGGGCGATATCGTCGTCGGTGGGGATGGTGCCGTCGTTCTGGTACCCGGTGAAGATATTACCTATCCCAAGGATGAGACGGAAAGATATAACATCGATGTCCGCAAGAGCGGCAGTTGGGTGCAGGATGGGGACAAGCTGGTCTACACCGTCTACATCCGCACAACCAAAGGCACTCCGGATCCCATCAGCTTTACCGATACCATTACTTGCGACGGCCTGACGCTGGGAGAGCCAGTAGTCACAATCGAAAAGGGAACCTCTGATTATTATCTCTCTTGGAATGGAACCTGGACGCCCAACGATCAAAATGATTGGAGCGAAGTCAGCGGCATTGAGCACACCAATGGAAACGGAGAATTAACGCTTATGCTGTCAAAGCTGTCCACCGAGGAGAAAACGGACAGTAATTACACGTACATTACCGGCGAGGTCTACAAGATCACCTACACCTATCCCATCACCGCCCAGACGGTAGCCGTCGTCTCCCCGAAGAACAAAGCCACCGTCACCGCCAAAGATGAAACCAAGGGCCAGACCGTTACCGACAGCGCCGAGATCACTGTGAACGTGAATAAGGATTTCAGCTACACGCTGGATAAGTACGGTCAGGTAGCCTCCGATAAGCCCGGCTATATCAAGTGGACGGTCACTGTGAACAACAACGAGCAGGATATCGCCGGGGCCAAGCTGGCGGACGGAATGCTGGGTCTGGTGGAGGATACCGCGAAGGATATCGTGATCTATCCCGCCGAGGGCGCAACCGTGACCAAGGACGAAAACGGGAAGATCACCGACATCACCTTTACCGCAACGGAAAACGGTGTCAACAAGAACAAATACACCATCACCTATTATACCCCGGTAAAGGAAAGCTGGGATGGCACCACCGTGACCAACAAGGCCGCCTTTGACCCCACACCTGGCGATGACGGCGACGAGAAGGAGGTCACCGCTTCCGTAACCGTCAGCGGCGTACAGCTGAACAAGTGGGGCCAATTTAACGGTGCCACCAACAAGATCGATTGGACCATCACCGTCAACGCCGGCAATCTGGACATTGCGGGAGCTACCCTGACCGACGAGATGTTCGCCGCCCTGTCGGAAACGGACTTCACCATCGAGCCATCCACCGGTTATTCCTTCACCAAGGATACTGACGGCAAGATCACCGGCATCACCTTCACGGAGGTGGAAGACGGCAAGAACACTCAGTCCTATACTATTAAATACTCCACCGCTGTGACCGAGAATGAAAACGGCACCACGTCCCCCGTCACCAACAGCGCCACCCTCTCCCCCGGCGAGGGAAAAGAGGGCACGCCCATTGGTTCGGAATCCACCGTGAAACCGGACGAAATACAGCTGACCAAGAGCGGCAGGTATACCTGGGATAAGAAAATCAGCTGGACCATCACCGTCAACGCCAGCAAGCTGAATATCGCGGGCGCGGTGCTGACGGATGAAATGTTCAGCCGGTTGACTGCCAGTGATATTACCATCCAGAAAAACGGCGGGACTCCTGATTCCAGCGAATACACGGTTGACGTAGACGAAAATGGCAAGATCACCAGCATCACCTTCAATGCCACCGAGGAAAACAGCGTCAACACGAACCAGTACACGATCACCTATACCACCGATGAACCCCAGGCGTGGAACGATAAGACCGTCCACAACCAGGCCAAGCTGACTCTGGATGGCAAGGAGACCCCCGGCACAGCGGATGTGACCGTTCCCGGTGACGGCAGCGTTGCCAAGAGTGTGGGAACGGGTACAGTCTCCGATGACGGCACCGCCATGACCATCCCTTGGACGGTGACCCTGACCATCCCCAAGGGCGGCCTGCCCGCGGGCACCACCATTGTGGACGATGTGACCAAGAACCAGTGGGGCAATACCAACACCAACCAGTGGATGACCCGCAGCCAGATCACCGCCTGGGCCACCAACCTGACCTGGACGGACAACAACGGCAACCCGGTGGGCGGCACCAACACCTATAACCCACCCCCGGAGCAGGTCACCTTCCTGGCCTCCGATGGCAATACCTACACCTTCAAGCAGATCAACGAGTATAAGGCACCGGCGGGTGAGGAAGGGGTCAATTACGAGGCTCTGACCTACACCCTCTTCACCATCCATTTCCCCGAGGGCCTGATTCCCCCGGAGGGAGCCACCAGGCTGACCTTCACCTATTCCACCACGGTGGATCTGACAAAAGCCACCACCGGCGGCAACAAATTCTATAACGATATCCAGGTTGGCGGCAAGGAGACCGGGACGGAGTACACCTATTATAAGCCCGGCGTGGTCAAGACCGACGGCAACGGCAGCACGGACACAACCACCGTCAGCAATGAGGGCGAGCTGACCTGGAAGGTAAAGGCCACCGTGGGTGAAGGGAACAAAAAGCTGACCCTGATCGATACCCTGCCCGAGGGCGTAACGCTGGAAAGCCTGCGGCTCACCGGCTGGGGTAATTTGAACATGGAACTGACGGTGGGCGAAGACGGAACCATCTCCGGCACCGACAGCACCAATCAGTACACCGTCAGCGGCACCTATCAGGATCGCGTCATCACCCTGAATATTGAGCCAAAGACCGAGGGCAATACCATCCAGACCGGGGCGGAATTCACCCTCATCGTCACCTGTCAGGTGGATAACGCGGAGAACCAGAGCGAATCCAAGACGCTGACCAACACCGCCAAAATGAAGCTGGACGGCGGGGAGATCGGCTCCTCCAACCAGACTCAGGAGTGGACCTATCAGAAAGAAGAGGTCGTCACCCAGGTAGTGAACAAATCCGGCGGCTGGGATAACACGAACCGCATTATGAATTACACCGTTATCCTCAACCCGGAGGGCAATGACATTCTGGAAGGTTCGGATACCCTGACCTTGGTGGATACGATGTCTTACAAGAATCAGTTTACGCTGTATCATCCCTTTACCGGCACATATAACATCAATGCAGCCCTGATTCAGAGCAGCGTAAAACTGTACGAGGCGACATGGGATGAGGCACAGGGCAAATGGGTGGCCGGGGAACCGGTTACCGGCTGGAGCTGGACCTATGAGGCAAAGACAGGCGAAAATAGCTGGGATCTGCATGATGCGACCAATACCATCACCGCCACGGGGATCCCGGACGGCACGCCCTTGATGCTCCAGTATTCCTACCGCGTCACCTGCAATGTGCCGGACGAGATCAACGGGCAGAAGACATACTTTGATCTGAAGTTCAGCAACACCGCCAAGCTGGAAGGGACGGATCATTCCGGCGAGCATTCCAGCAGCAACACCAAGTGGGAGCACTCCAGCGATTCCGCGGGCGTCACCACCGACAAGAGCTATACCTTCTACAAGGTGGAGGCGGGCAACTATAATGTCAGCCTTGCGGGCGCAACCTTCAGCGTCTACAAGTACGACACCAGTACCAGCGAATACGGCACAGAGCCTGTCAAAACCTATTCCACCAATGCCTCCGGCTCCTTCCAGATCACCCGGCAGGAAAAGGACGCCAGCGGAAACGTGACCTTCAACTACGACACCAACACCCTCTATAAGGTCACGGAGACCGCTCCGCCCGAGGGCTACCGGCTGCCGGACGAAGTGAAAACCTTCTACTTCTACTTCAGCAGCACCGAGGATACCGTCCACACCCTGCCCAATAATCTTCCCAGCGACGCGGTGGACCTGACCAACGAGGCCCGGACTGTCTATGTGGAGAATGTCAAGAACACCACGGAAATCACGGTTGAGAAAAAGTGGAAGGATGCGAACAATAACGACGTCACCGCGACGAAAGGCAGCACCATCAGCTTTGATCTCTACCAGATCGCAAGCACGACGCCGCCCGGAGGAGGTGGAAGCGGTGAAGGGGAGACTGGCACTACAACCGGAGTGAGTTATGTTGCTGAATGTAATAGTAGTATTATAATAACAGGAACCTTTAGTGATGTTGCGGTAGGTGATACGGTCAAAGTCTCTGTCGATTACACATGGCAAGCCTCACTCTATAGCGTGGCTCCCAGCGAATGGTCAGGTGTCAGCGATGGAACAGGCGAATATGCAAATAATGGATACACGTATGAGTATACCTGCAAAATAATGTCTAGTACCATTTCCTTTAAAACTGGAGATCGAGAAGAGTCGATTCGGTCAATACGTTGTACTCTTGTGGAAGCGGGCACAAGCTCCAACCCTGATTCCAGCGGCTCCGGCGATGGAGAGGAAACCACCGATCCAACACCCACCGAACCGGCAGGCACCTATATTAACACCTATACCATCTCCAACACAGACGGCTGGACATGGAGCAAGGACGACCTGCCCCTGACCGGCACGGATAAGGACAACAATACCATCTACTACACCTATTATGTTGTGGAGCATAGCGGTGCAAACTATAGTACAAGCTATGAAAACAACGGAGGAATTTCCTCCGGAACCATCACCATCAAGAACACCGAGTCCGACACCCCCGTTTACGAACTGCCAGAGACCGGCGGACCCGGCACAACCTTGTATTCTGCAGGAGGGCTGTTGCTGATGGCGGCTGCAGGCCGACTCCTGCTGCATAAGCGTAAAAAACGCAGAAAGGAGGATTCCGCATCTTCCTGATGCGCAGATCAAACCCGCATTCAAAATCAACAAAGGAAATGAAAGGAAGTCTAAAATGAAACAAGCAAAGAAAATTGTCGGCATCCTGCTGGCTCTGGTTATGGTTTTTGCGCTGGCAGTCCCCGCGTTTGCGGCAACGGTCACCGTTCCTTCCGACGGCATTCTGAAGGATCATACCTTTACCGCTTATCAGATTTTCTCCGGCCGTGAGGAAGACGGCATTCTGTCCGATGTTCAGTGGGGCAGCGGCATCAATTCCGATGCTTTTTTGGCTGCTTTGAAGGCTGACACCACCTATGGCAGCCAGTTCACCGACTGTACCGATGCTGCTGCTGTGGCGAAGGTCCTGGGTGACAACAATACCAACACTGCTCTGGCCAATGCGGTTGCCAAGCTGGCTTACGCCAACAAGACCGGCACTGGTACGCCTCTGACATCCGGTGAGAACACGTTGGATGACGGCTATTATCTGGTCGTGGATACCACTGAGAATGTGGCCGCTGGCAGCGCTTACAATACCGCACTGCTGCAGGTGGTTGGCGACATCAACATCACCGTAAAGACCGACGCGCCCACCGTGGAGAAGAAGGTCCTGGAAGACGACAAGTATGATCAGGACGGCGGCTATGGTCAGGGCTACAATGACGTGGCGGACTACAACATGGGCGACGCCGTATACTTCCATCTGATTGGCTCCGTACCGGATATGAGCCGCTATGACACCTATAAGTATATCTTCCACGATACCCTGTCCGCAGGCCTGACGCTGAATGAGGACTCCATTAAAGTCTATGTGGCATCCGATAAGGCTGGTACTGACAAAGCTGAGATCACCGGCTGGAACAATGCTGTGAATGGACAGTCCTTTACCGTTTCTTTCACCGATCTGAAAACTGTCTCTGGCGTTTCTCAGGGTAAGTACATCATTGTGGAATACACTGCTACCCTGAATCAGAACGCCGTTGTTGGTCTGGACGGCAACCCCAACGTGGTCTATCTGGAGTACTCCAACAAGCCTGACCAGTCCGGCTCCGGCGATAACAACACCGGCAATACCCCCGAGGATAAGGTCATTGTCTTCACTTATGAGCTTGACACCACCAAGGTGGATGGACAGGATAACACGAAAAAATTGGAAGGTGCGGAATTCAAGCTGCACAATGCAGACAATAAGTGGGCAATTGTTGATACCAATAACAAGGTCACTGGTTGGGCTGACACCGAAGAGGACGGTTCCGCGCTGACCTCTGATGCAAACGGTCTGTTCAAGGTCATCGGTCTGGATGACGGCACCTACTATCTGAAGGAAACCAAAGCCCCCACTGGCTACAACCTGCTGAGCAGCAAAATCACTGTGGTTATTACTGCAACTACCACCAACGGTCAGACCTGGACAGATGGTTTGGCAAGTTCTGCCCTGACTAAGCTGGAGGTTACTGCTGACGGCACTGCCGGCACGGGTGACACAAGCACCGGCATTGCGGGTATTACCGTGGCCAACAACAAGGGTTCCACCCTCCCCGAGACCGGCGGTGTCGGCACGCCGATTTTCTACATCGCGGGCGGTGTGCTCGCTGTGGCTGCGGCGATTCTGCTGGTCACCAAGAAGCGCATGAGCAAGCAGGGCTGATGACAGGCGTCATACCCATCCAAA